>CP067346.1:155000-2555000 GCA_021561035.1 Clostridioides sp. ES-S-0054-01
TGGAGACGCCCGAAGCCGATTATCTAACCTTTTGGAAGAAGTCGTCGAAGGTGGAATCAATAACTGGGGTGAAGTCGTAACAAGGTAGCCGTATCGGAAGGTGCGGCTGGATCACCTCCTTTCTAAGGAGAATTGCCTACTGTTTAATTTTGAGAGTTCTTTATGAACTTCATATATGGGGGTGTAGCTCAGTTGGGAGAGCACTTGCCTTGCAAGCAAGGGGTCAGGAGTTCGACTCTCCTCATCTCCACCATTTAAGAGTATATTACCTAAATCTTTGATTTATCTAGTAGCCTCTTACATGCACTTATAGCTTAACTTTATACAAGCTTTGTGCGTTAGCACTTTAAGCAACAGAATAAACTGAACGCATGTGAAGTTTGTTTGTTGGCGACGTGCGTTAGCACTTTAAGCAACGGGATTTATTCGTTGACGCTGTGCTTTAGCACTTTGAAAACTGCATATATATTTAGTGATATGACATCTAATTTGTAATATATAAAGCTGATAACTTTTTAAAATTATCAAGTTGATAGACTTTAATCTATCAAACCTTTTTAACTGGTCAAGTTATTAAGGGTGCAGGGCGGATGCCTTGGCACTAGGAGCCGATGAAGGACGTGATAAGCTGCGATAAGCTTCGGGGAGTTGCACGTAAACTTTGATCCGAAGATTTCCGAATGAGGAAACTCACTTAGAGTAATGTCTAAGTATCATTAAGTGAATACATAGCTTAATGAGGGGAACTCAGGGAACTGAAACATCTAAGTACCTGAAGGAAGAGAAAGAAATTCGATTCCGTAAGTAGCGGCGAGCGAACGCGGATTAGCCCAAACCAATAAAGTTTTCTTTATTGGGGTTGCGGACATATCATAACGAAGAGGTATTGTAATTGAAGAGGTTTGGAAAGACCCACCACAGAAGGTAATAGTCCTGTATGTTAAACGAGAAGACTTCAGATATGATCCAGAGTACCACGGGACACGTGAAACCCTGTGGGAAGCAGGAGGGACCACCCTCCAAGGCTAAATACTACCTAGTGACCGATAGCGTATAGTACCGTGAGGGAAAGGTGAAAAGAACCCCGGGAGGGGAGTGAAATAGAACCTGAAACCCTGCACTTACAAGCTGTGGAAGCACATTTCTTGTGTGACCGCGTACTTTTTGTAGAACGGGCCAACGAGTTACGTTAAGTAGCAAGGTTAAGCACTTAAGGTGTGGAGCCGTAGCGAAAGCGAGTTTTAACTGAGCGTTCAGTTACTTGACGTAGACCCGAAACCGGGCGACCTACCCATGAGCAGGATGAAGCGAAAGTAAAATTTCGTGGAGGTCCGAACCCACGAGCGTTGAAAAGCTCGGGGATGACTTGTGGGTAGCGGTGAAATTCCAATCGAGCCCGGAGATAGCTGGTTCTCCCCGAAATAGCTTTAGGGCTAGCCTCAAGGTGAGAGATACGGAGGTAGAGCACTGAATGTCCTAGGGGGTATTGCACCTACCGAAGACTATCAAACTCCGAATGCCGTCATCTTATACTTGGGAGTCAGACTGTGGGTGATAAGATTCATAGTCGAAAGGGCAACAGCCCAGATCGTCAGCTAAGGTCCCTAAATGTAAGTTAAGTGGTAAAGGATGTGGGATTGCACAGACAACCAGGATGTTGGCTTAGAAGCAGCCACTCATTCAAAGAGTGCGTAATAGCTCACTGGTCGAGTGATCCTGCGCCGAAGATTTCCGGGGCTAAAACTTACTACCGAAGCTACGGCATCATTATGATGGGTAGGGGAGCTTCCCATACGGGTTGAAGCATGACCGTAAGGACATGTGGACAGTATGGGAGTGAGAATGTTGGCATGAGTAGCGAGATGTGGGTGAGAATCCCACAGGCCGTAAACCCAAGGTTTCCAGGGGAAGGTTCGTCCGCCCTGGGTTAGTCGGGACCTAAGCTGAGGCCGAAAGGCGTAGGTGATGGACAACAGGTTGATATTCCTGTACTACCGATAACCGTTTGAGAGATGGGATGACACAGTAGGATAAGCTAAGCACACTGTTGGTTATGTGTGCCCAAGCATTGAGGCAGTCAGAGTAGGTAAATCCGCTTTGATAATGCTGGGATGTGATGGGGAGCGAAATTTAGTAGCGAAGTAGCTGATTTCACACTGTCAAGAAAAGTCTCTATCGAGGTTAAAGGTACCCGTACCGCAAACCGACACAGGTGGGTGAGGAGAGTATCCTAAGGCCAGCGAGAGAACTGTTGTTAAGGAACTCGGCAAAATGACCCCGTAACTTAGGGATAAGGGGTGCCACCATCCGGTGGCCGCAGAGAATAGGCCCAAGCGACTGTTTACCAAAAACATAGGTTTCTGCTAAGTCGCAAGACGATGTATAGGAGCTGACGCCTGCCCGGTGCTGGAAGGTTAAGGGGATCTGTTAGAGCAATCGAAGCAGTGAACTTAAGCCCCAGTAAACGGCGGCCGTAACTATAACGGTCCTAAGGTAGCGAAATTCCTTGTCGGGTAAGTTCCGACCCGCACGAAAGGCGTAACGATTTGGGCACTGTCTCAACAACAGACTCGGTGAAATTGTAATTCCGGTGAAGATGCCGGATACCTGCGACAGGACGGAAAGACCCCATGGAGCTTTACTGTAGCTTGACATTGGGTCTTGGTACTACATGTACAGGATAGGTGGGAGGCTTTGAAACCAGGACGCCAGTTTTGGCGGAGCCATCCTTGGGATACCACCCTTGTAGTACTGGGACTCTAACCATAGGCCATGAATCTGGTCTTGGGACACTGTCAGGTGGGCAGTTTGACTGGGGCGGTCGCCTCCCAAAAGGTAACGGAGGCGCTCAAAGGTTCTCTCAGTACGGTCGGAAATCGTACGTAGAGTGTAAAGGCAAAAGAGAGCTTGATTGCAAGACATACAGGTCGAGCAAGGATGAAAATCGGACTTAGTGATCCGGTGGTTCTGCGTGGAAGGGCCATCGCTCAACGGATAAAAGCTACCCTGGGGATAACAGGCTTATCTCCCCCAAGAGTCCACATCGACGGGGAGGTTTGGCACCTCGATGTCGGCTCATCACATCCTGGGGCTGTAGTAGGTCCCAAGGGTTGGGCTGTTCGCCCATTAAAGTGGTACGCGAGCTGGGTTCAGAACGTCGTGAGACAGTTCGGTCCCTATCCGTCGCAGGCGTAGGAAATTTGAGAAGACCTGTCCTTAGTACGAGAGGACCGGGATGGACGTACCTCTGGTGTACCAGTTGTCCTGCCAAGGGCATGGCTGGGTAGCTATGTACGGAATGGATAAGCGCTGAAAGCATCTAAGCGCGAAGCCAACTTCAAGATAAGATTTCCCACCGCAAGGGTAAGACCCCAGAAAGACTATCTGGTTGATAGGTCGAAGGTGTAAGTGCAGCAATGTATTTAGCTTATCGATACTAATAGGTCGAGGACTTGACCAATATTTATTTGATGTTCATTAATTAAGGTATATATGTAGTTTTTAGAGTGTTAACTCTAAAGAAACTAGTATTACTAGATTCTAAAAATTTACTAAGAACTTAATAGAAATATTAAGCATAAAGATTATGTGGTTACAATAGCAGAAAGGATACACCTGTTCCCATTCCGAACACAGAAGTTAAGCTCTCTAGCGCTGATGGTACTTGGTGGGAAACTGTCTGGGAGAGTAGGACGTAGCCACGTTAAATGTTCCAAGGTAGCTCAACGGTGGAGCAACCGGCTGTTAACCGGTAGGCTGTGGGTTCGAGCCCCACCCTTGGAGCCAAAAAAGCCGAAGTGGCGGAACTGGCAGACGCACAGGACTTAAAATCCTGCGGGACTTACCTCTCGTACCGGTTCGATTCCGGTCTTCGGCACTTATGAAACAATATCGCGGGGTGGAGCAGTTGGCAGCTCGTCGGGCTCATAACCCGAAGGTCGTAGGTTCAAGTCCTGCCTCCGCAACCATTAAAATGGCTCGTTGGTCAAGAGGTTAAGACACCGCCCTTTCACGGCGGTAACAGGGGTTCAATTCCCCTACGAGTCACCAATTAAATATGCGGGTGTAGCTCAATGGTAGAGTTCTGGCCTTCCAAGCCAGCTGTGAGGGTTCGATCCCCTTCACCCGCTCCAAAGATGGGACCATAGCTCAGCTGGGAGAGCACCTGCCTTACAAGCAGGGGGTCACAGGTTCGAGCCCTGTTGGTCCCACCATTTGCGGCCTGGTAGTTCAGTTGGTTAGAATGCCAGCCTGTCACGCTGGAGGTCGAGGGTTCGAGCCCCTTCCAGGTCGCCAAATTAAATAAGCGGGAATAGTTCAGTGGTAGAGCGCAACCTTGCCAAGGTTGAAGTCGCGAGTTCGAATCTCGTTTCCCGCTCCATAATAATTTGGGTGCATAGCTCAGCTGGATAGAGCAACGCCCTTCTAAGGCGTGTGTCCGGGGTTCGAATCCCTGTGCGCTCATTAAGAAAAGTTTACTATATTTTATAGTAAACTTTTATATTGTTTAAAAAGACACAGGATACATGTATATTACCTGTGTCTTTATCTTTATAAACTTTAAACTATGTAAGAGTTACATTATATTCATTAATATTGTAAAGATATGAAGGGTAATGTATAATAGTCTACAAGAAGTTTATGAAAGCATCAATTGAATGCAATCATAATTATATAAGAATTATATACATTATACTGTATACTTTATAGTATTAATATATTGAAATAACATATGAATTTATTTATAAAGAAATTCATTTCACCTAAATAATAAGTACAAGGAATTATAAAAGAAAATTAGGTACTATAAAGAATTGACAATTTAATGTAATATTTATAAGTTATACTAAATGAATTATTATATTGTGGAATAGATATACGACTTTAAATATTATATGTTATTTTGGTTGTAGAAGAGCTTGTCTAGTTACATAAGGTAAGTTTTAGTGATAGTTTATAGTAAGATATTAAAATAAATTTATATAAACTAGATATAAAATAAATTATTACTCTAATATAAAAATGATTCTAATAGAATAATATTGATGACAAATAATATTTAAATTTTGTAGTTGTTTGTAGCTGATAAATAGATTATCGAATTTATAATGATGAATATATATTAAGTAAAGATATATTAAAGATATTTTAGAGCATAAAACTGCATTAAGGCGCGAGTACTATTTTGTATTCGCGCCTTGATGGTTTGAATTATTTAAACAAAAACTAACTTTAATAAAAAAATGTATTTATTAAGTTGATATTTTTAATGTGTTTAGAGATTATTTAACAATCTCTAAACATAAAATTAGAATTATTTACATAAAAGTTAAATAGTTTGTATAGAGTTAGATTTATATAGTATAATACTTAGTGTAAATAATTAAGAAGTTATCAAACAGGAGGATAAAACTGTGTTAGATATAAATTCTTTTTTAAATGGATTTTTTAATATAATATTAAGAATGAGTATATATGATTTAATTGACATATCTATAGTAGCGTATATTTTTTACAAAATATTTATGTTTATAAAAGATACAAGAGCAGAACAAGTGTTTAAAGGAATAATATTTCTTTTATTAGCAACTCAACTTAGTAATACATTTAAATTGCACACCGTTTATTGGATATCTCTTAAAGCTTTAGATTATGGAGTTATAGCTGCTCTTATAATTTTTCAGCCAGAATTTAGAGCAGGGCTTGAACATATAGGAAGAGCAAAATTTAATTTATTTGGAAAGAATGTAAATACTTCTGAAGAGACTCTCAATAGAAATATAGAAGAAATTGTAGAAGCTTTATATTCACTTTCTAGACAAAAAATAGGAGCTCTTATCATAATGGAGAGAGAAACTAGAATAAGTGATATAATAAATACAGGAACTATTATTGATGCTGAAATTTCTAGACAGCTATTAATAAATATATTTATACCAAATACGCCATTACACGATGGTGCTGTTGTAATTAGAGATTCTAAGGTAAAGGCAGCTGCATGTTTTTTACCATTGACAGAAAGTAAGGACTTAAGTAAAGATTTAGGTACTAGACATAGAGCAGGAATAGGAGTAAGTGAGGTGTCTGACTGTATAACGTTGATTGTATCAGAGGAAACAGGTGGCGTATCAATTGCTAAAGCAGGTAAGTTATATAGAGATATTTCTAGAGAAAGAATGACGAATATATTACGTAGTAATTTAAAAACAAATACAGAAACAAGAAGTTTTTTCAAAGGTGGTATATTTAAATGATAAATAGACTGAAAAATAATACCAAAATAAAAATAATATCATTTTTAAGTGCGATTGCATTATGGATGTATGTTATGGCTGTAGTTGACCCTGAAGAAACTAAAGGGTTTGAAGACATACCTGTATCTATAAGTAATATGAGTGATTTAAAAGATAAAAATCTTGTTATATATCCAGACGAAAAATTAACTGCAGATGTATATATAAAGGGTAGTTTATCAAAGGTGCAAGGTGTTAAAAAAGAGGATATACATGTATATGGAACTATTGAAGACCCAATACAAGGACAGAAGGAGGTTTATTTAAAAGCAAATATTCCTCAAGGCGTCACTATAGAATTTAAGCATGATGTTTTAGTAGTAAATCTTGAAAAAAATATAAAAGAAAAAAGAGATATAAAGATAGAAGTAAGTGGGAATTCAAAAAGAAATATAAATAAAATTGAACTTAGTAAGAAGTTTGTCGAAGTATCGGGTCCAAGAACTCTAGTTAAAGAAGTTAAAAGTGTAAGGGCTAATTTAGATGTTGGCAATGAGACGGAGGATTTTTCTAAAAAATTGGAATTAATACCATTAAATAGTGACGGAACTAAAGTTGAAGGTGTAAAATTAAGTTCATCTTTTGTAACTGCAAAAATAGAGTTGTTAAAGGAAAAAACTGTACCAATAAAAGTAAATCTAAATGATAATAAAGATAATGATACATTGAAAAATTATGAATTAAGTAAGGAACAGGTCACAATAAAAGGTAAAAAGGAAAATATAGACAAAATAAATTATATTAAGACAAAACCTGTTGATTTAGATGATTTAGCTAGTGGAGAAGAAAAAGAAGTAAGCTTAGAAGTACCAGAGGGTATAACTCTTGAGGATAGTTCTATAACAATCAAATTAAATGGGACAAAACAATTGAGTGCAGAGTTTCTATATAATGCAGGAGATATTGAATTAAGGAATACCCCAACAAATATGGATAATCCAAGTATAATTTCTGACGTAGATATAAAAGTTGTTGTAGAATCGACAGAAGATTTGAGTAAGTTAAATAAAAAAGATATTTCATTGTATATTGATTTATCACAAGCTCCTGAGGAAGAAAATAAATATAAAATAAAATATGAAACAACATATCAATTTAAAAAAATAAATATAGAACCTAATATTGTTGAAGTGGAATGAACAAATATTTCGAATATTTAGTTGTTACAAGATGCGACAAAAAAACCTATAAAATTAAGTTTGTTAATTTTATGTTTTTGTTGCATCTTGTTTATTTTAGTTATATTATAAAATAAGGACAATGAGATATTTGTTAAATCTAAAAAGCACTAGATATATGAAAAAAGACTGATAAATAGATTTAAATAAATATTTTTGAATTAAATATTTCAATTATCACTAGGAAAACGTTGCTGAACGAGTTATAATTTAATTGAGATATAAAAAGTTCTATTTCAAAAAATTCAAGATGAGGTGGAAATGCATGAAAAGCTTTGAAGAAGTAATTAAGTTTGCAAAAGAAAGAGGACCTAAAACTATATCAGTAGCATGTTGCCAAGATAAGGAAGTTTTAATGGCAGTTGAAATGGCTAGAAAAGAAAAAATAGCAAATGCCATTTTAATAGGTGATATAGAAAAGACTAAAGAAATTGCAAAAAGCATAGACATGGATATCGAAAATTATGAAGTGATAGATATAAAAGATTTAGCAGAAGCATCTCTAAAATCTGTTGAATTAGTTTCACAAGGAAAAGCCGACATGGTAATGAAAGGCTTAGTAGACACATCAATAATACTAAAAGCAGTTTTAAACAAAGAAGTAGGTCTTAGAACTGGAAATGTATTAAGTCATGTAGCAGTATTTGATGTAGAGGGATATGACAGATTATTTTTCGTAACTGACGCAGCTATGAACTTAGCTCCTGACACAAATACTAAAAAGCAAATCATAGAAAATGCTTGCACAGTAGCACATTCATTAGATATAAGTGAACCAAAAGTTGCTGCAATATGCGCAAAAGAAAAAGTAAACCCAAAAATGAAAGATACAGTTGAAGCTAAAGAGCTAGAAGAAATGTATGAAAGAGGAGAAATCAAAGGTTGTATGGTTGGTGGACCTTTTGCAATTGATAATGCAGTGTCTTTAGAAGCAGCTAAACATAAAGGTATAAATCATCCTGTAGCAGGAAGAGCTGATATATTGTTAGCTCCAGATATCGAAGGTGGTAACATATTATATAAAGCTTTGGTATTCTTCTCAAAATCAAAAAATGCAGGAGTTATAGTTGGGGCTAAAGCACCAGTAATATTAACTTCTAGAGCAGACAGCGAAGAAACTAAACTTAACTCAATAGCTTTAGGTGTTTTAATGGCAGCAAAGGCTTAATTTTAAGGGGGAAATAGGCAAATGAGCAAAATATTTAAAATCTTAACAATAAATCCTGGTTCGACGTCAACTAAAATAGCTGTATTTGATAATGAGGATTTAGTATTTGAAAAAACTTTAAGACATTCTTCAGAAGAAATAGGAAAATATGAGAAAGTGTCAGACCAATTTGAATTCCGTAAACAAGTGATAGAAGAAGCTCTAAAAGAAGGTGGAATAAAAACATCTGAATTAGATGCTGTAGTAGGTAGAGGAGGACTTCTTAAACCTATAAAAGGTGGTACTTATTTAGTAAGTGCTGCTATGATTGAAGATTTAAAAGTAGGAGTTCTAGGAGAACATGCTTCAAACTTAGGTGGAATAATAGCAAAACAAATAGGTGATGAAGTAAATGTTCCTTCATACATAGTAGACCCTGTTGTTGTGGATGAATTAGAAGATGTTGCTAGAATTTCTGGGATGCCTGAAATAAGTAGAGCAAGTGTAGTGCATGCTTTAAATCAAAAGGCAATAGCAAGAAGATATGCTAGAGAAATAAACAAGAAATATGAAGATATAAATCTTATAGTTGCTCACATGGGTGGCGGAGTTTCTGTTGGAGCCCATAAAAATGGTAGAATAATAGATGTTGCAAACGCATTAGATGGAGAAGGACCTTTCTCTCCAGAAAGAAGTGGTGGATTACCAGTAGGTGCATTAGTAAAAATGTGCTTTAGTGGAGAATATACTCAAGATGAAATTAAAAAGAAAATAAAAGGCAATGGTGGATTAGTTGCATACTTAAATACTAATGATGCTAGAGAAGTTGAAGAAAGAATTGAAGCTGGAGATGAAAAGGCTAAATTAGTATATGAAGCTATGGCATATCAAATATCTAAAGAAATAGGAGCTAGTGCAGCAGTTCTTAAGGGAGATGTAAAAGCAATACTATTAACTGGTGGAATCGCATATTCAAAAATGTTTACAGAAATGATTGCAGATAGAGTTCAATTTATAGCAGATGTAAAAGTTTATCCAGGTGAAGATGAAATGATTGCATTAGCTCAAGGTGGACTTAGAGTTTTAACTGGTGAAGAAGAGGCTCAGGTTTATGATAACTAATGATAAAAGAATAAGAATCATAACTGGTCACTATGGAAGTGGTAAAAGTGAATTTGCGATGAACTATGTTGTTAAATTAAGAGATATGGTTTCTGGCAAAGTTGCTATAGCCGATTTAGATGTGGTAAATGTATACTTTAGAACTAGAGAGAAGAAAGAGCTAATGAAATCTTTAGGTATACAACCAATAGATAGCTCAATCAATGCTCCAACATTAGACTTACCAGCAGTATCAGCGGAGGTAATGTCTCCTATGGTTGATCATTCATACAATTCTGTTATAGATTTAGGTGGAGATAATGTAGGTGCTAGAGTTATAGGAAGATTTAGTCATTTGTTAAAAGAAGGCGACTATGATATGCTTTTTGTAATAAATGCAAATAGGGAGAAAACTCAAACTTCTGAAGAAGTTATCCAATATATAAAGGAAATAGAAAAGTCTTCTAAATTAAAGGTAACAGGTCTAATTAATAATACTCATCTCATTAGATTTACTACTGTTGATGATGTTTTAAGAGGTCAAAAAGTTGCAGAAGAAGTTTCTAAGGAGTGTAATATACCTATAAGATATGTTGCATGTTTAGAAAATCTTGTTGAACAATTACCAAAAGATTTAGAGGGAGAAATTTTTCCTATAAAATTATATATGAGAGAAGACTGGATGTAGTTTGAGCTCAAATATATAGAAAGTTTAAGGAGGCTTAGGTAAATGGCTAAAGGAAAAGTATCTTTTAATCAAGAACGTTGTAAAGGTTGTGGATTATGTGTTGAAGCATGTCCAGTAAAAATCATACAATTAGACTCAAATGTAATAAACAAAAAAGGGTATAACCCAGCAACTGTTTTTGAAATGGAAAAATGCGTAGGATGTGCAAGTTGTGCAACTATGTGTCCAGATGTAGTTATAACAGTAGAAAGAGATTAATTTAATTAATATTTAAGGGGGAATTTTAATGGCTAAGATACTTATGAAAGGTAACGAAGCGTTTGGAAAAGCAGCTATAGAAGCTGGTTGCAAATATTTCTTCGGTTACCCAATAACTCCACAAAGTGAATTACCAGAATATTTATCAAGAGAGTTACCAAAAATAGGTGGAGCGTTCGTTCAGGCTGAATCAGAAGTTTCTGCAATAAACATGGTTTATGGTGGAGCAGGTGCAGGAGCAAGAGTTATGACTTCTTCATCTTCACCAGGAGTTGCTTTAAAACAAGAAGGTATAACATATGCAGTTGGAGCAGAAGTTCCTTGCGTTGTACTTAACGTAATGAGAGGTGGTCCAGGACTTGGAAGTATACAACCTTCACAAGCTGATTACTTCATGTCTACAAGAGGTGGAGGAAATGGAGACTACAGAACTCCAGTATTCGCACCAGCTACAGTTCAAGAAGCTGTTGATATGATAATGGAAGCTTTTGATGTTGCAGATTATTACAGATCACCAGTTATGGTAGTTGCAGATGGTATGATAGGTCAAATGATGGAGCCAGTTGAATTTAGAGCTCCTGAGAAGAAAAGAGAATTGCCTCCTAAAGATTGGGCAACTGTTGGAACTAAAGGAAAAAGAAAACCTAATGTAATAAACTCTCTATACTTAGAGCCAGAAGTATTAGAAGACCACTGCTGGCATTTACAAGAAAAATTTGAAGCAATGGAAAAAAATGAAGTACAATACGAAATGTACAAAACAGAAGATGCTGAATTTGTATTTGCAGCTTATGGAACTACTTCAAGAGTAGTAAAAAGCGCAATTGATATATTAAGAGAAGAAGGAATAAAAGCAGGTCTTATAAGACCTAAAGTATTATGGCCATTCCCATTTGAAGCATTTGACCAAATTCCTAATGTTAGAAACATATTAACTGTTGAAATGAGTATGGGACAAATGGTGGAAGATGTTAAAATGGCAGTAGAAGGTAAATTACCAGTTTACTTCCATGGAAGACCAGGAGGAATGACTCCAACACCAGCAGAAATAGTTGAAAAAGCTAAAAAAATTATTGCCGGAGAATTGGTTGCAGGAGGTGCTAGATAATGGCTGTTGTATTTAAGAAAACTCAAGGGTTACAAGATACTCAAACTCACTACTGTCCAGGATGTACACATGGTATAATCCATAGATTAGTTGGTGAAGTATTAGAAGAATTAGGAGTATTAGGTGATGCTGTAGGTGTTGTTCCAGTTGGATGTTCAGTTTTAGGATATAAATATTTTAACTGTGACACTCAAGAGGCTGCTCATGGTAGAGCACCAGCTGCTGCTACAGGAATAAAAAGAGTTCATCCTGAAAATACAGTATTTACTTATCAAGGTGATGGAGACTTAGCTTCAATAGGTACTGCTGAAATAGTTCATGCAGCTGCTAGAGGAGAAAAAATAACTACTATATTTGTAAACAATACAACATATGGTATGACTGGTGGGCAAATGGCTCCAACTACATTAGTTGGACAAAGAGCTACTACTGCTCAATCAGGAAGAAATGCTGAAACTCAAGGTTATCCAATAAGAGTAAGCGAAATGTTAGCTACATTAACAGGAGCTGTATTTGTAGAAAGAGTAGCAGTTGATACTCCAGCTCATGTTAGACAAGCTAAAAAAGCTATAAAGAAAGCATTCCAAGTTCAACAAGCGGGATTAGGATTTGGAATAGTAGAAGTATTATCTACTTGTCCTACAAACTGGGGACTAGCTCCAAATGATGCTTTACAATGGTTAAGAGACAATATGATACCATACTATCCATTAGGAAATTTCAAAAATGTTGAAGTTGAGGAGGTGAAGTAAATGTCTACAGCTAGAGTAATATGTGCAGGCTTCGGAGGCCAAGGTGTTATGTCTATGGGGCAATTACTTACTTATGCAGGAATGCTAGAAGGAAAAGAAGTTTCTTGGTTACCATCTTATGGACCAGAAATGCGTGGAGGTACAGCAAACTGTGCAGTAACTGTATCTAGTGAGCCAGTTGGTTCTCCACTTATAACAGATGATGCAACTGCAGCTATATTATTAAATATACCAGCATTTGAAAAATTCAAAGATGATGTTATTCCTGGTGGAAAAATAATAGTAAATAGCTCTTTAATAAAAGAAAAAGTTGAAAGAACAGATGTAGATGTTTATTATATACCAGCAAATGAATTAGCAGCTGAGTTAGGAAATGATAAAGTTGCTAATATGATAATGTTAGGTGCTTACTTAAAAGTAGCTGATACTGTAGATATAGAATCTGTATTAGAAGCATTTAAAAAAGTTTTCGGACCTAGAAAAGAAAAATTCGTTCCATTAAACAGAGAAGCGCTACAAAAAGGTATGGATGCTGCATGTTCTAAAGCAACTAACTAATAAAGAAAAAAGATGTCAAAAAAAAGACAATAGAATTATTTCTATTGTCTTTTTTGCTGAGAAGTATTAAAATATTTTTATGACTGAAATTAAGAATATAATGAGATTTTATGGATTATAAAAGTATTATACAAATTACAAGCTTTTCAATTATGAGAGGAGAATCTTTAGTGAGAAAGTATTTTGGAACAGATGGAGTTAGAGGAGTAGCAAATACAGAATTAACATGTGATTTAGCATATAAACTTGGTAGAGCTGGTGGCTTTGTTTTAGCACAAGGAGACCATAGGGTAAAAGTAGTAGTAGGTAAAGATACTAGAATATCAGGAGATATGTTAGAGGCATCTTTAATAGCAGGGCTTATGTCTGTTGGATGTGATGTTATTACTGTTGGAATAATACCAACACCTGCAGTGGCATATTTAACTAGAAAATATGGTGCTGATTGTGGTGTGGTTATATCTGCATCTCACAACCCTGTTGAATATAATGGAATCAAATTTTTTAATAAAAATGGATATAAATTAGATGATGAAATCGAGTTAAAAATAGAAGAATATATAGATGATATAGATAAAGTAGATTGTCTTCCTGTTGGAGAAAATGTAGGAAGAAAATTACATGAACATTGCGCACAAAGAGATTATGTAGATTATTTAAAATCAATAATTAGCACTGATTTTAAAGGATTAAAAGTAGTGTTGGATTGTGCTAATGGTGCATCATATAAAGTAGCACCAATAGTATTTGATGAATTAGGAGCAAGTGTAATTTCAATAAATAGTTTACCAGATGGAAATAATATAAACTATAAATGTGGTTCTACGCATCCAGAACAACTTCAAAAAGCTGTTTTAGAACATAATGCTGACTTAGGTCTTGCATATGATGGAGATGCTGATAGATTAATTGCAGTAAATGAAAAGGGTCAAATTGTTGATGGAGACCATATAATGATATTGAGCGCTTTAAATCTAAAGAAAAATAATAAATTAGCACAAGATACTTTAGTAGTTACAGTTATGAGTAACATAGGGCTAACAATAGCTGCTAAAGAAAATGGAATAAATTTATCTACTACAGCAGTAGGAGATAGATATGTTTTAGAAGATATGGTCAAGAATGGATATAATCTTGGTGGAGAACAGTCTGGACATATGATATTTTTAGATTACAATACTACTGGAGATGGTGTGCTTAGCTCTCTAGTACTTGCAAATATAATTTTGCAAGAAAAAAAATCTTTATCAGAACTTGCATCAATAATGAGTAAATATCCACAAGTATTAGTGAATGCAACAATAAAAAATGAAAATAAGAACAAATATATGGAATATCCAGAAATAAAAACTGAGATAGAAAGAATAGAATCTATTTTAGATGGAAATGGTAGAGTTTTGATAAGACCATCAGGAACTGAACCATTAGTTAGAGTTATGTTAGAGGGTAAAGAGGAAGGTCAAATAAAAGAATTAGCAACAAATTTAGCTAATCTTATACAAGAAAAATTATCGTAATTTATAAGGGTATTCTCAGATATAAACACTGAGGACACCTTTCTAAGCGCCAGAACTTAGTTATAGACATAATTATTAAGTAATATAGGAACTAAGTTGACGAGGTCAGAGTTAATCGAATTGTCGGCGGATGCTCTGCGGTGTGTTTACCATCGAAAGACTTCTTTAAATAATAGGAGTAATCCTATGGACAAAGGGAAGCCAAAGTAAACTTATATGACCTAACTCTTAAAATATATAAATAATATTTTTAGGAGGACACAAATAATGTGTGGAATAGTTGGATATTTAGGAAGTAGAAAGGCAGCAGAAGTTATAGTAGAAGGGCTTTCTAAGCTAGAGTACAGAGGTTATGACTCAGCAGGAGTAGCAGTTAATAGTTCTAATGGAGAAGAACTTAATATTAGAAAATTTAAAGGTAGACTTTCTGTACTGGCAGAAGATTTAGAAAAGAATTCTATTGATGGAAATTTAGGGATAGGGCATACAAGATGGGCAACTCATGGAGAACCATCTGATGTAAACTCACATCCTCATTTTAATCAAGCTAAAACAATAGCAGTTGTTCATAATGGGATAATAGAAAACTATATGGAAATAAAAGAAGAATTACTTTCTGAAGGTGTTAAGTTTGAATCTCAAACAGATACAGAAGTAATAGCACATTTAGTAGATAAATACTATGAGGGTAATTTATTAGATGCTGTATACAAAACTATATCGAAATTAAGAGGAGCTTATGCATTAGGTGTTATATGTAAAGAACACGAAAATGAATTAGTTGCAGTAAGAAAAGATAGTCCTCTTGTAGTTGGTGTTGGTGATGGTGAAAACTTTGTAGCATCAGATATACCTGCCTTATTAAAATATACTAGAGATGTTTATTTCTTAGAAAATGGAGAAGTAGTTCATCTAAAAGACGAAAATGTAACAGTTTATGATTCTAATAGAAATCTCGTGGAAAAAGAAGTATTTCATGTAACTTGGGATGTAGAAGCTGCATCTAAAGGTGGATATGATTACTTTATGTCAAAAGAAATTCATGAGCAACCAGCAGGTGTCAGAGAAACTTTAGAAAGAAGACTTGATGATAATGGAAGCATAGTTTTAGATAGTATAAATATTTCTAAAGAAGATTTAGATAAAATAAATAAAGTTTATATAGTAGCTTGTGGAACAGCATATAATGCTGGATTACTTGGTAAGTATGCTATAGAAAAATTTGTAAATATACCAGTAATAACTGATATAGCGTCAGAATTTAGATATAGTGACCCATTTGTAGATGAAAATTCATTAGTAATATTAGTTAGTCAGTCTGGTGAGACAGCAGATACTCTAGCAGTATTAAGGGATTCAAAGGCTAAAGGAGCAAGAATACTTTCAATAACTAATGTTGTAGGTTCATCTATAGCAAGAGAATCAGATGATGTATTCTATACTTGGGCAGGACCTGAAGTAGCAGTTGCATCGACTAAAGCATATACTACTCAAATAACTTCTTTATATATGATAGCTTTAGACTTTGCTATTAAAAAAGGAACAATAACTAGAGAATTTTATGATAGTATGATTTCTAAGATGAAAGAAATACCATCAAAAATACAAGAAATACTAGACAATGAAGAATATATAAAAGAAATTGCTAAAACAGTTGTTAATTCTGACCATGCATTCTATTTAGGAAGAGGTATAGATTATAGCTTAGCAATGGAAGGGTCATTAAAATTAAAAGAAATTTCATATATACATGCAGAAGCTTTTGCAGCAGGGGAGTTAAAGCATGGAACAATAGCTCTAATAGAAAAAGGAACTCCTGTAATTGCAATAGCTACTCAAGAGAAATTATTTGAAAAAATGGTTTCTAATATGGAAGAAGTAAGAGCAAGAGGGGCTTATGTGGTAGCAATTGCTCAAATCCATAATAAAGATGTTGAGAAAGCTGCTGATAAAATAATCTATATACCAAATTCAGACGATATTTTATCACCTATATTAGCTGTTGTACCAATGCAGTTACTTGCTTATCATGTTTCTGTATTAAGAGGTTGCGATGTTGATAAGCCAAGAAATCTAGCAAAGTCAGTAACAGTTGAGTAAAAACAGATTAAAAATTAAATAGATAATATTTATTGAAAAGAACTCATCCTATTATTTGTATTTTATAGGATGAGCTTTTTTAATAAGTATTAAATCTGTTTTGTTTTTGCTATAATAAATCTTATAAAAAGATTGAGATTAAAGCATTTGTAAGAATAATAAATATATATAGTCTATATCAAGTATAAGGAATAATAAAGGATTATGAGAAAGATTAGAACACATAATATATTGTAACCTTGTTAGAAGATAATTTAAGCAGTTTAAAAGAAAAAATATAAGGAACTATTTATAAAAGAATATAAAGAAGTTAATAGGTTATAAGAAAATTATTTTATCTTAGTGAAATACTTTTAAATAAAAAAATTTTTGTAAATGGGAGTATAGATTATGGCATATGATTTTAAAAAAGAAAAGAAAGAAGATTATTTTGTTAATCTTAAGGCAATATCTACTGAAGTTTTACAAGAAAAAGTTCAAGATAATTCTTGGATTATAGTTGATACTCGCTTAAATGACGTGTATAATGGCTGGAAATTAGATGGAGTAAAAAGAGGTGGACATATAAAAGGAGCAGTAGATTTTTCTGCTAATTGGTTAAGTGTATATTCAGATAAAAAAGATGAAGTACTAGAACAAGCACTGAAAATTAAGAAAATTGATTTAGATAAAAATATAGTATTATATGATGCAAATGGAAAAGATGCTTTGATTGTAGCAGATTATTTATCTAAAAAAGGATATAAAAATCTATATAAATATGATATTAAACAATGGGCAGAGAACGAAAATCTTCCAATGGAAAGATATAAAAATTATCAAATGATAGTTCCTGCTTTTATAATAAAAGATATATTGGATGGAAAAACGCCTGAGACATTTGAAAATTCCAAGAATATAAAAATGATTGAAGCAAGCTGGGGAGAAGAAGAAGAATCATATACAAAAGGGCATATACCTACAAGTGTTCATGTAAATACCGATATTATAGAACCTCCTCCAACATGGATGCTTGATAATGATGATAACTTAACTAAGTTTGCTTTAGACTATGGATTCACAAAGAATGATACCGTGATAGTTTCAAGTAGTGCATCTATGGCTTCTTATAGATTAGCTGTTATATTGAGATATATAGGAGTAAAAGATGTAAGAGTTTTGAATGGTGGAATAAATTCATGGTTGTCAGCAGGATACGAATTAGAATTTACTAGTAATCCAAAGAATTCATGTACTAATTTTGGAGCAGATATACCAGTTAACTCACAATTAGTTGTTACCACATCTGAATTAAAGCAAAAACTAAAAGACAAAAATAAGTTTATACTAGTAGATAACCGTACTTGGGATGAATATATAGGCAAAGTATCTGGATATACATATTATGATAAAAAAGGGCGTATACCAGGAGCTTTATATGGACACTCAGGCAGTGATAGTGTTTCACTAGAAGAATATCGTAATATTGATAATACAATGAGAAATAAATATGAGATTTTAGAAATGTGGAATAAAGAAAATATAGATGTAAATAAACAGCTTATATTTATGTGTGGAAGTGGATGGCGTGCTGCTGAGGTATTAACATATGCAAATGTCATAGGAGTTGAGGAGACTTCTCTTTATAGTGATGGATGGATGGGCTGGAGTCTTGATAGTTCAAATCTAATTGAAGTGGGAGAACACAAATAGAGTCTTTGAAATTACAACAGAATTATTTAATACAAAGGTATATTCATTTTATTAAGTTGAATATACCTTTATTATGTTTTAAAATATAAAAGTAGTTAGAATATGATTACATAAATACAACTTATTTAAACATATTATTAGCAACATAGAATTATAAATTTATTTATATTATGAGGTGTGAGATATGATTAGCAAAGACGAAAAAGTAAAGTTGAAAGCGGAAGGTATATTGGCTCAAAGTCAGGAAGGATATTTCTCAATAAGAATATTAAGTAGAGCTGGGAACTTTACAGCAGAACAGCTTATCAACTTATCAAAATTATCTGAAAAATATGGTAGAGGTTATTTAGGTGTTACAACTAGATTAGCTGTTGAAATACCATGGATAAAGTATGAAGATATAGATTCAATAAAAGAAGATTTAAAAGCAGCGGGTTTAAAACATGGTGGTACAGGAAAAAAAGTAAGACCACTAGTTGCGTGCAAAGGCACTGTATGTCAACATGGAATATATGATACACAAAAACTATGTGGAAAGTTACATGATTTATATTTTGGGTGTGATTTGCCATCTAAGACTAAGATTACTTTAGTTGGATGTCCAAACAATTGTGCAAAGGCTAATACTAATGATGTGGGTATTGTAGGACAAGCATATGTAAAATTTAATGAAGATAAATGTAAGAATTGTGGATTATGTACATCATCATGTAGACAAAAATCAGTTTATATGGAAAATAAAAAATTAGTATGGAGTAAAGATGAGTGTGTAAATTGTGGGAAGTGTGCTCAGGTATGTCCATTTGGAGCTATGGAAATTGATAAAAAAGGATTAGCTGTTTATCTTGGTGGTAGAATGGGAAGAGGTTATAGATTTGGAGATAGACTTAGTAATTTATATACAGAAGAGAATATAGAAGAATTAGTGCAAGATGTGTTTAATACATATAAAAAATTAGCAAGTCCAGGAGAAAGAATAAGTAAAGTATTAGAGAGAATAGGTATTGAAGAGTTTGAAAGACATTTAATTGATATAAAATGTAAAAATGTATAAAAATACATATTGAGAAAGTATATCTCTCTTAAATTTGTTAATAATTCTGTTATACAGAAAAACATATTTAAGGGGGATTTTTTATTATGAAAAGAATAAAATTAGCCATAAGCTTTCTTATATTGATGATTATAGGAATGACAATATCTTATGCAGATACAAGTATAAATACTAGATATAATAGATTAACTAATGCTCTTGAAATTTCAGAAGCAGATTTTAAATTTTATAATGTTAAAATTAATTCTGTTATAAATTATAATTTATCAAATAAAGAGTTTCATAACATTTTTATAGAAATAATTAACAATCTAAAGTTAGATAAAAAAGGAATAAATTGGAATCAAAAAGGGTCTGGCGATAAAATACAATTATGTGCTACTATAAAAGGTAGCGATAAAGAAATTTCTATAAAAGGAATAAATAAAAATAATAAAGAAAGTTACATAATAGTTGACATATTGGACAACAAAGTATATAAACATAAAGAGGATATTTATAGTAACGTAGAAAATGTGTTAAATAAATATTCATCTCAAGTAGATGTGTCTGCTTGTATTGTTGGAGAATACACAAAAAGGTTACAAAACAACAAATATGATGATATTTTACAAAAAATATTATATAATATGAGTGCTAAGCAAATAGATAAAGTGAAAGACGTAAACTTTTTATCTATAACAGCATATAGTAAAGTATTAAATGATGATGATTTAGAATATTTAGGGGAAAAAATTAATTTAAATATAGGAATTAAATATAATGAGGATGACGAAAAAACACTCATATATATTGCCACACCAATTATAAAATTAGATTATTAATTATGAGGAGATCAAAAAATATGGCTAAGATAATAGTAAAAAAGAGTAATCCACTTAAAGGTAGTGTTAAAATAGATGGTGCAAAAAATGCAGTTTTACCAATAATAGCAGCGACTTTATTAGCAAACGGGAAATCAACATTAAATGGAGTACCAAATTTAAGAGATGTTCATGTTATATCAGATTTATTGAGACATATAGGAGCAGAAGTTGAATATAAGGAAAATACACTTACTGTTGATGCAAGTGATATAAAAACTTGTGAAGCTCCATATGAGCTTGTAAGAAAGATGAGAGCTTCTTTTTTGGTTATGGGGCCATTACTTGCTAGATTTAATAGTACGAAAATTTCTATGCCAGGAGGATGTGCTATAGGAACAAGACCTATAGATTTACATCTAAAAGGATTTAAAGCTTTAGGTGCAAAGATAGAGATGGACCATGGTTTTGTTGAAGCAGCAACAGAAAAATTAGTAGGAAATAAATTGTATCTAGATTTTCCATCTGTTGGAGCAACTGAAAATATAATGATGGCAGCTTCTTTAGCAGAAGGGACTACAATAATAGAAAATGCAGCAGAAGAGCCAGAAATAGTAGATTTAGCAAACTTCTTGAACGAAATGGGAGCAGATGTTAAAGGTGCAGGTACTAATACTATAAAGATAAAAGGTGTTAAAGAGCTAAAAGGAGCAGAACATAATGTAATTCCAGACAGAATAGAAGCAGCAACTTATATGGTTGCAGCAGCTATGACAAAAGGCGATATAACTGTTGAAAATGTTTTAATGGAGCATTTAAAACCAGTTGTAGCTAAATTAAGAGAAGCTGGTTGTGAAATTACAGAAATGGACAATTCTGTAAGAGTTGTAGGTCCAAAGGTATTAAAACCAATAGATATAAAAACTTTACCACATCCGGGCTTTCCTACAGATGTTCAAGCACAATTTATGGCTATGCTTACTGTAGCTAATGGAACTGGTGTAGTTATAGAAACTGTTTTTGAAAACAGATTTATGCATGTTGCTGAGTTCAATAGAATGGGTGCTAATATAAAAATAGATGGAAGAAGTGCGGTTGTTAATGGTGTAGATGAGCTACATGGTGCAGCAGTAAACGCTACTGATTTAAGAGCTGGGGCAGCCCTTATTTTATGCGGTCTTATAGCAGAAGGAGAAACTCAAATAGGAGAAATATACCATATTCAAAGAGGTTACGTTGATATAGATAAGAAGATAACAGCATTAGGTGGTCAAATCGAAATAGTAGAAGATTAATAATTGGTTTATATAAGAAAGTTATAAATTAATAGGGTTGTTCATATACTTAAATACAAGGTTTTAAAAGCTAAGGAGGAGAGTATATGAAGAACCCATTGGTTGTTTTGTTAGGATTTGTGACTTGCTCTGTGTTAGTTCCGTCACTTATAACTTTAGTGTCTTATAAAAATGTGGAGTTAACTGAAAAACCAGAAAGATCAATATCTATAAACAAAACTATTAAAAAAAGTGATATTAAGGATAACAGTAATAAAGAAGAAAAAAACATGATGAACTATGAAACTGTAAATAAAAAAGCACCTATTATCAATGTGTATAATCATATAACAGGGAAAACTGAAAAAATGGACATGGAGAACTATTTATGTGGAGTACTAGCTGGTGAGATGTCTTCAGAGTTTGATATAGAAGCTTTAAAAGCTCAATCTGTAGCAGCTAGAACATATGTAGTATATAAACAGGAACATAGTAAATCAAGCAAACATAAAAATGCAGTAGTATGTACTGATTATAAACACTGTCAAGAATATAAGAGTTATGATACTCTTAAAAAGCTAAATGGTGAAGAATGGATTAAGAATAAATATTCTAAAATCCAAGATGCAGTTAGAGGAACTAAAGGTCAAATAATAACTTATAATGATAAGGCAATACTTCCTCTTTATTTTTCTACATCTTCAGGAAAAACAGAAAATAGTGAAGAAGTATTTTCTGCAAAATATCCTTATCTAAAGTCTGTGGAAAGTCCTTATGATAAGTATTCACCTAAATTTGCATCAACACTTAAAATAAGTAACACAGATTTTGTTAAAAGTCTTAGAAGAGCATATAGCACTATTGTGATAGATGTTAATAATTTAAGTAAACAAGTCTTAATAACTAAAAGAAGTGATGCTGGAACTGTAGAAAAAATAAAATTAGGAAATAAAGAATTGACTGGAAAAGACATTAGAACTGTTTTTAAGTTGAACTCTGCAAACTTTGACATAAAATTTGGAGAAGGATACATAGATTTTGTGGTAAAAGGATATGGTCATGGTGTTGGCATGAGCCAGTGGGGAGCAGAAGGAATGGCAGAAGAGGGCTATAAATATCATGATATATTATCACATTATTACACCGATACAAAAATAAAAGATATATACTAATAATTGTATAAAATGCAAAAAACAAGTCAATAATCCAAATGTAGAAATATATTTGGAGGTGCAAAATGAAGAAAAAGCTGTTAGAAAAAGATGGTTTTTATTTATCTTTATTTGTATGTGTTTGTTTATTAGCAGTAGGTGGAGTTTGGTTTACAAATAATAATGTAGATAAATTGGCTTCTAATAAAGGCATGATAGAAAATGCTAATAAAGATAGTGAAGAGGAAATACATTTAATTGAAAAAGATAAGAAAGATGCTATTCCTACTGCAACGGATTCAAAACAAAACTTAGAAAAAGCTAAGTCAAAAGAGGAAAATAAATCGAGTGCAACAAAATTAAATTACATTGGAGATAAAGTAATAAGAGGATATTCAGAGAAAGAACCTAGTTACTCTAAAACACTAGATGTCTGGGAAACTCATAAAGGTGTAGATGTTAGTTGTACTAAAGGTAAAGAAATAAAATCTCTATTAAACGGAATAGTAGTAGATGTATTTAGCGATGAAGAATATGGACAATCAGTAAAAATAAAAAGTGACAATAACATTGTAGTAGTATATTCAAATCTAGATGAAAATGTTAGTGTTAAGAAAGAACAGAAGATAACAGAAGGACAATCTCTAGGTACTGTAGGCAGTACTTCTCAAATAGAAAGCGAAGAGGGCATACATGTGCATTTAGAGGCATATAGTGGAGAAAAATCTATAGACCCAATGAGTCTAATTAAGTAAAGATATAACAAGTTTAATCATATTTGGTTAAGCTTGTTATATTTTTTGGTGTTTTTACATATATATCATTAAAGCTATTATGTGAGGGGGGTAATCTTTGAGATCTCATATAGAGGAAAGGGCCATAGTGGTAGCAAAATATATACTTGAAAAAAACACTACAGTAAGACAAACCGCCAAGACATTTGGAGTAAGTAAAAGTACAATTCATAAGGATGTTACAGAAAGATTGAAGGAAATAAATCCATCCCTTGCCAAAGAAGTTAAAAATGTGCTGGACAAAAATAAATCAGAGAGACATATTAGAGGGGGATTAGCAACGAAATTAAAATATGAGAAGGAACATAAAAAAATGTAGGTTAAAAGCCTACTTTTTTTATTGAATTAAATTATATAAAGAAATATATTAAATAATTATAAATAGCAAAATAATAATACTCTCAAAACATTTATTTTCTCTTGATTAAAGCGAGATTTTTGTATATGCTTTATTATAGGAGTATTAAAATAGGCTTATAATCTAATATTATAAATAAAGGAGTTGAAAAAATGGCTGGAGCTGATATAGGCATAGATTTAGGTACTGCAAATGTGCTTGTTTATGTTAGTGGTAAGGGAATCGTTTTGGAAGAACCATCTGTTGTGGCGATAGACAAGAGAACAGATTCTGTTTTAGCTGTGGGAGAAGAAGCTAAAAAGATGATAGGGAGAACACCAGGTAATATAGTCGCTATAAGACCTTTAAGAGATGGTGTAATTTCAGATTATGATGTAACTGAGAAGATGTTAAAATCTTTTATAGATAAGATAGTTGATAAAAAGGGATTTGGAAGATTTTTCATGCCAAGAATTATGGTATGTGTACCAACAGGTGTCACAGAAGTAGAAAAAAGAGCAGTAGAAGATGCTACAAGGCAAGCTGGGGCTAGAGAAGTATATATCATAGAAGAACCAATAGCAGCAGCCATAGGAGCTGGTGTAGATATATCACAGCCTAATGGTAATATGATTATAGATATTGGTGGAGGTACTGTAGATATAGCTGTAATATCTCTAGGAGGAGCTGTTGTAAGTGAATCTATAAAGGTTGGTGGAGATAGATTTGACGATGCTATAGTTAAATATATGAAAAAACAACACAATCTTCTTATAGGAGAAAGAACAGCAGAGAAAATCAAGTTTGAAATAGGTTCTGCATTTAAGAGAGAAGAAGAAAAATATATGAAGATAACAGGAAGAAATTTAATTACAGGGCTTCCTAGTTCTATAACTATAAATTCAACAGAAATGTTAGAAGCACTTAGAGAATGTGTTGAGCAAATAGTAGTTGCTACTCATGCTGTTTTAGAAAAAACTCCTCCTGAGCTAGCGGCAGATATAGGAGATGTTGGTATAATAATGACAGGAGGAGGTTCATTATTATATGGATTAGATAAAATAATAGAACAGAGAACAGGAATAACTGTTACAATAGCAGATGAACCATTATCTTGTGTTGCAAAAGGTACAGGAATAGCTTTAGGTTCAATAGACTTACTTGAAACGGGTGGGTCTTTCAGAAGAAAATAATTAGGAGAGTTTAGAATGTTAAATATAGATGAAATAAAAGAATTACTATCACACAGATATCCATTTTTATTAGTAGACAAGATTACAGAGTTAGAAGTTGGAAAAAGAGCTATTGGCATAAAAAATGTAACAGTTAATGAACCATTTTTCCAAGGGCACTTTCCAGAATATCCTTTAATGCCAGGAGTGCTAATAGTAGAAGCTCTAGCACAAGTGTGTGGAGTGGCAATGATGTCTGTAGAGGAAAATAAAGGAAAATTAGGTGTATTTGCAGGTATAGATAAAGTTAGAATAAAGAGAGAAGTAAGACCAGGAGATACACTAACTATGGAAGTCGAAATGACAACTCTTAGAAGAAATATAGCTAAGGCAGATGCTAAGGCATATGTCGGTGAAGAACTTGTCTGTAAAGGTGAATTAATGTTTGCTTTAGTAGAAAAGTAGAAATCTAAAATATAAAAGTAAAAAGGTAGATAATTTGGAGTATTTAATCAGATACTCTAAAATATCTACCTTTTTATATAAAAAATTTTATCAGTTGGTTTATATTGGGATTAGGTGGATACTAATAAAGCTAAAGCTATTGTTTCGGCTAAGTCCAATATAAAGCTAAGACGTATATTATTAAATGAAAGTTTATTATTTTCATCAATTTTATCTACAATTCCTACTATAGAATAGTTTCCTATTTGAGGTAGTTTTTTACCAACACCTTTTCCGGGCAGGATAGGTCCTTCTCTAATCTGTATATTACCTATGTTACTCTGCGACCCCAAGCAAGCATCTATAGCTAAGAAGTTACCTTGTATATGTGTATTTTTTATAGTATCTAAAGACTCATATATATTTAAGGCGTGAATAGGGTTATCTAGTGTACCGTAAACGGGGTATTTAAATTTACTGTTTTTAAGTATTGTTCCAACTAAAGGGCCTAAAGTATCACCTATAGCCCTGTCTGTTCCTATGCAAACAACAATCGTATTTTCATTAATTATAGTTTTTAGAACTGAACTTAGCATCTGTATAACATCATCATCGCTGTAATTTACTTTAGCTAAATACAATAGGAACACCCCCTTCAAAAAAATATATGAATAAAAAGCATTAAAAAGACCTAACTTTAAATTTCAGATAGATAGAATATTTTATTTGTCTTACAAAAAAAGGAATAGAAAAAATGTGACTAAAAATATTGACAAAATTCAAAAAAAATAGTAAGCTAATAAAGTAAAACAAAACTTAAATCTTGATTACCTTATCAAGAGAGGCTGAGGGATAGGCCCTGTGAAGCCCGGCAACCACCCAAATGGGAAAAGGTGCTAATTCCTACAAGACAAAAGTCTTGAAAGATGAGGTCAGTTAATTAGTATATAATTACGATTATTAACCTCTTCTTATAAAGGAGAGGTTTTTTATTTTGAGTAAAGTTTCTAAAATTAGAAATAAGGTAAAACCTATAATAAAAATTAAGAATGGATAAGGGGGAATAAAAATGGCAAGACATTTATTTACGTCAGAATCAGTTACAGAAGGACATCCTGATAAGATATGTGACCAAATATCAGATTCAATATTAGATGCATTATTAGAAAAAGACCCACAATCTAGAGTAGCTTGTGAAACTACAGTTACTACTGGTTTAGTTTTAGTGGCAGGGGAAATAAGTACATCTGCTTATGTAGACATTCCTAAGTTAGTAAGAGAAACAGTAAGAGAAATTGGATATACAAGAGCAAAATATGGATTTGATTGTGATACTTGTGCAGTTATAACTTCTATAGATGAACAATCTGGAGATATAGCTATGGGAGTTGACGAAGGTCTAGAAAGTAAGACTGGAGAAGAGATAGAAGAAGAAATAGAAAAGGTTGGAGCTGGAGACCAAGGTATAATGTTTGGATTTGCATGTAATGAGACCCCAGAATTAATGCCACTTCCAATATCTTTGGCACATAAATTATCAAGAAGACTTACAGAAGTTAGAAAGACAGGTCTAGTTGATTATTTAAGACCAGATGGAAAAACTCAAGTTACTGTTGAATATGAAGGAAGTAAAGCTGTAAGAGTACATACAGTTCTTATATCAGCTCAACATTGTGAAACAGTATCAAATGATAAAATAAGAGAAGATTTAATTAATCATGTTATTAAAGAGGTTATACCAGCAGAATTACTTGATGAAGAAACTAAAATTTATATAAATCCAACAGGAAGATTCGTTATAGGAGGACCTCAAGGAGATACAGGTCTTACAGGAAGAAAAATAATAATAGATACTTATGGTGGATATTCTAGACATGGTGGAGGAGCTTTCTCAGGAAAAGACCCTACAAAAGTTGATAGATCTGCTGCTTATGCAGCTAGATATGTTGCAAAAAATATTGTTGCAGCTGGTCTTGCAGATAAATGTGAGATAGAACTTGCATATGCTATAGGTATAGCTAGACCATTATCTATATTTATAGATACTTTTGGGACAGGTAAAGTTTCAGAAGAAAAACTTGTTGAATTAGTAAATAAGCACTTTGATTTAAGACCAGGAGCGATAATAAGAGACTTAGGTCTAAGAAAGCCTCTTTATAAAAAAGTTGCTGCTTATGGTCACTTTGGTAGAACAGATATAGATTTACCTTGGGAAAGAACTGACAAAGTTGAACAGTTAAGAAAAGATGCTTTAGGTGAATAATTTTTAACTAAAAAGCTGTTAGAATGTAATTTTATGATTACTTTCTAATAGCTTTTTTATTATGAGTTAAATATTTTTAATAAATGTTAATTTCTCATCATATAATAAATAAACCGTATTTAATTAGATTAATACATTTTGTTTTACAATTATATACTAAATTTATATATATTATGGGATATATGTTAAAAAATGGTTAAGAATGTGTTAACTAATGTTAAATAATTACAAATGTATTAAAATATCACACCAACGAGTCTAATATAATCTTAATAAACTTACACTTTAAAAATAATTTTAATTAGGGGGAGTAGTGTATGTCAGGTAAAGTAAATATTAAAACTGTTATAAGTTTTGCTGGAGCTTATGTAGCTACTGTAATAGGTTCTGGATTTGCAACTGGTCAAGAAATATTGCAATTTTTTACGTTTTATGGATATGCTGGTATTATAGGTGGAATAATATCTATGTTATTATTTTCATGGTTTGGAGCAGAAGTTATAGAGAAGGGAAGAGAATTGAAGCTTAAAGAACCAATAAAGATTTATCAAGTATATTGTGGAAAATATCTTGGAACATTCTTTGAATGGTTTGGACCATTATTTTTATTTGGAACATTAGTAATAATGATTGCAGGAGCAGGAGCTACATTGTCAGAATACTATGGATTAAATCCATATGTGGGTAGGATTGGTATGGCAATAGTTTCCCTAATAACTGTTTCACTAGGTTTGACAAGACTTTCTAAGATACTAGGTAATATAGGTCCTATAATAATAATATTTACACTTTTAGTAGGAGCAATTAGTTTATTTAGTAATATTGGTGCTTTATCAGATGCTGGGACTATGGTTGATAATTTAAACATTAAAACTGTTACATCAAATGGATATTTCTCAGGAGTACTTTATACTTGTTATAATGTAATAATAGTAATAACATTTTTGACAGGAATGGGAGCTTCTGCAGTAAATAAAAAAGATGCAGTGTGGGGTGGTATAGTAGGTGGAATAGCCCTTATGGCAGCAGCTATAATGATGAATTTAGCATTACTTTCAGATATAGGAAATATATACACAAAAGAGATACCATCACTTTACTTAGCTGATAAGATATCTCCAACAATAGGCATTTTATTCTCAGTAGTACTTTTATTAGGAATATACACTACAGCTGTACCATTGTTATGGTCAGTAACTAACAGATTTGTAGAAGATGACCATCCTAAATTTAAAGTTATAACAATAGTAGTAAGTATATTAGCTTGTATAGGAGGTTTACTACCATTTGATAAGTTAGTAGGAACTCTATATCCATATACAGGTTACATGGGAATTTTAATTTTACTATGTATGCTTTATAGAAGAATCACTAAAACCGAGGGATATAAAGAAAATAAATCTGAAATAAGTTAGTATTATAATATTATTTGTGAAATTTGATTTGTATTTTAAATATAGAGTAATTGAAATAGAATAACTAGTTAAATATGGTACCTATATTTTAAGGTACCATATTTTTTGGATGCAGATCTTTTTTGTTTCTGATAAAATGTATAATAGTTGGAAATTACGTTAAGTATAAAAATATAAAAGCTTCTCTAAGACTATCATAGTTTTAACATAGTAAGTATACTAACGTTTAAACAGAGCGATTATTAGTATTTTTAGGAGATAAAAATGGAAAAATTAGAAGGAATGATAAGTGAAATAGTCTTTAAAAATGAAGATAATGGCTATACAATAGCTCATTTGGTAAATGGAAATAATGAAATTGTCATTGTGGGATGTATGCCTACTTTGGCAATTGGAGAAAGCATAGAAGTTGAAGGAAAGTGGGTAAACCATAAGATTTATGGGACTCAATTTGAGGTGAATAGTTTTATGCCAGTAACACCATCATCCTTAGAAGGAATTTATGTTTACTTATCTTCTGGAATGATACATGGTATTGGCGAAAAAATGGCTAAGAGAATAATTGATAAATTTGGTGTAGATACGTTAGATGTGATACAAAATTCACCAGAAAAACTACAAGAAGTAGAGGGCATAGGGCGTAAAAAAGTAAAACAAATAGTAAAAAGTTATGAAGAAGACAGAGAATTGAGAAGTATAATAATAGAGCTATCTCCTTTTGGAATAACACCAAATTACTGTCTAAAAATATATAAGAAATATAAAAGCAGGGCAATAAAAGTTATAAATAAAAACCCATACCAACTTGCTGAAGATATAAGAGGAATTGGATTTAAGGTAGCTGATAGTATAGCAAATAAAATTGGTATAGATAAAAACTCTAAAGATAGAATTTGTCAAGGAATCTTATACACTTTGAATAAATCTTTAAGTAATGGGCATACATATTTACCAGAGCATGTTCTAATACAAGATTCAGAAAAGTTATTGGAACTAAATGGAGAAATAATAAAAGAGTGTATAATGATGTTAGTTTATAATCAAAAAATACATATAGAGAAAGTAAACAATGAAAATCTTATATATCTTATGCCGTACTATTTAGCTGAAAATGGAGTATGTAGTCAAATAGTAAAATTATCACAATATGAATTTGAAGACTTAAAAATAGACATAGATAGAGAGATTAAAATTTTAGAAGAAGATAAGAGAATTAAGCTAGCAGAAAAACAAATTTTAGCAGTTAAAGAGTCTGTTAATAGTGGAGTATTAATTATAACTGGTGGTCCAGGAACTGGTAAGACAACTACTATCAATGCTATCATAGATATATTTGAAAACAATGGGAAAAGTGTAACTTTAGCAGCTCCAACAGGAAGGGCAGCAAAGAGAATGAGTGAAACTTCTGATAAAGAAGCAAAAACTATACATAGATTATTAGAAATGGGATTCTCAACAGATGATGATTTAACTTTTTTTAAGGATGAAGAAGACCCAATAAATTCAGATGTAATAATTGTTGATGAGGTATCAATGGTAGACATTATCTTAATGTACAACTTGCTTAGAGCTATAAAGTTAGGGACAAGAGTAATTTTGGTTGGAGATAGTGACCAATTACCTTCTGTAGGTGCTGGAAATGTACTTAAGGACATGATTAGTTCTAGTATTATAAATGTAGTTAAATTAAATGAAATATTTAGACAAGCACAAGAGAGTATGATAATTGTAAATGCTCATAAGATAAACAATGGAGAGCCACTTTATCTAAATACAAAAGGTAAAGATTTCTTTTTTATAAGAAAATCAACTAATGAAGAAATTTTAAATGAAATAATAGGATTAGTTAATGAAAGATTACCTAAATTTTATAAAGTTGATAAATTAAAAGATATACAAGTTTTATCTTCAATGAGAAAAGGTGAGTTAGGAGTTACTAATCTCAATATAGAGTTACAAAAGTATCTTAACAAAAAAGAAAAATTTAAAGTTGAAGAAAGTTTTTCTAAAAGATTGTTTAGAGTTGGCGATAAGGTAATGCAAGTAAAAAATAATTATACAAAAAAGTGGGAAACAGAGGACCAAAAAGAAAGTGGAGAAGGTATATATAATGGAGATATAGGATATGTTTATCACATAGATAAAGATAAGAAAACTATTTATGTATTATTTGATCAAATTAAAATCGTATCGTACTTATATGATGAATTAGATGAAATTGACCATAGTTTCTGTACAACGATACATAAAAGTCAGGGAAGTGAATTTCCAGTTATAGTATTGCCAATAACTTGGGCTCCTCCTATGTTACTTAGCCGTAATTTATTATATACAGCAGTAACAAGAGCAAAAAAATTAGTTGTATTAGTTGGAGATGTGAAATATCTTGAATATATGATAAAAAATAATAGAGTTAATCAACGGTATTCAAATTTAGGGTATAAGCTGAATAAATTTAAGCGAGAAGGGCTGTTGATAGAATAAATATGAGAATATGCAATGATAATTTTATTAAGAGTTTTAAAAATATGATTAATAAATGTCTGGATTTTATATATCCTGAGAATATAAGTTGCATAATTTGTGATAAATCCATAAAGAAAACAAATACATATTCAATATGTAAAAGCTGTTTTAAAGAAATGAATTTTATACAGGATGGTTGCATGAAGTGTGGAAAGCCAATAATACGTCATTCAATCGAAAAAGAGTTTGTTGAAGAGTGTAGCTATTGTTTTAATAAAGATTTTTATTTTGACAAATCAATATCCTGCATTGAATACAATGATGTAACCAAAAAGATAGTTTTAGGGATGAAATATAATCAAAAAACATTTATGGCTAAGTATATAGCTCAGATAATGAAAGAAAAATTGTATTTAGAAAACATAAAATTTGATTATATATTATTTGTTCCACTTCATAAAAAAAGACTAAATAAAAGAGGTTTTAATCAGGCACAAAAAATAGCATTTAATTTAAGTAAAATGATAAATATTCCATTATTGGATTGTATAAGTAGAAAAAAGTATACAAGAATGCTATATAAATTAAACAAAAAGGAACGAAAAGAAGAACTAAAAAATGTATTTGTTGTTAAAGAAAATATTAAATTAATAAATAATAAAAATATACTTTTAATAGATGATATATTTACTACTGGTTTTACAACAAATGAAATTTCTAAACTTTTAAAGTTATCTGGTGTTAATAAGGTCTTTGTATTGACTTTACTTACAAAAGCAAACGATAATTATGTTATGGAATAATCTTATATATTGACAATTCTAATTTAAAATATTAAAATGGATAAGTGATATTTAGGTCTGTGGTTGAAAGTCCAAGCCAGTCGCAGGCAAAGGGATCCACGTAAGTTAACACTAAAAATTGGGTTAATGATCATGGTGCGGCTTAGAAGTAAGACCTACCGATAATAAAATCGAGAGAGAGTAGTAGTGCGGCGAACCCAAGCGAACCCTCCAGTAGGCGAGTGTGGGGTCAAAAACCAGGTCAGCTAAATATCATATTAAAAGAGAGCTAGCATAATACCTTTATGTATAGCTCTTTTTTACATATAATAAATTTAGGTTGAGTCATAAAGAGGTGATATGTTTGAATAAAAGGCAAGAAAATTTATTAACAACATTGCTATTAAAAGAAGAGTTTATAAATGTCAATGAGATTGCCAATGATTTTGAGTGTTCGGAAAGGACAATAAGAAATGATTGCAAATATATTGACGAATGGTTATCTACTTTTTGTAATGCTTATATTAAAAGAAAACCTAATATAGGAATTAAATTTAGTGGAGATGATACAGATAAAATACTGGTAAATCAGAAGTTACGAGGTGAAGTTAAAAGAGTAAATAGTGAGCTTCATAAGCAAGTTGAGATATTAAATTTAATACTTTGTAATAATAAAAAAGTTACTTTAAATGATTTATCGAATAAGTTGTATATAAATAAAAATATTGTCAGAGAAGAAATAAGTAAATTATCAGTGGCATTAAATAATTATAATCTAAATGTCTCAACTAAAAAAGGTAGTGGTATATATATTGAAGGGGATGAGAAAGACATAAGGATAATGTTAGTATCATTCTTATTTAAATACATAGATAGATACAGGTTAAACATAGATGAAATAGAATATTTCCATATAGTAGATATAATAATTGTCAAAAACATAATGTCTACTATAGAGGATAATATGGAGATAAGACTTACAGATATATCATTTAAGCAATTGATGTTATTTTTTCTTATAAACATAATACGAATAAGGCTGGGAAACTCTTTAAAAGTAAAAAATGCTAAGAAAGAACTTAAACTAAAAATGCTTATCTTAGGTATAGAAGATGAGCTAAAATCTAATTTATCCATAGCATTAAATTATGAAGAAAAATTATTTATAGAATCTTTAATATTTGGTATGAATAAACAAATAAATAGTAGTAATACTAAAAAATCATTATATCTAAATGAAGAATTAGTAAATTATACAAAAAAAATTATAAGTTTAGTATCGGAAGAATCAGGAATAAATTTCAATAATGATATATTACTTTATGAGCAATTAATATGTCATTTGAATGTTACAATGCACCAAATGAAAAGTAATGTTTACTTAGAAAATCCACTTTTAGATAATATAAAGACTAAATTTTGCTTTTTATTTACAGTAATATCAAGTTCAATAGAAATTGAATTAAAAGGTAAAAAAATAACTGAAGATGAAATCGGCTATCTTACACTTCACTTTCAAACCTCTCTAGAAAGAAAGTACAATAAAAAGGAATCAAATAAAAAAGCGAGTATTGTATGTCCATTTAGTTTTGGAGTAAGTATGCTATTAAAAGTAAAAATAGAAAAGAGATTTAATAACATAGAAATTATTGAAACATTAAGAGAGGAAGATTTAAAAAGAGATAACTTTAATAAGACAATAGATTTTATAATTGCATTTCAAGAGTATGAGAATGTTCAAAAGCCAATTTTTATAACAACACCATTATTTACTGATGAGGATGAGAATAAACTCAAAGATTTTACAAACAAAATAAAAGAAAAAGATACTTCATATAAGCTTATGAACAGATTAATGATGTCTGATTATTTAATAAGGGAGTTAGAGCATGATGATATTTATGAAGCTATAACATATTTAACTAATTTATTAATTGAAAAACATTATGCAGAAAAAGAGTATTTACAATCTATTATAACAAGAGAAAAGTCATACCCAACCAATGTTGGGAAAGGAATACTATTCCCTCATGGAGATATGAAATATATAAAGCAATCTGTTCTATGTTTTGCAAGGTTAAAAACACCAATAAAAATTAGAAATGGAAAGGATATAAAGTTTATACTTTTATTAGCTTATAAAAAGGATGATGATAGAAAAATATTTAGAGAGTTATTTAAAGAAATATCTAATCTAACAGAAGATGAAAATATGCTAGATATTTTAAGTAAATGTGACATTGAAAAAGTAAAAGATATTCTTATATAAAATTCATAGTGAACTATGGATAAGCACAAAATTTTCCATGTGATGGAAAAAGTTGTGCATGTTTTTTTGTTTTTGTGAGGTATTATATATTTGTAAGGTATAAATAAGCTAAAAAAGAGAAGCAACTTAGGAGGAAAAAATGGAAGAAATAGTTTTAAAGATTATAATTCATGCTGGAAATGCAAAATCTATACTTTATGAAGCACTTGACTGTGCAAAGGAAAACGATTTTAAAAAAGCAGATGAATTAATTGAAAGTGCAAATGAAGAAATCTTAAAAGCACATAAAGTACAAACTGAACTTATACAAAAGGAAGCTGGAGGAGATAAGTCAGATATATCTATCTTATTGATTCACTCTCAAGACCATTTAATGACTTGTATGAGTGAGAGAAATCTTATAAAAGAAATGATTATGTTAAGAAAAGAAATTCAAAAATTAAAATAAAAAATTAAGGGGGATTTAAAAGAATGAAAAGAAAAATATATTTGTTTTGTAGCTTTGGAATGTCAACAAGTTTACTTGCAGAGAAAATGCAGAAGGTAGCAGATAAACACAATTTACCAATAGAAGTAGAGGCATTTCCAATAGCAGAGATTGATAAAATAGTTGAAGAAAAAAATCCAGATTGTATATTATTAGGACCACAAGTTAAATACATGTTAAAGGAATTAAAACCAAAGTTTGAAGCTCAAGGTAAACTTATAGATATAATCAATGAGGTTGATTATGGAACTATGAATGGGGAAAAAGTACTAAAGGTCGCTATAAAGCTAATAAAATCTAAACAAGCATAGAATTATAATAAAAAATAATGAGAGATGAGGGTGGATAGATGAATAGATTGGAAAGAATACTTATGCCATTGGCTGAAAAAATAGGTAAAAATAAATTATTAATTGCAATTAGAGATGGTTTTTTAGTATCATCACCATTATTGATAATAGGTTCATTATTTTTATTAGTAGCAAATTTTCCTATAAAAGGCTGGAATGAATTTGTAGGTCAAATTTTTGGTCCAGATTGGGCTGTAAAATTGCAACAACCAACTGTAGCAACATTTGAAGTAATGACTTTACTTGCAGTTTTAGGAATTGGATATTCTTATGCAAAGCAAATAGATGTAGACCCAATAGCATCAGCAGCAGTTGCAATAGTTGCTTTTTTTATAGTAACACCATTTGTAATACCATATACACCAGAAGGAACAGAATCAGTATACATGGTAACAGGTATACCACTAGGATGGATGGGTTCTAAGGGAATGTTTGTAGGTATGATAACAGCAATAACTTCTGTAAGATTATTTGGTGCAGTTGTAAAAAAAGGATGGACACTGAAAATGCCAGATGGAGTTCCTCCAACTGTATCAAAATCATTTGCAGCATTAATACCAAGTGCAATAGTTATGATAGTTTTCTTTTTAGTTAAGATAGCTTTTGAAGCTACGCCATATGGAAGTATACATGAATTTATATTTAAGTTTTTACAAATACCATTATTAAAATTAGGAAATACTTTAAGTGCTACAGCAATAGCTTACGTATTCTTACATCTATTCTGGTTCTTTGGAATAAATGGAAGTAGTGTTGTTGGGGCTGTGTATAATCCTATATTAAAAATTCTATCAGCTGAAAATTTAGCTGCTTTTCAAGCTGGTACAAAACTACCGAATATAATAACTGCTCAATTTCAAGACATGTTTGCAACATTTGGTGGAGCAGGTAGTACATTATCATTAATTATAGCTATGTTATTAATATGTAAAAGTAAACGTATAAAGTCAATAGGAAAGTTGTCAATTTTACCAGGCATATTTGGTATAAATGAGCCATTGATATTTGGTCTACCAATAATGCTTAACCCAATACTATTGATACCGTTTGCATTAGTTCCAACAGTAAATATAATAATAGCTTATTTCTGCATGTCAACAGGATTAGTACCACTTACAAATGGAGTTCAGCTACCGTGGACGACTCCAATTATATTCTCTGGTTTTCTAACAACAGGATGGCAAGGTGCAGTTTTACAATTAGTACTTCTTATACTAGGAATATTTATGTATATACCATTTATAAAAATGCTAGATAAACAATATTTGAAAGAAGAAAAATCAAATGTTGAAGAGGAAGATGATGATATATCTTTTGATGATTTAGTACTATAGGGGGAAGATTATGAAGAAAATAGTTATGATATTGGACCAAATACAAGCTGGGGCTGGAGGAAAAGAGAAAAGTAACATACCTCCTGCTGGAAAATCAAGCCCATTAGGACCAGGTGTAATGATGGAACCATTTTTAAAGGAATCTAAGGTAATAGCGACATTATTTTGTGGAGATGAATTTTTTGTAAATAATGAAGAAGAAGTAACAAACAAAATGATAGCTATGGTAAAAAAATTAAACCCTGATGTAGTAATCTGTGGACCAAGTTTTAATTATGAAAATTTTTCTAAGATGTCAGCGATAATATCTAAAAATATAAATGATAAGGCAGACATACCAGCTTTTGCAGCTATGTCAGAAGAAAATGTAGATGTGATAAACGAATATAAAAACGATATATGTATAGTTAAGACTCCAAAAAAAGGTGGAATTGGTCTTAACGACTCATTAAATAACATATGTAAATTAGCGAAAGCAATGGCAAATAAAGAAGATATAACTTTGATGAAAGAAGACTTTTGTTATTGATTTGAGTATTAAATATTAACAAGTTTGAATGTTTATACTGTTTATGATAAATATACATTATTAAAATCTATACAATTTAAGGAGGGGAATTTTAACATGTGGGGAATGATAGCGACATGGAGAATGGCCCTAGAAGGAATAACTGAGGCATCAGAACATTTAGAAAAAGGCATGGAAGCAGGTGATGCTGTGGAGCTTGCTGTAAGAAGAGTTGAAGATTATCCATTCTATAAATCGGTTGGATATGGTGGACTTCCAAATGAAAACTGCGAGGTAGAACTTGATGCTGCATTTATGGATGGTAACACGTTAGATATTGGAGCAGTTGCTGGTATAAAAGATTATTCTAATCCTGTCAGTATAGCTAGGAAGTTAAGTTATGAGAAGGTAAATAACTTCTTAGTTGGAATAGGTGCTGAAGAGTATGCTCATAAAAATGGATTTGAAAGAAAAAATATGTTGACTGATAGAGCAAAGTTACATTATAAAAAGAGAAAACAAGAAACTTTAGACAAAGGATTAAGCCCATATGCTGGTCATGATACTGTTGGTATGATATCTTTAGACAAAAATGGAAAGATGTGTGTAGCTACATCAACAAGTGGATTATTTATGAAGAAGAGAGGTAGAATAGGAGATTCTGCACTATCTGGTTCAGGATTCTATGTTGATAGTAATATAGGAGGAGCTACAGCTACTGGTTTGGGAGAAGATTTAATGAAGGGATGTATATCTTATGAGATAGTTAGACTTATGAAAGAAGGAAAACATCCACAAGAAGCGTGTGATATAGCAGTAAATGAACTTGATAAACAACTTATCAAAAGAAGAGGAAAAGCTGGTGATTTATCATTAGTTGCCATGAATAATAAGGGTGAATGGGGAGTAGCTACAAATATAGCTGATTTTACTTTTTCAGTAGTAACTAGAGAAGAGTCCCCTACTGTATATATTTCAAATAGAGTAAATGGAAAAACTATACATAAGGTTATATCAAATGAGTGGATGGAAGCATATGAAGCTAGAATAAAAGCACCAATAGAAGTAAGTGAATAAAGTAGTAGTTACATAATTAGAATAGAGTTTTATAATGAGGAGATTTTTATGAATATCATAAGTAATAAAATAGATGAATTAAAAGAAGATTTATTAAGTGATATTATAGATATTGTAAAAATACCTAGTGTCAAAGGGGAGTCAGAAGATGGCTTCCCTTTTGGCGAAAAAATAGGGGAAGCACTTAATAAAGCATTAGAAATATCAGAAAAATTGGGGTTTAAGATTAGAAATTTGGATAATTATATTGGTTATGCAGAACATGGAGATAGCGAAGATTATGTTTGTGTAATTGGGCATGTGGATGTTGTACATGAAGGAGAAGGTTGGAAGTATAAGCCCTATAAGGGAGAAGAAACTAATGGAAGAATTTATGGAAGAGGAGTACTGGATAATAAAGGACCTATAATTTCTGCTTTATATGGATTATATGCTATTAAAGAATTAAATTTAAAATTAGATAAAAAAGTTAGGATAATATTTGGTACAAATGAAGAAAGTGGATTTGAAGATATACCATATTATTTAAAAAAAGAAAAAGCTCCTGTTATGGGTTTTACACCGGATTGTAAGTATCCTGTTGTATATGGTGAAAAAGGTATGGCAAAGATTAGAATAAAAAGTAAAAACAATTATGAAGAAGATACATTTTTAGGTTTTATAGAAAGTATGTCAGAAAATGTGCTTGTTACATATAAAGATTTAAATAAAGAAAATAATGATATTATATTGGATATAAAGGTAAAGTACGATTTTAGCTATAAACTAAAAGATGTGTTAGATGAAATAAAATCTAGCTTTCCAGATAATATAGAGATAGAGGTAATTTCTAATTTTAATCCTGTGTATTTTGATAAAGATAGTAATCTCATTAAAAAACTTCAGCTAGCTTATGAAAGGGTCACATCATTAGATGGAACTCCAGTAACGACTAATGGAGGTACATATGCAAAAGTAATGCCAAATATAGTTCCATTTGGACCTTCATTTCCAGGACAAAAAGGAATAGCTCATAATCCTGATGAATACATGGATATAGAAGATATAATATTAAATGCAAAGATATTTGCAAATGCAATATATGAATTGGCAAAGGAGTAGTTATGTTAGAGATAATAGGAATGTCAGTAGAAGACGCTAAAATTATAGAAGATTGTGGTGCAGATAGAATAGAGCTAGTTAGTGCTTTAACTGAAGGTGGGTTGACACCAAGTTTTGGTCTTATAGAAAGGGTTGTTAACAGTGTAAAGATACCTGTGAACGTAATGATAAGACATCATGCGAAAAGTTTTGTATACAGTAAAGAAGATATAAGTATAATGCAAAAAGATATAAGTGTGATTAAAGAGATTGGTGCTAATGGAGTTGTATTTGGTGTATTAGATAAAAACAATAAAATAGATGAAAAAAATCTAAATATTTTATTAAGATGTTGTGATAATCTTGATGTTACATTTCATAGAGCTATAGATGAATCAAATACAACGGATAGTGTTAAAATTTTGAAGGATTATGATAAGATTACAAATATACTAACATCAGGGGGGAAGGGAAGTATAGTTGATAATATACAAATAATAAAGGATATGATGTTTAGTTCTAATCACATAAAAATTCTTTTAGGTGGAGGGCTTAATTTAGATAATATAGAAAAGATAAAAGACTCAACTAAAGCAAGTAATTTTCACTTTGGTACAGCTATTAGAATGAATAACAGTCCTTTTGAAGATATAGATAGACAAAAGCTTAAACAACTCGTAAATATAATTTCAAGATAGTAATATGAAATACTTGGTCTAAATAAAGAGTGTGAGTTAATTATAATTTGGGTATATGAATGTTAATAGGTATTAAATATGAAATTATTGTTTAGTATGCTTTACGACTTTTTAGAGTCTTAAATATAAATAATGAAAGAAGAGATAGAATATGGAGGTTTTAGAGGGTTTATATTTGTAAAAAATTATAAAGATTAAATGGCATATAATACATATAATTTCCTAAAATTACCATCTTATGACATGAATTCACATATTAATAAACAATTAATGGAGATTTTTGTGGATAGAAATAGTAGTAAAAATAGCTTTAAATAAACAAAAACAAGAGTTATTAACAGTTTTATCCACATTATCCACAGGTATTTGTAATAATATTAATCCACATGAGTATTAAGATAACTAAAAATGATAAATAATTCTATCAATTGAATAGAAAAAATCATAAAAGTAAATAATGAAAAGAGGATTATGAGAGTTCGTGTAGAATATATTATTAAAGTATAAATTTTCTTATACTGGCATAATTGAAGGGAGATGTACTTATGAACATAATTATATCTGGAAAACAAATCGAATTAACTGATGCAATAAAAAATAAAATTGAAAGCAAACTAAGCAAGTTAGATAATTACATTCATCCAGACACTGATGTAAAAGTTACAGTAAGTGCTAGAAAAGCAAGACAAAAAATAGAAGTAACAATAGCTACTGTAAATGGACCTATAATTAGAGCAGAAGATATGCAGGAAAATTTATACACAGCCATAGATGTTGTATATGATAAATTAAGTAAACAATTAAAAAAATATAAAAAGAGACTACAAGATAAACATAAAGACAACAAGAGTATAAGATTCCAAGACGCAGAGATAAATCTAGCTGACGAGCAAGAGGATTATGGGGATGAAAATCAAGAGTTAGTAATTCAAAGACGTAAAAAATTTAGTGTTAAGCCAATGAGCGAAGAGGAAGCTGTATTACAGATGGAGTTAATAGGACATGATTTTTATATGTTTAAGAATATAGATTCAGATGAAATAGCAGTAGTTTATAAGCGTAATAATGGTGGATATGGTATAATAGAACATGAATAAAGCAATTTAGATTTAATCATATTAGCTATCGATAAATAAATTATCGATAGCTTTTTAAATTAATATTAAAAGTATAGTTTTTATGGTAAAATGAATAATAGTACAATAAAGAACGAGGAGAGATGTAAAATATGAGCTTTATGGATAATTTATTCAACATGGCAGATAAAAAAGAATTAAAAAAGTTCAATAAAACTGTTGATATAATAGATTCATTAGAACCTAAGTTTGAATCTATGGCAGACTCGGAACTTAAAAATATGACAAATATATTTAAAGAGAGATTAGCAAATGGTGAAAGTATAGATGATATACTTCCAGAAGCTTTTGCAGTAGTTAGAGAAGTTTCTAAGAGAGTGTTAGGACTTAGACACTACAGAGTTCAAATGATTGGAGGTATAGTGCTACATCAAGGAAGAATAGCCGAGATGAAAACAGGTGAAGGTAAAACCTTGGTTGCAACTGCTCCTGTTTATTTGAATGCGCTTACTGGAAAAGGTGTACATGTTGTAACAGTAAATGATTACCTTGCAAAACGTGATAGAGACCAAATGGCAAAAATCTATGAGTTTTTAGGAATGAGTGTAGGTGTTATTATACATGGTCAAAACCCAAAAGTTAGAAAAGAACAATATGATTGTGATATAACTTATGGTACAAATAATGAGTATGGATTTGACTACTTAAAGGACAATATGGTAATACACAAAGAGCAAAGAGTTCAAAGAGGATTAAATTATGCCATAGTGGATGAGGTTGACTCTATACTAATAGATGAGGCTAGAACACCGCTTATCATATCTGGACCAGGAGACAAATCAACTCATTTATATTCAGATGCAAATACATTTGTTTTAACTTTAAAACCAGATGATTATGAATTAGAAGAAAAAGATAAGGCTGTATCTCTAACAGCATCAGGTATACAAAAAGCAGAAGTATATTTTAATGTTGATAATATAACAGATATATCTCATACAGAGTTATATCATCATATAAATCAGGCTTTAAGGGCACATGTAATAATGAAGAAAGATGTTGATTATGTTGCTAAAGATGGAGAAATAGTAATAGTAGATGAGTTCACAGGTAGACTTATGTTTGGTAGAAGATATTCAGAAGGTTTACATCAAGCAATAGAAGCTAAAGAAGGTCTTAAAATACAAAGAGAGTCTAAAACACTAGCTACTGTAACATTCCAAAACTACTTTAGAATGTACAAAAAACTTTCTGGTATGACTGGTACAGCAAAAACAGAAGAAGAAGAGTTTAAAGCAATCTATAAAATGGATGTTTTTCAAGTACCTACCAATAAACTTATGATAAGGGAAGACTTACCAGACTGTGTATACAAAAGTGAAATAGGTAAGTTTAATGCTGTGGCTCAAGAAATAATTGAAAGACATAAGGTAAATCAACCAATACTTGTAGGTACAGTATCAATAGAAAAGTCAGAATTATTATCACAAATACTAAAGAAAAAAGGCATAAAACATGAAGTGTTAAATGCTAAGCATCATGATAAAGAGGCAGAAATAATAGCACAAGCTGGTAGACTTGGAGCTGTTACGATAGCTACTAATATGGCTGGTCGTGGTACAGATATAGTTCTAGGTGGAAACCCAGATTTCTTAACTAAGAGAGAAATGAGAAGAAATGGATTTAAAGAAGAAATAGTAAATAGAGTAGATACTCCAATAGAAGGGATACCTGTAAAAGGGAATGAAACTCTATTTGAAGCTAGAGCAGAGTATGAAAAACTATTTGAAAAGTTTAAACAACAAACACAAGAAGAACAAAAAAAAGTTGTAGAAGCAGGTGGACTTGCTATAATTGGTACAGAGAGACACGAATCTCGAAGAATAGATAACCAGTTGAGAGGTCGTGCTGGTCGTCAAGGTGACCCAGGTAGTTCAAGATTCTATATAGGTCTTGATGATGACCTTATGAGATTGTTTGGAAGTGATAGAATATCTGGAATTGTAGATAAAATAGGTCTTGAAGAAGATATGCCAATAGAACATAGAATATTATCTAAATCTATTGAAGGAGCACAAAAGAAAGTCGAAGGCAAAAACTTTGGTATAAGAAAGCATGTACTTCAATACGATGATGTTATGAATAAACAAAGAGAAATAATATATGCAGAAAGAAAACGTGTATTAGAGGGTGAAGATTTACAAGAACAAATACAATCAATGACTCATTCTATAATAGAAGAGGCAGTTACTCTTTATACACAAGATAAAGGATTTGATGAAGAAGGATTCAAAGAACATATGTATAATCTGTTCTTACCAAAAGGTAGTATAGAAATACCAGAAATAGAAAAACTTAATCCAGTTGAAATAACGGAAAAAGTTTATGAAATAGCTATGAAGATATATACTTCAAAAGAAGAACAAGTTGGCTATGAGAGAATGAGAGAGGTTGAGAGAGTAATCTTACTTCAAGCTGTTGATAACCATTGGATAGACCATATAGATGCTATGGACCAATTGCGTCAAGGTATTGGTCTTCGTGCTATAGGTCAACAAGACCCAGTTATTGCTTATAAAATGGAAGGTTTTGATATGTTTGATGAAATGAATAAACATATCAAGGAAGATACTGTAAGGTATTTATTCAATATAACAATAGAAACTCCAGTGGAAAGAAAAGCTGTTGTAGATGTTGAAAATCTATCTTCTCCATCAGATGGAACACTTCCAACAAGTAAAACTGTTAAAAAAGATGAAAAAGTTGGAAGAAATGACTTATGTCCTTGTGGAAGTGGTAAAAAATATAAAAACTGTTGTGGAAGATAATCTTGGAGGATTAAATGTTAAAGTTACAAGAGTACAGACATAGTATGGAGCAGATAGCTTCAAATTTAGAAGAATTGAGGGTTTCTCTTTGACATAGCTTCATTGATGGAAGAGATACAAATTAATGAAGAAAAGATGAATAAACAAGACTTTTGGGACGATAATGAAGTCGCTCAAAGAGTACTTCAAGAAAATAAATCTTTAAAAGAGACACTAGAAGAATATGAAAGCTTAAAAAACTTATTAGAAGATATAGAAGTATTGATTGAAATAGGTCTAGAAGAAGAGGATGATTCTGTAGAAAGAGATATAGAAAAGTCTATAGAATCAATAGAAGAAAAATTATCTGAAATGAAAATAAAAACTCTTTTAAATGGAGAGTATGATAAAAATAATGCTATATTATCTATAAACGCTGGTACTGGTGGTTTGGATGCTCAAGATTGGGCTCAGATGCTTTTGAGAATGTATATAAGATGGTCAGAAAGTAAGGGATATAAAGTTAAGCTATTAGATATAATATCAGACCCTGAAGCGGGAATAAAGACAGCTACAATTCTTGTAGAAGGAACAAATGCTTATGGGTATTTAAAGAGTGAAAAAGGAGTTCATAGGCTGGTAAGAATATCTCCATTTGACCCATCAGGAAAAAGACATACCTCATTTGCATCTATAGATGTAACACCAGAGCTAGATGAGAATATAGAAGTAGAAATTAATCCATCAGATTTAAAGATAGACACATATAGAGCATCTGGAGCTGGAGGTCAACATGTAAATACGACTGATTCAGCAGTTAGAATAACACATATTCCTACAGGTGTAGTAGTCCAGTGTCAAAATGAAAGGTCTCAACATCTAAATAAGGATAGAGCTATGAGACTTTTAATGGCAAAATTGATAGAATTAAAAGAGTTAGAACAAAAGGAAAAAATAGAAGATATACAAGGAAAATACTCACAAATAACTTGGGGTAGCCAAATTAGGTCATATGTTTTTCAACCATATAAGTTGGTTAAAGACCATAGGACAAATGCTGAGTTTGGAAATGTAGATAGTGTAATGAATGGAAATATAGACTTGTTTATTAATGAATACTTAAAAATGAATAAAACAGTTTAATAAATATGCACTGTAATTAAGATATATGTATAAGAAGGTTAGTGCTTACTATGCACTTACAGCACTTAGGCTGAGGACGACAACCCTCAGCCTTCGTTCTGTTTTGTTATACTTATGAAAAAACTAACATTAGGAGTGAATAAATTGGATATAAATCAAATATTAAAAAAAGAATTTAATCTTAGAGATGAACAAATAAATAATACATTAAAGCTTATTGATGAAGGGAATACAATACCGTTTATAGCTAGATACAGAAAAGAAATGACTGGCGAAATGAGTGATGTTACACTAAGAGAATTCTATGAAAAATTGATGTATTTGAGAAACCTTCAAAGTAGAAAGGATGATGTAGTTAGGCTAATAGATGAACAAGGTAAATTAACTGATGAAATAAGCAAAAATATAGAAAAAGCAAAGACACTACAAGAAGTAGAAGATATATATGCTCCATATAAGCAAAAGAAAAGAACTAGAGCAACAATAGCAAAAGAAAAAGGATTAGAAAATCTAGCATTGTCAATACTAGAGAATAATTTGGATAGTATAGAAATAGAGGCAAATAGCTATATAGATGAAGAGAAAGAAGTTTTTTCTGTTGAAGATGCGTTAAAAGGTGCTAGAGATATAATTGCAGAATTAGTTTCAGATGATGCTAAGATTAGAAAATATATAAGAGAATTGGCTTTAAGAGAAGGAATGATAGTTAGTAAAAGTTCTACTGATGAGAAATCGGTTTATGATATGTATTATGACTATAGTGAAGCAGTAAAAAGCATGGCTCCACATAGAGTTTTGGCAATAAACAGAGGAGAAAAAGAAAATTTCTTAAAGGTTAAGTTAGAAATAAATAATGATAAAGTTTTAAATTACATAATAAATGAATATGTAAATGATAAAAATTTCAAAAATAAAGAAGAAATTGTAAATTCAATAGAAGATTCTTATAAAAGATTAATTTTTCCATCTATAGAAAGAGAAATAAGAAATCATTTAACAGAAATAGCTCAAGAAAGAGCTATAAGTGTATTTGGAAAGAATGTTAAAAGTTTATTACTTCAACCGCCAGTTAAAGACAAAGTGGTTATGGGATTTGACCCTGCATTTAGAACTGGATGTAAAATAGCTGTAGTAGATAAAAATGGTAAACTACTAGATTATACAACCGTATATCCAACAGACCCTCAAAATGATGTAGAAGGAGCAAAGAAAGTTTTAAAAGGATTGATTGAAAAATACGATATAGATATAATTTCAATTGGGAATGGAACTGCATCCAGAGAATCGGAGACTTTTGTATCAGAAATGATAAAAGATATAGATAGAGAGGTGCAATATGTTATAGTTAGTGAAGCTGGAGCATCTGTTTATTCAGCATCTGAACTTGCAAATGAAGAACATCCAGATATAAATGTATCAATAAGAGGAGCTATATCTATAGCTAGAAGATTACAAGACCCATTGGCAGAGCTTGTAAAAATAGACCCTAAAAGTATTGGCGTGGGTCAATATCAGCATGATTTAAACAAAAAGAGATTAGAAGAAGTACTAGATGGAGTTGTTGAAGATTCTGTAAATAGTGTTGGAGTAGATTTAAATACAGCATCATACTCTCTACTAGAACATGTTGCAGGAATAAGTAAGGCTATTGCAAAAAATATAATAGCATATAGAGAAGAAAATGGAGATTTTACATCAAGAGCACAATTGAAAAAGGTAAAAAGACTAGGACCTCAAGCATTTACTCAATGTGCTGGATTTATGAGAATCTTAGAGGGCAAAAATCCACTAGATAATACAGGTGTGCATCCTGAAAGTTATGAGATATGTAAAAAAATGATTGAGATAATTGGATATTCTTTAGATGATGTAAAGAATAAAAATATAGAAGAAATAGATGAAAAAATAAAAGAGATTGGTTTGAAAGACTTAAGTGAAAAACTGGAAGTAGGGCAAGTTACATTAAAAGATATCATAGCTGAAATCAAGAAGCCAGGAAGAGACCCAAGAGAAGAAGGTATAAAACCTATACTGAGAACTGATGTCTTAAAAATTGAAGATATACAGGAAGGTATGACTTTAAAAGGTACAATAAGAAATGTTGTAGATTTCGGTGCATTTGTAGATATTGGAATAAAAAATGACGGATTAGTTCATAAATCAGAAATGAGTAATAGTTTTGTAAAAGACCCTATGAGTATTGTTACAGTAGGTGATATAGTAGATGTAAAAGTGATTGGAATTGACTTAAACAAAAAAAGAGTAGCTTTATCAATGAAAAAATAGATAAGTTTATATATGATTATAATGCTTGAACTCTATGTCTGCAAATGAAATTCATAGAAGGTACAAATATTAAAAAATTTTAAAAGTGTGTTGTAAGGAAATAATGTTAAAAAGAAGTACAATAGTCTTGAAAATCAGGAGGAAAATGAATGATTTTTATAAAAAATGGTAAAATAAACACCATAACAAATGGGATAATTCATGGAGACATCCTTATAGATGAAGGAAAAATAATAGAAATTGGAGAAGATTTGATAGCGCCTTTAGATGTGGAGGTAATAGATGCTAGTAATAAACTTGTGTTTCCTGGATTTATAGATGCTCATACTCATTTAGGTTTATGGGAAGATGGTATAGGGTTTGAGGGAGCCGATGGAAATGAAGAGACTGACCCAATAACACCACAATTAAATCCTATAGATGGAATTAATCCAATGGATAGAACATTTAAAGAAGCCTTTGAAGGTGGCATAACTTCTGTCTGTACAACTCCTGGAAGTGCAAATGTTATGGGTGGGCAATGTATAGCTATAAAAACGTATGGAAAAAGAATTGATAAAATGGTAATAAAAAATCCAGTTGCATCTAAAATAGCTTTTGGAGAAAATCCAAAGAGCTGTTATGGTCAGGATGATAAATCTCCTCAAACTAGAATGGCTATAGCAGCCTTACTTAGAGAAAACATAAAAAAAGCAGAAGAATATCTAGAAGATATTGATATGTATGAAAGTCATGATGACGAAGACTGTGAAAAACCTGAATATGATATAAAAATGGAAAGTTTAATACCTGTGCTGAGGAGAGAAATTCCTTTCAAGGCACACGCTCATAGAGCTGATGATATTTTTACAGCAATGAGAATTGCAAAAGAATTTAATTTAAAACTTACATTAGACCATTGTACAGAAGGTCATCTTATTGTAGATGAATTGTTGGAAGAAGGATTTCCTGTGATAGTAGGTCCATCTTTATCAGAAAGGTCTAAATTTGAACTTAGAAATCTGACATTTAATACTGCTGGGATACTTTCAAATGCAGGTCTAGATGTATGCATAATGACAGACCACCCAGTAATACCAGTTCAATATCTTCCTATATGTGCAGGTATAGCAGTAAAACATGGTATGAAAGAAGAAAAAGCAATAGAATCAATTACAATAAATCCAGCTAAGGTTTTAGGTATAGAAGATAGAGTAGGTTCTATAGAAGTTGGTAAAGATGCAGATATAGTAATTTGGGATAATTCGCCACTAGAAATTCAAAGTAATGTACTTTACACTATAATAAATGGTAAAGTAGTGTATGAGAAAAAATAACTTGACAATTATTAAAAAATTAACTAATATGAGGATGTAAGGAAAATTAAAAATCAAAGAAGATCTTCGGGGCAGGGTGAAATTCCCTACCGGCGGTATAGCCCGCGAACTACTTATGTAGTTGATTTGGTGAGATTCCAAAGCCGACAGTAAAGTCTGGATGGGAGAAGATATTTATGGAATATAAATAAGTTTATTTTAGTTTGTTTAAACTATATCCATAAAAACTCGAAGATGGGGTCTTCGAGTTTTTTGTTTTTCCTAAAAAATATAAATATATTGATTAGGAGGATAATAATTATGCAAAACACAGCAAAAAAAAATAATATGATTTCAACAAGAACTTTAGTAGTAATGTCAATCTTATCTGCAATATCTTATTTATTAATGTTTATTCAAGCACCGATACCAGGTATATTTCCGGATTTCTTAAAAATTGACCTATCAGATATTCCCGCAATATTTGGAGGAATGTCCTTAGGACCATTAGTTGGATTTGGAATAGTTGTAGTAAAAAATGTGTTACAAGCAATAACAGCAACAACAACTGGAGGGATAGGAGAATTTGCAAATATATTAATTGGTGGTTCTTATGTAATGATACTTTGTTATTCATATAAGAGAAGTAAAGATTTAAAAGGTGTGTTAATTGGTTTTGTGTTAGGTACAGTAGCTATGACTATAATTGGTTCATTAGTAAACTATTTTGTAATGATGCCACTTTATGGTCAATTTATGGGATTAAATGCTATAATAGGACTAGGTTCAGCTATAAATCCCCAAGTTCATGATTTATTCACTTTTGTAATTTGGATTATAGCTCCCTTTAATGTATTAAAAGCTGTAATAATATCTTTAGCAACATTACCACTTTATAAGAAAATGGGTAATATAATAAAAAAATAATTAGACAAGAAAATATAAGATTTTAAAATTAAATGTATTGAATAGCCATAATTTATTTATAATTTCAGTCCTATGCTGTGATTGATATATTAAATATATTATGGCTTTATTAATTTATCAAAAAATGTATATAAAATAAGAAATATTTAGACAGATTTAATTTTTAAAATAAAGGAAGAATTAAAGCGATTAACTATTAAAATACGAAAAAGGTATCTACAATATACAGAGCGAATTCATAATAAACAAAAAGTAAAGTTATTATTAAATGTATATAAAGATTAGTAATCAAATTTTTAATAATAACTAATTTAATAATGATAGGAGTGTATATTCATGAACTTATCTAAAAAGATAAAAAAACTATTTTTAGATGATAAAGGGTATTATTTTAATAGTAATTGGGAAAATATTCATATTGGTATTTATGATACAAAGTTAGGAGATTCTTTAAAGTATATCACTAATGAATATATTGAAAATATGGAAAGGGTAAAATACGATTATCGTGAATTAAAAAATATAGAAAATCAAACTGATGGTATGTGTATTTTAGCTATAAGGCAGAATTATAAGGCACTAGAGTATGTAAAATGTCAAACCGAAGAATTATGTCTAGAGGCAATAAAGTACAACTATAGAGCACTTGAATATGTAAAAGAACAAACAGAATATCTATGTCTTGAAGCTATAAAAAAAGATTGTAATGCACTTAAGTATGTACGAAATAAAACAGAGGAACTTATTGTAAAAGCAATAAGACACTCTTCCAATATAGATGTTGTAAGTATATTAAAGGCTTTGGAGGTTCAAACAAGAAGTATATGTTTAGAAGCAATTAAAAAAGATGGCAGGTGTCTTGCATATGTTAGAGAACATAGTGAAGAATTATGTATAGAAGCTATTAAGCAAAATTATAAAGCATTAAAATATGTACAAAATCAAACAGAAAAAATGTGTATAGAAGCTGTGAGGCAAAATGGTATGGCATTACAATATGTAAATAAACAAACTGACAAAATATGTATAGAAGCTGTTAAACAAGATGGTAGAAGTATACAATTTGTTAATAATAAGACAGAAGAAATATGTATAAATGCTATAAGATATTTAAATAAAAGATATAATATTAAAGACGTGCTACTCTACATAGATAACTATACAGAGGATATATGTATAGAGATTGTAAGACAAAATGGGAAGATGCTTATGTATATAAAAAATCAAACGGAAAAAATGTGTATTGAGGCAGTAAAAGAGAATTATAAGTCTCTTAAGTATGTAAAAGAGCAATCTGAGAGAATATGCAAAGAAGCATTAAAGCAAAATTATAAAGCAAAAGAGTACGTAAAAATTGCCATTGATGATTGTATGTAAGGTGTAGATATAAGTTATCAATAGTGAAAGATAAAAAAAGATAAATAGAAGTACTTTATAATCATCTAGCCTTATACTATAATTAATTAAGCAGTGATATAAATTCACATGACGATTATATCAAAATGGAGATGAATTGATGGTAAAAATATATTTAGAAAATGAAAATAAAACTAGAGAAATAGGATATAAATTAGGTAAACTTTTAAAAGAAGGTAGCGTTATCTGTTTAGTGGGAGATTTAGGAGCTGGTAAAACTACAATGACACAAAGTTTGGCAGATTCATTAGGGATAAAAGATTATATAACAAGTCCTACATTTACTATAATAAATGAATATGAAGGAAAAATACCTTTGTATCATTTTGATGTTTATAGAATAGGTAGTAGTGATGAGATGTATGATATTGGATATGATGAATATGTAAACTCAAAAGGAATATGTATAATAGAATGGGCTAATCTAATAGAAGATATACTTCCAAAAGAATATTTAAATATAGAGTTGAGATACAAAGATGAAGGAAGAGAAATGATATTAACTCCAAAAGGAGAGTTTTATAAAGAGATAGTTGAGGAGTTGACTAAATAATGAAAATACTAGGTATGGATACTTCTTCTATGGCAGCAAGTGTAGCAGTTGTAGAAAATGATAGCTTAATATGTGAATTTACAGTAAACAACAAAAAAACTCATTCGCAAAAGCTTATGCCGATGATAGAAAATATGTTGAGCATGAGTGATTTAAGTATAAAAGATATGGATTTGTTAGCTGTATGTATAGGTCCAGGTTCGTTTACAGGTCTTAGAATAGGTATGGCTACAGTAAAAGCTATGGCTCATGTAAATAATATACCAATAATAGCAGTGAATTCTTTAGAATCTCTAGCAAATAACATGAATTTCTGTGATAGAAAGATATGTTGTATATTAGATGCACAGAAAAATCAAGTTTATTCAGCTAAATACAAGTTTAAAAATGGAGAGCTTATAGAATTAGATGGTGTTGATGTTGTAGAGTTTAATACTTTAGTAGAGGAAATTGTATCAAGTAATGAAGAATTTATAATAGTTGGAGAAGCTGTATACAAATATAAAGATAAGCTAGAGAATATAAAAAACATAAAAATATCTTCGCCATCTCACAATGTATCTAATGCAGGAAGCTTATGTTCTTTGGCATTAAATAAATATAATAAAAATATAGATGTACATACTTGTTATACAATAAACCCTATGTACATCAGAAAATCTCAAGCTGAAGTACAATATGATGAAAAAATGAAGAGGTTAAACAATGAAAGATAATACAAAATTAATAGTGGATGATATAAAAATAGAAGAAATGACCGTTAAAGATATAGATGAAGTTTTTGAAGTAGAAAAAAATTGTTTTGAAGATTATTGGTCGAAAGAGTCTTTTAGAAAAGAGTTGTCTAATGAAGTAGCAAGGTATATAGTAGCTAAGTTAGATGGAAAAATTGTTGGATATGTGGGAATTTGGCTTATACTTGATGAAGGGCATATAAACAATGTGGCTGTCCATAGTGACTATAGAGGCAAAAAAATAGGGGACAAGTTGATAAAAAGTATAGTTGATTTATGTAAAGATAATAATATTTCATCTATTACATTAGAAGTTAGAGTATCAAATAAAATAGCACAAAATTTATATAGAAAATATGGATTTAGAATGGATGGAATAAGAAAAGAATACTACAGTGATAATAAAGAAGATGCAATTATAATGTGGAACCAAATAAAAGAGGTGTAGAGTTTATGAGTGATATAATAACATTAGCTATAGAAAGTAGTTGCGATGAAACAGCTGCATCAGTTTTAAAAAATGGTAGAGAAGTACTTTCAAACATAATCTCTACTCAAATAGAGACACATAAAAAATTTGGTGGTGTAGTTCCAGAGGTAGCTTCAAGAAAACACGTGGAAAATATTGATATAGTTGTTCAAGAAGCTTTAGATAAAGCAAATATAGTATTTAATGATATAGACCATATTGCAGTTACATATGGACCTGGGCTAGTAGGAGCTTTACTAGTAGGCTTATCTTATGCTAAAGCACTTGCATATACTTTGAATATACCACTTGTAGGAGTAAATCACATAGAAGGTCATCTAAGTGCGAACTATATAGAGCATAAGGATTTGAAACCTCCTTTTATAACATTAATAGTATCTGGAGGTCATACTCACTTGGTTGAAGTTAAAGACTATGGTAAGTATGAAATTTTAGGAAAAACAAGAGATGATGCATCTGGAGAAGCATTTGATAAGATTTCAAGAGCAATGAATTTAGGTTATCCAGGAGGTCCTATTATTGATAATCTAGCAAAAAAAGGAAATAAGCATGCTATAGAATTTCCAAGAGCCTATTTAGAAGAAGATAGTTATGATTTTAGTTTTAGTGGATTAAAATCTTCTGTGCTAAATTACCTAAATGGAAAAAGAATGAAAAATGAAGAAATAGTAGTTGAAGATGTAGCAGCATCTTTTCAAGAGGCTGTGATAGAGGTTTTATCTACTAAGGCACTAAAAACAGTAAAAGATAAAGGATATAATATCATAACTCTTTCTGGTGGGGTTGCTTCTAATTCAGGGCTTAGGGCTAAAATAACAGAGCTTGCAAAAGAGAGTGATATTATTGTTAAATATCCTCCTCTAATTTTATGTACAGATAATGCTGCTATGATAGGATGTGCAGGATATTATAATTTTATAAATGGTAAAATACATGATATGAGTTTAAATGCAGTTCCAAATTTAAAGATAAATCAGTAGAATAAACTAAATTTATAAGTATGTTAAGTCATTGTTTCAAAGAAGTAAATAGAAGTAAAATTAAATATAATAAGAATCAACATAGTATCTATTAAACTTGGAGTAAAACTACGTATAACCTTTATATTCTAATGAATTGCAACATATTTAGGGTATAAAGGTTATCTTTGGTTTGAATTTGCTTCAAGTTTAATTTTTTTGTAGAAAGATTATTTTAAAAAGTGGGTAATATACCCTTTTTTTTCGTTATTAAAAAGTTTTATACTAATTATAGAAAGTATAAGGAGGGGAAGAGATGAGTCAAAGTAAAGAAGACAAAATAAGAAGTATTTTGAAAGCAAAAAATATTAAGTCGAATTTTCAGAATAAAGAAAATTTAAATGAATTTAATGAAAAAAAAGCAAGTAAAAGAGCAGAAGACTTATTAGATGTATATTATAATACATTGTCTACTGCTGATATGGAATTTCCATATTGGTATAATAGAGAATATAGAAAATCGGATGGTGATATACCAGTAGTTAGAAGAGCTAAAGCTCTTAGAGCTGCTTTTTCACATATGACACCAAACATAATACCTGGCGAGAAAATAGTAATGCAAAAGACTCGTCATTATAGAGGCTCTTTTCCAATGCCTTGGGTAAGTGAAAGTTTCTTTGTTGCTCAAGGAGAACAAATGAAAGAAGAAGCAAAGAAGTTAGCCAGTAATACAGCAGATGAGCTTACAAAATTTGGGTCTGGTGGAGGAAATGTTACTGAAAGCTTTGGAAATGTCGTTTCAATAGCTGGTAAATTCGGAATGAGAAAAGAAGAAGTACCTGTACTTGTAAAAATGGCAAAAGAATGGGTTGGAAAGTCTGTTGAAGATTTAGGTTTTCACTATGAAAAAATGATGCCAGATTATGATTTAAAAGAAAATCTAATGAGTACGCTTATATGTATGTTTGATTCAGGGTATACACTTCCTCAAGGTAGAGAAGTTATAAATTATTTTTATCCTTTAAATTATGGGTTAGATGGAATTATAGAAATGGCAAAAGAATGTAAAAAAGCAGTTGCAGGAAATGCATCTGGAGATGGGCTTATTGGTATGGACCGCCTATATTTCTATGAGGCCGTTATTCAAGTTATTGAAGGATTACAAACTTGGATTTTAAATTATGCAAAACATGCAAAATATTTAGAAAGTATAGAGACGGATTTAGGAGCTAAAAAAGAATATTCAGATTTAGTGGAGATATTAGAGCATATTGCACATAAACAACCTCGTACATTTAGGGAAGCTCTTCAGTTAACTTATACAATTCATATAGCATCAGTAAATGAGGATGCTATATCTGGTATGTCTATAGGTCGTTTTGGTCAAATTTTATATCCTTGGTATGAACAAGATATGGAAAAAGGACTAATTACAAAAGAAGAGGTTATCGAATTATTGGAGCTTTATAGAATAAAAATCACTTGTATTGACTGTTTTGCCTCAGCAGGTGTAAATGGAGGAGTGTTATCAGGAAACACATTTAATACGTTATCTATAGGTGGATTAAGAGAAGATGGTTCTACAGGAGCTAACGAGTTAGAAGAGTTATTATTAGAAGCAAGTATGAGATGTAGAACTCCTCAGCCTAGTTTAACTATGTTATATGATGAAAAGCTTCCAGAAGATTTCTTAATGAAAGCTGCGGAATGTACAAAGCTTGGTTCTGGTTATCCAGCATGGGTGAATAATTCAAATGGGACAACCTTTATGATGAAACAATTTGCTGATGAAGGTATGACTGTTGAGGAAGCAAGAGCATTTGCATTAGGTGGATGTTTGGAAACATCTCCAGGGTGTTGGAAACAGTTGACTTTAAATGGAAAGACATATTCTATTGCAGGAGGAGCAGGTCAATCTGCTGGCTCTGGAGTCCACTTTATAGCTAATCCTAAAATCTTAGAACTTGTTCTTATGAATGGTAAAGACCATCGTATGAATATACAAGTATTTGAACCTCATAATAAGTCACTAGATACTTATGAAGAAGTTATAGAAGTATTTAAAGATTACTATAAACAAGCAATAAATGTTTTAGAAAGAGCAAACAATATTGAGTTAGATATATGGAGAAAATTTGATACTTCTATAATAAATTCACTATTAAAGCCAGATTGTTTAGACAAAGGTCAACATATAGGAAATATGGGGTATCGTTATAATGCAACATTAAACGTAGAAACTTGTGGTACTGTTACTATGGTCAATTCATTTGCAGCACTTAAAAAGCTTGTATATGATGACAAAACGTTTACAATAGAGGAGATGAAGGATGCCATATTAAATAATTTTGGATTTAAAGATGCATTAGAAGTAGGAAATTACTCTATGGCAGACCAAATAAAAGTAGATAAGACTGGTAAGTATGATGCTATTTATAAGGCTTGTCTTGATGCACCTAAATATGGAAATAATGATTTGTATGCAGATAATATTCTTAAAAACTATGAGGTATGGTTATCAAAAGTATGTGAAGAAGCACAATCTTTATATGCTAAGAAGATGTATCCTTGCCAAATATCTGTTTCTACACATGGACCACAAGGGGCTGCTACGTTGGCTACTCCAGATGGTAGACTAAGTGGAACAACATATTCAGATGGTTCAGTTTCTGCATATGCAGGAACAGATAAAAATGGTGTATATGCATTATTTGAATCTGCAACTATTTGGGATCAAGCAGTAGTTCAAAATTCTCAGATGAATTTAAAACTTCATCCAACAACTATAAAAGGACAACAGGGTACTCAAAAATTATTAGATTTAACAAGAAGTTATTTAAGAAAAGGTGGATTCCATATTCAATATAATGTTGTAGATTCAGAAACATTGAAAGATGCACAAAAAAATCCTGATAATTATCGTCAATTAATGGTACGTGTTGCTGGATTTACTCAATATTGGTGTGAATTAGGTAAACCAATACAAGATGAAGTAATTGCTAGAACAGAGTATGAAGGGGTGTAAAATATGAGAAAGCATAGTGATTGTATGAATTTTTGTGCAGTAGATGCAACCAAAGGAATTTGTAGATTATCAAAACAAATGATTAATTTAGATGATGAAGCATGTCCAGAAATAAAAGCAATGCCAAAATGTAAAAATTGTAAAAATTTTGTTGATGTTAATGATGAAGGCATAGGTAAATGTGTTGGTTTAGAGAAGGAAGATTGGGTATATTCAACATTGAATGCAATTACTTGTGAAGGACATGTGTTTAATGAGTAGTCAAAATCAACTAGAGGGAATGATTTTTGATGTACAGAGTTTTTCAGTCCATGATGGACCAGGTTGCAGAACAACTGTATTTTTAAATGGATGTCCACTTAGCTGTAAATGGTGTGCAAATCCAGAAAGTTGGACTGTTAAACCACATATGATGTTTAGTGAGTTATCATGTCAATATGAAAATGGATGTACCGTATGTCATGGTAGATGTAAAAATGGTGCATTAGGTTTTGACCTTGATAATAAGCCAATCATAGAATGGAGCATATGTAAGAACTGTGAAAGCTTTGAATGTGTCAACTCATGTTATTATAATGCGTTTAAATTATGTGCAAAACCTTATACTGTAGATGAACTTGTAAAGGTAATTAAACGTGATTCTAATAATTGGAGAAGTAATGGAGGAGTAACGTTTAGTGGAGGTGAGCCACTACTTCAACATGAATTTTTACATGAAGTATTATTGAAATGTCATGAGGTAAATATACACACTGCCATTGAAACAAGTGCATGTGTATCAAATGAAGTTTTTAATAAAATATTTAAAGATATTGATTTTGCATTTATTGATATAAAGCATATGGATAGAGAAAAGCACAAAGAACAAACAGGTGTGTATAATGATTTAATACTAGAAAATATATCAAACCTTGCAAATTCTGATTGGAAAGGAAGGTTAGTACTTAGAGTTCCAGTTATAGCAGGATTTAATGATAGTACTGAAAATATAAGTGATATTATATCTTTTATGCACAAAAACAACTTGGTAGAAATTAATTTATTACCATTTCACAGGCTAGGAGAATCAAAGTGGATTCAATTAGGCAAGGAGTATGAGTATTCTGATAAGGGAGATGTTGATGAAGAGCATCTTGAAGAATTACAAGATATATTTTTGGATAATGGTATAGCTTGTTATGTTGGTCATGAGACAGCTTTCTAAAAGTAAATAACATAAATTTTAATTAAAAAAGGATGTTACACTAAAAGTTAGAGTGACATCCTTTTTTGTGTAAAAATAATTAAGTAAAGTTTTGCCTGTTTTATATATTTTTTATATATTATTTATATTGCTTCATATCTATAAAGATAGCAACGGGTAGATTGTGCATAAGTACATAAGTATATGAACCGTAATATGTAAGGTATAATGAAACACTTTGCATATTACGGTATTTTGTTGACATAATATATAAGAAATGTAAGCACTATTCCTGTTATTATTACTACTGCAAAAGATAGCGATACAGATAAAATGATTGGACTTAATTTAGGCGCTGATGATTATATTACTCAACGATATACAGCTCATGCACTTTTAGCTCTAGATGAGATGAAGTGTAATTTTATTGAGATGCTAGAAACCGCAAAAGAATTGAATGTACAGATACCAAATATGAAAATACTAGATTCTTTAATTCGTTGAAAAGAGAATTTATTTATAAATAGTTATAATTATATTAAAATAAAGACGTCAGCTAATCTATGCTTTCGCCTTTATTTATTACTTTTTATAAAGATTTTATAAAATGCTATTAAATTTTTTCTCTAGAAATATATAATTTTGAATCTTCTGATTCATCTTCATACTCAATTCCCTTATTTTTTTTCATAATTATGTATAGAGGTGCTATTAATAACATTGCTCCCAATCCGATTAAAACTCTATTTTGAGTTATAGGTTTTGCCATATCTTCTACCCAAGCTTGCTGTAGCAACCATAAGCTACCTAAAATAGCTACTGTTGGTATAACAGGTCCAAATGGAATCTTAAAAGAAGCTTGAATGTCTGTTCTTTTTCTTAAAACTATTACTGATAAACAAGTTGGTATATACTGAGCAAATCTTGCAATTACACTCATTACTGCAAGCTGTTCAAAACTTCCAGTCAGTACAAGTGGTATACAACAAATTAAAGATATTATTATTGCTACATATGGAGCATCATATTTATTTGTTTTTCCTATAAATGCTGGAAGAGAACCTTCTTCTGCTAGAGAAGAACCACATTTAGGAGTTACTATTGAAGAACCTATATTTATGCCAAATATAGATATTAATGTTGCTATAGATATAAAGACCTTACCATAGTTACCTAAAAATACACTTGAAGCATCTGCAATTGGAATACTATTTTCAAATAGTTTATCTCCAAGTATACCCATACAGACAACTTGGATTAAAATATAAATCATTGCACATATAAATATTGTGGTTATTAATGCAATTGGAAGATTTTTTTTAGGATTTTCCATCTCTCCACTTGCTACAATAAATGATTCAAACCCAGTAAATGCGTAAAATACTAATATAATAGCGGGACCCATACTAGAGTTAACTACATTACCTGAAGGAACAATGTTTTCAAACTTTATAAAGAAGATTCCGATTATTACGAAAACTATTAGTGGTACTAATTTAGCAATAGTTATTACATTATTCATTATCTTTGTGCTTTTAATCCCAAATAAGCTATTTATTGAAAGTAGTGTTACTAGTGCTGTTGCTGTATAGCCCTTGTATTCAGTGGCAGCCTCTGGCCAAAATGAACCTAAAGCTGTTGCAAATCCTACTGCTAGAGTAGACCATGATATAATTCTTATGACCCAAGACATGGTACCAACTTCAAATCCTATAAAATTACCAAAAGCTTTTTTGGAGTATAGATATGCACCTCCATTTTTATCAAACATACTTCCAACTTCTGCAAAACATAAAAGTATTGACAGAACTAAGAGTGTAGCAAAAATATATATAAATATACTATTTTGATTTGCTAGATTATAAACTTTACCTGGTAGTAAGAATATACCTGAACCTATTATGCTATTAATTCCTAATAATATCATACTAAATAGACCTAATTTTTTAGCTTTTTCCATATTAATTTATCTCCTATTCTTTTAATAATTGCAGTACTAATTAAAATATAAAGTATTCATTACATGCATCATAACACCTATTGGTAAACAATCTTCATCTATATTAAAGTTAGAAGTATGTAGAGGTGAAATTAATCCTTTTTCTTCATTTTTACATCCTAAATGAAAAAATGCTCCCTTGCAATGTTCTGTGTAGAAAGAAAAGTCTTCACCACCTAAAGAAGGGTTTGGTCTCAATATAAACTTTTCTTCTCCAAGTAATTCTTTCGTGCTTGAGATAACAGTGTCTACTAATTCTTTTTCATTTATAACAGCAGGATAATTTTCATCACTTACATGTAATGTTCCAATACATCCAAATGCAGATGCAGTATCTTCAACGATTTTAGTTATCTTATCAATCACAAAGTTTCTTGTTTTGCTATTTAATGTTCTTAAAGTACCTTCTAGCTTTACATCTTCACATATTACATTGTGTGCATCACCACCATATATTTTACCTATAGTTAAAACAGCAGCATTATTTGGTTCTAAGTTTCTACTTATTATAGTTTGTAATGATGTAACAATTTGTGAAGCTGTAACTATTGCGTCAATACCATTTTCAGGATATGCACCATGAGCTCTTTTACCCTTGACATTTATTTTTATAGTGTCAACACTAGCATTTAATGTATCATATTTTGTTTCAATAAATCCTGTTTCAATATGTGGCATAACATGAAGACCAAATATATAATCAGCTTTAGGATTTTCTAAACATCCATCTTCAACTAAGAATTTTGCTCCTCCAAAACCTTCTTCTGCTGGTTGAAATAAGAACTTTACATTTATATTTAATTTATCTTTTATTGAATGTAAAACTTTACATGCTCCAAGTAGCATTGATGTATGTGCATCATGACCACAAGCGTGCATTTTTCTAGCATGTATTGATTTATAAGGTATATCATTTTCTTCTTCTATAGGAAGAGCATCCATATCTGCTCTTATACAAATTGTTTTATTTGCATTTTCTTTTAAGATATATGCCATAATCCCATTGTGTTTTGTAAATTCAACATAATCAATTCCTATTTCTTTTAAATATGAAATGACTTTTTGCTTGGTAAGTTTTTCTTCAAGAGCTAATTCTGGAATTTTGTGTAATTCTCTTCTTACATTTATTAGCCAAGGTTTTATAGAATTACAGCTTTCTATTACAAAATCTTTTACTAATTCTTTAGTTTGATATTCTAATTTTAAAGACTGTTGCATTTTTATTCCTCCAATTACTTTTTATTGTTTGTTTAATATAATAAGCAATTATTATGCCATAATTTTCAATGAGTACGTTTTATTTTTTATAAGAATTTTGAATAAATAAAATCATTTGTTTATCTTCAAAGCATGAAAAATGATTTTATAATTGCAATTTTTGGAGAAAATTATTGTTTTGCATAAGAATAATCTTGTATAGTAGTTTATATGAAAATAATAGGAACTATTATATTTATCCCATTCCTATTAATTCCCATTAATTATATACATAATAAAAGATTATCTTTATATATTTGAAAAATAAAAAATCTATTGAGAAAACATTTTGTTTCTAAATAGATTTCTTTAATGGATTGTAAATAGATTGTAGATTTATGAATCTTCATATTTTAATTTATTGTAAAACTTTTCTCCTTTTTGAGTTATCTTACTTCCATATCTTCCTGAACCACAAATTATAAGTTCTTCTTTTTTTAGATATTCAAATATTTTTTTAATTTTTCCCTCTGTAATTTGAATGTTCTTATCGAGTAGTGTCTTTAAAATTAATCCCCTACCGATACCAACATCTGATTCCTTATTTAAAATTAATATCTCTAGTATATTTAATATATCATTCTTATTATATTTTAATTTTAATGATGAATTTTTGTTATCTAAAGTTTTTAAGTTTGGAGGTAAATCTCTTTCTAGTATAATATCATCACACATAATATTTAAATAGGATGTTACATTTTGAAGTTCTCTTATATTTCCTTTCCACTTATAGTTTTGTATAAGTTTTTTTGCCTCTGGTGTAATTACTAATTTCTTATTAATTAAATCTTCCATGATAATTAGTATATCTTCTTTTCTTTCCCTTAGAGGAGGTATATTTATGGGAATTGTATTTAATCGATAATATAAATCCTCCCTAAACTGGCTATTATCAATCATTTGTTCTAAGTTTTTATTTGTAGCAGATATGATTCTAACATCTATATTAATTACGTTGTGAGAACCAACAGGCATTATTTGTTTTTCTTGAAGAACTCGAAGTAGTTTTGTTTGTAATTCTAAGGGCATATCACCTATTTCATCTAAAAAAATTGTCCCATTATTAGCAAGTTCGAATAGCCCTTGCTTTCCATCTTTTAGACCTCCAGTAAAAGTTCCCTTATCATATCCGAATAATTGGCTTTCTAATAAGTTTTCAGGAACAGCTGCACAATTTACTGCTATAAAGGGTTGTTTTTTTCTATTTGAGTTGTTATGTATAGATTGAGCTATTAATTCTTTACCAGTTCCACTTTCGCCTCTGATAAGTATGCTTAAGTCGGATTTAGAAACTTTCTTAGCTAAATCTATGCATTCAATCATCTTAGGGCTGTTTGTTTTTATATCCTTAAATGTATATTTTGCTATTTGTCCTTTTTCCCTTAATTTCTTAGTAAGGTTTTGTTCTAGTTTTTTTATGTATGTTATTTCTTGTAAACTATAGTATGTACCCATTTTTTCATCTCTATTGTATATATTTTTTTTATTTACATTTATATATTTTTTATTGAATATAATAACTTTGTCTAATATTTCCTTTTCATTTAATAAAACCTTTAAACTATCTGTAAATATTTCTTCAATATGCTTTCCATATATATCTTCTTTTATGTCTAAAATATCTTTTACTTTACTATTATATGTATTTATTTCACCATATTTTGAAGTAAACAGTATACCATCCTTTGATAAGTTTAATATTGTATCTAATTCTTCTATCTTCAAAAATAATTCTTTATATTTATCTTTTATACCAGTATCTAAACTTATTATTTTTTCTGAGTATTTAACTAGATTAGATTGTATTTCCTTTGAATCAATTTGTAATAAATTTATTATTTCTATAAATGAGGAGATATCTATATATCTATGACCCAAATCAAATATATCTGAGATAAAGCTAGGTACTTTTTCTGGAACTCCTGGAGTTATAGCTATTTTTATATATTTATAGTTATTATTATTCATATATGGGATTGGTCTAATATTAGTTACTCCAATTTTATAAAACAAACTTATAGTTTCTAGAGTAGTTTCATCAGAATCATTTACGATTAGAGCATTTGTACCCTGTGGTAAAGATAATAGATTATATATTTTATCTTCCTTAAAAGTTCTTCTTATCACAATAACTTTTTTCTTATCTAATATATTATTTATAATTTTGTCTAATCTTTCTGCTGACATTACTAATATCACATCATCATTTATAATATCATTATCATTTATCTCATCTATAAAGTATTTATTAATATTTATATAATCTCCAAAAACTAATTTTAAATTATTTTCTAAAAAATCTATTAAATCTTTTCTACTATCATTTACTAGAGCCACTGATTTTTTCATTGATTTCTAAAAACTTCCTCCTTATATAATAAATAGTTTTAAACAAAATAGTTGTATAAAGCTATTTGATTTTGATAATTTAAATTTATCAAATAAAAAAGAAAGTGTCTATAATGACTTTACAAAAGTTACATTAAGACACTTTCCTTCTTATAATTAAATCTTGCCACCAAATCCCCCTAATTGTTGCTTAAAATTCAAACTGTATGTATATTTTTCATTTCTATTCGATTAAATCATAATATACACCCAAAAAAATTTATTTTAATAAATTCTATTGATAATATAATTTTATAAATATAGAGTTGTATTAAAATAAATAATATATGAAAATATATATGTATAAGTTTATTCTGAGTGAGTAGAATAGATTTGTCAAGTTTAATTTAGTTGTAATTGTGTCTTTTGTTAAAAATAATATAAATTAAAAGATATAAATAAAATATTTTATATAATATACTATAAAGGAGATAAGTTTAATGAAAGCAGAAGAAACAAGTATATATCCAATTATTAAAAATAATTTAAATAAAATATCAATTGTTGAATATAAAAAGGGTCAAAGGTTTGTAGCATCAGATAAAGACTTACAAGAAGTCTTTTTTATAATAGAGGGAATTGCTTTAGTGGAATGCACCACTAGAGGAGGAAATAAATTTCTTGTTGACATTGTACCTGAAAATGAATTTATAGGTAAAATCAGTTATATATATGAACATAATTTGAAATGTGATATATTTGCAAAGACTAATATAAAATTATTTCGATTTGAAAAAAAAATATTTGAAGAGTTTTATCTTAAACCAGATTTTATTGCACTATTTCACAGCAAATGTACAAGAAGAATATATGAGCTGTATAAAACTAGAATGGTAAGAGAACTATTTTCTTGTACAGAAGTCATTGCCTATTGTATATTAAACAAACAAGAAAATAATATCTGTAATATAAAAGTTATTCGTAATTTCAGTGAAATATATTCTATTAGTAGAAAGAGTAGATACCATTCTCTGTTGAAGTTAACTGAAGAAGGGATAGTAAAAAAAATAGGTAATACATATGAAATTTTAAATTATGATGAGTTACATAGATTCGCATTTGAAGTAAAAGAGTTTTTGGAAGATGAATAAAGATTATTATTTAATCAAAATAAGGTATAATAATTTCTGCAAAAAATAGAAATAGTCTCACTGAAAATTAAAAATACTGAAGGACACTTATTTATGTAGGTGTTTTTTAATGATAAGATGTGATTATAATGTAAAAAGTAATAAATAGGTAAAATATGTAATAATTATATATTATAATAATTTTAGCAAGAAGATGTAATCTATAATTTATAGAGTGGAGTTCATACAAAAGATTATCCTCCCAACGTATAGAAGGGAGGTGAGTATGTATGGATAATTTTTTACAAGGTGTACTAGAAAGACTATCTGTTAGTTTGATAGTTTGTCTAGTTAGCAATTTACTTAAAAAACGTAAAAAAACACTCAAAGAGCCAACTGAACTATACCCACTGTTTTATACAGTTAAAACATGTAAAAGTAGTTATAAAGTACTAGTGTCAATCATTAGTACTTTTTTTATTATACTCATATAATTAATATCTATATTTTAAAGTTTACTATCTAAAAAAGAGCACGTCAAATAAAACCCTAGATATTTAAATTTTTTTAGAGCTACTTAAAATAAATTATGCTATCTCTGTATTTAAATATTTCCTAAATTCAAGTGGAGACATAGAATTTAATCTCTTTTGATATCTAAAATTATTGTAGTAATATATATAATCCTCTATTGCTTTGATTAATTGTTCGTATGTATCAAATTTCCTTAAATAGTACATTTCCACCTTTAAAATTCTCCAAAATCCTTCCATAGGAGCATTGTCAATACAACGACCAACTCTTGACATACTTTGTATCATACCTTGTGCTAAAAGTTTTGATTTAAACACCTTACTAGTATACTGAAAACCTCTATCACTATGAAAAATAGGTTTTGCATTTGGATATAGTTCTATTGACTTATCAAAAGTTTCGAACACTAAGTTATTGTTATTTGATTTTCCAATAACATATGAAATTATACTTCTATCGCCTAAATCTAGAATTGCACTTAAATAGGCCTTCGTCCCATTGGTTAATTTAAATTCAGTTACATCTGTTAACCATTTTTGAGAGGTTTTATCTGCACTAAATTTTCTACTTAATACATTTTCAGCAATTACTTCTGGTGTACATTTAACATAACTGAATTTCTTTTTTCTACAAACAGACCTTGAGCCTACGGCTCTCATTAGTCTGTATACTCTCTTGTGATTGACATTGAGTTTATACTCTCTGTTTAACTGCAGAGTCATCCTTAAAGAGCCAAAAACCCCCTTCTTTTCTTCATATATCTTAGTTATCAAAGCTGCTAGTTTAATGTTTTCAAGTTCTAAATTACTTTTATCTCGACCAAGCCATTTATAGTATCCAGAACGATTTATTTTAGCGATTTTACATAATTGTATAAGCGAAGCTTTTTTTTCATTGAATAAGGATTGAATCGCTTTATATTTATTTTCATTCTTGGATAGTATAATTACCACCCTCTTTCTATGTTTTTTAACTTTTTTAAGAATTCATTCTCCAGTTGTAATTTGTGTTTTTCTTCTTTTACAATTTTCAATTCCAACTTTATTTCATCTAATTGAGTTAACTCATCTTCTTTTTTTGCTTTACCTCTTCGGTCTTCTAAACCAACTATCCCATTTTCTTTATATTTAAGAGTCCATCTTCTAACTTGGCTGTATGAAACAAAGTATTTTTTTGCTATTAAATTGTAATTAAAATCATGTTCAATACAATCTTTAACAATTTCAACCCTTTCATCTAATGTTGTTTTTCTAGTCTCCATAAAGAGTCCTCCCTTCGGGGTTTCTTTTATTTCCTTATGAAGATTATACTCTTTAACCCAAGCTTTTAGTGGATGAACTGATCTCATTTTATATTTTTTTGAGATAGTGTCATAAGATCCTTCCCCATTTAGATAAGATTCTATAGCATTTAATTTAAACTCTTTAGAATAGAATGATTTGTGACTTTATTTTATTAAACCATCATTTCCAAAAGTTTCATAATTTCGCATCCACTCTCTGAATGTACGTTTTCCAATATTTAATTCTTCGATTATTTTTATTACTGTATTTTCACCTTTTAAATATGATTCAATTGCTTCGATTTTTTGCTCTGATGATACTTTAGTTTTAGACATAACAAAACCCTCCTAGTTTTAGACAGTTTTACATATTTCAACTGTCTCATAAGAGGGGTATAGTTCAAATTAGAAAAAATATTGTTTATATAAAATAAAAAATAAAAATTTTTATTAAAAAAATGAAAAAAAATAGATTTTCATTTTCCAGTAAATCCACAAAATTCTCTATCTATAAAAAAAGAAAAAAGGTTTGAAACTGTAAGTATAGTAAACCTAGGCAAATTTGATATTAAAAAAGAAGGAGAGAAGGTAAGAGAAATAACATTTAAACTATTAATTAAAGCATTAATTATATACACTAAAAGCACTCCTTTGCAGTAGTGCTTATTTTTTGTAATTCATTAAGATATAAAACTTATCAAGGGGATTACTTAACATATCTTAAAAACGATTTAAATAGTTTTTTTTAACAATTTAAATTAATGATATAATAAAAAATAGAAGTGTACTACCAATACACTTTTATAGTTGCAATTAAGCATTCTCAAGTCAGGGAGTATTTTTTTCATCAATAATTATTAAATCAATTTTATTATATTTTAATATTTCTGTTGTAGTATCAATAAGATTATCTAAATCAAAACTTCGAGTTATTTCTAGTTGCTTATTATTTAAATGTAGATAAAACTAAAAAGGGTTCTTCTAGAAAACAAAATCTATTTAATTATACTTACTTAACAATATCATCACTTGATGTAAACAAGGTTCTACCACATTTTCTCCATACTCTAGTATAAAATCATTTAACTGTGTATCTATAAAATCACAATAATCATATGAACTGCCAATATAAGCAGTTAACATATGAGTACATTTATCCATTTTATCTCTAAACATATATTATTATCCTCCTAAAAAATTTTCATAAAACAAAAAGAATATGTCTTTTTGGCAACTGGCTGACATAATTTATAAGAATTTTATAAATCTTAGTCCCTATAGCTTTGCGTCACTAAATTTCTCTAGTTTTGCCGATTTAGTTTTATTCTACAACTAAAATAATACAATAGAATTAATTATTATTCAACATACTTGTTTGAAAATTGAATAAATTTATAGATATGAACGTTATTTTACTTCAAAAAAATCAGACTAAATATGTAGAATATATGGTAAAAATTACCTGTATCATTTGAAATTAGAAGGTTCTATCATTAATTTAGATTAAAAAATCTGAGGGAGTGACACAAAATGGAGCAACAAGAAGTAGTTAACAAACTACGTAGAGGAGAACTAATATTGATGGAATATATGTGAAGGAAAAAGTCTATTATATCTAAAAAAGAAATAACAGAAGCAATGAAAGAAAGAAATGGGTGGAGGAAAAGTACTACAGAAATTCTATTAAAAAGATTAGTAAAGATGAAAATATTAAATAAGAAAAGGATAGGTTTTCAATATAATTATGAAGTGCTAGTAACTAAAAAAGAGTATTTAAATACTAAAAAAGAAGAAAGAGATATTAGTGAGTATGATAACTTTTTTATACGAATGTTTGCAACTATGCATAGAAAAGAAGAAATGACGGAAGAACAAATAAAAACATTTATAGAAAACATGCAAAAATCAGGAAAAAAATAATCTTAAATGCTTAATAGAAAAGAGGAAATATATTATGCTAAATAAAAAATTACCAGATGCAAAGTTAAAATTCATGAAATTCATTTGGAACTCTGGTTATAAAACTGTAATATCAAAAGATGTTTTAGATGAAATAGAAAAAATATATGTCTAGAAACATACAACTACAATTACACTTTTAGCTAGACTAACTAAAAAAGGTTTTTTAATATCTCAGAGAATTGGAAAACATGTACACTATACCATATTAGTGAAAGAAAAAAATATCTAAAAGTAGAAGGTAAAAGAATTTTTTGAGGTTTACATAATAATCATTTATAAGAACTAATTTCAAAGCTACATTTCAAAGCTACATGATAAAGAGGAAATAACAGAAGAAAAGATAATGGAAATAGGAGATTGGATAAAAGGTTGGAAGGATGAAGATTAATAAATAAAAGGTAGCACTTATATTAGTAGCTACCTTTTTGTTGTTGTGGATAATTTTGGGGATAAGTTGTGGAAAACTTATGTAAAAAATGTGGATAAAATATTTTACTGACATTTAACTGACATAACTACATGAAATAAGATATAGAATGTTGAAAAAACAATGTTTATTGATAAAAAATAGATTATATAATATTTTTACAATTTATAGCATCGTTATTAGTCAATTTCTTTTACTATATTAATAGCCCACTTTTTAGATAAGGCTCTAGGAACACCAAATATAAACTTAACAACTTCCTCGCTATAAGTTAGTAGGACAAGTATAAATATAGGTGCACCCTTAAATGCAGCTATAAAAGTTAGAGGAATAGAAACTAGCCACATACATCCTAATTCTAGAAATAGAGCATATTTAGTATCTCCTCCACTTCTTAAAATACCAATTATAACCAATGTATTAAAAGATTTAAGAGCCATTAGTATTCCCATTATAAAAAATATCTTAGTTATATCAGAAGCTAAGCTATCAGAAACACTAAACATTTTTAATAATAATGGGATATTTAAAATTAAAATAATTCCAAGTATTAATCCAGCTGAAAATACAAGTATAGAAAACTTTTTAGCATATTCAATAGCTCTTTTAATATGGTCTGCTCCAAGTTCATTTCCAAGCATAATAGATGCACCAGATGCAATACATACAGCCGTCATTATGAAGAAATTGCCTGTACTGGTTGCTATCTGGCTTGCTGCTATAGCAGAAGTACCTGCCCTTGCATATGCAACAGAATATAGGACAGTCCCAACTGCCCATACAGAGTCATTTACAAATATAGGAAAGCTTTTTGATGAAAAAGATTTTATAAAAATCTTATCAATAGCTTTTAGACTTTTCAGACCAAACTTTAATATATAGTCCTTTTTATAAAAATAAACATAAGTAATCATTAAAATTAATTCACATATTCTAGCAATAACAGTAGCTAGAGCAGCTCCTTTTACACCCAATGCAGGAAGACCTAAGTTACCAAATATAAATCCATAATTTAAAATAACATTTGTTACAAGAGCAAAGGCACTACAAATCATACCTAACTTAGGGTTTCTAACACCTCTTGAACCAGTACTAAATACAGTACTTACAGCAATTAATGGATAACTAAATACTGCAATACTAAAGTAATCTATACAAAGTTTTACAACCTCAGAATCATACGAAAATATGTGTATAATTGGTTTTGGTGTTAGTAAAGCAGGAATAACAAATATAAAACTTAAGATAATGGCCAATACACAAGTAAGACCTGTAACTTTTCTTATATTACTGATATCCTTCTTTCCATAAAATTGTGAAATAAAAACTCCAGCTCCTCCCGTAATACCAGATAAGGACATATTAAAAAGAAAGAAAAATTGGTTTGCAACTCCAACTGAAGCTACAGATGTTTCACCCAAACTACTTATCATAATTGTATCTATTACGTTTACAGAAGTAGAAATTAAGTTCTGTATAATGATAGGTATACATAAAGATAGAAGTATTTTATAAAATCTTTTATTTTCGTCTTTTAAAGAAAATAGTTTTTGCAAGTAATCCTCTCCCTTTTACATAAATTCTTCCCACTCATTATATAGAGAGGTAAGGTTATTTTCTAGATTAATTTTTTCTTGGCTAACTTCTTTAGCTTTATCTGGATTAGAGTATACTTCTTCTTGACATAAAAGTATATCTAATTCTTTAATTTGAAGTTCTAACTTTTCAATTTCTTTTTCTATATTTTGTCTTTTTATTCTATTTTTCTTTTCTACTTCTCTCTGTTCTCTCTCTTTTCTTTTTTCTTCTTTTATTTGAGTTCTAGTTTTCTCTTCTTTTTCTTCTATAAGACTCATCTCTTGGATTTGCCTTTTTTTATCGATATAATAATCATAATTTCCTAGATATTCAGTAACTCCATTTTCATCTAAAACTAAAATCTTATCAACAACAGTATTTAGAAAATATCTATCATGTGATATTGTAAATATAGTTCCATCATAATTAGTTAATGCTTCTTCAAGGACTTCCTTAGAATCAATATCAAGGTGGTTAGTAGGTTCATCTAATAATAATAAATTTGCATTTGATAGAATAAGTTTAAGTATAGCAACTCTAGCTCTTTCTCCACCACTTAATGTAGAAATCTTCTTAAAAACTTCTTCATCAACAAATAAAAATGCTCCTAACATATTTCTCAAAGTAGTTTGAGTAAGATGAGTGTTATTTTCCCAAATCTCATCAATTATTGTGTTGTCTAAATTAAGAGTTTTTTGTTCCTGGTGGAAATAAGAAACGTGGACATTAGTTCCAAATTTAATATTACCACTAAGAGGTTGTAGTTCATTAGTTATTATTTTAAATAATGTAGATTTACCAACACCATTTGCACCTATAAGAGCAACCTTTTCTCCTCTATATATATCTAAGTCCAAGTCTTTAAAAAGTATTCTTTCTCCATAACCCATAGATACATCTCTAATTTGAAGAACGTCATTACCACTCTGCACAGAAGGTGTAAATTGTATACGAGCTTTTTTTCTATAAGCCTCTGGCTTATCTAAAACATCTACTTTATCCAATGCTTTTTCTTTACTTCTTGCACGCTTTAGGTGTTTTTCTCTACCATAAGCTTTTAGTCTTTCAATTGATTCTTCTTGTTTTTTTATTTCTTTTTGTTGGTCTTCAAATTTCTTAAGTTCTAGTTCTTTTTCTATTTTAGATAACTCAACAAATTTAGAGTAGTTACCATTATATACTTTAAGTTTTTTGTTGTGAACTTCAAAAATTCTATTTACAGACTGGTCTAAGAAATATCTATCATGAGATATTAACATAACAGTACCTTTATATTGTTTTAAAAATACTTCTAACCATTCTATTGCATCAGAATCTAAGTGGTTAGTAGGTTCATCAAGTAACAATAGAGTTGGTTTCTTAAGAAGTAATTTTCCTAAAAGAACTCTAGTTTTTTCACCACCAGAAAGTATACTTATTGGCTTATCCATATCATTGTCACTAAATCCTAATCCCTTTAAAACTCCTTTAGCTTCAGATTTATACCCATATCCATTTAAATCTGAGAATAACTCTAGTTTATGTGAATATTCATCCATTATTTTTTCTATAATTGGAGAGTTTGTTTTTGTACTTTCTTCAGATATTTTAACCTCCAATTCTCTTAAATAGGATTCCATTTCTATCAAATTTTTAAAAACTTCTAGTACTTCTTCTAAAATAGTATTATCCGAATAAAAATTGGTATTTTGTTCTAAATATCCGATTTCACAATCTTTAGAAGTGTAAATATCTCCACTATCATAGCCATAAATTCCTGAAATTATTTTAAATAAAGTAGTTTTTCCAGTACCATTAACGCCGATTATACCAATTTTATCGCCTTCATTTACTGTAAAACTAATATTTTCTAATATAGAATCTATACCAAAACTTTTATTTAAGTTATTACATGACAAAACAATCATAAATTTCTACCTCCTTGAACTATCTAAAATTATAATGTTTTGATATAATATAATCAAGGTTATATGTATTAGTTTTGAAAAAGAAATATTTTATTGTGAATCAAACACAAAAGAGGACACTTTTAGGAGGTGAAGATGTTGGGAAATAAAAATATATCAATGGCAGTTATAAGAAGGCTCCCAAAATATCATAGATATCTTGGAGACTTATTAGATAGGGATATACAAAGAATATCTTCTAAAGAATTGAGTGATATAATAGGGTTTACAGCTTCTCAAATAAGACAAGATTTAAACAACTTTGGTGGATTTGGACAACAAGGATATGGTTATAATGTAGAAGCTCTTCATACTGAGATAGGTAAAATTCTTGGGTTAGATCGACCATACAACGCAGTTCTTGTAGGAGCAGGTAACTTAGGACAAGCTATAGCAAATTATGCAGGATTTAGAAAAGCTGGATTCGAGATAAAAGCTTTATTTGATGCAAATCCTAGAATGATAGGTTTAAAGATAAGAGAGTTTGAAGTATTAGATTCAGATACTTTAGAAGACTTTATAAAAAACAATGATATAGATATTGCTGTATTATGTATACCTAAAAATGGAGCACAAGAAGTTATTAATAGAGTTGTAAAAGCTGGAATCAAAGGCGTGTGGAATTTTGCACCATTAGATTTAGAGGTTCCAAAAGGTGTTATAGTTGAAAATGTAAACCTAACAGAAAGCTTATTTACTTTATCGTATTTAATGAAAGAAGGAAAGTAGACAACATAAAAATATTAATAATAAATAGTTGTGAAGAGTATTGAGAAAGTCAGAAGATTTAATATTAAATCCTCTGGCTTTTTGAAATATTAGGATAAAAATTTAAATAAAGTATGCAAATAAATAATATTAGGGAGAGTGATTTTTGTGGAGGAGTTATGGAAAAAAGCAATTGAATTTCATGGTCATGAATGTCCAGGTTTAGCTATAGGATTTAAAGCGGCACTTGCAGCAAGAGAATATTTAGGATGTAAACAATCAGGAGATGAGGAAATTGTATGTATTTCTGAAAATGATGCTTGTGGAATAGATGGTATACAAGTAGTGCTAAGTTGCACAATGGGTAAAGGGAATCTACTACTTAGGATGACTGGAAAATCAGTATATCATTTTTTTAATAGAGAAAACGGAAAATCTATAAGAATATATGTAAAGTCTAAACCATTTGACATGGATAGAGAGGGATATAAAAAGTACTTATTAGAAAGTGATTTTAAAGATATATTTGATATTACAGATACGAAGTTAGGGCTTCCCGAAAAAGCAAGAATATTTAAATCTCTTAAATGTGAGGTATGTGGTGAATTTGCATCTGAGCAATATATAAGAATTCAAGAAGGGAAGAAAGTATGTCTTGATTGCTTTGATAAATATGAAAGATTTTATGAAGAGGATTAAAATTATATTAAATTAAAAGTATTAGATATGTGTTGATAGTATTTTAAGATAAATTAGTTAGCAACTATAATAAAATATATAAATGATATTACTTGAATCATATATAATTAAAAAGAGACTGATTATTATATATAAAATAAAATCAGTCTCTTTATGAATAACGAATTATTATTCTGGTTGAGGTGCATCTACAGGACAAGCTCCTGCACAAGAACCACAGTCTATACAAGAACCAGCATCTATAACATATGCATCGTCTCCAGCTGATATACAGCTAACAGGGCATTCAGCCTCACAAGCACCACAGCTTATACAAGCGTCAGTAATTTTATATGCCATTTTGAAATCCTCCCTTTTATATGTATTGTAATTCAATAACATTATAACAAATATTATTGAATATAACAATTAAATTAATTCTACAACAAAAACTTTATTATGATATTCTTATTTTAAAGTTTTACAATAAAGTTTAATCTGCTTATATTTTTATTTATTTTAAAGAAATTTATTTTAAAAATAAAATAAAATTTAAAAAGTTGTCTATCGATTGTATTTAAAAATGTTATATTCTAAAAAGTATATTATGTTTTAAAATTTATTAATACAAAGGAGGTTTAATATGAAAAATAATAACTATAAACCAAAATAGTTTGCAGAGTTAATTAATATTTCAGTCAGAACTCTGCAACATTGGGATGTTGAAGGGAAGTTAAAGGCTTTTAGAACTCCAACAGATAGAAGATACTACACTTATGAACAATATTTAGAATATAAAGGAATACATAAAGAACAAGTAAATAGAAAAACTGTTATTTATACAAGAGTTTCAACTTCTAATCAAAAAGATAATTTGAAAAATCAAATGGAGTTTCTTAATATATTAGGTAATTTTTGATTTGGAGGAAATAAGGACCCTTCTGATACAGATAGTTATATATATCAACAAATTTTTACTTTTTCGGATAATAAATTAACTTCAATTGAAGAGCCCAATATAATACCAACTTCAATAACATCTAGTAGCTCTAGTAATAATTATCAACCAAAAGTACTTGATGAAAGTGAGAAGTATATAGTTTTAAATAAACTCGAAAAAATAAGTAGAGATTTAAATAAATAAAAATGTAAAAAAAAATAAATATATATATTTATTTTAATAATTTATATTTTGTTTAAGATATGGAAAATCGTGGTATTAAATAAGTAGATTTTAATAGTTAAATTATAGTCAATTATAATAAAGCTATTCAATCTACTTTTTTAATATAAAAATATAAGGGGGAATTTGTAATGGCTTGTAACACTTGTAAAATGTGCGAAAGTGCAGACAAGAAATTAGAAAGTTTTGTAGCTTCAAAGGATGTTGAAACAGCATTTCATAGAACAGAAGATCAAAAAGTTAAATGTGGTTTTGGACTTCAGGGGGTTTGTTGTAGACTCTGTTCAAATGGACCATGTAGAGTAACTCCTAAATCACCAAGAGGTATATGTGGAGCAGATGCAGACACTATAGTAGCAAGAAACTTTTTAAGAGCAGTAGCATCAGGAGCAGCTTGTTATTTACATGTGGTGGAAAATACAGCTAAGAATTTAAAGAATGTTGGAATAACTAAAGGTGTTGTTAAAGGAGAAAAAACATTAAATCAATTAGCAGAGATGTTTGGAATAGAAAGTGATGAAAAGTACGATAAGTGTATAAAGGTTGCAGACAAAGTTATCAATGATTTGTATAAATCAAGAGATGATAAAATGGAATTAGTAGAAAAAATAGCTTATGCACCTAGAGTGAAAAAATGGAAAGAATTAGGTATAATGCCTGGTGGTGCAAAGTCAGAAGTTTTTGATGCAATAGTAAAATCATCAACAAATTTAAATAGTGACCCAGTAGACATGCTAGTTAATTGTTTGAATTTAGGTATATCAACAGGATTATATGGTCTTACACTAACGAATCTTTTAAATGATGTTATGTTAGGAGAACCAGTTATAAGAATGGCTCCTGTAGGATTTAATGTAATAGACCCAGACTACATAAATATAATGATAACAGGTCATCAACATTCAACATTTGCAAATTTCCAAGATAGATTAAAAGATGAAGATGTTATAAAATTAGCCCAATCTGTTGGTGCAAAAGGATTTAAGTTAGTAGGATGTACATGTGTTGGTCAAGATTTACAACTAAGAGGAGAACATTATCAAGAAGTATTTGCTGGACATGCAGGTAACAATTTTACAAGTGAGGCTGTTTTATCGACTGGAGCAATAGATATAGTCCTTTCTGAGTTTAACTGTACTATACCAGGTCTTGAACCAATAGCAGATAAATATAAAGTAAAAATGGTTTGTTTAGATGATGTTGCTAAAAAAGCAAATGCAGAATATATAGGGTTAGACAGAAGTAAATTAGATGAGCTTAGTAATACTTTAATAGAAAAAGCATTAGAATCTTATAAGGAGAGAAGAGGAAGTGTTGAAATAGATATACCAAAAGACCATGGATTTGAACAATCTTTAACAGGTGTAAGTGAAAAGAATCTGAAAGCTTTTTTAGGAGATTCATGGAAGCCTCTTATTAATTTAATTGCAGAAGGAAAGATTAAAGGTGTTGCAGCCGTTGTAGGATGTTCAAATATGACAGCAGGAGGACATGATATAAATACTGTTGAACTTACTAAAGAATTGATTAAAAAAGATATAATAGTACTCTCTGCAGGATGCTCTACTGGAGGATTAGAAAATGTTGGTCTTATGTCACCTGGAGCAGAAGAATTAGCAGGGGAAAACTTAAAAGAAGTATGTAAGACTCTAGGAATACCACCAGTATTAAACTTTGGACCATGCCTAGCTATAGGAAGATTAGAAATAGTAGCAACTGAATTAGCAGCTGAGCTTGGAATAGACTTACCACAATTACCATTGGTGCTTTCAGCTCCACAATGGTTGGAAGAACAAGCATTAGCTGATGGTGCTTTTGGTCTTGCCCTTGGCTTACCTCTTCATTTAGCTTTACCTCCATTTATAACAGGAGGAAAATTAGTAACAGAAGTATTAACAGAAAAATTAAAAGACTTAACAGGAGGACATGTTATAGTGAATCCAGACCCTAAATCTTCAGCTAATCAATTAGAAGAAATAATAATAGACAGAAGAAAAAATTTAGGGTTAAAGGATGTGGAATGTAATGCATAGAATTTTTATAAATAAGGATTTATGTACAGGGTGTAAAAGTTGTGTATTAGCATGTATGTTAAAACACAATAAAGATTATGACATGTATACTCTTGATTTAGAAAATATAGATAATGATAGTAGAGGACATATAGAATTAGATAGCAAACATAATAATCCAGTTCCAATTCTTTGTAGACACTGTGATGAACCTGAATGTGTATTAGCATGTATGAGTGGTGCAATGCATAAAGATAGTGAAAGTGGAATAGTTTCATATGATGAAGAAAAATGTGGTTCATGCTATATGTGTGTAATGTCTTGTCCATATGGATTATTAAAGCCAGATGATAGAAGCAAGCAAAACATACTTAAATGTGATTTATGTAAAGATGAGGAGTATCCTAGATGTGTAGCTAATTGCCCAAGTGGAGCAATTGAATTACAGAAGGAGGAAAATGATGAATTATGTAGTATTAGGGGCTAGTGCAGCTGGTATAAATGCAGTAAAAACATTAAGAGAATTAGATAAAGATTCAAATATAGTAGTAATTTCTAAGGATGAAAATATATACTCAAGATGTATGTTACATCATGTTATATCTGAACATAGAACTTTAAAACAAATAAATTTTGTTGATGAAGACTTTATGGAGAAAAATAATATAAATTGGATTTCAGGTAAAACTGTTAAAGGCATAGATATAGATAAAAAAGTGGTTCAGACAGAAGACATTACTGTAAATTATGATAAGCTTTTAATAGCTACAGGTGCATCTTCTGCTATTCCTCCTATAAAAAACTTAAGAGATGGGAATTTTGTATATTCTGTGAGAAACATAGAGGACATTTATAAGATAAAAGAAAAGGCAGAAAACTCTAAAAACGTAGTTATAATAGGTGCTGGGCTAGTTGGTATAGATGCACTAGTTGGATTATTTAAATATGAGCAGTTAAATATTTCTGTAGCTTTTATGGAAAAGTATATTTTAGATAGACAATTAGATGAATATACAGCATTAGTGTATCAGAATAAGTTTAAAGAGAAGGGTGTAAAATTTTATCCAAGTGCATCAATCCAAGAAATTATCTTGGATGATAGCAAAAATGTTAAAGGTGTTGCATTTTCAAATGGAGAAATTCTAGATGCAGACATGGTGATTGTAGCTACAGGAGTTAAACCAAATGCTGATTTTTTAGATAAAACAGGAATAGAATATGATAGAGGTATAATAATAGATGATATGTGCCAAACAACACAAAAAGACATATATGCAGCAGGAGATGTTGTAGGTAAAAATGCTATTTGGCCTTTAGCAGTAAAACAAGGAATTGTAGCTGCATATAATATGGCTGGCAAAGATAAGAAGATAGAAGATAAATTTGCTTTTAAAAATAGTATGAATTTCATGGACATACCAACTATTTCTATAGGGATGAATACACCTGTAGATGATAGCTATAAAGTATTAACTAGATATGGAATTAATGAGTATAAAAAGTTTGTCTATAAAGATAATGTAATCTATGGAGCAATTATACAAGGAGATATTTCATATGTAGGTGTATTAACTTATTTAATAAAAAATAAAGTTGAAATATCTGATTTAGAAAATAGGATATTTGATGTATGTTATGCAGACTTTTTTAATATAAAAGAAAATGGAGAATTCTGTTATAGCGTATAATGTATATGTAGAGTAAGGTTTACAAATACAGTAAATCAATAAATAGAGTTATTATAAAATAAGAAAAGATAAAAAATCTTATTTAGAAATAACTCTATTTTTTTTATTAAGTTTAAATTATATCCAATTTGTAAAATCTTATTTTGAACAAGGATACATGTACTCTCTAGTTAGAGGTAAATCATTTTTTATACCTTTAGTGAAAAGTATTTGATGAATATCTATAATACCAGTGTTGAAAGCAGCAGCACAAGAGCAAAGGTATAAATCCCACATTCTTATAAACTTATCATCAAACATTTCTTTAATCTTTGGAAGATTCTCATAGAAGTTCTTTTGCCAGTACAGTAAAGTTTTTACATAATGTAATCTTAGGCTTTCCACATCTATAGTATGATATTTGTAATTGCTACAAATATGTATCATTTCTCTTAGACTAGGAATAACTCCTCCTGGGAAAATATATTTTTTTATCCAAGGGTCTCCATAAGATTCATTCAGCCCACTTATATAGTGAAGTAAAAATAATCCGCTATCTTTTAGAACAGCGTTTACATTTTTAATGAAAAGTTCATAGTTTTCCCTACCAACATGTTCAAGCATCCCAACGCTTACAACTCTATCAAACATAAGGTTTGATTTTTTTAGTTCTCTATAGTCCATAAGTTTTACCTCAAGGTAATCCTGAAGATTCTCTTCTTTGATTCTTGTGTTAAATTCCTTAAACTGCTCTTCACTAAGTGTAATTCCAACTCCATGAATTTTGTATTTTTTTGCAGCTTCTATTAGTAAGAACCCCCAGCCACAACCAATATCAAGAAGGCTCATACCTTCCTCTAGATTTAGTTTTGTTAATATGTGGTGAACCTTATTGACCTGAGCCTCATAAAGAGTATCATTATCATTTCTAAAATATGCACAAGAATAACTAAGTGTCTTGTCTAGCCATAAGCTATAAAAATCGTTACCAATATCATAGTGGGCATGTATTTCCTTCTTTTGGTGCCTCATTGAATTTGATGAGTGCAATAGATGTTTTACAGCTGAATTATCAATATTGAATTTGTCTATTTGTTTTAAAAGTAGATTCAAAGTTAAGAATAAATCCCCTTCAACTTCAATATCTCTATTTATGTAGGCTTCTCCAAGTGCTAAAGATGTACTTTTTAGTAGTTCAGATTTTTTAATATCATTGTTTATAATAACTTTAAACTGAGGGGATCCATCTCCAATTAGAAATTCTTCCTCATTTTTAAGCCTAACTAGAAATGGTACTTCACCAAATCTTTCCAAATAGTCTTTTAGAAAATTTTTTGTAATATTCATATTACCAGCTCCTTCTAATGTAAATCCAGTAAGTTTTCCTTGCTTAAACTATATTATAGCCATTTTTTTTAAAAAGTAAAATTTTTTCAATAAATTTTTTGTTTGAAGGAAATTTATATCTTATAAAGAAATTTCATAGTGCAGTATATTTTTTGCCTATAAATTTTCGTATTGTATATAATATTAAAGTGTCAATGATATAATAATTTTAATCTATAAATTACAATAAAATTTTGTAATAAATAGCTTATATCTATTTTATAAAGGAGATATATAATGGAAGTATATGCTTTGGTTGGGTCAAGTGGCACAGGGAAGAGCTTTAAGGCTTTAGAGTTCGCATATGAAAATGATATAGAATATATAATCGATGATGGAATTTTGATATACAAAAACAAGGTTTTAGCTGGTATATCAGCAAAACAAGCAAATACTACTATAGAAGCAGTTAAAAGGGCTATTTTTTATAATTTGAGTCATAGACAAGAAGTTAGAGAAACAATTAAAAAGGAAAATATAAGAAGAATTCTTATTATTGGGACATCAAAAAAAATGGTTAATCAAATTGTGGATAGATTATCAATTGGAAGAGTTTATAAGTTTGTAAATATCCAAGAGATAAGTACTAAATATGAAATAGAAATAGCAAAGCAATCTAGAAAAGAAGGAAATCATGTAATTCCTGTTCCAACAGTTGAAATAAAAAGTATGGCAAGTGGTCTTAGTATAAATCCATTGAAGAGGCTTTTTAAAAAAGAGAATAATAGGAATACGGTAGTTTTAGAAAAAACAATTATAAGACCAACTTTTAGTTATATCGGAAAAGTTTATATTAGTGCTGATGTAATTAAACAGATTATTGAATATGAAGTATACAACTTTGGAAACATTGATAGAATAAATAAAATCAATATAGAGAATTGTAATAATTTTATGAATATTTTTGTAAGTATAAATATCAATGATTTAGAAATTATAAAAAAAGTTGAAGACATGCAACAAATAATAAAAAAGTCTATTGAGAAAATGACTTTAGTTAATGTACAAAAAATAGATATTAACATTCATAAAATTAAAAAAATAAACTTCCCCCCATGTTAAAAAATAAACTGAAAAAATGATATACTAATTTGCAATAAAGTGTGCTATAATTAAACTGTAAATTTAGGAAATGGTTTTTTCTAAATGGAGTATACATAATTATAACGTATTTATAAGGGGGCTTTCAAATGTCAGGAAAAGATGTAAATGTCTTCGAGATGGCACAATCTCAAGTAAAAAATGCATGTGATAAATTAGGTATGGAACCAGCAGTCTATGAATTATTAAAAGAACCTATGAGAGTTATAGAAGTTTCAATTCCAGTAAAAATGGATGATGGTTCTATAAAAACTTTTAAAGGATTTAGATCACAACATAATGATGCAGTAGGGCCAACAAAAGGTGGAATAAGATTCCATCCAAATGTTTCAAGAGATGAAGTAAAAGCTTTATCTATATGGATGACTTTCAAATGTTCTGTAACAGGTATACCATATGGTGGAGGTAAAGGTGGAATCATAGTAGACCCATCAACTTTATCTCAAGGTGAATTAGAAAGATTAAGTAGAGGATACATAGATGGAATATATAAATTAATAGGTGAGAAAGTTGACGTTCCTGCACCAGACGTAAATACTAATGGACAAATAATGTCTTGGATGGTTGATGAGTATAATAAATTAACTGGACAAAGTTCTATAGGTGTTTTAACTGGTAAACCAGTTGAATTTGGTGGTTCTTTAGGAAGAACAGCTGCTACTGGATTTGGTGTTGCTGTTACTGCAAGAGAAGCTGCTGCTAAATTAGGAATAGATATGAAAAAAGCTAAAATAGCTGTTCAAGGTATAGGAAACGTTGGTTCTTACACAGTTCTTAACTGTGAAAAACTTGGTGGTACTGTTGTAGCTATGGCTGAATGGTGCAAATCAGAAGGTTCTTATGCTATATACAATGAAAATGGTTTAGATGGTCAAGCTATGTTAGATTATATGAAAGAACATGGTAACTTATTAAACTTCCCAGGAGCTAAGAGAATATCTTTAGAAGAGTTCTGGGCTTCAGATGTTGATATAATAATACCAGCTGCATTAGAAAACTCTATAACTAAAGAAGTTGCTGAATCTATAAAAGCTAAATTAGTTTGTGAAGCTGCCAATGGACCAACTACTCCAGAAGCTGATGAAGTATTTGCTGAAAGAGGAATAGTCCTTACTCCAGATATATTAACTAACGCTGGTGGAGTTACAGTTTCTTACTTCGAGTGGGTACAAAACTTATATGGATATTACTGGTCAGAAGAAGAGGTAGAGCAAAAAGAAGAAGTAGCTATGGTTAAAGCATTTGAATCTATTTGGAAAATTAAAGAAGAGTACAATGTTACAATGAGAGAAGCTGCTTACATGCATTCAATTAAGAAAGTTGCTGAAGCTATGAAATTAAGAGGATGGTACTAAGATTTACTCTTAATAAATAATGGAATATAATTATTTAAGATATATAGGGGCTGTACATAGTACAGCCCTTAAATTATGTGACTCATTTTTTGTTTTAACTTATAAATAACTTGATAAGTTATGTAATTTAGAATTTAGTATGCTATAAATAAGATAGGTGAAAATTAATGGTTGATTTAATTTTGAACGGACTTTTTAGAACGGTTATAGTAAGTAGTTTATGTATTCTTTTAATATTAATTTTTAAGAAAAGCATATTTAAAAGATTTAGTAAAAAATTTAACTATTATATATGGCTAATAGTAGTTATTAAATTATTATTACCATTTACGTACTATACTCTTACTATGAATGTTTTTAGAAACAAAGAAAATATAAATATTGACAATATTAATTTGGAGTATTTTAATAAAGCACCAACTTCATATAATAGCATTTTATTGTATATTTGGATTTGTACTGTGATAATATATTTACTTTATACTATATTTAAATATATAAAACTTAAAAATTTAATAAATGACTTATCTTATGATGTTGATGATGAAGAGATTGTAAATCTTTATAAAAATATATTGAAAGAATTTAATATAACAAAAGAGATAAAACTCAAATACTCTTATGAAGTTGAAACACCAGCGTTTTTTAATTCATGTGTGCTTTTGCCACCATATGATTATAAATTGAAAGAACTAGATTGGATTTTTAGACATGAGCTTATGCATTTTAAGAGTAGAGACCTTTATTTAAAATATATAATCCTGTTTTTAGAAATAGTATATTGGTTTAATCCATTTATATATATAATGGATAAACATATAGATTTAGATTGTGAACTTTATTGTGATGAAAGAGTTTTAAAAAATCGAAATTCAGAGGAAAAAAAGGATTATGCTTTAACAATTCTAAATGCAATGAGAAAAGGTTCAAATACTTCAAATAAATTTATAGCTGGACTCCATAAGCAATCTGACATTAAAAAGAGAGTGATGAATATGTTTAATGAAAAGTATAAGAATGGTATATTAATGGCACTAACTTTATGTTTATTGTCTTCTATTACTTTTTTGAAGGTCAATTCAACTAGTATTATTAATTTTAATATATTACCTAAATATGATATGTCTAAGCTACATCTTTTTAGAGGAACAGTTTCACTTCTAGAATTTACATATGCAGATGCTCCCGAAAAAGTGAGAGAAAAATATAAAAGAAATTATGAAGTAGTGGGGTTGACTCCTAAAGATTCTGATAAGTTAAGTTTTGTTGTACACTATTATGATAAACTATCCATAGGAGTTAAGTAAGTGAAATAAATTATAAGATTGGGAATTTGAAAAAATGATATTAAAATATAAAATACCATAAAACAAAACATGAAAAACTGTATAATGAGTTGTAACCTGAATTCTAACTTAATAGCTTAAAATAACTACTATATACGAGTCACTATTATAGAGTGACTTTTTAGTTGTAAAAAGTCAAAAACTTCACAATGTATTCAACTTTATAGTAACTTAATAAAAAAATATATGCCACATAAAAACGCATAAAAAAATACATAAAACAATATTTATGCGTACTTTGGACTCGAACTATACAAAATTCTTTACTTTTACAGACCCATATTATATAATTAAGTAAATAATGTATATTTAGGTGACATATTGGATAAACTAATTTATTTTATTAATATAATGATACTATAAAAGTTACATAAAGTAGTTTACAAAAAAGTTACAGATAGGGCTTTTATTAATGTATTGTGTATTAGTATTTTATCCTTAGGTACACTTCACCTATAAAATAGAATCATAAGATAATTATGGGAAAATTTTAGGAGGTTTATCGTGAAGAAAAAGATATTAATACCAGTATTTGCATCAGTTATGGCATTATCAGTAAGTTCAATTGTAAATGCGGATGAAATAAATGATTCATCTCAAAATAAGGATGATAAAACAAATACTGAGTTAAACTTAGGCGAATATAAAGAAGTAAAATATAAAGTTGCAAAAATAAAAGATGGAGTGGCTATAAAGATAAGAGAAGAAGGTCAAGTTCAAAACATAGCTTACTCTGGAGACGAATTTACTGTTTTAGGAATTCAAGGGGAATGGGTTAAGGTTAAAGTTGAAGATGGCGAAGGTTGGTTAGCTACTAGATATGTAGATATATCTGAAGGTGTAGGATATACTAATGCTGATAAAGTAAACTTAAGAAAAGATAAGAGTGAAAGTTCAGAAGTAATTGAAGAGCTGGAAAAAGGAAGCTCTTTATTGGTGTTGGAGGAAAAAGGAGATTGGTTAAAAGTTAAAGATGGAGAAACAGAAGGATATGTAAAATCATCTTATATATCTGATAAAGCTCCAGTAATAGAAGAGCCACAAGTAAACCCAATTGTTAATCAAAGTGGAGATTCTACAAATGATAATAAACAAAACAATGTAAATGATAATCAACAAAGCAATGATAATCAACAAAGTAATGTAAATGATAGTCAACAAAATAATAGTTTAAATGTACCAACGGCTAACTCTAATGCAGTTCAAGCTGTACTTAACTTGGCATATTCTAAGCAAGGTTGTCCATATGTTTGGGGAGCAGAAGGACCAAACACTTTTGATTGCTCTGGATTTACACAATATGTGTATAAAAATGCAGTAGGAAAGAAAATACCAAGAACATCTAAAGCACAATCTAAATATGGACAAACTGTAAGTAAAGCAAATTTACAACCAGGAGACTTAGTATTCTTCACAACCAATGGTTCTGGTTCTGTTAGTCATGTTGGAATATATGTAGGTGGAGGTAATATGATACATTCACCATCAACAGGAAAAACAGTTAGTGTAACTAGTATAAATTCATCATACTATACAGCGAGATTTGTTACAGCAAAAAGAATATTATAATCAGTTTGTAATATGACAAATTGATAAGTACATAAATATAAACGCTCTATATTATATTTAATTTAATCAGGAAACAAAGAATGATTATATTTTAAATGTATTATAGAGCGTTTTTGTATCACTTTAAATTTAATAAGGGTTTAAGTTAATATGATGTTAAATAGTAGTCTTTCCATATAATGATTATTTGTGCAATACCTTGACAGGATAAGGCAAAGGTGGTAAGCTACTAACAGTACAAAAATACTTTTAATTTTAGTTCAGAGAGGCTAAAAAAGGAGGACGAAAGATGTTAAAATCAAGAAATTTAATCCAACCAGAAGACTTTTCAATAGAAGAAATAGACGAAATATTAGAATTAGCTCAAAAAATAATTGACAATCCGTCAAAATATTCTCGTATATGTGAAGGTAAGCTATTAGCTACATTATTTTATGAACCATCAACAAGAACAAGATTAAGCTTTGAATCTGCAATGAACAGGCTAGGAGGTCGTGTTGTAGGTTTTTCAGAGCCAAGCTCATCCTCTGCATCAAAAGGTGAAACTTTGGGTGATACAATGAGAATAGTATCTGGTTATGTTGATATAATAGCTATGAGACATCCTCAATCAGGTGCGGCATTAGAAGCATCAAGATTTACAGAAGTGCCATTTATCAATGCAGGAGATGGTAAAAATCAGCATCCAACCCAAACACTTACAGATTTACTTACTATAAAATCATTAAAAGGAACTTTAGAAAGCCACACAATAGGATTATGTGGTGATTTAAAATATGGAAGAACTGTGCATTCTTTGGTTAAGGCTATGGCAAGATATAAAAATACAAAGTTTGTATTTATAGCACCTGATGAATTAAAAATGCCAGATTATATAAAAGAAGCTATAAAGGGACATGCATATTATGAAACTAATAATTTAGATGATGTTATAGGAAGCTTGGATGTTTTATATATGACTAGAGTTCAACAAGAAAGATTTGAGGACAAATCAGAGTATGAAAGACTTAAAAACTATTATATTTTAAATAAAGCTAAATTGGAAAAAGCATCTAAAGATATGTTAGTAATGCATCCATTACCAAGAGTAAATGAAATAGACATAGATGTAGATGATGATGATAGAGCTGTATATTTTAAGCAAGCTAAATATGGAATGTATGTTAGAATGGCTTTAATAATAAAGCTTTTAGGCATAAATGAAGACTAATAGCTATCATATAATAGTAAAACAAAGGAGATTTTGGGATGTATAAAATTCTAGAAAATATATATATAGGCGAAGATATGTATAGAATGAAAGTAAAAGGTAACTTTGAAGGTAAAATGGGACAATTCTATATGCTAAGAGCATGGGATACTTATCCAGTACTTTCAAGACCTATAAGTATACATGATATAGATGAAGAAGGAATAACTTTTCTTTATAAAGTAGTGGGAGAAGGAACTCAAATTTTGAGTAACTTAAAAGTAAATGATACTATAAAGTTAGAAGGACCTTATGGTAATGGATATACTAAGGTTGATGGAAAGGTAGCTCTAGTAGGAGGCGGAATCGGTGTAGCTCCACTATATTTAGTTGCTAAAAATATAAAAAACTGTGATGCATATCTTGGATTTAGAGAAGATGTTATATTAGAAGATGAATATAAGCAAGTATGTAATGAAGTCTATACAACAGTAGGAAATACTTTTGTAACAGATATAATTGATGTGGAGAAATATGATTATATATTAACATGTGGTCCAACTCCAATGATGGAGAAATTGGTTAAGATGGTAGACGGTACTAAAACGAGAATTATGGTATCTCTTGAGAACCATATGGCATGTGGAGTAGGTGCTTGTTTAGTGTGTACGTGTAAAACTAATGAGGGAAATAAAAAGACTTGTAAAGATGGGCCGGTGTTCTGGGGAGAGGACGTGATTTTTAATGGGTAATTTAAGTGTGAAATTTGGAAGTGTAGAATTTAAAAATCCAGTAATAATGGCGTCTGGAACTTTTGGATTTGGAAAAGAATATAATGAGGTTTATGATATACAAAAACTTGGTGGTATAAGCAGTAAAGGGCTTACTTTAAATAAAAAACCTGGCAACAATGGTATGAGAGTTCATGAGACACCATCTGGTATGATGAATAGTGTTGGGCTTGAAAACCCTGGAGTTCAAGGGTTTATAGATAATGAATTACCTTTTTTTAGTGAATTAGACTTGGTAAGAATAGCTAATGTTGGAGGTGGGACATTAGAAGACTACTTATTAGGGGTTCAAATGTTAAATGATAAACCTATAGACATTATTGAATTAAATATATCTTGCCCAAATGTCAAAGCTGGAGGAATGGCTTTTGGTATAAAAAATGAAGTGGCAAGAGAGGTGGTTCATGAGGTAAGAAACATAACGAAACTACCTTTAGTAATAAAACTATCACCTAATGCAGAAGACATTGTGGGAATGGCAAAAGTTTGTGAAGAAGAAGGTGCTGATGGAGTTTCTTTAGTTAATACTTTTAAAGCAATGGCAATTGATATAAAAAACAGAAGACCAGTATTTGAAAATGTATATGCTGGGTTATCTGGACCAGCTATAAAACCTATAGCTTTAAGAATGGTACATGAAGTGTGCAAAAACGTAAATATACCTGTAATGGGAATGGGTGGAATAACTAAAGCTACAGATGCTATAGAATTCATAATGGCAGGAGCTACTTGTATTCAAGTTGGGACTGCAAACTTTATGAATCCTAGAATTGGTCTTGAAATAATAGATGGAATTAATGAATTTATGGATAAAGAAGGAATAAAAAGTTTAGAGGAAATAAGGGGAATTATATAAGGTAGAATAAATAGTATTTTAAAGATAAAAAATATAGATTAAATAAACAATAATTTTATAACATTAATATGGAGGAAAAATAATATGAGTAAAGTAGATGTAGTAGATATATTAAAGAAAAGTGATGCATTATTAGAGGGACATTTTTTACTATCTTCAGGAAAACACAGCAATAGATATGTACAATGTGCAAAAGTATTAAGATTCCCAGAATATGCTGCTGAGGTATTAAGCACAGTTGTTGAACAAATAAAAGATTTAGATATAGACTTAGTAGTGGGACCAGCTATGGGTGGAGTAATAGTTTCTTACGAGCTAGGAAGACAGTTAGGGAAAGAAGCTGTATTTACTGAGAGAAAAGACAATACAATGGAATTAAGAAGAGGATTTGAAGTTAAAAAAGGTGCAAAAATAATAATTGCTGAAGATGTTGTAACTACTGGTAAATCAACTATAGAGACAAAAAGAGTATTGGAAGCATTAGGCGGAGAAGTTATAGGTGTTGCATGTATAGCAGACAGAACTAATCATGATATAGGCATGCCTATATATAGTGCTATAAAACTTGATATACAAGTTTATGAATCTGATGAGTGTCCTTTATGTAAAGAAGGAAAATTACCAGTTGTTAAACCTGGAAGTAGAGAATTTAAAGAATTAGGAATGTAATAAATAACTCAATCAATTTTAGTGGTACTTAGAAAATATAAATTTTTTAGAGAAAAAACAGTTAGCCTTGTAAACTAAGGTTAGCTGTTTTTTTGTTAAAAATATATTTACAAAATAGGAGATAGTAGCAGTACAATATAAGTATAAGATAAAAAAATTATTATATATTGAGGAGGGGTAAGTATGCAAAATCAATTGAATGAAACTCAGAAAAAGGTTATATTTTTTGGAGTAGGAGCTGTAGGGGCTACTTTTGCAGAACAATTTTTAAATTCCAAATATGATTTTAAAATTCTTTGCGACAGGGAAAGAAAGAAAAGATATTTAGAAGACGGATTTATAATAAATGGGAAAAGGTATGATTTTGATTATGTAACTAAGGATGAATATAAACAAGAGGCTGATTTTATAATTATAGGCTTAAAATATAATAATTTAAGAGAAAATATAAAAGAATTAGACGGACTAGTTGGAAAAAATACAGTAGTAATGTCTTTGTTAAATGGAGTTGATAGTGAAGAGATAATAGGAGAAAGATTTGGAATTGAAAAAATGGTATATTCATATGTTACCAATATAGATGCTAAGAAAATAAATAATAATATTATACATACTACTAATGGAATAATTGTATTTGGTAACAAAGATAACAGTGAAGATAGAAAAACTAATATAATAACTAAAGTCTTTGATAGTGTAAATATAGAGTATGTTTTATCAAAAGATATTCAACGAGATATGTGGTGGAAGTACATGGTTAATATTGGTGTAAATCAAACTTCAGCTATACTTGGTGCACCTTATGGAGTTTTTCAGAGCTCTGAGTATCTAAGAGAATTAGCAAAATCTGCGATGAGGGAAGTAGTTGATATAGCCCAAGCAAAAGGTATACGTCTTACAGAAGATGATGTAGAAACTTCGTTACATAGAATATTGGAACATTCAAAAGAAGGAAGAACATCAATGCTTCAAGACGTAGAAGCCCATAGACTCACAGAAGTAGATATGTTTTCTAAGAATATTTGCGAACTTGGAAAACAATATAGTATACCTACTCCTATAAATCAGACCTTTTTTTATATGATAAAAGTAATTGAAAGCAGATTTTAAAGATTATTTATAAAAAACTTTGATAAGTATTAATTTTAAACTCTATTAATATTATAAACTGTTTAAATTACTAAATATTTTTAACTCATCAATAAAAATATTTGCTGCTTTTGATAAAGTTATATCTTTTGGAAATATATATGAGAAATGTCTGTTGTAGTTGCTTCCGAGCTCTATGACAGACAGCTCATTGTTTAAAACAGGTAAGCTTGTCACTAGATTAGAGACTATTGTAATTCCTAAATTATTTCTAACAGATTCCTTGACAGCATAGTTACTTCCAAAAACCATCATACTTTTTGGAATAATTTCTTTAACACTTAAAAACATATCTAAATAATCTCTAGTCCCAGAGCCATCCTCTCTAACTATCCATTTCTGGTCTTGGAGTTTATCAAAACTAAAGTCTTTTAACAAAGGGCTATTGTACGGAAGTGCCAGAACCATCTTATCTTCAAAAAAATATTCTTGAATAAATGAAGGAGAAGAACAAGTGCCTTCAATAAGACCAATATCTAGAATATAATCCTTAACATGAGAAGATACAATTGATGTATTTTCTATGAAAATTTCTACGTCTATGTCAGGATACTTTTGTGAAAATAATGCTAGAAAATTAGGTAAAATATACTCTCCTATAGTTAAACTTGCACCAATCTTTAAGTGTCCAGTTATAGCATCTGAAACTTGGCTTACATCATGATAAGTAATATTTAAAAGATTTAATATTTCTTTAGCTCTTTTATACAATATTTGTCCACTTTCTGTTATAAAAATAGTCTTCTGTTTAATAGACCTATTTATAAGCACGACTTTAAAATAATTTTCTAGATTTTTAATGTGTTTACTTACACTTGGCTGTGATAAGTTTAAGTATTCACCAGCTTTAGTAAAATTTTTATATTCAACGACAGCCACAAATGTTTTTAATTCCTCAAACAATTTTATATCTCCTTTACTTAATGAAATTTTACATTTTTTATATACTTTTTACAAATAATTATACTACATGTAATAATCATCAAAAATATTAATCATTACGATATTATATATTTATTTTACTTATGGTTATTACAATTATATACTATTATTGTAAAGAAAACTATATTAACTATAAGGTAGGTATATTATGTTAAAGAATAAAAGTAATTTGACATCAAAAACTATAAAAGAAATATTACCTGGACTGATTGTATCAGTATTAGTAGGTTACATGAGTATATTTATTTCTACTCTAATTCCTAAGGTAGGAGCAGCATCAATTTCTATATTTTTAGGCATGTTTGTAGGAAATTTATTCTTAAATCAAAAGGTATTTCAAAAAGGTTATAAATTTTCAGAGACAGACTTACTTTCATACTCAATAGTACTATTAGGGGCAACACTAAGTGTATCTACGCTAATAGATTTAAAAGTTTCAGGAATCTTATTTATAATATTACAAATGACAATAACAATAATATCAGCACTTTATATAGGTAAAAAGTTGGGTTTTGAAGAAAACTTTAGATTTCTAATGGCAAGTGGAAACGCAGTATGCGGTTCTTCTGCCATAGGAGCAACCGTTCCAGTAGTTAATGCTACAGATAAAGAAAAGGGCATTGCAGTAACGATTGTAAATGTTACTGGTATATTCCTTATGTTTTTACTTCCGATAATATCTCAATTTTTATACAGCCATGAACTTGTAAAAACATCAGCAATGATAGGTGGAACTTTACAATCAATTGGTCAAGTTGTAGCAAGTGGAGCAATTGTTGGAGAAAATGTAAAAGATTTGGCTACTATTTTTAAGATAGTAAGAGTAATATTTTTAGTTGTTATTGTATTAGTATTTGGACATATGAAAAATAAGTCTAATAGTGAAATTCTTGAAGAAGAAAAGGATGAGATAAAAAAGAAAAAAGTAACTATACCTTGGTATGTAATTGGATTCTTTATAACTTGTGCACTTTTTTCAATGAATATTATACCAAAAGAAGTATCTGTATTTTGTAAAGAAATAAGTAACAAATTAGAAATAATAGCTTTAGCAGCAATTGGTCTAAAGGTTAATGTAAAAGATTTAGTGAAACAAGGGAAAGAGGTTTCTTTATATGGTTTATTTATAGGTACAGTACAAGTTATATCAGCTGTAGTTTTGATAAAAATATTTATATAGTATAAAGTAGTATTTGTAATACTAATTTGATTAATTAAAATAATATAATACTAATAATTTATAATATAAATAAAAAATGAATTTCGATAAGTTTAAATGGGTATAAACTTATCGGAATTCATTTTTTATTTAAGGTGAAAATTTAAAGTAAAATATTATTTTACATAATAATAACCTTATAGATTTTGAAATTACTTATCTTTGTGTTAAAATAAGTAAAATGCACATATCAAAGTTAAGTTTTTAAATAATTAAACAAAATGAAAATATAAATATTAAGGAGATTTGGTATATGAATGTTTATGAAAAGGATAATGGAGTTATACTAGAAGGAGTAACAGATTTTGACCCAATACATATATTTGAGTGTGGTCAATGTTTTAGATGGCATAAACAAGAAGATGGCTCATACACTGGCGTTGCAAAGGGAAGAATATTAAATGTCAAAAAAGAGAATGATAAAATATATTTAAATAATACGAATTTAAAGGAGTTTAATAGTATTTGGTATAATTACTTTGATTTAGGAACTGATTATACAGAAATAAAGAATAAACTAAAAAATATGGATGAATATTTAAATAAGGCTACCGAATTTGGATGGGGAATAAGAATATTAAGACAAGATGGATGGGAAATGCTTATATCATTTATAATTTCCTCTAATAATAGAATTCCTATGATACAAAGAGCTATAGAAAATTTATCAAGAAAATTTGGTAAGTATATAGGTGAATATGAAGGTAATGAATACTATGCATTCCCAACACCAGAAGAGCTAAATAAGGCCTCACAAGAGGAAATAAGAGCATGTCAAACAGGTTTTAGAGATAAGTACATAAAAAGTACTACACAGGCAGTTATAGAAAACAATGATAAGGTATCTGAATATACAAATTTAAGTACAGATGACTGTAGAAAAGAGCTTTTAAAATTTAATGGAGTAGGACCAAAAGTATGTGATTGTATTGCGTTATTTGGGATGCAAAAATATGATTCTTTTCCAGTTGATGTTTGGGTTAAGAGAGTTATGCAAGAGTTCTATATAGATGAAGACATGAGTTTACCTAAAATGAGAACTTATGGAATTGATAAATTTAAAGAAATGTCTGGATTTGCTCAACAGTACTTATTTTACTATGCAAGAGAACTCGGTATAGGAAAATAAATTAAGGGGGAGAAATTATGGGAGTAATAGGAACAATATTTCTGTTCTATTTAATTATATCATATCTAGCTGGAGCCATAATTTCTGTGATTATATTACTTGAAAATAGAGACCCTGCAAAAACCATGTCTTGGTTATTGATGTTTATTATATTTCCAGGAATAGGCTTAATTATATATGCTGTTTCAGGTAGAAATATTAGAAAACGAAAATTATTTAAGACTCAAAAACTAGCTAATAATATAAAAGAAAAGAAACTTTTTGATACATTAGAAAAGATAACAGAAATAGTTGAATTAGAAAAAGAATCTATAAAGCAAAACAAGCTTTTAAGAGATGAAGAGGATGGTAGTTATAGAAAAAGGGTAATAAATATGTTATTAAAGACTGGTATGTTTCCCTTTACTAAAAATAATAAGGTAGATGTATTTGTAGATGGAAATGAAAAGTTTAAAAGGCTTATAAAAGATATAAGAGAAGCTAAAGACCATATTCATTTAGAGTACTTTATTATCAAAGATAGTGAAATAGGTAGGGTCTTAAAAGAGGAACTTATAAAAAAAGCCAAAGAAGGCGTTAAGATAAGAATCTTATATGATGATGTAGGATGTTGGAGATTTTGGTTTAATAGAAAATTTTTCCGAGAAATGAGGGAAGTAGGTATAGAAATTGCAGCATTTTTACCTACAAAATTTCCTATAATAGGAGGAAAATTGAACTATAGAAATCATAGAAAAATTGTTGTTATTGATGGAATAATTGGATATACAGGCGGAATAAATATAGGAGATGAATATTTAGGCAAAAATGATAAGTTTGGGTATTGGAGAGATACTCATATTAGGATTAAAGGTATTTCTGTATACATGCTTCAAATGACATTCTTGATTGACTGGTATTATACAATAAAAGAAGTCTTAGTGACTAAAAATTACTTTCCAAGTGTTGGGAATGTTGGTGAAAGTATGATACAGGTTGTTGCAAGTGGTCCAGATAGTGACTGGGAAGATATTCATTATGCTTATTTTTCTGCAATATGTCAAGCTAGGCAAAATGTTTATATAGAAACTCCATATTTTATTCCTGATGAGAGTTTACTAAAAGCTATAAAAAGTGCTGCTCTTAGTGGAGTAGATGTAAGGATAATATTTCCAAAAATTGCAGATCACAAGATAGTAAACATAGCATCCTATTCATATTTTGAAGAAATATTAAGAGCTGGTGGAAAAGTTTATTTGTATAATAAAGGGTTTATACATTCTAAAGTCGTAATAATAGATGATAAAATTGCTTCTGCAGGCACAGCTAATATGGATTTAAGAAGTTTTATGCTTAACTTTGAAGTAAATGCATTTATTTATGATGAAGAAGTTATTGGAGTAATGACAGATGATTTCTTTGAAGATTTAAGTCACTGTGAAGAACTTAATCTGGAGGTATTTAAGAATAGAAATATCATACAAAAAATCAAGGAATCTGTAGCCAGATTATTTTCACCAATATTATAAAAAATTATTAAAAAAGGTATTGAAAATTATGTGTGATTGGTATATTATAATAATTGTTAGCACTCTATTAGATAGAGTGATAATAAAAAGTATATATAAATCTACATATAAGGTAGTATTAATTTAAAAATAACTAAAAACATAGGCGAACTAGTCTATACTTAATATTTTAGGAGGCGTGAATAATGAAAATAAGACCATTAGCTGACAGAGTAGTAATTAAAAAAGTAGAAGCAGAAGAAAAAACTGCAAGTGGAATAGTTTTACCAGGGGCAGCTAAAGAGCAACCTCAAATAGCTGAAGTTGTAGAAGTTGGACCAGGTGGAATAGTTGAAGGAAAAGAAATAAAAATGGAATTGACAGTAGGAGATAAGGTTATATTCCAAAAATATTCTGGAACAGAAGTTAAGATAGAAGGACAAGAATACACAATACTAAGACAAAGTGATGTATTAGCTGTTATTGAATAAATATAGAATAAATTTATTAGGAGGGGTTTAAAATGGCTAAAGAAATTAAATTTTCAGAGGAAGCAAGAAGAGCTTTAGAAGCTGGTGTAAATAAATTAGCAGATACAGTAAAAGTAACATTAGGACCTAAAGGAAGAAATGTTATATTAGATAAAAAATTTGGTTCTCCACTTATAACTAATGATGGTGTAACTATAGCAAAAGAGATAGAGTTAGAAGATAGATTTGAAAATATGGGTGCTCAGTTAGTTAAAGAAGTTGCAACTAAAACTAATGATGTAGCTGGAGATGGTACTACAACTGCTACAGTTTTAGCACAAGCTATAATAAGAGAAGGCTTAAAGAATGTAACAGCAGGGGCTAACCCAATATTATTAAGAAAAGGAATACAAAAAGCAGTAGTAGTGGCAGTAGAAGAATTAAAAAATCAATCAAGAATAGTAGAAACACAAGAAGCTATATCTCAGGTTGCTTCTATATCTGCTGGTGATGAAGAAGTTGGAAAATTAATAGCAGAAGCTATGGAAATAGTAGGTAAAGATGGAGTTATAACTGTTGAAGAATCTCAAACTATGAATACTGAATTAGATGCTGTTGAAGGTATGCAGTTTGATAGAGGATTTGTTTCTGCATATATGGTTACAGATGTAGATAAGATGGAAGCAGTTTTAAATGACCCATATATATTAATCACTGATAAAAAAATATCTAACATACAAGAATTATTACCAATTCTTGAACAAATAGTTCAACAAGGTAAAAAGTTATTAATAATAGCTGAAGATGTAGAAGGTGAAGCATTATCTACGTTAGTAGTTAATAAATTAAGAGGAACATTTGATGTAGTAGCAGTTAAAGCTCCAGGTTTTGGAGATAGAAGAAAAGAAATGCTTCAAGATATAGCAATACTTACAGGTGCCCAAGTAATATCAGAAGAATTAGGTTACGATTTAAAAGAAGCTGATTTATCTATGTTAGGTAGAGCTTCATCTGTTAAAGTAACTAAAGAAAATACTACAATAGTAGATGGTTCTGGAGATAAAAAAGCTATAGAAGATAGAGTAAATCAAATTAAACATCAAGTAGAGCAAACTACTTCAGATTTTGATAGAGAAAAATTAATGGAAAGATTAGCTAAGCTTGCTGGTGGAGTAGCTGTTATAAAAGTTGGAGCTGCTACAGAAGTTGAGTTAAAAGAAAGAAAATTAAGAATAGAAGATGCTCTTAATGCAACTAGAGCAGCTGTAGAAGAAGGAATAGTAGCTGGTGGAGGAACTGCTTTTGTTAGTGTTATACCAGCAATAGGAACATTAGTTGACAGTTTAGAAGGAGAAGTTAAACTAGGTGCTCAAATAGTTAAAAAAGCGTTAGAAGAGCCATTAAGACAAATAGCTACAAATGCTGGTCTTGAAGGTGCTGTAATTGTACAAAATGTTGTTAATGCTGAAGCAGAAACTGGATTTGACGCATTAAATGAAAAATATGTAAACATGATAGAAGCTGGTATAGTTGATCCAACTAAAGTTAGTAGAAGTGCTTTACAAAATGCTGCATCAATAGCAAGTACTTTCTTAACTACTGAAGCTGCTGTTGCTGACCTTCCTGAGAAAGAAGATGCAGGAATGCCAGGTATGGGTGGTGGAATGCCTGGTATGATGTAATTTAAAAAGTTTAAAATATAAATTTTAATATAAAGAACTATTTCGACTTAGATTTTAACTTCTAAGTTGAAATAGTTCTTTTGTATATATCTAATTTTTGTATATTTATAAATTCAATATACATATTAAGAAAATTAGTATCTAGGTTATGATAATATTTTAGAGTTGTATTGTTATTTTTTAGGTTATGATTTTAGATATATATTAATTAAGGTATAATTGTTGGTAGAGAATAAATCAAATTTAAAAGGGTGAGATAATATGGACTTAAGAAAGTTGCTTGAAGAAGTTAAAAATGAAAATATTGATATAGATTTTGCATTAGAAAAATTAAAAGATTTACCTTATGAAGACCTTGGATATGCAAATATAGACCATCATAGAGAATTAAGAAATGGATACCCAGAGGTTATTTATTGTGAAGGTAAGAGTGATGAGCATATTTTAGGGATTATTGATAAAATGAGTCAAAAAGGTTCTAATATATTAGGAACAAGATGTAGAAAAGAAACTTTTCTAAAAATTAAAGAAATCTATAATCATGCAGAGTATGAAGAATTATCTAAAATTTTAAAGATTAAAAATCATGATATAGAGAATATAGGAAAGGGTAAAATTGTGATTGCTACAGGAGGAACTTCTGATATACCAGTAGCAGACGAAGCCTATCACACAGCTAAGTTTTTAGGTAATGATGTTGATAGAATATATGATGTTGGAGTAGCAGGTATACATAGGCTTTTAAATAAAAGACATAAAATAGATAGTGCTAGAGTAATAGTAGCTGTTGCAGGGATGGAAGGTGCTCTTGCAAGTGTAGTTGGTGGATTGGTTGATGTTCCAGTAATAGCTGTTCCAACCTCTGTTGGATATGGAGCAAATTTTGGAGGGTTAGCAGCTTTACTAGCCATGTTAAATAGCTGTGCATCTGGAATATCTGTTGTAAATATTGACAATGGATTTGGGGCAGGATATTTAGCAGCAATGATAAATAAACTGTAATAAATACATTGATATAAATTAAACATAAATTATATAATAAAATCTAATTTCTATTATATTTTTACTATTAAAATTGAGGAGACATATATGAGTGAAAAAATACTTTATTTTGATATAATAAGTGGTATATCAGGGGATATGACCCTTTCAAGTTTATTAAATTTAGGTGTACCTAAGGAAATTTTTTTGGAGGAAATTCATAAACTAAAAATGAGCGATGAATTTAATATAAACATCAGCTCAAAAACCGAGAATGGAATAGTAGGTACAAAGGTAGAAGTAATTACAAAAGAAAAACATACACATAGAAATTTAGTGGATATATTTGAGATTATAGATGAAAGCAGTCTAAACGAAAATGTAAAATCTAAATCAAAAAAAATATTTATGGTAATTGGAGAAGCAGAAGCAAAAGTTCATGGAACTACAATAGATAAGATACATTTTCATGAGGTAGGGGCTATAGATTCAATTGTAGATATAGTAGGTGCTTCTATATTGGTTGATTTACTTTGTGTAGATAAAGTTTGTGCTAGTACAGTGTCTGTTGGTTCAGGATTTGTAAATTGTGAACATGGAGTTATACCTATACCTGCACCTGCAACTATGGAAATTTTAAAAGGTGTACCAATTAAATTAAATAATATAAATGGAGAATGTACAACTCCAACAGGGGCTGCAATCATAAAAGTTTTATGTGATGAGTTTGTGGATGAGTTTGAATTTTCTCCAAAGCAAATTGGATATGGCATAGGTCATAAGAAGTTTGAAGTACCAAATATATTAAGAACTGTATTAGGTGAAAAAAAAAAGAAGAGTTAATTTATGAAATTAGTGCAAACATTGATGATATGTCTTCAGAAATCTATTCTTATTTGTATGAAAAAATACTAGCTGAAAAAGCATTAGACATTTATACGGAGAGTATTTATATGAAGAAGAATAGACCTGCAACAAAAGTATCAATTTTATGCAATGAATCAGATTTAGAAAAATTTATTAAAATATTACTTTTAGAAACTAGCACTTTTGGAGTGAGATATAATGCATATAATAGAGAAATTCTAGAGCGAAAATTTGCAAAATTGGATACAAAATATGGAGTAGTTACAGTAAAATTAGGGTATTATAAGGGAGAACTAGTCAAGGCGACTCCAGAATATAATGAATGTAAAATTATAGCAAAAAATGAAGATATTCCTATAAAAAAAGTGTTTGCTGATATAAATTTTAGAATAAAAGAAGAATTTAGTGAAAACTTATTGACATAAGTAATAAATTTTGATAAATTAATATTCAGCTTTATTAAATAAAAGCAAACAGAAAAAAATATATAAAATATAAACTCACTCGTATATGCTCAGAAATATGGTCTGAGAGTCTCTACCAAGATACCGTAAATATCTTGACTATGGGTGAAATTATTATACCAAAAGACCTAATTAAGTAAATGTGTAGGCTGAGTTATACTCCCTATGTGTTGGCTATAAGATAAAGGGCATTTTGGAAGCCTGTATAGTAATTTCACTTTTGTTAGAAATTATGGAAGTTACTATACAGGTTTTTTGTGTAAAAAGATTTAATATAATTTAAACTGTATTGTGTTAAAATAAATATATAAAACTATATTATACAAGGAGAGATGTGAATTTATGAAACATGAATTAGTACTTGTAATAGATTTTGGAGGGCAATATAATCAGTTGATAGCTAGAAGAGTTAGAGAAAACAACGTATATTGTGAAATACTTCCATGTACTGCAAGCATAGAAAGAATAAAAGAAAAAAATCCTAAAGGGATAATATTTACAGGTGGACCAAATAGTGCGTATTTAGAAGATTCTCCAACAATATCAAAAGAAATATTTGAACTAGGAGTTCCAATACTTGGAATATGCTATGGTATTCAAATAATGTCTCATGTATTGGGAGGAGTTGTAAGAAAAGGTAATAAACAAGAGAAAGAATATGGAAAAACAGCTATAACTTATGGAAAATCATCATTATTTGAAGGGATAACTACAAATAGTGTATGGATGAGTCATACAGATTTAATAGAAAAAGTTCCAGAAGGATTTACTATAGTTGCAAATACTAATGATTGTCCAGTAGCAGCTATGGAAAATGTAGAACAAAACTTATATGGAGTTCAATTCCATCCAGAGGTAGAACACTGTTTAGAAGGGGACAAGATACTTACAAATTTCTTATATAATATTTGTAAAGTAAAAGGTGACTGGACTACAGATTCATTTATAGAAGATAAAATAAAAGAATTAAAAGAAAAAATAGGTGATAAAAAAGCTTTATGTGCTTTAAGTGGAGGAGTTGATTCTTCTGTTGCCGCAGTTCTTGTTCATAAAGCAATTGGGGACAACTTAACTTGTATATTTGTTGACCATGGTTTACTTAGAAAAAATGAAGGAAATGATGTAGAAAGAATATTTAGAGAGAAATTTGATATAAATTTAATAAGAGTTAATGCAGAAGATAGATTCTTATCTAAATTAAAAGGAGTTTCTGAACCAGAGGCTAAGAGAAAAATAATAGGTGAAGAATTTATAAGAGTATTTGAAGAAGAATCAAATAAATTAGGAAAAATGGATTTCTTAGTTCAAGGAACAATCTATCCAGACGTTATAGAAAGTGGACATGGAAATGCGGCTACTATAAAGTCTCATCATAATGTTGGTGGAATTCCAGAAGATGTAGACTTCCAAGAAATTGTAGAACCATTAAGAGAGTTGTTTAAAGATGAAGTTAGAAAAATAGGATTAGAACTTGGTATAGAAGAAGGATTAATATTTAGACATCCTTTCCCAGGCCCAGGTCTAGGAATAAGAGTTATAGGTGATGTAACTAAAGAAAAATGTGATATATTAAGAGAAGCTGATGCTGTTTATATGGACGAGCTTAGAAAAGCAGGTTTATACAGAGAAATATGGCAAGCTTTTGCAACATTACCAGATGTTAAGACTGTTGGAGTTATGGGTGATGAAAGAACATATGCTTATCTAGTTGGTTTAAGAGCAGTTACTTCTTCTGATGGAATGACTTCTGACTGGTATAAGATGCCTTATGATGTATTAGAGAGAATTTCTAATAGAATAATAAATGAAGTTGATGGAGTAAATAGAGTAGTTTATGATATAACTTCTAAGCCACCTGGTACTATCGAGTGGGAATAATTTGGAAATACCTGTAAACCCGCATAAACACTGGGTTTGTGCATCTCAAAATACCCGTTTGATATTAAATTGATACTAACCACCTAACCAGTGGCGAAAACAGCCTCATAAGCAAGATGATGATTTCATCGGCTTATGAGGCTGTTTTTTGTTGTCCTTATTCGAGTTTGGTTTGACACTATCCTAGGAACGGGAGAAAGGGGATAATCTGGTACATCATTTGATACAGTCCTTTGCGCCCTCGGAACGGTTTCAAGTTGTATATCATCAGTTAATAATGTCATAGTTTCTTCAAAGATTTTTCCTCGCTATCTTTAAAGTCAACATAATCATTAATTATCACCCCCAATATTAAAATTATGGTTTTATTAAGTACAGGCTAATGACTAAGTTCTGTTTTTTCATATAGGCTGATACTTTCCCTCCCATTTTTTCTGCCAATACTTTTACAATATACAATCCTAAACCAGAACCAGAATGATTTCGGGATAAGTCAGCGGTATAAAATTTATCAAATAATCTGTCTGTATCTATATTTTTCTCATTTCTAATTTCATTTTGAAAATGCACTTCGATAAAGTCGGTATATAAAATTTCAATTAGCAATTCTTTTGACCCATAACGTATGACATTTGACACTAAGTTCATAACAAGACGTTTTAGCATTGTTTCATCAGCTATGACATAAGTTGGTTTATCTGAAAATTTAATGCTTGGTGTTATATTTCTTTCCTCAAATTGATTTGTAAAGGATAATATAATATCTGCTAGAATATTATCTAAATTTATTCGTTCTAATGTTAGTGTAAATTCTTTATCTTCTAAAAGTGAAATATCATAGAAATTATTAATTAACGCTTGTAAGTATTTCCCTCGTGATAAAGAGATATCTAAGTATTCCTTTTGTTCGTTCGATAATTCGGTTTTTTGAAGTAGTTGTAAATATCCTAACATAGAGGTCAGAGGAGTACGCAAATCATGGGAAATATTTGAAATAGACTCTTTTAATTGGTGTTCTCTCTTTAAAATTGAAAGTCTATTTTCTTTTTGTAAAGATTGGTTAATATTTATTTCAGCTGCTAGCTCAATTAGGTTTTTATCTATTAAAACAATATCTATTGGTTTTTCAATTCCCTTAGTACGCTCATGTAATTGATTTTTTATTGAACGTATTTCTTTTCTCATCAGAAAAAGGGAAATGGAAAGAATAGTAGATAAAATAATTAGTGTAACTATAACGATCAGCATTTCATTTCCCCTTTCCTTGTCTACTTTATTTCAGCATTTGAAAAAAAGTAATTGCTTAAAATAAGAGCGATTACAATAGTAATGCAAGTAGATAAAATGACGGGCGTTAAAGTTGAGATTAAAAGTTTATCACTTACAATATACTTTAATTGTGATAAAGTTGAGTAGTCAAACAACTTGCCGATTGCGGGAATCTGCTTACCAATGTTGCTACTAATTGCCGAAAACACAATGGGAAAAGCAAAGCATACACATATAGTTTTAGGAATATCTCTACACAAAAAAGCAAAACATACATATATGTTGGATGTTCCAATATTCAAAATACTTCCCAGAAAAGCTACACGACAAAGATACAAAAAAGAAAATATGTTAAATGGTTCTCCCCAACCAAATTTTATTGTATGAATGATGCAAACAGTTATCGGATATAATAACATAACGAAGCCGGCACCGATTGAAAATACCACTGCCTTAGAAAATATAATATCAAAGCGCTTATGTCCTCTTGAAAGTTCTGCCTGTATCGTTCTGTTTGTAAAATCTGAACCTATATAAAATCCTGCAAAAATCGCTATAACGAAAAGCATAAAAACATCTTGAAACGCATTAGCAAAACTTTTTTTTCCATTAATCCAATCATCAGGTGTTGATAATAAATTTATTTCTGAAAAAGCACTGAAAGCGGAAATCGCTATTACTGCAACGAATAAGACAATAATTAACTTCTGTCTTTTCAGTTTATAAATTTCGGTGTTTATCAGATTAAGCATTTTGCACACCCCCTATTGTATTTATAAAATAGTTTTCCAAACTATCGCCAGCCAGCCCAATATTTTTAATAGTTAAATGATTTTCGGATAAGACAGTAATTACTTTTTGCATATCATCAATATAATCATATAGTTGAATTGACTGGTCTGGCATAACCGTATAATTTCTAGTGTGTAAACTGCGTTCTAAAGCAACCGTTGCCTGCGAAACATTATCAACAAGTATGGATATATGTTTATTACAGCTTTTATCAAGTTGTTCTTTGGTTATTTCCTGTATGATTTTGCCATGATGAAGAAAGATGTAATTTGTTGCAAGTTGATATAGTTCGCCTAAAATATGGCTTGACACTAATATTGTTAGCTGTTTATCGGTCGCAAGACTTTTCAATAATTCTCTTATTTCTATGATACTTACAGGGTCTAAACCATTAGTTGGTTCATCAAGCATTAAAAATTCGGGTTCACCTAATAAAGCCGCACCAATTCCCAGACGTTGTTTCATACCTAAAGAAAAATTTTGTACCTTTTTTTTACCTGTTTCTTTTAAACCAACTATTTCAAGGCAATGTTCTACAGCTTCTTTGTTTGGTATCCCTTGTGCAATTCGCATAGCCTCTAAATTGTCATGTGCTGTCATATATGGGTATAGGGCTGGATATTCTATTATACCTCCCATACGTTTTCTTTGAGATTCCAACTCTTTTTTACCAGATTTTCCAAAAAGTATTATTTCTCCACTGTTAGGTAATGACAGACCTGAGACTACACGCATAAACGTAGTTTTACCAGCTCCATTTTGACCCACGAAACCGTAAATTCTTCCTTTACTGATTGTTACATTTACATTATCAAGAGCAACTGTATGAGAATATTTTTTTGTAAGCCCTATCGTTTGTAATATATAATCATTCAATATTATTTCCTCCTTTTTCTTTGATAAGTACAATTATAAGTACTAAATCTAAAGAAAACCTTACGGAAACTTATCGTAAAGCTAAGTATTATTTAGCTAAACGATATCCCAACCTCCATAGAGTTTCTATATATTCCTCTTGTTCATTCGCTTTTTTTAACTTTTGACGTAAACGACTTATATGAACATTCAGCGTATTATCATCAACTGTATATTCTTCATTCCAGATACTTTCAAACAGGTTCGCTTTTGAAAAGACTTTTTGAGGTTGCGATAAAAGTAATTCTAATATTCTTATTTCTGTTGCGGTCAATGTTATCTCTTGGTTGTTTACAAGAACCTGTTTTGCTGATATGTCTAGTTTTATATCCTTATAAACCAAAATATTCGATGGGACTGTTCCGACTGGCTGGTTACGTCGCAAATTTGCTTCTATCCGGGCAACAACCTCGTCAATGTCAAAGGGTTTTGTAATATAATCATCAGCCCCTAATCTAAGTAAATCAATTTTTATTTGTGTAGTTTCTTTTGCAGAAATAACTAAAACAGGGATATTTGAAAAAGAACGAAGTTCTTGTAATAATTTATCTCCACTTTTGTAGGGGAGCATAATATCCAGTAATACCATATTAAATTGTTCGGATTTCAACATATCAAGCCCTTGCATTCCTGTAAAAGCTGATTTTGTATCATAATTATGATTATGAAGTGCCTTGCATAGTAAATTATTAATTTCTTTATCATCTTCAACTACTAAAATAGTATTTGCCATATTGCTTCCTCCAATAAACACTATTCCATAATATTTTCATTACATAGATATTTTAACGTACATAATGGGATATGTATATGCGAAATTTAAAAATATTGGGGAAAGACAACCTATTTACAGGTTATCATTCCACATAATCTCAGTTATGCCGTATCCTCCGCAGATTCAAACACAATACCTGTAAATTCTTCCTCCGTCAAGTTCATTCAGCTTCCCAACGGTCTGCTTCACAAGCTCCTGTATATCCTAAGGTAGGGCGGTATAACTAGAGGTATTTTTTATCTTTCGTGTTCTGGCTCTTTACCGCTTTTTTGAGGATTTTCACATTAATGTCAAAATCAGACTGGTAATGCTCCGTGTGGGTTTGCATGATAGCTTTTAAGGATTTTAAAATGTCTACATTCTCAAATTTCTTTAAACTACTTTGATTTTAGTAATAGACCTCCTCCTAATATAACTAAGCATAATCCTGGAAGGAGAAAAGCACTATTCAAATTTATAGTACTTAATGGACCAAAAATGAGCATACCAAGAGGTGAAGCTAAAGTTCCTAATAAATCAACATATGAAAATATACGTCCCATGTACTTTGTAGTGGTTTTTTCTTGAATCATTGTAATCAAAGGTGTATAGTAAAGTGGACTTCCAATTCCCATAATAAACATAACAATCATGAATAGGAGAACCTGATTAGTAAATATTGAGAAACTCATCATTGTTCCAAATAAAAATGATGAAAAACTAATTAATTTGAAATGCGAAATATGAGTTTTTTTACATCCTAGTATTAAACTGGCTACTAGAGCCCCTACAGAAAATGCAATTTCAATTCCACTCAATATCCACACTTTATTACCTAAATTATTAGAAGCAAGGAGTGGTGTAAGTTGAGAAGCTGGAATAACTAGAAACTGAAATGTAGTATATAAAATCAATACTTTTTTTAATTCTACTGATTTAGATAAATATCGAAATCCTTCTTTTAATTGCTCAATACTATTTTCTGATTGTCTTTTCTCTATTTCTTTTATAGAAATGCTAGCAAGAAAACCAACACTAATAAGTGCAGTGATTACATCTATTAAGAAAACTCCTCCTAGTGGAAACATACTTAATGCTAATCCACCTAACCCTGGTGAAACTAATTGAATAATACTCCAAATAGTTGTCGAGTAGCTATTGGCACGCAGAAGTTCCTTTTCTGGAATAAATAAAGGGAGAATACTTTTGGATGCAGGTAACTGGATACCACTACCTAAAGACCTTAAACTATTAAAGAAATATATCCACCCAATCGATTGATGACCATAAAAATAGAGAATGGCTAAACAAAGGGTTGAACTAGCAATAAACATATCTGACCAGATAATAATTTTCTTCATTGAAAAACGGTCAGCAATAACCCCTCCCACTAGCATAACAAGTGCTTGTGGGAGAAAAGTAGTTGCTGTAATTCCAGCAATACTAATTCCTGAATTTGTCTGAAGAGTTATATACCAAATCATTGCTAGAGAAACAATAGAGGAGCCTAACATTGAGATTGTTTGACTAGCCATAAATATTGCCAATTTTATCTTCCAATTTTTTTCTTGTTTCATTTACAGTGCCGCCTTCTTATATAAAATGTCCAGTAATACTATTTGGATTTATTCTTATTTCATCAGGAGTTCCGGAAGCAACAATTTCTCCTCCATTTATTCCACTGTCTGGACCTATATCGATAACCCAGTCAGAAGCGCATATAACTTCTGTATTGTGTTCAATAATTAAAAGTGAATGTTGTTCATTTACAAGTTTTCTAAAAGTAATTAGCAAATTCTCTACATCTTTAAAATGAAGTCCAGTAGTAGGCTCATCTAATATGTATAACATTCTTTTTTTAGTTTTTGTTCCTAATTCTTTTGCTAATTTTATCCTTTGAGATTCTCCTCCACTTAATCCTAATGTATTTTGTCCTAGTTTTAGATAGCCAAGTCCCACTTCATCTAATAGAGAGAGTTTTCTATATATATCAGGGCAATCACTAAAAAATGATTTTGCTTCTGTTACTTCCATGTCAAGTATATCTGCCATTGTTTTTCCTTTGTATTGTACAGACAGTATTTTTTTTTGATATCTCTTACCTTGGCATTCACTACAAGTTACCCATTGGTCTGCCATATATTGTAGAATAATTTTTGTTTTGCCTAATCCTTGACAGTTGGGGCATTGCCCCTTTTTGCTATTAAAGCTAAAATAGCTTTCATCCAATAATTGTTGTTTTGCTTGTGGAGTTTCAGCAAATAGAGAACGAATTTCATCAAAGATATTGATATAAGTAGCAGGTGTAGAGCGACTAGATTTTCCAATAGGTGTTTGGTCCATTAAGATAAAATCATCAATAGTATCAAATCCAGTAAGTTCGGTATAGTTTTTATTTGGGATAGATTTTTGGTTTAATTTTTCTTCCAAAGCAGGAAGTAAACTGTGAAATACAAGAGAACTCTTACCAGAACCACTAACACCTGTAATAGAGCACATACAGTTTAAGGGAATTTCTACATCAATATTTTTTAGGTTATTTGCATGGCATCCCTTTAAGTTTAACCACTTACTTGGTTTAATATTATTTTTTGAACTTATTTTATTGGATGTACCCAGATATTTGCCTGTTATAGAATTTGGATTTTCTATAATTTCTTGAGTTGTACCTTCTGCAATAATGAAGCCACCTTTTGTACCAGCGTTTGGACCTACATCAATAATATAATCAGCAGCCAGTATTGTATCCTTATCATGTTCAACGACTATCACAGTATTACCATTATCTCTTAGCTCTTCTATAGTTTTGATGATTAGATTATGGTCTCTTGGATGTAAACCAATGGATGGTTCATCTAGAATATAGGTTAGACCTACTAATTCACTTCCTAGCTGACTTGATAATCGTACTCTCTGTAGTTCTCCTCCAGATAAGGTTGGAGCTGTTCTATCTGTTGATAGATAGCTAAGACCTACCTTTAATAGATAACTAACTCGAATTTTTAATTCTGTTAATATATCATTTACCAAAGATATCTCATTTTGTTGAAGTTGATTTGGTAATTCACACAACCAATTCCACAATTGTTCTATCGTCATTTTTGTTAATTCAGGGAAGCGATAACCTTTGATTGTAGTGAATCTAGCTTCAATACATAGCAACTCACCACCACATGTGTGGCAAGGAATTTTGTCCATATATTGATGTAAGGTATTATTTTGAGAACTGGATTCTCTAAAAAGTCTTTGAATGTGGCTGATTGCACCTGAGGCAGGTCTTTTAATCTTTGATTCTCGTCCCCTTGATTCAAAGCTAAATTCATATATCTTATCACCTGTACCATATAAGATTGCATCTATAAAATCTCTTGGCAATTCATTCCAAGGTATATCTAGGTCGATATTTTTATCTTTTGCTATTGCATATAATTCACCTACCATCCAATTACCATTTGGCTTTTTCCCCCTCAATTTTCCAAAGTAGTAGGTAGCTCCATCTAATATTGAAATAGTAGGGTCTTTTACAATTAATTGAGGATTAACTTGATAGGTAAAACCCAATCCATTACAATCATGACAAGCTCCAGTATGGGAATTAGCATTGAAGGTTGAAGTATTTATCTTAGAAAAAATAGTTTTACAATATGAACAATGATTTTTTGTATTATTCTTTTTTTCTAATGGAGTTTTGCAATATGGACAGTAACTTTTTCCGATTGATACAAATAACATTCTTAAGTAATCCCAGATGCTTGTAAGAGTACCAACAGTAGAACGAGGATTTTGGCTTCCTTTTTTTTGTTCAATAGCTATAGTAGGGGTTAATCCTTGAAGTAAGTCAAATTCAGGTTTTTGAAGCTGTTCTGAAAGTTTTGCTCCATTACTTAGGTTTTCAAAATAACGTCTTTTTCCTTCTTCATAAATCGTATCGAAAGCTAAAGAGGATTTTCCACTACCACTTACACCTGTAATAACAGTCATTTTATTCTTTGGAATTGTAACCTCAACATCTTTTAAATTATTTTGCCTTCCTCCTTTTAAATAAATAGAACTTTTATTGTGACAAAGTGAATTTTTAATTGGTTTATTTATTGCTTTGGTAAATTTGAATTTTTTTTCTAATTCAAGAGGATTACCTAATTCTTTTGTTTGTGAAATACCTAATATTTTTAACTGAGAAAAGATTGATGTCAAGTAATCTTCAGGTAATTTTTCTATTAACAAATTAAGGTCTTCTATTTTCATATTGCCACTTGATAATATCTCTGCCATTTCATCTAATAAATTTTTTTCTGCTCTTGTTAATTGATTGTATTTTTTAGAACTTAATTCTGTCCATAAATCCCATGGAAGCAATTCCAAACCAATCATATTATTAAAGTCGTGTAGAAGATTACCCTTTACAGAATGCCAGCCTTTCCAATTTTTATTATATCCAAAGTCATCTGGATGAGTATGACCTTGTCGACAGCTTATCCAGGCTTCTGGGCCAGTTAAAAACCCATCTATTTTTCTGACATTATGAGTGTCAAAATTAATTTGAAAATAATTTTTTTGTATGTTATCTATTTGTGCATCTATTTTTATCCATCTTTTTGTTACCGTATCATAGTATTCTACAAGCCAGTGGTCTTCATAAGGAAGCTCACTTTCAAAATAATTAGCAAAACCTGCTCTCATTCTAGCTTCAAAGCCTCTATATCTTAGGAAGGATACAAGAAGTAAAGAATAGTCTCTGCACATTCCAACAAGTCTTTGTTTTGGGTTTCTTGAAATAGTTAGTGAGTTAGAATTTATTTCAAATATTCTTTTTAACATTTGAGGAACTGTACGAAGCAATTCTTCATCAGATTGTTGCTTATTAAAAGATATACCATAAAGTTTTCCCTGGTCTCCATGAATTACTAGGTTTTGAACCACTTTTAATAACTCAGTTGGGGTTTCTGGTAAGTCTTGATATTCATTTTCAAATTTTTTAGGATTTGTGATGATGCTTTGCTTTTGATAGTTATTTATTTTCATATATCATTCACCTCTCTAAATAAATGATATACCATGACATGGTGTCAGATGCAAGGGCAATTTAAATTTTTTGAACATGATGTTTTTCTATACTAGAAAAACATCAGATAAACTTATTGGTGATTTATATGTGAAACAGGATAATCAAGCTTATTGGATTGGTTGTACAATTTGTCCAAATTATGCAAGACAAGAGTATTCACAGGAGATAACACTGGGGTTGTTGTAATGATTAAAAACAGAACAAAAATGTACAAAATTATTGGTAGGTGTTTTACCTGATAAATTGGTTTGAAATAACTTACTGAAAAAAATAGGTTTTAAATTTAATCATTTTAATTTAGAAAATAATGAAAACATATATAGTGTAGATTTATTTTAATTAAAATTCCTGATTATTTATTACCTTTGTATTGATAAAATATAACTTGATTTTTTATTTGTGTTTTTAACAAAAAATATAGATACAGATTTTGTAAAAATAATTTTCAAATGTTGTAAGTTGTCGTTAAAGCTTTATTGTATTATTCTGAATATATAGAAAGTCAGTTCCTATTTTCAGACATAAAGAAACTAAAATATACATAATAACATAAAATTTGCAGTATTGATAACTCTAATTATTTTGAAAGGAGGAAAGTATGATAAGTGGAAGAATGTTACTCATTATGAATTTTCTAAAAAATAAAAGCAAGACAAGTTATCGGGAAATTAGTCAACAGTTAAGCATAGAAGAAAGAAAAGTTAGATATGATATAGACAATCTAAATGTTGTTTTACAATCATTAAATAAACCATTAATACAAAGGATGAATAAAGGTTCATTGATTATTCCAAGTGATTTCCAAGTAGTATATATAGACAACAATGACTATGTGTTTTCCTTAACTGAAAGAGTATCTATTATGAAGATTATATCAATGTTTAAAGTAGATAAGTTAAACTTAGAAAAATTGAGCAAAGAGTTTAAAGTTTCTAGAAGTTCGATTAAAAATGACCTTAATGTTTTATCAAATGAACTGGAAAGAAATCAAATAACTATTACTTATGATAAGGTTTTCAAAATAAATGGAGATGAAGATACTATATATAAACAAAGGTTAAACATATTAAAATCATATTCTTACCTTTTTGGCAAAGAAAAATCTGATTTGAGCGTGTTTGAAAAGTATATAGTGAAGGTAATCGAAAACATATTCAAAGGACTTTCCTTGAATGATATATATAATTGGTCTACAGATTTACTTTTACAAATGGACTGGACTCTAAATGATGAATCTTTTACATGGTATGTCTCAAATATCTTTCTTTTTACATGGTATATACATTCAGATGAAAAGCATCCTTTAGAATCTTCTTCCTTAAGTGAACCATATTTTGAGAATAAATTTGACCAAGAATTTGAGCAAATCATTCAAAAAAAGTTAACTAAAGAACAAATTTTATTGTTAAAGAGTTTTGTATTTTTTACAAATAAGTATGCAAGTTTAAATGAAGACATGGATTTAATTAGTACAGAAATAATAGTTCAAGATTTAATTTATAATATGTCTGAAACTCTGAACATTGATTTTAAAGAGGATATGATTCTTTATAAGGGGCTACTCAATCATATTGCTCCATTGATAGAGAGAATCAAACAAAACATACAGATTTATGAAGGGTCATTCCATGTAATACCAGATAAATATCAATATGTACTTGAAGCTACTAAAACCTCTGTACAAAAAAACAGGATGTTAAATCAAATAAAGAATGAAAATGAAATAATACTTCTAGCAATACATTTTTTAGGAAGTGTACAAAGAAACGAAAGTAACAATTATAAAAATATACTATTAGTTTGTGGATTTGGGTATGGTGTAATTGCTATATTAAAAGATACTTTAATAAATGACTATCAGATAAATATAGTAGACAGCATTCCATCATATAAATTACAAGATTATAAAGACTGGGAAAATATAGATTTTATCGTAACAACATCAAAAATAGTAGTAGACTTGCCTAAAACAATTATTGAAATTAATCCTTTTTTACAAGAAAATGATTATTTAAAACTTGAGGAAAAAGGAATAAAAAGAAAGAATGTCTTGACCAATTACATATCAATTAAAAAGAGATTAGATTTTTTAGAAGAAGATGCTCAAAAAAGAGTACTGAGTATTATATGGCAAGAACTAGGATATAGTGATGAGAGAATGTTATCTAGACAACTTAAACTAAGTGATTTAATAGGAATTGATACAATAAGTGTAATTGATAAAGAAATAAAATGGGAAGATGCTGTGAAAATTAGTTCAAATATACTTGCTGATTGTGATTTTGTGTCAATGCAATATGCTGATAATATTATAGATATTCTAAGTAATGTAGGTTTCTATGCTGTAAAGGATGAGGAATTTGCTTTGTTACATGGTAATGATAGTTCATTGGTCAAAGTAAGTTCAATAAGTTTATTGATATGCAAGGAAGCAGTTAAATTTGGAGATAAGAAGGTTAAAATCATATTTTGTCTAGCAAGTAGAGATAAAAAAGAGCAAATTCCTGCAATAATTAATTTAACTAAAATGGTTTATAAAACTAATTTTATTACTATGTTAGAAAGTGTAAAAACAAAAGAAGAAGCAGAATGTTTAATTCATGAATATGAGAAGGAGGTCACTGGATGAGTGAGTTAGTCAATGTAAAATGTTCATTTGAGATGAAAGTAACTTCAAAAGAAGAAGCTATTATATCATTAGTAGATGTAGTATCAAAAGAGGGATATCTAAAAGAAAAGAATCAATTTCTAGAAGATGTTTTAAAAAGAGAAGAAACACTGTCAACCTATATTGGGCATGGGATAGGTCTTCCTCACAGTCAAAGTATTGGGGTCAAAGATTCTTGTATTACAATTGGAAAGCTTGATACACCTATTAAATGGACAGAAGAAGGAGAAAAAGTAGATTTAATATTTTTAATATCTGTTACAAAAGACAATGAAAATAATCTTCATCTAAAGATTTTGTCAAAGCTTGCACGTTTATTAATGCATGAAAGTTTTAGAAATCAAATTAGAGAGTCAGATGAACAAACAGTCTATAATCTTATAAAAGAAAAAATAGGGGAGGAAGATTAAAATGAGGATTTTAAAGTTTTTACAAAAACATCTTATGACAGCAACGTCATATATGATTCCATTTGTAGTTGCTGGAGGTATATTATTTGCGCTATCAGTAACTTTAAGTGGACAAGCTGCTGTTCCTGAAACTGGATGGTTAGCTAAACTTAATCAAATTGGAGCTGCTGGTCTAGCTTTATTTATTCCAATATTGGGTGGATATATAGCATTTAGTATGGCAGATAAGCCAGGACTAGCTCCAGGTATGATAGGTGCATACTTAGCAAAAGAAGTAAATGCTGGTTTTATAGGTGGTATTATAGCAGGATTTATAGCAGGATTTGTTGTTTTACAATTAAAGAAAATTAAATTGGCACCTACAATGAGAACTTTAGGTTCAATATTTATTTATCCTTTACTTGGAACATTGATTACAGGTGGTATAATTGTATTTTTAATTGGAGAGCCTATAGCTTCTTTTATGACATGGATGACTAATTGGTTGAATGGAATGTCTGGTGTTTCTAAAATTCCTTTAGGAGGAATTCTAGGAGGAATGATAGCTTCAGATATGGGTGGTCCTATAAATAAAGTAGCTGCAACTTTTGCCCAAACTCAAGTTGATACACTTCCATATTTAATGGGTGGAGTTGGAGTTGCAATTTGTATACCTCCAATTGGATTAGGATTGGCTACGTTATTGTTTCCAAAAAAATTTAGTAAGGAAGAAAGAGACTCAGGAAAAGCCTCACTATTAATGGGATGTGTTGGAATTACAGAAGGAGCTATCCCATTTGCAACAGCAGACCCTGTTAGAGTAATACCTTGTATTATGGTTGGGTCGATTATAGGAAACATTATGGCATTTTTATTAGGGTGTTTAAATCATGCACCTTGGGGAGGTCTCATAGTATTACCAGTTGTTGATAATAGGTTGGGGTATATTGCATCAGTGATAACTGGAGCGGTAGTCGTTGCAGTATTAATGAAATTAGTAAAGAAAGATGTAAAAGAAGATGAAGAAATAGAAGAAGATATAGATGATTCTATTGAACTAGTATTTGAAGAATTATAGATATAAATACTGTTAATTTATATGAAAATTTATTATAAAAAATAATCATACAAAATTATAACTTTAAAGGAGATAAGAATATGAAAATTGTAGCAGTAACATCTTGTCCTAGTGGAGTAGCACATACTTATATGTCAGCTGAATCACTTGAATTATCAGCAAAAAAATTTGGTATAGAAATAAAGGTTGAGACTCAAGGAAGTTCTGGTATAGATAATGAATTGTCACTTAAAGAGATTGAGGAAGCAGATTGTGTAATACTAACTAATGATGTTGAAATCAGAAATATGGATAGATTTAAAGGGAAGAAAGTTTTAAGAATGAGTGTTTCTGACATAATTAAGAAATCTGATGCATTAATTAAGAAAATAAAAGATACTTTTCAATAAAGTTTGATTTATCTTACATATAGCATAAAGATATTTTTAATGAGGTTTTTATTAGAAACATCTTTGAAAACATTTTAAAAATAGAATAAAAGGAGATATAGTCATGAAGAAGTTACCAATAAAGACTGTCGTACAAAGATTACTAGATTTACAAGAAGAGGGGAGAAGTGCAACGCTTTTAGGAATTGGTCCTATGTCACCAAACTTGTTACAAGCAAGTTTTGAACTAGCAAAAGATTATGATTTTCCTTTAATGTTTATTGCAAGTAGAAATCAAGTAGATGCAGATGAACTAGGTGGTGGTTATGTAAATGGATGGAATCAAGAAACTTTTACAAAGGATATTAAGAAAATAGCTGATAAAGTTGGATTTGATGGTTTGTATTACTTATGTAGAGACCACGGTGGTCCATGGCAAAGAGACAAAGAAAGAAATGACCATTTACCTGTTGATGAAGCAATGGAGTTAGGAAAAAAATCTTATTTAGCAGACATTGAGGCAGGTTTTGACTTATTAATGATTGACCCTACAAAAGACCCCTTTGAAATTGGAAAGGTAATTCCATTAGATGTAGTATTAGAAAGAACTGTAGAATTGATTGAATATTGTGAGAATGAAAGAAAAAGACTTAATCTACCAGATATAGGCTATGAAGTTGGTACAGAAGAAACAAATGGAGGTCTGACTTCAACTGAGACGTATGAAACATTTATAACTAGGTTAAAGGTTGAGCTTGATAAGAGAGATTTGCCAATGCCAACATTTATAGTTGGTCAAACTGGTACTTTAACTAGAAAGACAGAACAAGTAGGAACTTTTAACTTTAGAAATGCTTATGATTTAGCTCAAATGGCTAAGAAATATGGAGTTGGTTTAAAAGAGCATAATGGTGATTACTTAGATGATGTAACGTTATTAGAACATATACCATCTCAAATTATTGCTACAAATGTAGCTCCTCAATATGGTACTGAAGAAACTAGAGCATATTTAAAACTAGCAGAAGTTGAGCGTAAATTAGAAAAAGAGGGTCTAGTTGAGAAATCTTCTAATATCAGACATGTTCTTCTTGTAAATGCAATCGAATGTGGACGTTGGAGAAAATGGGTAATAGGAGAACAAAAAGATTTAACTGCTGAAGAGATATTTAAGAATGAAGCTTTATCTAATGAAATATTAGATATTGCAGGACATTATACATTTAATAATGATGATGTTAAAAAAGAAATAAAAGTGCTTTATGCTAATTTAAGTAAGAACAACATTGATGGTCAAAGATTTGTTGTAGACCATATTAAACGTCCTTTGCGTGATTATGCAGAATGTTATAATTTAAAAGGTGTTACTACAAGGATTTTAAATAAATAATAGGATTTATAGTGGTGAGTGTTGTTATACTAGGTATTTATAGTTATAATTATACTTACCACTATTAAATTTAGGAGGACTAATATTTTGATTAATTTAATTTTTGATGTAGATGATACTTTATATAATCAATTGACGCCTTTTTATATTGCATATAATAAAGTGTTTTCTTCAATAAAGGATGTTTCTATTGAAGATTTATATATAAGTAGTAGAAAGTATAGTGACGAAGTGTTCCATTTGACAGAGAGTGGAGAGATGCCAATTAAAGAAATGCATATTTATAGAATAATGAAAGCTTTTGAGGAGTTGGGAAATTCCATTACAGAAAAAGATGCACAAAGTTTTCAAGATGAGTATGTATATCAACAATCACAAATTACCTTAATACCAGAAGTTGAGCAAGTTTTAAATTTTTCTAAAGAAAGAAATATTAATCTAGGAATTATAACTAATGGTCCATCAGACCATCAAAGAATGAAGTTAAAGCAGTTAAATGTTGAGAAATGGGTTAATAAAAGTAATATTTTTATCTCTAGTGAGGTTGGTTTTTCTAAGCCAGATACTAATATTTTTAGAGTGGCTGAGAATGTTATGAATTTAGAAAGAGAAAATACATACTATGTGGGTGATTCTTATAAAAATGATGTTGTAGGTGCTAAAAAAGCTGGTTGGAAGAGTATATGGTTGAACCATAGAGGGCATGGAGTAGAAGAGTTGTTTTATAAACCTGATTTTGTAATTCTAGAATATATAGATTTATTGTCCTTATTTATAAAAGTATGTAGTAAATAAAACGCTAATAATAAAATTGTATAAAATAATTAAAAATAGATACATAAAATTATCTACTTAAATTTTAAGCAATTTATCTTATATTACAAAATAAATTATTTAGAAAAAGGGGCTGTCACACTAGACAATAGTGCTATGTCCTTTTTTGTATAAAAAAATAAATCCTAAGTTCAAAAGAGCCTGAGATTCTTGTATAATAATTGTATACTAAAACAAAATACTATACAAACTGATTATACTACTTATGGTGATAATTATCAATTTAAGTTGCCACTAAATATTGATTACATGATTCCAAAAGATGATTCTGTAAGGTTATTAAGTCAAATTATTGAGGAGATGAATTTAGAAAAATTATATAAGACTTATTCTCGAATTAGAGGAAATAGAGTAACCCCTAGACAACTTTTGAAAGTCATAATATATGCAAACATGAACTGTATTTATTCTTCAAGAGAAATAGAGAAAGCATGCAGAATAGATATTAACTTTATGTATCTTCTAGGTGGAGCCTCCGCTCCAGACCATTCAACAATTACAAGATTTCATAGTATTCATTTTTCACCAATAAGCAAAAATTTGATTGCACAGCTTACAAACTTTCTTGGAGATAACAAAGAGATTTTAAAAGATATTCTATTTATTGATGGCACAAAAATAGAGTCATCTGTCAATAGATATACTTTTGTTTGGAAAAAAGCTATAAATAAAAATATGGCTAAAATGATGAGCAATATATCTGACTTCATATTAAAATGTGAGGTTGGTTTTGGTATTAAAATAATTTATAAAGATAAAATCAAAATCTATCATTTGAAGCAACTTTTAAAGAAGCTAAAAAAATATCAGAAGAATCAAATATAACATTTGTTCATGGAAAAGGAAAGAAAAAATCTATAGAGCAATTAAATAATTATATTGATAGATTGAAAAAATATACTAAAGACCTTCATATAATGGGTGAACGTAATGGGTGAGCGAAATAGTTATTCTAAAACAGATAATGACGCGACTTTTATGAGAATAAAAGAAGACCATATGAAGAATTGACAATTGAAACCAGCATATAATATACAATTTGGTGTAGATTCAGAATATATAATTTGGGTAAACTCAGGACATCAACCTACTGATACTACAACATTAATACCATTTTTAAAATCTATTGAAGACTATACAAAATCTAAATATCCTAAAATAGTGGCTGATTCTGGATATGAAAGTGAAGAAAACTATATATTTTTAGAGTGTAATAATCAATTATCTTTCATAAAACCTGCAAATTATAAAATTAGTAAAACTAGAAAATATAAAAATAATATTGGACATATTGATAATATGGATTATGATGAAAAAAATGATTATTATATTTGCAAAAATAATAAAAAACTAATTGCAAATAAAATAATAAATAGTAAATCAAAAACAGGCTATAAAAGTAAGATAACCTGTTACACTTGTGAAGAATGTTGTGATTGTCAATATAAAAGCAGTTGTATTAAGAGAAGTAATGGCAATATTTCTCTTGAAAATAGGACTAAAAACTTACAAATACCTAAGTTATTTCATGAAAAAAGAAAAGAAAACTTAAAGAGAATTATGAGTCCGGAGGGGTGTGAACTTAGAGTGAATAGAAGTATACAGGCAGAAGGCGCTTTCGCTCAAGTAAAACAAAATATGAAATTTAGAAGATTTTTAAGCAGAGGTAAAGAAAATGTTTTATCAGAATGTATTATTGTAGCGATAGCTCATAATATTTCTAGACTACATAATCTACATAATAAAATAATAAAAAATAAACATGGAGTATATCTTCATCGTTTAAAAAAAGTATTCTAAATTTATTATTTATAATCAAAGATTATCTGAAAAAAAGGTATTTTTATACCTTTATTTGTCATGCATAATTTTACTTAGAACATAAACTTTATATAAAATAATTAAAAATACACCTATTAAGATAAATAAAAAAGAGCTCTCACAGAACAAATTTAATTTGCTCATGCGACAGCCCCTTGTTGATTTAGAAAACTTTTTGTATCGATAATATAAATCTTTTAACAAATTGTCCGATAAATAAGGTAAGTTATTATTAATTTAAGTTATATAGATTTTGATGAATTATAATGAGGATGACAAGTTAAAATTTATATTATATTTAAATCCTTAAAATAACAAGAATAAATACTAGATTAAATTTTATAAACAAGCACAATATTCAATTGGAAGGTAGGATTATATATGAAAGCAATAATTTTAGCAGCTGGAATGGGGACGCGATTGAGACCATTAACTTTAGAATTGCCTAAACCATTAGTTAAAGTTAATGGAAAACCAATGATAGAAAACCAAATAGAATGTCTATTGGAAAAGGGGATAAGAGATATAAAAGTAGCTGTAGGATATCTAAAAGAAGAATTTTACTATCTAGCAGAAAAATATAATGTGGAATTAATATATAATAATAAGTACAATATGTATAATAATATTTATACTATGTATTTATTAAGAGAGCATTTACCTGATAGTTATGTTATAGAGGGCGATGTGTACTTATATAATAACTTTATAGACCCAGATATAAAAAAATCTACTTATTTTACCTTTTATAGGGAAAATTTTAGTAATGAATTTATATTTAAATTTGATGAAAATAACAAGATTTATGATATGTATGTGGGTGATAATAGTGGATATATATTATGTGGTGTATCATATTGGTCCTTGACAGATGGAAATACTATAGCAAAAAAAATAGAGGAAACAATAGGAAGTGGAGATTTTGAAAGTCTATTTTGGGATGATGTTGTGATGCAAAATAAAGAAGATTTAAATATGTATATTAAGAAAATAGATTTTAAGGATTGCTTTGAGATAGATACTGAAAAAGATTTGAAGTTTTCAGAAAGATGTATAGTTCAAAATAATAATTTTATGATGAATAAGTCTCTACAATACTCTAAGTAGGTTAGGAAGGAATTTATATGGGAATTTTAAATAAAATAATGAACCAAGAATCTTTTGATGTAAAAACATCACTAGATTATATTAATGAATATGAGCAAGCATTACCTTTTGACAGTGAGATTCACACTGCGCGTGCAGTCACATATTTTTTTGCAGAAGAATATGAACTTGCGGAAGAACATATTAGAAAGGCTTTGAAATTCAGACCCAATAATTATGATAATAACTTTTATTTAGCAAATATTTTGATTGCTAAGGGTAAATATTCTGATGCTATTAAAGCAGCTATATTAAGTGTGACATTCTTAAAACATTTTGCTAAGCTCCAAGAATATGTAGATGATAAATTAGTTTATGCTAATGAACAAGTAAAAAATCTTATTGATTATTGCATTGAAAATATAAAAGACATAAGTGTTATTGAGGACTTAAAAAGATTTTTTGGATTTATTGAGTTAAGTGTTATTAGTTTTCCTACATACTTTTATGATGGTAAATGGAAAGTTATGGTAGGTGAGTATTTTAATAAAGATTCAAACATTGAATATAATGACTATATATGTTTTTATTCTGATACATATTATAATTATTTAGGAGACCTTCAAAAAAAATTATGTATGAATCTTAACATTCCTAATTTATATTCTATATGTCCAATAGAGAGTTTTAAATCTATGACTACAAAGAAATTTAATTTAGATAATGGGAAATATATTGTTCCAATAGCTACAACTGAATATAATCAAGTTATTGATTTTAAAGTTGGAAATACTAATTTTAAATCACAACAAGTAGATCCACCTGGTTTTTTTAAGTACTATAGAGTAGACAAAGGAGTTAGTTTGAATTCAGATAAAGATATTATAGTTGGAAAACCAATCGAATTAGGATTTAAAGAAAATAATAAAAAATTAGTTCTCACTATATTTATAGATTCTTTATCTCAACAATATTTATCAGAAACAGAATATAAATCAATGCCTTATACAAAAGAGTTTTTTGATAAAGGAATTATATTTAAAAATTGCTATACAACAGGAGAGTGGACATATCCATCTTTTACAAGTGTATTTACAGGTCTATACACAACTAATCATCACTTTATACATCATAGTACAGGATATAAATTTCCAGATGACATAGATTTATTTAGTGAGATTATGAAAAAAAATGAATACTTCACTGCAAATATAGGTGGATCATATGCAATTGCTCCATACAGTAGTGGTTTTAGAGGATTTGACAGAACTGTTTTTAAGAATAGTCTAGGATTTTCTGATTCAATATTAATTAATGATGTTATTGAACATATTGAGTCATTTAAAGAAACGAATCAATTCGTATTTATGTCTTTAAACAATGTTCACAAGCCATTAGAAGATATTGAATGCCGTGGAATTGATTATAATATTGTTAATCAAACATCTTTAGACATAGAGACATCTTTGTCAAAGATGGACTTAGGTGTAAGTGTACGACAAGAATATCATGAGGAAACTGTTAAAAAATATGAAGTAGTTCTTAGAGAATTAGATCGTAATTTGAAGCAAATCTATGACTATATATTACAAAATTACTCTGAAGAAGAGTATTTAATTAGTATTTTTTCAGACCATGGAGCTTCATTTTTAGGCAAAGATGATTTTTTATTAAAATCAAATATAACTAATAATGTATTAATGGTTAGAGGGTCTGGAAGTGTATCCAATGATAATACTGAGTATATAAGTAATATGGATTTAATTCCTATAACTTTGAAGTTGGCGAATATAGAATATGATTTATCGAAGTATGATTGTGTACTTCCAAAGACACTAGGGGGTAAAGGTCGTGAGTTCACTTATAGTGAATCAATATATCCTGGTCAGACTTATAAAGCTATGGTTAATAATGATAAATATTGTTATATATTAGAAACAAAAGATATTACTAATATAGATGGAACAATTAATTTTGATGAATATAGTGATTCTGTTTTTGATAAAAAGGAAGGTAAAGAGATTAAATATAATGACATTTTAGAGTATTATAGAGAGATAGTATATAATCATATAAAGAGAAATATTAAATATTAATATTAAAAATTATTTAGATATTAAATAGATACAGTTTATTGTATTTTAATAAACATTCTACTTTTAAAATAGAACTACTGAATTTAGGTAGTAAGAATTTCTGTATATCAAATTTAATAAAAAAGATTTTTCGGTAGCCTATTTTCTTTTTTTGTACAAAAAATGAGATACTCAAATTTTTATTTTGAGATATCTCTTTTTTATTATCTAGTTAAAATTAAATAATTAGGAATATATTTTATTTAGCCTAATCGATAACGTTTTGAGATTCCTTATAACTACATGTTAACTGTTGAATAGGTTTATCATATGGTTTAGCCCATCCTTTATTAATACTTAATTCTGTTAGTGCTGTATGGCCTTCAACCATTTGAGTTAGTGAAGCTGAATATATAGCTCTCAATTCAGGTGTACTACTTGTTAATGCAGAATTAAGATACATATTGGCAGATGCTTTAGCAGATGAAAGCATACTCAATATTATTACTTTATCATCTATATAAGTATTGTTTTTAATTAGATTTTCTATCATATTTCTCATATTGTCTATACCTCCTCAGAAATTAGTATTTCATTTTCAACTATAAATTGTTGTATAGCTTTAATTCTTCCTTCTGTTGCTAATATACTAGATTCTGATTGTCTTTTTAGGTCTTCATCTGATATTAACATATTTATTGCTCTTTGCATAAGTAATCCATCAGATTCCATTTTTATAACGGCTGCTAAAGATATTTTTTCAGTTTCTGAAAGTATTCTCATTTAATCATCTCCTATATTGTAATTTATTCTTTAATATTATGTCTTCCTTTTTAATGAAATAACCATAACATTTTTTTACAGTATCTTATATTCTATTTATATCAAATTTTAGTCAACTCATAAAATTTTTTAGGATGACAAAATGAATTTTAAAAATAAAACCAAAGTATTAAGCTTATGTTTAATATCAATTCTAATAATATTTATATCGTGTACGAATCCTAAAAGAGGGAAACAACTAAAATCAATATATTAGCAACTATAGACTTACATGGAGAAGCTACATATAATATAGCTTAAAAAATAAATAAAGAAAAAAGAACCTAATATGACATTAGTAGATTTTTATGAGTCAGATAGTTTAAGATAATGGAGCAATATCCTAGTGAGGCTTGAGATATTTACGGAAACGATGAAATAGTTAAAAAGAAATGCCTATAATTATACAAATGAGTGAAGTTAAATATGATGCAGTAGTATTTGGTAATCATAAGTCTGTTGTCATCTCTAAAAAATGATTTACTGTTAGCTAATATATAAATAATATTAGAAAAGGAGGTTTATATCATGATATTTAATAGGCATTCTTTTAAAAAAGAGTTGATAAAGTAAAAAAGAAGTAACAAAAAATAATATATAAAAATTCAAAAAAGGAGTTAAATTTAAAAGTTGATTAAAAAAATCAATCTTGAGACTATCCATTTTTTATTTTAACAAAAAAATATAAATAAAGTTCGATACGCGGCGAATGAAAAAAACACAAGAAATATTTTTTTTTAAAAATTTCAAAAAAGAGTTGATAATATATGTATATTAATATAAAATTTAAGGTGTATAATTCGTATAATAATACGAATGATTTAGAGTATAAAATAACTTATAAACGGAGAGGGGAAGTCTAATGAAAGTAGCAGTAGTTATGGGTTCAAAATCAGATTATCCAAAATTAGAAGAAGGGATAAAACTGCTTGAGAAATATGGAATAGAGGTTGTAGCAAGAGCATTATCAGCTCATAGAACACCAGAACAACTTTCAACATTCCTAAAAGAAATAGAAGATGATACTGATGTAATAATAGCAGCAGCAGGAAAGGCAGCACATTTACCAGGTGTAATAGCTTCACAAACACTAATTCCTGTAATAGGATTACCTATTAAATCATCAACTATGGATGGACTAGACTCACTTTTATCGATAGTTCAAATGCCAAAAGGAATACCAGTTGCTACAGTTACAATAGATTTAGGTTTAAACGCAGCTTTATTGGCATTACAAATAATGACTTTAAAATATCCAAAATTAAAAGAGGATTTGAAATCATATAGAGAAGAGATGGCACAAAAGGTGCTAGAAGACGACAAAAATTTAAGGGGGTAGCAGAAATGTTATTATATGAAGGAAAAGCAAAACAAGTATATTCTACAGATAATGAAAATGAATATGTTGTTTATTATAAAGATGATGCAACAGCATTTAATGGAGAGAAAAAAGCAGAAATATCTTCAAAAGGTATACTAAATAATAAGATATCAACAATAATCTTTGAAATGTTAAAAGAAAATAATATAAATACTCACTTTATAAAAAGTTTATCAGATAGAGAAATGTTAGTTAAAAAAGTAGAGATTTTACCATTAGAAGTAATAGTAAGAAATATTGCTGCTGGTTCTATCTGTAAAAGAGTTGGTCTTGAAGAAGGTGTAGTTTTTGATGAGCCAATCTTTGAAATAAGTTATAAAAATGATGATTATGGTGACCCAATGTTAAATGACGATTATGCAGTAGCAATGAAATTAGCAACTAGAGAAGAATTAAAGTTCTTAAGAGAAGAAACTTTAAAAATAAATGAGTTACTAAAAGCATTTTTCTTAAAATTAAACCTAAAGTTAGTTGACTTTAAAATAGAATTTGGTAAAGATTCTGAAGGAAATATAATATTGGCAGATGAAGTGTCACCAGACACTTGTAGACTTTGGGATGTAAATACAAATGAAAAGTTAGATAAGGACAGATTTAGAAGAGACCTTGGAGACCTTGTAGAAGGTTATACAGAAGTACTTTCAAGAATGAATAATAAATAGGAGGCAAATGTATGTGTGGAGTTTTAGGGATTTACTCTAATAAAGATGTAACTAAAGAACTGTATTATTCTTTATATTCTATGCAACACAGGGGGCAAGAAAGCTGTGGTTTAGCTCTTTTAGATGATGGAGAAATTAAGTACAAAAAAGATATGGGATTAGTTGGAGATGTTTTTAAGGAAAGTGAATTGTCTAAGTTAAAAGGAAACATAGGGATTGGACATGTTAGATATTCAACAGCTGGAGGAAGTCATGTTTCTAACTGTCAACCTTTAGTTGGAAGCTGTAGAAAAAGACAATTAGCCATAGCTCATAATGGAAATCTAGTTAATGCAAATTATTTAAAAGACATGCTAGAAGAAGATGGATATATGTTCCAAACTAATTCAGATACAGAAGTAATTTTATATATACTTGCGAGATATTATAAAGGGGATATAGTAGAAAGTTTAAAAGTGACAATGGATTATATAAAAGGTGCATATGCTCTTGTAATAATGAGTCAAGAAGAATTGGTTGCAGTTAGAGACCCACATGGATTTAGACCCCTTGTACTTGGTAAAAAGGGTGACGAATATATATTTGCATCAGAGAATTGTGCAATAGATATACTTGGTGGAGAAGTTATAAGAGATGTAGAGCCAGGAGAAATAATAGTAGTTAAAGATGGAGAATTAAAATCATACTTTTATTCAGAAAATTACAAGCCAGTTAAGAAGAGTTGTATATTTGAACACATATACTTTGCAAGAAATGATGCAACTATAGACAATGTAAATGCATATGAATTCAGAATTAAATGTGGTGAAAGATTAGCTCAAAATGAAAATGTAAATGCAGATATGGTAGTTCCAGTTCCAGATTCAGGTTGGCCAGGAGCTATTGGTTATGCAAATGCTAGTGGATTAAAAATAAGTGAAGGTTTAGTTAAAAATAGATACGTAGGAAGAACATTTATAAAACCTACACAAGAAGAAAGAGAAATAGCTGTAAAAATAAAATTAAATCCTCTTTCAACAATAATAAAAGGAAAATCTATAATTTTAGTAGATGATTCAATTGTAAGAGGAACTACATCTAAACAATTAGTAAAATCTTTAAGAGAAGCAGGAGCAAAAGAAATTCATCTTAGAATAACATCTCCTCCAGTAGCTTACTCTTGTTACTATGGAATAGATACTCCAAATCGTTCTAAATTAATTGCATCAAGTAACAACGTGGAAGAAATGAGAGAATATATTGGATGTGATAGTTTAAAATTCCTAGATATAGAAGGAATGTTAGATGCAACAGAAAATAAGTCTACTTTCTGTAAAGCTTGTTTTGATGGAGAATACCCAGTTAAGAAAATTGATAAGGAGGAACTACTTTCATGTTAACATATAAAGAATCAGGTGTAGATATAGACGAAGGAAATAGAGCAGTAGACCTTATAAAAAGTAAAATAAAAGGAACTTATGATGGAAATGTAGTTGGAGATTTAGGTAACTTCAGTGGATTATACAGTTTAAAAGATTTTGTGGGAATGAAAGAACCAGTTTTGCTTGCATCTACAGATGGTGTTGGGACTAAGTTAAAAATAGCTCAAATGATGGACAAGCATGATACTGTTGGAATAGATTTAGTTGCAATGTGTGTAAATGATTTAATTTGTCAAGGAGCAAAGCCATTATTCTTCCTTGATTATATAGCTCTTGGGAAATTAGTTCCTGAGCATATAGAAAAAATAGTTGGTGGAATTGCAGATGGCTGTAAAATGTCTGGTTGTGCATTAATTGGTGGAGAAACTGCTGAAATGCCTGGAATGTATGGAGAAGATGATTATGATTTAGCAGGATTTTCTGTAGGAATAGCAGACAAAGAAAAGATTGTTTCTGGAAACAATGTTAAATCAGGAGATGTATTAGTTGGTATATCTTCAAGTGGAGTACACAGTAATGGATTTTCTTTTATAAGAAAGATATTTTTGGAAACTTACAATTATAAAATGGAACAATATGTTGAAGAACTAGGAATGACAGTTGGGGAAGCGCTTTTAACACCAACTAAAATATATGTTAAATTAGCTTTAGATGTATTAGCTAAACATGACATAAAAGCTATAGCTCACATAACTGGTGGAGGGCTTATAGAGAATATAACAAGAGTTATACCTAAAGGGTTAGGGCTAGATATCAATAAAAAATCTTGGGAGAAGCCTCCTATATTTAAAATGATAGAAGGTTTTAATGCTGTTGATGAGAGAGAACTTCATAAGAGTTTCAACATGGGTATTGGACTAGTTTTAATAGTAAATAAAGAAGATGCTAAAAATGTTGTAGACTTTATAAATAATAGAGAAAATGACAATGCTGCTTATGTAGATAAAAAATACAGTGAATTATTAGAAGATAAAGCGTATATAATTGGTGAAGTAGTAGATAGTCATGAAGGTGTAGAATTATGCTAAATATAGGAGTTTTAATATCTGGTGGAGGAACAAATTTACAAGCAGTTATAGATGGCACTGAGTCTGGAGAAATAAAAGGCCAGGTTAAAGTAGTTATCTCAAGTAAGCAAGATGCTTATGGCTTAGAGAGAGCTAAAAATCATAACATAAAGGCAATTTGTGAAACTAATGAAGACAAGATAATAGAAATTCTTAAAGAAAATAAAATAGATTTAGTAGTTTTGGCTGGTTATTTAAAAATAATCAGCCCAAAGCTGGTTAATGAGTTTAGAAACAAAATGATAAACATACATCCATCATTAATTCCTTCATTCTGTGGAGCTGGATTCTACGGAGAAAGGGTTCATCAAGGTGTGATAGATTATGGAGCTAAAGTAACTGGTGCTACAGTTCATTTTGTTGATGAAGGTGCTGATACTGGACCAATCATAATGCAAGATGTAGTTAAGGTAAATCAAGATGATGATGCAAAGACACTTGCAAAAAGAGTGTTAGAAGTTGAACATAGGATTTTAAAAGAAAGTATAAGTATTTTTTGTGAAAATAAATTAAAACTTCAAGGTAGGAGAGTGTTTATAAATGAGTAAGAGAGCTTTAATAAGTGTAACTGACAAAACTGGTGTAGTGGAATTTGCTAAAGAGTTAAATAAGCTAGATTATGAAATTATATCTACAGGAAATACTTTTAAGACATTAAAAGAAAATGGAGTTAATGTAATACAAGTTGAAGATGTTACAAACTTTCCAGAGATATTAGATGGAAGAGTAAAAACATTAAATCCATATATACATGGTGGGATACTTTACAAAAGAGATAAAGAATCTCATGTAGAAACTGTAAATGAACACAAAATACATTCAATAGATTTAGTAGCTGTAAATTTATATGATTTTGAAGGAACTTTAAAAGCTGGAAAAAGCCATGATGAAATGATAGAAAACATAGACATTGGTGGTCCATCTATGATACGTTCTGCTGCTAAAAACTACAAAGATGTAATAGTAGTAGTAGATATAAAGGATTATGATTCTATAATAGAAAAATTAAAAACAGACACAATGACATTAGAAGACAGAAAAAAATTATCATATAAAGCTTTCTCAACTACAGGAAGATATGATGCGTTAATATCTAGTTATTTTGCTGGAGAAGTTGGAGATACGTATCCTGACATATTAAATTTAACTTTCCAAAAAGAACAAACTTTAAGATATGGAGAAAATCCACATCAAAGTGGTTTCTTATATTCACAATCAAATGCAAAAAATCCAATCTTAAATTATGAGCAATTAGGCGGTAAAGAACTTTCTTTTAACAACTTAAACGATTTACATGGATGTTTAGAAGTAATGAGGGAATTTAAAGATAGCGAAGAAGTAGTTTCAGTAGCTATAAAACATGCTAATTCATGTGGAGTAGGATTAGGAAAAGATGCTTTTGAAGCATATACAAAATGTTATGAAGCAGATAAAGTTTCAATATTTGGTGGAATAGTAGGAATAACTTCTACTATAGACAAAGCTACAGCAGAAAAATTAAATGAAATATTCTTAGAAATAGTAGTAGCATATGATTTTGAACCAGAAGCTTTAGAGATACTTAAGCAAAAGAAAAATCTAAGAATATTAAAATTAGCTAAGATAGAAAATAGTTTACAACCATATGAAATGAAATATTTAGATGGAAAATTATTAATACAAGATAGAAATAATATACTAGCAGAAAAAAGTGAAAATGTAACAAAAGCAAAACCAACAGATGAACAGCTTAAGGACATGGAGTTTGGCATGAGAGTAGTAAAAAATATGAAATCAAATGCAATTGCAATAGTTAAAAATGGGCAAACTCTAGCTTTAGGTTGTGGACAAACATCAAGAATTTGGGCATTAAAAAATGCTCTTGAAAATAACAAAGACAAAGATTTTACAGGGGCTGTTTTAGCATCAGATGCATTTTTCCCATTTGATGATTGTGTAACATTAGCTCATGAATATGGAATATCAGCAGTAGTTCAACCAGGAGGTTCTATAAAGGATAAGGATTCAATAGAAGCTTGTGATAAGTATGATATGGTTATGGTATTTACAGGAATAAGACACTTCAAACACTAAGGAGGATATTATGAAGATATTGGTTGTAGGCGGTGGCGGAAGAGAGCATGCTATATGCTGGAAACTAAGCAAAGAAAAGAATGTAGAAAAAATTTATTGCGCACCAGGTAATGCAGGGATTGCAAATGTAGCAGAATGTGTAAATATAGGTGATACTAATATAGAAGAACTTTTAAAATTTGCAAAAGAAAACGAAATAGGTCTGACAATAGTAGGACCAGAAGTACCACTAGTTATGGGAATAGTAGACGAGTTTGAAAAAGAAGGGTTGAGAGTTTTTGGACCTAATAAAAAATGTGCTCAACTTGAAGGAAGCAAAGCTTTTTCAAAAGATTTTATGATAAAACATAACATACCTACTGCAAAATATAAAGAATATACAAACTTAGAAGAAGCTATATCGGAAATAGATAGCTTTGGATATCCAGTAGTAATAAAAGCGGACGGATTAGCTGCTGGAAAAGGTGTTGTAATACCTGAAAATAGAGAAGATGCTATAGCAACTTTAAAAGAAATGATGTCAGATAAGAAGTTTGGAGATGCTGGAGATAAAATAGTAATTGAAGAGTTTTTAAAAGGAATAGAAACTTCAATTTTGGCATTTGTAGATAATGATACAATAGTTCCTATGGCAAGTGCAAAAGACCATAAGAAAGTAAACAATTATGAACAAGGGCCAAACACTGGGGGAATGGGAACTTTTTCACCTAGTGAAATATATACAGAAGAATTAGCAAATAAAGTAAAAGAGACAGTATTAGAAAAAACTTTAGAAGGCTTCAAAAAAGACGGACTTAATTTTAAGGGTATTTTATTTGTTGGTCTTATGATAACTGAAGATGGAGAGAAAGTACTTGAATATAATGTAAGATTTGGAGACCCTGAAACACAATCTGTTTTATTTAGATTAGAAACAGATTTACATGAAATAATGGAAGCTATATTGGATAATAAATTAAAAGATATAGAAATAAATTATAGTGATGATGAAGCAGTATGTGTTATGCTTACATCAGGAGGGTATCCAGACAGTTATGAAAAAGGAAAAATTATAACTGGTCTTGAAAACTTGGATGATGATATAGTAGTATTCCACAGTGGTACTAAGATGCTTGACGGTAATTTAGTTACTAATGGAGGAAGAGTAATTGGTATAACTGCAAAATCAGCTACTGTTAAGGATGCAGCAGAAAAAGTTTATGAAAATATAAAAAAAGTAAACTTTGAAGGAATGCACTATAGAACAGACATAGGAAGATAATTTTTCTAAAATGGAGGATAAGGTATGTTGAATACTGAAAATAAAGACTCAATGGTTAGAAGAGTACTAGTTGAAAAAAGAGAAGGTTTTGACCTTGAGGCTAAAGCTTTAAAAAAAGACTTGATGGAAAGTTTACACATAGATAATATAGAAAATTTAAGAATATTAAATAGATATGATGTAGAAGGAATATCAGAAGAAGTTTATGAAAATGCAGCAAAGACAATATTTTCTGAACCAAATCTAGATGTAGTATATTATGAAGAAATACCAGAGTTAAATGGCGAAAGAGTATTTGCAATAGAATTTCTTCCTGGTCAATATGACCAAAGAGGTGATTGGGCAGCTCAATGTGTCCAAATAGTAAATCAAGGGATAAGACCTGCTATTAATACAGCAAAAGTTTATATATTATCAGGTAAAATAACTGATGAAGAGTTTTCTAAAATAAAAGATTACTGTATAAATCCAGTAGATAGTAGAGAAGCATCTTTAGAAAAGCCAGAAACGTTAAAAATGGAAACTGAAATACCAACAACAGTTGAAGTATTAGATGGATTTATAGATTTAGATGAAGATGGATTAAGAACGTTTGTAAGTGAAAAAGGGTTGGCAATGACTTTAGGAGATTTACAACACGTTCAAAAATACTTTAAAGATACAGAAAAGAGAAATCCAACTATAACAGAAATAAAAGTTCTAGATACTTATTGGTCTGATCATTGTAGACACACTACTTTTATGACTGAAATAGAAAATGTAAAAATAGAAGATGGTAAGTTTAATGATATCGTAAAAGAAGCGTATCAAATGTATCTTAACTCAAGAGACAATGTATATGTAAACAAACATAAAGATATATGTTTAATGGATATAGCCACTGTTGCAGTAAAAGAATTAAAGAAAAATGGAAAATTAAATGACCTAGATGAAAGTGAAGAAATAAATGCATGTAGTATAAATGTAGATGTTGAAGTTGATGGTAAGATAGAAAAATATTTAGTAATGTTTAAAAATGAAACTCACAACCATCCAACTGAAATAGAACCATTTGGTGGGGCAGCTACTTGTTTAGGTGGAGCTATAAGAGACCCATTATCAGGAAGAAGTTATGTTTATCAAGCAATGCGTGTTACAGGAAGTGCTGACCCAAGAACAACTTTGGAGAATACTTTGCCTGGAAAACTTATGCAGAGAAAAATAACTACAGAAGCTGCTCATGGTTATAGTTCATATGGCAACCAAATAGGTCTTACAACTGGACAAGTTGCAGAAGTATATGATGAAAACTTTGTTGCAAAGAGGATGGAAATAGGTGCAGTTATAGCAGCAGCACCAAAAGAAAATGTAGTAAGAGAAAGACCTGAAGCAGGAGATGTAATAGTTCTTCTTGGAGGAAAAACAGGAAGAGATGGTTGTGGAGGAGCAACTGGTTCATCTAAAGAACATAGTGAAGAATCAATCTTAACTTGTAGTGCAGAAGTTCAAAAAGGAGATGCTCCTAATGAAAGAAAAATACAAAGATTCTTTAGAAATAAAGAAGTTGCTCAAATGATAAAAAGATGTAATGATTTTGGAGCAGGCGGAGTTTGTGTTGCTATAGGAGAGATTGCTGATAGCTTAGATATAAACTTAGATTTAGTTCCTAAAAAATACGATGGACTTGATGGAACTGAACTTGCAATTTCAGAGTCACAAGAGCGTATGGCAGTAGCTATAAAAAAAGAAGATAAAGATAAATTTATACAATTAGCAGTAGAAGAAAACTTAGAAGCTACACATGTAGCTACAGTAACAGATACAGGATATTTAAGAATGTTCTGGAATGGAAAAGCAATTGTAGATATAAATAGAGAGTTTTTGGATACAAATGGAGTAAAACAAACTACTGATGTCCATGTTACTAAAGTAGATGAAGAAAACACATTTTTTAGCTCTAATGAAATAGTAAAAGACGTTAAGTGTGCAAGTATGAAAGATAAATTTACAAAAGTATTGTCTGACCTCAATGTTTGTTCTCAAAAAGGATTAGTTGATATGTTTGATAATACAATTGGTGGTAATACAGTGCTTATGCCATTTGGTGGAAAGTACCAAGCTACTCCAACTCAAGGTATGGTTGCTAAGATACCAGTACTTGGTGGAGAAACTAATACTTCTACAATCATGACTTATGGATACAATCCAAAGGTAGGAAAATGGAGCCCATTCCATGGTGCTTTATATGCAGTAGTAGAATCTGTTTGTAAATTAGTTGCTATTGGAGGAAATTACAGTACAACAAGACTTACATTCCAAGAGTATTTTGAGAAACTTGGTAACAATCCAGAAAAATGGGGTAAACCATTCTCAGCACTTTTAGGGGCATTTTATGCACAAAGTAAATTTGAGATACCTGCTATAGGTGGAAAAGACAGCATGTCTGGTACATTTAAAGATATTGAAGTTCCACCAACATTAGTTTCATTTGCTGTTGATACAGTAGACGCTAAGAAAGTAGTATCTCCAGAATTTAAAAAAGCAGACTCAAAAATAGTAATGTTATGTGTAAATAAATCAGAAAATGATGTTATAGACTTTGAAGAGTTAAAGAAAAACTTAGATAAAGTAAGAGAACTTATACATGGAAATAAAGTTTTATCAACATATGCATTAGGATTTGCAGGTGTGGGTGAAGCAATAAGTAAAATGGCTTTTGGTAATAAAATAGGATTTAAGTTTAGTGAAGAAGCTGAAAAAGCATTTACAGATGGTAAATTATTTGAAGCTAGTTATGGAAATATAATACTTGAATTAGCAAATGATGATTTAAGTGTACTAGATGGATATAATTACATCGTGCTTGGAAGTACAGTTAAAGAAGCTAGTCTATTCATCAAAGGTGAAGAAATTTCATTAGATGAATTATATAAAGCACATTGTAGTACTTTAGAGCCTATATTCCCAACTAAAGCAGAAGAAGTAAAATCAAAGATAGAAACTATAAGTTATATATCACAAGGAGAGGCTAAAAAATCATCATTAAGTATAGCTACTCCAAGAGTATTTATACCAGCATTCCCTGGAACAAACTGTGAATATGACTCTGCAAGAGCATTTGAAAGAGCAGGAGCTAATGCAAATATAAGAGTATTTAAGAATTTAACTTATAAAGATATAGAAGATTCTATAGATACAATAGTAAATGAAATAAAATCTTCTCAAATAATAATGTTACCAGGTGGATTTAGTGCAGGTGATGAGCCAGATGGTTCTGGGAAATTTATAGCTACTGTATTTAGAAATCCTAGAGTACAAGAAGCTATAAATGAGTTTTTAACTAAAAAAGATGGTTTAATGCTAGGTATTTGTAATGGATTCCAAGTACTAATCAAATTAGGATTAGTTCCTTATGGAGAAATAAGAGTTCAAAGTGAAAATGCACCAACACTTACTTACAACAATATTGGTCGTCATCAAGCTAAGATTGCTAGAACTAGAATTTCTTCTAATAAATCTCCTTGGTTGGCTCAAACTAATGTTGGTGATATTCACAATATAGCAGTTTCTCATGGAGAAGGTAAGTTTGTTGCTAGTGAAGAGGTTATGAGAGAATTAATTGCTAATGGACAAGTAGCAACTCAATACGTTGATTTTAATAATGAAGCTACTTATGATATTGAATTTAATCCAAATGGTTCATTCTATGCTGTTGAAGGTATAACTAGTGCTGATGGTAGAGTATTTGGTAAAATGGGACATTCTGAGAGAATTGGTGAGGCAGTGTATAAGAATATCATAGGTGAAAAAGACCAAAAAATATTTGAATCTGGAGTTAAGTATTTTAGATAAGGTTTTTATATTTAATTGGTAATTACAATTTATATTTTGGATATTTAAACTTAGAGAGGTGTAATAATATTATGATAAGCATTTAATATTACATCTCTTTTTTATTTATATAAGAATAATATATTCTACTCAAGTTGAAATATAAGCTATGTTATAATTAATTGTTAAGAGAAATTGAATATTTATTGGAGGGAAATACAATTAATGAAAATATTAATAACAGGGTCTAATGGTCAATTGGGAAAAGAACGTTTATATGTTGGTGGAATATATTACCTATAGAAAATAAAATAAGATATTATGTAAAATATAAATATTTCTTTTGTTTATCCGATAATGATAGTATGATTAAATTAAATTTAAGGACTTAATAAATTTTATATAAAACTAGGAGGAGGAGGATTTTGTGTAGTATAGTCTTTACATATGTTTTGTTTAAGCTAATAGGTTTAGGTTAAGAAAATGAATACTATGTAACTAGGCTAATAATAAATTATGATTATTTGTAAAATAAATATTATAGGAACTCAAGGAATTTGAATTTTATGAGTTTAGCTTTTAAGTCTATAAAATTTAGAAAGGGGGAGTTTTATATTGAACGAAATAAGTTCACTAATTAATATACTGGCATTGACACAACTATCTGGTAGTAATACCACAAATCAGTGTAACTGTGGATATAATAATTCATCTGGATTTGATATGATTATGATGACTTTGTTAAAAGCATTATCACAGAATAATCAACAAACTTCTAATGGGTATAATTTATCATCTAATTCTGAAAAATTATTTAATGAACTTGATAGTGTGGCAAATAATGCAGTTGGTAAATTTATTGAAGTTGATACAAAAGATAAAAGTGTAAAGTCAAGAATTGAAAATGCTGTAGAGCAAGCATCAAAGAAATATAATGTGGATGCAAATCTTATAAAAGCAATAATTAAAGTTGAGTCGGATTTTAATCCAAACACTGTATCTTCTGCTGGTGCTAAGGGTCTTATGCAACTTATGCCAGAAAATTGCAGAGATTTGGGAGTAACAGACCCTTTTAACATAGAACAAAACATAGATGCTGGAACTAGACATATTAAGGAATATATAGATATGTTTGGAGGTAGCATAGAAATGGGATTGATGGCATATAATGGTGGACCTGGTAGAATGAGAAGCAGAGGAGTAGAATCAATTTCTGACTTGTATAAAATGCCGAAAGAGACACAAAATTATATTCCTAAAGTCATGAAATATTATAGAGGGTAGGATTTATTATGGGTATAAACATAGACAAGCTAAATATAAGTCCAAGTAGAAGTATCGAAGTTAAAAAAACAAAGGAAAATAATAAATTCTCTGATAGCTTGAACTTTGTAAAACAATCTTCTTCACTAGAAGATATAAAAAGGAATTTAGAAAGTGTAAAAAAAGCTGGGGAAAGGCTTGTACTTACACAAAATTATGGTGATATTAGTAGGTATAAAAATGCAGTAAAAGAATACCTAAAATCTGTTGTGGATAATATGTATTCACTTGATAAAAATGGTAGTTTTTGGGAACATCAATATTATAAGAATGTAAAGGTTATTGATAATAAACTTGAGGATATGACTAGTAAGTTACTTAGTGAAGAAAAAGAAAATATAGATATTGTTTCTACTGTTGATATGATACAAGGCTTATTGATAGATATGTATAGGTGAAATTACACGAGGAGAAAAGTTTTATGAATAGCAAAAAAGAAGATATATATGAATTGAATTTTGGTCAATTAATAGAAGAAAAGACTGGGGTTATAGAGGAAAATCAAAATGTTTTTAATGCAAAAGTAAATGTGGCCGTTTCTATAGGAAACACAACAGAAACAATAAAAAATATATTAGATTTAAAAGAAGGTTCTATAATAAAATTAAATAAGAATGTAGATGAAAAATTAGATATATATGCAAATGATAGATTATTTGCTTATGGAGAAAGTATTATTACAAATGAAAAGTTATCTGTAAGATTATCTAAAATAGAAGATTCAGACATAAATTAATAATAAAAAAATCCCCTTAGGTTATTCTATATTAGTTTAACTAAGGGGATTTTTATAAAAAATCTAAAATCTATTTGGATTGTATAAATATTTTTCTTTTTTGAGCGATAACTAAAATATAGGGATGTGATTTTGGAGGTGAAGCTATGGATATTAAAAGTGTAAGTTCAAATATTGTAATAAATAATTATTTAAAGAATAAATCAGATACAAAGAAGGTGCAACAAGTTCAAAAAACTGGTAAAACGGACAAGATAGAACTATCTAAATTTGCAAAGGAAATGGCAAGCGTATCAAATATGAATGATGAAGCGACTAGAAATAAAAAAATAGAAGAAATAAAAAGCGCATTGGAAAGTGGAACTTACAAAATAAAGCCAGAAGAAATTGCTAAAAAAATGATAGAGGAGATGCGAGGATAAAGTCATGATTACAGACTTAAAAGTCATAATATATGAAGAAAAAAAGATACTTAGTAATATGATGGAATTACTAAAAGAACAATTTGATTATATAATTGAAAAAGACTTGGAAAACTTAAATAGGTTGAACCCGAAATTAGAAGATATTAGTAGAGAACTTGCATCTATAGAAATAAAGAGAAGACAACTTTTTGGAGATGATGTTTCAATGAGTGAAGTTGTTGAAAATAGTAATGATGAATATTTAAAAGAAATATATATAGACTTAAAGCACATTATTGCTTTAGCTAGGAATCAACAAGAATCAAATGACTCTTTAATAAAGAAAGAACTTATTTTTACGAAAAAAATGATTAATTTCATAAAACCAGTTGATAAACAAACTACAACTTATAATTCTTATGGAAACATTAGAAAATAGATATTGGGAGGAGAAATATGGCAGGATTATTTTCCATTTTAAATACAGCTAATTCAGGAATGAATTCACATCAAAAAGCAATACAGACAATTACTCATAATATAAGTAATCTAGATACAGATGGTTATTCTAGGCAAAGGACTGAATTTGCTACAAACAGTCCAATGTATATGCCTAGTTTGAGTAATTCAATTTCAAGAGGACAATTAGGTACTGGAGTACATGTAACAGATGTAACAAGAGCTAGAAATAGTTTTTATGATTACCAATTTAGAGCAGAAGCTCATAAATATGGGAATACAGTTTCAAAATATGATTATTATAATACTATAGAAACTATACTAAATGAACCATCAGAATATGGAATATCTGCAGGTATAGATGATTTTTTTAAAGGATGGGAGTCATTATCAAAGGATGTAAATAGTGACAGTAAAAAAAGTCTAGTGGTAGAAAATGCATCGAATTTAGCAACTTTAATAAGCGAAAGTTATAAGAAGCTTGATAAGTTAAAAGGAGAGATAGATTCTAATATAGACACTGAGATAAAACAAATAAATGACATGTTAAAGAGTCTTGAAGATTTAAACAAATCTATTGATATTATATCTGGTTCTGGCTCTATGCCAAATGATTTGCTTGATGAAAGAGATAGAATTTTAGATGATTTGAGTTTTAAGCTAGACCTTGAAAATAGTGACGTTAAAAATATGCTTGCAGATGGTAAATTAGAACTTAATGAATTGAAAAATGCAGATGGAACCTGGAAAACAGGTGTATCAGGAACTTTACAAGGTTTATTTGAAATGCATGGTAAAATTGATACATATAAAAGTGACTTAAAAGATGTATCTGATGGATTAGCTAAACAGATAAATGATGTTTATAATACATCTGCTGGAATAACTGTAAAAGATTTTTTTATAACTTCAAATGTAGATGGTGAAGATATCATAAAAGTAAATCCAGCGATAAAAAGTAACCCAAATGAATTGAAGCTTACTACTGAAGAAGCTTCAAAGATTGCTAAGTTAAAGGATGAAAAAATAGATATTGGGGCAGTTGGTGGAAAAGTAAGCACAATAAGTGACCACTATAAAGCTTTTGCAGAATCAGTAGGTTTAGATTCTCAAAAAGTTAATCAAGATGAATTGAATCAACGTAAAATTATGAATAATATTGATAACTCACGAATGAGTGTTTCAGGTGTATCTTTAGATGAAGAAATGACAGAACTCATAAAAGTACAACGCTCTTATCAAGCTAGTGCAAAAGTTATGTCAACAGCAGTACAGTTATTGGATGTTGTAATAAATGGGATAATCTAATAAAAGGGGGAATTCATAATGAGAGTTAGTACAGGTATGATGTCTAGTAATTATCTAAATTCATTACAAGATAATTTACAAAGATTAGACAAGGTTAATAAACAAGTTATCACAACGAAAGAGATAAATAAGCTATCTGATAATCCATATAAGGCAATAAAGATATTGAATTCAAAAAGTGAAATAAAAACTATGGAAACTTATATCGAAAATTGTAAAGATACAGCAGATTGGTTAGAAGCGACTGATACTTCATTAGACCAGCTTGGTAATTTATTAGCAGATATAAAGAAGGGGCTGGTATCAAGTGGTAATGGTTCATATTCAGATGACGAAATAAAAACTATTAGCAATTCAATCAATGGAAAAATGAAAGAAATAGCAAATGCTTTAAATGCAACACATGAAGGTAAGTACATATTTTCAGGTTCAGATACAGGTACACCACCTGTTGAGTGTATAGAGAATGCTGATGGCTCAGTAAGTTTGAAGTTTAATTCTAGCCTAAATCTTAATAAACTAAATGATTCTTTGAGTATGGATGTAGCTCAAGGAATAAGAGTAGATTATAATGTTAAGCTGAGTAGTCTTGGATTTGACCCAACAAAAACTGACCCGTTTGAAAAACTAAATAATATATCAAAAAAACTAGCAAATCCAGATGATGCAGCTATAAAAGAGTTGACAACAACTTGCTTAGGTGACATGGAGAATCTAATAGATAATACAGTAAATGTTAGGTCTATATATGGTACAAAAGCTAATACAGTAGATGCTATGAAGGAAAAAAATGATGAAAGTTTGATACAGTTAAAAGATGTTCTGTCACAAAATGAAGAGATAGATTATGGAGAAAAACTTGTTCAATTAAAGGCTGCGGAATTAACTTATCAAGCCTCACTACAAACAGGAGGAAAGTTATTTAATGTATCTATATTAGATTACATATAGTAAAATAACGCAGATATGATGAAGGTTACATTAAAAAAAGGAATACTAGGGTTTGAAAACTTAAGAGAATACGAGCTTTTAGATATAGAAGATAACGACATTTTAAAAGAATTTAATTCTACTGAAGAAGATGGTATAGGATTTATTGTTGTATCACCATTTGAAATTATTAAGGAGTATGAAATAGTCTTAAATCAAGAAACAATAGAAAAACTTGAAGTAAAATCTCCAAATGATATTATGTTACTTAATATAATCACTATTGGGAAAACACTTGAAGAATCAACTGTGAACATGAAAGCTCCTATAGTAATAAATGTAAGAAATAATTGTGGAATGCAAATAATTTTACAGGATGAGGAATATTCAATATGGCATCCATTATTGAGAGGTGATAGTGGATGCTAGTAATTTCAAGAAAAAAAGATGAAGCAGTACTTATAGGAGAAAATATAGAAGTAAAAGTTGTAGGAGTAGATGGAAATAACATAAAGTTAGCCATATCTGCTCCTAATAATATAAGCATATTAAGAAAAGAAATATATGAAAAAGTAAAAAATGAAAATATAAAAGCTACAAATAAAAATATAAAAATTTTAAAATATTTAAAATAAACACTTGGAGGAAGCAATATATGTATGGAGAGAATCCTTATAATTCTTATAAGCAAAATGCTGTTTTTATGGCGTCAAAAGAACAGCTGTTGCTTATGCTTGTTGATGGGGCAGTAAAATACACAAAAATAGCCAGAGGAGCCATTATAGATAAAAATACACGAAGAGCACATAGAGAGCTTATAAGAGTTCAAGATATATTTACAGAACTAATGGTTACATTAGACCAAAATGCAGGACAATGGGCGAAAGATATGTATAGAGTTTATGATTTTGTAAGATATGAACTTTCAAAAGCAAATATCAGAAAGGATATACAAATAATAGATAATGTATTACCTGTAATAGAGCAGATTAAAGATACATGGCACGAAGCTGATAAAAAGAGTAAAGAAGAAAGAAGTAGGTATAAATAATGGAGTTAAATTTAACTGAATTAAATGGGTTATCAAAAGAAGAATTACTATTGATGCTTGTCGATGGTACAGTCAAATATATTAATGTATCAAAAGTTGCACTTTTAAATAAGGACTATTTAAAAGCACATAATGAACTTGTTAGAGTTCAAAACATATTTGCAGAATTAATGGCTACATTAGACCAAAATGTAGGACAATGGGCAAAGGACATGTATAAAGTTTATGAGTTCATAAAACATGAATTAGTAAGGGCTGATGTAAATAAAGATATTAAAGTGATTGATGATATATTGCCAATAGTAGAACAAATAAGAGATACATGGCATGAAGTATATAATAAACTATAAATATAATCATGATGGGGGGATAAATATATGTCAAGTATAAGTCCAATAAGAGTTACAGGCCTTTCAGGAAATTTTGATATGGAAGGTATAATAGAAGCTAGTATGACACGAGATAAGGAAAAAGTTAATAAAGCGAAACAAGATCAACAAATAGTTAAATGGAAGCAAGAAATATATAGAGATATTATAAAAGAGTCAAAGAATCTTTATGATAAGTATTTAAATGTAGATTCTCCTAATAGTATAACAAGCAAAAAAGTATACTCTGCTACAAGCATAACTAGTTCTGATGAAAGTATTATAGTAGCAAAAGGTTCAGCTGGTGCAGAAAAAATAAATTATCAATTTGCAGTCTCTCAAATGGCTGAACCAGCAAAAGTGACTATTAAATTGAATTCAAGTGATCCTGTTGTTCAACAATTTCCTCCAAATGCTAGTGGAGCTAGTTCTCTAAATATAGGTGGTGTAAATATACCAATATCTGAACAGGATACTACAAGCACTATCGTAAGCAAAATAAATTCACTTTGTGCAGATAATGATATAAAAGCTTCTTATAGTGAAATGACAGGTGAATTGATTATTTCAAGAAAACAGACTGGTTCATCATCAAACATTGATCTGGAGGTAGTAGGAAATGATAAGTTAGCTGATCAAATTGCTAATGATAATGGTATTACCTTTGCGACTGATGCTAGTGGAAAGAAATCTGCAGTAGTGCAGGGAAAAAATTTAGAAGCTGATGTAACTGATGAATATGGAAGAGTAATACACATAAGCCAAGAACATAATTCATTTAGTATAGACAACATTGATTATAATGTAAATTCAAAAGGAAGTGCTAAATTAGTTTCTGTTACTGACACTGAAGAAGCTACTAAAAATATGAAGGCATTTGTAGATGATTATAATGCATTAATGGATAAGGTATATGGACTAGTCACTACCAAAAAGCCAAAAGATTATCCACCTCTTACAGATGAGCAAAAAGAAGATATGACAACTGAAGAAATAGAAAAATGGGAAAAGAAGGCTAAAGAGGGTATACTTAGAAATGATGATGAATTAAGAGCTTTTGTTGAAGATATACAATCTATGTTCTTTGGAGATGCAGATACTATTCTTGCTTTAAGAAAAATGGGTATTAATGAATCTAAGAATTATAATAAAAAAGGGCAAATATCATTTGATAAAGATACTTTTTCAAATGCCCTTATAGATGATAGCGACAAGGTATATAAAGCTTTAGCTGGATATTCTTCAAATCATGATGATAAGGGAATGTTTGAAAAATTAAAAGATATTGTATCTGAGTATTCTGTGTATTCAACCTCTAAACTTGCTAAAAAATCAGGCATAGAAAATACTGCTTCTGCTACTAAAAATGTATATTCAGAACAAATTGCAGAACAAGAAAAAAACATAAGTAGGCTAGTTGAAAAGATGAATGATAAGGAAAAAAGACTTTATGCTAAATATTCAGCTTTGGAGTCTTTATTGAATCAGTATTCTTCACAAATGAGCTACTTCTCACAAGCACAAGGTAATTAATTATGGACAAATTAGAAGAAAAAATAAATTTATATAAAGATATATCTTTAAAAATTATAAATTTGATTGAAAAAGAAGAATATAAAAATATAAGTAATCGTTTAAATGAAAGACAAAATATTATAAATAGTATAAGTGAATTTGATAGAAATGAATTTATACATCTTTATAATAGTATGGAACTAATTGAAATTGATGATAAAATAAAGGATGCTTTACAGGAGCAATTATCAGAAGTAAAAAAAGAATTACATGAATACAAGCTTACTAAACAGGTAAATACAATGTATTATAGTTTAAATAGAGAAAAAGTAAATCTTTTTAGTAAAAAAGTATAAAGTTATAGATTAACTTGTCCGATAATATAAATGAACAAGTAATATAAAAAGTTAAGAGTAGAAATGACAAGGATGTCAACTATACTAAGGAGGGTAAAATAATGAGAGTTAATACAAATGTAAGTGCTTTGATAGCAAATAACCAAATGGGAAGAAACGTAAGTGGACAAAGTAAGTCTATGGAAAAGTTATCTTCTGGTGTTAGAATTAAGAGAGCTGCTGATGATGCTGCTGGACTTGCAATATCTGAGAAAATGAGAGCTCAAATAAAAGGTTTAGACCAAGCGGGGAGAAACGTTCAAGATGGTATATCTGTTGTACAAACAGCAGAGGGTGCATTAGAAGAGACTGGAAACATATTACAAAGAATGAGAACTTTATCATTACAAGCTGCAAATGAAGTTAATAAGGCAGAAGAAAGAGAAAAGATAGCTGATGAGTTAAAGCAGTTAAAAGACGAAATTGAAAGAATATCAAGTTCAATAGAGTTCAATGGAAAGCAACTGCTTGACGGATCTTCTTCATCAATAAGATTACAAGTTGGAGCAAACTATGGAACTAATGTTTCAGGTACATCTAATAATAACAATGAGATAACAATCGAGTTAGTAAATACTTCAGGTATAATGAGTGCAGCTGGGATAACTAGTGATTCAATAGGAAAGATGAATGCAGATGGAGCTTCTGGAACAAATGCATCTAAAGATATGGTATCTAGCTTAGACGCAGCTCTTAAGTCATTAAACTCATCAAGAGCAAAATTAGGAGCGCAACAAAATAGATTAGAATCAACACAAAATAACTTAAATAATACTCTAGAGAATGTTACAGCAGCTGAATCAAGAATAAGAGATACAGATGTTGCTTCAGAAATGGTTAACTTATCTAAAATGAATATATTAGTTCAAGCATCACAATCAATGCTTGCTCAAGCTAATCAACAACCACAAGGAGTTTTACAATTATTAGGATAAATCTTATTATTAATATTATGAAGAGTAAAGCATTGCTTTACTCTTTAATTTTTCTAATAAATATGCATTGGAAGGAAAAATTTATGTTATTAAGTATAGTAATGATGGTAAAAAATGAAGAAAAAATGTTAAATAAAACATTAGAAGCATTAAAACAACTAAGAGATTCCATAGATAGTGAACTTATAATAATGGATACTGGGTCAACTGATAATACTGTTAAGATAGCCAAAGAACATACTGAGAAAGTTTATTTTCATAAATGGGATAATGATTTTTCTAGTATGAGAAATAAGGCGATTTCATATTCTAAAGGCCAATGGGTATTTATACTAGATGCTGATGAAGTATTAACAGATTGTACCAAAATGATAGAATTTTTTAATAGTGATTTGTGTAAGAAATTTAAGTCAGCATCAATACAGTTAAAAAATATCTATTCTTTAGAAAAAAGCTCTTATGGCTATTCTTCTGTATTAAGGTTATTTAGAAATGACAACTTTAAATTTGTAGGTAGAGTTCATGAACAACCATTATATAAAGATCCTGTATTTCATAATATTGCAGAGTTTGACCACTATGGATATATATTTGAAGATGAAGAATTTAGGATACAAAAAGTTAAAAGAAACGAAGAACTTCTATTACAACAGTTAGAAGAAGATAAAGATAATCCATATGTTAATTATCAACTTGGAAAGAATTTTATTATATTAGAAAAATATCATGATGCACTATTTTATTTGGAAAGAAGTAACAATTTGTATAAAAGTTATGACTTTGTTCCAGGATATGTGCTTACTAGTTTAGCAAAAATATATTTATATTTAGGAAAACATAAAAAGTGTGAGAAATTATGTTTAAAGTATATAAATAAAGATATGAATAATATTGATATATATTATTATTTGGCACAAGCAGAAGTTAGTTTAGGGAAATATGAAAATAGTATAGATTCATATAAAAGATTTATTTATTTAGTTGATAATTATGAAGTAAGTACTCAAGCAAATAGTTTATTTTCAGATACTGATGCAGTAAGTTTTAAAGATATTGCAACTATTACATTAATAAAAATTTATTATAAGTTAGAAAAATATGATTTAGTAATAAAAGAGTTTAAAAATATTGAGGATAAAAAGAAAATGAAAGATGTGTACTTTAGTCTTTTTATGTCCCTATATAAGCTTGATATATTTGAAAATATTCTTGATTACTATAATGATTTACCAATATCTCCAGTAGAAAAAAAATACTTTTATGAAAGTATAGAAATATTTATACAAAATATTCGAGAATGTGAAAAAAATAGTATATATAAAATTTTGTGCTCAATGGATGGAAACTATGGGAGATTTAACAAAATAAGGTTAGATAGGAATCTATCTTTAGATGAATGCAAAAACATACTTGAGAGTGAGAATACATTTATTTATGCTCCACTTATAATTATAGCTCATGAAAATGATATAAATTTGTTAGATATATTTTATAATATGGACTATGTTTGGATAGAGAGATATATGCAATATAGTGTTAATTATGATAAACGTTTCATATTGAAATTATATAAATATGTACTAAAACAACCAAATACTTTTGATATTAATAAAATAAAAGTATATAGAGTATTTGTAAAGGTCGTTTTAGAAAATAATATTTTAGATGAAAAGAAATATAAAGAACTATTTTATATTTATATGATGTATTCTTATCAATATATAAAAAATATATACACTAACTTTAATAATTATGAGATAATAAAATATATAAATGGAGATGTTGAAAGATTTGTTTTAAAACTAAAAATTTTACAAGATATAAAAAATGATAATAAAATAAGTTACATAGGAGATTTGAAACAGTTATTATATGAATATCCATACTGTAATAAAATAATTGAATTACTTATAAAAGATTTTGAAAAGGAGCTCAACACAACAAAAGAATTTAATGTTTTAAAAAAAGATTTTCTTATAAATATAGAAAATATAATAAATTGTGGAGATATAAAAAATGCAAAATCTATGATTGGTGAGTATTTAGAACTTTTTGATGAGGAGTCTGAAATTTTAAATATGAATGGAATAATTAATATGATGGAAGGCAATTATGAAGAGGCAGATTTTATGTTTAAAAAAGCATATTCACTAAGCCTAGATAATGAGGACATCATATTTAACATTAAATATCTTAGAGAACTCAACTTAAACTATAAATAGATTTTTTAATGATAAAAGTAAGATACCTTTAGTATACTATCAAGGCCTATGTAAGTTGAAAGATGTAATAAGTTATTGCTTAATCATAGACTCCTTATAAAGTAAAATATTATGGAGTATATGAATTATTAAAATATAGTTATGCTTATTAAGTAATATCTCATACTGTATGAAATATAATAAATAACTATATTTAAGATAAAAGTAGTATAAGATTACAGTACTTTGAGGTAGTTAAATTAATTAAGTTATAAATACTATATGGAGGCAAAGGTGGATATAATGGATATTTAGCAGATTTACGAAATGTGGATTCATTTAAGGGAAAGATAGAAATTATATCAAAACTATCTGCTTATGAATTGGAGCGTTTAAAATTAAATGCTACAAAATCAGTGGATGATTTTTCTATTGAAAAAGTTATAGAGAGAATGAGATTAACCTTGGATACTTAATTAATAATAAAAGTAGGTGTAAATAATATGATTATAGATATAGTTCTATCATATGTAGAACATATTGGTAAGTTGGAAGAAAATATAGCTGTTCTAAGTAAAATTCTAACAAGTAGAGGTCATAAAACTCGTATATTCTTGGAATCTGAAATAAAATATCTAGAATGGTCAAAGAACTTTCAAGAATGTCATTTTTTTTCTTCAGATAGACTTGGTGAATTTGAGAAAGCTTTAGAATATACAAAATTAGTTGATATTTTAGGGATACCAGATATTATACTTGCTACTGGAACAGCATTACAAAGTTTAATTTGTAGGTTAGCTATAATGCACTTAGAGGAAGATAAACCTTCAATTATATCACTTATATATGATAAATCAGGACAATATGCTGATATAAAATATATAAAATACAGTGATGCTCATATTGCTATATCAAATGATGTTAGAAGAGTAATAAATAGTATAGACAAAGATTCTCCTACATATTTTATTGAAAAGTTAACCGAGCTTGGTGAAGAAAGCAAGATTGATAATTTTGAGAATATGTTTTTAAGGTATTATGGAACTCCAAATAAAATAATGAATAGTATAGAGGAGTATTTAATTTCTAATAATCTAGAAGAAGCTTTAAATGCTGTTTGTTTTTATGACAGTAGATTTTATAGAAATGTAGATTTTATTAATTTAAAATCTATTTTAGCTATACAAATGGAAGAGTATGAAATAGCTATAAGGAATTTGGAACAAGCAGTAATATTACTAAAAGAAGAAAATTTAGATATATATTATAATTTAGCATATGCATATGAAAAAAATAAAGATTTTGATAAATCTATAGATATGTACAAGCAGATAATGAAGAGTGTAGATGAAGATGAACAAGCACAGCTTTTTAATATACTTGAGGATATATATAAGAAAAGAGAATTAGAATTTGATAACTACTATAAGAATGAAAATTTAATATATAAAAATAAATATGGAACTACACTTATAGAAGATACTTTTTATAAGGATACACCAAATTACCCAGAAAATATATATGAAGGAAGAAATACTTTAAGTAAACTAATGACAGAAGAGTATCCATTAGTAAGTATTTATGTTTTGGCATATAACAATTTAGAGAAATATACCAAAGGATGTATTGAAAGTATTTTAAGATACACAGAAGATATAAATTATGAACTAATACTAGTTGATAATGGATCAAGTGATGGAACATATGAATATTTTAAATCAATAAAACATTCAAATAAAAAAATAATAAGAATAACTAAAAATCTTGGTGCAGCATATTCAGGTCCACTTATATTTAAAGAAGCTATGGGAAAATATTTAGTTGCTATTGCAAATGATATATTAGTTACAAAAAATTGGCTTTCAAATATGTTAAAATGTGCTGAATCTGATATTAGAATAGGAATGGTTAATCCAGTATTAGATTTTGTGAGCAATTTACAATCAATTGATTTAAAATATGATAATTTAGAAGATATGCAAAAAAAAGCAGAAAAGTATAACATATCAGATCCAACTAAGTGGCATGAAAGGCTAAGATTAATTACATTAGGAACTTTATTTAGAAAAGAATGTTTAGATATTATGGGTTATGTAGACTATGGATTTATTCATCATTATACAGATGATGATTTAACATTTAGAGTAAGAAGAGCAGGTTATAAAGCAATACTTTGTAAAGATACATTTATAAGTCATAGAGGTGGAGAATCAGATAAAGGTATAGAAGTTGAATTCAATGGAATATACAAAGGCAAAAACTTTTTTGAAGATAAATACTATGGAATAAGCACAGAAGATGCTTCAAATTATGAACCAACTATGATCTCATTTATAGAAGCTGATAAATTAGATAACAAAATATATAATGTTTTAGGTATAGATACTCTTTGTGGAACTCCTATATTAGAAGTAAAGAACAAGTTAAGAGAAGGTAATATTTTCAAAACTAAACTATCTGCATTTTCTCAGGAAGCTAAATATTGGATAGATTTAAAAACTATATGTGATGATGTAATAGTTGATAGAGTAGAATATATTGATGAATATTACGAAAATAAAAAATTTGATTATGTTATAGTTGGGAGAGAATTGAATTTATATAAAGATCCATATAAATTATTATCTTCATTAAGTAAATTTATTGATGAAAACGGAAGTATAATCTTAAAGTTAAAAAATAATTATGATATAAAGTCGCTATTACATATTTTAAATATTGAACTTGATTTTGAAAAACAAAATATACAAGCTATGGATTTGAACATCTTAAATAATAAATTAAAAGACATAGATTTATGTATAAAAAATATAAAAGCAGAAATGCATTATATTGAAAAAGAAGGTATGGAGCTGATAGATTCGGTTTTAGAAAAGTTTAAAATACAAGAAGAAAATTTTAGTCAGATGTATATAAATAACTATGTAATGGAGTTAAAAAAATCTAAGCAGGTTCTGCAATAAATAGATTAGTTAGATATTTTATATTCTATTATAATTGAGTTTTAATAATGAATTAAGAAAATATATAAACAAATGGAGGTATTATTTATGAATAAAATACTAAAAGGTGAAGAATTTTCAACAGAATGGATAAAATTTATTGATTTAAATATAAATATGAATTATTTATGTAGTAAAAACATTGTTTTATTTGGTACTGGGTTTTATGGTAACATGGTTTTTAAATATTTAAAAAGTAAAGGTATTTCTGTATCTTACTATTGTGATAATGATGTAAATAAACAAGGAAAATATGTTGATGAAATCTTAGTAATCTCTCCAAATAAACTATATGAAATAAAAGAAAAAGTTATTTTTATTACAGCTAGACATTGCGTAAAAGAAATAAAAAAGCAGCTTGAAGATATGGATTTATATTCTATTTCATTTGATAATTTTATTTTAGGAGATAGATATGAAGAATATAAAAAAATATATGAAGAATATTTGGAAGATATAAAATCAAAAAAAACATATAAAAATATAATGAAGTGCATGGCTACTGGTGATACTAAATATTGTCAAGAAATTATGGAAAAGGATGCATTTTATTCATTACCAATATTTACTAATAATGTAAGTGATATTTTTGTAGATGCAGGTGCTTTTGTTGGAGATACTATTGAACAGTTTATTTGGAGTAATATTGGTCAATTTAAAAAGATATATGCATTTGAGCCAGGAGAGAGACAATTTAAAGCAATGAAATTTAGAGTAGAAAGATTAATTCAAGAGTGGGGATTAGAAAATAACAAAATTGAATGTATAAATGCTGGATTAGGAGAGTTTAACAATAAAGTACAATATCATATAAATGAAGACGTACCATCTAGTAATAATTTTTTACAAGCAAGTTCCAATAAAGTAGATAAAATGGTAGATGAAATAGTAGATGTTTATAGTTTAGATAAATATTTGGATAAAGGAGAAGTAAACTTTATAAAAGCAGATATAGAAGGTTATGAATTAGAAATGTTAAAGGGAGGTGAATATATAATAAAACAATATAAACCTAAATTAGCTATAAGTGTTTACCACAAACCAGATGATATTCTTGAAATAATTACATATTTGAAAAAAATAGTCCCTGAATATAAAATTGCTATCAGACAACATGCACCAACGTTAGTAGAGACTGTTTTATATTGTTGGATAGACAAATAATAAGAGGAGTATTTATATGTTAGATATTTTAGAAAATTTGAATAATATAGATTTAATAGTTAATGAATTGTTAAATCATAAGCATTATAATAATGATTTAGAACATACCTTAAATAAAAGTGAGATTATATTATATGGGGCAGGGAATTTAGGCAATATGGCAAGTGAAGTATTAAGTAGCATAAATATTACACCAAGATATATTGTTGATAAAAATATTGATTTACATGGAAAGAAAATAAATGGAATAAATATTATTAATCCAGATTATCTGAGTAGAGAAGATAAGGAAAATAGTATATTTGCTATATGTATTGTCAAGATTCAATATAATGAAATTAAAGAATATTTAGAAGAAATAGGATGTAAGAATATCTGTCACTTTTATGACATTACAGAAATGCTAAAAGATAAAGTGGGAGTTAGTAATGGATGGATTTTAGAAGACTTATCAGAAGTAGAAAAGAAGAAAATATCAAAAATTTATAACAAATTTGAAGATATCGAGTCAAAATTATATTATATACAATGGTTATGTTGGCGAATCTGTAAGAAAGAAATCAAATTTAAGAATTTAGATATAAATACAGAAAATAAGTTTTTTATAGATGAAATTATGAGTGTTTTGAATGAAAATGAAGTTTACATAGATTGTGGAGCTTATACGGGAAATACATTGAGTCAATTTATAGAAAAAGTAAATGGCAAATTTAATAAGATAATTGCTTTTGAACCAAATTTAGAAAGTTATCAAAATTTACAAGAAATAACTAGAGACCTTAATACTATTTATAATAATAAAATAAACATTTTTAAATATGGAGTTGGAGAAACAAAGTATATTGGATTATTGAGAAATAATCTAGGATTAGCAAGTAAATTTGTTAATCTAGCAAGTGAAAATTTTCAAGAGGAAGTTGAGATTGTTAACTTAGATGAATTTCTAATAAATTTGGATCCTACATTTATAAAAGTACATGTAGAAGGAATGGAACTAGATGTTTTAAAAGGGAGCATGGAAATAATATGTAAAATGAGACCAATACTAGTAATTACAACATATCATAATAGTGATGGTGTATATAAAATTCCAGATTTATTAATAAATAACTTAAATGACTATTCGTTTTATTTTAGATTACATGGATACTGTGGTACACAAAGTGTATTATATGCTATCCCTAATGAAAGAAAAAAGTAAAGGAGAAGTTTATAAAATGAAAGCAAAAAAAGTTTCAAGAATCAGAACAGAAAATAGAACAGCTTTACAAGATGTGATTCCACTAGAAACTCCATTTCATATTTTTTTAGATCCTTCAGCAGCTTGCAATTTTAAGTGTAAATTTTGTTTTAATAGAGATAAAAGCAAAACATTTCATAAAATAATGGAATATGAATTATTTGAAAAAATTATAAGTGATTTAAAATTATTTCCAGATAAGTTAAAAGTTTTAAGATTATATAAAGAAGGAGAGCCTTTACTTAATAAAAATCTACCTAAAATGATATATTATGCAAAGAAAAATGATGTATGTGAAAAAGTAGATTTTACAACAAATGGTTCATTATTAAGTATTGGGAAAAATAAAGAACTAATAGACTCAGGATTAGATGCTATTATCATATCTGTACAAGGAATTAATGAAAAACAATATTATGAAACGTCTGGAATAAAAATAGATTTTGATGAGTATGTAAAAAATATAAAAAATTTATATAAAAATAAAGAAAATTGTAGAGTACATATAAAAACAACAGATACTAATGTATCAGGATTAAATGAAAAAAAGTTTTATGATATATTTGGGGATATTTGTGATGAAATATCAATTGACAAAGTTACACCAATATGGCCAGATTTAGAAATAGACAATTCTAAGGAAGATTTTGAGTATGGTATATATGGTAATAAAATAGATAATATCCATATCTGCCCATATATATTTTATTCTTTAACAATAAATTCTGATGGTAGTGTTAGTTCTTGTTTTTTAGATTGGAAACATTCAAATATATTAGGCGATGTAAATAAAGATTCTTTTTTCAAAATTTGGAATAGTGAAGAAGTTTTTAATATTAGAAAAGCCCATTTAAAGGGAAATATAGATAATTATTCTATATGTAAAAATTGTGGTCAATTAAAATATGGAATGGCAGATAATATAGATGACTATTCTGAAGAAATACTTTTAAATCTGGAGAAAACATCATATAAGTTTAAACTGGAGAATTTAAATGTATAATATTTTGCATATAACAACGCATTTAGGGGGTGGTGTTGGAAAAGTTTTAGCAAATGTTTGTAAATATTCTGCCACTAACACTAAAGGAAATATTTATAAACATAAAATAATTCTATTAGAAGAGCCACAAAAAAAAAGTTTTTTGAATATATGTATTGAAAAGGGTATTGAAGTAATTGTTTCAGATAGATTATCTATAATATCAAATGAAATAAAAAAATCTGATATAGTTCAATTAGAATGGTGGCATCATCCTAAATTTGCAGGTTTTTTAAATAATTTTCCTAATATTGATACACGGTTAGTAATTTGGAGTCATATATCAGGTTGTAATTATCCTAATATACCTTTTGAATTTATAAAAATACCTGATAAATTTATATTTACATCTGAGTATTCTTATGAAAATCCTCAATGGTCTGAAACTGAAAAAAAATATGCAAGAAAAAATACGACAGTTATAAACAGTTCTGGAGGATTTGATGACTTTAATAACATAGAAAAAAGTAAACATGATGGATTTAATATTGGATATATAGGAACTCTAAATTATAGTAAATTAAATCCGAAATTTGCTAATTATTATAATAGTATAGATGTTGATGTTTCCAAATTTATAATGATTGGTGATAGTGAATATGTTAGTGAAATTAGGAAAAATATATCTAAATTAAAAGTATATAAAAAAATTGAATTTAAAAATTATACTGATAATGTTGCAGAAGAAATGTCTAAATTTGATATATTTTCATACTTATTAAATAAAAATCATTTTGGAACTACAGAAAACGTATTATTAGAAGCAATGTATATGGGTTTACCCGTAATTTCATTAAATCAATGTGCTGAAAAATATCTAATAAAAAATATGGAGACTGGCATATTAGTAAATAATTTAGATGAGTATAAAAATTCTGTAAAATATATTTTTGAAAATCCTAGCGAAAGAAAAAGACTTGGAGAAAATGCCAAAAGATATGTTCAAAATGAATTTAGCGTAGATAATACAGTAAATAAATTAAATTGTGTATATGATGAAGTTATGAAAAATTCTAAAAGAAAATATAGCTTTAATGATGTTTTTGGTAAATATCCATATGAGTGGTTCTTATCATGTTTAGGAGATAAGAAAAGACTATTTTATGGGTATGAAAATTTAAATGATTATATAAAAGAAATAGAAGAGGAGATGTATATTTTAAAAGAAAAAAATAAAAGTTCTATAAGACAATTTATTAAATATTATCCAAATGATAGATATTTAAACTATTTGAATAAGTTTGTAGATAAAATTATTTGTTTAAGTAAACTTGTATGAAGGGAGTAAAAGTTTAATTATGATAGCAAAAATTGAACCAGGTTATGGTCTAGAAAGAGTGAAATTGAGTGAAGTTATTCCTTTAGATGCACCATTTACATTAATCATATCTCCATCAACAGTATGTAACTTTAAATGTATATACTGTGCACATTCATTAAGTAATGGAGAACTTGAGAAGAAGGGTTTTAAAGCATCAATTATGAAATGGGATACATTTATAGAAATAATTAATCAAGCTAAAGAGTTTAAGAGGAAATTTAAAGTAGTAAGTTTTATAGGTACTGGAGAACCAACATGTAATAAAAGATTACCTGATATGATTAAATATGTTAAAGAAAGTGGAATAGCAGAAAGAGTAGAAATTATAACAAATGGAGCATTATTGGATGAAAAATTAATACTATCAATTATAAATTCTGGTTTAGATAAAATAAGAATTTCTATCCAAGGTTTATCTGAAGAAATGTATAAAAAAACTTGTAATACAAGGATAAATTTCAATGATTTTGTAAAGAATATGAAATTTTTATATGATAATAAAAAGGATTGCGAAATATGTATTAAAATAGCTGATTTAGCATTGGATAAATATGAAGAAAAAAACTTCTATAATATTTTTGGCGATATTTGCGATAAAATATTTGTCGAAAATATTAGACCTGTTTTTGATGGAGTAAATTATAGTATGATTTTGAGAGATACTGAAGATATTAATGCATATGGAGAAAAACATGATAAAATAACAGTTTGCTCTCAAGGATTTTTTACTTTTGTTGTTTGGCCAAATGGAGATGTCTATCCATGTTGTTCATTAGAAAATCCATCTGATTTAGGAAATATACATAAAAACACCCTTTTAGAAATTTGGAATGGAGAGAAAAGGAGAAATTTTTTATTGATGCAACTCAATGGAAACAGATTTTTTAATAATGTATGTAAAAAATGTGGAGCAATAGATTGTGTTTCAAAACCAGAAGATGAGTTAGATAAATATGCAGAAAAAATAAAAAAAAGGATATAATTGCATATGTATAAAGAAAAAATTTTATTAACAGGAGCAACTGGGTATATAGGATCATTTTTAGCAAAAAAACTTTATATGTTAAATTATGATGTTCATATTCTCGTTAGAGAAAGTTCTAAATTAGATTCAATATCAGAGATAGAAAAAAATATAAGTCTATATGTATTTAATGGAGATACAATAGAATTGAATAATATATTAAAAAATATTAAACCTGATATTGTTATAAATTTAGCTTCTTTGTATTTAGGAAGCCATGCTTCAAACCAACTTATAGATTTAATTAATAGTAATGTAGTATTTCCTACACAATTAATAGAAGCTTCTATCAATGCAAAAGTTAATTGTTTTATAAACACAGGCACTCATTGGCAAAATTATAATGATTGTAATTATAATCCTGTTAACTTATATGCAGCTACTAAAGAAGCATTTGAATCAATTTCAAAGTATTATATTGAGGTATCAAATATGAGAATGATAACTTTGAAATTGATAGATACATATGGTCCATATGATTTTAGACCTAAAGTTATTAATTTATTAAAAAAAATTGCAATAAGTGGAGAAAATTTGGAAATGTCAGGCGGAGAACAAGAATTAGGATTAGTTTATATTGATGATGTAATAAAAGCCTATTTAATTGCAATTGAGACTATACAAAAACTAAAATCTAAAGAATACAAACAATTTTTAGTGTTGCCTAAAAAAATATATAAATTGAAAGAAGTTATAGAAATATTTCAATCTGTCATTGGAAAGAAATTAAATATTGAATTGGGAAAATTACCTTATAAAGATAGAGAAATGATGAAAGTGTATACGAATGGAGAAAACATATTGAAAAATGTATCTACAATGGATTTGTATGAAGGAATAAGTCTTATGATGAATATTGAAAAAAATTCTGATGTGAAGAGAGGATAGATATGTATAGGATAAAAAAAACTAATATAGAAAATTGTATAGAAATTTTCCCAAATGTATTTGAAGATAATAGAGGTATAACAATTAAACCATATCATAGAAAATCTTTTGAAGATTTAGGAATTTTGGAAGAGTTTAAAGAAGATCTATTTGTAACCTCTAGTAAAGGAGTAATAAGAGGTTTACATTTTCAGAATGAACCATTTGAACAAAGTAAACTAATTTACTGTTTGAAAGGAAGCATACTAGATGTTGCTATTGATATCCGAAAAGGATCAAAAACATATGGACAAACTGTTAACTTTCATATAGATTCAAAAAAAAGAAATATGGCATATATTCCCGCTGGATTTGCTCATGGATATGAAGTTTTAGAAGACGATACAATGGTTGTTTATAAATTATCTTCTATGTATGCGCCAGAATATGAGGAAGGTATAAGATGGGATTCTGTAAATATAGATTGGAATACAAGTAATCCTATTTTATCAGATAAAGATAAAAAATGGCAGACTTTTCTTGAATATACAAATAGTAGCTTAGAATAAGGAGTTTAATATGAAAGCAATAATTTTGGCAGGTGGATATGGTAGTAGGTTAGGAGATATAACAAATGTTGTTCCTAAACCTATGATAGATATTGGTGGAAAACCAATATTATGGCATATAATGAAAATTTATTCATATTATGGCATAAATGATTTTATAATATGTTTAGGTTATAAAGCAGATGTCATAAAAGATTATTTTTTACATTATGATTTTAAAAATAATGACTTTACTATTGAAATTGGTAATGGAAATATTGAGTTTCTTAATACTAATGATGAAAAAAATTGGAAAGTGACATTAATTGATACTGGTATAAGTTCAGAAAAAGGAGCAAGGCTTAAAAAGATTGAAAAATACTTAGAAGATGACATAAATCTATTGACTTATGGAGATGGTTTAGCAAATATAAATGTAAAAGAATTGATAGGTTTTCATAATAGTATGGGAAAATTGTTGACCATATCAGGTGTAAGACCTCCAGCTAGATTTGGAGAATTAGTAGCTGATGGAAATGTACTAGAATCATTTGAAGAAAAATCACAGACATCAAAAGGATTGATAAATGGGGGTTTTATGGTGTTTAATAAAAAACTGTTAGAATTTCTTACAGAAGATGATAATTGTGATTTAGAATATGGATTATTTGAAGATTTAGCTAAAAATAAAGAAATAGCAGTATATAAGCATGAAGGATTATGGGCATGTATGGATAATGAAAGAGACATGAACAATCTCAATATGCTTTGGAAGAATAATAATGCATTTTGGAGACTATGGTGACAAATTTTGATTGTCTTTAAAGGATATATTAATAAAGGAGAGAATGATATGATATGTAAAACACTAAGGTATGATTTAGATTATACGTTCAATAAATTATCTAGTGATGAAAAAGAAAAACTATGCAATTCTACAATCCTAATAACAGGTTTTGCTGGTTTTATAGGATATTATTTTATGAGGTTTTTTCAACATAATAAAATGAAATTAAATCTAAAGAAAGTTATTGCAATTGATAACTTTATGTTAGGATGCCCAAAATGGGTAGAAGATTTTAAGGAAGATTCCATTTTTCAGATTGAGAAATTTGACATATCAAAAGATAATATTTCAGATATTAAAGATGCTGAAAATGTGGATTATGTTATTCATATGGCTTCAATTGCTTCTCCTACATTTTATCGTAAGTTTCCAATTGAAACAATAGATGCAAATATTTGGGGATTAAGGTCTTTATTAGAATTTTATAAAGAAAAATTAATAAAGGGATTTTTATTTTACTCTTCAAGTGAAGTTTATGGAAATCCTGATTCTAATAATATACCAACAACTGAAAATTACAATGGGAATGTTTCTATAACTGGACCAAGATCTTGTTATGATGAGTCAAAACGATTTGGAGAAACTATTTGTATGTTATTTAGTGAAAAATATAATATGCCAATCGGAGTTGTGAGACCATTTAATAATTATGGTCCAGGTATGAGAATTAGTGATAAACGTGTACCAGCTGATTTTGCAAAAGCAGTAAAAGAAAATAGAAACATTGAAATATTATCAAATGGATTACCAACGAGAACTTTTTGCTATATAGCTGATGCTGTAAATGGTTATCTGAAGATATTGCTTTATGGAAAATATGATTTTTTTAATATAGGAATTTCAAATCCAGAAATATCTATAGAAGAACTTGCAAATATTTATAAAGAAAATGGAGAAGAAGTATTTAAATATACAGGGAATATTACATATAATAAATCTAATGAGAAACACTATTTGACTCATAATCCTCAACATAGATGTCCGAATATAGACAAAGCTAAAGTCCTACTAAATTATAATCCAGAAATAGATGTAAATATGGGTGTCAAGAGATTTTTAAAATTTATTAAAGAAAGTGAGGAGTATGAATATTTATGGTAACAGTTTTTGGTCTTGGTTTTGTTGGATTAACAACAGCATTAGGTTTTTCACAAATGGGACATAAAGTTTATGGTATTGACATAAATTATGATCACAAAGAAATTATAAGAAGTGGGAAAGTGCCATTTATGGAACCTAATCTAGAGGACGTGTTAAAACAAACTCTCAATAAAAATTTTTTTGTTTCTGATAATTTAAAAATAGCTATGAAAAAAAGTGAGTATATATTTTTTTGTGTAGGAACACCTTATGGCAAAAATGGAGAGGCAGATTTAACTTACTTATATAATGCTTTAGAAGAGGCAATACTTTCAATAGATGATGATAAGTTTAGGACATTTATTATTAAGTCAACTGTTCCACCATCTACGACATTAACAGAAATCAAACCATTCATTGAAAAAAAGAATCTAAATAATAATTGCAAAATTGGTGTTGCTAATAATCCTGAGTTTTTGAGGGAAGGTCACTGTTGGGAAGATTTTATTAAGGCAGATCGTATTGTTATTGGAGTTGATGATAAAAAGGTAGAGAAAAAGTTGTATAATTTATATAAGACTGCAAATATTCCATTATATTTTGTTTCTTTGAATACAAGTGAATTTATTAAGTATTTGTCAAATTCATTTTTAGCTACTATGATTAGCTTCTCAAATGAAATGTCTATGATTGCAGATTATATTGGAGATATAGATATATCTAAGGCTTTTAATATATTTCATAAAGATAAGCGTTGGGATGGTTGTGAAATAGTTTCATATATGTATCCTGGCTGTGGATATGGTGGTTATTGTTTACCAAAGGATACAAATGCTCTTTATTCAATATCAAAGAAAAATGAATTTGATGCAAATATACTATACAATGTTATTAAAATTAATGATGAGATGCCTAAATATATAGTAGATAAAATTGAAAAATCATTAACAAATAATAAGACTAAAATTGGTGTATTAGGCTTATCTTTCAAACCAAATTCTAATGATGTCCGTGACACATCAAGTGCAAAAATAATTGATATTTTAATAAAAAGAGGGTATAAAGATATTTTAGTATATGATCCAGTGGCAAATGAAGAATTTCACAAACATTATAAATTTAATATAAATTATGCTAAATCAACGAAAGATTTGTTAGGATATGTTGATGTTATAGTAATAGTAACTGCATGGGAAGAATTTAAAAATATTAATTTATATACTAAAAAACCTATTGTAGATTGTCGTTATATATTAAATAAATAATTTAGTATATTTTTAACTTTATGAATAATTAAGAATAATCCAACAAGATAAAGCTCTATTTATTTTAGAGATTTTGGGATATATTCTCGATTGTTGGCTTATTTTTGATTGGAATAATATTTGATGATAGATATATTATTTAGTAGAAATAAGTAAATATTTGAATTATATAAGTTTAAAACTAATTATTGGATATATGCTACCTACTAATCAAAATTAAAGTGTCTATATATTAAAACAATAACATATAGATATGTTAAAAAACTAAGTATATTGTATATGTAATTTTAATCGAAAAATATTGATTTTTTAATGCTGTATGTTATAAAAAGTAATTTTATTTAATAAAATTGAAATAAATATACAATTATATAGATTAATTAATATATCAAGAAATAAATATTAATACATTAATATAATAAAATACTTAAAAAAATGTTTAAAAAATTTGTTATTTATTGTATACTTAGATTAAAACTAAACAGGCAAAACTAGAGAAATCTAGTTACGCAAAGCTATAGGGACTAAAGTTTGTGTACACAAACTATGTCAGCCAGTTGCCAAAAAGAATCCTAAGTATGCTGTATACGTAGGATGAGTCTAGGATGACTGCCTTTTTGGCGGTCATTTTGTTATGGAGAAAGTACTTTATTACAGTAGAAGTACATATAATAACATATTTTACCAATTTATAACTTAAAATAAAGATAAATTATCTAAAAAAGTTACTATTTTACAAAAAAAGGCAACTTTCTGAAGAAATATTTAAATACATATTAAAATTTTTTTATATTTTCATGGGGCTTCACTGAAAAAATATTGGTTTTCTTACTAAAATGATACATTATTGTATTAATGTAATAGAAATGTAATTAATTTGGATGAATAAAGAAGTCATTTTTTGTAGTATAGCAACTTAATTCTTTATTAATAAACAAAATAGATAAAATATATTTGAAGGAGGAGTGAGTGTGAATACATATGACATTATAAAAATGGGATTAGATGCAACTAATCTAAGAAGTCAGACAATAGCAAATAATATAGCAAATATAAATACTGAAGGCTATAAAAGACATTATGTAACTTTTGAAGAAACATTAAATGACAAAATGCCAAAAATAGAGGAAAAAACAGATAATTCGAAAGGATTAAGGGTAGATGGCAATAATGTAGACATAGAAGAGGAAAAAGTAAACCAAGCAATGGCAACATTACAATATAATGCTTTGATAAGTTTTGCAAATGGGAAAATAGCAATGACAAAATCAATAATAAGTGGGAGGTAATTAGAAGATGAGTGTATTCAGTGGAATGAGAATATCTGCTAGTGGGCTAACAGCAGAAAGTTTGAAAATGGATATCATATCATCAAATGTAGCTAATATAAATGCTACAAGAGGTCCAAATGGAGAAGCATATAGAAGAAAAGTTGTTTCATTTGAAGAAAACTATGATAATAAATTAGGTATGCTAGGAGTAAAAGTTACATCTGTCGAAGATGATAAATCGCCTCTTAAAGAAGTATATGATCCATCTCATCCAGATGCAAAGCCAAATGGATATGTAGAATATCCAAATGTAAATATATTGGTTGAAATGACAGATTTAATAGCAGCTTCACGAGCATATGATTCTAACGTAGATACATTGAATGCTCAGAAGTCTATGATATCTAAAGCTTTAGAAATAGGAAAGTAGGGATAAATTATGCCAATTACACAGATTAACAATATAGTGCAAGGAGCACAGTTAGATAATTTAATTGGAGAAACAAAACTATTAAATATTAATAATAAAGAAGAAAAAAAGAACTTTGAAGATGTAATAATAGATACTATAGATAAAGTTAATTTTCAACAAGTAACAGCAGATGATATGAAAGAAAAATTTATAAAAGGCGAAGATGTCTCTATGCATGAAGTTATGTTAATAGGTCAAGAAGCACAACTATCTATGCAATATTTAATAGAAGTTAGAAATAAGATTCATGATGCATATCAAGAAATGAATAAGGTACAAATTTAGTCTTTTGAACAGGAGTAATAATAAATGATAGCCAGTTTTAAAAATAAGATTAAGGAGCAAGTTGCTAAATCTAGGACAAAGATAAGTTCTCTAAAAAAGGGAACTAAAGTAGCATTAGGTATAGGGATTGTTGCTATATGTTTAGCGCTAGTATTTACAGCAATATCTGCGAGCAAAAATAAGTATGCAGTCTTATTTTCAGAACTAGATGCTCAAGATGCTGCAGATATATCAGCAGAATTAGAGTCTAAAAAGATAGATACTAAGGTAAAGGGAAGTACAATCTATGTACCTAGAACAGAAGTTGATAAGTTAAGATTGGAGTTAGCACCAAGTCTTACAGGTGGTTCTAAAGGATTTGCACTAATGGATGATAAGTCATCAATAGGACTTACTGATGAAGAGTTTCAGATTAAAAAACAAAGAATGATACAAGGTGAAATAGAAAAAACAATTAAGAGTTTTCCACAAGTGGAAGATACTAGAGTACATATAACATTTGGAGAGTCATCAGTATTTGAAAAGGAGGCTGTTCCAGGAAGTGCAGCAGTTTATTTGATGTTAAAGCCAGGAACAACTTTAGAGAAAAATCAGATAAAATCTGTTATGGCACTTATATCAGGAAGTGTTACAAATATACCAGAAAAAAATGTTCAGGTCATTGATAACAAAATGAATTTATTATCTGAAGGTATTTTAGACGATGAAGAAGTTGATGAAAATAATCAACCAATAAATGGTGGTATTAGTGTTGATAAAAATAAGGCATCTGAACAAGCATTGAATAAACAATTAGAAAAGTCTATTTTAGAAATGTTAGAACCAATATTTGGTACAGGAAAAGTAAAGGCTACAGTAAATGCTGATTTAAGTTTTGATACAGCTGAAAAAACTGAAATAAAGATTGACCCTGATAAAGTTGCAATAAAGGAGACAAGGTCGAAAAATTCATCTAAATCTGCTACAAATAATGTTCAAGGTGTAGATGCTAACATGAACAACCAAGGAAATAACAATGGTACTAATACAGAAGATAGTTTAGATGAGAGTTTTGAGTATGAAACAGGTAAGATTGAAACTCATACTATAGTTGCGCCTGGAGAACTTAAAAGATTGACAGCTTCTGTCGCTATAGATGGAAAAATAGCTAAAGGTGTTCAAGCTGATGTAGAGGATATTGTTAATAATGCTATAGGTATGGATGGAGCGAGGGGAGATACTCTTAGTGTTGTTTCAATGGTATTTGACCCTGAAGGGAAGAAAGAAGCTAAACAAGAGCTAGAAGATATTAAAAAAGAAGGATTTAAAAAGAATATAATAAAAGCAGTTATTGGAGTAGTAGCAGTAGTAGCAGTTGGTGCTATTGGATACTTAATATATAAGAAGAGAAGTGAACAAGAAGATATGGATTATGAAGATGAAGATTATAGCCCTAAATCTGATTCTATTGATAGGAAAGATAATCCTCTATTAGGAGATGATCCAGAACTGACATTAGAGGAAGCTGTTAAAATGTATGCAGAAGAAAAGCCAGACCAAGTAACAGAGATAATAAAAACTTGGTTAAATGAGTAAGGGGGATAGAAAGTGTCCACGGAAATTACAAATGTTAATGCGTTTGACTTAAGTGATATAAGTGAAAGTGATAAGAATGAAAAGATAGAAGGTGAGGGTTTAAAAAAAGCTGCTGTACTATTAATGACATTAGGCCCAAGTGTGTCTAGTGATATAATAAAAAGCCTGCCTGATAAACAAGTTCAAAAAATAGGTTTGGAAATTGCAAATATTTCTTCAATAGCTTCAAAAGAAAGAAGAGAAATCTTAAAAGAGTTTGTAGAAATAAATAGAGCAAAAGATTATGTTATAGAAGGTGGGCTTGAATATGCAAGAGAGCTGTTAAGTAATGCTTTGGGAAACGCTAAAGCAAATAAATTACTTGAAGGTATATCAATAAATACGAGTACAAAGCCTTTTAAACATATTATAAAACTAGATGTAAAGAAGATATTAGAAATAATTAGAAATGAAAGTGCACAGACTATAGCCATTTTACTTGCACATATGGAACCTGAAAATGGGGCAGAGGTTTTAGCATATTTAGATCTTGATTTACAAAATGAGGTAGCTATGAGAATAAGTTCAATGGGTTCAATATCTCCAGAAGTGATAAAAGTAATTGAACATTCATTAGAAGCTAAATTACATTCAATGGGTAGTGATGATTTTAAGGATTATGGAGGGGTATCTACTTTAGTACAAATATTGATTAACTCTGATAGAAAAACAGAAAAGAATATTTTGAGAACTATTGAAGAAAAAGACCCAGCTTTAGCAGCACAAATTAAATCTCATATATTTATCTTTGAAGATATTGTCAAGCTGGATGATATAAGTATACAAAAAGTGCTAAAAGAAGTAACTATGAAAGATTTAGTATATGCCTTAAAAGGTGTGGATGATGCGATTTCAGATGCTATATATAGAAATCAATCTTCTAGGGCAGCAGATGCACTTAAAGAAGAGATGGAAATGGTTGGTGTTATAAAGGTTACACAGATTGAGGCTGCTCAACAAAAGATAGTAAATAGCGTAAGAAAACTTGAAAAAGAAGGTGCCATAACTATTGTAAGGAATTTTGGTGATGACTTTGTTGAATAATAAAATTATTAAAAGTAAAAAAGCATCGTATAAAGGAGTACTAGATTTAACCATAATAGATAAAGTTAGAGTGGGAGAATCAAACGTAAACAAAGATAATGACTGTAGATTTAGAGATGAGGTAATAAAAGAAGCTATAGAATCTGCTGAGATAAAAAAGAATGAGATATTAGAAGAAGCAAGAATAAATGCACAAAATATAGAAAAACAAGCGTATGAAAAAGGGTATAGTCAAGGTCAAAAAAATGGATATGAGGATGGATATAAAGAGTCATACAATGAATATACCCAAAAAGCTAAAGATGAAGCAGATTTTATAAAAAATCAGGCAAATTTAATCTTATTACAAGCTAATGAGAAGATGACTGATTACATAAAAGAGAAAAATAAAGAGATTATAAGACTTGCTATTAATATAGCTAGTTCTGTTCTAAAAAAGCACTTTGAAGATGAAGAATCTATGAGTGATTTATTAAAGCAAATCATTCAAGATTATGAAGGGAGTAGTTCATTCATAGTAAGATGTAATTCTTTCTATAAAGATAATATAGAGAAAGAATTTGAATTATTCAAAGAAGAAACATCATTAAAGTCAAGTGTATTTGTTATTGCAGATGATAGTATAGATAAAGGAAATGCTATCATCCAAAAGGAAAATGGAAGAATAATAGTTGGTATCGATTGTGCTATGGAAAAACTAAAAGAAGAATTGCTTGGTGAATAAAGTATGTATAAAACTGATATATATATAGACTTTGATAAAATAAATAAGAAAATAGAAAATTTAGAACTCACTATATCAGAAGGTAGAGTTAAAAAGATAATAGGGCTTACTGTAGAAGTTGAAGGGATAAAAGCTTTTGTTGGGGAGCTATGTGTTATATATAATCAAGTTAATAAACCGGTGAATTGTGAAGTAGTGGGTTTTAAAGATAAAGAAGTCATATTAATGGCGTTGGGAGAATTAACATTGATAGCGCCTGGTTGTAAAGTTATTTCTAAGGGGATACCTTTAAGTGTTATGTGTAGTGATAATTTACTAGGTAAAGTACTTGATGGTCTTGGAAATCCTATAGACAACTCAGACGTTGTTTTAGGAGATAGATACAACTTGAACAATGAACCTCCTGACCCAATGAAGAGAAAAAAGATACGAAATATAATGGAAACAGGTGTAAGAGCAATAGATGCATTTACTACTTGTGGTGAAGGGCAGAGAATAGGCATATTTGCAGGAAGTGGAGTAGGTAAGAGTACGACTCTAGGTATGATTGCTAGAAATGCAAAAGCAGATGTAAATGTAATTGCCCTTATTGGAGAAAGAGGGAGAGAAGTACTAGATTTTATTGATAAAGATTTAGGTGAAGAGGGAATGAAAAAATCTGTTGTTGTATGTGCAACATCAGATAAAGCCCCTTTGGTTAGGTTAAAAGGTGCTCTTACTGCTACTGCAATAGCAGAGTATTTTAGAGACCAGGATAAAAAAGTAATACTTATGATGGATTCAGTAACTAGATTTGCTATGGCACAAAGAGAAGTTGGTATAGCAATAGGAGAGCCACCAGCTCAAAAAGGATATACACCATCTGTATTTGCCATTTTGCCAAAACTTATGGAGAGAACCGGGACATCAGATAAAGGTTCTATAACTGCATTTTATACAGTACTAGTTGATGGAGATGACTTTAATGAGCCAATAGCAGATACCACAAGAGGGATACTTGATGGTCATATAGTTTTATCTAGAGATTTGGCAAATAAGAATCATTATCCGTCTATAGATGTATTGAATAGTTTAAGTAGGCTTATGAATGAGATTGCCTCAAAAGAAGATATAAAAATAGCATCACTTGCAAGAGATATGCTTGCTGAGTATAGAGAAGCAGAAGATTTGATAAATATAGGTGCATATGCTTCAGGTACAAATAAAAAAATAGATGAGGCAATTTATTATCATGAGCATATTATTAATTTTTTAAAACAAGGGATAAATGAAAAGAGTTCTTTTAATGAAACTATAAGTAGTTTGAGAAGCATCTTTGAATAAATAATTTAAAAAAATATTTGAATAGGTTGTGATGGAATTGGATAAAAATTTTAAGTTTAGATTACAGAAAGTTTTAGACTTAAAAATGAAAGACGAAGAAGAGATAAAAATGGAATTTGCTAAGATTCAACAAAAAAAAATAGATATAGAGACTAATTTAGAAAACTTAGAAAGTAATTATAGCAAATATTCTATAAGTAAAAATAACGATAGTATTCAAAATCAAAAAATAACTATTAACTATTTGTTAGCTTTAAATAACTCTATAATGGATTTATCAGAGGAGTTGGATAAGTCAACAAATGAACTTGAAAAAGCTAGAAAGCAGCTTATAGACAAACAGATAGAAAGAAAATCATTAGAAAAATTAAAAGAAAAAAAGTATGGACAGTACTATAAAGAAGCAAATTTAAAAGAACAAAACACTAATGATGAGTTTGCAAGTATGAGTTATTTGAGAAATAGACAAGTTCTATAAGAATGGTAGGAAGTGAGGATATTATTGTATGAAGATACAAGCAGATTCTTATAATATTATTAAAGATATTGGGGATAAAAAAAGTTCATCTAAGAATAAAAATATAAAAAATAATAAATTTGAAGATAATCTATATAAGGCAACAGACAATAAAAACGTTAAAGATAGAAGAGAAACAAGCAAGCAAAATGTCAGTTCAAATAAACCGGAAAATAGTGATAATGAATGTCATTTAGATGAAGATAAAAGTAATCACTTAGAGGATGAAAGTACATATGAAAAAGATTGCAGTAAGAATAATGATATTTTACAACAATTATTGAATCTTTTAAAAAATAATGATAAAAAAGATAAAGATATAAACTCTATATTGGATAATATAGAAAAACTAAACATATCAGATGAATTAAAACAAGAACTTAAACTTTATAAGAATATATTGAATAAGATTGCAAATCAAAATTCAGAGCTAAATAAGGCTAATATGAATAATTCTGATGACATGCAAAATTTAGACATAATGAAGTTGAGAGAACTTTTAGATAATAATGCTAACGAAAATTTTGAAGTAATTAGTAAAACTACAGAAAATGATACTAAAAGTATAGATTTGTATAATTTTGATAGCAATAGAATGGACAATCTTAACTCAAATAAGCAAAGAGATGATAGTTCTAATATTTTGGAAAAACTAGCAGGAGTCAATGGAAATAAGAGCGGGAATTTTGGTCAAGCAATAAATAAAAGTGTTGATATTAATAAAATTAAAAATGATAATGTCAATTTAAAACAGATAGAATCAAATGTAATGGACGATTCTATAAGAGCCATTAAACATATGAAAACAAATGATATACAAGAATTGACAATTAAATTAAGACCAAAAGAATTAGGAGATATGAACATACAATTGCTAAAAGATGGTGAAAGTATGAGAGCTGTTGTGACTGTTTTCAACAAAGATGTATTTGACTCTATAAATAAGAATATAACAGATTTAAAGCAACACCTTGAACTTACAAATGTAAATATAAAGGATGTATCAGTGCAAATGCATAGTGATAATAGAAGTACATCTGATACTTTTGATAAAGCATTTGAACAACAGAATAGACAAAATAAGCAAGAAAATATGAATAAGCAAGGTACAAATAATAAGCATAACAATATCGTTATAGAAGATGAGATTAAAGAAAATATTATTGATGATGATAGAGTAGATTTATTAGCTTAAGTAAGGAGGAAATATTGTATGTACGGAGTAGCAACAGCATTCGCAGGTACTCAAGGAAACTATAGGTCAAATAACTTAAGTCAACTTGAAAGAAATATTAATGATATTGCTAATAAACAAGTTAGAAGTAAAGGGAATCAGACAGTAACAGATAATGGGACTCCAATTATTGGACAAGGTGATGATGCTGATAAAGACTTGTTTATGAAGATACTTGTAGCACAGATGGGTAATCAAGACCCAATGAATCCACAAGACCCAACAGAGTATGTATCACAATTAGCACAGTTTGCAACTTTAGAAAAGATGTCAGCTATAAATGATAAGCTAGATGTACTTTTAGCCTTAAGTAACTCCACTCTAATAAACTCCACTTTGAGTATGGCAACATCACTAATTGGCAAAGAAGTAGAAGTATCTGGAGAAGAGGAAGAAGATGAAAACATTGTAGGTGTAGTAAAGTCTACATACATAAAAGATGGAGAGGTACACTTAGAATTAAAGGTAGATGGAAATGATGAAACTGTAGATGTTAAATATGAAAAATTACTTAAAATAGGAGAAGTAAACACAACTTCAGATGAAGAAGAAAGTTCTCCAGAAGAAGCATAATATTAAACTAGAAAAGAGGTATATTTATGATAAAAGCAATGTATTCAGGTGTAAGTGGCATGAAAGCAAATCAAACAAAGCTAGATGTAATAGGTAACAATGTAGCAAATGCAGGGACTACTTCTTTTAAGAAAAGTTCTGCTAGAATATCAGATTCATTTTATCAAACTATGCTATATGCAAGTGCCCCAACAGCTGCATTAGGGGGAACAAACTTAGGACAAGTAGGTGTAGGTAGTAAGATATCAAGCATAAATAAAGACATGACACAAGGAAATGTACAAGCAACTAATAGACGATCAGATTTAATGATAGATGGAGATGGGTATTTTCCAGTGGTAAGGCAAGGTACAGTTATGTATACAAGAGATGGGTCTTTTAACTTAGATACAGGATTTACAGCAAAAGATGGTGCTTTGAAGGATATTAAGGGTGGAAGACTTACAAATGGTGAGGGGTATATGTTACAAGGTGAGATTTATGATGGTAAGTATGATGATGCTACAGGTAACTTTACTCCGGTTGGTGATGCAAAAGGAAAAGAACCTATTGTAATACCACTTCAAAATATAGCTCCAGATGGTACTGTTCAAAACGTCTTAGAATACACTATCTCGAAAGATGGTACTGTAGAGTTTTTATTAAGTAATGGTCAGAGAACTCAGTTTATATATGAAGTTCCTGATGATGCTAAAGTAGGAGATAAACCTGGAACAGATACATCAAAAGGAACTATTCAAAAAGTACAAATATATGCATTCCAAAATCCAGCAGGGTTAGATGCAGCTGGAGGAAACTTATTCAAACCGTCAGCAAACTCAGGAGACCCACAAATAGCAGGAGCTACAGGAACAATAGTACAAGGAGCTATAGAAGCTTCAAATGTAGATATAGCAGAAGAATTTACAGAAATGATAATAGCAAGTAGGTCTTTCCAAGCAAACAGTAAAGTAATATCGACGTCAGATGAGATACTTCAAGAAATAATAAATCTTAAGAGATAGTAGGTACATATTATGATAAGAGTAACAGATTTAAACGGAAGAAGCTACATATTAAATTCAGATCTTATTGTGAGAATTGACTCTGTGCCAGAAAGTAGAATCCTCCTTACAACAGGAGAAAAAAATCTTGTAAAAGAGTCAGTAGATGAGATAGTAGATAAAGTAATAAAATATAAAAGAAAAATAAATGTAGGTTATATTAGGAGCGAAAAATAATGAAAAAAACAGATTCACTGACATTTATTGGACTAATATTATCTACAGTATTAGTTCTAGTTGGTGCCGCAAAAGGAAGTAGTTCAGGTTTAAAGAATTTTTATGATTTTTCATCAATATTAATTACAGTGCTTGGGTCATTTGGAGCGCTAATGATTACATTTACTATAGATGATATAAAACTTATGAAAAATGCATTACAGTACTCATTTAAAACAATGAGTATATCAAAATTAGATTTATTGGAACAATTTAAAACACTTTCTAAAAAAGCTAGAAAAGAAGGTCTTTTATCAATAGAAAACGATGTAATGGAAATAGAAGACCCATTTATGAAGAAAGGATTAGAGTTATGTATTGATGGTCTGGAAATCAATGAGATAAGGTCCATCTTAGAACTAGAAATAGACTCTGTTGAAGATACAAATAACAGATACTCTAAACTATTTAAAACTTGGGGTACTTTTGCACCTGCATTTGGGATGTTGGGTACGCTAATAGGTCTTATACAAATGCTAGCTGACCTTACATCTCCAGATTTAATAGCATCTGGTATGGGAAAGGCATTAATTACGACATTTTATGGTTCTTTACTTGCCAATATCGCTTTAAACCCAATTGCATATAATATAGATGCAAAGAGCGAAAAAGAAATTTACGTAAAGGAAATGATGCTAGAAGGCATAATAAGCATACAATCTGGAGAAAGCAGTATAGTAGTTGAGGAGCGTTTAGCAACATACCTTTCAAGCAACGAGAGACTAGAAATTATGACATCCAATAAAAATACAGAAAGAGCAATGAGCAATGGCGCGTAAAAAAAATAAGAAAAAGGATGAGATAAATCCAGATGCATGGTTAGCTACTTATTCAGATACAATAACACTAATTCTTACATTTTTCGTATTATTGTATGCAACATCAGTTGTAGATATGGAAAAATTCAAAAATATAGCAGATGCGTTAAAAGGTCAATTTTCTGGGATGAGTATGTTTAGTACAGGTTCAAGTACAAGTGAAAAATCTCCAATAGATAGTGTTTTGGTAGATAAAAATGATAAGTCAAATTTAGAACAGGATTTAAAAGATAAGGTTAATAATTCTAACTTACAAAATAGTGTAACAGTTAAAGATGATAGTAGAGGGGTTTTACTAGAGCTAGATGATTCAATTTTATTTGACTCTGGGATTTCTGAGTTAAAAGTCAATAGTAAAGCTACTCTCAATAAAGTATATGACATGATAAAAATGATGAAAAATAAGATAGTTATAGAAGGCCATACTGATAATGTACCTGTAAAATCAAGTACACATGAATCCAATTGGGATTTATCTTCTAGTAGAGCAGTAAGTGTTGTAAGATACTTTGTAGAAGAAAAGGGCATGGACCCTAAGCTATTTTCGGCAACAGGATGTGGAGAGTATCAACCTTTGGTATCAAATGAAACAGCAAAGGGAAGAGCTGAGAATAGAAGAGTTAATATACTTATAACTATTGACTAGGAGGAAGAGGTTTGTTCAAAAATAAAAAAATTATTATAATTATTTTGATACTGATTATTCTCTCAGCAGGAGCAGGGTTTTTTATATTAGGTGAAGGTGGAAATAAACAAGTTAACAAGATTATGAGTTTGTTTATTCCAACAGGAAAAGTTAAAGATGAAGTAAAGACAGAAAATCTTGACTTAGAAGAAATGATACTTAAACTAGCTGATGAAGGTGTAAGATATCTAAAAGTATCAATAACTGTATCTTATGATTCTTCATATAAAGATATAGAAAAAAATACACCTTTAATTAGGGATAATATCATAAATTGCTTTATGGCAAAAAGAGCAGATGATTTTACTGCTGAAAATTTAAATAACATAAAAGAAGAAATAAAAAATATATTAAATACACGCCTAGGTGAAAATGTAATTCAAAGTATATATTTCACAAATATAGTAGTGCAATAAAAGGATGGTAAGACATGGTACTTTATTTATTAAAGATATTAATATGTATCCCAATAATTTTAATATTGATAGTCTTATCTTTAAAAATTAGCCAAGGAACTTTATTAAAAAAATACAATGATAAGTATGTAAAAATATTAGATATTGTAAGTATAAGTAAAAACAATAGCATAATAATTTTAAAAATGGGTGAAGAAGGATGCATTATGGCATCTTCTTCCTCTAGTATGAATAAAATAAAAGACTTAACCAAAGAAGAAATATCAAAAATAGAAGACGACATTAAAGAAAGAAATTTTAAAATTCAAGATTTTAAAATGGAAAGAATCAAAATGAAATATGATTTCAGTAGATATATTGGAAAATTTACAAAAAAGGAAGATAAGTAAATGGAACTATTATCAGAATTACCTTTGGCTGATGTACCATATACAAGTTCAATGCAATTGTTTTTATTTCTAACTGCATTAATGTTTTTACCATTTGTAATGTTCATGATGACAAGCTTTGTCAGAATAGTTATAAGTTTATCGTTTTTAAAATCAGCATTAGGAGCACAGCAAGCAATTCCAAGTCAAATTTTGGTAGGGCTTGCAATAGTATTGACAATATTTATAATGAGACCAGTATTAAATGAGATAAACGAAAAGGCATTACAACCATATATGAAAGAAGAAGTCACTATGGAAGAAGCTATGAAGGAAGCAGAAGGACCTATTAAAGAGTTTTTATTAAAGCAAACTAGACAGACAGACTTAGATTTATTTGTAGAGCAAGCTGGTTTAAAAGAAAAGAAACTAACTCGTGAAAATATACCATTATCTGTTGTAGTTCCAGCATTTGCTATAAGTGAACTAAAAACTGCTTTTCAAATAGGATTTTTAATATATATACCATTTTTGATAATAGACCTTGTTGTGGCAAGTGTTTTGATGTCTATGGGTATGTTTATGTTGCCTCCAGTCATGATATCATTACCATTTAAGTTATTATTATTTGTAATGGTAGATGGATGGAACTTGATAGTAAAAACATTGATATTGGGGTTTAGATAGGAGAAAAATAGCATGAGTGAATTTATGATAATGAGTGTTCTTAAAAATGGTATGTTTACAGGGGCTATGATTGCAGCTCCAGTACTCATTGTTTCTCTTGTAGTTGGGCTTTTAATAAGCGTGTTTCAAGCTACAACTCAAATTCAAGAGCAAACATTGACATTTGTACCAAAGCTAATAGCAATTCTCTTAGTAGTAGCTATCGGTGGAAGCTGGATGTTACATACTCTTACTGGCTTTACTTCTGAGATATTCAATATGATATCTCTTATAACTAAATAAGTAGGATATATATGATTTTTGTATTTATTAGAATAGTAGCATTCTTTGGAACACTAAGAATACTATTTCCAGCTGGAACACCTGCTTTATTTAAGTCACTCTTTGCAATCATTATATCAATATTGATTTCAAGTACTATGCAAATTGAATATGCAACAAATATAGACAACATTATATTGTTTACGTTATATGGTATAAACGAGACTATAACAGGGATTATACTTGGATATATAACCAATCTATGTTTTTATAGTATCAGAATGGCAGGTTCTATGATGGACCAACAGATGGGATTATCAATGATTAATATGTTTGACCCAAACTCACTAACTCAAACGACTTTAATTGATAATCTTATGAACTGGACAGCACTTATGATATTTTTTAGCATGGATGGTCATCATGTTTTAATTCGAGGTATAAGGTATAGTTTTGAGTTAATTCCAATAGGAAAATCATTTGTAGATAATAATATAGATTATATAATAAACATATTTGTACAGTGCTTTTTAACTGGATTTAAAATAGCAATACCTATTGTACTTTGTCTACTTATGGCAGATTTTATCTTAGGGCTTATATCGAGAAGTGTGCCTCAACTAAATGTAATGATAGTTGGTATGCCATTAAAAATATTGGTTGGTATTGCACTATTTATCATATCAATACCTTTAATTGTCAACCAAATAAGCCATTTATTAAGTCAAATACCAAAGATGTATGAAGGAACTTTTGCACTAGCTCCTATGTTTTTTATGGGCTCAACAGATAAAACAGAAGAAGCTACTCCAAAGAAAAAAGGAGAACAAAGAAAGAAAGGTAATATAGCAAAGAGTAGAGAATTACCCGTTGCAATGACTCTACTTGCATTCACCTTATTAGTACCTACATTATTTTCATATGTAGTAGATACACTTAAATCTTCACTTAATTATTTTTTGAGTCTGGATTTTTATATGAACATAAATTATTCAAATCTAGAAAACTTAGTTATAGTAGGATTAATGGATTTTTTTAAGATATTTTTGCCAATAGCTATTCCATTCTTAGTTTTAGGTATAGCAGCTAACCTATTTCAAGTGGGAATATTGTTTACTGGCGAAACTTTGAAGCCAAATATATCAAAATTAAATCCAGTTAGCGGATTCAAAAACATGTTTTCTATGAGAAGTTTATCAACTTTAATAAAGGATACAGCGATTATATCTATTTTAGCTTATATAGGATATAGATTCTTTCAAGATAATTATTTGGACATATTAAAACTAGGTAATATATATCTGCCAAGTTTAATGTACACAGTCAAAGACTTAGTATATTCCATATTGAGTAAGATTTGTGTAGCTATGATAGTTATAGCAGTTGCAGATTATTTTTATCAAAGATATAGTCATAAAAAGCAACTGAGAATGACAAAACAAGAAGTTAAAGATGAATATAAAAACTCAGAAGGAGACCCAGAAATAAAAGCTAAGATAAAACAAAAACAAAGACAAATTTCATCTCAAAGGACTATGCAAGCAGTGCCAAGTGCTACTGTAATAGTAACCAATCCAACCCACTTATCTATAGCAGTAAGATATGAAAAAGGGAAGGACCAAGCTCCAGTAGTAGTGGCAAAAGGTGCAGATTATTTAGCTTTTAAGATAAGGGAAATTGCAAAGGGAAATGACATCCCTATAATAGAAAATAAACCTATTGCTAGGTTATTATATAAACAAGTAGAAATAGACCAAGAAATTCCAGAAGACATGTATCAAGCTTTTGCAGAGATATTAGTAGCAGTATATAAAATCAAAAATAGATACAAAGTCTCAAAAAGGTAGGATAAGTAATGAATAAGTTTAATCTAAAGGAAAATATGGACGTAATAGTGGCTTTTGGTGTTGTAGGAATTGTTCTTATGATGATAGTGCCATTACCTACATTTGTATTAGATATTTTACTGGCAATTAACATAAGTTTATCTGTGCTAATTTTATTAATGACATTGTTTACAACAAATGTACTTGATTTATCTATATTTCCAACAGTGTTACTTGTAACGACACTATTTAGATTGGGATTAAATCTTTCGTCAACTAGATTGATTTTAACTCAGGGTTATGCAGGTGAAGTTATAGAAGCATTTGGAAGTTTTGTTGTAGGAGGAAATTACGTAGTAGGAATAATTATATTCCTAATTATATTAATTGTTCAGTTTGTTGTTATAACCAATGGTTCTGGAAGAGTATCTGAAGTAACAGCTAGATTTACGTTAGATGCAATGCCAGGTAAGCAGATGAGTATAGATGCAGATTTAAATGCAGGAGTTATAGATGACAAAACTGCTAGAAAAAGAAGAAAAGAACTCCAACAAGAAGCAGACTTTTATGGTTCTATGGACGGAGCAAATAAGTTTGTAAAGGGAGATGCCATAGCAGGTCTTATAGTAACAGCAATAAACATAATAGGTGGAATTGTAATAGGAGCTGTAATGCTAAATATGACTCTTATGGATGCAGCACAGACATATGTAAGACTTACCATAGGAGATGGTCTTGTAAGTCAGATACCAGCTCTATTAATATCCACATCAGCAGGTATAATCGTAACAAGAGCTTCTACAGATGAAAACTTTGGTGGATTAGTAGGTAGACAATTAACAGCAATACCAAAGGCAATAATGATGACTGGATGTGTTTTAATTGTACTTGGTATGATGCCTGGATTACCTAAACCAGCATTTTTTTCACTGGGTATAGGTGCTATAGCAGCAGGTTACTTTTTAGGAAGAGAAAAGAAAGATACTTTAGAAGATTTGGATTTTGAAAAACCTGATATGGTAAATCCAGATAAAAATGAAGTGGAAGATGTGACAAACTTAATAAATGTAGAATCAATAGAAGTAGAAATTGGATATGGTTTAATATCTTTAGCAGATGAATCAGCAGGAGGAGATTTACTTCAGAGAATAGCATCAATAAGAAGACAATGTGCAATAGACATGGGTATAGTTGTACAACCTATAAGAATAAGAGATAATTTACAACTAAATCCAAACCAATACAATATAAAAATAAAAGGAAATGTAGTTGGTGGGTATGAGATAATGCCTAATATGGTTTTATGTATGGACCCTATGAATCAAGGTTTTAATATATTTGGAATAAAGACAATTGAGCCTACTTTTGGAATAGAGGCACTCTGGATAGAAAGTAACAAGGTAGAAGATGCAGAGTTAAAAGGTTATACAGTTGTAGATTCATCCACAATACTTATAACCCACTTACTAGATATAATAAAATCCAATGCACATGAATTGCTGGGAAGACAAGAAGTTAAGACTATTATAGATGCAGCCAGAGAAAATTATAGTGCTGTAGTAGATGAATTGATACCAGATTTAATGACACTTGGTGAAATTCAAAAAGTGCTTAAAAATCTGTTAAGAGAAAAAGTGAATATAAAGGATAGGGTTACAATCCTTGAAACACTTGCAGACCAGTCTCGAAATACAAAAGATATAGAGTTACTTACTGAATATGTAAGAATAGCTCTGGCTAGAAGTATTTGCACTAATTTAGTAGATGAAGATAAGGCAATTGTAGTGGCTACATTATCTCCAGAAACTGAGGAACTGGTATCTAATAATTTACAAAGGTCTGTAAATGGAACTTATCCAGCAGTTGACCCAGAAAACACAAATAAAATATTTGAGAGTATACAAGAAGTAATGAACAATGTATATTTCAATCATAATATACCAGTAATAGTAGTATCACCAAAGATAAGAGCTCCTTTTAGAAAATTAGTTGAAATTGTATATCCTAATTTGACTGTACTATCATTAAATGAAATACCTAACGATATTAAAATCAAAGCAGAAGGTGTGGTGAGCATATATGATGACGAAAAAGTATACAGCTAACACAATTCAGGATGCTATGAATCTAGCCAAAATGGAATTGGGCGATAATATTACATTAATAGATAAAAAAGAAGTAAGAAAATCTGGAATACAAGGTATTTTTGCCAAGAAAGATATTGAACTAACAATTGGATGGGAAAAGAGAGAAAACGTAGAACAAAAAGATTTAAAACGAGAGATAGAACAATTAAAGTCAATTATAAGTAATATGGGGTTTGATGATAAGAGAGATGATGATATAGATAAAATATGTAAGAATCTACTAAGCCTAGAATTAAATGAAGAGATTGTGGAATCTATAAGAATTGATTTGCAAGAAATGAAGTTAAATGGGATTGATACAAGTAAGAATTTAGTAGAAAGTCTAAAAAAAAGAGTTAAAATAGAAAATCAAGAGATAAATGGGAAAATTGCTCTAGTTGGTCCACCAGGCGTGGGTAAAACAACTACAATAGCAAAGCTAGCTGCAAAATTAGTTTTTGGGGAAAATAAAAAAGTAGGAGTAATTACTATAGATACATATAGAATTGGTGCTGTAGAACAGTTAAAGATATATACGGACATAATGAATATTCCTTTTAAAGGAGTAATAAGCCCTGATGAGATGGAGTTGGCACTTGATGAGATGAAAGATTGTGATATTGTATTAATAGATACAACAGGTAGAGGGTATAAAAACTCTATGCAAATACTAGAAATCAAAAATCTCATAGATAAAGCTGAAATTGATAATATATATTTAGTTTTGAATTGTACAACAAGAGAAAGTGATACAAAAGCAATTATAGATTCATATAGAAATGTGAATTTTAAAAGCTTAATAATTACAAAGCTAGATGAAACAAACACATATGGCTCAATATTTAATATAATGAATTATGCACAAAAACCAATATCATATATTACAACAGGACAAAATGTTCCTGATGATATTATAAAACCTAATGAAGATAAGATTATAAGATTATTATTAGGAGTTGAAAGTATATGATAGACCAAGCTCAAATTTTGAGAAAAATGGCAATAGAAAAAAGAGGACTTAATGAATTTATAGTAGAGAATGACAATACACCTAAGATAATTACAATAGCTTCTGGTAAAGGTGGAGTTGGAAAGAGTAATCTCGCTACAAATTTGTCTATATGTTTGACCAAACTTAATAAAAAAGTTCTTATACTAGATGCAGATATAGGTATGTCTAATATAGATATAATAATGGGGGTGAATGTAAAGGGGACTATAATTGATGTAATTAATGGTGAGAAAAACATAGAAGATATAATTTCACAGACTAAGTATGGTGTAAATATAATATCTGGAGGTTCTGCCCTTAATCATATAGAAGACTTTACAGAAGTCCAAAGAAATAAGTTTATACATATCATAGAACAGATTCATGATGTGGATTTTATAATAATTGATACAGGAGCTGGTATGAGTAAAAGCCTATTGTCATTTATATATTGTAGTACTGAATTTTTCTTAATAACAACTCCAGAACCGACGGCATTGACTGACGCATATAGTTTATTGAAAGCTATAAGTAATTTTGGTATAAAGAGAAGTGCAAACATAATAATCAATAGGGTAATTAATTTAGAAGAAGCAAAATCCACATATAATAAAATAAATACAGTTGTGGATAAATTTCTAAATCTTAATTTAGAATTGTATGGATATATAATAGATGATAAAAAAGTAGGCGTATGTGTAAAAAAACAGATACCATTCATTTTAGAATATCCTACAAGCATTGCATCAAAATGTATTATAACTATAGCAAAGAGAATAGTAGGTCAGTCAAGAGAAGATATTGTTGATAATAAAGGTTTACTAAGAAAGATGTTTAGTATATTTAAAAGCTAAGGAGGCGTAGTTAATGAATAGAGAAGAATTAATAAAAGAGAATATGCCTCTTGTAAAGAGTATAGCAAAAAAATTTTTTATACCAGGGAAAGGTTTTGAATATCAAGATTTAGTAAATAGTGGAGTCATTGGATTGATTGATGCAATAAATAAATTTGATGCTGAAAAGGGAGCAAAATTTTCTAGTTATTCTTATATAAAGATAAAATCTGCCATATTAGATGAAATCAGAAATCAAAGTCCGATTTCTAAACATAATTTAACTAAAGTAAATAAGTATAATAGAGTGGTAGAAAAGTTGCAATCTGAATTATTAAGAGAGCCAACTTCACATGAAATTGTAAACGAATTAAATGTTTCAGAAAAAGAACTTCATGATATCGAAAGTAATATAGACATGCTAAACATTGTGTCATTAAACTATGTAGTCTTTGAAGATACAAATGAAACTGTACAAGATGTAATAAGTGATAGAGAAGAAGAGATTCCAGAAAATGTAATAGAAGAAGAAGAAAAGTTAGAGATTCTATCTAAAGCAATTAGTAATTTAAAGGAAAGGGAAAAATTAATACTTTCACTGTACTATTATGAAGATTTAAATCTAAAGGAGATAGGGAAAGTGCTAGGTGTTTCAGAATCAAGAGTTTCACAACTCCACAGAAAATCGATAAGAAACCTAAGAAATAAAATAAAAGAACTTAAATATTCTATATAGATGGTGATTGATGAGATGATACAAATTATATTAATAGTAGTGTCTATTTTAATAATAGTAACTATAGTTATAAATTTACATAAGGAACCAAAAAATAAGGATAATAAATACTTTGACAAAATATTTGAGCAAGAATATGAATCAGATGATAGATTAATAGTTGCAGAAAAAAGAAGATTCTTTTTAGATAAAGTACTTGCTGAAATAAGAAGTAATAATAATATAAAAGTTTATGAAAATTATAACTTAATAAAGACTAATGAAGAAATAAAGGAAAGCATATTTATAGAATCAAAAAAGGAAGTAAAACAAGAAAATGAGCTATCTCTTAAAGTGAAACATCTTATAAATTCCGGCTATGATGATGTAGAAATATGTAAGGTGCTGGATATTGGAAAGGGGGAGCTGTTATTAATAAGGAGTTGTTACAAAATATAAGAATATTATTATTTGATAAAAAAGTATTATTGGGAATAGGGATTGGTATATTAATATCAACTTTATGTATAATGCTTTTTAGTAATAATGATATGAGTAAGGCAGAGATAGAAAAAAAAGCCAGAACATTAGGTATGAAATATGAAAGTGAGATGAAAGTTTTAGAATAGATAATACTGTATAAGTACTTACAAAAGAAGGAGGTCATAACGTGATAAGAGGATTATATACAGCAGTTTCTGCTATGATAACTAATCAACAAAAGCAAAATGTTGTTGTCAATAACCTAGCTAATATGGATACAAATGGATATAAAAGTAAACAACTTTTAACTAAAAGTTTTGATGAATTAAAACTAGAAGGTTATAATAATTATGCAAATGGAACTAAACAAAAGCAAGCTATAGGCGATATAAGTCCAGGTGTTTCTATGGATGAAACTATCACAAATTTTAATCAAGGTCCTATAAAAACTACTGATAATAAAATGGATGTAGCTATTCAAGGTAAGGGATTTTTTCTAGTTAGTGATGTAGCTGGAAATCAATTTTATACTAGAAATGGAAATTTCAGAACAGATAATCAAGGTGACCTTATAACAAGTGAAGGGTATTATGTACTTGGGACGAATACTGCAACTGGTGCTGTAGGTCATATAAATGTAGGAAATCAAAAGTTTGAAGTAGCAAAAGATAATACAATATCACTGGACGGAAATGCTATGTACAAATTTAATATTGTAGATTTTAATGACTATAATAAATTAAAAAAAGAGGGAGATAACTTGTATTCTGGAGGAGGAGCTATAAAAGTAAATGATGCACTTACAATACAAAGTTCAATAGAGTCTTCTAATGTAGATATGGTGTCTGAAATTAATAATATGATGACAATATCAAGAGAGTATGAGGCAAATCAAAAAATAATTCAAGCTATGGATTCTAAATTAGCAAAAATAGCAAGTGAGATTGGTTCAGTAAGATAGGTAATAGGAGGTGAATTTTTATGTACACAATGTTTTATACTAGTAAAACAGCTTTATCAGCAAATCAAAGTAAACTTGATATAATATCTAACAATATAGCAAATACTGATTCAACAGGATATAAAAAAATAAATATGGGATATTCTGATTTAGTGGATGAAGTACTAAACAGACCATCATATCCTACAAATGGTAAAGATATATCGACTGGAACAGGAGCTAAGGCATCAGCTCCCATGAGAATTTATGAACAAGGTGCATTAGTTCCTACAGGTAGTAAGAGTGATTTGGCGATAGATGGAGAAGGATTCTTTAGAGTGATAAGAAAAGATGGTACATATGCATATACAAGAAATGGTGGATTTAATGTAGATGCTTTAGGTAAGATTGTAGATGACAATGGAAATACATTAGATGTTCAATTTGATGCAGGATATAACTATAATAATACGAATATAGATAGTACAAACTTAACAGTTTCAAGAAATGGAGATTTATTCGTAGATAATAAGAAAATAGGCAAAATAAATTTATATCAACCTATAGGAACTCAAAATTTTATATCTGAAGGAGATAGTCTGTTCGTTGCAACTGATGCAGCACAGATTAAACAAGTTGAGAAAGTAGATATAGTTCAAGGATATAGGGAGAGGTCAAATGTTTCTTTACAAGAAGAATTTGTCGATTTAATAGTCACTCAAAGAGCATTTCAAATGAATTCAAAAGGAATAAGGACAGCAGATGAAATGTGGCAAATAGCTAATAATTTAAGAGCTAAATAATTATGTAAGGTGAGGAATATTCATGTATGATATGAAAGAGTATGATTTCGGCAAACCTCAGAGTTATTCAAGAGAAAATTTAACTAGTTTAAATTTTTTATTAGCTGAATTCTGTAAAAAATATAAAAATTATATAGTTTATGAACTTAAGTGTAATTCTAACATGGTTGTTGATAGTATAGACCAAGTAAATTATCAAACTTTTTTAGATAGAGTGACAGCTTCATGTGTAGTAGTACAAAATGCAATGGAACCTATTATGAAAAACTTTTCTTTTAGAATAGATAGAAGTGTAGCTGATATGTGGATTGATATAACTGCTGGAGGGAATGGAGTCGTAAAAGATAGTGATAGAGATTTTACAGAACTTGATAAGAAAGTGCTTTTACATCTTATGGAGGATTTAGTAAGAAATATGCATTTATTTGAAGGCTTTGAAAATATACAAGTATTGGATACACATACACATATTAATTTACCACAATTGTGTTCTCCAACTGCACCTGTATGCGTTGTAGATTTAAAAGTCTTAAATGATAATAAGTATATTGGTACTGTTTCTCTTTGTTTCCCGTACAATGGTTTAGAGGCTCTCTTAGAAGGTATCTCTGTAGTAGAATTTTTAGATAATGATGCAGGGGATAATTCAGAAGAATTTACCCAAAAAATTTACAATAGTATATCTAATATAGAATTACCAGTTATTGCAGAGGTAGGTAAAGTATCAATTAATGTTGAAGATTTACTTAAACTAGAGGTTGGAGATGTAATAGTAACAAATAAAAAAATAAATGATTATATAGATGTATTTATAGAAAATTCAAAATCATACACAGCAACACCAGGATTTATATCAAGTAAAAAAGGTGTAAAAATAAATGATGCTGTTGGAAAAGAGGTGTAGTTATGGACAATAGTAATCTTATTTCAGATGAAGAAGCAAAGATGTTGTTAAATGATAAAGTCGGAAGTGAAATTGATGGAGATGATGAATTAGCTTTAGATGTCTCTGAAGCTAACCGAAATAATATACAGAGGATACTTGACCTTAAGTTGGAATTATCTGTAGTTATAGGAAGAACTAAAATGAGCCTAAAAGATATTTTGAATTTACATAAAGGTTCTCTTATTGAACTGGACACTTTAGCAGATCAAGACGTAGAAATACTAATAGATAATAAAGTCTTGGCTTATGGAAAAGTAGTGGTAGTAGATTTGAACTTTGGTGTAAAAGTAACAAGTATAGTAAGTGAGGAAGATATGGTAAAATCTCTTGTTTAGAAATAACATTAACTAATACTTAATGCATGAGGTGGTATTTATTTTAAACTTAAATGATATAAAAAAAGATATATTAAAATTCAATAAAAAAGACTCATGTTTTCTATATAATGAATCTATTAATAATATAAATAATAATTGTATATCAAGTGGATTGAAATTTTTAAAAGAAGCAAGAGATTTAAACCCAGATGATGTTGATATATTAAATCTCATAGGTCTTGTAAACTTACTAAAATGTAATTTTGATGAGGCTGTAGAAAGTTTCTATAAGAGTTTAATTTGTGAAAAAACTGCTCTGTGTGAAAAGTATATAAACATGCTTACATCTGAGGAGTTTTTAATTTTCTTTGAAAAGTACAATCAACTTATAAGGTTAATAAACAAAGGAATGTATAAAGAAGCTATACAAGGTTTTAAACTTATAACTGAACAATACTGTGATTTAATAGAACCTTATGAGTTGCTTGCTTTACTTTATGATAAGGAAGAAGAATATATAAAATTTGATGAATGTTTAGAAATCTTGAAGACTATTGATAAAGAAAATTATTTATTAAATCAAGAAAATAGTACGTTAGATATATATAATAGTGCTAACATACAAATTAAGAGTAATGCAAATGTAGATACTTATAAGAATGAGTTTTTGCATAAAAGTAGTAATAGCCATAAAATTGATGCTACTAAAAATGTAGCTAAAGAAAAGAGTTCAAGCAAAAATCAGAAAAGTTCAGATTCTAATAAGAAAAAAAGTATTAAAAAAAATAAGTACCTATATATAGCAATAATATTAGGAATATTATTAATAGGACAAAATATATATAGTTCTTATAAGATGAATAATTTAACTGATAAAATATCTAAAAATAATGGAACTAAGGATGAGGAGTCAATAGATTCTAGTTTAGGTAATAAAGAAAATGATATAGAAGAAAATGAGGATGTCAATAAGAGTAATAAAAAACTCAATAAAGAGGATGTAAAATCTAAAAAAAATATTGTAGAAAATGAAGATGATAAAGATTCTGACTTATTTACAGAGGATGAATTGATGTCTAAGGCAAATAATTTAAAGTCAGAAAAGAAAACTAAATCTTCTATAAAACTATATAAGAAAGTTGCAGATATAGGTAAAAATAAGGGAAACACATCAGAAGCAACTTATCAAGTTGCTCTTCTTAGTGAAAAGTTAAAAGATTATGAAACAGCTGAAGAATATTATAAAATGTATGTAGAAAATTACTCAGAAAAAGATGCTTATTTTGATGAGTCTTATTATAACTTAGGTATGATGTATTATAACAATGGCGATTTAAAAAGTTCTAAATTGACATTAAAGAAGTTGGTTAATAAGGTACCTAATAGCATGTATAATAACTCAAAAGTGAAAGAAATTTTAAAAGAAGAATAATTAAATTAAATAAGAAAAATAAATTATTTCATTTTAAAATAATTTGCTTATAATATATTGACATACTATTTTAAAAAAATTAAAATAGTAATTATAAAATGAGGAGGGATAAAAAATGGAGTTTGAAAAAGGGAGTATTTCAATTCATACAGAAAATATTTTTCCTATAATTAAAAAATGGTTATATTCTGATAAAGACATATTTATAAGAGAACTTATAAGTAATGGATGTGATGCAGTAAGTAAACACAAAAGACTTGTATCATTAGGAGAAATATCAGAAAATAAGTCACCAGATTATAAAATTACAGTATCTGTAAATAAAGGAGAAGGTACACTTAAATTTATCGACAATGGAATTGGTATGACTGAAGAAGAAATAAAAAAATACATAAATCAAGTTGCTTTTTCAGGTGCTGAAGATTTCTTTAATAAATATAAGGATAAAATGGAAGAGTCAAATGATATAATAGGTCATTTTGGATTAGGATTTTATTCTGCATTCATGGTGTCTAAAAAGGTACAAATAGACACACTTTCATATACAGAAGGAGCAACTCCTGTAAGATGGATATCTGAAGGTGGTACAGAATATGAAATATCTGAATCAGATACTAGAAATGATAGAGGAACTACTATAACACTATTTATTGATGATGATAGTAAGGAGTTTTTAGATGAATTTACTGTAAGAGGGATAATAGATAAATACTGTTCTTTCCTACCAGTAGAAATATATTTAGAAGATGTTGAAAGATTGGAAAGAGAAGCTAAGGAAGCAGAAGAAAAAGCTAAAAAACAAAAGGAAGATGGAAAAGAAGAAGAAGTTGTAGATGCAAAAGTAATTGAACCTTTAAATGACACTAACCCTCTATGGTTAAAATCTCCAAAAGACTGTACTGATGAGGAATATAAAGAGTTTTATAGAAAAGTATTCCATGTATTTGATGAACCGTTATTTTGGATACATCTAAATGTAGATTATCCTTTTAACTTAAAGGGTATACTTTACTTCCCTAAATTAAAAAATGAATTTGAATTGACTGAGGGAAAAGTAAAGTTATACAACAATCAAGTGTTTGTGGCTGACAATATAAAAGAAGTTATACCAGAATTTTTACTTTTATTAAAAGGTGTTATAGACTGCCCAGATTTACCATTAAATGTATCAAGAAGTTTCTTACAAAATGACAGAGATGTAAGTAAAATTTCTAAACATATAATTAAAAAAGTAGCTGATAAGTTAAAATCTCTTTGTAAAAATGAAAGAGAAGAATACAATAAATTCTGGGATGATATACAAATATTTATTAAATATGGTTGCTTAAAAGATGAAAGTTTCTATGAGAAAGTAAAAGAATGTATATTATTTAAAACTATTGATGATGAATATATAACATTACAAGATTATCTAGAAAAATGTAAGGATAAACATGAAAATAAAGTATTTTATGTAAGTGATAAGGAGCAACAATCGCAATACATTAAATTATTTAAAGAATACGACTTAAATGCTGTTGTGTTAAACTCATCAATAGATACTCATTTTATTTCATTTATGGAATATAAAGAAAATGGTGTGAAGTTTAATAGAATAGATGCAGACCTTTCTGATGTATTAAAAGATAAGAATGAAAATAAAGATGGTGAAGAAAACAAAGAAGAGATAGCCAAGATAGAAGACTTATTTAAAGAAGCTGTTGGAGAAAGAGTTAAGAATTATTCTGTAGAAGGATTGAAAAATGAAGACACTCCAGCTATGGTGTTAGTATCGGAACAATCTATTAGAATGGCAGAAATGCAATCAAGATTTGCTGGAATGGATTTAGGAATGAACTTTGAGGAAGAAAAGACTCTTGTTATAAATGAAAACAGTCCAATAATCAAAAAATTAGTTTCTCTTAAAGATGATGATGAAAAGAAAGATAAGATTACACTTATCTGTAATCAGATAGCAGATTTAGCTTTACTTTCTAATAAAGAATTAAAACCAGATGAATTAGATTCATTCGTTCAAAGAAGTAATAAACTTATGAACATGTTAATAGAGTTATAAGATTAAATATATTAAAGTAAATTTGAAAAAAGTATCTAATATTATGAGAAGAGTTATTTTAAGATAATTGAAATTATCTTTGTTTAATTCTTCTTTATTTTTTATCATTGATTAAGTTTTAAATATTTAAATAGATTATCATTAAAATTTGTATTTGGTTAAATAGAGTTAACTTTATATAGGATAAAATAATACATATAATTAAGTAAAAGATTGTTTTGTAATTTATGTTTTAATACATAATTACGCTGTGTTGAAAAATCAGATATAGATTGGTTAACTGATAATTGTATGAAAATATCAGTTGCAAATATTAAGAGATATCCAAAAACTTTTAATAAGGAACAAATAAGGGAAATATACTACAAATCTCTATAACTTAATATTATATATTTAATTTTAGATAAAAACATTTATTATCAGTAAGAAATTTGTAACTAATAAGGCATATATAGTAAATTTATCTTAAACTTTTATTTTACTTTATAATAAATAAAGGAGTTTAAAAAAGGGAAGATTAACTAAGTAATATTTTATAAAAATCTTTAATTTAAAAACTTTAAGTAGAGGTGAAATAAATGTTTAATCCCAAAAGAATAATATTCGAAAAAGATGCCTTAGATACTGATGTCGGCAAAAGTATATATAATAAATTTAAAGATAAAAAAGATGTAGAGATAATTAATATATCGTCAAATAGAATTAAGGAACATATTCCAGGTGAAAATCTATATGAGCAATATAGAAGTGGAAAACAGACCATGGTAGTTGGGATTAGGAAAAGTATGAAGTTTCAAACATGTAAACCTTCTGCTAATTATCAACTACCACTTGTTAGTGGATGTATGGGAAGATGTGAATATTGCTATTTAAATACACAATTAGGAGATAAACCATTTATAAGGGTGTTTGTGAATGTAGATGAAATACTTGAACAAACAAAGAAATATATTGAAGATAGAAAACCACAAGTTACTATATTTGAAGGTGCAGCTACATCAGACCCAGTTCCAGTAGAACCGTATACTAATTCATTGAAAAAAACAATAGAGTTTTTTGGGAGAGAAGAAAAGGGAAGATTTAGATTTGTTACTAAATACAGTGATGTAGATAGCTTATTGGATGTCGAACATAATAATCATACAGAAATACGATTCAGTATAAACACTCCTAGAATTATAGAAGGACATGAACATTATACAGCGTCTTCTAATAAAAGAATAGAATCAGCTGTAAAACTTGCTAAAGCTGGTTATCAGATTGGTTTTATAATAGCACCTGTTTTTCTATATGAAGGTTGGAAAGAAGAATATAGAAGTCTTATTAGAAACATAAAAGAAGCTTTGCCAAAGGATTTTGATAAAAAAATTATATTTGAAGTTATATCTCATAGATATACAACTAAAGCAAAAAATAGAATATTAGAAATTTATCCAGATACACTATTACCAATGGAAAATGAAGATAGAAAGTTTAAATATGGTCAATTTGGATATGGTAAGTATGTATATGATAAAGAACAAATAGACGATATGAAAGATTTTTTTCATAAGGAAATAAATGAAGTATTTAAAAATAGCTTAATAAAATATATAATATAGCAAATCTTTAGATGAGATTTGCTATATTTTATGTTCATATGTATTTTATATTTGCTTAAAAAGTAATAAAACTCAGTATTATTAGATAAAAAATTAAAAAGGGCACTGTATATCAAGAACATTTTTTCTAGCTTTGATAATATAAAGGTATAAGATTAATAACAATATTAGGAGGTACTTATAACTTGCATGCATGGGAATCTATTCAAATCACATTAGACTTAATAGAAGAAAGGTTATCAGAAGAAATATCAATTAATAAGCTAGCAAATAAAGCGAACTTATCACCATTTTATTATCAAAGACTATTTAAAAGATTAGTCAATAAAACAGTAATGGAGTATATAAAACTTCGTCGTCTTGCAAAAGCTTCTGAACATTTAGCAGAACATAAGAATCGTATACTTGATGTAGCATTAAGTTTTGGATTTGAAAGTCATGAGACGTTTACACGTTCTTTTAAAAAAGCATATGGATTAACTCCAGAAGAATATAGAACAAATCCAGTAAAACTTAATCAGTTTGTTAAGCCAGAATTAATTTTAAATTATATTATGGTTGATGAAGGTGTGCCATTAATTGCAGATGATATAGTAATTGAAGTAACTCGCAGAAAATTGAGTAATCCAAGGACTTTTATTGGAATAGAAGGAGAAATACCTATTTGTCAGCTAATGGGAGGTGAAACAACTGGTATCGCAACAGCGAAGGAATTATGGATGGAACTTGGAAATCAAAAACATAATATACCAAATCAAATTCCAGGTGGAAATGAATTTGCTGCTCTTTATATGGGAAATGCAAAAGAAGGAAATTGTATGTATATGGCAGGTATAGAAGTGGAGTCAGGTACATCGGTGGAAGGATACAGTACTTTTGAGTTACCAGCTAAAGAGTATTTAGTATGTGGATTTGAAGCGGAAAATTTTAATGAGTTAGTTGATTCAGCTGTTTTTAAAGCGGATAAGTTTATGGAAAGATGGATGAGGAATCATAATTTAATAGCTACTGATTTTGCGATTGAAATGTATTATCCTACTACACCTGAAGTGGCATATATGGAACATTGGATTATTCCAGTGCCTATTGAACAATAGAAAGGGTGATGAATATGGATTGGCAAGATATGTTTTTTCAAGATAATAAACCAACACTTGAGTAAATCAAAGAGTTTATCAATAGCCCCTTATGGGACAAGCTAAATAATGTTGTGACTTCAACTTATAATGTAGAACCTAAGCTTGAATATAGTAAATGTTCAATGCAAAGAGGTTGGAATATAAAGTACAAAAAAAGAGGTAAATCATTATGTACTTTATATCCACAAGAGGGTTCTTTTAAGGCTTTGGTTATTGTAAATGAGAGTAATAGAGTAGAAGTCGATTTATTTATCAATACTTGTTGTGATTATATCAAACAAATATACAACGAGATAAATTTTTTTAATGGTAGTAAGTGGTTGATGATTCAAGTAGATAATATATCCGTATTGAATGATACACTTGAACTGATTAAATTTAGAGCTTAAGATATAAAACAGGATGATTTATATACTCATTCTGTTTTATATTAACTTTTAATAACTTATATAAATTAGAAAAATTTTTGTATCTGTAAAAATAGGGGCTTTTGTTACACCTAATGGTCAAATGTATGGTCTTGATGTCAATCATTTTAATATAAAAAATCATGTAATATAGACTCTTAAGAGATTAAATCTAGATTACATAAACCTTTATCAACCTGCAAGAATAGATTTAGCAATACAAGTAGAAGAGACTATAGGAGCTATTTCTGACTAGTAAAAGTACTCAAGTTACCAACTGCTAGAGAATTTAAGGGAAATAGCAGATGAAAAAGAAGCTACTATTCCACAAGTAGCTCTTGCATGGGTTTTATCAAAAGGGATGATATTATAACTTTGGTTGGAGCATTAAGAAGGGTTACATTACTGGATTCTTTAAAATCTAAAGACATTAAATTGAGTGATAAAGATATAAGAAGGATTGAAAATGCTATAGACAAGAATAAAATTTGTTGCAAATAATCTAATAAACTTCAATTTACGAGAATGTATATAGATTTGTGTAAATATATATTTTTGCTATTAAATATTACTGGAAATTTTCAATTCTAGTAATATTTTTTTATTATCAGGAAATACTAATAATGGTATTTTATACACATTTATTGTATGTTAAATTTAGGTTTTTATACACTAAATGTACCATTTTTCAAAAAAATTATATTATATAATTTTTAGGAATTCTATCTCCAAACATTATTGTAAGTTGACCTAATGTAGCTGACCAATTTTGATTTGGAGAGTTCCATTTCTCAATAATTTTCATAGTTGATAGGTATAATGATTTTCTAAGTGACTCATCTGTAGGAAATACTGTTCTGACTTTAGTATATTTTCTAAGTTGCCTATTAAAACCTTCCAGTGCATTTGTAGTATATATAATTCTTCTAATATCTTCTGGGTATGCAAAGAATGTTGATAAATTACTCCAATTATTATACCAAGAATCTATTACTACTGAATATTTTTGATACCATTTTTCCTTCAAGGAATCCAAGTTCAAGAGTGCTGTTTCTTCATTAAATGCCTTGTAAACTGATTTTAAATCTTTCATAAATTCTTTTTGGTCTTTTGATGCTATATATTTAAAACTATTTCTAATTTGATGAACTATACAGGTTTGTATACTTACATCTGGATATACCGTTTTTATTGCTTCTGGAAGTCCTTTTAGACCATCCATACAGGCAATCAATATATCTTCAAGCCCTCTATTTCTAAGGTCATTGCAGACTGATAACCAAAACTTAGCACCTTCGGCTTCACCTATCCAAATACCTAGAATATCTTTTTTTCCAGTCATATCTAAAGCCATACATATATATGCAGCTTTAGAAACTATTTTATTATCATCTCTTACCTTAAAATGCATAGCATCCATATATACAATTGGATAAACTGATTCTAAAGTTCTACTTTGCCATTCGGCGGCAGCCTCCACAACCTTGTCGGTTATTTTAGATATCATTGATGGTGATACATCTATTCCATACAGCTCTTCCATTTCTGATTGAATATCTCTTACACTCATGCCACATGCATAAAGACCAATTATTTTTTTATCTAGTTCATTACAAACCGTTTCATATTTTTTTACAACCTTCGGCTCAAACTCAGCATTTCTATCTCTTGGTATATCTAAATTTACCTCTCCAAAACTGCTACTTACATTTTTAGAACTATATCCATTTCGATAATTTTTATCACACATATCTTTTCTTTCATATTTATTTCTACCTAAATGCTCCTCCATTTCTGCATCTAATAGTTGCTGAATAACATCTTTGAATAGTTTTTGCATAAGGCCATTTTTCCCAACCACATCTTCCATTGTCTTGCATTTTTTAACTTCTGTTTGATAATCAACATCTGGAACAATTATATCTTTCATTTTCAAAACCTCCAAAATTTTTTATATGAATATTATTCCAAATTTACCAATTTTGTATACCAAAAAGACTATAGGTAAATTTGTTTTTACACAAATCTACTTACAGCCCCCAATTTACTTTCTTTTTCGACATTCCTTACAACTAAGTCCACACATATTTTTTTCTTGCATATTGCTAGCTCCCCAATTAGCAAGTTGTTGTAAAATAGGCACAATACTTTTACCTTTACTTGTCAATGTATATTCAACTTTTGGAGGGATTTCATTATATTGTTTACGATGAATAATGCCATCAGACTCTAAGTCTTTTAATGATTGAGCTAACATAGTATTTGTAATTCCATCTAGTTTTCTTTTTATGCTACTATATCTAATCGGATTATCAACTGCTAACATACATATAATAGGTAATTTCCACTTACCACCGACAATATCTAATGCATAGCGTATTGGACAGGTTAATTCTTCAATATTTGTAGTCATATTCTTTTCATTATCTAAATTCATTATAATTACTCCTTATTTATATTAGTATCTTTTTTATACTTTATCAGAAAAAACTGCATACTTGTTTTTTCTGTATTTTATATTAAAATTATATCAAAGGATAATCCTTAATACAAGTATTTAAAAGGGGTGTAAAAATTATGAAAGTATTAGAATTTTTGAACAAAGCGGGAGTTTATTATTTAGCAACAGCTGATGAGAACAATCAAGCACATGTGCGTCCTCTAGGATTTGTTATGGAATATGATGGCAAGCTTACATTTTGCACATCTAATCAGAAGGAGATGTTTAAGCAACTTATTTTTAATCCAAAGGTTGAGCTTTGCTGTATAGACCAAAACCTTAATACTCTACGTATTTTGGGTCAAGCAGTATTCGTTACATCAAAAGAGACACAAGCTAAGGCACTTGAAATAATGCCAAGTTTAAGCCAGATGTACTCTGTAGGAGATGGCAAATTTGAAATATTTTCTATTGATAAGGCAAAAATTAGTTGTTGTTCAATGAGTGGTAAAAAAGTTGATGTAGAACTTTAATTATAATTGAATTGATATCCATAATGAAAAGGAAGAAAACGTTACTACCGAAATATTGATAGATTTAATTTAAATGCAATGAAAAGATTTTTAAATAATCAATGTATAAAAATTTTAGCTACTAGATGTGTATTTCAATAATGACATATTATTTTGAATAATTACATAATAAAAATAAGGACAATTAAAATTTATTTTATGGTGGGGTAGACTTACTTTAAAAAATATTTTAACTATAGTTGATTTTTATTCAATTTGAAGAAAATATGATGATTATAAAAAATTGCTACTTATTATTTGCATATTTTGTATATAAATAATAAGTAGCATTACTTTATACATTAGTAGTGATAGAATATAAATTAATAGATAAAATATAATTTTAAAAGGAGTGATATAAGATGAGCAAATATAGTTCTTTATGGGAATATGTTCAGAAAAATGGTAGTCAATCGTTTAAATTAACTTTTGAAGAAATAAAAGATATTGCTGGAATAGAGATAGAGCATTCGTTTTTGAAATATAAAATGGATAAGACTTTAAAACAAATAAAAGAGTAAAGTGATAAGATAATAAATATCTAATCATTTACTCTTTTTGTTTTATTTATTTAAATATTTTTATTTTAAGTTTAACCAATGAATAAAATATGCAATGGTCATAGATAGTTTTATATTTTATGACTACAATATATTTTATTCAAAGTAAAATAAATCTTCAAATTTTTTATCTAGAGCGATACATAAAATAAGTGCTAATTTTGCTGTTGGATTAAACTGACCTGTTTCTATTGAACTAATCGTGTTTCTTGATACTCCAACCATTTCAGCTAGTTGGCTTTGAGATAATTTTTTCTCTGCTCTTGCCGTTTTTAAGTGATTTTTTAATATTAATTCTTCATTCATACGTTTACCTCAAAGATGATAAAACAAAATTAGTTAATGAGAATATAGTTGAAATTAAGAAAATAATAGCCCAAATTAAATTCTTTTTTTCATGTGTGAATTGGTACTTTATTACATTTTCAGAAAGCCCAAATGTCCAAAATAAAGCAAGTATCGCATCGTTTTTTTGTCCAGTAAAGGCATTAAATATTTCAATGAAAAAGCAGACACATACGAAAATTGAATATCCTACTTTTCTACCCTTATTTTCAATATACTCTAATCCTTCATCTCTATTAGATTGACGACTTTTACTTAAAATTTCTTCTTTATTCATATAAGACACCTCCTATTTGGATGCCAAGTTTACTTGGTATTTTCATTATATCATACCAAGTTTACTTGTCAATAGATTTGACAATAAAACTTGGCATAAATTCACCAGATTTGTCTCTTTAAAATATATTTCAAACTCTACTTTATATAACAGTTGAGTTTAATGCTTTATAATTGAAATATAATTTTTTTTAACTTGAAAGGAGTTTAATTTCTCAGACATATGAATATAGAGAAAAGTATTTAAAGAAATATCCTTATTTATTAGTTTATTAAATAGACTCTTCATTATAATTTCCTCATTTAATATAATATAAATAGTACTAAGGTTTTTATAAGAGTTAAATTAAGTATGTATTATTACTCAAATATTTGTATAATCAACATCTAGTAATTTACCTTTTTGGTGAAAATGATTAATAAGTTTTTTAGGATAATTCATTATTAATTCATCTGGAAAATTAATTTCTTTTAAGATATTCTCAGAATACTCATAATTACCTATATCAAAACAAATGTGAGCATCTGAAGTTAGTATGATTTTAGTACCATATTTTTTGCAAAGTGTGGCAATATACTTGCAATTATCCGAGCTACCATTTCTTGAGACACCTTTGATAGAACAATTATTTATTTCTATTAAGATATTCTTTTCCATGGCTAATTTAATGATTAATTCATAGTCGATTGGGTAGTTTGGGTTTCCAAGGTGGCCTAATATTTTAATATTATCATGCTTATTTATTGCATTTAAATTCCTCCTCTATAAAAGATGATGGTAACGTAATTTATATTATAAAACGAACAGGAAACAAAATCAATAGTTACACAATTAGACAAAAATATTAAAATATTATAGAATTAAGCTTAATAATATTTAACAGTATTACTGCTTATACGGGAGGTTAACTATGATACAAAAGAAGCTATCAAGGAAAGAAAAAGTTTTAATTTGCTTGAAAAGGTTAACAGAAGAACACTTGAACCTTAATAATGGCATTAGATTTGGATTTGATGCAGAATATATTGCTACTGAAGTAGGTATAAATAGAAGTAATGCTAGTAAGGAATTAAATCAATTAATAAAGGAAAGTACTATTATAAAGATAAAGGGAAAACCTGTTCAGTACTTATATAAAGAAAGTATTGAGAGTATTTTAGGAAAGAAACTAAATAAAGGGATATTTGATAATATTAACTCTATAAACGAATATAGTGAAAATGATTCTATCAAAGATGAGTATATTGTAGAGGGTATAAAAAAAGAGAACAATATTTTTAATTTAATAGGCTGTGACGGAAGCTTAAAGTCCCAGATAGAGCAAGCTAAAGCAGCAGTAATATATCCACCTAAGGGGTTGAGTACATTAATAATAGGACCTACAGGAGTTGGTAAATCTATATTTGCAGAATATATGTATAAGTATAGTTTAACTATAAAAGAAGATAGTGATAATACACCATTTATCATATTTAACTGTGCTGATTATTCTGATAATCAGCACTTATTATTAGCACAGCTTTTTGGATATGTAAAAGGAGCATTTACTGGAGCTGATAAAGATAAGTATGGTCTTGTACATGAGGCTAATAATGGAATATTATTTTTAGATGAAGTTCATAGGTTATCTGCAGAGGGGCAAGAAATGCTATTTCTGCTTATGGATAAAGGTATATATAGAAGGTTAGGAGAGGCTAATAAGGTACATGAGTGTAGGGTTATGATAATTGCAGCTACTACAGAAGACCCAGAGACAGCAATGTTGGATACGTTTTTAAGAAGAATACCTGTAACTATAAAGATTCCATCTTTAGAGGAAAGAGGTTTTCAAGAGAGAATGAAGCTTATATGTTATTTTTTTAAAGAAGAAAGTATTAGGATTGGTGTTAAGTTAAAGGTTTCAAAAGAAGTTATTAAGGCATTTATTTTATATAAGTGTAAGGGAAATATAGGACAATTAAAAAGTGACATACAATTAATTTGTGCAAGAGCTTTTTTAGATTATATGACCTATAAAAGGGAATGTGTATATGTAAGACTCTCTCTTCTACCAAACAATATTAGAGAATCATTATATGGAAATAATAGAAAAGAGGAGTTTGTACAAAACTTCAGTTTTATTGGGAAAGATGATATTACTTTTTTACCAGAAAAAAAGAATTTTGAAAGTGAAAATTTATTAATAGAAAATAAAAAATATGATTTAGATTTCTATGGAATGATAAAAGAAACTTGGAATAAACTTCAACAAGAAGGTATTAAAGAGTCACAAATTAGAAGCGTTATAGATGAAGATATACAGAAGTATTCCTATAATTTAATGAATACTTTTATATATAATAGTAGTAATCAAACAGCCTATAACAATATTGTTAATGATTCAATTGCAACTACTGTGAAGTATATTTTACAAAAGCATGATAAATGGAGCAAAAGAGAAGGATTAGATAAATTAATAAAAGCTATAGCCTTACATATTCAGAATTTAATTGAAAGAATAAAGATTGGAAACATAGTAAAGCACCCTAATAAAGATGAAATTATGAAGGAAAGAGCATATGAATATAACATAGCAAAGGAAATATTATCTAACGTGTCGTTAATGTATGGAGTTGAGTTTCCAGAAGATGAAGCAATTTTTTTAGCAACGTTTCTTTATTTATCTTATGTGGGATTAAATGAGGAGAGTATAGCAATATTAGTTATAATGCATGGAGAATCTACGGCATCTAGCATGGTGAATGTAGCTAATACTTTACTGGATTGTAACCATGCAGTGGCAATCAATATGGGATTAGAAGATAGAGTTCAGGATATTTTAGTCCAAGCTGTAGAAATAGCCAATAAAATTGACAAAGGAAAGGGAATTTTAATTCTAACTGATATGGGGTCTATTTTAACATTTGCTAAAGTTATTCATGATGCTACTGGAAAAGAAGTAAAAGCAATAGATATGGTAAGTACACCTATTGTAATAGAAGCAACTAGAAAGGCTCTAACTCCGGAAATGACATTAGAGAAATTATATTTTAATATTATAGAATCTATAAAGAAACATTATGGAGATATGGAAATTACATATGCTGAAAAAGATAATGGTGGTAGATATTTTGATAGATTACTAATTGATAATATTAGTAAAACTTTGACTTTTTTAAATGGGGAAAAGGCTTATTTTATATTAAAAGAAGTAATTAATAGAATTAGCGAACATTATTCTTTAGTAATCCAAGATGAGCTTTTAGTAAAGTTTATATTTCATTGTTCATGTATGATTGAAAGAGTAATAATAAAAGAGTCTTTAGTTTATAAATTATATGAAGAAAGAATTGGTAGAAGTAAAGAATTATATTTAGTTATAAAAGAAAGTTTTAAGCTTGTAGAAGAGATATTCGATATAATTATTTCAGATATGGAATATGCAAATATATTAGATATATTTGAATCACAGTATGATACAGATAAATTCAAAAGTTGATACAAAATTTAAGGATAGCCAAAAGGCTACCTTTTTTTACTTCTTTTTGATACAGATTTGATACAGGTTTGAAAAAAGTTTTGATACATATTGAAAGAGTAAGTTTTTTTTATAAATTAAGTGAAAAGGTTTAATTAAATCCCGTATAATAGCCATTTGTTATTGATACACATAAGTTGGCACGGTAGTTGCTTATATAAAAAGTGACAAGAAAAGTGAGGTGAGATTGGTGATAGGTATAATAGTTATGACTCATGGGAGTTTTAGTGAAGAAATTATAAAAAGCTGTGAACTTATTGCAGGACCAGCAGAAAGAACAGCAGCACTTAAACTAAATAGGAATGATAATATTGAAGACTTAAATAGAAATTTTGTAGAAAAGTTAAATGAATTAGATGAAGGTGACGGAGTTTTAGTATTAGCTGACCTATTAGGAGGTTCACCAAGTAATGTTGCAAGTTTAAACCTTAAAAAAGGTGGAAAGTTTCATGCACTTACTGGAGTAAATCTTACAATGCTACTTGAAGCTTTAATTAATAGAGAGGGAAAAAGTTTAGAAGAGTTAGCAGAGGCATGTATTGAAGCGGGGAAAACTGGTATAAATCATATTAATAAAGTTCTTAGCTCAATGTAATAGAAAAAGGAGTTCGATTAAAAATGTCTTTAGTAAAATATTGCAGATGTGATGATAGATTAATACATGGTCAAGTGATATATAAATGGGTTAAGTATCTAGGTGTTAAAAAAATAGTAGTAGTAGATGATGAAACAACCAATGATGTTATTGCTAAAGGTTTGGTAAAAATGGCAGCACCAAAGAATATTGATTTATCAATATTAACTGTAAGTGAATCAAGGAGGTATTTTTATAATAACCAAGCTGATGATAACGTTTTTGTATTAATTAAAAACTTAGATACTGCAAATAGAATGAGAGAAGAAGGAATTGATATTAAAAAACTTATTATTGGAAGAATACCTACAGGAATAGGAAAAAAGAAAATATCTCAAAATGTATACATTAATAAAAAAGAGTTTCTTTTAATAGATAAATTTATTAAAAAAAATATAAATGTATCAATTCAAATGGTACCTGATGAGGAAGAAGTAGAATTAAATCATAGTATTAATCGCTATAAAGGAGAGTTTGTTTAACAATGAATAAATATAAGGCAATCATACTTTGCCATGGAACTTGGGGAAAGGTATTAATAGAAGAAGCAAATAAAAATTTTGGATTATCAAATCAATACGAAGTTTTATCACTAAGCTCTGAAAAAGATGTTTCTGTATTCATGAAAGAGGTTGAAGAAGTAGTAGATAAAGAGGATGTGAAAATTATAATAGCAGATTTGTATGGGGGATCTACATCAAGTATTGCAATATCTGTTGCTATAAGAAGAGGGATAGATGCAATAAATGGACTTAGCTTACAGACAATTTTAATCGTAGATGAAGAATTAAGCAAAGAAGATAAAGTACATACATTACCAGAAAGAATCGTCAAAAAAAATAATAACCTTTGTGTGGATTTAATTAAGGAATTTAAAAAAATATAAATTATGAGGTGGATATAATGGCAAAAATAACATTAGTAAGAGTAGATCACAGATTAATTCATGGACAAGTTATAACAAAATGGGTGAAAATCGCTCAAGCTCAAAAAATAATAATAGTTGATGACTTCTTAGGTCAAGATGAATTTATGGCTGACATATATAAAATGGCAGCGCCATCAGGAGTAGAAGTAGATATTTTAACAGCAGAAGATGCAGGACAAGCATTCCAAAACAATACTTTAGGAGATAAAAATATATTTATTCTATTTAAGAACGTTGATATGGCAAATAAGGCGTATAAGGCTGGACTTAAATATGAAAAGATTCAATTAGGAGGTATCCCAAATGAAGCAGGAAAGAAGATGGTATTTACAGCTGTTTCATTAGGAAATGAAGATGTAGAACAACTAAATGAACTTAATGAAGATGGGGTTGAAATAGTTTTACAAGTTATACCAGAGGAATCATCTATGACATATGAAAATGCGTTAAAGAAATTTAAATAAAAATTATAAATTAGGAGGAATTATAAATGGAATCTGTTTTGATGTTGGCAATTATAACAGGATTATGGTATTGGTTTGCAGCAGGTCTTGCAGGGTATACCCTTTTTTCAACACTAAAGTCCCCTTTATTTATAGGTTTTAGTCTTGGATTACTTTGGGGTGATGTAACAACTGGTATGATTGTTGGTGCAAGTATAGAAATGGTTTATCTAGGAATGGTAGCAGCAGGAGGAAATATTCCATCAGATAAATGTTTAGCTGCTCTTATTGCAATACCAGTAGCACTTCAAACTGGTGTTAATGCAGAAGTTGCAGTATCTATTGCGGTACCTTTAGGTGTTATAGGAGTATTAGTTAATAACTTAAGAAGAACTGGTAATGCTGTATTAGTTCATAAGGCAGATAAGTATGCCGAAGAAGGTAACACAAAAGGTATATGGAGATGTGCAACACTTTACTCTTTAATATTTGGGTTTGTTTTAAGATTTCCAATAGTTTTTGTATGTAACTTTTTTGGAGCAGATTTAGTTAAATCATTATTAGATGTTATACCACAATGGTTGATGAATGGATTAACAGTAATGGGTGGTATATTACCTGCATTAGGTTTTGCAACAACAATATTTACTATAGGTAAAAATAAATTCTTACCAATGTTTATTATAGGATTTTTTATGGTTCAATATTTTGAAATTTCAATTACTGCTGCTGCAATATTTGGTGTTTGTATAGCTCTTTTAGTTACATTTATGAAAGAAGATAAAAGGGTGGGTGAAGTATGATGCAAGAAATAAAAAATAAAGAAGTTAAAAATGAACAAGGTACAACTGAAGTTAATAAGACAAAAGTACTTACGAAAAAAGATGTAACAAAAACATATCTAAGATGGTGGTGGACAGCAGAATTATCTAACTCTTTTGAAAGAATGCAAGCATTAGCAGTTTGTGCAAGTTTCACTCCGGCTTTAGAAAAGTTATATAAGAAAAAAGAAGATTTAGTAGATGCGTTAAAGAGACACTTACAATTTTTCAATACTCAAGCTATATGGGGAGGTTTAATTCACGGTACAGTTTTAGCTATGGAAGAAGAGAAGGCTACTGAAGGAAAAATCCCAGGAGAAGTTATTTCAGGTGTTAAGAATGGGCTTATGGGACCTTTGGCTGGAATTGGAGATACTTTAGATTTTGGTACATTTCAAACAATATTCTTAGCTTTAGGTGCTTCATTTGGAGCAGAAGGAAGTGTTATAGGTGCATTTTTCCCAATAATGTTTAGTATATTACTATTTTGCGAAGGTTATTACTTATTTCATTTAGGATATTCTTTGGGTAGAGATTCAATTAAGAAAATTTTATCAGGTGGTATTGTCAATAAGATAATTGATGGTGCTTCGATTCTAGGAATGTTTATGATGGGAGCATTATCTGCAACTACAGTTAAGCTTTCAACTCCATTATCATTTGATATTGGTGGTAAAGCAATTGTTGTTCAAGATACATTAAACATGATTGCTCCAGGTTTATTACCACTAGGTGTTGTATTCTTTGTATATTGGGGAATGAAATACAAGAAGTGGACAATAACTAAGTTATTAGTAATTTTAGTTGTAGTAGCATTGGTAGGGTCATTTATTGGAATATTCTAATTTACAATGATTAAAATATAGAATTTAATTTTAGGAGGAGAAAGAAATGTCAGAAAAAATGTATACAGAAAAGGAATATTTAGAAGGAGTTAGAGGAGCAACAGGAGAAAGAGCAGTATGGTTCTATCTTCTTATGAAAGAAGCTGAAAAATTAGGAGTTAATCCAGATGATATATGTAAAGAAGCAATATATGAATTTGGTAAAATGAGAGGTCAAAAATATAGCGTAGCAGATACTCCAGGAAAAATGGCAGAAATGTTATATAACAGTAAAGGACAAAAAGTGTTTGAAATGGAATTAGTAGAAAATACAGATGAGAATGGAGTTTTAAAATTCCATCACTGTCCATTAGATGCTGCTTGGAAAGAATATGGATTAACTAAAGAAGAAAGAAAAGAAATTTGTAGATTAGCTTGCTACGGTGACTATGGAAGAGTTGATTGTGCACAAGGTGTTAGATTAGAGTTTGCTCAAAAATGTGCTCATGATGATGAAGTTTGTGAGTTAGTATTCACAAGAAAATAGTTTTTAATGCTAAAAGCCTGTTCTTTAAGAACAGGCTTTAAAAAAACAGAAAGTAGGTTGATTTATGGATATAAGTAGAAGTGTAGATAATAGTTTAAATAGAACCGTAGAATTCCTAAAAGAATTAATAAAAATTGACTCACAACAAGGTGAACCTATTTCACAATCTCCTTTTGGTATAGGACCTAAAAAATCTTTAGAGAAAACTTTAGATTACTGCGCTAGTTTGGGTTTTAGCGTTAAAAATATTGATAATTATATTGGATATGCAGAAATTGGAGAAGGAGAAGAATTGATAGGGATTCCAATGCATTTAGATGTAGTTCCACCAGGAGATGGGTGGAGTGTAGAGCCATTTTCGGGAACAGTAATCGACAATATTATTTATGGAAGAGGTGCCATAGATAATAAGGGGGCTGTGTCTATGCTTATACATGTATTGAAAAACATAGAGGATATGTATCCTACAATTAATAAAAGAATAAGATTAATTTTTGGTACAAATGAGGAAACAGGTATGGAATGTATCAAATATTACTTAGATAAAGGTGAAGAAATTCCAAGTATGGGCTTTACTCCAGATGCTATGTATCCAGTGGTTAATGGAGAAAAAGGAAGGGTTCATATAAGGATAGAAAAAGAGATTAAAATTGATAAAAGTAAGCCTTACATAATAGTAAGTGGAGGAACTAAAGAAAATGTTGTTCCATCTCATTGTACTGCAAAAATTATTAATGGAATTATTTCAGAGTTAACTACTAAAGGAGTAGCTACGCATGCAAGTAATCCTGAAAAGGGAGAAAATGCTATATCTAAAATGATAATAAAGATAGTTGAAGATAATATGGATTTTCAGTATAGAGAAGATATAGAATTAGTTTCAAAATACCTTTGTAGTGACTATTATGGAGATGCATTGGGGATTAATCAATATGATGAGGTATTCAAAAACACTACCTTAAATTTAGGAATATTAAAGGTAAATGAGGAAAGAATCGTATGTGAGTTAGATATAAGGTATGGTAAAAATATAGTTTTAAATAATATAATAGATAGATTCAAAAAGTTTTTTTGTAATGGTTGGAAAATAGAAGTTATTGCTCATAAAGACTTACATTATGTGGATGAGAGTAATTTAGTACTTAAAAAATTATTGAGAGCCTATGAAGAAGTAACAGATGAAAATGGATATACAATTGCTATGGGTGGTGGCACATATGCAAGTTGGTTTAAAGATATGGTGGCGTTTGGACCTAAGTTCTTAGCGTATAAAACTGGTGGTCATGGAGTAGATGAAAGAGTACCAATAAATCATATACGAAAGAATATGGAGATATATACCTTGGCTTTAATAAAACTATTAGAATTGTAAAAGGAGAAGAGACTTTATGTGCAAATATATAGATATCTTAAAAAGAGAGAAAAAATGAGTTCAACTTTATTTAAATGTTCAACATCATCAGATACTATTCAATCACCTAAAGATTGAATAGTATCTGATGATGTTGAAGAGAAAATAAGTATGAAGTTATTAAAAAAGATGATTTTATAAAAGTTAAGGTTGAAAAGTTAATTGAATGGAATTAGCTAAATGGAGAAGACTGTATACTATCTAATAAAATAACAAAAGAGTGTTATAAAATTGGTTATATGATTAGAGAAAAGTCTATTGATACTTATCCAGATAGTAGATGGGGATTTACGACTTGGGATGAAAATGGAGAATAATAAAAATTATAGTTTATACAGTTTAATAAGATATATGTACAAGCAGTTAATCTAAATGATTGACTGCTTTTCTTTTATAGAATTTTATATAATAGACAAATACCAATACATGATAGTTGCCTGTTATAATTAGAGGAATAAATACGAATAATAACTTTATAAAAGAATTAAATGGAAAATCGAAGAGTTATATTCAGTATTTTAAAAAGAATATGAAATGAGAAATGAAAATAAGGTGCTTATATTAAAAGATATTTTATACAAAATATTAAAAAACGTGATAAATAAAAACTGTATTTAGATAGATTAACTACTAGTTTTATATATAATATGGATTTTGTTTACAAAGTTTACATATTTTACAAATTATTTTTAAAATATATTTAAATATATATTTTAGATACTTGTTTATTTGTTTCTCTGTGGTTGATTTTTTCGTCAAAAGTCAACTTCAAATCGCTTGTTAGCTTTACATGTTTAAGGATATAATTATATATAAGGAGGGATTGACATGAATGAATTAAACATCGCAAAAACGCTGATTTTAAAGCGTAAAGAAAAAGGAATTACACAAGATGAACTTGCAAATTATATAGGCGTTTCTAAAGCTTCTGTATCTAAATGGGAAACTGGACAAAGCTATCCTGACATAACCTTTTTACCGCAACTCGCGACATATTTCGACATTACAGTTGATGAGTTAATATGCTATGAACCTCAAATGATGAAGGAAGATATTAATAAACTGTATAATAAACTGTGCAAAGACTTTACGGTTAAACCATTTGATGAAGTAATGGATGAAATAAGAGAAATCATAAAAAAATATTATTCATGTTTTCCTTTGATTTTTCGGATGAGTCTTTTAATAGTTAATCACTATGATATTGTAGATGAAAAAAAGCGTGAGCTATTAATTAGTGAAGCATTAGAAATATTTATTCGTATACAGGAAACTTGTAATGACATAGATATTTGCCGTCAAGCAAAAAGTATGGAGGCAACTTGTTATATATTGTTAAATCAACCCATACAAGTGGTTGATTTATTGCAAAACAGCAATTTTCCCATGATAAATGAATCTATACTTCTTGCACAGGGGCAAATGATGAATGGTCAAATTGATGAAGCAAGAGAAACATTTCAACTTGGGGCATATCAGAACCTTATATCACTAGTTCAAAATCTAGTGGGTATTTTGCAAAATGCAGATAAATTACAAATGAAAGAAATAGAAAGACGTATTCTAGCAATTTCAGATATATTTGAACTTGATACATTATCTCCTGCTATTATGCTTTCTGCATATTTAACACAGGCACAAATTAATTTAATACATGGGGATAATGAAGGAGTTATTAAATCATTACGAAAATATGTAGATTTAGCAACACGTGATATATACCCAATTATAATACATGGTGATGACTTTTTTAATAAACTTGACAGATGGATTTCTGAAATTGGAACAGGTATTACACGTGATGATACAATCGTAAAATCGGGTATTGTTGCTGCTATTAAAAATAATCCAATGTTTTCTGTATTAAGTGAAAACAAAGAATACAAATTTCTTATAGAAAAATTATCTTTATTGGAGGAATAAGATTATGGAAAATTTGATGGAATACTTACCACTTTTGATTCCTGTTATTATTTTAGATTTAATACTTATAATTACTGCACTTGTTCATGTACTGAGACATCCAAATTATAAAATTGGAAATAAGGCAATATGGATTATTGTAGTACTGTTTATTAATCTAATAGGACCAATTTTGTATTTTACAATAGGAAGAGGTGAAGAATGATGAATATTGTCTCAATAAATGGGTTATCAAAAAGTTTTGGTAATCGAAAGATAATAGATAATCTAAATTTTACTGTACCAGAAGGGTCAGTCTTTGGGTTTGTAGGTAAGAATGGTGCAGGTAAGACTACAACAATGAAAATTGTACTTGGGTTACTTGAACCAGATAGTGGAACTATAGATGTTTGTGGTGAGAAAGTGACCTATGGAAGAACAAGTTCTAATCGTCATGTAGGTTATCTGCCTGATGTTCCAGAGTTTTACAACTATATGAGACCACTTGAATATCTTTCTCTTTGCGGTGAAATTACGGGGCTTTCAAAAAAAGAAATAAAGATAAGGAGTGAAGAGTTGTTGTCACTTGTGGGGCTTGGTAATGAAAAGAGACGAATAGGTGGATTTTCTCGTGGAATGAAGCAACGACTTGGTATAGCTCAAGCTTTGCTTTCACGTCCAAAATTACTTATTTGTGATGAACCAACAAGTGCACTTGACCCTGTTGGTCGAAAAGAAATATTAGATATTATGCTTAAAATCAAAGACTCAACAACGGTAATATTCTCAACACATATACTATCAGATGTTGAAAGAATTTGTGACCATGTTGCTATATTAAACAAAGGAAGTATTGCTCTTAGTGGTACACTTTCAGAAATAAAAAGTATGCACGGAAAGGATAGACTTTTACTGGAGTTTGCAAGTAATGATGAAATTCAAAAGTTTAAGTCTAGTGATGGCATTAAATCCTTACTAAAAGATTCAGAAGAAACTAATATGGAAATTGTTTTGCATGGTAAAGATATAAAAGCAATACAAAAAACAGTTATATCTACACTCGCAGAAATAAATCTTTGTCCAGTAAAGATGGAATTAATAGAATTGTCACTTGAAAATTTATTTTTGGAGGTAGTAAAGTGAGAGAATACATAGCATTTACAAAAAAAGAGTTTAAAGAGAACGTAAGAAATTATAAATTACTTAGTTTGACTATTTTATTTTTAGTATTTGGAATAATGAGTCCTCTTTCTGCAAAATTTATGCCAGACTTGATTGCTCATTTTGCCCCAACTTTAAAAGTTACTACTGTACCAACTGCTTTAGATTCTTGGACACAGTTTTCTGGAAATATTTCTGGTCTTGGAATGAGTTTAACTCTAATTGTTTTTTGCAATATTTTATCAAACGAATATTCTAAAGGGACACTCGTTATTATGTTGACTAAAGGGTTATCACGTTCATCTGTAGTATTGTCTAAATTTTCTATTGCAGTAATTATTATGACAATTGGTTTTTGGTTGAGCTTTTTATGTACTTATGGATATACAATGTATTTTTGGCCAACTGCAAATCTTAATCATATTATATTTTCAGCATTTAACTTATGGTTAATTGGTATTATGTATATTACCATATTAATTCTTGGGTGTGTACTATTTAGACCAGCATTTGCAAGTGTGTTACTTGTATTAGTAGCAACTGCTATTTTGAGTTTGATTTCTATTCCTAAACAGATTGCACCTTATACGCCTAATTTCATATTATCAAAAAATATAGATTTAGTTTCAGGTAAAGTGGTAGCTCCAGAATTTATTATTCCAATCATTGTAACAATTGTTATTTCGATAGTATGTCTGTTATTAGCTGTTGTTTTGTTTAATAAAAAAGCAGTTTAAGGATATTTTTATTATAAATACAAATAGTACTGTATTGTGGAAAAATGTGTTTAGTATTGTAGAAGAATATATTTAAGTAAAAAAGAGGCTATCTCAAAATAGAGAAATAAGTCTCTTTTTTATTGTTAAAATTATAAAAACATATTTGATTTTATACAAAAAAGTTACTTATAAACTAAAAATTCATTTTGAGACACTTACTTTTTTATTTTAGTCGTCATCATTATACTTTATAATAATTAAGTTATTACCTTAAGGAACTATCTAAAAAAAGAGATATAGATTATAATCTAATGCTTATCAGTTATTTACGATGTTTAGTATATAGAGTTTAAAGTAGTGAAGGATTAAAATAATATTGTTTTCATTAAATAAAGATAAGAATCTTTAATTGTGGTAAAATATACTAAAAATCATTTTAAAAGTGATAAAATTATTTTAAGTAAATATTTTAAAGGGGTGTAGATATGGAAAAGTCAAAAGTATATTTTTGTGATTTATACTCAAATTCGCAAAATAAAAATGTACCAAACAATGTAAGAAGATTATTTGATAAAGCAGGATTCAAAGATTTAATAGAAAAGAATGACCAAGTCGCAATTAAACTTCACTTTGGAGAAAAGGGAAATACTACATATATGAGTCCTGTGGCAGTTAGACAAGTGGTTGATAAGGTCAAAGACTGCGAAGGAAAGCCATTTTTAACAGATACAAATACACTGTATACAGGGAGTAGAACAAATTCTGTAGACCATCTTACAACTGCTATAGAAAATGGATTTGCTTATGCAGTTGTAAATGCACCAGTAATAATTGCAGATGGATTATATAGTAGAAATTATGAGAATGTAAAAATAGATAAAAAACATTTTGAAAGTGTAAAAATAGGTGGAGAAATTTATAATTCTTCTGCAATGATAGTAATGAGTCATTTTAAAGGTCATGAAGCAGCAGGTTTTGGAGGAGCATTAAAAAATTTAGCTATGGGATGTGCAAGTGCAGCAGGAAAGCAAATGCAACATTCTGATGTTACTCCAGTAGTAAAGGAAGAGAAGTGTATAGGTTGTGGAAAGTGTGTTAATTCTTGTCCTACAAAAGCTATAAGTATAGTAGATAAGAAGGCAATTATAGATTCTGATGTATGTTATGGATGTGGAGAATGCCCAACTGTCTGTCCAACTAGAGCAGTAACTATACAATGGGAAAGTGACTCAGATGTGTTTGTCGAAAAGATGGCAGAATACGCTTATGGAGCAGTATCAAACAAAAAAGATAAGGTAGGATATATAACTTTTGTTATGAATGTAACTCCACTTTGTGACTGTGTGCCTTGGTCAGGTAGACCAATTGCACATGATATAGGCATATTAGCATCAACAGACCCTGTAGCTATTGAACAAGCATGTTATGATTTGATTTGTAAGGAAATGGGTCATGATGTGTTCAAACATGAGCATCCTCATGTAAATGGAACTAGAATAATAGACTATGCATGTGAAATGGGTATGGGAAGTAAAGAATATGAATTAATAAAATTATAAGAATAGTAGGACTTAGATGCATATAATTATTGTAAGAGAAATTTAAAAGTATCAAAGGAGTATGCATTTATGAAAATTTACTATGAGAAAGAAAACAGCAAGAAAGCCAATGTAAACAATATTCCAAGTGTATTTGCATTTAATTTTCTAAGAAACTTTTTAACTAGCAAAGAGTATGAGGAAACTAGAAAAGAATATTTTATAAATAATCTAACAAAAAGTCAGGTTAATCAAGCTATGAAGGATTTAAAATGGTTGTTTAGAGAATATGAAGGCTTAGAGGTTATCACAATTGAAAGCTTGGATGGCGTTAAGACAAGAATAGTTTTATAAATTAATAAGAATGATTCTTTAATAAAAAATACTGTTTTAATAATGATACGTATAAGATATTATACAAATACTATTTTAGAACAGTATTTTTTTGTTTAATAGTAAACCTATATAAAAAATAAAATGTAAAATCAATTCCAATAAATATTTTAAATCCTATTAAGAATACTCCTATGGAAAAATTAAAAACAACAGCAGTCTTTAGATTTATAATTCCTAATGTATACATAAGGTATGCTGGTGGAAGGTTATCTTTAAAAGGATATGACAAAGTTGGATTTAATGGGGGTGTAAATTCTGCAATTGTAGGTGATTATTTGACAACTGTCGGAAATGGGATTGAAAATGATAAAAAAATGATTATAGAACAAGGACTTGAATTTTAATAAAGATTACTTAAATTAATTAGTATACTTTTAAATAATAATAAAGGTATATTAATTTTTTTGCATATTAATTAAAATACTAAAGTTGAATTATAAATCACAGTATTTTGAAAAATAAGAAAAATATCAAAATTTATACAAAATAGTTGCAAAGGAAAAAAGGATGTGCTAATATCTAGGTAACCGGTTAAGTAAAACGGTTTCCTAAACTATGGGGGTGAACTTCTTGAGTATAACTATAAAAGAAATTGGCGAATTGGCTGGTGTTTCTAAAACAACTGTGTCAAAAGTCATTAATAATAAAGATGAAAATATAAGTCAAGCAACAAGAGAAAAAATTTTGAAAATAATGAAAGAGAAAAATTATGTACCAAACAAATTAGCACAAAGTTTAGTAACTAAAAAAACTAATACTATAGGGCTTCTTATACCAGATATACGAAATCCATTCTTTACAGATGTATCAAGAGGTGTAGAAGATAAAGCCAATGAAGAAGGCTATAACATAATTTTATGTAATACAGATGAAGATGCTAAAAAAGAATATGAAGGAATAAGAACACTATCAGAGAGGATGATAGATGGAATTATATTTGCAGCTTCTTCAAATACAAACTGGAAAGAAGCAAATTATAAAGATATAAAAATACCAACTGTGTTGATTGATAAGAAGATAAGCATGAACAAAGAAACCTTAAAAGGAATTGTTAAAATAAACAACTTTGAAGGTGCATATATAGTTACAAAACATTTATTAGATATTGGAAATAAGAAAATAATATACCTAAGTGGTCCACTTCAAAATGAAATAGCAGTAGATAGATTAGAAGGATATAAAAAGGCTCTAATCGAGTGTAATTTAAGCTACAATCCTGATTATGTATTTGAGGGAAAATATAAGATTGAATGGGGACAAGAATTTATAAAAAATTTAGAAAAAATAAACTTTGATGCAATATTTTGTGCAAATGATTTAATTGCAATAGGTGTTATAAGAGGTCTTAAAGAAAGAGGATTAAGTATACCAAATGATGTAAGTGTTGTGGGATTTGATGATATTCAAACATCTAGTTTAATAAGCCCTTCTCTTACAACAGTAAGACAACCCTCTTATGATATAGGATACAAAGCCAGTGAAATATTGATAAATTGTTTAAGAGGAGATAAAAAAGAATCGTTTGATGAATTGATTTTCAAACCAGAATTAGTCATAAGAGATTCAACAAAAGAAAATGAATAACAGTATAAAAGACATAAATAGATATGTAAAGGAGTAATGTAATGGGAAACATAGTTGTCATAGGAAGTGTAAACATGGACATGGTATGTTCTGTAGATAAAAGACCAGAAAAAGGAGAAACAGTGCTAGGTAATAGTTTTTTTACATCACCTGGTGGAAAAGGTGCTAATCAAGCTATTTCAGCATCTAAGTTAGGCGCAAATGTAAAAATGATATCATGTGTAGGTGAGGATAGCTTAGGTGAGGAGTTAATAAGAAATTTTAGAAATAATAAAGTCGATTATAGTCTAGTATCTAAAGATAAACATAAAAGCTCTGGTGTTGCTGTCATAACACTATGTGAAAATGATAATAGTATTGTTGTTGTATCAGGTACTAATGAATTAGTAGATATAGAGTTAATTAAAAAAAATGAAGAGGAGATAAAGAATGCAGATATAGTATTACTGCAATTAGAAATTCCATTAGAAACAATAAATTATGTAGTAAATTTCTGTTTTGAAAATGAGATAAAGGTTTTATTAAATCCAGCACCTGCAATAAAATTAGATAGAGATATAATAGAAAAAGTAACTTACTTAACGCCAAATGAACATGAATATAAGATAGTTTTTGACACAGAGGAAGAGATAGAGGAAATATTAAAAAAATATCCTAATAAACTTGTGATAACAGAAGGAAAAAATGGAGCTAGATTTTATGATGGTAAAGAAATTAAGCATGTATCTTGTATAAGTGTTGATGTTCAAGACACCACAGGGGCAGGAGATACATTTAATGGAGCATTGTCAGTGGCTATAACAGAAGGTAAAAATCTATATACAGCAGTAGAATATGCAGTAGTAGTATCAGGTCTTTCTGTAACAAAATTAGGAGCACAATCTGGTATGCCTTATAGAGAAGATGTTGAAAAATATTTAAATATTAATAAATAGAAATCTAATTTGTTTAAAATTAAAACTATTAAAAATGGAGGTTAATTATGAGATTGAGAAAAGTTTTATCTTTAGGAATTGCTGGAATGCTAGCAATAGGAATGTTAACAGGATGTTCAATGGAAGGACCAAGTAAATCAGACAATAAAGGTGGTTCAGACAAGAAAGATTTAACTATTGGAGTATCTACAATAACTCTTCAACATCAATTTTTTATAGATATTGATGAGGGAATAAAAGAAAAAGCCAAAGAGCTAGGTGTGAAAGTTATAGTAAATGACCCAGACCAAGATGTAGCTAAGCAAACATCAGCAATAGAAGATTTTATACAACAAAACGTAGATGGAATGATAGTACTTGGAACAGATAACTCAGCTATAGTACCAGCAGTAGAAGGAGCGTTTGAAAAAATGCCAGTAGTTACAGTAGATGCTGTATTAAATACTGAAAATATTACAAGTTATGTAGGAACAGTTAGTTATGATGCTGGTAAAAAGTTAGGGGAATACACTAAAAAGTACATAGATGAAAAATTAGGTGGAAAATCAGAAATAGCGATAGTAACAGATTTAAAATCTCAAATACAAATGCAGAGAATAGATGGATTTAAAGATGCATTAAAAGGTTCAGCAAATGTTAAGATATTAAATTCACAACCAGGATATGACAGAGAAGAATCTCTTAATACAGTAGAAAACTTAATTCAATCTAACCCAGATGTAGATATAATATATGCAACAGCTGAAAATAGTGTACTAGGAGCTAAAGCTGCACTTGAATCTGCAAAGAATAAGGATGTTAAGATTGTAGGGTTTGACTTAACTGAAGAAGCATCAAGTGGAATAACAGATGGGACTATTCTTGCTATGATTCAACAACAGCCTAAAGAGATGGGACGTTTAGCTGTAGAAGCAGTAGTAAAAGCTATAAAAGGGGAAAAGGTAGAAAAAAATATACCAGTACCAGCTTTACTTTATGATAAAGGAAATATAAAAGACTTTAAGAATTAGTAAAATAAAATGAGATTATTTGAAAGAAATCCTATTTAAAAAGGAGTGTCATTATGAGTAATACAATTCTGAAGTTAAGTAATATTGCTAAAGAATTTCCTGGTGTCAGAGCATTAGATAATGTTAATTTTGAGTTATTTCATGGGGAAGTTCATGCACTATTGGGTGAAAATGGTGCTGGTAAATCAACAATGATAAAGATTTTAACTGGTGCTCACTCAAAAACTTCTGGTAAATTCATTTTTGAAGGTAAAGAAATAGAGAATATATCACCAGATATTTCTAAAAAGATAGGTATAAATGCAATCTATCAGGAATTAACAGTATTTGATGAGTTGACAGTAGCACAAAATATTTTTATGGGAAAAGAAATAAATGGCAAAGTCTTAACCAATGACAAAAAAATGAATGAAGAGGCTAAAAAGATTTTCGATAATATGGGAATAGATATAAATCCAAATAGTTTAGTCAAAGAGCTTAGTATAGCTCAAAAACAAATGGTAGAAATAGCAAGAGTTTTATCATCAGAAACTAAGGTCTTAATAATGGATGAGCCTACATCTTCAATAAGCAAAAAGGAGACTGAAATACTTTTTAGACTTATAAATGATTTAAAAGATAGTGGAGTCAGTATAATATATATCTCCCATAGGATGGAAGAACTCTTTGAGATTTGTAACAGAATAACTATAATGCGAGATGGGAAAACGATTTCGACTTTGAATACCAAAGATGTATCATCCGAGGAAGAATTAGTTAATTTAATGATAGATAGAAAGCTAGACCAATTTTTTCCGAAAAGAAAAGTAGAAATAAAAGAAGAAATTATGAGAGTGGAAAATCTAACTAAGAACAATGTTTTTAACGATGTCAGTTTTAATATAAGAAAAGGCGAGATATTGGGAATAGGTGGACTAGTTGGAAGTAAGAGAAGTGAAATAGTAGAGGCTATATTTGGACTTGGAACGTATGATTCTGGGAAAATATATTTAAATAATAAAGAAGTAAAATTTAAAACTCCATCAGATGCGATTGAAAATGGGCTAGGATTAATAACAGAGGATAGAAAAGGTACTGGATTATTTTTACAAATGAGTGTCAAAGAAAATACAACTATGGCTGGATTAAAAAAGATATCTAAGTTTAAATCATTTATAGACAGAAAAAAGGAAAAAGAAGTACTAGAAAAATACATAGAAGCATTAAAGATAAAAACGCCACATATGAATCAAGTTATACAGAGTCTAAGTGGTGGAAACCAACAAAAAGCTATAATAGCAAGATGGCTTTTATTACAACCAGATATATTAATTATGGACGAACCAACTAGAGGTATAGATGTAAATGCTAAAGCAGAGATATACAATCTAATGGGAGATTTAGTAGAGAGTGGTGTAAGTATCATAATGATATCTTCTGAGATACCAGAATTAATATCAATGAGTGACAGGATAATGGTTATGAGAGAAGGTCATATAAGTGGATTTTTAGAAGGTGAAGAAATGGTTGAAAATAATGTATTAAAATTGGCTTTCGGAGGTAAAATTAATGAGTTCAATAACTAAGCATAAAGAAGACAAATCCTCTCCATTATTAACAAAATTAACAAGTACATTCAGAGATCAAGGGAGTGCAGCTATAGGGCTTGTAATAATTTTTATAATAATGAGTGTAGCTTCATCTAATTTTTTAACTTTAGATAATTTAATTAACGTTGGAAGACAGATATCGATAAATGCAATTCTTGCAGTGGGTATGACATTTGTAATAATTACAGGAGGAATAGATTTAAGTGTAGGGGCAGTAATTGCTCTAGTAGGTACGTTTTGGGCTACAACAGTAGTAAATTATAATGCACCTATATGGGTAGGTATGATACTTGCATTGGCAATAGGCGCAATATTAGGAATTATAAAAGGTGCGATTATTTCAACACAAAAACTACCACCATTCATTGTAACTTTAGCCATGTTGACGATAATAAGTGGGATAAGTTTTGTATTTACAGGAGGAAGACCTATATCAGTAAATACGGACGCATTTAAGATGTTAGGTAGAGGATATGTTGGACCAATACCAATACCAGTTATAATTATGATTATAGTTGTAATAATAGGTCATTTTCTATTAAAAAGAACTAATTTTGGACGTCATGTACATGCAGTAGGTGGAAATGAAGAAGCTGCTAGATTATGTGGAGTAAAAGTAAATAAAGTGATAGTAAAAGTATATGCACTAGCTGGATTACTAACAGCATTGGCTGGAATAATACTATCATCACGTTTGGCATCAGGTTCACCTACTGTTGGAGATGGAGCAGAGTTGGATGCTATAGCAGCAGTTGTGCTTGGTGGTACTAACATGATGGGTGGCTCTGGTTCTATAGTAGGTACATGTATAGGTGTTGGAATAATAGGAATATTAGGAAATGGATTAAACTTATTAAGTGTATCTTCGTATAATCAAATGATTATAAAAGGTTTGGTAATGTTATTTGCTATATGGATAAATAATATAAGATTAAAAAAATCGGCTAAAGCTAAATAGTAATTAAATTTTAGTTGATGAACTATAAAAATTATTAAGTTTTTGTATATTTTTATACTTTAATTTGCATATATCTTTATATATTAAATGGGAATATACTAAGTGAAAAAGTTTACTATGGTTTAAATAGAGGAGATTAGACTTGAAATTTTAAATGTAAAAATAAATCTTAGGAGGAAATATGAAAAAAATTCTCTTAGATACATTAAATAGTAGAAAACAAGAATATATAGATTATTTAAAAGAACTTGTAAGTATAAAGACTGAAGATATTGGTCATGGAATATTAGGTGGATTTGAAAAAGAGGGACAGGAATATATTGAGAAACTTGCAAATGACATAGGTTTTAGTGTAGATAGACAAGAAATGAGTGAAGAGCTAATTAAAAAAGCAAAAGATACCTATAAAGAAGGAAATCTAGGTCACAATTATAAAGATAGATATAATTTAATTTGCAAATACAGTGATAATTTACCTGGAAAGACAATTGTATTTAATGGTCATGTAGACACTATGCCACCTGGCGATATAAGTAAGTGGAGATATAATCCATACTATGGGACGGAAGATAATGGGAAGCTTTATGGTCTTGGAACTGCAGATATGAAATCTGGGCTTATAGCATCAATATTAGCTGTAAAGCTTATAAAAGATAGTGGTTTAAATATACCTGGTAATGTGAAGATAATGTCAGTAGTAGATGAAGAAGGTGGGGGAAATGGTACTATAAATGCAGTTATGAATGGAATTGATGGAGACTACTGTGTAATTTGTGAACCATCAGAACAGAATTTAATAATTGCACATATGGGATTTGTATTCTTTGAAGTTGAGGTTAAAGGTGTATCTCTTCACTGTGGTAGTAAGTGGGAGGGTGTTAATGCGATAGAGAAGGCTATGTTACTCCTTCAAGATATAAAAGAATTAGAACATAACTGGCTTATGATATATAAGCATCCACTATTACCATCACCTACAATAAATTTAGGTATGATAAATGGTGGGACAGCAGGTTCTACTGTGCCAGATAAGTGTGTATTTAACTTATGTGTACACTTCTTACCAAATATAATGAGTTATGAACAAGTTGTAAATGACGTGACCAATGTCATAATGACAAGAGCTAATGGGGATTTGTGGCTTAAAGATAATAAGCCAAATATAAATATATATCAATCAGGATTAGGTTTTGAGATGGACAAGAATTCTGATTTTGTAGTTAATGCTCATAAAATACTAGAAGAAACTCTAGAGAAAAAATTAGAAATAAGAGGTTCGACAGCTGGGAATGATGCGAGATTGATGAAAAATTTAGCTGAAATACCAACACTTATATTAGGTCCAGGCTCAATAGAACAATGCCATTCAATAGATGAATATGTTGAAATTAAGGAGTATCTAGATAGTATACTTATGTATGCAAGTCTAATATTAAATTTATAAAAGTAGGAGGAATATATAAATGAAAAAAGTATTAATAGTAGGGGAATCTTGGGTAAAAAATATAACTCATATAAAAGGGTTTGATACATTTGTTACAACTCACTATGAAGAAGCTGTAAAGTGGTTAAAAGAGGCAATAGAATCTGGAGGATATGAGACAGTTCATATGCCTGCACATGTAGCAGCAGATAGCTTCCCATATAAATTAGAAGAATTAAATGAGTATGACTGTATAATATTATCTGATATAGGTTCTAATACGTTCTTATTATCTAATAGTACTTTTATAGATTGCAATAGTAATCCAGATAGACTTGAACTAATCAAAGATTACGTAAATAATGGTAGGGCATTAATCATGGTAGGTGGATACATGTCATTTACAGGTATAGATGCAAAAGCTAGATTTGGTGAAACTGCTATTAAAGATGTATTACCAATAACAATGATAGATAAAGATGATAGAGTAGAAAAACCAGCAGGAATAATTCCAGTAGTTGTTGACTCTCAACATCCAGTATTAAAAGATATACCAACAGAATGGCCAAAGTTTTTAGGATATAATAAGACAGTTGCTAGAGATAATTGCCCTGTGCTAGCAACTATTGGAGGAGACCCATTTGTAGCTGTTGGTGAGTTTGGAAAAGGAAAATCTGCTGTATTTAGTTCTGATTGTGCACCTCATTGGGGTTCAAAAGAATTTACTGACTGGAAATACTATAATAAATTATGGGTCAATATGCTTGATTGGCTAACATGTTAAAAATTTTATAAAATTTGAAAACCTCTTACTTGATAAAACGAAACTTACAAGTCAAGAGGTTTTATTGTATAAAATTGATGTACAGTAGAAAATATTTTTAAATCAGTTAAAATTAGTCATTTTGGTTGATAAGTAGATAAGTTATTAGAAACAGGGAGGTTTATATAATTAATATGGATGATTTAAATAAAAAGTTTTTAATGGAATATATAGATGAGATACAGGGAGAATTAAGAGATATATCAGATAAAATATGGAAAAATCCAGAACTTCAATATAAAGAATATTATGCTTCAAGCTTACAAAAGGAATATTTAAAAAAACATGATTTTAGTATAGATGAATTAGATGGTGTGGAAAAATGCTAAATATAGTTCCAGATTTTTCAGAAGTGTGGTATTACATAAGAGGAGTTAAAATGGAGCATGTAAGAGATGTATTTGACAGAATTGTTGATATAGCAAAAGGGGCAGCATTAATGACTGGTACTAGTATGGAATATAATATTATAAGTGGGGTGTATGATTATATTCCAAATACAATATTAACAAATATCCTATCACAAAACATGAGATTGGTAGGAGTACAAAATTATAGCGAAGATGACTACTATTTTGCAGAAAAATTAGCTGAAACAGTGTATATAGATAAAAGAATTAGTGTTTCTAGTGTATTAAGTGGAAATAAGGATATTACTAAGATGAATTTACATGATGAGGTTACAGATGATACATTTACTCATAATAACTGTATATCATTATCACTAGATATTGGAGATATTAGTTACATAATTCCTACAGCACAATGTTCTTGCTCAGTTTGGCCTATTGGTATTTCTGCTCATACATGGCAGTCTTGTGCTAGTGCAGGTTCTGATATGGGATTTAAAGCTATGTTGTTAGCATCTAAATCTATAGCGTGTTCAATAAATGATGTGATGCTTGATGAATTGGTTATAAATAAAGCAAAAAAGGAATTGAAGGATACTGTAGGTAGTTTTGAATATATACCAATTATTTAAATTTTAAATTGATATAAAGCATAATTAACTTGTATGAGTTAATATAAGTATATAATTTAATATTATTTTTAACTTAACCTTCTAATTATTTTAAATTTAAGATACAATGATTAGAAGGAATTTTTTAAGTTTTTTAGAATACTGTATCTTATATAATCTTGATAAAAAGTGTTATACTATATATAATCTAAATAAAAAATAGTACAAAAAAGGAGTATTTATGTTTGGATATGTTAAAATAAACAAAATGGATTTAACATTTAGAGAATATGACTATTACAAAGCTTATTATTGTGGACTATGTAAATACTTAAAAAGAAATCATGGAGAAATTTCTAGATTTTCTCTGAATTATGATATAACATTTTTAATTGTTTTATTAACAGCAGTATATAACCCAGAGTCTATAAGCACAGAGGAAGTATGTATAGTTAATCCATTTAAAAAGAAAAAGGTAATTACAAATGATATTACAGAATATGCAGCAAGTATGAATATTCTTTTAACGTATTATAAATTGGAAGATAATTTAATGGATGATAAACGCATAAAAGATAAATTAGCATATTATATATATAAAAACAAATTAAAATTAGCATATGAAAAGTATCCTGAAAAGGCAGAGTATATAAAACAACAGTTAAATGAATTAAATAAGTTAGAAAAAGATAAAAATATAAATATAGATGAAGTATCTAGTATATTTGGAAATATAATGGGTGAAGTATTTGCTTATAAAAAAGATGAAAACGAGAGAAACTTAAGAATGATAGGCTTTAATATAGGTAAGTATATATATCTACTAGATGCCTATGAAGATTTAGATGAAGATTTTAAAAAAGGAAGATACAATCCATTTATAGAGTATATAGATAAAAATGATGAGTTAAAAGAAAAAGTAAAAAAAATAATAGTAACATCATTAGGATTTTTAGCTAAAGGAATTGATAATCTAAATCTAAATAAAAATGTTGGAATAATAGAAAATATAATTTATTCTGGTGTTTATTTAAGATATATGAATATATTAGAAAGTAGAGGTGGAAAAAGTGTACAGTAATACTTATAATAATGAAAATTTTATGAGAGCAAGAGCTTTTATAGAAAACAGTGAATTTAGAAAAGCATATGATTTTTTGAAAACTTTGACTGACAAATGTGCAGAATGGTATTATTTAACTGGTTTTTCTGCAATGAACATAGGATATTATGAAGAAGGCGAAGACTTCTTAAAAAGAGCAAAGTTTATGGAGCCTGAAAATAGTGAATATAGTGATGCACTTAGAAGTTATACACAATATAGAAATGAATATAACAACAGAGCTGATAATTATAATAGAAGAAGACGTAATGATTTAGATGGATGTTGTTGCTGTTGCTGTGATGATTGTTGCTGTTGTCTAGGTGACGATTGTTGTGAAAATTGTGCTAAGCTTTGGTGTTTAGATTCATGTTGCGAATGTTTTGGTGGAGATTTAATAACTTGTTGTTAGGATGATAAATATGAGTATAAAAGTTGCTTATGGAGGAGTTTTATTAGCATTAAATGTGATACTGCTGACTCTTACAAATATTATTCCTGTAAATACATTGTTTATTATGGGGTTAGCATCACTTTTAGTATCAATTGTAATAATGGAATGGGGATTCAAAAGTGGAGTAGCTTTTTATATAGGTTCTATAGCTTTAGGATTTATAGTAATGGCAAGTAAGTCTCAATGGCTTGTATATTCACTTACCTTTGGAATATATGGTATTGTAAAATATCTTATAGAAAAAGATAGGTCGATATATATTGAGTATTTTATGAAATTGGTGTTTGCAAATATAATGATACTTATATTGTATTTTTTATTAAGAACAATAGTTTATATTCCAATAAATATTTTTATTATAGGCTTATTTGAGGTAGCCTTTATAGTATATGATTATGTTTATAGTTCTTTTGTAGGTTATTACAATAATAAGTTAAGAAAAATTCTATTTAAAAATAACAGTTAATTTTATATTTTTTAATAAAGTAGATGGTAGTTCACTAAGATTGTAATTTGAATAAATGTAAACACCGTATCTAAATATGTATTTGGATATAAAGCTAAATTCAATATATCCTTAGTGCAATATACAAAAAGCTTTGACTAAAAATCAAAGCTTTTTGTGTATTAGATATAATATAAGTTTTTAAAATAGATAATATAAATCAAATATCCACTATATTTACATCTGTAGATAAAGAATAAATAATATCCTTTCTTTCTACTATTATCTCAACATTTTTAGAAATTTCCTTATCAAGTGATATTTGAGATAAAAGTTCCTTTGTTGGATTTATTGCAATTGGATTTCCAACTCTTTTTAACATATTTATGTCACCATTAGTATCTCCATAAGCATATGAGTTTGATAAGTCTAAATTATACTTTACAACAAAATCATTTATAGCATTATTCTTACTTATAGAATCCCACATTGGAATAACTTTTCCTGTAAATATATTATTTTCAAATATATAATCACTTCCTAGAAAATCAGTTACATTATATTTCTTTGCCATTTTTTCAACTAGAAACCCTGGGCTACCAGATATAAATATAACTATATGCCCTTGATTTAGATGCCAATCAATTCTTGAACGTGTGTATTTATAAACTCTATCTGCTTTTAATTTAATTACTTGGTCACTTGTAAAATTGATGCAAGTTTTATCTAATCCTTTTAATGAATCAACATAAAGGTTACATATTTCTAATAGATAATCATCATAATTACCTTGTCTTTTATCCCAATCCATAAAAGTGTCTCTTGCGTGTTTATACCAATTTTTTTGGTCAATTATATCATATTTAATTAATTTCTTAAAATGCTCAACCATAAGAGAGTCTCTATAAAGAGTACCATCTATATCAAAAAAAGCTGCTATATTTTTCATAAGACCACCTCAATTAATCATTTCCTTATATTATATTATAAATTGTACCTAAGTTGTTAAAATATATGTATAATAATTTATATATTAAAAAACAAGTATTTTAAAGTTTAAAGGATGTGACTATATGAATTTTAATTTTGCAAAGGCTACAAATTCTAGACTTATGGGCAGTTTAGGTCTTATAATAAATTGGATAGATGATAAAAATAATCACTTTTGTCAATATTTTTTATTAGATGCAGAAGGATTAGGTTTGGCAGATTATGTGAGTTTAAAAAATCCAACACAGGAAGAAGCATATATGGAAGAAGAAAGATTAATGGGAGGATTTGGTTCAGATAGAGTTGAGTTAACGAAGGATGAATCTTTATTCTTAGTATATTATTTTGGGAATAAGAATCTTTACTATGATAAATTATTGCCAGGAGATAAATATGAGTATATTGATATTATAAAAAGCTATAAAACAGATTTAACTATAGAAATATTATATAATAAAATATGTAAAAGAGTTGATGAAGAAGTTGAATTTATAAACTATATGACCATGAGATTTATAGCATGGGATAGAGAAAGTCTAAAGTACTTTTCTGGAAGTGATGAGATTGCAAATATGCATATTACAAATATAAATGGTACATTACTTAAAAATGTAGTGAGTAGTAAAGGTCAAGGTCGATATATAAGTGAAGCTTTATATGAAGATAATGATGGATATTATATGTGTAAAATTGCTTTTTGTATAAGTAAGTGCCATGAAACTGGTTTTAGAATTAATTCTTTATTAGTATCAGATAAAGAACCTATGTATGATTTTGAGGTATTTGATGAGATTTCTAAGAATGAATTTGTGAGTGTATATAGTGTAAAGTCTCCTGAAGAATTTGCAAAAGTGTTTTATAGAGAAAACCCATTTTTATTGAAAAGTGATATGAATGAGGGCATATTTTTTACTAGATTTAATTTTAATAATGACCATGTTAAGGAAAATGTATATATAATAAATAATGATATGAAAGCTATATATTACTTAATGGGAAATAAGTTTTTTATTGGTACTTATAATGAAAATGATTGCAATTATATCAATGAAATAAGTCAATCTAACTATAGTAACTATATTAAGTTTGAAGAGAATTTTTTCTTTGAGCAAAATGCATTATATGATTTTGCAGAATCAGGCTCATTAGATTTTGATGACTTTTTAGAATAATAATTTTAGACATTATTTAAGCGAGATTAACTGAATTTAATCTCGCTTAAATTTATTTCTATAATATTGGGGGAATATTATGAGGAATACATTTATTATTGTTGTCAATTATTAAAATTTTATACAGTTTATTAGAAAAATAAAAAAATTTATAATTTTCCTCATGTGATTTGTTATAAAATACTTTGGAACCTTTAGAATCTAATTTTTTGATTAGTAAATTTGATAAATCATAATTTATATAGCTGTCCTCAACAGCTGTGTGGATTATAAATATATCTTTTTACAAAGTCTAATACAATTTGAGGTGCATTCGACACAAACATGTTTATTTTCAAATTTTTGTTTTACTTTATTAATTATATATTCTGTCATACTAGTTCCAGAAAGTCAAAATATATATAGCTTGTTCAAAGCAGTACTTTCTATTAAATAGTCACTTATTAGAGTGATTATAGTATAGAGTTAATTAACTTAATAGAAAGCAAAAAGATTTTTTATATTGTCAGTATTTTCATAAATACAAAATTAAATAATAGTTATAGTCTGTAGTGACATTTTACTAATATACTTTTAAATGAAAAAATCAGATAAAATTTAATTTTATCTGATTTTTTCTATATTTATTTTATTAGATTATGTTAATATTTGTTGACCGAATAAAATTATATTCAGTCAACTTTCTATACCTATAATAATATTGGGGGAATATTATGAGGAATACATTTATTATTATGGTCAATTATTAAAATTTTATACAATTTACTTGAAAAAATATATTACATTTCTTCCTCATCAAATTCCTCTATGTTAGTAGTTTGTGGCATGCCTTGTATGGACATATTATTAGAGCCATAAGGAATTGGAGATATATTAGGAGACATAGTACTAGGCATAACTACAGGCATACCTTGCATTGTATTATGACATATAACACCTGGTATCATCATAAGTACATTAGGAGGCATATTTTGATTACATGAGAAGTTAGGAATACCCATATTCATACTATATCCCATATTATTATTCATGTTGCCAGACATGTTGTTAGGCATACCCATATTACCATACATATTATTATTCATATTGTTAGGCATACCTGTATTACCGTATATATTATTATTCATATTGTTAGGCATACCCATATTACTATTCATGTTATTAGACATGTTGTTAGGCATACCCATATTATTATTTATGTTGTTAGACATATTGTTAGGTATACCCATATTATTATTCATGTTGCTAGACATATTGTTAGGCATACCCATATTGTTATTCATGTTGCTAGATGTGTTATTAGGTGTACCCATATTATTAGATGTACTATAGTTCGAGTTATTAGGCATATTATTAGATGTATTGTAATTCATATTTCCAGATGTATTATTTGTGTTAGGCAAGTTGTTTGGGGAATTATTGCTTTTAGGATAATTATTTTCGTTATTAGGATACAGGTTATTTATGTTCTGGTTATTAGGTATTTTTGTATAACCATTAGAAATTTGAGGGTCATTTCTCAATTCATCTTGGGGAATTTCTTCATTAGTAATATAATCTGCATAGTTCGCTGGGTCTAAGTAAGGCATGTAACTATTATCTAAATCCTTTCTTTTTTTGTTACTCATATTAAACTTGCACCTCCTAGAAAACTATAAAAAAGTTTACAAAAACTTATTCTAATAATATATATATTAAAAAAGTTTATAATATGTGCATTCAAATTGTTATTAAATAAATAAAAATTATTATTGCAAATTTAGACATGATAACATATAATGAACATATGAACAGTTATTCATATGTTTAAATAATGGAGGATTAAAAATGAGAGAAGAGATAAATGATTGTAGTTGTAATATAATACATGAAGAAATAGTAACAGAAGCTAAATCAACTATGCCAGATGAAGAAATGTTATATGATTTAGCAGAATTATTTAAAGTATTTGGGGATACGACTAGAGTAAAAATACTATATGCATTATTTGCAAATGAAATGTGTGTATGTGATATAGCGAGTTTATTAAATATGACTCATTCTGCAATATCACATCAACTTAGAGTATTAAAGCAAGCTAGGTTAGTAAAGTTCAGAAGAGAAGGAAAGACAGTGTATTACTCACTAGATGATAGTCATATAAGTCAAATATTTGATTGTGGATTAAATCATATTAGAGAGACTTATAAATGATAAACGAGAGGAGTGAATGTATATGGAAACAAATAATATAATTAAAAAAGAATTTATATTAGGTGGATTAAACTGTGCGCACTGTGCAGAAGAGATTAATAATAAAGTTTCTAAGCTACAAGAAGTTAAATCTTCCAACTTAAATTTTATAAATAAAAAACTTACAGTAAATATAGAGGATAGCTTTAATGAGGATATTACTATAGAAAAGATAATAGATATAATAGATTCAACAGAACCAGGTCTTGATATACAGATAAGTTTTAAAGAAAATGTATCTAACAAGGCATTAATTAAAAAAGAATTTATATTAGGAGGGTTGAACTGTGCACATTGTGCAGAAGAGATTAACAATAAAGTTTCTAAATTAAAAGAAGTTGAATCTTCTAATTTGAATTTTGTAAATAAAAAGCTTACAGTAAATATAATTAATGACTTTGAAGAGGATACTGTTATAAACAAAATAAAGGAAATAATAGATTCAACAGAACCAGGACTTAATATACAATTAGAGTCCACTGACAAAGTAAAAGCCAGAACTAATGAAAAAGTAGGTACTGCAAATGATACAAATAAGAAAGAATTGATTCCACTTATAATTGGAGCTCTCGTATATATATTTGGTATATATCAAACAGCTACAGGTTATGAAAGTCAATTTAGTAATATAGTATTTATAGTTGCTTATGTAATAGTAGGTGGTGATGTGCTTTTAAGAGCAATAAGAAATATATCAAAGGGAAGAGTATTTGATGAGAACTTTTTGATGGCTCTAGCAACAGTTGGAGCGTTAGCAATAGGAGAACTATCAGAAGCAGTAGGGGTTATGCTATTCTATAAAATAGGAGAGTATTTACAAGGTGTTGCAGTTGGTAAATCTAGAAAATCTATAACTTCACTTATGCAAATAAGACCAGATTATGCAAATCTGAAAGTTAACTCTGAAGTTAAGGTAGTGTCACCAGAAGAAGTAAATGTGGGTGACATAATAGTAGTAAAACCTGGTGAAAAAGTGCCACTAGATGGTATTGTAGTAGATGGTATTTCTATGCTAGATACCTCTGCACTTACAGGTGAATCAGTACTAAGAGAAGTTGAAAAAGGAGATGAAATTTTATCTGGTGTTATAAATAAGAATGCTTTGCTAAGTATTGAGGTTACAAAGAACTTTGGAGAATCAACAGTTTCAAAAATCCTTGACCTTGTTGAAAATTCTAGTATTAAAAAATCAAAAACAGAAAACTTTATATCTAAATTTTCAAGATATTATACTCCAATAGTAGTAATAGCAGCCTTATTGATAGCATTTGTTCCACCACTTGTAATCTCAGGTGAAGTGTTTAGTGATTGGTTGTATAGAGGATTGATATTCTTGGTTGTTTCTTGCCCTTGTGCACTAGTTTTATCAATACCACTTAGTTTCTTTAGTGGAATTGGATTTGCATCTAAAAATGGTATCCTTATTAAGGGAAGTAATTATTTAGAAGCTTTAAGAAGTGTAGATACAGTAGTGTTTGATAAAACAGGAACACTTACTAAAGGTGTATTTAATGTAACTAAGTTAAATCCTGAAGGTATATCAGAAGAAGAGTTACTAGAATTTGCAGCTATTGCAGAAGTAAACTCAAACCATCCAATAGCTAAATCTATATTAAGTTACTATAATAAAAAAATTGATTTAGATACAATCGACAGCTATGAGGAAATAGCAGCTTATGGAATCAGAGTAAAACATAATGAAAAACTTATATTAGCAGGTAATGAAAAACTTATGAAAAAGGAAAATATATTGTATTCACCAGCTAAAGAAGTAGGCACAGTAGTTTATATTGCTGTTGATAAAGTGTATAGAGGCTATATAGTTATATCTGACGAAATAAAAGAAGATAGTAAAAATGCTATAATAAGCTTAAAATCAATAGGAGTAAAAGAAGTTGTAATGTTAACTGGGGATAATGAGAAAGTAGCAAAAAATATTGCTCAAGAATTAGAATTAGATACAGTTTACTCAAATTTACTTCCTAATGAAAAAGTTGATAGATTAGAAGATTTATATGAAGGAAGAACTGAAAAAGAAAAAATAGCTTTTGTAGGTGATGGAATAAATGATGCTCCAGTACTAGCTCGTGCTGATGTTGGTATAGCAATGGGAGGTTTAGGTTCAGATGCAGCCATTGAAGCGGCAGATGTAGTTCTTATGACAGATGAACCTAGTAAAATATCTAAAGCAATTGAGATAGCAAATAAGACTAATAAAATAGTATGGCAAAATATAATATTTGCGTTAGGAGTAAAAGTTATAGTTATGATATTAGGAGCTGGAGGGATAGCTACTATGTGGGAAGCTATATTTGCTGATGTAGGGGTAGCGCTTATTGCAGTATTAAATGCCATGAGAGCTATGAGATAAATTATAAATGTAGACATATATTATTCAAAAAATATAAAGCTGTATTAATGATGAAAGGAAAGTATTAATAAATTTATCTTAACTTTATTGATGCTTTTTCTTTTATTATATATAAATGTATATCTATTATGTTTATTTAATACCATTGTTTGGTTTTTATATTATGATTTTTAAACTTACACAATAGATAATTTATTTCTATTATATAAGCTTAGATTAAGTTGGATAAGAATTATAATAATCATAATAATGCAGATTGTTAATTACAATTTTTATGAGAAAATATATATATCAAAAGTATTTAATCCTATAATATAACTATTGTTTAAGAAGTCATATAATATAAAAAAATAAATAATTTAAAAAATAATTTAAAAAAGTATTGACGAATTGTTTTTAAGATGATATAGTATTACTTGTCCTTAAGAAAAGGAAAAAGAAATAAACACGAACATTGAAAATTAAACAGTAGGTTAATTTATATTAAGAAACAAACCATAAAGCCAGATATTTTGATAACAATAGTATCTGAGCCTGATAAACTTTTATTTGAGAGTTTGATCCTGGCTCAGGATGAACGCTGGCGGCGTGCCTAACACATGCAAGTTGAGCGATTTACTTAGGTAAAGAGCGGCGGACGGGTGAGTAACGCGTGGGTAACCTACCCTGTACACACGGATAACATACCGAAAGGTATGCTAATACGGGATAACATATTTGAGAGGCATCTCTTGAATATCAAAGGTTAGCCAGTACAGGATGGACCCGCGTCTGATTAGCTAGTTGGTAAGGTAACGGCTTACCAAGGCGACGATCAGTAGCCGACCTGAGAGGGTGATCGGCCACATTGGAACTGAGACACGGTCCAAACTCCTACGGGAGGCAGCAGTGGGGAATATTGCACAATGGGCGAAAGCCTGATGCAGCAACGCCGCGTGAGTGATGAAGGCCTTCGGGTCGTAAAACTCTGTCCTCAAGGAAGATAATGACGGTACTTGAGGAGGAAGCCCCGGCTAACTACGTGCCAGCAGCCGCGGTAATACGTAGGGGGCTAGCGTTATCCGGATTTACTGGGCGTAAAGGGTGCGTAGGCGGTCTTTCAAGTCAGGAGTGAAAGGCTACGGCTCAACCGTAGTAAGCTCTTGAAACTGGGAGACTTGAGTGCAGGAGAGGAGAGTGGAATTCCTAGTGTAGCGGTGAAATGCGTAGATATTAGGAGGAACACCAGTTGCGAAGGCGGCTCTCTGGACTGTAACTGACGCTGAGGCACGAAAGCGTGGGGAGCAAACAGGATTAGATACCCTGGTAGTCCACGCTGTAAACGATGAGTACTAGGTGTCGGGGGTTACCCCCTTCGGTGCCGCAGCTAACGCATTAAGTACTCCGCCTGGGAAGTACGCTCGCAAGAGTGAAACTCAAAGGAATTGACGGGGACCCGCACAAGTAGCGGAGCATGTGGTTTAATTCGAAGCAACGCGAAGAACCTTACCTAAGCTTGACATCCCAATGACATCTCCTTAATCGGAGAGTTCCCTTCGGGGACATTGGTGACAGGTGGTGCATGGTTGTCGTCAGCTCGTGTCGTGAGATGTTGGGTTAAGTCCCGCAACGAGCGCAACCCTTGTCTTTAGTTGCCATCATTAAGTTGGGCACTCTAGAGAGACTGCCAGGGATAACCTGGAGGAAGGTGGGGATGACGTCAAATCATCATGCCCCTTATGCTTAGGGCTACACACGTGCTACAATGGGTAGTACAGAGGGTTGCCAAGCCGTAAGGTGGAGCTAATCCCTTAAAGCTACTCTCAGTTCGGATTGTAGGCTGAAACTCGCCTACATGAAGCTGGAGTTACTAGTAATCGCAGATCAGAATGCTGCGGTGAATGCGTTCCCGGGTCTTGTACACACCGCCCGTCACACCACGGGAGTTGGAGACGCCCGAAGCCGATTATCTAACCTTTTGGAAGAAGTCGTCGAAGGTGGAATCAATAACTGGGGTGAAGTCGTAACAAGGTAGCCGTATCGGAAGGTGCGGCTGGATCACCTCCTTTCTAAGGAGAATTACCTACTGTTTAATTTTGAGGGTTCGTTTTTACGAATACTCATTGTTAGCACTTTAAGCAACGGGATTTATCCGTTGGCGCTGTGCGTTAGCACTTTGAAAACTGCATATATATTTAGTGATATGACATCTAATTTGTAATATATAAAGCTGATAACTTTTTAAAATTATCAAGTTGATAGACTTTAATCTATGAAACCTTTTTAACTGGTCAAGTTATTAAGGGTGCAGGGCGGATGCCTTGGCACTAGGAGCCGATGAAGGACGTGATAAGCTGCGATAAGCTTCGGGGAGTTGCACGTAAACTTTGATCCGAAGATTTCCGAATGAGGAAACTCACTTAGAGTAATGTCTAAGTATCATTGAGTGAATACATAGCTTAATGAGGGGAACTCAGGGAACTGAAACATCTAAGTACCTGAAGGAAGAGAAAGAAATTCGATTCCGTAAGTAGCGGCGAGCGAACGCGGATTAGCCCAAACCAATAAAGTTTTCTTTATTGGGGTTGCGGACATATCATAACGAAGAGGTATCGTAATTGAAGAGGTTTGGAAAGACCCACCACAGAAGGTAATAGTCCTGTATGTTAAACGAGAAGACTTCAGATATGATCCAGAGTACCACGGGACACGTGAAACCCTGTGGGAAGCAGGAGGGACCACCCTCCAAGGCTAAATACTACCTAGTGACCGATAGCGTATAGTACCGTGAGGGAAAGGTGAAAAGAACCCCGGGAGGGGAGTGAAATAGAACCTGAAACCCTGCACTTACAAGCTGTGGAAGCACATTTCTTGTGTGACCGCGTACTTTTTGTAGAACGGGCCAACGAGTTACGTTAAGTAGCAAGGTTAAGCACTTAAGGTGTGGAGCCGTAGCGAAAGCGAGTTTTAACTGAGCGTTCAGTTACTTGACGTAGACCCGAAACCGGGCGACCTACCCATGAGCAGGATGAAGCGAAAGTAAAATTTCGTGGAGGTCCGAACCCACGAGCGTTGAAAAGCTCGGGGATGACTTGTGGGTAGCGGTGAAATTCCAATCGAGCCCGGAGATAGCTGGTTCTCCCCGAAATAGCTTTAGGGCTAGCCTCAAGGTGAGAGATACGGAGGTAGAGCACTGAATGTCCTAGGGGGTATTGCACCTACCGAAGACTATCAAACTCCGAATGCCGTCATCTTATACTTGGGAGTCAGACTGTGGGTGATAAGATTCATAGTCGAAAGGGCAACAGCCCAGATCGTCAGCTAAGGTCCCTAAATGTAAGTTAAGTGGTAAAGGATGTGGGATTGCACAGACAACCAGGATGTTGGCTTAGAAGCAGCCACTCATTCAAAGAGTGCGTAATAGCTCACTGGTCGAGTGATCCTGCGCCGAAGATTTCCGGGGCTAAAACTTACTACCGAAGCTACGGCATCATTATGATGGGTAGGGGAGCTTCCCATACGGGTTGAAGCATGACCGTAAGGACATGTGGACAGTATGGGAGTGAGAATGTTGGCATGAGTAGCGAGATGTGGGTGAGAATCCCACAGGCCGTAAACCCAAGGTTTCCAGGGGAAGGTTCGTCCGCCCTGGGTTAGTCGGGACCTAAGCTGAGGCCGAAAGGCGTAGGTGATGGACAACAGGTTGATATTCCTGTACTACCGATAACCGTTTGAGAGATGGGATGACACAGTAGGATAAGCTAAGCACACTGTTGGTTATGTGTGCCCAAGCATTGAGGCAGTCAGAGTAGGTAAATCCGCTTTGATAATGCTGGGATGTGATGGGGAGCGAAATTTAGTAGCGAAGTAGCTGATTTCACACTGTCAAGAAAAGTCTCTATCGAGGTTAAAGGTACCCGTACCGCAAACCGACACAGGTGGGTGAGGAGAGTATCCTAAGGCCAGCGAGAGAACTGTTGTTAAGGAACTCGGCAAAATGACCCCGTAACTTAGGGATAAGGGGTGCCACCATCCGGTGGCCGCAGAGAATAGGCCCAAGCGACTGTTTACCAAAAACATAGGTTTCTGCTAAGTCGCAAGACGATGTATAGGAGCTGACGCCTGCCCGGTGCTGGAAGGTTAAGGGGATCTGTTAGAGCAATCGAAGCAGTGAACTTAAGCCCCAGTAAACGGCGGCCGTAACTATAACGGTCCTAAGGTAGCGAAATTCCTTGTCGGGTAAGTTCCGACCCGCACGAAAGGCGTAACGATTTGGGCACTGTCTCAACAACAGACTCGGTGAAATTGTAATTCCGGTGAAGATGCCGGATACCTGCGACAGGACGGAAAGACCCCATGGAGCTTTACTGTAGCTTGACATTGGGTCTTGGTACTACATGTACAGGATAGGTGGGAGGCTTTGAAACCAGGACGCCAGTTTTGGCGGAGCCATCCTTGGGATACCACCCTTGTAGTACTGGGACTCTAACCATAGGCCATGAATCTGGTCTTGGGACACTGTCAGGTGGGCAGTTTGACTGGGGCGGTCGCCTCCCAAAAGGTAACGGAGGCGCTCAAAGGTTCTCTCAGTACGGTCGGAAATCGTACGTAGAGTGTAAAGGCAAAAGAGAGCTTGATTGCAAGACATACAGGTCGAGCAAGGATGAAAATCGGACTTAGTGATCCGGTGGTTCTGCGTGGAAGGGCCATCGCTCAACGGATAAAAGCTACCCTGGGGATAACAGGCTTATCTCCCCCAAGAGTCCACATCGACGGGGAGGTTTGGCACCTCGATGTCGGCTCATCACATCCTGGGGCTGTAGTAGGTCCCAAGGGTTGGGCTGTTCGCCCATTAAAGTGGTACGCGAGCTGGGTTCAGAACGTCGTGAGACAGTTCGGTCCCTATCCGTCGCAGGCGTAGGAAATTTGAGAAGACCTGTCCTTAGTACGAGAGGACCGGGATGGACGTACCTCTGGTGTACCAGTTGTCCTGCCAAGGGCATGGCTGGGTAGCTATGTACGGAATGGATAAGCGCTGAAAGCATCTAAGCGCGAAGCCAACTTCAAGATAAGATTTCCCACCGCAAGGGTAAGACCCCAGAAAGACTATCTGGTTGATAGGTCGAAGGTGTAAGTGCAGCAATGTATTTAGCTTATCGATACTAATAGGTCGAGGACTTGACCAATATTTATTTGATGTTCATTAATTAAGATATATATGTAGTTTTTAGAGTGTTAACTCTAAAGAAACTAGTGTTACTAGATTCTAAAAACTTACTAAAACTTAATAGAAATATTAAGCATAGAGATTATGTGGTTACAATAGCAGAGAGGATACACCTGTTCCCATTCCGAACACAGAAGTTAAGCTCTCTAGCGCTGATGGTACTTGGTGGGAAACTGCCTGGGAGAGTAGGACGTAGCCACGTAATTTTTTTTATTTATTAAGTTTCTTATTTTTAAAGTACTATTTTTAAAGTATGTTATAAATACTTTGTATAAATACATATAATAGTTTAAAGAGATTGATTCTTTAAATATAGGGTGGGAGCTCTTATAGATATGTACTTTTAAATAAGAAAGGAGATAAGTAAGTGTCTGTAATCAATAGTTTTATTTTACAATATGGATTAATCTCTGTATTTGTATTAATTATGATTGAGTATGCTTGTTTTCCATTACCTAGCGAAGTTGTTTTACCATTATGTGGAGCAATTGCGGCAAGAAATCATTTTGGATTTTTGACAATTCTAATTTTGAGTATAATTGCAGGTATACTTGGTTCAATATTTTGTTACACAGTAGGAAATTGGGGTGGTAAATCTATCATCAATAAAATAATAGAAATATGCCCAAAGGCGAAGAAAGGAATATTTGCATCTCAGGATTATTTTAATAAATATTCTTCTATTTCCGTCTGCGTATGTAGATTAATTCCATTATGTAGAACATACATATCTTTTATAGCAGGTATAGCAGGTCAAAATATTATAACTTTTGTAATATCATCTCTTGTGGGAATTACCATATGGAATATTTCCTTAATTAGTATTGGGTATATTTTCTCAGAGAGTTGGGTAAAAATAATGTCTCATTATAATGATTATAAATTTCTAGTTTTAATTATACCAATATCTGTAATCCTTATTGGATTTGCTATTAAGTCATATATACATAAAAAACACCACAAGGTAAGATTATAAAAAATCAGTAGATTTTTTCATTATTTTCTATACTTATTGTAGTATCTAAATGTTTGAAATAATTTCCAATAATCAAAATCCCCGTTTTTAGTCCAGTCTGGAAACGGGGATATTTAATCCTCTTATACTGTACTTACTGTATTTGTTGGTTAAGCACAGTATAGGTTTATAAATAAGTATTGTCAAGATAATAAATATAAAAGAGAGAATAATACAATAATTGATATATTGGTCAATATACTGTGTATTTTTTACAGATACAGTAAGGTTGTCCATCATGAAATATATCTATAAAGCTCAGTATATGACTATTGAAATAAGCTGTAACCTGATAATTTTCAATTATTTCCTCAAAAAAATCTATAAGATATATCTACGAGTGATTTTTTCTTTAAAGTTGAGAAAGAGGTATCATTAATTTATAAAATCGATTTTAGCTTATATCCTTTTATGCTAAAATGGTGTTAAGAAATGAAACAAATACTATTTATATAAAAGGGGTAAGAATATGGATATAATAGATAATCTAAGGGTACAAGGGGTAGATGAGAAGCTTATTGAAGATGTGCTATATTTTAGACGTTATTATGGTCTAGAAAAAGATTTAGAATACAGAGTAACAAAGTCTAAAACTTATTTTTATGGAAAAGAAATTTTGTCTATGTGTATAGCAGCTATTTTAGAAGAAGAAAATATATTGTTATCAGGACCAAAGGCAACAGGAAAAAACTTACTTGCTGATAATTTGGGGGAGATATTTAATAGACCTCAATGGAATACATCATTTCATATAAATACGGACAGTTCAACACTTATAGGTACAGATACTTTTATAGATAATGAAGTTAAGCTTAGAAGGGGTTCAGTCTATGAATGTGCTATAAATGGGGGCTTTGGTGTATTTGATGAAATTAATATGGCAAAGAATGATGCTATAGTTGTAGTACATTCAGCTTTAGATTATAGAAGAATAATTGATGTACCTGGATATGAGAGAGTCAATCTACATCCAGCAACAAGATTTATTGGAACTATGAATTATGAATATGCAGGAACAAAAGAGCTTAATGAAGCACTAGTATCTAGATTTATGGTGATAGATATTCCTTCTATAGAAGAAGATAAGTTAATGATGATTTTAAAAAATGAATTTCCAGATGCTGATGAAAAAAAATTAATACATTTTGCAGGAATATTTTTAGATTTACAATTGAAGTCTCAAAATGGTGAGATATCTAGCAAAGCTATTGACTTACGTGGTCTTATGGCATCTCTTAAGACTATAAGAAGAGGATTAAAACCAACTCTTGCAATTAATATGGGACTTACAGGAAAGACTTTTGATATATATGAGAAAGAAATGGTTGGAGATGTAATTAAAACTAGAATACCTAATAAATGGGAGAGTATAGATGTATTTCCAATAAGTCATATTTAATATAGGTGAGATTATGAAATGGATATATGATGATTATGAATTTGAAAACAGAGCAAATAACTTATCTTGGACAATAGCTGGAGATTATAATGAAAGTATAGATATATCAGAAAAAGATTATTCTTCAAAAGAAGTAGGTTTATACTTTGCAATAATTGCAGGTGCTAGAAGAAAATATGTAGATTGGGGCATAGTGAAAAAATACCTTACAAATAGAATACGAAAAGGATATGATAAAGATATTATACTGGGTCTGATTCAAGTTATATTAAATACAATAGTTGAAGAAAAGGCTATTAAAGATAGACCAGGGATAGAAGATATAAGAAGAAATGCTTATAAAGATATTGTTTCACGTTTTACCAAAATACACAATGACAATATTATGGATAAAATTAAATATGCCTTTATACTTTACAATATGGACAAGCATCCAGCATTAGACAGCCTAACTAGAAGAATAGTTAATGACATAAGAAATATAGATACAAATAAAGATATTATGGAGATTTTAAAGTCCTTAGATGTAATATATTTAACTTACTTTGAGTATATATTAAATGGAGAAGAAAGTAGTTCTACATATGATGAAAGTAATGTAAAAGATGTTGACGTAAATTTTGATACATTTGCTGACTTTATGTATGAAGAACTTTATAGTGATGAAGAAGAAAATATTATTGAAAGTGATATAGACTCTATATCTTCATCTATTCTTATAGAAGGAGTAGGAGATTTTGAGGATTCTCAATCTAGTAATTCAGCAGACAGGGTTATATATGTTGATGAAGAGACTGCAAATAAAATATATTCAAAAATAGAACATTATTATGGGAAAACTTATTTGAGTAAAGGTGAAATTAAAAAGATTGAAACACAAAATTGTAGAAATGTTCATGAAGGGTGTAGAATACACTTTACAGATGGAGTTCTTAGAAGTGAGTGTAATAATGTATTCCAGTTAAAATATGTAACAAGGCAAAAAGAAAATAATTTAGGGAAATTTAGAGAACATGCTAGAATGTATAGACAGCAGATAAAGAGATTAAAAGAAAGTTTAGCTAGAATTTTAATAGAAGAAAATGCTAAAACTAGAGTGTACTCTGATTGTGGCACTATATTAGCAAATAGAGCTTGGAGAGTGGGTAGAAGTAATAATAATAAAATATTTTATAAAGATATAGAAAATGAAAAAGGGAAATATGTTATTGATATATTATTGGATGCAAGTGGTTCTCAAAGTAGAAATCAAGGAAATGTAGCAATTCAGGCTTATATAATTGCAAATGCTCTAACAGAAGTTGGTATACCAAATAGAGTTATGGGATTCTCTAGTTTTTTAGACTATACAATATTAAAAAGATTTAAAGATTATGATGATGGTTTAAAAAATAGCGAAAATATATTTGAATACTTTTGTGCTGGTAATAATAGAGACGGTTTGGCTATAAAATCTATATGTAGTGGTCTAATAAATAGAGATGAAGAAAATAAAGTTTTGATAGTTCTTAGCGATGGAAGGCCAAATGATGTAAAGATAGGAAAAAATAGTGAGAGAACCTTAAGGGGAGAAAAAGCTTATAGAGGTATAGTTGGTTTGAGAGATACAGCCAATGAGGTAAGAAAGGCTAGAAAACAAAATATATTGGTATTAGGAGTATTTACAGGAAAAGAATCAGAACTTGAGGCTGAAAGATTAATATATGGAAATGATTTTATATATTCTAGAGATATAACTAGATTTTCTGATGTGGTTTCAATGTATTTAAAGAAGATAATTAGAAATTAATCAAAATTATAAAAAATAATTTATATGCATAAAAATATAAAAATAAATAAAATTTGTGAAAAACATAGAAATTTTCACAGAAAAGGTATACAATGATTTGTATAGAAATGATTTAAGAATAATTTAAAAATTAAATATATAATATTATAGGTTCTTTAAGTAAGATTAATAGGGAAAAAGGTTAAATTCCTTTACAGTCCCCGCTACTGTGATGCAGACGAAACTTTTGTTAGCCACTATGATGATATATTTTTATATTTCATGGGAAGGAAGAGAAGTAGGATGAAGCTAAGTCAGGAGACCTGCCTAAAATATTAAAGTAATTTCTTCGGGGATGGAGAAAGTTTCTTATAATAATTATGCAGATATATTTATTTTATGTGTTTGTATTTGGATTTTCGGAAATTGGAAGCCTAACCATCGAGTTAGGCTTTTTTATTTTATTAGGTAAATCAGATATATATTATTTATGTTTTAATTATTGGAAAAGGAGAGAGGGGATATTAAAATGAAACAGAATATCAAGTTAGGGGTTATCACTGCACTTATGTTAATCATTTTAACTCCAGTTACGTCAAATGCAATGCATATAATGGAAGGTTATTTACCAGTAAAATGGTCTATAGCATGGGGAGTTATATTTATACCATTTTTCTTAGTAGGACTCAAATCAATAGGTAAAATAGTAAAGCAGGACCCTAAAAAGAAAGTATTATTAGCACTATGTGGAGCATTTGTATTTGTATTATCGGCACTAAAAATACCTTCAGTAACAGGAAGTTGCTCACATCCTACTGGAGTAGGTCTTGGAGCAATAATGTTTGGACCAAGTGTAATGTTTGTTCTTGGAACTATAGTTTTAATATTCCAAGCGTTACTATTAGCACATGGAGGAATAACTACCTTAGGAGCGAACGCTTTTTCAATGGCTATTGTAGGGCCAATTATATCATTCTTAATATTTAAAGCATTAAAGAAAAAAGACGGAAATAATGCAATGCCAGTATTTCTTGCAGCAGCAATAGGAGATTTGGCTACATATACAATAACTTCGATACAGTTGGCACTGGCTTTCCCAGATCCATCAGGTGGAGTGATGGCTTCAGCAATTAAATTCTTAGGAATTTTCTTTATGACTCAAATACCAATAGCAATAGCAGAAGGTATTCTTACTGTAATTGTATATAATTTAGTTACAGAAAATGGAGAAAAAAGTATACTAGAAAATAGTGATAAAGGAGTTAAAGCTAATGAGTGCTAAAACAAAGACGAAAACTAATATATTACTACTTTTATTAGTAGTGGCTCTTATCATATTCCCATTACTTGTTAACTCAGGTGCTGAATATGGAGGGGCAGATGGTCAAGCTGAAAGTGAAATTACTAAGATAAATCCAGATTATGAGCCATGGTTTAGTAGTCCATATGAGCCACCAAGTGGAGAAATAGAAAGTTTATTATTCTCTGCACAGGCAGCTCTAGGAGCAGGTGTAATAGGGTACATACTAGGTCTTCAAAGAGGAAAGAGAAGTTAATTATGCTTATAATTGATAAATATGCATATACAAATAGATTAAGTAAAGTAAATCCAAATAAAAAAGTAGCCATAGGAGTAATCTTTCTGATTGCTTCTATGGTAATAAAAAATATATTTGTTTTAAGTGGAATTATGATTTTAATGAGTATTCTAGTTGTTTGTGTGGCTGGAATAGATTTAAAGAATTATTTAAAATTACTCAGAATACCAATGTACTTTTTATTTCTTAGTATAGGAATAACTCTTGTAAATATATCTTTTAATAAGGCAGACTTATTATACAGTTTTAAAATTTTTAGTTTCAATGTAGGAATATCAAAAGCATCTATTGACACGTCCATTCACGTGTTATTTAGGGCTATGTCTTGTTTGACTTGTGTGTACTTTTGTATACTTACAACACCTTTTAATCAGTTAATATTCTTCTTTAAAAAACTGCATTTACCTGATACTTTTGTTGAGCTATCAATGTTAATATATAGGTTTATATTTATATTTCTAGAAGAATTTTCAGAAATATATAAGTCACAAGAGCTAAGATTTGGGTACATAAATTTAAAAACTTCATATAAATCCTTAGGAATTCTTGGAAGTATGCTGTACAAAAGACTTATGACAAGGTATGATGATATGTGTATATCATTAGACATAAAATTGTATGATGGTAAATTTCACATAGTAGGGGATAATGATGTTTAAAATAAATAATTTAACTTATCGATATGAAAAGAATGCCAATGCATTATTAAACATTAATATGGATTTCTCAAAAGGAAATGTTATAGGTATAATAGGTTCAAATGGTTCAGGAAAATCAACATTATTTATGAATTTAATGGGTATATTAAAACCTACATCTGGAGAAATTCTTTTTAAAGAAGAAAAATTAAAATATGATAAGAAAAGTTTGTATAATCTTAGAAAAAATGTGGGTATTGTCTTTCAAGACCCAGAAAAACAAATTTTTTATTCAAAAGTATATGATGATATAGCATTCGCAATGAGAAACATTGGTATAGATGAAAAAACAATTAAAGAGAGAATAAACAAAGCTCTAGTAGCTGTTAATGGAATAGATTTTATAGACAGACCAGTACATTTTTTAAGTTATGGTCAGAAAAAAAGGGTAGCAATAGCATCAGTTATAGCAATGGAAAATGAAATTATATTGCTTGATGAGCCTACAGCTGGCTTAGACCCAGTAAGTACTAGGTCTATTGTAGACATAATAAAGGGATTAAATAAAGATAATATAAAAATAGTAATATCCAGTCATGATATGAACTTAATGTATGAAATATGTGATTACATATATGTATTGGATAAGGGGATTTTGATTGATGAAGGAAAGGCAGAAAATGTATTTATAAATGAAAATAATATAATACAAGCTGGCTTAGAATCCCCATGGTTGGTAAAAGTACATAAAAATATGAATTTACCTTTATTTAAGAAAGAAGAAGATTTGTATAAGTATTGGAAAGAAAGAGAACTTAATACAAACAAATAATTAAGCCCTAAACCTATTTTAAAAAAATAGATTTATATATAATAACCCTTAACCTAGACCCCTTAAAGGTGCCTTATGATTCCCCAAATCATAAGGTTATTTTTTTGAGTAATAAAATAAATTGTATGGAAAAGTGTTATTTAATTGTAATATATTGGAAATAATCTATTAATATAATACATAATTATAATTTGAAGTAATTCATATTTTAGATTAAAATATATTTATGGCTGTTAACAGGAGGAGAAATATGAATTTAGATACATTAAATCCTGCTCAAAGAGAAGCAGTAGAAAAGACTGAAGGTCCAGTACTTATACTGGCTGGTGCTGGTTCAGGTAAAACTAAGGTATTAACAACAAGAATAGCATACCTTATAGAAGATAAAGGTGTACAAGCACCAAATATATTAGCTATAACATTTACAAACAAAGCTGCAAATGAAATGAGAGAGAGAGTTGAACAAAACATAGGTCCTGAAACTAAGGACATGTGGATAAGTACATTCCATTCTTGTTGTGTTCGTATACTCAGAAAAGATATAAATAAGATTGGTTACAACAGAAGTTTTGTAATTTATGATTCAGCAGACCAAGTTACATTGGTTAAAGATTGTCTTAAAGAATTAAATTTAAGTGATAAAGTATTTGAACCAAAAGCAGTTATAAGTGCAATTTCAGGAGCAAAAGACAAGCTTTATACTCCAAAACAGTTTAAAGATATTAACATGGCAGATAATAGAATGGTTAAGATTGCGGATATTTATGCTTTATATCAAGACCGTTTAAAAAGAAATAGTGCACTTGACTTTGATGATTTAATTCTTAAAACTGTAGAACTTTTCAAGGCTAATGATGAAGTATTAGCATATTACAGAAGTAGATTTAGATACATAATGGTAGATGAGTACCAAGATACAAGTAAGGCTCAATATGAATTGATAAAATTACTAGCAAGAGAACATCAAAATATTTGTGTTGTTGGAGATGATGACCAAAGTATTTATGGATGGAGAGGGGCCGATATAAGAAATATACTTGAATTTGAGAAGGATTATGACAATGTACATGTTGTAAAGTTAGAGCAAAATTATAGGTCTACACAAGTAATATTAGATGCAGCTAATAAAGTCATATCTAATAATATAGAAAGAAAAAGAAAAAAACTTTGGAGTGAAAAAAAAGAAGGAGAGCTTATAAAAATACAATTAACTAGTAGCGAAATAGAAGAGGCTGATTTCATTGCTGACTCAATTGCACAAATAGCTAGAAAAGAGAATAGACCTTATAAGGATTTCGCAGTACTTTATAGAGCAAATGCACAAGCTAGACCTGTAGAAGATGCTTTAAATAGGAGTCAAATCCCGTACAATATATATGGTGGTACAAAATTCTATGAAAGAAAAGAAATAAAGGATTTGTTGGCGTATTTAAGAGTTATTCAAAACCCACAGGATGATATATCTATAAAAAGGATTATAAATGTTCCTAGAAGGGGAATAGGGCTTAGAACTATAGAAAAAATTGAAGACAGAGCTAATTTAAAACAAGAAAGTATATATTCAGTATTAATTGATATAGAAACAAATTCAGATATATCTACTAAAGCAAGAGCGAGTATAAGTGGATTTGTTGATATTATAAGCACTCTTAGAACTATAAAAGAAGTTTATCCTGTTAGTAAACTTATAGAAAAAGTCTTGGACACTACAGGATATATGGACGAGCTAGTAGAGATAAGAAATAAAAATGAAAAAGATTTAACTGGTAAAGGTGAAGAAGCCCAAGATAGAATTGACAACTTAAGAGAATTTATATCTATAGCTTTAGAGTTTGAAAGTAGTAATGATGAGAATTATGAAAATAAAGACTTAGAGACATTCTTAACTAGTATAGCACTTACATCTGAATCAAATGATGAAGAAGACAATGACAGGGTTTCTCTTATGACAATTCATACGTCTAAAGGACTGGAATTCCCTGTAGTGTTCTTAATAGGCATGGAAGAAGGGTTATTCCCTATATCAAGGGCTATAAAGTCTCTGAGTGATTCACAGATAGAAGAAGAAAGAAGACTTTGTTATGTTGGTATAACTAGAGCTAAAGAAGAACTATATATGTCATTAACAGAGAAGAGAACATTATATGGTAAAACAAATGTTGCAATAGCTTCAAGATTTATGGAAGAGTTGCCAGAAGAATGTATAGAAAGATTGTACAAAGTAAAAAAAGAGTTAAGTTATTCCAAAGCAAGCTATAATATGTTAGATAAATATACTAAAAAATATATGAATACTATAAGTAAATCTAAAGTTGCAGATAAAGTTAATGCAACGATAAAAGATTCTAATAAAGAAACGAATCCAGATGATATAAAACTTGGCTCTAAAGTACATCATCCTAAATTTGGGGTTGGGACAGTAGTATCCATAATTGGTACAGATATTACTATAGCTTTTGACAAGCAAGGAATTAAAAAAATAAATAAAGAATATACAACACTAAATATTTTATAATGGAGGTAAATGAGAAATGGATAGTATAAACTTTGCTAAAAACTTAATAGACTTCATATATGATAGCCCATCGTCTTTTCATGCAGTCGAGAGTGCTAAGGAAATCTTAGATAAAAATGGATTTGAAGAATTAGTTTTGAATCAGAAATGGAATCTAAAAGTTGGTGGAAAATATTATGTTACTAAAAATTTATCAGCTATAGTAGGCTTTGTAGTAAATTCAGAAGATATAGAAAGAGATGGATTTAGGATAATAGGTTCTCATTCAGATTCTCCTACATTTAGTATTAAGCCAAATTCAGAAATGGAAGTCGAAAAATCTTATTTGAAGTTGAATACAGAGTGCTATGGAGGGGCAATATTGAGTACATGGTTAGATAGACCTCTTGGAATAGCTGGTAGAGTAGTTTTAAAAGGTGATAATATATTAAAACCAAACGAAAAACTTATAGACTTTAAAAAGCCAATTTGTATAATACCAAATCTAGCTATACATTTAAATAGAAGCATAAATGATGGTCATTCATATAACAAACAAAAAGATATGTTACCTTTAGTTGGTCTGTTAAATGATACATTAGAAAAAGATAATTTTCTTTTAAAACAAATAGCATCTAATTTGAATGTAAATATGGAAGATATTATAGATTTTGATTTATTTTTATATGAATTTGAAAAAGGAAGCTTAATAGGGGCGAATGATGAATTTATATCTATTGGAAGACAAGATAATCTTGCAATGGTACATGCTAGTTTGAATGCTCTTGTTGATACTAAGGGTCAACATGGTGTAAATGTAATGGCTGTATTTGATAACGAAGAAGTTGGTAGTTCTACTAAACAAGGTGCAGATTCAAACATGTTGTTAAATATATTAGAGAGAATATGTTTATCAATAGGTAAAGATAGGGAGGAGTTCTTTGAGTCTATTTATTCATCTTTTATGATATCATCAGATTTGGCTCATGCTATCCATCCAAATACTCCAGAAAAACATGACCCAACTAATAAACCGGTTATGGGAAAAGGACCAGTTATAAAGATAAATGCTAGTCAGGCATACACAAGTGATGGATATTCTATAGCTGTTTATAAAAATATATGTAGAGAAGCTAATGTCGAGTATCAAGAATTTGTCAATAGGTCAGATGAAAGAGGTGGAAGCACTATAGGTCCAATATCTTCTACTCATATAGATATACCATCTGTGGATGTGGGAAGTCCAATTTTAGCAATGCACTCTATAAGAGAATTAGGAAATGTTGAGGACCACTACAGTATATATAAAACATTTAGTAAGTTTTTTGAAATATAAATATAAGATAAACAATTTGGAGATGAGACTATGAAATTAGGATTATGCTTAGAGGGTGGAGGCGCAAAAGGAGCTTATCAAGCAGGAGTAGTAAAAGCATTATATGATGGAGGAATAAATAAATTTTATTCAATTTCAGGGACATCAATAGGAGCTATAAATGGATATTACTTATACACAGGTAATGTTGATAAATTAGAAAAAATGTGGACAAATATAAAAGATATCCAGAATGGAAATGTAAAAATAGTAAATAATACTGTGGATAATTCTCCTGCTATAGATAATTTAAGGGAACTAGATGATAGCAAGACAGAAGAAATGAAATTTTATGTTAATTATGTAGAAGTTGATAATAAGGTAGTATCAGAAAAGATTGTTGATGTCTCAAAAATGTCTCGTAATGAAGCTATTATAAGCATTTCGTATAGTGGATTGCTACCAGCAAATCCAAATGCTACTCTTGGTTTTAAAGAACAATTTGTGAAAGATGTACAAGAAGGAATTTATGATGGTTTCAAATTAGATGGAGGTCTAATTAGGAGTGCGTTAATTGAACCACTAACTGGGGATAATGTGGATAAAATTATTTTAATATCCACAAAACATAATTATGAGTTGCCAGATGATATCAAAAAAATCTATGATGAAGATAGAATTGTAGTGGTTAGACCTAATACTAAGTTTGCACCTAAAGACACTCTTAATTTTGATGATAAGTTTTGTAAAACTATTTATCGAGAAGGATATGAAATAGGAAAAAATATACTTGATAGACTTTAATTTAGAGTATAATATAATAAATATAATTGTGTAATTTAACTAATGAAAAGGAAGGTAATAAATTATGGAAAATAAAAATCCTATAGTAACTATAGAAATGGAAAATGGAAAAGAAATCAAAATTGAGTTATATCCAAATATAGCTCCAAATACAGTTAAAAATTTTGTATCATTAGTAAATGAAGGATACTATAATGGAATAATCTTTCATAGAGTAATACCAGGATTTATGATACAAGGAGGATGCCCAAATGGTACAGGAATGGGTGGACCAGGATACTCTATAAAAGGTGAATTTAGTGGTAATGGATTTACTAATAATTTAAAACATGAAAGAGGAGTTATATCAATGGCTAGAACTATGGCACCTAATTCAGCTGGCTCTCAATTTTTCATAATGCATAAAAACTCACCACATTTAGATGGTCAATATGCAGGTTTTGGTAGAGTAATAGAAGGTATAGATGTTGTTGATGAAATAGCATCAGTTAGAACAGATGCAGCTGATAAGCCACAAAGTCCACAAATTATGAAATCTGTTACTGTAGAAACTTTTGGAATAGATTATTCAGATGTAGAAAAAAACTAAAACATATATAAAAGTTAACTATAAGTAAAAGTAAAAATATATTTTTTAAATGAAGATAAAGTGAGATGTAGTTGCGTCTTTAGACGAATACATCTCATTTTTTTATTTGTTTTATATAAGGAAAAATTATATCATATTATCAAATGTTAAATTACAAAATATATTAACTAAAAATAGCATTATATTTTAAGTTACTTATTCCATAAAACTACTATTATCTGTTATTATGAAATTTTAATTGAAAAGTAAAGTGTAATTAAAAAAAATTTACTAAAATTATTTTTATCTAAGTTTTTATACAATAATATATTAAATAAATACAGAATATATATGGAAAACACTTATTCCAGTATTTTTTGAAATTATTTTATCTATTTTATTTAAGAAAAATAAGTTTTTTGTACTTTTTGTTTAGAAAAAAATATTGTTATGGTAATATCTTCTATTTACAATTTCACAACTTTGGTTTACAATAATAGAGACAATAAATCCTAAAAAACATAAGAAGAAAAAAGTGCTTAATATTTTAGAGAGACTGGTTTAGTTTACACCAGCTAAGCCAGTCAAGGAATAATTTAAAGTGTAATATATAATAATGAAAGAGAACATGTTATTAGAAATTTCTAATGCATGTTCTTTTTTTGTAGAAATTAGTATTATTATATAAATATTTAAGATAGTAAATTTCTAACTATACTGTAACTAAATATGTATTTTAACATAGTATAATATAGACCCAAAATGGAGGGATTATAAATGAGAAACATTATACTTTATTTAAATGATGATACTTTTATATCAAAAAAATATCCAGATAAAAACTTTAGTTTTTTAGAATATTGTTTAATAGGAACTAAATATTCAAGTACTTTTGCAGAAGAAAAGCTCCTTACTTTTTTCAAAGTAAGAATACCAGAGATATTAAAAGACAAAAATATATTAAAGGCAGAGTTATTTATTCATATTAATTCAGGAAATAATTATATTTTTAATGAAAAAATAGATATTAAAGTAAAAAGAATAGTCGAATATTATAATTCAAGGACTATATCATGGAATGATAAATTGCCTATAGAAAATATTGGAGGATATTTGCCAATTGGTATAAGTAATACATCTAATTATATTTGTTTAAACATTACAAATGTTGTAAAATCATGGGCAGTAGGTAAATATCCTAATTATGGATTAGCTTTATCTTTAAACTATCCTTGTAAAATTATGGAATTTACCTCTAGTAGAGGGTGTAACAAACCATATATACTTATAACGTTTGAAGAAAGAAAAAAAGAGTGTTGTTCTCCTAAATTAGGGTGTCCTCCAATGAGAGTAACAGGCCCAACAGGAAACACAGGAGCGACCGGAGTAACAGGCCCAACAGGAAATACAGGAGCGACAGGAGAAATAGGTCCAACGGGAGCAACAGGAAACACAGGTCCAACGGGAAATACAGGAGCGACAGGAGTAACAGGTCCAACAGGAAACACAGGAGCGACAGGAGTAACAGGAAATACAGGAGCGACAGGAGTAACAGGCCCAACAGGAAATACAGGAGCAACAGGAGTAACAGGTCCAACAGGAAATACAGGAGCAACAGGAGTAACAGGCCCAACAGGAAATACAGGAGCAACAGGAGTAACAGGTCCAACAGGAAATACAGGAGCAACAGGAGTAACAGGTCCAACAGGAAACACAGGAGCGACGGGAAATTCCTCACAGCCAATTGCTAACTTTCTTTTAAATGCACCATCTGCACAAATTTTAGGCAATGGGGAAGCTATAAAAAATTGGCAGGAAGTGCTAGGAAATAGTTCAAGTATAACAGTAGATGCAAATGGTGTATTCAAAGTACAAGAAAATGGTGTGTACTATATCTCGGTTTCAATAGCATTGCAACCAGGTTCATCAAGTATAAATAAATACTCTTTCTCGTTCTTATTTCCTATTTTAGGAGGGAAAGACTTAGCAGGTCTTACTACTGAACCAGGCGGAGGAGGTTTAATCTCTGGATATTTCGTTGGTTTTCTATTTGGTGGAACTACATTTACTATAAATAATTTTTCATCTGTGTCAGTAGGAATACTAAATGGTCAATCAGCAGGGACAGCAGCTACTTTGACTATATTTAGAATAGCTGATACTATTATGACTTAGTTTTATATTTAATATATGTATAAATAAGAAAGGGATTGTCTCAAAATAGAGATAAGCTTTTTTTTCATTGTTGAAATGATGAAAATATATTTGGCTTGATACAAAAAAAGAGTGCCCTATGAACTAAAAAGTTCATTTTAAGACACTCATTTTTTGTTGTTTAAAAATTTTATATTATTTAAAGTTTTTGATTGCAGTAGTTAAATTAGGAACTAATTGTTTTTTTCTTGATACAACACCTGGTGCAAATGTACCTTGAACACCTTGAACACCAAATGCGTTGGCAATTAATCTATCTTCTGCTTTATAAATTAAATAAGAACCTTCTTTGATTATATCTGTAACTGCAAGAACTAATTTATCATAATCAGTTGAATTTATATAAGATAAAAACTCATCTTTTTTAGAGAATATAGAGTCTATGTCTAAAGTAAATACTTGTCCAATACCAACTCTATGTCCACTCATATTAAACTCTTTAAAATCCATATTTATTATTTCTTCTATAGTATATTCATCTAAAGAAGTACCATATTTAAACATATCCATAGCATACTTTTCCATATCTATTTTTGCTATTTTACTTAATTCTTCACAAGCTTTCTTATCCATGTCAGTTGTTGTTGGAGATTTAAATAATAATGTATCTGATAATATAGCAGATAAAAGAAGACCAGCTATTTCATAAGGTATTTCAACATTATTTTCTTTGTACATTTGATAAATTATAGTACTATTACATCCAACAGGCATTACTCTAAAAGACATAGGAACATCAGTAGAAATACCGCCAAGTTTATGATGGTCAACTATTTCAACTATATTTGCCTGTTCAATTCCATCAGCACTTTGGGCATATTCATTATGGTCAACTAAAACGACATTCTTTTTAGAAGGATTTAATAGATGACCTTTTGAAATTAAACCTAAAAACTTGTTATCATCATCTAATATAGGATAAGATCTGAAGTTAGTCTCTAGCATAATCTCTTTTATTTCATCCATGTAGTCATCTTCTTTGAATGTAATTAGATTTTCTGTGGCTTCTATAGAGTCTAAGAAACTACATTGATTTATTACATTAGAAGTTTTATAATTGTCACTTTCAACAGAAACAACAGACACTCCATTTATTTTAGCAAGAGCTAACAAATCTTTTGAAATCTCTGTATGATTAGTAAGTATTAAAAGTTTAACTTTTGTATCAATAGCGTATTCAATACTATCATATCTATCACCAACAATAGCTATGTCTCCTTCTTTTAAAGTCTCTATTAGAGTCTCCATCCCAAATGATAAAGTAACTACTCTACCTTTTATATCTTCACCACAATCCACAAGTATAGTACCATTAAGGTTTTTACAAATGTTTGATAGTGATGTGTGTATAGTTGTAAAGTGTTGATGAAGTAGGTTTTTAGCTATTTCTTTCATAGTAATAATACCAGCAAAAGTTCCGTCATCATAAGTTACAGGTAGCGTTTTAACATTTTTTTCATCCATAAGATTATAAGCTTCTAATATAGATGAAGTAGGAGTTAAAGGCACTACTTTATCATAATTTAAATCTCTAACTTGTATTCTAACATTATCTAAAATTTCAGGTGCATCTACCTTAAAGTAATCTAAGGCATATTTAGCTTCTTTTCTGATATCTCCTAAAGCATAAGCTGTTGCTTTTATTCCTAGTTTGTTTTTTAAATGTGCTAATGAAATTGCAGAACATATTGAATCTGTATCTGGATTTTTATGTCCGAAAACTAATAAATTCATTTTAATACTCCTTTCAAAACTTGAATATAATAATAATTGATAAAAACATTATATCAAAAGGTGGTGGGTATTTGTTGTAAAAAGAAAAAAATTTAATGAAAAAAGATTATATAAAATTTTATTTCTTACATAAATACTACGAATTTGATATAAAAATTATTATTATATTATACTTTTACCCAATCACATACTTAACTAAATTTACTTTTATTTGAAATAAATTGCCTAAATATACCTATAATACTTATAAAGATACTAAAACTTGTGGTGTAATAGAAAAAGATGAAGCATACTGTACTATAGAAACTGCTAGAGTTGTACATGAAGCATCAGTTAAGGCGGGTGCACCAAAAGGACTTTATAGGTTGGGTAGATGTACCTTCAATCGAACTTACTAATGTTGTTATATTAGAGAAAAATCTTATATATGTATATTTAATCAAATAACTTTAAAATTAGTCGTAAAATTTTTTTATTACATATAATTTTAAAGCATAATATGCAAAAAACTTTATGAAAAAATTATAAAAATATTCAGAAAATTCTATTGACTAATTTATTTATCATGATATAATAAGTTTAGAAAACAAAAAGAATTGGGGCCTATTAAGGCCCCCTTACTATTTTTTGATAGATTTATTTAGAATAACTTTCTCATTTTGATTTTTTATATTTATTATAGAGTCAGTATAATCTACTTCAAAGTTGGTAAAAGCAGAAAATAAATCTATGTCTCTTAATAAATGGATTGTCATAAGTTGATTGTTTCTATTTAACCTCAAAATTAATGCTTTTACAAATGGAAATTGGATTCTAGAATTAAATAAGTTAGAGCCATCAGTATTTATATCTAAGCTACGATAATTAATATCTATAAATATATCTACATCATCGTTTTCTTCTCTTATTATTCTGTAGTCAAAATCCAAGTCTAAATTTAAATTACCTAAAACAAATAACATTTAAATCCTCTTTTCTATAAGTAGTTTAGAGTGTCAGTTTAACTTAAGCTCTCCATCTATTATAGATATAACTCTATCTGCTTTTCTAGCAATATTTTCATTATGTGTTATTATTATAAGAGTTTGGTTATATTTTTTTATAGAACTTTTTAGTAAATCCATGACTTCTTCTGTAGTTTTACTATCCAAATTTCCTGTTGGCTCATCTGCTAGTATTATACTTGGCTTTGCAGATAAAGCACGTGCAATAGCAACTCTTTGCTGTTGACCACCAGATAATTGATTGGGAAGATGATTTTTCCTTTCATTAAGCCCCAATAAATTTATAAGGTCTTCAATATATTCTTTATCTATTTTTTTATTGTCTAACTTTAATGGTAATTCTATATTTTCCTTTACATTTAATACAGGAATTAGATTATACTGTTGAAAGACAAATCCTACTTTTTGTCTTCTATATCTTGCTAGTTCTTTATCTGAAAGACAACATATATCTTTACCAGCAACTTTTATAGTACCATTACTTGGTCTCTCAAGACCACCTACTAAATGTAGAAATGTACTTTTTCCACTTCCACTTGGCCCAATTATCGCAACGAACTCACCCTTATTTACTTTTAAATTTGCATCCTTTAGTGCATGCACAGATGTTTCCTTTTTTCCATAAATCTTACCTAAGTTAGTAATTTCTAATATAGACATAATCATTCCTCCTATTCTGTGATGTTTATAGCTTCAACTATACTAATTTTATTTATTTTCCTTGATGGAATGTATGTAGCTAGAATACCTACGATTATGTTTGCTAAAGTAACTAGGATATATACTTTGTAATCTATTGAAAATCCCAATCCATATGATACATAATCATACGTGTAATACATTCTAAACTGTATTATAAGTCCTGCTACAATGGTAATTACACTTGAGATTGTTCCATATAATATTCCCTCATAGAGTATCATATTTTTAAATCCTCTCTCAGAGATACCAATAGCTCTTAACATTCCAAATTCACTAGTTCTTGAAGTCAAGCTATAACTTATGTTATTTATTATGTTAGATACACTAATTATGAACAGAACGGCTATTATTCCATAAGCATAAATCAGGGCTCTAGCTGTCATATTATCAGAGGTTTCTTTTTCCACTGACATATTTACTGTTGTAGTTCCAGGAGCTTCACTTCCTATTTTACCTAAAAGTGTATTTATTTTTTTAATGTCTGCATTTTTATTAACATCTATATAAACTGCGTTATATTTATCTGTGCCAGTTAATTTTCTTAGATATTCGCTACTCGTTATTACATCTATGCCATCATCCGAAGAGTACGACTCGTTATCTGCAAAAGGGTAACTTACAATAGCTCCAACTTTAAATTCATATTCTAGATATTCATAATTATCTTTTTGACTAAAGTAAAGTTCTGTATCTATTTCACCTTTTGGATATTTGATTTTTATAGTATCTCCTACTTTTATATTTACAACTGGTGTTCCTACACCAGGAATATAACTCTTGTTGTATTTATTTATTTTAGAAATTTGTGGAACATATACTATAGCTAGGTTTTCCTTTTTCATTTTTTCCAAGTTTATACTTCCACTTACTAAGTATTTTTCTAATGAATTTATCATCTCATCATTATAACCTCTTAACTTTTGTGTTAGCGTATATTTACCAGTAGTCTTATTTTTTGTTAATAGAGGATAGTCCTTATGATAAGGCGTTGAATTCATAATTTCGTAGTAATCCAATTTATTTATTTTATCTAATTCTATTCTTGTATTTAAGAGGCTAGCAGTTTTGACTTTCTCAACTCCATCTATATTTTTAATTTTGTCTATCTGAGCATCGTTAAGACCATTTATATCCTTGATAGAATTAGCCTTATAATCTTCATTTAGCTTGAAAGTAAGATTTGATAGAATAAAATCTGCATTCATATATGTTTTTTCTTGACCACTTTTGTTTTGTATATCTGAAAAAGAATATTTATAATTCTCCCTTATGACCATTATACCTCCTATACTCATGGATAATATAATTATAATAAATCCCTTTGTATTTCTAAGGATGTTTTTAGCAGAGATATATTTTGTCACTGATATATTTAAAGTTAATTTTGATATTAAAGAATTAACTTTATTTATATTTTTATCAGTTCCAAAAGTTTTTCTTATAGCATCGATAGGAGAGATTTTTCTTATCTTTAAATATGTAAAGAAACTTATAATTAGTATTGTTAGTATTATACATCCAATTGATAAAAGTATTATTTTATCTGGAATAACAAAAGGGGTAATCTCCACATTTCCTTCAAATTGAATATTTCCTGCAGTTCTATTAAATATTTGTGCACCACCAATACCTATACATATACCTAGAGGTATTGCTATCAAAGCAAGTATAAAAAGTTCATAAAACATAAGCTTGAAAATTTTAAAATTGGTTGCTCCAATAGCTCTTAAGATACCATATTCTTGTATTCTTTGGTATATTGATATAACATAGATGCTATATATTACAATACCAGAAAATATGCTCATAACAATTGCAGTATATTTACTTGAGTTATCTAAAATACCATTTTCCATAGTAGACTCTATAAGCATTTTGTTTTTTCCCATACTATTCTTATCCAACTTAGCATCTTTTACTATATTATCTATGTTTTTATTTATATCACTGTGCTCATTAAATTCAACATAAGTAAAAGAAAACTTGTCCAATTCTGATTCATTGAGATTTAAAAAAATTTCACATAAACCTTTTTTTTTCGGATTAAATCTATCTTCAAGTATTCCTACAACCTTAAACGTCTCTGGCTTTTCTTTTTGATATAATTTTAAAGTGATGTCTTGATTTATTTCTGGTTTTAAACCCATACTATTTAAAATCCATTTTTCTACTACCACCTCATTGCTAGCTTTTGGAAGGTGACCTTTTATAAGTGTAGACTGACTAGTTAAGTAATTTTTATTTGCATATTCTATGTTTATAGGTAATTTTTCATTAATATCTGTATGCCCATAGTGAGATGTTATACCTAAATTTTTAATATCTTTGCTAGACTTTATGAGTTCTAATTGATTTTTATTTATATCTTTAAAGTATACATGGTCAGTTCCAAGTTCTCTTTTCAATAAATCTACTTCTGCTTGCTGAGCACTTCTTGAGAGGGTACCAATACCAACAATGAGTGATGTAGCAAGAACTATACTCAGAATAATTGCTAAAGATCTAGCTTTATAACTTTTTATGTATCTTAGTACTATTTTCAAATTATCTTTCATATTTACCACTTCCTTTCTTAATTAAGTCAATTATATATTTATTTAAAATATATAGCAAAATAAGTATTTTCAAGTTTTAAGTACCTAGTTGTATAAGTTTAGGTATTTTTTTGCAAGTTTAATCAATATACATGTAAATTTTTATTTTTTACATAATTTTTTTAAAATGATATAATACTCATATGAAGTGTTTATGGGGAGGAGAATTATGGAGACTGATTTTATATTTCCTATAGCAATACTAACTTTGTTTATATTTAGTAATCTTATAATGAATAAGTACAGGTTTTATAAAGAATTAGACATATTAAAAAGAGGAATATTGACATTTTTTGTGTCGTGTTTTGTATGGATATTATTTATGGAGGGTATTCAATATATACGATTAAGTTTAGGATATAACTTTTTACTTGAAGGAGTATTAAATATTATACTTTTTTTTATTTTAAGTATTTTAAGTTGTTATACAGGATTTAAATTTATAAAATTGATAAATAATAACAATCAACAAGAGTACAAGCTACAAAAACTAGATAGTAAAATAAATCATAAGGACAATATAATCGTAAAATTAAGGAGTCAAAAACATGATTATTTAAAACATTTACAAGTAGTATATTCTTTATTAAATACTGGGTTAGCTGAAGATGCCAAAGTATATATAATGAGTATGTCAAATAGCTTTGAGTCAAAAAATTCAAGATATGGGAAAATATCTTATTTAGATGCTATAGTTTCCTTAAAATATGAGGAATGCCTTGAAAAGAACATATCTTTTGATGTCTATATTCAAGATTTTATGGATAATTTAGAGATTGAACCTAATGATATGAGTTCAGTACTATTAAATATAATAGACAATGCAATAGAGTCTTTGTCTACTATAAAAAAGGAAAAAAAATATATACGATTACATGCATATGAAGATGAATTTCAGTATATTATAGTCATAAAAAATAATGGTCCTAAAATACCTAATGTTGAAAGTATATTTTGGGATGGTTATAGTACTAAAAAAGGACAGGATAGAGGTTTTGGGTTATATATAGTTAAAAATATATTAGATAAGTATGATTATGGTATAATTGTAAATAGTGATGATTTTTTAACTGAATTTGTAATCTTAATCCCCAAATATTATTAGTTAGGAGTAGAGAAGTCTGTGATAAAAGTTTTAATTTGCGACGATGATAAAATTGTAAGAGATGATATAGCAAACATAGTTAAAGAATCTGGATATGTAGATTATGTTAAAAAGGTTAAGGATGGCATAGAGGCAATCGAATTTATAAAAAACGAGAAAATAGACTTATTAATTATTGACGTTGATATGCCATATAAAAATGGGATTGATTCTGCTAAAGAAATTCTTTCAATAGATAAGGATATACATATAGTATTTGTGACAGGTTTTGCTGATTATAGTCTTGAAAGCTTTAAAGTGCATCCTATAGATTTTATAGTTAAACCATTTAAAAAAGAAAAAATACTTGATTCAATTAATATAGCAATAGACCATATTAACTCCCATAAAATTGCTAATAATAATTTTATAGAAGATACTCTTTTTGTATATAAAATAAGGAAGCAGATACATATGATTAATTTTGATGATATAGTTATGTTTGAGAAAAATTCAAGAGCAATTAATCTATACACTAAAGATGAAGATATAATAAAGTTTTATGAAAACTTTGATGATTTAAAAAAACGCCTACCTCCTAATTTCTTTATGACTCATAGACAATACATAGTAAATCTAAGGTTTATACATAAGGTTATACCTATAAATAAATCTTCATTAGAGATACGGTTTATAAATTTTCAAGAAAATGCCATATTAAACAAATCTCTAGAAAAAGATTTTCTATATAGATTTTATAGGGTTAAAAGGTTCTAGTGAAAAGAGAAGAAAAATTCTTTTTATGTAATATAATAAGTACTGTAAAGATAATGTATAAGAGAAGTTTATATAAAAATTATTTGTAATTATGATTTAATCTATATAAATTATAATGTAGGATATATTGGACTTTCTTTAAAAAATTAGAAAGTCCAATATATTTTAGATGTAGTTTTATATTTATAAATTACTTAAAATACTAGGGTCTTTAATCTTATTATCTTCAGCAAGTAATAATATCTTAGACATAATCTCAGCAGTTTTAGGGTCTTCATCAGCGAATGGAAGGAATATCTTACCTCTACTTTGAGAATGTACAGGAAGTATATTTAAAGCACCCATTCCTTTTTTATGTATAATACCAGAACCCATATGTACAGAATACTCACCTAAATTACCTGCGATAAGAGCATGAGAGCCTTCAAAGTTGACATTGTTAACTTTTAATAATAATAAAAGTTCTTTAGCAATTGCTATACGCATTTCTACAGTAGAGTGGCTCGTTTCAGGGTCAACACCACCGGCATGAGCGACACTTACAACAAGGTCTATATCACGCATAACTTCTGAAAATATAATTGGAGGTATTGAATCCAATTCTAAGCCTTTATAAGTTTTTCTATCAAAGAATTCTACTGTTTCAATAGTAGGAGGCTCAATGTCTGCTGGTGAAAACCAATCAGCAAGTGCAAACATTTTTGCCACTATATTTTCTTTGTAAAACACTTTTTGTAAACCTTCCTCATAATCGATAGTCCAAAGTTGATTTCTAAGAAGTGCTACAGTTTTCTTCGGCTGGATTTGATGCCCAGCATATCTACGAGATATAGTTTTTTCAGATAATTCATCACTATTTATTCTATAATACTCACGGAACACCTGCTTAAATGGCTGAACAATTTGCTTACTAAATAAGTCATGTTGGAACTCACTCCATTTACCAGACTCAAACAAATGAACTGGATGTGCAAGTTTTAATTTATTTTTTGTGGTCAATTTATAAGTTTCACCTTCTATATTGCAAATAAAGAACTTAGACTTATCATTATAAACATATCCAATATTATCATCACATACCCACACTAAATTTTTAATCAGAGGGCAGATAACTGGATTTTTATAGATATTGGAAATTTCTTTAACTGTAAATACTATTTCATTTTTCATAGCTTGCTCTAAACTCTGTTTTGCACGAGAATACTGGCTCTTTAAATCTTTTTGAACAGATTTAAGTTCAAGTACATATGGATGTTTAGCAATAGCTTTTGGTATACTCTTTAAAGCTTTATCGCCTTTTTGAACTTTAGTAGATGCTTTTCCATTTTCATCAACATCTATCCAAATTGAAGTACCATCAATATCCTTTGGTTTAAATAGATGAATAACTTCATTTAGTTTTTCAGTCTCAAGAGCCCACATCATACGATTTACATCTCCAAATCCAGCACTTCTAGCTAGATTCTCTAGTGCTATAGTACAAGCCTTTGATTCACTTTCACGACGTTGTGCTCCAAATTGTTTACTTTCTCTAGCAAATTTTTGGATAAATTCATAACGGAAAGTTGCTTCTTTAAGGTCTCCTTTTTTCATGGGAAGTAAAGAGAAACTTCTCAATTTATCTTGATTTCTATTCGTTTCAATTTCTTTCATTAATATGTCTTTATCAAGCTTACCAAGTGTAGCATCAGCATAGAGTTGTGCACGTCTATGAGAGTTACCACCACTAGTTATATACTTGGCTGATTTGTAAAGTATATTGAATTTTTCTTCTCCAATAGTCTTATATGAATCTAAAAACCAGTCTATGTCAAATGCCCCATCAATAAAACTACCTGGTGAAATAGGGGAGAATAGAGCAACCTCTGATTCTTTTTGTGCAGAGAAACCTTCATTTATATGTGCATGGAAGTACCAAATTGTACTTTTTAGACCCTTCCAGTTTAGATATTTTTCAATTATATTGACCCATTGAGGGGCGTACATAGCAGATTCTATTAATCTAAGTTCAGTAATGTCAGTATTTTTAAGTAATTTTTTCAACTCTTTTGAGTTGTCTTCTTTAGTAGGATAGCAATTTTTAAGCAGAGAACTTAAAACATCTTTTTTTGAATAATTGCTACCATATGAATATCCTCTCTGGAAAGTTTCTTTACCAAGAGCAACTAAGATGTTTACAAAATAATTTATACCTTCAAAGTATTGTATATTATTAGCGAGATGAGATACTTCTGTTGGCATATCACCTCTACGTGATTCAATTTCTATAATTCTGTTTGTAACAATTTTTAAGTTATCTTTAAGCCAAGGATATTTTTCTAATGTGTCACCAGACCATCTAGGATTTGTTAGCGTTCTTATTATATTTGGTGCATTGTATCCACTTATCATTTCTCTATTCACTTGTTCTTCAGTCATTAATCCTAATTCATATGCACGAGCAAATATACCTATGCTAGTATAGAAAGGAAATTTATATTCTAATAATTGATAGCTTGAAAATGTAGTGTAGAAAAACTTAGTAAAAGAAATATCATCGTAAATAAATGAATGTGCTTTATCAAGCCAATAATTTAAAATAGGAGCATCTAAAGCAGGGCAGTATTCATTTTTCCTATAATAGTTTTTAGTAAATTCAACTCTTTGCTTTTTACATTGTTCTATAGTCAATAAGTTTCTAAGTTTATAGTATATTTCCAAACAATAGTCAAATACTTCTTTATGGTCAAACTCATTTAGTAAAACGCTTAAAAGTTTTCTTGTAAGTGTATTAAATTTCAATTTTTCAAGTTTTGTATATATTTTCTTTTGTTTTTTATAGTCAAGGACATTTGAATAGATAGATGAAAACCAATCTTTTTCTGTTTCATTATATCCGCATGTACTTATACTATAAAATAAAATATCAAGTATTAATTTGTAGTCTAATTTAAGTTTTTTACTAGTTTTTCTCCAAAGTTCTGCCAATGGATAATTATCTAGAGTATCATTAGAAACTTTATATTTAATAGGAGTCAAATTATAAGTAGAGTAACCTAAAAGTACTTTGTCTACATTACCTGACCATCTTTCAACTTCATATTCATAATCTGCATTTTCAGTAATAAGCTCATCAAATTTTTCATAAACTTTTATTATTTTATTTATATTTGTATCGAGAATTTTTTTTGCTTCTTTTTTTGTTGCTAAAGAAACAGAATCCTCACTAGTAGATAAACTTATATTTGAAATAATTTTATTAAGTTTTGATGAACTAGAAGAATCATCTTTAAAAGCAAACTGTTCAGGAATTTGAACCTTGTTTTCAGGGTTATATATTCCAAAACCATTTTCTTTGCAATAATCATTTTTTGCTTTACCTAACAAATTATCAATTAGTATTTGAACTTGAGATGTATTCTTTTTAGATTTATTAATATCTTCTATCGATAAAATAAGATTTTTATACAGTTCTTGTTTATCAGCATTGTCTTTTAATAAGTTTACAATTTCAAGACCTCCAAGGCATTTTTGAGAATTTGAAGATTTTATAAGTGAAGAAGCAATATTCTCCAATTTTGAATCATCTTGTTCAAGTAAAATTTTTATTACTGTTTGTCTAATAGAGCTTGTCTTTAAAGATAGTAGATTGGTTATCTTATCTAATTCTACATCTGTTAGTTCAAGTTTTCTAAGTAGACTCAATACAGTTTCTCTATTGGAAACACTCTTATCACTTAAACATTCCAATAAGAAATTACGCTGTTTATCTGTTTTTGGTTCATTTATGAAATTAACTATAAGTGAAGCTCTTAAATCTGAACTCATAAGATGACAATTTTCCATAAGAACATCTATAAATTGGGCATTCATATCGTATGCTGTTAGAGTCATCATACACTTAAGTATTTCGTGAGAAGAAATTTCAATCCAAGTCCATGGAAATACACTTCCCGAAAATGATTTTGTCTTTGAATTTAAAATTTCTAAAGTATGTTTTAGACTTTCAAATTGTTCTTTTCTAGCATCAAAGTTTTTGTCAATAGGAGTGTTTGACAAATCAAAACCAGTTTCTTTGTTTTGCCAATTATAGTAGTAGCCAACAGAACTTTCCACATAAAAGTTTCTAATTACCCATACTAGAATCTCTAAATCATCACCCTTAATATTTTTAGATGCTATAGAATGTTTAAAATATGTACTTTCTGTATGTGATAGGAAGTAAAGAGCTACAAGCTTTTTATATTTTTCCTGATAAGAAAGTAAATTTTCAATAAGAGAGTAAGAGTCATATATGTTGTAAGTTGCAGTAGCCCATAAGGCAAAATAAATTTCAAGATTATCATTGCTATTAATTGATTCTATACGGAACTTTTCATCAGTCAATGATTTATATGAGAGTTCTAAGCATTTACGTATTATTCCAGGTTTTTGGTCTGAAAAACCAAGTCCTGTCCACGTATCCAAGGCTCTTATAACAGAACTAAATCTCTCTAAATTATTGTCCAAAATAGTTTTTAACATGTATATTGATGCAGGAATTGTACCCTCATCTAAACTCTCTACAATTTGCTGTCTAAGCCCTTCTTGTTGTTTAGCTGCTAAAAGAAGTTTAGAAAGCATTTCATAGCATTTCTCACTATGACTTTTCATAATACCAATTATCATTTGTCTTGTAAGTAGGGCAGTTTGATTTTCTCCAAATATTACTTCTTCCAAGGCACTTATTACTTCTTGATTTCCTTTATCTATTTCCAGTGCTATTTTATCACTCATTATAGAGTCGTAGTACAAGACTTTATTTGGAAGAGTAAGATAATCTATAACTGAAAAATCATAATAAATCAAATCAACATAGCTTGAAATAAATCTTATTATACCTCTAAAATAATCTACAAGTCTATTTGAACGGTAACCTTTGCGGTAATATCCTCTTGAATATGTATAATCCATTGTTCTTTTAATTAACTGACAAAGTTCTTCTACTTGTTCAGAAGTAAATATTAATTCTAATGCATTTTTTAAAGGTCCAGAAAGGAGTTCGTCCATATTTTTAATCTCGTAGTAGTGGCAATTGTAGTATTTCTTTATCATATTTAAGAATTTGTCTTCAGGTTCTCTATAATAGTATGAACTATTTTCTATGCAGTCCCAAAGAGATTTTGCTAAGTCATAGTACTTTTTTGAAGAAGATTTAGTAAAATTATTTTTAAAATTTTCAATTATTTTAGGATTTTTTTCTACTCTAGTACGTTCTAACATTTATTTACCTCCAAATTATTTATTTTAAAACATTCTTCCAGCAAGCAAGGTAAGTCTTATAAAAGTAAATATATCCCCACTTTTCGGATTTATAGGGGAATCAAGCTCTTCAATAACATCTTCATTTATAAGCACTTTGTAGATTCCATCTTCAAAAGCTTGTAATGCGACTTCTATTGCTTTTTCTACAGATTGTTTATTTTCATTATAAATAGAACCAAATCCAACTTTTCCAATATTAGCTTGAGATTCAATTTCTTCATTAGTTAAGAAGCTTATTATTGTTTTTTCTGGGGTTTTCTCGTTATATTCAAGAACATTTTTAGATACAATTTCAGAGATAGCTTCTTTTAGGCAATTGATGTTGTCAGATACATCAAAAGGGGTAAGTTCTAGCATAGGTTTGCGTTTGCCAACAGCCTTAACTCTAAAATAAATTTGCATAAAATCACCTCGCAAAATATTAATTATGTATTTAGAAATTTAAAAGTTTATCTATTTGTTATATTATATCATTTTGTGAATTATTAATGTGAATTATGGAATTATTTTACAAAAAATAGAAAAAAAGCTATCTTAAAGTCTAAAAAAGCAATAAAAGATAGCTTTTAACTATAATTATATAGAATTATAACTGTACATTTATTAAATTTTAATTTTAGAACTATTTTTGATAACTATCTTTTTTTGTTTATGAATTTTGCTCCTAAATATTTTTTGATGTCTTCTTCAGGAGAAAAATCATCAAGAAGTATTTCTTTTCCAGTATCCTCAAATACCACAAGAACTTCACAGTCTCCTTGTAAGAAAAATTTTCTAACTGTATCTTCTTTGACTTCTCTAACTTTTATTACATTCTTTTTTTCTTTTTCGAAGTCTTTTGTGTAATAACTTCCCATCATGTTAATTATTTTTGTATATCTATTCATAAAATACCTCCATATGCGATTAAATTTAAAAAATATGTTATAATAATTGTTTGTATTAACTTAATAATTATAACAAGGAGTAATAATAATGACTAGTATAAAAAATAAAGATATTTTAAATTGTATAGATTATTCCATTAAAAATAAGCTCTTTGACAAACTAAATGATGTATATGAGTCCTTGCCAGCAGGAGATTGTTCTGGATGTGGAAATTGTTGTATGGAATCAGTTGGTATAAATTTAATTGAGTTTTTGAATATATTTTGTTATCTTGAAGATAGAGTTGATTTAAAAAAAAGCTGTATAAGTAAAATATTAGATTATTATTTTGAAGAGTACACAAGAAAGAACCCATGTCCATTTAAAGATAATAATAATAGATGTTTAATATATGAAGTTAGACCATTAAATTGTAGGATGTTTGGACATTGGAAAAAAGAGGATTATAATAAAAATTTAGATAATGTTATTGAGAAAAATAATAACTATAGAGAGTTAATGAAAAAGCAATATGGATTTGAAATAAATGATGAAGTAGTAAATTACAGGATAGATTATTGTGATAGATTTATTCCAAATAAAGATTATTTAAGTAAATCTGAGAGATTAAGCTTTTTTGACGAGCTTATGATATTAGACTCAAAGATTTATTCAAGTGGAAATATAGATATAGACTTTAGGGATAGAGGTATAGTTGAATATTTTATAGAGTCATTACTTTATAGAAATTTAGCATATAATGTGAAAATAAGGATATCTAAAGAACACAAAATAAGAAAAAGAACGATAGATAGAATAAAAAGGATTGTTCTTGTATAGTTTTATATTAGTAGGTAATAAATTGTATCATAAATATTGTCAAAACGAGGTGAAGAAGGTGAATCTTACAAAAGTAAAAGGAAATACCTTTTTTATAAAAGGTGGCACGAATACAGGAATATATGTATTTGAAGATAACACAGCACTTATGATAGACCCAGGGTTATGTGGTTCAAGACCTAGGAGAGTAAATAAAGTATTAGATGAAAATAATATACAGGTTAGATATATTATAAATACTCATGGTCATGATGACCACTATGGAGCATGTAATCAATTTAAAGAGTATTATAAAGATGTGTGCATAATGTCATCTAAATACGATAAATTATATATAGAAAATCCAGAATTATTTTCAAAGTATATTGTTGGGGGAAAGAGCAATGTATTTATGGACAACATCTTAAAAAATAAAATGTTAGATGATATAAAGATAGATAAATCTGTAGAAACTGGAAAAATTGAATTAAACAATGAAATGTTTGACATAATCGAGTTTCAAGGTCATACACCTGGTAGTATAGCCGTTTTGACGAAAGATAAGGTGATTTTTGTTGGCGATTTATTGATAGGAGATGAAATTCTCTCAAAATACGACTTCTTGTTTCTGTATGATATACAGGAACAAATAAATTCATTAGAAAAATTAAAAAATGTAGATTTTGAGTACTTAGTTTTAGGGCATGGCAAGCGAGTTATATCAAAAGAAGATTCTTATAAATTAATCGAAAAACATTTGATTGCTATAGAAAAATATTTATATCAAATAAGAGCATTGCTTGCAGAACCGAAATCTTTAGAAATTTTATTAAAAAACATTATAAATAACAATAATTTAAGCAATAATTATAAAGAGTATCATTTTTTTAAATCTTCGTTAGTATCTGTTATAAGTTACTTAGTTGATTTAGAAGAAATAGGGTATATATTGGAAAATGGAGAATTGCTTTACTATACAAAAACAAAATAAATTATGATAAAATAAAGAAGGTCATAAAAAACAAATAAAGGGTGAGCAATATGGAATACGAAAAATGGAATGAGATACTAGCACCTTATGAACATGCAGTAGAGGAATTGAAAATAAAATTTAAAAATATAAGAAAAGAATATTTAGCAAAAGGTGAATATTCTCCCATAGAGTTTGTCACAGGCAGAACAAAAAAAATATCTTCTATAATATCTAAGTTAAAAAGGATAAATGCAAAAGATATAGAAACTGAAATTGATGACATTGCTGGTATAAGAATAATGTGCCAGTTTGTTGAGGATATATATGCTATAGTTGATTTGATAAAAGTAAGAAATGATATGACTATAATAGGAGAAAAAGATTATATTACAAATTACAAAGATAGTGGTTATAGAAGTTATCATGTTATAATAAAATACCCTATAAACTCCATTGCGGGTTCAAAGGAAATTATATGTGAAATACAAATAAGAACTCTTGCAATGAATTTCTGGGCTACAATAGAACATTCATTAAAATATAAATATGACCATTACATACCTGAGACTCTTGCTGAAAGACTTAGAAGAGCATCTGATGCTGCCTTTCTTTTAGACCAAGAAATGAGTGAAATAAGAGAGGACATAATGAAAGCTCAGGCTATGTACCAAATGAAGTCTATAGCTATTAGAGATACTCTAAATAGAATACAAGAGTTATATGACTTGGGTGATACACATAAAGCTATGCAGTATCAAAGAAAACTCGATAGAACCGAAACAGATAAAAATATAACTGAAATTTTGGAATTAAAACAAGAAATAGATATATTACTAGAGCAATATAAGGATACTAAGGTAGATGATAAAGTAGTTCAGTAAAAACTACTTGTAGAAAATTTGCTAAATATTAATGGGGCTGCCTCTTAATGGAAAATAATTTCTAAAAAGAGACAGCCTATTTAGTGTAATCAAGAAAGGAATGATATTATGAGTTTATATGCTATAGGTGATTTACATTTTTCAACATCAGTCAATAAGCCAATGAATATCTTTGGAAGTAATTGGGATGGTCATGAAAAGAAGATTATAGATAATTGGAAAGAAGTTGTTAAGGAAGAAGATATGGTCTTATTGCTAGGAGATACATCTTGGGGAATTAATTTAATAGAAGCTAAAAAAGACTTAGATATAATAAGCAAACTTCCAGGTCAGAAAATACTTATAAAAGGAAATCATGATTACTGGTGGACAACCGTTACAAGTTTAAATAAGCTATATGAAAATATGCGTTTTATTCAGACTAACTTTTATGAATATAAAGATTATGCAATTTGTGGAGGTAGGGGTTGGATATGTCCTAATAATGTTAAATTTGATGAGACTGATGAAAAAGTTTATAAAAGAGAAGAACATAGACTTAGACTATCATTAGAATCTGCTCGTAAAAGTGGTCACTCAAAAATAATTGTGATTACTCATTATCCCCCTACAAATGACAAGTTAGATGAATCTTTATTTACAAAGTTATTTGAAGAATATAATGTTGAAAAGGTGATTTATGGTCACTTGCATGGTAAAGAATCTTTCAAAATGGGATTGAAGGGGATTCGAAATGGAGTAGAATATACATTAGCATCTTGTGACTATACAGAATTTAATTTAATAAAAGTTCACGATTAAAAAACATAAATTGGTAAATACTATAAGATACATGATTAAAAATAAATATTTGAGGGATTTCGGTTTTGAGAAAGGAGACACGACTTATGAGGTGGATATTAGTTTTTATATTTTTATATCTTATTCCTTTAGTAGTGATATTCAGAAATTACAAGAATTTTAAGAGGTCTTGTATCTACAGTAGTATTTATGTGGTATTGGCTACAACAATAATGATAAGTAATATTTATATGAGTGGACTTAATAAAATAAAAGAATCTATGTATTACCATAATTATATTTCTGATGAGATATATGATGAAAAGTATGTATCAAATTTTAATGAAAAAGAAAGTACTGATTTAAAACAGGATAAGGAAAAGAATGAAGAGTCATCAAAGAGTAAAGATTTAAATGGTAAACAAGATAAAAATACACAGAATAAAGAAAGTAATGAAGAAGAAAGTAATGATGCAAAAGAAAAGAATGATTCTGACAGTAATGTTTCAGTGAATAATAAATCAGAAAAACAAGAAGATACTACAAAAGAAAATAATAGATATACAATTAAAGAAAAAAATAGTGAAGATATAAAAAAAATAGATATAGAAAGTATAGGAATTTTTAAGAAAGAAATTTATAATATAGAAAGAGTAGCTTTAGTTCCAATGAGAGAATGCATACCTTACACTAAGGATATAGTAAAAAATATAACTAAATTATCTAGTATAAAAAAAGATGTTACAAATGCCAGAAACAAGTGTAAAGAAGTTGTAAAAGAATATGAAAATATGCAGATTCCAGAACTTTCTAAGGAGAAGTATACAGAAACATTGAGTAATGCTAGAGATGATGTAAAGAAAGCATATGAACTTAGAGAAAAATCTATGGAAAGTGCTTTAAAATTAATAAATACTAAAAGCCCTAAATATATAGGGAAGATAACTGAGTATCTTGATTTGTCAGATAATCAGATAGAAAGTTTTAAAAATAGATTGAATGATTTAAAAGAAGAAATAAACAACGAAGAAACAAATAATATCAACTAATAAGATTTAATGATATAAGTTAAAAGGGAGATTACGATGAATAAGCAGAGTATAGGAAAACTAAATATGTTTTTTATGGGGATTACTCAAAGGAACCTCGATAATAGGGATTTTTTTATTGAGTTAGAGGTGATTTTTAAATCTGGAAGAAAAGAGTTTAAAGGAATTGCAATAGAGGAAGATAATAAGTATAAATTTAATTTTAAAGGAAAATCAGATTTATATACATTTAATGAATTGCTTAAGAATATTTCTAAAGAGGCAGAAAACTATGATGGATTAGTGTTTAAATATGTTGAGAGAGGAACTATTGTTGTAATTGAAGGAGACAATAAGAAGGTAAATGTAAAATATCTAGACAATAAAGAAGAAGTACCCAAAATAGATGAATTTACAGCCTCTCAAATAAAGAACAGAGATTATTATGTAAAAGTAGGACAGGCAAATGCACTTTTAAAAGAAATTGGAGTACTTACAAAAGATGGTAAGATAAAAAATGATAAAATAAGAAAGTACAATCAGATAGACCATTTTGTTGAATTGATAGATAATATCTTAAAAGAAATACAGGATAAAGACTGTATAACTATCTTGGACTGTGCCTGTGGAAAATCTTATCTAAGCTTTGTCTTAAACTTTTATATAAAAGAAGTATTGAAGAAAAACTGTTATTTTATAGGTATAGATTATTCAGATGTAGTTATAGAAGCATCAAGAAATATGGCTAAAAACTTAGGTTATAAGAATATGTCATTTATAAAAGAGGACTTGACTAATTATACGCCTAATAGAGATGTTGACCTTGTAATAAGCCTACATGCTTGTGATACGGCTACAGATATGGCAATAGGTCTAGGAATTAGGGCAAAATCTGAAGCTATAGTAGTAGTACCATGTTGTCATAAGGAGTTATTATGGCAATATAGATATGAAGCTATGGAGCCAATATTAAAACATGGAGTATTTAAAGCTAGATTTGCAGATTTGATAACTGATGGTCTAAGAACATTGTTATTAGAAGGCAATGGATATGATACTTCTGTGGTAGAATACATATCTCCGCTTGATACACCCAAAAATTTAATGATAAGAGCGATAAAAACTAAAACAAATAATGATAAAGCATTAAAAGAATATAAAGAACTGAAAGCACAATTTGGAGTGGAACCAACCTTAGAAAAACTTATATATTAGTTAAAAATGTAAAATTTACGAAAAGCTTGCTTAAATATGCAAGCTTTTTGGTATTATATAGGTATAGTCATATCTAGAGTTTTGATTTATAATTAAAGCTGTGCTATAATATTTGATTAATCAAATCAATAAATGTTACATGGAGGTAAAAATGAACAAATTGAATATATGTATTGATATAGATGGAACAATAACAAGCCCTTATCATTTTCTTCCATACCTAAATGATATTTTTAATAAAAACATAACTGAAGCAGAGTGTATAACACATAATTGGGAAGAATTATATGGTTCGGGAATAAGAGATGTATATGCGGAGTTTAATAATAAGTATATACATTCATATGATGAAGCAAAGATTGTAGAGGGTGCGACAGAGGTAATTAGTGCATTATCTAAAGGACATAATTTATCTTTTGTAACGGCTAGACATGAGTGTTTAACTGATGTAACTAAAAATTGGCTATCGAGACAAGGATTTTCAGATATAGATGTTTACTTATTAGGAAGTGATTATAAAGTTGAAAAGGCAAGAGAACTGAGTTGTGACATATTTATAGAAGATAATCCTCTAAACTCAGTGCAATTAGCTGATGATGGTGTTAAAGTAATACTTCTGGATACTAACTATAATAAAGATGTTAAACATCAAAATATAGTTAGAGTTAATAATTGGATAGATATTGAAAAGATTATAAAACAAGGTATTTAAAGATTTGTAGATTGAAAGGGGGAGCATATGATAGATTTAAAACTTGAAAATAGAAAAGGAAAAATCCATGTAAAGAGCAGTGAAATAAAAGACATTTTAGAATTACGTCCAGACTTCGAATATGTACAAGATATATCAAATACTATAAATCAAGAAAATATATTGGTATTTGATTGCCAGTTGGCAGGAAATTCTTTTGATATGGATGATTTAGATATAGAAGAAATATTGGAAGAGTTAGGTGAAGAAATAGATGAGTCTTATTTTAGTGTTTTATTTGAAGATGTAAGAGCATATTTAAAAGATGCTACTGATGAGATAGAAGCAGATTTACAAGATAATTACTTATTTGATAATTTAAGATGTTATTTTGATATATACAATATAAATCAAGAATTTACCGATTTTAAGTTTGTATTTTTAGTTTCTTTTAAAGATATAAAAATTTCTTCATTAGCAAACCTAGCTAAGATTGTTTCTAAGAGACAGCTTATAGGTGCATCTAAGTTTTATAGTTAAAATTAAATATTATTATAATAAAAGCTAGTAGCCTTGTAAAAATATGGGTTACTAGTTTTTTATTTGTTCATTTTCGTAAAATTTCAGAAAACTATTTACATTCTTAAAAAAGTAATATATATTAAACATAATGTACATTATAATGGATAAAAAGATTGTATTAAGTTAGTAAATCTATTTAATAATCAAAATAACTTGTCCTATATTAGTATATATTAGGGGGTATTTATGCAAAGTTTAAATGAAATAATTGCTGAGAATTTAAAAAAGATAAGGAAAGAAAAGCACCTCAGTTTAGACAAGATTGCTCAACTTAGTGGTGTAAGTAAGAGTATGCTATCTCAAATTGAAAAGTGTGAGGTAAATCCTACCATATCTACTTTAAAGAAAATAACTAATGGACTAAAAATCTCATTTACATCATTAATGGAGAGACAGGAAAGTGATATAGAATTGATTCAAAAAAGTGATATAGACCATTTTGTTGAAGATGATGGAAAATATATAAGCTATCCAATATTTCCATTTGACTCCAAAAGAAGATTTGAGATATTTATGATTGAAATAGAAGAAGGTGGAAATTTAGATTCAAATGCTGAACTTCCAGGAACTCAAGAGTTTATAACTGTTTTTAGTGGTGAGGTAACTATTAAAATAAATGGAGAAGATTACATTGTATCTAGTGGAAATTCTATAAGATTTAAAGCTGATGTATCACATATATATAGAAACTCAGGCGAAGGTATAGCTAAAATGAGTATGGTAGTCTATTATGTATAAATAACTTAATGGAGCTATAGCGATATTTAGATGATTTTAGGTGGGAGAGCATATTATATTTAAATTATAAGAGTGTGATTTACAGATGAATAGTAAAAAAGCAGTTTTTTTCTTTTGTAATGATTTGAAGAAAGACCCAGTAGCTAATAATGTGATAAAGTGTTGTGAGGAAATAATGGATTTGAGGCAAACTGATATTGTGGAAATTCAAATCCAAGATATTTTAAAAACTTGTAATATAACAATAAGTCGGATTAATTTTTAAGTGAGGTCAAAAATGATATTATCTTATTTTGCATTATTAATTAGAGTAGTGCTATTAGCTTTTGAAAGAGTAGTTGTAAGATTATTAGGTGATGAAGAAGGAGATATTTATAAAAATATAGCTTCATCATTTCTATTTTTCTTTATAGGGGGAGTATGTTTACTTCCATTTAGCATAATGGATAGAGTTAGTGATTGGTCGTTTTTAATACCATGTTATATAAGTAGTTTAGTCTATTCAATTGGCTCAGTAGCATATGTAACATCTTTAGCAACTGGAGAAGTTTCACTTGTTACTCCAATAAACAGTTTAAATTCATTGTTTTTACTGCTTTTATCAGTTGTATTTTTAGGTGAAGGTTTAAGTTTAGCAAAAGTTGCAGGAATCATAATTATGATTGGTGGAGTGTTTATATTAAAAAAAGTAAGCTCTTTTTTAAAGAATGTTTCTGTAATTTTCAATAATTTACCATGTAGATTAATGTTTTTGTACATATTTTTACAATCAGTAGGAAGGGTATTGGACAAGGCTTTTTTTGTACAAGTATCTCCTATATTATATTCAACTATACTGTATTTCTTCGTAGGTTTAAATTTATTCATATTTTTAGCATTTAAAAAGAAACAAAAAGTAATTTGTGAGATTTTTAGTAATAAAAAAGGGCTTTCAATTTTAAGTGGTGCTATTAATGGATATTCTTATTTAGCATTATTAATTGCTTTAAATAATCTAGAACTTAGTATAGCAGAACCATTTTCTCAAGTATCTATGATAATAACTTTAATACTTGCTCATTTTATATTCAAAGAAAATATAAAAGAAAAAATACCAGGTTCAATCTTGATACTAATTGGTGGATGGCTACTGTTGCTTTAATTGATATAAAAAATGAATTATAAAGGCGTTATTAGTTAGTATCAGAAAATTTAAAAAAGTATTGACAATTCTTTTAGACAAATGTTAATATGATAGTACAAAATAGTATAAATAGAAGACATGTTACTGGTAATGCAGGCAGGATCGAATATATTGCTTTGATTTTTCAAGGTGTTTATATAGGTTCTGCCTTTTTTGCATCTTGAATGGCCATTCATAAAAAATTATGGAGAAGGAGATTACAAGATGGATTATAAAAAAACTGCCATTGACATTATTGAACAAGTCGGTGGTTCAAAAAATATTTTAGCTTTAGAACACTGTTCAACTAGACTTCGCTTTAAGTTGATTGATAGAAGTAAAGTGAATCAGGATGCTTTAAAAAGAGTACAAGGTGTTATGAGTATAGTTAATGGGGCACAATTTCAAGTTGTCATTGGAAATAGTGTTGTTGATGTTTATGATGAAATTTTAAAAGTTTGCCCTTTAGATACAAATGATAGTGCTATAAAAACTGAAGAAAAAATAAACTTAGGAACAAGACTTATAGAATTTATTATTAATATTTTTCAACCACTGGTTTTTGCTATTGCAGGAGCTGGTATTTTAAAATCACTGTTGATGTTATTAGCAATGTTTAATATTTTAAAATCAGATTCTACTATATATACATTGTTAGTTGCTATTTCAGATGCAACATTCTATTTCTTACCTATCATGGTAGCTGTAACTACTGCCAATGTATTGAAATGTAATCGTTTAGTAGCTATTGCTGCTGTAGGATACTTATTACTTCCCGCAACAACGACTGCTTTAAGTGAAGGTGTTGAACTATTTGGATTTACAATTCCAAATATTGCATATAATGCACAGGTTTTCCCATCTATATTATGTGTATCTTTCTTGGCAATAATGGAAAAAATTTTTAACAAGTATTCGCCAAAACCAATTCGAACTTTTTTTGTTCCGATGATGTCTTTGGCAATTACTGTTCCAATTACTTTAACTATTTTAGGGCCTTTAGGATATAACGTTGGTACAATTTTTACAACCATTATTTTATTCTTATATAACAAAATGGGATTCTTAGCTGTAGGATTACTAGCTGCTATTCTTCCATTTATGGTTGCAACAGGAATGCACAAAGCATTATTACCTTATGCAATTAATACAATTGGTAAGTTGGGTTATGAAGCATTGTATATGACAGCTTCATTAGCTCACAATATTTCTGAAAGTGGTGCTTGTTTTGCAGTCGCTTTACGTACAAAAAACGAAACATTAAAACAAACAGCATTATCTGCAGGAATCTCTGCCTTGATGGGAATTACAGAGCCAGCTTTATATGGTATTACTTTACAACATAAAAGAGCAATATTAGGTGTTGTATTGTCAAGTGCAATTTCTGGTACATTTTTAGGATTATTTGCAGTAAGAGGATTTGTACTTGTTGGACCAGGACTTGCCAGTATGACGATGTTTATTGACCCAAACAATGGAAACAATTTAATTTTTGCAATCATTGGTTTTGTTGTTGCAATATTAGGTTCGTTTATTATTACACTGATTATTTGGAAGGAAAATACAAATAGAGCAGAGCCATCAATTGAAGGTGTTGTTGAAGAAGAACTAATAGAAGAAGAAAAAGAAGTAAATATCTTAGTATCTCCCGTAGAAGGAAAAGTAATCGATTTAGGCAAAGTTAATGATGAACTATTTGCAAGTAAGACTTTGGGAGATGGAGTTGCAATTATACCGACCAATGGAAATTTATACGCACCTTGTGATTCAGAAGTTGTGATGCTATTTGAGACAAAACATGCAATTGGTTTAAGAACAAAAAATGGGGCTGAGATTTTGATTCATATTGGAATAAATACTGTAAGTATGAATGGAGATGGATTTAAAACATTTGTTAAGACAGGCGATAATGTAAAAGAAGGAGATTTATTAATTCAGTTTGATTTAGACAAAATCTCAAATGCTAATTTAGATTCAACTGTTATGATTGTAAATAATAATGGGTCAGAGTATGCTTATAAAGTGTTAAACCAGTCTTATGGCAATGTAGAAAAAGGAAGTATCTTGTTTGATGTAAAGGGAGGAATATAAATATGAGAAAGTTTCCAGAAGGATTTCTTTGGGGAGGAGCTACAGCTGCCAATCAATTTGAAGGTGGTTGGAATTTAGGTGGTAAAGGATGGTCTGTATCAGATGTGGCAAAAGCACACTTTGATGCAGATGTAAAAGACTATAAATCCAATAATGAAATCACAACAAAAGATATAGAAGAAGGATTAGCACATCCTGAAGATGAAGTAAATTATCCAAAACGTCACGGTAGTGATTTTTATCATCACTATAAAGAAGATATTGCTCTGATGGGAGAAATGGGATTTAAGACATATCGAATGAGTATTGCTTGGTCTCGTATTTTTCCAAATGGAGATGATAAAGAACCAAACGAAGAAGGTTTACAGTTTTATGATGATGTATTTGATGAGTTAATAAGTTATGGAATTGAACCACTTGTTACTATGTCACATTATGAACCACCATTAAATATCGTTTTAAACTATGATGGATGGTATTCACGACAAGTTATCAATATGTTTGTTAGGTATGTACAAACTATCTGTGAAAGATATAAAAACAAAGTGAAATATTGGCTTACATTTAATGAAGTTGATTCTATGATTCGTCATCCATACACTACTGGTGGTTTGGTTCGAGACCGATTTGAGGATAAAAACTTTGAGGAAGTCATTTTTCAAGCTATGCATCATCAATTTGTAGCTAGTGCTCTTGCAACAAAAATTTGTCATGAGATTATTCCAAATTCAAAAGTGGGGTGTATGTTGACGAAATTAACATATTATCCATACACATGTAGACCAGAAGATGTTTTGGCAGCTCAACAAAAAATGAGAAGTATTTATGCATACAGTGATACGCAAGTTTTTGGTGAATATCCAGTATATTTATTGTCATATTTTAAAAATAATAATATTCAAATAGCAAAAGAAGAACATGATGACGAAATTATGAAAAAATATCCAGTAGATTTTATTTCATTCTCTTACTATATGTCTTCTTGTGAAGCATCTGATACAATTGGATTAGATGTTACACCAGGGAATACACTATTAGCTGTAAAAAATCCTTATTTAGAAACAAGTGAATGGGGTTGGCAAATTGATTCAATTGGTCTACGTGTATCTTTGATTGAATTATATGATAGATACAGAAAGCCTTTATTTATAGTTGAAAATGGATTAGGGGCTAAAGATATTTTAACTGAAGATAAAAAAGTTCATGACCAATATAGAATTGATTATTTAAAAGAACACTTTAAATGTATGTTAGATGCGATTATCGAAGATGGTGTTGAACTTTGGGGATACACTTCATGGGGTTGTATTGATTTGGTAAGTGAATCAACGAAGCAAATGTCAAAACGTTATGGATATATTTATGTGGATGCTGATGATTATGGAAAGGGGACATATAATAGATATAAGAAAGATAGTTTTTATTGGTATAAAAAAGTAATTGAAAATAATAGTATAGATTTTAAATGACCAATAGAAGGTGAGCAAATAAAATGAACTACATAATAAAGAAAGTTTTGAACTCAAGTGTTGTTTTAGTTCATGATATAAATGATAATGAATTTATTTTGATAGGGAAAGGAATTGGATATGGCAAAAAAACAGGAGAATATATTTGTGGTTCCAATGATAATCAAATGTTTGTCCCTGTTGAAAATACAAAATCAAAACAATTTTTAGAATTAATGGATGATATTCCTGTCGACATTTTAAAGATAACACAGGAAATAATAGTAGAGGCAAAAAAGTTATTGAACTCATCTTTTAATAAAAACTTATACCTGATATTAGCAGACCATTTTAACTTTGCAATTGAAAGGATGCGTAAAGGAATAAAAATTACAAATAGAGTATTTTGGGAAATAAAAAATTATTATCCAAATGAGTTTAAGGTTGGAATGATTGCAATTTATATGGTAGAAGAGAGATTGGGCATTCAATTACCAGAAGAAGAAGCAGCCAATATTGCTTTCCATTTTGCAAATGCTATGGCTTCAGATGGAAATTCATATGATACGATTAAATATGCCAAAGTAATTGGAGAAATAATTAATATTTTTGTTTTTTCTCTGAATAGAACCTTAGATAAAAAGAGTATGCATTATATGAGATTTATAACACATATAAAATTTTTTGTGGAAAGATTTTTTTCAGATAGTATGTTAAGTAGTGGGGATGATTTATTATTTAATCAAATGAAAAGGTCAAATCCAAAAGAGATGTCAATTGCATTAAAAGTTAGAGATTTTTTAGAAAAGAAATATGGAAAAAAGTTAACAAATGAGGAAATAGCTTTCTTGGTTGTCCATATCGCACGAGTTAATCAATAGAGTGAATTGCGAATATTATCTTAACTGTCTACATGGTAGAAAATCGAAAGAAGGTAAAGTATATAAAGAAACTGATACATATTATTTTATTGTGCATTGTGTTTATTTTATGAGTGTATCCTGTTAAAAATTTAAGTAAATATTTATAATTAAAATATGTAAATAGTTAAAAGAAGTTTATGTGATTATGAGGGGTGTCTCGGTACAATCTCTATTTTAAGACAGCCCCTTAATTTTTTGAAGTTTTACTTGTTAGTTCTTATGTCTAACTCTTAATGGTATATCAAGTTTTTTTGCCAGTTGTTTAGATTCTTCTATTTCTTCTGGAGATATTTCATCTACTACTGAAAAAGCCACTTCTTTTATATATTTTTTGCAATCTCTTGCAAAATCTAACATATAATCAAATGATTTTTCTCCAAACTTTGGTTGAGTAACTCTATTGTAAGCCTCTTTATTTGGGGCATTAAGACTTATTGATACTGCATCTATAACATCTTTTAACAGAATAGCTGTTTTTTTGTTATGTATTAAATCACTTAGACCATTTGTATTTATTCTTATCTTTATGCTACTTTTTTCTTTTATAAACTTTGCTACCTCTATCAATTCATTTATTCTCATTAATGGTTCGCCATATCCACAAAATACGATTTCATCATAGGCGTCTAAGTTGTATTTATTGAAGGCTTCTTTTACTTCATCTACACTTGGTTCATGCTCCAACCATAAACTACCACTATTTGCAACTTCATCTTTTTCGTTTCTTATACAAAAAACACAACTACATGGACATGTATTAGTTATATTTACATAGATACTATTTTCAATTGTATATAAGATATTCATAATTTTCCCTCCATAAATTTAAATTCTTAATTAAAATAACGTTTTTTAAAGTCAAGTTTATCAAGTGCCATACCTAAGATTATAAAAACAATAAAACTTCCTATTGGCTGTAATAAGCCAAGTAAGCTCATTACAAATGCACTTGTAAAACTTCCAATAATTATACCTTCAGCAAACATGTATAAAACTAATCCTACTATACCTGCTACAACCGAAGCAACTATATTTCTCTTATTTATTATCTTGTCACTTTTAGAAGTGAAAAATAATACAAGTATTGGTTTTATGATTATAGTTGGTATTACCCAGATAGTTGCACCTGTAGATAAATCAGCTAGACCAGCGCCGATTGCAGAAGCAGCTATAGCATAGTTTGTTGGCAAAATAGTTGCAGCTAGATAAATAAAAGCATCTCCTATATGAACATATCCATTGTTTCCACCAACTGGAATATGTAGTATATACGCTATTGTCAGACATATTATGGATGCAAATAATGCTGAAGTAACAATATAGGTAGTTTTTTTAGAAGTAACTTTATTCATTTTTTCCAATATACTCCCTCCCTAAAAATCCAGAGCTAACATAATTGTTATGTTTTCTTATAAATATATTAATATTAATCATACAATTTTCATAGTTTGTTAGGTGTTTTTTTTGTAAAATACAGATTGTACCCATTCAAATGTATATAATTAGAAAAGTAAAAATAGGTAAAATATATATAAATATAAATTTAATTTGGTATGAATAAGAGGTGTACAGGTTTAATATAAAAAATAATATAAGAGAGTATACTCAATATATATTGAGCTGACTCTCTTATATTTGGGAAATTAAAGGCTATTTTGTTAGATAATAGCTAATTAATAAAAAAATATATTTATAAAATACTAATTTACTCTATTAGTAGCAGTTCCTGTTTTTATAACTTCTACAGCACTACTTAAACTAGAATAAACTATATTTTCAATCGCTGTACTAGTGAAGAAACCAAGGTGATGAGTGAATATAACTTGTTCCATAGAAAGAAGTTTATTTATTTCTGGGTCAGTTAATTCACCTGGATTCATTTTTTTATTTAAGAACAATCCTTCAGTCTCAAATGTATCAAGGGCAGCAGCTCTAATTTTTCCTGACTCTAGTGCTTCTATTAAGTCACCTGTATTAATTAAACCACCACGTCCAGTATTTACTATGTAAGCTCCATCCTTCATTATAGCTAGAGTATCTTTATTTATCATATGTTTTGTTCCATCAAGTAAAGGAGTATGTAATGTTATAAGGTCAGCTTCTTTTAGAAGGTCTTCTAAAGAATCTTTATAAGTTAATATATCGTTTAAATCACTATTTGGATATTGGTCAAATGCAATTACATTAGCTCCTAGACCTTTGAATAATTTTGCAGAAGTAGCACCTATTTTTCCTGTACCTATAACACCAACTGTAATAGATCTAACTTCTGTTCCAAGAAGCTCAGCTATCCAACGGTAATCACCTTCACAGACTTTTTTCTTTACTAAAGGAGTTTTTCTTAAAAGGTTCATAGCTTGAGTAACAGCCAATTCAGCTATTGCATTAGGTGAATAAGAAGGAACATTTGTAACAATAAGTCCGTTTTCATTAACTAAATCAAAATGTATCATGTCAACCCCTGCAGTTCTTGAAGCTATAACTTTAACCCCAGCATCTTTTAAAGTTTCATAAATATAAGGGTTATCTATATAATTAGTTTGTTGTATAGATATACCATCATATCCTTTAGCTTTAACTACATTTTCTTCAGTCATATTTTCAGGATAAATATCCACTTGAACATCCTTATGTTCTTCAGACCATTTCTTTATTACTGGTTCTTCATAATCGCGTGCTCCAAATACTAGTATTTTCATATCAATACCCTCCTGTAATTATTAAATTATATGGTAATTTTTCATTTAGAAATAATATGTAGCATATAAGGTTATATTTTTTATACAAAATTTTTAAGGTTAAAAATTTAGTTTTGAAATTGTTTTCCCTGTTTTATTTTGATATTTAGTTATTTTTTATTTAACGTAATAATTACTCTAAAAATTTATCAAAGAAATTGTTATTTTTTAGATTAATTATTATTAAAAAATTATCTAAGTTTGAAATTAGTTAACTAACTTGCTGATTAATTACAATAATAACATGTGTTTTTGAGTTTAGCAATGAAAACTTTTTTTGAAATGTCAAGCTTTTTCATAAAAAAATATATAAAAAAAACTTTTGAAAGTATGAAAAAAATAGCAAAATGCAATGGAGAGTTGCAAGATGCCACGGTATGAAAATGGTTATTCAATTATACATTGTTAAAAAACATTCAAATCAAGCGATATTTTGATTGAATATAAAGTTGGCACGATAAATGCTTAACAATATAGATATAAGACAATAAAATAATTAAAAATAATTTTAATAACTTTTAAGTTATTTTAACAAGATTAGGAACTTTGACATCAAATAGTTAATATCAGAAAGAAAGTATTTTATGTGTGATTTAATTGAATTTTTATAATTGATACTATTAAGGAGGAAAACGTTATGCTTTTAGAAGGAGTTAAAGTAGTAGAACTTTCAAGTTTCATTGCAGCACCATGTTGTGCAAAAATGTTAGGTGATTGGGGTGCAGAGGTTATTAAGGTTGAGCCTATAGAAGGTGATGGAATAAGAGTTATGGGTGGAACATTTAAATCTCCAGCATCAGATGATGAAAATCCTATGTTTGAATTAGAGAATGGAAATAAGAAAGGTGTAAGTATTAATATAAAGTCAAAAGAAGGAATAGAAATATTACATAAATTAATATCAGAAGCAGATATATTTGTAACTAATGTTAGAGTTCAGGCATTAGAAAAAATGGGTATCGCTTATGACCAAATAAAAGATAAATATCCAGGATTAATATTCTCTCAAATATTAGGGTATGGAGAAAAAGGACCTTTAAAAGATAAACCAGGATTTGACTATACTGCATACTTTGCAAGAGGAGGAGTTAGCCAATCTGTTATGGAAAAAGGGACATCTCCAGCAAATACAGCAGCAGGATTTGGTGACCACTATGCAGGTTTAGCATTAGCAGCAGGAAGCTTAGCAGCATTACATAAAAAAGAAAAAACTGGTAAAGGCGAAAGAGTAACAGTAAGTCTTTTCCATACAGCTATATATGGAATGGGAACAATGATAACAACAGCACAATATGGAAATGAGATGCCTTTATCAAGAGAAAATCCAAACAGCCCATTAATGACTACATATAAATGTAAAGATGGAAGATGGATTCAATTAGCTTTAATACAATACAACAAGTGGTTAGGCAAATTCTGTAAGGTTATAAATAGAGAATATATATTAGAAGACGATAGATACAATAACATAGACTCAATGGTTAATCATATTGAAGACTTAGTTAAGATAGTTGGAGAAGCTATGTTAGAAAAAACATTAGATGAGTGGTCAGTTCTATTAGAAGAAGCAGACTTACCATTTGAAAAAATCCAAAGCTGTGAAGACTTATTAGATGACGAACAGGCTTGGGCAAATGACTTCTTATTTAAGAAAACATATGATAGCGGAAATACAGGTGTCTTAGTTAATACTCCAGTTATGTTTAGAAATGAAGGAATTAAAGATTATACACCAGCACCAAAAGTAGGTCAACATACTGTAGAAGTATTAAAATCTTTAGGTTATGATGAATCAAGAATAAATAACTTAAAAGAAGATAAAGTTGTAAGATACTAATTAGTAATTCTAGATTTTATAAAAGGAGAATGCTAAAGATGTACACAATGGGATTAGATATAGGTTCAACTGCATCAAAGGGAGTAATTTTGAAAGATGGAGAAGATATTGTAGCTTATGAAACAATATCTTCTGGTACTGGGACTACTGGACCATCAAGAGTTTTAGAAAAATTATATGGCAAGACAGGTCTTGCAAGAGAAGATATTGAAAAAGTTGTAGTTACAGGATATGGAAGAATGAATTATTCAGATGCTGACAAGCAAATAAGTGAATTAAGCTGTCATGCTAGGGGAGTAAATTTCATAATTCCAGAGACAAGAACTATTATTGACATAGGTGGTCAAGATGCAAAGGTATTAAAGTTGGATAATAATGGAAGACTACTGAACTTTCTTATGAATGACAAGTGTGCTGCAGGTACAGGAAGATTTTTAGATGTAATGGCAAAGATAATAGAGGTTGATGTATCTGAACTTGGAAGTATATCTATGAATTCTCAAAATGAAGTATCAATAAGCAGTACATGTACAGTATTTGCAGAATCTGAGGTTATATCACATTTATCTGAAAATGCAAAAATTGAAGATATAGTAGCAGGTATCCATACTTCAGTAGCAAAGAGAGTTTCTAGCCTAGTAAAAAGAATAGGAGTACAAAGAAATGTAGTTATGGTTGGTGGAGTTGCTAGAAATAGTGGTATCGTAAGAGCTATGGCAAGAGAAATCAACACAGAAATTATTGTACCTGATATACCTCAATTAACGGGTGCTTTAGGAGCAGCGTTATACGCTTTTGATGAAGCAAAAACATCACAAAAAGAAGTGAAAAATATATAAAAAGAGGGATGAAAATGTCTGAAAAAAAAGAAGCTAGAGTAGTAATTAATGATTTATTAGCTGAACAATATGCAAATGCATTTAAAGCTAAAGAAGAAGGAAGACCTGTAGGTTGGTCAACATCAGTATTTCCTCAAGAATTAGCAGAAGTATTTGACTTAAATGTATTATATCCAGAAAACCAAGCAGCTGGGGTAGCGGCTAAAAAAGGTTCTTTAGAATTATGTGAAATGGCTGAATCTAAAGGATATTCTATCGACCTATGTGCATATGCAAGAACAAACTTTGGTCTTTTAGAAAATGGTGGCTGTGAAGCTTTAGATATGCCAGCTCCAGATTTCCTACTTTGCTGTAACAATATATGCAACCAAGTTATAAAATGGTATGAAAATATTTCAAGAGAATTAGATATACCTCTAATAATGATTGATACAACTTTCAATAATGAAGATGAAGTTACTCAATCAAGAATTGATTATATTAAAGCTCAATTTGAGGAGGCTATAAAGCAATTAGAAGTTATATCAGGGAAAAAATTTGACCCTAAGAAGTTTGAAGAAGTAATGAAAATATCAGCTGAAAACGGAAGACTATGGAAATATTCTATGAGTTTACCAGCAGATTCTTCTCCTTCTCCAATGAATGGATTTGACTTATTTACTTATATGGCTGTAATAGTTTGTGCTAGAGGTAAGAAAGAAACTACAGAAGCATTTAAGTTACTTATAGAAGAATTAGAGGACAATATGAAAACTGGTAAATCTTCTTTCAGAGGAGAAGAAAAATACAGAATAATGATGGAAGGTATACCTTGTTGGCCATATATAGGATATAAAATGAAAACATTAGCTAAATTTGGAGTTAATATGACAGGTAGTGTTTATCCACATGCTTGGGCATTACAATATGAAGTTAATGATTTAGATGGAATGGCAGTAGCATACAGTACTATGTTTAATAATGTAAACTTAGACCGTATGACAAAATATAGAGTTGATTCTTTAGTAGAGGGTAAATGTGATGGAGCATTCTATCATATGAATAGAAGCTGTAAACTTATGAGTTTAATACAATATGAAATGCAAAGAAGAGCAGCTGAAGAAACTGGATTACCATATGCTGGATTTGATGGTGACCAAGCAGACCCTAGAGCTTTTACTAATGCTCAGTTTGAAACAAGGATTCAAGGTTTAGTTGAAGTAATGGAAGAAAGAAAAAAACTTAATAGAGGTGAGATATAATGGAAGCTATTTTATCTAAAATGAAAGAAGTAGTTGAAAATCCAAATGAGGCTGTAAAAAAATATAAAAGTGAAACTGGTAAAAAAGCTATAGGTTGTTTTCCAGTTTATTGCCCAGAAGAGATTATACATGCAGCTGGAATGCTTCCAGTTGGTATATGGGGAGGACAAACAGAATTAGATTTAGCTAAACAATATTTCCCTGCATTTGCATGTTCAATAATGCAATCATGTTTAGAATATGGATTAAAAGGTGCTTATGATGAATTATCTGGAGTTATTATACCAGGTATGTGTGATACACTAATTTGTTTAGGACAAAACTGGAAATCAGCAGTACCTCATATAAAATATATATCATTAGTACACCCACAAAATAGAAAACTTGAAGCTGGTGTAAAATACTTAATTAGTGAGTATAAAGGTGTAAAAAGAGAACTTGAAGAAATATGTGGCTATGAAATAGAAGAAGCAAAAATTCATGAAAGTATAGAAGTTTACAATGAACATAGAAAAACTATGAGAGATTTTGTTGAAGCAGCTTATAAACATTCTAATACTATAAAACCATCAATAAGAAGCTTAGTAATTAAGAGTGGATTCTTTATGAGAAAAGAAGAACACACTAAGTTGGTAAAAGATTTAATAGCAAAATTAAATGCTATGCCAGAAGAGGTTTGTTCTGGAAAGAAAGTTTTATTAACAGGTATATTAGCCGATTCTAAAGATATATTAGATATTTTAGAAGACAACAATATATCAGTTGTAGCTGACGATTTAGCTCAAGAAACAAGACAATTCAGAACAGATGTACCAGCAGGTGATGATGCGTTAGAGAGATTAGCAAGACAATGGTCAAATATAGAAGGATGTTCATTAGCTTATGACCCTAAGAAAAAACGTGGGTCACTTATAGTAGATGAAGTTAAAAAGAAAGATATAGATGGTGTTATCTTCTGTATGATGAAATTCTGTGACCCAGAAGAGTACGATTATCCTTTAGTTAGAAAAGATATAGAAGACAGTGGAATACCTACTTTATATGTTGAAATCGACCAACAAACTCAGAATAATGAACAAGCCAGAACTCGTATTCAGACTTTTGCTGAGATGATGAGTTTAGCGTAAGTTCATTAAAATAAATTTACTATAAAATGTGAAAATTGGAGGAAGCTATGTTATATAACAAAGAACAAGAACTTTTAAGAAAAGCAGTAAGAGATTTTGTTAGTAAAGAATTAGATACTTTACCAGCAGAAATGGATAAAACAGGTGTAATGCCTAAGGAATTAATCAAAAAATTAGCTGATGCAAAATTTATAAGTAGTAATATCCCAGAAGAGTACGGCGGTGGAGGAGCAGGATATGTTTCTTACGCTATAATAATGGAAGAAATAGCTAGAAGATGTGCTTCAACAGCTACTTTTGTTACAGCAGGTTCTTCTCTTGCTTCATTACCAATACTTTACAATGGTACTGAAGAACAAAAACAAAAATACTTAAAAGGTATAGCAACAGGTGAATTAATAGGAGCATTTGGTTTAACTGAGCCAGGAGCTGGTTCTGATGCAGCTGGACAACAAACAACAGCAGAGTTGGTTGGAGACCACTATATATTAAATGGTAGAAAAACTTTCATAACTAATGGACCATTCTGCGATGTGGCTATAGTAATAGCAGTTACAGATAGAAGTAAAGGACTTAGAGGAACATCAGCATTTATAGTAGAAAGCAAATGGGATGGTTTCTCAACAGGAGCTCATGAAGATAAGATGGGTATAAGAGGAACTGAAACTTCTGACTTAATATTTGAAAACGTTAAAGTTCCAAAAGAAAACTTACTTGGAAAAGAAGGTCAAGGATTTAAGATAGCAATGGGTACTCTAGAAGTAGGTAGAATAGGTGTTGCTGCCTTAGCTCTAGGAATAGCTCAAGGTGCTTTAGATGAAGCTGTTAAATATACAAAACAAAGAGTTCAATTTGGTAAGCCTATAGCTAAATTCCAAAATACTCAATTTACTATAGCTGACATGGAAACAAAAGTTTGTGCAGCTAGAGGATTAGTTTATGATGCAGCACAAAAGAGAGATGCAGGAATGAGAGTTGCTCAAGAATCTGCTATGGCTAAATACTATGCATCAGAAATTGCAAATGAAGTTGCTTATAAAGCATTACAACTTCACGGTGGATATGGATTTATAAAAGATTATGAAATCGAAAGAATGTACAGAGATGCTAGAATCGTATCAATATACGAAGGAACATCAGAAGTTCAGAAAATGGTAATTTCATCAAACGTATTAAAATAATAAATAATCTAATGAAATTGGAGGTATATACTTTGAAAATATTAGTTTGCGTAAAACAAGTTCCAGATACTAACGAAGTAAGAATAAATAAAGAAACAGGTACTCTTATAAGAGATGGAGTTCCAAGTATATTAAACCCAGATGATGCAAATGCATTGGAGGAAGCTTTAAAAATTAAAGATAAGTATGATGATGTAACTGTAACAGTTATAACAATGGGACCTCCTCAAGCAGACTTTATGCTAAGAGAGTGTTTAGCCATGGGGGCTGATGATGCAGTATTATTAAGCGATAGAGCATTTGGAGGAGCTGATACTTGGGCTACATCAAATACTATTGCAGCAGGAATATCTAAAATAGGCGACTATGACATAATATTTGCAGGAAGACAAGCGATAGATGGAGATACTGCACAAGTTGGACCACAAATTGCAGAGAAATTAGACATTCCTCAAGTTACATATGTACAAGACTTCAAAATAGAAGGAAAAGACATAATAGTTCAAAGACAATTAGAAGATGGATACGAATTAATAAAAGTAAGTACACCTGTACTTTTAACAGCAGTAAAAGAGTTAAATACACCTAGATATATGTCTGTTGATAAAATAGTAAAAGCATATAAACATGATGTAAAAGTTTGGACAATTGATGATTTAGATGTAAATAAAGAAGAAGTTGGTTTAAAAGCATCACCAACTAAAGTATTTAGATCATTTACTCCTGAGCCAAGAGGAAAAGGAGAAATCTTAGAAGGTAAAGCTGATGAAATAGCTAGTAAAATAATAATCGGTCTAAAACAAAAGCACATTATATAAGTTGGAGGAGTACAAACTATGAATGATATAAAAGATTTAAGTTCTTATAAAAACGTATGGATATTTGCAGAACAAAGAGAAGGAAAAATAGCTCCAGTAGTTATCGAATTATTAGGAGAAGGAAGAAAATTAGCTAAAGAAGTAGATGCAGAGCTTTGTGCAATATTATTAGGAAAAGATGTTGATGGATTAGCTAAAGAATTAATCACTTTTGGAGCTGATAAAGTTTATGTTGCAGATGATGCTCTTTTAGAAAAATATACAACTGATGCATATACAAAAGTAATAAAAGATGCAATAGATGAAATAAAACCAGAAATAATGCTTTTTGGAGCAACTCATATAGGTAGAGACTTAGCACCTAGAATAGCTTCAAGAGTTGGAACTGGATTAACAGCTGACTGTACTAAACTAGAAATAGACCCAGAAGATAAGAAAATAAAACAAACTCGTCCAGCATTTGGTGGGAACATAATGGCTACAATCATTTGTCCAAACCATAGACCTCAGATGTCTACAGTTAGACCTGGTGTTATGGATAAAGCTGAAAAAGACGAAACAAGAACTGGTGAAGTTATAGCATTAGACTACAAAATAACTCAAGATGATATAAGAACTACTGTTTTAGAAACAGTTAAAACTAAAAAAGATTTAGTATCTCTTACAGATGCAAATGTTATAGTATCAGGTGGTCTAGGATTAGGTGGACCAGAAGGATTTGAAATGCTTAAGAAATTAGCTGACAAATTAGGTGGAGTAGTTGGTTCTTCTCGTGCGGCTGTAGATGCGGGATGGATAGACCATTCTCACCAAGTAGGTCAAACAGGAACTACTGTTAAACCAAACCTATACATAGCTTGTGGTATATCAGGAGCAATACAACATTTAGCAGGTATGCAATCATCAGATTTCATAATTGCTATAAACAAAAACCCAGCAGCTCCAATTTTAGAAATTGCTGATTATGGAGTAGTTGGAGACTTACATGAAATAGTGCCAATGCTTATAGAAAAATTAGATAGCGTTGATGATTTATTAGAAGCTATAAAAGCTTAATAGACACAAATTATATAAATATTACTGGTTGAATAAGTCTTATTAGTTAGTAACATAATTATTAACCATTTGATAAGTTATTGCTAGTGTGTATTTGTCAGTTATTAAAAAGTCTGTTTGAATAAAATTTTATAATACAAGATAATTTAGATAATCCTTATATGTATATTGCTTACAAACTGTGAGTTGTATTCTGTAAGGATTATCTTTATTTTTTTGAAATAAATCTTAAATTTAATTAAATTGTGTTAAATAGACAAATAATTACTAAATATGTGATAAAATACAATTAAAAGCAAAATGAAATTTTTAACAAACCATAATCATTAAAATTATATCTCAGTTACTTTTTAATGAAGTAAAATATCTAAAAAGACAAATATTATAAGGAGTTGGTTATATGTGCGAATGGTATTTATTGTAAGCAAACAATAAATTTTGTATGTAGTTCAATAAATTACTTAATGAAAGGTGAGAATATTGATGGATAATAATTTAATAGGGCTTATAGAACATGTAGAAAATCCAGCTATTTTATGTAAAGAATCAGGTGAAATAATATATTGTAATCATCTAATAGATAGTATTTTTAACTTTCTAGATATAAAAAAGCCTAAAAACATAAATGAATTAGATTCAAATTTTGACAAAACAGAAATACTGACAGATATTAAAAAGAAAATAGCTTTCAGAGAGTTGAGGATGACTGCACATATATACAATATGAAAGATAATGATAATGAAAATAATATAGTTTATTTATTTGAGAAATCTCTAATATCTGATAAAGTAATTGAGGATATAATAGAGCATATAGATGAAGTTGTTGTTGTGTTTAATAAAGATGGGGTAATTGAAAAGATGAACACTGTCAGTGATGAGATATTACCTTTTAAAAGAACTGAGGTACTTGGTAGAAATATAACAGACCTTGTGAGACAAGGGTTGGTTGAAGAACCAATAATATTAAACATGCTTAAAGTGAAGAAAAAGATTTATAGAAATATCGTTTACCCAGATGGAAAGCTTATTGCATATACAGCCGTTCCAAGATGGGATTCTAAGGGAAAGCTTACAGGAGGTGTACTTACAGGAAGAGATATTTCAAGGGTTATTAAGCTTGAATCTCAGATAAAATATAATGATATATCAGAAGACACAGAGTATATAAGTCAAAGTAAGATTATGGATAATATAAAAAAAGTTGTTAAGAGAGCAGCAGCATCAGATTCTTCTATATTTATAAATGGAGAATCAGGTGTAGGAAAAGAAATAATAGCAAGAACAATATATAAGTATAGTTCAAGAAGGGACAAACCTTTTATAGCTATAAACTGTGGAGCTATACCAAATGAATTATTAGAGTCAGAATTTTTTGGATATGAAGAAGGTTCTTTTACTGGTGCTAAGAAAAAAGGTAAAAAGGGACTTTTTGAAGAGGCGAATGGTGGAACCATTTTCTTGGATGAGATAGGCGAGTTACCAATGCAGATGCAAAAAAAATTACTTAGAGTTATACAAGAAAATACTATTACTAGAATAGGTGGCAGTAAACCTATAAAAATAGATGTTAGATATATAAGTGCTACTAATATTTCTCATGAAGACCTTAGAAATAACCTTAAATTTAGACAAGATTTGTATTATAGATTGAGTGTTATTCCAGTAAAAATACCACCACTTAGAGAAAGAAAAGAGGATATAGTACCATTAGTAAATTATTTCTTAAAACTTTACAATGAAAAGTATAATAGAGAAGTAGAAGTTTCACCTAAAGTTATTGAGTTATTGGAAGAATATTCTTGGCCAGGAAACATAAGAGAATTAAAAAACATCATTGAAAGATTCGTAGTATTATCAGCTAAAAACGTAATTGGAGAAGATGAATTTAACATGCTTATAAATTTAGATATGATTGATAATGAAACAGATGATTTATCACCAATAGTGGTAAATGGAATTATGAATCTTAATGATGCATATAAAATAGTAGACCAAATAATGATAAGTAAGGCTATAAATAAGTATGGTTCAATAACAAAAGCTGCTGAAGTTATAGGTATATATCCTTCTACTATTCATAGAAAAATAAAGAGTGGACACATTCATGTGTAGCTATTAGTTTAGTAAAGTAATTAGAATTGATAAAATATACTTTATTAGAAAAATGTACATAGATTTATGTAAATATATTTTTTATTATTAGATATTGCTAGAATTTTTGATTCCAGTAATATTTTTTTGTTTTTTGGTAGAAATACTATAGGTTTTGTACTCATCTGACTTGTTCCAGTTTTCTAAAAAAGTAAGAATCTACTAGATTGAATAATACATTTATAATTATATCAATTATAGTAAGTATTCTTATTGCTAAAAGTGTTTTTTGTATTAGTACATAAACATTCAATAAACATTATTATGATATTATTTAGAAAATAACAAAAAAGGAGATAATAATTATGAAAAAACAATTTATGGCTTTAGGATTAACAGGACTTATTGGTTTAGGTGGATTTGGTTTGCTTACAAATAAATCATTTGCAGATACTTCTAATAAGATAAAAATGAGTGTAGAAGAAATAGCTAAAGGACTTAAAGATGGTACTATAATTAAGGATACTGTGAAAGAAGATAATAAAAATGGAGATAAAAAGGAGGGTACTGATAAGTATGAAATAACTACTAATGAGTATGAAATAACTACTGAAGAGAATGAAGATGCAAATACAAAAAAAGGCGCTGGTGAGCATGAAATCACCCCAGATAATGAAAAAACATATGATAAGGCTTCTAATAAATTAAGTCCAGACGAAATAGATAAAGGCGTTAAAGAGGGTACTATCATTAAAGATAAAGTAGAAAAATAATATATATTTGTTTATATAAAAAGATATATACAACTTAAAAGAGATGGCTTAGAAGTAAATTTAATTACTATAAGTCATCTCTTTTCTTTTATAAATATTTAAAAGTTATATTAGTTTATAGAGTTAGCAGAACCTAAAACATCATCTATTTTGCTTTCAACTACAGCTTGTATAGCATCTCTACCAGCACCAATGTATTTTCTTGGGTCGAATTCTTTTGGATTTTCAGCTAAGAATTTTCTGATAGCAGCAGTCATAGCTAGTCTTAAGTCAGTATCCATGTTTATTTTACAAACAGCCATAGAAGATGCTTTTCTTAACATGTCTACAGGTACGCCTTTAGCACCAGCTATATTTCCACCAAATTCATTGCATGTAGCAACTGCATTTTGGTCAACAGCAGATGCACCATGAAGAACTATTGGGAAACCTGGCAATTTGCTTTGGATTTCTTCTAGTATGTCGAATCTTAATTTAGCCTCTCCTTTGAATTTGAAAGCACCATGAGAAGTTCCTATAGCTATTGCTAATGAATCAACTCCTGTTCTTTCAACAAATTCAACTGCCTCAGCTGGTTGAGTGTATTTATGAACATCAGAAGTAACATCATCTTCTGTTCCAGCTAGAACACCAAGTTCTGCTTCAACAACAACACCTTTAGAGTGTGCATATTCAACAGCTTCTTTAGTTATTCTAACATTTTCTTCAAAGTCAAAATGAGAACCATCTATCATAACTGAAGAGAAACCAGCATCAATACAAGTTTTAATAGCATCCATATTTGGACCATGGTCTAAGTGAAGAGCTACGTCTACACCTATTTCATCAGAAGCAGCCTTAACCATTTCAACTAATGTATGAGGTCCAGCATATTTAACAGCTGACATAGAAGCTTGTATCATAACATAAGAATTTTTAGCTTTAGCAGCTTTTAAAACACCTTGTAATTGTTCTAAGTCACTTATGTTGAATGCACCTATAGCAAATCCACCTTCGTAAGCTTTTTTAAACATTTCTTTTGTAGTAATTAATGCCATTTTAAACTCCTCCTATTAACTTTTAAAATTTACCCATCACTTATATTATAACGTTAAATTAAAAAAAGTATATAGTAAATTGTAATAACTATAAATTACAAGTATAATGTTAAATAGAAGACAATAGGATTAAGTAAAATAATAAAGAATATAAACAATTTAGGAAACTTAGCTATAAATGCTAACTATAAGGGGAGGAAGTACCTTATTAGTTTGGAGATACTGATAACAATAGTTATCTTGACCAAGAAGCTACCACTTCAAACGTTATCGAAGGTAATTAAGTGGATGATAATTCACTGAAAATTTAAAATAAAGGGGGTTATCTTTAGTTAATAAAAACATAGACAAATATAGTTATTTATAGTCAAGAGGTGATTATATGAAAAACAATAACTATAAACCAAAAGAGTTTGCAGAGTTAATTAATATTTCAGTCAGAACTCTGCAACGTTAGGATGTTGAAGGGAAATTAAAGGCTTTTAGAACTCCAACAGATAGAAGATATTACACTTATGAACAATATTTAGAATATAAAGGAATACATAAAGAACAAGTAAATAGAAAAAATGTTATTTATACAAGAGTTTCAACTTCTAATCAAAAAGATAATTTGAAAAATCAAGTGGAGTTTCTTAGACAATATGCAAATGCTAAAGAAATAATAGTAGATGAAGTTACCTAGGATTATGGAAGTGGACTAAATTATAATCGTAAAAAGTGGAATAAACTAATTGATAGTTGTATGACTAATGAGATAAATACGATTATTGTAACTCATAAAGATAGATTCATTCGATTTGGATATGAGTGGTTTGAGAGATTTTTAGGTAAATTCAATGTAGATATTATAGTTGTAAATAATGAAAGTCTTTCACCAAAAGAAGAATTAATTCAAGATATAATATCAATACTTCATACTTTTAGTTGTCGCATATATGGATTAAGAAAATACAAGAAAAAGATTAGAGAGGATGAAGAAGTTGAAAAGAGCATACAGAATAGAAATTAATCCTACTACTGAACAAAAATCTAAAATACATCAAACGATTGGTGTATTTTAGATTTATATATAACTTTTATATTGCTCACAATAAAGAAGTTTATGAGAGTAAAGGTAAATTTATAAGCGGTATGGATTTTTCTAAATGGTTAAATAATGAATATATTCCTAATAATCAAGATATGAAATGGATTAAAGATGTATCTTCTAAGGCTACAAAACAAGCTATTATGAATGGATATGAAGCTTTTAAAGATTTCTTTAAAAAAACTAAAGGTTTTCCTAAGTTCAAGAAAAAGAAAAATCAAGATGTTAAAGCATATTTTCCAAAGAATAACAAAACTGATTGGACTATTGAAAGGCATAGGGTAAAAATACCTACTCTTGGTTGGGTAAGACTAAAAGAATTTGGATATATACCAATAAATTCAATAGTTAAAAGTGGTACAGTAAGTCAAAAATCTGATAGATACTATGTATCTATATTAGTTGAGGAAGATGATATTCGAGTATCTAAATGTACTAATGAAGGAATAGGTATTGACTTAGGAATTAAAGATTTTGCAATATGCTCAAATGGAAGTAAATTTAAAAATATAAATAAGACTTCAACTGTCAAAAAAGTTGAAAAGAAATTAAAAAGAGAACAAAGAAAACTTTCAAGAAAATATGAGAGTTTAAAAGTAAGAAATAAAAATATAAAAGAAGGAGTAGCTACTCGTCAAAATATCCAAAAACAGGTAGTCAAAGTACAAAAAATTCATCAAAGATTAGCTAATATAAGAACTGATTATATTAATAAGACAGTATTTCAGGTAATAGAGCAAAAGCCAAGCTATATAACCATTGAAGATTTAAATGTTAATGGAATGATGAAAAATAAGCACTTATCAAAGGCAATATCAAGTCAGAAGTTTTTTGAATTTAGAACTAAACTAACTGCTAAGTGTAAGCAAAATAATATAGAACTTAGAGTAGTTGACAGATGGTATCCATCATCAAAGACTTGTAGCCAATGTGGAGAGATTAATAAAGGTTTAAAACTTAAAGATAGAGTGTACAAATGTGAATGTGGATTATCTATTGATAGAGATTTAAATGCAAGTATTAATCTTAAAAATGTTAAAAAATATAAGATAGCTACTTATATATGTACGGAGGGCTAACTTCGGAATTTAAGCCTTTGGAGAACTATACCAAATCGTAGTAGCTTAGGCAAGGCGAGGTTCAATGAAAAAGGAAAAATCTCGATATGAATATATTTGACCATATTTTGAGTAGCAGATAGACTATGCCACAGATAAAAATAAGAGGAATTAATGAGGATGATATATGTAAAATAAGTGAAAAAATGATAGATGATTTAGTTGAAGCTGTAAAATGTCCAAGAGACTACTTTGAAATAGAATGTATAAAGTCAGTTGCAATAAGAGATGGTAAAATAGCAGATGTATATCCTTTTGTTGAGATAGCTTGGTTTGACAGAGGACAAGAAGTACAAGATACAGTAGCGAGAATAATAACTGATAGTATAAGAAATAATTTAGATGTAGAAAGTATGGATTTAGCATTTACAGTATTTGAAAAAGAAAAATATTATGAGAATGGAGAGCATTTTTAATGGCTAAAAAGCAACGTATAGATAAAATTCTTTCAAATTTAGGTTATGGAAGTAGGAGTGAAATAAAGAAATATTGTAAGCAAGGGTCTATAGTAGTAAATGGAAGTGAAGTTTTAAATCCAGGAACTCAAGTAGACACTGAAAATGATGAGATATTATTTAATGGAGAAGAAGTTATATATAGAGAATATATATATTTGATGATGAATAAACCAGATGGATATATATCAGCAACTACAGATAAATACGACCCAACTGTATTAGATTTAATTAATTCATCATACTTAGCTTTTGAGCCATTTCCTGTTGGAAGGTTAGATAAGGACACAGAGGGATTGTTAGTTTTAACTAATGATGGGAAACTTTCTCATAGGGTTTTATCTCCTAAGAAGCATGTGCCTAAGACTTATTATGCAAAAATTGACGGAGTAGTTACTGAAGAAGATGTAGAAGCTTTTGCAGAAGGTGTAGTGCTTGATGATGGATATAAAACTATGCCATCTCAACTAAACATATTAAAGAGTGATGATGAATCAGAGATAGAGCTTACAATACATGAAGGTAAATTTCACCAAGTAAAAAGAATGTTTGAAAGCGTAGGCAAAAAAGTAGTATACTTAAAAAGATTGTCTATGGGTAATTTAAAATTGGATGAAAGTTTAGAGTTAGGCGAGTATAGAGAGTTAACAGATGAAGAAGTAAAATTGATTGAAGAAAGATAATAAAGATACTATAGTAAATTGGAGGAATGTCTGTGAAGAAAAAAGATATTATAGAATTTGAAGTAGATAAAATGGAATTTGGTGGTACATCTTTAAGCCAAGTTGGAGATAGAGTTATCCATATGAAGGGTGGAATAAGTGGTCAAAAGGTGAGAGCAGGAGTTAAAAAGGTCAGAAGTAAGAAAGCAGAAGTTAAGATGATAGAATTATTAGAGTACTCACCGCTTGAAACTGAAATGCCTTGTAAGCACTTTAGAGAGTGTGGAGGATGTACACTATTGTCAGTACCATATGAAAAACAATTAGAAATAAAAGAAAAACAAGTTATGGACTTATTTTTAAAGCAGGACCTATTTGGATTTCAGTTTTTAGGGATAGAAGGAAGTCCAGAAAACAAATATTATAGAAATAAGATGGAATATACATTTGGAGATGAAGTAAAAAATGGACCTTTAACATTAGGGCTTCATAAAAAAGGAAAGCACATAGATATACAAACTGTTGAGGAATGTATGTTAGTTGATGAAGACTTCTCAAAAATATTAGTTTCTAGTGTGGAATTTTTTAATGAAAAAAAGCTTCCTTATTATAGAACAATGAATCATAAAGGATATTTGAGACATCTTGTAGTTAGAAAAGGAATTCATACTAACGAGATTATGGTTAATATAGTAACTTCTTCTCAAGAAGATTTTGATATGAATGAATTTAAAGATATGCTTTTAGGGATTGATTTAAAAGCTGAGTTAGTAGGGGTACTTCATACTATTAATGATGGCTTAGCAGATGCAGTTCAATGTGACGAGCTAAGAGTTTTATATGGAAGAGATTATATACAAGAAGAAATTTTAGGGCTTAAGTTTAAGATTTCTCCATTCTCATTTTTCCAGACTAATACTAAGGGAGCTGAGGTTCTTTATAGTATTGCTAGGGATTTTATTGGAGATTACAATGATAAGGTTGTGTTTGACTTGTATAGTGGAACTGGGTCTATTGGGCAGGTTATGGCTGGTGCTGCTAAGAAGGTGTATGGTATTGAGATAGTTGAGGAAGCTGTTGTTGCTGCTAATGAGAATGCTAAGTTAAATGGACTTACTAATTGTGAGTTTATTGCTGGAGATGTGGCTAAGGTTGTTAAGGATTTGAAGGACAAGCCTGATTTGATTATTGTTGACCCTCCTAGACCAGGCATTCACAAGGATGCTATTAGGGATATTTGTGGATTTGGTGCTAAGGAGATTGTTTATATTTCTTGTAATCCTAAGTCTTTGGTTGTTGATTTGGTTGATTTTAAGGGTTATGGTTATGAGATTAAGATGGTTAGGTGTATGGATATGTTCCCTAATACACCACATTGCGAGACTGTAGTTAAACTTATTAGAGAATAACAGGGTTCTAGCTGTTTGTATGATGTTATAAAGGTGGATTTGCCACCGATTTGCCACCGTAATTATTTTTCGGTGGCAAATTTACTCTACAATGCTTTCAAAAATATTTACTGTTTGGTTTCTCATGTTGTTAGTTACATGTGAATATGTATCCATAGTTGTTGATATTTTAGCATGTCCTAATCTATGTTGTATATCTTTTATATTAGCACCATTTTCTAATAACATAGTAGCATGTGTATGTCTTAAACTATGAAAATTAAAATCTATACCAAGCTCATAATTAACAACTCTACTTAAATATTTTAAACTATTCGTTGTTACATGCTCACCCATTTCTTTTGTACATACAAAGTTAGAGTTTATATACCATTCACCAAATTTTAATTTCATTTCTTTTTGTAACTTCTTATGTTCCCTCAAAACTTTTGTTAATGTATCACCAATATTTATTTTTCTGTAAGAACTTTCTGTTTTAGGTGAGCCTAATTCAAAACCTTCTTTTCCTTTACTTATCAAAGTATGCCTAACATGTATAATTTTGTTTTCTAAGTCTATATCATCCCATTGTAAAGCAGTTACTTCTCCACCACGCATTCCAGTATTGAATGCTATTTGCAAAGGAGTATAAAAACTAGACCCTTGTGGGAATCTTTCTAAGATTTTATTAAAATCTTTTAAGCTTATAATTTTCAAATCATTTTTTTTATTTTCTTGCATTTTAGGCATATGTACATATTGCATAGGATTTTCTTTTATAAATTTAAATGGGTATACAGCTGATTTTAAAGCACCACTTAAAACACCATAAAAATTATTGATAGAATTTTTGCTAAGACCAAATCTTGACTTATCATTTAAAAATTTCTGTAATATAGCAGGATTAAGATTTTTTAGTTTGTATTTGCCTAAATCTGGCTTTAAATGATTTCTTATGATTTTTTCATAGTTTTTTTGTGTACCATATTTACAATTTAATAAAACGTATTCTTTGTACCAAAAATCTAAGAAGTCAGAGAAGCTCATTTCATTATCTGAAAATAATTGACCTTCATTTTCAAACTCACTCATAGCATCTCTTAAAGCTTTTTCAGCTTCTTTTTTAGTTTTGCCACCAACTCTTTCTATCTTTTTTCTTTTACCATTAATAGTCCCTAAGTCAAAGTAGTAATACCATTTTTCTCCACGTTTTCTTATTCCACCTTTCATAAAAATTTCTCCTCTCAAAAATATGTCTTAATTATATTTTATAACAGTTAAAGTATAAGTAAATAGCATTTTAGGTAGAAAACCAGTAATAATTATTTTATGTGTTTATGTTCAGATAAAAATATATAATTTTTGCTTTCGACAACATTTCTTATTTGTTTGCTATATAATTTAATTAAAATGTATAAAGAGGGGGATATACCGTGAAAGTTAAAGAATTATTAAAAATCAATATAAGTATTTATCATACATAAGTTTTATTTGATTAATAGTATTGTATGATATTAATAAAAAATAGTAAATTTAAGGTTTTGGAGGGGATTTATGTTTGAGAAGTTCAATGTATTAAAAAGATGGCAAAAAATACTAATTATTATTATAGGAATTTTATTATTGCCATTAACATTATTATTATTTTCTATTCTATTTTTAGTAAAAAGCATAAGTAAAAAGAGCAATAAATTGTTAAAAATATTAAAAATTGCTATAAGTTTGGTTTTGATATTTATACTTTCAATATTCAATTGGGTATGGTGGGGAGAAATGTTTAAGATGGTAACAGACCCTAATTATAGTACTGAATTAAATGAGCAACAAGAAAGAGAAAGAAAAGAAGAGGAGTTAAAAGATAAAGAAACAAAAGAAAAACAAGAATTAAAAAATGAATTAGAAAATCAAAAGAAAAAAGAGTTAGAAGAAAAGAAAAAACAAGAAGATTTAGAATTGGCTAAGAAAGAAAAAGCTGAAAAGGAAAGGGTGGAAAAAGAGAATTCTAAAAATGGCATAAGATTTAACACAGTTGATGAAGTGAAAAATTTATATAAAAAAAATCAAGAAAAAATAACTAAGAGAGAGAAAGTAAGAGATGATTTAAATTGGAAAGAAATCACATTGCAAAATGTTTTAAATCATGCAAGCAATTCAAAAAAACTTCTTGGCAAACTTGAAAATGTAAGTGATAAAATTGATTTATCTATGCAAATAGTTGCTGTTGATGACTTGCATCATAATACGAGCCAAAAAATTATGAAAGAAACTTTAGAATATATGATAAAAGAATATAAAAATTCTAAATTAGATAATAAAGAAAAATTAGAGGATTATTTATATATAACTAGATATTTAGATAGTAAATTAAAGAGTTATCCAGAATATAAACAAAAACAGGAAGCTATATATCAAATGTATAATTTAACTAAAGATAGACTTAGGAAAATAGATACAAGTTCTGATATAGAAAAAATTGATAAGGCACTTGGAATATATGTTGAGAAAGCAAAAGAAAAAGTTGAAGCTCCAAAACCTAAAATAGAGGAATCAAGTAAATATTCAGAAAATCAACAAACCTCTGAAACTGTATATGCAAACGGAGGAAGCTCTAAGTCCAATAAATATCATTCTTCGCCTACTGCGCATAATATGGAAGGTGCAATTCCTATGAGTAGAGAAGAAGCAGAGTCAAAAGGTTATGTAGCTTGTAAAAGGTGTTATTAAATAATACAGGAATAGGCCAGTGATTATCTCTAGTCGGTAATGTAAAATAATTTGTGCTTCAAGGTTAATAAGAATCTTCTTTATGGCAATGATTTAAATATAATCAAATGTTGTAAAGAAGATTTTTTATGAATACTTTAAGAAAACAATTAGTCAAAGACAAAATTTAAAACAAGTTTATCACCGTTTTTTTCTAAAAGAGCGTTTACTAAATATCATAATATAATCCTCCCTTTCTAGTATTATTTACATATATAACGAATAAAGAATCGTTTTTTAGACACTTATGTATAAATTTTTTTATTAATTTTCAAGAATTTATTTTTAATAAGATTTAATTATCAAGAGTAGAATTATAATATATAAAATAAACAATCAAAAATAGTGTAAAAACTAATACTTTTTGTTAATATTAATAGATAAAGATAAACTAAGGTGGTGATTAAACTGACAATAGAAGAATACAAAAATAAATACTCTACTGGAGATAAGATTATACTTTCCTTAAATAGTTTTGATGATAAAGAACTATACTATCATGAAACTTATAACATATTAAATTCAATAGATGAAATAGATAGATTAACATCAAGTAAGATATTTAAAATAATAGAAGATAAAAATGATTTAGCCTTAGAGTCTTATTATTCTAGTGTAATTGAAGGTGCTTTTTCAACTAGAAAGATTGCAAAATCTATAATTAGAGGAAAGATGAAACCAAGTAATAAAAGTGAGTATATGATTTACAATAATCATAGAGCCTTAGAATATGGATTAGATAATTTAGATAAATTATATAGTCACAAATTTATATATAATTTACATCACATATTGGGTGAAAACTGCTTAGATTCAGAAGAATATGAATACAGAACTGAAAAAGTATATGTATGTGATTCAAAAGGTGAGATTATACATACAGGACTTGATCCTTTGAAAATATATAATTTTATGGATGAATTAATAACTTTTATGGAAAATAGTAAGGTAAATGATTTAGTAAAGAGTGCAATAATTCATTTCTATTTTGTATATGTTCATCCTTTTAGTGATGGTAATGGAAGAACATCAAGAGCCTTATCTTATCTATATTTAATTGATAAAGGATATGATACTTTCAAGGAGTTTTCAATATCATATATGATATCTAAAAACAGAACTAAGTATTATAAGGCTATACTAGATGTAGAGAATAAGGGATATAATTTAACTGTATTTATAGAGTTCATGTTAAAGTCCATAATACAGTCTATAAATGAAATGAGAGACATGCATGATAGAAAGTCTTTAGAGAGTGTATTGAAAGAAGAGTTATTTGAAAATGATATTACTCTATCAGCAACAGAAGAACATATATTAAAATATATCTGTAGTAAAGATAACTATTCTATGACATTAGAAAACTATATTAAAAAGAATAAAAGTAGATACTTAAAGGCTGGAATAAAGGAAATTGAATTAGTTGACCAGCTGATGGAAGTATTTAATAATCTTGAAGAGATAGAGATTTTATCTAGAGAAAAGGATGTATATAGAATTAATGAGAAGTACTTGAAGATGCTTGAAATAAGTTAAATTGAAGGATATAAAAATAAAAAGTGTGTACAGATATATAATAATAAGTCCTCTATGGATTGCTCTTAATTGAGTTTTCGAGACTGTAAATTAATTTGTGCTTTTAAAGATAATTTCTACTTTATAGCAACAATTATTTATTTACTATTAATATTTCCCAATATATGAATTTTATTCTAACAAATTGTAAAAAATATATACTGGGATATTTCTAAATATTTTTGGAAACCATATATATTATGGCAAATTTTTAGAATATGATTTTTTAAAATTATATTCTATTATCAAAGAATATAGATAACTGATTATATATACTATCCCAGTTTCTATATCTCATAGTCCATTTTTTCATCACATTTTCACTTGCTAAGAACAATATTTTTAATAGTGAATCGTCTGATGGAAAAGTGGACTTTGTTTTTGTGACTTTTCTAAACTGTCTATTAAGTCCTTCAATTATATTTGTAGTGTACATTATAGTCCTTATCTCTTCAGGAAAACTAAAAAATGGTGCTATAACATCCCAGTTATTTCTCCAAATTTTAATTGCCGAAGGATACTGTTTACCCCATTTTTCATCTATTTTATCTAAAGCCGATGAGGCTTCTTGTTCATTAACTGCTTTATATACAGATTTAAAATCACTTATTAATGCTTTTGAATCTTTGTATGAAACATATTTAAAAGTATTTCTTATCTGATGGATTATACATTTTTGTATTATAGAATTAGGATAACTTGCGGCTATCGCCTCTTTGAAGCCATTTAATCCATCAACACTAAAAATTAGTACATCTTTAACACCTCTATTTTTTAAATCGTTAAAACACTATACCAAAACTTTGAAGTTTCGTTTTCACCTATCCATATTCCTAAAATATCTTTGAAACCATCCTTATTTACTCCTAGAACTACATATGCAGCTTTATTTTTTATTTTTCCATCATCTCTTACTTTGTAATGAATTGCATCCATAAATACAAAAGGATAAACTTGTTCAAGAGGTCTATTTTGCCACTCTTTAGCTCTTTGAATTATAACATTTGTTATATTACTTACTTGATCAGCTGAAATTTCTATACCGTATAAATCTAATATCTGGTCATGTATATCTCTTGTTGACATACCTCTTGCATAAAGTGATATTATTTTTTCTTCGATTCCTGAAATATCTCTAATATTTTTAGGAACGACTACTGGATTAAAGTCATTATCTCTGTCTCTTGGAACGTCTAGTTGTAAATCTCCAAATTGTGATTTTACAGTTTTTTTGCTATATCCATTTCTTCTATTAGTTGTATTCTTGTTATGGCTGTCGCCCTTTTCATAACCTAGCTCTAATGCCATTTCTTGTTCTAACATCTCTTGTAGTATATCTTTGAACATATCTCTTAGATAGCTACTTATATCTCCAGATTTTATAAATTCTCCATCTGATATAATTTCTTTGACTAATTGTTTTCTTAAAGTATTCATAAAAAATCTCCTTTACGACATTTGATTATATTTAAATCATTGCCATAAAGAAGATTTTTATTAACCTTGAAGCACAAATTATTTTACATTACCGAGTTTTCTTAAAGGGTTTTGTTTTTTTATTCTTTTTAAATGCATTTCTTATCATTCCAAAATAATTGAATAGAAGTTTCTTTTTCTACATATTTAGCTTTATTACCATTTATTGATATATTTTCGACCTTAGCATTTTCTGTATCAATAATATAATATCTAAGGTAAAATTAAATATTTTAGATATACTATTATTTTTTGACTACAATACTAAAGTAAAATTTACCGACTTTGCATTATGCTTATTATCTGATACTTTAAACTATAATTTCCATACCATCATAGGCAAAATAAATATTATCAAGTTTCTTTTCTAATTCACTGTAATAACCGTATGATTTTCCCCACATTTCATCAATATGTGTAACTATAACCTTTTTAATTCTGTAATAATTTTTAATTTCTATAACTTCATCTAAAGTAAATATTTCATCTTTGAATGGTGCGTCTTTAAGCTTCGTTCCATCGTTTAATATGCCATCATCAGAAACTAAACTGATTATTAAAACATCTGCATCAAAGTACATATCATTATGAGTAAATGGTTTTGGATTGCAACAAGCGTATATAACCTTTTTATCATTCTCTCTGATAACATAGAAGGTTATATTCCTATCTCGGTTGTTGTTAAACAAATCAATATCAAAATTATCTATCTTTATATGAGAAGTTTCATTAACAGAAATGCAGTGTAGAACATCCCCATAATATTTAAGACAATCAAGGTTCATTCGATTTATATCTTCAATCACTTCAGGCAACGCATAAAATTCAATAGGAGTATTTTTATCTGCAATAAAGTCATAGCCAATTTTTTCGACAATTCTAATGCCTTTAACATGGTCTGGGTCATGGTGAGAAATCGAAAGGTGTTTTACTTGTGATATTTTTTGCCTGTTGCAAGCCACTGCAATATCTTCAGGTGTGTCTATCAACATTTTTATATCATCAATATATAGGCTTGGACCTAATCTTTCATATCTTCCACCTTTTTGCCTGGCTTCCTCACATATTTTGCATTTACAAAATGAACTTGGAATAATTGACATACCACCACTACCAATAATTTTTAATTTCAAAGCTATCATACCTCCTTATTAAAATGTTAGATTATATGAATAATCTACAATTAAAACTTCCTAACAAAATTTTGATTTAGTAGATTATATCACGTATAAACGTGAAAGAACAGAAATATATAAATAATCTTAAAAATATATTAATATAATGTACATAAAAAATATCATAAATATATGATAAGATAAATACAATGGCAACATTTTATTAATTTTTTGGGTTTTTATATATTTAGGTACTGGGGTGATATAGTTGAACCAAGAGATATTTTTTAAAGTGATGAATGAAATACTGGAAAATATTGATGAAGGAGTACATTTTGTTAATAAAGAAGGGAAAACTATAATCTACAATGATTCTGTACAAAAAATGGAAAAAATGAACAGGCATGATATTTTAACTAATTCATTTTTTGATATAGTAAAGAAAATGAAAATAAATAGAAGTACACTAGTAGAAGTTTTGGAAAAAAGGGAAATTATCAAAGACAACATTCAAAAATATCTAGATAAAAATGGAAAAGAGATAACAGCAATTAATACTACAATACCAATTCATGTTAAAGGAGAATTTGTAGGAGCACTTGAAATATCAAAGAATATGACAACCATAGAAAATTTACTAAATAGAAATTATAAAAAAAATTTAATCAATAAAGTTAATAGCAGACAAAAGAAGGGCTATGAATTTGATGATATTTTAGGAGAAAGTAATCTCATTAAAGAGGCAATAGCAAAATCTAAGAAAGCTTGTAAGTCTGATGCTTCAGTATTTATATATGGAGAAACTGGAACGGGTAAAGAGTTATTTAGCCAGTCCATCCACTATGGAAGTAATAGAAAAAATTATCCGTTTATAGCACAAAATTGTGCAGCTTTACCAGAATCATTATTCGAAGGCATACTATTTGGAACTAGCAAGGGGGGATTTACAGGGGCAATAGATAGGCCAGGCTTATTTGAACAAGCTAACAAAGGGACTTTATTACTGGATGAAATAAATTCCATGCCTATTATGTTACAGGCTAAATTACTGAGGGTTTTACAAGAAGGTTATGTAAGAAGGGTTGGAGGAACTAAGGATATACCTATAGATGTAAGAATTATTGCAACAACAAATGAAAGTCCAAAGGTCATTTTAAATGAGCATAAAATAAGAAAAGATTTGTATTATAGGCTTAACATAATTCATATAAAAATTCCTCCTCTTAGAGATAGAAAAGAGGATATATCTCTATTGTGCAAAAAATTTATTTCAAAGTATAATAAAAAGTTAAATAAAAAGGTGATAGGTATTTCAGATGAAGCTATCAGAATTTTAGAAAATTATGACTGGCAAGGTAACGTAAGAGAGCTGGAAAACATAATTTATTGTACTATGAGTATGATGGAAGACGAGATACAAATAGAAACAAGTATGATTAATCTAAATGACTATTACAATATTAAAGAGAATAAAGAGAGTAACAATTATTCTTTAAATGATTTAGGGAAGAAGACACTTAATAATATTCTTAGTGAGATAGAAGAAAAGTATATATATGAATCATTAGAAAAAACATCGTACAATATAACTAAAGCTGCATCAATTTTAGGTATGAATAGGCAAAATTTACAGTATAAAATAAAAAAATATAATATCAAATATTATAAATAAAACAAAAAAGTAAAATAGAAGTAAAATAAAAAGCAAAATAAAGGAGCAAAATTATTATAAAAGAGCAAAATATTTTGCTCTTTTTTTATTTGTTAGAAGAAATATTATTTTTTATTTATGAAAATACATAACAAAATAATTATAATTTCAACGTTCCAATAAATATTTAGTTTAATTTTAAAGTTGGCATGATTTATGCTTTAAATAATTGTTAAGAATATATAAATTTTTAGGAGGGTGTATATATGAGAAAAGTAAGAGTTGGAATATGGGGATTTGGAGCTATGGGAATAGGTATGGCTAATATGATTCTAAAAAAAGAAGGTATAGAAATAGTATCTGTTTGTAGTAGAAGTACTTCAGGTAAAAGTATGTATGACGTTTTAGGTATTGAAAGAGGAGAAAGACCAGAAGTTATTATCAATGGAAATTATGAAGAAGTTTTTAGAGAAAAAAGCGTGGATGTTGTTTTGTTAGCAACGGATTCATTTACTAAAAAGGCTTTTGATAAAATAATGTTCTTATTAAATAGAAAAATAAATGTTATATCAACAGCAGAACAAATGGCATATCCACAAGCTGATGATGCAGATTTAGCTAAAAAAATGGATGAAGTTGCAAAGGAGAATGGAGTAAGCATACTTGGAACAGGAATAAATCCAGGTTTTGTATTAGATTTATTAGTATTAGCACTTTCAGGAACTTGTGAGGAAGTTACTAGTATAAAAGCCAAGAGAGTAAATGATTTATCACCATTTGGAAAATCTGTTATGGTAGAACAAGGCGTTGGAGTAACAAAAGAGGCGTTTATAAAAGGTGTAGAAAATAATACTATAGCAGGTCATGTAGGGTTTGTGGAATCAATAAATATGATAGCTGATGGATTAGGATGGAAACTAGACAAGATAGAACAAACAAAAGAGCCAATAATGACTACAGTAGATAGAAAATCTAAGTACGGAGAGGCATTGGCTGGAAATGTTGCTGGTTGTAGACAATGTGGATATGGATACGTAAACGGAGAAGTTTTAATTGAAATGGAGCATCCACAACAGATAATACCTGAAGCAGAAGGCATTAAAACAGGAGACTATGTATCAATAAAAGGTATACCAAACATTGATTTACAAATAAATCCTGAAATACCTGGAGGAATAGGTACTTATGCAATGATAGTAAACTCTATTCCATTAATAATAAATGCTAGACCAGGTCTTAAAACTATGTTGGATATACCAGTACCTAGAGCAATAATGGGAGATGTAAGAAATCAGATAGAAGTTGAATTAGAGGAAGAATCAAAGTCTAATTAGTAAAATAACAGTTAGCTAATTAGTAAAATAATAGTTAATTAACAAAATAACAGTAAACTGATTAGTAAAATAATAGTTAATTAATAAGGGGATGAAAAAATGGATGCTAAAATTAATGATTGGGTTATTATACACAATATAGTGTTGACTCCAGAAGAAAGAGCTCCACAAGTTCCAGAGGATACTAAAAAAGTATCCTTAGAAATGTGGGTTAAAGGATTTATACAAAATGATGCCTCTATAGGTGATTTAGTAGAAGTTAAAACAATTACAGGCAGACTTGTAAAAGGCAATTTACTTAAAGTAAATCCATATTATACTCATGATTATGGTAAATGTATACCAGAGTTACTCCAAATAGGAATACAAGCTAAAGAAATATTATTTGGAGGTGTATATAATGAATAATACAGCATCAATGAGAGATATGAGTTATCAAGCTGTTATGGGAAGAAATAATGAAATAATGAAAAATGCAATTGGGATTGATTACTCTTCCTTTGAACAAGAAGGAATAGGATTTGATTATGAAAAAATGATGAGTGAAACAGGATATACATTACAAGATATTGAAGTAATTCAATCCCAGTATGCTGTTGGAAATACACCTATAATAGAACTTAAAAATTTGACTAAGTTAGCTAGAAAATGTGCTCCAGATGGTAAGGGTGCTAGAATATTTGTAAAAGATGAAGCAATGAATGCATCTGGTAGTTTTAAAGCAAGAAGGGCAGCCACTGCAGTATACCATGCCAAAAAAATGGGATATAAAGGTGTGATAGCAGCTACTAGTGGAAATTATGGTGCAGCTGTAGCATCTCAAGCGGCAATGCAAGGTTTAAAATGCATAATAGTGCAGGAATGTTATGATTCTAATGGTGTAGGTCAACCTGAAATTATAGAAAAAGCAAGAAAATGTGAGGCATATGGAGCAGAAGTTGTTCAATTAACTGTTGGACCAGAATTATTTTATACATTCTTAGTCTTATTAGAAGAAACAGGATATTTTAATGCGTCATTATATTCACCATTTGGGATTGCAGGTGTAGAAACTTTAGGGTATGAGTTAGCTATTCAATTTAGAGAAAAATATAAAAAAGACCCTGATGTAGTTGTTTGCACAAATGCAGGTGGAGGTAATCTCACTGGAACTGCAAGGGGATTGATAAAAGCTGGTTCTCTTAACACTAAAGTAGTAGGAGCAAGTGTCGATTTAAAAGGATTGCATATGGCTAGTGATAATCAATTTAATAAAAAATCATTTACAACAGGGCATACAGGTTTTGGTATACCATTTTGTACGTGGCCTGATAGATCAGATGTACCTAGGTCTGCAGCTAGACCACTTAGATATATGGACAGATACGTGTTAGTAAAACAAGGAGAGGTTTTTTATACAACTGAATTATTGGCACAGTTAGAAGGTATAGAAAGAGGTCCTGCAGGAAATACATCTTTAGCAGCAGCATTCTCTTTAGCTCAAGAATTAGATGAAGATAAAATTATAGTAGTACAAGAAACAGAATATACAGGTGCAGGTAAACACATATGTCCACAACTTACTTTTGCAAGAGAAAATGGAATAGATATAAAATTTGGAAATCCAAGAGAAGAAATTGCAGGAGTAAACTTAATATTACCAGAAAGACCAGAATTATTGAAATGTGTTGATGTTGACATGAATAAAATAAGAAAATCATTTATAAAAAATTGTATATCTAACAATCACATTGATAATGTTGATAGTTTAAGTAATCAAGATATAGAATTTTTAATGGAAGAAGTAAAAAGTTCAAGAGATTTTGTTGCTGATGTTTTAAATAATTTATAATAATTACTGTTTTTTAATTTAACATAGAATAAATATTTGGAAAATTCACTTAAATTGATATGAATGGGGGAATGTTCATGAAAAAAAGAGCGGATGATTTTGAAGTTAGAAGAAAACATCTTCAAGAACTGAGTGATGAGGAGTTAAAAGAAAGGTTTTGGAATTTAGCTACTCAGATAGTAGAACCAATGATAGACCTAGGTAAAAAGAATACAACACCATCAATAGAAAGGTCTGTATTGTTAAGAATGGGATTTTCTTCTCTTGAAGTAAAACCTATTTTAGAAGGTGTTATGGAAAGAGGTCTTATAGGTAAAGGGGCAGGGCATGTAGTTTATAAGCTGGCTAAATCTAAAAATATAACAGTTAGAGAAGCAGGTTTACTATTAGTTAATGGTGAATATTGGGATGAAGTTACATGTTTATTTAGAGAAGGGGTAGAATCATGTTAAAGGAAAATAAAAAATTGGATATAGACTATATATTAAAAGATTTGGATAAATATAAACCAAAAAGAAGAGGTTGGGTTTGGAGAGAGCATTTGGAAAATCTTGAAATGGGACCTTTTGAATATAAAGACTGTACAAAACCTTTAAAAGACAGTGTGGGGCTACCATCATCTAAGTACTTCAATAATATAGACCCTCAACCGAGCCCAGTTATTACTACTGAAATAGCTTCTGGTAGATTTGAAGATGATATAAGAAGAATGAGGATGGCAGCTCATCATGGTGCTGACCATTTAATGGTTATTAGAACTGCTGGACAATCACATTTTGACGGACTTATAGAAGGCACTCCTCAAGGTATAGGTGGAGTTCCAATAACAAGAAAGCAAGTAAGAGCTCAGAGAAAAGCTCTTGATTTTATAGAAGAAGAAGTTGGTAGACCTATTAATTACCATTCATATGTAAGTGGTGTTGCTGGTCCTGAAGTAGCAGTAATGTTTGCTGAAGAAGGGGTTAATGGAGCACACCAAGACCCACAATACAATGTTCTATATAGAAATATAAACATGGTAAGGTCTTTTGTAGATGCTTGTGAAGCTAAGAAAATAATGGCTTTTGCCAATATAGCTCAAATAGACGGAGCACATAATGCTAATGCTACTGCTAGAGAAGCATGGAAGGTAATGCCTGAACTTATGGTTCAACACGCTTTAAACTCTATATTCTCAGAAAAAATAGGAATAGATAAAAGCAATATATGCCTATCAACAGTTCCGCCAACAGCACCTCCAGCACCATGTTTAAGAATAGACTTACCTTATGCTGTTGCACTTAGAGAATTATTTAGCGATTATAAGATGAGAGCTCAAATGAATACTAAATATATGGAATCATCAACTAGAGAAGCAACAGTTACTCATGTATTAAATTTATTGACATCAGTATTAACTAGAGCTGACATACAATCAACTATAACACCTGATGAAGGTAGAAATGTACCTTGGCATATATACAACATAGAAGCATGTGATACAGCAAAGCAAGCTTTAGTTGGTATGGATGGTCTTATGGATATGATAGAACTTAAAGATGTCGGTGAATTAAGAGACAAAGCAAGAGAACTTAAAGAAAGAGCTGTATTATATATGGAAGAAATATTTGAAGTTGGTGGATATTTTGAATCTGTAGAACAAGGATTTTTTGTTGATTCTGGAAATTATCCAGAAAGAAATGGTGATGGAATATCTAGAAAAATAAAGGGAGGAGTTGGTGAAGGCACTGTTTATGAAAGAGAAGAAGATTATTTAGCACCTGTAACTGCTCACTTTGGATACAATAATGTAGCTCAATACGATGAAAATGCTATAGATAATCCATCAATGTTAATAGATGGATGCACATTTGAAAATCCAGACAAAATAATATATATCGATGAGCTTGACGATTTTGATAATGTGGAAAATAGACTAAAAGAATCAGATGAATATAGAAATGGAACTAAAATTAAGCCTGAAATGGAATGGTGTGCAGATGGAATTGTAATGATAACAATGATGCTTCCTACTGATAAAAGAACAGCTGAGTTTGCAGCTCTGGAATTTGCAAAAAAAATGAACTTACAAGAAATTGAGGTTATAAGTAGAGAAGTTATGCATGAGTCTGAAGGGACTAGGATAGAAGTAAAAGGAAGAGTTCCATTTGATATAGATTTAAACAATTTAGTAATACCAGAAGAACCTAAAGTACTAACTGATGAAGAAATAAGAGCAGATATAGAAGAAAAACCTATGAAAATAGTTTCAGCTACAGTTGGAGAAGACGAACATTCAGTTGGTTTAAGGGAAATCATAGATATAAAACATGGTGGTATTGAAAAATATGGTATAGAATGCCATTATCTAGGGACTTCTGTACCTGTAGAAAAATTGGTAGATGCAGCGATTGAACTAAATGCAGATGCAATACTCGCATCTACAATAATAAGTCATGATGATATTCACTATAAAAACATGAAGAAATTGCACGATTATTGTGTAGAAAAAGGTATAAGAGATAAAGTAATGATTGCATGTGGAGGAACACAAGTAACACCTGAAATAGCCGTTGAACAAGGAATAGATGCTGGGTTTGGAAGAAACAGCAAAGGTATACATGTAGCTACTTTCTTAGTTGAAAAAAGAAGAGAAATGAATAATAAATAATGGAAAATAAAAAAGTTTCTTTAAAAATAGATGTGTTGGTAGCTGAAATAGGAAGTACTACTACTGTGGTAAACGCTTTCCACGATATTGATACTAATAATCCTGTATTTTTGGGTCAAGGTCAAGCTCCAACAACAGTGTTTGAAGGTGGCGATGTAAGAAATGGCTTGTCAGGTGCTATTAAGGATTTAGCTAATAAATTATCTGTAGATGATATAGAGTATAATGATATGTTTGCAACTTCTAGTGCAGCTGGTGGATTAAAAATGACTGTTCATGGATTAGTATATGATATGACAGTAAAAGCAGCTAAAGAAGCTGCTCTAGGGGCTGGAGCTGTTATTCGTCAAGTAACATCAGGTAGAATTAAAAGAACTGATTTAAATAAAATAAAAGAAATAAACCCAAACATAATTTTAATAGCTGGAGGAGTCGATTACGGAGAAAGAGATACAGCTATTTATAATGCAGAAATGATAGCTTCTATGAATCTAGGTATACCAGTTATATATGCTGGAAATATTGAAAATAAAGAGGAAATAAGATTAATATTTGAAGATACAAACTATAAACTTTATATAACTGAAAATGTATACCCTAAAATAGATTTATTGAATATAGAACCTACAAGAAAAATTATTCAAGGTGTATTTGAAGAACACATAACTACAGCACCAGGAATGAAGTATATTAAAGAAATGGTTAATGAAAATATTACTCCAACTCCGGGAGCTGTAATGGAAGCTTCTAAACTCTTATATAAAAATATTGGAGATTTATTAACTCTAGATGTAGGTGGAGCAACTACGGATGTACATTCTGTTACGGATGGAAGTGACTATATTAATAAAATTTTAGTTAATCCTGAACCTACAGCAAAGAGAAGTGTTGAGGGGGATTTAGGTGTATATGTAAATATGAAAAATATAGTAGAAGTTATAGGTAAAGAAAATTTACAAAGTGAATTATCTATAGATATTGATTCCATAATAGATAATTATCCACCAATACCAAAATCAATAGAAGAAATATTATTTGTCGAGAGATTGACAAAAGAAGCTGTTATTAAAGCTATGTTGAGACACTCGGGAAAAATAAGAAATATCTATGGAACAACTGGAAAAATCAAAATTGCAGAAGGAAAAGATTTAACAGAAGTAAGATATATAGTTGGTACAGGGGGAGCACTTACTAGGCTCCCTAGTAGAATTGAAATATTAGATAATATGCTTAAATACAATAAAAATAATGAATTGCTATTTCCAAAGGAAAAAACAAAAATATTGATAGATAATGACTATATTATGGCATCCATGGGTGCTTTATCTAAAAAATATGAAGAAGCATCTCTTAAGCTCCTGCTAAAAAGTTTGAACTTCGAGGAGGAAAGATTATGTACCCTAGGTTAGAAATAGATATGGAAAAGTTAAAACATAATGCAAAAGTAATTTCGCAGATGTGTCATGAAAGAAATATTAAGATATCTTTTGTTACTAAATCATTTTGTGCACAAAAAGAAATAGTAGAAGCAGTATGTAGGGATGGAGTAGATTATATAGCAGATTCAAGAATACAAAATTTAAAAAAATTACAAGATATAAATTTACCTAAAATGTTGATTAGAATTCCCATGCTAAGTGAATTAGAAGACGTTATCAATTATTGTGATATTAGTTTTAACTCAGAACTAGGAACAATAAAGAAGTTAAATGAATTGTGTGAAAGTAAAAATATTATTCATAAGATAGTTATTATGTTTGACTTAGGAGATTTACGAGAAGGATATTTTTATGAAGAAGACCTTTTTAATGATGTAAGAGAGATAGTAAGATTAAAAAATATTAAAATAATTGGTATAGCTACAAACTTAACTTGTTATGGAGCTATTATACCATCTAGAGAAAATATAGGTAGATTAGTAGGTATAGCACAAAAAATGGAAGAGAAATTTGGAATAAATCTTGAAATCGTATCTGGGGGTAATTCAAGTTCTATACATCTAATGACAAGTAATAATATGCCAGAAGGTATTACTAATTTGAGAATAGGGGAATCTATTCTACTTGGTAGAGAAACATCATACGGTAAAAATATAGGTGGAACATATCAAGATGCATTTAAATTGATATGCCAAGTAGTTGAATGTAAAGAAAAGCCATCAGTTCCTATTGGAGAAATAGGAGTTGATGCTTTTAGAAATAAACCTGTTTATGAAGATAAGGGAATCTTAAAAAGGGCAATCATAGCTATAGGTAAACAAGATATAAATATTGACTCTTTAATTCCAATAGACACTGATATAAGAATATTAGGAGCAAGTTCAGACCACATGATATTAGATGTAAGTAACACAAAACATGATTATAAATTAGGTGACAATGTAGAATTTTTCTTAACTTATGGAGGTATCATGTCATCTAGTACGAGCGAATATGTTTTAAAAAAAATTATAGTGTAGTGTTCAAATAATTAGGAGGAAATTATTTTATGAAAGAGCGAGAATGTAGGAAAGCAAATCTATTTGATGCAATGATACCAATTACTTTTCTGATATTATTTTTAAGTCTAGGAGTATTAGTGTATGGTTCATCACCTCATGTACCACTAATAGGAGCTGCAGCAGTAGCAGGGCTTGTAGCTGTATATAGACTTGGGTTTAAATGGAAAGAGTTAGAATTAAGTATGTTTAATAGTATAAAGATGGCGATGCAAGCAATCTTAATCATAATTATAATAGGTGTACTTATAGGGACTTGGATAGTAAGTGGAGTAGTTCCATGTATGATTTACTGGGGACTAAAAATTTTATCACCAAATGTTTTTTTAGTGGCATCAACACTAGTCTGTGCAATAGTATCTCTTGCGACAGGTTCATCTTGGAGCACAATGGGTACAGTAGGAGTAGCTCTTTTAGGAATTGGTCAAAGTTTAGGTATGCCAGTTGGATTAATAGTAGGTTCTATCATATCTGGAGCTTACTTTGGAGATAAACTATCACCTTTATCTGAAACGACTAACTTAGCTCCAGCAATGGCAGGAACAGATTTGTTTACACATATAAAATATATGCTATATTCAACTATACCATCATTATTAATTTGTTTAGTAATTTATGGTATAATCGGAATGAAGTATTCAGGTCAAGCACTAGATATAAAACAGATAGAACTAATTAGGTCTACATTAAATTCTACATTTAATACTTTATCGCCAGTATTATTATTAGCTCCGGCAATAGTAATTGGATTGGTTGTATTTAAAGTTCCTGCTATACCAGGGCTTATAGTGGGTGTTGTATTAGGAGTATTGTTTGCAGTAGTTTTTCAAGGAGAATCTATGAATATGATATTAGACGCAGCACAAAATGGATATGTTTCATCAACACAAATAGAAGAGGTAGATGCTTTATTATCTAAAGGCGGGATTGCGAATATGATGTCCACTGTATCTTTAACAATATGTGCTCTATCTCTCGGAGGTATTTTGGAAAAAACAGGTATGCTTGAAGTCGTAGCGTCTTCTTTACTAAGATTAGCAAAGGGTGTATTTGGAACAGTATTATGTACAATGGTAACTTGTACAATTACTAACATAATAGCAGGTGAACAATACTTATCTATAGTTATACCAGGAAGAATGTATAATAAGGAGTATAAAAAGAGAGGTATACATCCTAAGATGTTGTCAAGAGCTTTAGAAGATAGTGGAACTTTAACTTCTCCACTAGTACCATGGAATACCTGTGGAGCGTATATAACAGCAACATTAGGTGTATCTGCATTAACATATGGTCCATATGCTTTATTAAATATTATAAATCCAATAGTATCTCTAGTATTAATTGCATGTAAGTTTAAAATAGCAAGAATAGAAGATGAACCTGAAACTTGTTTAAATTCTGAAATTTGATATTAATAAGTTTAAATTTGTAGTTTTATATTATTTTAATATTTGAATTGTTTGTATAAATTTTTCATGAAAAGAAGATTTTTTAAGACTTGCCTTAAAATGAGGCAAGTCTTTTAAGTATGTACTGTTTATAAGAATACTGTGTGACAAGCATGATAAGATTGTTTTTGTTATACTTTTGATATAAGAAATAAAAGGAGAGTCTGTTTTATATTCATATGAAATAATTAGTTATACAATAAATTTTGTTATAAAAATATTAGAAGTGAAAATAAAGTAATGAATGAATAAAATGACTAGAATATTTAATATAACAATAGTTGAACAGTCTAAATATTGTATTTTAGCAATACGAAAAACAATTGACTTTACGGCATAGTTTTCAGAGTTTTCGAAGCAAAGTTTAAAAAATTTCTAAATATCTGGATGAGAGAGGAATTATTTTCATGGTCAAAGAACAGTGGATATAAACTTCATGGCGATATATATTATTAGTACTTAAATGATATCAATCGTCCAGCTAGTGAATATCTTACGAAAATAATGTTACCTATTATATAGAAAATTGAAAATTATTGTCTGTTATTTGATAATAGAGAGGACGTTTACTGCATTAATTTTATTCTAATGATAGCAAAGAGGTTTGATTTGTTATTCTATATAACTCAAACATATTGTGAAAGTGTACTTAAGATGCTCAAAAGGTGATGCTTAATTTATTGTTATATAATTTGTAGAGTGTTATAATTTATAAGAAATAATATAGATAGATATAGGGGGAAAGTATGAAGATATATGATATATTAACACGTTTTTATATTCAAGATATAGAAAAAGCAATACCATTTTATGAGAATCTTTTAAAAGAAAAATGTTCTTTGCGTTTCTCTTATAAAGAAGTTGGATTAGAATTAGCACAAATAGGAAATGTCTTACTATTATCTGGTTCTGATGATTCTCTCAAACCATTTATAGAAACTAAGTCTACTTTTATGGTTGATTCTGTTAATGAATGGAGAAGTTATCTATTAAAGAATGGAGCAGTTGTGGTAAGAGATAAGAAAAAAGTTCCTACAGGATATAATATGACAGTAAAACATCCAGATGGCACAATTGTAGAATACGTTCAACATACAAAACAAGATTAGTTAAAAATAGATTTTGCTAATAGGTAAGCAATTATAGTCTATACTTAGAAGTCTAATTTGTTAGTTTCAATAGATTATAAGCCAAATTAAGGTATATTAAAATAGAGTATAAACTTATTTACATAAAAGGTGAACTTTATATAGATTTCACCTTCAAGAAGGAAATAATAAATAACTTTTTAGATTTACTAAATGAAAGGTTGTTGAAGATTAAAGGATTAGAGTATTTAATCAAAAAGTAGAAAGTGATATATTAAACTTTTGAACTTAGAATTTATATAAGGGATTAAGGCGTCATGTTATTTAGAAAATAGTTATTATTAGGATTGGAAAACATATAAGAATATTATTAAGTTTATAGTATTGAATAAAGTACATAGAAACAATAAATTCGTTTGTAAAAGAGCAAGATTCATTAAATATTATTAAGTGGTAATTGATATAATGTTGCATGGATAAAAGGAGGAAAGCTGCAATGTCTTATAAAGTAATTAATGTCATAACTGCTATTGACTATATAGAGGAGCATTTATCAGAGAAGTTGGATTTAGATATAGTTGCTAATGCTGTTCATTATTCAAAATATCACCTACATAGAACTTTCACATCTTCTGTTGGCTTGACAATGCACGATTACATAAAACGAAGAAAATTAACAGAAGCAGCAAAACTATTGGTATTTTCGAAGAAACCAATCATTGAAATTGCATTGATAGCTGGATATGAAAGTCAACAGGCATTCACTTCTATATTTAAGGCTATGTATAAAAAATCTCCAAATAAATATCGAAAAGAACAAGAATTTTATCCTTTGCAGCTAAGATTTGTTTTGAAAAAAGATAACTTATTTTCAAAAAATGTACTAGAGTTGGAAAAAGAAATTAAACTTGCAAATATGTCTGATATACCATTATGGATGAATTTAGTGAGATTAGTAATAGATGGATTTCCAAATTTGCAGGAAGAAGAATATATATATAAGTTGGAACAGTATATTTTAGAAGAAAGAGCTTTGATATTAAAATTTAATAATATTGCTATTGCAAATATGGTGTTTAATAGAGAAACTAGAAGTATTGATTTTTTTGGAATACATCCACAGTATCGTAATTCAGATATTGCACAAGTGTTCTTAAAGAAAGTTATTGAAGATTTTTTGATAGATACAGACATCTCAATTACTACTTTTCGAGAGGGTGATAAAGCTGATACAGGACATAGAGATATGATAAAGAAGTTGGGATTTGCAGAAGCAGAATTGCTTGTAGAATTTGGATATCCTACTCAAAAGTTTATCCTTCCTTATGTAGAAGAAACGGATAATGGAAAAGATTAATGTAAATTAAATGAAAAGTTTATCGTATATTCTTTCTTTGAATTAGTTTATATATAATTGGGATTAATTTATATATAATTTGAATTAGTTTATATATAAGAGTATTCTTATTTTCAGTATATTTTGCTTGTAAGTGTACTTATGGTCGTTATAGGAAGATTTAGTATTGGAAAAAAGGAGTTTTAAACCTAACATTTAAATTAAATAGCAAGAATGATTAAAAACTCCAAAATACAATTAAGTATAATGATTCAGTATAAGTACTTAATTAACAAGGAGGGTTCAAATGTCTGAAAATAAACAAGTAGTAAATTGTGATACTATTGCATCCAATTCTAAACATAACATATATGAACATGATACAGAGTTAACAACTTTTTTTCCAGATGAGATTGTACATCTAACAGATATAAATAACAAGTTAGATGATGCTTTTAAGAAAGCTGAAAATCTTGTTGGCAAGCTTGATAAGGATTATATGGATGCTAAAATGTATATGGTAAAAAATCGTGGCGAAATAGACCCACATGAAATGTTTCAAAATGAGCAAGCATTAAAACAAATAGATAACTATGGAGCTTTTATGGTAAAAGTTCGAGATAAGATTAATAAAATTAAAGATTCTCCGTACTTTGCTAGAGTAGATTTTAGAATGAAAGATATGGATGATGAATCTAAGTATTATATTGGTAGATTTGCATTTGATTATGAAGATGAACTTATAATACTTGATTGGCGTTCTCCAATTGCCAGTATGTTTTATGATTATGAAATAGGAAAAGCAGGATATGATGCACCAATAGGATGGGTAGATGGAGAAATAACAAGAAAACGACAATTTAAAATTAAAAATGGAAAATTGGAATACGCATTAGAAAGTTCTATTAACATACAAGATGATATTCTTCAAAAGGAGCTTAGTCACACTTCAGACGAAAAGATGAAGTCAATTATTTCAACAATACAAAAGGAACAAAATCAAATTATAAGAAATGATAAAGCTGACACACTAATTATTCAAGGAGTTGCTGGTTCTGGGAAAACATCTATAGCATTACACAGAATTGCTTTTCTTCTTTATAGATTTAAAGATAAAATATCAGCAAACAATGTAATTATCCTATCGCCCAACAAAGTATTTGGAGATTATATTTCAAATGTTCTACCTGAACTTGGAGAAGAGCCATTATGTGAATTAAGTTTTGAAAATATAGCAGAAGTACAATTAGAGAGAATTATTAATTTTGAAAGTGATAGAGACCCGTTAGAAATGAATGATGCTAAATGGGCTGAAAGAGTGCGTTTTAAATCTACACTTGATTTTGTAAAACTTATGGATAGTTATATAAAGCAAATGCCAAATAAAATTTTTATTCCAGAAGACTACACTTTTGGAAGTTTCACAGCCAAAAGTGATTGGATACAGAGTAGATTTGAGGCATATAATAAATATCCAGTTAAGAGAAGATTAGAGAAGGTAGCTGAAGATATTCATTATAAATTTGAATCAGATAATATTATGGAAGAGGATTTACCAAGGGTAAAAAGTATACTTAAAAGTTTAAATGGAATGTTGACAATAAAAAATACTCTTACATTGTATAAGGATTTCTTTAAACAAATGGATATATCAAACATGTTTGTGATGGCAGCAAAGAAAACCCTTGAATGGGCAGATGTATATCCATTTATATACATTCATGCTGCATATGAGGGGCTACAAGAAGATAAGGTTATAAGACATATTGTTATTGATGAGATGCAGGATTATACTCCTATTCAATATGCTGTAATAAACTTACTTTTTAAGTGTAAAAAGACTATTCTTGGAGACTTTGGACAATTAGTTAATCCTAATCATACTCATACGCTAGATGATATGAGGCAGCTATATAATGACGGAGAATTAGTTACGTTGAATAAAAGTTATCGTTCTACTTTTGAGATTATTAACTTTGCAAAAAAAATTCAAGATATATCTTCATTAGAGCCTATTGAACGACATGGTGATGAACCAGCTTTATTTAAGTGTAATAATGAACAGGATGAAATAAATAGGATAAAAATAGAACTTGAAGAATTTAAAAAGAGTGATAATGCTACTCTTGGAATTATATTAAAGACAGATAGTGAGGCTGAAGCTGTATATAATTCTTTAAAACAAGAATATAGTGTTAACTTAATATCTTCTGAAAGTTCTAGCTTTACAAAAGGAGTGTCCATAACTTCTGTTAAAATGTCAAAAGGTCTAGAGTTTGATGAGGTTATTGTACCTTCAGTAAATAATAAAACATATTATAGTGATTATGACCGTAGTTTGTTGTATATTGCTTGTACACGAGCTATGCACAAACTTAAGTTGACATATACTGGTGAATTGACTCAGCTTATAGATATGTAGATTATATATTTATTCATTATGTATATGTTTACTTATTATAAATACAACTTTTCAATAAAATTCATTAATAAATCAATAGAAAAACAACATTTGTAAAAAATAAAAGCTATAAATTATATTAGAAATTTTATAATTTATAGCTTTTATAATATTGATTTAATTTTATCTATAAATATTAGTTACTTCGTTATCAGATGATTTTACTGAGTCGAATGTATGTATAGCAAAATTTCTTTAGTATATAAAATACATTAATTACTAAATTAAATACTTATAGATATTTAAAGATAATATCTTTTAAAGACTATGCGATATATTAAAAGTATAAATAAAATATATTGCATAGTTTTTGTTTTATATTATAATTTTAAATAATATGTAAAAACTAAACAATATTTTTAATAGTAATCGATATTTATATTTATGTCACTATAATGTCATTTTAGGTTGCTAAAATTTAACCATAAAGGAGATGATTGTATATGGAAATACTAAAATGTGAAAATCTCACAAAAATATATGGTTCAAATCAAACCAGAGTGACAGCTCTTAATAATGTAAATTTATCAGTTCAAAAAGGTGATTTTGTATCCATTGTAGGAGCATCTGGTTCTGGTAAATCTACATTACTGCATATGCTTGGGGGAGTAGATAGACCTACATCTGGAAAGATTTATATTGAAGATACAGAAATATCAAGTTTAAAAGAAGAAGCTCTTGCAGTTTTTAGACGTAGAAAAGTAGGTCTTATTTATCAATTTTATAATCTTATACCTACTCTTGATGTTAGAAAAAATATATTATTACCCATGTTACTTGATAAAAGAAAGGTGGATGAGGATAGATTCTCTGAGATTGTATCTATATTGGGATTATCTGATAGATTAAATCATCTTCCAAGTCAACTTTCAGGTGGGCAACAACAAAGGGTATCTATAGCTAGAAGTTTAATCTATAGACCAGCTATTTTATTAGCAGATGAACCAACTGGTAATCTCGATAGAAAAAATTCAGAAGAAATTGTAGATTTGCTAAACTTATCAAATAAACGATTTAATCAGACGATACTTCTTATTACTCATGATGAGAAAATAGCACTAGAGGCAAATCGCATTGTAACTATGGAAGATGGAGTGATTGTCTCTGAAAAGGTGGTGAAGAAATGAATATTCTTCAAGAATACACCTTAGACTTTGTACGACGCAATAAGCGTAGTAGTATAGCTATAATGTTAGCTATATTACTTACTACAATAATGATGTCTTCTTTATGTGGACTGTTGTATACTATGTGGAGTGATTTTATAAGACTTTCAATTGAGAAAGAAGGTAACTGGCATGGTGAATTGTTTGACGATACCTATGGAAGCGACTTATCATTAATTGAAAATTTTTCTTCAGTTGATGATGTAATGGTAAAAGGACAATGGTATGTAGGCAAAATTAATAATGACAAAAGAGATTATATAATTTATAGGAATGCTACATCAGAGTATTGGAATTCTATGCCAGAAAAGGACACTATAATAGAGGGTCGTATACCAAATAATGCTAATGAAATTGTACTATCAAAACAATATTTTGAGAATAATCCAGATGTAAAAATTGGTGATAAAATTACTCTCCCAATAGGAGATAGAATCCTAAATGGAAATTCTCTTGAACCAATAGCTCCAAAATCGAAAGGTGAAAGTTTTAAAAAAATTTCAGAGACTACGTTGACAATAGTAGGAAAAGTAGATGTTACTACTTCGTCAGTTGTACCTGCATATACAGCTCTTGGCTATCTTGACAAAACAAGTATAAAACCTAATGATAGTATAACTGTTTACTTGCGATTTAAAAATATAAGAGACACATATAAGGAACTTCCAAAGCTTGCTAAATCATTGGGATGGAAGACTAATGAATATGGAAAATACAATCTTAAATACAATAGTAGTTATCTTTTAAAGATGTTAGTCTTTTCTCCAGAACAGAAAGCATCTATGAGCAGTATATCAAAATTTTCAACTCCTATTATGTATCTCACAATAGTAATTTTTACAGTAGCCGTGTTTGTAATGGTAATTTACAATGCATTTTCATTATCTGCAAATGCTAGACTTACTCAATTAGGGATATTATCTAGTGTTGGGGCATCACCAAAACAGATTAAAAGGTCTGTAGTGTTTGAAGGTTTTTTATTGACTATTATACCATTGCCAATAGGTTTATTTTTAGGATGGTTATTGTGTAATAGGCTTATAATCTATATTAATTCAGTTAATTATCAAACTGATGCTCCAAAGATAGTATTTACTTATGGTATTCCTGCTTTTCTGCCAGCAGTCTTACTTACAATAGTAACGGTATGGATTTCTGCACTTATACCAGCACGAAAAGTATCAAAAATATCTCCTATAGAGGCAATACGACAAGGAGATAGTGTTAAAATTAAAAAGTCACATAAATATTCATTAGGAAAGATATTTGGAATAGAAGGAGAACTTGCATCAAATGCACTGCGTGCTCGTAAAAAATCTTATCGTACTGCAACAATATCTTTAACATTATCTTTTCTATTACTGACAAGTTTTTTGCATATAATTGCAAATCAAGAAGGGGCAGAAGCTGTTTATGGAAGTGACAATTATAAAGACCAAAGAGATATAGCAGTTTATTTAGAAAATAGTGAACCTGTAGAACCTGCTTTTATTGAAAAATTAAATAATACAGAAGGCGTAAAAAGCTCACTATATTATCTAAAAATGTCTGCTACTACTTGGCTGACTGAAAAAGATGCTTCAAAAGAACTTGCGGAAAATGGAGGCTTTAAAAATATAGTTTCATCTAAAAAATACTCTCCTATAGAACGTGATGGCAAGTTTCGTATAATTTCAAATATAATTGGGCTTGATGATGAGAGTTTCACAGAATATTGCAGACAAATTTCTGTAGACCCAAAGTTATTTTATGATACAAAAAATCCAACTTCAATTGTATATAATAAGGAGGAAGATGTTAATCGTAGCACACGTAGAAATAAAGTATATATAGATTATTTAAATCTTTCAATAGGAGATAATATTAAATTAAATGAAAAAGTATATGATGAAGATAAAGGGGATTATACTTACAATATGAAAGTGGGAGCAATTACAAATACACTTCCTAAAATAATAGACACTAGTTCAAGATATACATTAATGCAAATAGTGCCAATGTCTGTAGTGCAGGAAATATCTAAAAATTATGATGAAGTAGGTAAGTTACGTTCAAATAGGCTGATGGGACTATTTAAAGTGGATAATCGTGATAATATTCCTAAAGTAAGAGAAAAACTAGAGTCCATTTGTAATAAAGATTATGGGTCAGGAGATTATAGTATTGAGGATGTTACAGAAAGCGAAAAACAAAATGCTAATGGAAGAAAGACTATGAATTTGATAGTAAGCTTTATTACAGGGTTATTGGCTATGATTGGATTATCAAATGTATTTGCTACAGTGTCAGGAAATATTAGAAGTAGACGACAAGAGTTTGCTATGCTACGTTCTGTTGGATTATCTCCAGATGGTATAAAAAAGATGCTTGTTTTGGAAGGTTTGTTCTTAGGAATTACACCATTATTACTTAGTATTCCTGTGCAAATAGGGATAGTGTATACTTTTCTGCGTATAAATGAAATATATTTTAGCGAATATTTACCATTTGCACCTATATCTATAATAATAGGTTTTACTATGATGATACTTTTTATTGTAATAGCATCATATATGATAGGATATAAGCAGTTGAAGAATGAAAATATAGTAGAATCTATAAAAAATGAAACAATGTAAATAAAAGATATTTGAACTCATTCAACAGTCTTACCTAAAGACTAGATATAAGTATAGCGATAGTTCAATTGTCCATTTAATAGAATCTAAATACAAATAAAAGTACATTATTAAAATAATAGATAACATAGGTATAGATATGGCTGAGGGTGTCTCAAAATGAACTTTTTAGTTCATGAGGCACTCTTTTTTGTATGAAATTAAATATATTTTTATCATTTCAACAATGAAAAGAGGGCTATCTCTATTTTGAGACAGCCTCAGTATTTTATGTGTAAAACTTAATTATGAATCTTGCACCGCCATTACGGCAATTTTCTGCATGTATAGTACCATTTTGACGTTCTATAATAGACTTTGCTAGAGAAAGCCCTATACCAATACTATCCTTACTAGCGTTTTTACCACGATAAAATCTATTAAAAATATATGGAAGTTCTTCCTGAGCAAACCCCTTACCATTATCCTCTATGATAATCTCAACATATAGAGGGTTTTGACTGTAATAAGCAACGATATGCCCACCATCTTCTATATGTTCACTGCAATTTTTGAAAATATTTAAAAGAGCTTCTAAAGTCCAATTAATATCAATCTCAAATTCTACTGAAGGAGAACCTTTGATAGTAAATGTCTGATGTTTTTCTCTTAAAGAACCTTCTATAGGTTCAATTGCATAAGTAAGAAGAGAATGTACATCTATAAGTTTGCTTTCAAATATTAAAGTACTTGCATCCAATTTTGATATGGTAAGTAAAGATGAAACTAGTCTCTCAAGTCTTGATATTTGATTTGTAAGCCTGTTAAGATAATCTATTTCTTCATCTGGACAATTTTCTGAAAGTAATTGTGCCATAAGTGACATAGAAGTAATTGGAGTCTTAAGTTGATGAGCAATATCTGCAAGGTTATCTGAAAGAGTTTGTCTTTCTTTTAAAGCAAATTCTTTTGAACAACGAAGTTCCCCCACTGTCTTATATATCTCATCTTCAAGATGAGAAAATTCATCTTCACATCGTAAAAGCACAGACTCCTTTCCTAAATTTACTTCTTCTAAGTATCGAGTAAGCTTATTTATTCTATTCAGTTTTTGTCTATTTGTTCTATGTTTGATTATATACACAACTAGAGCCATTGTTGAAATTATACTAAACGATACTACTAGAAAGTAAAAAAAGTTTTTACTCCAAAATGTACTTTTAGAATATCCATGCTTTGATAAAATTTCATTTCCTGTTCTAAAATCATCATTACTAGAATTTTTCAAGGATTTTAGTATACGCTCTGTAGACTCAGGATTGTACTCGTATGATGAACCAAGAGCTTTAGACATTATCTTGTATTCATCAAAAGAAGTTATAGTTGTTAGAATTACACTTAATAAAACAGTTGTAGTTAAGCAGAATATTATAAAAACAACTGTATTGTTGATATTTCTTGGAGTTTTCACTAGCTATCCTCCATTCTATATCCTATGCCTCTTAATGTCTTTATACAAGGTGGATTTTTTAATTTTTCTCTAAGACGCTTTATTGTAACAGTAAGAGTGTTGTCATTTACGAAATTACCATCTACATCCCAGAGCATTTCTAGTAACTTTGTACGAGTCATAGCTCTATTTTTATTTTCCATCAGACTTAGAAGAAGCTTATATTCTCCTGCTGTCAAAGGTACTTCAACATTATCTAAGTATGCTTTGACCTCAGCTTTATTCAAGCTTATATGTCCACATGTAATAGTATTGTTAGTATTAGAATGAGTTCGTCTAAGAACTGCATTAATTCTAGATTGAAGTACTGAAAGCAAAAATGGTTTAACCACATAGTCATCTGCACCCATATCTAATCCACGTATAATGTCTTTTTCATCATCACGGACTGTCAAAAATATCACTGGAGTATCTTCTATACTTTTAACGTATTGGCAAAAGTCATATCCAATACCATCAGGTAGGTTTAAGTCAAGTAGAATCAAATCAATAGTTTTATCAAAATTTTTTTTAGCTTCAGCAATCGTATTATAACAATATACTGTATGATTTTTCTTTTCAAGGGAGGTCTTTATCCCAAATGTAATTGTATCATCGTCTTCCAGAAGAAGTATTTTAGCCATTTACTTTTAGTCCTTTCGTTAATTTAGTTCTTTCATTAATTTAAATTATAGTTTTATGTTTAATATTTTTTATATTAGAGATAGAAAAAATTATCATTTAGGTATATAAACTTTAATTTATAAGCTTAAGTCTATGCCTTAAGTGAATCTATAAAAAGAGCAAGTGTTGTTTCAATAAATTTTTCCTCATCTATATTAAAATTGTTTAGGTATGATTTTCCTGCTACAGATAGTAAATTAAAAAATCCTGTAAGTGTAAATATTGATGAATACATAAGAGTAGGTATTTCAACATCATGCCTAATACTTCCATCATTTTTTCCAGTTTCAAACATTTCTTGTATTTCATCAAACATAAATTTATTAAAAGAAAAAAACTTTTCTTTAAATGGTATTTCGGTGTCTGAGTTTCTAGTTTTTACAATTCCAATCATCCCCATAAGAGATAGTAGAGAAGGTTCTAGACAATAAAATTTATGAAATGCAAAGTATAAAAGTTTTACCTTTTCAAACCCTGTTTTTCCTTTCGCACTTTCTATTTTAACAATATCCCAAAGCCTTTTATATCCTCTTAGAACAACAGCAAAGAATAAATCCTCTTTACACGAGAAATACTTATAAACGGTGCGTTTAGTGTGTTCAACTTCTTTTGCTAATTCATTCATTGTTGTATCATCAAATCCATTAAGGCAAAATAATCTTTCTGCCTTATCAATAATCTCATTTTTTCTTTGTATTTTTTCTTTATCTCTTTTTGACAATTCTGACATGTAAATTATTCCCTTCTATTGATAATAAAGTATACTGGTGGTATACTTAGATAATTACAATATATTTGTATACTATTAGTATACACTGATAAAAATAAAATTAATATCAAGTATTATAACTATTTATAACTTCACTAATTAATTATATAGGCAAAATACCAAATAGGGGGAATTTATTTATGAAAATAAAAGAAAATGTATTAATGTTAGATAGTACTCGTGGCTCAAATTGTTTTATTGTGTTTGATAAAGAGGTTGCTCTCATAGACACAGGTCTTCCTTTTATGGGGAAAAATATAATTAAAGAATTAAAAACACTTGGCATTAAACTTACAGATATTAAGCATATTTTATTAACTCATCATGATGTTGACCATATATCTAATATTAAATTATTGAAAGAAAAAACAGGAGCAAAAGTATGGGCTCATGTAGAGGATATACCTTTTATTATAGGAGAGAAGGATAGACCTGGGTTTAAGAAGTTTATTGGAAAGGCAATTTCCAGAAGGCTCATTAAGGATGTTGAACCTTATGGAGAGAATATGCAGATTGGGAATATAAAAATTATCCATACTCCTGGTCATACTCCAGGGCATGTCTGCATGATTTTTGAAGATGTATTATTTGCAGGTGATTTAGTCAAAAATAAGAATGGAAATATAGTTCCTTATCCTAATCCATGGAATTGGGATTATAAAAAGATGATGAAATCTGTAAAAGAGTTGGATAGTTTGAAATATGAATGGTTATGTATGTCTCACGGAACTCCTTGTATTAAATAAAAAATAGTAATATATCCTATATTGTCTGTTGACTATATCCAACGCTGATGATAATGTCCAAGAAAGAGTATAGGTGTTGAATTTTATGATATGCACTTTAATTTTATATTATCTAATTATGAAGGGGTCAATAATGGATTTAGAAGCACGAGCAAAGATAATATTTAAATAATAAATTATAAGAATCATATAATTATAAATTCATAACATTATATTATTTAAAAAGGTTAAGAGAAAAGAAAGATTTATTGTTGAAGAAAGTAAATTAGGGTAATATAATGAATATGAATAACTAATTTTGGAGGTACTTATATAAGGGGTTATTTATAACAAATAATTTAGAATTACCAGAAGAAATTAGAAATAATTTTTTATTCATATCTAAAATTGAAGGGGGACTATATGAGAAGAAAAAGATTTCTAATCATCTTAAGTGTTGGGATTATTCTTTCAAGTTTGCTATCTATTTACTTGGTCTATAATTTGCAGGGGAATGCTAGAGTCATTAATTATACTGGGCTTGTACGTGGAGCGACGCAACGTTTGATTAAACAAGAACTGAACCATCAGCCAAATGATAAATTGATAAAAATATTAGACGATATTATTAGTGAGCTTCAAGGTAGAAGTGGTGCACATGATATCGCTTACTTAGCTGACCATGACTTTCAAACTAACATGATTCAAATGGAACGAGATTGGGAACGTTTAAAGCAAGAAATATATATTGTTCGTGATGGTGGAAAAAGCACTACACTCTATCAATATAGTGAAGATTTTTTTAATTTAGCAGACAAAGCAGTTTTATCTGCTGAAAAATTTAGTGAGAGCAAGGTTTCATCTACTGAGAATGCTTTGATTATTTTAAATCTTTCATTTGTTTTATTGATTATTTTTATTTATATGTATGATGCTAAACAAGATATTTTGCAAAGAAAACTTGAACTAGCACAAGAGGATAATCAAAGAAAAAGTGAACGTCTTATTAAATTAGCTGAAGACTTAAAGGCTCCAATGAATGATATTTCAGAGCTTTTGTATATCAGTGATTTAGAGACTTATGATTTATTATTTTTAAATAAAGCAGGTATTGAAAGCTTTAAAGTTGAGAAAATCAAAGGACAAAAATGCTATAAGATACTACAGGGAAGAGATGAACCTTGTGAGTTTTGTACAAATCCCTATTTAAAAGAAGGTGAAAACTATACTTGGGAGTTTAAAAATCCAGTAACTGGTCGTCATTATCTATTAAAAGACCGTTTAATTGAGTGGGAAGGTAAACTAGCAAGAATGGAGATAGCTTTTGATACTACAAAATCAGAAGAAGAAAAAATAAAATTACGATTTACACTTGATGCTGAAAAAATAATCACGGATTGTGTAGATATTTTATATCGAGATAGTGACATTGAAAAAGCAACTATGTCTGTACTTGAAAAGTTAGGAAGTTTTTTATCTGCTGACCGTTCATATATTGTTTATATTAGAGATGGTTTGATGTATAATGATTATGAATGGTGTGAAGAACATATTTTATCTCAAAAAAACTGTTTACAAGAACTTCCACTTTCTATTATTGAACGATGGATTCCATATTTTACTAATAAGGAATGTATAGTTGTAAAAGATTTAGAAGAGATTAAATCTACATCACCAGAAGAATATCAAATATTACATAATCAATCTATTACTAGTCTTGTTGTAGCACCATTAGAACAAAATGGAGAACTTATTGGCTATTTAGGAGTTGATAATCCACCTCCAGATAAAATTATGAATATTGCATCATTACTTCAAACCCTTTGTTATTTTATTTCCCTTGCTTGGCAACATTCTAAAACTCAGGAGCAATTAGCAAAGCTAAGCTACATTGATAAACTTACTTCATTCTATAACAGAAATCGCTTCATAGAAGATTCCCAAGTGCTTACCAAAATTGATATTTCTATAGGCATTGTTTATCTAGATGTAAATGGTTTAAAGGATGTAAACGATAAATATGGACATGAAATGGGAGATAAGTTACTAATAGAATGTGCAAGACGAATGAAATTGGTATTTCATTATTCTGATTTTTACCGTTTAGGTGGAGATGAGTTTGTAATTATTTGTCGTGAAATTAAAGAGGATGTATTTAGAAAGAAGATAATAGAATTAAAAGGAGAATTCCGAAAAAAACCTACTTGTCAAGTTGCTATAGGGTCATACTGGGCGAGCACAATTGATGATATAGGAGAAATCATAAAAAATGCAGATGCAGAAATGTATGAAGATAAAAAAGATTTTTATCGTAAAAATTCTGTTTCTCAGAGGTATCGCCATCATAGTGATGAAATGCTACATTTAAGAAAGCCTGAGGTTCTTGAAAGAGAAATAAGGAATAATCGTTTTCTTGTTTACTTACAACCTCAAATTTCTTTTTCAGACCGTTCAATTGTAGGTGCAGAAGCACTTATCCGTTATTTAGATAATTCTAATTCACTTATATCTCCGAACAATTTTCTTCCTATATTAGAAGCATCTGAATTACTTAGCAAAATAGATTTCTATGTATTTGAGTCTATTTGTAAAAAACTTAGAAATTGGATTACTAAAGATATTCCAATCGTTCCAATATCTATAAATTTCTCAGAAGAATCACTTAAAATACCAGAATTTGTGAATTGTTTAGTATCAACTTGTCAATATTATCACGTTTCTACCAAATACATAAAAATTGAAATAACAGAAAGAGTACATGATGAGAAGCACTTTGATGTGAAAAAAATTATATCAGATTTAAGAGCTGTTGGTTTTGCTGTTGCAATTGATGACTTTGGAACTGAGAATGCAAATCTAGCGTTACTTTCTGAAGTTGAGTTTGATATATTGAAATTAGATAAGAGTCTAATTAATAATATTGTATCGAATTCTAGAACAAAGGTGATTATGGAATATATTACAGGAATATGTCATAAGTTGAACATTTATATGGTTGCTGAAGGGATTGAAACTGAGGAACAATTTTTTACACTATTACAATGTAGAGTTGAAATAGCACAGGGATATTTATTTAGTAAACCCATTTCAATTGATGAATTCGAAAATAAGTATCTAATAAAAAGTCATCAACTGATTTAGATGACTTTTTTTGTTATAAATATATATTCTCATGTTATTGATGAAATGTATGGAGAAGCTTAAGACAAAATAGCAGATTAATTATAATAAAAGTAAGTAGAATATGTTAACCAAAACGAAAGTTAGTAAATTGAATAAATAATTGGTAAAGAAGAATGATACATAAAAAATAATCTAAGAATACATTGATAGATTTCATGTGATACAAAAATAGTGATACACAAGATTTTTTGAACATCATCATTTTGTATTTATGTAATAACATTGTTGTTATTTTATACAAAAAATTAAAATAGTGGCAACAATTGAGGATGTGAGGGAGAGTTGCCACTATTTGTATAGGGTATTATATTATGTTTTTAAGCTAGTTTTACTATCTTCTATGTTTATATAATAAACCTTGTATATGAATTTAATCGATAATTAATATGAAAATTATGTGAATTTTTTAGAATATAGAGTAAAGTGATACCCCATCCTTTTTTGATACTAGCAATCCTATTTACCTATCCTTCTTAATCGTCCTTTTATTTAAGATTTCTCTCAATTCCTCAGTGTCATCTTCAGATAGTTTATCATTTTCTAAAAAGTTTAGTACCATAGAATTAAGAGTACCATTATAAAAACGATTTAAAAAAGAACGACTTTCTGTAGCTACGTATTCTTTCTCCTTAATAAGTGAAGTATAAACGAATACTCTACTACTTTTTTCGTATGTTAAAGCCCCTTTTTTAACTAATCTCAGTAACATTGTCTGAGTCGTTTTAAGGCTCCATGTACTTGTTTTTACCAGTTTCTCAATTACTTCAGTAGTGCTAATAGGAGCATATTGCCAAATAATCTTCATAACTTGATATTCTGCTTCTGAAATCTGTGGTAGTTTTTTATAATTTCAACCATTTTTTTTATATCTTCTGATGCCATTTCAAACTTTGATTTTTCAATCAATATATTTCCACCAGTCATAATATATGATGGAAATATTCTTAAGTTGTCATAATAAAGTTCATTGTTACGAAGTTTATATGTTGATATAGAAGGAATAGCATTCTTTTTTGTATGTTTTTTAGTAATCTATTGAAAGCATAGGAGAAATAAACTGTATATTGTTATAAATAAAAGGTAACAAAAATAAATTAGTTTTTAAAGTTTTTAAGAGTATTTGTACTAGTGATAAAATGAATGAGTTGTGGAGTCTAGATAAAAAATATTTTTTATTAAATTTGATAGGTGTTATAGAATTGTTATTTTTTCATGTTAGTATTTTCTTAGTAATAGAATTCAACGTATTACAAGAAAGGAGAAATATACATGAAAGATTTAATTCTTGAAACAAAAAAATTATCAAAAAAATATGGAGAGCAAATGGCGGTTAACAATGTTTCTCTTCAAATTGAACGAAATAGCATATATGGACTTTTGGGACCTAATGGTGCAGGAAAATCGACAACGCTTAAAATGCTTGTTGGGCTTCTTCGTCCAACACATGGACGTATTATTTTTGATGGGAAACCTTGGAAACGAGAGTCTCTTGCAAATATTGGTGCCTTAATAGAATCTCCTGCTTTGTATGGGAACCTTACAGCAGAGGAAAATTTGCTAGTACACACAAAACTTTTGGGAATACCTAAAGATAAAATTTATGAGGTACTGGAGATAGTCAACTTGAAAAATACAGGTAAAAAGAGAGCTTCCCAATTTTCTATGGGTATGAAACAAAGGTTGGGAATTGCTATTGCACTTTTAAGTGACCCAGAATTGTTGATACTGGATGAGCCAACTAATGGACTTGATCCTTTTGGAATTCAAGAACTCCGTGAGTTGATTGCATCTTTTCCAAAAAAAGGTATAACAGTAATTCTTTCTAGTCATATTCTGTCAGAGGTTGCTCAAGTTGTAGATAACATTGGAATTATAAGTGGAGGACAACTACTATTTCAAGGAGCACCTGACCCTAATGAAAATCTAGAGGAATTCTTTTCAGATACTATTCTTAAAGGAGGACAAAAAAGATGAATAGTTTACAATCAGAGCTTCTAAAATATAAAAGAACATTTGTGGGAAAACTTATTGCTTTTTTCCCAGTATCCTTTGCAGCGTATGCACTTATAATGCAAGGAACACTTATGCAAAATCCATTATCTCAATCGAATTCTTGGGAGTGGCAAAATCTTTTAGCATTAATTTTTAACTGGTGGACATTTATGTTCTTGTCTGTTGGCTTTGCATTGTTTGCTACTTTGGTAGCTGCACAGGAAAAAAAAGCTGGAAATTATCGTGCTTTACGTACACACAATGTATCTCCTATGGTACTTTGGATTAATAAAATTATGGCTATGGCAATCTACAGTTTGATTTCAACATTAATTTTAGCAGTTGTAACAATTATAACTGGTTTAATATTGAAAGCTGGACCAATTCCTTTTGGGCAGATTATAGGGGCAAGTATTGTATGTTGGGTTGTCTCTCTTGCTATACTTCCGATTCAGTTATTACTTGCTACGTGGAAAGGTATGTTCTTAAGCATGGGAGTTGGATTTTTAGGAATGATATTGGGTGTTCTTGCTGCGACACAACCATTTTGGATTGCAGTACCATGGAGTTGGGCAATTAGGATGGTGTGTCCAATCATTAAAGTACATCCTAATGGTACTATATTACAAGCTGGAGACCCACTTTTGAATACTTCAGTAATTCCTATTGGGATTGTTGTTTCTTTGGTTGTGCTTCTAGTATTAACAGCACTTACTGCAGTTTGGTTTAGTAGGAGGGATGACAAATGATAAAACTATTATCATCAGAATGGCTTCGAACAAAGAGAACAGCCGTCCGATGGCTTACTCTTTTTATGCCTGTTATTTTTTCATTATGTGTGGTTGCCTATCTTGCAATCAAACCTGGGAGTACACAAGCATTTGCTTTTGAAGGATTTTTTACAGTATGGACTGTATTCATCATTCCTATGGGGGTAGGTGTTCTGTCAGGATTTATAGTGTATGAGGAAGAACTTGCTGGAAATTTTAATGGTTTTTTATGCATAGGTATTTCTCGTGTTAGATTATATCTTGGAAAATTTCTTTTTCTCCTTTTTTGTTTAACTGTATGTACATTTATTGCTACGTTGATACTCTGCATAGGTATGAATATTGCAGTGCCATCTGGTGCACCAGTAGGGCAATTTATGGCAGCCGCCGCACTTGTGGTAATCGGGTCACTTCCACTTTTAGCTATTCACCTTTGGGTGAGTTTTGCATGGGGAATGGGTGCATCTATTGGTATTAGTGTTGGTGGGGTTTTAATGGCTGCAATACTTGGGTTAACAAGTATTGGTTCAACAGTTGGCCCATTTGTTCCATGGACATGGCCAGTAAAATTGGGTATGCTTCCAGGCACTTACTTTATTAAAGGAGATGGAACTATTCCAACTGAAGAGATTTATTCTGGAATGATACAATCAGCTACTATACATTTTGTAGCAGTGGCAATAGGTCTAATTATATTCTTGATAGGAGGAGTTATTTGGTTTAAAATATGGGAGGGAAGGAAAAGTTACGAGTAGATGGATATTGCTTTAGTACTCACCTTCTCATAATATAAAGGAGGTGTTATATTGAGCAAAATATTGATTATTGATGATGAAATAGACTTAGTAATGCTACTTGAAGATGAATTGAAAGCAAAAGGTCATGAAGTGTTGATAGCCTCTGATGGGCTGACAGGTGTAGAGTTATCAAAAATGGAACCTGACCTTATTATACTGGATATTATGATGCCTAAAATGGATGGTTTTGAGGTATGTCAGGCAATTCGAGATGATGTTCTGTGTCCGATTATATTTTTGAGTGCAAAGCAGTCGGAGACCGACAAAATCAAAGGATTAACTTTTGGAGGGGATGATTATGTAACAAAACCATTTGGACTGCGTGAACTTATAGCAAGAATTGAAGCTAATCTCCGTAGAGAAAAGCGTTCACAGTATATCAATGAAGAGAATAAACGGTCTACTTTGTACTTTGGAAGATTATGCCTCTATATGAGGGAGCGTACAGTTAAAATTGATGGAAAGGATATTGATTTAACAAAAAGGGAGTATGATATTGTTGAGTTGTTAGCACTTCATGCAGGACAAGTTTTTTCTAGAGAACAAATCTATGAAAAAGTATGGGGATGTGATTCTGAAGGTGATTCCGCAACTGTTGTTGAACGAATCAAAAAAATACGTGCTAAGTTTGCTTCCGTAATACCAGAAAAAGAATATATTTCTACGGTCTGGGGAATTGGATATAAGTGGAATAGAATGTAAGAAAGGAATAATATCAAATGAAAAATCAATCACTTGCGACCCAATTTAGACGTACCTTTGTTTTGATTATAATAGCCAGTACAGTTTCCACAGTAATTACCTGTATGTTTGCTTTTTATTTGGTTACAACTTCTATAAATAAGGATATTTATCAACCAAACTATTATGAGAGACAAATTTCTGGAATTGAAGCATACATCAATGAAAAAAATATAGCCCTATTATCTCAATCGAACGAAGATGGATTAAAAAAGATGATTCGTGGTGATGGGATACTATATCAAGTTGTGAATGAAGATGGCAACGTTTTGTATGGTACTAATTCACGAAAACCATTTAAAACAAAAGAAGAATTATTTGACAACTTTCTCAAAACCATTGTTCGTAAGGGTGGTTATATATACACTGTTCCTATTAAAGATGATAATGGGAAGGTTAAGGGGGCTGTTACTCTTTCTTACGAAGTAAAAATGACATTTGCAAATATTAAAGGTAGATTAGTATTTGTAATTCTCATCATAGCTATGTTCTCTCCATTTTTCTATATTATGGGTTTTACTAGATTTCTTTCTAAACGTTTTGTAAAAAATATCAATAAACCATTACGTCTATTGATTGATGCGTCCAAAAAGATAAAAGAAAAAGACCTTGATTTTGAAATCGACTATTATTCAGATAATGAACTCGGAAAACTTTGTAGTGCCTTTTCTGAAATGAAAGATGAACTAAAAAAATCTTTATCTGTACAGTGGAAAATGGAACAGGAGCGTGTTGAAATGGTAGAGGCTCTAGCACATGATTTGAAATCTCCTCTTTCCATTATTTTGGGATATACAGATGCACTTATTGATAATAATCCGGATGGTAATGAAAAATTACATAGGTATCTTACAGTTATAAGAAAAAATGCAGAAAAAAGTGCGGCTCTTGTTCAAAAAATGCAATATACATCTGATTTGGAAAAATCAAACATACAATTAAACCTTGTCTCTGTAAATTTGCCTGAGTTTTTGACACAAAAGGTACAGGATTATGAATTACAAGCTCACCAAAAGGAAATTAAGTTTGTGTTGGAAATGAAGGGTAGTGTGGAGTCTCCAATTCAAATTGACGTGGATAGGTTGACGAGAATTCTTGATAATATTATATCCAACAGTCTGGAATATACTCCAGTAGGTGGTAGTATTAACATTATCGTAGAAGTTGAAAAAAATTGTATTTATTATAAGATTTGTGATTCTGGTAGTGGGTTTAGCTCTAAAGATTTGAAAAAGGCTCTTGATAGGTTTTATAGAGGTGATGAATCTAGGCAGACCAAAGGTGGTCATTCTGGTCTTGGACTTTATATTGTCAAACAATTAGTGGAACAGCTTGGGGGTTCTGTCAAAATAGAAAATTCAAAATCAGGTGGAGCATGTGTGATATTTTGGCATAGTACTTAATTACTTAAAAGATTTATGAATTTAATTTATATATTTTATAACCTATCTGACAAACAAATAAATGAAATATGATAGAGGACAAACAATCAAAATTAAGTAGAATAATATCACAAAAATTTAGATATTAGAGGGTTTTTATAATGAAAAAATGAAGAATCACATAAGTAGCAATTCAGGTGATTCTTCATCTATTTAATATTTAGCTTATTTATGTCGTATATCTTGATTATATTGTTCATCAGCCATCCATATATGAATTGGAACAATAAATCCCAACTTATTTCTGAAAGCAATATATTCTGACAATACTTTTATTGTAGCTGTATGGAATGCAATTTTGTTCTGTTCTTCTTTTACTTTATATTACAAGCATATGATTGTTGGTAATTTTAAATGGAAATATATTATATGTTTATTATTTCAAAGTTTTAAGTTCATATAAGTCTGTTCTTCTATGTTTAAGCAATGGTAATTGCTGTCTTATGTCAGGAATTAAATCTCTATCAATATCAGCATAAATAATACATTCATTTTCATCAGCTTGAGCAATAATTTTTCCCCAAGGGTCTGAAATTCTTGAATTACCAAAAGCTATGTAGGAAGCATCTTTATTTCTAGCAGGTGCAGCACCAACATAGAATATTTGATTATCTAAAGCACGCATTCTTATAGATAACTCCCAATGAGCAGGGCCAGTAGTCATATTAAATGCGGCAGGCAAGATAACGATTTCAGCACCTTTAAGAGACATTAAACGTGATAATTCAGGGAAACGAATATCATAACAAATAGCTATACCAACTTTTCCATATTCAGTATCTATTACAGTGACATCATTTCCAGCTGTAAGAGTATCTGATTCTTTAAAACTAACCTTTCCTGTAACTTCAATATCAAATAAGTGCATTTTACGATGTTTTCCAATTAGAGTTCCGTTTTTGTCAAATACATAGCAAGTATTATAGATTTTTCTATCTTCTAATTCAGGAATACTACCAGAAACTAGATAAATTCCATGTTTTTTAGCTAACTTACTCAATATCGTTGTTGTTTCACCTGGATATTCTTCAGCAAATTTAGGAAAATATTTATTTTCATATGGACAGTTAAACATTTCTGGTAAAACCACAATTTCAGCTCCATTGGTGGCAGATTCTGTTACCATTTCTACAGCATGATTAATATTTTCAGTTTTATTTTCTGTAGTCATCATTTGACATACTGCAATTTTATAGGAATTCATAGAAATTACTCCTTTCAATATTTTTATGTTATTATAACATATTAAATAAAAATTAGATATTGTTAGATTGGCATAAATAGGTATGAACAGAGTCTAATAAGTATATTGAACAAGTATATAAAAATTCTTATGATTATGTATTGTATCTATATATTGACTTTATCTATATATTGACTTTATCTATATATTGACTTTATCTATATATTGATAGTATTATTATAGATAAAATAGAATAATTAATAGAGTTTTATAGGGTTTTGCAATTATTAATGATTGGTCTGGTTCAAGATAAAACCCACAACATAGTTTTTGTTGTGAATACGGAAGAATAAAAACCTGGGAGATATTTTATATATTTTTCAGGTTATTTTATTGGCGAAATAAGAGATATATTTGAAAAGAGAGATGATTTTATGAAATGGTTATTTTTGTTTATTGCAGGTTTGTTTGAAGTATTTTGGGCTTTTCAACTAAAAAATTCACATGGGTTTTCTAAATTGACTCCAAGTATACTTACTGTTGTTGGAATGATTGTAAGTTTTTATTTTTTGTCATTAGCACTAAAACATCTTCCACTTGGAACTTCATATGCAATATGGACTGGAATTGGTACAGTTGGTACAGCTATTGTAGGCATGGCTATCTTAAATGAGCCTATTAGTATATCAAGAATTGCATGTATAGGTTTTATTGTAGTGGGGATTGTAGGGTTAAAGTTACTATCTACTAATTAGAGTATATTAATTTAAATAAGCTATGAAATTAAAGGTGAGAAAATGTTTTAAATAATCAGCATTTAAAAAGTCTTTACTTCATAGCTTATCTTATTTATAAGTTTATTGTATTTTAAAATTATATGTATATATTATTTTGCTAATAAAAGAGCAGTTAAATCCATAGGGTCAACTATTACACCATCTTTATAAACACGCATATTTCCAGATGCTATTTCATCTATTAATATTACTTCATCATTGTAGAATCCAAATTCAAATTTGATATCATAAAGCTCAAGTCCTTTTTCAGCTATAGTATCACGAACTATATTAGAAATTTTTTGAGTCATGCTCTTCATTGAATCAAATTGAGCTTGAGTCATAATATTTAAAGCTTCTAAGCCTTCAGATGTTATAAGTGGGTCACAACGGTCATCATCTTTTAAAGTTGCTTCTACATAACAATCTAGTTTAGCACCTTCTTCAACACATGAACCATAACGACGTAAGAAACTACCAACAGCTCTATAACGACAAATAACTTCCAAACCATTACCAAAAACTTTTGCTGGTAGAACTTCCATAGTTGCTTCTTCTAAATTAGCACTTACATAATGAGTTTTAATTCCAGCATTGTTTAGAATTTCAAAGAACTTAACAGATGTTTCTAAATTAGCTCTACCAATTCCATCTATACTTAGACCTACACTATTTTCGCCTGGGTCAAATACGCCGTCTTTACCAGTTACATCGTCTTTAAATTTAAGTAAGTAATTTCCATTATCTAATTCAAAAACATCTTTAGTCTTTCCTTGATACACTTTTTTCATAAACAACCTCCAAAAAGTTAAATTATTATATTTAATAAGGCATTAGTGTCAAAAAAGTTCTGATATTCATATAAAAATTTATATTGATACCTTATATTTAGTATTATATCATAAATAGAAGGAGAATTTCCGAACATTTTTTAAAAAATAATAAAAAAAGTACATTTTATAAAATTTATAATAGAAGAGCTAGTATAAAATGTGAGTGTCATTTATATTGACACACATGAGATTTTATATAAAAACTTTTGATACACTTTGACACACATTTAATGGTAATCTAACAAACTGCGTGAAAACAGTATTTACAAATATTGGCATGAAAGTTGCTTTATATAATTAACATATAAAAAATAACTATATTCAAATAAAATGTAGGGGTGGTTAATAATGAAGTCAGTTAGGTTCTATGGTATAAGAAACACAAGAGTAGAGGATGTAGATGTACCAAAAATATTAGAAAAAGATGATGTAATAATTAAAGTAAAAGTAGCTGGAATATGTGGTTCTGATATATCAAAATATTCAAAGACGGGTCCACATATGGTTGGAGAAATTCTAGGTCATGAATTCTCTGGAGAAGTAGCACAGGTTGGTACAGAAGTAAAGAGTTTTAAAACAGGAGATAGAGTTGCTGTTTGTCCAGCTATGCCATGTTTTGAATGTGATGAATGTAAAAAAGGATTGTATTCAAGGTGTAATAACGTAGCGATAATAGGAAATAAAGACCTTGGAGGTTGTTTTGCAGAATATACAAAGGTAAAAGAGAGAAATTTAATAAAAATACCAGATGAAATAAGCTATGAGACAGCTGCTGCATTGGAACCAGTATGTATAGCAGGGCATGGTCTTTTTAGGTCAGAGGCTAAAGTTGGAGATACTATTATAGTACTTGGTACAGGTTCAATAGGTCTATTTTCAATACAATGGTCAAAAATATTTGGTTCTACAAAAGTAATAGCTGTGGATGTATTTGATGAGAAACTAGAATTGGCAAAAGAGTTAGGGGCAGATATTTGTATAAATGCAAAGAAAAAGAATCTTGTAGAAGAAATAAAAAGTTTAACTAACGGAGCTGGTGCAGATATTGTTATCGAATCAGCTGGTACTCCAATGACATGTGGTCAAGTATTATTATTAGCTAAAAAAGGAGGAACAGTATTGTATGCAGGTGTACCATATGGAGATGTGGCTTTGACTAGAGAACAATTTGAAAAGATAGTAAGAAGTGAGTTAACTGTAAAGGGAACTTGGTTTGGAAATTCATTTCCATTTCCAGGAAAAGAATGGAGTGCTGGATTATATCATATGCAGAAGGGTAATATGAATGTTGAAAAATTAGTAACACATAGAATAAATTTGGATGAAGTACCAACTTATTTTGAAAAAATATACAAAAGGGATATTTTCTTTGGTAAGATAATGATTAATATAGCTAATTAGATTAGAATACTAAAGTAATAATTTATATAAAAAAGTTTAGTTAAGAAAGGTATGATTCATATGGCAGGAATAATTATAGCTACACATGGAAGCATGGCTAAAGCAATGTTAGAAAGTGCTGAATTAATAGTAGGCAAACAGGAAAATGTAGAAACTTTAGGATTAAACCATGGTGACAGTATAGATGAGTTTAGTAGAAGGTTAGAAGATGGAATTGAGAAATATAAGGATGAAGGGGTTTTAATATTGCTTGATTTTTATGGCGGGACTCCATTTAATACATCTGCTATTGTAATAAACAAATTTGCTAAGGTATGTGAGTTAGAATGTTTAACAGGTGTAAATTTGCCTATGCTTTTAGAATTATTTTTAAACAGAGATACTATGAAGTTAAAAGATTTAAAGAATTTATGTGAGGAAGTTGGGAGAACAGGAATTAAAGATGTGAAAACAGTTTTAAATATATAAAATAAATTAAAAATCTGGAGGAATTATTATGAGTAATATAGCATTAACAAGAATTGATGATAGATTGATACATGGGCAAGTTATCACTGCTTGGTGTAAGATTACATCTGCAAAAAAGATAGTAATCGTAGATGATTTAGTTGTAAAGGACCCATTTATAGTTCAAGTTTTACAAATGGCAGCTCCATCAACTGTCAAGGTTGAAGTACATGATGTAGAATCAGGTGCTGAAGTTTTAAAATCACATAATGGTGATGAAAATTTAATAGTATTGGTCAAATACCCTAAAACTGTTTTAGGTCTAATAAATAATGGGGTAGATTTAAAGGAATTGAATGTTGGAGGTATGGGAGCTGGACTTGGTAGAAAAAGTTTTTACAAAAATATATCTGTGTCAGATGAAGAAAAAGAAATATTTAGAGAACTAATATCAAAAAATGTTAGATGCTTTATACAAATAGTACCAGATGCAAAGAAAATTGATGTAGGAACATTATTATAAAGACTATCTTGTAAATCTTTAGAAGTAAATAAGGAGGAAGAATATGCAAATTTCACTAATTCAAGCAGTATTAATAGCAATTTTTTATTATCTTTCTTGGAGTCCGTGGTTGACTTATGTTGGATTTTTTACATGGAATAGACCTTTATTAGCTGGATTTGTAACGGGAATTATATTAGGAGACCCTGTTCAAGGAGCAATTATAGGAGCAGGTATAAATATGATATATTTAGGCTTTATATCAGCAGGAGGAGTTCAGATGGGAGACCCAGCTTTTGCAGGATATGTAGGTACTGCTTTAGCTATAGCTTCTAAGCTAGATGTAAGTACTGCAATGGCAATAGCTGTCCCATTAGGAACTGTTGCAACTGTACTTTGGATTGGAAAGATGACAGTAAATTCTTTTTTTGCACATTGGGCTGATAGAGAAGTTCAAAAAGGGAATGTTAATAAAGTAGCATTTATAAATATAGTCCCACCACAGATACTGTTATTTGCAATGAGTTTTATACCAGCATTATTAGTTGTTTATTTTGGTCCAAATGCGATAGATGGTATGTTGGAAGTAATGAATGAGAGTGTACTACATGTGTTTAATGTAATTGGGGCTATGTTGCCAGCACTTGGAATTGCTATGAACTTAAAATTGATTGGAAACAAATTTACTATGCCTTTTTTCATATTAGGAATATTAATGGCTGTTTATTTTAAAGTAGATATAATAGTAATATCTGTTATTGGAGTAATACTTGCTCTTACAATTACTTCAATCAAGTACGGAAAAGATAGTGCTACATCTTAAATTCATGTGAGGGGGAAAATATTATGTCAGATATAAAAAATGAAGTGGCTAAGAAAACGTTAAGCAAGAAAGATGTAATAAAATCATGGTTAAGATGGTTTTTCTTCGCACAATCTAACTACAATTATGAAAGATTACAATCAACAGCTTTTTCACATTCAATGTTACCAGTACTTAAGAAATTATATCCAGATAAAGAAGAGTTAAAACAAGAAGTGGAGACTCATCTAGCATTTTTTAACACAGAGCCTATATGTGGATGTGTTATACATGGAATAACAATAGCTATGGAAGAAGAAAAAGCTAATGGAGCAGATGAGATAAGTGGGGATGGTATGAATGCTATCAAAACAGGCTTGATGGGTCCCTTGGCAGGAATTGGTGATACTTTAACTCAAGGGGTTATAACACCTATAGTATTAGCTGTTTGTATTGGTTTAACTGAGGGTGGGGCATCGATTGCAGGTCCTATATTATTTGTAATAGCTCAATATATAATAATGACTTCAATTTCTTTTGGAATGTGGACAAATGGATATAAGTATGGAAAAAAAGCTGTTGAAAGTATACTTCAAGGTGGAATAGTAAATAAAGTTATAGAGGGTGCTTCTATACTAGGTACTTTAGTCATGGGCGGACTTGTAGGTAGATTTATTAATTTATCTACACCAATAAGTTATACTAGTGGGGATTTTAAATTTAGTCTTCAAACTGATTTGCTTGATAAGATATTTCCAGGATTAATTCCTTTGGTACTTACTTTAGTAGTACTCTTTGCTTTAAAAAAAGGTCTTTCTCCAATAAAAATAATGTTTATATTGATAGTAATGGGAGCTATTACAGGTATTCTAGGATTATTTTAAATAAATATATATGTTGGTGTGGAAATTAGGATTCTAAATCTATTAATTATATTTGTAAAGTTTATGAAAAATTATATTAAAAATTATAGTAATTAGGGTAAATTTATAATAGATTAAATTTTAAGGCTATATAAGCTATATAGAGTATATAATCTTTTAAAAAGTATCTCAGAAATGTTTTTAATCAGAATGAGGTACTTTTTTATTTGTATATAAAATCTTAAGTAGTTTCAAAAAAGAGAAATTTATGTAATCAATATATTATAATATATAATCAAAATAGTATAATATGCAACTAATATATTATGAATAGTTGTAAACTTCCTGTAACATATATTTTATATAATTGAAGCAATGGATATAATATGAAATATAATAATAAATTTTAGGGATGTGAATAGATGAACATATTAATTGCTGATGATGAGGTTAGTATGCTTAAGATACTTTATGCATATTTTAAAAAAGAAAACTTTAATGTGCTTACTGCAAAAAACGGGGAAGAGGCTTTAGATATTTTTTATGAGAATAAGATAGACTTAGCAATACTAGACTGGATGATGCCAGTAATTGATGGAATAGAAGTCTGTAAAGAGATAAAGGAAAATAGCAATACAAAAGTGCTTATGTTGACAGCTAAAAGTCAGAGTGAAGATGAAATAGAAGCACTTAATATAGGAGCAGATGAATATGTTAAAAAACCATTTGACCCGAGGATTTTGATAATAAGGGCTAAAAAACTAGTAAATTATAAAAATACAATTAATATTAAAGATTTAAAAATAGATTTTGAGTCAAATAAGGTTTTTAAAGGTGACAATGAATTGCTATTGACTAAAAAAGAATTAGAATTAATGCGTTGTTTAATTAATAATAAGGGGATTGTTTTGTCTAGAGAAAAACTTTTAGATTTAGTATGGGGCTTGGATTATGATGGGGATTTTAGAACAGTAGACACTCATATAAGAAGGTTAAGAGCGAAAATAGGGGAGGGCATCATAAAAACTTACAGAGGATTAGGGTATAGTATGGAGGATTTTAATGACTAAACTAAACAAAAAATTGTCCATAAGTATATCTATAGTAGTTGTAGTTGTTTATATAATGTCTATAACTATAAACAGTATGTTTATTCATAGATATTATTTACACGAAAAAAGAAATGTATTGGATAATACTGCAGATGAAATCAAACATAAAGATATAAATAAATTAAAATCAGATATTGATTCAATTGAAGAAAAAAATAATACAGCTATTGTATATATAGAATTAAATAAAAATTATAAAGATAAAGGGAATATAGATAAAATAAATCAAGATTTGTTAAGTGAATTTTGGAAGAAAGGTCTGAGTTTAAATAAATTTTGGATTGAAGGAAATAGCTTAAAAGATATTGATAATAAAAGTATAAATAAAATATACAATCAGGGTAAAACGAAATATAGTCTACTTGTAAAGTTTATGAAGAAAGATAATTACTTGTTTGCTATATCTATACCTATAGAGCATTCTGAAGAAACTATTGGCATTGTAAATAAATTTAATATAATAATGGGAATCTTTTCGGTAATTATAATAACTATACTTACATTTATATTATCAAACAGAGTCATAAAACCTATAGAAAAGTTAAAGCTTTTATCTAAAGATATATCTGAATTAAATTTTAGGACTGAAGATATAAAAACGAATGATGAAATAGAGGAGTTAGCTTACAGCATAAATATAATGAGCGTAAAGCTTGAAAAAGCACATAATGAATTGAATAAGAGAAATGAGAATCTAAAGTCTTTTATATCAGATGCATCTCATGAAATGAAAACTCCAATAGCACTTATAAAAGCATACGCGATAGGTATGAAAGATGGTCTGGATGATGGGACTTATATAGATACAATCATTGAGCAAGCAGAAAATATGACCAATATAATAAATGTTCTTTTATATTGGACGAAATATGAGAAGAGAGAGGTAAATCTGTGTCGGGTAGATTTAAAGGAAAGGCTGTATAAAAGTTTAAAAAACTATGAGTTGTTGATAGATAGAGGTGGTATAAGTGTTAAGTGTAGTATAGATGATAAAGAACTTATAATGAGTTCGGATGAAGATAGTATAGATATGGTATTTAATAATTTGATTAGTAATGCGATAAAGTATACTAGTAATAATGAAATAGAGATTAGTCTTTTTAAAGAGAATGATAGAATTATATTATCTATAAAAAACGGCATAGATTATGACATAGAAGATGATATAGAGAATATATGGAAGCCTTTTTATGTTTTAGATAAGTCAAGAAGTAAAGAACTTTCTGGAACTGGGCTTGGTCTTACTATAGTTAGAACTATACTTGAAGAAAATAATTTTAGATACAGGGTTGAAATTTGCGATGGAATAATAGAATTTTATATTATCTTTATAAAATCAACTTAAATTAAAGTTCAAATATAAAGAATAATTAAAAAAATATCATGATTATTTATTTTTCATATGGATAAAATTGGTTATTTAATATATAATTAAAAGTATAAATAATGAAATTTATTTGTAAAAAGAGTAGCTCTTTTAATTCTAATGGATACTTTTTTTATATAAAACCTCCTTTTTTACTACAATTCATTAACATAAAAATCAGACTTACTTTAAAATCTAAATTTACAAATTTTTCAATTAATAAGAAAATTTCTTTATTCCTTTATAATAACTACAATATAAAATAATTATAAATTAATTATGAAATCATTATAGTTATAAAACCTCTTTAAAATTAGATATTAAGTATCCATTAGAATTAGAACGGGAACAAAGTCAAAAAACTAAGTAATATCAAATGGACAAGGGGGAAGAAAATACAATGAAAATACCAAAGAAGATTGCTGCAATGCTTACAGTGACAGTGATAGCTGGAAGTTCAACAGCAGGCATAGCTAGTGCACAAACTGTAGCAACAAATTTAACAGGACAAGAAAGATATGAAACTGCTGTTAAAATAAGTCAAGATGGATGGAAAAATGCTGATGAAGTAGTAATAGTGAACGACTCATCTATAGCAGATGCTCTATCCGCAACACCATTTGCGAAGGCAAAAAATGCTCCAATACTTTTAACAGGTAAAGATAAATTAAATGATAAGACAAAGGCAGAAATACAAAGATTAAAAGCTAAAAAAGTATACTTAATAGGTGGAACTTCTGTATTAAGTACAAATATAGAAAAAGAAATAAAAGATTTAAAAGTGTCTTTTGAAAGAATCTCTGGAACTGAAAGATATCAAACATCTTTAGAATTAGCAAAGAAATTAGATGCTATAAGTGATGTTAAGAAAATAGCTGTAGTTAATGGTGAAAAAGGGCTTGCAGATGCAGTAAGCGTAGGAGCACCAGCTGCACAAAATAATATACCGGTAATACTTGCTGATTCTAAAAATGGAACAGCAGTTGCAGACGAATTTATAAAAAATGCTGGAATAACTAAATCTTATGTAGTAGGTGGAGAGAGTTCAATTTCTGAAGCTGTTAAAAATAAGCTACCAAATAGTACAAGATTGGGTGGAACAGATAGAAATGATACGAATGCAAAAGTAGTAAAAGAATTTTATAAGAATACAGATTTAAAAAATGCTTATGTGACTAAAGATGGTATGAATAAACAAGACCAACTTATAGATGCATTAGCAGTAGGTGCATTAGGTGCTAAGAATCAATCACCAGTAGTTTTAGTTGGAAAGAATCTATCAGCTTCACAAAAATCTTTAGTTAACTCTAAGAGCTTTGATAAGATAACTAAAGTGGGTGGAAATGGTAATGAGATGGCATTTAATGAAATGAAATCACTACAAGAAGTAAGTACAGTTGAAGTTAAAACAATTTCTGAGCTAAAATCAGCTTTAGATAAAGCTACTGCTAATGATGTTATAAACTTTAAGCCAACTAGTGAGGTTAAAGAAGCATTTACAATACAAACAGATAAAGCAGTAACAGTAAACTTAAATGGTACATATACAAAGACTGTAACTATCAATATGCCTAATGGGGATGTAAACAACTATTCAAAAGTGGATGATGTAGTTATAGATGATGTAAAAGATGGAACTTTTGTTAACTATGGAAAAATAACTAACTTAAAGGTTAATGATAAAAATGGAGCTAAGATAGAGAATAATTCTAAAGGTGAGATTGGTAGTTTAACAGTAGCATCTGGAGCAAGCCAAGTAAAGGTTACTAATGGTGGTAAGATAACTACAGTTACAAATAATTCTAAAGGAACTACTATAGATAATAAGGGTACAATAAGTAGTGTTAAGGGAGATAATTCCCCAACGATAAGTGGAAACAGTCCAAGTTCTAACTCATCAGGAGGAAGTTCGTCAAGTGGAGGTTCTTCACATGGAGGAGGTTCGTCTTCAGGAGGAAGTTCTTCTAATCAAACATCAGTAAATAATGAAGCAGCAAAAATAACAAGCGTGACTGCACCGGCAAAAGATGCAACTAAATTAACTATGCCATCAGTATCAAGTGGATATACTATAGCAATAAAAACAACAAGTGATGAGAGTGTTATAAAGAAAGATGGAACAATAATACCACCATCTACAGAAAAAACAGTAAAATTAGTATTTACAGTAACACATACATCAAGTGGTAAAACAGCAGATACAAAAGAAATATCTGTAACAGTACCAGCTAAATCAACAGATGAAGAATTACAAACAGAACTAGATAATGAAGTGGCAAAAATAACAAGTGTTCCTGCACCAGAAAAAGATGCTACTAAACTAACTATGCCAACAGTATCAAATGGATATACTATAGCAATAAAAACAACAAGTGATGAAGGTGTTATAAAGAAAGATGGAACAATAGTGCCACCAGATGCAGAGAAAACAGTAAAATTAGTATTTACAGTAACACAAGAATCAAGTGGTAAAACAGCGGATACAGGAGAAATAGATGTAGTAGTGCCAGCTAAATCAACAAAAGTAATAATAGGAGAAGGTTCAGTATCAGGAGCAATAGCAGGGGATAAAGAAATAACAGGATTGACATCAGGAAAGATATATAAAGTAACAGTGGATGGAGTTGAAAAGTATACTAAAGCCGATGGAACGCTAGGAGAAGAAGGAGAGAAAGCAGGATTAACAGGAACATCAATAACGGGTTTAGTAAATGGAAAGACATATAAAGTAGAAGAAGATGTAGCACCAGTGGCGAACAAAGTAATAATAGGAGAAGGTTCAGTATCAGGAGCAATAGCAGGAGATAAAGAAATAACAGGATTGACATCAGGAAAGATATATAAAGTAACAATGGATGGAGTTGAAAAGTATACTAAGGCTGATGGAACGCTAGGTGAAGAAGGAGAGAAAGCAGGATTAACAGGAACATCAATAACAGGTTTAGTAAATGGAAAGACATATAAGGTAGAAGAAGATTCAAGTGCTATATCAACAATTGGGAGACTAATGGCTAAGTTTACTAATTTAGTTAAATAATTTAATACATCATTAAACTAAATTATATATTTGTATAAACATGTTTTTTGCCTATTAAATATTACTGGAAATTTTTTAATTCCAGTAATATTTTTTATTAGAAAATACTAAACAATACTTTGTATACATGTCATCATAAATTTAGCATGATTAATGTATACTAAAAGATAGATTTATGTTAAAATTCAAATAAATAAATCGAAAATAAAAGATAAAAGGCTATCCGTTCATTTTCGATTTATTCCTAGATTTTTCTATAGAAAAATCTTAAATAAGAGAGAACTCTAGTTAAAAAATTTTTGATATTGTTAACTATATATTAATATCAATATAATAGTTCTTAAACATCAATAATTTTAATGTTTAAAATGATATAAAAATTACCTATAAATAGTATACAAAACTATATTAAGTATTAATTATTTTTAAAAATCTGAGGAATATTGTTGTTTTTGTTGTTAACATACTAAAAATAGATGTAGATTTTTTATGTGAATAACAGTATTTTGTGACCATTTGTATAATGAAAGTACAGATGCTTATATACAAATACTAAAGATTATGAACTAAGTTAAAGTGAGTAGCTAAATCATTAAGTTTAGAGATAGAGATAGTAAATAAATATTGGAGTTTATATATGGTAATCCATTTGTTAGTTGTATAACTAAATAATTATTTATAAATTGATATTTTATTTGTTTTTAAATCTAATGTCTAAGGAGGGTTGTTTATGTATAGAATAGTTATCTGTGAGGACGATATCACACAAATAACTTTTTTAAGAGAGTGTATATTAAAGTCCTTAGAGGGTATTTCTAATCAAATTGAACTGTTTGAGTTTAATTCAGGAGAAGAGTTATTGGAGTCTAATTTGGAAGAAATTGATATATTCTTTTTAGATATTAAAATGCTTAAACTAACAGGTATGGATGTGGCTAAAATAATTAGAGAAACTAATGATACTTCTGAAATAATATTTATAACTTCAATAGTCGATTATATACAGGAAGGCTATAAGGTAAGGGCTTATAGGTATTTATTAAAGCCTATAGATTTTGGAGATTTAAATGAAAGTATTTTGAGTTGTATATCAGATATTATAAAAAAAAGAGAAAACTTTATGCTGATAGAAAATAAAGGTATAATCAATAAAATTTTAATTAATAGCATTATGTATATAGAAGTTAGAAAAAAGGTTTTGACCATACATACTAAAGATGGTATTTATTATACTAATAATAGCATGAATAAAATAGAATTAGAACTAGAAAAATATAATTTTTTTAGATGTCATAAGAGCTATTTAATTAGCTTGGAATATATTCAATTTATATGTAAAAATACTGTAGTTATTAATAATAAAGATATACCAGTTAGTAAATATAGAATATCTGATTTAAAGACAAAATTAACCTATTTATTGGGTGATGTATTATGCTAGAGACAGATGTATTTTGGATTATTCTAACAATAATTTCCACAGCGATAGAATGTGTTGTATTAAAATTTTTATTGGATGAACTTAGTGAATTAAGGAAGAATAAATTAGTCCTAAATAGTAGCATACTAATTGCAATTATGATAATTACTATGTTGACTATAATGGAGTTCAATATAAATATTAAGTTATTTATATGTATATTTATTACATATGTATTGTATAAAATAAATTATGTAGTGAATAAGTGGAAAAGTATACTTGTAAGCTTGTTATATTGGATGTTATTAATCGGATTTGATAGTGTTGGACTAAGTATAGTAGGGATTCTTAACTCTGTACAAAATATGAGTAATTTATTAGATAATAATTTATTAAGATTAGAATTAATAATGATATCTAAGTCATTACTAATAACATTAATACCATTACTTAAAGTTATCCGATTAAAAATAAAAATAAACAAGAAGGACTGTATATATTTATCTATTCCAGTAATATCAAATATTATTAGTGTAATAGTCATATTTGAATTTATTTTTAAAGACAAGAGTATTGACTCTAAAGAAAGTTTAATAATACTTACAATATCAACTGTATTTTTACTATCAAATATTTCCTTAGTAAGTATTATAAGAAGAATAATAAAAGATAATAATTTAAGGATAGAACATGAAATTACAAAAAAAAGAATGAATATGCAATATAAATATTATTTAAATTTACAGGAATATCAGTCGAAAATAAGAAAACTATATCATGATATGAATAATCATATCATTTGTATTCAGAATGTTTATGGGAAAAATGAGTTTGCAGATAAGTATATTAAAGATATAAATGAGCAAATAAAAGAATGTAATACTATATTTAATACACATAGTATGATTCTAGATGTTATTTTGAGTGAGAAAAAATCTATTTGTGATACGAATAATATAATTTTTTTAGTAGATATAAATTTTTTAGAGTGTAATTTTATAGAGATGCCAGATGTATGTAGTATATTTTCAAATATGATAGATAATGCAATAGAGGCTTGTAATAAGATTCAGGATACAAATATACAAAAAAAGATTAAACTAAGAGGAACTGTTATAAATAGATTATTTGTAATAAAATGTGAAAATACCAAGATAAACGAAGTTTTATTAAAAAATAATAAAATTATTACAAGTAAGAAAGATTCATTTTTACATGGAATAGGAATAAATAGTATAAAAGATTCAGTAGAAAAATATAATGGAAATGTGGAAATACATTCAGATAAAAATAAGTTTATAGTTACTATTTATATACCATTAACTAGAAACTAATTCTAGTTGGAACTTTAAAATGCCCAGTTGGAGCAATGGCATTGAAAAGTGATATAGAGTATGCTATCTTTTAAGCATAGAAGATTTAAGGGTGATAGTACTTAATAAAACAATAGAAGAAAAAAATATTACTTATATTTATTTTTATAATGTTAATAGTTGGAAAAATATAGTAACAAAGTCGAGGTAAAAGATGAAAAAATTTAAAATGTAAGTCTGGGAAAATTTATAATGAGTGATATAGAAATAGCAAATTAACAATTTATATTTAGTGGAATTGATGCTACTAATCAATGCTAAAAAAACAGAAAATTTATAATTTATAGAATAATGTTGCGAATAGACCGTATGGAGCATTCTGTAGGAAAAACTCCAAAAGGGACAGTAACATATTAAAAAAGACTAGTCAATTTATATGAATGGTGAAAGTACTAGATGTGTTTTTTAGAATGAAATATGTTATAGAGTTTTTCCTGTAAATATGAATAAGGAGGATTCTAATTGTGATTAATATTAAACTTGCAGTGTCGTATTTAAAAAAACAAAAAGGAAAAACTTTATCATTAATACTCAGTATAGGGATTGCTGTTATGCTAGTTTTTTCATTAAGTGTTATTAATGAGTCTCAAGGTCAATCAGATATAAATCATGCATACAAAAACTCAGGAGATTATCATGCTTTTTATGAAGATGTAAATAGCGATATAGTAAAAAAACTTAATAGTGAAGAAGGTATAAAAGAATTCAATGATGTACTTAAATTTGGAGAAATTGTAAGTAAAGATAATGGAGCATCTCTAAATTTATGCTCTTACAATAAAGATTTTTTAGATTCTACTAGATATAAGTTAATTAGAGGTAGAGAGCCTAGAAATTCTAATGAATTAGTAATAGAACAAAAAGTTTTAGGTAAAATGGAATTAGATGTCAAATTAAATCAAACTATTGATTTTCAGATTGTTAATGAGTATATAAATAAAAATAATGAAAATTCTATTTATAGTAAAGATAAGCAATTTAAAATAGTTGGTATTTTAAGTAAATCTGATGAATACTATGAAAGTTTAAATGAATATAAGGTAAGAGCTTTTACATATTCAAATAATGGTAAAGGTATTGTTCCATCTGAATTAATAAATCATATGGGGACATTAAAACTTAATACAAAAGATTTAGACACTCAGAAAGTAGTGAATTTAGGGGTAAAATATAAGTTAACAAGTAATCAATTTTATTCAAATACAGAAGTAAGTATGGCTATGTCTATGAAAAATATTTCAAAAACAACAACTTACTCAATAAAGCAAAGATTATTACCATTATTATGTGCAACATTAGTAATATACAATATGTTTAACATAATAATACTAGATATGACCAAGCAAATTGGTTTACTTAGAGCAGTTGGAGCAAGCAAGAAAAATATTAGACGTATATTTTTTATTCAGAGTATTGTAGTTTTACTCGTGGGTATAGTAATTGGTTTACTTGGAGGTATAGTTTTTTCTTACTTAGGGCTTATGATTGTATATGATAAAAGTGCAGAATTAACTATAAATACAAATTCTATAGTTGAATCTATCATCATGTCAATTGTAGCAGTTATATTAGCTTCTGTAGTACCTATATATAGAGCTGGAAATTTATCTATAATTGATGCTATAAAAAAGACAGATAAGTTAAATTATGTTCCTAAGCTTTTGTTGTTAAAATTACATAAAAAAGTTGTTGGAATTATAAATGAGATAGCTTTTAAAAATATATTTAGGAATAAGGTTACATCAATAATAATAATAATTACGATATCACTATGTGGAGTTTTATTTATAGGTAGATTAACTTCTACAAAATTCATATATGGAAAAGAGTCAGACTCTGCTAATATAACAAGTAAATCATATGGCAATTTTGATATTTATTTGGGGTATTCACCAATAAATGCAAATTATACATTTTCTAAGTACAATAACTACTTATTGAATGAAATAAAAGCTATTGACGATGTAACAGATATTGAACCTAATATTTATTTAGATGGATGGTTAAGAAATACTGACTTAGAAAAAAGTTACTTGGATGAATTAAATAGAACTGGAATAAACAATAAAAATGAAACTACAGTTTTAATTAGGGGTTACAATAAAGAGTTGTTAAATAATGTAGATAAGTATATAGATAAAGGAGAAAATATCTATAATTATACAAAAGGTGATTGTAAAAATGTTTTATTGGTAAATAATTTTTATTCTAGAATTGAATTGTCAAATAATACTCAGATTATAAAATCACCTAAAGTAGGAGACTTAATAGATATAAAAATTCCTGTATATAAAAATGGAGAGTATACATACATAAATACAAAAGTAAGAATAGCTGGAATAATGAAAAATAGCTATATATCAGAGCAAGATGGAGAATCTCAATCAGGTGGAATTCAATTGATATTCAATGAAAAGGATTTAAAAGAATTAACAGGGATGAATTATTATAATAAAGCTTTTGTGAAGATAAAAAAAGGAACAGATGAAAAAGTAATAAAAGAAATAAATAATATAATAGAAAAAAATGGGTTTTCAGATATAGAGGGAAGATATGTACGTAATCATTTTGGAGACCATTATAATGATTCTTCATACAAACTAGCAATGATTTGTGTGTTTGGAGTTTTATTAATATCGTCCATAAATATTATTTTTATAGTTAGATCGAATATAATTGTAAGGCTAAGTGAGATATGTACGTTCAGAGCAGTAGGGATGTCCAAGAAAAATGTAAAAAGAATGTTAATAAAAGAAAATATAGTATATGGAGTATTAAGTATGCTTGTGGCGGGAATCATATCTAGTTTCAATTATTATAAAATGGTTTCCGAAACTAATAAACTTAATCAACAGATATACGGTATAAACAGTTCTATTAAATTTGAAATTCCAATATTTGAGATTTTAATATTTGGATTAATATCTGTTTTCGTTTGTGTAATTGCAGTTTACTTTTCTAATAAAATGATAAATAAACTTAGTATAGTAAGTGGTATAAAAGAAAATGAATAGAATTGCTAATTTAAATATACTGGAAGGGAATCTTCTTTATTTAACGATTTTGAATGTATTTGAAATAATAATGCATATAATTTTTTTATTATTTTAAATAAAGTGTTTAATATTGGTATTAACTACAAATAAGTATAGTTATATCAATTAGAGGATTTAGATATGGTAGTAGAATTTATCTACAAAAATTTTAATTTAAAAATATATATTTTTGAATGGAAATGGAGATACATTATGAAAATACTTAAGGTAAAAGATTTAAAAAAAATATATGGAAAATATGAGAATGAAGTTAGAGCTCTTGATGGTATTGATTTAGATATAGAGCCACATAAATTTACAGCTATTGTAGGTGCAAGTGGTTCTGGTAAAAGTACACTACTTCACTGTGTTGCAGGATTAGACAAGCCAACTTTAGGGAATGTATACTTAGATGATGTAGATTTATATACATTAAATGATAATAAGCTGTCTGAAATAAGAAGACAGGAATTTGGATTCATATTTCAAAGCTACAATTTAATACCAGTTATAGATGTATATGATAATATAGTACTTCCTGTGTTGCTTGATGGGAAGAAAGAAGACAAAGAATATGTTATGGAATTAATTAATAAGTTGGGGATTGAAAAACAAATAAAGAAATATCCTAATGAACTATCAGGAGGTCAACAACAAAGAGTTGCAATAGCTAGAGCTTTAGCCAATAGACCATCAGTAATATTTGCAGATGAACCTACTGGTAACTTAGATAGTAAGACTACAAATGAAGTTATGAATATGCTTGAATGGTGTGTTAAAGAGTACAGACAAACGCTAGTTATGATAACTCATAATGATAATATTGCAAAGACAGCTGATAGAATTATAACTATAAAAGATGGTAAAATAGATGAAAAAAATTATTAATAACAATTTATTTAGAATTAAAAATATGTTAAAAGCTGTACAAGAGTTATTATAAATAAACATAAATCTATATATATTTTCAAATTAACCAAAACTTCACATAATTTTCATATGAATTATCAATTAAATTCACATCCAAGAGTTATTATATAAACATAAAAGATAGTAAAACTAGCTTAAAAACATAATATAATAATACCCTATACAAAATAGTGGCAACTCTCCCTCACATCCTCAATTGTTGCCACTATTTTAATTTTTTGTATAAAACAAAAAACCCCACTATAAAGCAGGGTTTCCATTAATCTCATCTAATTTTTCGATATTAAGCCTTAAAACAAACAGAATTTTTAACTTCAAGCTTTCTATTTATCTTAGCAACCTTAATCTTAATCTTATCTTTCAAAGGAATACATCCTATATTACTCTCACTTCTCACATCAACACTTCCAACAAACTTACCAGAATCATTATAATACTTTGCAACACCAACAATATCTCCCTTATGAATAGGATAATTCATATTTTTAAACACTACCTTAGGATTAATATTCTCGTTATCTGAAACAACACCATACAAATCTTTATCAACCTTAACCGTTATTTTAAAATCATCAATACCATCAACACAAGGAGTTTCTATAATGTCCCCTTTATGGGCTATCTTTTTAGAATGGAAATTATCTTTACCATACTTCAATAAACTAGAAGAAGAAGAAATTCTATTTTTCTTATTGCCATCACCAAGTACAACACCTATCAATCTATGATTTCTTTCGTTTTTAGCATCTTTAGGTACAATCATAGAAAATGCAAGACAATATCCAGCATTATCTGTATAGCCTGTCTTTATTCCGTCAACACCAGGTACTGAAACAAGTAGGGGATTTGTGTTATAATGTGTAAAATCTTTTTTTGTGTCATTGTATACTTGCATAGTAGTTATTCTAGTAACTTGATTTTCATAATGGTCATACATATACTTTCCAAGTGCGACTATATCATGCGCTGTTGATATATTCTCAATAGGAGGCTCTTTATGCTCTGGGTCAGTATATATAGGAAGCCCATTTGGATTAAAATAATACGTATCAATCATTCCTATTTCTTCAGCTTTATTATTCATCATATTTACAAAATTCTTTTCAGTTTTACCAATATGTTTAGCTATAGCTATAGCAGCATCATTTCCAGATACTAGCATAAGACCTTGCATAAGTTCTCCTAGAGATATTTCATCACCATCTTTAAGTTTACAAGTAGAACCTCCTACTGAAGCTGTAGACTTGTCTATTTTCACCATATCAGTCTCTTTTACTTGATTCTTATCAACTGCTTCTATTGCAAGTAAGAAGGTCATCATTTTACTTAAACTTGCTAAAGGCATTTTTTCATCACTGTTTTTTTCAAATAATATTCTTTTAGTTTCCTGGTCTATAAGCAGTGCTGCTCTTGAAGCGTTTGGGACTGGTGGAGTATCTGCAAATGCAAATCCAGGAGTTATAAATATAAAAATCAATGCAAGTATTATTAACTGTTTTATTTTTCCTTTCAAAATCTCATCCTCCATTTCATATATTAATCGACATGCACAAAATAGGTGCTGTAAATTTTATTTATTTAGATACTCATTAATCATATCTATTATATAAGCAATTTCTTCATCTGGTATCAAAATATTAAAATAAGCTTCTGTTGGCTTAAAGGCTTCCCGTATTAAACTATACAGTTCATAATTTTTACTAATTAACTCAGTAATGTTATTATATGGAAAAGTTGTATTTTTAAAACATCGTTCTATCATAAAAGAGCAATGTAGTATATATCCTAGCTTAAATTTGCTTTTCAAGTCTTCATCTATTAATTCTATTATTGAAAATAAGGATGAATTGACATAGTTGAATAATTTAACGGAGTCCAAAAGTTCTAAGTTTTGAGTCATAAAGTTTATTATTAAGCTGTTGTATGATAGATTTCTCTCTTTTATATTGGCAATACTATTGGCATTGAATGTACCTTCTATTATTTTGTTTAGCATATCTAGACCATATCCATTTAGCAGTTCTTCTATGTGTATAAATGGGGTATTAGCTACATTAAAATCAACACTGCCAACAACTGCCAGTATTTTAGTATTACTAAATTTATTTCTATACATTTTATAACTCTCTATATTATGAGGAACTAAATTAATATTGTATTTATTAATACTTTTAAGTGAAGAATTTATAAAGTCTGCTATCTTCATAGCTGAACCATAACCTGTTATACAAGTCGTTATTATGACATACTCTCTTGACTTCTCAGGATAGTTTATTTCTGTTGAATCAATTGCTGCTCGTCCAATGTATGGATTTAAAGAGCTTAAGGAGTTAGCTAATTCATCCAAAGTCATTTCTGGTAGTGTGCTTTTTCTTACTGCCTCTAAAACTATTGGAGTAGACACCATTTCAATCGAACGAGTTTTAATTTTTGTTTTTTCTGAAATAAGTTCTCCAAAAGCTATAAGAGAGCCCATATCTGTTAAAAGAAGTACACCCTTACCTTCGTCACATTCTTTTACCAATTCTATAGCTTTATCAAGTATAGTACTTACCTTTACATCAAGAGGCATGTCAATTGCATTACAGTGGTTCGTACCAAGTAATGAATTTGCTACATCACACATACTGCTTGCTGTTGAATTTCCATGAGCAAGTATTATGACCCCTATACTTTCAGATTGATTATCTGGTTCAAGATACGTGCTATTTAGGAACATAGATATAAATTTTACCTCATCCTTAGGTAAAGATGTTTGTAAGTCATTTTCAATTATACTTAAAACTATTTTAGCTATATTTAAATCTTTATCTAAGAAAATTTTATCATTATATAAATTGTACTTAGGATTGTATGTGTCTTGATTTATATTTTCTATAAGTGCACTTATATGCATTGAAAGAGCAATATAAGTTTGTTTTGTATATTTGTTTCTCGATATTTTTTCAGCCTCTTTTAAAGAATGTTCAACAGCATAGTATATCTTTGGGTTGATTACTTTAAAAATTTCATTACTTGTATAATCAGAATGGGTTACTGAAGATATCGAAAGTAATTTTGTAGAGTACTTTTCCATGTAATTTATAAACATACTCCTTATATCATTTTCCAGATAAGGAATCTCTGTAGAGTACTTGAATCCATTGTCTTGTGTATCTATATTGTATTTAGATAGTTCTTTTGTATACTCAACCTCTAAGTTGTTACCATTAAATTCATAAAAAAGCATATAATCAAGTTCTGATAATTTATTTAGATTACTACGATTTTCATTTAATTTTAAAAGACCAGTATAGATGTAATCAGGGACAAGAGACAAATCTATTTCTATATTATCCTTAAGCCCAGTTTTGTAATTTAAAAAGGCTCTTGCACTCATAAGTTGTATGTCAGATTTAAGCTGACCTATATTACCAAAACAATCATAAAGGAGTAGTGATTTAATTACATCTTTGTGAACTCTTATAGTTGCATTGGTGTATTTTGACTCTATAATAAAGAAGTATTTAATAAGAGATAATCTTTCTTTTAAGGACCTATCCTGTAAAGCAGGTAGGTTAATTGTAACAGGGATTCTTCTTAAAAAAGTCCCAAGTAGGGAAGAATGTATATCTTCTGTTGTGGCACACACAATAAAAACAGTAGCTTTGTGTACTATGTCGGATTCTCCTAATCGTCTGTATATGCCCTTGTCCATCAAAAGAAAAAGCATCTCTTGACCTTCTGGTGGTAATCTGTGTATTTCATCTAAGAATAATATACCTCCATCAGCCTGTGCAACTATCCCGAATTTATCCTTATTAGCACCAGTAAAAGAACCTTTAACGTATCCAAATAAATTGCTTAATAGTAAGTTAGCATTCTCTGCATATTCAGCACAGTTAAATACTACGAATTTGCTTTCAGAAGAAAAGACTCTACTTTCTACAGCATATTTATACATTGTTTCGGCAAATGTGCTTTTTCCAACACCAGTAGGTCCTATGAGTAATGTATTAAGACCTTTTGGAGGATAGAGTATAGCAGATTTAGCTTTTTCTATAGGTAGCTTAAGGCTAGAATCATGTCCAAGTAATGTTGAAAAAATATCTTCTGAGTCATTTTTGCTTGATTTAAGTAGTTCATTACAATTACTTATAGAAAATTCATCACTGTTTAAAATACGACCAATTAAATTTTCTATAATACCAGCATGTAGAAATAAAATTGGTTTGCCATGTATTTTTATAACTTTTTTTTCATTATATAGGCTATTTAATTCTTTACTGGTATTACTTCTATCAAGAGATGAATGGTTAGCAATTTCTATTGTAGTAAATCCAGTTTTCTCTGACTGAAGGTCTTTTAAAGTTATATTTTCACATAATTTATGTAGTGATAATAGAACTTTATCTTTTCTTAGCATATACTGTCTCCTTTCTTTATATTTAAACTATATTTAAGTTATATTAAATATATTATAATATATATTTAGTATTAAAATAAGGTTTATAGTGGATATTTTGCATTTTACTTTTTAATATGTTGTTTTGTGTAATAGATGGTGCTAAAATAAGAGTTGCATTATATTAGATATAGATTTTTATAGATTTAAGTAGAATATTATGTTGTTACATAAGGAAATATAAGTTTTTCAATATATTTCAATATATGTAGTATCATTTATTATATGTAATACCATTTATTGATGTATGGTCGATATAATTGATGTATGGTCGATATATATGAAGAGATATGAAAAAACTGATACAGTTTAAGAATAATTTACATATATACATTTAATACATATATACACTTACGAATTATGTTTTGCATCATAAAAATTACGTTTTATACTGTAGATATATAATATTAAGTTATTGTAAAACTTAAAGAGCCAAGATAAAAAATTAAAAAAGATATAACTTTATTTGAATAAAAAGTTATACAATTTAAAAGGTTATATAAATGGTTGAAAGTGTTTGTCAAATATTAATTCAGCCATTTTATGGTGTAAACAAGCTTAAAATCCAATTTTGACAAGCATAAAAAATAAGTTTTTTCATAAAATGTAAATATTGGATAGTGAATTATTTAAAATAGTTTAAATAAACAACATCTTGTAATAAAATATGAATAACATTATAAAAGACTTGTAATAAAATAGGAATAACAATATAAAAGAATGGGAGATATGTTTTGTGGATATAGATAGAATTTTAAACTTTTCCTCAAATGCAGGTAAAGCTATGTTGCAAAGTGGAGGAGAAACTTATAGAGTTGAAGAAACGATAACTAGAATATGTCAATCTTTTGGAATAGAACATGTAGACGTATTTGCGACTCCGACGGCTGTAATGGCATCTGTGTTTGTAGATGGGAAATTATATTCAGCAATTAAAAGAATAAGCTCAAGAAGAGTAGACTTAAACTTGGTTCATGAAGTTAACTCACTATCAAGAGCAATAAGTATAAATAATTTAGATATTGAATTATGTGAGAAAATCTTAGATGAAATAAGTGAAGATAACTATTACTCGGATTTAATGACAATATTTTTTGCAGGTATTGCAGCAGCAACTTTTTCGATATTATTTGGAGGAAATGTGGAAGAATTTATAGCTGCATTTACTGTGGGGATTCTGACTAAGTTTGTTATTATGTACTTAAGTAAATCCTCACTCAATGACTTCTTTGTAAATGCAATCGGAGCAGTTCTTATAGCTTCTTGTTCGATTGTAATTTTGAAGCTCGGATTCATAAAGACGCTAGACCACCTAATAGCAGGAGCAATAATGCTCTTAGTCCCTGGGCTCGCTTTGACTAACGCATTAAGAGATTTGCTAGATGGACAGTTGATTTCTGGTCTTGCAAAATTAGCAGAAGTATTTTTTATAGGTGTATCTATAGCAGTAGGAATGTTCTTGGTACTTGGATTGTACTTCAAGTTAGGGGGGATATAAGTGCATTTGTTTATAGAAGTAATAGCAGCTTTTTTTACAGCCTTAAGCTTTGGAGTTTTATTTAATATGAAAGGAAAGAATTTAATACTGGCAGGAATAGGTGGAAGTATAGCTTGGTTTTCTTATAAATTTTGTTTAAATATGGGGGTAACAGAAAACCTATGTTTTTTTATAGCTACAGTTTGTTTTGCAATATATTGTGAGTTATGTGCTAGAATTTATATGACTCCAGCGACTACATTGAGTGTTTGTTGTTTAATAATGTTAGTACCTGGTTATGGAATATATAATACTATGTATTCTGTCTTAACTAATAATTATATTAAAGCTGTAGAATATGGTGTGAGTACATTATCATGTGCAAGCTCAATTGCATTGGGATTAGTATTTATAACTACTGTATTTAGAAAAGTCAACTTGTACGGAGTGATTACAAAAATAAAAGAAAATGAAAAATATAAAAATAGTATAAATAAAATTAAACAACAAAAATAGAAAAAATTGACTTTTAAACAAAAGGGTGATAATATAATAACATAAAATAGAATAAGAGTATCCAAATAAGATATTCTTATTCTATAAACGTGATTTTTTTTTATTTCAAAAAACTGACAACTTGCATTACGGGTGTAAGTTTTAGAACACAGTTTGTATTAAAAAATTTGTACCAATATTAAGAACCTTAATTTAAAATTAAAAGGGGGAAGATTTCAAGATGGAAAAGCTGTCGGATAAGAGAAGAGTCAAGGCAGTAAGTATGGAAACCTTCGTATTTATTGTACTATTGGCAATAGGATTTGGATATGTAGGAAGCATCATGGGTGCAGGAATGATGTTTAAAGTAATAATGAGTACAGCCCATGCGCTTTTATTAGACACAGTATTTTTAATAATGGCAATGGCAGTTCTTGCAGGTGCACTTAGTGCATTGCTTTCAGAGTTTGGAGTAATATCTTTAGTTAATAAGATATTTAAGGGTCTTATGAGACCTATATGGGGCTTACCTGGTGCTAGTATAGCAGGTGTAGTTGCAACATATTTATCTGATAATCCAGCTATTATACCATTTGCTAAAGACAAAACATTTACACAATATTTTAAGAAGCATCAAGTACCTGCTTTATGTAATTTAGGAACAGCCTTTGGTATGGGACTTATTGTAACAACTTTTATGATAGCTCAAGGTAAAGAATATGTACTACCAGCTATAATAGGTAACGTTGGGGCAATAATAGGTAGTATTATTAGTGTTAGAATTATGTTGACTTTTACTAAAAAGTATTATAATTATGACCCTAAAAGCGATACTGAAAAGCAAGTAAATGAAAAAAGTGCAAAGATTGAAGAATTTAGAGAAATAAGAGATGGTAATGTGTTCCAAAGAACATTGGATGCTATACTTGAAGGTGGTAAGCTAGGTGTTGAAATGGGTATGGCTATAATACCAGGAGTTTTAGTAGTTTGTACATTAGTTATGTTATTGACTTTTGGACCATCTACAGACCCTGCTACAGGTCAAGCTGTTTACACAGGAGCTGCATATGAAGGTATAAAATTATTACCTGCTATTGGTGATAAGATTAGCTTTATAATAGAGCCATTATTTGGATTTACATCACCAGAAGCAATAGCATTCCCTGTAACTGCATTAGGAGCTGTTGGAGCAGCAATATCTTTAGTACCAGAATTTATAAAATCAGGTGCTATAACTCCTAATGATATAGCAGTATTTACAGCAATGGGTATGTGTTGGAGTGGATATTTAAGTACACACATAGGTATGATGGATGCTTTAGACGCAAGACCATTAGCTGGTAAAGCGATACTTTCGCATACAATAGGTGGTTTATGTGCAGGTATATGTGCCCACTTTATATTTATGCTTGTTGGATAAGAATATTCCATAAATCAAATATTATAATTTATAAAGTTGAATAAAACTAATGATTTAAGTATATAAAAATTAAATTAGTAATTTAAATATATAGAGGTGCTGTTTTGAAATAGAGATTTATTTTGAGACAGCACCTTTTAGTAATTTAAGTACATTAATTAAATGTATTGATTGAATTTATTATGATAAAATTGTATTATATACAATAGAGCCAATTTAAACAGTAATAATAAGGAGGAATTGTAGTAGATGAAAAAGGAACGACTACAACATGAAGACTTAAAAGAGTACGATTATGATGAAGATGGCTATCTCAGTAAAAATATAATTATTAAGGACTTTATAAAAACTATATTAGTTATGATGATTGCTACTGGAATATCAGTAGTTTTTGAAAAAGTAGGTTTTAATGAATCTAATATTATACTAGTATACATATTAGGTGTACTATTTGCTACAAGTATAACATATGGATATTTTTTTGGAATACTTTCTTCAGTAATAGGAGTTCTATCATTTAATTTTTTCTTTACACATCCATTATATACTTTTTTAGCTTATAGAAAAGATTATCCTATAACTTTTTGTATTATGCTGATGGCAGCAATTATAACAAGTACTTTAACTTCTAGGATAAAAAGAGAAGTAAGACTTTCTCATAAAAGAGAAAAAATGATAAGATTACTTTATGAGAATAACAAAACGTTGCTTAAAGCAAAAAATAAAAATCAAATTATTGAATTCTGTGGGTCTAATTTAGTGAATATATTAAATAGAACTGTTATAGTGACTATTGCAGATGATAACAATAATCTAGGTAAGCCAAGTATTTATATTTGTAACAATGATGGAAGCGAGAATATATTCCATTCAGTATTAGAAAAGGAAGCTATAAAAGAAGCTTTTAGGACAGGTAATCCAGTTGGAATTGGGACAAAATATTGTAAAAATAGCAGTGCATATTATTTTCCTATAAAAGGTCAAGAATCAAATGTTCTTGGTGTTATAGGTATTGCATGTTTTAAAATAGATATTATTACAGAAAATGAAAAGATACTGTTAGAAGCAGTTTCAACACAGGTTGCGTTGGCAATTGATAGAGAAAATTTATTTGAAAAGAATAAAAAAGCAAATCTCGAGGCAGAGAGGGAACGATTAAGAGGAAACTTACTTAGGTCAATTTCTCATGATTTAAGAACTCCACTTACAAGTATATTGGGTTCATCTTCAACCATACTTGAAAATGATGATGTGATAGATAAAGAAACTAGAGTAGAATTATTGAAAAATATATATGAAGATACGAGTTGGTTAACTCATTCTGTTGAGAATATACTTAGTATGACCAGAATAGATGAAGGAAAATTGGATATTGAAAAACGACCAGAGGTTGTTGATGAAATAATAGCTGAATCCATATTAAGAGTCAAAAAGTTTGCCAATAGTAGAGATATACAAACCAATATTCCAGATGAGATAATAATAGTTCATGTGGATGTATTATTAATAGAGCAAGTTTTAGTAAACTTAATTGATAATGCTATAAGGCATACACCTAAGAATTCTAAAATAGAACTAACTGTAAAAAAAGAATCAAAGCAAGTACTATTTGAAGTTGCAGATAATGGAAAAGGAATACCAAATGGAGATATCGGGAATATTTTTAATAGATTTTATACTAAGAATAAGTATAGAAATCTTGAAAGAAGAGGTATTGGTCTTGGATTAGAGATATGTAAATCTATAGTAGAAGCTCATGGTGGAGAAATTGTCGCCTTTAATAATCCTTCTGGAGGAGCTACGTTTAGATTTAGTATACCTATATATGAGAAGGAGGCGAAAGACAGGTGGAAATAAAGCCATTAGTTCTAATTGTAGAAGATGACAAACCAATTTGTAAATTTATAAAAGTATCTCTTGAAACTCAGAATTATAGGTGTGTAGAGACGGATAATGGAGGAACGGCTATATCGCTTATACATTCTCTTGACCCAGATTTAATAATTTTGGATTTAGGGCTACCAGATATTGATGGAATTGAGGTAATAGGACGAGTTAGAGCGTGTGCCAAAACTAATAAAATAATTGTTGTTTCAGCAAGGGAGCATGAGAGGGATAAGGTTGAGGCTTTAGATGGAGGAGCAGACGATTATTTGACTAAACCTTTTAGTGTAACAGAGCTTTTAGCTAGGATACGTGTAGCACTTAGAAATAAAGTTCAACAAGACAATATAAACAATGATGCTCCAAAGTCCTTTGAGGTAAAAAATCTAAAGATAGATTATGAAAATCATATTGTGTCAATTAATGATGAAGAAATACATTTAACTCCAATTGAATATAAGATTATTGAGTTAATGTCTAAATACTCTGGAAGAGTCTTAACTCATAAATTCATAATAGATAAAGTTTGGGGAAATTACTATGAAAGTGAAAACCAGTCGCTTAGAGTTTTTATGGCAAGTATAAGAAGAAAAATTGAAAAGAATCCTGCTCAGCCAGAATATATTTTGACTGAGGTTGGAGTAGGTTATCGTATGGTAGATGAGTAGTAATCGGATAGAAATTATTTATTATATGAGAAGATATAAGTACTTTAAACCTAATAGAAATAACTATGTATGTTCTACAATAAAAGAGGTTGTCTCAAAATAGAGAGATAAGCCTCTTTTTCATTGTTGAAATGATGAAAATATATTTGATTTTATACAAAAAAGAGTGCTTCATGAACTAAAAGGTTTATTTTGAGACAATATCATCTTAAATTTACATAGCTATTTTTATTTTTAAAATAAATTTTTCATAGGATAATATATATTTTACATTTTAAAAATGATAAAAGTATTGAAAATAGTTTTATTGGTAATATTATGTTGTTTTACATCATTTATGTTGTTTTACACCATAAAGAAGATTTGTATTTATTTGTAGTAAATAAGTATGAAAATGAGTTATCTACATTTATAAAACTAACAATAGAGATTTTATTATAGCAGATAATCAAGGTTTAGACTTTTTTTGACATAAAAAATTGCCTTTATATCTTTTTACGTTAGTCTTTGTGCTATTATTAATATATCAAAAAATAATCTAAATAGTTTATTATTATTGAAGAAATTTTAATATATAATAGTTTTATATTTTTAAATTAATAAGGTCTTATCTTTCTATATAATTGAAATACTTAATTGATAGGAATATTTGTCGTTTATATGATTAGGAATTGCAAATATCTAATATCATAATTATAGATATACTAAATTAAGTATTGCAAAACTCTATCCTATGATTGATATAATGATGAAAAATATTGTTAAAAAATATAAAGCTATTAAAATGATATTTTCAGATATAAAAAAACATAATATCATTGCCAAATACATATCAAAATTTTAAAAGCTTCAAAATTTCAATCTAGATAAAAGGAGAGATATAAATGGATATAATAAATTTAATAGATGAGTTGGATGAAATTGTATATGTTTCTTCTTTGGATACGTATGAGCTTTTATATATTAATAAAATTGGGAAAAAGATAATGGGTCTTGATGATATCTCTCATAGAAAATGCTATGAAGCATTACAAGGGAAAGATACTCCTTGTGAATTTTGTACGAATTCTATTTTAAAAGAAGATGAATATTACATATGGGAAAATACAAATATTCGGACAAATAGACATTTTATATTAAAAGACAAGTTAATTAAGTGGGAAGGAAAATATGCACGATTAGAAATAGCTCTTGATATTACAGAAAAAGAAAATGTAAGTAAATCAATAGCAGAGAAATTAGAGATAAAGGAGTTATTAGTTGGATGTATTAAACATCTTATAACAGAATCTAATTTTTATGATGCTGTAAATATTGTATTAAGCAATATTGGTAAATTTCATAAAGCTGATAGAGCATATGTTTTTGAAGTATCAGAAGATAGAAAAAAAATAACTAATACATATGAATGGTGTGATGAAGGTATTGATGAACAAAAACAGTCACTAATAAATCTTGATATTAAAGAATTAAAAAATTGGTTTTTATTGTTTGAGCAAAAAGGTTCTGTGATAATTGACAATATAGAAAATATAAAGGAAATATACCCAATAGAATATGAAATTTTAAAACCTCAAAAAATTAAAAGTTTAATGGCATCTTCATTAAAACAAGATGATAAAATAATAGGATTTATTGGAGTTGATAATCCACATAAGGCTGTTAGAGACACCTCTCTTTTGACATCCCTATCTTATTTTTTATTAACTGAGATGGAAAAGAGGAAAGTAGAAAATAAATTAAATTATATGAGTTACTATGACTTATTGACTGGTGCATATAATAGAAATAGATATATTAAGTATATAGATAATTTTCAAAAATGCAAAGTTAAATCTATAGGAGTTGTATTTATAGATATAAATGGATTAAAAGACATTAATGATAACTTTGGACATGCTAATGGGGATTCTACTATTATGTCAGCCTGTGTAAGAATAAAAAAATACTTTCATTCTCATAATGTTTACCGTATTGGAGGAGATGAGTTTGTTGTATTATGTGAAGATATCCCAAAACAACTATTTGAAGAATTAGTAGTTTGGTTAAGTGAAGAATTTAAAGATAACATGTTATATGGTGCAGCAGTAGGAAGCGTTTGGAGTGAAGATGATATTGATATAGAGAAATTGATTAAAGTTGCAGATGAGAGAATGTACCAAGATAAGAAAAGATACTATAATAAGACCAAACTTAGAAATAATGAAATAGATGTAATTAGTGATTTAACTGATTTGAAGAGTAATATTTTGTTTAAACATGGAGATTTAGATAATAAGGTGTATTTTGACGATTTAATGATAGAAGGATATTCTAATGATTATAAAAAACTAGCTTATAATACATATGATGTAATTTTGTCTATTTGTATGGATACAAATTTAATTACCCCAATTTATCAATCAGAGAGTAATATTTTTAGTTTTCCTATAAAGGAGAATCTTGAGAAAACTTTCTCATATATTAAAAAATATTTAATTCATCCTGATGATATAGTATTATTTGATGGTAACAGATTTTTGAAATCTATTGATAGTCTTAATAATGAACAAGACGATTTAGAACTAACTTTTGAGTATAGACGTTTGGGAATAGATAAAAAGTATTATTGGGCATTAATTTATATACTAAAAATTAGCAGTAAAAATAAGTTTGGTGATAAACAGACACATATTTTAGTTGCTATTAAAAATATAGATTATCTTATGCAAATACATAAAAACCAAAAGGATACATTAACAGGATTATACAATTATGAAAGTTTTTGCGAACAAACAAGTTTATTGCTTAAAAGGAATCCTGACAAACGCTATACTATTATAATGATGGATATAGATAAGTTCAAGGTGATTAATGATATTTATGGCATTAGAGGAGGAGATAGAGCTTTAATATATATTGCAGAATTGATTCAAAAAAACATTGGTTCTAATGGTATATGTTGTCGTATGTATGCAGACGTATTTTGCATTTTTTATGAAAGTTATTCTGATAGAGATGTTCATAAAGTAATTTATAAGATTACAAATACCTTGAATATGAAAAAGTTTGAATGTATGTTAGTACCATGTTTTGGGATTTATAAAATTTTAGATAACCATATTCCAGTTACAAATGCGTGTGAAATGGCAGGGTATGCTCACAAAAAAGTAAAGAAACAGAGCATCAACCATTATATGTTTTATGATGATACTATAAGAAATGATGCTCTTGAAGAAAAGCAGATGGAAAGAGAAATGGAATATGCACTTGAAGATGGGCAATTTCATGTATATTTACAACCTAAGTATAATCTCAATACAAATAAAATTGTTGGTGCGGAGGCACTAGTTAGATGGGTTCACCCAGAAAAAGGTATAATGCCTCCAATTAAATTTATTTCACTATTTGAGAAGAATGGGTTTATTATCAGATTAGATATGTATGTATGGGAACAAGTATGTTCTTTGATTAGAAAATGGATAGATTTGGGTGAGGAACCAGTTCCTATCTCTGTAAATGTATCAAGATTACATTTGCATAATCCACACTTTAGAGATATTGTTTTAAATTTAATAAATAAGTATAATATACCAAAATCCTTTTTAGAATTAGAGCTTACGGAAAGTTTATTTATTAAAGATATAAAGTTATTTACTAAGGTAATAGCTGACCTTAGAATGGATGGTATTGTTTTAAATATGGATGACTTTGGTTCAGCATATTCTTCATTAAATATGTTAAAAAATATTAATATTGATACATTAAAGATAGATTGTGGTTTTTTTAATGAAGAAGGAATTACAGAGAGAGAAAAAATAGTTTTAAAGCACACTATAGCCATGGCAAAAGATTTAGATATGGATGTAGTGGCAGAAGGTGTAGAGACAAAAGAGCAAGCTGAATTTTTAGTGAGTTTGGATTGTGTAGTAATTCAAGGTTATTACTATTGTAAGCCTATTCCAAGTGATGATTTTGAGAACTTACTTTATGCAGGTAAATAAAAGTAGAAGATAGTGAGGATATAATTTTTAGAAAGTATAATATTGATGGATTAGGAGCGAAGTTTATGATAGTGGGTATTATAGGTCCTTCAGACTCTGGGTTTAAGATAAAGGATGATTTAAAACAGATAGACAGCGATTTAAAAACTAAAATATATGTAAGAGAAAAAGTGGTAGATACAATAGAAGTTATTTCTAAATGTGAAGATGAATGTGATGCTATTATATTTACAGGATGTGCAGTTTATGAATTTATAAAATCTAAGTATGAGATAAGTAAGCCACATTCATTTGTACCGAGAAGTGGGACGAGTATAATGAAGGCATTTTGGGCAATAAAAAGTGAAAATATAAAATTAGATAAATTCAGTATAGACGTAGTTGATAGATATGTTGTGGAAGATGCACTTAAAGAGTTTGATATTAAGGCAACGAGTGTATTTTGTAATCCATTTTCTTTGGAAGTAGGAGAGTCTGAACTTGTAAAATGGCATATAAAATTATTTGAAGAAAATAAGACAGATATAATGTTAACTGGTTTTGGTGCAGTATATAATGAATTAAAAGAAAGAGGTTATCCTGTATTTCGTTTACAAGCTACTATACAATTAATCAAAGAAAGTTATGAGAAAGTAAAGAGTGAATATGCTCTAAGTAAGGCAAGATTTTCTCAAATTGCTGTAGAAATATTGAGTCTAATAGATTATAAAGAGAAGATAGATAACTATTATTCTGACATGATAAAAAAATCAGATATGGATAAGCTTGTAGTAAACTATGTGAGGAGTATTCAAGGTTCCTTATTTTTACTTGGAAGAAATGATTATGTTGTATTTGTTCATAAGGGGGTAGCTGATAATGAGTATAATTATGATAAGTTATTCAAACTAAAGAGAGAGATAAAAGATATGGGTTTTTCTCTTAGTATAGGAATTGGTACTGGAGTAACTGCGTATCAAGCTGAAAATAATGCACATAAAGCATTAAGACACTCCATAGATTCAAAAGAAATTGGTATATATTTAGTAGATGAAGATGAAAACATAAGAGGACCTTTAGCTTCAGAAAATGAATTAAATTATTCTTTAATGTTATCTGATGAGAAGTTAATAGAAATAGCTAAAAGGACTGGAATGAGTTGTGAATCAGTTGCAAAACTTATTGCTATAAGCGAAAATAGAAAAAGCAAGATTTATGATTCAAAAGAATTAGCAGAGTATCTAAATGTAAGTGAAAGAAGTGCAAGACGTATATTAAATAAAATAGTGAGTGCAGGTTTAGGTCGAATCTGTGCAAAAGAAACTAGTATTGGTGGAGGGAGACCAAAAAATATTACGGAAATCCTGTTTTAAGAGATTTTATAAAACTGCATAAATTATTATATAAAGCACTAAAAATTATTATATAAAAGTACTAAAACCTATGTAAAACAACTTTTTAAGATATAACTTATAAAGTTGAAGATACATAGGTTTTCATTTTTATAATTTAATCATATGATAAACTATTTTAGCAGTATCATATAATTCATCTATATTTACATATTCATTAACTGTGTGCACATCATACATACCTAGACTTAATATAGCACAATTATATCCAAGATTAGCTAATATATTTGCATCACTTCCACCACCAATTACCATTGGATTTGGAACAATGCCAACTTGTCTTATTGCTTTTTCACTTAACTTGAAAACATGACTATCTCTACTAAGTTCAAAACTAGGATAAGACATATTATGTTCAAAAGTATAAGTAGTATTAAATTTAAATGCAGCATCGCTACAACATTTTTCCATATGATTAAGCTCATACTCTAAAGTTTCAGGTATATGAGACCTAATTTCAGCAGTCAATGTAACCTTATCAGTTACTATGTTTGTAGCCCCACCGCCTTCTATTTTACCTATATTTGAAGTGGTCAATGAATCTATCCTACCTATATGCATATTGCTTATTGCATGAGAGGCTACCAATATAGCATTTATACCTTTTTCAGGCTCTATACCAGCATGTGCTTTCTTTCCATGAAAAGAGATTTTTATGGATTGTTGAGCAGGTGCTTTATATGCTATCGAACCAATAGCTCCACCAGAATCTAAAATCACAATATCTTTACAAGGCAAGTTGTCAGGATTAAAGTTTTTAACACCATGCATACCAGCTTCCTCACAGATTGTAAAACAAAGATAAATGTCTCTATGTGGTATTTTTTCTGTAATGACATGTTCTAAAGCTTCAAGTATAGCAGCTATTCCAGCTTTATCATCTGCACCAAGTGTAGTAGTTCCATCACTTCTAACTACATTACCATCTAGTACTGGTTTTACACCTAAACAAGGTTGAACTTGGTCCATATGTGCACACAAACAAAGCGGTCTACTTCCTTCTTCACCTTTTATATAGGCTATTACATTACCTGTATTACCGCCGTATTTTTCACCAGCATTATCTATAACGGCGTCTATGTTTCTTTCTTTTAAATAGTTTACTAGCCACTTAGACATTTCTAATTCTTGATTAGATGGGCTATCAATTCTAACCATATCCATAAAATTATTTATAAGTCTATTTTTATCTAACATAAGCTACTTCTCCTTTTAGAAAGATTTAAATAAATTACATGCTATATGAAGGAAGTATTCCAGGACCTAGTGGAATATTAAATACCATAAATAATATTAATAGTATAGTCCACACTATTAAGAATGATATAGAGTATGGTATCATATTAGCAATTACAGTACCCATACCAGCATCTTTATCGTATTTTCTTGTGAATGCTAGTATAATAGGGAAGTACGGAAATAATGGGCTAAGCGGATTTGTGATACAATCACCTATACGATAAGCCATTTGAGTAAGTGCTGGATTATATCCAACCATCATAAACATTGGTACAAATATAGGTGCAAGAATAGCCCATTTTGCAGATGCACTGCCTATAAATAAATTTATAAAGCATGATAATATAATAAATCCTATCAATAATAAAGGTCCATTTATTCCTGCTGATTTTAAAAACTCTCCACCTTTTACAGCTAGTATCAGACCTAAATTACTATTTGTGAATAATTGTAAAAATTGTGAAGCAGCAAATGCTAGTATTATATATCCACCCATATCACTCATTGCACTAGCCATTATAGAGACAACATCCTTATCCTTCTTTATCTTACCTATAGTTTTTCCGTATACAACACCAGGTATAAAAAATGCTAGTGCTATTATAGGTACCATACCTTTCATAAGAGGAGCATTGTTTGATAGTAAATCTCCTGTTTCTGGGTCAGCTAAGAATGGTTTTTTGCCGATTACACTAAGAGCTATTATGATAGCTACGTATATTAATATACTTATACCAGCTTTTTTAAGCCCTTTCTTTTCTACATTACTAAGACTTCCATCAACATCTAATTCTGCATCTCCTTCATATTTACCAAATCTAGGAGCTACAATTTTTTCTGTTACCCATGTTGCCAAAAGTATTAGAACAAAAGTTGATGCTATCATAAAAAATAAGTTCATTGTTGCATTGGCTTGAAATCCAGAATCAATCATTTGAGCTGCTGGAACTGTAAAACTTGCAGCAAGTATATCATTTACACTTATCATAATGTTTGCTGCAAATCCTAGACAGACTGCTGCATATCCAGAAAATAAACCTATAAGTGGATGTCTGCCAACACCAAGATATACAAGTGCAGCTAATGGTGGAAATAGTATTGTACCTGCATCTGAAGCTATATTGGCAAGCATACCTATAGTCATTACAACAAGAGTTACTCTTGTTTTAGGAATCTTGCTTACTGATGCTTTGATTGTTGCTGTCATAAGTCCTGTTTTGTCACATACACCAGCACCTATCATAGTTACTAAAACTAGACCCAAAGGAGCAAACCCTTGGAAATTACTAACTATATTTCCTAAAAGAATTTGAAGTTGTTCTACAGTCAATAAATTTACAGCCGTTATAGTTTCGCCTGTACCAGGATGAACTACTGAGATACCCATAGAGCCAACTACACTAGATAGTATAAGTAAAAGTACACATAATCCTAAAAATATTGTAACTGGGTCTGGTAGTTTATTACCAACAGTTTCTATTCTGTTTAATGTTCTGTCAAAAAAGTTTTTCTTCTTAACTACGTTATCATTCATAATATCCTCCCTAATGTTTAAAAATATAATTAAAAAATAAGTATTGTGGTCTGATTTATAATGTAAATTCTGGTTATCGATTTAAGACGTGTCCACAATACGTCCTAAAAAAAGTATAAAATAAACTTTTTTTTATGTCAATGTAGTTTTCTGAATTTTCTGGAGAAATAGTGATAATTAAATATGTTTTAAGTAGATTAATGCCGAATTGTATTTAATATATCTGTATGGTATATAGCCTTTAAAATTAATTTTAAAACAAAATTTTATAAAAATCTAGTGGAAGATTAAGTTATTGGTTTTATTAAGAATAATATTTTTTATTTTAGTTTCTGCATTATGACACTGATTTTATAGGAAAGTTAAAAGGATAGGAGTGAGGTATTACAAAAATAAAATATAAAAAAGATGGTATAACTTAGCATATACCATCTCTTATATTATAAAAATAGACCTATAAAGTTTTATCATGTTTTTCTAGGAATGTTAGATATTCCTCTTTAGTCATAACTGGAGTAAAGGCATCTAATATATCCTTAGCATCTTTAGCATTGTCAAAAAGAAGGTCTACAACTGTAAGTGCCATTGCTTTGGCAGGAATTATGTACGCTAAATCTTCATCAACTATTTCAAAATCTCTTGTATGAAGAGCTCCTTTTACACCACCAATCATAGGGTGAAGAGTAGGCATTATATGAGATACATCTCCAAAATCAAAAGAGCCTGTAAAGTCTCCACCATCAATAACTTTTCCTTTTAGACCTAAATCTTCAAGATTGTTTCTAAATAAATTATCAAGATTTTTGTATCGTAATATTGGAAGATAGCCAGGAATCTCAGTTATCTCAACATCAGCTCCAACTGCCATTCCACCAGCCATCAAAGCCTTATTTATTTTTTCATTAGCATCAATCATACCATTTATAGTTCTAGCTCTAACATATGATTCCATATGAACATCAGCAGGAACAACATTTACTATATCTCCACCTTTTGTGATGATAGGGTGGAATCTAACTCTTTCAGATTCTTTAAAAGTTTCTCTAAGTGCATTTACATTGTTTATAGCAAGCATTGCTGCATTTAAAGCATTTATTCCATCATGTGGAGCAGAACCAGCATGAGATTCTTTACCTATAAATTTAACTTTTTTTCCAACAAATCCATTACTTTCAGGACCCACTAGAGCCTTATCTTCTCCTAAATCAGAAGCGTGAAACATCATAGATATGTCTATATCATCAAAATAACCTTTTTTTATTAACTCTTGTTTTCCACCAAAATAAGTTATTTTTCCTTCTTTTTTTAATTGCTCTCTGTATTCCAACTCAATAAATTCTTCAGCAGGAGTAGCCATAAAAGATACTTTACCATCTAAATGTTCTAAAACGCCACTTTTTACTAAACCAACAGCAGCACCTAACATTCCAGCTATTTGAATATTATGTCCACAAGTATGAGAAGCACCTATTTCATTAGCATCTTTATGCTCTTTACATGATATACCATCCAATTCTCCAAGTATAGATATATGAGGACCTTCTTTGCTAGAATTTGCATTTGCTTTACATCCTGTAACTGCTATATTTTTTTCTACAGACAAATTTAATTCTTGCTCAAAAAAGTTTGAAACAGCTTCTGTAGTTTTAAATTCCTTATATCCATATTCTGGGTTTTTGTATATTCCTTGACCTATTTTTAATATTTTTTCTCTATTTTCATCTATAGTTTTTATTACTAGAGATTTTAATTGTTCTTTATTCATAATAAATTCCTCCTATATTTTACCTTGAATACTTAAAACTATATGAGCTATACTTGCACATGCGAAGAATATAGTTGTAAAGACAATAAGTGAGATTATAACTATCTTCCATGACATTTCTTTTAAAGCTTCTATTTTGTTTCCGACAGAAATTCCTGCAAAAGCTAGTAGTGGAGTAGTTATAGCCATAAAGTTAATATTATTAGTGTTAGTTAAGAATACTTCAGATGTTGGGCTATATGGCATACTAAGTAAAAGACCTATTATAGTTGCAAATCCAAATGCTGGAAAGATTGATTTAGGAAATAAATCTTTTATAATCATAGCAGCCATAGCAGCTAATATTAGCATCACCATACCAGGAAGAGCTGTAACTATAGATGTACCAACGCTAATTCTTTGTCCTATAAGAATTATAACTCCAATAACAGACATAACCAATAATTGATATGAACTTTTCTTTAAATTTAAATTAGCAAACATTTATTAGCACTCTCCTTCTGTAGATTTAATTTCTTTAGTCTTTTTATTTCTCGAAAATTTAGGTTCTAAAATCTTATACATAAAATTAGTAAATGGTAAGGATACAAAAACTAAGAATATAATTCCTGTTATACTAGACATCATATTGCTTGTTGCAGCATAGGCAAGTATTGTATCTGCCATTTCAGGTGATACCATGGTAGATAATGAACCGGCAGCAGCTGTCATCATACTTCCACTACCAACACCACAGGCCATTCCCAAAGCATATGGATGAAGACCGCTATAAATAGATATTGAACCTAGTACACTAAAGTATATAGTACCAAGAACTGTTCCCATTAAATATGTACCAAGTACACCACTACCTTCTGGAGAGTTTATTCCATATTTCTCTGATATAACTCCTAAAGAAGGCTCACGGCTTATACTTGCAGTAGCTCCAACGGCTTCTCTTTTCATCCCAAATATTAATGCAAGAGGTAATGCAACGATTGGTGCAAGTATATGACCAAACTCTTGAGCAATGAATGCTGGTCCAGCTTGAATTATCTTGTCAATGTTTGGACCAACTGTAGTACCGTACTTTATACCAAGCATTACTAGTGCAATTCCAACAACTTCACCAGCAATGTTTATTTCTTTTTCGCCAATGACTTTTTTAAGTGATTTAATTTTTTTTCCTAATAAATCTGGTGTTATTATAAGTCCAATTATAACTGCATAAAGCATAGGGAACAGTACTATAGAGGCTTTTCCAATAGCTATAGTTCTTTGCCCTATAAATTCACATATTACTACCAATATTAAGCAAGTTAAAAATACTTGAATAAAATGTTTTTTATTAATTTCCATGATTTCCTCCCCAAAAGAATAAATATTGTACTTATCTGAAATAAAAATTGCGTCTTCTTGAGTGTAATACGTTTTCCTAAATAAAATAGAAAAACTGTTTCAAATAAGTTTTAGAAATGTCATTAACATGTCCTTAATTAAGAATAAAACAAAAATTTAACATTGTCAACGAAAAATGTCTAAAATATTACATATTTTGAATATATTGTAATAGGATTTTATTTATCAAAAAATTGTTTAAAAATTGTAGGAATAATAGCTAAAAAGCTTTAAAATTAATAATATAAAGTTAAAAATTAATAATATAAAATTGAGAAATAGTAAATTAAAATTGAAAAATAGATGAATGAAAGTACCTTAGAAAATATAGAAATGAATAGTACAATAGAAAATAAATAATGAAATACTTTGAATTAATTGTAAGTATTAAGTATAAATACTAATTTTTAATGTAGAAATTGAATAAAGTAAATGATAATAAGTAGAAGTAAATAATAATAAATAAATGAATTAAGATGACAATAAATAAATGAATTAAGATGATAATAAGTAAATGAATTAAGATGATAATATCTAAAGTGAGAAAGATAATAGTAAGTAAATAAAATCGTGTAAGAATAATTTAGATAAGATTCTAAGATTTTAAATACTTAAAATTGGTATGATTAGCTTAAATTAAATAAATTTAATGATTTTAGTAGGTGGTAATGGATGAAAATAAATAGATTAACAGAAATAATAGTAATTTTATTAAATAAAAAACTGGTAACAGCTAAAGAGTTGGCAGAGAGATTTGAGGTTTGTACAAGAACCATATATAGAGATATAGAAACTCTGTCTATGTCAGGAGTACCAGTATATATGACGAAAGGCAAGGGTGGCGGAATATCTTTAATAGAAGAATATTCTATAGATAAGGCTATATTGTCAAAAGAAGATAAAGAGAGTTTAATTGTTGCACTAAAAACATTACAGGCGACGAAGTATCCAGAAATAAATTCAGTAGTAAATAAAATTGGTTCAATATTTGGAGAGCAGAATTTTTCAAACTGGATTGAAATAGACTTTACTGAATGGGGAAGTAATTTTAATGAAGATGATAAATTTACAAAAATAAAAGAAGCTATTTTAAGGCGTAATACCATAAATTTTAATTATGTAAATAGTTTGTCAAGTAAGACAAACAGGACTGTCGAACCCATGAAGCTTATGTATAAGAGTAAGACTTGGTATTTGTATGGATTTTGTAAACTAAAGGACGATTTTAGGCTATTTAGAATTAGTAGAATAAAGAATTTATCTGTAAAAGAAGAAGTATTTTCAAGAAAGATAATAGAAGAAGTATGTTTGAATGATTCTAAGGTAATTAAGGAGAATATTATAACTTTGAAATTGAGGTTTAAAGAAAAGATGCTTTTTAGAGTATTTGATGATTTTAATGAAGATTTAATAACGAAAAATGAAGATAATACATATGATGTAATTACAGAATTTCCTATTGGTGAGTGGATTTATGGATATATTTTATCATTTGGCGACAACGTTGAAGTACTTGAACCTAAAGATGTTAGAGATAATATGATAACTAGGTTAAAGGAATTATCTAAAATTTACTCATTAAAATAGAATAGATTAAAAAAAATAATATATAAAGCTAAATCTAATTTAATCGATAATACATATATAGAAATCTAATTAAATAAGTAAACAACTATCTATTAGATGTTAAGCAAGTCAGATAAATGTTAAACAATTCAGATAGGTGTTAGGCAAATCAGAGACTATGTAAATCTACAGAAGTAATTTTAAGGAATCTTAAAACTATTTTTTATATAGATATAAAAAGATATAAAGCTATTTTTATTCTAATTTGATTAATTTTGACAACTTTTTATGTTTTATACAATTATATTTTTAATAACTCGTCAAAATGCTAAACATATATTACAATAGATATATAAGCTTTTTTATTGACAAATTATGTTAAGATAATTGAGTATAATATGACATAAATAATTACTTTTATTTATCAATGAAATATATTTATTGTGTAGCAAAAATAGTCAGATAGTATAGACAATAACTGAAAATAAAAGTGTTTATTGTTGTACATATGGAGGAGTTAGTTTTATGGAAAATAAAATTTTGATAGTAGATGATGCTATTTTTATGAGAATGATGATTAAAGAAGCTCTGAGTAAAAGTGGCTATAATGATTTAGTAGAAGCAAATGATGGAGAAGAAGCTTGTAATATATTTAAAGATGAAAAACCTGATTTGATTTTGCTTGACATTACAATGCCAAAAAAAGATGGTTTAGAGGTGCTAAGAGAAATAAAAAAGTTGGATTCAAATGCTAAGGTTGTGATGTGTTCTGCAATAGGACAAGAAAATATGATTGTAGAAGCTATAAAACTTGGAGCGTTAGATTTTATAGTGAAGCCCTTTAAAACAGATACATTAGTCAAAGTTGTAAATAATGCCTTAAAATAAAAGTGTAAAGATACAGTGAAGAGTACATAAATGCAATAATAAAGGGAGGGGTTTATATTATAAATTATTTAGAACTTGATGATGCTCATATAGATGCTCTTAGAGAAATTGGTAATATAGGCTCTGGGAATGCAATTACTGCACTTGCATCCATGATAAATAGTAATATAGAAGTATTAATACCTATGGTCAAGATACTTGAGTACAATGAAGCGACAAATTTGCTTGGTGGTCCAGAAAACAAAGTAGTATGTATTTTACTTGATATGAAAGGCGATATTAATGGAATGTTTATGTTTTTGTTGGATGAATCAATAACTCAACTTATGTTAAGTTCTCTTTTTAATAAAAAAGAAGCTCCCTTAGATAAGATTGAAGTAATTGAAATTTCAGCAATTAAAGAAATAGGAAATATTATGGCAAGCTCATATGTAAATGCTATTGCATCTATGTTAAACATGACTATAAGTATTTCAATTCCAGATATATGTATCGATATGGTTGGAGCTGTTCTAAATGTGCCTATGATAAGATTTTCAGATGTTGGTGATAAAGTTTTATTTATAGAAAATAAGTTTAAAATGAGCGATGATTATTTTACTAGTCACATTTTGATGATTCCAGAAATGGACTCACTTGGAGAAATATTAGTGAGATTGGGATTGGAAATATGAATAGGGAAATAGTAGTAAACATTGCAGATATGAAGATAGCCTATAGACCAAATGTTTTAGTTACTTATGCACTTGGTTCTTGTGTAGGAGTATGTTTGATAGATAAAGTAGCTGGGATTGGCGGAATGTTACATGTTATGTTGCCGTATAGTAAAGATGTTATTAATATTGAAAATAAGTATAAATTTGCTGATACAGGGATAAATGAGCTCGTTAAATCTATGGAGAATATAGGTGCAAATAGAATATATATAAAAGCAAAAATTGCTGGAGGAGCGCAGATGTTTTTAGGAAATAGCAATTTATCAGTTACGGGTATAGGACATAGAAATGTTCAGGCAGTAAAAAAAACACTTTTAGGACTAAATATTCCAATATTAGCCGAGGATACGGGTATGAATTATGGGAGAACAATACGTTTTTATACTGAGACAGGAGCATTAATTGTAGATTCAATAAATAAAGGTAAAAAGGAAATATAATATAGATTTTATAGAGAGCATATTTTAGGAGGGAGGTATTAAATGAGATTTCCAGATGACCCATATTTAGATTATGGGATAGTTGATGAAGGAATTAAGTATCTAAAATTTAAAGTAGATGAGCAAGATTTTGGAATTGAACTTGAAAAAGTAATAGAGATTGTTGGAAATCAAGAAATTATATTTATTCCAGAACTCCCTACATATTCTAAAGGCATAATAAATCTAAGAGGAAAAATCATCCCAATAATAGATATGCGTTTGAGACTTAAAAAAGATGATTTAAGCATTACCAATTGTATGTATATAGTAGTAATTGAAATAAAAGATTTAGTAGTTGGATTTATGGTTGATAAGGTTGATGAGATAATAAGTTTAGAAAAAAGTCAAATATCACCTCCACCAAGAGTTACTCTAGAGTACTCAGACTATTTTGTAAGTGGTGTTGGTGAAGTAGACAGTAGAATAATCACTTTACTAGATTTAGAGAAACTTTTGACAGATAAAGATGAAATTTTAATAGATAAATTAATTAATGAATATAATTGCACTATCATGTAACATGGGGATATAATTATAAGGTTACTATAAAAAGATTGTGATGAGAGCATCTGAAAATATAGTAGTATAATCAATAGGTATAAAAATTTTAAATCTTTAAAATTTGAATATATTATGTTTAAGAGAGGTTTGTATATGGAAAATAAGCAACAAGGAACAATTTTAGTCGTTGATGATAGTGTTCTGATGTGTGACTTAATAGATAAAACACTTACAAAAGATAATTTTAAGGTAAAAAAAGCATTTAATGCAATAGAGGCAAAAGAGTTTATTGAAGAATTTATACCAGACGTTATTTTGCTTGATATAATTTTACCAGATAACTCTGGCTTTGATTTTTGTAAGGAAGTGAAATCTAATGCTCGCACAGCAGATATACCTATAATCTTTATAACTTCAAAAAATGCAGATACAGACATAGTAAGGGGATTTGGTGTAGGAGCAATAGATTATATGGTGAAACCTTTTAGTATGACAGAATTAAAAGCTCGTATTATGGCTCATCTTGAAGTAAAGAAATCTCAAGATAAATTAAAAAAGATAAATAATGAACTGGAGTCTTCTCTTGAAAAATTGAATAGACTCGTTGTAAGAGATTATCTTACAGGGCTTTACAATAGACGCCATATAATTAATAAGCTTATGGAGCAAAGAAGGCTTAATAAGTATAGTGAAACATCAATATCTCTTATTCTTGGGGATATTGATGACTTTAAGGTTATTAATGATACTTATGGACATGAAGCAGGGGATTTCGTGTTGACAGTAATATCGAGTATAATAAAAAGGAATTGTAGACAAATTGATACTGTATCAAGATGGGGTGGAGAAGAGTTTTTGATAATGCTAACAAATACTACGTTAGAAGTTGCTAAGATACTTTCAGAAAGAATTCGTAAAGAGATAAAAGAGTTTGATTTCAACTATAAAGAAAATAAAATAAAATGTACCATTACATTAGGGGTAGTAGAAGTAAACTCAAATATATCATTAGAAGAAAACATATCCTTAGCAGATAAAGCAATGTATGAGGGCAAAAATTTAGGAAAAGATTGTAGTGTAGTAAGTACAATGAAAGGATTAAAAAAGATATAAACTTACTTTATAAAGGAGTACAGATATGAAAAGAGAAGTAAAGCTTTCTAAATTAGCAATTGTATTGCTGATTATTATAGTAGTGGCTGTTCTAGCAGGGATTTTTTCTTCTATTTCATCTTACAAAGCATTTGAAAAAGTGGAAAAAAGTATTAATAAAATGAATAATTTGAGGACTCAAAGTCAGTATATAAAAGATACAACTAGAGAGGTTAGCGATATATTAAGAAGATACGTCTTTACAGGTGAAAAAAAGCATAAAGATATTTATGAAAAAGAATTATATGGAAAAACAAGAGAGTCAGCTTTGAATAAATTAGAAAGAATTGGTCTTACAAAGAATGAGTCAAATAAAATCTTAGAAGCAAAAGAAATATCAGATTCTTTGGTGCCAACAGAACAAAGTGCTATAAAGGCAGTTGAAAGCAATAATAAGAGTACAGCTCAAAATATAATTTTTGGTAGTGATTATATAAACTCTCAAGAGAAAATGGATTCTTTGATAAATGAATTTCAAGAGGAGATAGTTAATCGTTCAGATGCCGAAATTGTAAAAGTAAAAAAAGAATTGCAAAGTTTAATATTAAGGACAATATTTATACTTTCTCTCTTAATAATACTGACAATAATAGAATACACAGTAATAAAATTAAAGATAGTGATTCCTATTAATAAAGTAGAAAAACACTTTTCAAGAATTGCATCTGGGGACTTAAGAACGAGTATAGATGTTGAAGAAAGTAAATCTGAAATAGGGATGTTGGTGAGTTCTGTCAAAAAGATGCAAAGTATGCTTTTAAATTATATAGACCTTATAGACACTACATTAACTAGTATTGCAAAAGGTGATTTAAGAGTAGAGATAAACCAAGAATTTATAGGTGATTTTAAATCAATTAAAATATCTTTGGAAAGTATAATAAACTCTTTTAATGGTGATTTTTCTGAAATAAATTTATCAGCAGAACAAGTTGCAAGTGCATCAGAACAGGTTGCAGCAGGTGCACAAGCTCTTTCACAGGGTGCTACTGAACAAGCTAGTTCAATAGAAGAATTAGCTTCCACAATTAATGAAATATCAGATGGAATTAAGAAATGTGCAGATAGTGCTAGTCTTGCATGTGAAGTATCTGACCAATCTGCATTGCAAGTTGGTTTTGGAAGTAGATGTATGGATGATATGATGGCGTCAATGGGTGAGATAAGTGAAAAATCGAGTGAAATATCAAAAATAATTAAAACAATAGATGAGATAGCATTCCAAACTAATATTCTCGCATTAAATGCAGCTGTTGAAGCAGCAAGAGCAGGTCAATATGGTAGGGGATTTGCAGTTGTAGCAGATGAAGTTAGGTCTTTAGCTGGTAAAAGTGCAAAAGCAGCTCAAAATACAGCGATTCTCATAGAAGAAGCTATTAAAACAGTAGAAAATGGTGTGAAAATTGCTAAAGAGACTGCAAATGCATTGGATTTAGTAGTGAATGGTGTAGAAAAAACTACTGATTATATTAATGGAATTTCTTCTGCTGTACATAGCCAAGAAGTAGCAATTACACAGATTTTATCTGGAATAGAGCAAATTTCTATAGTAGTCCAAATGAATTCAGCAACGGCAGAGGAAAGTGCAGCAGCTTCAGAAGAGATGTCTGCTCAAGCACAAATTTTAAAAGAACTAGTAGCAAAATTTCATCTAAAAGAAAGTGAGATAAGAGAATCATCGTGGATTTAAATTATGAGATGAATATATAGTGAGATAAGAGAATCATCGTAGATTTAAATTATGAGATGCATATATAGTGAATAAGAGAATTATCGTGGATTTAAATTATAAAATGCTATATATAACGGAAAATAGAAAATTATTTGTAGACCGTAGGTGATGAATGTGAATTATATTGAACCAAGTATGAGACCAATGTTAGATATGTTTATATTTGAAACAAGTCTACTACTTGAACAATTAGATGAAATTATGATTCAAATAGAAAAAGAGAAAGTATTTACTCATAACAACATCAATGAAACTTTTAGGATAATGCATACGATAAAAGGTTCAGCATCTATGATGGGGTTAGATAATATAGCTGCTTTAGCACATAGCGTAGAAGACTTGTTTTATGCCATACGTGAAGGAAAAATAGAAATTTTGGACAGTGACTTATTATTTGATTTAGTTTTTCAATCTTTGGATTTTATAAAAGGCGATATAGGCGAATTACAATCAGGAGATTGTATATCTTCTGATTACTCTCACTTTATCAAAGGGATTGAAGATTATGTAAGTGCTTTGGAGTTATCAAATTCTATGAAATTAAAGGATAATACAAGTTTAGAAAGTACAGATGACAAAGAAATAACCGATTCGATTTTTTCATACAAAGAAGATTCTGATATAGTAAAAATAATCTTTGAACAAGGTTGTATGATGGAAAATGTAAGAGCTTTCATGCTTATATTTGAACTTAGAGATTACTGTGAATTTCTGGAGTTTTATCCTAAAGATGTAGAAATAAATGCAGAATCAGCAGAATATATTAAAAATTATGGGTTTTATATACAATTTGTTGCTAAAGATGATAAGATAATGGTTTATAAAACTATACAAGAGAATCTCTATGTAAAAGAATATATAAATATTACTAAAAAAGAAATAGGAATAAAAAGTACATCAGATAATGATGAAGTAGAAAATAAATTAAAAGATAATAATGAAATAAGTACAGGGTATAAAAATAGCTATATAAAAGAAGAGTTACAAGAAGATATTTTAAATGAAAAAACTGATATAGAAAAAGATAGTCTAAGTGGAGAAAATGAACATTTGCCAATAAGTAAGCAGAGTATTATGAGTGTGAATTTAGAAAAATTGGATTTACTTCAAAATATAGTTGGTGAAATTGTAATCATGGAATCAATGGTTGTAAATAGTGTAAATTCTACAGGTGTTGATATAGATAATTTCAATAAGGCAACAAGACAATTGCATAAGCTTACAGATGAATTGCAGGATATAGTAATGTCGATGCGTATGATTCAAATTGCTGGTGTATTTCAAAAAATGCATAGAATTGTACGAGATATGAATAAAAAATTAGATAAAAATGTAGAGCTAATAACTATAGGGGCAGAGACAGAAGTTGATAAGAGTGTAATTGATAATTTAGCAGAACCATTTATGCATCTTATAAGAAATGCTATGGACCATGCAATAGAACCTATTGAAGAGCGTATAGCTAAAGGGAAAGAAGGAGTAGGAAAGATAGTTTTATCTGCTGAAAATTTAGGTGGAGAAGCTGTGATAAGTATTTCAGATGATGGTAGAGGTATCATGAAAGATAAGATTTTAGCAAAAGCTAAAGAACAAGGTCTTCTAAAACATCATAGCAATGAATATACTGATGACGAGGTCAATTCTTTGATTATGACTCCAGGTTTTTCTACCAAAGAATCTATAACTGAATTTTCTGGTAGAGGAGTAGGCATGGACATTGTTCGTAAAAGTATTGAAAAGGTCGGAGGTTCAATCGAAGTAAAAAGTAAACAAGATGAAGGAACAACGTTTACTATAAAAATACCACTGACTCTTTCTATAGTAGAGGGTATGGAGTTTAAAGTTGGAGATTCACTATTTACTTTACCAATATCATCTATAAGGAGAACATTTAAACTTACAGATTTAAATCAAATAATTACAGAAGGCAATAAAACAGAGTTAATTATGATATATGGAGTATGTATTCCTATTATAAGGTTACATAAAATATATAATATTCAAACACAGATAACTAATCTGATGCATGGAAATATGATAATTATTGAAAATGAGCATAAAGCAGCATGCATTTTTGTTGATGAAATAATAGGCAATCAACAAGTTGTTGTGAAACCATTTCCAGTTTATTTTAACCGATTCAATATAAAAAGCAATGGTTTATCAGGGTGTACAATACTTGGGGATGGAAGTATAAGCTTAATTATAGATGCAGATAGCATGATAGAAATATATTAGGGGATTTAAAGTATGTCTAAAGATGAAATTATTAAACAAGTACTGACATTTTATGTCAATGATGTTATTTATGGAATAGAATTAGAAAATGTGATTGAGACCATAAGATTTCAATCAATAACGTATGTACCATGTCTTCCAACATATATAAGTGGAGTTATTAATTTGCGAGGAAGAATAATACCAGTTATTAATATGCATATAAAATACAATCTTACTGAAGCTGATTATAATGAGAGGACATGTATAATAATTACAAAGGTTGATGAGTATCAAGTTGGAATTATTGTAGATAAAGTTGTTGATGTTATTCATATAGATAATCTAAACTTGTTAGAGACAACTGATTCTAACAATTCGAATATTAATAAAGATATAAAAGAAATTGCGAAAGTTGAAGATAATTCTATACTAATTTTAGATATTCGAAAGTTTTTGATTAATAACACGTAGTTAGCTTTGACAAATTAGCAGGAGGAAGTTTTTGCATGATAAAACTCACAGATGAAGAATTTATAATTCTTGTAAACCATGTAAAAAAAGAATACGGTATTGATTTAAGTAAAAAAAGAGCGTTAATTGAAGGTCGTTTATATAATACAATGATAGAGCGAAAATATAGTTCTTTTAGTCAGTACATGAATCTACTATTTAAAGACAAGACAGGAAATGAGGCTATAAACCTAATAAATAGACTGAGTACCAATCATACATTTTTTATGAGAGAACCTCAACATTTTGAGTTTATACAGAATAATATACTTCCTTTTTGGGAAGAAAATAATAAACTAAGAAACTTAAATATATGGAGTGCAGGCTGTTCTAGTGGAGAAGAAGCATATTCAATAGCTATGACTTTAGATGATTATTTTGGATATAATAAAGAGTTGTGGAACGTTAAAATCATAGCCACAGATATTTCAATGAACTCACTTGAAAAAGCTAAAAGAGGTATATACACAGAATCAAATGTTAATAATGTTCCTAAGTTATGGAAGAAGAAGTATTTTATAGATAACAAAGATGGTACATTTAAAATTTGTGATAAGATTAGAAAAAGTGTAATTTTCAAGCCATTTAATTTAATGAATGATTTCTCATATCAACATTTTGATTTGATTTTTTGTAGAAATGTTATGATTTATTTTGATTTAAAAACTAGAGAAGAACTTATAAATAAATTTTATAATGTAACCAAAGCAGGTAGTTTTTTGTTTGTAGGACATGCAGAGATAATTAACAGAAATAGTACTAAATACAATTATGTAAAACCTGCTGTCTATAAAAGATAAAAGGGTATTTTTAATATATGATTTTGTGGAGGCGGTAATGTGGAACATTTTAATAATATGGTGATTGCTATAGGCGCATCTGTAGGTGGTACAGAAGCAATACTTGAAATTATAAAAGATTTACCAAAATCGACACCAGGGATTGTTGTAGTTCAACATATGCCAGCTATATTTACTTATATGTATGCACAACGGCTTGACAAGCAGTGTGTTATGAATGTAAGAGAAGCTAAAAATAATGATAGAGTCGAACAAGGCACTGTACTAATTGCACCTGGGGGTTATCAGATGAAATTATGTGTGGATAAACAAGGATATTATGTGACTTGTGAAAAAGGTGAAAGAATAAATGGTCATTGTCCATCAGTAGACGTTTTGTTTGATTCAGTTGCAGAAGTAGCAGGTAAAAATTCAATAGGAATAATACTTACAGGTATGGGCTCTGATGGAGCAAATGGACTTTTAAAAATGAAAGAAAGGGGTTCATTTACAATTGGACAAGACAAAAATTCTTGTATAGTATATGGAATGCCAATGGTGGCTTTTGATATGGGTTCTGTTGTGTTACAATTACCACTTGATGAAATTTCAAACTGTTTGATAAGATATATTAGTATTTGAAAGTAAAAAGATTAATTTTTATTTATAAAAAATTAATCTTTTATTAAATTATATGGATAAAAAACCCTAGAAACTCCAAATATAATAAGAGAGATTTATATTTAGGAGGAAAATAATAATATGAAATTTTTTAAAGTCGATACAAAAGCTAAAGTTTTAAGATATGTATTTGTTTTAACCTTGACTATAATAGCTGTTTTGGCAATTAAACATGACTATAAATATAATAATTTAGGGAAAGATGCTTTAGTTAATCTAAATAGTGATAAAGAAGCAGTGAGTGTTATGAGTAATCAATCATTGCCAAAGGATACTACAAAGAGTAAACAAACTTTATCTGTAAGTACAATAGGAAGTAAAACAATAGTTAAAAATGATGAGTATCTAGAAAGTACTATAAACATGCCTGTAATAACAAATTCAAATAAGATTGTTGAAAGGTCTACAAATGATAAAATAAAAAATGACATATTTGAATTTTATAATAAATCATATAAAGAAGCAAAACAGTACCTTAAGGATAATCCTGATGAGGAAAATAAGTTTGTTGCAAATGTGGATTTTGAACTTAAAAAGAATACTGATTCTGCTCTTAGTATAAAAGTAAGATATTATACTTATAGTGGTGGAGCACATGGATTTTATCAAGATATAGCATATAATGTGGATATGAGAACTGGAAAATTTTTAGAATTAATGGACTTATTTAAAGATAATACTAAATATAAAGAAGTTATAGATGAAGAAATTAAAAGACAAATAGCTGAACTTGAAAAAAAGGATGAAGAAAATATTGGAATATATAATTTTAAAGGTATAAAAGAAAATCAAAACTTTTATTTGCAAGATGAGAATCTAGTTATATATTTTGATTTATATGATATAACTCCGTATGCAGCAGGAATCCCAGAATTTTCAATAAATAAAAAACTGATAAGCTCTATGCTAAAACCAGAGTATGTAGATTTATTTGATTTAAAATAGAAATTTAAATTAAATGTTATGCTATAATATCTAGCATAGAAAATTATTAAAATTGGGGGTATAAAAATGCTACTTTTAAGAAAAGACGATATAAAAAAAGTATTTACAATGAGAGACGCAATTGAAGCTGATAAGGAAGCTTTTAGAATTTATTGTGAAGGAAAGAGTGTAAATCCTTTGAGAACCAATATACCAGTTCCAAGTCAAGATGCTAGTATGTTATTTATGCCGGGATATATAGAAGAATTGGGGTGTGGGGGAATAAAAATTGTATCTGTATTTCCTAAAAATGCTCAAAAGGGTAAGCCAGTGATTCCAGCAACAGTATTATTATTAGATGGAGAAACTGGAGAAGTTAGCGCTGTATTGGATGGGACTTATGTAACTCAGATTCGTACTGGAGCAGCATCTGGAGCGGCTATAGATGTGTTGGCTAAAAAAGATTCTAAGATAGGGGCTTTGATAGGTCTAGGGGGACAAGGTGAGCCACAACTTGAAGCTATGATAGAAGCTAGAAATCTGGATGAGGTAAGAGTTTTTAGTAGAAACAAGGAAAGTAGAGAAAAATTTGCAGAGGAAATGAACTTAAAATTAAGTAAATATAATACTAAAATAGTTGCAGTTGAATCATCTGATGAAGCTATAGATAATGCAGATGTGATAGTTTTAGCTACTCCATCAAAACAACCGGTACTTAATGGAAACTTAGTTAAAAAAGGAGCTTTAGTAAGTGCAGTAGGTTCATATATGCCAGATATGCAGGAGTTGTGCCCAAATTGTTTAACTAGAGCATCTAAGATATTTTTTGAATCAACAGATGCAGTTTTATCTGAATCAGGAGATATATTGATTCCATTGAAAGAAGGTAAGATAAGTAAAGATGATTTTAGTGGTGATTTAGGAAATGTTATAAATGGAACTATTCCTGGAAGAGAAAATGATGATGAGATAATTGTGTTTAAAACTGTCGGAATAGGTGTACAAGATGTCGTAACAGCGAAAAGAATATACGATAAAGCAAAAGAAAACGGTATCGGAATGGACTGGAAGTGGTAAAATATTCAAAATTATTTTATAGTTAGACAAGCTTATGTTATAATATTGATAAATAAATTTTTTATTATCTTAATTGAGGGAGGATATTTGTATGAAAATGGTAAAAAAGTTAATATTATCTTCGATTATGGCTATAGTTTTAATTCTAACTATAGGATGTTCTAATGCAGAAGAGAAAGTAAAGTCGAATTTTGAAGCTAATTTAGCTGCGTTAGAAATGTATAAATACGACGAAAAAGGTATTTCTGATTCTTTAACAGAAGCTGAATATAAAAAAATTCAAACTTATAACGACAAGGATAAGGTTTCAATGATTGCTCAGTTGACACCTCTTTATGGTAAAGAAAATGCTGAAAAAATATACGAAACAATTGTTAAATTAATTCAAGGTGTTGAAAAGACCGTAACAGTGGAATCTTCTAGTAAGGATAAGATAACTTTAAAAGTTGTAAGTAAAGCATTGGATACTAGTAAAGTAATGACTGAAGCGAACAATTTAGTAAAATCTTATGTAACTGATGAAAAGAACTATGATAAAAAAGAAAAAGAAGTTCAAGATGATATGGCAAAAATGATTATAGACCTTTACAATAAGAAACCAACTAAGGAAATTACAACTATGATTACATATACTAAAAAAGATGGTAAATGGCAACCACCTAGTAATATACAAACATTATGTGAAGGAATATATACAGTTTAATTTATTTTAAAGACATAAAAACTATCTTTTAAACAAAATATAAAATGTTTGAGAGGTAGTTTATTTTATGTTGATATATGAATATACAGTAGTTGATATATAAATATACAGTAACAAATAGTTTACTTTATTATTGCTATATAATCATATTTAATATTATTTTCTTTATTATTTAGTATTTTACATGATAAAGAAATAAGTTGATTAAAGAAATTAAAATTAAATGGTTGTAAATTAATATCTAATATGGGGATATAAAAACTATATAGGTTGAGAAACGAGCCTAATATTAATGTTAATGGTGTCAACGTTAATGGTGTCAACAGATACTTTGTTAATAAAAGTCTTAGGGAATATGATTAGTGATAATATGTTGTAGGTTATGATTTATTGTAACTGAGAGTATTATAGAAATTCCTGTAGTACCTAAGAACCCAATGCCTTTAGGGGTGGGAGTTTCAGAATATTAACTATATAATATAAAAACATGACACATTAATATCATATATTAAAAGTTTATTTATATTTTCTAGAGATATTTTATATAAAAAAAGAGAAGTTTTTTATATTATGAAGTAAAGAGTTAAAAAAAGTATCCAAAGCTTAATTATCTAGAAATGAGGGTTCATTTTTCCATTATATTAATTAACTAAGGGAGGATATTTACGTGAAAATGGTAAAAAAGTTGATATTATCTTCAATTATGGTTCTAGTTTTAGTTCTAAGTATAGGGTGTTCTAATGCAAAAGATAAAGTAAAATCAAATTTTGAAGCTAATTTGGCTGCGTTAGAAATGTATAAATACGACGAAAAGGGTATTTCTGATGCCTTAACAGAAGCTGAATATAAACAAATTCAAAATTACAATGACAAGGATAAGGTTTCAATGGTTGAACAATTAACACCTCTTTATGGTAAAGAAAATGCCGAAAAGATATATAATGTAATTGTTAAGTTAATTCAAGGTGTTGAAAAGACAGTAACAGTAGAGTCTTCTAGCAAAGATAAGATAACTTTGAAGGTTGTAAGTAAAGCATTGGATACTAGAAAAATAATGTCTAAAGCGAATTATTTAGTAAAATCATATGTAACTGATGAAAAAAATTACAACAAATCAGAAAAAGAAGTTCAAGATGATATGGCAAAAATAATTATAGATATTTACAATAAGAAGCCGACTAAAGAAGTTATAACTTTGATTACATATACGAAAAAAGAGGGTAAATGGCAACCGCCTGGAAATATGCAAAAACTATGTGAAGGAATATATACAAATTAATTTATTTTAAAGACACAAAAACTATTTTTTAAACATATAATAAAATGTTTGGAAGATAGTTTATTATACTAAATAAAGCATATTTAGTATAATTTATCTTATTGTTTATTGTACAATAAATCAAATTCATTTGATATACTTGTCAATAATGACTATATAAAACTGTAAATACAATTATGATATATCTTGATAAAACATGGTGAATAATTGTGTGTTATATAGTCGAAAATATGATATATTAATATTATATTATACGTTAAAATTTTATTTATGTATTTTTTTAAGTTTTTTTATAAAATGAAAGGGGTGTTTTTTATGGTATCAAGGCAAGAATTAAAAAGAGTATCTAAAGCTCAATTGTCTGGAAACTGGGGTATATGTGCAATTACTTTGGCAGTATATATTGCATTGATAGTGCTAATATCGATTGTAGGATTGCCTTTTGAACCTTTAACTACTATTGTAGTAGCTGTTATAGCTTTTTGCTTTGCAGCAGGATTTACATGTATGTTTTTGAAAATTACTAAAGACGAAAAAGTAAAGATAGGAGATATCTTTGTAAATGGAAGAATTTATTTAAGAAGTTTTGGGTATTATGTATTAGAATCAATTGCTGTTTATATATATTCTTTTATAATCACAATTATAGGAGCATTTTTATCATTTGGAGTTTTACTTACTAGTGGAGCAATTGAATATATATCAAGTGATAGTGTTGGAATAGGAACTATTATTTCTACTGGAATAACTCTAGTTATTATAATACTTGTTCTTATGATACCAGTTTATATATTGCTATTATATGTTTCTCAAGCTGCTTTTTTGATTTGTGAAGATAAAGATAACATGGGTGTATTTAAAGCAATGGGTGCTAGTTTAGATATGATGAAAGGAAATGTACTTAAATTATTTGTACTAAATCTTAGCTTCATAGGATGGTATATATTGGCAATATTTACATTGGGTATAGGTCTATTATGGTTAGTTCCATATGTAGGAGTTACTAACTGTAATTTTTATAGACATTTGTTAAAAGAAAATCCAGATGTAGAGGATGTATTGTTAGATAAAGAAAAATCTTATTCTATGTATTAAGATAGTTCTACACTTAGATAAAATATAGCTTTAATTAAACATTAAAATATAACGTTAATAAAACTGTCTTTTATAAGAATTTTTTAAAAAAGACAGTTTTTGTTATTAAAAATGTTATTAAAAAATAAATGATTGACATAATATAGACTACTATGATAGTTTTTAATTGTAGTAATGACTATTGTGATAATTATATTTGAGGAGCGATTTTATATGGAGATAAAGTTATTTGATTCAGAACTCAAAGTAATGGAGGTTCTATGGGAGAGAGGAGAAAGTAAAGCTGGGGAGTTAGTTAAAATTTTAAAAGAAGAAACAGGATGGAATAGAAATACTACGTATACAGTTATAAAAAAATTAGTGTCAAAAGGTGCAGTAGAGAGAATTGAACCGAATTTTGTTTGTAAAGCTTTAATAAGCAAAGAAGAAGTACAAAAACAGGAAACAGAAACACTAATTAATAAAATGTTTGGAGGGTCTTCAGAAAAATTCCTTTCAGCTTTTATTAATAAAGAAAATCTTTCAAGTGATGAGATTACAAAACTTAAACAGATTGTCGAAGAATTAAAGTGAGGTAAGATTTATGTTCATTAAATTGTTAGAAATGAGTTTTACTTCTGGAGTATTACTTTTAATTGTTATTTTTATAAGGGCATGTTTATTTAAAAAATTACCTAAAAAGGTGTTTGTATTGTTGTGGTTGATTGTCTTATTTAAACTTCTAGTACCAGTAAGTTTAAGTTCTGGTTTTAGTATTTATAGTATAATTGAATCGACTGAAAATTATACTCTTAAAAAAGCTAGTGACTCTATAGGTAAGAACAATTCTGACAAGTTTGAAATAATGTCTAGTATTGAAAATATTATGATATTGGAAATGTTGGGCATTTTGTCTTTTATAGTTACTATTATGTTTAGTATACTTTTATGCTTTAGATATATTAAAATAATTAATCTTTTTAAAACCTCGATTCATATAAAAAATCATGAATTTGTTGAAAAGTGGATATGTGAGAATAGCTGTTTTAGAAGACTTATTGTTTGCATATCTGAATTTACTAGGACACCGCTTACATCTGGTATTTTAAAACCACGAATTATTTTGCCAAAGAAGATGGACTATGCTAATAATCAAACTTTAGACTTCGTTTTGACTCACGAAATGGTTCATATTAACAGCTTTGATAATATGTTGAAGTTGTTCATGATTGTAGCTCTTGCTATTCATTGGTTTAATCCCTTAGTTTGGGTGATGTTTTTTTTACTAAATAAAGATATAGAATTTAGTTGTGATGAAAAGGTTATAAATATAATTGGTGAAGAATATAGAGCTGATTATGCAACTACACTGATAAGTCTAGCAGAGGAGAATAATCCATTTTCAATGTCAATGTACAGTGGATTTGGAAAGACAAAAATAGAAGAGAGAATAGTTAATGTTATGAAGTTTAAAAAGTCAACTTATGTTACTTTTTTAGTTTCAACTGTATTAATCTGTGGAACAAGCCTTGTTTTTGCAACAGGGAATAAAGAAATTAATGAAGTTGAATCCTTTGATTTATATTCTCAAAAGGTAGATTCATATGCTTTTCTTTATACGTCAGCAAGAGATGTAGAGATTTCTTCTAGTATATCAAAAACATCTAAAAGTTATTCTTATATTAGTTCAGAAGAATATTCAGTTCAGAAAAGTGGTTACGATGAGAATGTTTTAGTTATATCAAGAAAAGGAGATTTTTTGTCAGTCAATAAAGTACAATATAGAACGTCTATAAAGGAACCGTAAATCCTAGCAATACAAAGGATTTAAAAGTAAAATACTATCTCAAAATAATTAAATTTATTTTGAGATAGTATTTTTTATTGAAAAATTTTATAAAAATACTTGACATAAAAGTGACTATCATGGTAGTCTAAAGAAGTAGTTAATAACTATTGCAATAGTCATTGCCGACTACAGTACCAAAATAAATCTCTAAGAAAGGAAGACTGGTTATGAAGATAAAAAAATCCCTTATAAGTACAATGATGGTATCTGCTATGGTGCTAGGAGGAACTAAAGCAGTATTTGCAAATGGAAATGATTCCTCTAATATTACCTTACCTAAGCTTCAATCTCTAGTAAAATCAGGAGTAACTGACCCTGCTGAATTAGAAAAATATGGAGTGGAGCATTATACTTATGAAGAGTATGCTAAGCATATTCAAGAATTAAAAGACTATGCTAAAAATCCTAATGCAGTTAAAGATGTAAGTAAAAAAGATATTGAAAAAACAATTAAGAGAATGGAACAAGAATTAGAAAAGATAAAAACTGAAGGATTAAAAATTATGAAGCCTATCGTTATAGAAAATGAAGATGGGTCTCAACTTTCAATTGCTTATAATTATGTAGCAATTGACTAGTGTTAAATATAATCTCTAAGATATCTTAAAATCCTAAGTAGGTATGATTAAATACATTAAGCTACTGTGATGATACAAGCGTACAGTTGATGATTATTTAAATAATTATCAACTGTACTACTCAAATAACACTTAAGCTTGTTAAAATTAAGTAAGAAGAGTATTAAAAACTTAGACAAATGTAATTTAACATATAGAGTGAGAATTAAATAAATAAGACTCAAATAAGTAATAAAAAAGTAAAGTCTAAGTTAAAGAAGGAAGTAAGAAGTAGAATAAAAGTAAATCGAGTCAAAGTAAAAGTATTAAACCCAATTTATAATGTTAACATTTTTTAATGTATGTTAAGAAATGTTAACATTATTTTTTTATTAAAAATAATATAAGTAGTATTTTAAATGGTAAGCAATATTTTAAATAATAAGTAATATTTTAAATGGTAAGTAATATTTTAAATAAAAAGTAACATTTTCATTAAAGTAGTGTTTTTAAACTTAAAAATAAAGATAAGATTTTAAATAAATCTAAATTGCTAACCTATCTTTTTAAGGTTCTAAAACAATAAGTTATAACTACAAAAAATGGCTGTTAGGACTTACAACACTCATAAGTAAAAATACTTATGGTATATATTAGTTCATAACAGCCATTTTTATTTTGAATTAATGATTTTAGTTAATAGTTTGTTATAGTCTAAAACGAGCTTTAAATTAAAGGATTTAAAGAAGCTATTCTAGTTGTAGCTACATAAATTCTAGATATTTCATACCATGTTTTAAAATCTACTACTCCACTTCGAGGTAAACCAAAGATACCTTGGAATATCCTAACAGCATTTTCTGTGTCTGTTCCAAATATACCATCTTCTCTAACCTTTGGAACAGCTGGATAAGAGTTGGATATGGCATTTAACTGATTTTGTATGGTTCTAACATACTGTCCAGAAGAACCAACTTGTAGTGTAGTACCAGGGAATGATACAGGAACACCACTTACTATGGGAGCTCTTTCAAATACTATCTCATCTCCATAGAAAAATCTTAGTATACTTTCATAATCGTATCCCTGGTCACCTAAATCTTTACTGCCCCATTGAGTCATTTGGTCAGGGCATTGAGACTTCTGACCATCACAGTATTGTGCTAATAGTGGCTGTCTTGCTGTAGGAGGTCTTTTTATGAACGTATTGAATATAGCATCTACAACTACATTGATTGGTTCAAATAAGTTTCTATTATTTATAAATTTATGGTCGTATGCTGTTGATGAGGTTATTGTGAAATTATATCCTTTATTTCTATACCACTCAGTGAAGACCCTATTTAAAGTAAATGATATTATAGCTATTACATTTGCATAGATTGTCTGTTCAGGCCAAGTTGAATATATTTCAGATGATGCTATGTTTTTGATGTACTCTTTAAACGGAATCCAATAGTTTGGAGCTGATGAATCTTCTGGTAAACCATCATGAACTACTATAAATTCAGGTACTACAGGGTTATCTAATACAACGAAACCAGTAGGAGGTGGTACTGGTTTTAAGTTACTTTCTGGAATCTTAGGAGGATAAGTACCAAATAAAGTATGTTCTCCTATGTCAAAAATCAACTCATTTTGTCTTGAAAAAGAACGTTTACTTCTTGTTCTAGGTGACATGGGAACTCCTTGTCTTGCTTCAATTGTAGCTAACAACTGTGTTCCCTCTATGACAACTGTCTCATATCCATCTGCTATGGCTTCTACTATATACTGACTATAAGGTCTAACATCAGATGGCTGTAGAGAGTACTGCACATCCGGTGCTGGTAATACTAATCCAGTCACTTGACCAGATTCGTTACTTATTAGGTTTTGATATAAAGTTGATGAGCTTTGGATACCATTAGACATTGAATATATGTTTACTGTTGCATTTTGAATAGGTCTATTGGTAGTAGCATCAATTATACTTACTGTTAAAAAACCATCTTGCATCAAATCACCCTTTCTTTAAATGAATTTAGTTCCCTTATATTTCAAGATATGAATATAGCGTGGGATTTGTTAAATAATATAGATATAAATTTAAATTTTTTGAGCATTTTAGTATATTTGACCTTGGATAATTTAATGTATATTTTAGTGTGTATTTAAACACGAATAAGCTAAAAATAAGTAGATGATATAAATCAGAAGTGAATTAAAATTTTGAAAGGAAAATAATCTATGAAGCTGGATTTATTTTTATTGGCAATAGTTCCTATATTGATAGGTATGTTTTGGATAAGGTCTAAAGATAGATATTGTAGAGAACCTCTAATTCATTTAATTAAATTTTTTTTAATAGGTGCTTTTTTAAGTGTTATAATCATACTTTTAGAAAATTTACTTATGAAATTTAATGTATTTGAAGGATATTCGGAATTAATATATGTATCATTTATAGTTGCAGGGCTTGTAGAAGAAGGTGTAAAAGCTCTGATACTAATTCCTGCACTAATTAAAGAAAAGCATTTTACTGAAAAGTTAGATGGTATTATTTACTCTGTATTTTTAGCGTTAGGATTTGCAACGGTTGAAAATATAGTTTATGTTTTTTCTGAAAGTGGAAATCTAGCACTGCAAGTTGGTATTAATAGAGCAGTTATTTCTATACCAGCTCATGTAATGTTTGCAATTACTATGGGTTACTATATTTCTAAGTATAAATTTGAAGGAAATAAAAATAAAAGACGTGAGTACTTGTTTATGGCAGTGTTAATTCCAATTTTATTACATGGAGTTTTTGATTTCATATTGATGATAGAATATAGATGGGCTATTATATTACTTATAGTTTATGTAATAATTTTGTGGAAGATAAATCTTGATAAACTTGAGAAATATATGAATCACTCTAAAAAAGTGTTTTTCAGTAATCTTAAGAAAAAGAAAAGAAAATAGAGTTCAAGCAAAAGACATAACGAGTAAAAGATATAAATGGTTAAAAGTAATAAATGACAAACGAACGAAGCAGATTGAAGGGGGATTATAAATTTGGAGAATTTACCAAAAGAATTTTTAGAAGATATTAAAGAAATACTACAAGATGAATATGATGATTTTATAAAAAGTTATGATGAAGATAAGACTACTGGTCTTAGAATAAATACATTAAAAATTGATAAAAAGAAACTTTTGGATTTAAATTTATTTGATTTGAAGCAAATACCATGGGCAGAAGAGGGTTTTTATTATGATGATAAAATTGATAGACCTGGTAGAAATCCACTGCATGAGGCTGGAGCATACTATTTGCAAGAGCCTTCTGCCATGAGTGTAATACCAAAGGCAGATATTAAAGAGGGTGAAAAAGTTCTCGATATGTGTGCTGCTCCTGGTGGAAAATCTACATATATACTGTCTAAACTGAACAATACAGGTCTGTTGGTTTCTAATGAAATTAATACTAGTAGAATTAAGGCTCTAGGGGAAAATTTAGAGCGATTTGGAGCTAGAAATTGTATTATAACAAATACTGATTCTAATAGCTTAAGAAAGACGTTTAATGGGTATTTTGATAAGGTAATTATAGATGCACCTTGTTCTGGGCAAGGTATGTTTAGGAAGGATGATGTTGCTATATCAGATTGGAGCTATGCAAAGGTATTAGAGTGTCAGTCGATTCAAAAAGAAATTATAAGAGATGGATATAAAATGTTGAAGAAGGATGGTATTTTAATTTACTCAACTTGTACCTTCTCAAGAGAAGAAAATGAGCATGTTATAAATGAGTTTATCGGTGAATATCCATATGCAGAACTTATTGAAATGGAAAGACTATGGCCTCATAAAATAAAGGGAGAAGGTCATTTTGTTGCCAAAATAAAAAAACTAGAAGAAGAAGAGTGTAATGTCAAAGAATTAAAAATAAAAAATTTAGATAAAGAAATAAAGGATTATAGGGAGTTTGAAAAGAAATTTTTAAAGGTTGATTTTTATAGTAATAAAAAAAATAAATTTTATTTAAGAGGAGAAAATTTGTACCTACTTCCTGAAATATATCCAGATACGAAAAAACTAAAAGTATTGAGATACGGTTTGCATTTAGGGGTTTTAAAGAAGAATAGATTTGAACCTTCTCATGCACTATCTCATTACTTAAAAGTTGAAGATGTAAAAAATGTTGAAAACTTCAGTGTACAGAGTGAATCAATTCTTAAATACTTAAAAGGGGATGTTATAAATTCTAGTGAGAGTAGAGGATGGGTTTTGGTCTCGGTTGAAGGCATACCTTTAGGTTGGGGAAAAGAATCTGCTGGTGTAATTAAGAATCATTATCCTAAAGGTCTTAGAAAAGTATTTTAAACTAGTAGAAAAAAGAAGTATAATATTTATATTGTAAGTTTATAGTAGATTATTTTGCTGTAGATTGACTTAATATTTAATACAGAGGAGACGATTTTAGTGGGTGAAGCAGTTAAAAAAGAAGTTGTAGAATGGATAAAAGTGATTGTCATAGCTCTTGTTTTGGCATTTGCAATAACTCGTTTTATAGTGCCAACAATAGTTAAGGGAGAATCAATGTATCCTACACTAGTTGAACGTGACTATCTAATAGTTAATAGAATTGCGTACAAAGTGGGAGAGCCAAAATACAAAGATATAATAGTATTCAAAACCGACTTAACAGAGGAAAATGGAAAGAAAAAAGATTTAGTAAAAAGAGTTATAGGTGTTCCTGGTGACCATGTAAAAATACAAGACTCCAAGGTATATGTAAATGATAAGTTGTTAGATGAGACTTCCTATATACATGATAATCGTACTGATGGAGATATTGATATTGTAGTTCCAGAAGGAAAATTATTTGCAATGGGAGATAATAGAGAAAAAAGTTTAGATAGTAGATACGATGAGGTTGGATTGGTCGACGAGCATGCCGTTTTAGGAAAGGTTTTAGTCAGATTGTATCCATTTTCGAATATAGGGACTATTGACTAAACATATAAAATTTGGAGCAATCGCTGATTAACTGAAATCACCAGACCATGCACAATAGTTGTCTATATAAAAAAGACAACACCTTATTTAGTAGACTTATCTAAAAGATAATGTTTAAGAGGCATTATCAATAAAGATAATATAACTATAAAGGAGAATTTGTGAATGAATGAAACTATTAAAGAAGAGATTGTAGAGTGGATAAAAATAATTATTACTGCACTTTTTTTTGCATTTATTATAACCCGTTTTATAAAACCAACACTAGTAAATGGAGAATCAATGTACCCGACGCTTAAGTCACATGACTATTTGGTAGCAAACAGGATGACATATAAATTATCAGAACCAAAATGTGGAGATATAATGATATTTAAGACTGACTTATTACAAGAGAATGGAAGAAAAAAAGAGCTTGTAAAAAGGGTTATAGGTGTACCTGGTGACCATCTAAAGATTAAGGATTCTAAGGTTTATATAAATGGCAAGTTATTAAATGAAGTTTCATATATACATGATAATTATACTGAAGGCGATATAGATATGGTGATTCCTAAGGGAAAAGTATTTGCGATGGGAGACAATAGAGAAGTTAGTTTAGACAGTAGATATAAAGAAGTGGGATTAGTAGATGAAGAAAATATTAAAGGAAAAGTTATTTTAAGGGTATTTCCTTTTACAGATATAGGTATTTTTGAGTAGGTGATTTGTATGGCAGTTGGTATAGCATCCTTATTGTTTAATCTTGAGGAGGCTTTAAACATTTGTGAAAACATAAAGCAAATAACTCATTTGGAGATTGGAATTGACAATATATCTGAATGTGGCGATTTATGTAAATATAAAGAGAGAATTTCTAAGCTAGAATTATCTGTAGGGATACATTTGCCTATGGAGTTAAATACTTGCGAAAACATAGAGTATATACGAAATTCCTGGATAAATTTTATTGAGAAGATAGAATTTGAACTAAAAGGGTTTGATATAAGGTATTTTAACCTTCATTTGGGATATGTCATGACAAGTAGAGTTAAAAAGAATAGGGACAAATATTTAGGAATTAGTGTGGATTTTTTAGAGAAATTAAATACAAATTCGTATGTATGTATAGAGAATACTTATTCAAAAGGTGGGGATTTTTCAAATATTGGAAATATATCCTATGATTTTGAATATATATTTAAGAGGATTAAAAATTCTAAGATTTGTTTTTGTTACGATACTGGACATTGTTTAATTGATGAGGATGATTATGTAAAGAACTTAAAGGATAAAATAAGACTGATACATTTAAGTGATAATGATGGTATCAATGATACACATGTTGGTATAGGAAAAGGAATTTTATCTGAAGAGGGGATTAAAGAGGTCTTAAAATTAGATGCAGAATATTTAGTATTAGAAATAAATTACGAAGACATTGAAGATACTATAAGTAAATTGAATAATATTGTAGGAGAGGGTTAGATACCTCTCTTTAACTTGTTGATATACCTCGTTAATTAAAATTTATATTCATCAAAAGGAAGGAGATGTTGAAGTGAAAAAAATAAATTTAAAAATAGACGGAAAAGATAAGGAATATTCATTACAAGAAAATTCTTTAGGAATTAGACTAGGGGATATAGCAAAAGAATTTTGTGATGAACATAAGGGTTATATAACACTTGCAGTTGTAGATAATAAATTAAAAGAGCTAAATTGCAGAGTGAAGAATGATTGTGAGATAAATTTTTTAGATACTACTAATGAAGATGGGGAGAGAGTTTACTTTAGAGTTATATCATTTGTATTTGTAATGGCTTGTAGAGAAATATTTTGGGATAGTAGAGTTACAATAGAACATTCGCTATCTGATGGGCTATATTGTGAAGTTCATATAGATAGAAAGCTTAAAGAAGTGGATGTTGAAAATATAAGAAACAAGATGAAAGAGATAGTGAACAACGATTATATTATAGAAAAAATTGAGGTTACGAGAGATGAAGCTATTTCTATATTTGAAAACAATGAAATGTATGAAAAGGCAGAACTTTTAAAATACAAAGAGTATGATAGTGCTAAAGTATATAAGTGTAAGAACTATATAGACCATTTTTATGGGTATATGTTACCGTCAACTGGCTATATAAAATCATTTGATATTAAACTTTACAATGGAGGCGTTATAATTCTAGGTCATAGTGAAGAAGATAAGACGAAACCTATGAAATTTGTACCTCAACCTAAGTTATCAAGTGTATATTATGAAGCAGAAGAATGGTCAAGACTTATGGGAATTGATAAGGTAGTATCTCTCAACAAGATAATAGAAAACAATGAATATGGAGACATAATAAGAACATTTGAAGCATTACATGAAAAGAAATTATCTCAAATAGCAGATATGATAAAAGATAATAATAAGAGAGTAATTTTAATAGCAGCTCCATCTTCATCTGGAAAAACGAGTTTTGCTCACAGATTATCAATACATCTTAGAGTGAATAATTTAAATCCTATTTCGATTTCGTTAGATGACTATTTTATAGACAGAAAGCATACCCCTTTAGATGAATATGGAAATTATGATTTTGAATCAATTTATGCTATAGATTTAGAGAGATTTAACTTGGACTTAAAGAAACTTTTAGCTGGTGAAGAAATTGACGATATAAGATTCAATTTCAAAGAAGGTATGAGAGAATATACTGGTAAAAAAATAAAGATAGACTCAAATCAACCAATTATATTAGAAGGTATACATGGGCTAAATCCTATTTTAACATCATCTATACCAGATGAAGATAAATTTAAGATATACATAAGTGCCCTTACTCAAATAAATTTGGATGACCATAATAGAATTCCTACTGCTGATTTGAGAATGATAAGGAGAATTGTTAGAGATTATAATTTTAGAGGATATAGTGCTGATAATACTATCTTACAATGGGCATCAGTTAGAAGAGGAGAAAAGAAGAATATATTCCCGTATCAAGAAGAGGCAGATGCTATCTTTAATTCTGCTTGTGTGTATGAGCTAGCAGTTTTAAAGCGATTTGCGAAGCCTCTATTGGAAGAGATAAAAGAGGATAATCCTGCTCACATTGAAGCGACTAGATTACTAAAGTTTTTACAGTATTTTGTTGAACTAGATGATACTTCTGATATACCAGGTATTTCAATTCTTAGAGAATTTATTGGAGGAAGTAAAATAGTTGATTAATATATGTGTTATAGATTATTTTACGAAGATTAAATATATAGCAAGTAGTGTGATTAGCAAATATTAAGTATTAAGTGGAGAATTAAATCAATACAAATTTTAAGGTTTGAGTTGATATATAAAAAGGCTTGTTTTATACTTTTGTATGAAGCAGGCTTTTTATTTTAAATTTTACTTTTCTATTTAATATTTTTGTTAACTTATGTGATAATTTTTTAAAAGAGTAAAAGAGTAAAAGAGTAAAAGAGTAAAAGAGTAAAAGAGTAAAAGAGTAAAATATATTAAGTTGGTAAGTTTTGAAGTTATAAAAATTTAAGTTACTAAATTACTAAATCACTAGATTATTTAGGTTACTAGATTATTAAATTACTAGACTACTATGCTACTAAATTATTAAACTATTAATCTATTTAAAATATTTGAAAAATGAATCAATTATTGTAGAAAATAGTTTTAAAGTATAATTTTTTTTAACACTGTTTTATTATAGTACAAATCTGTGCTAAAATAGAATATATAACATAATATAAGAGGTGCATATGAATACGTTAGATGAGACATTGTTAAAAGAAATTATAAGTTCTAATAAGAAGTATACTAATTATGGACAAGTCGCTAGTTACATACCAGAATTAAAAAACGCTAGAAGAAATGATTTAGGAATTTGTATCATAGATAGCGAAAATAATCTTTATAGTGCTGGAAACTGTAGCACAAAGTTTACTATACAAAGTATTTCAAAACCAATTGTTCTTGCTATGGCACTTATGGACAATGATTGGGAAGACGTTTTTTCAAATGTTGGAATGGAGCCAAGTGGAGACCCATTTAATTCGATAATGAAACTTGAAATTAATGACACAAAAAAACCCTGTAATCCAATGATAAATGCAGGGGCTATAGTAACTACTTCTCTTATAAATGGTAGTTGTTTGGAAGAAAAAGAAGAAAGAATGCTTAGTTTCTTTAGGAAGTTAGCAAAAAATGATAATATAGGAATAAACTATGATGTCTATAAGTCTGAAAAAATGACTGGAGATAGAAACAGAGCTATGGCTTACTTATTGAAAAGTGATGGATTTATTAGAGGTAATGTAGAAGATGTTCTAGACCTTTATTTTAAACAATGCTCGATTGAGATAGATTCTATTGATTTAGCGAGAATTGGAATAAATCTTGCAAATTATGGAGTAGATATAGAAAATGGTGAGCATTTAATGAGTGAAATGGTTTCTAGGATTGTCAAGACATTTATGATGACTTGTGGAATGTATGATGCTTCTGGGGAATTTGCTATTAAAGTTGGCATTCCTGCAAAATCTGGAGTTGGGGGTGGTATAATGGCTTCTGTGCCGGGACGCATGGGTATTGGTGTTTATGGACCTGCGCTTGACAAAAAAGGTAACAGCGTCGCAGGAGTTAAAGTTTTAGAGGAGTTGTCAAATAAAATTAAATTAAATATTTTTTAAAACATTAAGAAAGGATTTTTTTGACAACAACATATAATTTAATATATAATTAAATTGTAAAGAAATATGAATTAAATAAATTTTTTAGGAGGGGTCAATGAAAGAGGTATTGGTATTACGAGATTTGGAGTGCATAAAGGCTATTGCGCATCCACGTAGAATAGATATTCTAAAAGCATTTGACAAATCGCCATTGTCAGCAAAACAATTATCTCAATTATTGGAAGAACCTCATGCAAAAATAAACTACCATATAAAAATGTTATACAAAGTTGGTATTTTAGAATTAGTTGAGGAAAAAATAAAGTCGGGGATTGTGGAAAAATACTATTATCCAAGTGCAAAAAATGTGGTTATAGGGAATAGGATACTTAATTTTTCTTTAGACAATGGGGAAGAAAAAGAAGAATTGTACATATCAAAATTTGAAAATATGAGTGAAGTTTTTTATAAGGCAGCAGAAGAAGATGTTTTAGAAAATGAAAATATAGTTGATTATCATGATATTTCTCTTACTCATGATGAATTAGTTGAACTTAGTGACGCTATGAAGTCAAAGATAGATGAAATTTTAAATAAAAGACAACACAATGGTGAAGGTTCTAAGTATGATATAGCTATGGTTGTAGTTCCTACACTTGAGGAAGAATGTCCTAGTTAGAGCATTAATTATGGATTAATTATGGATTAATTAAAAATATAAGATTAGAGATTGAACATCAAAATTTACTTAATAATCAAAAAATAGTTTTTGGTATGAGTAAACACATGATTTTTGGTCTCTATTTTTTTGCCTCCTTATACCTGTTGTATTTGTAAGAGAGATATAATATATAAGATGTATACACTATCTAAAAAGTTCTTAGATAATGTATACAAAGTATGTAAGGTCATAATATTTGAAATATATTAAAATGGGTATAATTAAATTGTAAACATTAAAATTAAAAATTAATATAAATTAAATTAATTGTAGAAGTATATTAAAAGAAAGAAGAATCTCCATCTTAAAATGTTTACTTAAGGTATTTAAGGTGGAGTAGTTCAAAATTAAAATTGAGTACAAGTTTGAGTACAAATAAAAGGAGATTAATATGATTAAATTAGGAACACATCTTTCAATAGCAAAAGGATTTGCTAATGCAGCTGAGACAGCTGTATATATTGGTGCAAATACATTTCAATTTTTTAGTAGAAATCCAAGAGGAGGAAATGCTAAAGAGTTTGCTGAAAAAGATATAGCTAAATTTCAAGAGATTAGAAAAGCAAATAATTTTGCACCACTGCTTGCACATGCTCCATATACTATGAATTTGGGTGGTACAAAGGATGATGTATACGAATTTGCAACAAGAGTGATAGATGAGGATATAAGAAGGATGGACTCATTAGGAATTGAATACATGTGCTTTCATCCAGGCAGTCATGTAGGTGGTGGAGTAGATTTTGGTATAGATAGGATAGTAAAAGGATTGAACAATGCTATTAAGGGAGATGAAAATATAACTATACTTCTTGAAACTATGTCAGGAAAAGGAACTGAAATAGGTTTTAAGTTTGAGCAATTAAAAAGTATAATAGATAAAATTGAACATAAAGAAAAAATAGGTGTATGTCTTGATACATGTCATATTTTTTCAGCCGGTTATGATATAGTGAATGATTTGGATGGGGTCTTAGAAGAATTTGATGAGGTCATAGGTATAGACAGATTGAAAACTATTCATCTAAATGATAGTATGATGCCATTTGGAGATAAAAAAGACAGACATGCTCCTATAGGAGAAGGAAAGATTGGGTTAAAAGCATTAATTGATTTTATGGAACATCCTAGTCTAAAGCACTTACCATTTTTCTTAGAAACTCCTTTTGATGATGAAGGTCATAAGAGGGAGCTTAAGATGATAAAAGAAATACTATCTAGTAAATAAAATTTTATCAAAAATAGGTGAAATACTCCACCTTAAATGTAATTAGGGTGGAGGTGCAATAATGAAATAAGCTGATTTAAATTGAAAAGATAGAAAAGATATAAATTGTATACAAATGAACTGGGTATAAAGTATGATTATATTATGACAGACTGATATAAAATATAATTATATTATGAATATATGTAAATATATTGCAAAGATTCTCATAACTTGTTGTATAATTAAAAGTGACATATTTATATTATATAAAAAAATTAATTAAAAGTTAGGTGGGGAAAGATATGAGAAATTTGGGCAATACTAATATGAAAATAAAGAGAGTTGGTTTGGGGGGAATTCCAATACAAAGAATTACTCAAGAGGATACTAACTTAGTTATAAATGAGTTAGAAAAACAAGGAATAAACTTTATTGACAGTGCAAGAGGGTATACGATAAGTGAGGAAGCAATTGGAATTGCCATTGAAGGAAAAAGAGATAAATTTTTCTTAGCTACTAAAAGTATGTCTAGAGATTATGATTCAATGAAGAGAGATGTTGAGATAAGTCTAAATAATTTTAAAACTAATTTTATAGATTTATATCAATTTCATAATGTTAAAGAAGAGGAATATGATAATCTTTTTAAAGATAAAATGGCTTATAGTGCCCTTTTAGAGGCAAAAGAACAAGGTAAGATAAAACATATTGGTATAACTAGTCATAATTTAAATACTATAGAAAAAGCTATAGAAGATGGAAAATTTGATACTATACAATTTCCTTACAATATAGTTGAAGGGCAAGCAGATGAAGTGTTTAAAAAAGCTCATGAAAAAGGTATTGGAATAATAGTAATGAAACCTCTGGCTGGAGGAGCTTTAGATAATGCTCCATTGGCTATTAAGTATATATTATCTAAAGATTATATAGATGTAGTTATACCAGGTATGGATAGTGTTGAACAGATTAGACAAAATGTCGCTGTACTTGAAAATCTTGTACTAGATGAAAAAGATAATAAGGAAATTGAAGAAATAAGAAATTCTTTAGGTAAAAAATTCTGTAGAAGATGTGAATATTGTATGCCTTGTGCTGTAGGAATAAATATACCATTGAGTTTTTTATGTGAAGGTTATTATACTAGATATGGATTAGAAGAGTGGGCTAAAGAAAAATATGAGGTTATGGATGTTAAACCTACTGAGTGTATTGACTGTGGGCTTTGTGAGAGTAGATGTCCATATGAACTTCCTATAAGAGAAATGCTGAAGACTGTTGTCGAAAAGCTAGGATAGATTTTATTTGTTGAAATCGGTGTAGTAAATTTACTCCGATTTCTTTTTATATGAACGTGGTTTTATATACAAATATTAAATTTATATTAATACAGCTATTATATAAGTGTTAAATTTACATAGCTACAAGTATCATATAAATTTAAAATTTGTGTAAGTATAGTTCATAATTATTATTGTATTAGTGTAGTTTCAAGTACTATAATATTAGCAGAGTATCAAATGGTACATAAAATCTTTATTTTTCAAAAATATTATAGGATATATTGTATTTAGATACTGGATAAAGCTCAATTTCAACCCTAGGGTTATCCTTATCTATAAAATCAAATAAAAGTACTGGTTTAAGTTGTTTATCATTTTTTATTATTCCACTTTTTTCAATACCATCACAAATACTCTTTGGATAATTATGTAAATCCCCCATTCTCTTATTTGGGAAGAATAATTTTAAGACTGTTATTAGATTTTCTTCGACAGTTTCTCCTTGATACTGTTGGTTTATAAAACCTGCAATCATGTTTTCGTATGCAAGATACTTAGAATATTTTCCCTTTGAAGGCATCCATGCTTGACCATTTATGTTATGAAGCTTAAAATTAGATTTACTAATAGGTCTACCTGGAATTGTTATTTTAATCAAATTGTTCACCATCCTTATACAGTATTTATTATAATCTGTATATGATTTAAAATCAAATTCTTATTTAAAGTGTTTTTACAAAGTTTATTTGTAAAATCTTTCCCTTTAGGTGTGGTGATATAAGAGGAGTGTTTTATTTACAAATTTCAAAATCTTCTATGTGCTGGATATGTGAATGTAAATTTAGTGGAGAGAATAAAAATAGGTCAAGCAAACGCTTAATAATAAACAGTGATGTAATATGGAATATTAAATAAAATAAAAAAATGAATATTCTTGCTTTAGATATAAAGAGAATGTGAAAATATAATTAATAATATTTGAAGTTTTAGAACTTAGATTAGATAGATTAAAAAGCTTATATAGATTAAAAAGGTTAGATAGATTAAAAAAGGTTAAGTAGAGTAAAAAGCTTAGATAAATTAAAAAAGGTTAAATAGATTAAAAAAGATTAAATAGACTAAAAAGGAATAATTTTATGAATAATAAGGAATTAAAAGAATTTTGTAATCTAATAGGATTAAAATGTGTAGGAATAGCTGGTGTAGATAGGTATGATAATCTAGAAAAGATACTTGAGGACAGACAGCAAAAAGATTATTTAACTGGTATGGAAGAGCCAATAATTGAGAACAGAGTTAACCCAAGAAATATAATGGAAGATGCTAATTCTATAATAGTGTGTGCATTTCCATATCATATAAATAGACAAGAAAAGAATGAAAATTTAAATTTATCAAAATATTGTCGTGGGAAAGATTATCATATTGTAGTAAAAGACTTTTTACAACAAATTTGTGATTATATTTCTAAAACAGTAACAGATTTTAAATACAAGATATTTGCTGATAATGGACCATTAGTTGACAGGTATTTAGCTTATTTATCAGGAATAGGATATTTTGGAATAAATAATAATATCATAACTGATGAATATGGTTCTTACGTATTTATAGGGTATATAGTAAATAATTATAAGTTTGAAGAAGATAAACCACTAGAAAAAAGTTGTTTTAAATGTGGTAAGTGTGTAAAATATTGTCCGGGAAATGCTATATTAGGAAATTATGATATGAATCCCAAGAAATGTTTATCATATATAACTCAAAAAAAAGGAGATTTGTCAGAGGAAGAAAAAGCTGTTTTAAAGAATGGCAAAAAGGTATTTGGATGCGATATTTGTCAAGAAGTATGTCCACATAACGTTGAAATACCAACAACTCATATTTTGGAATTTAAAGAAAATATAATAGATTATTTGGATTATGATGAAGTACAAAATATTTCAAATAAAGAATTTAAAAGGAGATATGGAGATAGAGCTTTTAGTTGGAGAGGGAAAAATATAATAAAGAGAAATATGGAAATAATTTTAGATAAGTATAATGACTAATAATAAGAGTCTGTTTCATATACTTTAATGTGTATTTACTTTAACACTTGTCGTGTAAAAGTCATATTATATCATTAAAGTTAAATATGGGGAGGTGGGGGAATATTGAAATATAATAATACATCTGAAATAAATCCACTAGATTGTATATTGGGTCAAGAAAGAGCTGTAGAAGCTATGGAATTAGGTTTGAAAATAAATAATCCAGCATATAACATATATATAGCTGGTGAATCTGGAACTGGTAAAAGTACTTATGCATTAAAGGTTTTAAATGAATATGCGTCCAAAAAAAATACACATAAAGACTGGTGCTATATATATAATTTTGAAAACCCTAGAGAACCTATTATAGTTGAGCTAGAAAAAGGATTTGGAAGAGAACTTAAGAAAGATATGGAGAAATTAATTGAAAGTCTTTTAGAAGATTTTAAAAATGCGTTTGAAAGTGAAAGTTTTGAAATAGAAAAAAATAAACTTTTGGACGAATATGAAATAGAAAAAGATATGCTCTTGAAGCAAATAAAGAAGTATGGAGAAGAAAAAGGATTTAAATTAAAACAAAGTAAAATGGGAATAGTTTTTATCCCGTTGAAAGAAGAGGAAGATGAAAGTGATGAATCTGATGAAGAGTTTTACAAAGCTAAAAGAGAACTGGAAAATATGGCGATACAGGTCGTATATAAAATTAGAAATTTAGAAGAAATAGCTGAAAAAGCGGTGTTAGAGCTTGAAGAAGAGATAGCTAAGCTTGTAGTAGAACCTCATATTAAGAAATTGTGCGAAAAATATGAAAATTATGGCAAAGTTCAAGCTTATTTGGAAAATATAAAGAAAGATATAATAGAATATATGTATTTGTTCTATTTAGATGAAGATGAGTTAAAAGATAAGTATGATAAAGAGCATTTTATTAAATATAAAATTAACCTATTTGTAGACAATGGAAGTTCAAAAAATAAAGAATCAGCACCTGTCGTAGTAGAGATAAATCCAAGCCCAGCAAATCTATTTGGAAAAGCAGAATATGATTATGCAAATGGAAATATAAAGACTGATTTCACAAAATTATTATCAGGAGCATTTCATAGGGCTAATGGTGGTTATTTAGTGATTTACGCAGACCAACTGTTAAAATATACAATGTCTTGGGAAATTCTTAAAAAGACCTTGCAGACAAAAAAAGTAATACTAGAGACACAGACAGCAATTAAACCAGAAAATATGCCATTAGATGTTAAGTTAGTATTGATTGGAAGCCACTATATATATGATATTTTATATAGATATGATGAAGATTTTGAAAAATATTTTAAAGTATTTGTAGATTTTGATAGCGAAATGGATAAGAATGAAAATAATGAAGAGGGAATAGCCAGATTTATAGCATCCCAATGTGATAAGAATAATTTAAGACATTTCACTAAATCAGCAGTTGAAGAGGTTGTTAAATTTAGCACTAGATTATCTGGTGATTTAGAAAAACTATCAACTAAGTTTAATAAAATAATGGAAGTTGTAATAGAAGGAAGTGCTTATGCAGAGTTTAGAAATTCAGAGTATACAGAGCAGTGTGATGTCAAAAAAGCAATAATTGAAAAGAGAAAAAGAATTAATAGAGTGGAAACACATATGGATGAATCAGTTGAAAACGGATTTACTCTAATAGAAACAGAGGGAAAAAAGGTTGGAGTAATAAATGGTCTGTCAGTCTTAAGTACAGGAGAATACTCTTTTGGTAGGGCTTCAAGGATTACAGCAACCACTAGCCCAGGAAGTAAAGGGATAGTGAATATAGAAAGAGAAGTGAATATGAGTGGCTCGATACATAACAAAGGAGTGCTTATATTAGGTGGTTATCTTTCTGAGAACTTTGCACAGGATTTATTATTGTCGCTAAATGCATATGTTTGTTTTGAACAAAATTATGGTGGAATAGATGGAGATAGTGCATCTTCGGCAGAGTTGTATGTGTTATTATCGTCTCTTAGTGGAGTACCAATTAAACAAAATATTGCTGTTACAGGTTCTATAAATCAAAAGGGTGACATACAAGTGGTCGGTGGAATAAGTGAAAAGATAGAAGGATTTTATTCTATATGTAAAACTAAAGGGTTAAATGGTGAGCAAGGTGTCATAATTCCTAAGAAAAATCAAAGAAATCTCGTTTTATCAGATGAAGTTAATGATGCGGTGCGAGATGGAAAATTTAAGATATATACAGTTGAAAGAGTAGAAGAGGCTATAGAGATATTGACAGACGTTAAATTTGAAGAGATAAAGAAATTGGTAAAAGAAAAATTAATATCTTTCAGCAAGATACAAACTATGTCAAAAGAATAAGTTTATTATAGAATTTAATGGGTATTTATGTATAATAAAAAGCAAGGACTTTAATAGGTTTTTGCTTTTTTTGTGAAATATACGTAAATTTAATTTTTATTTTGTATGTTTTATATATTGATGTTTATTTTTTGTTGATATGACTAAACTATGTATAAATAGAGTTTTATAAATTGGTATTTTAAAGGGGGATAATTATGAAAAATGTAAATCTAAAAGAGATAAATGAAAAAGATGTAACTGTGGAAGAAGAAATAAATAAAAAAGTTATAGATAAGAAAGATGTAACTGTGGAAGAAGAAATAAATAAAAAAGGTATAGATAAGAAAGATATAATTGAGAAAGAAGAGATAGAAAAAAAAGATGTAGAAAAGGTTGAAGTTCAAAAAGGAATAGATAAAATGGTTGGCAAAAAAGATGAAACAATTGACGAGAAAGATATAGAGAATTTTAGAGATATTGAAGAAGATATAAAAAGTAGAAATATTGAAGAAGATATAAAAATTACAAAAATAAGTAAAAAAAATACTAAAAAAGGTGAAAAGGAGAAAAAAACAAAGAATAGTAGTCCTAGTAAGGCTATACAAAAACCAAGTAAAGAAACTAAAAGTAAGTCTAAAATTAAGAATGATTCAGCAAATGAAAAAGATGTAAATAAGATTTTAGACGAGTTAGAAAAATTGTACCCAGATGCAAAATGTGAGTTAAATTATGGGACAGCCTTTGAACTTTTAATAGCAACTATTTTATCAGCACAATGTACTGATGTAAGGGTAAATAAAGTTACCTCAGAGTTGTTTAAAAAGTACAATACAGCTAGAGAATTTGCTGATTTGAGTATTGAAGAAATTAGTAAGGAGATAAAGAGTTGTGGTCTTTACAAAAGTAAATCTCAAAAAATAAAGGATACATCTGAACAGCTATGTGAATTGTATGATGGTGAGGTGCCTGATAGCTTAGAAAAGCTTATAAAGCTACCAGGTGTTGGAAGAAAAACGGCAGGAGTTGTACTTAGTAATGCTTTTAATCATCCAGCAATAGCAGTAGATACTCATGTATTTAGAGTTAGCAATAGAATTGGAATAGTAGATGAGCCAAATCCTCAAAAAACAGAGTTTGCACTTATGGAAGCCATACCAAAAGAGAGATGGTCACACTCACATCATGTATTAATTTTTCATGGAAGAAGAATGTGTAAAGCTAGAAATCCAGAATGTAAAAATTGCCCAATAAAAGAAGATTGTAATTATTATAAAGAACTTGATGAAATGAAATAACTTTTACAAAGTAAGTTGTACAAGAGGGATTTTCTGATATAATAATACTTATGAAAATGTTAGATAGAAAACTATTATATATAATGAAATCAAAATTATTATTAACATTATCATGTATAATAGTATAATATTATTGTTATTCTGTTTATAAAATTTAATAAATAATAGCGATACTTAGGGAGGATAAAAATGTCATTAAATATAGTATTAGTAGAACCGGAAATACCTCAAAATACAGGAAATATAATAAGAACCTGTGCAGCAACAGGTTCAACTTTACATTTGGTAAAGCCACTAGGTTTTTCTTTGGATGATAAACATCTAAAAAGATGTGGGCTTGACTATTGGGATATAGCTGATATACAATATTACGATAGCTTTGAAGAATTACAAGAAAAGTATCCAAATAGTAAATACTTTTTTTCTACAACAAAGGCTAAACAGTCACATTCAGATGTGAAATATGAAGAAAATTGTTTTATAGTATTTGGTAAAGAAACAAAGGGTTTACAAGAACCTTTGTTGAAAGCAAATATGGATACTTGTATTAGAGTACCTATGTTGGATGTTGAAAAAGCTAGGTCATTAAATTTATCAAATTCAGTTGCTATTGTAGTGTACGAGGCTTTAAGACAAATAGGATACCCTAATATGAGGTAGTTTAACAAGCCTAAATGAGAAAGGAGCATACTTAATGAAGAATCTAAAGATAATCTGTGACAGTTTATCGGACGTGCCAAAAGATTTGTTAGATAAATATGATATAGATATTATTTCATTAACAGTTATATTGGAGGAAAAAGAATACAAGGATAGAATTGATATATCTGGAGATGAATTTTATAAAAGGCTTAGAGAAGAAAATGTATATCCTAAAACTTCTCAAGCGACTTATGCCCAATTTAAGGAAGTTTTTGAAAAGTATACTAATGAAGGTAGAGAAATACTTTATATAGCAGGTTCTGCCACAGCTACAGGGACGTATCAAAGTGCTGTAATGGCAAAAAATGATGTAGAAGGTAAAATATATACATACGATTCTAACCTGCTTTGTATGGGAACTGGTTTGCTTGTAATAAAAGCAGGAGAACTTGCAAGTGAAGGAAAGTCTATTGATGAAATATTACCTGTTTTAGATGAATTGAAAGAGAAAGCTTTCGTTATATTTTCAGTGGATACACTAGAATATTTACAAAAGGGAGGAAGAATATCATCTACTAAGGCAGCAATAGGAAGTATATTAAATATAAAGCCTATTCTTGAAATAAAAGATGGGCTAGTTTCGCAAATATCTCAAGTAAGAGGAAAGAAGAATGTAATTTCTAAGATGATGGAATTGATAAAATCAAATTGTGGGGATGATTTATCAGACCAAATTGTGTATATAGGATATAGTGATGATTTTAAGGAAAAAGAACAATTATCTAAGGTTATGGAGGATGAATTGAAACCTAAGGAAATTAGATTTTTCCAAATTGGTGTGTGTATAGGTGCACATGCTGGTCCTGGTGTTACTGGCATCATATGTTTAAAAAATAAATAATATATTTTTGGAGAATAATTATTTATTTTTTTATTAAATTAGGATAAAATATTAAATATTGATGTGCTAAATTGGATTTATGTTGGATAAAATTAAGTGTTGATATATTAATTTAGTTTTTAGGGAAGTGTGTAAATAGATAAGAATCTATTGCACACTTTTTTATGGTAGGATTTATTAAAAAAATTTCAAAATATGCTTGCAAATTGTATATAAAAAATTTATAAATAGGATGTAAAAGTAAATAGGATGTAAAAGTAAATAGGATGTAAAAGTAAATAGGATGTAAAAGTAAATAGGATGTAAAAGTAAATAGGATGTAAAAGTAAATAGGATGTAAAAGTAAATAGGATGTAAAAGTAAATAGGATGTAAAAGTAAATAGGATGTAAAAGTAAATAGGATGTAAAAGTAAATAGGATGTAAAAGTAAATAGGATGTAAAAGTAAATAGGATGTAAAAGTAAATAGGATGTAAAAGTAAATAGAATATAAAAATATCGTAAATGTATGAGGAGTGAAATTTAATGTGTTTTAAAAGAATGTTGATATTGATATTAACTGTAGCAATGACAGCTGGAATGTTGGTTGGATGTGGCAATAATTCAATTAATAATCCTAGTTCTAACAAAGATAATAAAAATGATATAAGCGACAAAAATAATTCAAAAAAATCTGTATCTATGATACTAGATATTGAGGGAACAAACAATGAGGCTATGAATAATTCAGCTTTATTAGCATTAAACAATGCCCAAAAGGAATTTAATATAGATACAAACAAAGTGGAATCAGATGATTCATCAACTTTTTCTAATAGTATAGATATTTTATGTAATGACGATTACGATTTAATTATAGCTGTAGGAGCTAGATTTGCAAAACCACTGGAGAAGATAGCTAAGAAATATCCAAAGCAACAATTTGCAATTTTAGACTATGAGTACAACGAGCAACCTTCCAATATAACTTCAATTTCTTATGAAGATAATAAATCTGGATATCTAGTTGGACTAATAGCTGGAAAGATGACTGAAAGTAATAAGGTTGGTTTTATAGGTGGAACAAAGGGGTCTAGTAGGGATAAATTTGAAGCAGGTTTTAAAGAGGGTGTTAAATTTTCTAATAGTAGTATAAATGATATCTCAGTTGAGTATGCAGATGTTTTTAAGGATAGTAAATCAGTAGAATCTATAGCTAAAAAGATGATGGATAATGGAGTAGACATTATTTTTTCTACTACTGAAGACGATTCAAAATCTGTAATAGATGCAGTCAGAGCAAAAAATAAAAAGGTTATAGCCACAAATAAAGACCAGCATGAGTTAGCTCCAGAAAATGTTATAAGTTCTATTGTAAAAGATTTTGAGAATCCTACTTATAATTTGATACAAAGTTTTGTGAAAGGAAATTATAAGGGGGGAAAAGTTATAGAAAACACAGTTGAGTCTGGAAATACTGGACTTGCCCAAAATAGCTCTCAAAATATTCCTCCAGATGTGTTAGAATATGTTAATAAGAACAATAAATAATCTATTATAATAGCCAAGAGTACCATAACTTTAGTCATGAGGTGAATTGGCTAAGATAGTAGACATATAGAGAAAGTTATATGTAGAGGTAGGTTAGACCTATCCAAATCAGGGAGTGGATTTTGTGAAAATAAAAAGAATATTGATGGCTTGCTTTGTTATAGTATTTACAATTTTTATATTAGCTATATGTAATTTTGATTTTGGGTTTGATAAAGTAAATAAAGATAATTCTAATATAAATAGTGCTAAGTCTAAACAGAGTGATTCTAAAAGCGTACCAGTTTCATCAGGCAAAGATAAATCAAATAGTAAAAGTAAGGATGAAGAAGATGAGGTAGAAGAAGATTCATATGTAAGAAAAACCGTAGGAGTATTATTAGATACTGAAAACTTAAATAACGAATCGTATAATAATGATGTATTATCAGCTTTAAAAAGAGCTGACGAAGATTTTGATGTTAGGGTAAAACTTGAAAAACCAAAGACTTCTAAGAATTTTAAAGAAAGTATAGAAAAACTATATAAGTATGAGCCAGATTTAATAATAGCAGTTGGGTCTAGGTTTGCAGAGCCAATTAAGGAAGCTGCTACTAAATATCCAAAACAGCAATTTGGAATAGTTGATTATGCTTATAAAATTCAACCAGCTAATGTAATTTCAGTATCATTTCAAGATAATGCTACTGGATATTTAGCAGGTCTTATTGCAGGTAAAATGACTGATACTGGTAAGGTAGGTTTTATAGGAGGAATCGAGGGTTCTAGTAGAGATAAGTATGAATCTGGATTTAGAAAAGGTCTTAAAACCTCAAATAAAGATGCCGAGTTATTAGTTAAGTATTCAAATCTATTTGAAAATCCTGAATCGGCTAGAACTATTGCAAAAGAAATGAGAGATTCTGATAGAGATGTTGTATTTTCAGCTACAGAAGATGATAGTAAAAGAGCTATTCAAGTGGCAAGAGAAAATGGTGGCAAAGTTATAGCTATTAATAAAGACCAATACGATATGGCACCAGATAATGTAATAAGTTCAATTATAAAAAATGTAGAACAGCCTGTTTATGAGTTGATAAAAAATGTTATAAAGGATGGTTTTAAGGGAAGTAAGGTAATGGAGTTTAAACTAAAAAATGGAGAACTTGGCTTGACTCCAAAGAGCAGTAGAAACATACCACCAGATGTCCTTGAATATGTAAAAAAAGAGTATAACAAGGTGAAAGATACATATTAATTATTAATGTATTTGTGTATAATATTTGTATGAAATGTTATAATTATATGTAGAGGAGTTGATGCATATGGAAGATAAAATTTTGCAATTTCTGGTTAAAATGCAAGCCAGTATTAACGACAGATTTGACAACATAGAAAATAGACTAGATGGAGTGGAATCTAGACTAGATAAAATGGAATCTAGACTAGATAAGATGGAATCTAGACTAGATGAAGTGGAATCTAGACTAGATAAGATGGAATCTAGACTAGATGAAGTGGAATCTAGATTAGATAAGATGGAATCTAGATTAGATAAGATGGAATCTAGGCTAGATAAGATGGAAAATGATATATTAGAAATTAAAAAAGACTTAAAAGATACAAAGATAGAATTAGAATACACAGAAAAACATGTTGTGTCAGTTAAATCAGATACACAAGAAATAAGAAAAGATTTAAATAAAATTGAAATGGTAACAGCAAGTAATTGGAATGACATAGCAAAATTAAAATCAATTAGATGATAGATTAAAATTATTGTAAGTAAGATATGAAAATATACTGACCAAGTATAGATTAATTACATAAAAGTCTGGTAATAAGTGTGTAAGTAGATAAAATCTACTACACACTTTATTTATATTTAGATAAAAAATTTATCAAAAAAAAGAAAAAGGAGTAAAAAATGGAATTTACAAGAGAGCCATTTATACTAGATGACGATTTGTGTCTAGCTTTGGTGGACAAAAGAATTAGTTATCTAATGGAAAATGAATTAAAATTAAGAAATATAGAGATAATAAAAACAATAGAATGTAAAGAATTATATGAAAGCATAAAATATCACCCAGATATATGTATTTGTAATTTAGGAAAAGGAGATATAATTGTTGCGCCGAATGTATATAATCAATACAAAGAGTTATTAAGTAGATATAAATTTAATATAATTAAGGGAGAAGCTAATTTATTAAATAGATACCCTTATGATATACCTTACAATATTGCTATAGTTGGTGACTATGCTATACACAACTTTAAGTACACTGACAAAGTAATATTAGATTATATTGAAAATAATAAACTTAAAAAGATAAATATAGAGCAGGGCTATTCTAAATGCTCAATCTGTATAGTAGATAGAACATCTATAATAACATCAGATAAAGGTATTTGGAAAAGTATGAAGAATACAGAAATAGAGTGTTTATTAATAGAAAAAGGTCATATAAATTTATTTGAGATGAATTATGGATTTATAGGTGGATGTACAGGGTTAATTTCTAAGGATAAACTAGCTTTTTGTGGAGATGTTAAAAAACATCCTGACTATGAACGTATAAAAAGTTTTGTAGAAAGCAAAAACAAGGAGGTAGTTACACTTAGCCGTGAAAATTTACTAGATATAGGTTCTATAGTTCCTCTCATGACAAGAAAGGAGCGATAACTTTGGTTGAGAAGGATAATATTTCTTCTATGAAATTTTTGAGGAATAATAATGTAAACGATAGATTAATATATACGAATGACATTGTAGAAGTAGTGATAGATTCTACAAAGCAAGAAGTATTAAATAAAAAAATACTTAATGGTACTAAAGCTGAACAAAGAGCTCTAAATATTGATGAGATATCAACAGAAATAACTAGTATGATAATAAGTATAATGAAAGAGAAACTTTTAAAAGAATACATTCTAAAATGCTATGGGCGTACATATCCTGAAGATAAAAATAATATATACATATATTCACTGAACATATTTGCTAAAAAAGAGATTTTTATGAGAGAAACAGTGTTTACGAGGGTGAGAAATTATATAGAGGAAAATGATTTTATAAATGTAGAAGGTTTTATTAGATTTAGAATGAGAGAATTTATGAAATATATTTCTGCTATAGGTGATATTGCAGTTGAGGAGTATTTAATAAAGAAAGACCAAGATGAGTTTATAAGAGTTTTAAAATACTTTATAGATACCCAAGAAGAAAAGATTGATTTACTTAAAGTTCATATAATGGAAGATAATACATTTGTTCTATACGATAAAAATGGAAATAAAATAGACAGCATAGATGATGAAGAAATCATAAATATGGTAATAAGAGAAAATTTAAACTATGAGGACTTTTTAATAAGTACCTTATTAACTTTATGTCCTAAAAGAATAGAAATATTGGATTTATTAAATAATAATTGCTCAAAGGAAATTATAGATACTGTAGAAGCAATTTTTGAAAATAAAGTTAGTATAATTATGGAAAATTAAAATCTAGGGATATAAAAACTAAAAAAATTCTTTTTAAATCGACATAAAAGACTTATAATTGTATATAAAGCTATAGTATAGCTGGAGCTATTAAATATAAAGAATATCTACTTGATTAATGTAATATAGCTGACAAATATACAATTGATAAGGAGTAATTTTATAATGGATAATTTAATTAGGATACTGATATTAGCTGTTATTGGAGGATTTATAGGTTATGTTACGAATGTAGTAGCGATAAGGCTGATATTTAGACCAATAGAGCCTATTAAAATACCTATTTTAAATATAGAAATAATAGGTCTTATACCAAAGAGAAGAGAAGAAATAGCAGCAAATGTAGGAGAAATAATTCAAGAAGAATTTCTTTCTATGGATGAAATACTTGCAAATATCATTACTGACGAAGATAAGGAAGAAGTTGTAAGATACATAAAAGCAAGGATAAAAATTATAATACATGAGAAAGTTTCATTTATACCTAGTGGTATAAAAAGCATGATACAAGAGTATTTAGGAGAGATAATTGAGTCTGAAGTTAAGCAAAGTATAGATGAATTGAGTAAAAATATAATAAATAAAGCAAATGAGCGTATAGATATAAAAAAAATGGTCGAAGATAAGATTAATAAACTAGATTTATACGAATTGGAAGAGATAATAATAAGAATAGCTAAAAAAGAATTAAAACATATAGAGATTTTAGGGCTTGTATTAGGTTTTTTAATAGGTATAGCTCAAGGAGCGATTACTATATTTATTTAAATATATGACAATTAGCATTTATTTAAGTATATGGCACTTATTGAATGCATTTAAGTATTAACTGTATTACTTATTAATTGCATTTAAGTATTGACTGTATTAAGTATTAACCATATTAAGTATTGATTGTATTTAAGTATACAAAATCTAAAAAGTGTACAAAAATTAGAAATTAGTTTTAATAAAAATTAGTTTTAGTATTTATCTAGTCATATCTATCATGCATGTAGATACTTTTTAAAAATTTAAAATTGATGAAAATATTATAATATTACTGTAAATCAAAAGATTAATTTAATATAAAAATATAGAAATATTGGTTTATAGCTGATTAGGGTGAAAAATAAAGGGTAATTATTATATTACATTAATGTTGATTGATGTATAACTATCTGTTATAATGAAAATATATTAAAAATCATAGTGTTGAAGAGGAAGAGTAGAGTAGAAACCATTCTCAGAGAATTTGGGTCTATGGCTGAAAGCCCATGTAATAGGTCTATTTGAAAACTACCTTGGAGCTGAGTTTATTAGCAGTATTTGTATTTATACTATATGTGAAAGTACTCGGGTGACGACCTTATAGTCATCAAGAGGGTTGTATATACTTGTATACGCCAACTTGGGTGGAACCGCGAATTAATATCGTCCCAAACATGTTTGGGGCGATTTTTTATTACAAAAAATCTAAAAATTATTTCAATAAGGAGGAAAAACAATGATTAAAGTTGCTTTAAAAGATGGCTCAATAAAAGAATTTGAAAATGCTATTTCTGTTATGGATGTAGCCAAATCCATTAGTGAAGGATTAGCTAGAAATGTGGTAGCAGCATCTGTGAACGGAGAGGTTGTAGGTCTGGACCACATTATAGATACTGATTGTAACTTAAATTTATTTAAGTTTGAAGATAAAGAAGGTAAGGAAGTTTTTAGACATACATCAGCACATATATTAGCTCAAGCTATAAAGAGACTTTATCCAGAAGCAAAACTTGCTATAGGACCAAGTATAGAAAATGGATTCTACTATGATATAGATTTAGACCATAGATTAGTTCCAGAAGACTTAGAAAAAATAGAAGCTGAAATGAAAAAAATAGCTAAAGAAGATTTAAAAATAGAAAGATTTGAACTTCCTAGAAATGAAGCTTTAGAGCTTATGAAAGGACAAGGAGAAGACTATAAGGTAGAACTTATATCTGATTTACCTGAAAGTGAAATAATATCTTTCTACAAGCAAGGTGATTTTACTGATTTATGTAGAGGACCACACTTACCATCTACTAAAAAAGTTAAAGCTGTTAAATTACAAAGTGTAGCAGGTGCATACTGGCGTGGTGACGAAAAAAACAAGATGCTTCAAAGAATCTATGGAACTTCTTTTGAGAAAAACAAAGACTTAGAAGAGTACTTACATTTACTAGAAGAAGCTAAAAAGAGAGACCATAGAAAATTAGGTAAAGAGTTAGGATTATTTATGATACCTGAAGAAGGTCCAGGATTTCCTATGTTTTTGCCAAAAGGTATGGAACTTAAAAATGAATTATTAAAATTCTGGAGAGAAATACACAGAAAAGCTGGATATATTGAAATAGAATCTCCAATTATATTAAATAGAAAATTATGGGAGACTTCAGGTCACTGGTATCATTACAAAGAAAATATGTATACAGTTAAAATAGATGATGAAGATTATGCTATAAAACCTATGAACTGTCCTGGTGGATTAATTTACTATAATTCTCAACTACATTCATATAGAGATTTCCCAATGAGAGTTGCAGAGCTTGGTAGAGTTCATAGACATGAGTTATCTGGTGCATTACAAGGCTTAATGAGGGTTAGAGCATTTACTCAAGACGATTCACATATATTCATGTTGCCAGAGCAAATTAAGGATGAAATAAAAGGAGTAGCTAACCTAATAGATGGTATCTACAAAACTTTTGGATTTGAATATAACCTAGAATTATCTACAAGACCAGAGAATTCTATGGGAAGCGATGAAGAGTGGGAAGCAGCAGAAAATGGATTGAGAGAAGCTTTAGAAGAGTTAGGTCTACCATACACTATAAATGAGGGTGATGGGGCATTCTATGGACCTAAGATAGACTTCCATCTAAAAGACTGTTTAGGAAGAACTTGGCAATGTGGTACTATCCAATTAGATATGCAACTTCCAAGACAATTTGATAATACTTATATTGGACAAGATGGTGAAAAACATAGACCAGTTATGATTCATAGAGTTGCTTTTGGTAGTATAGAAAGATTTATAGGTATATTAATAGAGCATTATGCTGGTAAATTCCCAGTTTGGTTATCTCCAACTCAAGTTAAGATACTTCCTATATCTGATAAGTTTATGGATTATGCAAATGAAGTTAAGAAAGAGTTATTTGACAAGGGTATAAGAGTTGAATTGGACGATAGAGCTGAAAAAATTGGATTTAAGATAAGAGAAGCTCAGCTTGAAAAAGTGCCATACATGTTAATAGTAGGTGAAAAAGAAGTAGCTGATAATAATGTTTCTGTTAGGTCAAGAGATAAAGGTGAAATAGGTAGCATTAAATTGGATGAATTTATAGCTAGTATTTCAAAAGAAATTGAATCAAGAGAAAGCATTATTCAAGATTAATATATTAAGATATTAGCAACTGAGATATTAGTATATAAGATAAATTTAGTCGATATGTTGATATATAGTGATTAAATTTATGAAAAGGTGAGTATAATTAGAGGTACAGTTAGTCATATTTTTATGACACTGTACTTCTCGTTTTTTGTATTATAGATTTATTAATAAATAATAAATCTACAATAGAAGTATTTTTATTATAAGAATCATTTTATTTATTGATTTTTTTTGCTATAGTTAAATTTTTGCTTGTAGTACTTAAATAAATATAAACTTCACCCATCAAGGTATATCACATGAAAAAACATTTTATTGTGATTTTTATAGGATTTTATATGAAAATAATATAGAAATTTTATAAATAATATATTTTATACTTAGTTATAGATAAATTTATATAGTTATTAAACTAAAAACCAACTAAAAATTTGATTATCCCCTAAAACACTGTATTTATCAGCATTTCACAAGGAATAAAGAAGCCATTTCTACTTATTTACTACTTACGAATGAGCCTTGATACGCCGATATTCCGAGATATGCAAAGATATGGTACAGCACATCAGTATTGAAACAGGAAAAATTGAATAACTCATAGACTATGGAACGCTACTATTTCAGCGTTCCTTTTCTATTTCCAGCCGTTCAGAAATGGACGGCTATTTCTATATATGAAAGGAGCATTTAAACATGATGAAAAAGACATTAAAGCGATTGCTTACAGGTGTGCTTACCCTTACAACCGTGGTTACTGCCTTGCCGACAACTGCCGTTCATGCAGTATACCACCCATGAAAAAGAAATCATAGAGCTACGGCTCAATGACACAAACGGGATTGAAAATTTTGTAAAGAACTTTGCGAAGTCCTACTACACATGGAACAACAGCGAAGAAAGCATTGAAGCAAGAACACTGGCTATTAACGGGTATCTGACAAAGGAATTACAGGACTTGAACCTTGATACCATAAGAACGGATATACCGACCAGCTCCACAGTTAAAGATGTGCTTGTCTGGGATGTGGCACAGTATGGGGAGAGTACTTTTTCTGTTACCTATGAACCACGGAGATTATCTGTTTTCAGAGCTGTTAAACCCTGTCTTTTCAGTAGACGGCGAGAATGTGAAAGTCAAAGTAGCTGTGAAGTTTCTTGATAATCAGACAAAAGCAACACAAGTATCACAGTATAATTTGACATTACATAAAGATAGAAACTGGAGGATTGTTTATGCCGAAAGTAACAGAGAAATATCTAAGAGATAAGAGAAATTATATACTTGAATGTATTGGTAAGATTTTAAGAGAGAAACCACTATATTCTGTAACTATGCGAGATATTATTAAGGAAGCTGGTTTTAGTCAAGGAATTATCTATCATTACTATGCAAGTTTAGATGAAATCTTTATTGATTACATCAATAAAAACACAACCTATGATTTGTTAGAGCAGAACATTAACACGTTGTTAAGCTCTGACCTTACAGAAAAGGAAATTCTCTTTGAGTGTATTCTTTCAATAGGAAAGTATATTGATGAATTATTAAAATCCGTTGGTGGCAAAACATGCTTTGAATTGATAGTTTTTTATTCCTTTGATATTGAAAAGAGAGCTACAGTGCACCCTAAATTAAACTTTAAGAAAAGTCTAGCATATGCACAAAACAGAATTGTAGACTACACTTTAAAGAATATCGAGAAAGGCATATTTCTACCGCGTATTCCCATCCATTCACTTGTCATGTTTATCAGTAGCTTTATAGATGGAATTGCTCAAAATGTTGCAACTAGCGAAGCTGAGGAGAACAACAATTCAATGAATATTATTGAAATGTTTCAAATATTGGCAAAGGCTATGATTAGTTTTTTGAAGGAAAAACACATATAAAAAAGTCCTTCCCTCTAAAATGCTCATCATTCATTTCAGGAGAAAAGACTTTGTGTGATTTATAGCAACACAAGAAAAGGAAAATTGTAATATTAGTGTAATGAAAGGATTTTCGCAATGACCTTCTACATAAAATTTATCATACAATCCCTCTATTCTTACCTTCATGATTTTATCATTTTGTGATTCACATTAAAAAAAATCCGAAAGATATTATGTATTTATTATGCTTTTTGTGTATTCTTTATGAAATAAAGATAACAATACAGGTATAAACAAGCAATGTAACAATCATAAAAATAGAAACAAATGCACTTGTAAATGAAGCATCATCTTCACTCTTATACAATGGTTCAATGACCGGCAGTAAACCAAAACCAGTTGGTGACATAAAATAAATCATTGGTGCTATCATAAATGTTTTATCTACCATATGTTTAGGGAATAAGACAAAAAAGCCTAATATAACCAATGTATAATAAAAGATTTTTATTCCCATTAGTTTTAATAATGGTCGAAGTATCTGACGATCAATTGTGAAATTATAACCTAAAATAAATAAAATCATAGTAATAATTGGCATTGTCGCTTGGCTTAGCGTATTATTTATCAAATCTTTAAATTGAGACATCATAGCCATATGATAGATTCCTGTAATATTTAAAACCATTCCCAGTATCACAGCTATAACAAAAGAGTTATTCAGAACTCTTTTTAATATATCAAAAAAAGTTGAGGAGTTGGCAGTTACTTTAGAAACTAATATTGGAAATACAATAAAGCCTACAATTGTTCCCGCAATATCAAAGATAACCGTATTACTGGACGCTCCTACAATAGACAAATAAAGTGGTAATGCTACATTTCCTCCTTCACACACAGTTAATAAATATGGCGAAAAATGAGCATATTGCTTACCAACAATATTGCTGAATAGTTTTCCTACCACCAATGCTAACGTAAAAACGATAAACACGTATACAATCATTTTTAAATGCTGAAGTTCAATTTCTGCTGTACTGATTAGTTGAAAAACTAATATTGGGAATAATATTTTAAAAACAATAGCATTCGCTCCATCTTTCTGTTCTGGTGTAATCCATCTTTTCTTACGTGATATAAAACCAAGTGCCATGATAAAAAACACCGGAAATAATGTTGATAATGCACTCATATGAATCTCCTTTCAGATTACTTTTTATAAACCGCTAAATAGTTTTAATCATATGCTTAATATCTTAATTTTGATGTGAAACAAAAGAATACGCCTTTATCATTTGAAATCAGGCGTATTCTTCTCTTTCTGTTTATCGACTTATTTATCGAAAATACTTCATTTTGTCATTTTTATTTTTCGTAGAATTTTGGATTCCAATAATCTTTATTTAATTCCAAAAAGTCATCCAGAATAGCTTTACCAACACGATAAGAAGGTACAGTCTTATTTAAAAGGATAGCCTGTAATGCTTTTTCATATGAACCTTCCAGACAAGCTTCCACTGCTAACTTCTCATAACCTTTTTGAGCTTCCATCAATGATTTATGGAACTGTGGAATATATCCTACTGAAGTAGGCTCTACACCTGATGCTCCTACATAACATGGTACTTCAACTACTGCATCATGATTAAAGTTTCCAATTGCTCCTCTATTCATCACATTTACCATGAATCTTTCTCGCTTATCATTGATAATAGAGCTTGCTAGATCAACAATATAATTTCCATGGACACCTGATACTAAATAAGAGTCCTTTGTTGTTTGTTTCTCAATAACTCTACGACATTCTTCATAAACAGTTATTTCACGTCCTGCTAAAACTGTATCTGCTCGTGTAACATCGTGATCAAACATTTCTAACATTTCATCATGGAAATAGTAATACTGTAAATAACATAGTGGTAAGAAGTCAGGATATGCTTTGAATCCTTTGATAACATTATTAAATGTTTTATACCAATATTCATCAAGTTTTCCTTCATCTTTATCTGCACTTAGCCCAGTAACTTTACCTGATAGTACTTCTTCTCTAAGTTTAGGAAGTAAATCTTCACCCTTTTTATTGTAGATGTTTGTATACCAACCAAAGTGATTTAATCCAAAATATTTGAATGTTAAATCTTTTTCATCATATCCAAGATATGCAGCTACTTGTTCCTGCTGAGAAATTGGCATATCACAAATACATAGCATTTTTGCTTGTGGATATGTACGATAAACTGCTTCAGATACCATGGCTTCTGGATTAGAGTAATTTAACAACCATGCATCTGGACATACTTCAACTGCTGTTTTTACAATTTCCAGAATAGCTGGAATGGTACGAAGTGCGAATGAAAATCCTCCTAATCCACATGTTTCCTGACCAATTAATCCATGCTTGTAGCATGTATGTTCATCGATAGAACGTTGCTCGTTTCTGCCTGGACGAATTTGTATAAATACATAATTTGCGCCTATTAATGCTTCTTTCAAATCTGTTGTCCAGCTTGTCTTGATTTCTGGACGATGTTCTTTCATATAAATTTTATTAAATTCTCCCATATGATATACACGATCGTGTTCAATATCATGCAAACACAATTCTGTCATATTCAATTCTTCTGACTTGTTTGCAAGTGCTGCTAAAATACCTGGTGTGTGTGTTGATCCTGCTCCAATAATTACAAATTTATTACCCATGTTCGTAGTCCTCCTTTTATACTAGTTTTCTAACATTTCTTTAAATTCTCTTGCTACTTTATTTACTTCTGTTCCAATAATAATCTGAATTGATGTTTCTCCAAATCTTACAACTCCTTTGGCTCCTGTTTTCTTAATATTTTCTTCATTTACCAAAGAACCATCTTTTAATTCAAGACGTAATCTTGTAACACAGTTTTCTACTTCTTCTACATTATCTTTACCACCAATGTTTTGTAATATTTTCTTGGCCATGTACTGATAATTTGTATGCTCTAACTTAATATTAATTTCCTCAGTAGATACTTCATTCTCATCAAATTTTAATTCTTCTTCTCTTCCTGGAGTTTTTAAATCCCATTTTTCAATCATAATCTTAAATCCAAAGTAATAAATAAAGAAGAAGACGATACCAATTGGAACAATCATCCAACCATTTGTACTTAACTTAAAGTTCAAAATATAGTCAATGACACAGAAATTAACTGACATACCAAAGTGAACATTAAGTAAATATAATATTGCCCCAGCAGTACCAGTTAATAATGCATGAAATGCATAAAGTCTAGGTGCAACAAACATAAATGAGAATTCAATTGGTTCTGTGATACCTGCAACAAAGGTTGTCAATGATGCAGAACTCATTAATGACTTCGTTTTCTCTTTATTCTTTTCTTTTGCAGTTTTATACATTGCTAAACATGCACCAGGAAGTCCAAACATCATTGGAATAAAGAACATTGCTAAGAACAAACCTGCTGTAGGATCTCCTGCTAAGAATCTTGGGATTTCTCCTTTTACAATTTCTCCACTTGCGGTAGTAAAACTTCCTAATTCGTAATAGATATAGGTGTTAACTACATGATGTAATCCAATTGGTATTAACAGACGATTTGTCAATCCAAAGACAAATACCCCTAATGCACCAGCACCAGCAATCCAAATACCAAAATTATTTAAACCTGCTTGGCAAGGCACCCAAAGAAAACTGAACAAAATAGCCAAAGGAATAGCTACAAGTGGTGCTAATGTAACTACAAACTTCTCCCCAGTAAAGAACGAGAACATAGCCGGAGTTTTCCACTCTTTACTATAATTAAATACAATGGCTGTCATAACACCAACTAAAATACCAGCAAATACTCCCATATTGACTGCTTCGTTCATATAGACCAAAACAGCTTTAAATACTGATAATGAGATAATTGCACCAATAATCGGTATTGATCTGTCTTTAGCTTTTGCATATGCTATAACAGCACCGATTGCAAAAAGCACATCCATCATACCAAATACTACCCATCCAGCAGTCTCTAGTACTGGCATATTCAACATATCTACAGCACTTAAACGAGCAAGCAAACCAGCAACTGGAGTAGCAGCAATTGGAATCAACATCGCTTTTCCAAGCTTCGATAATTGTTTTAAAGCTTTGTTAAACATATTCTTTCTCTCCTTTTCTATATATCTTGATAAGTACATAATTGAAAGTTTTCATTTAAGTACTTCATTAATTCTTCATTAAGAATCGCATCAGATTCTATTAGCCTAGGGTAGGCAAAGTTTGACTGAGTAATAATTTTATAGTCCAAATAAGCTGTATGCCACATAACTTCAATAACATCACTTTCAGTCTTTGCCTGTTTAATCAACTGTATAATTTCCTTAACCAAAGCACTTGCTTTATCTTCGTATGCATCAATCTTTCCTTCGATATTAATCCAAGGATCGATCAATACATCATTACATTTAATTCCTTCACTACGTAATATGGAAACGTCATTGAAGGAATTACGAACTGGTAATCCATACTCTTTCGATAATCTAATGACAATCTCAGGATTATTCTTAAAGATGTGTGTATGATGATGAGCATCTAGATGAGTTGGTTCAATCCCCGCTGCATATACTTTCTCTATTTGTGCTTTCCATTCGGCATATACTTCATCCTCATCTACAAATGTATTTTCTTCTTTATAGAAACTAAGATTTTTAAAATATCTTTTTTCATCAACAAGTGTCTTGTGTGTAGTAAGTAAAGGTCTCCCACATGTTAATGTTAAGTGAACACCGATTCCAAAACCAGGATTTTGTTTGGCAAGCATGACTGCGTGATCAAAGCCTGGCATTCCTGCCATTAATGTTGTAGAAGTTAATACTCCTTTTTGATAGCTATCCACGATGCCATAGTTTACCGCATTAGAATAACCAAAGTCATCTGCATTATTAATTAATTTTTTCATAGGCTTATCCTCCTCATATTAATTTTATATATAAAAGGCCCAAAATATAAATCACACTTTGATTTACATTTCAGGCCTGCCTAATCGAATAGTCACACTCCTATTTTCCTAATATTTGTGTTAAATGTATCATCAGATATACAAGTTCTGATTTTGTTACATCATAATTAAGTTCATTTTTTATATACTGACTGATATAATTGATGCATGTTTTTAAATTTGGGTTTCTTTCTAAAAGGTATTGGTATAACACTTCGTTATCGTCATCTCTACTAACTTCTGATCCTATAATACGTCCAATAAAGAATCGAAGATGAGTAACCAGTCTGATATAACTTGAAGATGTTTTATCTAGACGGATTCGGAAACATTTTTCAATAATATTTACGATATCAGTTACTATTTGAACGATTTCCATTGATTTATTTGCTCTAGGCTCTCCGGTATCATTCACAAAATAGACAGCGATATATCCAGCTTCATCAATTGACATATTGATATGCATTTTCTCTTCGATATAAGATATTATCCATAAACTAAATTCAAATTCTTTTTTCCAAATCGTTTTTATTTCCATAAGTGATAAATTAGGTAATGAAATTCCACTTTTTGCCCGATCAATAGCTGCGACTAAATGATCTGTAAACGGAATAATCAAACTTAAATTTAAGCTGATATTTAATCTCTTTTTAGCCTCTTGTAATATATACTCGCTTAATTCAAAGTATTGTGGTTCTATACGTTCTAACAATCGTTCTATCTTTGCCTTTGTTTTCGTTTCTGCGAAGAATCTTTGTTCTACTTTAGTATCATCAACATAATCGCCTGAATGTTTTTTAAATCCAACGCCAGGACCAGTAAGGATATATTCTTCTCCTTTATTGTTAATACAGCGAACTATATTATTGTTATACACTTTAAGAATTTTCATTTGAACTACCCCTTTATATCCATTCAATTTACCTTAATTAATTCAGTTTCACCAGATTGACAATTACCTGATTTCAAGAGGATGTCACAAGGCTGTTCTGCTTCATTTAATAAAATCATTGGCGTTTCTAATGTCACGTTCATTTCTTTAAAGAAATCTAAATCTACTTCAACGATAGGAGTTCTTTTCTTGACATGATCTCCGATATTTACCAGCGTTTTAAAGCCTTCTCCTTTAAAATTCACTGTATTTAATCCAATGTGAACAAGAATCTCAACACCATTGTCCAGTTTCATCCCAAACGCATGTTTACTTTCGTGAATTAGTGTGACAACCCCATCTGCTGGAGCTTTAAATACCTTTTCTGATGGTATGATTGCTATTCCATTTCCCATCATACCACTTGAGAAAACTTCATCTTTTACTTCGGTTAAGTCCAATATAGATCCTGATACAGGTGCATAAATGAAACTCTTGTTTTTTTTCAAAAAGCCGAACATGTTTTATCCCTCCTTGCATAAAAAATAAGCAAAGTACATGGAACGATATATTAATATCACTCTTCAGTACTTTGCCTAATTTAATAGTCACAAATTTTTTACACTCACATCATAACAAAGCGTTTACATTCTGTCAATACTATTTTTTAATTTTTGTATCTAACCTGAAATGAAAACTTAAATTCCATTCTAAAGGGTGACAAATAGAATTTACTCTTTCATTATTGCATGATTATTTCGTGACTGATGTCTGTTTTTTATTCTTTATTCAAGGAGGTTTCCACTATGTCTCATATTTAAACTAAAAAGTAATAAAAAGTTTAATTCAATTTAGCAAATTTAGTGATATAATTAAAAAAGAAAAGAAATATGGACTTATTTGGAATAATTTTGACAATCTATTTACTACACGTGTAGAGTCGTATATAATTAAATTATACATAAAATAAAAAAATAATTTAGTAATACGTTAGGAGAAAGTATTATGATAAAGTCAAGCTTATTTTGGAATATTTTCATTATGATATCCTTTATGATAGAATGGTTTTTTTGTAAGAAAATGCTAGATTATACAAGTGAGCAAAAGGTTTCTAATAGAAAAATAAATTTTTATATGGTAGGTATTATTATTTTTGCTAATATAATTTATTTTTTTGATGTATCTCCAAATATAAGAGTAATTATATCTGGGATAATTACTGTTGTATTTTACAAAACCTCCTATGATGTGAGGTTTGCGAAGTCTATATTGATATCTTTAATCTATTGGATGTTATTAATTGCTACAGATGCTTTAAGTATATCTTTCACAGTCTGGCTTAATTCTATAGATGACATGAGTAAGATGGCGACAGGAGATATATACAGAATTGAGTCTATTGTATCGGGAAAGATACTTTTGATTTTGGCTTTATTTTTATATAAAACATTAAAGATAAAATTAAACATAGAAATAAATAAAAAGACATTATCGTATATAGCTATTCCAATAGTTGCTAATATATCATCTTTTTTTATCATTTTCAAATACATGTTTAATCCAGAGCCTGGTAACGTAATGCATAATTGTCAATTCGTTGCAATTTCTATTATACTGCTTACATCAAGTATCATTTTAATTTTAATTGCTAAGAAATTACAGCAATATAATACTTTAGTGGTGGAAAACAATATGATTAAAAATATTTTGAAATGTGAAAATGAGTATTATGAAGATATGGAAAGTAAATATTTAAAGACTAGATTATTAAGTCATGATATGAAAAATCACATATTGTGCATAAGTGCTATGGTTAAAAAAGGTATTGATGTTACCTCATATTTAAATAACTTACAAGTAGAAATTCAGAGTAATGACTTATTATTTAGTACTGGTAATTTCATACTAGATACTATATTAAGTGAAAAGAAAGAAATCTGTGATAAGAATAAAATAGAACTAAAAGTAGGAATAAACTTTGGTTGTTGTGAAGCTATTGAATTAATAGATGTATGTCATATATTTTCAAATATTTTAGATAATGCAATTGAAGCTTGCAATAAAATAGATGATGGGAATAGAGTGATTTGTGTTAAAGGTGATGTTATTCAAAACTTTTATTTAATAAGAGTGGAAAATACTAAGGTAAATCAGATTATTACCAAAAACGGAGATATTCTAACAGATAAAAAAGGTTCTGTTCATGGATTTGGAATCAAAAGTATAAAAAACTCTGTAAATAAGTATGGTGGCAATGTCGTAATTGAATATGATGATAAAAAATTTGTAGTTAAAATTGCTATACCACTTAGAAATGTGAAGAAAGCAGTCAATCATGTAATCTAATGTATATAGTTAATCTTGTAATGGCGTGTATATATTGAAATTATTTATTACATATAAGAAATTTTTACTGTCAAAGAGTTTATGCCTGTTATGAGTTATGCAGAGAATTTATGTCTGTTATAAGTTATACAGAGGGCTTATGTCTGTTATAAGTTATACATATTATTTGTTGTATATGTTATAAATTGTATATAATAAATTTAGAATATTAGGGATTTTTAGGTAATGTAAAATATAAAAAGAAGTTGCATCAAAAGGAGAAATGCTCTTAAAGATGTAACTTCTATGGTATATGTTTCTATGGTATATGTATGAGGGGCTATATCGCCATTTCTGGGATTAAGCTTCTCATAGCTTCTATAGTTGTTTGGATAAGTTTATCAAGTTCCCATCCAAGCATTTCTGCACCACTTCTTATAACGTCTCGAGAACAGCCAGCAGCAAATGATTTATCTTTAAATTTCTTTTTAACAGATTTTAATTCTAAATCAGAAACACTCTTTGAAGGACGCATTATTGCAGCTGCACCAATTAAACCAGTAAGTTCATCTACAGCAAACAATACTTTCTCCATAAATTGCTCTGGCTTAACATCTGAACCAGTTAATCCATATCCATGACTTATTGTAGAATCAATTATTGATTTATCTAAATCAAGTTCTGTCATTAATTCTCTTTGTTTAACACAATGTTCATCAGGATACATTTCAAAATCTAAATCATGTAAAAGTCCAACGATTTCCCAAAATTCTACTCTTTCAGGGTCGTACTCCTTTGCATAGTATCTCATAACTCCAGATACAATTTGAGCATGTTTTATATGAAATTCTTCCTTATTGTATTTTCTTAATATTTCCCATGCTTGTTCTAAAGTTGGCATGTAACTCATTTTTATCACTCCTATAGCTGAATATTTTGAATTTTTATAAAGCTTATTTTCCATTGATTATACCAATCAATTTTCAATACGTCAACATACTAATACACAATTTTGTATCTAAATTCAGAAATTAATGAAAATTAAGTTTTTATGTCTGCATTTTTTATATCTAAAGTTTTTCGTTCTTTAATATTATCTTTGATGCAAATGATATAAGTAACGCAATAAATCCAACTCCTATTATAATAATGTACACTCCATCCGATAATAAATCGAAAAGTTTACCATATATACACCTACCTATCTAAGATTATCAAAATATTTATAATAATTGCTATATATATGAAATTGTCCATTTATAAATTTGCCAAGTGATTTACATTATGAGACTTGTATTGAAGTTTGATTTATATATAAGTTTCAAGTGAGTATGTTATTAAATAGAAGAATGTAGAAAAAACGTTAACTTAAAAAAATTTTTCTAGGTAAACGTTTATGGAAAAAAGAAATGTTTACATAACGAATAAATGGCTATAATTTAAATACACAAAGTTATATCATAGAGAGGAATAAAAATATGTTTAATGAACTTAGAACAAAAGAAAATGTATATAAAAATTTAATAAATGGAAAATGGGTAGAATCTAATTCAAGAAAACCAATAGAAATTTACTCACCAATAGATAATTCTCTTGTTGGGAAAGTACAATCTATGACAAAATATGAAGTAGATGAGGCTATAAAAAATACAAAAGAGAGTATAAGGGTATGGTCTGAAATGCCTGTATATAAGAGAGCTAATATATTTCATAAGGCTGCTGATTTGCTGTTAGAAAATATGGATGAAATAGCTAATATACTAGTACTTGAAATAGCCAAAGACATAAAATCTGCAAAGGCAGAAGTTGAAAGAACGGCAGATTTTTTAAGATACACAGCTGATGTAGGAAAAAATATGGAAGGTGAAGCTATTAGTGGCGATAATTTCCCTGGAGGAACAAGAAATAAGATGTCTTATGTTTCAAGGGTTCCATTAGGTACTGTTTTAGCTATATCTCCTTTTAATTATCCTGTAAATTTATCAATGTCAAAGATTGCACCAGCACTTATTGGTGGAAATGCAGTCGTATTAAAACCCGCCACACAAGGGGCTATTAGTGCACTTCATGTAGTAGAAATTATGAGAAAAGCTGGGATACCAGATGGAGTACTTAATACTATTACAGGTAGGGGTAGTGAGATAGGGGATTATGTTGTAACACATAAAGGAATTAATTTTATCAACTTTACTGGTAGTACTGAAGTTGGTCAGCATATATCTAAAATATCTAGAATGGTACCATTATTATTGGAGCTTGGTGGAAAAGATGCGGCTATAGTATTAGAAGATGCAGACTTAGATTTTGCAGCTAAAAATATAGTGTCTGGAGCTTATTCGTATTCTGGGCAAAGATGTACAGCAGTAAAGAGAATTCTAGTACAAGAGAGTGTAGCTGATAAATTAGTAGAAAAAATAAAGCCATTAGTAGAGAAGTTAACAATTGGAAATCCAATGGAGGAAGTAGTTATCACGCCTCTTATAGATAATAAAGCAACTGATTTTGTTCAAGGTCTAGTTGATGATGCACTACATAAGGGAGCAAAATTAATAACAGGTAATGTTAGAAAAAATAATTTATTCTATCCAACATTATTGGATAATGTAAATGTTGATATGAAGATTGCTTGGGAGGAACCATTTGGTCCAGTACTTCCAATTATAAGAGTTAAGGATACAAATCAGGCAATTGAAATTGCTAATCAGTCAGAGTATGGTCTTCAATCGTCAGTATTTACAAGTGATATTGATAGGGCGTTTTATATTGCTGATAAGCTTGAGGTTGGTACTGTTCAAATAAATAATAAGACTGAAAGAGGACCAGACCACTTCCCATTTTTAGGTGTAAAGGCATCTGGTATGGGAACTCAAGGTGTTAAGTATTCAATTGAGGCTATGACTAGACCTAAGGCAGTAGTGATAAATGTTAAAGAGCTATAAGAATAACTAAAGTATAGAAAAATAGATGAAAATAAATATATGAAAATAGCTAGAAATATAACTAGAAAAATAGATAAAAATGACCCATTTATTTTAAAAAATAATTTCTTTTATCTAAATTTGGTATCTGATTGGTAAGAGAGTGGATTATTATATTTTGCCTTATAGAGTAAGTTGATACAGCTTACTCTATAAGGTATTTTATTGACTACTTGTATATAATATATTGAATATTAAGAAAATGAGTACTACTTTATGAATAAATATAAATGAATACTACTTTATAAATAAATATAAATGAATACTACTTTATGAATAAATATATATGAATGAAGTTTTTTATATAAGTCTTCTTGTTGATAGCAAGAGACTCACCTGTAAGTGATGCTTGATTAACCATAGCTTCTCCTGATATTATAACTCCATCTAATGGAATCAGATTTCCTATAGTAGAATTTTATAATGAATTAGATGGATATTAGTATGTGATGGAGTTATTATAGTATTTATCATTTCTAGTTTGGAAAGAAACTAATATAATTTAAATATGTATTAGTTATTAATTACTTAAATTAGAATCACGATATTCCTTAGGAGTAGAATTAAAATGTTCCTTAAATTTTTTATAGAAAAAGGTCTCATTTTTGTATCCTATACACTCACAAATTTCATTTATGGTCAAATCGCTATTTTTTAATAAAGAACAAGCTTTATTTAATCTCTGCTTTTGAATTATTTCTTTAAACGTAAGCCCAGTACCTTGTTTAATGTATCTACTAAGGTAATTAGGATGGAATAAAAATTCCTTTGATACAGATTCTAAAGTACAATTACTATAATTTTTTTCTATGAATTGAAGAATTTCACCGATATATATTTTATTAGAAGATTTATATGAAGAAGTTTCATTTTCTTGGTGGCTTTTAAGTAATTCTATAAAAATTAAAATCATATAAGAATCTATAGTATCTTTTATACAAAATGAAGGATTATAGTATTCACAAAGTAAGTTTTCCACTAAATTTAAAAGTAGATTACTATTTTGACAATCGAAAATGATGTACTTATCATGTTTTTGTGTATTAGAGATTGCATCTAATAAAAAATTAGAGATAATACCGTTATTTGATAAACGACTAAGCATAGTTGTATCAAAATATTTTTTTTGTATTATTAAGTTTATTAGTATATCTTGTTCACCTAAAGGTTTTATAGTGTGAGGAACATTTGTATCTAAAATACATACGTTTCCTTTTTTAAATTTAATTTCTTTTTCTAAAATTAATGCTGTAGCTTCTCCTGAGTACATAATATTCATTTCTACAAAATCGTGAACATGCAAAGGTACATTTGAAAATCGTGTTTGACGACTAATTTGAAATTGAACACTTTGAGAAAGATTAGTTATATCTTTATTGTTATCTTGTTTTTCCTTTTCTGCATCAAAGGAAAATGAATAAACTTCTCCAAATGTTTTTATATTTCTTTTTTCTAATTTATCGTAAAAAGAAGAAACATGGTTTGGATTTTTTTTATAGTAAGCTTCTTTTTCAGATAAAGATGTTAGAAAATTAATTAATTGACTTTTATTCATAAGAAACCCCTTTCATAAAGGTTAAGTTTGGATAGTAAATAAGTTAAGTATTGAGATTTTATTTTATCATAGGATGAAATAAAATACAATTATAAGAATGAATAAACGATTATTTCAAAGGTTATAACTAATGAATTAAATTGTAAAGGTAATAAAAGGCATTTTAAATTAAGTTAAATTAGGAGGGGTGGGTTAAATATGGATTATTCTATTTTAGCAGAAAACATTATAAGTCTTGTAGGTGGTAAAGAAAATATTAATACAGTTAACCATTGTATGACGAGGTTAAGAATTGTACTTGAAGATTTGGACAAGGTCAAAACTGAAGAAATAAAGTCACAAAAAGACGTGCTTGGAGTGGCTATATCTGGAGGACAATACCAAATAATAATAGGTCCAGAAGTTAAAAAAGTTTATGCAGAAATAACAAGTAAACTTAGTATACCAAATCAAGAAAAAATTCAGATAAAGAAAGAAAAAGAAAAAACAAGTATTTTTAATCAGTTTTTTAAGGCAATATCGGGAATTATACATCCAGTCCTTGGAGTTATGACTGCCGCGGGTATAACAAAAGGAATTCTGGCAGGATTAACATCTTTTGGTATTATAGGTACAGATAGCGGAACATATCAAATATTATTTGCCTTTGCAGATGGTTTTTATTATTTCTTACCAATTATATTAGGATTTTCGGCTGCAAAAAAACTTGGCTCTAATCCGTATATAGGAGTAACAATAGGAGCAGCTTTAGTGTATCCAGCAATAGTAACAGCTTATAATGATGGATTTGCATTATCATTTTTAAATATACCAGTCGTATTAACTAGTTATGGTAACTCGGTTTTTCCAGTGTTAATAGCAACATATGTAGCATCTATAATTGAGCTTAAGATAAAAGATAAAATATATACTGCTATAACAGCATTTATCACACCACTTATTACATTAATTGTTGTAGTTCCTCTTACTTTCTTAGTTATAGGACCTATAGCTACTATGCTTAGTGATATATTAGCTTCATCAACTCAAAACATATATGCATTTAGCCCTATAGTAACAGGTGTAATTTTAGGAGCATTCTGGCAAGTAATAGTAATTTTTGGACTACATTATGCATTTATTCCAATTTTAATGAACAATGTAGCTACATTAGGAAAAGATCCAATAAATGCAATATTAAATGTAACTGTATTTGCTTTAGCTGGTGCGGCAATAGGATTTGGTTTAAGAACTAAAAATAAAGATGAAAGAGCACTAGGACTTTCTACAGGTGTAATAGGTTTATTAGGTGTTACAGAGCCTATAATATATGGAATTGCACTTCCAAATAAAAATGTATTTGTGTTAGCATTTATTGGAGGAGGTCTAGCTGGAGCAATCACTGCATCAATGAATGCTCATATGTTTAGCTTTGGAGGAAATGCACTTTTTGCAGCACCTATGTTTATAAATCCACAGGGTATAGATAGTAACTTTACAGCTTATATAATAGCATCTATAGTTGCATTTTTCGTACCTTTAGCATTAAGTTACCTATTTGGAGTTAAAAAATTAGTTAAGGAATTAGCATAAATTATATAAGAGGAGTAAGGTAAGTTTTAAAAACATATCTTACTCCATAATATCGTTATAAGAAAGGATGAAGGTATGAATAAAATAGAGATATTGTTAAACAATCAAGAGAAAAACTACATCTTTCCTTTTCTTTGGATGCATGGAGAAGATGAGAAAACAATAAGAAGTTATATAGATAAAATATATGAAAGTGGTATTAAAGAAGTTTGTGTAGAGCCAAGACCTCACCCAGATTTTGCCGGACCAAGGTGGTGGGAAGATTTAAGGGTTGTAATTGAGTCAGCCAAAGAAAAAAATATGAGAGTTTGGTTATTTGACGATTGCCATTTTCCCACTGGATATGCTAACGGTGCTATTAAGAATAAGTATCCAGAACTTAGAGAGAAGTATTTAAAAATAAATCAATTAGATTATCATGGTCCTCAAGAAGATGCAGGAATAATTGTTAAATGGCATGCAGGTGGAGAGCGTAACTCTATAATGAATGTTGGTACAGATAAGAATAAACTTAACATAAAAAAGGAAAATGAAGAAATTATAATAGGTGTCGTTGCTGCGAAATCTACAGGGTACAGCAGTATAGATTCATCTACATTAATTGATTTAACAGATAAGCTAGAAGATGGTGTAGTATATTGGGACATACCAGAGGGACAATGGCGTATATTCGTATTAGTACAAACTTATAATGGTGGAGAAGTTTCCACAGAGAATTACCTAAATCCAATAGATTCAAAAGCTACACAGGTGCTTATAGATGAGGTTTATGAAACTCATTATGAACAGTTTGGTGAGTATTTTGGAAATACAATAGCTGGATTCTTTTCAGATGAACCTAGGTTTGGAAATGTAAAGGGTTCAAATGCATCTATAGGTAGATTTGAAATGGTTTTACCTTGGAGAGCGGACTTAATGGAACTTTTATCTAAAGAAATTGATTCGGATATATGTAAATTACTACCATTGTTGATTTCAGATGGACAAGGCAGTCAAAGAATACGATATGGATATATGAATATAATTTCTGATTTATACTCGAAAAACTTTACAGATAAATTAGCTAACTGGTGTGTAAAACATAATTTAGAATATGTAGGTCATGTAATTGAAGATAATAATGCTCATGCTAGATTGGGCTATGGAACAGGACACTTCTTTAGAGCAATAAGTGGGCAAACTATGTCAGGAATAGATGTTGTACTTCACCAGCTTCTTCCAGGAATGGATAAAGAATACTTCCGTACTTTTACATCTATTGGATGGGATGGAGAATTTTTCCACTATACACTAGCTAAATTAGGGAGTTCACTTGGACACTTGGATTCAAAGAAAAAGGGAAGAACATTATGTGAATTATATGGTGCTTATGGATGGTCTGAAGGATTAAATTTAATGAAATGGTTGACTGACCATATGTTAGTCCGTGGAGTTAATCACTTTATTCCTCATGCATTTTCAATGGCTCCATTCCCAGATTCTGACTGTCCACCACATTTTTATGCTCACGGGAACAATCCACAGTATAGGTATCTTTCACACTTAATGAATTACTCTAACCGTGTAAGTGAACTTATAAGTGACGGGATTCATATAGCATCAGCTTTAATACTTTATCATGCAGAAGCAGAGTGGTCAGGCAACTATATGTTAATGCAAAAGCCAGCAAAAGCTCTTACTCAAAATCAAATTGATTTTGATATAATTTCAGGAGATTTATTAAAAGATGCAAAACTTAATGATAATAAAATTATAGTCAATAAGGAAGAATTTAAAACGTTAATAATACCTTATTCGGAAGGGTTACCAAAAGAGATTTTAGAAAGCATAAAGAGGTTAGTCGATAATAATATATCTGTAATATTTATAGATGAACTACCTTCTTATATTAGTAATGCTCTAGATACAGGGGTAGAGAAATATCTAAGTATAAATAATAAAAACTTATCGGTAGTTCAATTAGATAATCTAGTATCTTATCTAAAAGAAAAACAAATATATGATATTTTACCTGAAAGGTCAGAAGAATACTTAAGATATTATCACTATAAGCAAAAAGAAATGGATGTATATCTTTTCTTTAATGAATCACCTGATAGTACTATTATTAATAAGATAGCTACTAATAGTAATGGAGTAATTTATCAGTATGATGCAATGGAAAATAAACTTATAAAGATTAAAAATAGACAAAAAGATATTGTAGTCGACTTAATATTAGCTCCTCAAGAAGCGACCATATATATAATTAGTGACAAGGAATTTAAAGCAGATACCAAGGAACGCTATTCATTATTAAAAGAAGAAATAATAAAAACAAAGTGGAATGTATCATTGACTGACAGCAATGGTTATCCCAATTTCAGCGATAAGTTTGTAATGGAAAAGTTAACAAATATATCTTCACCTAAATTATATCCGGATTTCTCTGGAACTATAAAATATGAAACTGTATTTAGTATAGAAGATGAAAAACAAGAAATAGAAATTGACTTAGGTAATGTTTATGAAGTAGCAGAAGTGTTTTTAAATGGAGTTTCTCTAGGTGTTAAAATGAGTAAACCATATATATTTAAATTATCTGATAAGGTAAAAAATGGAGAGAATAACCTTACTATAGAAGTAACTAATACACTAGGTACTTCGCAAAAGGATTTTTTGTCACAATACAGAAGTTTACAACCAAGTGGAATAATTGGGGATGTAAAAATAAAGTACTATAAGTAAAATATTAAATTGTATGTATAAGTATTAGATAAATATAGATTATCTAATACTTATTTATTAAAAAGGGAAAACAAATGAATAGATTTCTATCTGAAATCACTATTCTTTGATGTATATGATTTAATCTAATATCATTGAGTATATTGAGTATAATAAAGTAATCATGACAACAGTTTGTCATGTTTTTTATTTCTTATTTAAACAGTATGTATAAAATATAGAGTAGTCAACTTTAATTGATAGAAAAATATGTTATCTATTATATGTTGGAAAAAAATGTAAAATGATATACATATATATTAGAAAAAAATGTAAAATAATGATAGAATATAGTTTATAATACAAAAGTATAATTTTATTATAATTATATGTGTTTAGTTGTATTTGTGTATTTAAGTAATGTATAATTTATGCTAATTACTGCTAAAAAGCATAATAATATTGCATTGTAAGGTTTCATAAACTTCTAGTTGAAAGGGGAGAATTCGAATGGATAAGAGATATTTAGAATCCGATGTATTTGAAGCTTTTCAAGAAAGACTTTCTTATCTTTTCAATGAATTTGATTATATCTATGTATCTTTTAGCGGGGGAAAAGATAGTGGTTTACTTCTAAATTTAATTTTGGATTTTAAGAGAAAGAATAATATAAGTTCCAAAATAGGAGTATTTCATCAAGATTTTGAGGCTCAATATAGTATGACTACTGAATATGTTGAAAAAGTGTTTGAGGAGAATATTGAAGATATTGAACCATATTGGGTGTGTTTGCCAATGGCTACAAGAACTGCTTTAGGAAATTATGAAATGTTTTGGTATCCATGGGATGATGAGAAAGAAGAGTTATGGGTAAGAGAAATGCCGGTTAAAGAATACATAATAAATCAAAAAAATAATCCTTTTACTTATTATAAATATAAAATGAGACAAGAAAATTTGGCAAAACAATTTGGGAGATGGATTAGAGATATACACGAAGGTGCAAAAGTTGTTTGCTTATTGGGAACAAGAGCAGCAGAATCTCTGCAACGTTATTGTTCTATTGTAAATAAGCAGCATGGATATAAAGGAAAGTGTTGGATAACTAAGGAATTTAAAAATGTCTGGACAGCATCCCCTATATATGATTGGGAGATAGAAGATGTCTGGCTAGCTCACTATAAATTTAACTATGATTATAATAAAATTTATGATTTATTCTATAAAGCCGGAGTAGCTCCAAGAAAAATGAGAGTAGCATCTCCTTTTAATGATTCAGCTAAAGAGAGTTTAAATTTATATAGAGTATTAGACCCAGAGGTATGGATGAAATTGGTTGCTAGAGTACAAGGAGTTAATTTCACTTCTATTTATGGAAAAACAAAAGCTATGGGATATCGTAGTGTTAAGTTGCCATATGGACATACTTGGAAGAGTTTCACCTATTTTTTGCTTGATACCTTACCTGAAAATATAAGGAATAACTATATTAAAAAATTTTCAACATCTATTGATTTTTGGCATAATACAGGTGGTGGTTTGTCAGAAATCGTTATACGTGAATTAATAAGAAAGGGTTATAAAATAGAATTAAATGGAGTTTCAAATCATACAAAAGACAAAAAGAGTAGAGTCATATTTTTGGATGATATACCTGATGATACAGATGATATTAAATTCACCAAAGATATACCAAGTTGGAAAAGAATGTGCTATTGTATTTTAAAAAATGACCATATGTGTAAGTTTATGGGATTTGGTCCTACAAAAGACCAAAAAATTAGAACAGAGTATATAAAAAAAAAATATGAAAAAATTCATTAGATAGGAGTTAAGGTGCTATGGAATATAAAAGTCCTGTATATGGAATCATCGCAGTGCCAATTGAAAAGATAGAATCTAACGACTATAATCCAAATTCAGTAGCCCCACCAGAAATGCAGTTGTTGTATAGAAGTATAAAAGAAGATGGTTATACAATGCCAATTGTTTGCTATTATAATCAGGAAAAAGATAAGTATATTATTGTAGATGGTTTTCATCGTTATAGGATAATGCTTGAAAATAAGGATATATATGATAGAGAAAGCGGGCTTCTTCCTGTTTCAGTAATTGATAAATCTCTTGATGAGAGAATGGCAAGTACTATTCGACATAATCGTGCAAGGGGTTCACATAATGTTGATTTAATGAGCAATATTATAACTGAACTTTGTGAAATTGGAAAATCTGATAAATGGATATCAAAGCATCTGGGTATGGAGATTGATGAAATTCTTAGATTAAAGCAAATAACTGGATTAGCTTATTTGTTTAAAGATAAAGAGTTTGGTAATGCATGGATTCCCTTTAATTCTGATATAAAAGAAGAAAATTAAAGATATACATTAAAAATGAAGAGTTTTAATAGTATATATGTATAAATAAGAGAAAAGAGTAGGAAAATGTCCTATTCTTTTTTTATGATTATACTCTTGAATTAAATAAAATTATATAATAAAAAATATTTTAATATAAATTTATTTGATGGAAAAAAGTATTGAAATGTATATTTATGTTATTTTTAATAAAACATAATCACATTTTCTTTAAAAATGAATAATATATAGTAAATAGTAATTAAATTATAAAAAATTGTATAAACTCTATATCAACTATTTAAAATAGATACTTATAAAATATTAGTTAATTAGGAAGATTTTTAAGAACAAAATAAGAACAAAAAAGATATTTATTCCTATTATTAAGGTCTATTAAAACTGCTGTTTATAATATAGCACAAGTATACAATTATTAAAAATAATACTATTTTAAGATTCTAAAAATTAAGGAGGATAATTAATGGAGTATTTAAAAAATGATAGAGAAGATTATTGTTGTGAATTTGCTAGACCATACATTAATCATCAAATTTATGATGACACATACAATCCAAAAACAGCATTAGAAAGAGGTACTTTATTTCCTGAATTGGATTTAATAGAGTCAAATAATTATAATGATTGGCTATATGCAAATCCTAAAAATAGAGTTAGAGCTAAAAAAGGGGGTAACATGTACTAATGTCATTAAATAGAAGAGAGCTTTTAGAACGAATTTCAGAATATCAATTTGCATGTATAGAATTAAATTTATATTTAGATAACAATCCAAGAGATGAGAGAGCTCTTGATTCATATAGAAGATACTGCGACAAATTTACACAAGCTGTATGTGATTATGAATCTAGATATGGAGCATTAACTAATTTTGGATATGAATCAGGTTCATATCCTTGGTCATGGATATCTGAACCTTGGCCATGGGATAAGTCATTTTATAAATAGAATTATGCAGTTTTAAAATTAGATTTATTATTAAATATATATTAAGGAGGAGTAATATAATATGTGGATTTATCAAAAAACACTGGAACATCCAGTTAACATAAGACAGGCAGACCCAAGAATGGCAAAATATATAATGACTCAGTTGGGAGGACCTAATGGTGAGCTAGCAGCTGCAACTAGATATCTTCAACAGAGATATACTATGCCAACTGGAAAATCTCGCGCACTTTTAACTGATATAGGTACAGAAGAAATGGCTCATGTTGAGATAATTTCTTCAATGTTATATCAGTTAATAAGTAATTGTAGTCCAGAAGAGCTTAAGGATGCTGGGCTTGGAAGTAATTATGCTACTTTTGGACATGGTCTTCAGCCAGTAGATTCTAATGGAGTAAACTTTACTACAAGCTATATTAATGTCTTTGGCGATTCGGTAACTGATTTACATGAAGATATGGCTGCTGAACAAAAAGCATTGGCTACGTACTATCAATTAATAAATTTAACTGATGACCCTGATTTAAAAGATATATTGAGATTCTTAGGTCAAAGGGAAGTAGTACACTATCAAAGATTTGGTGAAGCACTAATGGATGTTTACGAATTTACAGAATGTAAACATCAGTTCTAATAAAATATTAAAAATAAGAGGTAAAGGCTTGGATTAATTTCCTTTATCTCTTATTTTTTATTGTTTAAATAGATTACCTTGCTATTTAAACATATTATTTTATCAAAGAAAATACTCTATTCTAAACGTAAGTATGCTGGAGATGTAAGAACTATGGTTATATAAAGCGATAGATACGGATTGTTGTATTATGTAAGTAATTAATATATAATACCATTGTGGATAATAAGTATAAATCAAAATGAATTTTCACATCTAACAACGAAACTTCCAATTTTATGGACAAATAGTTATTTTATTTCTACTGTTGGCGAAGCACCTTTGTCAGTAATAAAGCAATACGTAGAAAGTCAAAAAACATCTCAAAGGAAGCGATAAATTTTTCTATATTTAGTAAATAAAAAGTTATCTTTGTTTATATTGTACAGAACTGTTGGGTTAAGGAGGAAAAGTATGAAAAAGGATACATCTCACGTTATTAAACGGGCAGAGCATTTTCAGTTAATTTTAATTGGAGAAGGACTGATGGTCGGTGCTGTAGCTGGTTTGCTTGTGCTTTTGTATAGGATACTTTTGGGTCAGGCTGGTACTTGGCTTAATCAAATTTTAAAGTTTGTAGAAGGCTCTACAATAAAAATAATAGCTTGGTTTGCAGTGCTTGCACTACTTGCTTGGATTGTATCAAAGTTGGTAGACTGGGAACCAATGATTTCTGGAAGTGGTATCCCTCAGCTTGAGGGGGAAATGACAGGGAAAATTAAGCAAGTATGGTGGCGTGTGTTGCCAGCAAAGTTTATAGGTGGATTTTTATCACTTATGGGTGGTCTTTCTTTAGGAAGAGAAGGTCCTTCCATTCAGCTTGGTGCTATGGCAGGGAAGGGTATTTCTAGAGCACTTGACCGAGGTAAGACAGAGGAAAAATTCCTATTAACATGTGGGGCAAGTGCTGGATTATCAGCAGCCTTTCATGCACCACTAGCAGGTGTTATGTTTTCACTTGAAGAAGTCCATAAAAATTTTTCAGTATCTGTTTTAATTTCTGTGATGACAGCATCTTTGACAGCAGACTATATTTCAGCCAATTTCCTAGGAATGGAGTCTGTGTTCCAGTTTAATATTGGCAATGTATTGCCACAGGATTATTATGGGTTAATAGTGATTTTAGGTGTTATTCTTGGAGTTATGGGTGCATTTTATAATTGGTTTACTCTATATGTGCAGTCTTTATATAAGAAGATTTCTAAAATCGGTACATTTGGAAAACTGTTGATTCCATTTATAATGGCTGGTATTCTTGGGTTTGTAATGCCCGAAGTGTTGGGAAGTGGACACAATTTAGTTGAAGCACTTACAAGTCATGAATATATTTTTAGAATGGTCGTTTTGATTTTTGTTATACGTTTTATATTTTCGGCTGTCAGTTTTGGGTCAGGTGCACCAGGGGGAATCTTTTTTCCACTGCTTGTTTTAGGAGCATTTATAGGTGGAATATTTGGAATGATAGGTGTTAAAGTTTTTGGGATGAATCCAGATTATGTCAATAATTTTGTACTTTTGGCTATGGCAGGATATTTTACAGCTATTGTGCGTGCCCCTTTGACTGGAATTATATTGATTTTTGAAATGACAGGTTCTGTTAGTCAAATGCTTTCACTTTCTATAATTTCGATTGTGGCATATATTGTGGCTACACTTATGAAGTCAAAACCTATTTATGAAAGTCTTTTGGAGCGATTACTTGAGAAAAATGGAGAATCTGTTCCTAAAGAGAGGGGAGAAAAGATATTAGACCAGTTTTCGGTTATGTTTGGCTCTCCTGTTGCAAATAAGAAAATTCAGGATATACAGTGGCCAGAGAATTGTCTTCTGGTAGCTATTCAAAGAGGTGGAGAAGAGATTATTCCTAGGGGTAAAACAGTTCTAAAGCCAAGTGATGTAATTGTTACTATGACAGATGAGAGAGATAGTGGTGTTGTGTATGATAAGATGGAAAATCTATGTAAAGAGCATACATCCCATATTTTATAGAGATGATGAAAGGTTTAATAAAGACTTAATAATTACAAAATTGATAATTTGAAATATAATTAAAGTGTTGATAGAATATAATAGTAAAGAAGTCATCATAACAAAGACATTAATTTTTTACTAAAAAGGCTACTACAATTAACAGTGAAAAAGCGATTGAAAGTATTGAAAAAGTAAAGTGAGAATTCGAGTCATTATTACGATTATTAAGTTTTATCCATAAACCACATATAATTGTACACAATAATAAGATTGCTGATATTACTCCTATAGATGTAAAAAACATTAAAACTCACCCCTTATTTAATGTAAGTATATTTTAGTCAATGAGAATATTTTCAACCATTACCAGAGAATAACAAAGGTGTACGTGAAAAATTAATATATTATTATTTTGTAATATCTACTAAGAGCAAATATAATTGAAAATCTATTAAACTATTTCTCTGCTCAACATTCAAAATATCAATACCACTATACTTAAAAAAAGCATCAGAACAGAGAAAAAGTAACTGAATTAATGAAGTTATTTGATATGCAATAGTTCTGTATTCAGCTTCAGTTTTTTGGTTGTTCTGATTTTCATTTTGAATCTGCTTTCATAGTTTTTCCCCTTAAAAATTTATCCATAAAAAAACTAAACGTGTTTAATACACGTTTAGATATTATCATGAAAATTTTGGGATGTCAATGGGTGTGGCTATCCCAAAATAGAGATGAGCGATTTCATGCAAAAAAGAGTGTCTCATGAACTAAAAAGCTCACTTTGAGACAACCACCATTATACCTTTATAAGGGGGATTTGAATTTCTGTAAGATAATTTTCAGGATTTGTTTCATTATGTTTCCCCTTATGACTAATTTGTCTATTTATACTCGACATTTTATAATCATTATTTTTATCCAACCAATAACAGAAGGATTCATATGCACCAGCTATATTTTCGTAAGGACCATATACCATGGTACATGCCATTATATCAACTTCTTCTGTCTCACGATATATAAATCTAGATTTATTCTTTCCAATCTTCCTTACGACCATTCCAACCTCAATATCTACACCATTATCTCTAAGTTCTTCATCATAGTAAAAGGATATATTATTGTTGGATTGACGTGATACTTCTATATGTTCTTCTTTAACAAAGTTATATAATTTTTTCCAGAGTATACCTTCAGAGTAGTAATCCGGGATTACTTCTCTAAGTGATATGATTTTATAACTTGGAATTTTTTTAAATACAACATTATAATGAATTTCATCTTTATCATAGTTTATAGCTTCTATAAATTTATCAATTTTATTTATTCTCTGTTGTTCCTGCTTTATTTCATTTTGTATTTCATTCTTTTTTCGATTCAATTCCTTAATTACGAATTCATCATTCCAATTATGTACGATATTTGCTATTTCTGCGACACTAAATTTTGAATCTCTCAATAAGACAATTTTTTGTAGAGTTGAAATCTGTTCAACTGAGTATAGTCGATGACCTGTATATTTGTCTATTTCTGCGGGCTTTATAATACCAAGCTCATCATAATAACGTAACATACGAATAGAAATTTGTGTCAGTTTTGAAACCTCTCCAATTTTAAACATGAAAATATGACCTCCTTTTCACTTATAATCAGTATATATTTTGTTTTTATATACTTCAAGCGTTTAGGGAAATACCAATATTTTTCAGATGTTATTATAAACTATTAGTTACTGTATTTGAGTCATAATCGTATCAAATTACAGATTATCTTAAATTTTATAATTCATATTAAAATTGCCAGTCTAACTCAAATTCAAAATCATCCAACTTTATCTGTTCAATTTCAGAATTTACCTTCTGTTTAAATTTATTAGAAGAAATCATATATGTAAGAAATATTAGACCAAATATTATTTGTACATATTGAGCTATTATACATAATTTAATAGGGCAGTGTAAAAGTAATTGAACATTGAAGAAATTGTGTATCATATGAGTAAATCCAGCTGCTAAAATACTTCTATTCGTATTGATATATACAAAATTAATGATAAAGTTTAAAAGTATGATGCTTGGTATGAATAAAAAGGCATCAAATAGAGAGTATTGTGCTAGATTATACGGCATTTGATTAGGTGTAAAATACGACCCTAGATACCAAATTCCACAAATAAGCCCTAAAATCATTGAAGAACCTATAAATCCAAATCTGACTAACAGTTTATCAATAGCGTACCCTCTCCATCCAGCTTCTTGACTAAGTATACTCAATATAAAACTTGCGAATAACATATAAGTTATTTGAGAAGGTCTAAATATTGCTATATATCCCCAATCTATACCAGAAGTCTTTACATTAAAGTAATTTCCGATTATTAAAGAAATAATAAAAGTTAAAGAAAAAAATAATATTGTTAATAATGACCATTTTATTCCCATTTTTTTAAAGCTGAGATACCTATAAATGAAATCTTGTTTTGCACTTTGTGGATAGATTGTAGAGATAAAAAATAGACCTACAATAGCTGGTGATGTATATGCAAGGTAAAAAATGATTTCTCCAAGTATCGTATTTGTAATTCCAAGTAATACGGGTATAAGACTAAATATCCAGTTCAATAATATAGTAAATGTAAAGAAATAGATTAAGTGTTTATTTGTGTTAAAAGGGGTGTTATATAGTTGCATTTTTTACTATCCTTTCGCTTTATAATAAACTTTAAATTTATATTAATTATTTATTTCTTTCTTATGTATTAAGTTGTCGTTTAATATTAGTTGCTGGTTATAATAATATCTTATTTTTTATATTTTGGCTAATTATTTCTACACTAAATATAATCGGTTAGTACTTAATATCAAGTATATTATATTATTTTGACTATTAAATACGTCAATAAATGTACAATTAGTGATATTAATAAAGTAATTTAGATTTTTATTAAATATTCAGTTTTTCTCTAATATTTTTTATGTAACGACGATTTATAATAACTTTTTCATTGTTTCTTAAAGTGGCTTGCATACGACTATGTGATATTATTTTTATACTTTTTATGTAGTCCATATTTAAAATCATAGACTTGGATATTCGTGAGAAGGATGTATTAGCTAATAATTTTGATAATTTATATATTTTTAAATCAATTTCAAACACATCATCTTCACAATAAGCAAAAGTTTTATTTCCAACTGTCTCAAAATATAAAATATCGCAGACATTAAGCTTATAAATCTCCCCTGATTTTTTACCTTTTATATTAAGTAACGGTGTACTTAATAATGAAATTATTTTTTCGATGTTATTATCTAGAGTAGAACATTTTATAGTTATTTCAATATCGTCGCAATTAATAGCTTGTTCGACATGTATTTTCATTAATCATCACCTCATTTTATTACTGTCATTAGAATAGCATTATATCTTATTGAGTCCAACTATATGCGTTATAAATTTCAAATTAAGTATAGTAAAATTCAAAAATAAAACAGTAAAATTCAAATTTTAGGTGGTAAAATTAAAAAAAATACTATAGATATTTGGATAAATTATCCAAATATCTTAGTATTTTTTATAGAACATATCTAATTATTTTACAAATAAACCTATTTTATGATTTACATATATTGTCAAATTATTTCTTAAATAGCAAAATATTTTTGGATAGTGTATCAATACTGTTTGATAAAGTGTTTAGTTTGTTCTCGATTCTAACCAATAAATACATGGATAGAGCTATGGGAAAACCAACATTGGTTATTAACAGCTGTAAACTATCATCCATAAAATTAGCCCCCTATTCTATAACTAAGTCATAAGGAGTGGTATTTGTTTCCACAACCTTGGCTTCAACAACAGAAGCGAGGTCAAATCCTCCAACTGAAAAAATATTTTTAGATACTATCAAATCCATGACAGATTTTATATTTTCTTCAGTCAAGTCATCCTTTGGATTTTCTATAGAAAAAGAAACTTGTTTATCCTTTACATTTTTAAAACTCATGACTAATTTTTTCTTAATCTCCATACAATTACCTCCGATATAATAATTTATATTTTTAATTGTTAATATTAATTGTTTAATTGTTGATACTAATTGTTGTTGGTATAGAAAATGCCTTGCTTTATTTTAATTAGTTTAGATTGAAGTACGACAGCATTTAAAATAGCTAACATGTTTAGAGATAAATATGTCTAATATATTAATTTTTAAAGTATCAATATATCAAATTTATAATCCACATTGAAGTTATAACCTGCTAAATCTATAGCACATTAAGTGCATTATATAACTTAGTCTTTTACATAAAGAGTTAATTTATTTGTAAAGCAGATTATGTTTAAAAGATACTATTTAGATAGTGATGTACTGTCTAATTTTAAAATATCAACAATAGGTTTTTCTTGAAGACTTGCTATTGCTTCTGCAACAGCATAAACATCTTCATTTAATGCCTCTGCCTTTACATTTGCAAATGACTTGCTTTTAATAACTGCCTTACCCTTATCATCAAAACCAGCATCCAATTTTAGTTTTATACTAGATAAGTTTTTTGTTGAAACAACTTCCATAAAATTACCTCCTAAAAATTTAATTTCAAAGATTTGTCGACTTTCTTTGTTAACTATAATACTATCATCTAAAATAGTATCGGAGTTAAACAGTAATTTCTTAAGATTTTTTGTGTAAATTTCTACAGGAAAGATTTACCTGTATATAGTAAGTTTATAAGTTATTTAGGAAGATATATTTTTAGTATTTTGAAATAGTATTTATATATTTTCCTACTAGTTGAGTTATTTTATATGGAGTTTTATATATGTAGAGTTGAATATTATATGTTAAAGTTTATGTTAAAAATTTTATTAAATTTAATCTGTAAATAAAAAAGTTAAAAGTCCAATATTAACATTTTACTTTTAAACCATTAAAATCTTTATTAAAGCTAACAAAGTTACTAGGTTATGAAAAGTTTTATTAAAGTTAATACAGTTATCAGATTAAGAAAAATTATATTAGAGTTAATAAATGAATTGATTTAAAGGCTGATATATTTTTATTAGGGTCAATAAAGGAATTGATTTAAAGGATAATATATTTTTATTAGGGTCAAGAAAGGAATTGATTTAGAGTCTAATATATTTTTATTAGGGTCAAGAAAGAAATTGATTTAGAGTCTAATATATTTTTATTAGGGTCAAGAGAAAAATTGATTTAGAGTCTAATATATTTTTATTAGGGTCAAGAGAGAAATTGATTTTAAGATTAATATATTTTTATTAAGGTCAAGAAAGGAATTGATTTAAAGGCTGATATATTTTTATTAAGGTCAAGAAAGGAATTAACTTTAAAGCTAATATATTTTTTATTAGGTCTAATAAAGCTAATAAATATAGTTTAGTTAATAATGTATTAAACAAAAACTCTGTTGAGGCTAGAAAAATATTTTAAAAGGAAGTGAAGCTTATGAAAATAAAAGTAGAAGATATACCAGTTCAGTTTCATGCAATGGTAGAAATAGTGGGAATTGATAAGTTTGTAGAGGTTACTAAGTTGTATGGAGGAACAAATACTTATATACCTACATATAAGGGGATTTTTAGATATGCTAGAAATAGGGAAATAGTAAAACAATTTAACGGAGTCAACTACAATGAATTGGCTATTAGATATAATATGTGTGTAGGCAATATTAAGCGAATACTCAATGAAAATAGTATATAAACATAATGTAAATAGTCTTATTAAATGTAAGTGTAAAGATAAAAAAGGCATTTTATAAAGTTTTTTCAGACAAATTAACTAAATTTATTACTTATTAATTTAAATACATTGTATATTCTATAAAAAAATTTGTTAGATACTGGAGATATATTTAGAATACAAAGAAAATAGTCGAAAATATTTGTTGGCTAAAAAATAGATAAAATGATACAATTGCTTGTATAAAGGGGAAAAATAAATAAATGAACTATATAAATAAAGAAATTTAAACTAATATGACATAATATATTTATAAATTTAAGAATATAAATAGATATTTTCAGAAATTAGTTATGAAATTAAAAAATATTAAAGAAAATATATATTTATATTTAAATTATTTTGTTGTTTATATAAAAATAATAATTATCTAGTTGATAGCAATTATTAGTAGAAATGGGGGAAATAGAGATGAATAATGGATTTTACAAGTTGAATTCAGTGGTATTGGGCTTTGATATAAGGAATGATATTAACAAAATAAGATTTAATCATTACATAATGAGAAAGGAAAATGTGCAAAGACTTCAAGGGACTCTGCCAAGAGGACAATTTTATATGACAGTTAGGAGAACTTCTACAGATTTACAACTTTCTATTTCTACTATAAGCAGGCTTGTAAAAGAGTTTTTGGATTTAGGGATAATAAGATTGGTATCTAAGGGTGTAAAAGGTAATCGTTCTGTATACAGTTATGTAAGTATAGAACTTAATGGAAGTCTATTTGATGATGATAGGTGTATGGAACTTGATTGTGTAGATAATGGTGATTGTGTTGACGGTAATGATATAGAAAGTGATTATGTAGGTAACGGCGATTGTCTTGACAGTAGTGATATAGAATTTTCTAGTATTAACACTAACCAAAACTATATCAATGAATCTTTTGATGTAAGAAAATTAAAAGAAGAAAATTCTAATCCACAATCAGAGTCAATAAATCTTAATTTTAATGATACACATAATGATATATATAAAAGAACTAATAATAATATGGAAAATAGTCAAAATAAAAAGGTTATGAAATTAAGCAATAGCAAGGTATACAGTGATATAAGCGTTAAAAGTCAAAAGAATACTTTTAATGATACTCATGACATGCAAAAAAAGACTAAATGTGTAACAAAGAAAAAAGAGTCTTTAAATAAAATTAATAAAAAAAATATACAGCAAAGCATTATAAATATGCTAAACAAAAAATCAGGCAAGAATTTTAAAATCAATTCTCCAATAAGCATAAAACTTATCAATGAAAGGCTAAGGGAAGGTTATGTATTAGAAGATTTCTACAAAGTTATTGAGGTAAAAGTAGCTAAGTGGAAAGATACCATAATGGAAATGTATATAAGACCAGAAACCTTATTTAGTTATAAGTTTGAATCCTATGTAAATGAAAACATATCTATAAAAAGTCAAAGTAATGTTTACCAGTATAGAGAAGGCAACAATCGTGACAGTAGTAACTATATACATTCTGATTGTGCAACATATGATGATAGTGTCTGTGAGAGAAAAAAACATGAAAATGTAAGATACTGGAATCCAATATGTGAACTTTAATCAGTCCAAAGATGTATTCAAAATAAATAAGACATTCATAGTAGACAATGTATTATAACTAACAATTATTCATAGCGAATATTGTGTCATAATGGATAGTGTATTTATAACTAGTAGTATATCAAATTGTATCATAATGAATAGTGTATTTATAACTAGTAGTATATCAAATTGTATCATAATGAATAGTGTATTTATAACTAGTAGTATATTAAATTGTATCATACATGGATAGTGTATTTATAACTAGTAGTATATTAAATAGTGTCATAATGAATAATGTATTTATAACTAGTATTATATTAAATTATGTCATAATAAATAGTGTATTTATAACTAGTAGTATATTAAATAGTGTCATAATGGATAGTGTATTTATAACTAGTAGTATATCAAATAGTGTCATAATGAATAATGTATTTATAACTAGTAGCATATTAAGAAGAATAATATATACACAATAACTAATGTATCATAATAAATAGCGTATTCATGACTAGTAGTGTATCATAACTAAATAATGTATTTATAACTGATAACGTATTTAAAAATCAAAATATAAAAACTTATTGAGGAAAGAGAGATTAATTTATATGGTTAAATCAAAAGATGTTGAAATAGAACAATCTATTTTAGGTACAATTCTTTTAGACGATAAATTAAGCTATAAGCTAGATGAGTTAAATGAAAACATGTTTATGACTCCTATGTGTATTGAGATATTTAAAATTATGAAAGAACTTAAAAAAGAAAACATAGTGATTGATGTAGCCACTGTGAAATCAAAGATAGATAAAAAATCTCTAGCAATAAAAACTAGTGACTTAACTAGCATAATCACTTGGGGTAGAACTTTTGGGATTGATAGTCACATTAAAATCTTAAAAGAAAACCTAGCTAGAAGAAGTATAAATCAAAGCTGTCAAAGACTTTTACAAAGTCTAAATCTTGGAGAAAATATAGATACTTGTATTTACAAATTTGAAAGTAATATAAAAGAAATTTTGGATAAGGATACCTATGAAAATGATGATGTACATAGTATAGCAGAAAAGGTCCTCGATTTTTTAGAAAACAAAAAAGAGGTTGGATTTAAATTTGGTATAAAATTACTTGATACGACTATAGGGGGGCTTTTTAAAGGGGAGCTAACTACAATAGCAGCTAAATCAGGGGTTGGAAAAACTGCTTTGGCACTTCAAATAATGTTAAATTCATTTAAGCAAGGTAAAAAGACTTTATTTATAAGTAGAGAGATGACCAGCGAGCAAGTATTTATGAGAAATATATGTAGAGTAACTGGTGTAAGTACAAGGGATATGAAATCTAAAGAGATAAATGAAAATGATTGGAAACTTATTGTAAATGCAATAGGTGATTTAAGTGAGAATAACTTAATTTATATTAACGATAAGATAGATACAATTAGTGCAATTAGAAAGAGGATAAGACAGGTAAAGCCAGATTTATTAATAGTGGATTATGTGCAACTCCTTACATCACAGAAAAGCATGGATAAAAGAGAAAGGGAGGTAGCTACTTTTTCAAGAGAACTTAAAAATATGACTTTAGATTTTAATATACCCGTAATTCAATTAAGTCAGTTAAATGATGAAATGAAAGATTCAAGACCTTATGGAGATAGACCTATGAGGGATAGCAAAGCCATCTACCACGATAGCAACAATGTGGTTTATATACATCAATTAAAGGGGAGTGATTATGAAGAAGCAGTAAAAGATATAGGAGAAAGTGAGGAAGCAGTTAGAGAAGCAGAGTACAGGGGGATTAAGATAGTTGATTTAATAGTTGCGAAGTGTAGAGATGGACAGACTAGGCATAAGCATTTTTGTTACTTTGGGGATAAGTTACATTTTCAAGAGCTAAATTATTAGGTCAATAGGATAGCGATAACAAGTTTATTAAAAGTCAAGTAATAGCAAATATAGTATAAAATATGAGGTGAAGATATGTTAGATTTAGAAAAAGTAATAGAATTACTTGAAGAACACAATATACAAGTGAGTATTCCAAAAGAGTTGCATAAGTATAGTTTGTTGGAGTATCTTGAGTTGTGCCAACAAAGTGGGGGAACATATTTTTATATTAAGACAGTGGAGGGTGCTTTAAAAGAGGCTAGAAATGAGCTTATAATTAAATTATTTAATGGAAAAAATTATACAGAATTGGCAAGAATGTTTGATATGAGTGTTATTAATGTCAGGTACATTGTTAGAAAAAAATAGATATATTGTGATTAAGTCACAGATAAAAAATAAATGCCATGATATAATTCTTATAGATTAATAATATAGGGAGGTTATTATGTCTAATAAAAAAAAGAGATATGCAAATATTTTAGAAAATGAGTGCGTAGCTTGTGGAAGCTGTATAAAGGCATGTCCAAGAGGTGCTATTTCAGTTCCATGTGGTATTAGTGCAAAAGTTGATATAGACCTATGTGTTGGATGTGGTATTTGTGAAAAGATATGTCCGGCATCTGTGATTGAGATTAGAACAATATTAAATGAGGAAGAAGGTAAGTGTCATGAATAATAAAAAACATTGGTATGACTATTTATGGATTTTTTCTTCAATATATTTGATATTGGGATTTGTAAATATTATTTTCGCTTGGATTGGATTAATTTGTTTCTTTGTGCCGCTAATTATTTCCATTGTTAAGGGAAATAAAGCGTACTGCAATAAGTATTGTGGAAGAGGGCAACTGTTTAATTTGCTTGGAAATAAATTAAAGCTATCAAGAAATAAAGATATTCCTAAATTTATTAGAAGTAAGTGGTTTAGATATGGTTTTTTGACATTTTTTATGGTGATGTTTGGCAACATGCTTTTTTCAACTTATTTGGTGTTTGAAGGGAGTAGAAGCTTTAAAGAGGTAGTGACTTTGTTGTGGACTATAAAAATGCCTTGGCAATGGGCGTATCATGGGACTTTAGTTTCTCCGTGGGTGGTACAATTTGCATTTGGTTTTTATAGTGTTATGCTTACATCTACTGTTCTTGGATTGATTACTATGATATTATTTAAGCCTCGTTCATGGTGCGTTTATTGTCCTATGGGTACTATGACCCAGATGATATGTAAGGCAAAGTGTAAGTCATCTTTATAGAAAGAGTTTATGTTAAGACTTCTAAGAATTTATGATTTCAGTAATATTTTTTTGTCAGTAAATACTAATAATAAAATTTTGTGGAGCTATCACAGAACAAATTTAATTTGCTCCTGCGATAGCTCCCTATAATGTCAAAGAACGAAGTTTATTTTTATCCAATACTTTTATTCCACCACGAGATAAAGATACAATACTTTCACTAGCAAAATATTTTAACATCCTAGATACAACTTCTCTGGCACTACCCATATACTTAGCAATTTGCTCATGAGTTAGATTTATAGTGTTATTATCGTTTCTAGTTATCTCATCAATTAAAAAAGATGCCAAACGCTTATCAAAACTCATAAAGAGAATTTGTTGCATAGCCCACATAACATCAGAAAAACGTTCAGTAGCTAATTTATATGAGAATAACTCTGCATGAATATTTTCTGTAGATAATTTTGAAAAAACAGAGGAACTAATCTGTATAATTTCGCAGTCTGTTTCAGCATCTACATATACATCAAAAGTTATTGTTTTTAGAATACATGAAGCTGATAAAATACATACATCACCATTATCAAGACGGAAGAGTGTAACCTCACGACCTTCATCTGAAAGTATGTATGTACGTATTGTTCCAGACTTTATAATTAAAACACCAATACAGTCACTGTCTCCACAATGTATGGGATTTCCTTTTTTATAGTGGGAGATGTTTGCTGAAGTAATTAACAACTCTTTTTGTAAGTCAGTGAGTTTATCCCAAAACGGCAAACTGTGTGTAAGTATATCAATATCATTTTGTGAAATCATGTAATGACTCCTTTCTTAAAATATTATAATCCCATGATACAAGTGAATAGATAAAATGACAAGTAGTTTATTAGTAGGATTATTTAAGTGGATATTAATAGTATGATTTGTGTAGAAAAAATATGATAATATCTCTATTCTTGCCTATTAATTAGTAAATTATATAAATGGGTGAGTAGCTTACCTATAATAATATAATTATGGAATACTGTTACTATATAGAGTAAGAAATATATAAATTTAGGTATATATAGTAAGCAAAAAGGACTATATGATAATTTAATGTTTGATACAGCTAGCCAATAAATATTCTTTTAGATTTTGATGCTGTTATGGTAAATTTAAATAGTATTACACCAGAAAAACAGAAATTATGTCTAAAAAACATTGAAGAAAAATTAAGGTTTGGATAAAGTGAGGAGAAGAACTTATGATAGAAATAAAAACTATAGAAATAAATAAAAAAGGTCAGATTGACCTTTTGATGTTAGCAGACCCATGTGAAGAAATGATTGATAAATATCTTGATAAAGGTACTATGTACGCTTTGTATGATAATGAAGAACTTACTTGTATAGCAGTAGTAAATGAGATTTCCAAAGAAATATGTGAGTTAAAAAACATTGCTACATATGAGCATTTTCAAAATATGGGTTATGCATCAAAGATGATTTATCATCTTTTAGATATTTATAGTAAAAAATATTCATCAATAGTTGTTGGTACAGCTGAAAGTGGAGTTCCATTTTATGAGAAGTTTGGATTTGTTTATTCGCATAAAATCAAAAACTTTTTTGTAGATAATTACCCAGAACCAATCTTTGAGGAAGAATTACAATGTGTTGATATGCTGTATTTATCGTATAGCTTTTAGGTAGGATAATATTTTTAGGCAGATATAATTAATTTATTCATATAATTATTTGGATTATAATTCATAACTTATGTATAATAAGAGTATAACTTATTTAGAAGATGTTATATTGTTTTAAATTCAAATAAGATATATAATAATTTGTTTAGTTTGAATTTTGGAGGGGTAATTATGGATTCAAATAATAATGCTATAAAGTCAACTGTTAAAAAGGGTATTTCTTTTGGCTCTTGTTTAGCAATGATTATTTCTTATACTGCATGGAAATCTATCCCATGGGCTATTTTTCACGGCTTAATGAGTTGGATATATGTACTTTATTATTGGGTTAAATATGTGTAGATTAAAATAATAAATAAGTATGTAATATTGCGAAGTATAAGAAACCAAATGTAATGGGGTGTCTCAAAATGAACTTTTTAGTTTATGGGACACTCTTTTTTATATGAGATAAAATATATTTTTATCACTTAAACAATGAAAAAGAGGATTATTTGTACTGAGACCTAAAAGTTGGCTTTATACAGGAATGGAATTTTCATTCCTGTTTTTTTACTTTGTGTAATTTTAGATTCATATTCAAATCTATATTTAACAGGGCTACGCTAATTTAATTTTTCTTTAATTATTTTGTTATTATAATAGTAAATATATTCTGTTATAGCTTTCTCTAATTCGTTGAAACTTTTATATGTTTTTCTATAATACATTTCTTGCTTCATTATTCCAAAGAAATTTTCCATAGGAGAATTATCAAGGCATGTACCCTTATGAGGCATAATTATGAAGTCAGAAGAATTTTTACATGATTTATCAGGCAATGCAAATGGATAGAGATGTTGTATCATTAAATACTGAAGGAGCTACAATAGAAAATATTAGATTTGGTAATCATTATGCTCAATACGTTGAAAAAGGGAATACACAACAATTATTATGTGATGATAAAAATAACATATACATATTGTCTAAAGAACTAGCAACGAAAAAAATAACAAAAAAAGATAAAATAGAATTTATTAAAATTACAGAAAATGTTAGATAAAAAGAGCTATGGCAATAGTTTCTGCTGGGAATGAATCTAAAACGTTAATAAGTACATCACAAAAAACTAGTGTTTAAATCAATTTTAGAAAAGATAAGAAATTCATAAAAGGGTATATATCAAATTTTTATTTTGATATATACCCTTTGTTTATTGGCTTGAAAACGTTCAGATAGATATTCTATTTATCTACTAAATTTATCTTCATATTTAGATATAACTTCTTCAAATTTATTAAGAAATTCATCTGATAAAATCTCACTAGTTGGTAATAAAAATGTTGTTAGATTAATAAAAGTTTATATATTTTCTTTTTTCAAGATAATTAGGATATTTTTCTATAGGGAAAGGAGATTTATATTTAGGTTCTTTTCCATTTAATGCACAATATCTTATATTAAAGTCTTTATAATCAAGACTATTATCTTTTGTAATCCAAAAATAATCCTCTATACTCATTGCTAGATTTGTTCTACATATATCCCACTCATCATAATGGTTAAGTTTCAATTCTTTCAAAATAGAATTAACTTCAGGTCTACATTCTTGGATAGTTCTCTCACTTATCCAAATCCTTATAAATTCATCCCACATATCGTCAGTTATATCCTCAATATTTTTTAATCTTGTTATAGGGAAAGGTTCTATTCCTTTATAATCTTTATTGGGTTTAAATACAAATTTATCTTTTATAAAATTATAGATAATAGTCCCTGTAGTTGCATTTTTATATTTTAAAAAATAAGAATCATAAGGAGAAGAAGGTCCTATAATTTTACTTGGAGAAGCTTTTATATATTTTATTTTTCTATTATTATCACTATTAGGCTCTATCATCATATCTAAATTATTCATATAAAACACCTCTTTCTATTAAATATTCTATCCTCAATTTTAATAAATATTTAATACAATTGATTCTATGTGGTTTTAATAAATCCCTATAATTGTCAACAATTTTCAATAGTTCAGATAAATTAACTTTTATGTGAATATCAGACACTAATTTTATTTGTTCATAATGTGAATTTTTAAAAGGTTTACAGTCATCGACAAGTTCTAAGTCTTCAGGCGTATCTAACTGTAGTTCTTCATCGCTTTTATCACCATAAAGTGAAAAACCATGGTCAAATAGTGGAGCGAAAGTTAAATTTTTAGACTCATCTTCCAACATCCCAAAATTTCTAAGGTGTCTATCTATATTGTTTATTATAAAATCTACTATTATCATAGTATCTAACTCTTTTTTATTTATATTAAGCTCCTTGATTAAATAGATATATAAGTCAATGTCACTATTACCAACAAATTCTCGCATAGTAATATACCTAGAATCTTTTGCAAAGTCATAAGAATAGCATACATCGAAAATTTTATCATTTTTTTCTAATTTAGTGTAGTAATATCTAACATGGTTTATACCTAAATTGTGCAATATATCTGATACTAAAGCTTCTGTAATAGGTTGTATATCACTATATGTATTTCTATATCTGAGACCGGTTTTTATATATATTAATTGATTATTAAGTATTGCAGTCCATTTGTATAACATACCCTTTGATGATGAATTTGCACCAAATGTACCATAGATGTCAAACTTTTTATTATCGATACTCAATAGTGTATATTTTTCCATAAGATAACCCTTTCTAGTATTAAAAGTATTTATTTTATTTTAACATAGAATTAAGTATGATTGCTTTCTAAAATAAAAAAGAGAAAATCTTAATTTAAAATTGTAGAATGGCTCTCTTATCTGATTATTTAATCTTCTTCATAAGAAATTACTATACCAAATATTTTTATAGATGTATTTATGCCAATGGCTGATGGATTATATGTCAAAACTTATTTATTAGATTATAGACAAGCATGTGATGGAAACTCTAACCCTAATTTTAATAATAGCCCTATAGCTAAGAACTTAAATATACCCTTATCTGATATGTTAAATGCTTGGAAATTTTGGGAAGAAAATTATAAAAATACATAATGATAATGACGAAGACAATTTGAATTATTCAATAGAGTTTTTAGATTTAAAAAGCTTTTATCTTAATAATATATTGAATAGCAATTCTACATCAAAACAGGAGCATACTGAAAATTTTCTTGAAACTGAGAACCAAGACATTAGAAATATGTTTATAGAAATCAACAATATTTTTAAAAAAGAAAGATATTCAAAACTCTATTGTAATCTAATTGTTTCTCTTTAAAGTTTTAAATTTAGTAATGATATATGAGTTTATCAGACTCTTATTTCAATAATGCAAATTTTTATTTAGAAGTAAAGACTTTGGTATGAAGAAATTGGTATAATAAAAAAGAGGTGTTGATATGAGAGAAAAATTAGAAGAAAAATCTAAGATTGTTAAAACGTCAAAAGAGTATAAACGAACTATGGTTGAAGAAAAGGACAGAGAATGGACTAAAAAATTAAATGATATACTTAGTAGAGGTGATTTTTCTAATGAGAAGTTAGATAAAATCAAGGGTTTAATCCCAAAAGAAATATTGACTAGTGAAAATGTTGGTGAAGTTGTAACTGAAGATGGATATGCTAAGCCTGAGTATGATGAGGTATTTAAATCATTATTTACTCTAAATAATGATTACGATTTACTTGCAAATTTTATAAATGATATTCTCAAAGATGCTCCATATGCTAATAAGAATATCAAACCGTTTACTCAAATAAAAAGAATAATTAGAGTTGAAACTGACCCAACAATTAATTACATTGGAGAGAAAAGACCTAGACTTGATATTTTGGCTGAAGATGAAGAAAATAATCATATAAATATTGAAATGCAAAGAGCACTTGAAGATGATTATTTGGAAAGAGCTGAATATTATCTTAGTCGTGTACATGGTAGAAAATTAAAAGAAGGAAAAGGATATAAAGAGATTGGAAAAACTATTGGAATACATATACTAAATCATGTAAAATATAATCACATAGAAGATTATGTAAACTGTCTAAGATTAACAATGGACGGACATCCAGATATTTTTTCTAGTAAAACTGCATTATATTTTATAGAACTTCCAAAAATCCGTAAATCCAGTTGTATAGCAAACAGAGTTCTAATATGGGGTAAACTTATTGACAACCCTTCTCATATAGATATTAGAATACTATCTAAAACGGATTATGTTGTTAAAAGAGCACTTGATAGATTAAAAGAGTTAGGAAGCAATGAAGAATATTTATTAAATTTAAAGAGAGGTGCATATATTATGAATAAAAGTAGAAATTTTAAAGAAGAAATTTTTAAAGAAGGCATTAAAGAAGGCATTGAAAAAGGCATTGAAAAAGGTATCGCAAAAGGTATCGCAAAAGGTATCGCAAAAGGGAAAAGAGAAGAGAAATTTAACATCATTATAAAGTTAAAAAATAAAGGATATAATTTGAGTGAAATATGTGATATTATAGATGATTTAAATAAATCAGAGGTTGAAAAAGTCTATAATCAAAACTAATACTATAATTGAAATAGTGCTAGATAAATTAATGTAATTATGTAATAATAAGGTGTTTGTATCCTTATTATAATAATTTGCCTCAAAGCTCCTTCCTTTAATTGTCAATCAATATAAAAATTTGTTATTTAAATATGGTAAATACAAAGAGATATATAAGTAAAGGAGATGATTCAAGACAAAAATTTGAATTATCTCCTTTTTATAGAAAAAGAAAGGGTTTGACTTAATACCATATAGGGAGATATTTAATAGAATTTTCATACTTACTAGACATCAACTTCTTGAGTGTAAAAGATTCTAGTAAGTGTTTTTGACTAAGTATGGAAAGAGACATATTTTAATAATTAATATTTACATAAAAACTAAAAGTTAATATTAACTTTACTATATTTTTTGAAAGTAATTTCAATTTTGAGCATATAGATTATTTTTTGTAATAAAATATCGAAAGTTCTTTCTAATATGTCTGATTTTATTGTTTGCACATATATCGGGTGATATAATTGGCTTATTACAAAGGAGGGATACAATGTTACCAAAAGGATTGATAGTTTCATGTCAGGCACTAGATAATGAACCGCTTTATTCTTCATTTATTATGGGGAGAATGGCACTTGCGGCAAAGCAGGGAGGAGCAGTTGGGATACGTGCTAATTCTGTATCTGATATTGCCGAAATTAAACATATAGTATCATTGCCTATTATCGGGATTATTAAACGCGAAATAGATGGCAGTGATGTGTATATAACGCCAACAATGAAAGAAGTAGATTTACTTGTAGAAGCAAATGTAGATGTGATTGCTATGGATGCAACATGTAATACACGCTATGGAGGTATGTCCATTGATAAATTTTTTAGTCTTGTTAAGAAGAAATATCCTAATCAGCAGTTTATGGCAGATTGTGCAAGTGTAGAAGAAGCATTAGTTGCTGATAAGCTTGGATTTGACTACATTGGGACAACACTAGTAGGTTACACAAAACAAACAAGAGGTTTTAAAGTTGAAGAAAACGATTTCGAAATAATTCGTGAGATTTTATCCAAGGTTAAACATCCTGTTATAGCAGAAGGAAACATAGATACTCCAGAAAAGGCAAAACGTGTTCTTGAATTAGGATGTCATAGTGTGGTGGTAGGTTCTATAATTACTAGACCACAAGTGATAACAAAAAGATTTAGTGATGAAATTACATTGTTAGGAGGAGAATAAGTTTATGGAAAAATTAGAACGATTATTACTTCCACTTGCCAATAAACTATCAGCAAATAAATATCTAGCGGTAATTCGTGACGGATTTGTTGCAATAATGCCAATTATGATTGTTGGCTCATTTTTTACACTTATTAATAATGTAATTATTGGTGAAAATGGTTTTACTAATAAATTATTTGGTATGCCTTTTACAGAACTAACAAAGTTTGGGGAAGCAATATCTCCAGCTACAATGTCAATTATGGCTATATTATTAACATTTACAACAGCTAAGGCCTTATGTGAACATTATAAAGAAGAAACAACTATTGTACCTGCCATTGCAGTTGTGTGTTTATTTATATTGATGCCTGTAACTTTTGATGCAAATCTTGGTATAGAATATATCAATACACAATATACAGGTGCTGCTGGTATGTTCATGTCTTTCATTTGTGCTATTTTTACAGTTGAAATAATAAGAAAATTATCATCAATTCGTCAATTAGTTATTAAGATGCCAGAGAGCGTTCCACCTTCAATTGCTCGCTCATTTAATAAATTAATTCCAGTAATGCTTGCAGTTATTGTTTTTGGTCTGGTTCGCATGATTACAAATTTATCAGGAGAACCATTAAATGATTTTGTATTCAAAATAATACAACAACCATTTACTAATATAGTAAGTTCTCCAGTTGGTTTAGCAATTATCTACTTCTTATATATGTTATTATGGGGTATGGGAGTACACTCTGCGTTCATTTTTAATCCAATTTTAGAACCTATTTATTTAGCAAGTCTTACAGCAAATGCAAATGCAGTTGTATCTAATCAAGCAATGACTTCTATTATGACAAAACCATTTCTTGACTCAGTTGCATTTATGGGAGGGGCAGGAAATATGCTTGCTCTTGTAGTGGCTATATTCCTTGTTAGTAAGCGGTCTGACCAAAAAGAAATTGCTAAACTTGGTTTTATTCCTGCTTTATTTAATATTTCAGAACCGATTATGTTTGGGCTTCCAGTTGTTATGAATCCTATTTTGATTATTCCGATGATTCTGACAAGTATGCTTGGTATTGGTATAGGAACAATTTCAACTATAGTTGGTTTTATGGGGCATACGTATGTTCTTATACCGTGGACAACTCCACCGATTATTAGTGCATATCTTGCTTCTGGAGCAAATATTGGTGCGATAATTACAACTTTAATAATTTTTATTATTTCTGTGTTAATTTATATGCCATTTGTAAAATTATCTAATAAGCAGGTGAGTGAATGATGAATACTATATTAATGTTTGATCTTGACGGAACACTGATTGATTCTAATAATGAGGTTATTGGTGGTAAACGTACAATTAATTTATTAAAAAAGTTACAAACATATGGTATACGCCTTATGGCGAATACAGGACGTTTGGACCATGATGCGTACTATATTGACCATAAGTATGGCTTACAAATTGATTGTAGAATTTCTCAAAATGGAGCAGTAATTCAAAATGAACAAGAAATTCAGGCGAAACTGCTAAATAAAGAAGAAGCAAAAAAACTTTATAACGAATTACGTAATCTTAATATTCGTGTTGAATTAAATACTGTAAGTAATCGCTATTGGCATAGTGATAGAGATAAAGATTTTCCAAAAGAATACTATGATTCAAGTAAGATTGTTGAGGACTTTAAAAATATTATTGAATATCAGCCGATAGTATTATTTCTTATTATTGGTGAACTTTCTGAAATTGAAAAGTTACAAAGTCATGTTAATGAGAATTATAAGTATCTAGAGGCTGTTAAAACAAGCAATACATCATTAGAAATTTTACAAAAATATGTTAGCAAAGGTAATAAGATAAAAGAGATGTATCCAAATAGCAAAATTATATCTATTGGTGATTCAGAAAATGATTACTCTATGTTTGAAAAAAGCGATTTGGCTTATTATGTAGGGAATGAGAGTTATAGTGGACCTGCTCAAAAAATGACTTCTATATTAGAAGCATTAGAAGACATAGAAAGGAGAATTTTAAAATGAGTGAAGAATTAGAAATGAATGAAGAACAACATACTGCATTTGCTATTATATCCCAAGTAGGTGCAGCAAAGTCTTTGTATATGGAAATTATACAATTATGTGAACAAAGAAAGTTTAATAATATTGATAAACTTATGGAAGAAGCTGAAAGTTACTTGATTGCAGGGCATAAAGAACATACTAAATTGGTTCAAAAAGAGGCGCAAGGAAATATTGGTCAATATTCTTTATTGCTTGTGCATGCAGAAGACCAGCTTATGAATGCAGAAACATTAAAGTTCATAGCACAAAAATTCATACATTTATATAAGGAGGAATTAAAATAATGAAAAAAATATTATTAGTATGCAATGCAGGTATGTCTACGTCTATACTCGTAGAAAAAATGAAAAAAGTTGCTCAACAAAGGGAACTAGACGTTAAAATATGGGCTTTATCGAATAGTGAAGCTGCTACTTTGGATGAAGAAGTTGATTGCGTTCTTATTGGACCACAATTAAAGTTTGCTCTTAACCAAGTAGAGGAGAATTTTCCAGGAAAACCAGTGGCTGTAATTGATATGAGAGTTTATGGAACAATTAATGGAGAGAAAGCACTAAATCAAGCGCTTGAATTAATGTAATGAAGATTCTGTATGTACCACTAGATGAGCGTCCTTGTAATATAAAGTTTCCATCACTAATAACTGCTTCTAGAAAAGATGTAGAGCTTATTATTCCTCCTCAGTCATTATTGCCCAAAAAGAAAAAGCCTGCAAACATAGGAGGATTATGGGAGTTTGTATTAGAACAGTCAAAAAACTGTCAATACGCAGTGATTTCTTTAGATATGTTACTATATGGAGGATTATTACCATCTCGTATCCATACCGAGACAAAAGAAGCAGTTTATCAGCGTATTGAAAAATTAAAACAACTTAGAAAACTATATCCACAACTTGTTATATATGCATTTCAGTGTATAATGAGATGTCCACACTATAATTCTAGTGAGGAAGAACCAGATTATTATGGACAATATGGAGAAAATTTATTTACACGAGCATGGCTTTTAAATAAAAAAGAACGTATTGGAATCAATGAAGAAGAGGAAAATAAACTTCAAGGTATAGAAATACCACCAGAATATATTCAAGACTATGAAAATAGATGTGAATTCAATCTTTCTTATAATTTACACGTAGCAGGACTAGTAAAAGACAAATTTATTGATACTTTAGTTATTCCACAAGATGATTCTAGTGAATTTGGTTATACATCAATTGCTCAAAAAGAAGTAGTTTCATTTATAAATAAAGAAAAACTAGAAAGATATATTTATGTATATCCAGGAGCAGATGAAGTAGGTAGTTCCTTGATTGCTAAAGCTTGGAATCATTATAATAATCGTACCTTAAAAGTATATCCATTTTTTTCTTCGACTATGGGTAAATATATTACCCCGCTATATGAAGATAGACCTATCATGGAGAGTTTAAAGCATCATGTACGTGTTATAAATGGAGAACTTGTTGAAGATGAAAAGGAAGCAGATATTATTCTTGCGTATAATACTTGTGGAAAAATCATGCAAGAGTCATTTAATCAATTAGAGAGTCAAGATTTAACTTACACAAGTCACCGTAATCTTATGGATTTTGTACAACGCATTGAATCATACGTAAATCGTGGTATGAAAGTAGCACTTTGTGATAGTGCATTTTCCAATGGAAGTGATTTGACATTACTTAGATATCTAGATGAGCATGGTCTTATGGATAAATTATATGGATATGCTGGATGGAATACTAACTGCAATTCTTTAGGAACTGTTTTATCTACGGCAACATTTAGTCTTGATAGTATATCTAAAGAAACTTTGTATCATTTAGCTTATAGATATATAGAGGATGGTATCTACCAAGCATATGTAAGACAAATTATAGTTAATGATATACTTCCAACTATGGGACTTTCTTATTATGATTTTAAAGATAAACAAAAGTATGTAGAACAAGAAATTCGTAAACGATGTCAACAATATTTTGAGTCGTTTGAGTTTTTTAATAAATATAAGTTTAAAATAGAAAGTATTTATATGCCATGGAAAAGAATGTTTGAAATTGGCATAGAATTGAAATAAATATCGAAAAAAAAAGCTCAGTCTGTTATATTATAGACATGAGCTTTTTTATGAGGTTATCTTTAGTTAATGGAGGTATTATGAATCAATATAATAAAAGTATTGTTCCAATATTAGAATCTGTTTATACAGATTTATCACCAACAGAAAAAAGAATTGCAGATTTTTTTATTAAGAATAAGAAAAAACAAGACTTTAAAGCAAAAACAATATCGACTAAATTATATGTTTCAGAAGCAGCTTTATCACGATTTTCAAAGAAATGTGGATTTTCAGGGTATCGTCAATTTATATTTGCATATGAAAATAATATAGTTGAGTATAATGAGAATATCGCTAGTATTACAAAAGAGGTATTTACTACTTATCAGGAGTTACTAAATAAAAGTTATTCGCTAATCAAGGATGAGCAAATGAATAGGATTGCATATATGATGGTACAAGCTAAATATGTGTACATATACGGAATTGGTAGCTCTGGAATGTGTGCACGTGATTTTAAAATCAGATTTATGAGACTTGGTCTGCGTGTGGAATATGTTACAGATGAACATATAATGAAGATGAATTCCGTAATTATTAATGAGCAATCTTTACTTATATGCATTAGCGTTAGTGGTGCTAATTTACAACAATATTTGAAGATGGCAAAAGAAAAAGGTGCAAAGACGGTATTAATAACTTGTAATTATAAATATAGAATGAAGGAATATTGTGATGAAGTCTTAAAAGCTGCTGTAACGAAAAATCTTGATGTAGGAGATGTTATATCCCCTCAGTTTGTAATTTTAGTGATTATTGATGTTTTGCATTCTCATTTTCTTAACCTCGATTATTCAGTGAAATATGCACTATTGAAAGATACACTTTCATTTGTTCATGAGGATATAGAAAATAGATAAAAATGTATATTTTTAGACTTAGATATTAATGCTCGCTATTTTAATGAAAATCCTAATTTTCCAGAATTATCTAAATATAGTACAGATATATCTATAAATAGTTTTATAGATATATACGACTTATTCTAAATAGTTTATTAATTCTAGAAAGTAATACTTGTAGGGTAAATATCTAATCTTCAATAATTTTAAAAAATTTTGAAGATTAAAATGTTTTATATAAATTATTCATGTATATAGATTATTATATTATACTCTGCAAATGGTTACAATATAAAAAATGGAAAGGAGAGTATAATTATGGAGATAGACTATAACGCATTAGGAAAAAGAATTAAAATTGCAAGGATTAAAAAAAATGTGACTCAGGAAGTAATTGCAGAAAAGATAGACATAACACCATCTCATATGAGTAACATTGAAACTGGAAAAACTAAATTAAGTTTGCATGTATTAATTAATATTGCCAATGTTCTTTCTGTTACAATAGATGAATTATTATGTGATAATGTATTAAATTCTAAAGTTATATTTGAGGGAGAAGCTAAAGAAATTTTTAACGACTGTGATGAGTATGAAGTTAGAATGCTTGTTGATGTTTTAAAACATATGAAAGAGGTAATGCGTAAAGATAGAGAAATAAGAAATTTATAAACTAAAAGTTTATGTATTTTTTTTGATATGAATTCATAATACTTATCTTCTTTAATTGAGATTGTATAATATGTACATTTGCTTGTTTCTTGGATATACAGAAATCTTTTATTTGATAATTTAGATAAAGTTTTTAAGGTTGTTTTTTCTGACCAGCTATATTTATCTTTCATATAATTAATAACCTCATATGATTTTACTTTTGTATTTAAATTCCAAATAAATTTCATTACAGTTAATTCTGACTTTGATAGTTTTCTTAAACACACAATTATTGCCCCAATCATTTGTTTATTTAATTAAATATTACAACAATAATTTCATGTAATCAAATCCAATTATTTCCATATATTTTTAGAACAATAATAAGTATATACTTACAAAGTTTGTGTTAATATTTTCAATTTGTAACATAATAAAAGCAAAGAAACATACTTTACTTAATTTTGAGTGATGTTTCCTTCAACAAATTATTTCATTCATACAGGATTCCTAATTCCTATTTCTTTTAGATATTCAATTCCTACTTTTAATAAATGTTTAATACATTCTATACTATGTGGTTTTAAGGAAGATATTTTTACTTATAACTATATCTTTTTTATTATTCAATAAAATTTAGATAAGTCTCAAATAAGATATCTATAATAACTAATATAGTAGACCTTGGAGTAGTGTCGTATCCAGAAATATTAAGCTTTTGAGAACATGTATTTATAGGTATGTCTACTAGCATAGATAGCGTAGAATTAGGGCTATTTATTATAGCTGCTGTGTTTAAGTTTTTGTATCTAAACTTTTCACATGCTGTAATTAGTGTGCGTGTTTCTCCACTATTAGATACAAATATTACTAAGTCTTGTTTTTTTGTTGTTTTATCTAATAGGTCAATCATATGAGATTCATATACATAAAAACTATTTTTATTAGCCTGCATTAGTAGTTTTGAGAAGTATTCTCCAATAGGCTTTGATAGTCCTACTGCAACTATTATTATTCTATTGGCAGATTTAATATTTTTAGCTAGTTTATTTATATTTGTTAAATTAAGATTTGATAGATTTTGATTTAAGTTATCTATTATATTACTAACATGATAGTCACCAGATATAGATGTATATTCCTTATCTAAATCTTTAAGTATATGCTTTAATTCAGAGTAACCTGATAATCCTATCTTAGAACACATTCTTATTATTGTGGTAGTGCTTACGTTATTTATATCAGCTAAAGCTGTAAGTGATAAATCCTTCACTGTATGTATACTCGAGTCTATATAATAAAATATATGTTTCTCAGCATGACTAAGATTATTTAATTTATGTGAAAATTTCATTATGAAACTACTAATATTAATCACCACCTTTGTATATAGTTAAAAAGTACAAATGTACTTTTTGTGTATAAGAAAATGTTTTTTATATAATATATAATAATATTATAAGATAAATAAGCATTTAAGTAAATGTATTAATAGGAGGGTGAGATATGAATTTAGCTAAAATGACCAACAAAAATTTAATAGTATTAGATGTAAATGTAGCTACAAAGGAAGACGCTATAAGGTTGTTAATAGACAAGCTTTATAAAGAGAATACTATTAGTTCAAAAGAACAATTCTTTGATACCGTAATGGAAAGAGAAAAACATTCTCCAACTGGGCTAGAAAGAGGGCTAGCTATACCACATGGTAAATGTGACTCTGTAAATAAGGCAGTTTTTGCTGTAGCTAGATTAAACAATAAAATAAATGACTGGGAAAGTATAGATGAAAGTAATGAAGTGGATTTAGTATTCTTATTGGCTATACCTAAGTCTGAACAAGAGACTACCCACTTGAAGTTATTATCTGAATTATCTGTAGCTTTAATGGATGAGAATTTCTATAATGATTTAAGAACTTCTAAAAATGCTAATGAATTTTTGAAGAATTTAAATCGTGGAGATAAAGAAGAAAAAGATACAAATAAATATAATAAAACTGTATTGGTAGTAACTGCTTGTGCAGCTGGGATAGCTCATACATATATGTCTGCTGAAGCTTTAGAAAAAGCAGGTAAAGAAATGGGCATAAAAGTAATATCAGAAAAACAAGGTGCTAGTGGTATAGAAGATAGACATACAAAAGAGCAAATACAAAAAGCAGATGGAGTAATATTTGCTTGTGATGTTGCTGTTAAAAATATAGAAAGATACCAAGGAAAGTCATTCGTTAAGGTTAGAGTAGCAGAGCCTTTAAAACATTCTAAAGATTTACTTAACAAAGTACTTCAAAATCCAGATGGGAAAGTCGAAGTTTCAGATAATGAAGTAGATGTTACGTCTACATCTGAGTCAAAACAGGGTATATTAAAAGAAATGATGGAAGCTGTAATGACAGGTATATCATATATGATTCCTGTAATAGTTTCAGCAGGTCTTATGATGGGGATAGCTAAGCTTACTGCTATGGCTATCGGTCAAATCGACAATATGGGAACTTTTATAGAAAGTGGAAATGCATTTTATGAATTGTTAGGATATTTAGATATGTTTGGAGGTATGATATTTAAGTTTATATACCCAGTATTTTCAGCTTATGTAGCATACTCTATTGCTGATAGACCAGCTTTAGTACCAGGATTTATAGGTGGTGCATTTGCTGGAGGACTTCATTTTACTTTCTGGGGTGTAGAAGGTGGAGTACCATCAGGGTTTATAGGAGCTTTAATATTAGGCTTAGTTGCAGGTTATGTTACTAGATTCTTAAATGAAAACATAAAGTTAAACAAGAACTTACAAGCTATGAAGCCCATGTTCTTATTACCAGGTATAACAATGTTAGTAATATTCTTATTAAACTTCTATGCTGTAGACCCTGCATTTGGTAGAGTAAATGCATTTATAGCAAATATAATAGAATCTTTTGGTACTGCTAGTACAATAGCATTAACTGTAGTTATAGCAGCGTGTACTGCGTTTGACTTAGGTGGACCAGTAAACAAGGCAGCAGGTGCTATAGCTATAGGTCTTTCAGCTGATGGTGTATTCCCATTAACAGCTAGAGTATTATCTATAGTAATACCACCAATAGGATTAGGCTTAGCTACTGTTTTAGATAAGATTATAGTTAAGAGAAGAGTATTTGATGATAACTTAAGAGTGGTGGGTAACTCTTCTATAATACTTGGACTAATAGCTGTGAGTGAGGGGGCGATACCTTTCATGCTGAAAAATCCTCTAATAACAATACCTATAAATATATTAGGTGCAATAATAGGTTCTCTAACAGCAGTGATGTTGGGTGCTATTCAATGGAATCCATTGCCAGCTATATGGGGGTGGCCTTTAGTAGAAAATTTATGGGCATACCTAGTAGGTTTAATAGTAGGTACGTTATTTATAGCATTAGCTAATATATTTATAAGATTCAATATTATAAAAAGACAAGAGAAAAATGATATAGATAAAACAGCATAATAATAATTGGGAATTATTCGGATAAATTTAACTAGAATAATTCCCATTTACACAAGTAGATATTTAATAAAATTATTTAAAATTATTTAAAATTAGTTAAAAAAGATGATTTTATATGGAGGAAGATATGAATAGTAGGAAAAAAGTATATGTAGTACCTCACTCTCATTGGGATAGAGAATGGTACTTTACTATAGAAGATTCAAATATATTATTAAGTGAAAATATGCCTTATTTAATGGATGTACTTGAAAAGGATATGGATTATACTTCTTACACTTTTGATGCACAGTTATCTGTTGTTGAAGAATTAGTAAAGATATATCCTGAAGAAAAAGAAAGACTTAAGAAGTTAGTAAGTGACAAAAGAATATTTATAGGTCCTTGGTACACCCAAACAGATTCCATACTTGTGAACAAGGAATCTATAATAAGAAATCTTTTATATGGCACAAGACTTGGAAACAAGTATGGGCATAGTATGAAGGTAGGATATATTCCTGATATATTTGGACAAAATGCATATTTACCATCCATATTCAACGGATTTGATATGGAATATAGTATATTACAAAGGGGAATATACATAGATGATTTAAGGGGAAATTTAAACTTCAAGTGGGTTTCTCCTGATAATGAAAGTGTTGGAGCTAACAATATATTCTTAGGATATGGACCAGGTAAGTTCTTATCATCTGATAATCAGTATATACAAGATAAGTTAATACCTATGCTTGAAAAATTAGAAAGTTTAAATAGGGATTGTGACAACTTGCTTTTGCCATGTGGTGGAGACCAAGTCTTAGTAAGAAAGCATTTCCCACAAATTATAAAAGAATTAAATGAAAAGCAAGATAAGTATGAGTTTGTATTATCAGATTACGAAACTTTTATGAAGGATACTTGGACTAACGATTTTGATAATAAGATACATGGAGAGCTAATAGCATGTGAAAAATCTAGAATACACAATACTATAAAATCTCAAAGATACGATATAAAATACTTAAACACTTTAGTAGAAAATAAGATTCTTTATGTATTAGAGCCATTATCTGTAATAGGTAAATTTTCTGGAATAAGCTATAAATCTAGATGGTTAGATATTATGTGGAAGTTACTATTTGATGCACATGCACATGATAGTATAGGTGGGTGCAACTCGGATGAGACGAATAGAGACATAGTTACAAGACTCGAAAAAGTTAATGTAATGTGTGATGATATTATAAATATTGTTAAGAAACAAATAACAATAGCTATAAGTAAATATTTAAATAGAGATAATATATTAGTTGTATTTAACACTAAAAATAAATGTATGAATGAAATAATAGAGGCTGTAATATTTACTAAGGAAAAAGACTTTACAATAAATACTATAGACAAAGAAACTGTAGAATTCACTATAAATAACCAAGAAGTTCTAAGTGGTGGTAAGCAGATATTAGTAACTGCTGAAGGTGAAAAAGAAGTAGAATTACTTGGATACTATAGAACTGAAATCAGATTAGCTAATGTAAATGTTAAACCCATGGGATTTACTACATTAGTAATTAATCAAGATAGCAAAGAAACAGCTGATATGTTAGTTGTATCTAATGATAGGAGTATAGAAAATGATTTATATGAATTAATATTCGATAACAATAACTTACTATTAGTTAATAAATCTACTAATAAAAGAATAGATAATATAGTTCATTTTGAAAATTGTGGTGACTATGGAGATTCATATGATTTTTCCCCATTAGGTAACGATAAAGATATATTAGCAACTAAAGCAGAGTTATTAGAAGTATCAAAGAGCAATTTAGTACAAACTATGAAGTTAAAACATAGTGTAGAATTACCTTTTGATATAGATGAAAGAAAATCAAATAAAAAATCAACTATATTAGAAATAATAACTAAGATAGAAGTAAGAAATGGTGAAAATTTTATAAGAGTTTCACATGATATAGAAAATACTGTAAAAGACCACAGATTAAGAGTTGTATACAATACAAATATAAAATCAAAAGTGTCATTAAGTGACCAAGGATTCTCTGCCATAACAAGACAAAACTACAATATGTACTTAGATAATTGGAAAGAAAGAAAGTTTGCTGAAAAGCCAGTATGTATATATGGTTTAGAGAACTTTGTAGCTTTAAAAGATAATAGCAATACTTTTGCTTTGGTCACAAAAGGTATAAAAGAATATGAAATATTAGAAGATAGCAAAATAGCACTTACTTTATATAGAAGTGTTGGTTTACTGGGAAGAGATAACTTGGCTTGGAGACCAGGTAGAGCCTCTGGTATAAATAACAAGGTCGTGTATACTAAAGATGCACAACTTCTTAATAAGAAATTAAAGTTTGAGTATGCCATATACTATGATGAGTCAGATGAAGATGTAGCAGAGTTATTTGATGTTACTGATAAATTTATAAATAAATATACTACTTACCAAAATCAAGATTTGAATTTATTTGAAGAAAGATTAGAAAGATTTGAAATACCTAAAGATAATACTATAAACTTATCAAGCTATAGCTTATTTAATATAGATAATGATGATGTATTTATGAGTGTGTGTAAAGAATCTTACGAAAAAGATGGAGTAATAGTAAGATTATTTAATCCAACAAGTGAAGCTAAAGAAGTAAGTATAAATAGCAAATATATAAAGGATATAAAGATAACCAATTTATATGAGAGGGAGTTGGATACTTTGGATTCTAATGTACAAATAAAAGCTAAAGGATACATAACTCTTAAATTATTAGGAGGAGAATACCATGAATAAGACGATACTGTTACAAGGTATAGAACAAAAACTTAAAGAAATATATAAAGAAAAGTACAAACCAAAGTTCTTTGATATGATGAAAGCTACTATTGAGAAGTTTGAAGGTAAGGATTTTGACAAGGTGGATGCTATATCTGAAAAGAATGTATATTTAATAACTTACGGAGATAGTATATATGAAGAAGGTGTACCCACTATAGATACTTTGAAGAAATTCTTAAACAATAAAGTAGGAGATACTATAACTGATGTTCATATACTTCCTATGTTTGAATACACTTCAGATGATGGATTCTCTGTTGTTGATTATATGAAAATAGATAACAATCTTGGAAATTGGGATAGTATAAACAATTTGTCTAAAGATTATAGATTAATGTATGATTTTGTTGCAAATCATATATCAAAGAGTAGTAGATGGTTTAAGGGATACTTAAGTGGAGAAGAGAAGTATCAAAATTATTTTATACCAGGAGATAAAAATTTTGATTACTCAAATGTAGTAAGACCTAGAACTTCTCCAATAATACATAAGTACCAAGGAAAAGACAGTGTGAAGACTGCTTGGACTACATTTAGTGAAGACCAAATAGATATAAATGTTAAACATTTCCCAGTACTTATAGAGATTACTGAAGTTTTGCTTAACTATGCATTAAATGGTGCAAATTCTATAAGACTTGATGCTATAGGATTCTTATGGAAGGAGTCTGGTACTACCTGTATACATTTACCACAAACTCACATGATAATACAACTATGGAGAATAATACTTGATTACTTTAAGAAAAATACTCAAATAATAACTGAGACTAACGTACCTCATTTAGAAAATATAAGCTATTTTGGTGATACTACAAATGAAGCACATATGGTATATCAATTTACATTACCACCATTAACGCTTCATACATTCACTACACATGATTCTACTAAGCTTACAAAATGGGCTTCGACTATAGATAAGGTATCTGATAATGCTACATTCTTTAACTTCTTAGCAAGTCATGATGGAATAGGAATGAGACCTACAGAGGGTATACTTACAGAAGAAGAATGTAAAATGTTAGTAGATAAGACTATAGTTAATGGTGGTAGAGTATCATACAAGGATAATCCAGATGGAACTAAGTCTGTATATGAGTTAAATATAAATTATTTAGACGCTTTATTAAATAAAGATGAAGATATAGAGGAAGATGTCCAAATACAAAAGATATTATCGGCACATGCATTATTATTATCATTTATAGGTGTACCAGCTATATACTATCATTCTCTATTATGCTCTAGAAACTATTATGAAGGAGTAGAAAAATCAGGTATAAACAGAAGAATAAACAGAGAAAAGTTAGAGTATAGTAGGATTTGTTATGAATTAGAAAATAATTCTAGAAGAAATAAGATATTTACTCAACTTAAAAATATGATAGATATACGAAAAGAAGAGAGTGCATTCTCTCCATATGCAAATCAAAATGTATTGGATTTTGGAAGAGAGATATTTGCACTAGAGCGTGAGAATAAAGAAACTAATGAGAAGGTAGTATTTGTAACTAATGTTACATCTAATGAGAGGACTATAGACTGTGGTTTTAGTGGTGTAAATATATTGGAAAATACTAATATCAAAGGTAAGCTAACTTTAGGTGCATATAAATTTGCTTGGATAAAAATCAAATAAGAGTCTCTGCCTTCAGATATTACCTAAGGTAGTTAATATGGAGTAGCATGGTATTTATTTAAATATAAGGTCATTTATTATGGTTTAGCCCAAAATGTTACATTTAAGTTCTGAAAAGTAATATTTATTGTCCAAAAAGTAGTATTTAAAGTCTAAATAGCCATAAAGCTATAAATATATGGCAAAAAGATGTAAATTGAAGTAATATAAAAGTAAGTTCAAGTATACCAATGAAAGGATGTTTAGACTTTGATTAATATAGGGATATGTGATGATGAATTACATTATAGATTAAAGATAAAAGATATATTAAAAAAGGTATTAAGCTCATATACCATGGATTATAATATATATGAATTTTCATCAGGAAAAGAGTTGTTACGTAACTATCCAAAAAATTTAGACATATTAATTATTGATATACAAATGGAGATATTAAATGGTATGGATACCTCAAGAAAAATACGAGAGTTTGACGAAAATCTGGAGATAATATTTATGACTTCATTTCCTGAATTTATGCAAGAAGGGTATGAAGTCAAAGCATATAGATACATATTGAAACCAATAAATGAAAAAAAAATTACAAAAAATATTTTACCTTGTATAGATGAGATAATGAAAAAAAGGAATAATTATTTGACTATCAAAGTTAAGAACTATGTAGATAGGATTAAAATAGATTCTATTATTTATATAGAAACAGATAGACCTAATATAGTGATTTATACACATGATAATACATACACTACAAAAATGAGTATTTCCAAAATAGAAAAAATATTAAGTGAATTTGGATTTTTCAGATGCCATAATAGCTATATAATTAATTTAAAATTAGTACAATCTATGAATGGAAATAGTGTAGTAATAAATGGAAAGAGTATACAAGTAAGTAAATATAGAGTGAAAGGGTTAAAATTAGCAATAACTAATATATTAGGAGATATAATATGTTAGAAACATTAAATATAAATCTTTGGGATATTATTAATATAATCACAGGCTGTATAGATTGGATTATATTCTTTTTAGCTATGAGTATATTGGGGAAAAAAAATATATCTTTCAGAAAATATACAATTTATATGATACTTGTACTCGTATTTATGTCATTGGTCAATTTTATGAATATATTTCCAAATTTTAAGATTATCATATGTATAGTAATAGGTTCTTTATTTTATATTGCTTCATACAAAGAGAGTATATATAAATGTATATTAATTAGCTTATTATTTTGGTTAGGATTAATGATGGGGGAAGGTTTAGCTATAGGTATAGTTGTAGTTATAAATCAATTAAATAATATTGATATAATACTAAATGGAAATTTATTTAGGTTAGAATCCATTGTGATATCTAAAATATTCTTATTTATAATATTTATATCAATTAAGTATTTTAAATTATCTATAGAATTTAAACCTAAGGATATGGTGCTTATAGGTTTACCTATATTATCAAATATAGTAAGTTTGTTATTAATATTTGGGTATAATCTTAAGAATAATTCTGTAAGCGATGATAATATATTTGTAATTATACTTTCAACTTTATTGATTGTGTCATCTAGCATAATAATTTTAATAGTAATAGGGAAAATTGTACAAGATGATAAAGTCAAGTTAGAATATGAACTGATAAATGAGAGAATAAAAATAGATCATAAAAGTTATGAGTCTATAAATGAAATACATGATAAATTAAAATATGTTTATCATGATTTAAAAAATCATATGATTTGTATAAAAAACTATGATACTAAAGAAGAAATTATATCTTATGTAAATAATTTAGAAAATAAAATAAATGATTTTGAGTATTTTAGAAATACAGGCAATAAAACATTAGATATAATTTTAGGAGAAAAGATATATCTTTGTAAAAAATATAATATTGAATTTGAAGACAGTATAAATATATCAAAATTACAATTTATTCAAGATGTTGATATATGTGCAATATTTGCAAATGCACTAGATAATGCAATTGAAGCATGTATGAAAATGAATAATAATACAGAAAAAAGAATAGAGGTTAAAGCTACATACGTAAATGGATTTGCCATAATAAAGTTCATAAATACTAAAGTAAATGATATTAAGTTTATTGATGAACGTATTAAGACTAGTAAGGATAATAATAGGGTACATGGAATAGGTCTTGCAAGTATCAAATATATGGTAAGCAAATATGATGGAGAACTTACAGTTAATTACTCAGATAATGAGTTTATATTAAAAATAATGATACCAATAAAAGATTAGGAGGAAGTACAAATGAAAAAAATAGCATTAAGTTTACTTAAAAGTATGTCAACATTAAGCCTAGGAATATCTAGATTATCAGCAAATACTGCAAGCTCATGGATAGCTCATCAAGCAGAAGAGCCACAGGCTTTAAAAAAATTGAAAAAAAAGTAATACAAGTAAAAAATTCTCTCTCTAATCAAGAGAGAGTTTTTGTATTTAAGGAGGAAATATAAATATGTTTAAAAGTTTATCATATAAATTTGCAAATATTTTGGTTAGAAATGAAGTTATAGAAGATGAAGATTTTGAAATATATAGATATGGATTTGAGACATTAGTTTATTTTATCATTAATATTTCAGTAGCATTACTTATAGGTATTGCTCTTAATAAATTTATACAAACAATTATATTTTTAGTCTGCTACTGTACTTTGAGGCAATTTACAGGTGGATATCATGCTAGAAATTATACAGAATGTACAATAACATTTGCACTAATTTATATATCAATTATTTTAGTTACTGAGAATATAGACATTTATAAGTTTAAATATATATTAATACTATTACTTTTACTAAGTACAGTTATAATACATAAGGTTGCGCCCTTAGAGCATAGAAATAAACCTCTTAGTATCTATGAGAAGGAGAACTATAGAAATATTATAAAAAAGATAACATTATCAATAATTATAATAGTTATAATAAGTTTAATATTTAATATTATGAGTGAATACATTATATATTCCTCATTAGCTGTATTTTTAATTACAATATTACTATTAGTACAAATTATTATTAATTTCTTCAAAAAATAATCTATTTAGCTAAGCTTAATGTCCAGTTAGATATAGTATATTGAATCTAAAACTTGAGGGTGATATCATAATAGCAAGATAGATATTAGAAAAGTAATTTTATTAGACATTTGTAGTTTTGATATATTTATTGATATTTTCTGATTAGAAATATATTAGATAATTACAATACTTTCTGTAACATATTTAAAAGGCAGTAAGAAGACATATATTGAAAAAATAAATTAATCTTAATATACAGTAAAAAAGGTTATAAAAATATAAATCAAAGTCTGAAAGTATATGAGTGTTTTATTGAAACTAAGAAGAAAAATTTAACATATAAAAATTTTATAAAGATGTATTTGGTAATTACCAGGTGTATATAAGACAGTTAAGAAATAAAATAAGTAAATTTCTTATAAAAAGAAAATTAAGAAATATTAACATAATATCGTTTATTTATTTTTCTATTAAAAAGGTTTTATAGATTTATTTTTTATATTAAGATAAGTAATTTATAGGAGATACAAATAATTAAATCTGTAATTACAGAGCAATTGTTAGAATTGTAATCTGTTTTACATATAGAAAATATTTATTTATATATTTTATCGATAGGATAAGGCGCCGTGTATAAAAAATATTTTCAAACAAATTAAATTGATATGTAGCTTGTGTAAGTTAAAAAGTACAAAGTTACAGAAAGGTGGGAATAATTATGGAAAATAAAAAATTACAAATCGAAAAAATCACTGACAAAATAGAGATAGAAGAGGTAGAAGTGCAAGCAGATCCATGTAAAAATGATCCATATAATGGAATATATGATTGCTTAAGAGATTGTAGCTCAGGAACATCACCAAAAGGCTCACCAGCATATTAAGTTTTACTATGAAAGTTTAGATTATTGACAACAATAAGCCACCTGCTATGCGGGTGGCATTCTTGGTTATACAAAAATTAATCATATTCTAACATAAGCTATTTAAGGATTTAACTTAATAAAGTTATTTAAAAATTATGTAAGTATAAAGGTATAGATATAATAGAATAACATATAAGTTTAGATTATACATGTTAGTCAAAGTCTCAATTTAAAATTTTATGTAGTACTTGAAATGCATCAAACTTAAAGTGTAAATAGGATAATAGAAAGTTTTATAAATAAGAATGTTATGTAATTAAGCAATGAGTTATGTCCCCAAAATAGGAAATTTGTTTTATAAGGTATGATAAATTTTTGTCATGGAGGTGAGAAGTTTTGTTTACAGTAAAACTTGCAATTTCTTATATGAAAAAACAAAGAGGAAAAACAGTAGCACTATTATCGAGTATTATACTTTCAGTCATGCTTATTTTCTCAATTATTGTAATTAGAGCCTCGGGTTATGATTCTCAAATACAAGAAGCAAAAAACTTACATGGTGAATATCAAATATGGTTTGAAGGAATTGATATAAATAAAGCAAAAAAGTTGAAAAATGATACTGAAGTAAAAAAATCAAGCAGTGTTGAATATTTTTGTGAAGTAATTAATAAGGCAAGTGGTGTTAAACTTGCTTTAAATTCATTCGATAAAGATTTTATAGAGTCACTTAATTATAAGATGATAGGAAGAAATCCAACTAAAGAAGGCGAAATAGTCATAGAAAAAGAGGTTGCAAAACAGATAGGTATAATTAATCCATTAAACAAGAATATTGATTTAATGTTAATGAATAAGTATGTTGATAGTGATGGAACTAACAAAATGGATAGTGCCAATCAAACTTTTAAAATAGTTGGTTTAATTGAAAAGCCAAATAAATACTATACCTCTCTATCCGGTTCACTAGGAGGAATTAAAACTCAGGCTTTTATATATAAAGGCACAAAACTTCCAATAAGAACTGAAGATACATATAAAGGTGTAATATTCCTTAAATCTGAAAAAAATACATCTAAATTTATCAGTAAAATGGAAAAGAAACTAAATCTTACTTGGGATTACTTACATGAAAATACAGAAGTTAGTGCAGCAAAACTATTAAAAGATTTATCTGAAAATAAGGAAAATATTCAAAAGATGTTTCTTTTAGTTATTGTATCTAGCCTTGTAATCTACAATATTTTTAATATTATTCTGCAAGATATGATAGTTCAAATAGGACTTATGAGATCAATTGGTATGTCAAATAAGAAAATCAAGAGTATGTTTGCAGTACTGAGTCTTATTTATATAGTTTTAGGAACGATAATAGGTATGTTACTTGGAATGATTTTATCATACATTGGAGTGAGATTAATCTATGGATATAGCTCTATGATGACTGTAGAGATTTCAAGTATAATTTATTCTTTTTCAGTTTCTACATTAGCAGTGTCAATAAGTAGTTTTATAGTAGTCAGAAAAGCTGTGAAGATGTCTATAATTAATTCAATAAGAAGTAGTGAAATGTATGAAAGAAAATTAAAATATAGTAGTAATAAAACAAACAAAACGCAGGGTAACATAATTAGAAGTCTTGCAATTAGAAATATAGGGAGAAATAAATCTAGAACAATTATAACAATACTTGTGATTACCATGGTTGGAACAATGTTTATATTTAACCTTGGCACAAAAAGTCTATTAAAAGCCAACATAGAATCAGGAGTAACTGGTGGCGGACTTGGCATGTCATATGGAAGTGTAGATAAAACCGTAAGCGGTAGTTACAATGGTACAGAAAGCTTATTTTACAAAATTGATGAAAGTATGATAGAAGAGATAAAAAATATAGAAGGGGTAGAAAGTGTAGAACCAAACTTTTTTAATCCTAATGGATATATTTTATTATCTAAGGATAAAATATCAAAATCTTATAAAGAGGAACTAGATAGAAGAAATTTACTATTTCAAGACAAAAATGATAATGAATATCCACTTCTTATAAGAGGTTATAGCGACGAATTATTAAAGAAAAGAGAATCATTTATTGAAGAAGGGAAAAATTTGATAAATACTAAAAATGGACAATATAAGAAAGTTATGTTGGTGAATAATACAAATTCACAAGTTACACATTCATTTGATGCTAAGGTAATTGAGAATGTAAAGGTTGGAGATGTTATAGACATAAAATTACCTGTATACAAAGATGGTACTCAAAAGTATGAAACATTTAAGGTTGAAGTTAGTGCGATTATGAAAGAAGTATATGCTGCAGCTCAAGATGGCAATGTTCATGCTAGTGGAGCACAAGTAATATTTAGAGAAGATGACTATAGAGAACTAACAGGTCAAAAGGAATATAATAAGCTTTATGTGATGACTCAAAAAGGTAAATTATATCCAGTGGAAAAAAAATTAGAAGAATTAACAAAGAATTATTCATTTACATCAATTGGTGGAAAAGGTGAGGATTTGAAACTGGTTGGGATACAACAAAGCTCAGAGGAAAGGCTTGCAGTAATATATCAATGCCTAATTATACTTATACTTGCTGTAAATAGTATTTTCATTATGAGAAGTAACATTATATCAAGGAGAAAAGAATTGTCAACGCTAAGAGCAATTGGAATGAGTATCAAGAGTATTAAAAAAGTTCTAATAATTGAAAGTGAATTATATGGAATCATTGCAACTATAATAGGAACTATAATTGCAACCATATATTATAACTGGGGAATTTCAAAATCAAATAAAACTCTTTTAGCAGGAGGATTTAATAGGACTATAGAATATAACATTCCTTTTAATCAGATATTTATACTATTTGCGATTTTTATTATTATGGGGTTTGTTGCAGTATATCTATCTAAAGATAAGATTGAAGGAACAGAGATAACAGAGGGTATTTCACAAAATGATTAAGTTTGAGATTCTAAGATAACATGGGGTGATAAGATTGTTTGATGATATACAGATAAAGTTTAGAGAAAATGATTTATTAATAAACAAAAGAAATGGAAAAGTTATTCTATATAATAAAGAAAAAAAGAGACATGTAAAATTATCAGAAGAAGTATATGAATATACTAGACTTGCTGAAAAAAACAAGTGGAAAGTCAGAGAATTAATAGATTGTTTTAAAAAAGATGAAGATAAGAAATATATCGAATCTATATTAAATATTATGATAAAAAACGAAGTAATTGATGGGAATCTATTCAACAAAAAAAACTTTAAAGACATACATCTTTCTCTTACAAATAGATGTAATCTTAGTTGTAATCACTGCGTTTCAAGTTGTAGTCCTAAAGAAGAAGATTATATGGATACTAGTATGATTTTAAAATTAATAGATAATTTATGTGAGTTAAATGTAAGAAGTTTGGTTTTAACTGGTGGAGAGCCATTGGTCAGAGAAGATTTTTTTGAAATTGTGAATTATATCAAAAAAAAACTTCCATTAGAAGAACTTAGTTTATCAACAAATGCAACATTAATTAATGATACAAATATTGACTTTATTATCAGTAAATTTCATAAAGTTGATATAAGTTTAGATGGAATTGATGAAGAAACATGTAGCAACATAAGAGGAAAAGGTGTATTTAAAAAAGTATTAAATGTAGTGTATGAACTTCAAAATAAGAAATTTAATAATATAAGTTTATCTATGGTTTTTGGTGAAAAAAATTATCAAATGTCAGAAAAATTTAAAAAACTTAATGAAGATCTTAATACAAAAGCTATTGAAAGATATTTTCTTCCGAGTGGAAGAGGTCTAATAAATAGAGAAATTTACTCAGATGAAAACTCTGTTTTACCACTTGTGATACCTAAGTTTCGTGAAAATGAAATGAATGGTAAGAAGAATAGGATAAATCCGTGTTCGTGTTCATGTAATGCTTGTATTGAGCAAGTATTTATAGATCATAAGGGAAATATATATCCTTGTCCCTCTCTTATGGAAAAGGAATACTTAGTTGGAAGTGTATTTGATAAAAAAATTATAAATAACCTGAAAGAGAATGACCTAAAAGAAAATCAAGCTTTTAGGAATCTTAATAAATTATATCCATTTAACTTTGAAAAATGTAAAGATTGTGATGTGAATATTTTTTGTTTTAAGTGTCCAGCTATGGTAAACAAAGTAAAAAATGATGATAAAGAATTAAACATATGGTGCAATTTAACGAAGAGAAATATGGAGCTAGCAATTTGGGGAGGTGAAGTATAAATGAAATTTACGATATTTGTTACAGAAAAATGTAATTTAAGATGTACATATTGCTATGAACGAGGAATGGATAGAGGTAAGAGCATGGATATAAATACTGCTAATAAAACCATAGACTTTATTTGTAAGAATATTAAAAATGAAGAACTTGATATTCCATTATATATTGTATTTCATGGTGGAGAACCTCTTATAAACTTTAAATTAGTAAAGCATATACATAAAGAGCTATCCAAAAGAGTATTGGAAAGAAAAATTATTTATGATATGACGACTAATGCAACTTGTTTAGATGAAGAAATTATAAATTTTATATGTAAAAATATAGATAATATTTCAATTAGTATTGATGGAACTAAGAAATTCCATGATAAAAATAGAATATTTCCAAATGGTGATGGTAGTTACGATTTAGTGATAAAAAATGCCAAAAGATTTTTAGATATAGGCAAAGATGTCAGAGTAAGAATGACATATACACCAGATACAATTTCTGAACTATATGAAAGTATAGCTCAAATTGTAAGGTATGGATTTACTAATATAGTACCAATTGCTGATTTTATGAGTTTAAACTGGACAAATAATCATATAGATATAATTAATGAGCAAATTTCAAAGTTAATAAATTTAAAAAAAGAACATCCGAACATAGATATTAGCTTACTTGATATTAAAAATTTGAATATTAAAAAGGGAGAATGTTTTGGTGGAATTGTCAGTTTTGCAATAGATGTTAATGGAGATATATTCCCATGTACTTTTAGTGTTGGAGATAATGAGTTTAAACTTGGAAGTGTCTTTGACAGAAATATTAGTGAAGAAAAAAGACAAGAGCTTATTAAAATTTATATTTCAGAGAATGAAGAGTGTAAGGATTGCTTAAGGAAAGAGTGGTGTACTTCAGTTAGATGTAAACTTATGAATAGAAAAGTTACAGGGGAATTTAATAAAGCAATTCCAATAATATGTGCACTGGAGAAAGTTATCTTAACAACAACAAGAAAAATAAAGATGGAAGAGAAATCTAAAGAGGCAATGATATAGCATAAAAATTTAATATGGAAGTACAATTCTTTATACTGTCATAAATATAGGGGGTAATAAAATATGGAAGATAGATTTTTTATAAATGATGTATGTGACAACATAATAAATGAAAATCAAGTAATTCTTGCTAATAAGATAAATGGTAAATGGATAAAAATTCCTATTGAATGTTATAAAGTTATAGAATATTCAATAAAAAATAAAAAACCTCTTGATAAACTGGAAGATGTATTTAATTTTGATGAAGATAAAAAATATTATAAACAAGTTGTAGATAAATTAGAACAATTAGGTTTTGTAAGTAATTTTATTGTAGATAAATTTAAATTAGAGAGAGTGAATTTAGTTTCATTTTCTCCAACAAATAGATGTAATTTAAGATGCGATTATTGTTGTGCAGATTCTAAAATTGAAAATAAGGATTATTTGGATACAGAGGAGTTAAAAGAAGCAATAGATAATATAGTTAAAATAAACCCAAGAATTTTAACTATTACAGGTGGAGAACCATTACTTAGGGATGATTTTTTTGAAATACTATCTTATACAAAAGAAAAATTCAAAGGAAAGATAAGGTTATCTACAAATGCTACTTTAATCAAAGAGAATCAGGTAGATGAGATAATTGATGGTTTATATGCAATAGAAATTAGCTTAGATGGTTATGATGAATTAAGCTGTAGTAAGGTAAGAGGAAAAGGTGTATTTACTAAAGTAATAAATTTAATTAAATATATTAAATCAAAAGGATTTAATAATATTGGTTTGTCTATGGTTGTAGGAAAAAACAATGAAAATGACATAGATAAATTTAATAAGATAAATTATGAATTAGGGACAATTCCTATAATAAGAAATTTTATGAATATTGGTAGAGGAAATGAAAGTTATATTAGATACCTTAATGATGAACTTGATATTGGATATATTTGTGAAGATGATTATATAAATAAAAATAGTTTAAATTCAAATATGTGTAAAGCTGGTGTAAACCAAATAAGTATTGACTATAAGGGGGATGTATATCCATGTCCAAACTTAGAGTATGATGATTTAAAGATGTTTAATATATTACAATTTGATGAAAGTATGTTAGAAAAAATTTTAAACAGAAATATGGAAATATTTGATAAGTTTGATACTTTAAAGCCTATGAACATGGAAGAATGCAAAGATTGTAAAGTAAATGTATTTTGTACAACATGCCCATCTAAAATGTATACTTTAAAAAATAATAAAGAGATGTTAAATTCAAATTGTAAAAAAATGAAAAGTATTTTAGAGCCTATTGTGTGGTAAATACTATTATTTTAAATATATACATACTAAAAATATTTTTATAATATAAAGATTTAAGAAAGGTAAAAGTTGGTTGTTGGATGGAAAAAATAAAAGTAGCAGTAGTTGATACTGGTATAGATGTAAATGATGATTCTATAAAAAAATATATAAAATTTAATAAAAATATTCAGCTTGAAGAAATAGTTGAATATAAAGATTTAGATGATACACATGGGCATGGAACTCTTTGTTCAAAAACAATCCTATCAGTATGTAGAAATACTGATAGGATTGAAATTTATCCAATAAAAATTTTTAATCAAGGAGGGCGTACTAGTGGAGAGAGATTATTAGAAGCATTAGAAAGAAATTTAGATTCAGATATCGATTTAATAAATATTTCAGCATCTACTTTAAATGATAAATATAAGCGAGAATTAAAATATATATGTGAAGAACTTTGTAAGAAAGGAAAAATTATAATATCATCTCACCATAAAAGAGCTAAGGATTGTGATAGTTTTCCTACTGTTTTTAATTCTGTTATAGGTGTAACTGGAAGTAATGATATTTATAATGATAATGATTATATCTATGAAAAGGGAAAAAAGATTCAAATGATAGCGAATACAAAAGAGTGTTTTGTTGAATTTAGGAATGAAGTAACTCATTTTGGAAAGAGCAGTAGAGCTTCAGCTGTTGTAACAGGGATTATCTGTAACATATTTAATAAATATGGAAAAGTAATGTTTGATGAACTTGAAAAAATTTTTGAAAAAGAAAGCTTAGATAAAAATATTAATACAGTTAAATCAAAATTTAGAAATAAGCAGAATGATTTTGATATATGTATTACCAAAAACCAAAAATTAGATATTTCAAGACGAATTGTCAATATGATAAATAAAAAGTTTGCTGTACATAAAATAGACTTAGATTTTTTAGATAAATATTCTATATTTAATAACTTTACAGATTTAGGAAATCATAATGCGTTTAAGTTTCTTACAGAGATAAATAAAGAATTTGAAATTGAGATAAGTTATAAAGGACTGTTTTTATATGAGCTAGAGAATTTAAATGATTTGGTGAATTTGGTATGTAAGCATTTGAATAAAGCTAGTGTCAATAACTCTATTTAATTAAAATCTATTTTACATAAACGAAAATACAATAAAAGTGAATATTTTATTTGATATTTTAAAATTGCACATTACTAGAAAAGAAATGGAGGAAATAATGAAAACACTGAAAATAAAAAATTTAAAAAAGATATATGGTAAATATGAAAATGAAGTTCATGCAATAGCAGGAATTGACCTTGAAATAGAACCTAAAAAGTTTACAGCAATAGTAGGAGCTAGTGGTTCTGGGAAAAGTACATTACTTCATTGTATGGCAGGTCTTGACAAACCAACATCAGGAAACGTGTATTTAGATGATTTAGATATTTATACATTAAATGATGATAAGTTATCAAAAATACGTAGAGAAGAGTTTGGATTTATATTTCAAAGTTATAATCTTATACCTGTTATAAATGTATATGACAATATAGTATTACCTGTATTATTAGATTCAAAACGAGAGGATAAAACACATATAAATAATCTTATATTCCGTTTAGGATTAGAGTCACAAGTAAAAAGGTTTCCTAATGAGCTTTCTGGAGGTCAACAACAAAGAGTTGCAATTGCAAGAGCCTTAGCAAATAAACCATCTGTGATATTTGCAGATGAACCAACAGGAAACTTAGATAGTAAGACTACAGCGGAGGTAATGGAGTTGCTTGAAATTTGTGTAAAGGAGTTTTCTCAAACACTTGTTATGATTACTCACAGTGATAAAATAGCGGAGACTGCAGATAAAATAATTACTATAAGTGATGGGAAAATTGTGAAAATTTTAGATAAAAGTTTGAAAGAGCATAATATGGGTGAAACTGAAATTAAAATTTAATGTTGTCAAAGAAGAATAACTTTTAAATAATAAAATCCATATAGTAAATACATATCAATAATATAGAATATTAAAATAAAAAGTCTTGGAAGTTATATTTAGTATTGATTAATAATTAAATAAGGTGGATGAAATGAAGAAAAAGTGTTCTAAAAATAAAAAAATAGAAAATAGGAATAATAAGAATAAGAGCTTAAAACGATTTGCGTTCCTTACTTTTAAGAAGAATAAGGGAAAGCTTTTACTTTCGTTTATTCTGGTAATAATTGTAGCAGTAGTTGATTTAGTACAGCCTCAAGTAACAAGAATGATAGTTGATGAAGGGATAGGAACAAAAGATGTTAACCTTCTTTTAAAACTAATGTTTATATATGGAGCTGCTGGAGTATCTTCAGCAATACTTTATCTTCTTTTATCATATTTATATTCGGCTATAAAAAAGAATGTAACAGTAGATATAAAGATAAAATTACTCAATCATTTATCTAAACTATCAGGAAAATACTATTCAAATATAAAGACAGGGAATATTATTTCAATAATTGAAAGTGATATATTTATAATAGAAAATTTTGGAGCAGAACTTGCATTTTCTATATTAGTAAATATATTTACAGCTTCAATGGCTTTATTTTTCCTAGTAAGAATGCAAGTTGATTTGTTTTTGATAGTTCTAATACTTCAAATAATTTTAAGTATTTTTCAAAATAAATTTACCAAACTTATATCTAAAAACACAAGAGAGATAAGAGAAGATTCAGGAAGTTTATCAAATAAAATCCAAGAATATGTTTCAAATATCAAGAATGTAGTTGTTTCAAAATCAAGAATGAAGTTTTTTTCATCATATCTAAGTGAAGAAAAAAATCTTATAAGAAAGTACTTAAAACTGGATTTAATAATGAATGGGAATATTGCAATCGCAAAATCTATTAGTATCTTAGTAACAGTATCCATTTATGGTGTTGGAGGGTACAAGATAATAAGTGGAAATATGACAATAGGAGAACTGCTTGCATTTCAACAATATACAAATATGTTTATTGGACCATGTATAAGTATAGTGAGAGCAAATACAAGAATACAACAGGCTAAAGCATCTTTAGATAGAGTATACTCAGTAATAGATGAGGAAATAGATATAAAAGTAAATAATAGAGGATTGAGAATAGAGGATAAAGAGTGCAATATAATAGAATTTAAGAATATCTATTTTTCATATAAAGAAATAGGAAAGAAAAAATTACAAAATTTAGAACAAGATGAGCAAATTGATTGTACATATGAAGATATAGAAACAGATAGTTATATTCTAAGTAACATAAATATTACATTTAGAAAGGGAGAAACTACAGCTCTTATTGGTGAAAGTGGAAGTGGGAAATCTACAATAGTAAATTTACTTTACAGATTATGGGATATTCAAAAAGGTGAAATAACTATTGATGGAATAAATATAAAAAATATAAATCTAAAATCTCTTAGAAAAAGTATAAATATTGTTACTCAAGATATGCTTATGTTTGACGATACAATTAGAAATAATATAAGTATAAATAAAAGTTTAAGTGATGAAGAACTTAAAAATATATGTAGTGTAGTAGGAATGAACGATTTTATAAGTAGACTTGAAAATGGATTTGATACAATTATAGGAGAAAAAGGAGTCAAGATATCAGGTGGTCAAAAACAGAGAATTGCACTCGCAAGGTCGTTAGTAAATGATAGTAAGATATTGATACTAGATGAAGCAACATCTGCACTTGACAATATATCCCAAAGCGAGATATTAAGAAATATTAGGGCGTATGTAAAAGGTAAGATAGTGATTATTATAGCACATAGACTTTCAACTATAAAAGATGCAGACAATATTTATGTTCTTGAAAAAGGAAAAGTTGTGGAATCAGGTAAAGATAAAGAACTATTTATAAGAAATGGTATATATAGAAAACTAGTTACTTTAAATACACAATAGAATTATTACTTATAGTAGAAATAGATATAATTCAATAACTTTAATGGAATATACAGAATATTATTTAAAATATTGTTATGAAAAAAAGTAATCATTTTATTTATTTTATCTTTGTTAAAGTATTTTAAATTTTCGTTTGCGACAAGTAAGAATTTTTCTAAGGTTTCACGGTATAGCATTTTCTTTATGTTATACCGTTTTTTCTTAAAGCATCAACTATAATACTCTATTATAGTGATTATAATGTAAGTATAGATTTTATATTTTCCTTTAAGTATAGTAGAAGCACTATTATTTACTAAGCGAATTAATATTGGAGCCAAAGCTTCAGATAAGTACATCCTAAAAATTATCTCTATTAGGGTACAATTGATACCTCATAACAAAGAATTCTCCATTTCCTAAAGGTGTTTTTTGTATCTTAGTCTCAACTATTTTAAAACCTTGAGACTCATAGCATTTGACAGCCCTCATATTCCAAGTTCTTACCTCTAATACAATGGGTTTAGTATTATATTTATTTCTACATTCTTGTAAGCCTAAACTGATTATTTTTTTACCAATTCCCATTCCACAATAATCTGGTTTTATACCAATACCAAAGAATACGGAGCTTCCTTTATCTAATAAGTTTATAAAACCTATTAATTCTTTATTGTCATCTATAAAACTTATAAAATTTTTTCGTTTATCTTCTTTTGCTAGTGAGAAATTATTCTTTTTAATTTCCTCCCATGAAGGTAAATTGTATATTGAATATTCACCTTCATATTTCCAATTAGTAACTTCTATAGCATGTTCTTCTGTAAATCTAACTTTATTCAAATGCATATATTCTGCTACTCAAAATATGGTCAAATATATCCATATCGAGATTTTTCCTTCTTCATTGAACCTCGCCTTGCCTAAGCTACTACGATTTGGTATAGTTCTCCAAAGGCTTAAATTCCGAAGTTAGCCCTCCGTACATATATAAGTGATTTTAAGATATCTTATATTTTTTAGCATTTTTAAGATTAATACTTGCATTTAAATCTCTATCAATAGATAATCCACATTCACATTTGTACACTCTATCTTTAAGTTTTAAACCTTTATTAATCTCTCCACATTGGCTACAAGTCTTTGATGATGGATGCCATCTGTCAACTACTCTAAGTTCTATATTATTTTGCTTACACTTAGCAGTTAGTTTAGTTCTAAATTCAAAAAACTTTTGACTTGATATTGCCTTTGATAAATGCTTATTTTTCATCATTCCATTAACATTTAAATCTTCAATGGTTATATAGCTTGGCTTTTGCTCTATTACCTCGGATACTGTTTTATTAATATAATCAATTCTTATATTAGCTAATCTTTGATGAATTTTTTGTACTTTGACTACCTGTTTTTGGATATTTTGACGAGTAGCTACTCCTTCTTTTATATTTTTATTTCTTACTTTTAAACTCTCATATTTTCTTGAAAGTTTTCTTTGTTCTCTTTTTAATTTCTTTTCAACTTTTTTGACAGTCGAAGTCTTATTTATATTTTTAAATTTACTTGAACATATTGCAAAATCTTTAATTCCTAAGTCAATACCTATTCCTTCATTAGTACAGTTAGATACTTGAATATCATCTTCCTCAACTAATATAGATACATAGTATCTATCAGATTTTTGACTTACTGTACCACTTTTAACTATTGAATTTGTTGGTATATATCCAAATTCTTTTAGTCTTACCCAACCAAGAGTAGGTATTTTGACCCTATGCCTTTCAATAGTCCAATCAGTTTTGTTATTCCTTGGAAAATATGCTTTAACATCCTGATTTTTCTTTCTGATTTTTCTTTCTGATTTTTCTTTTTCTTGAACTTAGGAAAACCTTTAGTTTTTTTAAAGAAATCTTTAAAAGCTTTATCTCCATTCATAATAGCTTGTTTTGTAGTCTTAGAAGATACATCTTTAATCCATTTCATATCTTGATTATTAGGAATATATTCATTATTTAACCATTTAGAAAAATCCATACCGTTTATAAATTCACCTTTACTCTCATAAACTTCTTTATTGTGAGCAATATAGAAGTTATATATAAATCTACTAACACCAATCGTTTGATGTATTTTAGATTTTTGTTCAGTAGTAGGATTAATTTCTATTTTGTATGCCCTTTTCAACTTCTTCATCCTCTCTAATCTTTTTCTTGTATTTTCTTAATCCATATATCCATCTTTGCCCAAATTCTTATCTCTATATATTAATCTTAATGAGTTTTCAATTCTATGAAAATCAATTATTGAGAATTCTAATATTTTTTCAAAATAATTAGGATACTCAATTATAATGAAAGGTGAATAGTACTTTGGAGTGATATTATTTAAAGCACCTTGCTCATCTTGTAACATACCAAAATTTCTTAAATATCTGTCAATATTGTTGATAGACGTATATGCTATGAAAGATTTGTACACATGGCATAGGATATGGGCATAAAGAATCTATTGAAATTTTTGAAAAAGCATACTATGAAGGAGTGATATATTGATGATTATAAAAAAATAAAAGTAGTCTTAAAGCTTGTAATTACTCATTTCTATATTAAATACTATACTATAAAATGACGGAAAAATCAAGTCGAGTAATCCCTCAACTTAAGTGATATACTAGATATTAATAATTTTTAATGAATAAAATATAATTAGAGGGAAATCTATACTTTCTCGATTTCTTTAATTAAATAACCTCTAATTAAGTAATTATAAGGAGAAAAATTATGAATTTAACAAAAGGATTGGATATTTTAAAAATTTCATCAAATGTATTAGGTGAAGATAAAGTTATGTATATTCCTGTAATCTATACAGAAGATGAAGCAACACTTGTTGATACTGGTCTTCCAGGGCAAGGTGATTTAATAATTGATGCTCTTAATAAAAGTAATACGAGCTTTGACAAGTTAAAAAATATAATAATCACTCATCATGATATAGACCACATAGGGAACATAAATTATCTAAGAGAAAAATCTAAGAATAATATTAAAGTATACGCATATAAAAGCGAAGTCAGCTATATAACAGGAGAGGAAACGCCTTTTAAACTTTATATGCTAGAACAAATGGTAGATAATATTGATGATAAAATGCTTGGGATGTTAAATGTTATGGGGCTTGGATTTAAATCATCATATGCTGAAGTAGATATATCTTTGGATAACCATGAAATTTTGAATTTAGGTGAGGAAATTGAAGTTATACATACAGGAGGTCATACTAGGGGTCATATATGTCTTTATTTAAAAAAATCTAAAGTACTTATTGCTGGAGATTTGCTACAGATAAATGATGGAGAACTTAAACCCGTTGATGTAATGCATAGCAATAAACAAGAGTTGGCAGAAGCTATTAAAAATATAAGTAATTATGATATAGAAGATGTAGTTTTTAGCCATGGTGGATTATATCAAAAAAATATAATTGAAGCATTGAAAAACATAGTTATTGAGTAGTATTATAAGATTTAAAATAATTTATAATAATCTATTAAATTATTTTAAATCTTATTTAAAGATGTAGAATGAAAATTAAATATGAACAGTAAGAACTTTATTTTAGAATTATACTTAAGTTTCAAGGATGATATTATAGTATTACAAGTATTTTAGAATATGATTTACTGTAAAGAATTTGAAGGTCTTACAGTACTCAGTTGAAAAACATTCTTAGAGTATTTTAAGAAATAGAAGAGAAAATTAAGATGTTATAACATTTTCAAAATATTTCATTGAACAGATAGAATATTTCATTGAGCAAATAGAATATTTCATTGAACAGAAGAAAGGAATTAAAATGATAATAAGAATTAAAAGAGTTTATCAAACGTATGGTGGATTATTTCTGTTGGGGATTACAGGGATACCAATTGGTGCAGTTATAGGTCTTATAGATACCATATTTGGAAAAGTTCTTCTAAAAATTACAGATATTCGAGAAACATATCCAATGTATTTGATACCATTTTTAGCAGTAGTAGGTATTGTTATTGATTACTGCTATCTTAAATATGGTGGAAAAAGTAGCAAAGGAATGAATCTAATATTTGAGGTAGGTCATGGGGAAGAAGAAATTATTCCTTTAAGATTAGTTCCATTCATAATATCAGGAACATGGTTAACTCATTTATTCGGTGGTAGTGCAGGACGAGAAGGGGTTGCTGTTCAGATTGGTGCGACTTTTTCACATTGGATAGGTAAGAAGTTGCCTATAAAAAATGCTTCTAGTATTTTCTTAGTCACTGGTATGTCAGCTGGTTTTGCAGGGCTATTTGGGACACCAATATCAGCAATTCTGTTTGCTATGGAGGTTTTGGTAGCTGGTTCACTAGAATATAAGTCACTTTTGCCTGCACTTACTGCATCTTTTACAGCAAGTACAGTATCAAAAGCTTTGGGGTTAGAGAAATTTTCTTTTGCACTTTCTTCTAAAATTGTGTTTGACTTGGCAATATTTTGGAAGCTTATTGCTTTGGGAATTATATTTGGAATGGTTGGGGGAGCATTTGCATGGTGTTTGAAGCTGTCAAAGAGAAGATTAGGCAATAGATTAAAAAACCCTATAATAAGGATTGCTGTTACTGGAGCGTGTTTAAGTGTATTATTCCTTTTATTTTATAAGGGAAGATATTCTGGTCTAGGGACAAATTTAATTCAAAATAGTTTTTATGGTGGAGAAATTTATTCTTTTGACTGGTTATTGAAGTTTATACTTACAATACTGACTTTGTCAGCAGGTTTTCAAGGAGGAGAGGTTACACCTTTATTTTCCATTGGAGCTAGTCTGGGTGTATTATTAGCTGGATTTTTTAATTTACAAATTGAATTAGTTGCAGCACTTGGGTATATTAGTGTATTTGGCAGTGCTACAAATACTTTTTTTGCACCTGTATTTATCGGAGCAGAGGTTTTTGGATACAGCTATTTGCCTTATTTCTTTGTGGTATGTGCTATTTCATATGTATTTAATATGGATAAGTCCATTTACTCATTACAAAAAATTTCAGGAAAATAATAAATAAAACAACATAATTTATTTTTTTCTTAGGAATGGTCTCTGGAGATGTGCAATTATTATTAGAATTGATTTTGTGAAATTATTATTATAATATTTAATTATATGGATAAAGAAGTGGAGTGATAACTATGTATTTAAAAAAATTATCAAAATTAGAGTTAGTTATTATGAAATTTATTTGGAATTTAGATATAAAAATCAATTCATATGAGGTTATTGATTATATGCAAAAAGAGCATAATTTACAATTATAAAGCTTTTTTAACTATGTAAATTTAATATAAAATAATTTTGATATTAATTAGAATAAAAAGACATCCTAGAATTTTCAGATTAAATCATTAAATTAATTATAAAATTTAACTAGAATAAAAGATGAATATACAAAAATAAGAAACCAGTTATATAAGAATTGATAACTTTAGTCATGGGATGTTCAGAAAAGGAGGTTTTATAATATGAAAAACGAGATAGTAGTTATTGCTCCTTCTAAGCTATTTTCAGATATTGTAAATGAAGTGCTTGAAGAACTACATATAAAAATTCCATCATACATTGCTACAGGTAAAGAAACCATAGAACTAGCAGACAATCTAATCAACTTAGGTACTAAAGTAATAATTACTCGTGGTCAAAATGTTGATTTATTGCGTAATCATGTTTCAATACCTATAGTAGATATTGGATATAAATACGAAGATATATTTTATTCATATAAAAAAGCACTAAAATATTCTTCAAAAATAGGATTTATAGGTCTAGAATCATCATATAAAACTGCTAAGCGATTCAAAGAAATCTCAAATTTTGATTTGGAAATACCTAAATTAAATTCTCTCTATGAATTTGAACATAAAATAAAAGAATTAATTGACAATGGTACTGAGATTTTCATAGGGGGAAAAACAACAAAAGAAATCACTTCTAAATACAATAAGCCTTGTATAGAGACGGAAGTTGAAAAATCATCTATTCATGCATCTATAAATGAAGCAATTCATCTATATAACATAGGTATTGAAAAGAGAATAAGCAATTCTATTACAGAAGAAATCTTAGAATGTACTCATAGTGGTATAATTGCCATTGATAAAAATCACTCACCACTTTTTATAAATAATCAAGCAAAAAGGTTGCTATTTAACCAAGTTGATAAATTTATAAAGGATTATTTATCTTCTGATGATATTTTAGATTCACTTAAAAATGGACATTCTCTATGTAACAATATAATTAATTTTAAAGGTTTATCTCTTACATTTGATTAAAAAATAGTCAGCATATAGGGAAACTTATATGTAGAGATAGGATAGAACCTATCCAATACTACTTGAATTGCTGGAAAACCCTAAAGCTAATCAAACTAAAACATAAGGATGAAATAAACCTAAGTGTGAAAGTTACGAAAGTAGAAAAAATTGGTTAGATGGTATAAGGTTAAACCCTAAGTACTTTAAAATGGGCAATCAGCAGGTAAGCTCCGAATAGGAGAAACTTCAACGACTATTCCTCTTGAGGGAAGTACACTACAAGCTATTGGTAGTGGAAGTGGGTAGACCTTAACGGATAATGCCGAAGGATAAGATATAGTCTGTGCTTGCATGAAAGTGTAAGAAGTTCATAAGAGAACTGCATAGGTAGTAGCGAACTTATGTGAACGACAACCTCAAAAATGATAAAATTTAAGACTTATGGTTCTTGTATATGTTATTTAAAAATTTGTATATGTTATTTAAAAATAAATATAAAATTCTTCAAAATACTTGTTTAAAAAAATTGCGCTTGTTAATATTAGGATGGGTAATGAAAAATTGAAGTGACCCAGATATGTATATTTAGTACAATACCATATAGCATGGTGTGTAAAATATAGACTTCCAGTATTAACAAATGAAATTGAAGAAGATTTAATTAATATATTTAGTTGCTACTGTATCATAAAATACAGGGGAGCAGATAAGAAAATATATTAATTAATCAGAAAAAACAGGTAAAGTGAGGTGATAGTAGTGGAAAAAGCTTATAAGTTTAGAATGTATCCAAATAAAAAACAGCAAGAGTTAATTAACAAAACTTTTGGATGTTGTAGATTTGTATATAATAAATATCTTGCTAAAAGAATAGAAGTTTATAAAAAAGATAAAGAAACTTTTACTTATAAACAGTGCAGTTCTGATTTGACCAATTTAAAAAAAGAATTAAAGTGGCTTAAAGAACCTGACAAATTTTCACTACAAAACACCTTAAAAGATTTAGAAAACGCATATGAAAAATTCTTTAAAGGAAAGGCAGGATTTCCTAAATTTAAATCAAAGAAAATTAATAGATTTTCATATAAGACGAACTTTACAAATGGAAACATTATGTACTTTAGTAAATATATAAAATTACCTAAACTTGGTATGGTTAAAGTAAGGGATAAACAAGTCCCTCAAGGGAGAATACTTAATGCTACTATATCTAAAGAACCAAGTGGTAGATATTATGTATCACTATGCTGTACTGATGTAGATATTGAAGCATTTGAAAAGACTAATAATCAGATAGGTTTAGATTTAGGAATTAAAGAATTTTGTATCTCAAGTTGTGGAGAATTTATAGAAAATCCTAAGTATCTTAAGAAGTCATTAAGAAAACTTTCTAAATTACAAAGAGAATTATCGAGAAAAACAATCGGTAGTTTAAATAGAAATAAAGCAAGATTAAAAGTTGCAAGACTTCAAGAACATATAGCTAATCAAAGGAAGGATTTTCTACAAAAATTATCTACTAAATTAATAAAAGAGAATGATATTATTTGCATAGAAGATTTACAAGTAAAGAACATGATTAAAAATCGTAAACTATCTCTCTCTATTTCTGATGTGTCGTGGTCAGAATTTGTTCGTCAATTAGAATACAAGGCTAATTGGTATGGTAGACAAATTGTAAAAGTAGGCAAATTCTTTGCAAGTTCACAAATATGCAATAAATGTGGGTATAAAAACGAGGAAGTTAAGGACTTAAATATAAGAGAATGGATTTGTCCTTGTTGTAATGAAACTCACGATAGAGATATAAATGCAAGTATAAATATATTAAAAGAAGGATTAAGACTAATAACAATTCAAAATAGATAACTTATGTAAGAACCGTAGGAACTACGGGGATAGCCTGTGGAGAATACATATTTTAGTATGCGAAATTCTATGAAGCAGGAACCCTGTGACTTGAGTCATGGGAGGTTCAGTGTTTTCCTATCATAATTGATAACTTACATTTTGGGTGTGTTGCAACTATACAAGACATAGAAAACATTCAATCTACAGAAAAAGAAATAAGGGAGAGTCTGATTTCAAAATCTCATTTTGCAAAGAGTACTTTTAACGATATATTAGGTTCAAGTGATGCATTGATGCACTCAGTAAATATGGCAAAGAAATTTGCCAAATCTGATTCTACAATTATAATCACTGGAGAATCTGGTACTGGGAAGGAAATATTTGCTCAAAGTATACATAATTATAGCAATAGATTTAATGGACCTTTTGTGGCTATAAACTGCGCAGCTATACCTGAAAATATACTTGAAAGTGAATTGTTTGGATATGTAAAGGGTGCTTTTACAGGTGCTAGAAATGAAGGGAAAGCAGGTGTCTTTGAATTAGCACATAATGGAACTATATTTTTAGATGAAATAGGAGAGATTTCTAAAGATGTTCAAGTCAAACTGCTACGAGTATTACAGGAGAGGGAAGTTACTAGAATAGGTGATACTAAAGTTGTACCTATTAATGTAAGGGTTATAACAGCTACTAATAAAAACTTAGTTGAACAGATTGACAATAATAACTTTAGAGAAGATTTATTTTACAGACTTTGTGTGTTGAAATTGGATTTACCTCCTCTTAGAGAGCGAAAAGAAGATATCAAGCAACTGACATATTCTATTATATCTCACTACAACAAACCAGTTTCAATATCTGAGTCTGCACTTAAAATATTAAGTAGATATGATTTTCCTGGTAATATAAGACAGTTAAAAAATATAGTAGAAAGATTGGTAGTTATGTGTGATGATAATTTTATAGATGAGAACTTAGTTTCTGACATATTAATTTCTGAACCACATTTTAAAAAGGATATAAGTTCAGCTCCTACAGTAGATTATTCTCCTATTTTGGTAGACAATAAAATTGTAGATTATGAAAAAAAATTAATTCTTGAAACATTAGAGAAAAATAATGGAGTAAAATCAACTACAGCAAGCCAATTAGGGATTAGTACTACTACCCTTTGGCGTAAACTTAAAAAGTATAAGCTTTCAAATTAAATAATTTCTGAGTAAAGTAGTAATTAAATGAGATGTTCATAAGATAAACTAGTAGTTAAATTAAGATAGCCATTAAATAAGATGTTCATAAGATAATAATTAAATTAAGGTAGCCATTAAATAAGATAAGATGTCCATAAGATGATAATTAAATTAAGATAGCCATTAAATAAGATGGCTATAAGATAAACTAGTAATTGAATCAAGATAATAATTAAATAAAATGTTCATTAAATAAAATAAATACGATTAACTAAATTGGTAGTTAAGTATTTGGTAATGTAAAATAATTTGTGCTTCAAGGTTAATAAAAATCTTCTTTATCGCAATGATTTAAATATAATCAAATGTCGTAAAGGAGATTTTTTATGAATACTTTAAGAAAACAATTAGTCAAAGAAATTATATCAGATGGAGAATTTATAAAATCTGGAGATATAAGTAGCTATCTAAGAGATATGTTCAAAGATATATTACAAGAGATGTCAGAACAAGAAATAGCATTGGAACTAGGTTATGAAAAGGGTGACAACCATAACAAGAATACAACTAATAGAAGAAATGGATATAGCAAAAAAACTGTAAAGTCACAATTTGGAGATTTGCAACTAGACGTTCCAAGAGACAGAGATAATGACTTTAGCCCAGCAGTCGTTCCTAAAAATATTAGAGATATCTCAGGAATCGAAGAAAAAAACTTATTAAACTATGTGTTGTAACTGATATTTTCTCTTCAGTTGTTTTATACAGGTCAATTCCAGAAAAAGTTGCATTTGCTCTATTAAGAACACTATCTAATAATTTTATATCTTTGAAACCCTGATAGCCACCACTTTCAGTTATTATTTTTTGATGATATTTTAAAATCTCATCTAATGTTAATGATATATACATTATTCAGCCAACTTTCTTAGAGCTTCAATATTATCATTTATTGTATCATCCATCATTTTATCAAGATTTTTTTTGGCGTTAAAATTTAAAAGTTCTTTTATTACTTCTTCCTTTTCGTTTTCATTCAAATTATAGAATTCATTTATGATATTTTTTGCTGTAGCTATAATTATCACTCCTTTTTATGTCTTTATTTTTATTATATCATAATTATATCATTTAAAAATTGTATTAAAACTATCTATGTTTATTATTAGCAGTTAAATATATTTAACTCTACTTTCTCTATATTAATAAAATCTATATTTTTATTTAATGTTTTTATATTTATATTTGAATTAAGATTTATCTCTAAATTTGTATCAATTAGATTTTCTTTTTTCATTTTTATAATACATTTATTTAATTCTTGCTTTGATGAAGCTCTTTTAATGATATTAGACTCATTAGAAGAGTCTCCAAAAGTTTCAGATACAATATATACTTCCATTATTAATACCTCCTAAAATATTTAATTTGTTAAATTTAAATTTCACATATTTATATATTTTTGTAAAAATCTATTTTATTAATTTTTTTCAATTCATTATATTTATTCATGCAAGTGCTTTGAGTCCTTTCAAGTGCCATACTTAAATTCTTCCAGTTCATAAAAGGACGCATTTTACATAAATAGCTTAATTCTTTTATACCCCAATTCTTTCCATGTCTACGATGAAATTCTTTATTATATAACATTCTGTGATTGCTTTTATAATATTCAATTCCTTCAATGAAATAAGTCTCAATTTTTTTATTATGATATATCATTTTATCCTCCAGAATAATTATTTTATTTATCCAACTGAAATATGTACTATATTTCAGTTGAATATTACTATAGTAATAGATTACTTTTTATTTTTTAGGTCTCTCATATACATTCTAATTAATGCATTATCACCAAGTCTCAAAGAATAATAAAATAAATTTAAAATGAAATGAACATTTTCCCTATTTACTATAAAAGCTAAATTTAAATAATAATTTGATTCATATTTATATTGATTTTTAAAATAAAGCTTATTTTTAATAGTTTCATAGACTTCTAGTTCACCAGTTTGTAAATTATAAATATAAGCATATTCACAAAAAACACCTTTTAGTAAGAAACTTGAATAATTTTAAAATTTTTCTTTTTTTTAAACTAAAAATACTTAATGTATCATTAACATGTGCATCTACTGAATTATCCCATGTTTTTGATTTGAATATATCAATAAAATCTTTTTTTAAATGGTCACAATATATTTCTAAAACATCAAGCCCCTTATAGATAAATTCACTTGATTCATGATTATAAATTCCAAATACGTTATTTGTATTATCTCTTCTTTTTGTAGCTCTATAACCTATTAATCCTCTTGTACTCATATTATTTTCCCTCTTTAAATTTTAAAACTAATAATTTATGATATACAAACGTGAGTTGTTTTTTTGTTGAGCATTAAATAGACTATATTTTTTTAGTCGGTTTTGACAATAAAAAAAATATAGTCTATGCTGTTGCGAAAAAAAAACAGAGTGAAGTATTTTACTTATAATAAAAAATATCTTTACAGAGCTTTTAAATTTTACAGTATTTTTACAAAAAAAGAGACGATTTAAATTTTTATTTTGAGACATTCACTTTATTTTGAATATCTTTACATAATTTCGCATAGAATATTTATTATAAATACACTCTATAAGATACATTTCAACTTAATGGGTTGTTAAAAGGATACTCTTTAAAATATATACTAATTAATAGAAACTATATAAAAATAGGAGATTATAAATTTGAATTTAAATTATTTAGGAGAAAGAATTAGAGAGCGTAGAAAAGAGATGGGAATTACGATAGAACAATTAGCAGAGAAAGTTGATATAGGATATAATCATCTAAGTAATATTGAACGAGGTAAGAAAATTCCTAGCTTATTAACATTTATTAAAATAGTAAATGAGTTAGACACAACATCTGATATAATTCTTAAAGATTATGTTAAATATGCAAAACCTCATTTACAAAATGATATAATAGAAGGTCTAGAAAATTTAGATACAAAAGGATTAAAGATTGTTTCAGATGTTTTATATGCTTTAATAAAAAATTTAAGTGAAAATCAAAGTAATGAGTAGAAAAGAGTTATTTAAATCTGATAACTCTTTTTTTAACATAATTCCATGTATTATTCCTTATCTTTACAGATTTTAACCAAATTTTTTAATTCATTAAGTTTTTTCCATTTAAGTGTTCATATTTATGTAATGTATAAATTTATTATTATATTTTTTAAATATTTGGTTTATTGCTATTAACGATTGTTTATATTTTTTTCTATTTTTCTAAGTATCATCTACATACTTCTTAAGATATTATCTTAAATAGTATATCTATTTTTTTAATATTTAATATTCACAGGTAATTATTTCTATATTATTGTATATTAATTATAAAATGAAAAAATTATTTTTTAGGAGGTATAGTAATTGTATGAGCTATTTATTTAATTGTTTATTAAAAACAACAATCATAAGCAGTATTTATATCTGTTTATTGCTATTATTAAAAACATGCTTATTTAAAATATTTAATAAAAAGTTTAACTATTATATTTGGTTAATTGTTATACTTAGAATGCTGTTTTTCTTCTTAAATTATTCTATAGACTTTACTAAAGAAATATCAAAAAATTATGCTTTAATTGATAATTTTACTAATCTAAATAATAAAATTAATCCAACTTTAGATGTTTCATTTTATATATTATTAATTTGGATAATTGGGGCTATAGTGTCATTATCTCATACTTTATGTAAATATTTAAAATTTAATCGTCTAGTCATTGATACATCTTTTGAGATAGAAGATGTACATATAAATGATATATACAAAAACTTATTACTTGAGTTAAATATAAAAAAGAATATACCTCTTAAGTATACTGAAGAATTAGATAGTCCAGCATGCATGGGTTTATTTAATACTTATATATTGTTATTAGACTTTCAATATCAAGAAGATAAAATATACTGGATACTAAAACACGAATTAACTCATTTTAAAAATAAAGATATATTAATAAAGTTTTTAGTATTATTTGCAAAAAGCTTGTTTTGGTTTAATCCTCTTGTTTATATTATGAGTAATAAAATAAGTGAAGATTGTGAACTTTGTTGTGATGAGAGTGTACTAAACAATTGTACATTACGAGAAAAGAAAAAATATGGTCTAGCTTTATTACATGCTATAGAACTTTCTCATTTAAATAAAGCAGGTCTATTGACAACAGAATTTAGTAAATCTAATCTAGAAATAAGACTTGAAAATATAACAAAAAAGAAAGGAAGAAATGGGGTACTAATAGGAATATTAGTATTTATAACTTTATGCACGTCTTTTTTAGAAATTAATGCTCAGACTCCTATATTAGAAAATATTCCAACTGTAAATAAAGAAAATACAGAGAATAATGGACATTCATTTACAGAAACTATAGATTATACTTATGCAACTGCTCCTGAAAAATATCGAAAAAGATATGAAGAATCTTGTAAAGCTTCTGGGATAACTCCAAGAGATTCAGATGTTATAGAAGTACCAAAAAATTAAGGAATTAATAAAAATACATATGTTTAGAAAATAGTGTTTATATAACTTATGCACTATTTTTTTTTGTTCAGATAAATTTTATTTGACTCTTTTTATATCTTTTTGTAGTATATAAATTATAAACGTAAAATTAAATTAAAAGGGGGAAAGTACTATGATTCAAAAAATACCAGAAGCAGAATTAAAAATTATGAAATTTATTTGGAAGATTAACAAAACAGTTTCATCTAAAGAAGTGGTAGCATCTATGGAGCAACAATTTGATTGGAAGCAAACAACAACTTTAACACTTCTATCAAGATTAGTCAAAAGGAAATTTTTAAACGCAGAAAAAATAAAAAGATTTACATACTATACAGCTATAATTGGAGAAATAGAATATCAAATTTTTGAGACAAAAAATTTCTTTAAAAGAATTCATAATGATTCTGCAGAAAGCATGATGGTTTCACTATATGCTGGAAATATATTATCTAAAGAAACATTTGAGTCTTTCAAAGAAAGTTTTAGTAGTACAGAAGATGATGAATAGTTATGTATTTAACTATTTAATTAATGCTATATTAAAAACTACTATTGTAAGTAGCTTTGGCATATGTATTTTAATCTTTTTAAAAAGATTTTATTTTAAAAAATTTAGTAAAAAATTTAACTATTACATTTGGTTGATTATTATTTTTAGAATGTTATTTTTTGTATTCAACTATTCTATAGACTTATATACAAAAATTCTTCAAAAACACACTATTATTAACAATTTTAATAGTCTAAATATTAATTTTATTCCAAAAATAACTATATCTCTTGTCATAGTATTTACTTGGATAATTGTTACAATAATATATTTATTCTACTCATTATCCAGATATTTTAAATTCAAGAATTTAATCCTTGACACTTCTTCTAATGTAGAAAATGAAAATATTAAAAAGACTTATAAAACTCTATTAATGGAGCTAAATATTAAAAAGAATATACATATTAGACATACAGAAGAATTAGAAAGTCCTGCCTATATGGGATTATTTGAATCATATATTTTTTTACCTGATTTAGCATATAGTGAAGATGATATTTATTGGATTTTAAAGCATGAGTTGATACACTTCAAAAATAAAGATATATTAATAAAGTTTTTAGTATTATTTGTAAAAAGTTTATTTTGGTTTAATCCTTTTGTTTATATAATGAGTAAAAGAATCAGCGAAGAGTGTGAACTTTGCTGTGATGAAAGTGTACTTAATAATTGTTCATCAAAAGAAAGAAATCTATATGGTTTAACATTACTTCATTCTATAGAAATTGCTAATTTAAATAAAACTGATATGTTAATAACAGAATTTAATAAGTCTATTTTAGAAATAAGACTAGAAAATATAAAATCTATGAAAAAATACAGAAGAGGTATTCTAGTAGGAATATTAGTATTTATAATTTCATGTATATCTTTTTTAGAAATTAATGCTCAAATTCCTGTTGCAAAAGAAAATTTTAACGAAAATACAACAAATGTAGAAAAACAAAAAAATTATGGACATGCATTTACAGAAACGATAGATTACACATATGAAACTGCTCCTGAAAAATATCGAAAAAGATATGAAGAATCTTGTAAAGTTTTAGGTGAAATACCAAGAAAATATGATAAAATAGAAGTATCTACAAATAGCGAATGAAGCTTGAGTGGAAATAGTATAATTTTATAGGAGGATTTTATGTTAAAAAAAGTTTTAGCACTTTTCTGCTGTTTAATGCTTACATTTACTAATTTAGCATTTGCAGAAAAAAATGAAAATAATGCAGGAGGAAAAAAGATAATCAATTTTGAGATATCCGGGTATACATTTAAGTATAAAGATGCACCAGATTTTGCAAAAAAACACTATGAGCAATTATGCAAGGAACTTAATATAGTTCCTCAACAAGATGATGAAGTTTTCATTTCAGATAAGAAATCTATGCTTAGTGAAAATGATATGAGTATGGGAACATACTCAAAAAATTATGGAACATATGACCCAAATAGAGCAACTATAACAATTACAGGTTCTAGCAATTATACAATAAGCACTAGAGACTTGGTTGGATATGGTCATATTACAAGAGGAAATAATGTTCATTGTGTTCAAATTATGTTATTTGATATAGGATATGATATTAATATAGATTCACAATTTGGACCTATCACATATAACGCTGTAAAAAATTTCCAAAGGTCTTATGGTCTAACTTCTGATGGTATAGTTGGATATAATACGTTTGATAGAATGGCAAACCTTTTAGATATGTAAGTACATAGCGATAAGAAGGTGATATTTCAAATTTTTATTTTGAGACATCACCTTTTTTATTTTTTACATTTCTCAGTTTTCCATGGAACTTTACTTTATTAATTTTTGCAAAAGCGATATAAATAATTTTTTTTATCTTTACTTTATTTATTTCTGTATTAGTTGTATTTTTTATGCATTTTTCTTTAAAATCATATTTTCTGATTCAACTCTTATATTATAAAATTTCTTTACTAAATTATTCTCTTTTTCTATATCTTCATATATTTTTTAATCGCCTTTTACCTAATCTTTTATCTAACATTACTAATGATCTAACTAATATATTATATGATTTTATCGCATCTTCTATTGAAGTATTTAAACATATATTTACTGCTTCATAAAAATCAAATTCACTAAAACATCCATTTTTATTTACAATCTTATATCCCTTTGCATCTCTTTCTAAATACTCTTCAAAACTTTCATCATCTAATCTAAATCCTACTAATTTACACTGCTCCATCTCTAACACTATTGTTGCCATACTACATATATCTTCTTTATCTAAAGTTATAACTGCTTGTCCTAATGAGTCATGTAATTTCTATATTTAACAATATTAAAGTCTATTCTGTTCCTTAGTGATTCACATAAATTATTTTTTAAAATTTGTTTTTGATTACTCCAAATCAAGTTGTTCCTCTTATAAATTATTATGATTTTTCATATACTCATATAATGCCATAGATAATATATCCTGCACCTTATAGTTTGAATTTTCTTTACAAAATTTACTAAAATATTTTTGAACATCTTCATAAAGTCTATAACATCTTGATACTGTTTTTCCTTCAAATTTTTTTATACCATCTGAACTAGATTTATTATTTAATCTATTCTCTATAGCTTCTATTTTCGATTCTAAGACTTGTATTTTTTATTTTAATACTTTTGTATTATTTTCACATTTATTTTTCTTTATAGGCTTATTATTTGCTTCAGAATCGTATACATATTTATTGTTATTTTTATCAAATAAATATCCTTGTTTTAAAAATCTTTCTCTTACTGTCGACCTTGATATCCGTATCTCTTTACATATTTCTGTTAAAGTTTTATTCTCCAATTATATTTTTTATATTAACTTTTTTAACTTTAATAAAATAATATGAACTGAAACATCCTCTTTATATTGGAGTGCTTTAGTCCTAAATAAGGAGATAGAAAATGATAAACATATCATTAAGAAATATAAGTAAACATTATAAAAACAAAATTATTTTGGACAATATTAATTTAGATATAGAAAGTTCTAAGATTTATATGATTTTAGGAAAGTCTGGAGAAGGTAAATCAACATTGTTGAATATAATTGGATTGCTAGATACACAAAGTTCTGGAAATATATCTATAAAAGGTAAAGTTATTGAAAACTTAAATGATAATGATAAAGCAGATATACGTATGAAAGAGTTAGGCTTTATATTTCAAGGATTTTTTTTAAATCCAAAGTTAAAAGTATATGAAAATGTGACTATTCCAATGTATATAAATAACCTATACAAAAATATAGACTTAAAAAATAGGTCTATAGAATTGCTTAGAATCTTTGGGTTAGAAGATAAATACAATAGTTTTCCAAATGAACTTTCAGGTGGAGAGCAACAAAGAGTAGCCATAGCGCGTGCAATAGCTAATGATGCTTCAGTAATAGTTGCAGATGAACCTACTGGAAATTTAGATAAAGAAAACGAGCAAAAAGTTATGGAGTATTTCAAATACTTATCAAGTATGGGTAAATCTATTATAATGGTTACTCATAATGAAAATTTGTTGGAGTATGCAGATAAGGTTTTTTATTTAAGAAATGGTAAGTTGGAGGAATTTATATTATGATATTAAAAAACTATATAAATATCTCGATAAAAAATATAGTACGTAATAAAAAAAATACGTTTAAGATTTTCTTTATTACTTTTTTTTCATTTATATTATTTATTTTAACTACATCACTATCAGGTTCTTTAAACAATTTCATAAAAAATTCTATATTAAATACTATTGAACATAGAACAATAATGATAAATTTTAGTGTTGATCAAAATATAAATATTGAAAATAAAATAAATAATCTATTAGAAAATGATAGTTCAATAGTTGAATTTTATGAATATAAACCGCCAATTGCAGGAGATATAAAAAACTCTAAAGAACTTTTTAATAATGATAATAATAATATTATATCTTTAACATCTGGATTTGAACAAAAAATGCCAGATATAATTAAAGGAAATATTTTTAATAATAATGACCAAAATGTTGGTATAATACCTAAAAATTTCGATCCAACTGGTACTAATCAAGTTGAATTTAAAAAAGAAAGTATAAATTATTTAGACGGAGAAGAATTTTTAGGAAAAACTATAACTATAGAATTTAAAAACTCAATAGATGAATTATCAGGTTTTGAGTATAGTTTCAAAGTAATAGGAGTTTATGACTCAATAAATAATAACGATTTTCCAAGTGATGTGTATATACCTTATGATGACTTAAAAATGATTAATGAAAAATACAACAATATGATTGATGAACATTATATAGATAATTCTGATAACTTTAAAACACTAATAGCTCTAGTAGATAATCATAAGTCTGTTAAAAATGTAGTAGATAAATTAAGAGGAGAAGGAATAGATGCATTTCCAAAATCAACTGTAGGTTTATTAGATGAGTTATATAAAACAATTATTTATATAGGTACTATTATTTCTATTACTATATTTATAATATCTATAATTAATATATCTCTAAATAATGTAAATGATTTAAAGAAGAGACAAAGTGAATTAGGGATGTTAAAAGCTTTTGGATATAAAAATAGACAATTAAAAAAGATAATTATTTATGAATCTACAATTATAAATATATTTAGTTTATTTATAGGATTAGTTATTTGTAAGCTTATATTCTTGTTATTAAATACTATAGTAAAAAATTATCTAAGTATATATATGAGTGATCTTAAATTTGAAATTAATCTTATTTCTATTATAATTGGAATTTTTATAATGATTTTTAGTGTTATATTATCAAACTTAAAAAGTATTTCATATATAACAAATTTAAATCCAATACGTGCTATAAGAAGCAAATATTAATTAAAGGTGATAGTATATGAAAAATATAATAAATTTATCATTATTAAGTATTAAAAGAGATAAATCAAAAATAAAGATATACATTATTATACTAACTATTTTTATAGCTTTAATTAATATTTTGCTCAATACATCTATAATTTTAACTGATAGTATTAACAACATTTATATAAATGTTGATTATGAAATGATAACTACTGTAAAATATATAGTTAATTCACTTATTACATTCATAATTGTACTTACATTTATACTAATAAATATTTTATTAAAACAATCTATAAATGATAAATTTTTTGATATAGCAATTTATAAAAGTGTTGGATATAAAGATAAATATATATTTCAATTACTTTTTTATGAATTGTTCATAATAACTACAATTAGTTATTTATTTTCAATTATTCCATCATTTATAGGTATAAATGCTATTAATTTAATATTCTCAAAATTTAATATTCATAATAGTTTTATTAATATAATATATGTATATCTAACACCATTAATAATTATATATTTTATAATATATATTTCTTCATTTAATGCCTTTAGAAAAGCAAAGAAAATACAGATTAGTACACTTTTTAGAGAAAAATAAAATTAATACATCTAAAATATTAAAAAATACTTTAGACAATCTAAAAACACCTCTCAAAGTTTTTAACTAAATTATAAAACTAATTACAAATGCTATGTAACGATAATAAATAAAAAATTTACTTCGCCTAAGCGACGTGTCGTTGAAATATTTCATGTTGCCAACGGTTTCGTAAGTTGATAAGAAAAGAACACTAATTATTTAGAGTTCTTTTCTTAATTACAAGTGGAATATAATACTTTTAAATCTATGAAAAAATCGTATATAATAGTGATATGAATAAGTAAAGAAAATACAAAAATGATAAAATTATAAATAAAATATTATAAAATCATAAGGTCATAATTGTTATATTGTACGAAACAAAGTAAAGAGGGAGGGTGGAGAATAAATGAATCAAAGAAAAATAAAGATTAGTATTAAAATGGTAATTATAGGTATATTTGCTATAATTATTGCTTTTGTATTATCCAGATTATTCGTTGAGTATATTGATGAATTATTAAGGTCTAATTGGCAATATCAGCTATTTGAAAGTGAGAGTTCATATATAGTATTTGCCAATTGTATTATGTTCTCGAATATATTATTAGAAATATTCTTAATATATATTTGTGGAAAATTTAGAAAAATCTAATTTCAATATAGTGGAAGCATATGGAAGAAGCATTTTTTTACACATTAAGGCAAATAAACCCACTGTTTCCAACTGATTTAAACTATTCATATTAATTTAAATCTGTAAATTAATCCAATACCTATTAAATTTTACACCATTATGGTCAACGTATTTCGAATCGAATACTCCATGATTATTTGGTCTATTGTGCTAGTTAAAGTTTAATTCCCATATAAAGTAAATTGATTTTAGTAAAACAAATCACCAATAAGGGTTAGTTTATGGATAAATCATCCGTATATATAATCAGTTATCTATATTCTTTGATAATAGAATATAATTTTAAAAAATCACATTCTAAAAATTTGCCATAATATATATGGTTTCCAAAAATATTTAGAAATATCCCAGTATACATTTTTTACAATTTATTAAAATAAAATTCATATATTGGGAAATATTAATAGTAAATAAATAATTGTTTCTATAAAGTGGAAATTATCTTTAAAAGCACAAATTAATTTACAGTCTCATAAAATATTCATTAAATAAAATAAATACGATTAACTAAATTGGTAGTTAATCGTATTTTAAAATTTATATATATAAATATTTTATAGATATAGAATAAAGGTCATTTATTATTAAACTCTATAAACATCATCTATAATTTCCACGCCTTTTTTTTCTAAAGTTTCCTTTACCCAGTCTCTATTTGCAGTTCCTTCAGAAGCCTTTACGACCTTATCGTGGTCTTGTTTAGCATTTGCTTCTGCTTTCTCAATAAGGTCTACTGCATCATTTTTAGGGATTACTATTACACCATCTTGGTCTCCTAGTATTATATCACCTGGATTGACAGCAATTCCACCTATAGAGATAGGTACATTTACCTCACCAGGACCTTCTTTATATGGACCACCTGGAGTAGTTCCTGTAGCATATATTGGACAACTAGACTTTGATATGAAATCAATATCTCTTATTGGACCATCTATTACAATTCCAGCTACTTTTTTGAAATCTGCAAGATATTTGTACATGATTTCTCCCATGATAGCTTGTGTTCTATCTCCATTATTAGATAGTATTATTACATCTCCTTCTTGAGCTATATTAAGGGCTTGGTGAAGCATTAAATTATCTCCTGGTCTTGATTTTACTGTTAATGCAACTCCACACATTCTATTTTTTGGCGAAGACATTAACTTTATTTCTGAGCTTAATGCACTTGACCTATACATACAGTCTCCCACATTTGCTGCTGGTAATACGCTGAATCTTTTTACAAGTTCTTTATCTGGTAAGTCTCTTTTTAAATATACTCTATTTCCTATTGCCATTTTAAATTCCTCCTAATAAGTGTTTACTAATCATTGTATATAGTTGCATTATCCCAATCTATTAATTTTACTGGCCAAGTAGGATTTTTACCTTCAAATACCTCATTAACCCCAATTGCAGAGTGTAAAGATGCTCTATTAGTAGCTTCTTTAGTTGCTGCTCCTATATGAGGGGATACCACTACATTATCTAAATACAATATAGGATTTTTTGAGTCTACTGGCTCTTGTTGTAACACATCTAAACCAGCACCTGCTATAACATTATCTCTACATGCTTCATATAAAGCTTGTTCATCTACGACACTTCCTCTAGCTGCATTTATAAAAAATGCTGTTTCTTTCATCATATTAAACTGTTCTTTTCCTATAAAATTTTTAGTAACAGAAGTCGTTGGACAGTGAACAGAAACGAAATCACTTTCTTTGTATATTTTATTTATATCTCTAGTCACTTCTACACCTAGTGGAAAATCTTTAGATGATTTATATGGGTCATATGCAACTACTTTCATATTAAATCCATCCATGCACATCTTAGCAACTCTTGAACCTATGTTTCCGCATCCAATAATTCCTACAGTTTTTCCATCAAGCTCACATTTAGGCGTTCTTAATTTAGCTTTATAGTAGTCATCTATAAAGTTTTTTCTTACTTTTGTATAATTTCTAGAGCAATATAACATATACATTAATGTTACCTCTGCAACAGAAGTACTATTTGCTACTGGACAATACAATACTTGAACACCAAATTCTTTTGCTGCCTCCAAATCGACAGTATCAAATCCTGCACCATGACGCACTATTACTTTTAGATTATCAGCAGCTTCAAATACCTCTCTCGTTATTTTAGATAGCCTAACTATAATTGCATCAATACCTTTTATATCATTTATTATATCTTTAGTCTCCATGCCTGAACCAGTTATTAGTTCATGACCTCTACTTTCTAAGTAATCCCTACCTTCTTGCATTATTTCTTGTGGTAATAATATTTTCCAACCCATTTTTTTCCTCCTAATTAATTTTCATATATGTAATCTGGGGCACAATATACTATAAATCCATCTTTGATGGTCATTTCTGTTTTTAATAATTTATCTGCCTCGAATTTACTACCTTTCCAATCTGTGTAAATTTGTTTAACATCCATGATGTCAAATATTGCTATATCTGCATTTGCACCTTCTGATAAACATCCTATCTGATTTTCCATTTTCATAAGTTTAGCTGGATTTTGTGTTGTCATTTTTACAACATCATATAGACTTATTCCCATACATATGTATCTAGACATAAGGTTTGGAAGAGAGAATATAGGTCTTCTAAACATGCTTTCTAGTACCAAATCTGTACTACAAATATCAGCTATAAATCCCTGTTCTTTTGCTTTTAACATGACTTCAAAATCACCATGTTTTCTACCTTCTCCTGTATCAAATATGATTCCTCTTTCCCTTGCTTTTTTCACACATTCATATAAATTGCCATTTGAGTCGAGGATAGTATTTTTAACACCTTGATATACATGTTCAAATATATCTCCTGGTCTTAATATGTTTAATACTTCCTCTGTAGGAACTGGTAAATTTGTACAATGAACTTCAACAGGACATCCTATTTTTTCAGCTATTTTAATAGTTTCTTTTAATGGCTCTATTCCTAGACCATCTACCAAATTTTCACTTAATCTTATTTTTAGACCTAATATATTATCTTTATTTTCATTGTATATTCGTTCTATTTTTTCATGATTAAAATACTTTGGGTCAATACATTCATGGTAACTAGTAGTTACCAAGCCTGCTGAGCAAACTTGCAAGAAACTTTTTATATTTACTTTACTTCTAGCTATAATTGAAGATTTAAAAAGTTGGTAATTTGCTACCCCTGCAGAACAATCAATTGCACTAGTAACACCAGTTGGAAGGTAGGTACTATCTGGATATATACCAATTTCAGTTCCATCTGCAAACATATGAGCGTGTGCATCAATCAACCCTGGAAAAACAAATTTACCTCTTGCATCTATTGTGTGTTTTGCTTTATCACCATGTTTATATTCAGTTACTTTTCCATTGTATATAGCAATTGTTTTATTTCCATTTACATTATTTTTAGGGTCTATTACATGACCATTTATAATAAGTAAATCTAGCATAGTTATTCATCTCCAATATATAAATTTAATATATACTTACCATAATCCAATTATTTTCCAGTAAGGTAAACCTATTACTAAGAATATTACTAATGCAACCATTACCATGATAGTACCTACTTTCCAGAAATCCTTTTGAGATACATATCCTGATGCAAAGGCTATAAGACCAGCTCCATTTCCATAATGAGTTAATAAAGCCCCATAACTTGCAAAGAATGCTAGTAATAATGTGACTACCATTGGATTTGCTTTGGTAGATAAAACTATTGCAAATAGTACAGGATAAAAAGATGCTACAAATGCACTATTTGATACAAAGAAGTATCTAACTGCCAAACTCACTAACAATAGTACTACTGTAACTAATAATCCATTTACATTTGATAGATTAAGTACTGTACCTAATTTATCAGCTAGCCAATTATAAAAACCTGCATCAGCTAACGAACCAGCAATACCATAAAATGCACCATACCATATAAATACATTCCATGCTCCTTTAGCACCAATAACATCATCCCAATCTAAAATCCCTGCTATAAGAACCAATGCTAAGAATACAAATCCTACTACCTGCATATTTAAGTTTACAAAAGGTATTTTTTCACCAAACATCCATCCAAGAATTGCAAGAATAAAGAATACAACTAATATCTTTTCATGTTTTGTAATAACACCTAATGATTTTAAGTCTTTTCTTATTTGTGGCTTAATATCTGTTAGGTGAGTTAAGCCCGGTTTATATATCTTATATACTATAAGTGGGGCTATTAGTAAGAATAAACCTGCTGGTACAACTGATGCCATAAACCAAGTTCCCCAAGTTAAGTTAACACCTAACATACTAGCTGCTAAAGAAACTGTTATAGCATTGGTTGCCATACCTGTCAAAAATAGTGCCGCTGTACCTTGAGAGACTACATATGTTAATACTGTTAAATATGCTCCTAATTTTTTAGGTTCATCATCAGGTTTAGAACCTGCACCTTCTGCTATATTTCTAAATATAGGGTATATAATAGTTGTTCTAGATGCATTTGAACCTGTAGCTGGGCTAAGTATTAAATCACTTATCATCATTAAGTATCCAAGTCCCAGGGTAGAATCTCCTGCTCTTAGTAGAAGGTTGTACGCCATACGTTTTCCCAGTCCTGTCTTTACAAAAGCTGTACAGACAATCGTTACAACAACTAAAAACCAAGTCATCTTGTCTGAGTATCCATGAAGCAGTATTGATTCATCCATGAACATAAGTGCTACCCCTACGATAATTAAAGTAATTATTGGTTCTTTAAATGGTTTAATAACAAGACCTGCTAGTAAACCTAGATATAAAGCAACAATATCCCAAGTTTCTTTCTTTAATCCTTGTGGTGTAGGCAAACTCCATACAATTATTGGTATAGATGCAACAAGTAAGAATTTCATCAACTGTTTTTTATTCATTTTCTTCTCCTTATTAAATTTTAGATTTATATTAAATTATAAAAGCATGAAATATGCCAACTTTTTGGATTAATAATAATTTTTTTATTTTTTTATGTAATTTATTGCAATTTAAATACGAATCAAATGAATTCAATAAAAATTTATACAAACCTTTTCTTAAAGAGTGTTAGTAGTGATACTTTATTTACCTGTTTTGTATTTCAAAATGAAATATAGTATTTCAAAATAAAATATAATATTTCAATTATTAATAAAGTAATGTAAAGTATATTTCAAATCAAAACTTTAAATTGTATTTAAAATTTAAAATAAAATACTTAATCTAAATTTTATAATACATATTACTTAATCTAAATTTTGTAATACATATCATTGTATAAATAATGAAATCTATCACTATATAATGAAATGTATTACTATATAGATAAGGAAAATAAAAATAATAAAATAGCCACTTAGTGAAACAGCTTGGAAGGTACTTTTTTTAAAAGAGATAGATTACCTCGAAATGAATAGTGATTTTGATAATTTGATACGAAGAATCAAATTCAGAAAAAAAGTGGAGAATTGCAAAAACTCTAGGCGTAGGAAAAGCAACAGAAAATCTTCAATAATGTTGGGGTGTACAACGATTAAATCACTTAAAGATGCAAACCCAGCACAAATGTATGAAAAAGAATGCTTAATGCGTGGACAGCATATAGATAGATGTTAGTTATATGTATACCGATGTGCAGTATATTTTGCATCAACTGAAAATCCAGAACCAGAAAAATTAAAGTGATGGTATTGGAAAGATTAAAAAATCAAAAAAGTTAGGCATAAAAAAGAGTTGAATATCATTTTTAAATAATAAAAACTAATACTCAACTCTTTTTTAGTCGTAAGTTTTATGTAAATCTATCCATATGGTTAAATATACAAGTCAATAGTCGTAAGTTTTATGTAAATCTATCCATATGGTTAAATATACCAGTCAATAAATGCATAAATATACCAATTAACGAATGACTAAATATACTACCTAACAAAGGATTAGATAAATTACTTAACAAAACATTCTAAGATAATTAATTAGAAACTGTTTCTTCAAGCCATTTTCTGCATTGCTCAATATTTATCATAGGGTCAAAACCTTGGTCTTTTCCCTTATTTAAAAGCATATCACAAGGGAAAATATCACATTCCCCACAATGATTAAGTTCCTTACCTTCACAGCAAGTTTTAACCTTACATTCTCCACCCCAAAATGGTTTTTCCATAGTTGGGCAACCAGTGCAATTTACTTGCTCTTTTCTTGTACAACTGTCACAACAGACACCACATCTTGATTCAAACATATTCAAACCCCTTTTATATTATTTAAAAGTATTATAACATAATTTTAGAAGACTTTAAAAGTTTAAATAATTGACTTTGAGTCATCTAAATGTCATACGTAAATAAGTTACATTTCAGATAGTTGAAGTTTACATTACGATAACCTTAAATAGTCTATTGAGACAAATTTGTGAAAATGGGTAATGGATATACTAAAAGAGGGTAATGGTTATGGAGTGAATAAAAGATAAAAAATACTTGTAATTGATGACCACAAGGAATTACTGAAAATGATAGATGAAATCCTAAAAAAAGAGGGGGTTAGTAGAGTATTTTTGGCATCAAATTATGAAGAAGTTGTTAGGATATTTAGAAATATAAAGCCAGATTGTGCAATTTTAGATATTGTATTGCCAGATGGAGATGGTTTTTCTATTATGAGAAAAATTAGAGAAACATCTAAGATACCAGTTACCTTTCTTTCTGCAAGAGGTGAAGATAAGGATAGATTGATTGGTTTGGGCTTAGGGGCTGATGGTTAGGGGATACTGAGTGATATTTCAAAATCTATTAATACTGTGTCTAAAGAATTGCAAATGAAAGATGAAAAGCTTAGGAAGAGAGATGAAGCTATGTCTAACTGGATTGCAGGAATATATCATGATATAAGAACTTGATATAAGAACTCCACTTTCATGATAATTGGATATTTTGGAAAAATTTAAGAAAACAGTAGTTTTTCTAATAGAGAACAAGAGCAAGTGTCTATTATATGCAATCAGGGAGTTAAAATTAGATAATTAGTAAGTGACCTCAATTTAGTGTCTAAACTTGAATATAATATGCAGGCACTGAATTGTAATAAGATTAGAGTTTCTGCGTTTTTGAGAGAGCTTGTTTCTGAATTTATAAATAATAACTTGGATAATGATTTTTATATTGAACTTGATATATTGAATGAAAATATTACTATAGATTTAGATAAAAAATTATTAAAAAGGGCTATTAGTAATTTAATACAAAATAGTATAATTACAACCAACAAGGATGTAATATAAAGGTGATTTCTAAGTCTGATTTAGATTTTTGCTATATAATTGTTGAAGATGATGGAAAAGGCATGAGTCAAGAAAAAATTAATAGTTTATTAAAGGCTCATAATGGTTTGAGTGAGGTATATGCTAAAGGTCAAAATCATGGTCTAGGTCTTCTTATAGTAGCAGGTATTATTAATGCACATAAGGGTAAGTTAGATATTAAAAGTATTGATTGTCAAGGTATAAAAACAACATTAAAATTACCTCGGGCTAAGTAATATTTTATAAGATAATAACAGATAAGAATGAAGAATGAAAATATTTTGAAAATAATTTTATTCTTTATTGACAAAGTAACTCTATTAGAGTAGAATAATAATAAATTCTTTTCTTGTCAAGTTTTATTAAAAAAGAGTAACTTATGCTTCATGCGCTTATAGCTGAGTTACTTATGGTATCAAAATTTTCATAGAAATAATATTTTGGAATTATTGTAAGGTTGTTAAATTTTTTAAATAATTCCGTTTTTTTTATATTTTTTAATTAAATTTAATAATATTCTTGACAAAAAAATTCTACTAAAATAGAATTAAGATATAATGTTTTTTATTTTAAGAAAAATATAATTATATGTTAAAAAATATTTTAATTGTAGAAGGTTCTATATAATTATAATAGATTTTATGTAATTATTATAGGTCTATTTTATTATAATTATTTATTTAGAGCAAGTGTTATTTATCTGAAGCAAGGATTATTTATTTGAAGCAAGTGTAATTTATTTGAAGCAAGGATTATTTATTTGAAGTAAGTGTAATTTATTTGAAGCAAGTGTTATTTATTTAGAGCAAAGAAAATATTTTTAATTGGCGTATTTTGCGTTCAAAAGTTCTACTAAAGTAGAACTTTAATGTAGTATTTTCAGATATATCATGTATATATGTTGAAATATATAAAATATTTATAATAAAATTAATAAAAAAATTTGAACTATATAGGATATAAATAAAAAACTCTAAAATAGCAAAATATAATTATATAGAATTTTTCAACTAAACAAGGCTAAAATTATAATCTTAAAATTACAGTTAACATTATTTTTAAGAGGTATGAAAGTTAAGAAGCAAAAATTAAAGGAAATAAGATTTACTGAAATACAAATGTTTAAAATTAAATAATTTAAAAGAAGGGAGAGCTACTGGACAAGTATCCAAAATAGATAGCTGAGTACAAAATATTTCATAAAATTAAGCAATATAATACAAGAGAATTTTGACATTATTTATATATATTTACTGTGTACAAATAGCTAAATTTAGGATTAAGATTGAAAAATATCTTATAAATCTAAGCTTATATAAATCCGTATAAGATGTATTTAATCGAAAAATTTTATTATGGATATTGCTTGTCTATATTCTGAGTAGCAAGGTTTTATCATGAATATAAAAAAGTTGCCGCAATCAGAATTAAGGATAATGAAATTTATATGGAAATTAGATTCGAAAGTAACATCAAGAGATATTGTTTTAAAAATGGAACAAAAATATCAATGGAAGCAAACAACAACTTTGACTCTTTTATCTAGATTGGTAGTAAAAGGTTTTCTAAATTCTGAAAAGATAGATAAATATACACATTATGAAGTTTTAATTAAAGAAAAGGAATACATAATTGTTGAAACAAGAGATTTCTTTATAAATATTCATGATTCTTCTATAAAAAGTTTATTGTTATCATTACATGAAAATGTTAATTTGAGTAAAGATGATATATTATTTATTGAAGAGTGGATAAAAAATCTAAAAAAAGAGGAGGAAACCGTATAAGTAAATGTATTTTTATATAGTATCAATATAAATTATATGTAAGTATATTTGTATAATGTATTAATCTACTTAAGTAATATAACCACCAATTATAAGTAGATTATAATATTATAATGTAAATCTAAATAAGGTCAAATGTAAACATAAATTAATAATAGATATTCTATTTAATTAAATTTAAAAAGCTACCTTTACTTATCAATTATATAAGTACAATTTAAGGTAGCTTTTTAAATAGAGACAGTGGGATTATACTAGATTTAAAATGGCTTTTTAAATACAAATTATGAAGCTTTAAGGTGGATATCAACATATATTTTACAAATATGTCATAGTGTTTTCATATTTAAACTGATAAAATAAAGAGGCAATAAAAAGTGTTGAAAAAAAGAAGGATTAATAAAAAATATTGATAAAATAGAAAGAAAGGCTTAATAAAAAATTAGGAGGAAAATTTATGAAATATCAGGTTTCATTATTAGCAGTGAATAATGTTGAAGTGTCAAAAAAATTTTACCAAGAATTATTTGAACAAGAAGTTGAGTTGGATTTAGGTAAAAATGTAACATTTAGTGGAGGATTTGCTATACAAGAAGACTTCGCATGGCTTACAGGGATTAATCCAGATACAATTATACAAAAGTCAAATAACATGGAACTTTATTTTGAGGTTGATGATTTTGACGAATTTATTGAAAAACTCAATTCTTATAAAAATGTGGAGTTTGTACATAAGCCACTAAAGCATGAATGGCAACAAAAGGTAGTACGTATTTATGACCCAGATAAGCATATTATTGAGATAGGAGAGTCTATGGAAGTTATAGCTAGAAGATATTTAGATGAGGGATATTCTGTAGAAGAAACTTCTAAAATAATTCAACATCCAATTGAATTTGTAAAGCAGTGTCAAAGTAATAAGTAAAGTTTTCTTTTATTATATAAGTCACATGATGATGTAATTACATTAAGTCACATGATGATGTAATTACATAAAATTGTGTTTAATATGCTCAAGTAGTAATTACTTGAATTAAGATTGATTATAATGTAATGAAGTAAAGAGAATCTATGGGATTAATATTTGATAAGAATGATAAAGTAAATAATAAATAAAATAAACATTATAAAATAGTATTAAAGATAGATGCTAAGAAATAAATATTTAAAAATAAATCTCACAAATAAATTAAAATATATAATACTAATAAAATGACAAAGGTGATAGTTTTTAATAGACTATCACCTTTTTAGTTTTGGATACTGTAAATTAACTTGTACTTTTAAAAATAATCTCTACTTTAATAGCAACAATTATTTATTTACTATAAATGTAGTTTTATCCACATGAATTTACTTCATTTATAGGTTTAAAGATAAATTATCTAAATAGTGCCTAAATACAACTACATTTTGACTAAAAGTAGATTTTTAAGAAAAAACAATGATATTTAGATGAAAATTGAAAACAAGAAATGACCTTATTTTATATAAGTAGAACCGTAAACAACACTAGAAAATATAAATTATGAAAATAATAATATTTTTATAAAATAATAAAGTTTTTTTGATTAAAAGTTTTATATTAAAATGTCAAAATGAAGAAACTCTTTATAAATTAATTATGCAAGAAAAAGAATATATTAGAATTTTATAATATTGATTAACTATCAATATATTATCTAAATCTTAATATTTTTAGTGAGACTTTAAGACAGATAATGTCCTATTAAAGATACTATATCTTAGATAAAATAAATTAAAACAAAAATAGGATAAGATTAAAAAAGAAAGTAAATCATGAAACATCAAAAAATTTATTTTAAGGAGGAATAAAGTATGAAGTTTCAAGAAATGATTAATAGTCTTGGTCTTTGGATTGTTTCTAGTTTTTTAGTAATTATTTCAGTTGTTCAAGCAATCGTATTTATGAAGGCAGCGTTAAAAGAGGCTTCAAATCTTGGTATTGAAAGAAAAGGAATTAAAGCAGCAATTCGCTCAGCTAGTGTTACAGCAATTGGACCTTCTCTATCTCCTGTTATTACATTATTATCACTTGTAGCTGTGATTGGTACTCCTACGACTTGGATGAGGCTTGAAATCCCACCAGCATTCCAACTTCAAAATAAATATCATCATGGACACAGGCAAACTCCGATATAATATCGAAAAGTTCATTATCCTTTCTGTCATCACCCATATACAGTTAAATTAACCGTATACGAGTAAAGGAGATTTCATATGACGTATTCAGAAGCCGTTATAAAACGATTGACAGAGCTATGTGAGGAAAGAAAAATCACAATCAATAAACTTGCCACTTTATCTGGTATCACGCAATCTACAGTAGAGAACTTGATGAAAGGACAAAGAATCCAAAGCTGAAAACACTTCACAAACTTGCAATAGCGTTGGATATGACTGTTTCTGAATTGCTGGATTTTCCAGAAATGAACGAATCGGCATTTGATGATGATTGTCATAAAATGCGTCCATTATGTAGTCGAATATTAGAGTTCATATATGGAAGCTATATCATATATTCTATGCTTCATTTTTGTACGAATATGTAACGGCTCTAAACACTCACATTTGTCTCCAAAACTCAAAAGAATATCATAGTGATATTCGTTCTCTACGAAAGGAAAACTGACAATGTAATGCTCATCACCATCTGGAGAAAAGTTTTCATAAGAACAATAATCAAGCACTCTATCCATAATAGAGTTATGAATACGAATTTTAATTACTGTCTGTATAGTTTTCAAAATATTCGCAAATTCTAATTGCGGTTTTTGATAATCTCGTGGTATAAATGTTTCCTCTTGTATTTGTAGGTTTGATATACGAGATAGTCTAAATAAACGAAAATCATTTCTTTTGTGGCAATACCCATACAAATACCAATGACTACTTTTCAATATAAGCTGATATGGCTCGACTGTTCGTGCGGTCTTATTTCCATGGTGGGCTATATATTCAAAGGTCAATAGATTGCTTTCCTGCAAAGCTACTTTGATAATTTCTAAATATGGCTGTATGTTGCTGTTACCCATCCACTTACTTAAATCAATACAAATTTGATTAACTTTTAGTTCAATTTCTTTTGCTCTGTCAGTAGGTATAAAACTTTTGACTTTCGCAAGAGCATTTATTAGTTCCTCACCTCGTATCATGTTGGAAAGACTGGAAAGTCCCATCAGAATAGCAGAAAGGTCAGCAGTTGAAAAAACTTTTCTATCAATTTTGTAATTTGGCATAATTTCAAATCCACCGCCTACTCCCGATGTTGAACGAATAGGAATACCTGCTAAGTCGATAGCGTCTATGTCACGGTAAATTGTACGTAGTGAAACTTCAAACATATCTGCTAACTCTTGTGCGCTAATACGCTCTTTATCAAGGAGAACCAAAACAATGCTCATAAGCCTATCAACTTTCATTTGGTTACCACCTTTCAAATTTTATTTTTTTTATTATATATTATTGCCATAATGGTGTCAACTATTGTGTGATATACTGAAAAAGTAGAGAAAGGAGGTTATAATATGCAGAAAAAAGCCTTAGTAATCATTGATATTCAAAACGATATGACAAAGAATTACAAGGAAATAATTGGTAATATAAACAATTCCATAGATTGGGCAGTTAGAAATGACGTTCACGTTGTTTACATTAGGCATTATAATTTATCAGCTGGAACGAGAACTTTTAAACCTAATACACATGGGTCTGAATTGGCTTCAGATTTGAATATAGTGTCGAATAATGTTTTTACGAAATCCAAAGGTAATGTATTAACTAGTGAAGAGTTTACAGACTTTGTAAATAAAAATGGAATATGTGAATTCTACATAGCTGGAGGAGACGCTGTTGCTTGCATTAAATCAAGCACATATAATTTAGCAAAAGCAAATTATAAAGTTAATGTTTTATCAGATTGTATTACTAGCTATGACAAAAAGAAAATAAATGAAATGCTTCATTATTATGAAAGCAAAGGATGTAAACTAATTAGTTTATGTAGTTTGTTAAATTCATAAGTAGAAAATAATAGAAATGGAGGAAATATATGTTTACAATCTATGTTTACGTTCTTGATACTTTAGCGGATTGGGAACTAGGATATGTTATTTCAGAGCTTAATTCTGGTAGGTTTTTTAAAAAGGACGCACAGCGTGTATCGCTCAAAACAGTTAGTTATTCTAAAGAGCCAATCAATACAATGGGTGGACTGACAATAGTACCTAATTGCTTAATTGATGATATTGTTGTGAGTGAAACAAGTGTCTTGCTCTTGCCCGGCGCAGATACATGGAACGACCCAAAACATGGCGCTATTATTGAAAAAGCAAGCGAATTTCTTTCTTTAGGTGCTACGGTTTGTGCAATTTGTGGAGCTACTGCTGCTCTAGCCAACTTTGGACTATTGGATAAGCGTCCACATACAAGTAATGGTGCAGGCTTCCTTGAAATGGTTTCTTCTTGTTACAAAGGACAAAATTTTTATATAGACAAGCCGTCTGTAGCGGATAATAATCTTATTACTGCAAGTTCCACTGGAGCTTTATTGTGGGCGAAACAAATTATTGAGCGTTTAGATGTCTTTCAATCAAACACACTGGAATATTGGTATGAATATTTCAGTACAGGTGAGCCAAAATATTTCTTTGCTCTCATGCAAAGTTTGCCATCTAGCGATAAATGTTAGTCAATTCATTTTGCAAAAATGAGGTATAGAGTATTCTATCAGATTATTTATTAGTATGACGCTTTTACTGCTACTTACTTTGAACCTTATGTAAAACAATAAACACTATACATTCAGTTTAGTGAGGATGATATTATGAGAAACTACTAATCGTTTCATTCAATGATATTGAGGATATGATTTTTCAACAAACTGTTAAATGGCTTTCTGATAAATTGTCTTGTGTTCCTTTTACTTTTAAGAAATACAATTATGATTTTGCCATATATCCATTTACCCGTACTTTTACAAACAATGCAGGACAAGAGGTATATTTGACTGCAAAAGAATTTGACCTCTTGTACTTCATTTTTTTACATAAGGGGCAGGTATTTACAAAAGAACAGTTATACGGGAATGTATGGGAATATAACAACGCCTCAGAGGGAAGCAATCTCACATCATTTATACGGAAGTTAAGAAAGAAAGTAGAGCCATTCCCAGACAATCAGCAGTATATAGTGACAGTCTGGGGTGTGGGCTACAAATTTAGAGAAGAAAAACCGTAGATTATGTATCACTAATTAGTGAGTTACATATAATCTACGGTTTTTGCTTTTATCATATATTTTCTATGTGCTTAATCATATCGTCATATCAAAGCTCTTTCGTGTGTGGTAAATTAGTAGTAAATTCAACTCTCAAAATCCAAGGTAATGATGACAAACCTAGTGTTTAAGTGATAATAAGCATTTCTATTTTAAATTTAACAGAAATTTATAAAGCTTAACTAAATGTTAGAATAATTTACATAAATGTTAGAAAAATACTATCATATAAGTAAGGACTTTTTTCAATAAATCATACATGATAAAAAATTGTTAACTAGGTTATCCTCTTGAATGGTAGTGAAATAGTCTATATTGAGGATTTATTTATACTATTTTTAGAAAGATATGAAGCTGTAGGTAGATTTGTTTTTTAAAGAATAGAACTTTTTAATTTTATTATCATTTTAAATGAATCACGCTCTAAAATTTAAAATAATTTTAGGTTTATTTTGTTATATATTTATATAATATTTAGGGGTTGATAAAGTTTCAAGTTGAGGTTTGATAATTTGAGGTAATGGTTTATTGATTTGCAGTAGTCATTTAGTATATTTTAATTTATTTATAGAATTATATTAATTTAAGTAGATATAAGTAACAAATTATATTTTTATGATAACATTTTCTTTACAAATTTTTAGGTATATGTTAATATTTAGAAAAATGCATATGTATTCATAAAAAACGTTTAAAATGAGTAAAGAGGTGTTAAAAAAGAAATCGTATGCAGTTAAAATGAGAAAGTTAAATTATAACTTAAATAAATATGGAGGGTATAAATATGAGAAAATATCAAGATTCAAAAAAAGTTGTAAGAAACTACTTTGAAGCATTAGAAAATGCCAATGGAGATGGAATTAAAAATGTTTTAAAACAACACATGAAATCAGATTATAATTGGAAAGGTGTATATCCATTTCGTGAGCAAGAAGGAATTGAAAATGTAGCAGACGTATTTTGGAAGCCTTTAAAAAATTCATTGAGTAATATGCAAAGACGACAAGATATTTTTATTGCAGGAACTAATGAGATTGACAATAGCGAGTGGGTAATGAGTATGGGACACTTTATGGGACTTTTTGATAATGATTGGCTTGGTATTAAACATACTCGCAAAATGATTAGTTTAAGATATGCAGAATTTAATTGTGTTCAGGATGGAAAAATTTCTAAAACTGGATTATTTGTAGATATAATCGGATTTATGATTCAAGCAGGAGTAAATCCATTACCTCCACAAACTGGTTCATATTTTGTATATCCAGGTCCAGTTGACCATAATGGATTACTTTTTGAAGATGCAGATGAAATTGAAGGAGTAAAAACTTTGGAATTAGTGAATAAAATGGTAGATGATTTGTCTAAATTAAATGAAAGTGGTTCTATGGGATGCCCTCCAAAAGTACTTGAGAAATCATGGGCTAAAGATATGATTTGGTATGGTCCAGGAGGAATTGGTGCTTCTTATACTATACCTAGATACCAAGAGCAACACCAACTACCATTTAGAAATAATTTGAAAGGAAAGACCTTCAATGGACATGTATGCAGATTTGCAGAAGGGAACTTTGCTTGTTTCTTTGGGTGGCCTAATCTGACTAATATACCGTGTGGAGGTTTTTTAGGATTGCCAGGTGGTGAGATTAAAGCAGATATGCAGGTTGTTGATGTTTATTATCGCAAAGGGGATAAGCTTCAAGAAAACTGGGTACTAATTGATATTCCTTATTGGCTGAAACAACAAGGTCTTGATATTCTTGAGAGAACTAAAAGTATTTTTAATGCCTAATTATGCATACGTATTCTAAAAAGGAGGGATATAAAGTGATATCTAGTGATAAAAGTGATGAGATAGTAAAAGAGCAAGAAAAAGAAAATTCTATAAGTGAGCTTGAATCAGACAAAGTTAAGGAAAAACATAAATTTAAAGTAAATCAAACTAATTTTAATAATATAGATAAAAATCAAATTACTGATAATGAAACTACTAATAATAGAACTACTAATAATGAAACTACTAATAATGAAATTACTAAAAATCAAATTATTGATAATGAAACTACTAATAATAGAACTACTAATAATGAAATTACTAAAAATCAAATTACTGATAATGAAACTACTAATAATAGAACTACTAATAATGAAATTACTAAAAATCAAATTACTAATAATGAAATTACTAATAATGAAATTACTGATAATAAAACAGGCATACATAAAACTGATGAAGATAAATCTAATATAAATATTACTACTGAAAAAAATGAAAAGGACTTATTTAAGGGGGAATATAATATGGACTCTACAAAAATTTACTATGGAGATTCACTAGAAGTAACACCTGTTGGAGTGATGGATTACAATGATTTTTCAAAACAGACAAAAAGGGAGCAAGAAATACCAGGATTTGATTCTAAGTATAGAGACTTTGTAGATTATATTATGAAAATAACACATAATATTTGGGAAGAAAAAGGTATAGGGGCTATTTATGATACATATCACAACAATGTTACAATGCACTGTGGTTCTTCTAATTTAGTTGGTATTAAAGACGTTATTTCCAATACTCTTCAAACACTACATGCGTTTCCGGATAGAAGATTAATTGGTCAAAATGTAATATGGTCTAACTTTGGTGCTGATGGTTTTTTATCTTCTCATCGTGTTTTGTCTACAGCAACTAATCTAGGTGATAGTAATTTTGGACCAGCAACAGGTCGAAAAATAAACTTTAGAACTGTAATTGATTGTGCTACAACGAACAATAGAATTCATGAAGAGTGGTTAGTTAGAGATAATCTATGGATTGTTACTCAATTAGGATTAAACCCTCAAGAAGTAGCAAAAGACATGGCAAAAGCAAGTGCATCTAAAGTACTTAGTTTGCAATCAACCTATGGTATCTGTGAATCTATGGACGGTCAATTTATGCCAGCTAAGTACCAAGCAAAAGATGATTCTGTTGGTGAAATGATGCTTGAGATGACAAGTCGTATTTATAATTATAAATATATAAATGAAGTTAAAAAATACTATCATGATAATGCAGTAGTCCATTTTATATGCGATAAAGATTTAAATGGATATGATGAGATACAGGGTATGATTGTAAGTTTCCTTGCCTCAATTCCAAATGGAAGTTATGAAGTAGAGAGAGTAACCTGTAATCAAAGGGAAAAAAATGAAGGATATGATGTATCTGTAAGATGGAGATTACGTGGAATAAATGAAGGGATAGGTTTTTTTGGACAGCCTTCTGGAAAGCATGTGGAGGTAATGGGAATCAATCATTATCATGTATTACAAGGTAAGGTAAAGGAAGAATGGATAACTTTTGATGGTATGGATGTTTTAAAGCAAATGTATATGGGTGTAGAAGAGTAGGATTATTTGGAGTATAAATGGTTTTGAAATCTATATAATGAGTATTCTTTTTATAAAATTTAAGCAATGTATATAAAAAATAGGGGGAAATTTTTAGAAAGATTATGATTAACATTAAAAAGGGGGATTTATAAAGAATATGAAAACAACAGTTGAGATAGAAAATGATATTATATTAGGAAGGGGTTATTCAAACTTAAAAAGAGGAATTGCATTTTTTTCAATTGCTTTAATATACTTTTTTTATTGCTACAACTTTATGGTAGGTACATTTATTAAACCAACAATGATTTATGCTCTAACAGAGGGTGGATTTGGTTTTTCATTAAAACAAACAGAAGAAATATTTGCTGTTATGTCTTTTGGAACAATTCCAGGTACGTTTATTTTTGGAGTGATTTCTACAAAAATTGGAAAAAAGAGGACTTTGATTAGTGTTGCTTTATTAATTGGATTGACAACATTTATACCAATGTTGTCTCCTACAAATATTATGTTATGGAAAATTGCACGTTTGTGTACAGGAGTAGTACTAGGTGGTGTATTTGGAACAGCTATGCCTTTGGTTGCAGATATGTTTCCTAGTAAATATCGTGGTAAGTTAGCTGCTATATTAACTGCCTTATTTTCGTTAGCTATGATTTTTGGTGGAAAAGTGTATGGAGTTTTGGGTGATGCAAATTGGCAAATATTGATGTATACCGCGATTGTACCACCTATAGTTGGAGCTATCTTGGCGTTTTTCTTTGTCCCAGATGATTTGGAGTATACAAAAGAATTAGTTAAAAAAGGAAAAGAAACTGGTGAAAAAATTAGCTATATAAGTATGTACAAGGGAAAGTATTTATGGATTGGGCTGGGAACAATTCTTTTATCTGGTGCTAATTTTACAGCATATTCAGCATTTTCAAATAATGCAACTACATACTTAGTAACAGGAATAGGAATGACATCAGTAGTAGCTGGTTCTATATATAGTTTACAAGGAATTGGTCAATTAGTAGGATATTTATTCTGGGGCTATATAGCAGATAAATTTGGGAGAAAAGTACCTTTTATAGGGATGGCATTAGCAGCAGTATTTGTTTTTATATATACAAAATTAGGGGGAGACAATATAACAACATTCTACATGATATCAGTATTGTTAGGTCTTGCTGTTGGATATTCTGGGGCATGGGGAGCATATTATACAGAACTGTTTCCAAGTAAATATCGCTCGTTGTCATCTGGGATGTCGTTTAATGGAGGAAGAATTATATCTACATTTGCAATACCTGCTATAGCTGGGACAGCTTCTAATACTTTAGGTATGATAACTATTTTTTATATATCAATAGCAGTATTTGTAGCAGGTGCTATTGTATGGTTATTCTTACCAGAAACATTAAATAAGAAGTAATAAAATACTGAAAATTCTTTTTTTACTTAGAAAGGGGTGGCTTATGATTTCATTAATTGATGTATATATTATAGTAGGATATTTGCTGTTAATGTTAGTTATTGGTTATTATTCAGGAAAAGATAATAAAAATCAAGAAGATTATTTCTTAGCAGGTAGGTCAATGCCATGGATTCCAATTGCTTTATCAGTTGCAGCTACTATGATTAGTGCAAATAGCTTTATAGGTGGTCCTGGATGGGCATATATGGATGGAATGTATCCAGTAATGGTCAATATTACAGTACCTTTAGCAATATTTTTTGCACTGAGCATTACCACCCCAGTTATTTATAGATTAAAGATAACATCCGTATATGAATATATGGGATTTCGTTTGGGGAATTATTCAAGAGGATTAACTATTATTCAATTTTTTATTAATTCATTGATTCAAGCGAGTTCTATGGTATATATACCAGTGCTTATTATTCAGATGGTTACTGGTTGGTCGCTTTATATTTTAGTTCCAATCGTTGTACTTGTATCAATTATATATACATTATTAGGGGGAATTAAAGCGGTTATATGGACTGATAGTATTCAAATGCTAGTAGTAATAAGTGCTGTATTTATAGTAATTATTGTAGCCTTAGAGGGAATGAATCTTAGCTTCTTTGATACATTGCAAATTGCACGACAGAGTGGTAAATTAAATACATTTGATTTTAGCACAGATATATCAGTTACAAATACTTTTTGGGCTACTTTAATTGGTGGAACTATAATGTGGATAAGATATTTCTGCTTTGACCAAGCTCAAGTACAAAGAGTCTTAACATCTAAATCTTTAAACAGTGCAAAAAATTCTTTTGTAGTTAGTGCATTTGTTATGAATCTAGTTTATTACCTTATGTTATTGGTAGGAGTGATTTTATTCGTTTTCTATGATGGAAGAGTATTTGAAACTTCAAATGAAATAATGATTACTTTTATTTTGAATGAACTTCCAGTGGGAGCAATTGGAATTATTATTGCAGGTGTGTTTGCAGCAGCAATGTCTAGTATTGACTCTATATTAAACAGTATGACAACTGTTTTTACAAAAGATATTTATGAGTTTTATTTTAAAAAAGATGATAAAGAATCATCATTAAAAGTGACAATGATTATAACAATGGTTATAGGTGTTGTTATGACTGGTTTAATTATTATGGGATTTGGGGGAAGCATTAAGTCGATTCTTGACCTTGTTGGTAACTATATTTCATATTTTTCTGGACCAGCTACAGGTGCATTTATATTAGCAATGTTTACATATAAAGCGCATGATAAAGGAGTATCTATTGGCTTTATTGTGGGATTAGTTTTAGGATTTTTTATTTCTAATAAATATAACGTGAGTTGGTTGTGGAATCCAGCAATAGGTGCTACAATAACATTGATATTTGGATATATTTTTAGTATCATCTTAAAAAACAATAACAATGTAGAGGATATTAAAAAATATACTGTATTTGGTATGAGAAGAGACCTTATTTCTAAAGGAATAGATAAAGTAGATGGAGTGTCTATACTACCATTTTCTTTAGGTAAGCAAGAATTAATTGTGTTGGCTTTTTTCATCATCCAATATATTATCTTATTTTTAATACAATTTTAAGAAGAAATACTAGATGTTTAAGGAGAAATACTAAATGAATCAAAAGAAAGTTCATTATAATAAATCGGCTACATCAAAAGATGTTGCGAGACTTGCAGGAGTATCTCAATCATCTGTTTCAAGAGCATTTGGTAGTGCAAATGGAAAGGGTGTAAAACCTGAGGTAAGAGAAAAAATTTTTCGTATAGCAAATGAAATAGGATATGTTCCTAATTTAGTTGCAAGAGGAATGATTAGTGGCAAAACAAATGTTATAGGATTGATAGTCGGTGATAATCTAGGTCCATTTTATAACAGGATTATCAACTTATTTGTAGAAAAAATTCAAGAGATAGGTAAACAATGTCTTGTTTTTAAGGTTCCTAGACAAGAAAGAATAGATAATATAATTTCAAGAGTAATTCAGTTTCAAGTGGAAGCTGTGATTATTACAGCTTCAGCTATGAATAAGGTAATGGCTGAGACATGTGAAGAAAATAATATTCCTGTGATTCTTTTTAATCGTTTTATACCGGGCATAAAAATAAGTACAGTCTATGTAGACCCAATTGAAGGCGGAGGAATGGCTGCTGAATATCTGCTTGACAAGGGGCATAAAAATATAGGATACATTCAATTTACCAGAGAAACAAGTGAGGAAATGGAAAAGAAAATTGGATTTTATTCTAAGTTAAGACAAAATGGAATTCATAATCTTAAAGAAGAGTCTGCAAACTATGACTATGATTCTGGATATGAAGCAGGGAAAAGAATGTTAGCATTACAAAGTCCACCAACAGCGATTTTTTGCACAAGTGACTTGATAGCTATTGGTGTAATGGATGTTGCAAGATTTGAGTATAAATTAAGGATACCAGAAGATTTATCAGTTATAGGGTATGATGATATTCAGATGGCTTCATGGAAAAGTTATAATTTAACAACAATTAGACAGCCACTAGATTTATTAATTGAAAAAACAATTAACATACTTAAAGACTTATTAAATGAAGAAAATCCTGAATCAGTAGTTGAAATGCTAAAGCCTGAATTGATTGAAAGAGGTTCTACGATTTAATTGATAGATAGCTAAAGATATGTTAATAATAATTTTTATAAAGAAATCTTAGTAAGTAAAAGAATAGGATTTTTATAATTACTATTGGTTAACATTGGTTGATGATAAATTTTAATGTATTTATGTAGGGGTAATATTTATATTAACAGATAAAATTAAAAGATGAGTCTTAAATTTGATAAGACTCATCTTTTTAAATTTGCATTAGTTTTTAAATTTGCATTAGTTTACGGCTTCTTTTCCTATTAAATCTTTTAACTCTTCATGAGTCATAGTTTCTTTTTCAAATAAGAACTTAGAAACAGAATGTAAATCTTCAAGATTATCCTTTAACATCTCTAAAGTCTCTTTATAACAAACTTCAACTATACGATTTGCTTCCTTTTGAACCTTATCACATAAGAAAGTCTTATCATTTCCATCAATAGTCATAAATCCTAAGTTGCTCATACCATATTCACAAACCATTTGGTTAGCTATTTCAGTGACTTTCTTCAAGTCATCTTTTGCACCAGTAGATTTGTGGTTAAATATTAATTCTTCTGAAGCCTTTCCAGCAAGTAATATTTTTATTTTTCCAACCAATTCGTCCTTAGTATAAATATATCTATCCTCATCAGGTAGTTGAAGAACATAACCTAATGCTTGTCCTCTAGGAACTATAGATATTTTTTGTATAGGACAAATTCCTACTATATCACTTACAAGAGCATGCCCAGCCTCATGATACGCTACTATTTTTTTCTCTTTTTCAACTAGTGCAGAGTTTTTGGATTCTAATCCTGCAATAACTCTTTCAAGTGCTTTGTCAAAGTGTTCTGATGTAATACATTCACTGTCATCTCTAACTGCAAATATAGCTGCTTCATTTGCTATATTTGAAAGATGAGCTCCATTGAAACCATGAGTTTTTTTAGCTAAAAGTTCTAGATTTACAGATTTGTCTATAGGCTTATCATCTGTATGTACCTTTAGAATTTCAAATCTAGTGTGATAATTTGGTGCACCTATATGAATGTGTCTGTCAAATCTTCCTGGTCTAAGTAAAGCTTCATCTAATAAGTCAAGTCTATTGGTAGCACCTATTATTAATACATTGGAATCTTTATTAAATCCATCCATTTCAACTAAAAGTTGGTTTAGTGTTTGGTCTTTTTCATTGTTACTTTCAAGATGTCTTTTTGCACCTACAGCATCTATTTCGTCTATAAATATTATGCTTGGAGCTTCTTTCCTAGCTTTTTCAAATAAAGTTCTAACTCTTTTTGCTCCTACACCTACATATTTTTCAACGAATTCTGAACCTGTAACATTGAAAAATGATGAGTTTGTTTCACCAGCTACAGCAGATGCAAGTAAAGTTTTCCCTGTTCCCGGAGGACCATAAAATAATACTCCTTTAGGTATCTTTGCACCCATTTTTTGATATTTTTGTGGTGACTTCATAAAATCAACTATTTCAAATAGTTCTTCTTTTACTTCGTCTAATCCAGCAACGTCTCTAAATGTAGTCTTTGGTTTTGTAGAAAGTGAATCATCTGTTTGATTGTCTCTTTCCATTTTTGTCTGTGCAAAGACAGGAGCTGGATTGTTGATTTTCTTAAAAAAGTTGTTTAGCATTTTCATATTCACACCTCAGGTAATTAATTATTGTTAATCAATTTTATATTTTCCATATTTACTATTTTTTATTATTTATTTTTCATGGAAAAAATATACATGTTATCTAAATAAAAATAAATTTGTTATATGTATGAAAAAGTGAATTTATGTATATATAGAGATTGATTTTATATATTGAATAAAAAGTGATAAATATAGATAATATTGAGTAAAATGTGATAAAACTAAATAAAATGAAAATGATAAAAAATGTTATATTGTATACATTTAAGGTATATTAAGTATAATGTTATGTATAATATTCAGATATAAAAGGTTTTAGGATATAAATTTAAAAATTAATATCAAAATGAGTAGCATAGGCATATAATTAGTAGTAGGAGAAAGTAATTAAATTTTTCCTAAACTAAAAAAATAGTTGCAAATAATTTGATTAAGTGATATAGTAGATAGGGTAAGAATAAAACAAAGAAGAAGTCCGCTTCTCACCTTACGACGAAGGTTAGTAAGGTAAATATAAGTTAAAGCTTAATGTTAGTTTAAGCTTGTTTAAATTTGGTAACTTATATTGCGGATGATTATATCATTCGCTTTTTATTTTATAAAAAATTTGGAGGTGTCCTACAATTAGCAAAGAATTAGCAATCAATGAACAAATAAAAGATAAGGAAATAAGAGTCCTTTCATCAACAGGTGAACAACTTGGAGTAATGCCTACTAAAGAAGCTCAAGCAATGGCTAATAGCAAAAACTTAGATTTAGTTCAAATCTCGCCAAATGCAAATCCACCAGTATGTAAGATAATGGATTATGGAAAGTTTAGATATGAGCAAGCGAGAAAAGACAAAGAAGCTAAGAAGAAGCAAAAAACTATAGTTGTAAAGGAAGTAAGACTTAGACCAGGTATTGAACAAAATGATTTAAATACGAAAGCTAATAATGCTATAAAGTTCCTTAAAAAAGGGGATAAAGTCAAAGTTGAACTTAGATTTAGAGGAAGAGAACTAGGACATAAAGACATAGGCAAAGAAGTTATGCTTAAGTTTTTAGATATAATAAAAGAGTTTGGAGAACCAACAAAAGCCCCTGCATTTGAGGGCAATAATATGGTTGTAATTATAGATCCAAAAAAATAGATGATTAACTGAGAGGAGGAATTTGTCATGCCTAAAATGAAAAGTCATAGAGGTGCAGCAAAGAGATTAAAGAAAACAGGAACTGGAAAGTTGAAGAGACCTAAAGCGTTTAAAAGACATAAATTAACTAAAAAATCTGCAAAAAATAAAATGAACTTAAGAAAATCAACTTTAGTAAGTGATGGAGATGCTAAGAGAATAGCACAATTATTACCATACTAGGATACGGATTATAAATAATAACTATAGAAGAGGGATATAGAAGGAGGTCATAACGATGGCAAGAGTTAAAAAAGCTATGAACGCTCGTAAAAAGCATAAGAAGATATTAAAACTTGCAAAAGGATTCAGAGGATCTAGAAGCAAATTATATAGACCAGCGAATACATTCGTAATGAAAGCATTAAAGAATGCTTATATAGGAAGAAAGTTAAAGAAAAGAGACTTCAGAAAACTTTGGATACAAAGAATAAATGCAGCTGCTAGAATGAATGGAATATCTTATTCAAGATTAATGAATGGATTAAAACTATCTGGTATTGAAGTTAACAGAAAGATGTTATCTGAAATGGCTATACAAGACCCAGAAGGATTTGCAAAATTAGCAGAAGTTGCTAAAGCAAAATTGGCTTAATATTGAATTATAAGATGTAAAGTCTTTGAGTTATGTAAATAGTTCAAAGGCTTTTTTTATTTTTGAAAAAGAACTGTTTTTACGATATACAAGCAATTTTATAATGTTGAATAAAATAATCAATACGTTGAATAAAATAATCAATACAGTATAGTTAACTGATATTTATTATAAAAAGTATCACAATTATTTATGAGAACTATAAAAATTTACTGTAGAAATAAAAAATTTACTGTAGAAATGATGTTATTCTATGTATAAAATTTCCAATCAATCTTGAATCAATATTATCAACACGACAATATTATCTCATTAATAAGATAAACATGGGGGATATGAAGGTAAATAAAGGATAAAAATAACAGTTTGATTTTTGTGTTAAGCTGTTATTTTTATTTAGAGTATATATCCAGAGCAAAATGTCTCTGATTGGCTTGTAAATGATAAGTGCAAAAAAGATGTTGTATATCTGTGGGATATAGTATATTAAATGAACTTCTTTGTACATTTTCAGAGTAAGAAAGTGAAGTAGTACAAAGAAGTTTTTTATTAATGAGGATATTTTTTATAACTAAAAAAACTATACGTAGATTTGATTAAAAAGGAATTTACATATAGTTTTTTTAGTATAATAAATAGTGCAAACTTATATAGCAAAGATAAAGTATGATATTAAATTTTATTATCATCCAAAAATCTAAGGAGGACGCTTTTATGAAAATAAAATTTATTATAGTGTCATCAATAATATTTTTAATAGGATTACTTGTGGGGTGTCAAAGTACCAAAGATACAGAAATAAATGTACTTGCTACAAGTGATTTACATTCAATTATTCCAGATAATCTAGTCTCTTATGTGCAGGAAGAAAGAAAGTATGATGAAAATCTACTTATGGTAGATGCAGGAGATTTTTTTGACATGCAAAGTAGTGAAATGAACAATTGGTTTACTGGACAAAAACTTGTAGGATTTAAAGATGGGATACCAGAGTACAAAAAAATAGCTGAACCACGTGAGAGAGAAGTTCCTTTAGCTAAAAAGATGGCAAAGCTGAAATATGATGCAGTTACATTTGGAAATCATGAATTTGTCTCTAACGACAAACAGAGTCTTGATAAATTGGTTTCTGATTTTAAAAATAATAACATACCATTAGTGTCGGCAAATGTATATGAACAATCTGGAGAAAACTACGTAAAGCCATATGTAATGAAAAATGTAAATACTGATAATGGAGTTGTAAAGGTTGGAATACTCGGTCTGACTATAAAAGAAGTAGGGGAACGTTCTAGATTTAAAAGTTTTGAACAAGATAAAAAAGCTAGAGAACTTGGTGAGCAACCTCAATATAAAGGGACATTATATGCAAATGATTTAGTAGAAGATGCAAATAAGTGGGTAAAGGTTATGGAAAAAGAAAAGCCAGATATAATAGTTGCCATTGTACATTCAGGTGAAGAACCCAAAAATCCTAAAAATCCAGGAAATAGAATAAAAGAACTAGCGACAACTGTAGAGGGAATAGATGCTATTGTAGCAGGTCATACGCATGAAAAAATAGAACAGCATACATATAAAAATAATTCTGGTAAAGAAGTAATAGTAACACAACCTGGAGCTCATGGTAATAGTGTATCAAAGATTAATTTTAAGTTGGATAAGAAGAATGAGAAGTGGTTTATAAAAGATAAATATAGTGAATTAAAAGTTTTTGGAAAGGAAGTAAATATAATTACAACCTCTGGTCTGAATCCAAAATTTTCAGATGAAATGGCAGTTAATTTGTTCAATGAAAGAGATAGAGCTGTTCAACCTATATTTATAGATACTGGAGATTTTATAAATGCTAATACAAAAGAAATGACTAAATGGGCTAAAGAGTGGCAATACAATGAAAATAAAGGTATCCATAAAAAAATAAATGAATGGCCAATTATATATCTTGGTTATGATGCTGTAGTACTTGGTAGCCATGAGCTTACATCGGATAAAGAGAATTTTTTTGAAAAAAAATCCACGTTGGATTATATTATAGAAAACTTTGAAGAAATGAAGATACCAGTCTTATCAGCTAATATATATGATGAATCTGGAGAAAATTATGTAAAACCTTATATAATTCATAATGTAGAAACTAGGGAAGGAAATATAAAGGTTGGAGTATTAGGTCTTACTACTACTGATAAGGTTGAGAAAGACTTAAGTGGCTCAAGTTTAAGCAAAGTCTCTAAGACTTTGAAGGCTCCTAAAGAAGCAGAGAAATTATATACTAATAACGTAGTAAAAGATGCAAGAGAGTGGGTAAAAGTCATGCAAAAGGAAAATCCTGATGTGATTGTTACAGTTGTACATTCAGATAATAATAGTACTCTAAAAAATCCAAGTAGTGAGATAAAAAAACTTGCAATGTCGGTAGGTGGAATAGACGCTATTGTCGTAGGTCATACGAAAAATAAGATAGAAGAACATATTTACAAAAATAAGTTTGGGGATGAGGTCATAGTAACACAATCTGGAGAAGATTATTATTCAAAAATAAGCCTTGAATTAAGAAAGGAAAATGGGAAGTGGAATATCATTAATAAATACAGTAAAGTAATAAAATAAATTTATATGATAGATATATAAGCCATTGTGAATACTGTTTTTTTATACTACGTAACAATTATTGAAAATGATATGAATATAACATCTGAATAGAGGGCGTTTTATTTGTAAAAAATCAGTTTACAGTTTGAGCGTATAAACTTATAGTAAAGGAGAAAAATTACGAGTTATAACGAGTTATAAGAAGATTGCAATTATAACTGGTGCTAATAGTGGTTTTGGTAAGGAGTTTCTAAAGTTATTAATAAATGAAGCAGAAATAACAGAGATATGGGCAATTGCAAGAAACAAGGAACGATTAAATCAATTAGTAGACGAATTTGGGAGTAAGGTAAAAGTTTTTTCAAAATATTTATAGCTCAACTAAAGTATTTGTAAGAAATTATACAAGAGCATTAAATGTTGAACTTAAAGATAAAGGAATAAATGTAATTGCTGTATGTCCAGGATAGATGAGTACAAACCTATTTAAGAGAGGTATAGTTGTAGCAGAAAAAGGGACAAAAAATTTCCCGGGCATAGTGACTCTAGATGTTGTTGCTAAAAAAGCATTGAAGGATACAAATAAAAATAAAGATATTTCTGTGTATGGTATCAATACAAAATCCAGTCATTTGCTAGCAAAACTATTGCCACAAAAGATGACGATGAAAGTTTGGTTAATGCAACAGCATATTAAGGAATAAGAGTTTTATATCTTATTAATGATATAATTTTATTTATAAGAAATTTAATGATTATATCGTCAGGCAGACTTTCAATATGCCTGTGTTGTGTAGACTTGTCTATTCATACCTCCTTTTGCACATGATTACACATATCATGGTTTTGACAAGAATAGTTAATATCTATATACCATGTTTTCCCAATTGACAAAATGATTTTCAACTGTTATACTCATATGCATAACAGTAAAACAGTTGAATAAATATTTTATAAGGAGGAGCATTGAAAATTGTAGTATCAAATAACTATGAGACACCCATATATCAACAAATTAAACGCCAAATTCTTCGTGCAATTTTAACTTCCGAGTTATTGCCAGGTGATACATTGCCGTCACTACGGGCATTAGCCAAAGACCTAAAAGTAGGTGTTCTTACGGTTAATCGAGCATATACAGAATTAGAAGACGAGGGATACATAGAAAACATACAAGGAAAAGGCTGCTTTGTAGCAGAAAAAAGTTCAGATTTAATTAAACAGCACCTAATTGACGAAGCTACAAAAAAAATGGAGCAAGCGATTAGCGAAGCAAAAAAAGCTGGTAATTCTGATGAAGAAATACTTGCTTTATTCAACCAGTGTATAAGGAGGATAAACAATGGATAATGTTTTAGATGTAAAATCACTTTCAAAATCTTATACAGATTTTACTCTCAATAAAATTAGTTTCAGTTTGCCTATGGGCTACATTATGGGGCTAATCGGTCCAAATGGTTCAGGCAAAACGACTACCATAAAATCAATTCTAAATATGGTAAAGCCTGATAGTGGTTGTATTACCGTGTTTGGACAAGACAATATAACAGCCGAGCAGGAAATTAAAAAGAATATTGGTGTCGTATTTGACAGCAGTTACTTTGTGGACGAGTGGAATATGTCTGATGTGGAAAAAGCATTTACGTGTTTCTATTCTGCATGGGATACCAAAAAATACTGGTCTTTGCTTTCTAAATTCAGAATTACAAAAGAAAAGCGAGTAAAAGAGTTATCAAAGGGTATGCAGATGAAACTGATGTTGGCTTGTGCATTTTCTTACGATGCCACATTGTTAATACTTGATGAACCTACAAGTGGGCTTGACCCTGTATCTCGTGATGAGCTATTAGAGATACTTTCTAATTATATTGAAGACGGGAAACATAGCGTCCTTTTCTCAACACATATAACAAGTGATTTAGAGAAAATTGCGGATTATATTACTTACATTAATTTGGGTGAACTAATATTTACTGGAGGGAAAGAGGAATTTATAGATGGATATAGGGTTGTGAATGGCGATAAGAAATCTCTTGAACCAGAATTGGAGAGCAAGCTGATTGGATTAAGAACATTTGCAACAGGATATGAAGCACTTATCAAAACCGAAGATTTACTATATGCTTCACAAGCAGAAAATTTTATTGCAAGTATTGATGATATTGTCGTGTTCATGAGCAGACAGGCAGAAAAAGATAAGGGGGGATACAGATGAACTATACAATAAAATGCATGAAATTGGACTTATTACTTCTAAAACCGTATTTGAAGTCCATGCTTCTTGTTTTACTTGTTCCATTACTGATTACCTTTTTTACAGGGACACTTTTTGAAGGATTGTCCTTTGCTGCAACTGTTATGGCAATGACAACTGGATATACTTTTTCTGTAGTTGAAAAAAATAACCTTGACCGTTTTTATGGCTTTCTTCCGGTAAAAAGAAATGCTTTGGTTTTAGGCAGATATTTGATTATATTTTTGACAGGTTTTGCCGCTTTGGTATTTACTCTGTTAGTACAGGTTATTATCCTGAACTTCAAGACATCAGCCCCTTCTCCACAAGAGATAGTAGTATCATTCCTTTCATGTGCGGCTTTATTTTGTATTTATGCGTGTGTGCAAATTCCAGGATATTACCGCTTTGGTTCCATTAAAGGGAAAATGTTCATGTTCATTCCGACAGTAGGTTTTCTGTTGTTTTACTATTTAGTGAAGTTACTAACAGAAAATAAAGTTAACTTAACCCTAAATTTTGTTCCAAATAACATGGTTCTCATTATAGGGGCAATTGGGATGATGGTATTGATAGTAGCTATTTCAGCAATCATATCAACGAGGATTGTTGAAAAAGGCAACCATTAAGGAGGAACATAATGATAAAAACCATTGTAATTATTATTGTTGCTATAGTTCTTATACTGATTAGAAATTTAACTATAAAGAAGTATCGTGAACGTAGGAAAAAATAGAATATATAAGAAGGTCTTCCAATATGAAAAATCCAGTATAGCCTGTAAATACAGGTTATACTGGCATATAAGAACTTATAAAGATATAATAAAAAGTATAATTTATAAGAAAAGATAATATAGTTCTATTTAGATTGAAAAAGAGTAGAGTACAGAGAAATTATTTGTACTTTACTCTTTTTATTATTTTGTTATTAAAACTAATTTATGTTAGTATCTATATATAATTAAAGTATAAGATAAAATTACTTCTTTTTAACTGGGAAACATACATCTGTTACCAAATTATAAGAATTATTATCATTAGCAGGTTCTATATGATAAATATTAAATATAGAAGCATACACCTCATAATTATTGCAATAGACTCACAAGCATATATGAGTTGATTGAAATTTCCTTTAATAATTGCAGTTGCAACAGTTATACTTATTACAGTCTTAAAAGGTATCACTTGTTGAAAGCTAATATTAAATCTTAAGAATAAGTATTAGAAATTAAGAGGCATTTTTTAGTTCAAGTGGATTATCTATGCCAAAATAATCATATAAAGCAGAGCTTATTTCCTCTAAATTTCCATTTTGGAAGGGTAATTGCAAATTCACCTTTTCTACCACATCCTTAAATCCAGCGTCAGTATTTTGATTTAAAAAATCCATATATACGTCAACCGCTTTTCTGTAATCATCTTGTGACAGTTGCCATATCTGAAGTGATACATCAGAGGCAAGACCATAACTCAAGTAATAAAAAGGAACTTGGAAGTTATGAGATACAAGTATCCAAAATGGGGCATTCTTTTCTTTAAGTACATTATTGGATACTCCATATTCTTCCTCTAAATCAAAAAATAATTTATTGATATCATTTAAACTCATATATGGATTTTTGTATATGATTTCTTGAAATTCATCATAAAGACAAGCGTCAATAATAGTATTTAGAACAATCAACAAGTGTTCTTTTTTTATAGCTTCAGATTGTTTACCAAAAAAATCATCAAAATATTTGTAAAATAGAATTTCTAAAGAGGTTGAATGAACTTCACATATATCTATACTTGGTTGTATCTTATTATTTAGATTAATGCTGTTGTAGTAATTATAAAAATGTCCAAACTCATGAGCAAAACTAGTAACACCTAAAAAAGAATTGTCCCATGTATTAAATAAAAAAGGTGCTTTGTACTTGTTTATATAAGTAGTATATCCTCCAGGTGATTTATTTTTTCCAGAAGAATAATCGTACAAGTCATATTTTTTCATATAGTCGAAGCTCTCTTTTAGTTTTGGAGATATATCTTCAAGTACCTTATCAAACTTCCTAAATGAGCGATTCTTATATACTTTGATATAAATAGAAGAATCAGAAGGCTTAGATGAAATCTCTCTATATAATGGGACTATGTAATCTTTTACATCTTGTCTAAACTTTTTAGCTTCTTCTTGAGAATAGTCTTTGTTTAGGTTCATATAGGCATAATCTATATAATTCTTAAATCCTCGTTTACTTGCTATTTCAGTTCTTGTCTGTATAAGTTCTAAAAATATGTTGCCAAATATAGGATTGTATTTTTTTAAGTAATCTGAATAAATTTTTACATATTCTTCAGGGCTAAGATTTGGTCTTGACAAGGCTTCTTCAAAGTCTATTTCTATACCATCTATTGATACTGTAGACTTAGATAACAAGTCTTCGTACTTTACAACTAGGTCTTGTTCTTTCTTAAGTAAACCTTCAACTTCTTTAGAATTAAGTTTTCCAATGCTCTTTAGGTAATTAAATGTATCTTTCCCAAGTTCTTTTTCTAATTCTTTAGAGAATTTAGAAGTTACAAATCTATCTTGAAAGTCTTTGTATGACATGTCAACATCTACTGATTTACTCATAAGATACTTGTATTCTTTAGAGTAAAATTCTTCTGATGAATCTATATTGTTTCTAATTTTTGCTATAGTAAGTGTACTATAAAAATCTTGATAAAGTTTATCAACCTCATTAAATAAATTTAACTGTTCCTTAGCAGTTTTAGATGTTAAGAGTTTGTCGTTGCAGTTGTTAATATTTTCGCAAATTGATTTTACATTAGGACGCTTATATTCCATTTTTTCAAAGGGTATAGTGCCTCTAGCAGAATCTTTTTTTGTATCATTAGTATAATTTCTTATGTATGATGCAAATATAATAAAAACTGCAATTAAAAGTAGAGAAACAAATATTTTCTTTTTGGGTTTAACCATAAAAATCCTCCAATCGTGGATATAGTTATTAATTATTTTACTATATTAAATATAAAAAATGCATGTTAAGAAAATTTAACATATAAGGTATAGACAGAATTATAAATAATATAAAAAGTTTAACTTCAAAAAAGTATATGAAATTTATACTAGTAAAATGATAAATAAATTTTAAGTACAAAATAGTAAAAACTATGATAGTTTTAGACCTATTATATGTAAAAAATATAGATGTTTTTGGTGCAATTTAAATTAAAAGACATATATATAAATTTAAAATATTTCAAATAGAAATTATAAAAGTTCATATCATTGTCTTTATATAATATTTATACTATAATAGAATAATAATTTAGAGGAAAGCTCTAAAAATAAACAAATTAAAGGTCTTAACAGTAGTGATTTTATGTTAAGGAGGTATAAAGAAAGTTGAAAACAATACTTAGAAGACTTATTCTCTATGCAGATGGAATGCGACCTACTCAAATAATGGTATCTGGGTTTGCTGCGATTATTTTAATTGGAGCATTGTTGTTAACACTCCCGATAGCATCACAGAGTGGAGAGAGTATAGGCTTATTAAATGCTCTATTTACGGCTACTTCAGCGGTTTGTGTTACTGGTCTAGTTATGGTAGATACAGCAACTTATTGGAGTTTATTTGGACAGATAGTTATAATAACATTGATACAAATTGGTGGTCTTGGATTTATGACCGTAGCCACAATGTTTTCACTTATGGCACGAAAAAAAATACAACTAAGAGAAAGATTATTAATACAAGAGTCATTAAATCAAGCTGATTTATCGGGTCTTGTAAGACTTACAAGATTTGTATTGATAATAACCATAACAATAGAGGGAATAGGTGCACTAGTTTTATCAACTGTCTTTATTCCACAATTTGGTTTGTCTAGAGGGATATGGTATAGTGTATTTCACGCAATATCTGCGTTTTGTAATGCCGGATTTGATTTGATGGGGAGTGTAAGTGGACCATTTACATCGTTAAATTCTTATGTAAATAACTTTACAGTATCAATGACTGTCTGTGCACTTATAGTGCTTGGAGGGTTAGGATTCCCTGTTGTACTTGATATTGTAAGAAAAAGAAGATTTTCAAAATTAAATGTGCATTCTAAAGTTGTATTATTTTCAACTGCGACACTTATTTTAGTGGGTGCATTATTTATTTTTCTTATAGAATTTAATCAAAAAGCCACTATGGCAGACTTGCCTTTAAAGGGAAAATTATTATCAGCAATATTTCAATCAGTAACTGCAAGAACTGCTGGTTTTAATACGCTTGATTTAGCTACTTTACGAGAAAGTAGTGTATTTATAATGATAATTTTGATGTTTATTGGAGCATCACCTGCATCAACTGGTGGAGGTATAAAAACAACGACACTAGCCGTTTTAATCATTACAGTTAGAAGTTTTCTATCAGGAAAGTCAGATATAGAAGCTTTTGAAAGAAGATTAGCTCCATCAACTATAAAAAAATCTCTGGGTATATTTGTAATTAGTATATCAGCAGTTATTTTTGGAACCCTGATTATTTCAATAACTCAGCCTAATTTTACACTAGTTCAATCAGCATTTGAGGTTACATCAGCACTTGCTACAGTTGGGTCAAGTTTAGCTGGAACTCCAAACTTAAATGCTATAGGAAAGATTATAATAATAATCTTTATGTTTATGGGTAGAGTTGGTTCTCTTACTTTATTTATGGCAATACTTTCTGGAGGTAGAAGAAAGAGCCAACCAATCAGATATGCAGAAGGTAGAATTATGGTTGGTTAAGTTTCTAAGTAGTAATAAAAATTCATTGATGTTAGGCATAAAATAGCAATATAAATAAATTGTGTGTTAGGGAGGAAGTTTCGAGATGAAGCAATATATAGTCATTGGGTGTGGGAGATTTGGAAGTTCAGTTGCGTCTACTATGCATCTTTTAGGACATCAAGTAATGGCAATAGACAAAAATGAAGATTCAGTTCAAAGTATATCCGACAAGGTAACTCATTCACTTATAGTTGATGTTACTGATGAACAAGCGTTAAGGTCATTAGGTTTAGGTAACTTTGATGTAGCAGTAGTTGCAATAGGTTCTGATATAAGGGCATCTATAATGGCGACTCTTATAGCCAAAGAAATGGGTGTAGAGTTGATAATATGTAAGGCAAAGGATGAGCTACAAGCTAAAGTACTTTATAAAATTGGTGCAGATAGAGTTGTGTTCCCAGAAAGAGATATGGGAGTAAGAGTTGCACACAATTTAGTTTCTGATAATATATTAGACCATATTGAACTTGACCCAGAGTATTCAATTGTTGAAATCGTAACTCCAAATAGCTGGGTTGGCAAGACACTTGTAGAGCTTGAATTAAGAGCTAGGTATGAGATAACTGTACTTGCTATAAAAACAGGTAAAAATATAAATGTTACACCTTCTCCAGATGAGGAACTTACAGCTGGAAGTATCCTAGTTATAATCGGTCAAAATACTAGTATAACAGCAATAACATCTGGAAATAAGGGGATAATTAGAAGAAGATAATTTACTATTTAATATATATTTAATTGCAATGAAAGTAGATAGTATCATATAATTATGAATAGTTATATGATACTATTTTTATTTAATCAAAAGTAGAACTTAGATGTAAGATTATATAAAGAGAAATTATATTAAAAATAGAGCAAGGAGGTTGTGCTAATATAAAAATTTATCATTTATTAGCATTTAGATAAAATGATTACAAATATAAACAGTAAGGATAATGAAAAATTAAAGTATACAAAAGCATTGTTAAAATCAAAAAACAGAAATAAAGAGTCAAAGTTCATAATAGAAGGTTACAGAATAGTAGTACTTGCACTTGAATGTATGGCAAATCTTGAGTATGTATTTATCAATGAGGACTTTGAAAATAAGAAGGAACATGTAAAACTATTAGAAGATTTAGATAAAAAAAACACAAAGATATATAAGACTACAAATAAAAATTTTAAAGAACTAGTAGATACAGAAAATACTCAAGGAATAATAGGCGTAGTTTCATTTAAGGAAAAAAAATTAAGAGAAAGTATAAGTAAAAAAGATAAATTTGTATTGATTTTAGACAGAATACAAGACCCAGGAAATATGGGGACTATAATAAGAACTGCTGATTCTGCTGGGGTAGATGCCATAATAGCACTAAAGGGATGTGTCGATATATACAACCCAAAAGTAATTAGGTCGACTATGGGTTCTATTTTTGATATGAAGATAATTAATGCTTCACAAGATGAAACTATGGACATGCTTAAATCATTGGATTTTAATATAGTTTCAAGTTACCTAAATACAGATAATTTTTATGATAAAATAGATTATGGTTTAAAAGTAGCATTGGTGATAGGAAACGAAGCAAATGGAATAAATGAAGAACTTGTATCAAAGTCTGATATTTTGGTTAAGATACCTATATATGGTAAAGCTGAGTCGTTAAATGCTGCAATAAGTTCTGCCATACTGATGTATGAAATAAAAAAATACTTAATTTAATGTATTGTAATAAATATAATGTCATGTTATAATCTTGAATTAAATAGTAGAGTATCAAAAATAGTCAATATATTTTAAGAAACTAATTGAGTTGATTATATACTAGATGTGTATTGTACTTAAAAACTAATTGAGCTGATTATATATTAGATGTATATTATATTAAAAAACTAATTAAATTAATTATATATTAGATGTATATTAAAATTAGTCACATAATTTAAATGGAAATGATATAATACTAAAATAAACAATATAATATTGTAAATGCAATGAAAGAGGAAAGTATTTTGATTAAACTTAGTAAAGAGATAAACACCTAGGCTGGGAGTGTTTTCTAAGAGGTCAGGAGAAGTTCCCTCTGGAGTAACAAAGCTGAAATTTTATAGTAGGCTTTGACGTCAAAAACGCGTTAAGTTTGTTAGAGGTGGTTTGATGATTTTTAAATTGTTAAACTACTAGGGTGGTACCGCGAAACTATAGTCTTTCGTCCCTAGACAGGGATTGAGGGGCTTTTTTTATACAAAAAAATGAAAGGGTGATATGTGTGCAAGAAAAATTACTTGCTTTACGTGAAGCAGCTTTGGCAGAAATAAAAGAGGCACAAAGCATAGAAAGTGTAGAAAGTTTAAGAGTTAAGTACTTAGGAAAAAAAGGTGAGCTAACTTTAATACTTAAAGAAATGGGTAAATTGTCTGCTGAAGAAAGACCAGTAGTTGGTAAGGTTGCCAATGAGGTAAGAGAAAATATTGAACTTAGCATAAATTCTAAAAAAGAAGAAATAAATGCTATTGAAAAAGAAAGAAAATTAAAAGAAGAAGTAATAGATGTTACTCAACCAGGAAAAGTTTTAAAGGTTGGAAAGAGACATCCAATAACTCAAATTATAGATGAAGTAACAGATATATTTATCGGAATGGGATTCTCTATAGCTGAAGGTCCAGAAGTTGATACAGTAGAAAATAACTTTGATGCTTTAAATGCTCCTAAAGACCATCCATCAAGAGATATGAGCGACACATTCTATATCAATGATAATGTTTTACTTAGAACTCAAACATCTACAGTTCAAGTAAGAACTATGAGAAGTCAAGAGTTACCAATAAAAGTAATTGCACCAGGTAGATGCTTTAGGTCAGATTCGCCAGACGCTACACACTCACCAATGTTCCATCAGATAGAAGGGCTTGTTGTTGGAAAAGATGTCACTATGGCAGAGTTTAAAGGAACTATGGATATCTTCGTTGAAAAATTGTTTGGTTCTGATATCAAAACTAAGTTTAGACCTCACAACTTCCCATTTACAGAGCCAAGTGCAGAGGTTGATGTTACTTGTTTCAAATGTGGTGGTAAAGGTTGCCCAATGTGTAAATATGAAGGTTGGATAGAAATATTAGGTTCAGGTATGGTTCATCCAAACGTTCTTAGAAACTGTGGAATAGACCCAGAAGTTTATAGCGGATTTGCATTTGGAGTTGGGGTTGAAAGACTTGCAATGCTTAAATACGAAATAGATGATATTAGATTATTATTCGAAAATGATATGAGATTCTTAAATCAATTTTAATTAGGAGGGTATGTAGATGTTAGTATCTTTAAAATGGCTTAGAGACTATGTTGATATAGACATGGATGTAAAAGAGTTCGCTGATAAAATGACAATGACAGGGACTAAAGTTGAAACAATAGATTATTATGGTGAAGAAATAGAAAATATATTGGTTGGAAAGATTTTAGAAATAAAACAACATCCAAATGCTGATAAGTTGGTTGTAACTAAAGTAGATATTGGAGATAAAGTTGTTCAAATAGTTACAGGAGCTACAAATATATCAGAAGGAGATTATATTCCAGTAGCTGTAAATGGTTCTAAATTGCCTGGAGGAATTGAAATCAAACAGACTGATTTTAGAGGCGAATTATCAGATGGTATGATGTGTTCAGCAGCTGAACTAGGTATAGATGAACATTACATTGAAGAGTACAAAAGAGGTGGTATATATATTTTAGACCACGAAGATTCTTATGAATTAGGAAAAGATATAAAGGATGTTTTAGGGTTAAATGATGCTTTAATAGACTTTGAATTAACTTCAAACAGACCTGATTGTAAATGTATGATAGGTATAGCTAGAGAAGCAGCTGCAACTATAGGTACAAAGGTAAAATATCCTGAAATCGAAGTAAAAGAAAGTGATGAAGAGATAGACTTCAAAGTTGAAATAGACAATCCAGATTTATGTAGAAGATATGTTGCTAGAATGGTTACAGATGTAAAAATAGAACCTTCTCCATATTGGATGCAAAGAAGACTTACAGAAGCAGGTGTAAGACCTATAAGTAACATAGTTGATATAACAAACTTCGTAATGCTAGAGCTTGGTCAACCACTTCATGCCTTTGATATAAATCAAGTAGAGACTGGAAGAATAGTAGTAAGAACTGCTAAAGATGGAGAGAAACTTGTGACATTAGATGATGTTGAGAGAACATTAGACAAAGATATGCTAGTTATAACAAATGGGGAAAAATCACTTGGTTTAGCTGGTATAATGGGTGGTGCTAATTCAGAAATAACTGATAATACAAAGACTGTACTTTTTGAAAGTGCCAATTTCAAACCAGAAAATATAAGAATGACAGCTAAAAAAGTTGGAATTAGGTCAGAGGCATCTTCAAGAAATGAAAAAGACTTAGACCCTAATCTTGCAGAGATAGCAGCAAATAGAGCTGTACAACTTGTTGAAATGTTAGGAGCAGGAAAAGTTTTAAAAGGTATTGTGGATGTTTATCCAAATAAGCCAGAACCTAAAAGGTTAGTAGTAAATCCTCAAAGAATTAACCAGCTTTTAGGTGTAGATGTACCAATGGAGCAGTTTGTAGGAATTTTAGAATCATTAGAATTTAAATGTAATTTAGTAGCTGATAATAAATTAGAAATAGATGTACCGAGCTTTAGAACAGACATGGAGCAAGAAGCTGACGTATGGGAAGAAATAGCTAGAATCTATGGATTTGAAAATATACCTTCTGTACAATTAGAAGGAAATACAACAGCAGGAATTAAAACTTCAAGACAAAAATTCATGGAAGCTTTAAAAGATAATTCAACTGCTGTAGGATTAAACGAAATATTAACATATTCATTTGTAAGCCCTAAGGGAGTAGACAAAATAAGAGTACCAGAAGGTAATGCTAAGAGAAACTTTGTTAAATTACTTAACCCATTAGGAGAAGAAACTTCTGTAATGAGAACCACTTTAATACCAAATATGTTAGATGTTTTATCAACTAATATATCTCATAAAATAGAAGAAGTATATGCTTTTGAGTGTGGGCATATATTTATACCACAAGATTCAGAATTGCCTAAGGAAGAAAATAGAATGTGTATAGGTATGTACGGTAAAGATGTTGATTTCTTTGCACTAAAGGGAGCTATAGAAACTATACTTGTAAATGTCGGATTTAAAGGTTATGAAATTGAACCTCAAGATAATAATACTACCTTCCACCCTGGTAGATGTGCTAAAATAGTATATAATAATAAATATGTAGGTACATTAGGTGAATTGCATCCAGATGTTATAGAAAACTACAATCTAGGTCAAAGAGTTTATGTCGCTGAAATAGATATTGACTTTGTATTTGATAATTCTGATAGAACAAAGAATTATTTACCATTACCAAAATATCCATCTACATCAAGAGATATAGCTCTTATTGTTAAAGATGATGTATTTGTAAAACAAATAGAAGATATAATAAAGGAAAATGGTCAAGGATTAGTAGAAAGCTACAAGTTATTTGACGTTTATAAAGGTTCTCAAATAGAAGCTGGATACAAGTCAATTGCATATTCAATAACTTATAGAAGTAAGGATAAAACTTTGACAGATGAAGATGTAGCTAAGGTGCATGATAAGATATTAAGTGAATTAAGCGAAAAATTGAATGCTAACTTAAGATCAAATTAACAACTAATGTCGGGGAGGTTAGGATGAACAAAGTAATGGTTAAAATCCATGGCGCTGAATATCCAATGGTTGGAGACAAATCAGAGAAGTTTATGATTAGTATTGCTGATTTTGTAGACAAAGAAATGGATAAAATAACACGTCAAAACCCGAAATTAAGCTTATCAGTTGCTGCAATATTAACTGCATTAAATATATCAGACCTTTTATTTGAATGTTCAGATGAGAATGAGAAGTTGATTAAAGCTAATGAAGAATTGAGTAAGAAGGTTGGAGCATCTAATGAAGAGCTTCAATTAGAAATCAAGTCTTTAAAGCTTACTATAGCAGAAAAAGAAGCAGAAAATCGTGAAGCTGAGGCTAAGATGAAAGAGTTAATTGAGATTATAGAAAATAAAAAGCAAGAAATATTCGAACTTAGTAATACGACAGAAGGTTCTAGAGCCGAGTTAGATGCTTATAAAAACAAGATTGAGGAGTTAAGTGCTCAACTTGAAGAAGCAAATGAAAGAGCTACTATAGCTGAAAACCTAGCTTCTGAGTTTCAAAACAAAGCTTATGATTTACAGCTAAAATGTACAGGGTTAAATAATGATGTAAAAAACGTGGAATAAATTAAAAGATTTGCTGTCTCTCTTGTTTTTTGAGACAGCTTCTTTTAATGTATGAATATATATAATATATAAATATAAATAATTTTTATATGTTAATGAAAAATGGTATCTAAAATAATTTTGATTAAAAATAGCTACGCACACTTGTGACTTTAGTCATGGGAGGTTGAGTTTGTATCTATTATTAGAAAGCGAGAGGTTTATGTATGACAAGCAAGAGTCAGATGTCTGAATCATTCTTTTTATGTTCTTTATTGGCAATAACAGGAGGATTTTTAGATATTTATACCTATGTGGTAAGAGGAAAGGTCTTTGCTAATGCACAGACTGGAAACATAGTCTTATTTGGGCTTAATATAGCAGAAGGTAATGTAAAGGAGTCGTTTTATTACTTGATTCCTATTTTGGCGTTTATGTTAGGTGTGTTTATAGCAGAGAAGATAAGAAAGTATTTTACAAATAATAATGTAAAGATTCATTGGCGTCAGGTTATCATTATAATTGAAATGATTACAATACTTATTGTTTCATTTGTTCCTAGAGGAAGATTTGATATGTTTGTAAATGTTGCTATTTCTTTTATTTGCTCAATGCAGGTGGAGAGTTTTAGAAAAGTAAATGGAAATAGTTTTGCAACAACAATGTGTACTGGAAATTTAAGAAGTGCCACAGAAACCTTATTTCATTATATACAGACTAAGAATATTTTTATGATAAAAAAGAGTTTGCAGTATTATGCTATTATTATATTTTTTATATTTGGAGCTATTTTAGGAAGCTTTTTTACAAAAATTTTTGTAGAAAAATCAATACTGATATGTTTCTTTGTTTTGGCAGTGGTTTTTGGAATTATGTTTATTAATAAAGAGAATTCATTTAATGAAAATTGACTTTCTGCAAATTGACAAAAAAAGAAGTCATTATTTGATATACTTTATATATAGTAAATATTATACAAGTTATTTGATTAATTAAAATATAGTAATAAATGTATAAGTTAATTGAAGTATTTAAAATATGGTAAGTACTATATATGTTAACTAAAATGCATCAAGTACAAGTATAAATAAGTAATGTATAAGTTAATTGAAGTATTTAAAATATGGTAAGTACTATATATGTTAACTAAAATGCATCAAGTACAAGTATAAATAAGTAATGTATAAGCTAATTGATGTATTTTAAATATAATAAGTAATATATATATTTAATATAAATATTTGAGTTATAGATATAGTTATATTAACCTAACAAGTATAAATAGAGGAGAAAAATATGAAAAAGATAGAATTACTTGCACCAGTCGGCTCTTTTGATTCATTAAAAGCAGCAGTTCAAAACGGAGCAAATGCTGTGTATTTAGGTGGTAAAGACTTTAGTGCCAGAGCATCTGCAAATAACTTTGATAGAAATGAGTTGATTGAGGCCGTTAAATACTCTCATATAAGGGGAGTTCAAGTCTTTGTTACTGTAAATACATTGATAAAGCAGTATGAGATAGAAGATTTTGTAGAGTATGTAAAGTTTTTATATGATATAGATATTGATGCTTTAATAGTACAAGATATAGGAATGGCAAGACTTATAAAAAAACTATTACCTGACTTTGAACTACATGCAAGTACTCAAATGGTAGCACATTCATTAGAAGATGTGAAGTATCTTCAAAGTGTAGGATTTGATAGAGTTGTTTTAGCTAGAGAGCTGAATGTTGATGAGATAAAATGGATTTGTGAAAATACAACTGTAGATATAGAAGTTTTTGTACATGGAGCCTTATGTGTGTGTTACTCAGGTCAATGCCTCATGAGTAGTATGATAGGAAATAGGTCTGGAAACAGAGGCAGATGTGCACAGCCATGTAGACAAAAGTACGAGTTGATAGATATAAATACAGGGGAAATAGTAAAGAGTGATGGAGATTATTTGTTGAGTCCCAGAGATTTAAGTACTATAGAAGATTTGGATAAAATAATTGAAGCAGGTGTATTGTCTCTAAAAATTGAAGGAAGAATGAAAAAGCCAGAATATGTAGCTACTGTGGTTTCGGGATATAGGGAAGCGATTAATGGATTTATGGATAAGCATAAAATAAGTATTTCTGAGGAAATAATAAATAATTTGTATACTATATTCAACAGAAAGTTTACAAAAGGATATATCTTAGGTGAAATTGGTAAGGATATAATGAACTCTAATAGACCTAATAATCAAGGGTTATATATTGGAAAAGTTTTGGATTATAATAGAAAAAACAAAAGACTTAGAGTAATGCTGGAAAATACCCTTAAAAAAGGTGATGGAATAAACCTAGGTGGAGGTACTATTGGAAGGATAATAAAAAATGGAGAAATAACTACAATCGCACATAAAGGAGATTTGATAGAATTAGATTTTATTGGAGAAGCCAAAAGAAATCAACTTATATTTAAAACTTCTGATAGCGAATTAATAGATAGGGTACAAGCTACATTCCAACAAGATAAAGAATTTATAAAAACTAATATAAGTGCAAAAGTGAGTATTAAACTAGGTAAAAAACCAGTACTTTCTATAAGTGATTTTTGTGGAAATAAATCGACTGTAGAGGGAGAAAGGATAGTTGAAAAAGCCATAAAAGTAGCTTTAAATAAAGAAAAAATAGAAGCACAAATTCAAAAGCTTGGAAATACACCTTATAAATTAAAAGAGATAGAAATTGATTTGGATGAAGGTGTAAGCATGCCTATAAGCGTGTTAAATCAAATGAGAAGAGATTGTATTGAGCTTTTAGATGAAGAAAGAATAAAGATAAAAGATAGAAAGTTTAAGAAGAATAGATTAAAATATCAACCAGTTAGAACAAATAAACAGAAAGAACTTAATACAGTTCCTAAAATTAGAGTTAAAGTTAAGAATTTGGAGCAATTAGAAGCAGTATTAAAATATGACGTGGATTTAATTTATTATGAAGATATAAGTACATTATCAAAAGCTTTACAAATGCTCTCAAGTACTTCTATGGATTCAAGTACTTCTATAGATTCAAGTATTTCTAAAGAATCAATGAGTTCAAATAACATAGATACTTTGAATGAAAATAATTCTAATACGGGAGTCACTAACAAGAAATTAATGTATTCAGCACCAAGGATTGTCAGAAATAAAGAGTACAAGCAATTTGAGATATTAGATAATATAAAAGGAATCGATAATGTTCAAGTTGGTAATTGGGGTTGTATGGAATTTTTTAAAGAAAAAGATTTAAATATAGATTTCTATTTAAATGCATTTAACAGTGAAAGCATAAATCACTTCAAAGATGAGGGAGCAAGTACAGTTTGTTTGTCACAAGAACTAAACTTAAATGAAATTAAGCAAACTTTAAAATATACAGATGTAGAAATTGAAGCAGTAATATATGGATATACTCCTATGATGGTTACAGAATATTGTCCTATGGGAGTTGTTGTTAGAGATTGTAAAAAGGATAAGAGAGTTGCTAAATGTAAGGAAAGTAGTTATGCTTTGAGAGATTTTACAGATGCAAGTTATAGGATAACACAAGATATATTCTGTAGAAGTACAATTTACAATTCAAAGGTTACTTGTATGTTGGACAATCTATATGAGTTAGAAGAAATAGGAATAGATGTATTTAGAATAGATTTTACAGTGGAAGATAGTGAGATGGTTAAAAAGGTTATTGAAGCTCATATTGAGGTCTTAAGCAATAATTATAAACTTGGGAAAAAAGCTACAGACTTGTATAAGCAATTAGACGAAATTGGAACAGTTGCAGGACACTACTATAAAGGTGTAGAATAGATATAACATGAAAAATATGCATAAATATATAAAAAAACTTGAATTTATGTGTGTTGATATATAAAAATATCGTATATATGAAAAACAGGGGGATTAGTGAAAATGAGAGAAGAGGCTTTAGAAATTTTATTTAAGTATTTAGAAACTGATAGAATGAGAAAACACTGCTATGCTGTTGAAGCAGTTATGAGAGAATTAGCCAAAAGATTAGAGCCAGAGAAAGAAGAAGAGTGGGCAGTTGCAGGTCTTTTACATGATTTGGATTCAGATATAGTTGGAAGAAAGCCAGGAGAAATCTGTGAAGGGCATGCTACAACGACAGTAGAACTGCTTAAAAAAGAAAACTTCGGTGATGAAGAGATGTATAGAGCAATACTTGGTCATCATGATGGAATGGGGGTTACAAGAACTAGTCTAATGGAAAAAGCAATATATGCAGCAGACCCTATAACTGGGTTTATAACTGCTATAGCTTTAGTTTATCCAGATAAAAAAATTACTAGTGTAAAGACGAAGTCTGTAATCAAAAGAATGAAAGAAACAAGATTTGCTTCAAATGTAAATAGAGATGCAATGAGAAGTATAGAAGACATAGGGATTCCATTTGATGAATTTGCAGAGATTTCTCTTAATGCAATGAAGAATATAAGTGACGTGCTTGAAAGTGCTGAAAATAATTAGCTGAAAATATAAAGAGAAAGTAAGGTAAGATATATGAAACTTACGACTATTTGTTATATAGAAAAAGATGACAAGACTTTGATGTTGTACAGGAATAAAAAGAAAGATGACGTACATGAAGGTAAGTATGTAGGAGTTGGAGGAAAGTTTGAGCAAGGAGAAACTCCAGAAGAATGTGTAATCAGGGAAGTTAAAGAAGAGACTGGTCTTACTCTTAAATCATTGTCATATAAAGGGTTGATAACTTTTCCAAAATTTAAAGAAGAAGAAGATTGGTATATGTTTTTGTATTTTTCGGATGAATTTGAAGGAGAATTGTCTGAAAAAAGTTTAGATGATTGTAAAGAAGGAAAACTGATTTGGGTTGATAATGACAAAATATTTGACTTAAATATGTGGGAAGGTGACAGGTTGTTTTTAAATTGGGCTAAGACTGGAAATGTTTTTAGTGCAAAGATAGTATATGATAATGGGAAACTGAAAGATTATAGTGTAAACTTCTTAGATTAATTAAGATGCAGTTTAAAGATACATTTCAAGAACATAGTTTAAAGATACAACTTAAGAATGTAATTTAAGGTTAATTAAATTGATTGATATAATATTAAGATAAACAATAATAGCTGGGGAAATAGTGGTTATTGATACCACTATTTTTTCTTATCTTTAATTTTGGAGAAGTTCTAATTTATATATAGATTTCTTAATTAAATTGTAGTTAAAGCCAATATATTATTGAAAAAATAAAAATTGACTTAGATAATTATTTGTTTTATACTAAAGTAAATTTTTTAAATGGAGGAATAATTTGGAATGATAGATATAAATTTAGAAAAATGTGTAGGCTGTGGTACGTGTGAATCAGACTGCCTTGTAAATGCAATAAAAGTTAAGGATGATAAAGCAAGGGTAAAAAATATTCTATGTATTAACTGTGGTCACTGTATGGCAATTTGTCCAACAGATGCAATAGAAATGCAGGGATTTAATAAAAATGAGGTAATAGAATATAATCGTGAAAGTTTTGAATTAGAACCTGAAAAGTTATTGAATTTCATCAAATTTAGAAGAAGTATAAGACAGTATAAAGGCATAGATGTAGAAGAAGAAAAAATAAAAAACATAGTGGAAGCTGGTAGATACACACCAACAGGTGGAAATAGACAGCCTATAAGATACATATTAGTAAAAGAAAAACTAAAAGAAGTAAAAGAACTAGCTATAGAAGGTCTTTATAATTTAGCACTAGATACTGATGACAGCGACCCTGTACGTTCTATGTATAAAAATACATTTAAGAGAATGTACAAAGGATATAAAGAGAAAGGAATTGATTCTCTATTTTATGATGCCCCACTACTTATGGTAGTTGTAGGTGACGTGTCCCTAGGTGCAAGTGCATATGTAGATGGAGGATTGGCTGCATCTAATATGGAACTTATGACCTATTCTCAAGGATTGGGAATGTGCTATATTGGATTTTTTGTTATGGCATCAAATGTAGAACCAAAGATAAAGGAACTATTAGGAATGAGTGAGAATGAAGCAGTTATAACTTCATTTATATTAGGCTATCCAGATGTGAAATATAAAAGAACTGTAAATAGAAATACTGCTAAATTTGAGACAGTATAGGGCTTAAACTTCGCTATAATTTGTAAAATTATGGAGGTTGAATAACTATTAATATGACTATATAAAACTTTGTTAAATTATTATATTATTTGTAGTATAATAATTTTAAGAAGTGGGATAGATGAAATATTGTTCTGTAGGAAAATTTTCAAAGCTTATTGGAAAAACAACTCAGATGTTAAGAGATTGGGATAAAAAAGGTGTATTAAAGCCACATCAGGAGTTGATTTTGGACTAAAAGACCTTGCAGTATGCTCTAATGGTATAGTGTATAAGAATACTAATAAAACTTATGTAGTTAGAAAAACAGAAAAAAGGTTAAAAAGATTATAGAAAAAAGTAAGTAGAAAGTATGAAAAAATAAAAAAGGAAAGGAGTATGTCAAAACTAAAAATATTGTAAAACTTGAAAAACAGATACAATAAATACACAGAAGATTGACTAAATAACTATCTTCATCAAACTACAACAAGTATAGTGAAAGCCAAACCATACAGAGTTGTTATAGAGGATTTGAATGTAAATTTATCCATCATCAAAGACTTGTAGTCAATGTGGAAGTATTAAGAAAGATTTAAAACTTAAAGATAGAGTTTTACAAGGTTTTGGCAACGGATTGTGTAGTGAATTTAAAAAAATTGCTTTTATTAATTATTGTAATTACATCTATATTCACTTCTTACATATTTTCTTTTAGTATTAATGCTATAGGTAATAATAATCGTACTATTCGGGTTGCTTATCCTGTTCAAAAAGGTCTAACTGAAATAGATGAGCAAGGTAACTATTCTGGATATACATATGAATATTTACTAGAAATTGCACAGTATACTGGATGGAATTATGAATTTGTTCAAGTTCCTGGAGATATAAATGAATCTATTACAAAATTAATGAAGATGTTAGAAAATGGTGAAATTGATATAATGGGAGGTATGTTACACAATGAGCCATTGCAAAAAATGTATAATTATGCAGGGAATAGTTATGGAATAGTAAATACAGTGCTACAAGCATTATATGAAAATACAGAGATTGATAATATAATGAGTTCACAAAACGTGAAAAAAATTCGTATTGCTGTAATAGAAAATTCTAATACTAGGCTTAAGGAGTTAGATGAGTATTGTAAGATGAATTTGATGTCACATGAGTTGGTATACTGTAAGACGAGTGATGAACAATTAGAAGCACTAAAGAATGGTAAAGCAGATGTACTTCTTAATGTGAGTATGAACCCTATGGAAGGTGTACGTACTATAGCAAAATTCTCACCAAAACCATTTTATTTCATTACTCCTAAAGGTAGTACAGACTTAACTCAAAGACTCAATTCGGCAATTAATAATATTGAACAGAAGGACCCATATTTTTCAACTACTTTATATGAAAAATACTTTACACCAGAGAATAATCAGATGTTTTTATCTGATGAAGAAACTAAATACATTAAAGATACAGATAAATTAAAGGTGGGAGTACTTTTAAATAAACCACCATTTCAGAATATAGATAAAGATACAGGTGAATTAAAAGGTATATCAATTGATTTATTAAATCACATATGTGATTTAACCGGATTGGAATTTGAACTTGTGTCTGTAAAATCCCAAGAAGATTTGGAAAGGATGACCAAAAACCATGAAATTGATATTGTAGCAGGAATGATTTATGATTATGAATACTCTCGTGAACATAATATATCTATGTCTCGACCCTTTGTTTCCACCCAATATGCTATGATGATTAATAATAAATTAAATGAGAATAGTTTAGATGGAAAGCGTATAGCTCTAACTAAGGGTATTAATTATGATGGTAATTTTAAAGAGGATGTTGTATGGTATGATACTTTAGAAGAGTGTATAGAAGCTGTTAATAAAGGAGATGTAGATTATACTTATGGTGAAGGTTATTCTATGCAGTATTATATGAATCAGCCTAAGTATAAAAATGTGCGTCTAGTTCCTCAGACATATAAAGCACAGAGTATTTGCTTTGGGATAACTAAAAAAGACAAGCAAGAATTATTGAGTATATTTAATAAAGCCATTATAAGTATTTCATCAGAAAAAATGCAATCGATTGTTTACCAAAATACTACATATAGACAAGATTTCTCACTGATTTATATTATGCAACAAAATCCAATTGAGACTGTTTTTATTGTAGCCAGTTTATTGCTTTGTATTATTGGCTTTATGGCATTTGGTTTACATACTCGTACAACTATGAATGAAAAAATATCTTTGGAACTCAAAAAACATGTTCAGTTGTATGAAATGGTAAGCGAATACTTTTTCGAGTATGATTATAAGAAAGATAAATTGATAATTTCTATGCCAGAAAAGGGTATTGAGACATATTATGGTGTAAATGAAAATGATAATATAACAAATAAAAAAGATGAAATAAGAAGAGAATATAATAAAAAGTTTTTTGATATAATAAAATCACAAGAAAATGGAACAACTGAAATGTATTCTATTATGTTTGATGATACTTTTCATTGGATTAGAATTACTTCAAAAATAATTTATAATGACAGAAATATACCAGTGTATGTAATTGGGAAAATAGCTAATATTGATTCTGAAAAAGAGGAAAAAAATAGATTGTTGGATAAGGTTCAAAGGGATAGTTTAACAAATATTTATAATGCAGCATATATTAGAAAATTAACTACAAAAAATTTATTGAATTTATCAACTGAAAAAAACGGAGCTTTATTGATTGTAGATATTGATTATTTTAAGTCAATTAATGATACTTATGGACACTTGGTAGGAGATAAGGTACTGGTTGATGTTGCAAAGGTACTTAACGAAAGTTTTGCAAAAGATGATATTGTAGGTCGTTTAGGTGGAGACGAATTTAGCGTTTATATCAAGGATATAATAAATAAGGAAAAACTTATTAATAAATGTAATGATGTTTACAATAAGATTCATCTTATTAAATTGCCAAACGGAAAAAGTTTATCGATTAGTATGGGAGTGGTTATAACAAAACGTGGTCAAGAATATGATGAACTATATCAAATAGCAGATAATGCTCTTTACGATTCTAAGAGACAAGGAAGAAATAGATTTAAAATAGTATAAGAATTAATTTTAAAACAGAGTAAAGCTTAATAATGTTTAAATTACAATAAAGCCTAATGATACATGTTATTACTTATCATTAGGCTTTATTTCTATAAATTAATACTAACATTAAATGTTAGACCAACACTAGTATTAATTGGGTTAATTTTATATAGATTTACTTAAAATTAAAGTCTATTTAGAATCAAATCTTAAATTTAATATTGGTTCATAGATTTTAATATTTCAATAACATAATCCCAAACATTAGCTACAGAAGGGATACTAACATGTTCATTTGGAGTATGAACATCAAACATATCTGGTCCTATAGAGATAGCTTCAGCATGAGGAAGTTTATCAAGTAATAATCCACACTCAAGACCAGCATGTAAAGCCATAACAGTAGGAACTTTACCAGTTAATTTCTCATAAGTTTCACTGCATATTTTTTCTAGTTTTGAGCCTTTTTTGAATTCCCAAGCTGGATATTGAGCTATAAGGTCGTAATTAGCACCCAAAGCTTGAGCTAAAAGTTTTATTCTATCAGCGATTTCATCTCTAATAGACATAACAGAACTTCTAACAGAAGTTAAGAATTCAATAGTAGATTCTTTAGTTTCAATTATAGCGAAATTAGTAGAACTTTCAACTAATCCTTCTATATCAAGGCTTACTGATTGAACTCCATGAGGAGTTAAGCAAGACATTTGAACAACTTTTTCTTTACAATCTTTAGTAAGAACTTTGTCTACAGAAGTTTCAGCTATTGAATAAGTCATACCAGGGTCAGAAGTAGTAAACTCATGTTTAAATGCAGTTAAAATGTCATTTATTTGTTTTTTAGCAGATTCAACATCAGCTTTATTAACAGCTATTACACACTTAGCTTCACGAGGTATAGCATTGTGCTTAGTACCACCATCAACAGAAGATAATTCATAATCAACATCTAACACACTTAATACTCTAGCTATTGCTTTGTTAGCGTTTGCTCTTTGTAAAACAATTTCCATACCAGAGTGTCCGCCTAATAGTCCAGTAACCTCAACTAATAATCCTTGCTTGTCACCTTCAACTTCTTTGTATTCAACAGGTAAGCTAACAACACAAGTTTTACCACCAGCACAACTAACTAATAAGTATCCTTCTTCCTCGGAGTCCATATTTAGGATGTATTGACCTTTAATTAAGTTAGGGTCTAGTGCATCTGCACCATTCATACCATCTTCTTCATTAACAGTAACTAAAACTTCTAGTGCAGGATGCTCTAAAGTGTTGTCTTCTAATATAGCCATACCCATAGCAACAGCTATACCATTGTCAGCTCCTAGAGTAGTTCCAGTAGCATATATCATGTCACCGTCAATTCTTAATTTTATAGGGTCTTTAAGAAAATCATGTTCAACATTCTTTTCTTTTTCGCAAACCATATCCATATGTCCTTGAAGAACTACACCTGGACAATTTTCATATCCTTTTGTAGCAGGCTTTCTTATTATTATGTTTAAGCTTTCGTCTTGAATAGTTTCAAGACCTAAATTTTTACCAAAGCTAAGTAAAAAATCACTTATGCCCTTTTCATTTCCAGAACCTCTAGGAATTTGAGATATTTTCTCAAAGTTTTTAAAAACACTTTCTGGTTTTAATCCTTCTAATACGTTTCCCATGACTCATGTTCCTCCTTAATTTATTTATATAAGTAGCTATGCTTAAAATAAGCTAAAATAAACTCCTTTAAAAATATTAAAGAAGATTTTTTTAACAGATTATATTACAAATAAAGCATGTTTATGTATAATATATAGATAGCTACATACATAGTATAATACAAAATATGTGTAAAATATATCTAAAAGAGAAAAAATATAATAATTTTAAAAATGAAAGAGAAATAAAACTTGCAGTTTTGATTGGAAATGCTTGAAATCATACATTTTTAAAATTAAATAAAAAGGTTAAAATATCGAGGATGGTGAATATAGAAAATGAATGAGAAATCGTTAAGAGTTTTAGAATACAATAAAATAATAGACTTGTTAAAGAAGAAAGCCTCATCTTCTTTAGGTCTAAAATATATAGAAAATTTAGTCCCAAACACTGATTTTGTAGAAGTAAAATCTATGCTAGAAGAAACTAGTGAAGCTCAATCAATTATTATAAAAAGAGGTTCAGTAGGTTTGGAAGGTATTCATGATATAGAAGACAAGGTAAAGAGAGCTTATATAGGTGCATCCCTTGACCCAGGAAGTCTAATTATGATAGCAGATACTTTAAGAGTGGCTAGAAGATTAAAAAATAGTTTATCTAGCAGTGATGAAGAAGATTTCAATTATCCAATAATACAATCTCTATCAAATTCTCTATATGTGTATAAGGACATAGAAGACCAGATATACAATGCTATAATTAGCGAAGTAGAAATATCTGACAATGCTTCAAGTACGCTTAGAGATATCAGAAGAAGAATAGCTCAAAAAAATCAATCCATTAGGTCAAAACTAAATTCAATAATAAGTTCAACTACTTATCAAAAATACTTACAAGATGCAATAATTTCTTTAAGAGGTGATAGATTTGTAGTACCTGTAAAATCTGAATATAGGTCGCAAGTAGCTGGTATAGTTCATGACCAGTCATCTTCTGGTGCGACACTTTTTATAGAACCAATGACTATAGTAGAGATGAACAATGAGTTGAGACAGTTGAAACTAGGGGAGCAAGAGGAAATAGAAAGAATTTTATCAGAGCTTTCTGCTATGGTTGGAGAAGTGAGTGAAGACCTAATTTCTAATCAAGAGATACTTGGAAGATTGGACTTTGCATTTTCAAAAGGAAAACTTTCTATACAAATGAGAGGAATAGAACCAACTTTAAATGAAGATAAATATTTAAACATAAAAAATGGAAGACATCCATTGTTGGATAAGAAAAAGGTAGTAGCAAATACGATTTATTTAGGAAGAGACTTCCACACATTGGTTATAACAGGTCCAAACACAGGTGGTAAGACTGTTACAATAAAAACTGTAGGTCTATTTGCACTTATGACACAAAGTGGACTTCATATACCTGCTGATTATGGAAGTAGTATGTGTGTATATGATAATGTATTTGCAGATATAGGAGATGAACAAAGTATTGAGCAGAGTCTATCAACATTTTCATCTCATATGACGAATATAGTATCAATATTACAAAGCGTAACAGCAGACTCTTTAGTTATATTTGACGAGTTAGGAGCAGGAACAGACCCTGTTGAGGGAGCTGCCCTTGCGATAGCAGTATTAGAAGATATAAATTCTGTAGGAGCTAAATGTATAGCAACTACTCACTATAGTGAGCTTAAAAACTATGCTCTTACTAAATCAGGTGTAGAAAATGCAGCAGTTGAATTTGATATAGAAACTTTAAGCCCAACATATAAACTGCTTATAGGCGTTCCTGGAAAATCAAATGCATTTGAGATTTCTAGAAAACTTGGGCTAAGTGACTATGTAATTTCACGTGCTAAAGAATATATAAATACAGAGAACATAGCTTTAGAAGATGTTTTACAGAATGTTGAAAAAAATAGAATCAAAGCAGTAGAAGACAGAGAAGAAGCTGAAAGATTAAAAGAGGAGATTGAAAGGCTGAAAGTAGAGTATGATGAAAAGCTTGAGAAATTGGTTAGTCAAAGAGATAAGATGATTGAAAAAGCTAAATCAGAAGCATTTTCAATTATAAGACAAGCTAAAGAAGAAGTAGACATCATAATAAAGGAACTTAGAAGTCTCGAACAAGAAAGAGCTTCAAAAGAAAAGAATCGTAAGATAGAAGAACTTAGAAAAGAATTGACTAGTTCCATGGGAAGTCTTCAACCAACAGTAAAAAGTATGATAGTTCCAAAAGTCTCAAATAAAGAGATAAAAGACCTAAAGCCGGGTGAAGAAGTTAAGGTAATAACTTTAAATCAAAATGGTAGTGTGGTTTCAGTAGATAAAAAGAGAAAGGAAGCAGTTGTACAAATTGGTATAATGAAGATGACTCTACCTTTTAAATCTTTACAAAAAACTCACAAAGATGTTTCAACAAATGTAACTAAATCAACGAGAAACATTATAAGGTCAAAATCTGGTAAGGTAAAAAATGAAGTCGACCTTAGAGGATTAAACTTAGAAGAAGCTATTATGGAAGTAGAAAAATATCTTGATGATGCATATGTGGCAGGTTTAGAGTCTGTAACAGTAATACATGGAATAGGTACAGGAGTATTAAAAGCAGGTCTACAAGATATTTTAAGAAGAAATAGACATGTAAAATCACAAAGAGGTGGTCAATATGGAGAAGGTGGAGCAGGAGTAACAATTGTTAAATTAAAATAATTTGTATAAGAATACATTAGTAATTTGTATGAGAATATATTAAGAATTTGTATAGGAGCACATTTTTATGATATTGGTATCTGCATGTTTAATAGGAATAAATTGTAAATATAGTGGCGATAATAATGAAAATGAAAAAGTCAAGGAATATTTAAAAGGCAAAGAATTTACACTTGTATGCCCAGAGCAATTAGGTGGTCTATCTACACCAAGGCCACCTGCTGAGATAGTTGATGGAAAAGTAATTACTAAAGATAATAAGGATGTGACAGAAAACTTTGTAAGAGGGGCTAAGGAAACTCTAAAAATAGCAAATTTATATGTATGTAGCGAAGCAATACTAAAAGAGGGTAGCCCCTCTTGTGGATGTAATCTAATATATGATGGTAGTTTTTCAGGTAAAAAGATACCAGGAAAAGGCATAACAGCAAGGCTATTAGAAGAAGAAGGAATAAAAGTTAAGAGTGAAAAAGATTTATAGAAAATTAATAAAAGAGTAAAAAAGTATGTAAAGTTAACATTGATGTATGAAAATTAATAAAAGATTAAAAAAAGTATATAAAGTCAACTGGATAGTATAAGAAACAATAAAATAGAAAAAAGGCTTATAAAAAATCAATAATAGCGTGATTAAAAACTGCAATTATAGTATTTTTAATATATACAGAAAACATAATTATTAAAGTGTTTTACACTGTAATGAAATACTTGAAAAAACACGAAATTTGATTTAACATAAAGAGATAAGCACAATATAAATCAGGAACAATGTAGAGAGGAGCAACAGGATGCAAGATTTTAAGGTGGCAATATCAAATTGCCTTAAAGAAAAAATAGAAGATTTATCGAAAGAAGAGATAGAGGCACTTATAGAAGTTCCACCAAATAAGGACATGGGTGACTATGCTTTTCCATGCTTTAAATTGGCTAAAGTGTTTAGAAAAGCTCCAAACATGATAGCAAGTGAATTGGCAGAAAGTATAGAACCAAGTGGAGAGATAACAAAAGTAATACAATTAGGCGGATATGTAAATTTCTTTGTAAATAAATCTCAATTAGCAGAAACTGTAATCAAAAAAGTTTTAGATGAAAAAGAAAATTACGGACATAGTGATTTTGGAAAAGATAAAACTGTAATAGTTGAGTACTCTTCTCCAAATATAGCAAAACCTTTCCACATAGGACATATAAGAACTACTGTTATAGGTAATGCCTTATATAAGATATATGATTCACAAGGATACAAGACTATAAGAATAAATCATTTAGGTGACTATGGAACTCAATTTGGTAAGTTAATAGTTGCCTTTAAAAAGTGGGGAGAAAAAGAAGTAGTAGAATCTAATCCAATTCCAGAATTACTAAAATTATATGTAAGATTCCATGATGAAGCTGAACAGCATCCAGAAATGGAAGACGAAGCAAGAGCATGGTTTACTAAATTAGAAAATGGTGACGAGGAAGCAAAAGAATTATGGCAATGGTTTAGAGACGAGAGCTTAAAAGAGTTTAACAGAGTTTATAAACTTTTAGATATAGAATTTGATTCTTTAGCAGGTGAGAGTTTCTATTCAGATAAGATGAACAGGGTTATTGAACTATTAGAAGAGAAAAAGCTTTTAAAGGAGTCTAAGGGTGCAAAGATTGTTGATTTAGAAGAATATAAGATGCCACCAGCGCTTATTACTAAGAATGATGGTTCAACATTATATATGACAAGAGATTTAGCTGCTGCATTATATAGAAAGGAAACTTATGATTTTGACAAGTGTATATATGTAGTTGGTTCTCAACAAAATTTACATTTCCAACAATGGTTTAAGGTAATTGAGCTTATGGGATATGATTGGGCAAAAGATTTAATTCATGTTGGATTTGGCATGGTAGCTCTTGAAGAAGGTACTATGTCAACTAGAAAAGGAAGAGTCGTATTTTTAGAAGATGCTTTAAATCAAGCCATAGAAAAGACTAAGGATATTATACTAGCTAAAAACCCAAATGCTAAAAATGTAGATGAAATATCTAAGCAAGTAGGTGTTGGGGCAGTAGTGTTCCAAGAGTTATCTAATAGTAGAATTAAAGACTATACATTCTCATGGGAAAGAACGTTGAGTTTTGATGGTGAAACTGGACCATATGTTCAGTATACACATGCTAGATGTTGTGCAGTTTTAAGAAAAGCAGAAGTAGAAGTGACTTCTGATATAGATTATAGTCTATTAGCTGATGAAGATAGTGCAGAAGTTCTTAGAGTTATAGAATCATTCAATAAGAATATTTTACTTGCTCTAAAGAAAAATGAGCCACATATAGTGACTAGATTTATGTTAGATTTAGCTCAAGCGTTTAATAAATTTTATCATGATAATCCAATTTTAGTAGAAAATTTGGAAATCAGAAAAGCAAGACTTGCGTTAGTTCTAGCTACAAAACAAACTTTAGAAAATTCTCTGAAATTGTTGGGAATGCACGCTCCAGAAAGAATGTAGTACGATAAAATGTTGAAATAAAAAGAATAAAATTGAACTTAGTACGCAATTTGTATAACTGTAAAATATAGGAATGTCGAAAACTGATACTTTACATATAAAAAAGTAGTATCGTATAATAATATATAGATAGTAGATTACAATGATTTTTGTACACTACTATCCCCCTATATATGACAGCTTCTTAAACGGGCTGTCTCTTTTTTTTTAATAACAAAATATTTAGATTCAATTTTTCAGAAAGGATATATTTATGAATGACGATTTACTAAAAAAGGTATACACATCTTCTTTTAGTAGTGCAAGTAGGGCTCTTAAAGATTTAATTATAATAAATACAAAATCCTTAATAGATGATAAAACGCAAAGATGTGTATATATAGACGAAAAGAGACTTAGAGATGAACTTATTTACTATAGATTTTATGGAGAGAAAATAGGAAACATCAACTTTTTAAATATTTTATTACCACTAATTTTATCAAATACTAATATTCAAAAAAGTGAAGATGAGGTTATTAAACTAATAAAAAAGTATGTTAGTTATTTTAAAAAAGAAGAACTTTTATTTGATTATTTATTAGGTTCTGTAGTGTATAATTCCATTATGCACAATCTTATAAATAATAGTAAAATAGAATATGTCGAATTACTACAGAGTATTAAAGACAAGATAATCGGATTTTCTATAGAATTAGACAAATCGGATATTGTAAAGTTTCAGATGGCAAGGATTAAAGCAATACAATTAATTGATAAATATATTGATTTGAAATTTGACGATTATGATGAAGAAAGTATTCTGTTAAATGTTTTAAATGTTCTATATGATGTATATATGGAAGATAGAACTGTAGAAAATGAAGGAATTAATAGCATAAAAAAATCTATATTATCCATTTTAGGTGAAGATAGTAAATTAAACGAAGATAATATAGATTTTATTTTGTCTATGTCAGAATATATTGTTAAATTGAGAAAATATAAAGTTGGAGTTAAAGCATATAACAAAAAAATAGACCCAAGAAGTCTTATAAGACTTGAAGAAGGCAATACTACAATAGACCCTATATTTAATCAAATAACAGTTATGTCAAAAACCTTTAATGATAATATATTAAGTATAAAAATAAATTCTAAATCAGGTATTTATATATTGAAGTTTAAAAAGGTTTAGGTTATTAGAGTGTACTATTTTTTTCTAGATAATCTAAAAAATCTTTTTCCTTAGTGTCAGTTAAAAAACATAATTCTTTTACTATATTATTTCTAAGGTCGATGAAATCACTAATTTGAGTATTTTCATTAGTGTATTCAAGAGACTTTATAATAAGTAGTAAATCTCTTTTTGATAAAGAGTTGATAGATACTTTTTCAATTAATTCCATAAAAAACTTCCTTTCCTCACATTACTTGAAATTAATAAATTAATTATATAGATATTATTTAAACTTTACATATACTATTTTAACCTATAAGTGGTACAAAAAGACAGTATAATATTAAAAAGAGGTGAGAAATGTTTGAAAATTTTATTAACAACGTTGAATTCTAAGTTTATTCATACAAATTTAGCTATAAGATACCTAAAAGAGTTTGTAAGAGATTTGATAGATGTTGATATGAAAGAATATACGATAAACAATGATTTGGACTATATTTTAAAGGATATATATAAAAATGAATATGATATAATATTGTTCTCAACATATATCTGGAATGTGGGAGATATAGTTAAGCTTTGTGATAATCTAAAAAAAATTAGACCTAATACTAAAATAGCCTTAGGTGGACCAGAAGTGAGTTATGATAGTTATGAGGCAATGAAAAAGTATGATTTTGTGGATTATATACTTTATGGAGAAGGAGAGTTAATTTTTAGAGACTTAGTACTCCATTTGCAAGGAAAGATGGAAATAAATTATGTAAATGGACTTGTATATAGACAAGCCAATGAGATAATAGTAAATAAGCCTATGGAATTACTTCAAAATTTGGATGAGATTCCTAGCCCTTATGAAAATTTGAATCCAAAAGAATATGAAAATAGAATAGTGTATTATGAATCATCAAGAGGTTGCCCTTTTAACTGTCAGTACTGTTTATCATCTACTATTCCAGGTCTAAGATATTTTAGCTTAGATAGGATAAAGAGTGATTTAAAAGCTTTAATAGATGCAAGAGTATCACAGATAAAGTTTATTGATAGGACTTTTAATGCAAATAGAAAAGTGGCTATGGAAATCATGGATTTTCTTATGAAGAATGATAATGGCTATACAACTTATCATTTTGAAGTTACAGCGTATTTGATAGATGATAAGATGCTTGAATTTTTAGCTGATTGTAAAGAAGGTCTTTTCCAATTTGAAATAGGTGTGCAGTCAACAAATGAAAAAACACTTGATGCAGTAGGAAGAAGAGATGATTTTAAAAAATTGTCTCATGTTGTGCAGACTGTAGCATCCTATAGAAATATACATCAGCATTTAGACTTAATTGCAGGACTGCCTTATGAAGATTATAAGAGCTTTGAGAATTCGTTTAATGATGTATTTAATCTAGGTATAGAGCATCTACAATTAGGTTTTTTAAAGATGATTAAAGGGACAGGTATGAGAAAAGTTGCAGATGAGCATGGTTTTAAATATAAGGATTATGCTCCATATGAATTTTTATACAATAATTATATAAGTTATGAAGAAACTTTGAAGCTAAAGGATATAGAAGATATACTTGAGAGATACTACAATTCTAAAAACTTTGTGTTATCTATGAGATATATTATAGGCAGATTTTACAAGCAAAGCCCTTTTAAATTCTTTGAGGCTTTTGCCAAGTATTTTGATAAAAATGGTTACTTTGATTTGGCACAAGGGAAGAACCAATTATATAAAATATTTATGGATTTCTATAATGAAGAAATTAATATAGATAATGATGTATTCAATGATATATTAAAGTATGACTATATATCACTGGGAAAAACATCAAATATTCCGAAGTTTTTTAATAAGCTAGATGTGGATGATTTTAAGAATAGATGCCATGTATTTTTACAGGATAATGATAACTTATCAACATATTTACCTAATTTTGTTGATAAACCAGCTAAACATATAATAAAATATGTTCATTTTGAGTCATTTAGATTTAATGTTGTGGATTTAAAAAATGATATAAATACAGAAATAAGAGAAGAAGAAAATGTAGTCTTATTTGAGTATGATGCTAAAAAAATATTTGAGAAATCTAAAACTCATAAAGTAGAGATTTAAGTATTTAGGAGGATAAAATGGATTTTAAAATAGAAAAATATTTGCTAAAAAAAGCAGAGGAATTAGCTTTTATAACTATAAAACATGGTGGAGAGTTTAAATTAAAAGGCTATGAAATACCAAAAGGTGGATTAGATGTACCTATAAAAAATGAGGTATTAGTAAAAGGAATAAAAGAAAAGACTGCTCAAGATAAGTTAAATTCAATGTCTATAGCAGATGCAATGATATATATAATTGGGATAGATAGTAAATTTAAAAACAATGCAGAGTATGAGAAGTTTTTAAATGCTTTAGCAAAAGATATTGATTTAGATTTGAAAGCGTATATGGGATATATGTCGAGAAAGTACTTTGAGATTGGTGAATATACAGATTCTTTAATATATATAAAAGCATTTATAACAATGTATCCAGATGATTTAGATGCAATGTATAATTATGCGATTGTTTGCCAAGAGATAGCAAAACAGTATCAAAAAGATATGGATGATAAGGCGATGAATGCATTCTTACTTGAAGCAATGGCTAAGCTTGAAAAGGTAATTGATGTTGATGAGAATTTTGCATTAGGTTATTATCACTTAGGTTACCATTATTATAATCAAGGTCAATATTTAAAGACTAAGTTAACTTGGGAAGATGCTTTAAGACTGGGGTTAGATGCTGATTTGGTGGCTGAGATACAAGACAATTTAGGAAAGATGGACTTCAAAGTTCAATACGAAGAGGGATATACGCTTGTATTCCAAGGTAAGTTTAAAGAAGGATTAGAGAAGTTACTTCCATTAGAAGAAGAACATATGGATTGGTGGAACTTGTTGTTCATGATAGCCCTTGGATATAAGGGTATGGGCGAAATAGAACAGGCTAAGATGTATCTTGAGAAGATATTGATAATAAAGCCTAATCAAGTGGATTCTATAGTGGAATTGGGGCTTTGTGAGGCTTATAAAAATAATCTAGATAAAGCGATAGAGTATTTTGAACAAGCTGCTAAGATAAAGGAAGACCCAGAAATACTTTGTAATTTAGGAATGGCTTATTTAAATAATGGTGATATTGATGATGCAACTTACTATATAGAAAGAGCTTATGAATTAAATCCACAAGATGAAATTACGATTGCTTGCTTAAGGGAGCTTGGAATAAATAAGTAAGAGTATTGTTAAATTGTATTTCATTTATTGGTTAAGTGGGGCTGTCTCAAAATAGAGATAAGCCTCTTTTTCATTGATGAAATGATGAAAACATATTTAACTTTATACAAAAAAGAGTGCCTCATGAACTAAAGGGTTCATTTTGAGACACACCCACTTTTTATTCTTGTTATTTACTTTTCTTCAGATATATCCAACTTAGATATATCCAACTTAGATGTATCCAACATGATAGAAGAAAAATCTTTTTGTATTTGAAGTAAAAATTTTTCTGTTGCTTTTGAAAATATTTGATGCTTTTTCCATATAATATTTAACTTAGCTTCTAAAGGAGGAGATAGCGGTCTAAAACAAAGATTACTATTTTCTGTAATATTAACGAGTTTATCTAAACACAAAGCATAACCCAGACCCTCCTCTACCAAAAGAGAAGCATTATAAACTAAATTGTATGTTGCAACAATATTTAGCTTTTCAGTACTATATTCAAGCCATTTAGAAATTGCCTTATCAACTAGTGTCTGCCTTGAAATAATAAGAGGAATATTGCATAAATCTTTTGGATTTATCGTATTTTGTGATGAGAGGATACTATCTTTACGCATTAGTAGACCCCAAACATCAGTAGCAGGAATTTGTGTATAATCATACTTCTGTATGTTTGCAGGTTCAATTAAAATCCCAAAGTCAAGCAGTCCTTTGTCTAATTTTTCAGTTACATCATCAGCATTTCCACTAAAAATATGGTATCTTACATTGGGGTATTTTTGATGAAAATGATGTGCAGTTCTAGCGATAAGTCGCATAGCTTCGGTTTCTCCTCCTCCTATATATATATCACCACTAATAATCTCATTGGGATTGTCAAATTCCAATTCTACTTTATCAACTAATGATATAATTTCCTCGGCTCTTTTATGTAAAAGTCTACCTTCATTCGTTAATGTAATTTTTCTATTTCCTCGAATCAATAATTTAACTCCCAACTCTTCCTCAAGCTCCATAATCTGTCTAGAAAGTGTTGGTTGTGTTATATGCAAAAAGGTCGCTGCACCAGATATACTTTCTTCTCTTGCGATTGCTAAAAAATATCTTAATACTCTTAGCTCCATAGTTAGCCCTCCTTTACTAGCTTATTTATTATGTAATTATATCAATTTTTATGCTTTTTAAGTATATTTAAGTATTTAATATAGGTATTTGATATAGAGAGAGTAGTATATTACACTAAAAGGAGTAATCATATTACTTATAAAATTAATTAAACTAATTTTTATAAGTAATATGATTATTTAGAATATATAAATAAATTAAAGCGTATATTGAAGGGATGTATAAAATGAATATCAATGAATTTTTAACACATGTCAATCAAGGAAAACCTGTCTCTAGTAAATCAGAAATACATGAATTTATGGTTAAGTTGAGTAATGAAGCAATGAAAATCACAAGTAAGCTAAATTCTTCTTATCATGAGCCAGAAGAAATCCGTAGTTTGTTTTCTGAGTTAATTGGAAAGAAAGTGGATGAATCATTTTTTATGTTTCCACCATTTTATACGGATTGTGGAAAAAATATCACTATAGGAAAAAATGTTTTTATAAATAGCAGTTGCCATTTTCAAGACCAGGGTGGTATTGAGATTGGAGATAACACACAAATTGGGCATAATGTTGTATTGGCTACACTTAACCATGGTATTGCACCAGACAAACGTGATACAATTTATCCTTCTCCAATTATAATAGGAAAAAATGTATGGATTGGTGCTAATGTAACTATTGTCCCAGGAGTTACTATTGGAGATAATGCAATTATCTCTGCTGGAGCAGTTGTCACAAAAGATGTTGCAGAAAATACTATTGTGGGTGGTGTTCCTGCAAAGATTTTAAGAGTTATTGATGAAATTCCAGAATAAAATGTTGAACTATCTTTTAGTTATATAAATTCTTTATAACATAAAAAATAAATTGAAAAAAGGTATAGCAAATATGGTATTATTTAGTTAAATATATATAAGGGAGGGGTTACTTTTGATAAAAAAATTAGATGATATTTTAGAGCAACTTGAGGGAGGAGAGAAAATAGTACTTTCTGTAGCAGCAGCTCATGATAAAGAAGTTTTAATGGCTATAAAGGATGCTGTAGAAAGAAATATAATTACTCCTATATTGGTTGGAAATGAGGGAAAAATAAGAGAAATATCAAAAGAAATAGGATTTGATTTAAATGGTATCAAAATAGTGGATAAGGATGACATCAAAGAGTGTGCAGAGATAGCAGTTAAATTAGTATCAAGTAAAGAAGCCGATTTTGTAATGAAAGGCTTATTAGATACATCTGTCATACTAAAAGAAGTGTTAAATAAAGATTATGGTCTTAGAACTGATAGTTTATTAAGCCATGTCATGGTATATGAGTTAGAAAAATACCATAAATTACTTATAACTACAGATGGAGGAATGAACATAGCACCTGATTATGAACAAAAGGCAAAGATATTAAAAAATTCTATAAAAGCTGCAAAAGCTTTAGGGATGGAAACTGTAAAAGTTGCATGCTTGGCAGCTAAAGAGAAAGTAAATCCTAAAATGCAGGCAACTGTAGATGCAGATATGTTAGCAAATGCTTGTAAAGAAGGAGAATTTGGTGACAATGTAATTGTAGAAGGTCCTTTGGCTTTTGATTTGGCTGTTTCAAAAGAAGCTAGTAAAATAAAAGGTTTTAAAAGTGAAGTATCTGGAGATGTAGATATCATATTGGTTCCAACAATAGAGGTTGGTAATGGAATAGGGAAAGCCTTTACATATATGGCAGACTCTAAATCAGCAGGTATAATTATGGGTGCAAAAGCTCCTATAGTTTTAGTATCAAGAGCTGATTCACATGAATCTAAATTATATTCTATTGCATATGGGGCTATCGTAGCTAAGAGTATGAAATAGGATAAATAGTTTGAAATAAATGAATTAAAGTAGAAAAAATAGTCAAAATGTCTAAATTAATACAATATTAAAAAAATTTTATATAAAAAATAATTATAGCTTCAAATGAATATATACAAATGTTAAATTTGAAGCTATAATTAATATTAAAGTAGGAAAAATAAAAAAAATTCAAAAAAATTAGTTCAAAAAATGCTATTCTAAGAAGTTTTTACTAATTAGGTTTAGGGAGTAAAAATCTGTAATAAGTCCAAAAGATAATAAATACACAAACAATCTGTAACAACATAAAAATGACTAGAAAAATTTCAAATTTGATTTAAAAAAATCAAAACATAATTTAATTAAACTGAAGCATAAAAAAAGTAGGTTTAGATATTAACAAATAGCCAAAAATGAGCAGTAAAATTAACTTAAATTAGGTGTAAAAAATAAAATTTTTATGTATTATCTAATTTTGTTAAAAAAATATTTAAATCTAAAGCAAAGTGCTAAAAATTAGTATATAATCAACTTAGAAAGCATTTATTTTATTTTATGACATGAAGTCAGTCACCTGGGGGATTTTAAAAATCAAAAAAAGGGGATAGGAATATGGATGAAAAAATGTTAACAATTGATTTAAACAGCCAGAAGATGATAGCTAAAGCTAGAGAAGAAGGCGTAGAAACAATGTATGATAGAAAAGAGGGCTTTAAGGCACAATGTGGTTTTGGTCTTCAAGGTGTTTGCTGTAGAATATGTGGAATGGGACCATGTAGAATAAGCCCTAAGACTCCAAGAGGACTATGTGGAGCAGATGAGCATACTATAGTAGGTAGAAACTTTGCAAGAATGGTTGCTGGTGGGACAGCTGCCCATTCAGACCATGCTAGAGATATCGCACATACATTAGCATTAGCTGATCCAAATGGAAACTATAAAATAAGAGACGAAGCTAAGTTAATTACTTTAGCTAAAGAATGGGATGTAGAGACAGAAGGCAGAGATATCTATGATGTAGCACATGAAGTGGCAGAAATTGCATTGATGGAATTTGGAAAACCTTTTGGGGTATCAAGATTTATAAAAAATGCACCAGAGCCAAGACAAAAAATTTGGAAAGAATATGGTATAGAGCCAAGAGCAATAGATAGAGAGATTGCAACAATAATGCACTCTACTCATATAGGATGTACTGCTGATATAGACAGTTTAATACACATGAGTCTTAGAACTTCTATGGCTGATGGATGGGCTGGCTCTATGATAGGTACTCGTCTAAGCGATATCTTATTTGGAACTCCAGTGCCAAGAAGAACAGAAGCTAACTTAGCAGTATTAGATGAAAATAAAGTTAATATAATATTACATGGACATGAGCCATCATTATCAGAAATGATAGTTTTAGCATCAGAAGAACCAGATTTAGTAGCTTTAGCTAAAGAAGTTGGAGCAGATGGAATAAACTTAGCAGGTATGTGCTGTACGGGTAATGAGATTACAATGAGACATGGTGTAAAAATAGCAGGGGACTTCCATCAACAAGAACTTGCAATAGTAACTGGAGCAGTTGAAGCTGTAATAGTTGACGTTCAATGTATATTCCCTGCACTAGCTAGAGTAGCAGATTGTTACCATACTAAATTTGTAACAACTTCTCCAAAAGCTAAGATAACAGGCTCAACTTATATCGAATTTAGAGAAGAACAAGCTCTTCAAGATGCTAAAGCAATAGTTAAAGAAGCTATCTTAAACTTTAAAAATAGAGATAAATCAAAAGTACTTATACCTGAATTAAAATCAGGGGCAACAGTTGGGTATAGTGTAGATGCAATAGTAAATCAATTAGACAGAGTTGTAAACTCTCATATAGACCCAGCAGGAACAGTTAAGCCATTAACAGACTGTCTAAAATCTGGAGTACTAAGAGGAGCAGCTGGTGTAGTTGGATGTAACAATGCTAAAGGAGTTTCAAATGAGGCTCACGTAACAATAATGAAAGAATTAATCAAAAACGACATAATAGTAGTTACTACAGGATGTGGTGCTTCAGCAGCAGCTAAGTTTGGTCTAATGGAAGCTGACGCAGCTGAAAAATATGCAGGTAAAGGTCTTGCAACTGTCTGTAAATTAGTAGGAATCCCACCAGTACTACATATGGGTTCTTGCGTTGATATAAGCCGTATATTAGATTTAGTTGGAGCAGCAGCTAAGTATTTAGATATGGATATGTGTGACCTTCCAGTTGTAGGTGTAGCTCCAGAGTGGATGTCAGAAAAGGCAGTAGCTATAGGCTGTTATGTTGTAGCTTCTGGTATAGACACTTATCTAGGAATAATGCCTCCAATACCTGGTTCTTCAAAAGCAGTAGAGATATTAACTAGTGGATTAAGAGACAAAGTTGGAGCAGCATTTACTGTAAATACAAATCCAAAAGAGTTAGCAGCTACAATAATAGAAGATATAGAGAAGAAACGTGTTCACTTTGAAGCATTAGTTGAAGAAAAAATGGCAGAGAAGGCAGAAGCTTAAGGACTGGCAAAGATATAGAAAAAACGATTTTATGATTTAAGAAAGTCAAATATAATTGAGTAAGGTTAGGCGTTGAAGAAAAAATGTCAAAATAAATTGAATATACAGAATGAATAAAATATAAACAATATTAAAAGAAATAAATTAAAAATAAAGACAATTTTAAACTAAATAAAATACAACAATATAACTAAATTACAACTAAATAAAATACAACAATATAATGAAGAATAATAAAAATAATGAAGAATAATAAAACTATACATGCTGCTTTGAAAAGCTAGTAGGGTAAATCTAATCGGTTCCTGTAAGGACTAGCTGTAGTTTATTTTTAGTGTATAAAAAAATACTTAGCTATAAATTTAACTACATAAAAAGCAAATAGTAATAAAGGTGGTAGGGATTATGAAGATAGCAATAACAGGTAAAGGTGGAGTAGGTAAAACGACTTTTTCTTCAATGCTCTCTAGGATGTTTGCTGAAGACGGATACAGAGTTGTTGCTGTTGATGCCGACCCTGATGCTAATTTAGCTTTAGCACTAGGTTTTCCAAAAGAAGTATATGAATCAATAGTACCTATATCAGAAATGAAAAAATTAGTTTCAGATAGAACCGCTGCTTCTGTAGGCTCATTTGGAAAGATGTTCAAGATGAATCCAAAAGTAGACGATATCCCTGAAAATTTCTGTAAGGAATACAATGGAGTGAGATTGCTTACACTTGGAACAGTAGATTCTGGTGGTACTGGATGTGTATGTCCAGAACATGTTCTTTTAAAGAGACTCTGTTCACATTTAATACTACAAAATAAAGATGTAGTGGTTATGGATATGGAAGCGGGAATTGAACACTTAGGAAGAGGTACAGCCCAAGGTGTAGATGCTTTCATAGTAGTTGTAGAGCCAGGAGAGAGAAGTTTACAAACCTATAGAAAAGTTAAAAAACTTGGACATGATATAGGTGTAAATAAAGTATTTGTAGTAGGAAATAAAATTAGAAATAAGGAAGATGAAGAATTTATAATCCAAAACTTAGAAGATGGAGAGTCTTTAGGATTTATTTATTATAATCAAGACGTTATAGATTCTGATAGAGCTAATCAATCTCCATATGATTCTAGTGAAACAACGAAAGCACAAATTAAAGCAATAAAAGATAAATTAATGTCACTTAAAGATAAATAGAATATATAGAATTTTTGATTTGGGATTTTAAGTTGGTTAAAGGTTAGACGTAGGTAATAGATAGGTAATAAATAAGTAATTAGATAAATAACTAGCTATTAAGTTTGAATATTTTAATAGCTTAGTAGCTAGTTTTTAAGCAATTTTACATGTATAATTATCTTATAAAATATAATTTTTACATATTAATACAGTTTTTACAAAAATTATATTTTAAATCTATTTAGGTTGTGGGAGGAGATTCAGTTATGGGATTTAAATCTGACATTGAAATAGCTCAAGAAGCTAAACCTCAAGATATTAGAGAGGTTGCAAAAAAATTAGGACTAGGTGAGGATGATGTAGAACTGTATGGTAAGTATAAAGCCAAAGTTGACTACAATCTATTAAAGAGAGAGACTGGTAAAAAAGCTAAGTTAATACTAACTACAGCTATAAATCCAACTCCAGCTGGCGAAGGAAAAACTACTACTACTATAGGTGTTGCTGATGCGTTTGCTAAGTTAGACAAAAACGTATTAGTTGCTTTAAGAGAACCATCTCTAGGACCGGTATTTGGTGTTAAAGGTGGAGCAGCTGGTGGGGGATATGCACAGGTTGTTCCTATGGAAGATATAAACCTACACTTCACAGGCGATTTCCATGCTATAGGAGCTGCTAATAACCTTTTAGCTGCTATGCTTGATAATCATATTCATCAAGGAAATACACTTAGAATAGACCCTAAGAAAATAACTTGGAGAAGATGTGTAGACATGAACGATAGACAACTTAGAAATATCGTTGATGGTATGGGTAAAAAAGGTGATGGAGCGGTTAGACAAGATGGATTCGATATAACTGTTGCTTCTGAAATAATGGCAGCGTTCTGTTTGGCAAGTGACATATCTGACTTAAAAGAAAGATTAGGAAATATAATAGTTGGATACAGCTACGAAGGTGAGCCTGTAACAGCTAGACAACTAAAAGCTAATGGTGCTATGGCTGCATTATTAAAAGATGCTTTAAAACCAAACCTAGTTCAAACTCTTGAAGGAACACCATCATTTGTACATGGTGGACCATTCGCAAATATAGCTCATGGATGTAATTCTGTTATAGCTACAAGAATGGCTATGCACTTTGCAGATTATGTAATAACTGAGGCTGGTTTCGGTGCTGACCTTGGAGCAGAGAAATTCTTAGATATAAAATGTAGAATGGCTAACTTAAAACCAGATGCTGTTATAATAGTTGCTACTGTAAGAGCATTAAAATACAATGGTGGAGTTGCTAAAGCAGACTTAAATGAAGAAAACCTAGAAGCTCTTGAAAAAGGACTTCCAAACTTATTAAAACATGTTGAAAACATAACTCAAGTATACGGTTTACCAGCAGTTGTTGCAATAAACAGATTCCCACTTGACACAGAAGCTGAACTTAAACTTGTTGAAGACAAGTGTAAAGAATTAGGTGTTAATGTTGCTCTTTCTGAAGTATGGGCAAAAGGTGGAGAAGGTGGAATTGCAGTAGCTAAAGAAGTTTTAAGATTATTAGATGAGGAAGAAAATAACTTTAGATTCTGCTATGAAGATGATTTATCTATAAAAGACAAGATAAATGCTATAGCTACTAAGATTTATGGAGCAGATGGCGTAGATTATACTCCAGAAGCTGATAAAGAGATAGCTAACTTAGAAAAACTTGGATTTACTAAGGTTCCAGTATGTATGGCTAAGACTCAGTATTCTTTAACTGATGACCAAACTAAATTAGGTAGACCAACAGGATTTAGAATAACTGTAAGACAAGCAACAATTTCAGCAGGAGCTGGATTTATAGTTGCACTTACTGGAGAAATCATGAAGATGCCAGGATTACCAAAAGTTCCAGCAGCAGAAAAAATAGATGTTGATGAAAATGGAGTAATATCTGGATTGTTCTAAGTACATTAATTTATAAATAATAGAGTAGGAAATATCTTAAAATAGATTGAATAATTTGAGATATTTTCCTACATCCTTTCAAGGAGGATTATCATGAAAATAGCAGATAAAACTTGTGTTGATTTTGTAGAAGTACTATCTTCTAAAGAAGCTGTGCCAGGTGGCGGGGGGGCTGCCGCACTAGTTGGTGCAATCGGTATGGCTTTAGGTAGTATGGTGTGTAACCTTACAATAGGAAAGAAGAAGTATGCTGAATATGAAGAAAGTGTAAAAGAAATATTAAATAAGGCAGGAAAGTTAGAAAAAGATTTATTAAAAATGATAGATGATGATGCAGAATGTTTCTTGCCATTATCAAAAGCTTATGGGCTTCCTAAAGAAACAGAAGAAGAAAAAAGGATAAAAGCAGAAACAATGGAAAAAGCACTTAAAGTTGCTTGTGAAGTACCATTAAACATAGTGAGAGTTTGCTATGAAGCTATTAAGTTACATGAAGATTTAGTTGATAAAGGTTCAAGACTTGCTATAAGTGATGTTGGTGTAGGAGTTCAATGTTTAAGAGCTGCTATACTTGGTGGACAATTAAATGTAGTTATAAATATAAATTCTATACAAGATAAAGAATATGTTAACAAAGTAAAAACAGAAGTAGATAAATTAGTTGAAGATGGCGTAAAAATTTGTGATGAAGTTTATGCTAAAGTTGAAAAAGCTCTTGGAAAATAATTTTTAATGACGAAAGTAGATACTATGTTATTAATATGTGGTATATAGAATAAATTAATTTAAGTTTGCTTGTAGGGGAGTTGTGGATATATGGAAGGAATGTCAACTAAAGGACAAATTATAAAAGGAAAACCTGTAGCTGATAAGATTAGTGAAGAATTAATAAAAGAGGTCGATTTACTAGTTAAAGAAGGTATAAATCCTAAACTAACAATAGTTAGAGTTGGGGCAAGAAGTGATGATTTATCTTATGAAAGAGGAGCATTAAAAAGATGTCAAAACATCGGTATAACAACAGAAGTGTTAGAGTTAGCTGAAGACATAACTCAAGAGGAGTATATTGATGTATTAAAGAGAGTTAATGATGACAAAAATGTTAATGGTATATTATGTTTTAGACCGCTTCCAAAACACTTAAATGAAGAAGTTATAAAATATGTTATTGCACCAGAAAAAGACGTAGACTGTTTCAGTCCAATAAACTCTGCTAAGGTAATGGAAGGTGATAAAAGTGGATTCCCACCATGTACTCCTACAGCAGTAGTAGAAATATTAAAACATTATAATGTTGATTTAAAAGGTAGTAAAGTAACAGTTCTTGGAAGATCAATGGTAGTTGGAAAGCCAGTATCCATGCTTTTATTAAGCGAACATGCAACTGTTACAATATGTCATTCAAAAACTAAAAACCTATCAGGTGTAGCTGCAGAGGCTGATGTATTAATAGCAGCTATTGGTAGAGCTAAGATGGTTGATGAAAGTTTTGTTAAAGATGGGGCAGTAGTTATAGACGTTGGTATAAATGTTGATGAAGAAGGAAATTTATGTGGAGATGTTGATACAAATGCAGTTTTAGATAAAGTATCAATGATAACTCCAGTTCCAGCGGGGGTTGGTTCAGTTACAACATCTATACTTGCAAAACATGTAGTTAAGGCTTGTAAATTACAAAACAATAAATAGATATATATATGTGGAAGGTTTAGGGGGGAAGTAGATATGATAATTTCTGAAAATAAACCATTAGAAGAAGTGCTAGGGTACTTAAAGAATTTTGACAAGCTAGTTTTAGTTGGTTGTAATCAATGTGCAGCAACTTGTAAAAGTGGTGGGGAAGAAGAAGTTTTAAAAATGAAGGAAACTCTTGAAGGCGAAGGCAAAAAAATCTTAGGATATGTAATGCTTGACCCTGCTTGTAACCTTTTAAAGTCTAAAAAGGATTTAAAGGCTCTAAAAGAAGAAACTAAGGAAGCTGATGCAGTTTTATCTTTGGCATGTGGAGATGGTACGCAGACAATAGTTAAGAACCTAAAAGATAAGCCAGTTTACCCAGCTAACAACACTTTGTTCATAGGGGAAGTACAAAGGGTTGGAGAATATGAAGAAGCTTGTAAAGCTTGTGGAGACTGTGAACTTGGTTGGACAGGTGGGATATGTCCAGTAACTATGTGTGCTAAAGGTCTTATGAATGGAGCTTGTGGTGGAGCTAAAAATGGTAAGTGTGAAGTAAACGCAGAGAATGATTGTGCTTGGATAAAAATATATGAAAGACTAGAAGCTATAGGACAATTAGATAACTTAGCAGAAATAAGACCACCAAAAGACTATTCTAAGCAAAATAATCCAAGAAGTTTAAGTGCAAAGAAAAAGAAAGAAGCAGCAGCAAATTCATAAAAGTTTTTTTTAGAAGGTTAAAAGGGGGATTAGAGATGAGCTTATTAAGAGAAACATTAGAAAGTGGAAAATTTGCAGTTACTACTGAGATGGCTCCTCCAAAAGGGACTGACCTTTCACATTTAATAGAATGTGCAAAGCCATTGGTTGGAAGAGTTCACGCAGCAAATGTAACAGACTTTCAATCGGCAGTTATGAGAGCAACTTCTCTTGCTACATGTAAATTACTAAAAGATGTTGGATTAGAACCAGTTATCCAAATAACAGGGAGAGATAGAAATAGGATAGCTATACAAGGAGAAATGTTGTCAGCAGGTGTATTCGGAATAAACAACCTGTTGGCATTAACAGGAGACCATACTAGTGTAGGAGACCATCCACAGGCTAAGGGCGTGTTTGATTTAGATTCTGTGGGGATACTTCAAACTGCTGAGACTTTAATGGCAGGTACGGACATGGCTGGTAATAAATTAAAAGGTTCTCCAGATTTTTATCTAGGAGCATCAGTAACTCCAGAATATTCTCCAATCGAAGTTCAATTATTAAAAATGCAAAAGAAAATGAAAGCAGGGGCTAAATTTTTCCAAACACAAGCACTTTATGACATAAATACAATGAGAAAGTTTAGAGAATTAACAAGGGATATGGATTGTAAGGTATTAGCAGGAATAGTACCTTTGAAATCTCCAGGAATGGCTAAATTTATGACAGCAAATGTACCAGGGATATTTGTTCCAGATGAACAAATCGAAAGATTAAGAGCAGTTGGAAAAGAAAACTGGGTAAGTGAAGGAATAAAAATGGCAGGAGAACTTATCAAACAATTAAAAGAAGAGGATTTATGTGATGGTGTTCATATAATGGCAATTGGGGCAGAAGAAAATATACCTGCTATACTGGATGCCGCAGGTTTATAGTATTGCAAGATTGTAGATTATATAAGGTTTGGGGGAATTAAGGATGAAGATAGTAGTAGTAGGTGGTGGACCAGGAGGATATGTAGCAGCTATAAAAGCTTCTATGCTTGGTGCAGAGGTAACAGTTATTGAAAAAAGAAGAGTTGGAGGAACTTGTTTAAATGCAGGATGTATACCAACTAAAGCACTTCTTGCTTCTTCAGGTGTATTGAATACTGTAAAAGAAGCAAAGGATTTTGGTATAGAGATAGATGGTACAGTTAAGCCAAACTTCACTGCCATAATGGAAAGAAAAAACAAAGTTGTAAATCAATTAATAAGTGGTATAGAATTCTTATTTGAAAAAAGAGGAGTAAACTTAGTTAATGGTTTTGGAAAGTTAATTGATAAAAACACTATAGAAGTAACTAAGGATGATGGAACAGTAGAAACTATAAAAGCAGATAAGATAATACTAGCAAATGGTTCTGTTCCAGTTGTACCAAGAATGTTCCCATATGATGGAAAAGTAGTAATAACTAGTGATGAAGTTCTTGGACTTGAAGAGATACCTGAGTCTATGTTAATAGTAGGTGGTGGAGTTATAGGCTGTGAGATAGGGCAGTTCTTTAGAGCCTTAGGAACAGAAGTAACTATAGTTGAGATGGTTGACCAAATACTATTAAATGAAGACAAAGATGTAGCTAAACAACTACTTAGACAATTTAAGAAAGATAAAATTAAAGTTATCACAGGGATTGGAGTACAAACTTGTGAAGTAGTTGATGGTAAGGCTGTTGCAACTCTTTCTAATGGAAAGGTTATAGAAGCACAATATGCACTAGTATGTGTTGGTAGAAGACCTAACCTTGATAATTCTGGAGTAGAAGATATAGGAATTGAAATGGAAAGAGGAAAAGTAGTAGTTAATGAGCATCTTGAAACTAATGTGGAAGGTATATACGCAATAGGCGATATAATAGACACTCCTTTCTTAGCACATGTTGCTTCTAAAGAAGGTATCATAGCAGTTGAAAATGCTTTAGGTAAGACTAAGGTAGTAGATTACAGAGCAATTCCAAGATGTGTTTATACTGAACCTGAAGTTGCTGGTGTTGGTAAAACTGAAAAGCAACTTGAAGTTGAAGGTGTAGAATACAACGTAGGTCAATTTGATTTTAGAGGTCTTGGAAAAGCACAGGCTATAGGACATTTCCAAGGATTTGTAAAGATTATAGCTGATAAAGAAACAGATAAAATAATAGGTGCAGCAGTAGTAGGACCTCATGCTACAGATTTATTGACAGAGTTGTCACTAGCTGTTCATCTAGGATTAACAGTAGAACAAGTAGGGGATGCAATACATCCACATCCAAGTTTATCTGAAGGACTAATGGAAGCACTTCATGATGTACATGGAGAATGTGTTCATTCTGTACCTAAATTATAATAAACAGACAGAGTACATAAGGCTCTGTGGCTAGATTTAAGGGGGAAGTCTTAAAATGGGATACAATATAGCTGTTGCAGGAAAAGGTGGAACTGGTAAAACAAGTCTCACAGGGCTTTTGATTGATTATTTGGTTAAGGACAATAAGGGACCAGTATTAGTTGTAGATGCTGATGCTAATGCTAACATAAATGAAGTGTTGGGTATCGAAGTTGAAGCAACAATAGGAGAAATAAGAGAAGAAGTAAATCAAAGAGAAAAGTTAGGCAATGCATTCCCTGGTGGTATGACAAAAGCACAATATCTACAATTTAGATTAAATTCTATAATTGAAGAAGGTGAAGGATACGACTTATTAGTAATGGGTAGATCAGAAGGTGAAGGATGTTACTGTTTTGTAAATGGGATACTTAGAGAACAAGTAAATAAAATATCTGGTCATTACAAATATTTGGTCATGGACAACGAAGCTGGTATGGAACATCTAAGTAGAAAAGTCACTAGACATGTCGATACACTTTTATTGGTTAGTGATTGCTCAAGACGTAGCATACAAGCTGTTGCTAGAATAAGAGATTTAGCTGAGGAACTAAAATTAAATGTTGGAAGAATACTTTTAATTGTAAACAAAGTTCCAAATGGGATTATGAATGATGGTGTTAAAGAAGAAATTGAAAAGCATAATCTAGAGCTAATCGGTGTCGTACCTATGGATGAATTGATATATGAATATGATTCTACAGGTATTCCTTTAGTTAATTTACCTGAAGATTCAAAATCTAAAGTGGCTATGAAAGAAATTTTTGCTAAATTAGAATTAAAATAGGCTTAAGGGGGAAAAAAATATGGCATTTAAAATGTCTACTCAAAAATATTCTGGAAAAATATCAGAAGTTGAAGTAGGAATAGGGGAAAAAGCAATTAAATTAGGTGGGGAAAATGTATTACCTTTTTATAGTTTTGATGGAGAAGTAGGTAATTCTCCAAAAATAGGTATACAAATATCAGACATTTATCCTGAAAGCTGGACTGATTCATATAAGGAGTTATACAAAGATGTAGCTAACTGTCCAGTAGAATGGGCTAAATATGTTGAAGCTAATACACAAGCAGACTTTATTTGTTTAAAATTTGATGGTTCTGACCCAAATGGATTAGATAAGTCAGTTGATGAATGTGCTGATGTAGCTAAGGCAGTAATTGAAGCAATAAAATTACCTTTAGTTGTAGCTGGTTCAGGAAATCATGAAAAAGATGGTAAATTGTTTGAAAAATTAGCTCAAACATTGGATGGACACAACTGCTTATTTATGTCAGCAGTAGAAGATAACTACAAGGGAGTAGGAGCATCAGCTGGTATGGCTTATGCACATAAAGTAGGGGCTGAATCTTCTGTTGATATAAACCTAGCTAAACAATTAAACGTACTGTTAACTCAATTAGGCGTTAAAGGTGAAAATATAGTTATGAATGTTGGATGTTCAGCAGTTGGTTATGGATATGAGTATGTTGCATCTACTATGGATAGAATTAGACTTGCAGCATTTGGTCAAAATGATAAGACATTACAAATGCCTATCATAACACCAGTAGCTTTTGAAGTAGGTCATGTTAAGGAAGCTATAGCTCCAATAGAAGATGAGCCAGATTGGGGTTGTCCAGAAGAAAGAACTATAGCAATGGAAGTTTCAACTGCAGCAAGTGTTTTAGTAGGTGGTTCAAATGCAGTTATACTTCGTCATCCAAAATCAATAGAAACTATAAAAGAATTGGTTAACGCATTAGCTTAATTAAATTGTTAAGGTTAGGGGGAAAAAATAATGGCATTAAAAGCTTTAGATATATTTAAATTAACACCAAAGAAAAACTGTAAGGATTGTGGATTCCCAACTTGTATGGCTTTCTCTATGAAGGTTGCTTCAGGAGCTGTAGAAGTAGGTAAATGCCCACATATGTCTGATGACGCTATAGCAAAATTATCAGAGGCTACTGCACCTTTAATGAAAGCTTTAAAAGTTGGTGCTGGTGCATCTGAATACGAATTAGGTGGAGAAACAGTATTATTTAGACATGAAAAAACATTAGTAAGTAGAAATAGATATGCAGTTTCATTCTGTACATGTATGAGTGACGAAGCTGTAGATGCTAAAATAGCTAATATGAAAAAAGTTGACTATGTAAGAATTGGTGAACAAATGAAAGTTGAAATGGCTGTTTTAGAGTATTGTGGAGACAAAGATGCATATTTAAAATTAATTGATAAAATAAAAGGCAGTGGATTAGAAATAGCTTATATTTTAGCTTGTGATGATGCACAAGTAGTTAAAGAAGCTGTTGAAGTATTAAAAGATGCTAGACCAATGGTATATGGAGCAACTAAAGAGAACTACAAAGATATGATAGAAGTTGTTAAGGGAGCAAGTTTACCATTAGGTGTAAAAGCTGGTAGCTTAGAAGAATTATATGAAACAGTTGAATTAGTTCAAACTGCTGGATATAAAGAATTAGTATTAGATGTAACAGGAGAAAACATAAAAGATACTTACACTAATGCTATACAAGTTAGAAGAATAGCTTTAAAAGAGCAAGATAGAACATTTGGATATCCTTCAATAGTATTTGCAAATAGATTATCTAATTCAAACCCTATGATGGAAGTAGCTTTATCATCAATATTTACTATAAAATACGGTTCTATAATAGTAATAGATGATATTAATTATGCTAAGGCATTACCATTATTCGCATTAAGACAAAACATATACACTGACCCACAAAGACCAATGAGAGTTGAACCAAAGATTTATCCAATCAACAACCCAGATGAAAATTCTCCAGTATTAGTTACTGTTGACTTTGCATTAACTTACTTCATAGTTGCTGGTGATATAGAAAGATCAAAAGTTCCAGTATGGTTAGTAATACCAGATGCAGGTGGATATTCAGTTCTTACATCTTGGGCTGCTGGTAAATTTGGTGGAAACTCAATATCTGCTTTCATTAAAGAAAGTAAAGTAGAAGAAGTAACTAATTGTAAAGACCTTATCATTCCAGGAAAAGTTGCAGTACTTAAAGGTGATATAGAAGATAACTTACCAGGATGGAATGTAGTTATAGGACCAGAGGAATCTATGGAATTACCTAAGTTCTTAAAAGGATACCAAGAAAAAGCATGCCAAACAAACTAATAAAATATTAACTAACTATTAATATTAAATTTAAAGGGGGACATTATAAATGGAAAAATTTATGATTATAGGTGAAAGAATACACTGTATATCACCTTCAATAAGAAAGGCATTAGCAGAAAGAGACCCAGCTCCAATCTTAAAAAGAGCTAAAGAACAGTTAGAAGCAGGAGCACATTATATAGATTTTAATATAGGACCTGCTGAAAGAGATGGCGAAGAAATAATGACATGGGGAGTTAAATTACTTCAATCTGAGTTCAACAATGTTCCTATAGCATTAGATACAGCTAATAAAAAAGCTATCGAAGCTGGACTTAAAGTTTACGATAGAACTAATGCAAAACCAATAATAAACTCTGCTGATGCTGGTTCAAGATTTGATTTAATAGATATAGCAGCTGAATATGAAGCAATGGTTATAGGCTTATGTGCAAAAGAAGGTATCCCAAGAGATAATGATGAGCGTATGGCTTACTGCCAAGAAATATTAGAAAAAGGTTTAATGTTAGGAATGGAGCCAACTGATATACTATTTGACCCATTATGCTTAGTTATAAAAGGTATGCAAGAGAAACAAGTAGAAGTTTTAGAAGCTATAAAAATGATGACTGAAATGGGACTTTTAACTACAGGAGGATTATCTAATGTATCTAATGGATGTCCTAAGCATGTTAGACCTGTTTTAGATAGTGCATTCTTAGCAATGGCAATGGCTAATGGATTTAGTTCAGCTATAATGAATCCATGTGACCCAGAATTAATGAAAACTGTAAAATCTTGTGACATAATCAACGGGGCATCTTTATATGCAGACTCTTTCTTAGAGTTAAATGAAGGTGGATTTGCTTTCTAGGGTTTTTAGGGTATAGTTAATAAAAAAATAGGTATAAATATTAAAGGGGGAAATAGAATGAATCTATATAATATAATCTTTACAGGGTCAGAACAAGCTTTAGGTGCAGCTCAGGCTATGTTAGCCGAAGCTATAGAAAAAAATGGAAAAGAGCATAAAGTTGCTTTCCCTGATACAGCATACTCATTACCTTGTATATATGCTGCAACAGGACAAAAAATGAATACTTTAGGGGACTTAGAAGGTGCTTTAGAAGTAGTAAAATCTTTAATAAATAGAACTCATTTATTAGAACATGCTTTTAATGCTGGTTTAGCTACAGCTTTAGCTGCAGAAGTAATTGAAGCATTAAAATATTCAACTATGGATGCTCCATATAGTGAGCCATGTGCAGGTCATATAACTGACCCTATAATCAGATCACTTGGTGTACCACTAGTTACAGGAGATATACCTGGTGTTGCAGTTGTTCTTGGTGAGTGTCCTGATGCTGAATCAGCAGCAAAAGTTATAAAAGATTATCAATCTAAAGGTTTATTAACTTTCTTAGTTGGTAAAGTTATAGACCAAGCTATAGAAGCTGGAGTAAAAATGGGTCTTGAACTAAGAGTTATACCTCTAGGATACGATGTAACTTCTGTTATCCACGTTGTATCTGTTGCAGTAAGAGCAGCGTTAATATTCGGTGGATTAACTCCTGGTGATTTAAACGGATTATTAGAATACACAGCTAATAGAGTTCCTGCATTTGTTAATGCATTTGGACCACTAAGTGAATTAGTTGTATCTGCAGGTGCTGGAGCAATAGCTTTAGGATTCCCAGTTGTAACTGACCAAACAGTTCTTGAAGTTCCAATGAACTTATTAACTCAAAAAGATTACGATAAGATAGTAGCTACTTCATTAGAAGCTAGAGGAATAAAAATAAAAGTTACTGAAATACCTATCCCAGTTTCATTTGCAGCAGCATTTGAAGGTGAGAGAATTAGAAAGAGCGACATGTTTGCTGAGTTTGGCGGAAACAGAACTGAAGCTTGGGAACTTGTTGTTAAGAAAGAAGCAACTGAAGTTGAAGACCATAAGATAGAAATAATAGGACCAAATATAGATGAAGTTGATGCAGATGGTGTGCTAAGATTACCACTTGCTGTAATAGTTAAAATAGCTGGTAAAAACATGCAAGAAGATTTCGAGCCAGTTCTTGAAAGACGTTTCCACTACTTCTTAAACTATATAGAAGGTGTAATGCACGTTGGACAAAGAGATATGGCTTGGGTAAGAATCTCTAAAGATGCATTTGATAAAGGATTTAGACTTGAGCATATAGGAGAAGTTTTATATGCTAAGATGTTAGATGAGTTTGAATCAGTTGTTGATAAGTGTGAAATAACTATAATTACAGATGCTGAAAAAGTTTCTGAATTAAAAGGTGAAGCAATAGCTAAGTACAATGCTAGAGATGAAAGATTAGCTTCACTAGTTGATGAAAGTGTTGATACTTTCTATTCTTGTAACTTATGTCAATCATTTGCACCAGCTCACGTTTGTGTTGTTACTCCTGAAAGACTTGGTCTTTGTGGAGCAGTTAGCTGGTTAGATGCTAAGGCTACTAAAGAATTAGACCCAACAGGTCCTTGCCAACCAATAGAAAAAGGCGAGTGCTTAGATGATAGAACAGGTGTATGGAATTCAGTAAATGAAACTGTAAACCAAATATCTCAAGGTGCAGTTGAATCTGTTACATTATACTCTATATTAGAAGACCCAATGACTTCTTGTGGATGCTTCGAATGTATCTGTGGTATAATGCCAGAAGCAAATGGATTTGTTGTAGTTAACAGAGAGTTTGCAAGTGTTACTCCAGTTGGTATGACTTTTGGAGAACTTGCTTCTATGACAGGTGGAGGAGTTCAAACTCCAGGATTCATGGGACACGGAAGACATTTCATATCTTCTAAAAAATTCGCTTATGCAGAAGGTGGACCAGAAAGAATAGTTTGGATGCCAAAAGAATTAAAAGATTATGTAGCTGATAAATTAAATGCTACAGTTAAAGAAATGACTGGAATAGAAAACTTCTGTGATATGGTTTGTGATGAAACTATAGCTGACGATTCTGAAGGAGTATTAGCTTTCTTAGAAGAAAAAGGTCATCCAGCATTAGCTATGGAAAGTGTAATGTAATTGATGGAAAATTTAAAATAGTGTGATATAATATTAATATGATTTAAATAATTTAATCAATAATATAATATTGGGGGTCTATCGAAATGAAATTATTACCAGAATTAAAATACTCTAAAGATCATGAGTGGGTAAAAGTAATTGATGGAGATGTTGTATATATAGGCATAACAGACTATGCTCAAGATCAATTAGGAGAAATATTATTTGTTGAAACACCAGAAGTAGAAGATACTGTAACTAAGGGAGTTGATTTTGGAGTAGTTGAATCTTCTAAAGTAGCTTCTGATTTAATATCTCCTGTTAATGGTGAGGTATTAGAAGTTAATGAGAAATTAGAAGATGAGCCAGAATGTATAAATGAAGACCCATACGAAAACTGGATATTAAAAGTAAAACTAGCTGATGTGGCTGAACTTGATACGTTATTAAGTGATAAAGAATACGAGGCTGGATTAGAATAATTAAAGATTAGGATATTATTATAATTGGGGAAAGTATAGTAAAATTTGAGTGCACGCAAATTTAGCTATACTTTCCTTTTATAATATATAGAACAAATTGGGAGGATAATATGATAAAAGTAACTTTTACACCAAACAATAAAGAAGTTTATTGTAATGAGGGGGATATATTGCTAGAGGTTGCAAGAAATGCAGATATATTTATAGACGCTCCTTGTAATGGAAATGTGTCTTGTGGTAAATGTAAAGTAAAATTATTGAATGGAAAAGTTGATACAGAAAAAACAAGACATATAACGGATGATGAGTGGGAACAAGGCTATATACTAGCTTGTTGTACAAAGGTAATTTCAGATATAGAAATTGAAGTTCCTTCTAAAGTATCATCTTCTATGCATGGTATGAAGATAGAAGGTGGTAACAAAAAAGAAGATAGAGAAATATTTGAAAGAGCCAAAAAAATAATTGAAGAGCATAACCTTCAATTTAAAACAAATATAAAAAAGAAATACATAGAAATGGAAGAGCCAAATTTAGATGATAATATAAGCGATGTAGATAGACTGGAGAGATACGTTAGAAATAATCTAGGATATAATGAAATAGATTTTAGGTTGGATATACTTAGAAAGATGCCAACCGTATTTAGAAAGAGCGATTTTAAAATTACAATAACATATGTTCAAAAACAAAAGAAACTTACAATCATAAATATAGAAGAAGGAAATAAAGAAAATTCCTTATATGGAGTTGCAATAGATATTGGTACAACTTCAGTAGTTGTATGTTTAGTAGATTTATATTCAAAAGAAGTAGTAGATAAAGCATCTTCTGGAAATGCACAGATAAAATATGGAGCAGATGTTATAAATAGAATTATATATTCAACTAAAAAGAATGGATTAGAAACACTTCACAAAGCTATAGTTGAGGAAACTATAAACCCTCTATTAAAAACAATATACGAAAGAAATGGAATAAATAAAGAGGATGTAGTTACGTTAGTAGCTGCTGGAAATACAACTATGACAAGCTTATTCTTAGGTGTGTATACAGACTTCTTAAGACAAGAGCCTTACATACCTCCATTTTTGAAATCTCCAAAACTTATGGGGGAAAATGTGGGTCTTTTCGTAAATGACAGTGCATATGTGTACTTAGCTCCATCTGTTGCAAGTTATGTAGGAGGAGATATAACAGCAGGTGTACTATCAGCAGGTATATGGTCAAGTGAAGAAAATGTTTTATTTATAGATTTAGGAACTAATGGAGAGATAGTATTTGGAAATCAAGATTATATGATGAGTTGTGCGTGTTCAGCAGGACCTGCCTTTGAGGGCGGAGGTATAAGCTGTGGAATGAGAGCATCAGCAGGAGCAATAGAGAAAGTAACTATTGATAAAGAAACTTTAGAGCCAACATTAAAAATTATAGATGAATGTGTCCCAGTTGGTATATGTGGTTCTGGTATAATTGATTTAATCTGCCAAATGATTACTAAAGGTGTAATAGATAGAAGAGGTAAGATATACAGGGATTTGGATAATAAGAGAGTTAGATTTAATGAGCATGAGATAGGAGAGTATGTATTAGCATTTAAGGAAGAGTTTGATTTAGAAAATGATATAGTAGTCAATGAAGTTGATATAGATAACTTCATTAGAGCTAAAGGAGCTATATATTCAGGTGCATATACTCTTGTAGATAGTTTAGGCATGGACTTTAGTATATTAGATAGAGTTTATATAGCAGGTGGTATAGGTAATAACTTAGACATAGAAAACTCAATAATTATAGGATTACTTCCTGATATTGATAGAGAGAAATTTACTTATATTGGAAATAGTTCGCTTGTTGGTTCTTACTTAGCTCTTATAAGTAAAGATGCAAAAAATAAGCTTGAGGAAATAGGTAATCAAATAACTTATGTTGAACTTAGTGTATATCCAAGTTATATGGATGAATTTATATCTGCATGTTTCTTACCACATACGAATATAGAGCAGTTCCCAACAGCAAAGAAATTACTGGAAGAGTAAAATGTAATTGAAAAGGAATAAACTATGAATAAGAATATATCTGAAAAAATGAAAATAGCATTTGATATTAAATTAAAGAATTTTGGAAATAAAATAGAGTTTGCTTATCCTAATCAGACACTAGCTCTTAGTACTACAAGTAATCAATGTAATTTGAAATGTGCTCATTGTAATGGTCACTATTTAAACAATATGGTGCCAATAGAGGATTATAAGGAAAAAGTACAGTCAAGAAATATAACTAGTTTTTTATTAAGTGGTGGATGTAGTTATGACGGTGATGTTCCAATGAGTACTCATATTCAGACTATTAAAAGGTTAAAGGAACAAGGGTACAGGTTGAATGCTCATTTAGGTCTTATGGATAAAGGTAGTATTATAGAGTTGTGTAAGTATTTAGATATAGTATCTTTTGATTTAGTCTTTGATAAAGAGACTATAAGAGAAGTTTATAAGATGGAAAAAAGTAAATATGATTATATTGAAGTTTATAATACAATAAGAGAAAATACAGAGGTAGCACCACATATATGTATTGGTTTAAAGGGAGGGCAAATAAAGGGTGAATATGAAATTATAGAATACCTACAAGAAAATCCTCCTAATAAACTTACATTTATAGTACTTATTCCAACGAAAGGAACTGAGTATGAAAATGTAGACCCACCTAAATTAGAAGGGGTAGCAGATATTCTGTGTGAAGCCAGAATTAATTTGCCAAATACTGAAATTAATCTAGGGTGTATGAGACCAAGAGGATTGTATAGAAAAGAGTTAGACCAGCTATCTATAATGTGTGGAGTCAATAAAATAGTACTACCATCAAGGTCTGCTAAGAATAAGGCTATAGAAATGAATATGACAATAACTGAGTGTAAGGAGTGTTGTGTTTTATGATTAGATTATCATCTGGGACAGCAATAGAACTTGGAATACTAAACAAAAAAAGCGATATACCTCCTACTACAGCGTATATAATGATTGGAGAAAAATGTATAAACAAATGCAGTTTTTGTTCTCAATCAATAGAAAGCAGTACTAGAAAAGATAAGTTATCAAGAGTAGTTTGGCCAAAGTTTTCTAAAGAGGACATATTAGATGCTTTAAAAACTTATAAAGGAGAAAATATAAAGAGAATATGCATTCAATCAATGGCAAGTGAAGAAGCACACAAGTCTGTTTTAGATTTTATAAACTATATAAGTGGTAAGATAGATATGCCAATTTCATTATCTGCAAAATTAGAAAATAATGAACAGATAAATAAGTTTTTTTCAGCAGGAGTAGATAAAATAGGAATAGCGATAGATGCAGCAAATAAAGAATTGTATGAAAAAATAAAAGGAAATAATTATGATGAAAAATTAAAATTTATAACTGAAATGTCAAAAGCATATCCAAATAAAATAAGTACTCATATAATAGTTGGTATGGGTGAAAGTCATGAAGATATATACAACTTATATACTTATTTAAAGGAAAATAATATAACGATTAGCTTATTTGCATTTACTCCAGTTAGAGGAACTAAAATGGAAAAAATAAGTCAGCCAAAGATAGAAAATTATAGAAGGGTACAATTAATGTCTTATATGATAAATAAAGGTTATTCGAAAGAGTACTTTGAATTTAAAAATGGATACTTAGATAGTATAAAACTTGACAATGATATTATAAAAGACATAAACAAGGGTTATCCTTTTGAAATAAGAGGATGCAAGGACTGCAATAGACCATACTATAATGAAAGACCAGGAAGTACTATATACAACTATTCAAGACCTTTAAATCAAAGTGAAATAGACTTAGCAATAAGAGAAATAAATTTGTAGAGGATTTCTAGGATATATTTATACTAAAGATGGGGGCGTAATAATCATGAATCAGTGGAGAGTTATAAATAATAAATCATATGATGGTGCAATGAATATGGCAATTGATGAAGCTATATTTACTGCATATAAGAAGGGACATAGTAAGCCAACTCTTAGATTTTATACATGGGAGCCAGCTTGTTTGAGTATAGGATATTTTCAAAGATTGGAAGACGAGATAGATTTGGATAAGTGTAAATGTATGAATATAGACTATACTAGAAGAATTACAGGGGGAAGAGCTGTATTACATGATAATGAGTTAACTTATAGTATAATTATAGGAGAAGATAATCCTTTAATTGATAAGAGTATCAACCTATCTTATAGATATATAAGCGAAGGTCTAGTTAAAGGATTGAATTTAAGTGGTATAGAAACAGATAATTTAAATAAGGGCGAGAGAATAAGTAGGGAAAATCTATCAGCTGCATGTTTTAATGCACATGCATCATATGAAGTTACTATTAATAATAAGAAGGTAATTGGAAGTGCTCAAAGCAGAAAAGACGGTGTTTTATTGCAACATGGTTCAATAATACTGGATTTTGATGTAGAAAAATTGTTTAAACTGATAAAAACTAAGACGCCAGAATTAAAAAAAAGGGCTATGAAATTTACAGCTAAGAAGGCTAGTGGAATAGAAAATGAACTTGGTAGAAAAATAGACATAGATATTCTACAGGAAAACATAGTAAAAGGATTGGCTGAACAATTTAATGTTGAGTTTGTAGAGGGCGATTTGACTGATTACGAGAAGAAATTAGCTGAAGAATTATATGAAAAATACAAGAATGAAGAGTACAATAAAAAGCGTTAACTTTAATTGACTTTATATAAATTAAAGTGATATACTTAAGGTATAATAATATACGAAAATTGAAATCATGAAGGTTTCTTTGGTGTATTGAAATACCTAAGGAAATCTTTTTTTGATTTTTAATAAAATCATATTAGGAGGAGATTTATATGTGTGAATCATCAGCTTTCATTTGTAAAAGTAATAATGAGTTAGAAAAGGTTATGGAAAATGTGGTTAATATAGACCCTTGTGATGGAAAGATTTATTTAACTGATTTATTAGGAGAGCAAAAGATAATAGATGGGATAATTAAAGAAATAAGATTGATGGACCATAAGATAATAATACAAGAAAATTAATTAATAGGGGAATTTCATATGATAATAGCAGTGATAGATGGAATGGGTGGAGGTATTGGAGCCCAGATAGTTTCTTCTTTGAGAGAAGAGTTACCTACATATGTAGAAATTTATGCACTAGGGACTAATTCTATAGCAACTAGTTCTATGATGAAGGCTCATGCTAATAAAGGAGCTACAGGGGAAAATGCTATAGTAGTGTCAGCTAAAAAAGCAAATATAATAGTTGCACCTATTTCTGTAATAATACCTAATTCTATGATGGGAGAAGTTACTTGCAATATAAGTGAAGCTATTGCAGACAGTGAGGCACTTAAGATACTTTTACCTATTATGCCAGAAAATGTGGAGTTAGTTGGATTAGAAGGTAAACCATTAGCACTACTTGTAAAAGATTCTGTAAATCTTATAAAAAAAGAATTTAATATAAAATAACAGGGGGAATAACTAATGATTTTTGATAGAGAGATTGTAAGATATCATCATGGTCATCATGACCATGACCATTGTCACGAACATACTCATGGAGATATATGTCATGAACATCCACATGACCATGCTCATGACCACGACCACGAACATAGCCATGAGGAATCATCAGAGTCTAAGGATGAAAAAACTTTAAAAATACTTTTGGTACATTGGATAAATCACAATGAAACTCATGAAGAAGGATTTAGAGAGTGGGTTGAAAAAGCTAGAGCTATTGGAAAAGAAGAAACAGCAAAGAGTATTGAAAAGGCTATAGAGTATATGGAAGAAGCTAATAAAATGTTGTTAGAGGCTAAAAAACATATGTAAATATAATTAAATCGCTTATATGTTTTAATATAGGCGATTTTTACGTTTTTGATATTTAATTATTGAAATTTCTAGATAGTATGTAATATACTTTAATGAGTAAATTTTATTATAAGATTTAGTTATTTAATGCTCAGTATTTATGTATTGAGAGTTACTATCTAAAAAAGTATCAATGTTAAGTCAAAAATAGTATCAATATTAAGATACTTTAAAGAATGTTAAAAATAGTATCAATATTAAGATACTTTAGAGAATGTTAAAAATAGTATCAGTATTAAGATACTTTAGAGAATGTTAAAAATAGTATCAGTATTAAGATACTTTAAAGAATGTTAAAAATAGTATCAGTATTAATATATTTTAAAGAATGTTTAAAATTACTTCAATATTAGATATAATAAAAATTAGTATGATTAAAAAATATTGTTTTGAAGTTAAAAAAATTCATGTATTTATATGAGATTTTTTATTTAAAAAAGGAGTGAATTATTTATGAGAGATGGTCATATACATTCACCTTATTGTCCTCATGGGAGTAAGGATGATTTTGAAAAATACATACAAAGGGCAATTTCTGTTGGAATAACAGAAATGACATTTACAGAACATTTTCCATATGCAAATGGATTTAAAGACCCTGCTCCTGAAAATGATAGTTGTATGAGTATTGAGGATTTACCAAAGTATCTCAATGATGTTAAGAAGTTGAAAGAAAAATATGAAGGTAAAATCAAGATAAATGTGGGGTCAGAAGTAGATTTTATAGAAGGATACGAAGAAGGGACAAAGAATAATTTAGATAAATACGGAGAAGAGTTAGAGGATTCTCTCTTATCAGTACATATAATTAAAATTGATTATGATTATTATTGTGTAGATTACAGTGTAGAAGAGTTTCAAAATTTAATCGACAAGTTAGGTAGTATTGAAGCTGTTTATAATAAGTACTATGAAACATTGATAAAAGCTGTAAATTCAGATTTAGGGATACATAAGCCAAAAAGAATAGGTCATTTAAATTTAGTTAGAAAGTTCAATCAGGTATTTCCATACGATTATGTAGGAAACAAAGTACTTGAAGATTTAATAAAGTTAATCAAAGAAAAAGGTTATGAGCTTGATTACAATATTTCTGGAAATAGAAAAGAGTACTGCAAAGAACCTTATATAGATGGATACTTATTGGAGTTGGTAAAAAAATACGATGTTCCATTAGTTTTAGGTTCAGATTCTCATTGTGCAGAGGAAATAAATAACTACGATATTGTTTAGATATATTCACATAAAAGGCTGTAGATAAATTTGTATAAAATAAATTTATCTACAACATTTTGTAAATTTAGATGATTTAAAATAACAATAGAATTTAAAAAATGTCCTTCTTGGATTAGTATTATTTTAGTTTTTGTATAACTTACAATTAAGTTAGGATTTATGTATATTTATCAAATAATATTATAAGTATTATGCAAGATAATTTTACCATATTTGAAACTTACATTTAAGTAAAAAAGTAAAAATAGATATTTAATAATTCAAAATAACTTAAATTTTATAAAATAATTGACTAAAATATAGTTTTATTATATAATTTAATAGTATAGAAATCTGGAGAAGTACTCAAGTGGCTCAAGAGGATCCCCTGCTAAGGGATTAGGCTGGGTAACCGGTGCGAGGGTTCGAATCCCTCCTTCTCCGCCAATTATTGAAGGCTATTCTTGTTAAAGATAGTCTTTTTATAATGTCTATAAATAATTCGATATGTATAACTAAAGAAAGGAGGGAATAGATGATAACTTTAATTTTTTTCATAGTGGGGATAGTATCTTTAGTAGTTGCTTTTATCATTGACGGAGGGCATGTTGGAGCATTATTTGTGTTTTCATCAGCACTAGTTGTTTTTGGTGGAACTATAGGAGCTGTTGGGGCTTCAACGCCATTTCCAGTGTTTAAAAAGTCTATAAAGATAATGTTATTAGCTTTTAAAAATAAAAGACCTAATAATATAGAAAATATAATATATTTCAAAGAAATTGCAATCAAGGCTAGAAAAGAGGGGCTTCTTAGCATTGATAAAGAAATAAGCGAGAATGATGATTTAGACCCTTTTATTAGAAAAGGTCTTGAACTTATGGTAGATGGAGTGGATGCAGTTACTATAAGAAACATATTGGAATCACAGATACAGATAACATCAAAACGACATAAAGAAGGAATAGCAATTTTTGATTCAGCAGGGGGATATGCACCTACACTGGGGATAATAGGTACAGTTATGGGGCTAGTACATATTTTAGGTAATCTTTCAAGTAATCCAGATGCATTAGGACCTCAAATTTCTGTTGCGTTTTTGGCTACTTTATATGGTGTTGGTTCTGCCAATTTAATATGGTTACCAATAGCATCAAAACTTAAGGCTATAAATCAACAGGAAATAAGCGAAAGACTTTTGGTGATAGAAGCAATACTATCTATACTTGAGGGTGATAATTCTAATTTAATGACAGAAAAATTAAAAATATTTTTAAATTCAAAAGAATTAGTTGAACTTGAAGAGACTGATGTTAAAGCTGAATAATATAAAAGGATGGAATATTTATGTTGCATGATGAAGATGAAAAAGAAGAAAATAATGAGCGATGGCTTTTAACTTATTCAGACCTCATAACATTACTTATGATTTTCTTTGTCATAATGTACTCTATGAGTAATGTTGATGCAGAGAAATATAAACAATTATCTCAATCTCTAAATTCTGCGTTTGGTGGGTCTGCTGGAGTTATTGAAGGTGGTAATAGCAAAATAGAACCAGGAAGTGATAATTTAGACAGTTTACAAAATGTTGAATTTAAAAAAGTTGGTGAGGAAATTCAGAAGTATTTAAATGAAAATGATATGGCTAATTCAGTATCACTAAAAGTTCAAGATAGAGGACTAGTAATAAGACTTAAAGATACAATACTATTTGATACTGGAAAATCAATTGTAAAGGATAATTCTAGAGATAAGATTATTCAAATTGGTAAGATGTTAAATGAAATGAATAGTTACATGAGGGTAGAAGGTCATACAGACAACATGTCTATAAAAAATTCTGAGTTTAAGTCAAACTGGGATTTATCAGTTATGAGAGCAACCAATGTTGTTCAACTTCTTATTGACAATGCAGGTATATCACCAGATAAATTGTCTGCTGTAGGATACGGTGAATTTAGACCAATAGCAGAGAATTCATCTGAAGAAGGTAGGTCAAAAAATAGAAGAGTCGATATAGTTTTAGTTGATAGTAAATATGATAATGTAGAAAATGTTGCAAAAAATAAGTAGTTAAATAAGCTATCTCAATACAGAATTATTTCCAAAAAGAGATGGCTTTTTTATGCGAAAATTAAAAATAGATGAATAGTAATTTACCTTTTTGTGAGAACATATGGTATCTTAATATAATATTAACTTAAATATATAATATTTAAATAATGTAAAAGCTCAAGTAAAAAAATTTATAGAGGGTGAGTAAATAAGTGGGTAATAAAAATAAAAACGCAAAATATAAAGATAAAACAAGAGAAAGGTATAATAAAAAGGTTGAGAATTTAAATAAAGAAAAACTAAAGGAAGCTAATAAACAATCTAGGAAAGTAGATAAGATTGATGATATTATTAATAAATCTAGTATTGTACTATGTGTACTTCTAGTAGTGTTTTCATTACTTTATTTATTTAAGTTGGTTCAACTTAATATAATAATGATACTTTTAGTAATTACAGTAGCTATTCAACAAGGATTGGTAACATTTGGTGCATTTAGAAATAAAAATTATGCAAAAGCTTTATTTTCAATATTTGTAATTGTATGTTTCTTAATTGCTTTTAAATATGCTGTAAATCCTGTTTAAATTTATCAATAAACGTTCTATAATTAATATAAATAGTGAAGCTACAGTTTTAATGCTATCATAAATTTTATAATTTGAATGGTTATATTTTATGAATAGGTGTAAGTTTACAAAATTAATTATCACATCAATGATTGTTTTACTACTTACAGTATGTAGTTTAAAAAAGTAAGATAGAATATGAAAGAGATTTTGATATTTTAACGAATCCTTTAGAATATATTAATGATACATATGGACGTAATGCTGGTGGCAATAGATTATATGCAGGGATACTATATTAGTAAACTATCATTTATCCGTGAAGATATAAGTGACGAAATTAAAAAATAGCTCAAGATATGTCATGAAAATAGGAATGGTGTGGTTTAATAGAGGAAAAATTAAATGTATTTTTATGAACTTTTAGTTTATAATTAAAAAGAAAATAATATAATTATGAATTAGGGTGGTGGAGCTAATAATCACAACAAATATAGATATAAGAAATTTAAATGAAAATCAATTAAAAGCAGTTGAACATATAGATGGGCCTTGCATGATACTTGCAGGGCCTGGTTCAGGTAAGACTAGAGTAATTACATATAGAATAGCTAACATGGTCGTAAACAAAAACATAGCACCAACAAGAATCTTGGCAATAAGTTTTACCAAGGCATCTTCAATAGAAATGAAAAATAGAGCTTTAAGTTTAGGTGATGATATAAGGCTTAATAAGGTGACTTATGGTACTTTCCACTCTGTATTTTTTAAGATTCTAAGATACTTTGAAAGATACAATTTAGATAGTATATTTGATGAAAAATCAAAGAGAATGACAATCAAGACAATTTTAAAAAGTTTAAATATAGAGAATGCTGATGATGATGAGAATATAGGACAAGTTATAAATGAAATTTCTTATGTAAAAAATGAACTTATGGATAAAAACGAATTTAATTCAGAAGTACTAACAAAAGATGAGTTTTTAAAAGTGTATAACTTATATGAAGAGCAAAAATCCAAAGTTAATAAAATTGATTTTGATGATATGCTTATAAGAACTTATTACTTACTTTTGAATAATAAGTCTGCATTGGAAATGGTTAGAAATGTGTATAAATATATATTGATAGATGAATTTCAAGATATAAATAAAGTACAGTTTGAAGTTTTAAAGTTAATTTCTAGCCCTTTGAACAATATATTTGCAGTTGGAGATGAGGACCAAAGTATATATGGATTTAGAGGAGCTAGACCAGATTTTTTACTTGAATTTGAACAATACTTTAATAATACTAAAAAAATAATATTAGATATAAATTATAGGTCTAAAAGTGAAATAGTGCATACTGCAAATAGACTTATCGACAAAAATAAAAATAGATACGAAAAAGTCATTAAGTGCAGTCAAGGTTCTGGAGGAAGTGTTAGTTATATTTCTCCGCATGATTCAGAGGAGGAAGCCTTATATATTGCCAAGGAAATAATTGACGAAATAAAAAAAGATTATGTAGAGTATTCAGACTTTGCAGTAATTTATAGAACCAATATACAGTCAAGAGCATTAGTAGATGTATTTATGGATATGAGGATTCCATTTGTAGTAAAAGATTCAGTAATTACAATATATGACCATTGGGCAAGTCAAGATATATTAGCATATTTAAGAATTGGTATTAATCCAAAATCAAATAAAGATTGGCTAAGAATTATAAATAAACCCTTTAGATATATATCCAAAGACAGTGTAAATATGGTTAAGGATGAAAAAGATTTTATAACAGCATTAATAAATAAGTGTAATCTTCATCCTAAACAGGCTAAAACAATAAATGATTTGGAAATAGATTTAAGTTATTTAAATACTTTAAATCCTAAAAACGCAATATCTTATATTAGAACTAGCCTTGATTATGATAGATACGTTTTAGATTATTGCAGTAATAGAAAAATAAAGACTAACGGACTTGTAGAGATATTAAATGAACTTGAGAGTTCAGCTACTAATTTTAATACTCTGACAGAATTTTTAGAGCATATTGATAGGGTAAAGACTGAGTTAATGGAAAATAACAAGAATAAGCAGACTGAGGGTGTTATATTTACAACTATGCATAGTGCAAAAGGATTAGAATTTAGAAATGTTTATATTATAGGTGTGAATGAAGGAACAATACCTCATGAAAAATCATATGATATTTGTAAGGAAGAGAAAAAAGAAGAACAATTAGAAGAAGAAAGAAGACTTATGTATGTTGCTATTACAAGAGCTGAAGAAAAATTATGTATAAGCTCTACCTTAAACAAGTATGGCAAGAAAGTTGATAAATCATTGTTTATCAATGATATAAAATCGCCAACAAAAAAAGAAATTGATAGTATTGGTGTAGGGGATAAGGTATATCATAAAAAATTTCATGAAGGAGAAATAATTAAAAAAGATGGAATTATGTTTACAATAAAGTTTAAAGATAGAGAGCGAATCTTAGATTTGAAAACTTGTTTATTGAAGAATATAATTTATATTATTTAATTTAGAATTTAAACTTAGATAGGCAGATAATAGATTATTTATAGGTATAGACTAGCAAGAAGTATATTATTTATGTGTAAGGCAAAGAGATAGGTATAAAATGTATTATTTATAATTACTAAAAAGTGAAATAAACGCTTAATATATTATTTATAGTTGTTTAGAAATAGCAACAATGTTAAATATATTATTTAGTATTATCTAAAAGATAGTTAAAAATATGAAAGATGCTATTTATGATTATACAAAGAGTCTCAATAAATATACACTGTAGTATTCAAATAATTTACAAGTAAAAATTATTAAAAAATAAAAAACTTATTGACAAAAATATTATAAGGAAGTACAATTGTATTAACAATTTAAGGAAACAAATCCAGTGATAGAGAAAGTAGCATATATGGATTTACAGCGAGTTAGGGGTTGGTGTAAGCCTAGCAATGAAGTCTATGTGAAGAGAGCTCTGGAGGAGATTATCAGAAATTTTAGTATGATAATTGGTTTGCCCGCCTTAAGGGATTGAGAGGATAAGTACTTACTTATCAAAAAGAGTGGTAACGCGGATATAATTCGTCTCTTAGCTGTAAAGCTAAGGGACTTTTTTGATTTAAAAATCAAAATATCCATACGGCTTAAAGGCTAACATTCACAAATTTTGAAAGCAATATAAGTATTTATCAATAAGAGTGGTAACGCGGTAAAGTCGTCTCTTAGTCATTAAAGACTGAGAGACTTTTTTTGTAACTCGAAACATTTAAGTATTAAAATCTGAGGGAAATTATAATTAAAAGAGAGGGGTAATTAAAATGAAAGCATTTAAAAAATTATTAAGTTTAGGATTAGTATTAGGATTAACATTATCACTAGTAGGATGTAGTGGTGGAGAAGAAAAGACAAAATTAGAACAAATAAAAGAAAGTGGAAAATTGGTTGTTGGTACTAGTGCAGAATTTCCTCCATTTGAATTCCATAAGGTAGTAGATGGAAAAGATTCAATAAAAGGATTCGATATAATGTTGGCTGAAGAATTTGCAAAGGAGCTTGGTGTAAAGGTTGAAATTAAGGATATGTCATTTGATGGATTGGTAGGTGCTTTAAATGCAGACCAAGTTGATATTATTCTTGCAGGTATGTCTCCAACACCAGATAGAGAAAAGAGTATTGATTTCTCCGAATTATATTATTTAAGTAGAAATTCAGTTATAGTTAAAGATGCAGATATGGACAAAGTAAAAACTGAAGATGATTTAAAGAAACTTAGAGTTGGAGTTCAAGCAGGAAGTATCCAAGAAGAGTATGTAGTTAACACTTTAAAAATGACAACTACAAAATCTTTAAAAGCAATACCTGATTTAATTACAGAATTAAAAAATGGAAACATAGATGCAGTTGTCACTAATGAAGCAGTTTCTCTAATAAATGTTAAAAAATATGATGGAATAAAAGTGGCAAATACTGAAATTGGGAAAGATGTAACAGAAGGTATGGCAGCAGCAATCAAAAAAGCTGACAACAACAAAGACTTTATAGAATTATTAAATAAAAAGATAAAAGAATTACAAGATGGTAAGAAGATAGAAGAGTTTTTAAATGAAGCATCTGCTGAAGCTGCTTCAAATTAGTAAGAAAGTTATGTGGGAGATGAAATTATGAGTTTAGATTTTAGTTTTTTAAGTAGATTTGGGACTTCTTTTTTGGAAGGAACAGGTGTGACAGTATCAATTTCTCTTGTGGCATTATGCTTTGGATTTATAATAGGTATAATTATCTGTATGGCAAAAATATCAAAGAGCAAAGTATTAAGAACAATATCATCAATCTATATAGAGGTTTTAAGAGGGACACCATTATTAGTACAGATATATATAGTATGGTTTGGATTACCTCAATTAGGAATAAGATTCCCTATGTTGTTTGGTATACCAAGTGAATTCATAGCTAGTGCATTTGCATTATCAGTAAATTCTGGTGCATATGTGGCAGAGATACTAAGATCAGGTATACAATCAGTTGATAATGGACAAATGGAAGCAAGTAGATCGTTAGGATTAAATTATTGGTCAACTATGAGATATATAATAATACCTCAAGCTATAAAAAATATATTACCTTCATTAGCAAATGAGTTTATTACACTTGTAAAAGAATCTTCAATAATATCTGTAATAGGAGTTGTTGAAATAATGCGTACTGCTGATATAGTAAAAAATGCAACATTTAGAGCATTAGAGCCATTAATAGTAGCAGCAGTAATTTACTTTGTTATAACATTTACTCTATCAAGATTAGTTGGATTATTAGAAAAGAAACTATCTGTGTCTAACTAGATGAGAGCATGTTTAGCATTTAGGGAAAACATAGAATAGTAAAAAGGAAAGTGATAATATGATTACAATAAAAAATTTAAGTAAATCTTTTGGAGATTTAAATGTATTAAAAAATATAGACTTAGAAATCGATAAAGGCGAAATAATGGTTATAGTAGGTCCAAGTGGTTCTGGTAAAAGCACTCTTCTTAGATGCATGAATTTACTAGAGATACCTACAGGTGGAGAGATAATATTTGAAGGAAAAAATTTGGTTGATAAAAAAACTAATATTGATGAGGTTAGACAAAATATAGGTATGGTGTTTCAGAACTTTAATTTATTCCCACATAAGACTATTTTAGATAATATAACATTAGCACCAATTAAATTAAAAAAGATGAGCAAGGAAGAAGCAGAAAAAAAAGCAGAAGTTTTGTTGAGTAGAGTTGGTCTTTTAGATAAAAAAGATTCATATCCATCACAATTATCTGGAGGACAAAAGCAAAGAATAGCAATAGCTAGAGCACTTGCTATGGAACCAGATATGATGCTATTTGATGAGCCGACATCTGCCCTTGACCCAGAAATGGTAAACGAAGTTTTGGATGTTATAAAAGAACTTGCTAAAGAAGGTATGACAATGGCGATTGTGACCCATGAGATGGGATTTGCTAAGGAAGTTGCAGATAGAGTTATTTTTATAGATGGAGGAAGTATACTTGAAGATAATTCTCCACAAGAAGTTTTTGGAAATCCAAAACATGAAAGAACTAAATCATTTTTAGCAAAAGTGTTATAATATATAAAAAGGATGTTATTGATATTAGAAATTCAATACATCCTTTTTTAGTGATAACTATTAGAAGTTTAAAATTAAAATTACATTAATATTAACTTTATTTTTCTAAATTTTTGCAGAAAAAAAGAGCTCGGGGTAAGCTCTTTTTTTCCACCGGATTAATTTCCGTTACTAATCCGATTTTTAATAAATATAAAATATATCCTTATGAAAGGGTATTGGGAATAGATATATTAACTAACTAGGGTTACCAGGGGGATAACCTTAATTTATTATAACAAAATGCGACACAAAAATCAATATTTTTTTTAATATAAATTATAAAAGTTATTTTTATAACAAGTAAGCTTATAAAATTAACTTTTATAGTAAAAATAAGTACATGTATAAAATAATATATTTATTTTATATAATATATTATTTTATCATATATTGTATTTTATAATATATTTTTGTAGGGTATAGTATAAGTATATTATATTTTACTATAAAAATTTATAATAAAGTGAAAAAACTAGCTTTTCATGAAGTTATATTTTATAATTTAAGATTGTCTTTTTAATAAAGATTAACAAAAAAAATATTATAATTAGTGGTATAATAGTTAGAGTTGAAGATTTTAAATAAAGGTAGGTGTAATTAAGTTGGAAATATACTTAGACAATAGCGCAACTACAAAACCTTATCAAGAAGTTATAGATAAAATGGTTTATGCACTTAATACGGAATATGGAAATCCTTCTTCTATCCATAGAAAAGGTATAGAAGTTGAAAAAGGGATAAAAGAAGTAAGACAGGATATAGCTAAATCTCTAGGAGCGAAAGAGAAGGAGATTTATTTTACATCAGGTGGTACAGAGTGTAATAACACTATAATAAGAGGTATTGCCAATCTAAATAAAAAGAGAAAAAATCATATAATATCTACTAATATAGAACATCCCTCTGTTTTAAATACATTAAAAGATTTAGAAGAAGATGGTTTTGAAGTAACTTACTTAGAGGTCGGAAAAGATGGAAAAATAAATATAGAAGATTTAAAAAATGCGATAAAGTCAACTACATGTTTAGTAAGTATAATGCATGTCAACAATGAAATAGGAACTATACAGCCAATAGGTGAAGTTGGAAAGTACCTGAAAGGTTTAAAAGAAAAGATTTATTTCCATGTTGATGCTATTCAATCGTATGGAAAAATTAACTTTAGACCATCTAAATACAGTATAGATTTTATGAGTGTAAGTGCACATAAATTCCATGGTCCAAAAGGGATTGGATTTATGTATATAAAAGAAAGTAATCGTCTTAAGCCTATGTTAACAGGTGGTGGTCAGGAAATTGGAATTAGGTCGGGAACAGAAAATGTGCCTGGAATATACGGTCTTGGAGAAGCTGTTAGAATACTAAACAAAGATTTAGATGCTGTTATTTCGAAAGTAAATAACTTAAAAAATACATTAAAAAACGAAATAATTGACAATATAGAAGATATAAAAATTAATTCTCCAGAAGATGGAGTATGTCATATATTGAATGTATCATTTATAGGGACAAAAGGAGAAGTTTTACTTCATTATTTAGAGCAAAAGGGTATTTATGTATCAACTGGGTCTGCATGCTCTTCTAAGAAGAAGGGGAGTCATGTATTAAATGCTATAGGTCTTACAAATGAAGAAATAAATGGGACAATAAGATTTAGTTTATCTGATATGAATACAGAAGAGGAAATGTCAGAAGCTGTGAGAGTTTTGAAAGAATCAATTTGTGACTTAAGGTCAATAATGAAAAGGAAATAGATAATACTGTATAAATAGTGAGACTAAATTAGTTTAAGAGGTGAAAAGGTGTATAATATATTAATAGTAAAGTATGGAGAAATTGGCGTAAAAGGAAAGAATAGATATATATTTGAGAATAGGCTTATAAGAAATATAAGAAATATGTTAAAGCCAATTGGCAAATTTAATGTGTATAAGGAATATGGAAGAATATATGTTGATTTAGAGGATTATGATTATGAAGAAGTAATTGAAGAAGTTAGAAAAGTATTTGGAATAGTGGGTGTATGCCCTGGAGTAAGAGCTAAAAAAGATTATGATACATTAAAAGAAATAGCTTTAAAAATGTTAGAAGAAAAAATAGATGCTGGATATAAAACTTTTAAGGTAGAGTCAAGAAGAGGAGATAAGTCTTTTGGGTTGACTTCTCAAGAAATGAGTATGGATATAGGTGGATACTTATTATCAAAGGTAGGAGATAAGATTAATGTTGATGTAAGAAATCCAGAAGTTAAAATAAAGTGTGAATACAGAGAATTCCATACTATGGTCTATAGTGACACTATACCTGGATATGGTGGATTGCCACTTGGAACGAATGGTAGAGCTATGTCTCTTTTATCAGGAGGTATAGACAGCCCAGTGGCTACATGGATGGTTGCAAAAAGAGGTATGGAAGTAGAGGCAGTTCACTTCCACAGTTATCCATTTACAAGTGAAAGGTCACAGGAAAAGGTTAAGGATTTAGCTAAAATACTGGCAAAATATTGTGGTAGAGTACGACTTCATAAAGTTAACATATTAGAAATACAAAAGGCAATCGGTGAGAATTGTAATGACGAAGAAGCTACTATTCTTTCAAGGAGATTTATGATGAGAATAGCACAGAGACTTTCTGAAAAAAGACATTGTGATGCTTTAATTACAGGAGAAAGTATTGGTCAGGTTGCATCTCAAACTATACAAGGACTTACTTGTACTAATGCTGTTGTAGATTTACCAGTATTTAGACCGCTTATAGCAATGGATAAATCAGATATAGTTGATATAGCTAAAAAAATAGGGACTTTTGAAACGTCTATAATGCCTGAAGAAGATTGTTGTAGTGTGTTTTCTCCTAGAAAGCCTGTCACTAAACCTAGATTAGAGAAAATAGAAAAATCTGAAACAGCACTTGATATTGAAAGACTAGTACAGGATGCTATTGACAAAATAGAAGTAGAGGATATTGAGTTTTAGTAGGCAAGTTATTTAATTCTTAAGTTGAGTATTAAGTATATTAGGAGCTCTCTTGAAGGGTATTATGTAGATAATTTATTAATATGTAGTATTTAAAATAAGTACTATAATTTTATTTAATGGGAATGATTATTATGAATAAAAAGGGTTTTACATTACTTGAATTATTGGTTGTTATATCTATAATAGGGATTTTAGTTATAGTTGCAGTTCCAGCATTATTTAGAAATACAGAAAAAAATAAAACAGTTACATTTCTTTCTAATAGAGAAAACATAAAGTCTCAAATTGTTATTGCAATGGATGAAAACCAGGTAAAGACAAGAATGAAGTTATAAAAGATGTATTAAAAAACAAAGATGGGAAGCACTTTGAAACAGAACCAAAGTGTAAGTCAGGTGGAATATATTCAGCATAGTTTGATGATGGTTATGATGGAATAACTCCAGGAGTTTCAAATGGTAATGATGATTTTAGAAAATATTTATTAGATAACAAATATAAAAATGGATGGAGTCCTTTAAATTAATATAGAATACTCCATTAATCTGGTATTGATTACACTATAGAAAAGAGTAGTTTTTATAGATAACTAATACCAGATTTTCATTTATATGTACGATTAAAACATATATCAAAAAGTTTATACTTTCAAGTCTTCACATGTAGACTAAAAATAATTATAATAAGAATATAGAGAAACTTAATTACAACATTAATTTTCTAAAGATTTAGTATTTATACTAAAAAATACATAAAAAGGGGAATAGATATGATTAATAATTTTCAAGATAACCAAACAATAAAATTAATACAAAGTCGTAGAAGTATACGAAAATTTACAACAGAACAAATTAGTGATGAACAACTAAACACATTGTTACACTGTGCATTTGCAGCACCTTCAGGATGCAATAAACAGCCTTGGCATATAACCGTTGTACAAGACCAAAAACTTTTAAAAGAGATTAGCGATGATACTCTATCTAGAATTCATGAAGTTAGTAATGTTGAGATAAATAAAAACTTTAAGTTATTTTATGGTGCACCAACTGTTTTATTTATTTCTTATGATGAAAATAATTCATGGGCTCCATATGATATAGGAATACTTACAGGGAATATAACAACAGCTGCACAAGCACTAGGGCTTGGAAGTTGTGTAATAGGAATGGTTAGAGGACTGTTTACACCTGTTGAGCAAGGGGATATTGTAGGTCTTGTGAGTGTGTTGGATAAGGAAGATGTAAAAGAATCAGAGTCGATAAAGATGAAGTTTGATACAAATAAAAAATACAGAGAACTACTGAATATACCAGAAGGATATTCTGTACCATTTGGTATTGCTGTTGGTGTTCCAGATGGGAATCTACCAAAGGCTAGAGATGTAGTTTATAAAGTTTCTAGAGTTTAGACTAAAGTATTGCAATAATAAATCAATTACTTAAAAAATTAAAACCAGTAATATTGAAATAAATTAATGGAACAAGAAGTCACTTAAAACGTAATTTAAATTTTTCTTTGTAAAATAATTAAATAAAGAATGAGGTAATAAGTACTTTATTTATTATCTGATTCTTTATTATTTTTGCTTTGTAAAATGATAAAAATAAGAATTAAGTGTGATAAAATAGAGAACAAATGTGTTAGTTTTAAGTATGTGATATAAAATTTATCAAAGTTAAAAGACTTTAAGATATGTTTTCAGTATACTGGAAAAAATGTCAAAATATTGAAATAAAGAAAAAATAGTGGTATAATAAGAAAAAATAGAGAAAAAAAGTGACCATTAGTTGTAAAAAAGTAACTTTTTGTTGAAACTGATATATTTTTTTTAAGATTATCTACGTTAATAATCAAATTTATGAACATTTATTTATTTTTTATGCTAGAATATTTCTTAGAAATAAAATACTTCTTAGTTTACTTTGATATGTATATTTGATATGTATATTTTTATAGCTATTTTATTATAAAAAAAAGAACCATTTTACAACAAATGGAAACTATGGAAGTAATAATTAAGATAAAAAATATTATTTTATATTGATAAACATTGAGATTCTAACTTGTAGTGTAATCGTACTTTTTACTAATTCTTACAAAATCAATAAATACAAGGATATCTATTTTAAAGTACATAAATCTGTAAAATCCAGAAAGCAGTTTTTAAATTATGTATTTTTATTCTATAATAATAAAATATTTAATATTCTACTTTGTAAAACATTAATATTTTTATATAAATTTCAAATATATTTTCTAGTGGACTATAAATAGAATGTTAAACGTAATATAAAAAATTCGATTTTTAAGTTAGGTTTTACAATAGATTAACCAAATTCTAAATAGATAGTTTAAGAAACTATAAAATAAAGTTTGGAAAATCTATTTAAAATAAAAATCATTATAGGGGGATTCTTATATGAAACACAGGTTAAGAAAATTAGCATCATTTATTTTGATGACAACTTTAGTTGCTAGTGTAGCAATGCCATCATATGCACAGGCTTTGCCAGATAAAACTAGTAATGTAGCACAACAATTTGCAGAGAGAAGATATGATATGAATGGAAGGTATCAAGTAGATTTTCGTGCAAATATGGGTAGTGGATATGTAACAATTTTTTCATTGTTTGTACCAAGTGGTGGAAAATCATTAAATGTAAAGTATGTATGGGGAACTGATCCAAAGGGTGGTTCTCAAGAGGGGTGGATATTACAAATTAATGGAGAAAAAGTTTCGACTATTTATGGAACAAGCTATGGATTTCCAAATGGGATACCATCTGCAGGTATAACAGGAAGTCAGATGATGGGAGTTTATTCTTTTGTGACAAATCGAGATATGTCTGGTGTAAATTGGAGCTATACATCACCTAATACAGGTAGTGGAGGAGCTACAAAAATATCATATGCATCTACTGAGATTTCAGATGCAAAACTTTCTCTTAAAGTTAATTATAAAGATAAAGAAACAGGAGCTATAGTTGCATCATATCCAGCTAAAGTGCCTGCTAAATATGGAAATAGTACAGTTGTGGCTGATACGGCACAAATTCCTGCAGGATATAAATTGAATCCTACAAGCCAATCTAAAGTGGTAAATCTTACTCAAAATGGTGTTAATCCAAATGAAGTTAATTTTACAGTAAGTCCTGATAAGGCAGGAGTGCCAGAAGAAAATCGTGTCCTTATAGTTGGATTTAAAGATAAAGATGGAAATAAGGTTGGAAGTACTTATATAGAAGAAATTCCAGATATATTAGGTTCGCATGATGTAGTACCAAATAAATCAAAAGTACCTAATGGTTATAAGCTTGATCCTTCTAATCAAACTCAAACTGTAAATCTTCAACCAACAGGTCTTGATAAGGGTGTTGTTTATTTTACAGTAAGCCCTGATATTCCACTTGTAAATCGTGTAGTTACAGTTAACTTTAAAGATAAAGATAGTGGAGCAATAATAGGTGACCCATATACAGTTACACTACCAGCTGAATATGGAAATCATAGAGTTGAATCTGATTCTAAAAAAGTGCCAGATGGATATGTACTTAATCCAGATAATCAATTTGAGATGGTAAATCTTAGTGTAAATTCTCTTGTACCAGATACAGTTTACTTTACAGTAAGTAAGATGCCTTCAGAAGCAGAACGTACTTTAACAATTGGATTTAAGGATAAAGATGGTAATGTAGTTGGAGGTACATATACAGAGGTTGTTAACGCTGTATTTGGAGACCATACTATAACTCCAGATTCTACAAAAGTACCAAATGGATATAAATTAAATCCAGCAAGTCAATCTCAAACAGTTACACTTGATTCTTCTGGAATTAATCCAAATACAATTTATTTTACTGTAGTTGAAAAAACTTATATGGTAGCTTATTTGTCAAATTTTCCTTTAGGAGTATATGTTTCTGGTTCAGTACCAGTTGATACAACTGAATATAGAAAAGGAGATATTGTAACGGTTTTAGGAAATATTAATGGGCTTGATGCTGATAATTATACATTTGTAGGATGGAGTACAGTTAGAAATGACCCATCAACAATAGTATCAGGGACAATCACTATGGAAGAAAGAAATATCATATTGTATGCAGTGTGGCAAAAAAATTAATACTATTAAGTTGTTTATTATTGTAATTTATAAGTTAGAATCTTATTTAATATTTATATAAGAATAAGATTCTAATAGTTATAAGAAATACTGATATAGATTTTATCAGTATTTCTTTGTTTTACAAAATGAAAAATTATTTTTTATATGAAGAGGAGGAATTTGATGAACCAAAAGTTGAAAAAGTTAACTATATGTGTACTTACATTTGCTATAATTTCTTTAAATTATTCAAATGTTTTTGCTGATTATGATTTAAATAAGATATTTAATAAGCAGATTCAAGATAAAGACTCAGCTGATAAGATTACAATAACCTATGATGATAATGGGGCTACTGGAGGAACAATAAATGAAGCTATAGTTAGTGGAGGAAGTTTTATTCCTGGAGGAGTGATAACAGCTCCAATAGAATATGAAGTTGGTGATTTGAATTCTCGTTTAGCCTTAAGTAGAAATCTTATAAAAGCAAACTATCATACTAATGCTTGGAGTGTATCAAGAGCCCCTTTAGCTAGTGGTGATCAACAATATAGTGGAGGAGAATGGATAGGAGGATTAGATATCAATAGAGATATAACACTTTATGCAGTCTGGGTTCCAGATTTTTTACAGGTAAAATATAATGGAAATGGAAATACTTCAGGTAATGTCCCATTGGATTCAAATAAATATCATCAGGATGATACTTTACAAATTAAAGGAAATGAAGGGAACCTTAAAAAAATAAATTATAAACTTACAGAATGGAATACAAAAGCTGATGGGACAGGAAAATCCTATAATTTAGGCTCAAGTTTTGAGGTAAAATTGGACAGGTTTGATAATTTTAATGTAAACCTTTATGCACAATGGGAGTATGACTTGCAACTGGATAGTAATGGAGCAACCGGTACAAATCCAGATTTACCAAAGCCGGGAGAAGACAATAAATTCCCAGGTCAAGGTGGACTTGTTAATGGCGATAAAGAATTTATAGGGTGGAATACAAAAGAAGATGGAAGTGGAACATCTTTCAAAGAAGGTGATGTTATTCCTTCAAGTATAGCAGGAGATACAATATATGCGCAATGGGGATATAAATTAGACTATAACTTAAATGGAGGAACAGGAACTATACCAGAAGAAAAACATAAAGAAGGTACTGAAGTAACTGTTACAAGCCAGAAACCATCTAAATCTGGGGCAATATTTAAGGGATGGAATACAAAAAATGATGGTAAAGGTACTTCATACAAAGATGGGGATAAATTTAACCTTACAAAAAACACAACTTTATATGCCCAATGGAAAGAAGAATGTAGAGTAACATATGATAAAAATGGAAGTACCGGAACAGCTCCAGTAGACAATAATATCTATGGAGAAGGCGATGAAGTTACTGTACTTGGAGATAATGGTTTAGTAGCACCTGCTGGTAAAAGTGGAAATTTCTACTGGAGTACAAAAGCAGATGGTACAGGTAGCAGATATAAAGATGGAGAGAAGTTTAATATAAAAGACAAAAATACGATTCTTTATGCATTTTGGACAGATAAATGCAGAGTTAAATACGATGCTAATGGTGGTCAAGGTGATGTACCAGAAGATGAACTACTTGATAAAAACACTAGTACAACTGTAAAAGGAAATACAGGAAATCTTAATAGAGATGGGTATAAATTTATAGGATGGAACACAAAACAAGATGGAAGTGGAACTTCATATAAAGGTGATGGAAGTGATACACTTAATGTTGATGATAATATAGTACTTTATGCTCAATGGGAGAAGATACCTGATAATCAAGGTGGTAATGATAATTCAGGTGGAAGTAACAATGGAAACAGTGGTGGAAGTAACAATGGAAATAGTGGTGGAGGTAGTGGTGGTTCATCTATTGATACAACTACTCCATCAGTAGAAAATTTAACAGGTGATGACAGATACGAAACTGCTACAAGAATAAGTAAAAGAGGTTTTGAGTCGGCTGAAAATGTAATACTGGTAAATAGTACATCAATTCCAGATGCTCTATCAGCAACTCCATTTTCATATACTAAAAATGCGCCTATTTTATTAACTGAAAAAGATAAATTAAATGTAAAGACAGAAGAAGAGATAAAAAGATTAAAAGCAAAAAATATTTATATAATAGGTGGAGAAAATACATTAAGTTCTGATTTAGAAAAAGAATTAAAATTAAAAGGCTTTACTATTATAAGAATAGGTGGAGTAGATAGATATTTAACTTCTCTAAGAATTGCTAAAGAAATAGATAAAATAGTAGATTTAGAAGAAGTATTTGTAGCTAATGGACAGACTGGATTAGCGGATGCTATAAGTGTTGGTGGTATTTCAGCACAAAATAAAACTCCAATAATTCTTACAAATGTAAAAAATGACATAACTCCTATTAAAAAATTTATAGATGATGAAGAAATATCAAAATCTTATATTATAGGAGGAGAAACTTCTTTACCAAAGTCTATAGAAAAACAATTTCCAAATCCAAAGAGAATAGGTGGAGAAGATAGAAATAAAACAAATTCAAAAGTAATAGAAGAGTTTTATAAGGATAAAGAACTAAGAAATCTTTATGTAACAAAAAATGGAATTTTAAGAGAAGATGATTTGATAGATGCTTTAACAGTAGGTGTTTTAGCAGGTAAAAATAAATCACCAGTAATGATTGTAGAAAAATCACTTGATGAGTCTCAAAAAAACTTAGTTAAGAGTAAGAAATTTGATAAGATAACTAAGGTAGGAGGCAATGGAAACGAAGATGTATTTGATGAGATAAAAAAATTAGTAAAATAGTATAATCTAAATAAGAATATTTTATTGATTAAACTACACCAATAATAATATTATAACCCTACTCTATTTTTATTATAAGTAGGGTTATAATATTATTACATTACTTATATTGTAGGGGGAAAAAATGAGGGAAGAATCGAATTCTTTAAATTTAGACCATATAGAAATTTTCTTTGAACTTTTATCTCAAAGTACAGAAGATTATATATTTTTTTGGGATATAAATAGGAATAAATTTAAAATTTCTTCAGCAATTTTTGATGAATTTAACTTAGGTAAAGAGATAGAATCTGATTTAGTCAATTGTTGGAGCAAAATTGTTTATCCAGATGATGTTCAAGCATGGAAAGATGATATACAAGAATTATTAGATGGAAAAAAAGATGAACATAATTTAGAATACAGATTGATTAATAAAGATGAAGAAATAGTATGGATTTCTTTTAGAGGTAAAGTCTATGTGTCAGATGAGCTAAAAACTACAGTTCTAGTTGGTATAATAAAGAATATTGGTGAAAAAAATAAGTTTGATTCTATCACAGGAACATGGAATAGAGAACAATTTGAATATAGAATAAATTATCTTATAAAAGAGAAAATCTATAAAAGTGGAGCTATTTTTATCATGGATATTGATAATTTTAAAAATATAAATGAAAAATATGGACACTCTTATGGTGACAAAGTATTGCGTGCAATTGCTAATGAAATATTAGAATATCTGCCAAAAGATGTTAGATTGTATAGGTTGGATGGAGATGAATTTGCATTCTTTTACCCTATGTGTAATAAAGAAACCATAGAGAAAATATATGAAAAGATACAAATGTATACAAATACTCAGCATGAAATTGAATCAAATAAGTACTATTGTACAGTAACTGCAGGAGTTGCTATGTATCCAGAGGATGGAGATAGTTATTTAGATTTATTTAAACATGCTGATATTGCATTAGATATAGCAAAAATTAGTGGTAAAAATAGAATTAAGTTTTTTTCACAAGAACTTTATGAAAATAAACTAAAGGTAATTTCCATGCAACAGAAATTGAGAGAATGTGTTGAAAATAATTTTAATGACTTTGAACTATTTTTTCAACCACAGATAAATGCTGTTACAAAAGAGGTCATAGGAGCAGAGGCGCTTTTAAGATGGCATTCAATTACTTATGGAGAAGTATCTCCTATTGAATTTATACCAATACTAGAACAAAGTAATCTAATTGTGCCAGTTGGGAAGTGGGTTATAAAAGAAGCTGTAAAACGGTGTAAAGAATGGCACAAAATAAGTCCAGACTTTAAAATATCTGTAAATGTATCGTATATTCAGTTAAAGGAAGATTTTTTTAGAGATTTTATAGTAGAATGTCTAATAGAGTATCAATTAGAACCTGAATTTTTAATTTTGGAATTAACAGAGAATTGTTGGATACCAGATGTAAATTTACTAAATGATAAATTTATTAGTTTAAAGAGTATTGGAGTACATATTGCAATAGATGATTTTGGTACAGGGTATTCATCTTTAAATTATCTTAAAGAACTATCTGTTAACATAATAAAAATTGAAAGAAGTTTTGTTAAAAATATTACATATAATAGCTATGAATATACTTTCCTTGAATATATTATTAAATTAGCCCATATTATCAATTTAAAAGTTTGTGTTGAGGGTATAGAGTCTTATGAAGAATATGATATAGTAAAGAGATTAGGTGTAGATATTATTCAGGGGTTTTTATTTGGAAGACCTGTAAGTGCTTCTGAATTTTATAAATTTCAATTATCAAAGTGATGGATATAAAATGAGATATATAGTATAAAAATAGGGTAAAGTGGAAGCCTCTTAAAAGTTTACAAAGTACCCTATTTTGTTATGCGTTCTATAAATGTTAATATATGCTAACTATTGTATACTTTCACTCCAAATTTAGAGATTATTTCACTAGCTCTTTTGGCATCTTCCTTAGTAGCATCAGGAACATTTTTTAGTTCATAATCAAGACCTAAATTTTCCCATTTGTGTATTCCCATAGAATGGTATGGTAGCAATTCAAATCTTTCCACATTTTTCAATGTAGCTACAAATTGACCTAGTTTTTCTAAATTATCTACATCATCAGTAATGCCAGGAACTAAAACATGTCTTATCCATACAGGAATATTTCTTGCTTCTAAGTGTCTAGCAAGTTTTAAAGCTTTATCCATGCCAACACCAGTCAAATCAATAGATTTTTCTTCAACCATATGTTTTAAATCAAGTAAAACCAAATCAGTATTATCTAAAATTGGGTCTATAGTTTCTATATCTACAAATCCAGATGTATCTAGGCAAGTGTGTATATCATTTTCTTTTGCTTTTTTAAATAATTCACTTAAAAATTCTGGCTGAAGAGTGGATTCACCGCCAGAGGCAGTTATACCTCCACCAGAAAACTTCATAAAAGAAGTATACTTAAGAGCATCCGTTATTATTTCGTCAACTGTATATTCTTTTCCTGATTTAATATCCCATGTATCCCTATTATGGCAGTATTTGCATCTAAGAGGACACCCCTGAAAAAATAATATATATCTTATTCCTGGCCCATCTACAGTACCAAATGTTTCTATAGAATGTATCTTTCCCTTAACCATAGAGTTCACCTCACAATATATTTTAATAATCTTATCAATAGTTATAATATTTCTCTAAAAAAGGCCATCTTATACCAGAAATAATTCAAATATAAGATAGCCTTTTATTTTTATTTTCTACACAGCAGTAATCTTAGCTAAAGTATAAAAATTTAAAAACTAAGCCATTTTACCGTGGAATGTTCTGTTTATAACATCTAATTGTTGCTCTCTAGTTAATTTTATGAAGTTAACAGCATATCCAGATACTCTTATAGTTAATTGTGGATATTCTTCTGGATGTTCCATAGCATCTTCTAAAGTAGCTCTATCAAATACATTTACATTTAAGTGATGAGCATTTTGAGCGAAGTATCCATCCATCATTGCAGAAAGATTATTTATTCTTTCAGTCATGTCTTTTCCTAAAGCAGCAGGTACTATAGAGAAAGTATTAGATATACCATCTTGAGCATGCTCATATGGTAACTTAGCAACTGAAGACAATGAAGCTAAAGCACCGTTAGTGTCTCTACCATGCATTGGGTTAGCACCAGGAGCAAATGGAGCACCAGCTCTTCTACCATCTGGTGTATTACCAGTTTTCTTACCATAAACAACATTTGAAGTTATTGTAAGTATAGATTGAGTTGGATAAGAATTTCTATAAGTTTTATTCTTTCTTATTTTATTCATAAAGCTTTCAACTAACTCTACAGCTATACTATCAACTCTATCATCATTGTTTCCGTATTTTGGATAATCTCCTTCTATTTCAAAATCAACAGCTATTCCTTGTTCATTTCTAATAGTTTTAACCTTAGCATGTTTTATAGCAGATAATGAGTCTGCACAAACTGATAATCCAGCCATACCACAAGCCATAGTTCTAAATATATCTCTATCATGTAACGCCATTTCTAATGCTTCATAAGAATATTTATCATGCATATAATGTATTACATTTAAAGTATTTACATATAATGTTGCTAACCAATCAGTGAATGGTTCAAACTTACTCATAACTTCATCATAATCTAAGTACTCAGAAGTTATAGGCTCAAATCTTGGTCCAACCTGAACACCAGATTTCTCATCTACACCACCATTTATAGCGTATAATAAAGTTTTAGCTAAGTTAACTCTAGCTCCGAAGAACTGCATTTGCTTACCAATTCTCATTGCAGATACACAACAAGCTATACCATAGTCATCTCCCCAGTATGGTCTCATTAAATCATCATTTTCATACTGTACTGAACTTGTATCTATAGATACTTTAGAACAGAAGTCTTTAAATCCTTGAGGTAATTTAGTTGACCATAGAACTGTTAAGTTTGGTTCTGGAGAAGGTCCTAATGTATACAGTGTGTTTAACATTCTAAATGAGTTTTTAGTAACTAATGTTCTACCATCTATTCCCATACCTCCTATACACTCAGTTACCCAAGTTGGGTCTCCAGAGAATAGGTTGTTGTAATCAGGAGTTCTTAGGAATTTAACCATTCTTAATTTCATAACAAAATGGTCCATATACTCTTGTAATTCTTCTTCTGTTACGATTCCAGCTTTTAAATCTCTTTCAAAGTATATATCTAAGAAAGTAGATGTTCTACCTAAAGACATAGCAGCACCATTTTGGTCTTTAACAGCACCTAAATAACCGAAGTATAACCATTGTACAGCTTCTTTTGAGTTAGTTGCTGGTTTTGATATATCAAATCCATAAGACTCAGCCATCTTTTTAAGTTCATTTAAAGCTGATATTTGCTCAGTTATTTCTTCTCTTAATCTGATAACCTCTTCATCCATGCAAGAAACTTCTAATGATTTCTTTTGCTCATTTTTATCTTCTATTAAGGCATCAACACCGTATAGTGCAACTCTTCTGTAGTCACCAATTATTCTACCTCTACCATAAGCATCTGGAAGACCTGTTATTATACCAGATTTTCTAGCAGCTCTCATTTCTGGAGTGTAAACATCAAAAACTCCTTGATTGTGTGTTTTTCTGTATTTAGTGAATATATCTTTTATTTCTGGGTCTAATTCATATCCAAAAGCATCACATGAATTCTCAACCATTTTGATACCACCATATGGCATAACAGCTCTTTTTAAAGGGGCATCCGTTTGTAATCCAACTATTGTTTCTAATCCTTTATCTAAATATCCTGGAGCATAAGCAGCTATTCCAGAAATAGTTTTTGTATCAACATCTAAAGTACCACCATTTTCTCTTTCTTTTTTAAATAAGACCATTGCTTTGTCCCATAACTTTTTAGTGTTTTCAGTAGCACCAGCTAAGAAAGAGTCATTTCCTTCATATGGAGAATAGTTTAATTGTATGAACTCTCTAACATTTATTTCTTTAGTCCATCTTCCTGTTTTAAATCCTTGCCATGCATTCATTGAGTATTTCCTCCTTAGATTTAAATGATAAATAATATTGTTAAAATTAATTTTTATATACTTAATTTATTTTATATATTTTTTTAAAAATATATTTTCTAATATAATAATAACATATTCTTCGTATCCTGTATACACAAAAAATAAAAAATTGTCGTTTTTAAGTATAAAACAAATTATATGTTAATAATGTGATGAAATTATACCCATATATAAATAAAATGAAACAAATAAATAACTAATTGAGGAGAGAGTATTTTTTATTTTGGGTTTGGACTAAATAAATTTTATTATAGAAAAAAGAAAAAGCATACATCTTCACAAATTGAATATTTATTTAATAGGGGGAGGTGATATATTGTTTATCACAGTGATATTATTTTTAGTAGGTTTCCTATTAATTACTAAAGGCGCAGATATCTTTATAAATTGTACTGTAGAGATAGGTAGAAAAACGAACATATCAGAAATTATACTTGGAGCAACTATTGTTAGTTTTGCGACCACATTACCTGAATTTACAGTGTCTCTACTTGCTTCTATTGATGGTCACACTACAATGAGTTTAGGAAATGCAGTTGGTTCTATAATATGTAATACAGGATTAGCATTAGGGTTGGTTGTTTTTATAAGTCCATTTAATGTAGATAAAAAAATGTTTTTTTCTAAGTCTTTACTATTAATAGTATCCGTTATAGTTTTAATTTTATTGGGTCTAGATGGAGTTATAACAAGAGGGGATTCGTTGTTACTTATAATAATATTAATCTTTTATATGGTTAATAATTATAGAAGTGTCGTTGGAAAATCAAATACTAAAAATAGAAATATTAAAAATAATACTATTAAAGACACATCTACTAAAAAGGGTAAGAATTATAGAGGTTTTTCTGTATTAGAAATTGTAAAAATACTATTACTTTTTGCTACAGGTTTGATAATGATGATAATAGGTTCACAAATCCTTATAGAAAGTGGAGTAAAAATAGCGAGTTTTTTAAATATACCTCAAGGTATAGTAAGTTTGACTATAATAGCACTTGGAACTTCTCTGCCAGAAATAGTTTCATCAATCACGGCTATAAGAAAAAATCATCATGAAATATCAGTAGGGAATATTTTGGGTGCAAACATATTGAATATAGTGTCAGTAATAGCTGTGTCAGCAATACCAAATAACATACCGATACTATCTCAAAATAGAAAATTGGATATACCATTTATGATATTATTGCTATTAATAGTAATAATACCAACACTTAAATCGAATAGACTTAGTAGAATACAGGGTATATTGATGTTATTCACATATTTTCTGTACATATCAATTTTGTATTTCATGTATATTATTTAACTATACTGTTTAAAATATTAATTGCAGAATATCCTAAAAAAGTGTATAATGGATAGGTTAAGATTAATTGATAACGGAGAGGAATAATATATGAATATAACAAAGTTTGAAGATTTACCAATAAGTGAGGGAATAAAAAAAGCAATAGCTGAAATGGGGTTTGAAGAACCATCTCCTATACAAGCACAGTCTATACCTGCGATTTTGTCAGGTAAAGACGTTATAGGACAAGCTCAAACTGGTACGGGAAAAACAGCCGCTTTTAGTATACCTATACTAGAAACAATAGACCCAAATAATAGAAGTTTACAAGCTGTAGTACTTTGCCCAACAAGAGAGCTTGCAATACAAGTATCAACAGAAATAAGAAAATTAGCTAAATATTCGCACGGAATAAAGACATTACCTATATATGGTGGTCAGCCAATAGATAGACAAATAAAATCTCTAAAGAGTGGTGTGCAAGTTGTGATAGGTACACCAGGACGTACAATAGACCATATAAATCGTAAAACATTAAAAATGGATAATGTAAAAATGATTATATTAGATGAAGCAGACGAAATGCTAGATATGGGATTTAGAGAAGATATAGAAATGATTTTAAGTAAGATTCCAGAAGAAAGACAAACAACTTTCTTTTCAGCTACTATGCCAAGAGGTATTTTGGAATTAACTAAGAGATATCAAAAAGACCCAGAACATATAAAAGTTGTTAGAAAAGAACTTACAGTTTCAAATACAAAGCAATATTATATAGAAACTAGGTCATCAAATAAATTAGAAGTATTATGTAGATTAGTTGATGTATATGACCCTAAATTATCTGTTGTTTTCTGTAATACTAAGAGAAAAGCAGATGAATTGGTAGGAGATTTACAGGCAAGAGGATATTTTGCAGATGCATTACATGGTGATTTAAAGCAGACTCAAAGAGATATAGTAATGGATAAGTTTAGAAATGGTACAATAGATATACTTGTTGCTACTGATGTTGCAGCTAGAGGTATAGATGTTGATGATGTTGAATGTGTATTCAATTATGATTTACCACAAGATGAAGAGTATTATGTTCATAGAATTGGTAGAACTGGTCGTGCTGGTAGAGAAGGTATGTCGTTTACTTTTGTATTTGGAAAAGAAATGAGAAAGATGAAAGATATAGAAAGATATACTAAATCTAAATTAATAAAACATAACATACCAACAATAACTGATGTTGAAGAGAAAAAAGTAGGTACTTTCTTTGCACAAGTTAAACAAACTATAGAAGAAGGTCATTTAACTAAACAATTACAATGGTTAGAAAGTTTCTGTAATGATGAAGACTATGCAATGGTTGACATAGCTGCTGCACTTGTGAAGCTATCTCTAGGCGAAGAAATGAAGGAAGAAATCATAGAAGAAAAACCTAGAAGAGAGCGTGGAGATAGAAAAGGTGGTACTGGTGCTAAAGATGGTATGATTAGATTATTTATCAATATTGGTAGAAATCAAAGAGTACAAGCAAAAGATATAGTTGGTGCTATAGCTGGAGAAGTTGGAATACCAGGTAAAGTGGTAGGAACTATAGATATATATGATAAGTATACTTTTGTTGAAATACCTAAAAAAGATGCAAAAACAGTAATTGAAAAGATGAAAGATATTAAGATAAAAGGTAATAAGATTAATATAGAAAAAGCAAATAAAAAGAAAAAATAGTGTATAGCATACAAAAATATAATTAGAAAATAAATATATAAAATAATATAATATATTGAATATTTAAAAAGCCTGATGTGTTTTCAAAACAGATAGTAGATAATCTGTAAGAGTTAACAGCATAAGGCTTTTATTGTTTTATATAATATTATTGTGATTAGTATTTTAAAATTAATTTATAAATAGATTCAATGTACAAAAAATAATATATTAAAAATATATAATTAAATAAAAGTTAATATATGATTTTCATTTGAGAATAGAATTTAATATACTAATTTATAATTTTTCACATTGTTGTGAAAAAATGAATATTAGTTCCTCTTTTTCAAATCTAATTTGAAAAAGAGAATATTAATTATCTATATAGTTTAGATTATAATAAGAAATGTAAGATAACAAAGGGGAGAAAAAGATGTCAATGACTTATATGGACCCTAGGGTTTTTTTGATTTTAGAAATGGTGTTGAAAGAAGACACAAATACTCTAGAACAATTTTCAAATGTTCTAGGTGTCAGTACTAGGACTATCAGAAACTATATAAACCAGATTAATCGAGAATTAAAAGATGATATTGCTAAAATAGTTAAAAATGAAAAAGGTGCATATAGTATAAGAATTGGGAATGAAAGTAAATTAATTGAGATTGTAAATTTTAATAGAGGAAAGCCATCAAATTTTATAAATTTAAATTCACCTGATGAAAGAATAAATTATGTTCTTGATATTTTAACTATGACTAACAATCCAATTACTATAGATGATTTGGCTGAAGAGATATGTATAGGAAGAACAACATTAATAAGGGATTTAAAAAAGGCAGACAGAATTTTAGCTGAATACGATTTAGAATTGAAAAGGAAACCAAATATAGGCATGATTTTAGTTGGTGAAGAAATGGATATAAGGTTGCTAGTCCTTGATAGGTTGTATGAAAATTATATTGATATATTGGAAAACGTTAATCACATAAGTTTAGTTAAAGATTATGATATTGAATGTCTTAGAAATGAATTAAAAAAGTTATTTAAAAAAGAAGAACTCTACATAACAGAACAGGTCTTAAAGGATGTTGAAAGATATATGATAATATCTGTTTTAAGAAATCTAAATGGATATAAGTTTGAAAAGATTGATAAGAGATTTGAAGTAATAAGATGTTCAGATGAATATATTTTGGGACTAAAACTCAAGTCTTTACTAGAAAAGATATTTAATATAATTTTAAATGAAAAAGAAACCATATTTTTGACAATGCCATTAATAGGTAGAAAAGCCCCTAGTACAAAATTAGCACTTAGCAGTATAAAGATAAATGATAGTGTAAAAGAAGTTGTAGATGAAGTAACTAGTTTTTTATTGGAGACCTCTGGAATTGATTTTAAGGAAGATAAAAAGCTTATAGAGAATTTGGAGTATCACTTGTATTTCGCACTTAATAGAATGAGATTCAATATAAGAGTAAAAAATCCACTATTACAAGAAATAAAGAAAAGATATACATTTCCATATAGTGTCGCAAAGATAGCTGCAATGATAATTGAAGAAAAGTTTGACTTGAAAATATGTGACCATGAAATAGGATATATAGCATTACACTTTGGAAGTTATTTTGAAAAAAATTCAAGAAAAGTTCTAAATGTAAATAGAGTAGCTGTTGTTTGTGGAACAGGTCTTGGGACTGCACAACTCATTAGAATAAAGATAGGAAAAATACTTGGAGAAAGTGTAGAAGTAAATACTTTTTCTGATATAGAAGCTAAAGCCAATTTAGATTTATTAAAGTACTATGATTTAGTATTTACAACAGTAGATTTTAAGACAGATTTAGATGTTCCAGTTTTTAGAGTAAATGCGTTATTTAACGAAGAAAGTATAAAGAAAGAGATAGAAAATGCAATACTTTTGAAAAATAGTATAAATTTTAAGTCTATAAAAAAGATTGAAAAAAATATCCCTTTTATAGGTAAGTTGATTGAAGAGGATAAGTTCTTCATATTGAATAAGGACACATTTATGGAAAATTTAGAAGAGATGTTAGAAAAGCTAGTACATAAAGGAATTGTTGATATCGAGTTTAAAGAAAATGTATTAAAAAGGGAAAAGAAATCTTCAACAGCATTAGACAATTATATAGCATTACCTCACTCAGTTAGTACTAATGAAGAAAACCTTTATCTAGCGTTTGGGATATTAGAAAAAACAGTAGTTTGGGATACAAAGGAAGTTAGAATAATAATATTGATGATAATTCCAGATAAGAATGTGGGTAGTACAGACCTGATAATAAAAAGCTATGAAGAAGTACTTGAAGTAGGGAGAAATAAGAAAATGGTAGAAGAACTTGCTAGGGTAAAATCATTTGATGAATTTTATGAAATAATTACCAAGAGGAGGTAATAATATGGACCCAGTAATTTTTATTATAGTATCACTTATTATAGTTTATTTATTAAATATATTCCTTGGATACTTACAACTTAAAGATTTTAATAAGAATTATATTGAACTAAAAAGAAAAGGAAGAGTGGCAATAGGTAGAAAAAAAGGAAGAATTTCATCTGGTGTAATTGTGTTGATACTTATAAATGATGATGGTGTGATTGTTGAGACTAGAAAAATGCAAGGTGTTACAGTATTGGCAAGAGTAAAGCCATTTGAAGGTTTGGTAGGAAAGAACTTAAGGTACATAGACAAATCAGATTTAATTGTTTACAATAAACTACTTAAAAAAGCAATACTAGATGCAGTCAAACAGTACATAACATTTGAGAAAAATAAATGTGAAGATACAAATAATCTTAGTACTGATGAAGAATTTAAGATGGAAGTAATTTAAAAAAATATATTTATAAGGAGGAGTTAATATGACGCAATTTTTTCAAGTATTAGCAAGTGGTGCAGATAGTTTTATGAATTTATTTAGGGCAGGTGGGCAACAATTTGTAGGCTTTGTAACAGATATAGTACCACTTTTAGTAGCACTACTTGTTACAATGAATGCAATTATCAACTTTATAGGTACGGATAGAGTCGAGAGGCTTGCAAAAAAATGTTCTGCAAATATATTTACTAGATATTTAATATTACCAGTTCTTGGTACATTTGTATTTGCAAATCCTATGACCCTATCATTGGGAAGATTCTTACCAGAAAAGTTTAAACCTAGTTATTTTGCAGCAGCAAGTTTTTCATGTCATACAATGAATGGATTGTTCCCACACATCAATCCAGGTGAACTATTTATATATCTAGGAATTGCAAATGGTATAACAACTTTGGGATTCTCAACAGCAGATTTGGCAGTTAGGTATTTGCTAGTGGGTATAATTGCAAACTTTATTAAAGGTGTAGTTACTGACTATACAACAAAATTTGTAGAGAAGCAACAAGGGATAGCACTAAATTCAGATATAAAGATTGGGTAATTACTTTAAGGCATAAGTAAATTATTCAAATAAAAAGATAGTGTATAGAGGAGGATAAATTATATGTCATTTAATAAAGTTAAAATAGTAAAGGGTTCTGGAGGATGGGGTGGACCATTGATAATAGAGCCAACAGAAAAGAAGAATAAAGTAGTGTATGTAACTGGGGGAGCAAAGCCAGAAACTGCAGTAAAAATAGCTGAACTTACAGGATGTGAATTAATAGATGGATTTTCACAAGGTGTTAAAGATGATGAAATCGCATGTGTAATAATAAATTGTGGTGGAACATTGAGATGTGGTATATATCCTCAAAAGAAAATACCAACTATAAATATAATGAAAACAGGAAAAAGCGGACCGTTGGCAATGTTTATAAAAGAAGATATATATGTTTCAGGGGTAAAACCAACAAATATAGAGCAATTATAATTGTGGAAGTAGGAGGGAAGAAATATGGCTTATGATACTAAAAAGAAGATAAGTGAACAGAGTCAAGGAATTGTTGCAAAAATAGGTATAGCACTAGGTAATGTGACAAGTACTCTTTTTCAAGCTGGTAGGGATACTATAGATACATTAATACATACTATACTGCCTTTTATGGCTTTCGTTGCAGTCCTAATAGGTATAATAAATCAATCAGGCATAGGAAATTGGGTAGCCAATTTACTTACTCCATTAATCGGAAATGTTGGAGGTTTAGTTGTTTTATCAATAATATGTTCATTTCCATTGTTGTCTCCATTTCTTGGACCAGGAGCTGTTATAGCTCAGATAGTGGGTGTATTGGTTGGGACAGAAATAGGAAAAGGAAATATTCCACCAAGTTTAGCATTGCCAGCATTGTTTGCAATAAACTCACAAGCAGCATGTGACTTTATACCAGTAGGGCTTGGTCTTGCAGAAGCTGAACCTGATACAGTTCAAGTAGGAGTTCCATCAGTTTTATATTCTAGGTTTTTGACAGGTGCACCAACTGTTCTATTAGCATGGTTAGCAAGCTTAGGACTATATAAATAAAAGAATACTTTATAAATAGTTAGAGAGAGGTTCAGTTGATATGGAATTAATATACAGTACTCAAATAAATAAAATAGGAGATAATGCAGATGAATTTTTACAACATAATATGTTTGTAACTTTCAAAGATAATGCTCCTCAGGAATTAGAAAATTACTGTTATATACATTCTGAAAATAATTTAGTAAAAGAAATACTTACGAATGATGTGTTATCAATAAATAATGTTGATTACAAAATTACTTCTGTTGGTGAGTTAGTAAACCAAAATCTTTCAGAATTAGGTCATATAACATTTAAATTTACAGGTGAAAAAAATGGAGCAATTGGAGGGACCTTATATCTTGAAGAAAAAGAAATAGCACCTATTGGAGTAGGTACTATACTAAAAATAATTAGAAAATAAAATTTAAAATTAATCTAATCATATTATAAGTAAATTATGGGTAAAAGTCAATTTAACTAATCAAGTTAACTTTTAATGTGATACAAAGGGGAAATGAAAATGAGAAAAGTGGCTTTAGTCGTTGGAGGAGGAAGAAGCTTAGGTGAATTTTTATCTAAACACTTAGCTAAAGTAGGTTATGACGTTGCTATTGCAGATTTAAATGAAGACAACGCAAAAAAAGTAGCTGAAGAAATAGAAGCAGAATTTGATTGTAAATCTATAGGGTATGGTTGTAATGCCATAGATGAAACACAGGTTATGAGTACTGTAAAAGCTATTGAAAATGATTATGATAGAATAGATTTATTAGTGTACAATGCAGGAGTGGCTGTAAGTAAAAAAATAACTGACTTTGGATACAAAGATTTTAAATTTATTGTAGACGTAAATTTAAATGGGTACTTTCTATTTGCAAGAGAAGTATCGAAAGTAATGATAGCAAAAGGTATTGAGGGTAGAATAATACAGATAAATTCAAAGTCAGGTAGAGTAGGAAGTAAGCATAATTCAGGATATTCAGCAGGTAAATTTGCTGGAGTAGGGCTTACTCAAAGTTTAGCCCTAGATTTGGCAGAACATAAGATAACTGTAAATGCACTGATGCTTGGTAATTTACTTGATTCTGATATGTTTGAAAGTTTAGTTCCTCAATATGCAGTAAAATTGGGAATACCTGAATCAGAAGTTAAGCAAGTTTATATAGATAAAGTGCCTTTAAAAAGAGGCTGTAGATTTATAGATGTTGCAAATATGCTTACATTTTATGCTTCTAAGGAAGCTGAATACTGTACTGGTCAATCTATAAATATTACTGGTGGACAAGTTATGTAAAATTTTTATGGGGGGTGTCTCAAAATGAACTTTTTAGTTCATGAGGCACTCTTTTTTGTATAAAATTAAATATATTTTCATCATTTCAACAATGAAAAAAGGCTTATCTCTATTTTGAGAGAGCCTTATTTTTGTAATTAAATAAAATGGGCAATTTGAGGGAAGTACATTACAAGTTATCGGTAGTAGAAGTAGGTAGACCTTAACGGATAATAGCAGATAAAAGTTAAGACTTACGGTTCTTGTATATGTTATTTAGAAATAAGTATAAGACTTTCAAAATAATTGTTTTAAATAAGTACATTTGTTAATATTATAATGAGTGATGAAAAATAGAAATGACTCATGGTAGAGGATATGTATATTAATTTTTAATTAAGGTAAGAAAATGGAAAGAAGGATATTTTATGGATATAATAAAAAAATTAAGTCATGGATGTACATTAGATTGCTATGATTGTTGTAAATTTAATGTTTATACTAAAGGAAATAATGTAATAAAAATTGAAGGGGATAAAAATCATCCTTACACGAAAGGTTTTATATGCAAAAAAGGGATGGCTCATTTAGATAGATTAAATCATAAAGATAGGATAAAGACTCCTATGATTAAAGTTGATGGAGTATGGAAAGAGATTTCTTTTGATAAGGCTATAGAAATAATGGCAGAAAAGCTTACATATTATAAAGATAAGTATACATCAAAATCTGTCATGCATTATGACCAATATGGAAGTGGGTCTGTATTAAAATACATAGGAGATATATTTTTTAATTTTTACGGAGGTGTTAGTAGGCATAAGGGAGGTCCATGTTGGAGTGCAGGGATGCATGCACAAAAGTATGATTTTGGAGTAGCAAAAGGTCATGCTATAGAAGATATGTTAAATAGTAAAAGTATATTTGTGTGGGGAAAAAATCCAGCATATACTACAATTCATACTATGCAAATAATTAAAAAAGCTAAAGAAAAAGGTATAAAGATAGTAGTGATTGACCCTATATATACAAAAACAGCTCAAATAGCAGATAAGTACATACAGGTGAATCCTGGAACAGATGGAGCTTTAGCTATGGCTATGGCAAAAATTATAGTAGAAGATAAATTATATGATGAAGAATATATAAATTCATATGTTGTTGGTTTTGAAGAGTATAAAAAATATTTATGTTCGTTGGAATTAAGTTTTTTAAGTGATGAATGTGGTGTTAAAGAGAATGATATAAGAGAACTAGTTACTTTATATACTAACAAATATTCAAGTATAAACATTGGATATGGGCTTCAAAAATATAAAAATGGTGGAAATACAATAAGAGCTATAGATGCTTTAGGAGCTATAACTGGTCAAATAGGATTTAGTGGTGGAGGGGTAAACTATGCTAATAAAGTTTATCCAAGTATTATAAATTCTGACCCTTACAATAGCCAATCATATGGTGAAGATAGGGAGTTTTATGTAAGTAATATCAGTAAATTTATAGAAGAATCTTTAGAGCATACATCAAACAAAATAAATTATGTATCAAATGAACTTGATATAACATTAAATAAAATAAATCATGTATCAGATGAATTTGATATAATGTCAAATGAAACAGACTATATATCAAGTGAATTACATAGTTTATCTAGTAAATCAATCAAAGGTAATATTCCTATAAAGATGGCTGTGATAACTAAAAGTAATATGATGAATCAATTGCCAGATTTAGTAGAACTTGAGAGGGTATTTTCAAAGATTGAATTTAAAGTATGTTTTGATATGTTTATGACTGATACAGCTACTCTATGTGACATGTTTATACCTTGTACAAATACATTAGAGAGTGAAGATATAATTTATAGTTCAATGACTAATCCATATATAACCTATAATGAAAGAGCAGTAAAGCCAGCACATAAATTGATGGATGAATATTATTTTTTTATGGAGCTAGCTAAAAAGATGGAACTAAATAGTTATCCCTTTGTAGAAAAGAGGGAGTATTTAGGGAAAGTGATTGAACCACTTAAACATTTTGATAAAAATATAGATATAGAAAAACTTAAAAATAATTATTTTACTATACATAATCCTGTTGCTTGGGAAGATAAGAAGTTTGAAACTCCCTCTGGAAAATACGAGCTTTATTCAGAAAGTATAAAAAGTTTGGGAATAAGCCCAATACCAGTGTATATAAGTAATAAACATAAAGAAATAGAAGATAAAAATGAAAATATTTCTTTTAGATTATTAACTAATCATCATGCAGATACTTTATTTAGCCAGCATTTTATGGATAAAAAATCTATAGCCCAAGCATATGTAAATCAAAGCATGGCTAAAAAAGTAGGTATTAAGGATAAAGATATTGTGACATTAAGGTCAAAAAAAGCAAAAATAAATGTACAAATAAATATAGATGATGGAGTAGGTAATTATATAGTAAAAATGTATGTTGGTTGGTGGAAGAAACATGGAAATCCTAATACTTTGACAGACTCTGGTATATCAGATTTTGGTGGTCAGGTAACATATAATGAAAGCATGGTAGAAATAATACGACAAAACTAGTTAAATTTCATTGAAGGAATAGAAATATAATTATAGAATTGATTAAAAGTTACTATTTTTACAAAACTATTGAAGGAGGGATTTTGATGGTAAATTATTCCTTAGAACATAAGAATCTATACATAGAATTTATGTGCTCAGAACTAGACCACCATGTAGCCAATGAAATAAGGGAAGAAATAGATAACTTATTAAGTGTAAATCAAGTGAAAAATGTTGTATTTAATTTTGAAAATATTAATTTTATGGATTCTTCAGGTATAGGTGTCATCATAGGTAGATATAAAAAGATTTCTAATGAAGGGGGACGAGTTTCAGTAATTAATATAAGTTCACGAGTTAAGAAGATTTTTGATTTATCTGGGTTAAATAAAATTATTGGCATTTATGATACGTATGAAGAAGCTCTAAGTTCTTTGTAGGGAGGAGTATGTGATGAATAATATTATGGAAGTTAAATTTTCGGCAATATCTGAAAATGAAAGTTTAGCAAGAGTTATAGTAGCATCCTTTGCAGCTAAGTTAGACCCAACAGTAGATGAATTAGTGGATATAAAAACTGCTGTCTCTGAGGCTGTTACGAATGCTATAATACATGGATATGAAGAAGACAGTTCTAAGTTTGTATTCTTAAGATGTGAGATAGAAGGAAATACTATAAAGATTATAGTTGAAGATGAAGGGTATGGAATAGAAAATGTGGAGAAGGCAATGGAACCACTTTATACATCAAAACCAGAACTTGATAGATCAGGAATGGGATTCACAGTAATGAAAAGCTTTATGGACGATGTAGAGGTAAGTTCTGTAAAAGATAATGGGACTAGAATTGAAATGACTAAAAAAATAAATGTGCCTAAATAAAGTCCAAAAGTGAGGTTTTATTATGGAAGTAACTGTTGCCAGAGAAGAAAAGAAACCTCTTCTTAGTCATGAAGAGACTCTAGAACTTATTGAAAAAGTTCAAAATGGAGATGAAGAGGCAAAAGAAATATTAATATCAAGCAATTTAGGTCTAGTTAGGAGCGTTGTATCTAGATTTTTAAATATAGGATATGATAGAGAAGATTTATTTCAGTTAGGTTCTATAGGCTTAATAAAATCAATATATAAATTTGACCCAAAATTTAATGTAAAATTCTCTACTTATGCAGTACCAATGATTTTAGGTGAAATAAAGAGATACTTAAGAGATGATGGTATGATAAAAGTATCAAGGTCATTAAAGCAAATAGCTGTAAAGGCAAAGATGGAAAGTGAAGCTTTAACTAAAAAATTAGGTAGAGAACCGAGTATAGAAGAATTAGCTAAATCAATAGATGTAGAAAAAGAAGATTTAGTAATGGCTATGGAAGCTAATTTTAACGTTGAGTATTTGCAAGGAGTTATTCATGAAGAAGAAGGTTCTCCAATATGTCTTATTGATAAAATAAGCATGAAAGGAGAAAGTGAAGAAGAAAAAGTAGTAGATAATATATTGTTAAAAGACATACTTGGAAGATTGGATAAGAGAGAACGTCAAATAATAGTTCTCAGATATTTTGAAGATATGACTCAAAGTGAAATAGGAGAAATGCTTAATATATCACAGGTTCAAGTATCTAGGATAGAGAAAAAAGTATTGTCTAAGTTAAAAGAATATATATCATGAGAATACTTATGATATGTAGAATAAAAAAATATAACAATATAATAAAGATATTACTAAAATAAGACGTAATAATTTTTTATGTTAAGTTTTTAAATTATTATTAAAAGATATTAAAACAATAAAAAGTATTAAAAAAATAAAAAATATTAAAATAAGGTGTCTTTATAGGAAAATAGATTTTTTCTTTATTGGGCATCTTTTTTATTTTTTGACAAAACTTTAGATGGTCAAAATAAATAATAGGTTTATTTTTTTAAAATTGACAAATAATATTTTAGAGAGGTGTTTAGTATGGATAAAAATTATAAGAAATATGTAGACCAAATAAGCCCAAAACCTACATATTTAAAAAACTATACGCTTGCATTTATTGTAGGTGGAATTATTTGTATGATAGGGCAAGCAATAAATGATTTGTACATGAAAGTTGGAGGTCTTGATAAATTAGGTGCTAGTTCTGCAACATCAATAACGCTAATATTTATAGGGGCATTTTTAACTGGATTAGGAGTCTATGACCTAATAGGAAAAAGGGCTGGAGCTGGTTCTATAATTCCAATAACAGGTTTTGCTAACTCAATAGTATCTCCAGCAATGGAGTATAAAAGAGAAGGTTATGTATTAGGTGTAGGTGCAAACCTATTTAAAATTGCAGGACCAGTTTTAGTTTATGGTATAGGTTCTTCTATTTTATGTGGAATTATTTATTATATTTTTAAGATGTTTTAGAGGATTTTTATTTAATTTAAATTTTATTAATTATAAAGAAGGTATGAAATCTGAAAAATAGTTATGGAAGTAGTTAGTTAGGAAATAATCATGCAGATTTTAATTAATATTAAAAAATTAAATATTAAAATGCAAAATTAAAAAGGTGTGAAAATATGAAAAATAAAAGAATTGGAAAAAGAACAGTCAAGTTAGAAAATAAACCAACAATAATATCAACTGGAACTATAGTGGGTCCTAAGGAAGGTGAAGGACCACTAAAGGACTATTTTGATATGATTATGACCGACGATTTATATGGTGAAAAAACTTGGGAATTAGCTGAAAGTAAAATGGTAGAGACTGCTTCTCATAAAGCTATACAAAAGGCAGGGAAAAAACTGACAGATGTAAATTATATGCTAGGTGGAGATTTAATAAATCAAATAGTGCCAGCATCATTTGCAGCAAGAGAATTGGCAATTCCATTTTTAGGTATATATGGAGCTTGTTCTACAATGGCAGAAGGTCTTTGTATAGGTTCTATGCTTATAGATGGTGGCTTTGCGGATTTAGTACTGTCAGGTACATCAAGCCACTACTGTACAGCAGAAAGACAGTTTAGATTCCCATTGGAACTAGGAAATCAAAAACCAATGACAGCTCAGTGGACAGTTACAGGAGCAGGAAGTGTATTACTAGCTTCTAATGGAGAAGGTCCAAAGGTAAAGTATGTTACAGTTGGTAAAGTAATAGATGAGGGTATTGATGATGGTAATAATATGGGACCAGCTATGGCTCCAGCAGCAATAGATACCATATATTCTTATTTTGAAGATACTAATGATGACCCAAATAGCTTTGATATAATTGCTACTGGAGATTTAGGTACTCTTGGAAAACAGATAACAGAAGACTTTTTAAAAGAAAAGGGTGTAGATATATCAAAAGTTTACACTGACTGTGGTATAGAGATGTTTAACCTTAAAGAACAAGATGTTCATTGTGGTGGAAGTGGATGTGGATGTTCAGCTACAGTATTTGCAGGATATATATATGATAAATTGAGAAAAAAAGAATTTAACAAAGTAATGCTTGTATCAACAGGAGCACTACTTTCGCCGACAAGTACACTACAAAAGCAGACAATACCATGTGTTGCACATGCAGTAGTAATAGTAAATGAGTAGGAAGTGATATATATGTTAATGGACTATGTAAGAGTATTTATTGTAGGTGGAATTATATGTTTAATAGCACAAGTAATGATGGACTATTTTAAAATGCAAACTCCATATGTTATGGTAACATATGTAACAACTGGTGTAGTTTTAACTTTTCTAGGACTTTATGAACCATTAGTTAAGTTTGCAGCAGCAGGTGCAACCGTTCCTATAATAGGATTTGGATATTCACTTGCTAAAGGAGTAATGAAGTCAATTCAAAGTGATGGTTTTTTAGGTATTTTTCTAGGTGGTACAACTGCTACAGCTGGTGGAATAGCAGCAGCTATATTCTTTGGATATCTTATGTCAGTAGTATTTACTCCAAAAGCAAAACCATAAATATCTCTTAAGAGAATAATAAATTTTTTAAATAATAACTTTTTATAAAATGGAGTTGTCTCAAAATTGATTTTTTCTAATCAAATTTTGAATTCAACTCCATTTTTAGATTTTTATATACTATTTTTTATTATTTCTTTTTTTAATTAATAACTTAAATTTTAATACAATTTCTTATTTTTTCTTCTATGGTATCCATACCAAAGTCTTTATTTAACAATATATTGTTTATCTTTTAACATTATTTGGGAAATAGTATTATTATAAGATAATAATGTATACATCCATAACGATTCCTATTTACAATAAAAATTGAAATACAGAAAAGAATAATAGCTTTCACGTATTTACATAATATAACTTTTTATAATATATCGATAAAAAATTTTATTTTTGTAGTGTTAAAAAAATAATTATTTTTATATAATATCTTTATTATTGATATATAATTTATTTGATGTTTTCATATAATTTCATTACTATTCTCATATAACTTATTTATTAATTTAATAAAGTATTTCAAAATAACCTTTAAATTAATGTATTTTCAAATACTTTAATTTTATATTTTTTGTAAAATATTATTCCTATTTTACGAATGTAATGACTAATTTTGAATATATGTTGTCAAAATTCAAAAAAAATCATCCTTAATAAGTGCGAGAGGGGTGATTATATGAAAAAATCTTTTTATGAACTAATTATTTCATCAAGAAGAAATTCAGTAGAGGATTTACAGGAAATTTTATTTACTTTTGAACCATTACTAAAAAAACTTAGTAAATTTTTACACTATGAAGAGGGGAATACAGATTTAATAATATTTTTTATTGAACTACTAAAAAAAATGGATTTAGAAAAATTTAATATGAAAAATGACGGTGCAATAGTCAAATATATTCATAAATCATTGCTTAATAAAACCTTTGAATTGTCTAAAAAATATTCTAAAATAAAATTTAAATTTGTAGAATTTGATGAGAATGTATTGAATATTGATATTCAGTTAGATAAATGTTTTTTTGAAGAAAGTATTTGTTTCTATGAATACGTTTTTAAGGAGTTATGTGGGATTCAAAGGAAAGTTATTTTTTATAAATATCTAAAAGGATATTCTGACAAAGAGATATCTATGAAGTTAAATATATCAAGACAAGCTGTTAATAAGGCTAAAAATAGAGCCTTTAAAAAAATAAAAAATGATTATAAAAAATATCTAAATATATAGACGAAGAATTTTTTAAAGGATAAAAGCGCAAAAAATATTTTGAAATATATAAAATAATAGAGAGAATAAATACCAAATTTTAATAATTAATTTAACCAATAGACTAAAATGATATAGAAAATATATAAAAAATCTAAATTAGATTTACATATTTGTATCAAAGTAGGTCTTTATTTAATAGAAGAGTAGTTAGCTAACCAAATATATTCAAATTAAAATATTGGGAAATGAATAGATATGAAAACTTAAATTATAAAATACTTAATATGAATATATTTTCATAAAGTATTCTACCTAGTATGGAGATTTACCAATAAAAAGGTGAGCTACAATGAGTCCACAGTAGTTCACCTTTTTTATATTTCTAAATTAACAGAATATTTTGGTACTACGATAGATGAATTAAATAAAATTATCTTTTAAGTCTCTTAAATTAATGTATTTTCAAATAATTTTATTTTATATTTTTTACAACTATAATTCTTAAATTCAAAAATATGTTGTCAAAATTCAAAAAAAGTCATCATTATAACTATAAGAGAGGTGATTATATGAAAAGTCTTTTTATGAATTAATTATTTTATCAAGAAGTAACTCAGTAGATTGTTTACAAGAATTTTTATTTGTTTTGAGACACTATTAAAAAAAGTTAGTTAATTTAAAAAATATTCTAAAATAAAGTTTGAGTTTATAGAATTTTATGAGAATATCTTGAATCTTAATGTTTATTTAGATAAAAACAGAGATTTTAAGGAAATAAAAAGGAGTTGTTATAATGGAAAGTGATATTTTGAAATTAGCATCGACACAAGGTATATGGTCTGTTTTAAGTATTTTTTTAATTTTTTATATAATAAAAACACAAAAAATATTTGATGAAAGGCAAAATAATAGAGAAAATAACTATCAAATTTTAATAAAGGATTTAACTGATAGATTAAAAATTACAGAAAAAATATATAAAGAAATAAAAAATATTAAAAAAATATAAAATAGGTTTACAGATTGCTATAAGATAACCTTTTTATATGATAGAAGAGTCAATTAACTAATTGAGTGTCTTTAGATTAAAATGTTAGGAAGTGAGTTAAATATGAAGACTTAAACTATAAAAAATTGATATTAATTTATTTTTAAAAATAGAAAGGAGTGTATAAGATATATTTTACTTTATTAAAAATAATAATACGAGGAGGTTTTTATGTCTTTAATATCTAAAGAAGATTTAATAAAACTAGCATATAGCATTAAACCAAGAGAAAATGAGTATAAAGCTATATTAACTAATTTAGATGAATACAATAAGTTAGTTACAAATAATACTGAGGAGAAATACTTACAATTAAAAAAACTAAGTGATTCTATTGATTTTTTCATGAATAAATATAAGAATTCAAGTAGAAATAGAGCATTATCTAATCTAAAAAAAGATATACTAAAGGAAGTAATTCTTATTAAAAATTCCAATATAAGTCCTGTAGAAAAAAATTTACATTTTATATGGATAGGTGGAGAAGTAAGTGATGTTGCTCTTGAATATATAAAACAATGGACTGATGTTAATACAGAATATAGTGTCAAACTGTGGTATGATAGTGAGGTATTCTTGGCTAATACACTAAAAAAAGCTATAGTTGAATCTTCTACCAATGAAGCATTACAATTATTAGAAGAAGAGATTAAAAATCCTCAATTTGATAATATGATATTTTACAAAAAGAGGATGGAACTTATATATGATAGACAAAAAAGGTTTATAAATTATTATGAATCTCAAATCAATAAACCTACAGTACCTACAATAGATGATATTATAAAGTCTCATCTAGTAGCTGAATATGGTAAAGACGCAAGTTTATTAGAATCCTATAGAACAAATTCTTTGAGAAAAATAAATAGTAATAATGGGATAGATATCAGATCTAATAACTTGTTTACAGAACAAGAATTATTAAGTATTTATAATCAAGAATTGTTAAATCATGGGAATCTAGCTGCAGCATCTGATGTAGTAAGATTATTAGTATTAAAAAAATTTGGAGGAGTATATTTAGATGTCGATATGCTTCCAGGCATACACTCTGATTTATTTCAAGCAATATCTAAACCTGATTATATAGCAAAAGATACTTGGGAAAAGATAAAATTAGAGGCTATTATGAAGTATAAGAAATATATAAATAATTATACATCAGAAAATTTTGATAAGCTTGATCAACAATTAAAAGATAATTTTAAAATCATTATAGAAAGTAAAAGTGAAAAATCTGAAATATTTTCTAAGTTAGGAAATTTAGATGTGTCTGATATTGAACTTAAAATAGCTTTTGCTTTAGGTAGTATTATAAATCAAGCCTTGATATCAAAAAAAGGTTCATATCTTACCAACCTAGTAATAGAACAAATAAAAATACGATATAAATTTTTAAACCAGCATCTTAATCCAGCTATAGAATCTGGGAGTAACTTCTCAGATGTGACCAAAATTTTCCAAGATTCATTATTTGAGTCAGTTAATGAAGATAACGCTTCATTTTTAACTAGAATAGCGCCATATTTAGAAGTGGGATTTATGCCAGAAGTCCGCTCTACAATAAGTTTAAGTGGTCCAGGAGCCTATTTATTAGCTTACTATGATTTTATGAATTTACAAGAAAATACTCTAACGAAAGCTTTAGATACATCATGGTTAACAGAATTTAAATTTCCAGAAAGTAATCTATCGCAATTTACAGAACAAGAAATGAAAAGCTTATGGAGTTTTGATAAAGCGAGTGCAAAATATCAGTTTGAGAAATATGTAAGAGATTATACTGGTGAATCTCTTTCTGAAGACAGTGGATTAGACTTTAATAAAAATACTGTTATAAATAAAAACTATTTATTAAATGATAAAATTCCATCAAATAATTTAAAAGAAACTGGAAGTAAAAATTACGTTCACTATATCATACAGCTACAAGGAGATGATGTAAGTTATGAATCAGCTTGTAATCTATTTTCTAAAAATCCCGAAAATAGCATTATTATACAACGAAATATGAATGAAAGTGCAAAAAGCTACTTTTTAAGTGATGATGGAAAATCTATTATAGAATTAAATAAATATAGAATACCTGAAAGGTTAAAAAATAATGAAAAAATAAAAGTAACCTTTATTGGACATGGTAAAGATGAATTCAACACAAGTGAATTTGCTAGATTAAGTGTAGATTCACTTTCTAATGAGATAAGTTCATTTTTAGATATCATAAAATTAGATATATCACCTAAAAGTGTAGAAATAAACTTGCTTGGATGTAATATGTTTAGTTATGATATTAATGTTGAGGAAACTTACCCTGGTAAATTACTATTAAGAATCATGGATAAGATTACTTCCACTTTACCTAGTGTAAATAAAGATTCTATTACTGTAGGAGCAAATCAATATGAAGTAAGAATTAATAGTGAGGGAAGAAAAGAGCTTTTAGCTCACTCTGGTAAATGGATGAATAAAGAGGAAGCTATTATGAGTGATTTATCTAGTAAAGAATACATTTTCTTTGACCCTATAGATAATACACTAAAAGCGAAATCTAAGAATATTCCAGGATTAATTTCAATATCAGAGGACATAAAAACATTATTACTTGATGCAAGTATTAGTCCTGACGTGAAATTTATTTTAAATAATCTTAAACTTGATATTGAATCCTCTATTGGAGATTACATTTATTATGAAAAATTAGAACCTGTTAAAAATATAATTCACAACTCTATAGATGATTTAATAAATGAGTTTAATATCATTGAAAATGTATCTGATGAATTATATGAATTAAAAAATTTAAATAATTTAGATGATAGATATTTAATATCTTTTGAAGATATAACAAAAAATAATTCAACTTATTCTGTAAGATTTATTAACAAAAATGATGGTGAATCAGTTTATGTACAGACAGAAAAAGAAATTTTTTCAGAATATAGCGAACATATTACAGAAGAGATAAGTACTATAAAAAATAGTATAGTTGCAGATGTTAATGGTAATTTAATATATAATGTAGAATTAGATCATGTATCTCAAGTTAATACATTAAATGCAGCATTCTTTATTCAATCATTAATAGATTATAGTAGTAATAAAGATGTATTAAATGGTTTAAGTACTTCGGTTAAGGTTCAACTCTATGCTCAACTATTTAGTACAGGGTTAAACACTATATATGACTCTATTCAATTGATAAACTTAATATCAAATGCAGTAAATGATACTATAAATGTACTACCCACTATAACAGAGGGAATACCTATTGTGTCTACTATATTAGATGGAGTAAATTTAGGTGCAGCAATTAAGGAATTAATAGACGAACAAGACCCATTGCTAAAAAAAGAGTTAGAGGCTAAGGTGGGTGTTTTAGCAGTAAATATGTCACTATCTATTGCTGCAACAATATCTTCAATTGTTGGAATGGGTGCTGAATTTACTATTTTCTTATTACCTATAGCTGGTATATCTGCAGGAATACCTTCATTAGTTAATAATGAATTAATATTACATGATGGAGCAACTTCAGTAGTAGATTATTTTAATCATTTGGCTGAATCTAAACAATACGGTCCTTTTAAAACAGAAGATGATAAAGTTTTAGTTCCTATTGATGATTTAGTAATATCAGAAGTTGATTTTAATACTGATTCTATAAAACTAGGAAAATGTGATATATTAGCAATGGAGGGTGGCTCAGGACACACAGTAACTAGTAACATAGATCACTTTTTCTCATCTCCATCTATAAGTTCTCATGTTCCTCCATTATCAATTTATCCTGCAATAGGAATGCAAACAGAAAATTTAGATTTTTCGAAAAAATTAATGATGTTACCTAATGCCACTTCGAGATTGTTTTGGTGGGAAACTGGAGCAGTTCCAGGTTTAAGGTCATTAGAAAATGATGGAACTAAATTACTTGATTCAATAAGAGATTTATATCCAGGCAAATTCTACTGGAGATTCTATGCATTTTTCGATTTTGCAATAACTACATTAAAACCAGTGTATGAAGACACAAATATTAAAATTAAATTAGATAAAGATACTAGAAACTTCATAATGCCAACTATAACTACTGATGAAATTAGAAACAAGTTATCTTATTCATTTGAGGGAGCAGGAGGAACTTACTCTTTATTATTATCTTCATATCCAATATCAACGAATATAAAGTTAGTTAAAGATGATTTATGGATATTTAGTATTGATAATGAAGTAAGAGAAATATCTATAGAAGATGGTACTATTAAAAAAGGAAATTTAATAAAAGATGTTTTAAGTAAAATTGATATAAATAAAAATAAACTTATTATAGGTAATCAAACAATATATTTTTCAGGTGATATAGATAATAAAGACAGATATATATTCTTGACTTGTGAGTTAGACGATAAAATTAGCTTAGTAATAGAAATAAACCTTGTTGCAAAATCTTATAGTTTATTATTGTCTGGAGATAAAGATTATTTAATATCTAATTTATCTAATACTATTGAGAAAATCGATACTTTAGGTCTAAATGTTAAGAATATAATGTACAACTATATTGATGAATCTAATAATAAATATTTTGGAGCTATATCTAAAACGAGTCAAAAAAGCATAATATATTATAAAAAAGATAATAAAAATATATTAGAATCTTATAATGGCAGTACACTAGAGTCTAACTGTAAAGATTTTGTTGCAGAGAATATAAATGTATTTATGAAAGATGATATTAATAATATAACAGGAAAATATTATGTTGATAATAATACTGATAAAAGTATAGAGTTCTCTATTTCTTTAATTAGTAAAAACGAAGTAAAAGTAAATGGATTATATTTAAATGAATCTGTATACTCGTCTTTCCTTGATTTTGTAAAAAATTCAGATGGAAACTACAATACTTCTAATTTTATAAACTTATTTTTGGAGAAGATACAGTTTTGGAAATTATTTGGAGTTAATAATATAGACTTTGTAGTTGATAAATACTTTGTTCTCAATGGTAAAGCTAATCTTGGATATGTAGAATTTATTTGTGATAATAATAAAAATATAGATATATATTTTGGTAAATGGAAAACAGCAGCATCTAAAAGCTCTATATTTAGTGGAAATGGTAAAAACCTTATAGTAGAACCTATATACAATATTGATACAGGTGAAGATATATATACTTCACTAGATTTTTCTTATGAACCTCTCTATGGAATAGATAGATATATTAATAAAATATTGATTGCCCCTAATTTATATACAAGTTTAATAAATATTAACACTAATTATTATTTAAATGATTACTATCCTGAGATTATAGTTCTTAACCCAAATACATTCCACGAAAAAGTAAATATAAATTTGGATAGTTCTTCTTTTGAGTATAAATGGTCTACAGAAGGACGTGACTTTATTTTATCTAGATATTTAGAAGAAAATAATAAGGAAATATTACAAAAAATAAGACTTAAAGATATTTTATCTAACACTCAATCATTTAACAAAATGAGTATAGATTTTAAAGATATTAAAAAACTATCCCTAGGATATATAATGAGTAATTTTAAATCATTTAACTCTGAAAATGAATTAGATAGAGAACATTTTGGGTTTAAAACAATCGATAACAAAACTTATTATTATAATGAAGATAGTAAATTGGTTAAGGGATTAATCAATATAAATAATTCATTATTTTACTTTGACCCTATAGAATCTAATTTAGTAACAGGATGGAAGACTATAAATGGTAAAAAATATTATTTTAATATAAATAATGGAGCAGCTTCAATTGGTTATACAATTATCAATGGTAAACACTTTTATTTTAATAATAATGGTGTGATGCAGTTAGGTGTATTTAAAGGACCATATGGATTTGAGTACTTTGCCCCTGTTAATACTTATGATAATAACCAAGAAGGTGAAGCTATACTTTATCAAAATAAATTTTTAACTTTTAATGGAAATCTATACTATTTCAATGTTAGCTCAAAAGCAGTTACAGGATGGCAAATTCTTTACGGTAAGAAATACTACTTTAACCCTAGTACTGGCATTGCTGCAGTGGGATTACAAGTAATTGATAACAATAAGTATTGTTTTAATCCTGATAATGCTGTCATCTTAAAAGCTTGGCAGACTATTAATGGTAGTAGATACTATTTTGATATTGACACCTCTATTGCATTTACTGGTTATAAAACCATTGAGGGTAAAAACTTTTATTTTGACAATGATGGTGTAATGAAAATAGGTGTGTTCAGTAGTTCTAATGGATTTGAATATTTTGCCCCTGCTAATACTTATAATAATAACCAAGAAGGTCAGGCTATAGTTTACCAAAATAAATTCTTAATTTTGAATGGTAAAAAATATTACTTTGATAATAACTCAAAAGCAGTTACAGGATGGCAAACTATTGATGGTAAAAAATATTACTTTAATCCTAATACTGCTGTTGCAGCTACAGGATGGCAAACTATTGATGGTAAAAAATATTACTTTAATCTTAATACTGCTGTTGCAGTTACAGGATGGCAAACTATTGATGGTAAAAAGTATTACTTTGATACCAACACTTCCATAGCTTCAACTGGTTATACAATTATTAATAGTGACCATTTTTATTTTGATAATAGTGGTGTGATGCAGTTAGGTGTATTTAAAGGACAAAATGGATTTGAGTATTTTGCCCCTGCTAATACTTATAATAATAACCAAGAAGGTGAAGCTATACTTTATCAAAATAAATTTTTAACTTTTGATGGAAATCTATACTATTTCAATACTAGCTCAAAAGCAGTAACTGGATGGCAAACTATTGATGATAAGAGATATTACTTTAATCCGAATAATGCTATTGCTACGACTCATCTATATACTATTGATAATGATAAGTATTATTTTAGCCATGATGGAATTCTTCAAAGTGGATATATTACTATTGAAAGAAATAATTTCTATTTTGATGCTAATAATGGTTCTAAAATGGTGACAGGAGTATTTAAAGGACCTAATGGATTTGAGTATTTTGCCCCTGCTAATACTTATAATAATAACCTAGAAGGTCAGGCTATAGTTTACCAAAATAAATTCTTAATTTTGAGTGGTAAAAGATATTACTTTAATAATAACTCAAAAGCAGCTATTGGATGGCAAACTATTGATGGTAAAAAATATTACTTTAAGCCTGATACTGCTGTCGCAGTTACAGGCTGGCAAATTACTACTGATGGTAAAAAAAGATTTTTCTTTAATCTTGACACTGCTGTTGCAGTTACAGGCTGGCAAACTATGGGTGGTAAAACATACTATTTTAATCTTAACACTGCTGCTGCAGTTGCAGGCTGGCAAACTATTGATGGTAAAAAATATTATTTCAATCCTAACACTTTCATAGTTTCAACTGGTTATACAATTATTGATGGTAAACATTTTTACTTTAATAATGATGGTATTATTCAGATAGGTGTGTTTAAAGGACCAAGTGGATTTGAATATTTTGCCCCTGCTAATGCTGATGGTAATAACGTAGAAGGTCAGGCTATACTTTATCAAAATAAATTCCTGCGTTTAGCAGATAATATATATTACTTTGATAACAACTCAAAAGCAGTAACTGGATGGCAAACTATTGATGGCTATAGATATTACTTTGAACCTGATACAGCTATAGGTGCGGATGGTTATAAAATTATTGATAATAAAAGCTTTTATTTTAGAAATGGTTTAATTCAGATAGGTGTGTTTAAAGGACCATATGGATTTGAATATTTTGCCCCTGCTAATGCTGATGGTAATAACGTAGAAGGTCAGTCTATACTTTATCAAAATAAATTCCTGCATTTAGCAGATAATGTATATTACTTTGGTAACAACTCAAAAGCAGTAACTGGATGGCAAATTATTGATGGCCTTAAATATTACTTTGAACTTGATACAGCTATAGGTGCGAATGGTTATACAATTATTGATGGTAAACACTTCTATTTTAGAAATGGTATTACACAGGTAGGTGTGTTTAAAGGACCATATGGATTTGAATGTTTTGCCCCTGCTAATACTGTTGGTAATAACGTATCAGGTGAGGCTATACTTTATCAAAATAAATTACTGAATTTCTTTGGTTCTATATATTATTTTGGTAACAACTCAAAGGCAGTAACTGGGTGGCAAACTATTAATGGCGATGTCTATTATTTTATGCCTGATACTGCTAGAGCTGCAGCTGGTGGATATTACACCATAGATGGAGTTGTATATTTATTTGATACTAACGGAGTAAAATATCCTCGTATATATGGTTAAAATATATATTTGACAAAAAATGATTTCTGTAATTAGCATTAAAATTTAGATGTTTAAAAATCCTGTGTTGTTATGACACAGGATTTTTATTTAAATAATATTTTCACTAAAATATTTTTTTAAAAAAGGATTACTTATCTATTAGATTAACAAGAGGTATCATTTTTATATTTTATAAGCTATAACAATATTGTTGAATGACTTTTTTATATAAATAAACGTTTACATAATTGAAGTTGACAATTATTTACAACATAGTGTAGTATTATATTATCAAAATAAAATGAAGTGAAGTAGGGGATAAAGATGGTAACTATTAAAGATATTGCAAGGAATCTAGGTATCAGTTATTCAACCGTTTCTAGGTGCTTAAACAATAATCCTAATGTATCTGAAAAAACAAAAAATAAGGTAGTAGAAGAGGCAAATAGACTAGGGTTCCATTTTAATGTAAATGCAAGAAATCTGGCAAAAAAAGAAACCAACAGGATAGGAGTAATCTTTTCAAATAATTTTAATCATCAAGATACTAGAAAATTTTTTAGTGATATAATGGACAGTTCTATAAACTCTATTGAGACTAATAAATACGATTTTATAATACAACCTAATAATAACATTAGCGGTGATAGTAATGTATATAAAATGGTAAATGGACAAATGGTTGACGGATTAGTAATTGTGTCCAAATCAATAAAAAAAGAAGAATATGATTTTTTAAAAGACAATAATTTTCCACATGTATTTATATATTTTAAACCATCTTTTGTAGGAGAAATAGACAATTTCTTTTGGGATGATAATGTATATGGAGGCTATATAGCTACTAAACATTTGATTGACCATGGTCATAAAGATATAATAACAGTAACTTCAGATGATAAGAGTTCAAAAATGCATGAAGATAGAACCAAGGGATATTTAAATGCTATGAAAGAGGCAAATTTAAAGACTGAAGTTATTGAATCTAAAATGGATTTTGAATCTCAAGTTGAATTTCTAGAAAAATATATTGATAAAATAAAGAAAGCTTCAGCTATATTTGTACAACAAGATGTACCAGCAATTTCTATAATACAAGAATTAAAAACTACTTATGGCATAAATGTACCAGAAGATATTTCTATAATAGGATACAATAATATTGAATTAATATCATATTTTAGGTCACATTTATCAACAATAGATGACCCAAGAGAGCAAGTTATAAAAAATGGGGTAGATAGTTTAGTAAATATAATAAATAAAAAGAGTACAGAGCATATTCCAAGAAAACTATATCCAAGATTAATAATACGAAATAGTGTTAAAAGAATAAAATAGTAAGTTTTTAAGTATTAAAACTGTATTAAAAATATAGTATTTTACAACTAGCAGTTGCTACAGATACACCAATAGTGGGAGTAGCAATTACAACAGAGATGCCTGTTGCTGGATGAGATACAGGTGCAACTAATTTTAGTGATTTAGATTCAGCTGGTAGATTTGCTTCAGACATTTGGTACACTTGTTTACATAAGAAAGGAGAATTCTGTTTATCAGGATTCTCTTTTCTTATGTAGATAAATAATATGTTGTAATTAAAAAAAAGAAGTGTCTCATAAATGATTTTTAAAAATCACTTTGAGACAACTCCTTATATTTTTATTTAAATTTTGATTTTTGATAGACTAAGGGGTTGGAGTTCCACCGCCATCAGGGGGATTAGTAGAACCACCACTATTGTTATTGCCACCATTATCAGGGGTATTAGTAGAGCCACCACCGTTGTTATTACCACCATTATCAGGAGGAGGAGTAGAGCTACCACCATTGTTATTGCCACCATTATCAGGAGGAGTAGTAGAGCCACCACCATTATTTACGCTATTATCAGGAGGAGTAGAACCACCACCATTATCACCTGTGTTATTGTTGTTATTATTATTTTCTTCTTGTTGATTATTATCTGGTTTCTTTGTGTCTTCAGATGATGGTTGAGAGCTTACTCTAGTAGGAGCAGTACCTTCAATAAATGCTGCTTTAGAACCAGAAGACTGCTTTCCTCCATCTTCTAAATTAATTTTTGTAAAATACACGTTTTTAGGAACTTCAAATTCAGTAACTGTCAAATTAGCATGTATTTTTGCCATGATTTTTTCCCATAGTTTTGCAGTACTAGTACTTCCACGTGGTACCTCTCTACGTTTTATAGTGTTACCAGCATCATCTTTTCTACCAGCATCATCTCCAATATAAGTTGCACCAACATAATAAGGAGTGTAACCGACAAACCAAGCATCATATGCACTATTTGTAGTACCTGTTTTACCTGCTACAGGCATTCCACTTGGAAGTGTTGCGACACCACCAGTACCTTCAGTAATTACACTTTCTAACATATCTGTAACAACATAAGCTACTTCAGGGTCTACAACTTTATGTTCTTCAGGAGCATTTTTAACTAATAATTGACCGTCAAAGGTAGTTATAGTAGTAAAAATAGAAGGTTCTACATAAACACCTTGATTTGCCAATGTACCATAAGCAGCAGCCATTTGGAGTGGAGTAATACCATTTGCCATACCGCCTAGTGTCAATGATGGGAATTTTCTATCACTTGCTTCAGATGAACCTGAGTGATTATTTTTCAAAGTTGTTATACCAAAGTTCTTTAAGTAATCCATCATTATATCTACACATTCATCATAAGAATCTCCAAGCATTTCAGCAGTCTTGACAGCTATTGTGTTTGAAGATTTAGCAAGTGCTCTACGTAAACTCATAGAACCATGACCAGAAGTAGTAGTTCTTGGATTCCATTTATTATTTTCTTCAAACTTATATCCTCCTCTGGAATCACTTAGAGCAGTTGATTGTGTGATTTTTAAAGTATCAATAGCTGGTGTATATATTGCTAGAGGTTTTATAGAAGAACCCGGCTGATGAGGGTTAGTAGCACGATTTAAAGTTTTTCTACCACTTATATTCCTTCCTCCAGCTAGTGCTCTTATTTCGCCATTTTTATAATCTAAGATTACCATTGCAGCTTGTGGTTGGCTAACTCCATCAGAACCGACCATATGTCCTGGGAAATTGCTATTTTTATCAAATTCTTCTTCTAAAGCATCTTGCATTTTAGGGTCTATAGTTGTATTTACAATTAGACCACCATTATAGAATAAGTTTTGAGCTTCATCATTTGTATGTCCTTGTTCCATTAAAGCATTTATAACTTCACTTTCAATAAGGTCTTCTACAGATGAAGAAACTTTGTCTGATGATTTAGGAAATTTTATTTCTATTTTAGCTTTGATTGCTTCGTCATATTCGTTTTGCTTTATATATCCTAATTCTAACATTTTCTTTAGAACAACTTTTTGTCTTTTCTTAGCTTCTGGGTTACTTACAGCCTTTCTGACAACTAATGTACCTGCTTTTAGTTGTTTATAAGTATCATTAGATATAAGCTCCCAAGACTTTATTTTTTCAATCATATCAAAGTCTATTTGAGTAGGGTCGTCTAACTCATCATCAGATGTGTTAACAAAAAATAATAGTTTATTTTCTAAATCACTTTTAGTTTCGCTTCCATCTAACTTAGAAGTTTTGTAAGCTGAAAATCTTGATGGATTTTTAGTCGAACCAGCAAGAAGTGCTGACTCAGCTATAGTAAGGTCAGCTGCAGACTTATCAAAATAACCACGTGCACCAGCTTCAGCTCCTGCTAGACCTTTACCGACGAAAAAGTTATTTAAATAAGTTTCTAGTATTTTTTCTTTGCTTACTGTTTTACTCATCTCATATGCATAGTAAATATCCTTTATTTTACGAGGTAGAGTCTGTTGTTCAGTAGTCAACAACATTTTAGATACCTGCATAGGAATAGTACTACCCCCTTGTTTAGTACCTGTAAGGGTCTTTAATACTGATCTAAATAGACCTTTAATATCGACACCATTATGTTCATAAAAACGTTCATCTTCTATTGCAATTACAGCATGTTGAAGATGAGGTGAAATCTTATCTAATGGAACAGGTGTCTTTTTATTTACACTTGGAGCTGTAGATAATGTTTTTCCATTAGCGTATTTAATTGTAGTTGTTTGGTTTGTCTGTTTATCCAAGACAGCTTCTGTGACTGGAGTAACGTCTCTTAATGATGCAAATACTAAACCAGCAGTACCAGCAGTACCAACAACTAGTAAAACTAAAAATACTATCCCAAATACTCTTAGTTTTCTAAATTTATCGCTTTTTTTAGATTTTTTCTTGTTTTTTGTTGAACGAGTTTTGTTAGTTGAGCCTCTATTAATTGGTTTGTTTGTATTACTAGAGGAACTAACTTTTTTTCTTCTGATTTTATTTCCATTTTTATCATTATCGTTATTCATAAGATTTTAACCTCCTTACTTAATGCAATATTATAACACAAATAGGAGTAGTTTTGTAATTAATAGAAAAAATGAATTTGCTATAATATTCTGTACATTGTAAATATGTATAAACATAATGTATTAAAAAGTCTATATTTTTATTTTATTTATTTTTGACAAATATTATAAAAGTTATGCCAAAGCTACATATAAATAAATAGGAGGGGATAATTTTGAATAGGATAGTAGATAGAAAAAATAAAAATGAAGTTAGAAAAATCGCAGCTATTTTTTTGGTAATTCTTTTCTTGTCTGTATTTATAGGCAGTTTTATATATATAGATAAAACTTTAAGACCGACAATAACAGTTTTGGCAGAAACTAAAGCTCTTGAACTAGCAAATAGGTCCATAAATAAAGCTGTTGCTGAGATGGTAGAAGGAAAAATAAATTATGAAGACTTAATGGATATACAGCTTGATAATAATGGTAAAATAACTATGATACAAGCAAATACTATAATGATGAATGAGATTGCATCTGCAATAGCTTTAGAAATACAAGATGAATTAAAAAAGGATAAGACAGCAAGTTCTTACATACCTATAGGAACGGCGTTAGGAAGTCCTATATTAGCTAAATACGGTCCTAGACTTGAAGTTTCTATTGAACCTATAGGAACAGTATCAGTAAACTTTAAAACGGAATTTGAGTCCTCAGGTATAAATCAAACAAGACATAGAATATATCTAGAAGCCCAAACACAAGTTAAAGTAGTGATACCACTTATAACATCAACAAAACAAATTAAAGCTCAAATACCTATTTGTGAAACTATAATAGTAGGTGATGTTCCAGAAAGTTATGTAAATATACCAGAAAAAAATCTAGGCAATGTTTTACCTAACACTGGAAAGAATACTAACAAGTAATATAAAGTTGTATATTTTTAAACAAATTTAAAATATTAGTTTATAAATAAAAATTTTGGAAATAATATTAATATAATTTCAATAAAAAATTATATTTTATACTATGTAAAATATCTAATATATTTGGTCTGTAGGCTAAATAAAAATAGCTTTAGACCAAATATATTATTAATAATTTAATAACATCTTAAAAGTTATTTATTTATATTATTTACAACATCCACTTGATAAATACACCATAACCTACAGCTGGGTCATTTTCAATAGCGTGTGACACTGCTCCGATTATTTTATTATCTTGAACTATTGGAGTACCACTCATACCTTGTACAATACCACCGGTTTGAGTTAAAAGCTTTTTGTCTGTAATTTTAATTTTAAAACTTTTACTTTCTGGATGTTTTTGGTTTTCTATATCTATAATTTCAATATTATACTTTTTACACTCATTAAAGTTATCTTGTAAAATTATTTGAGCTTTTCCTAATTTGACTTCATCTAAAGATGCTACTTTATATTTTTTTAAATTAGAAATATCCAAGTTATTAATTTGACCTCTTATTCCAAAATCAGTATTTTCTGTAAAGCTACCAATAATATTTTCTCGTTTTGCATTTATACATCCAACACTACCTTTATAAGATTTTTCTATATTAAGATGCTTAGTTGTAGAAATTGAACCTGTTTTAATAGGTATTTTTCTTGCATTACCAACACTTATTGGATGACCTACAGCACCAAACTCTGATGTCTCTGGATTAATATATGTCAAAGTAGCAAATCCAGAGAGTAAGTTATTAAAACTAATTTTTTCTAATATGTGTTTAGTAGTTTTCATCGTTATAAGTTGACCACCTCTATTTAATAAAATAGATACTTGTTTTTCTTCAGGTAAAGCATTTAAGGTATTGGCAAAGTCGCTATATCCATCAACTTCAACATTGTTTACCTTTACTATAGCATCACCTAATCTAAATGGAGATGCTTCTCCAGGATTTCTAACGATGATATTTTTTAATTCTGCATCGATTTGAAGGACGTTTCCAATCGGTATTAAATATTCAGGCTCATTTTTTTGTAAATTTTGTGCATAAATTAAATTATTTGAGAAAAAATATAATAAAAATAAAAATGTTAAAACAATTGTAAATTTAGACTTAGCTAAGTTGATTTTTTTACTTAAAGCTTTATCTTTAAAATGAAATTTTTTAAGTTGCATAAAACACCTCTTTCTTATTAAATTATTTTAATAATAGAATTGAAGTTTTCGCTGCTTCTATATTATGTTGCTCAAGAATTAGTTTTTGATGCTTGGAAAACTGGCTCAATAACACCTTAGTTTTCATAAAAATAAATAAAATAAAGAGTGTATATTATAAAATAGATACATATTCATATAAATAAAAATAAACAATAACTGTCTATCATTAGAAAGGAGCAAAAAATGAAAAAATATAGATTGTTAGTTACTTGTATAATTGCCATGGGAATTATAATTATAGGAACATCAAATCCAGTTAGCAATTTTTACAAGACTACAAATTTGATTAGTTCAGGAAATATTACAAATGAAAAAGCAGATAAAGATAAAAATTCAAACAAAAATACTAAAGATAAAGATGAGGACAAATCAAATTCTAAAAGTAATAAAGATAAGTCATCAGAAGACAAATCATCAGATAGTAAAAATGAAACTCAAAAAAATAAAAAATTTTTAATTTGTATAGACCCAGGGCATCAAGGAAAAGGAGATAGCAATTTAGAACCAGTAGCTCCAGGTTCTTCCTCTAAAAAAGCGAGAGTATCTTCAGGAACAGAGGGTATTGCTACAAAAAAACCAGAATACGTTTTAAACTTAGAAGCATCTCTTGTTTTAAAGAGTATATTAGAATCTAAAGGTTATAATGTAATAATGACTAGAGAGACACATGATGTAAATATAAGTAATTCAGAAAGAGCAATACTTGCTAATGATAAAAAGGCAGATATGGTTGTAAGAATACATGCAGACAGTTTGAATAATTCTTCAAAAACTGGAGCATCTATATTGATTCCTGAAAAAGATGGAAAATATACAGCTCCTATATATGAAGAGAGTAATAACTGTGCTGAGTTTATCAAACAGAATATGGAACAAGCAGGTATACAAATTAATGGAATCTTTCAAAGAGGTGATTTGACTGGGTTTAACTGGTCAAAAGTACCAGCTGTATTAGTAGAAATGGGATTTATGAGTAACTATAATGAAGACCAAATGATGTCAAATCCAGACTATCAAAGAAAAATGATGCAATGTATAGCTGATGGATTAGATGCATATTTTAAATAAAGTATAAATAGAGAAAAAATTAGAGTTGATATTATTTTCCTAATTTTTATCTCTATTTTTTATTGTACATAATATAATGATAAAATTTATTCTAGGTTAAATTGTTGTAAATATAACTAAAAATATTGGTAATACTTGATTTAAGTTTAAAAAGAATATATTATAATATAGAATGTGTAAAATTTTTTTGAGAGGTGTTAGAATGCTAGTAGTAGAAAATGTGAGTCATGGATTTGGTGCAAGAACAATATTAGAAAATGTATCTTTTAGACTTAGAAAAGGTGAACATATTGCACTAGTTGGCGCTAATGGAGAAGGAAAATCGAGTTTTTTAAATATAATAACAAAGAAGCTTATGCCAGATGCTGGAAATATAAAATGGTCTTCAAGAGCTACAGTAGGTTATTTAGACCAACACACGGTATTAAGTAAGGGTAAAACTATAAGGGAAGTGCTTAGAGAAGCTTTTAAGCATATGTTTGACTTAGAGCAAGAAATGATTGCTATGTATGATAAAATGGGAGAAGCTAGTGATGATGAAATGAATAAGCTTCTTGAAGAAACAGCAGAAATACAAACTATACTTGAAAATAGTGGTTTTTATATGATAGATGCAAAGATACAAGAAGTTGCAAATGGTCTTGGTCTTGGAGAAATTGGTCTTGATAAAGATGTAACTGACTTAAGTGGAGGGCAAAGAACAAAGGTACTTCTTACTAAACTTCTACTTGAAAATCCAACTATTCTTATATTGGACGAGCCTACAAACTATTTAGATGAAGAACATATAACGTGGCTTACTAAGTATCTTCAAGAGTATGAGAATAGCTTTGTATTAGTTTCTCATGATATTGATTTTATAAACAATACTTGTAATGTAATATATCATATGGAAAATGGAGAGTTAAATAGATATAAAGGAAACTATGATGAATTTGTAAGACTTAATGATATAAAGAAACGTCAAGAAGAACAAGCCTATGATAAGCAAGTTGAAGAAAGAAAAAGACTAGAGGATTTTGTAGCTAGAAATAAAGCTAGAGTAGCAACTAGAGGAATGGCTAACAGTAGACAAAAGCAACTTGATAAGATGGAAATATTGGAAAGACCAAAAGAAAAAATAAAGCCTACTTTTGCTTTTAAAGACGCTAGAGTAGCAAGTAAAATAATTTTTGAAACAGAAAATTTAGTGTTAGGATATGATGAAGCATTGACAAAACCACTCAATTTCCACTTAGAAAGAGGAAAGAAGATTGCTTTAAAAGGAATGAATGGTATTGGAAAATCTACTTTATTAAAAACTTTACTTGGAATAATAAAACCATTTGAAGGAAATGTTAAGTTAGGTGACTATTTGGAAGTTGGATATTTTGAACAAGAGAGTTCAAGAGAAAATAGTAATACACCTATGGATGAAATTTGGAGTGAATTTCCAGGGCTTACAAACTTTGAAGTTAGACAGGCTCTTGCAAAATGTGGACTTACAAATGAGCATATAACTAGTCAAATGAGAGTGTTAAGTGGTGGAGAAGCTGCTAAGGTTAGACTTTGTAAAGTAATGCTAAAAAATATAAATTTCTTAGTATTAGATGAGCCTACAAATCACTTGGACGTTGAGGCAAAAGATGAATTGAAGAAGGCTATCAAAGACTTTAAGGGAACAGTTCTTTTGGTATGCCATGAGCCAGAATTTTATTCAGAAATTGTTGATGATGTATGGAATATAGAAGATTTTACAACTAAAATCGTGTAGTAATTTAACTTATTACTGGAGGGATTTCATGAAAAAGTTTCTAAATATACTTTTTTCAGTTTGTATTAGTATTGTTATAATAGTAGGTGTTATTAATTTTACTGTTGGATTTAAACAACTTTATTATTTTGACATTGATTATTTAAGTATATCAGAGTTATCTGGTTTATCTAAAGATGATATAAAATTAAACTACGATTATCTAATTGATTATAATTTAAGTAAGAATGTGTCTGAGTTCAAGTTACCAACATTAAAATCTTCTCCAGAAGGGAAGATACATTTTGAAGAAGTTAGGAATATATTTCAAAATATCAATAAATTAGCTAAATTATTAATGGTAGTTTCTTTAGTAGGAATTGTACTAAGTGTAAAGAATAAAAATATAAAAATCTTGAAAACTACATCAATAACACTTATAATTATGCCATTATTATTGGCAGTTCCAATTTTATTGAATTTTGAAAAGTCGTTTATTATTTTTCATAAGTTATTATTTAGAAACGATTATTGGATATTTGACCCTAATTTAGACCCAGTTATAAGTATGTTGCCAGAGGAATTCTTCTTTCACTCAGGAATGATGATTTTAATATTAGTTTTGTTAGCAAGTATATTACTTTTTGTAATGTATAAATTATGTAAATCGTTCAAAATAAGATAATAAAAATAAATTAGATTAAAAATTATACAATAAAAATAGCTATGTAACAATATTTAGACTAAAAGTAGTTAATAAATATTTACGCATAGCTATTTCTAATGAAAAATCACTTTTTACTAGTGATTTTAACTAAATCTTGAAATTTTCCCATAATATAATTATAATTATTTTTTTTATGAGGTAGCATGCAACTACTGCAATCTTTGATACCTTTATCTGTATACTTGAAATTTCCACCACAGTTTTCTCCTAAAGCATACAAAGGACAGTAGCAAAATAAACAATTAAATTCTTCTGGTTTATTAGTTTTATGACAAGGGAAAAATTCACAATCTTTGTGATTAAAAAACTTATAATTTTCGCCCATATTTTCCTCCTAAATTAAATAAAATTTAAATCTTTTATAACTATATAAGATTTTGGTGATAATATAATTATACTAAATATTTTTGTGAATAGTTGATAATATAGTATTATTAATCATAGTATTAATGGTATAATTAGTCAATAGAAAAATAATGTAAAAATAATGTAAAAATAATGTAAGTGTATTTTGCAATTAGAATATGCTTTATAACAAAAAATGAGGTGATTATAGTGAAAGAAATTCAAGAAAAAGCACTTCTTGTAGGTTTGAATTTGACGACAATGGTGAAAAAAAGTGATGATATAAACACTAGTGAATCTATGGAAGAATTAAAAGAATTAACAAAAGCTGCAGGAGCAGAGGTTGTAGGTAGCTTAATTCAAAATAAACATTCTATAGATGCAGCTTATTATATAGGAAAAGGTAAGGTAGAAGAAATAAGAGCATATAGTGACTCTTTAGATGCTACTTTAGTAATTTTTAATGATGAACTATCTGGTGCTCAAATCAGAAATATAGAGAATGTTGTTGGAAGAAAAGTAATAGATAGAACTACCTTGATTTTAGATATATTTGCTCAAAGGGCACTTAGTAAAGAAGGTAAATTACAAGTTGAATTAGCACAATTAAAGTACAGATTACCACGACTTTATGGAATGGGTGGTGAGATGAGTAGAACGGGTGCAGGGATTGGTACTAGAGGTCCTGGAGAACAAAAACTAGAAATAGATAAAAGACATATACTTAATAAAGCAGCAGATATAAGACGTGAACTTAGAGAAGTAAAAAAGAATAGAGAGACACAGAGAGTTAAGCGTTTAAAGTCAAATATACCGATTGTAGCACTTGTTGGGTATACAAATGCAGGAAAATCTACCTTGCTAAACGAATTAATAAAGACACACAAGGATTATGAGCAAGAAAAAGAAGTTTTTGTAAAAGATATGCTTTTTGCAACTTTAGATGTAACCTTAAGAAAGGCTCTTTTGCCAAATAAAAAAGAATTTTTAGTAGTAGATACTGTTGGATTTGTAAGTAAACTTCCCCATGATTTAGTAGAAGCGTTTAAAGCAACATTGGAAGAAGTACAGTATGCAGATTTAATCTTACATGTAATTGATGCGACAAATACTAGTTATGAATTGCAAAAAAGTACTACTGAAGGTGTATTAAAAGAACTTGGTGTAAATGATAAAAAACATATACTTGTATATAATAAAGTGGACAAGCTAGAATTGGATATATATCCTAAAAGTCAAGAAGATATTGTGTATATTTCTGCAAAACAAGGCATAAATATGGATAAGCTATTAAATATGATAGAAATTGCTTTAATGGAAAATACTTATTCAGTAAGCTTGATGTTACCTTATGAGAGAGGTGATATATTTAGTAGAATAAAAGATAAATATAATGTGGAGAATTTTGAGTATGGGGAAAATGGTATAACACTAGATGTAAACTTAGATGAAGAAGATTTTAATATCTATAGAGGGTACATACTAGAAAAATAGGTTGAATATGGATATAAATTGGAAAAATATAGATAATCTCGAAGATTATTTTATAACCTATCTTCTTTATAAAGAATCTAAAACAGTATCTCAAATTAGTAAAATTAGAAATATTTCAAGTACTGAAGCAAGTGAGCAACTTATACAAGCAAAATTAAAAATAAAGGAAATGCAAAAAGATGATTTTGAAGCATCTAAGGATATTTTAGATAAATTTTTAGAATTAGATAAAATTAAGAGACTTGATTTTATGGATAGCTTAGATGACGAAAAAATGGTATACTTTAAGAGAAAGGTTTTCAAAAGAATCCTTGTGGAAAAAAATGCTGAAGATTTAATTGTTTTAATTTGGGCGACAGGTGAGCTAAAAGATGATAGATTCTTGAAATTGCTTCATCAGCTCACAAACCACAGACACTCAGATATTAGAAGAATAACTTATTCAGCAATCAGAAAGATTGAATCACCGAGTAGTAGAGAAGTACTGCAAAAAGGTCTCTACGATAAAAATGCACAAACTAGACAGTATTGTGCAAAAGCTCTTTCAAAATTGGGAGATAAAAACAGTTTAAAGATTTTACAGCAGTTGAAAGACAAGAATAAGAATTTTGAAAAAGAATATGTACTTAGAGCTTATGATGAAGCCATTAAGTCATTAGAAAATGCAAAAAATTTGAAAAAGTAATTTTTTATTAAAGCAATTTGTTTACTTAGAGATGTATTTCTAGAGTTTAACAAGGTAATAAATAAATTAATGGGAGGGGTTTCAAATGATAGTAAGACGTTGTGCAGGTGGAGTAGTGTTTTATGCTAATAAAGTACTTATTGTAAAAAATGATAGAGGTGAATGGACACTTCCAAAAGGAAAGATACTTGGAGGAGGACTTCCATATGAGAGTGCTGTTCAAAGAGTTAAAGTAGAGACTGGTATAGATGCTAAAATGATAGATGTGGCTGGCGATACTATGTATGAATTTTTCTCAAGAAGTAGACAACAAGAAGTTTGTAATGCAATAATGTGGTATGTTATGGAGGCTTGTAACACTGATTGTGTACTTGCTCCTGAATTCCAAGAAGGTGGATTTTATAAAGTAAAGGATGCTTTAGAAATGTTGTCACATCATAAAGAACAAGCTTTAGTAGAAGTATCTTATAAAAAGTTTAAGGAATTAAAGAAATTAGTTTCAGAGGGCGATGATGTTCCAGCAAATTAATTGTGAGTCTAGAGAATTCTGAGGAAGGGATAAGCCCCTTCCTTTTTTAATTAAAGTTATCTTAAATATGAATTTTATAATCTCTATAGATTATGATTTATTAATCTTTATAGATTATTAAACTTATATCTAAAATAAGTGCTTTATACCTAAAATAAAAATTAAAAAGTATGCAATTTTATTATATAATTGTTTTATGATGTTGATTAAATAAACACTAAAAATTATATTTATGTTTTAGTAGAATAATTTTTATAAATAAATGTATATATTAGCGAAGGATTAAAATGGGAGGAATTATAATGAGCAATTACAGGACATTACATGAATTTGGAACGGATGAAATAACGATTGAAAAGTCTGTTTTTATTGGATATGCTAGTCCTATAAAGAGTGAAGAGGAAGCATTAGAATTTATAAATGAAATAAAGAAAAAGCATAAAGATGCAACGCACAATGTGTGGGCTTATACAGTAGGACAAAATATGAATATACAAAGATACAGTGACGATGGAGAGCCACAAGGAACAGCGGGGATACCTACATTAGAGGTTATAAAAAAAGAAGATTTGAGAGATGTAGTAGTTGTTGTTACTAGGTATTTTGGAGGCACAAAATTAGGTGCAGGTGGTTTAGTTAGAGCTTATACAAAAGGTGCTAAGCTGGGACTTGAAGCAGGTAAGATAATTTATAAGGTAATGTATCAAGAAGTTAAGATTAAGATAGACTATACTCAACTTGGAAAAGTACAAAATGAGTTAATGAATTTAGGGTATTTTATAAAAGATACTGTATATGAGGATAATGTTGAGATAGTAGTATATTCAAGATTAGAAGATGTAGAGAAATTATCAGAAAAAATGATTGATATAACAAGTGGAACAGGCAAAATAGTTTTGGGGGAGGAATTTTATTTGTCTGAACAAAATGGAGAAATTTTACTGTAATTTATAAGGTTATTAGAATAGTCAATGCCTCCTTAAATAACTAATTAGTATTTTTGAATGAAAAGCCATTAAATTGTTTTAATCTAAATCAATTTAATGGCTTTTTATCAGATTTTGCACAGAATCCTTTTTTTACTTCAAATAAACCAACTAAAAGTAAAAATACCCCAAATATTTTTTTTAATATATCTGAAGACAGATAATTAGCTAATAGTGAACCAAACACAGCTCCTAAAACCCCAAACACAGCTATAGGTATGACCAATTTAAAAACTACATTTTTATTTTTTATATGTATAGCAAGTGCTATAAGTGTCATAGGGATAGATGAAAGTAAATTTACACTTTGTGCTATTTTAGTATCTATACCAGCAAGCAAAACGAGTGCAGGTATAAGGATTGTTCCTCCACCCATTCCCATTCCTCCAATAATTCCTGCAAAAAATCCAATTAGAGCAAATAACATTAAAACACCATCCTTAATGCTGCAATTATCATGATTATTCCAAAAGAAATTCTAAGAAACTTTCCAGTAACCTTATTTAGTAACTTAGCTCCTATAATACCACCAAGAATACTTCCAACTGCAACTTTAATTGTTAAATTAACATCATAAGTACCTTTAGATACATATAAAACAGAACTTGCTGTCGTTAAGAAAACTATTATAGAAAGAGCAGTTGCATGAGATTTATGTTCTTCTATCTTAACAATGTCATTTAATATTGGAACTAAAAGAGTACCTCCTCCAGAACCAAACACCCCATTTATAAATCCTGTAAAAACACCAATTATTGTATTTTTTAAGTTAAAATTAAAATATTTTTTCTTTAAATCATCAGTTTTTTTCATAAAAATCACCTTCTGAAATAGTTTTACCAAAATAGGCAAATTATATTTATATAAAATAAGATTAAATATAATCTTTAATGTTTGTTTGATTTTGCATAAAAAAAACATATTAAAACAACATATTAATATATGGTATAATATATTAAAACAAAGTAGCAAATTTGAGAGGAGGTTATCTTTAGTTAATAAAAACATAGATAAATATAGTTATTTATAGTAAGATACAGCCAAAAGGTGATTATATGAAAAATAATAACTATAAACCAAAAGAGTTTGCAGAGTTAATTAATATTTCAGTCAGAACTCTGCAACGTTGGGATGTTGAAGGGAAATTAAAGACTTTTAGAACTCCAACAGATAGAAGATATTACACTTATGAACAATATTTAGAATATAAAGGAATACATAAAGAACAAGTAAATAGAAAAACTGTTATTTATACAAGAGTTTCAACTTCTAATCAAAAAGATAATTTGAAAAATCAAGTGGAGTTTCTTAGACAATATGCAAATGCTAAAGGAATAATAGTAGATGAAGTTACCTAGGATTGTGGAAGTGGACTAAATTATAATCGTAAAAAGTGGAATAAACTAATTGATAGTTGTATGACTAATGAGATAAATACGATTATTGTAACTCATAAAGATAGATTCATTTGATTTGGATATGAGTGGTTTGAGAGCTTTTTAGGTAAATTCAATGTAGATATTATAGTTGTAAATAATGAAAGTCTTTCACCAAAAGAAGAATTAATTCAAGATATAATATCAATACTTCATACTTTTAGTTGTCGCATATATGGATTAAGAAAATACAAGAAAAAGATTAGAGAGGATGAAGAAGTTGAAAAGAGCATACAGAATAGAAATTAATCCTACTACTGAACAAAAATCTAAAATACATCAAACGATTGGTGTTAGTAGATTTATATATAACTTCTATATTGCTCACAATAAAGAAGTTTATGAGAGTAAAGGTAAATTTATAAGCGGTATGGATTTTTCTAAATGGTTAAATAATGAATATATTCCTAATAATCAAGATATGAAATGGATTAAAGATGTATCTTCTAAGGCTACAAAACAAGCTATTATGAATGGAGATAAAGCTTTTAAAGATTTCTTTAAAAAAACTAAAGGTTTTCCTAAGTTCAAGAAAAAGAAAAATCAAGATGTTAAAGCATATTTTCCAAAGAATAACAAAACTGATTGGACTATTGAAAGGCATAGGGTCAAAATACCTACTCTTGGTTGGGTAAGACTAAAAGAATTTGGATATATACCAATAAATTCAATAGTTAAAAGTGGTACAGTAAGTCAAAAATCTGATAGATACTATGTATCTATATTAGTTGAGGAAGATAATATTCAAGTATCTAAATGTACTAATGAAGGAATAGGTATTGACTTAGGAATTAAAGATTTTGCAATATGCTCAAATGGAAGCAAATTTAAAAATATAAATAAGACTTCGACTGTCAAAAAAGTTGAAAAGAAATTAAAAAGAGAACAAAGAAAACTTTCAAGAAAATATGAGAGTTTAAAAGTAAGAAATAAAAATATAAAAGAAGGAGTAGCTACTCGTCAAAATATCCAAAAACAGGTAGTCAAAGTACAAAAAATTCATCAAAGATTAGCTAATATAAGAACTGATTATATTAATAAGACAGTATTTCAGGTAATAGAGCAAAAGCCAAGCTATATAACCATTGAAGATTTAAATGTTAGTGGAATGATGAAAAATAAGCATTTATCAAAGGCAATATCAAGTCAAAAGTTCTTTGAATTTAGAACCAAACTAACTGCTAAATGCAAACAAAATAATATAGAACTTAGAGTAGTTGACAGATGGTATCCATCATCAAAGACTTGTAGCCAATGTGGAGAGATTAATAAAGATTTAAAACTTAAAGATAGAGTGTACAAATGTGAATGTGGATTATCTATTGATAGAGATTTAAATGCAAGTATTAATCTTAAAAATGCTAAAAAATATAAGATAGCTACTTATATATGTACGGAGGGCTAACTTCGGAATTTAAGCCTTTGGAGAACTATACCAAATCGTAGTAGCTTAGGCAAGGCGAGGTTCAATGAAGAAGGAAAAATCTCGATATGGATATATTTGACCATATTTTGAGTAGCAGATAACAATGTCAAATATAAAAATACAAATAGACAAAACTGTAGAATGGCTTGTAAATAAGGTTAATGAGGCAAATGCAAAAGGATTAATTGTTGGTGTATCTGGAGGAATTGATTCAGCAGTAGTTGCTAATTTAATTAAAAGGGCATTTCCAGAAAACTCTATGGGAGTTATAATGAGCATAAAAAGTAATCCTCAAGATAGAGAAGATGCACTTAAGGTTATAGAGGGATGTGATATAGAATATCTTGATTTAGACCTTATAGAACCACAAAGTGCTATATTAGACATGGTAGTAGGAAATTTAAAAGATAAACATTTATATAGAGAAGAATATTTAAAGATGACAGATGCAAATTTAAGGGCAAGAGTAAGAATGAGTACTATTTATACAATTGCTAACAATCTAGGATATCTAGTTGTTGGTACAGATAATGCTGCAGAAATACACACAGGATATTTTACTAAATTTGGTGATGGTGGAGTTGATATTTTACCAATTGCAAATTTAACTAAAGGAGAAGTGTATAAATGGGCAAAAGAACTTGGTGTTCATGAAGATTTAATAAATAAAGCTCCTTCAGCAGGTCTTTGGGAAGGTCAAACAGATGAAGATGAAATGGGAACTACTTACAATATGATAGATGCTGTGTTAGAAGGTAGATTAGATGAAGTTCCTAAAAGAGACCAAGAGATAATTGAAAGACTTCATAGATTAAGCGAACACAAGAGAAAAACGCCTGCACAACCTCCTAAGTTCTAATTTACTATTTATAAGATTTGTGATAAAATTTACAAGTGATGAAAATTAGAATAATTAATTGTACGTATTAAGGAGTGGAAATATGGGACGTATAGGTAATATAATTAATAGAAAAGGTAAACAAGATGCTCAAAGAGCAAAGATATTTACTAAACATGCTAGAGCAATAGCCGTTGCAGCTAAAGAAGGTGGAGCAGACCCAGAGTACAATGCAGCGTTAAAAACAGCTATAGAAAAAGCTAAGGCAGACAATATGCCAAATGATAATATAGATAGAGCTATCGCTAAAGGTGCTGGAGCAGGTGCTGGAGAGGACTATGAAACTATAGTTTATGAAGGCTATGGTCCTGGTGGAGTTGCTGTTATAGTAGAAACTTTAACTGACAACAAAAACAGAACTGCTGGTAATGTAAGATATTACTTTGATAAAAACGGAGGAAACTTGGGAACTACTGGATGTGTGTCTTTTATGTTTGATAAAAAAGGACAAATATTAGTTGGTTTGGGAGATGGAGTTTCAGAAGAAGAATTGATGGATGTTGCATTAGAAGCAGGAGCTGAAGATTTTATAACAGAAGAAGATGGCTATGAAATAATAACTACACCAGAAGATTTTTCTGGTGTTCGTGATGAGTTGAAAGCTAAAGGATATGAGTTTATATCTGCTGATGTTAAGATGATACCTCAAACTACAACTGTATTGACTGAAGAATCTCATTTAAAAATGATGAATAAATTGGTTGATATGCTTGAAGAAGATGATGATGTTCAAGATATATATCATAACTGGGAAGTAGAATAGATATTATAAGCATATTGAAATTTATAATTATTACATAAATTTTTAAATGTGATAAATTTTATAAAATAGGAAATTACTAAAATGAATATATGCACCTCTAACCTATATTTGCATAACAATATGTAAACATAGGTCAGAGGTGTTTTTGTGCTTATAGATTAAGACAATTTAAAATAAGTTTTGAGCAGGGCTTGATTGCCTATAAATAATTGATGGATATACCACTTGTTGTTGAATACCATTTATACGACCAGTTATTGTATCAATAATCATCCTAAGACTACGTTCTGCTGTCTCTTCCATTTTCAAATCTATGACTGTCAAAGGAGGAATACTTCTTGCCATTAGTCGTGAAGGTCCATTACTTGCCGCAAATATTTGAACATCCTCTCCAATTACAATTCCCGATTCATGAAATGCATTCATCATACCAAGAGCTACCAAATCATGATTACAGAAAATTACTTTTTTTAGTGAATTTTTTGCAAGCATTTTTTGAGCAATATCATATCCACTATCTATTTTATTAGAACAATAATATATAGAATCTGATAGATGTATTCCATGTTCTTTGCATGTTTTTAAAAAAGATTTGCCTCTTAAAGTCATGCATGTAAAGGAAGTTGGATTGAATACAACAGCAATATCATTTTTACCATTCTGAATAGCATGTAAAGCTGCTATACGACCAGTTTCTTCATTATCAATAGATACACTTGAAAAACCAGGTATTTCACGATTTACAACAACCACAGGAATTTTAGGTTTATTTTTTAGTAGATATTCTATATCATTAGCATTTATGCCTGTTAAAACAATTCCATCATAATAATTATTTGAAAAAAGATATTCATCATCACATAGATGACCAACTTTGTAAGGTCGTATTATGATATTTATATTTAAATGTTCTAAAGAAACTATATGGTTTATTGCTTGAAGTATATTAGTTGATGCCAACTCAAATCCCTCATCCTGCCAATAAAATGCTATTTGAATATTGTTATGTTTAATAGGAGTAGAGCGTTTATATCCAAGCTTATCAGCTGAATTTAATACAAGTTCTTGTGTCTGTAGTGGAATTCTACGTTCATTTCCTTTACCACTTAAGACGTACGAGACAGTTGCTGAAGAAAGACCACAGTCTTTTGCAATATCTTTGATTGTTGCCATGATAAAATCCTCCTTAAATAGTTGCTTAAATTTGCTTATATCAATAATCTTAACATATATTCAACCAAAGAACAATATTCTACAAGGTGTATATTTTACAGGATTAGAATAGAGAAATTAAAAAAACTCCTTACTTTATGTTGACATAATTTAGTTAGAAGAATTATAATATGCTTAAATAAGCTTATTATTAACTTAATTTAAGTAAAGTTAAGCAGGAACATACAATGCTAGCTTGTTATGTGACTGTAAAAGGGGGAAAAGAAATGTGTAAGATAAATATATTTGAAGTTGGTCCTAGAGATGGATTTCAAAACCTGAAAGAGTTTTTAGAAACTGATAAAAAACTTAAGATTATTGATGGTCTTATTGCTTCAGGGATTAGACAGCTTGAAATTAGTTCATTTGTAAGCCCAAAGGCAATACCTCAGATGAAAGATGCAAAAGAAATAGCAACTTACTGTGTAGAAAAATATCCTGATGTGAAACTTTATGCATTAGTTCCAAATTTATATGGTGCTAAAGTCGCATGGGAGTGTGGTATAAGAGATATATCTTATGTTATTTCCTTAAGTGAAACTCACAATAAGAAAAATATAAATAGAACTCATGAAGAATCCATTACTGAACTTAAAAAAATAATAGATTTCTATCCTGAAATGAATATATGTGTTGGAATAGCCACAGTATTTGGATGCCCTTTTGAAGGCATACCAAAAATAGAGGATGCGGTGGAGTTTAGTAAACGCCTTTGGGAAAACGGTATCAGAGAGATGAATTTGGCAGATACAATAGGTATTGCTGACCCAAAACAAGTTAGAGACACTATTAGTGCATTAGTCGAAGCATTACCAGAATGTAGATGGCAGGTACATATACATGACACTAGAAATATGGGGATGGTTAATACTCTTGTAGCTATTGAGTCTGGTATTAATACTGTTCAGTCTACACTTGGGGGATTAGGAGGGTGTCCTTTTGCTCCTGGAGCATCTGGAAATACTGCAACTGAAGATTTAGTGTACATGCTCGAACGCATGGGATATGATACAGGAGTTGATTTTGTTAAACTCCTTGAATTATCAAAGTATCAGATGAGTTTTGTAAACGGTGTATATAGTGGTCATCATGTAAATATAAAATCTGAGAATTGTAATTATTAGTTCTATTGATTAATTGATTAACAAAATACGTTGATTAGCAAAATAGATTTATTAATAAAAAATATCAATTAATAAAAATACATCAACTAATAAAATAAACAAAGGAATTGAGGGGATTAGTATGGATATTATAGCTTTACTTTTATTTTTAGGAGTTATTATTATTGCATTTGTACGTAAGAATAATGCAGGTATTTTAGCTCTAGCTATTGGTGTTATAGCTGTTAGAGTTTTTGGTATGGATGATAAAGACCTTTATGGAGCTATAAGCAACTCAATGTTTACTACACTTGTTGGTATAACACTGCTCTTTGCAATAGTAAACTCAACAGGAGCATTGAAGCTTGTTGCAGAAAAAATTGTAGCTGTCTCTGGTAAACGTGTTTGGCTTATACCTATAGCAGTTTTTATAGCAGGATTTGTTGTTGCCGGTGTTGGACCTGGAGCAATTCCGGCGCTTGCAATTATTCCAGCAATGGCTGTTCCTGTAGCAATAACTGTTGGTTATAATCCTGTAATGCTTGCACTTATAGGCGAATGTGGATTAATGGCAGGTCGTATGACTACTATTACTCCAGAAGGTCAAATTATAAAAACTGTTGCAGAAGGGGTTGGAATTGAAAATGTTATGCCAACTATTTTAGCATGTCAAACCCTATCAACGATTGTATTTTCAATAGTATTATTCATAATTTTTAAAGGATATAAACTTAAAAAATCTATAAATATTATAGATAGTAAGAATATAGAAAAGTTTAATATAAAGCAAATAATTTCTCTTATAAGTATACTAGTCATGATTGCTTTTATTATATTTTTTGATGTGAATGTTGGACTTGCTGCTTTTTCAGTTTCTGCTATACTTCTTCTTTTCAATATTGCTGAAGATGGAGAATGTATCAAGGCAATTCCATGGAGTACAATAGTAATGGTACTTGGAGTGGGAGCAATGATGACAATTGTGGATGCAGCGGGAGGTATTGACTTGATGAGTAATGCATTATCATCACTAATGAATAGTAAAACAGCTACTCCTATTATGAGTATTTCAGCAGGGCTTATGTCTATGGTAAGTTCTGCCTTAGCAGTAGTGTATCCAACTATGATGCCTATGTGTGTTGATATAGCTAAATCAGTTGGAGGAGTAGACCCACTAGCACTTATTGCAGCAGTTGGTGTAGGAGGTTCTCTTGCTGGTGTAAGTCCGCTTTCTACTGGTGGCGCGTTAATTTTAGCAGCTATGGGGTCAAGTAAGAAAGATTTTAATAAAGAAGAACAAAATAAGGTGTTTGTTCAACTGTTCATTATGAGTGTAGTTGGATTATTGGTTATTGCAGTAGTATCAGTTTTATTCTTTAATGGAATAGCACGTATTATGAATTAATTTCGATAATCGAAGAATTTGTTATTAAAATTAACTTTTAATATTGAGTAATAGAATATAAATTGGAGGTATAGTTATGAAAAAGGGAGCATTAGGTAATATAAAAGTACTTGACCTTACTAGAGTCCTTGCAGGTCCATATTGTACAATGATGTTGGCAGATTTTGGTGCTGATGTTATAAAAATAGAGATGCCAAGAAAAGGTGATGATACAAGAGGTTTTGGACCTTTTGTAAATGGAGAGAGCCTATACTATGCAAATATAAATAGAAATAAAAAAGGTATAACTCTAAACCTTAAGTCAGAAGAAGGTAAAAATATATTTTTAGAAATGGTAAAACAAGCTGATGTTGTAGTAGAAAATTATAGACCAGGTGTTATGGAAAAGCTAGGGCTGGGTTATGATGAATTAGCCAAAATTAACAATCAAATAGTTTATGGAGCTGTGTCAGGGTTTGGATGTTATGGACCATATGCAGAACGTCCAGGTTATGATATTATTGCACAGGCAATGGGTGGTCTTATGAGTATAACAGGTACAGAAGGAGGAGAGCCAACGAGAGTAGGTAATGCTATGGGGGATGTATTAGGTGGAATGAATTTAACTATTGGTATACTTGCAGCACTTAATGCTAGAAAGATAATAGGAAAAGGACAAAGAGTAGATATTTCCCTCGTTGATTCTGTTGTATCATCTCTCGAAACTGGTATACAGAGATACTTTGATTCAGGTCAGCCTGAACTTATGGGTAATAGATATGCTTCTGCTTATCCTTATGACTCTTTTAAAGCAAGTGATGGCAATTTTGTAATAGGTTGTGGTAATGACAAACTTTTTGAAAAGTTATGTAAAAAGGTACTTTTTAGAGAAGACCTTTTAACAGATGAGAGATTTAAAACAAATCTTAATCGTTGTGAACATCACAAGGCTCTTAAAACAGAAATAGAAAAATGGTCTGTTAATCATACAATAAAAGAAGCAGTTGACTTAATATCAAAGGCAGGTGTTCCAGCTGCCCCTATTTATAATCTTAGCTGTGTAACAACAGATGAACATATTGCAAAAGCAAGGGAAATGATTGTAGATATGAGACACCCTATTATAGGAGATATGAGAGTCAATGGAAATCCAGTTAAGTTAATGACAACAAAAGCTCAAATTAATGTACCAGCACCATCTTTAGGAGAAAATAATGAGGAGATTTATAGCAGTTGGCTTGGTTTTGATAGTGATAAAATAAATGATTTAAAAGAAAATGGAGTTATTTAATTTTAGAGAAAAAGTATAAATATAATATTGTTAATTTATCTATGAATACACGTGGAGATTTCAGAATAATATCAAAAAAGATTAAATAAATATTGTAAATCAATCTAAAATTATTAGTAGCATTTGAGATAGGAAAAGCTATTTAGACATTGAGTCTTTGTGGTTTTTCCTATTTTCATTAAAAAATTTATGATATTAGAAGAAATACATAAATTTATTAAATTAAAGTATTAATAACTTAAATTAATAAACATAAACTGTCTATAAGTGAATAAGTGCTCAGTTGTTACTAAACAATAACTTTTACTCCAGAAAATAAACTATCTATATATTGAATAAGGACTCCTTTATTAGAGTGCAAATAAGCTTATGGAGATGCCAACTAAAATATTTTAATGAAAGTATCAAAAATGAGACTGTATTCTCAAAAGTGATACTGTGTTTTTTAAGTATTTTCTCAAAAATGAGACAAAAATATTGCTTTATAGATTTTATTGGATAAAAATTCTTTAGTAAATTGTAATTTAATCAATTCTAAAGTTAAAAATTATTAAAAATACAGTGAAATTTATGTATATTTCGTTTATTTTACCCCAAAAAGATAACTTTTTAATAAAAATAAAGGAATTCAATATGAGTTGGCGTAGAACTTGCTACTATATGTTAACAAGAAATGTAGAAAAAATAACAATGTATAATGGGGGGAATATGATGGAATCTGTAGTGGAAAGTTTGAGAAATCTTAATGTGGAAGTTAAGGACAAAGTCTGTATTATTACTATAAATAGACCTAAAGCCTTAAATGCTCTTAATAATGACACCCTTAGAGAATTATCTCAAGTTATTGATGTAGTATCAGAACAGGAGGAAATATTAGGAGTTATTATTACTGGGGAAGGTAAAGTTTTTGTAGCTGGAGCTGACATACGCCAGATGCAAAACTATAAAAGTGAAGAAGGAAGAAAATATGCTGGTTATGCCCAAGGGATTTTTGATAAAATTGAGGCTCTTGAGAAAATAGTAATAGCAGCAGTTAATGGATATGCATTAGGTGGTGGATGTGAACTTGCTATGAGTTGTGACATTAGAATTGCATCAGAGAAGGCTATATTTGGACAACCTGAAGTTAATTTGGGGGTAATTCCATGTTTTGGTGGAACTCAAAGATTATCAAGGCTTGTTGGAACTGGGATAGCCAAAGAATTAATTTTTACAGGAAGACAAGTAAACGCAGAAGAAGCTAAATCTATTGGTCTTATTAATAAAGTTGTTCCAAGTGATGTGCTTTTAGAAGAGGCAATGAAGATGATGAACGAAATAGTTGAAAAAGCACCAATAGCAATAAGATATGCAAAAGTTGTTATCAATAAGGGAATAGATATGGATTTAAAAAATGCTCTTGAACTAGAGAAAGATATTGCAGGTTTAACTTTTGCTACAAGAGATAAGCAAGAAGGAATGAATGCATTTATTGAAAAGAGAAAACCGGTTTTTGAAAATAAGTAGCTATTATAACTAAATTGGAACAAATGTAGAACATATTCAAAATCTAAATTTCGTGAAAAATACATATAGTTTTATAGTTTAATTTTAAAAGGAGTTAATTTATGAATACGGGAGTAATTATAAGTTTAGTAGGGATTATCATAGCCCTATCCCTTCTAGTTGTAATGGTTATGAAGGGAGTAAATATTTTTATAATAGCAATTGTATGTTCATTATTAGTTGCTATAACAGGAAATTTAAATGTATATAATGCACTTAAGGTGGATTATATGACAGGATTTGTTGGATTTCTCCAGGCAAATTTCTTTATTTTCCTAACAGGTACATTAATGGGAAAAATAATGGAGATTACTGGTGGAGCAAAATCTATTGCTAAGATGATTGTAAGATGGATTGGGAAGGATAAAGCATTACTTTCTATTCCAATAGCTTGTGGAATATTAGCCTATGGAGGAGTAAGTGTTTTCGTTGTAAGCTTTGCAGTATTTCCAATAGCTTTGGAAATTTTTAAAGAAGCTGATTTGCCACGACGATTTATACCGGCAGCTTTGACTTTTGGATGTTCAACTTTTGCTATGGTTGCACCAGGAGCACCCCAGATTCATAATATTGTTCCAGCTTCAACATTAGGGACAGATATTATGGCTGGAGCAGTAAATGGATTTATATCATGTGCAGTAATGTTTATAGTTGGAAGCACCATTTTATACAAAATGGTTTCAAAGGAAAAGGGCAATGGTGGGCATTTTATAGCACATGAATCAGATATATTTGATGAAGTAGTCTCAACTAATTCTAAGAGAGAAAATGGTCCTAATGGTCTAATTGCTTTAATTCCATTAATAGTATCAATCTTAATAATTAATGTAAAAGTTAATGGACAAGCGATAGTACCTATTGAGGTAGGAGTGTTTATTGGAGCTTTATTAGTATATTTATTGTTAAATAAATATCAAGATAATACTAAAATAGTTGGACATGTTGGTGATGCATGTAAAACTACGGTAGTAGCAATATGTAATACTTGTGCTGTAGTTGCATTTGGTTCAGTTGTAAAATCAGCAGTTGGTTTTGACTTCATAGTTAATGCAATGACTAGCATTCCTGGACCTCCTATTGCAGGAGCTGCAGTTGGGACTACAGTTATTGCAGGTATCTGTGGGTCAGCTTCAGGTGGACTTGGGATTGCGGCTCCACTTCTTGGACCAGTATTTTTAGCTAAGGGTGTTTCTGCTGCTGCATTAACTAGAACTATGGCAATTTCATCAGCAGCATTAGATTCGCTTCCACACAACGGATATATAGTTACTGTAACAAATGGTCTATGTAAAGAATCACATAAGGACGCTTATATGCCAATATTCTGGGTAACTGTTTTGACCCCTATTATTGGAACCGTAGTAGCAGTTCTTCTGTTTACTATGTTCCCAGGGTTACCATAACAGAAAAGACAAAAGTATAGATTATATTTTGATATTATAAAATCAATTTTCAAAGTATGTACAATAAATTTTATGTTTTAATACCATAAATACCATATTTAAAATATCAAGTTGATAGTATAAGGAGGAATTGAAAGTGTTAAATAAGCCATTGGAAGGAGTTAAGGTTATTGACTTAACATATTTTGTAGCAGGTCCAGGAACTTCTAAAATATTAGCTGACTGGGGTGCTGATGTTATTAAGGTAGAGCCAAGCTTTGGAGACCCAGGAAGAAAGACAGGGGCAACAATGACAATGCCAATAGATGATTATAATAATCCTTTTTACAGCACATATAATTCAAATAAAAGAGGTTTGTCTATAAATCTTAAGAGTGAGGCAGGAATTGAAATTATGGATAAGCTTTTAAGTGAAGCAAATGTATTTGTTTCAAGTTATAGAACAGGAGCGTTAAAAAGATTAGGTCTTGACTATGAATCATTAAGCAAAAAGCATCCACATCTTATCTGGGGACAAATAAATGGTTTTGGCGATTTTGGACCTGCTAAGGATAATGCGGGTTTTGATACAGTTGCCTTTTGGGCAAGAAGTGGAGCTATGCTTGATATCGCAGAGAAGGATACAAGTCCAATAAATCCACCTATAGCTTTTGGAGATGCCACAACTTCTTGTAGTTTATCTGGAGGTATATGTGCAGCTTTATACCAGCAAGCTAAGACTGGAAAAGGGCAAAAAGTAATGGCATCTTTATTTGGACAAGCAATATGGAATGCATCATCTTTATTAGCATCTACACAGTTTAGCGATGAGTATCCAAAAACTAGAAAGAATGCTATTTCTCCAGTAATAAACTCTTATCGTTGTAAGGATGGAAAGTGGATATTCTTAAGTATCCTAGAGCATGAAAGATATTTTGAGGCACTTTGCAGATTATTTGGAAGAGAAGACCTAGTAAAAGAAGAGAAATTTGCATCTTCAGTAGAAAGTAAGAAAAATGCTACAGAACTTATTAGTATTTTGGATGGTGAATTTGCAAAATTTACTCAAAATGAGATGGTTGAAAAGCTTACTACTGCGGATATAGCCCATGAAAGAATTCAGCATGTTAAGGATGTAGTAACTGATGAACAGGCTATCGCTAATAACTATATATATGAACATACAAGTAAAAATGGAAATAAGACAATGCTTGCATCCACTCCGGTTAAATTTGGAAATATTGAAGTTAACATGACTTGTGATGCTCCACTTATAGGAGAACATTCAGATGAGATATTGAGAGAACTTGGATACAGTGATTCTGATATAGAGGCTCTAATTGAATCTGGAATTGTAACGATGAATAAAGAAGCATGTGAAATATGTTAATAAACATGTGAAGTATGTCAATAAATAGGAGGGAATTTTATGGATTTTAGATTAACAGAAGCACAATTAATGCTTCAAAGAGTAGCAAAAGAATTTGCAGAGAATGAAATAGCGCCAATAGCTGCTGAAATAGATAGAACAGGTATTTTTCCAAGAGAGCTTTTTAGCAAAATGGCTAAAATAGGATTTAATGGTATTGGAACACCTGTAGAGTATGGCGGTTCTGGTGGAGCAGATATAGAAAAGGTAATTGTTGTTAATGAGGTTGCTAAAAAATGTGCATCATCTGCAGCAATATTATCAATACACACAATATATGCTCAAGCTATTTTGAAATTTGGCACTGAGGAACAAAAGAAAAAATACCTTCCAATAATGGCTGAAGGTGGGTGTGTAGGTGCTTTTGCTTTAACTGAACCTAATGCTGGTTCGGATGCTGCAAGAGCTGCAACAACTGCAATTATTGACGAAGAAACTGATGAATATGTTTTAAATGGAACAAAGTGTTTTATTTCTGGTGGAGGTCAAGCAGAATCATTAATAATATTTGCATTGACAAATCCATCAAAGGGCATAAAGGGAATGTCTGCTATCATTGTTGACAAAGGTACTCCAGGTTTTTCAATAGGAAAAATTGAAGAAAAAATGGGTATCCATGGTTCAGAGACTGTAGAGTTAATATTTGATAACTGTAGAGTTCCAAAGTCTAACCTATTAGGAAAAGAAGGCAAAGGCTTTAATATAGCTATGACTTGTCTAGATGGGGCAAGAATTGGAGTTGGAGCTCAAGCTGTAGGAATTGCTGAAGGGGCTTTAGAAGAAAGTATCAAATATTCTAAAGAAAGAGTTCAGTTTGGCAAGCCAATTTCGGCTTTGCAAGGTATTCAATGGTATATAGCAGATATGGCTACTATGGTGGAATCAGCAAAGTTGTTGGTATATTATGCAGCAGACTTAAAAGCTAGAGGAGAAAAACATACTAAAGAAGCTGCCATGGCAAAATACAATGCGTCACGTACTGCAAGAGAGGTTACAAACCTAGCTCTTCAAATTCATGGAGGATATGGATATATGAAAGACTATCCATTAGAGAGAATGTACAGAGATGCTAAGATAACAGAAATTTACGAAGGTACTTCAGAAATACACAAGGTTGTTATTTCAAGAGCAGTACTAGGATAGGAGGAAGAGCATGAATATAGTTGTTTGCTTAAAGCAAGTTCCAGACACTAATGAAGTTAAAATAAATAAAGAGACAGGTACTCTAATAAGAGATGGAGTAACAAGTATAATCAATCCAGATGATAGAAATGCTTTAGAAGAAGCTTTAAAAATAAAAGATGAAATGGGAGCAGTGATTAAAGTTATAAGCATGGGACCACCTCAAGCTAAAAGTGCTTTAAAAGAAGCCTTGGCAATGGGTGCTGACGAAGCATATTTAATTTCAGATAGAGCTTTTGGTGGTTCAGATACTTGGGCTACATCTACAATTATTGCTGCTGCGATAGAGAAGGTTGGAAAGTATGATGTAATATTCTGTGGAAGACAAGCTATAGATGGAGATACAGCTCAAGTTGGACCAGAGGTTGCAGAATTCTTGGGAGTGCCACAGGTTACCTATGCAAAAGAAGTAAAAGTTCAAGGTGATAAATTACTAGTAACTCGTTATACAGAAACAGGAGATTATTTAATAGAAGCAAAGATGCCAGTTTTACTAACTGCTATAAAAGAGTTGAATAGTCCAAGATATCCAAGTGTCAAAGGAATCTTAGAAGCTTACAATAATGGAGATACCAAAATTACTGTGCTAACACTTGCAGACTTAGCTGTTGATACAACTCAAATTGGATTAAAGGGTTCACCTACAAATGTTTACAAGTCTTTTGTACCAGTTAAAGACAAGCATAATGAAATAATCGAAGGTATAAATAAAAAGGAAAAAGCTGATAAATTAATAGAAATACTATTCGATTTGAAACTAGTATAGGAGTGTTAAGATGATGAGAGCAAAAGTTAATCAAGGTATAAATTTAAATGATTATAATGGTGTTTGGGTAATAGGAGAGCAAAGGGAAGGCAAAATCAATCCTGTTACTATAGAACTCATTGGTGAGGGAAGAAAGCTTGCTGACCAATTAGGAAAAGAGCTTGCAGTTGTAATAGCTGGATATGAAGTAGAGAAAGAAGTAAAGGAGTTACTTCACTATGGTGTTGATAAAGCATATTATATCAATGACCCTCTTCTTAAAGATTTTACAACTGATGGATATGCAATTTCAATTGCAAGTTTAATTGAAAGAAAGAAGCCAGAGGTTGTGCTAGTAGGAGCTACTTCTATAGGAAGAGATATCGCACCTAGAATTGCAGGTAAAGTTGGGACAGGTCTAACTGCTGACTGTACAAAACTTGAAATAGATTTAACAGATAATAAGTTATTACAAACAAGACCAGCATTTGGCGGAAATTTAATGGCTACTATTGTTTGTCCAAAAAATAGACCACAGATGTCAACAGTTCGCCCAGGGGTTATGGCAAAAGCTGTAAGAACTGAATCAGAGACTGGAGTTTTAGAGGTTGTTACTCCAGAACTTACTGAAAATATGATTAGAACTAGATTAGTGGAAATACTTCCACAAGAAAAGAAATCCATAAATCTAACTGATGCTAGAATAATAGTATCAGCAGGAAGAGGGTTAAAGAAGGCAGAAGGATTTGAACTCATAAAAGAATTGGCAGATAAATTGGGGGCAGAGATTGGTGCTTCAAGAGCGGCAGTAGATTCAGGGTGGATAGAGCATTCTCATCAAGTTGGACAAACAGGAACTACTGTTAGACCAGAGTTGTACATTGCATGTGGGATATCTGGAGCGATACAGCATTTAGCAGGTATGAGTGATTCTAAATATATAGTTGCTATAAATAAAGATTCAAAAGCTCCTATTTTCAATATATGTGACTATGGAATTGTAGGGGATTTGTATGAAATTCTACCTGAAATGATAGAATCATTAAGTAGATAACTTTTAGAAAACATTGAATACATAGAATGGTAAGTCTTATAATATTGTATTGTAAGACTTATTATTTTTGCTGAAGGTATAGTGGAGGGGTGAAACAATGAAAAAGCACTGGTATAAGGATATATTTGCAAGAGTATTATCCATGACTGATGATGGTTTTATTGTTGTAGATAAAGATGGAGTAATCATAGATATTAATGATAAATATTGTGACTTCTTAGGTACAGACAGAGAAGAGATAATAGGACACAATATACAAAGTATTATACCAAATACAAAAATGTTAGATGTTATGAGAGAAAAATATTGTGAAGAAGGAGCTATACACCATTACTCTGGTGGAAAAACAAAAGAAAAGAGTGTAATAGTAAGTAGATCCTATGTGGAAAATGACAATGGAGAAGTAGTTGCAGGAGTGGCTCAAGTTAAATTTAGATTACAATCCTTTGATGTGGCTAAAAAGTTAATGTCAGAATATATGGAGCTCCAATATTATAAAGAACAATTCAAGGATGAATGTGGTTTTGACAAGCTCATAGGTGAAAATAAAGATTTCATAGAACTTAAGAAAACAGGTATGAAAGCTTCTAAAACAAACTTCTCAGTACTTTTAACGGGTGAAACAGGTACAGGTAAAGAAGTATTTGCTAGAGCAATTCACAATAACAGCAGTAGAGCAGACAAGCCCATGGTTAGTATAAACTGTGCTGCAATACCAGAAGAACTATTAGAATCAGAGCTATTTGGGTATGACGAAGGAGCTTTTACAGGAGCAAAAAAAGGAGGCAAAAAAGGTAAGTTTTTGGTTGCGAATAATGGTACAATCTTTTTAGATGAAATAGGTGACATGCCTTTGACCATGCAAGCAAAACTTTTAAGAGTTCTTCAGGAAAGTGAGATAGAGCCAGTTGGAGGTCTTAAAACTATAAAGATAGATGTAAGAGTAATCTCTGCTACAAGAAAGAATTTAAGCAAAATGGTTGAAGAGGGATTATTTAGAGAAGACTTATACTATAGGCTAAATGTAATAAATATTCATATGATGGAATTAAAGGATAGACAAGATGATATTTTATTGTTAGCAAACTATATACTAAATAAATTAAATGTTGAATATAAAGAATTGAAAGTTTTAAGTGATAATGTTAAAAATTGTTTTATTAACTATATTTGGCCAGGAAATATAAGAGAACTAGAAAATGTAATAAAAAGCGCCTATGCTGTAAGTGATGATATGGTAATTATGATGTGTGACCTTCCATCTAAGATGGATAATATCAGCAGAGTGGCTCAATGTAATGTGGATAGTAATTGCTCAATTCATGAAATGGTTGAGAATTATGAGAAGAGTTTAATTATTGATGTGTTGAAGAAGTACAACTGGAAATGTTCAAAAGCAGCAGAGGTTATGGGAATACATAAAAGTCTTTTATATAAGAAAATAAAAAAATATGAAATTGAATTAAACAATTAAGATGGCTTGAATTAAGATGACTTGTCTTAAGATTAAGGCATAAAAAATCACTATTATCTAAGGATATTTCATACAGTTAAAACATGTAAAAGTAGCTATGAAGTACTAGTGTAAATCATTAGTACTTTTTTTATTAAATTTATAATTACTATCTATATTTCAGTCTCTTTTGATTTCAAAATTATTATACTTAATTTTAGACATAACAAAACCCTCCTAGTTTTAGACAGTTTTACATATTTTAACTGTCTCCTAAGAGGGGTATAGTTCACAATTTAGAGTGACTTTTATCGAGCATTTATAAAAAATATTTTAAATAGCTCTTTTGTTATTTAATCATAATTTTCTACTTCTCTATCAAGTTCTTTTCCACAAGAATCACATTTGTATATAGCATTATATCCGTAATCATATTCATCAACTATTTTCTTTTGTCTAAATACACCGCCACACTCACATAAGAAACCAATTTTTATAAGTGTAACAATAAATTGTGATTTTATAAATTTTATATCATTACATTTGTCATTAGTGTAAAATGTATAAATATAAGAGTTATCACATTCGTCTCTTAATTCAAATTTTTCAATATATGTGATGTTTTTTAATTCATCAAATTCTTCTTTAGTTAAGTATGATTTTTGTTGCAATTCATGTAAGCGCTTGATTTGGTCCATAATTTACATCCTCCCAATAATTTTATACTTTAAGCTTAGATAAGGATTCTAAGTTTTATTAAATTTATCTCAAGGAATTATTTAAATCGTATTTAGTTTTATTAATTATAATACAAATAGGCTTGATAAAAATAAAAACTAATTGTAAAAATAATATCCTATGAAAATCTAAATTACTAACCCCTTACTAACCCCAAAACTAAAAAAGAAAAATATACTTAATATAAGTGATATATAAATAAAGACATTCTATATAAATTTTACTTTAAATATTCTGACAATAATATATAAAAATATATTATAGTTAAAATATACCACATATTTTGGGTATTGTATACTGGAATTAGAGCAATTAATTTATTTTTTAACATGCAAATGATTCTGTGAAAAAAAACAAGACTCAAAAATTTTTATATTCTTTGATAGAATAAAATTGAGAGTAAATTTATTGAATTTTATAAAATTTATAAGGGGTGAGTTTAAGATATGCACGAAGATAAAAATGATATATTTGAATCAATAGATACTGAGGATTTTAATAATAAGACAGAAGAAGAATGTTTAGAGATAGTAAGAAAAAATGGATTGAATTTAATATACATAAAAAATCAAACAGAAGAGATATGTCTAGAAGCTGTTAGACAAAATTGTAATGCAATAAAATGTGTTCAGAATCAGACAGAAAAAATATGTATGGAAGCAGTTAAACAAGATTGGAGAATGTTGGAATTTGTAGAAGAGCCAACAGAAGAAATTTGCATGCTAGCTATTAACCAAGATGGAACAGCATTAAAATATATAGAAAATCAAACAGAGGAATTATGTTTAAGAGCTGTTGAAAAAAATGGTGCTGCTTTGGAATATGTAAAAGAACAGACAGAAGAAATATGTATAGAAGCAGTTAGAAATAGCGAATTTGGACTAGCAAGAGTAAAAAATCAAACAGAAAAAATCTGCATGGAAGCAGTTAAACATTGTAGCTATAATCTAAAATGGGTAGAAAATCAAACGGAAGAAATCTGCATGGAAGCAGTGAGACAGAATGGGCTTGATTTAAAATTTGTAAAAAATCAAACAGAAACAATCTGTTTGAGAGCAGTAAGACAAAATGGATTGGCACTAGAATTTGTAAAGGAGCAAACTATTGGTATCTGTTTAAAAGCAGTAAGACAATACGGAATGGCATTAAAATTTGTAAAAGAACAAACAGAAGAAATTTGTACAGAAGCTATAAAACAAGATAAAAGGGCACTTAGTTTTGTAAAAGGAGACAAGGAAAAATACAAGGCTTTATGTGATAATAATGAACCATTTGCAAAGCGATACGTTAGAAATGTAATAGAAAAAGAAAACAGAGCATTGATTAAAAAGGGAGAAGAAAATGCAAAAATCAAAATTGCAGGAAAACTTTATGATAGAGGTATGTCTTTTGAAGATATATCAGATATAGTTGAAATTGAAATAAGCAAGTTAAAAGTGAGTTTGGGCATTTTTTAAGGTAATAAATTTATGTGTTTTTTACGGGAAATAGTTAATAAAAAAATAATCGACTAGTTCTTTGTAGTACAGTAAAATTAGTGCTATACTTTGACATATAATGAATTATTTTTATTAAATAAGGGGGAATTAAATTTGAAGATTACGATATTATATCAAACTAGAAGTGGAAACACAGAAAGGGTAGCTAAGCTGATAGAAGATGGTGCTAAAAAGGTGGGTGGAGTAGACGTTAAACTTATGAGACTTGATAATATTGATTTAGAGTATTTAAGTGAAAGTAAGGCAGTAATATTTGGAACACCTACTTATTTAGCAAATACAACTTGGGAAGTAAAAAAATGGTTTGATGAAGATTCAAAAAAAGTCAATTTAGCTGGAAAATTAGGAGCTGTTTTTGCTACATGTGATTATATATGTGGAGGTCCAGATGTTGCAATACTTACTATAGTAGGGCACTTGATGGTTAAAGGAATGCTTGTGTACTCTGGAGGTGGTTCTTTAGGAAAGCCATTCATACATTTGGGACATGTACATTCAGTTGAAGGTCCAGAAGTACAAGATGAAAAGGCTAAAATATTTGGGGAAAGAATTGCTACTAAGGCAAAAGAACTATTTGCAGAGTGTGAAGAATTGCAGAAGTTTTAAAAAATTTGTTGAAAGAAAATAGTTTTACAGGTTAATATCCTTTATTTTTTTAATTACAATTTTGTTCATTGACACTATTAGCTATATATTATAAAATTAACACCATAATAAATATTAAATTTATTATACATACTATTAATATTAATTCCTGAAGTAAAGATTTATTATATATTTTTATAACTTAGAATATATATTTTACTTAATTATTCTAAAGTGAGAAAGGAAGATGTGACATGAATAAAAAGAAAATATTAGTGCCAATTGATGGAACAGAAAGAAGTATGCATTCTTTGGAATTTATACAAGGAATATTCAAGAAAGATGAAATCGAAGTAGAAATAATGAATGTAAAAGAACTAGTATTTATTGATGGCATATCCCTGGCTGAAGAGATAAAGAATTCTGAGAACTTAGGAAGAAGAATCCTGGATAAAGCAGCAGATATAATGGGAGAGTACGATGTTAAAGTCCACTTTACTTTTGGGTATCCAGGAGATGAAATAATTAGAAAAGCAAAAGAAGATAATGTAGATATTATAGTTATGACAAAATCTACTAAAAAAGGTCTTACAAGAATGATAGGTTCAGTTACAGCAAGTGTAGTTAAACAGGCAAAATGTATAGTGATGATTGTACCGGAGTAGAATTAGAGAGGTATTTGAAATATGAATAAAAAGATAGTGGCAGTTTGTGAAAGTGAAAGAAGTTTAAATTCTCTTAAGGCAGCTGCAAATGATTTAGGGTTTGATTTAGTTTATGAAATTCAAGATAATGATAATATAAAAAATGAACTTTCTATTTACGACATAGAAGATGCATCTATAGTATTATTTGTTACAAGTGATTCTATAGAAAGCATGGAGAAGATTGATAGATTTATAGATAGAGAATTTTATGAAGTCGATCCAAAGTATATAATAGAGGATGCAAAATCTATAGTAAGTGAAATTTTAATAGACTTAAATTAATCGTGGGTGTCGCACTAAAAGTAGAGCGACACCTTTTTATATGACAGTTGCATTTAAGGTAAAATAGTAGCTTAATCATGTTGAAATAACTGAATTACATCTTCTAAATGATTGTACATTGATGTATAACCTAAGTTATAGTCTTTACTCTCAAAGGCTATTATTATATTATTATGATGGCTAATCATATCCTGTAGAGAGTTCCTATATTTAAAGCCAAAGTATTGATTAGAAGAAACTGTTTTAGGTATTAACTCATAATACTTTATAAAAATTGGGTTATGAGAAGCTAAAATTATTTCTTTGTGAAATTGAAAGTCAGCATCATAACATTCTTCCATCAAACCTTGATAAACCTTATCCAGTTCCTCTATTGACTTTAAGTAAGTATATTTTATTTTTTGAAGTTCTTTGGAGGTAGCATTTAAAATTGCTAACCTAGTAGCTTCACTTTCGATAAGTTGCCTTGCTCTTAAAGATTCAACATAAAATTCTTGTATGTTATGATTTTTATAGACTTCATTATCATCAAACAGGTCAACTTTTTTAAATCCTTCAACTATAGGGCTTGAGTAAGGTACAGCTCTAAGTATTCCTTCATTACAGAGTATATTTATGGCATTTCTTACAGGTATTCTACTTATGTTAAACAGGTCAGCAATCTTTCTCTCGCTTGGTAATTTACTATTAATTTTAAAAGTTCCATTTAGAATGTTTAATTTAATATAATCAATGATTTTTTCAGTGGCATTTAAGCTTTTCATAAAAACTCCTAAACATATAATTTTTTTATGATTGTATTATATCATAGTTAAGAGTTAAGTCTACTTTTTTATAATATGTATAAGACAAGATAGAGGCTATTATAGCTATAATAGCTAAGACAAAGTATCCATATTGTATTGAAGTATGTTCTGATATTTTACCAACTAGCATTGGAAATATAGACATTCCTATAGCATAAATTGCTTGAAAAAAGCCCATTGCAGTAGATTTCTGATGTTTTGGTACATTTTTCATAGATTCGCTAGTAAGGTAAGAAAGAAGTATTCCTGTAGATATACCTGGTAACACTTGTAGCACAAATATTATATTAATATTTTTTATTGTTGGAACTAAAAAGCAGTAAGCTGAAATTAAAATAAAAACTAGAGGAATCCAAAATTTTGGTCCATGTTTAGTACAAAACTTAGTAGAAGCAAAGCCAGAAGAGGCAACAGCACATACCATGTAAAATATAGAAGATAGACCTATAAGGGTAGAGCTAGAACCTAAGTTTTTAAGAATTTGAGTAGTAAATGACATTGTTGTAGACATTTGAATACCTTGTTGAATCAATGCCATAAAAGAAAAAAATATAAGTCTTTTATCCTTACAGATAGATAGATATTTTTTAACTGATGTTTTTTCTTGTATTCTTTTTGAATTATGATTTTTTATGTTTAAGGCTAGAATTGTTCCAATAATTGAAGACAATACACTCATGGTACATAAGGCTGTCATTCCTAATTTTTCATAAAATAAAGTACTCATAACAAATCCAATCAACATTCCTAGATTGTTTACTAATATTATCGTACTTGTAGCTTTTTGTTGATGTTCTGTAGAAAAAAAGTTGGTATAGTGAACCATGTAAGAAATCCAAGTTGATGATGATATTCCAGATAAAATATTAGCTATAAGAAAACCATTGCCTTCAGGAGAGAAGACTCTTATAAGAGATGCTAAACCAGCAAATAAAATTCCTGATAGTATAAATATTTTATGTTTGTTTATGGAGTCGGCAAATACTCCAACAGGAAGTCTTAGTAAACATTGTGAGATTCCATATGCACCTATTATTATACCAATCATGTTTGTAGATACATTGCACGCACTTAAATATGGACTTTGGAAAGGTATATATACATATTGTGAAAACCAGAAAAATGCGACAATGGCAAGTAAAAGTAGTTTTTGATTAGATATTTTTTTCATATTATCCTCCATATGGTATTTTTATAATGTAAATAATATACCATTTAGAGTTTTTAATCAAGTACCTTCTCTGCCAAAAAAATTTAAACATATAATTATTATTTACTAAAAAATTATAATTTATAGTTGAATTAAGAAAACGCTTGTGATACTATAAAGTTAACAAATTTGAATATTATAACAGTAGACGTGTTACTGGTAATGCAGGCAAGATCGAATCAATTTTTATAGATTATCTATAGAGTACTATGGGTATAATCTATTTATTTGGTTCGATTTTTTTGTTTAAATGGCCATAAAACAAAAAGCCGATAATTGAAATGGAGGATTTTTTATGGATTATAAAAATATAGCTCAAGAAATTCTACTAAATGTAGGAGGGAAAGAGAATGTAAATGAAGTGACTCATTGTATGACAAGACTTAGATTTAAAGTCAAAAGTGCTTCTAAAGTGAATAAGGATAAGTTATCTAAAACTGAGGGAGTAATAACTGTTGTTGAGAGTATGGGTCAAATACAAGTTGTAATTGGCAATAAAGTAAAAAAAGTATATGATGAGGTTATAAAAATTGTACCTCAATCTAATGAAGTAGGTAAAAAAAATGAAAGTGGAGAAAAACAAGGTATAATGAATTCTATATTATCAGCAGTAGCTGGTATTTTTACACCTACAATACCTGCTATAGCAGGGGTTGGTATGATTAAAGGTATTTTATCAGTTCTTGCTATGTATTATATGAATAAACATGGGGTAGATATAAAAGAAACTCAAAGCTATATTATTTTAAATGCTATGGCTGATTCTATATTCTATTTTATGCCTATTATACTAGGATATACTGCGGCTAAAGTATTTAATGCAAATAAAATAATATCTATGGTATTAGGAGCTACACTTTGTTATCCGACTTTTACTGCTTTGATGGAAGGTGAAGAAGCTGTTAGATTTTTAGGGCTAGCAGTAACAAAAGCTACGTATACATCATCTGTTATTCCAATAATTATTGCTATATGGGCCCTTTCATATGTTGAAAAAGCATTAGAAAAGTATATACCTGAGGTAATTAAAATAATAATGGTTCCAACTTTATCATTGGTTATAATGTTACCTGCAACATTGTTTTTATTTGGACCAATTGGAATATATATAGGAAATGTTATAAACTTTTCTTATAAGTACATTTATGAACTAAGCCCAGCATTGTGTGGAGCATTTGTAGGTGGGTTATGGTGTGTGTTGGTTATATTTGGTGCGCATAGAGCACTATTACCAATCGGTATAAGTGATGTTGCCCAAACAGGAAGACAAAATTTATTGGCATTTGCAGGGGCTGCAAACTTTTCACAAGCAGGAGCTGCACTAGGAGTATTCTTTAAAACTAAAAATCAAGGATTAAAAACAATTTCTATGTCTGCAACTATAACAGCGTTATTTGGCATAACTGAACCTGCAATATACGGTGCCAATCTTAGACTAAAAAAACCTATGGTATGTGCTGTAATATGTGGTGCAATTGGAGGTGCCATAATGGGAATGGGTGGAGCTTATGGTAATGCATTTGCAAACCAAGGTGTTTTAACTATACCTGTATATGCTGAAGCAGGTGCATTAGGTTTCTTAAGTTATTTAGGTGGTTGTGCTATAGCGTTTTTTGGTTCAGCTATTTCAACTTATCTAGTTGGGTTTGAAGATTTAGAAGAATTTTCTAATAAAGAAAGTTCATCTATAAAAGTAGAAGTGAAAGATGGTGTTATTGATATAACTTCGCCTGTAGAGGGAGAATGTATAGAATTATCAGAGGTAAAGGATGATGTATTTGCATCAAAAGCTATGGGAGAAGGTATAGCTGTATTACCTACAAAAGGAGTAATAATAGCTCCTACTGATTGTGAAGTAGCTTCTTTATTTCCAACATTACATGCAATAGGATTAAAACTAGATAATGGAGCAGAAATGTTAATACATGTTGGAATTAATACAGTAGAGTTAAATGGCAAATACTTTACAAAACATGTTAATCAAGGAGATTTAGTGAAGAAGGGTGATAAACTTATATCCTTTGATATAGATAAAATAAAAAAGGCTGGTTACGATGTAACTACACCAGTTATAGTAAACAATACATTTGACTTTGGACAAGTAGTTTCTTGTAAATCTAGTTATGTTTCAACCAATGATAATATAATTTCATTAGTATTAGCTAGTAATTAGATTAATTTGAATAGAGATAAGTAAGTTAGTTTAAATAGAAATAAATAAATTAATAATTAAATATATATAAAAGTAAGTTTATTGTAATGAATTAACAAAGAAAATAGTTAATATAGAGAGTAAACTTCTTGCAATGAGTCAATAAAGAAAATAATCAATATAAAAAGGAGAAATATTTATGAATACAGGATTTCCAAAAGACTTTCTATGGGGAGCATCATCTTCTGCATTTCAAGTAGAAGGAGCTTGGGATAAAGACAATAAAGGAAAAACAGTAGCTGACTACAATTCTTTTAAAAAGTCTCATTTACAAGCAGATACTAAAGTGGCATCAGATTTTTACCATAATTATGAAGAAGATATTGAATTAATGAAAGAATTAGGGATGAAAACTTATCGTTTTTCAATTTCATGGGCAAGAATAATTCCAGATGGTGAAGGAGAAATAAATCAGAAAGGTATAGACTTTTATAATAAAATAATAGATAAACTAATAGAGTGCGATATTGAGCCATTCGTAACTTTATATCATTTTGACCTTCCATTTACACTAGTGGAGAAATACAATGGTTGGGAAGGTAGAGAGACTGTTTATGCTTTTGAAAGATTTGCTAAAATATGCTTTGAGCATTTTGGAGATAGAGTAAAGTATTGGCAACCTCATAATGAGCAGAATTTAATTGTCAGAGTAGAAGAGAGAATTAACATATATGATGAAACAGATTCATGGAAGATAGATAAAATGCGTGCTCAGATGGATTATAATCTTTGTTTGGCACATGCATTGGCAGTTAATGCATGCCATGAAATGATAAAAGGCAGTAAAATTGGAGCAGCTGTATCATCATCTGTAACATATCCTCTTACATCTAGACCAGAAGATGTGTATGCAGCTAGAATGAATGATAACTTCAAAGTGTATTATATGCTTGATATGCATCATTATGGCGAATATCCAGGATACTATATGAACTATCTTGAAAAAAGAAATATAATTCCTCATATGGAAGATGGGGATAAAGAAATACTTAAAAAGTCTAAAATGGATTTTATAGCTGTAAATTACTATAGAACAAATTGTGCAGAAGCTTTACCAGAGGACTCACAACATCCATTTGGATTAAGAGAAGGAACTGTTGATTTTAGTATGTATGGATTATTTAAAATGTCTATGAATCCTAATCTAAAGGCTTCAGAGTATGGGGCAGCAATAGACCCATCAGGTCTTAGAGTTGCTCTAAATGAATATTGGCAAAGATATCACTTACCTGTTATAATAACAGAAAATGGGCTTGGAGCTAAAGATGTATTAGAAGATGGAAAAATTCATGATGATTATCGTATAGATTATTTAAGAAGTCATATAAATGCATGTAAACTAGCTATTGAAGATGGTGTAGAGATGATTGGATATTGTCCATGGTCATTTACAGACCTTTTAAGTTCTTCACAAGGTTTCAATAAACGTTATGGACTTGTGTATATAAACAGAACAGACCATGAAGTTTTAGATTTAAAAAGAATAAAGAAAGATAGTTTTTACTGGTACAAAGAAGTTATAAAGAACAATGGAATAACAAAATAAACATAAATATATATTGAGGGTTTTAGTATGTACATTACAAAGGTATTAAATAATTCGTTGCTACTTGCAAAGGATAATAATGGTGAGGAAATAATACTGATGGGGAAAGGTATTGGTCACAATTATAAGGTTGGGGCTGAGTTAAATAAAGAAGATATAGAAAAAACTTTTGTTCTTCATGATGAAAATATAAAAAAGAGTATTATACAACTGGCATCAGAAATAGATGCGGAATACTTTGGTATAGCTCAAATGATAATTGCATATGGAACAGAAAAATATAACTTAAAACTTATGAACCATATATATTTGTCCTTAACTGACCACATAGCCTTTGCAGTGAGACGTTTTAAAGAAGGTATAATGATTGAGAATCACTATTTGTTTGAAATTAAGGAGTTTAATCCAAAAGAATATGATATAGGAAAATATGCAATTACTGTTTTTAAGGAGGTTCTTGGTTTAGAACTACCAGAAGAAGAGATTGGTAATATAGCAGGCCATTTTATAAATGCACAACAAGACAATCCTTATAGTGATAGAAATAAGAAAAGTGCCAAAATTGTAAATGCTATTTTGCAAATAGTTCATTATCACTTTTCTATTGTATATAATAAAGAATCATTTTATTATAGGAGATTTGTAATGCATCTAAAGGCCTTTTCACAAAGATTTCTGGCTAACGAACCATCAAAAGAAAAGATAGATTTTATATATGAGCAAGTTCAAAAAAATTGTAAGGAAGAATATGAATGTGTGAAAAAGATAGGAGCTTATATATATAAAGAGTACTCTAGAGAATTGCCAAGACAAGAGGAACTATATTTGATGATTCATATTCATAAGATTTTAGGAGAATTAGATGAAAATAGTTAGAATATCTTAATATATCAGTAATATTATAAAAAAACTAAAGATTAACTAAATTTTAAATCTGAATAATTGAATTATTTAAGGGGGTTGTCTCAAAATTGATTTTTTTCTAATCAAATTTTAAGCCAACTCCTTTTTTGAATTCTTATATCATTATAGCTTTGATTAGCGTGCTTGCTTTGTTTAAACACATTTATAATACGCTTGATTTTTTCGAGATGATGAAATATACTAATGGGGATAGAAAGGATGATTAAGATGAATAAAGTTTTAATTATAGATGATGATAAAGATCTTTGTATTTTGCTAAAAAAGAGCATTTCCATTGAACAGCTTGAAGCGAACTATTGTCATTCCGGGAAAGAGGGACTGACTGAACTTTCAAAACAAGATTATCAATTAGTGGTTCTCGATGTAATGATGCCAGGTATGGATGGTTTTGAAACTATGGAACAAATACGAAAATACAGCAGTATTCCCATATTAATGTTGACATCAAAAAGCGATAATTACAGTAAAGTGCATGGATTACGGGCTGGTGCTGATGACTATATGACTAAACCATTTGAGATTGCCGAATTTAATGCTCGTGTTCTGTCTTTAATCCGACGCTATACTCGTTTTAATCCAAAGAATGAAGAACCTCAGCAACTCTCTTTTAAAGGTTTGTTGATTGATCTTGACCGGCATACAGTGACCACAAATGGCGAACCTATGTTGCTTCCGCCCAAGGAATTCGGTGTGCTTCTTTTCTGTGCAAGGCATCAGGGAAAGATTCTGACGAAGCAGCAGATTTATGAAGCAGTGTGGGGTGAACCCTATGTATATGATGACAGCAATATCATGGCTATTATCAGCCGTCTGCGAAAAAAAATTGAACTAGACCCGTCATCTCCCATCTATCTGCAAACTGTAAAAGGGATTGGGTATCAATTCAACAAGGAGGTATGAAAATGGATGTGCAAACAGTAATTCTCCTGTTGCTCTTGTTGTCGATTGGTCTACTTCTCCTTTCTATATTTGCTTTTTCCAAGCTTGGGCATATTCGGCGTAGCCTAAAAGATATAGAAGAAACACTTGCCGATATACAAAGTGGAAATGAAAATCGCAAAGTACTAGTTAAGCCATCTGATGTTATGGCTCCCTTAGTTTATCAGTTTAATGAGATTGTCTACGATTATGAAAATAAGCTGATTTCTCTGAAAAAGGCGGATAAAGCTAGCAAGCAACTTATGACTAGCCTATCTCATGATGTTCGTACACCATTAACAACCTTGATTGGCTATTTAGATGCCGTACACAGTGGAATCGTCATGGGAGATGAACGTGAGGAATATATTGAAATCGCTAGGCGCAGAGCTTACGATCTTAAGGAATATATAGATGTTCTTTTTGACTGGTTCCGATTGAACTCTGATGAATTTACGCTGTCAATAGAATCTGTGGAAATTGCAGAGCTGTCACGGAATATTCTGAAAGACTGGATTCCTATCTTCCATGAAAAGAAACTGGATTTTGAAATTGATATCCCAGAAAAGCAACTCATGGTAAATCTCGATTCAGATGGATATTCACGTGTGGTCAATAATTTGGTTCAGAATGTTATTGCTCACAGTCAGGCTAGCCAAATCAAGATTACCATGAGTGAGGATTCCAAAATGGTATTACTACGTGTTGAAGATAATGGTGTTGGGATTGCCAAAGAAAATTTACAGCACGTTTTTGAAAGGCTGTACAAGTGTGACAAGGGGCGTTCAGAAAAAGGCAGTGGTCTTGGTTTATCTATCGTCAGCCAAATGGTAGAGCGAATGGGAGGTCAGATTTCCGTAGAAAGTGATATTGGAAAGTACACCGTATTTGCAGTGAGATTACCATTAATATAAAGCTATTTCTCCCCAGGTGGCATGTATTCACATGGGGATTTTTTGTAAGTTCTAAAGTTGCAAGGTTAATACAAGGTTGTTGTAAGGTTAATGCAAGATTGAAGTGGTATGATTATTTTGATAAACAAAGGAGGCTTTTACTATATATGAATAATTTAATTGTTGAAACAAAAAATCTCACTAAACAGTATGGCGCTCAAAAGAGCGTTTCTAATTTAAATATTCACGTTCAGAAAGGTCGTATTTACGGCTTACTGGGAAGAAACGGTGCTGGTAAAACGACTACTATGAAAATGCTATTGGGTCTGACAAAACCAACTAATGGGGAAATTAAAATTTTTGGTCAAGATATTCAGAAGAACGAAAAGAAACTTCTTCCTCGAATTGGATGTTTGATTGAATCACCAGGTTTTTATCCTAATCTGACTGGAACAGAAAATCTCAAAATCTTTGCGAGACTTAGGGGAATACCAAAGAAAAATGCAGTAGAATCAGCGCTGGAAGTAGTAGGTTTACCCAACAATGACAAAAAGCTATTTTCTCAATATTCTCTCGGTATGAAACAGAGGCTGGCGATTGCTCTCGCCATTATGCACGATCCGGAACTGTTGATTTTGGACGAGCCTATCAATGGACTTGATCCTATTGGTATTGCAGAAGTAAGAAAGTTTATTCGTAATCTCTGCACAGAACGAGGCAAAACCATTTTGATTTCTAGCCATATTCTTTCTGAAATTTCCTTATTGGCAGATGACATAGGTATTATTGACCATGGAATTTTATTGGAGGAAGAAAGTCTTGCCCAATTGGAAGAAAAAAACAGTAAATATATACATTTTGCTGTATCTGATGCAGCACAGGCAGCAAGGCTTCTGGAAATCAAGCTTAACCTGAAAAATTTCAAAGTAGCAGACAATCACAATATTATGCTTTATGATACAGATGTTTCAGTTGCAGAAATAAATCGCGCTTTCATTCAAAACAACATTGATGTATCAGAATCTCATTTGTGCGAGGATACTCTTGAAGATTACTTCAAGAAAGTAACAGGGGGTGAAGGAATTGCTTGATCTAATTTTATGTGAATTTTCAAAAATTAAGCGGTTAAAATTTATCCTGATTTCTATTTTAGGTGCTTGCCTATTCCCAATTCCCGCAACAATTTTGATTGCAAAGGACAACTTGCCCTTTGAGCAATTGTTCAAATTAGTTATCAATTTTGGATATTTTTTGCTACTACCAATTGTATTGAGCATTGTTGCAAGCCAGCTGTTTTTCACAGAAAGGGATAATGACGTATTAAAAAATCTTGCAACAGTGCCAGTGCCAAAAGGAAAAATGGCTCTGGCAAAACTGGCTGTGATTCTGGTGATATCACTGTTTTATTCCGTTGCTGGCTTAGGAGCTACCATTATTGGAGGTTTCTTTATTGGAACAGTAGAGGGGATAGTTGTAAAATTAGGAATGAGTATAACTTTTGGAACTATGTTTTTTATTGCTGCACTTCCGGTTGTGGTACTCATTGTATATTTCAATCGCAGTTATATTTTTTCCATAATACTTTCTTTTGCATATACTATTTTCAATTTTGGTATATCTTTAAATCTTATTAATTTTGAACCAAATAACCCGCTATTAAGTGTATTACCTGCTCCCATTATTATGCGTTGGTGGATGGCATCTTGGGGAGATCCCACTGGTGAATATACGGCGCTTAGACAGCCATATTTACTCTCAACTCCTGCTTGTGTAGGTATTTTATGTTTGATAGCAATTGTGGCAACCCTGCTAATTTGTATGATTTATAAGAAGCAGGAGAATTAGGAGGTATCTATGCTTGATATAATTATTACGGAATTTCACAAAATAAAACGATACAATATTCTATGGGTTGGTGTTGTCGCTGCTCTGTTTTCTGTATTATTGGCACTTTTCCAGATTGTAAGTTCCCACGGAAGCGACCCTTTAACGTATGAGAGTTTTGCAAACGGGGTTATCTGGAACAATTTCAGCCTTGCTTTTCCCTTTGGGATTACGATTATTGGAGGATATCTTATTAACCGAGAATATACAGACCAAACCTTAAAGAACATCCTGACTGTTCCAATTTCATTACGAAAATTGCTAGCAGGAAAATTAATTATGGTTGGAGGACTTACTATATTACTAAGTCTTTTCAGCTTCTTATGCACAGTTATTTTGGGATTGATATTTTGCAATATTAATATATCCATTACACTCGTTGTAAAATCCTTAGGTCAGATTTTGGCTGTTAATTTGTGTTGCTATGTTGCTGTTTTGCCGATTATTGCTTATTTTGGTCATAAACAAAATGCTTTTCTGACAGGAGTAGGGATTGCATTTGTCTACGGATTCTGTGGTGTGTTTGTTGCTGGAAGGAAACTGACAGACTTTTATCCAATCACAGCAGGGCTTGGTCTAGTTGGATATGATAATGGTACGGGTAGTGTTTATCAGCCACTTATCGGAGTTGTGACTTTGGTCGTAATTCTAATCCTGACAACCATTTTACTTGCATTTACACCAAATTACGATAAAGTTATGACAACATCTAAGAAAAAAGGGACAAAGCATAAAAAGTATTCTCATAAATAAAATCAATATTATTTCTTTTATTTAAGCTACTGGTCAGTTACAAAGAAAAAATTTGTTGTACGGTAGCTGTATGACCATGTATCCAAGAAGCGACAGGTTTGATTTTTCAGAGCTGTCGCTTCTTTTTATATTTTAAATAACGACCATCTTAATACTTACGATAGGTGTAGTATCAAGGGCGGACATTGTTATGTATATGTTGTATATTATATTAAGTATATACTAAAATACATGTTTAAATAATACGTTTGAAAGTAAGAATATTTAAATAAAAAAAATAATATTATATATAGTTGACAAAAAGTGGAAATTAATATATTATGTAAATATAGAAATAGTAATCATTACTATTATTAAAAAGGGAGGAATTAATTATGAACTTAAAAGGAACTAAAACAGAAAAGAATTTAATGGCAGGATTTGCAGGAGAGTCAGAAGCAAGAAATAAATATACATACTATGCTTCAAAAGCTAGAAAAGAAGGTTATAATCAAATAGCTGCTATATTTGAAGAGACTGCTAACAATGAAAAGGAACATGCTAAATTATGGTTTAAGCTTTTACATGATGGTATGCCTTCAACAGAAGAAAATTTAAAAGATGCAGCAGCAGGTGAAAACTATGAGTGGACTGATATGTATGCAAAATTTGCTAAAGAAGCTAGGGAAGAAGGATTTGACAAGATAGCTTATTTATTTGAAGCTGTTGGAAAAATAGAAAAAGAGCATGAAGAAAGATACTTAAAACTTTTAGAAAACTTAAATGAAGGAAAAATATTTAAGAGAGATGAAGAAGTTGTTTGGCAATGTCAAAACTGTGGTCATGTGTACGTAGGTACTGAAGCACCAGAAAAATGCCCAGTATGTGACCATCCAAAGGCATATTTTAATATAAAAGCTGAAAACTATTAAAAATTATCATTATTAAAAAGGAATGTTAACTATGAAATTTTCTAAACAGCGAGAACTGATTTTGAATGAAATATTAAATAATCCGGTTCATCCTACTGCGGATTACTTATATGAAAACTTAAAAAAAGATAATCCAAATTTAAGCTTAGGAACTGTGTATAGAAATTTAGCTCAGTTAACGGAACATGGTTTTATAAGGAAAGTTAGTACTCCAGGAAATCCAGATAGATTTGATGGTAGGATAGATAATCATTATCATATCATATGTGAAGTATGTGGAGAGGTATACGATTTAGAATCTGACGTTCTTAATAATTTAAAAGAATTAATATCTGAGGAAACAGACATAAAAATAACATCTTATAACATAAGTTTTAAAGGGATTTGTAATAATTGTAAAAAATGTAGCCAAATAGGTTAGTTTTCAAATTCTAAAAAATGATTAATGAGGTGAGTTTATGTGTAGTGAACAAAAATTTTTTATATGTGAGACTTGTGGAAACCTTGTAGGAATGATACAAAGTGGCGGTGTACCTATTTTCTGTTGTGGAAAACCTATGAAGGAACTTGTTCCTAATACAACAGATGCAGCAGTTGAAAAGCATGTACCTGTAATTGAAGTAGAAGGAAATAATGTTACTGTTAAAGTAAGTAGCGCCACTCATCCAATGAATAAAGAACACCACATAGCATGGGTATACCTTATGACTGAGCAAGGTGGTCAACGTAAGTGTCTAGCAGTAGATGGAGAACCTATAGTTAAATTTGCTTTGAATGATGATGATAAAGTAATTTCTGCATATGCTTACTGTAATTTACATGGATTATGGAAGGCTGAATTGTAATATTTAAATAAATTGTGTCAAAAAGGAGGCTATAAATGTATTTTCATACAAATAGCCTCCTATAAATTTATATAAATTCAAGTTTTAATTTTATTTAATGTCAATATAACATAAGGAGAAAATAATATGTCAATTTATAAATGTAGTGTTTGTGGATATATTTATGATGAATCTAAGAATGATAAAACATGGGATGAATTAAATGAAGACTGGGAATGCCCTGTATGTACAAAAGGTCGTAGTTATTTTGGAAAGATAAGTACTGTTTACTATGAAGAAGATGAAAAGGAAAGTGAATATATAGTTGAAGATGAATCCAAATTAAATAGTGAAAAAGCAGGAGATTTAAATTACTTAAGTACATATTTAAGAAGAGATGATGAAGTTGAAAAGCACATGGACATAATTCACGAAATGGCTGTTACAGGAAAATCTATAATAGAACCTATGAGAACTAAACTACCAGTAATTTCTTGGGATGACATTTTGATTATGGGTGCTCAGTTAAATCCACTGCCTTTAAATGAACATGATGAAGTAAATACAACGACGATAATAGGGAAAAAAGCAAAAAAACCTATGGTTATAGAAAATCCAGTATATATTTCTCACATGTCATTTGGGGCTTTATCTAAAGAATTAAAGATAGCTTTGGCAAAGGGTGCAGCTAAAAATAAGACAGCTATGTGTAGTGGTGAAGGTGGTATATTACCAGAAGAGAAGGAAGCTTCATACAAGTATATTTTTGAATATGTGCCAAATAAGTACAGTGTCACTGAAGAAAATCTTAAAAATTCTGATGCTATAGAGATAAAAATTGGTCAAGGGACGAAACCTGGTATGGGAGGTCATCTTCCTGGAGAAAAAGTTACTGAAGAAATAGCAAAAGTAAGAAATAAGCCTGTAGGTCAAGATGTAATAAGCCCATCTTGTTTTGAGGAAATACAATCTAAAGAAGATTTAAAGAAACTTGTAGATGAACTTAGAGAAGTTTCAGAAGGGCGTCCAATAGGTGTTAAAATCTCAGCAGGTCATATTGAAAAAGATATGGAATTTATAGCTTATGCTAAACCTGATTTTGTGACTATTGACGGTCGTGGTGGAGCTACTGGAGCAAGTCCAAAGTTGCTTAAAGATGCAACTTCAATTCCAACAATATTTGCTCTTTACCGTGCTAGAAAATACATAGATACACATGGATTAGATATAGACTTAGTTATAACAGGTGGTCTTCGTATATCTACTGATTTTGCTAAGGCAATAGCTATGGGAGCTGATGCAGTTGCTATTGCAAGTTCTGCGCTTATGGCAGCGGCATGTCAACAATATCGTATATGTGGTTCTGGTAAGTGTCCTGTAGGGGTAGCTACTCAAGATGAGGGATTGAGAAAAAGATTACATATAGAAAATAGTGCCAATAGGGTTGCAAACTTCTTAAATGTGAGTTTAGAAGAACTTAAGACTTTTGCTAGAGTTTCTGGTCATAAGGATATACATGATTTAAGTGTTGATGATTTGTATACAGTTAACTCTGAAATATCAAATTATACAAATATACGACACGTATAGATTGAAGTTTGGAACTATTGGCTATAGATATTTATATAAGTAAATAATATATTTCATAAAAGGAGAATTTTACTTTGTAAAGTTCTCCTTTTATTATGAAAATTAAAGACATTAAATTGTAAAATGTTCTATGATATCATGCTATTAAACTAAAGATGTCGTATTTCAAACTAAATAATTCCAATGAATACGATAATAGAGGGGATTTTATACAATTATAAAGAAATAATTGTAAAATAATAAAGAAAAATTTGTATAAAATTTAACATTAAAAAAGATATTTCATAAAATTAAAAAACGAAGTAGATTTGAAAGTAAGTTGAATATAAAATAAATATGTAAAAAAAATTGATATATGAGTAGAAATAAGTTAAAAATGTAAATTTATTGGAAAAATATAGTTGAATTTAATGAACAAAAATGTTATTGTTTTATCAAAGAAGGATTAAAATATAAACTTTCAATATCATTTTTAAGGAGGATGATTTCATGCAAAAAAATGTAAAGAAAGCAAAAGTAACAGGCTCTATTTTAGCTATTTTTGGAGTTGCAAGCGTTCTTTTTAGTTCACATGCAGGAGGAGGGTTTGCTACAGGGAATCAAGAAACTCAGTATTATGTGCAGTATGGATGGACAGCACCACTTATGGCAATTTTAGCAATGATTATACTTACTGCTACCATGAGAGAAGTTATCATAATGTATAATAATAATGATTGTAGGAATTATAAGGATTTATTTTGTGAGCTTTGGAGACCATATCCAAAACTTGAAATAATATGGGAAATATATTACTATCTTATGGTTTTAATAGCTGTAAGTGCTGTTATAGCAGGTGCAGCAGCAGTGTTTCAAAGTATAGGGGTAAATTATTTTGTAGCTGTATTTATTATTGGAATTGTACTTCTTGTCTTTACTATATTTGGAGCTATGCTTGTATCTAAAGCAGCTACAGCAATGACAATAGCTATTCTAGTATGCACTCTTACTATTTTTATAGTAGGTATAAAAGCCAAATTACCAGAAATAACTGGAATATTATCAAATAGAACAAGCTTCACACCTGGCTATATCAAGCCAATACTTAATACTTTTATTTATGCAGGATTTCAATCGGTTGTTATACCTACACTTGCAGGATGTTCAAGACCACTTCTTAAGAACTCAAAAGAAGCTACTAAGGCAATGGTACTTTCATTTATTATGAATGCAATTGCATTAGGGCTTGCTGTAACTATGCTAATGGGATGGTATAGAGAAATTATTGCTGCTGGGCAGACAACACTTCCTACTCTTTATGTTGCAGGTCAATCTGGAAATCATACTATATACATAATTTACAATGTAGCATTATTCCTTTGCCTAATGTCTACAGGAGTAACTACTATATTTGGTCTTGTAAATAGATTTGAAGACCATAAAGCACTTTCTTTCCTTTCTTCAAGAATGAAAAGAAGGGTATTTACAGCTTGTGCAATAATGGTAGTGTCAATGCTTATATCACTTACAGGATTAAGTAATATTGTTAAATATGGATATGGATATTGTGGTTATCTTGGTCTATTCACTATAGTAATTCCATTCCTTACATTAGGTCATTATAAGAATAAGAAATTTGCCAAGGAAAATCCAGAGGCTAAATGGCCAGCAGAATTAAATGAAAATTAGAAGTATTAGCAAAAACATTGTTAAAGAGAATATTATGGATAATAGCTATATACGTTTACTAAGGTTATTTATAAAACCTAATATTAAAGAATTTGGAAACAGGTAACATAAAACTAAGAATAAAAGACAAAAAGAGAGTGTCTCAAAATGAACTTTGTAGTTCATAAGGCACTCTTTTTTATATGAAATCAAATATATTTTTATTATTTCGACAATAAAAAATACATTTATATCTATTTTTAGACAGCTTTTTTTCTTTAATATAAATTTAATATAAATTTAATATAAAATAGTATAACAGTAAAGAACAGATTGGTATATATTTTCTGTAGTTTTCTATATATTACAGTGTTTATATAATTCTGGTATTTTAAGTAGTCTATAAATTATAACTCTATAATTCTTCTACTAATTTTAGATTCTATAGCTGTCTCTATTTCACTTAACATTCGTTCATTTTTAGGGTCAATAAAAGCACATGTATAGCCTTCTTCACCAGCCCTGCCAGTTCTGCCAATACGATGAATATAGTCTTCAGGTGTTTCTGGTAAATCGTAATTATATATATGACTTACTCCAGATATATCAAGACCACGAGAAGCCACATCTGTAGCTATAAGATATTGTATATCTAAATTTCTAAATGATTTCATTATTCTCTCTCGTTTTGACTGAGCAATATCACTATGCAGTTTTTGACAATTATATCCTCTTATAGCAAGAGCTTCTTCAAGATTGTCAACTCTTCTTTTAGTTCTACAAAATATTATAGCCATAAAAGGATTGTCTTCATCTAAAACTTTACATAGAGCATCCAATTTTTTTCTATCTGTAGTTTCCACTACTTCTTGTTTTATATTATTAAGAGCAATTTCTTCTTTTTGTATAGAAACTACAACTGGATTTTTTGTATATCTATAAGCTAATTTTTTTACTTGGGAGTTCATAGTTGCAGAAAAACATAATGTCTGCTTTTTAGTTGAAGTTTCTTTTAAAATAGCCTCAACTTCATTTTTAAATCCCATAAGCAACATTTGGTCTGCCTCATCTAAAACAAAAGTTTTTAACTTACTAAGGTCAATTGTTTTTCTATTTAGATGGTCTAAAAGTCTACCTGGTGTAGCTATAATCATATGAATATTTCCTTTTAGCTTCTTTATTTGAGAACCAATATCTTTTCCTCCATAGGCTGCTAGAATACTTACATCTTTAGACTCTTTAAGTTTCATAGCTTCTTCTGTTATTTGAATAGCTAGTTCTCTTGTAGGAGAAAGTATAAGCACTTGTATATCATTTATATCTAGTGATATATTTTCAAATATCGGAAGTAAAAAAGCTAATGTTTTTCCTGTCCCAGTTTGAGCCTCTGCTATGACATCTTTTCCTGCTTTTATTAATTGAATACTTTCTTTTTGTATAGGTGTAGGTGTTGTTATTCCTGATTTTCTTAGAATGTTTATTGTATTTTCACTAATCCCTAAGCTTTTAAAATCCATTATTATCTTACCTTTCATAAAAAATTTTCTTTTTTATTAACCAATTAATAATATCATATTTGTAAGTATTTTTAGTAATTTTTTTAATTATTATTTATATAGTTTAGAAATATATGTAGATACTTTAAAATGGAATGTAGCTTAAATTAAATTTTAGAGGTTTATTTTTAAAGGTTTTTTGAAAATAAATCTATTTAAAAGTTAAATTAAAATGCAAGAAAAACATAATAACTTTCATTTTTAAGAAGTTTTCACAAAAAAGAAAAAATATAGTGCAATAAATAATATAAAGTAATATAATAGATTACAAGATATGAAAAGTAAAAAAAATAAATTGCAAATGAAATTAAAATGAATAAAAAATAAAAAAAAAATCATAAGTTAGAGGTATCAATGAAAAATAAGACCTAATGTTTTTAAAATTAAAAGTATACTAAGGGGGCGTTAATATGTGCATTATATCAAAAGATAGAGCAAAGGAAATAAAAATAGTAGATACTACTTTAAGAGATGGAGAACAAACAGCTGGGGTTGTATTTGCAAATAGAGAAAAAATAATGATTGCTGAAATGCTAAGTGACCTAGGTGTTGACCAAATCGAAGTTGGTATACCTACTATGGGTGGAGATGAAAAAAATGTAATAAAGCACATATGTAGTAGAAATTTAAAATCAGATATAATGGCTTGGAATAGAGCAGTAATAAAAGATGTTGAAGAATCTATTTCTTGTGGTGTTGATGCAGTAGCTATATCAATATCAGTATCTGACATTCATATAGAGAATAAACTTAGAACTTCTAGAGGTTGGGTTTTAGAAAACATGGCTAAAACAGTTGAATTTGCAAAGAAAAATGGATTATATGTTTCAGTAAATGGAGAAGATGCTTCAAGAGCAGATATAGACTTCTTAACTGAATTTATAAATGTTGGAAAACAAGCAGGGGCAGATAGATTTAGATACTGTGATACAGTAGGAGTTATGAATCCTTTTTCTATAAAGAATGTAATAGAGACTCTTTATGAAAGAACTAATTTTGACATAGAGATGCATACACATAATGACTTTGGAATGGCAACTGCAAATGCACTTGCAGGAATAGCAGCAGGAGCAAATTATGTTGGAGTTACGGTAAATGGATTAGGTGAAAGAGCAGGAAACGCAGCCTTAGAAGAGGTTTTAATGGCACTTAAGTGCGTTTATAAATGTGATTTAAACAATATAGACACTAGAAAATTTAGAGGAATATGTGAGTATGTAGCACAGGCATCAGGAAGAATTCTTCCTACATGGAAAGCAGTGGTTGGAGATAATATGTTTATACATGAATCTGGTATACATGCAGATGGAGCTTTAAAAGACCCACATAACTATGAGCCATTTGACCCAAGTGAAGTAAATCTTGAAAGAAAAATAGTAATAGGTAAACATTCAGGAAGAGCTGCAGTTATAAATAAGTTGAGTGAGTATGAAATGTATATTTCTCCAGAAAACGCTACCAAACTATTAAATGCTATAAGAGCTACATCTATAAGATTAAAAAGAAGTTTAATGGATAAGGAAATTCTTCAATTATATTGTGATATACTAGCACATGAAAAGGGCACAACAGAAGAAGAAGCAGTTAGAGGTTCATATATTTAAGGCATAATTGTTTAGGAGGGAAATATGGGAGATAATATAGTTTATAAAATAATAAAAAAACATATAGTAGATGGAGAAGCTGTTGCTGGCAACTCAATTAGTATAAAAATAGACCAGACTTTAACACAAGATTCTACTGGAACAATGACATATCTTCAACTAGAAGCTATGGAAATAGATAAAGTAAAGACTAAAAGAAGTGTGGCGTTTGTAGACCATAATATGTTACAACAAGGATTTGAAAATGCAGACGACCATAAGTATATACAAACAGTGGCGGATAAATATGGTGTCTATTTCTCTAAGCCAGGAAATGGTATTTGTCACCAAGTATTTTTAGAAAGATTTTCAACACCAGGAGATACACTTTTAGGTTCTGATAGCCACACACCTACTGCTGGAGGGGTGGGCATGATGGCTATTGGAGCTGGCGGATTAGATGTTGCTTTAGCTATGGCAGGGGGAGCTTATTATATAAAAGCACCAAAAGTCTGTAAGGTAAATCTAGTTGGAAAATTAAATAATATGGTATCATCAAAGGATATAATATTAGAAGTTTTGAGAAAACAAACTGTAAAAGGTGGAGTAGGTAAGGTTTACGAATATGGTGGAGAAGGTGTTAAAAGCCTATCTGTTCCACAAAGAGCTACAATAACAAATATGGGTGCTGAACTTGGAGCAACTACTTCAATCTTCCCAAGTGATGAAAAAACACTAGAATTCTTTAAGAGTCAGGGAAGAGAAGATACATGGGTAGAGTTAAAACCAGATGCAGATGCAGTTTATGATGAAGAAATTACTATAAACTTGGATGAATTAAAACCATTAGCTGCGAAACCTCATAGCCCAGACAATGTAGATGAAGTTGAGAATATAGGAAAAATTAAAATAGACCAAGTTGCAATAGGAAGTTGTACGAATTCTTCTTATGAAGACTTGATGAAAGTAGCTCAAATTCTAAAAGGAAATAAGGTACATAAGGATGTGAGTTTGGTAATAGCACCAGGTTCAAGACAAGTTATGGAGATGATTGCTAGAAATGGAGCTTTGGCAGATATAATAAGTGCTGGAGCCAGAATACTAGAGAATTCTTGTGGTCCATGTATAGGTATGGGACAGTCTCCAGGTACTGACTCTGTGTCTTTAAGAACTTTTAATAGAAATTTCTATGGTAGAAGTGGGACTCTGTCAGCACAAGTATACTTAGTAAGTCCAGAGGTAGCAGCAGTAAGTGCAATAAAAGGAGAGCTTACAGACCCGAGAGAATTTGATATTAAATTTACAGACTTAGATGTAGATGAATTTTTAATTGATGATAGTATGATAATAAAACCTGCTGATGTAGGAAGTGATGTAGAAGTAGTTAGAGGACCTAATATAAAACCTTTCCCTCTTAATACAGAGCTAAGTCAGTCTATAGATGGAAAAGTTATATTAAAGACAGAAGATAATATAACTACTGACCATATAATGCCATCAAATGCTAAGTTACTTCCTTTTAGAAGTAATATACCTTATCTTGCAAATTATTGTTTTAACACTGTAGATACAGAGTTTCCTCAAAGAGCAAAAGACAACAATGGTGGATTTATAGTTGGAGGAGATAATTATGGGCAAGGTTCAAGTAGAGAGCATGCAGCTTTAGCACCATTATACTTAGGTGTTAAAGGGGTGATAGTGAAGAGCTTTGCAAGAATTCACAAGGCTAATTTAATAAATAGTGGTATAATTCCAATGGAGTTTTGTGATGAGAAAGATTATGAAAACATATCTCTTTTAGATAGTCTGGAGATACCAAATATTTTAGATAATCTAGGTAGTGGAATTTTGGAAGTTAAGAATACGACTAAAGGAACTTCTTTTAAGGTTAAAGTAGAATTATCAGCAAAAGAAGTAGATGTATTAAAAGCTGGTGGAAAATTAAATTACACTAAAAATCAAGCTAATTAATATGAAAAGAGGGAATATTGAATGTATAAAGTGACACTTATACCAGGAGATGGAATAGGACCAGAAGTTGCGAAAGCTATGAAAAAGGTGGTAGAAGCTACTGGGGTAGAGATAGAATGGGAAGAAGTTAATGCCGGAGAGACAGTTATTGAAGAATATGGTACTCCTCTTCCTGAATATATTATAGATAGTATAAAAAAGAACAAAATAGCCATAAAAGGTCCAATTACTACTCCTGTAGGTAAAGGATTTAGAAGTGTAAATGTAACTTTAAGACAGGCATTAGATTTATATGTTAATTTAAGACCAATTAAAAGTTTTAAAGGTATAAAATCAAGATATGAAGATGTTGACTTAGTAGTGGTAAGAGAAAATACAGAAGACTTATATGCTGGCATAGAACATAAAATAGGTGATTATGCAGCTGAAAGTATAAAGATAATAACAAGAGGTGCAAGTGAAAGAATAGTTGATTTTGCATGTAACTATGTTAAAGATAATAAGAGAAAAAAGGTTACAGCTATACATAAGGCAAATATAATGAAAATGTCTGATGGATTGTTTTTAGATGTATTTAGAGAAGTAGCATCAAAACATGGTGTAGAGTATGATGATTTGATTGTAGATGCAGCAGCTATGAACTTAGTTTTAAATCCAGAAAATTACGATGTAATGGTAATGCCAAATCTTTATGGAGATATACTATCAGATTTAGGTGCTGGGCTTGTTGGAGGTTTAGGTATAATTCCAAGTGCAAATATTGGTAAAGATTGTGCGATATTTGAAGCTGTCCATGGAAGTGCTCCACAAATAGCTGGTCAAAATAAAGCTAATCCAACAGCACTTATTCAATCATCAGTAATGATGCTTAGATACTTAGGTGAGTATGAAAATGCACAAAAGATAGAAACAGCTTTAGAAAAAGTGTTTCTTGAAGGAAGTAAATTGACTGTAGATTTAGGTGGTTCAGCTTCAATTACAGAGTTTGTGGATGAAGTATGTAAATATATTGTATAGATTTTATTTATGGAAAAAGTAGAATATAGATTAAAAGAAAGAGGCTGTCTCAAAATAGAGATAAGCCTTTTTCATTGTTGAAATGATAAAAATGTATTTATTTTATACAAAAGAGAGTTACTCATGAACGAAAAAGTTCATTTTGGGATATCCATTTTAATTTTAAAATTAATTGATTAATAGAGAAAGAAAGATTAAATAAATTTATTGTTTTTAAATGAACTTTCAACCGATATATGGTAAAATTCAAATAAAGTTGAACTTTCAACTAAAATGAATATATTGATTGGAGTTGTGTTTTATTAAAACCTTAGACAGTAATATATTAAGAGAAGTAGGTACTTTATTTAGAGCAGTAAATTCAATAAATGATATTAAGTACAAGGAATTGAAGCTACAAAAAGGACAATTTACATTTTTGACAAGAATTTGTGAAAACCCTGGTATAAATCTTGTGGAATTATCAAATATGTTAAAGGTAGATAAGGCTACAACAACCAAGGCTATACAGAAGTTAATAAAAGCAGGGTATGTGAATAAAAAACAAGATGAGTTTGATAAAAGAAGGTACAATCTAACTCCAACTGATAAATCTTTAGAAGTTTATGAGCTGATAATTGAAGAAGAGAATAGAAGTATAGAGATATGTTTTGAGAATTTTACAGATGAGGAAAAACAAGTGGCAACTAAATTATTAGAAAAAATGAGTAAAAATGTAGAAAATGAATGGTTTAGAGTAAAGAGATAGTAAATAAATATATTAATTTAAGGAGATATTTTTATGATTAGAAAAGCTAATATGAATGATTTAGAAAGTATTATGAAAATTATAAAATCGACAGTGGAAGAAATGAGGTCTTATAATAATACACAATGGGATGAAAATTACCCATTAGAAAAAGACTTTGTTTCAGATATTAAGAAACAGGATTTATATGTGGAAGAAGTAGATGGAGAAGTTGCGGGATTTATATGTCTTAATTATGAAGAGCCAGAAGAATATGTAGGTCTAAATTGGTCTTCTAATAAAAAAGCTATGGTAATACATAGAATGGCCGTAAATCCAAACTTTAGAAAGAAAGGAATAGCGTCTAAGTTAGTTGATTTTGCAGAAAAATTAGCTGAGGAAAATAGTGTATTATATTTAAAGAGTGATACATATTCAATAAATTCAAAAATGAATTCACTTCTTATAAAGTGTGGTTTTATCAAAATTGGAGAAATGAGTTTTTTAGGAAAGGAGAAATCTTTTTATTGTTATGATAAAATATTATAAAAGGCATTTATCATAACAAGGGTAAATGATATATTTTTAATGCTAATAGTCGTGTTATATAGACTTATTGAATGATATTATGAAAGGGATGGTTTGGATGATTGAATTTTTAAAAAAAAGAAGAAGTATTAGGAAGTATAAAAATATTGAAGTAGAAAAAGAAAAACTAGATAAAATACTAAAAGCTGCTCTTTTGGCACCATCATCAAAGGGTCTTAGAACATGGGAATTTGTAGTGGTAGATAATAAAGAAAAACTGATTAACTTATCTCAATGTAGAACTAAAGGGGGTGGATTTTTCTTAAAAGACGCACCTTTAGCTATTGTAGTTATTGGAGATAAAGAAAAAAATGATGTTTGGATAGAGGATGCAAGTATTGCTGCTTCCTATATACAACTTCAAGCTCATGAACTAGGATTAGGCTCTTGTTGGGTACAAGTAAGAAATAGGATGCATGATGATAATATAGACGCTGATAAATATATTAGAGAAGAGTTGAAAGTACCTGATAAGTACAGTGTGGAATGTATAATTTCTATAGGGTATTCTGATGAAGAAAAGAAAGCATATAGTGACTCTGATTTGGACTATGAAAAGATTCATTTTAACAACTTTTAATATATAATATGTTGTATTAAGACATTATATTTTTTTATATTGTTAATATATACTTAAAATTGTAAAAATATATCTGAATTTTACTAACTTATCTAGGGGTTATGTACAAGGATTTTAAAGATAAATATAGAAATTAATGTTTATAATCGATACATAACTTGAGTAACAAAATTTAAGGAGGTTAAAATATGGGTATATTTAAAACAAAAATTGATGAGGATTGGAAAGTAAACTACATTAAAGAATTTAATGAAATGAGAGACTCTTATGAGAGTAAACTTCAAAAAAAACAGTTTGAAGTAGACAGTTTGAAATCAGAATTAGATAGACTAAGAAGCTATAAAAATAGTCTTAAGCCAAAAGAAAAACAAATTACTGATGATGATATAAATAATATAAAAAATTTAAGAAGAGATGGCTTAAGTTATAAAGAAATTTCAAATCAAACAAGTTGGAGTAAAGCAACTGTAAGTAGAGTATTAAATGGACTTTACGATTAGCATATACATGGGGTGATTTAAATTGGGATGAAGTATAGTTACAAAAAATGTATAATAGATTCTATTTTATTGATGATTATAGTTCAAATATTAAGGATGATTTTGAATTATATACTTCTAAGTCAATTTGAATTTACTCTTGAAAATTTTAATATTATAAACTTAATTTCTTTTATATTAGTTGGCTTATCATTAATTTTATTTTTAAAAGACAATTCTTTGTATAACAAGATTAGAAATAGGAAAATCACTGAAGCTTTTAAAGAAAATAAAAACAATATACTTATTGAAAAATGTAAGCTGATACTTTTTATAGTGGTTTTATCTTTAGCAATAATATCAACTTATTGTACTGAGGGATATGTATTTTTTAATGTAACTATGATGATTTTGTCTATACTTATAGTTCCAATATTTGAAGAGTTATTTTTTAGAGAATATATGTGGAACTATCTAAGTAATTTTATAAAGTCAAAGAGTAAGATTATCTGTATAACATCTATATTATCTGGTATTTATAATATAGGATATATAGATGTTATAAGAAATTATATAACATTGTATAACAATTCAAGTTATACATCTGACGTTATTATTTCAAAAATAATGATAGGTACTGTTTTTGGTATTGTGCTTGGAATTGTTAAATCAAGATTCAAAGATGTAGGTTTTTGCATATTGTTGAGGAGTCTATTTTCTATTTTTATTAGGCAAATAATATAATTAAATAGAATGTTTATTTTGTAATCTGTATTTCAAAATAATTAGGGATAATTATAAATAAAAAATAAACTCCAATTATTGGAGTTTATTTTTTTGTACATACTTGTTTTAAGCAATCTATATAAAAGCTTAATAAACTACTGCAAAAATAAAAAAACATAAATATATTTTCCATAATAAGCAATAACTTAATTATCTTACTGAAGTAATTTATTTTTTTCAAATTTAATAATATTTGACAGTTTAGTCTATAATATGATATTTATATAAAATAGGATAAGCATGAAAACTAATTATGAATGAGAGTGATTTACTTGAAAAAATTTTATGAAATATATTTAGATTTAGAGAAAGATATAAGAAATAATGTATATGCAATAGGAGAACTTTTGCCAACAGAAGTAAAGCTTGCTCAAAAATATCAAGTATCAAGAGAAACTATTAGAAAAGCACAAGCTCTCTTGTTAGAAAAGGGTTTTATACAAAAAAAGCAAGGTAAAGGTGCTATTGTTTTAGATATAAATAAGTTTGAAATAGAAGGGGCAGGGCTAATTAGTTTTGACGAATTACAAAGAAATAAAAATTTGGATACAGAAATAGATGTACTTAAAAACAAAAAGGAAATTATGCCTTTAGAAATTTGTAAAAAGTTAGATATAGACACGAAAACTAAGGTTATATCAGTTGAAAGACTTAGAAAAATTAATGGAGAAGCTGTTATTTTAGATAAAGATTACTTTATATTTGAAATAATACCAGAAATACCATTAATAGCAGTTCAAAGTTCAATATTTAATTATATAGAGAAAGATTTAGAATTAAAAATAGGTTATGCAAATAGAGAGGTAACAGTAAACCCTGTTACAGAAGAGGATAAGATGTTGCTAGATATTGGAACAGATACACATGTTGTGGTGATAAGAAGTGAAGTATATTTAGAAGACACAAGGTTATTCCAATATCATGAATCTAGACATAGAGTTGACACATTTAGATTTGTGGATTTTGCAAGAAGAAGAAATCTTTAATACTAAAAAGAGCGTCTAAGTAGACGCTCTTTTTTATTTAATTTGTAGTTAATTTATATATTCTTTTAATTTTCTATAAATTCTTTATTAAAACATTTACTCTTTGAGAATAGGTATGTAAGTACACAAGTAATCATTATAGAAAGACCCATTGCCAAGAAATAAACACTCCATTGTTCTGTAAATATAGATAAGAATGCTGGAAGCCCTGATATGCCTATAGAACCTGCTTTAACATTGAAGTAAGATACAATTCCTCCAGAGATACCTGCGCCTATCATAGATGCTATAAAAGGAAAACGATAACGTAAGTTTATACCAAATATGGCTGGCTCAGTAATACCCAACCAAGCTGAAATTGCAGCTGTTAATGCAACACCCTTGATTTTCTTATTTTTTAATATGAAGAACATAGTTAAAGCTGCTGCACCTTGTCCAAGACTAGCCATAACTTGTATTGGCCATAATGTTGCAAATCCTAAGGTACCTATCATTTGTAAGTTTATACCTAAGAATAAATGATGCATTCCTGTTATAACCAATGGAGATAATATAAATCCGAATAATGTACCTGCAAGTATCGCATTAATTTCAAATAATCCAAGGATTCCATTTGTAATTAAGTTAGCAAAAGACATTGTTATAGGTCCTATAATAGAAAAAGTTAAAAAACCCGTTATTAATAATGTAAGAGGAGCAACAAAAATAAGTTGAACCATCTCAGGAATTTTTTTAGTCAGAAACTTTTCTATTGTTGCTAAAATATAAGAAGAACATAGAACAGGGATTACTTGTCCCTGATAACCTATTTTAGCAATATTAAATCCTAATATATTCCAATAAGTAACAGCTTCAGGTGTTTTAGAGTATTGTGCACCAGGCATTAAATCTGGATTAATTAAAATAAGACCTAATACAATACCAAGTACAGGATTTCCTCCAAACTTCTTGACAGCTGACCAACCTATTAGTGCTGGTAAAAATGCAAATGAAGTATTTGCTATAAGATTAATCATATTAGATATGCCAGCCCAATTACTATGAACCTCTAAAAAAGGTTGCTTATAAAAAATTCCTGGGTTTGCAAGTAGATTGTTTATACCCATTAATAAACCAGAGGCAACTATAGCAGGAAGTATAGGAATAAATATATCTGCCAGTATCTTTATAGCTTTTTGAATTGGATTTAATTTTTTAGCAGAAATCTCTTTAACCTCAGACTTTGTTGCTTCTTTAAGTCCAGTAATCTCTAATAGTGTAGAATAAACTTTGTTTACAAGCCCTGGGCCTATAATAACTTGAAATTGACCATTTGAAGTAAAACTTCCCTTTACTATATCTATTTTTTCTAACTGTTTTACATTAACTTTACTTTCCGAATGTAGAGCAAATCTTAACCTAGTAATACAGTGTGTTGCAGATATTATATTTTCTATTCCACCAATTGCTTCAAGAATTTGTTCAACCTGCTCTTTATGGTGTGTATTCTCTTTTTGTGTACTCATAAAATTACCTCCCCTTAAAAATAATGTTGTATAGACAAATATTGAAATTAATATACCATAGGAAAAATTTTATGTCAACGTTTTCCTAGGCGTTTTCTATATTAATTATCATAAAATAGATTGTATAGCCTTGGGAAAAGAGAAAAATTATATGATTGATAAAAAAATATAAATATTATATTTTTTATTTAGACTAAATGTTGATTTTGATAACGAAAAGGTTTATCATAAAAATATAAAATTTGTCTATACAATGATGGAAAGAGGTAGTGTTGATGAAACCAAATATTTTACTTATGATTTCTCATGATAGTGGAAGAAAATTTAATAGCTATGGTTATAATGTAGAAACTCCTTATATAAATGAATTGGCTCAAAAAGGGATTCAATTTGAGAACTATTTTTGTCCTGCACCTCAGTGTAGTCCTAGTAGAGGAAGTATTTTAACTGGATTGTACCCTCATAACAACGGATTAATTGGGCTTGCACATCTAGGTTTTTGTATAGATTCTAAGCATACAACGCTTCCTATGGAGTTACAAAAAAATGGATATGAGACAACATTAATAGGATTAAGTCATGAAACTATACATGAAGCTCCACCAATAGAAGATAGAGTATTTTCTTCAACTTATGACTTAGGATATGATAACTTCATATCTGTGCCAGGGGACAGAGCCCCAAAAGTTGCTAAAGAAGTGATTAAGTTTTTGGAAGAGCATAAAAAAAATCAAGAAAAACCATTTTATTTAAATGTAGGATTTTTTGAGACTCATAGAGATTTTGATGAATATGAACCATATGCAGATGGATTAGATGAGGTAGAGGTATTTAAATTTTTACCTGATACAGAGGATGTAAGGAGAGATATAGCTCTATACAATGGTTCAGCAAAAGTATTAGATGATGCAATCGGAAAAATATATAATAAATTGGAAGAAACAGGGTTAGATAAAAACACAATTGTTATATTCACAACAGACCATGGTGTTGCATTTCCAGGAGCTAAAGGTATGTTAAAAGAAGCGGGATTAGAGACGGCACTTATAATTGTATTACCTAATTCTTCTCAAAAAAACATTAAAAAAGAAGCACTGTTATGTAATATTGATTTACTTCCAACCATATTAGATTTAATTGAAGCTGAAATACCTAAAAATATAGATGGAGAAAGTTTTGTTAAGTTATTAAAGACAAATGAAGATATAGGAAGAGATTCATTCTTTACAGAAATGACATGGCATGACCAGTATAGACCAATGAGAGGCATAAGAACTAATGAATATAGCTATGTTAGAAACTTTGAAGATGGACCTAAAATATATATTACAGTCGATTCACATTTAAGTTTATCAGGTAAAGCTGTAAGAGATAAATTCTATGTTCCTAATGAAAAAGAAGAACTTTATGATTTAAGAAAAGACCCATTAGAAGAAAATAATGTAATAAATGATTTGGACTATCAAGATATAGCAAATGAATTGAGAAAGAAAGTGGATACTTGGATGCTAGAAACAAAAGACCCACTCTTAAAAGGTCCTGTAAAAGGAATTGGTTCAAGTAGATGGAAAACAGAAATAGAAGAAGGTAGAGCTTATCCAGGAAGGGATGAGTATTATAGACTCTTATCTAATAAGTAGAAAATATCAAAAAAGAAGGTTTTATAATGAAGAGTATATCAGTTTTAATTAAACCTGTATCATCATTATGTAATTTGAGATGTAGATACTGTTTTTATGCTAATGTAAGTGATTTAAGAGAAATAAAATCATATGGTATTATGCAAGAAGATACTATAAAAAATATAGTAGATAATACATTTAAAGTTTTGAACGTTGGAGATAGAGTTATGTTTGCTTTTCAAGGTGGAGAACCAACTTTGGCAGGCTTAAAATTTTTTCAATATTTTATTAAGTACATTGAAAAAACGAAAAAAAATATAATAGTAAATTACTCTATTCAAACTAATGGAACACTTATAGATAATCAATGGTGTGAATTTTTAAAGAAAAATAATTTTCTAGTAGGATTATCATTAGACTTATTAAAAGACCTACATGATGAGAATCGTATATATTTAAGTAATGAAGGAACTTATGAAGATATAATAAACACAAAAAAGCTATTAGAAAAATATAAAATAGAGTTTAACATATTATGTGTTTTGACAAATCAGATTGCATGTAATCCCAATAAAGTTTTTAACTTTATAAAAGAAACTGGTATAAAGTATATTCAGTTTATTCCTTGCTTAGATGATTTAGATTGTGAGAATAAATCAGAGTATTCTTTGGAACCTAAACATTTTGCAAGTTTTTATAAAACAGTATTTAAACTTTGGAAAGATGAGTTAGATAATGGAAATTACATAAGTATTAATTTATTTGACAATATTATATCTCTTTTAATTACAGGAACACCAAGTACATGTGGGATAATTGGAAAATGTCAACCACAGTTTGTAATAGAAGCTGATGGAAGTGTATATCCATGTGACTTTTATGTTCTAGATAACTATAATTTAGGTAATATAAAGGACAATACTTTATTGGATATTTTGAGAAAGCCTATAATGCACAAATTTTTACATGAAAATATACAAAAAGAAAGTATTTGTATAAACTGCAATTTCTATAGAATATGTGGTGGTGGTTGTAAAAGAATGAAAAACTTTATGTATATTGATTCTAATAGTAATTATTGTGGATATAAAGATTTTCTAATGGATAACTTTAATGATTTAAAAAAAATAGCAGAGTTAATGTATAAAAATCAAATGCCTAAATAATTTTAGTATTGAGAATTCTAGATTAAGTTATTGAGGATTACGTATGATTAAGGGATTTAAAATATAATAAATTTAGTTAGGATGATTTAAATGAATATAATTTTATTTGTAATAGCTATATTTGCAACAACTATAGGAGCAATAACAGGTATTGGTGGAGGCGTAATAATAAAACCAGTGTTAGACTTGATTGGAGTATTTGATGTGTCTACAATAAGTGTATTGTCATCATTTACTGTGTTATCAATGGCAGTTATTTCTACATATAAACAAATTAAGTTGAAAATTTTTAAAATAGATTTGAGAATTATTTTAATTGCTGGAGCATCAATACTAGGTGGGACTATTGGTCAAAGATTACTAGATTTATCAATTTTATATGTAAATAACTCAGCTATAATAAAAATAGCTCAAAATATTATAATGATTATTTTGTTGATAATGGTTTATTTATACAGAAATAAAAGTTTAAATATAAAACTCAATACTAATATTACTTATTTTAGTATTGGCATTTTTTTAGGGATTATATCTTCTTTCTTAGGAATAGGGGGAGGACCTATAAATGTGGTTGCATTTACAATGTTATTTGGTTTATCAGCTAAAGAAGCTGCTTTTAATTCCATTATAACTATTTTATTTTCTAATATTTCCAAGTTGGTGACAGTTTTGATGAATACTGGATTTGGAGTATATGATTTGTCTGGATTACCATTTATGATAATAGGAGCAGTTTTGGGCGGATTTATAGGCTCTTTTATTAGTAAAATGGTTGATGATAGTAAAGTTAAATATATGTTTTCGTATATGACCATAGTTATTACTGGAATAAATATATACAGTATATTTCAAGTGTTGTATTTGATTAAATAAAATATGCTTGCAATTGGATATTTACTTTAAATTATTAATATAAGGAGATTTAAGATGTTAAAAAAGTTATTTGCCAAAAACAAAAAAGAAGAAGTAAAAAATAATTATATAAAAGGAATATTACAGTCACCAATTTCAGGAAAAGTATTAAGTATAACTGATGTTCCTGATGATGCCTTTGCTAGTAAAGTATTAGGTGATGGGGTTGCTATAGAACCACATGAAGGTGTTGTTTATTCTCCTGTTGATGGAGAGGTAATCCAAATATTTTTACCATCTAAACATGCTATATGCTTAAAAGATGAATATGGACTAGAAATATTAATACATATAGGAATAGATACTATAAATATGAATGGAGAAGGTTTTGAAGTATTAGTAGATATAGGAGATAAAGTTGTTTGTGGGCAAAAACTCATAAATTTTGATTTGAAAAAGATTAAAGAGAATGCTAAATCTATTATAACTCCTGTAGTTATAACAAATTCTTATGATATAGATAAAATTGAAGTTTTAAAAATAGGCAATATCCATGCTAATGAAGACTTAATTAAAGTTTATATGTAAATAATTTTTATATTTTATTTCTCATAAAATTCTATCTATATAATAAAGCCTATTAGAATTACTACTGATTAATTGTACTATCTTTTATAAATTCTAATATTTATGAATTATTACACTTTTTAGAACTCTATTTACAGATATATATTGACATATAAATATTATCTATTACAATTTATATAAACTAATAAAAATAAAATAATATTAATCAACTTATTGAATGGAGGAATAAAAATGAAATTTGTGACTTTTTGTAGTAGTAGTGAAGAAAAAATAGGTGTATTTAATTCAGAAACAAATAGTATATATGAAATAAATAGTTTGGGGTTAAGTAGAATCTATATGGATATGAATGATTTTATTGAAAATGTATCTACAGAAGAGTTAGAAAAAATAAAGAAGAATTCATTTGAAAGTGCTAAGTGTTATAAATTAGAAGAAGTTAAATTATGTTCTCCAATTGTAAGACCTAAGAAAGATATAATATGTTTAGGTCTTAATTATAGAGACCATGTTAATGAAATCCCAGATGGAGTTATAAAAAATGTAGTTATGCCGGATTATCCAATTTATTTTTCTAAGAGAGCAGATAAAATCATTGGAGTGGATGATAAGATAAGCTTACATGGTGATTTGGTTGAAAAGTTGGATTATGAATCAGAACTTGCAGTAATTATAGGCAAGGAGGGCATAAACATATCAAAAGAAGATGCTTATGAATATATATTTGGATATACAATAGTGAATGATATAAGTGAAAGAGCACTTCAATATAAACATGTTCAATGGTTTAGAGGTAAAAGTTTAGATACACATACATCTATGGGACCTTGCATAGTACATAAAGAAGAATTTGAACATCCTTTAAAATTAGATATAAGTAGTGTGGTAAATGGAGAAGTAAGACAGAATTCTAATACAGAATACTTTATATTTGATATACCTACTGTAATAAGTAATTTGTCAAGAGGAATGACTCTAAAGCCAGGAGATATAATTTCAACTGGAACTCCAGCAGGTGTTGCTATGGGAATGAATCCTCAAGTATATTTAAAACATGGCGATGTAGTTGAGTGTAAAGTAGAAGGAATAGGAGTTTTAAAAAATATAGTTGATTAATGGATAAATATGCCATATAATTTTATTAGTACGAATAATTTAATTAATATAGAATTAATCAAACTTATGATTAATTTATTATAGAGAGGGATGAGTATATGGCAAGAGAACTAGAATTAAAGTATGGCTGTAATCCAAACCAAAAACCATCAAAGATTTATATGAAAAATGGAGAACTCCCTATAGAAGTATTAAATGGGAAACCTGGATACATAAATTTTTTAGATGCACTTAATAGTTGGCAACTTGTAAAAGAATTAAAAGAAGCTACAGGTCTTCCAGCAGCAACTTCATTTAAACATGTAAGTCCAGCAGGGGCAGCAGTAGGAGTACCTTTATCAGATACTTTAAAGCAAATATATTTTGTTGATGATTTAGAGCTTTCTCCATTAGCTTGTGCCTATGCAATGGCAAGAGGAGCAGATAGAATGTCTTCTTATGGTGATTTTATAGCACTTTCAGATATATGTGATAAAGAGACTGCGACTATTATAGCAAGAGAAGTTTCTGATGGTATAATAGCTCCAGGATATACAGACGAAGCTCTTGAAATATTAAAAGGAAAGCGTAAAGGTAACTATAATATTGTAAAAATAGATGAAAATTATTCTCCAGAGCCTATTGAAACAAAGGATGTTTATGGGATTACTTTTGAGCAAGGTAGAAATGAGATATTAATAGATGAAGAGTTGTTAAAAGATACTCCAACTGACAATAAAATTTTTACAGATAATGCAAAACGTGATTTAATTATAGCCTTAATAACATTAAAGTATACACAATCAAATTCTGTTTGTTATGCTAAAGATGGACAAGTAATAGGAGTAGGTGCAGGTCAACAATCACGTATTCATTGTACTAGACTTGCAGGTAATAAAGCTGATACTTGGTATCTTCGTCAACATCCTAAAGTATTAAACTTAAAATTCAAAAAGGACATAGGTCGTCCAGATAGAGACAATACTATTGATGTATATCTTTCTGATGATTATATGGATGTGCTTGCTGATGGCATATGGCAAAATTTATTTGAAGAAAAACCAGAGCCTCTAACTGGAGAAGGAAAAAGAGCATGGCTTAAAACTTTAACAGGTGTAGCACTTGGTTCTGATGCATTTTTCCCGTTTGGAGATAATATAGAACGTGCAAAAAGAAGTGGGGTAAGTTTTATAGCACAACCAGGGGGTTCTATTCGTGATGATAATGTTATATTAACTTGTAATAAGTATAATATAGTTATGGCATTTACTAAAAATAGATTATTCCATCATTAAAGTATAAAAAATGTAAAACGAATATGGATTAAATTAAAATCTACAACAAGTTTTGTTGTAGATTTTTTTATTTTCTGTATAATTTTAAATAGAACTTTATTTTTAGATATTCAATTTGGAGGTTGATATGGCTTTAAATGTAAGAGATTATAGCCTACTATGTAGTCAAGGCACAGCTAAGTTTAATGAAGATGTAGTCGGTATAAATCCATTTGGTGCATGGATTTTAGACGGTGCTACAGGTCTTAATGGAAAAAACTTAGTGTCAAATGAAAGTGATGCAAGATGGTATGTTCAGTGGTGGAATAGGTATCTATATAAAAATATAAATAGAGAAGAATCATTGAGGAGTATTGTTAATAGTGGAATAATAGAAGTAAAAAAAGAGTATGAGCTAAGGTTAAATGGAATTAAAGTAGAAAAATTAGATTTACCATCAAGTTCTATAGCTATTGTAAAATTTCATGAAAATAAAGTAGAGTATTTTTTATTAGGAGATTGTGCTTTGTTTATTAAAAATGGAGATTCCAAAGTTATAAAAGATAGAAGTATTTCTAAATTTGACAATATTGTATTTGATGAAATCAGTAAACTTTCTAATTTGGAGGAAATGACATTTGATGAGATTAGAACTAGCGTTATGGATACAATAGTAAGCAATAGATTAAAGAAAAATACGAAAGATGGATATTGGATATTGGGTTTTGATGAGGAAGCTGTGGAAAATTCTATATATGGATACATTGAAATAAAAAAAGATTTTCAATTGATGTTAACGAGCGATGGTTTTACAAGTGTATGTGATAGATATAATCTAATAAAAGAAGAAGAATTGATACGTATAGCAGAAAAATTTGGTATAGGATATATACACAATAAAGTAAGAGATTTTGAAGATAATGACTATAAAGCGGTTAAAGTGCCAAGGTTTAAAGTAAAAGATGATTCATCTTGTTTATATTTAGATATATATAATGATTAGACTATATGAAACCATTTAATTTTAGAAGGGAGGTAGGTAAAAAGTGAAAATTCTTCATATAATAACACAAAAACCAAATAGTACAGGTAGTGGTATATATTTGTCTGGTATGATAAAAGGATTTGAAAAGATAGGTCATAAGCAGGCTGTAATTGCAGGGATAGATGTGAAGGATGATGTAAATTGTTTTTCAAGTGATGTAAGTTTTTATCCAGTAAAGTATAATTGTGGAGAGTTAAATTTTCCTGTTGTAGGCATGAGTGATTCTATGCCATATGAAAGTACAAGATATAAAGATTTAAATATAGACATGATAAATAGATTAAAGTATCAATTTAAAGTAAATATAGATAAGGCTATGAATGATTTTAAACCAGACCTTATAATATGTCACCATTTATATTTATTAACTGCATTTGTTAGAGAGACTGTAAAAGATATAAAGGTAATGTCTATCTGTCATGGGACTTGTTTGAGACAGTTAAATACCATTGATTTAGATAAAGAATACATAATATCAAATATAAGAAAGTTAGACTTAATATTTGCTCTTCATGAAAATCAAAAATATGATATTATAAAGACTTTTGGAATAAGTGAAAGTAAAGTAGTTGTAATTGGTAGTGGTTATAATGATAATATATTTTATAACAAAAATTATAAAATAAAAAATGATAAAATAAAAATAGTATTTGCAGGGAAGATATGTAAATCAAAGGGACTGATTCCATTTATAAAAGCTATATCTAAATTAAAATATAGTAAAGATTTAATCGAGGTCAATTTCGCAGGTACTGGAAGTGATATCGAGTCATATAATGAGATAGTCAAACTTGCAAGTAACTCTCCATTTAAGATGAATTTCCTGGGCAAATTAGAACAGATAGACCTAGCTGAATTATTCAACAGGTCACAAATATTTGTGTTACCATCATTTTATGAAGGATTACCAGTTGTGGTTTTAGAAGCTTTATCTTGTGGTACGGATGTAATCACTACTGATATTCTTGGTGTTAAAGAATGGATTGGTAGCGAGATTAATAATTCTGGAAAGATAGAGTACGTTCCTCTACCTTTTATGGAAAAAGAAGGTATTTTAAAAGATGAAGAATTATATGCTTTTGAAAATAATTTGTATAATTCAATAGATTCTAAAATACAATCTTTATTGAATAACTCAAACAAGAAAACATCTATAGATATGTCAAAAAAAACGTGGGATGGCTTAGCATGTAGAATGAATGAAGTTATTTTAATGGATGAATTATGCCTAGTTTAGAATTATTTAATTATAAAAAGTGTAACTATTTTTATACTATTTTTAAGTGATTTTATATTATACTAGTACTAAATATATTTGTTTTCAGGGAGGTAACTTATGAGGATTAGTAAAAAGGTATTAGCGTTAGGTATTTCAGCACTATTGTTAAGTGTTAGTTTTCCAATATCAATAAACGCACTAAATAAGATTGAAAATATTCAAGGGATAGATAAATATGAAACTGCTGGACTTATTTCAGACAATCAAGATTTTACAACAGCAATCCTTATCAATGCTGATTCTACAATGGTAGATGGCATTGCTTCCAGTGGTCTTGCAGGAGTAAACAATGCAGCTATTTTATTAACTAATAAGGATGATATACCAGAAGCAACACTTCAAAGACTGAATAGAGTTACTAAGATATATGTAATAGGTGGAGAGAATTCTATAAGCAAAGATGTAGAAAAAATGTTGCTTATGAGAAGGATGCAAGTTATAAGAATTGATGGAGTAGATAGAGTGGATACAAGTTATAAAATTGCAGCTGAAATAGAAAAGATTAAAAGCAGTGATAAGATGTTTTTAGTAAATGGATTTAAAGATGAAGCTGATGCAGTAAGTGTTGCGTCTGTTGCGTATAGAGATGGAGCTCCTATAATATTGACAAAAGATATACCTTCAGCAGAAGAAGATACGGATTTAGACCCATGGTTTGGAGTTTCTCCTTTTCCAGTATATGCTATTGGAGGAGAGTCTACATTAAGTGATTACATAGTGAGTAGATACAGAGCAACTAGAATTGGTGGTGTTGATAGATATCAAACTAATAAAAATATTATTGAAAAGTTTTATAATGGAGCAAAAGAGTTCTATGTAACAAGTGGAGACGATTTAGTTTATGCTTTAGTTGCATCACCACTTGCAAAAAATGCTCCTGTTGCTTTAGTTTCAAATAAAAGTGATAAGAGTATATTAAATGGAGCTAGTAAAGTAACAGCAATAGGTATAAGTGATAAGAATATTATAGAGCAGTGTTTGGATGCTGTAAAAAAGTAATAGAGTGTTATTAGCAAAATGAATATGCATCTTGAAAAATTAGTATATTTATTTATAGTGGTATAGGTTATATAAGAAGAGGCTGTCTCAAAAAATTCCTTTTGAGACACCCCATTCTTTACTTATATTACACAATTTCTATATAGAATAAATTTCATAAGAATTATCTTCATTTAATTTTTCCAACCAAACCAGCTCTAAAATATCTAGTTCTTCTAAGTAGTCTTTTTCAGTTTTCTTGTCATCATGTTTTATAAGTTCTAATACTTCAAATGTAAAAGCTTTTTCTCCGTATTTTTTCCAATCATTATTTAAATCTTTTATCATACATGAGCCAGCACCAAGTTGGAATTTGAGGGAGTTAAATTTGCTTTTTATATCATTACTCTTTCCAAGGTAAATCTTTTTAGTAATATCATTTTTTATTATAAATACGCCTGTGTCAAATTTCATTTCTTTGTATAATTGTTTTAATTCACGTTTTCTATCCATGATTTTATATACCTCTCTTTATAATTAGTATGTAATATGTAAAAATAAAAATATATTACATATTAAATTATAAAGATATTAATTTTATATGTAAATAGTTTTTATAAATTTAATTATGAATTAGTTGCTAATAAGTAAGGTGTTTAGGTTAATAAGTTCGTTGTAAAGATTATTATAAATTTTAACATGATAGAAATATAAAAAGAATAGTTGACAATATATAAAATATAGAATAAACTGAAAATGTAATAGTAATCATGGATTTATATATTACATTGAAAGGAGTTAATAATTATTATGAATAAAAAAATAGAATTAATAGGGAATTTTGCAAGTGATTGGATTAGGTATAGTGATTATGAATATAAAATTACTGAAGAAGATGAATTATATATAGTACCAACTGAAGATGCTGTATTTACTATGTACAATCCATTTGATGTTGCAGATGATATAATAGTAGATATAATTCGTATAGGACAAGAGGCACTACAAGATATACCAAAAGAGACGAAAGAAATGAGATTAAAAAAAGAAGTACTTGAATTTGTAAAAAAATATGGATTATTGGGTTTAATATATTCAAGTGTATATAATAGAGATATAGTTGGAGAAGAAAGAGTACTGATGATTGAAAAGAATTATATTACAAAAGAAAATATATTGAGTACTGATGAATATGTAAATATGTTTATACCATTTGCAAGTGATGAAGATGTGTATTTTAAAAAGTATAGAAGAGGTATAGATGTATCAAAGAGAGAGGAATCTCCCAAGTTTTTTGGAAAGAGACCATTAATTTTAGATTTAGTATTTTCAAAGTTCTACACTGAACAACTGGATTGGATTGTAAGCTTTGCTAAAGATATGTGTAAACACTTTAATCAAATTTGTGTATATAAAAATACATCTAATCTATTAACTGAAAGTGTTACTATTATGTCTGGAGGGTTTAATCCCCAAAAGATAGGATTTTCTATAAGTCAACTGGATAAACCAACTATTGCATGGGAGTTTGATTCTTTGAAAACAGCGATTGAGACTATTTATGCCTTTGCAATTACAAGTGAACCTTCTTCTATAAATAAATGCAAGTACTGTGGTAAGATTTATATTCCTACAAATTCTAAATCTCAATACTGCTCACCTTCTTGTAGAAATTGTTCAAATGTAAAGAAAAGTAGAAGTAGAGCTAAAAAAGATAAATAAAATTAATAAATATATCATTGTTTAGATTTTAGTAAATAACCACTGGATTAAAAGTTGTTATAGAAAATTATATATCTGAATGATGGTATTTTTTATTAAAAAAATTGAAAAGTTTAATTGAGGTAGTAATTTTGAGTTCTATAAATCGGAATTTAAGAGAAATAGAAAGAAATGAATTGCTTGAGACTAATATAGAATCTAGATATTATGGTCTAGCTCTTTCTGAATCTGATGTAAAAGATATAATAACTTCAAGAAATGATACTTTAAAGGGGTATGGAAGAATAGAATTGGATATAAAAGTTACAAAACAATTAATAGAAAATATATATACATCACAGTACACAAATGTGGACAATTATTTAGAGAGTATTAATGATATGCAAGAAATTTTTTATTATTTAAAAAATGAAACTGATGACAATATATGTGATGATGAGATTATAGAAATATTGGATGAACTTTATGAAAAGTTTGCAGGCAATATAGACAATGTAAGAGGAGAAGCAGATGAATTTGCAAAGAAATTTAAGTTTGGAGAAGTTTAATGTATGATAGGAGAGATTTGAAATGTCAAATAATCTAAGTAATATTAATATAAACGAAAATAATTTAATAAAAAACCAATATTCCATATCTTTACTTAAGGAATGTCTAGATTGTAAAGTTATAGATGAAAGAGAAGTATATAACATACAACAAGAAATATCTCTAATACTTATAGATTTGATTAAAAAATATACAAATGGTCAAAGCACATCAGTAAAGACAGAAGTTGCCGAAAAACTATTGATTTCAATATGGTACGCTATTGATGCGTATATAAATAAGCTTGGAGATATAGAAAAAAGAGTTGTAGAGTTGACTGCTAAGAATGTTAAAAAAGTGTACTTGGAAGGTATTAAAATATTAGAGGAAGATTTAGTCAGACTAAAAGATTTTTATGAGCTAATGATGAGTAGAAAGTTAGATACCAACTCAATAGCATATAATGATACCTTGATAGGGTTATCAAGTTTCTTTGAAAGTTATATTATAAAATTTGAAGCTCAGGACATTCCAGTAAGTATAGATTATCCATTGGCGTTGGACGATATGGACATTCAGGGAATTTATTATGTAAAGAATTATATTGAGAGTATAGATATAGAAAATAGATTTTGTAACTTATTTAAGAAAAAAGATAGAGAAAAATTATTTTATGATTATGGAGTGACCTATAAAATAGATTGTGATGTTATACTTGTAAATTTGTTTGAACTTATTATAAATAATTGTATTTTTTCTACGATTTTAGGAAATGAAGCAACTAATCTAGAAATTTCAGAATATGAATATGAGTTTTTAGAAAAACAATTTAAAAATATATACAATAATATTGCTGAAGATGAAGTTAGGGGTTATGAAGAAAGTAATATAATTGAATTAATTGAAGTAGGTGATAACTTAGATATCGAAGCAGATAATAACTTGGATTATAATGATTTTGAAGAAATTAATAGAGAAATTAGAATAAATGAAAAAATAACTTTACTACTTATGGAAGCAATTGAAGTATTGATAAAAAGATTAAGTATAGAAGACGAAGTGTTAATAAGATATATTAAAAAATATGAAAAGATATTTATTGAATCTGTAATAAGCTCAATAAAAAGTAATACTTTTAAAAGTATGGTAACTGTAAGTAAAAGTAAAAATGAACATTTAGAAAATTATATTATTGATGATGAAAGCAAATTGGATGATGAGTCGTTTAGAAAGATATTTAATAAAATATTAGATAGTGCATCTATAATTGAAAAAATAAGAATAATAAAGGAAAATATAAATGCTAAAAAAGATTTTATCGATATTCTCGAATCTGAATGTTTATTTGGAGAAGAGTATTCAATATTGTTTGCATCATTAAGTGAATTAGAATTGGCAATATTGGGTAGTGTAGTATTTTATGAGGATATAAGAATGAAAGAAATTAATTTATTAGAATTTATATTAAATAAGAAAACTGAAACTACTTTATGGAAGATGGAATACATTGAATTCATAAGTAAGCAAAGTGAAGATAAGATACACTCCATAGAAGAACATATGAATAAAATTAATTAACAAAAAATTATGAATAAATAGAATGTTAGTATATAATATAATCTATAAAGCATATTAAAAATACATATATCTGGAGGAAAATTATGAAAGAGTATATCATAAATAATATTGAAGAAATAAGAGAAGAATTAATAGATTTATCTAAGAAAATATGGGAAAATCCAGAATTAGCTTTTGAAGAAAAGTATGCAAGTAGCATTCAAAAAGAATACTTAAAATCAAAAGGATTTAAAATTGAAGAAGTAGAAAATTTACCTACTGGATTTATAGCAAGTTTTGGAGAAGGTAAACCTGTGATTGGAATACTTGGAGAGTATGATGCTTTACCAGAGCTATCACAATGTGTGAGTGCAGAAAGAAAGCCCTTAGTAGAAGGAGAAGCTGGACATGGATGTGGGCATAACCTATTGGGTGTAGCAGGTGTAGGAGCAGTTGTTTCTATAAAAAAATTAATAGAAGAAAATAAATTTAATGGAACAATAAAATATTTTGGTTGTCCTGCTGAAGAAGAAGGTGGAGGAAAGACTGTTATGTGTGTAAATGGCTGTTTTGATGATGTGGATTGTGCGTTTACATGGCATCCTTTTGATATAAATACACCTTGGAGAGGTGGAAGTCTAGCAAACTTATCTGTTAAATTCAAATTTAAAGGGATAACAGCCCATGCAGCCCAAGCTCCTCATAATGGTAGAAGTGCACTTGATGCTGTTGAAATTATGAATGTTGGAGCTAATTATTTGAGAGAACATGTTATTGACTCTATAAGAATGCACTATGTCATAACTAATGGTGGTGGAAGACCTAATGTAGTTCCTGGTTTTGCTGAAAGTTGGTATTTTATTAGAGGTAAAAAAGCAAAGGATGCAGAACACGTTCTTGATAGATTAATAAAAGTAGCTCAAGGAGCAGCAATGATGACAGAAACTGAAATGGAGTATAAGGTTACAGATGGAATATATGATTATATACCAAACCAATGCTTGACTGATTTGGTTTACAATAATATGGTTTTTGTTGGTTGCCCTAAAACTACTCCTGAAGAAGAAGAATTTGCGAAAAAATTATGTGATACTCTTACTAGAGAAGAAAGACTAGGTGTAGCAACGTCATTCCAAAATGATAAATCTATTGTAGAAAGCTATATACATCAGGGGATAGTTGATGGAGACAAAGATAAAGGATTAGCTGGTTCTACTGATGTTGGAGATGTAAGTTATGTTATACCAGTGGCTCAATTTGCAATGGCAGCATGGCCAGTGGGAATTGCAAGTCATACATGGCAGTCATGTTCATCAGCAGGTTCAAATATAGGATTTTCTGCTATGATAAATTCAGCTAAGGTACTGGCTTGTAGTGCTTATGATGTATTTATGGATACTAAAATTATTGATGAAGCAAAGATTGAATTTGATAAATCATTAGATGGACAAAAATTTAAACCATTGGTATAATTTTGGTAATAAAATATTTCTGGGGGGAATAGCTATGAGAGAAAAAGTTGAAAAAGTGCTTGAAGAAAAGATAAAACCAGTATTACAAAGAGATGGTGGGGATGTAGAGCTTATAGATGTAAATGAAAATGGCGTAGTTTTAGTTAGACTACAAGGTGCATGTAGTGGATGTCCAGGAGCTACTATGACAATCAAAGCTATTATTGAAAATGTCTTGGTGAGTGAAGTTCCAGGAGTAACTCAAGTATTAGGTGTTTAATAGTTGGAGTTCACTAAATATATGCTATATATAAGTATCTAATTAAGAAGTATGAAAAATAGTGAAATATTGTAGAAACAATAAAATATTATATATGTATGAAGAAATAATGAAATATTATAGATAAATATGTAAAAGTGTGAAAGAAGGCTGTAGATAAATTTGTTTTACATAAATTCACCTACAGTATTTCTTACACACTTTATTTTAAAGACCCTGTTATCCAGCCATACCAATAAACATACCTATAAAGTATGGAATTAGCCATATAATCCATACAACTATACTAAACTTATGAAAGAATTTTTTCTTCTCTTCATCATCTTTGTATAAGACAAAAGTAGCCCAACTTGCATGAAAAAGCATAAGCACAATTGCAAGAAGACCTGTAATACTATGAAGGTTTTGTGATAAAACAGATTTTACTTCAAAAGTGTGGCTATTGGCTATGTTACTCATTGTAAATGTTCCTAAAGTATCAAATATCAAACCAAGCCAAAATATGATTACATGTTTCTTTTTTAAAATTTTAGCCTTTCTTTCTCCAAATACACCTATAGTGTAGAAAATTAAAGCTGACGTTATAAATACTATTGCAAGTATTAATTTAGAATTCATAATTATCTCTCCTTTATTTTTACTAATATATTTCTAAGATTTTTTACTAAATCGTTTAATTCTTGCTCATCGCAGTTTTTAAAGATGTCATCAAAACTTTCTTGCATTTTAATTTTAAAATTTGTGGCAAACTCAAGCCCTGTTGTTGTAAATTTAACGTATGTATTTCTTTTATCATCAGATTTTTTGAATTTTTCTATATATCCAATCTGTTCTAATCTGCTGATTATACCTGAAACTGTTCCTTTAGCCAAAGACATCTCTTCACATAATTGTGATATAGTAAGCTCTTGATTATGAGCTATCAGTTTTATAACTATAATCTGTTGATGTGTTAATCTATTCTCTTTAAAATTTTCTTCTACTGTGTACATAGTTTTAGAATAGAGTTCTTTTAAAAGCATAGCTATTCTAAAACAGTCATAATTAGTTTTCAATAAAATCACCTCTTAAATAGTTTGCATAGAAACTAATATAGTATAATTTTCTTATATAGTCAACCTAAAATTTTATAATTTCGTAGTAAATAATGAACAACGAATATAAAAAATTTATTTTAGGTATAAATAAAATAATTTGATGAAATTTTAACAATTTTTAAAAAGTTTGTTTACACAGTGAATAAATGGTGCTAAAATTAACTCATAGATAAATATTGAAAATTTAATTTTGTTTAATGATAATAGAACCACGAAGGTTTTAACGTTACTTGACGTTTGCTTTTATGTGGTTTTTTTTATTGCAACAAAGGGGGGATTGGGGTTTGTTAAAAGATATACTGAAAAAGTTGTTGCAGTTTATTTTGGTAATGTTTTTATTATCTTTTGTTGTTTTTTACATGGCAAGACTTGCTCCAGGAGACCCATTAATTTCTTACTATGGCGATGGAGTAGAAAGAATGAGTACTCAAGAAAAAGAAAATGCTATGAAAAAACTTGGTTTGGACGAACCAATATACAGTCAATATATAAAATGGATTTCAAATGCGTCAAAAGGAGAATTTGGGATTTCATTTAAATATAAACAAAATGTTACTTCTGTTATAAATGATGTCTATATAAACACTATAATATTAGGTGGTTCAGGGTATATACTTACCTTTGTGTTAGCCCTATTGTTAGGAATATTTTGTACACTACATGAAGATAAGCTCGTTGATAGAGTCATATGCAAATTAGGGACAATAACCAACTGTATACCATCATTTTGGGTTGCTTTGGTACTTATACTTGTATTTAGTATAAACCTAAGCATACTTCCAAGCAGTGGTGCTTATGCAATGGGAGAAGAAACCAGCATATTAAGTAGGGTATCGCATTTAATCTTACCTCTTACAGTACTTATATTGAGTCACTTATGGTATTACACATATATGATAAGAAATAAATTGCTAGAGGAAATAAGAGAAGATTATGTACTTTTATGTAAAGCAAAAGGTTTAAATAATAGAACCATTGTTTTTAAGCATTGCCTGAGAAATATAATGCCATCGTATATCAGTATAATGGCTATTTCTATACCTCATATACTGGGAGGAACTTATGTAGTTGAAAAAGTTTTTTCTTATCCTGGGTTAGGAACTCTTTGTTTTGAAAGTGCAAAGTATCATGATTATAATATGTTATTAGTTTTATGCTTAATAACAGGGGCTTTAGTAGTATTTGGGAATATGTTAGCTCAAATTATAAACAATAAAATAGACCCTAGAATGAAATATGATAGAGGTGATGCCAATGAAGCCACAGTATAGTGATTTTGAAATTGTAGGAGAAGATTATATTTTATTAGCAGAAGATGAACATATAGAAACAAAGAAAACCTTATTTAAAAAAATTAAAGAATTACCATATATATCGATTATTATTTTATCAATCGTAGTTATTGGAAGTGTATTCTCATCTTTCATAATGACACATGAGCCAACATACATGGATTTAGCAAGTTCTAATCTAGCTCCAAATAAAACTTTTTTATTTGGAACAGACTCAATGGGTAGAGATATATATTCTATGATATGGTATGGAGGAAAAATATCTTTATTTATAGGATTATTTTCCACTGTAATATCAACTGTTATAGGAATTATTTATGGTAGTATAAGTGGCTTTGCATCTGAACTTGTAGATGATGCAATGATGAGATTTACAGAAATCATACTTAGTATACCTTCAATATTAATTATAATATTTGTACAAGCTATACTTGGAAATTCAAATCCAGTATCTATGTCTATAGTAATAGGGATAACAAGTTGGATGAATATATCTAAGATAGTAAGAACAGAGGTTAGACAAATAAGAAATAGCGAATACATACTAGCAGCTAAGAGTATGGGGGGAGGATTCTTTTATATATTAAGGCAACATTTACTTCCAAATTTTGTGGCATCAATAATGTTCATGGTTGTAACAAACATAGGTGCAGCTATTGGCACTGAATCAACGCTTAGCTTTTTAGGAATTGGTCTACCTATAGAAATTGTTTCTTGGGGAAGTATGTTATCTTTATCAGAGGAAGCATTACTTTCAAATAGATGGTGGATTATACTGATTCCAGGTATATTTTTGGTTACCACATTGGTGTGTATAACTAATATAGGTAATTATATAAGAAAGAATAATAATAAAAAATCTAGTAATTTATAAATTAATATTTGAGTACTAAATAAGCAAATACTGAGGTATTTGAAATATCTATTTAAATAAATCGGGTCAAAGCTTTGAAAAATATTTTATAAAAAGCAAAAGGGGGAGCATCATGAAATTAAAGAAGTTAAAAGTTTTAAGTTTAGTAATGATACTTAGTCTAATGGCAGGTTGTTCTAGTGGAGGAGACAAAGATAAAAAAGCAGATACACCTAAAGATGGCAAGGTACTTGTTTATGGAAGTAATGATTATACAAGTATAAATCCTGCACTATATGAACATGGAGAAATAAATTCACTAATATTTAATGGATTAACAGCTCATGATGAAAATAATAAAGTAGTTCCTTGTTTAGCAAAGGACTGGAAATTTGATGAGGCGACAAATACATATACTTTTAATTTAAGAGATGATGTTAAGTGGCATGATGAAGAGACATTTACAGCAAATGATGTCAAGTTTACAATAGAAACTATAATGAATCCAGACAATGCTTCTGAAATAGCATCAAATTATGAAGATATAACAAAAATTGATGTGGTCAATGATAATACTATAAAAATCACTTTAAAAGCTCCAAATACAGCAATGCTTGATTACCTAACAGTAGGAGTATTACCAAAGCATGCATTAGAAGGTAAGGATATAGCTACTGATGAATTTAATCAAAAACCAATAGGTACTGGACCATTTAAACTTGAAAAATGGGATAAGGGTCAAAGTATAACACTTATTAAGAATAATGATTATTTTGTAAAAGAACCAGGTTTAGATAAAGTAGTATTTAAAATTGTTCCAGATGATAAAGCTAAAGCAATGCAATTAAAATCAGGAGAATTAGACTTAGCTCAAGTAACTCCTAAAGATATGTCTAACTTTGAAAAAGATGAAAAGAATTTTAAAGTAAATATAATGAAAACAGCAGATTATAGAGGTATATTATACAATTTTAATTCTAAGTTCTTCAAAGATGAAAAAACTAAAGGATTACCAAACGCTTTAAGTTATGCAATAGATAGAAAAGCAATAGTTGATAGTGTATTATTAGGACATGGTGTGCCAGCCTATTCACCTTTACAAATGGGAGAATATAATAATCCTGATATAGAAAAGTTTGAATATAACCCAGAAAAAGCTAAACAAGAAATTGAAAAGCTAGGTTGGAAATTAGGTTCTGATGGAATCTATGAAAAAGAAGGTACTAAATTAGCTTTCGAGATAACAGCAGGTGAGAGTGACCAAGTTAGAGTTGATATGGCTAAAATATGTGCACAACAGTTAAAAGAAATCGGTGTTGATGCTAAAGCTGTTGTTGTAACTGAAACAGATTGGGCTAATCAAGATGCTCATTTAATAGGTTGGGGAAGTCCATTTGACCCAGATGACCATACATATAAAGTTTTTGGAACAGATAAAGGTGCAAATTACAGTGCTTACTCTAATCCTACTGTAGATAAAATACTTCAAAAAGCAAGAGAAACAGAAAATAAAGATGAAAAGTTAAAGTTATATAAACAATTCCAAGTAGAAATGACTAAAGATATGCCTTATACATTTATTGCTTACATAGATGCAATATATGTTGGAAAACCAAATATTAAAGGATTAACACCTGATACAGTTTTAGGACATCATGGTGTAGGTATATTCTGGAACATAGCTGACTGGACAATTGAATAGTATTGAAATTAATTAGAAGCCTTAGGGATAAAAGTATATCCCTAAGGTTTGAATAGCATAGGGGTTGATGGTTTTTGGAACATTTATTGGAGGTTAATAATCTATCTGTAAGTTTTAAAGTAGAAGAAGGAGAAGTTCAGGCTGTAAGAAACGTATCTTTTAATCTAAAAAAAGGTGAAACGTTAGCTATAGTTGGAGAATCTGGTTGTGGGAAATCTGTACTTTGTAAGAGTTTGATGAGGATACTCCCATACAATGGATACATTAAAAATGGAGAGGTTTTACTTAAATCAAGTGATTTGGTTAGGAAGTCTGAAAAAGAGATGGAAGACATAAGAGGAAAGAATATATCAATGATATTTCAAGACCCTATGACATCTCTCAATCCAACTATATCAATAGGAAAGCAAATAGCAGAAGCTATAATGATTCATAAAGGTATAAGTAAAAGTGAAGCAAAAAAGAGAGCTATAGAACTTATTGAATTAGTTGGAATAGATAATCCTGAGAAAAGATTTAAGCAATTTCCACATCATTTTTCAGGTGGAATGAGACAACGTATAGTAATAGCTATAGCACTTGCTTGCAATCCAGATGTATTGATTGCTGATGAACCTACAACAGCTTTAGATGTAACTATACAAGCTCAAATAATTGATTTAATAAAAGATTTACAAGATAAGATAGGCTTATCAATAATATTTATAACTCACGATTTAGGTGTAGTTGCAACTATAGCTGATAGAATAGCAGTCATGTATGCAGGAAAGATTATAGAAATAGGAACAGTAGAAGATATATTTTATGACCCTAGACATCCATATACTTGGGGATTATTAGGTTCATTACCTACTTTAGATTCACAGGATGAGTATCTATATAATATACCTGGAATGCCTCCAAACTTATTGAATCCTCCAAAAGGAGATGCTTTTGCAATAAGGAATAAGAATGCACTTAAAATAGATTATGAAAAAGAACCACCAATGTTTAAAATTAATGATACACATAGTGCAGCAACTTGGTTATTGCATCCAGATGCTCCAAAAGTAGATATACCAGTTAGAGTAAATTGTGGAAGGGTGATTTCTAATGAATAGAGAAAAAATACTAGAAATAAAAAACTTAAAACAATATTTTCATTTAGATAAAAGCACTACTGTAAAAGCAGTTGATGATATAAGTTTTGATATATATAAGGGTGAGATATTTGGTTTGGTAGGAGAGTCAGGTTCAGGAAAATCTACAACTGGTAAAACTATAATAAGACTACATGAATCTACTGGCGGAGAAGTAATTTACAAAGGAAATTGTATATCAGATAAAAAGACATACAAATTTATAAAGAAAGATGTAAATAAAAGTATGCAGATTATTTTTCAGGATTCTACCTCATCATTAAATTCACGTATGACAATTGCAGATATAATTTCAGAACCACTAAAAATTCAAGGTATCTGTAAAAACAAAACAGAGAGAATGAATAAAGTATATGAGATGCTAAATCTAGTAGGACTTGATAGAAGTTATGCAAATAAGTATCCTTCTGATTTCTCAGGTGGTCAAAGACAGCGTATTGGCATAGCACGAGCTCTTTCAGTAGAACCAGAATTTATAATAGCTGATGAACCTATAGCTTCTTTGGATGTGTCTATACAAGCACAAATAGTAAATTTATTTAGAAAGTTGCAACAAGAAAAAAATTTAACTTGTTTATTTATAGCTCATGATTTATCTATGGTGAGACATATTAGTGACCGTATAGGAGTTATGTATAATGGGAAATTAGTAGAATTAGCAGATTCAAGTGAATTGTATAATAATCCTATTCATCCATATACAAAATCACTACTTTCTGCAATTCCTATTCCTGACCCTAGATATGCTAAGTCAAGAAATAGAATAGAGTATAATTCTAATGTATATGATTGTTCAAGTGAAAAGTCCTTAAGCTGGATTGAGGTTTCAGATGGGCATTTTGTATACTCTTCTAAATCATATATAAGTAAATATCAACAAAATTTAAAAGTTGTTTAGTATAAAATCACTGAATAAGTGTTCATTTGAAATACAAACTAAAACCCTATTTTTGGACAAATTTTAAAACTACTCCAAAATAGGGTTTTTTATTTCCACTTTTCAAATATAATAAATTCAAATATAATAAAATTAAAAACAAGAAAAATATATTGTTAAGAAGATACCATAAATTTAAAAAATAGTAATATAGAAAAAATGACCAATAACTTTATTTTTTCTACAAGAATTTTCTATAAGTAAAATAAGGTAAGCTTGATAAATTATAATCGCAGTTAAAGAATAAGAGTTTATTAAAAGAATAAAGTGAGTATAAAATTTTTAGTTAATAAAATATTATAATGTAGGGGAGCTTGTAATGATATATAAAAAAGATAAAGTAATGGAAGTTTTAGAATCATCATATAGGGAAAATAAAAAAGGGATTACAGCTAACCAATTATCAGAAAAGACAGGAATTGCAAGAAACAATATAAGTACATACTTAAACCAATTATTCAATGAGGGTATGGTTACAAAGATAAAAGGAAGACCTGTATATTATATCCCTGCAAATCTTAACCTTAACAAGGAGGAGTTATTTGATACACAAAAAGAAATAAAAATAGAAACTAAAATGAAAAAAGATAGTTTTGAAACATTAATAGGTAAAGAGCACAGTTTAAGACCTATAATAGAAAAATGTAAAGTTGCAGTGCTTTATCCTACAAATGGACTTCATACTATTATCTATGGAGAAACAGGAGTAGGAAAAAGTATGATTGCTAGGTACATGTACGATTATTCTATAGATAGTGGCATTAGAAAAAATAAAGCTCCTTTTGTAACATTTAATTGTGCTGATTATGCCAATAATGCACAACTACTTATGGGACATATTTTTGGAGTAGAACAAGGAGCTTACACAGGTGCAGAATCTTCTAGAAAAGGGCTTTTGGAAATTGCAAATGGAGGGATATTATTTTTAGATGAAATTCATAGACTACCAGCAGAAGGTCAAGAAATGTTGTTTACTTTTATAGATAATGGAACATTTAAAAGGCTAGGAGATGCAACTAAGGAAAGAGAATCTAAAGTATTAATTATATGTGCAACTACAGAAAATCCGACATCAACACTATTAGATACGTTCAATAGGAGAATACCAATGAAAATAGAAATACCATCACTAAGAGATAGAACAATGATTGAAAGAATAGAATTAGTTAAAAACTTTTTCAAGGAAGAATCAAAAAGTATTTCTATTTCAATAAAAGTACATAAAGAAATAATTAAATCACTACTACTTTATGATTGTAAAAATAATGTAGGTCAACTTCAAAATGACATAAAATTAGCTGTTGCAAATGGATATTTAAGATATAAAATAGATAATAAAGAACCAATTTATATAGAGAAAAAATACTTTGATAAATCCATAAATCAAGTAAGTGATGATTATAGAGAGAAGTCTATTAAAGCAGATGAAGTTATAACGCATAATATAGAATATTTTATATTTACACCATTAGGAGAAGAAGAAGTTATTAACTACAATGATATAAATATTATTAATGCAGTAAATGCTAATCTTAATGAGTCAATAGAAATGAATATAGCAGATGCTTCGCTATTTAATAATGTTAAATTTAAAGCCATGTGTGAAACAATAAGACAAATTATTAAAGAGGATGAAGAAATAGATATAAGTGAATCAATATTTAAGTCAATGGCGATTTATATAAAAAATGTATTAGATAAAAGTAGTTCCACAAATAATATAGACTTAAATCAAATTAGAAGAAATAATAGAAGCGAGTTTAAAACAGCATTAAAAATAGTTGGAATAATTGAAAATGAATTTGATTTGTTTTTGTCTATAGAAACTGTAGCATATATTACATTATTTATAGTACAAGCTAAACAAGATGAGCAAAATAAAATAGTAAATAACATTAATATTATAGTTGCTATGCATGGAGAAACTACAGCAAGTAGCATGGTTAAGGCAGTTGATGACATTATTGGAAAGTGTAGTGCTATTTCTTTTGATATGAAGTTAGATAAAAGCTATGATGAAGTTATTGTAGATTTTAAAAATTTAATTAACAATATAGACAATAAAGATGTACTGCTATTTACAGATATGGGCTCATTAAATTCCTTTGATGAAATTATAAAGAAAGAAAAAAAGTGTGGAGTAAGGGTAATTCCTATGGTGACAACATTAACTGTGTTAGAAGCAGTTCAAAAAGCTAATATGGGACTATCTTTAAATGATGTATACAACTCTATTGTTAATACAAGAAAGTACTATTTTGGAACTAGTGAAGTTCAAAATAAAGTAAATCTATCTAAAACAATTATTATAGCATCACATGTTTCAGAAGGTGTAGATAATAAAACAAGGAAAATACTAGAGGAAAAGATGAATAGGTACTTAGATGGAATAGATATTATATCTGTCCCATATAAAACAGAAAAAGACTTAAGTTTAAATATTACAAAACTAAAAGAAAGTAGCAATATTGTAGCAGTAATCAATAAACAAAGAATTAATATTAGAGGAATTGACTATATTAGCAAAAAAAATATAGATAAGGATGAAAATATAAACAAATTAAAAAATATCATAAAGATAAGTATAGGTTATGATGATGTAGTTGAAGGTCTAAAGACATCCTTAAAAAGCTCTAATTATAATAGAATATTTAAAGATATAAAATATGTGTCTGATGAATTATTCTTAGTGTTTAATGTAGAAAAAAAATATGATAAAGTAATTGGGCTTATAATGCATTTAGCTTTCATGGTAGATGGATTGATTGGAAATACTAGAGAGATTGAACAGCTTGATAAAGAAAAAATACTTAACTACCACAAGAGCTTAAGGAAAATAAAAGATATAGTATCTCAATTGGATAAAAAATATAATATAGAAATTAATGAAAAAGAGTGTTATCAAATATTATTAATATTAGAGTATGCATAAATAAACGAAAAAGATTACCAATGAGTATAAAAACTTATTTGGTAATCTTTTTTTAGTCTAAAATAACATTAATATTAGACACATATAAATAGACTTAGACAAAGTATCTAAGGATTGATAATAAATAAGATTGAAATGACAACATTTTAAAGTGTCTAAAAAACTGGCATAATACTTGCTTACATTATTAATAAGTAATGTAAGTAATTAAAATTTAAATCAAAAGGAGTAAATAATATGCAAGAGAAAATATTAAGAGATAAAAAGGCAAATGACCCATGGGCAAGAATGACTACAAGAAACGGATTTAGTGCAGATGAAATAATATCGTCATTTCAAAAAGCTATAAGAAGAAATATGGTTGAAGAAGCTTGTGAATTTGCTTATGAACTATATATATCATCACCAGAATTAGAAGACAAGCTATGGAGAAGAATACTTACAATATCAGTTGAAGATATAGGAATGGGAGACCCATCAGCTATAATAATTATAAATAATTTAAATCAAGTAAGAAAAGAATATTCATATGCAGATGGAGATAGACCTCTATTTTTCATACATGCGATAAGATATCTTTGTGCATGTGAAAAAGATAGATCAAGTGACTTATTAAAAAATATAATTATAAAAGGATTTGCAATGGGTAAAGTTCCAGAAATTATGGACGTAGCACTTGATAAGCACACATATAGAGGATTAGAAATGGGAAGAGATTCATTCCACTTCTTAAATGAAGCTAGTATAGTAATACCAGAAAAAAAAGTAGATAATGATTATAAAGAAAGATATTTAAAAATATTAGAAGAATATAAGCCAGAGAAAGTTATAGATACAGCTTTTAAATTTAATCACTGGCAGTACTAAGAATTAAAGTAAAAATTACTCGATAAAAAATTAGAAAATAAAAGAGGTTAAATATTGCAGGAGGAAAATTATTATGAATATTTTATTGGTATGTGCAAATGGAGCTTCAACAGGTGTACTTGTGGAAAAGATGAAAAGTTTTTGTAGTGAGCATGAAAAGCTAAAAACTAAAACTATAAATATAGAAGCAACATCATTTGAGAATCTAAAATCGTACATTCAAGCTAATGATACAGATGTAGTACTTGTAGCACCACAAATTAGGTTCAAGGAAGATGATATAGTTGAAGCTTGTAAAAATCATAAAATAGCAGTTGGTTTAATAGATACTAAACATTATGGTCGTATGGATGCTCCTTCTGTTATGAAGTTGGCAATCGAATTATATAAAAATAGATAATTGGGGGGAATGAATATGGAAGCACTTCAAAATAATTTGAGAAAATTTCTTCTTCCAATAGCACAAAAGATTGAAAAACAAAGGCATCTTCAAGCTATAAAAGAAGGTATGATAAGCATTACCCCAATAATAATTGTTGGTTCTTTAAGTATGCTATTTATGGCATTAAACAATATGTTACCTGAAGGAAGTGCAAAGACATTATTATCTGAAAATATGGATATATTACTTATTCCTAATAAATTTACTATGAGTTTATTATCTATATATTCAGCGTTTTTTATAGCTCAAGCATTAGCTAAAAAATATAATCTTAATCATGTAGAAATAGGTATGACAGCAGTTGTAGCACAACTTGTTGTATGTGGACAAGTAGTAGATGGTACGTTAGATACAAGTTATTTAGATGCTCAAGGTTTATTTGTAAGTATATTGGTAGCACTTTTAGTAGTTGATATTACTAAATTTATGAATGATAAAAACCTTGTAATTAGATTTCCAAAAGAAGTACCGAGTGTAGTAAATAAAAGTTTTAGAAATTTAACACCGATGATAGTATGTATAATGTTATTTACAGCAATAGCAGCAATAACTAAAAATGTATTAGGTCAACCATTACCAGCTATTATAATGAATTTCTTAGCACCAGCTATAAGCAGTGTAGATAATGTTTTTGCAGTAACTATAATACTATTTATAACTCAATTATTATGGTTTTTTGGTCTTCATGGAGCAGCAATAACTTCAAGTATATGGATGCCAATAGCAGCTACATATATGGCAGAAAATGCGACACTAATAGCAGCAGGAGGAGACCCAAAATATGTGTTTACAATAGGTTTTTATTATGGTTTCTTACAAGTAACTGGTTCAGGAATAACTTTAGGGCTAGTATACCTTATGTCGAGAAGTAAGTGTAAGAGTTTAAATAGTATGGGAAAAGTTGTACTTTTACCATCATTATTTGGAATAAATGAGCCAGTAATATTTGGAACACCAATAGTTATGAACCCATATATGTTTGTACCATTTGTATTTGGACCTGTATTGGTTGGAGCACTTAACTTTATGGCCTTGAAGGTAGGATTAGTAGGCTTACCTATTGCAGAACCACCAGGCTTTTTACCTCCAGGGGTTGCAGCATTTTTAATGACATTAGACTGGAAGGCAATAGTATTAGTATTTGCAAGTATAATACTTATGACCTTGATATATTATCCATTCTTTAAGATAATGGAAAAAGAAGAATTAAATAAAAGTGCAGAATTAACTACAACATTAAATGATGATAGCTTTGATTTTTAATAAGTCATTAGAAGGAGAAGGATATGATACCTGAAATAGAAGAAAAAGTATTTAGTATAATATCAGAAGCGGGGGATGCTAAAAGTGATGTAATGATGTCTCTTAAAGAAATAAAAAAAGGCGACTATAATAAAGCAAAACACCTTTTAAACTCAGCATCAGAGAAAATACAAACGGCATCAAAGCATCATTTAGAATTACTATCAAATGCTATGAATAGTGAGGATAGTGGAACTGATTTTTTAGTTGTACACTCTGAAGACCATTATTCAAATGCATTATTTGCTCACTCTTTAGTATCTGAACTTGTAGATATATTTGAGATGATGGACCCAAGAATTGATAAGAATTAATTTTCTTTTAAATAGTGCTTGAAGTTTGGCTATAGTTTATTAAGTTAATAGATTTAATAAATGAACTCCCTTTTACTTTAAAGTACTAGTATTTATAAAGTTATTTATAAATATAGTAAATTTTTAGATAGAAAAGGAGATATTGTTATGGAGAAGTTTTCAGTAGTAATAGCTGGAGGGGGAAGCACATATACTCCAGAAATCATATTAATGTTGTTAGATAACCTAGAGAGGTTACCGTTAAGAGCGATTAAATTGTATGATAATGATGAAGAAAGACAAAATAAAGTAGCTAAAGCTTGTGAAATACTAATAAAAGAAAAGGACCCTAATATAGAGTATTTAGCAACAACAGACCCTAAAGAAGCTTATACAGATGTAGATTTTTGTTTGGCTCATATAAGAGTTGGAAAGCTTGAAATGAGAGAACTAGATGAAAAAATACCTCTAAAACATGGGGTAGTTGGTCAAGAAACTTGTGGACCAGGTGGAATAGCTTATGGAATGAGGTCTATAGAAGGTGTGCTTGAAAATATAGACTATATGGAAAAGTATTCTCCAAATTGCTGGATGTTAAATTACTCTAATCCAGCATCTATAATAGCAGAAGCTGTTAGAAGATTAAGACCTAATTCTAGAGTAATAAATATTTGTGATATGCCAATAGGTATGGAACATAATATAGCAAGGATTGCAGGACTTAAATCTCGTAAACATATGGATATAAGATACTTTGGATTAAATCACTTTGGTTGGTACACTTCAATTAGAGACAAAAAAGGAAATGAACTTTTACCAAAATTAGTAGAACATATAAAAGAGTATGGATTTATAAATGGTGAAGAAGGAATGAAAAATGACAAGAAGGATAGTTGGTTTGAAACTAATTTATTTACTAGAGAAATAGTAAAGACAGATTTAACTACAATACCAAGTAGTTACTTAAAGTACTATCTATTTCCAGATTATGTTGTAAATCATTCTGATGTAAATTACACTCGTGCTAATGAAGTGATTGATGGAAGAGAAAAAGAAGTTTTTGGCTCATGTGCATTAATAGAAAAGCAAGGTCATTCTAATGGCAGTGGGCTTAAGATAGGAATACATGCAGAGTTTATAGTTGATTTAGCGACAGCTCTAGCTTTTAATACTCAAGAACGTATGTTATTAATAGTTCAAAATAATGGAGCTATAGAAAATATACAAGATGATGCTATGGTTGAGATTCCATGTATAGTTGGAAAAGATGGGTATGAACCATTATCAATAGGTAAAATACCAACATTCCAAAAAGGTTTAATAGAACAACAATTAGCAGTTGAAAAATTAGTAGTTGATGCTTGGATTGAGAAGTCATACCATAAATTATGGCAAGCACTTATGCTATCTAAGACAGTTCCAAGTGCAACGGTTGCAAAAGAATTATTAGATGATTTAATTGAAGCAAATAAAAATTATTGGCCAGAACTTAATTAAGAATAATCTATCTTTTAAAAAGGTTCCTACAGTTTAGTATATAGTCTAGTTAATGTACTTGAATATATTTGTAGGAACTTTATTTATGATTTTATAAGCTTGTTTATTGACACTCTTACTTCTTCAAAGCTTGCAAAGAATTTGCTATTTATAGTATTTAACTTTATTCTATGATTATCCTCCCTTATACATTCTAATTATATAGGTTGACGGTTAGAGCTGTTTGACTAGATAAATACAATCTAATCTATTTAAAATATAGTAAAAATTATGTAAAATATTAAATTGAAATTATATTTGCTAGTGGAATAATAATTTATATCTATAAACTTAATATCTAATATAAAGACATCAACAAATAAATCACTAGAAATAATTTGTGAAGTTGCATAATAAAAAATTTAAACTTTTAACAGGATTTATGTAAGTGTTTATAGAAATAAATAAACATGTACATAATACATAATTATTTTTAATCATAAAATATGAGAATGGAGAGATGGCTATGAAGTGGAGAGATTATGCTGATGATGTAAATTTATTTGAGGGTTTTGATAAAAGTATCAAGCCTCTAACTGACGAACAAAGAAAGAAAAATATAAACACTTTAATTGCATATTTTTCAAAAGAAGTTCCTTCTAAAATATACAATTTATCGAATGATGAAATTAAGCCTAGAGATATACTTAGAGGACTTTTGAACGTATATCCACCAAAAGAAATTGCTCCAGAGATACTTAATATGTTACATAATTTATTGTTAATTGAATGTGAAGAAAGAGAGTTAGTAGATGTAAATGATATAGAAGAAGTAGAAGATGGTATTGCTATATGGAGAGGAAATATAACAAATTTAAAAGCAGATGCAATAGTAAATGCTGCAAATAATAAGTTATTGGGGTGTCTACAACCACTACATTTATGTGTGGATAATGAGATACATTCATGCGCAGGTCCTAGACTTAGAGATGATTGTGACAAGATAATAAAAAAACAAGGACATTTAGAATATACTGGAGATGCTAAGATAACTAGAGGTTATTGTCTACCTGCAAAGTTTGTAGTACATACTGTTGGACCTATTGTATCTGGTGGTCAACCAAGTAAAGAACAAGAAAAACAACTACTTCATTGTTACAAATCATGTTTAAATACCATAAAAGAAATTGATGAAATAAAAAATATTGTTTTTTGTGGAATTTCTACAGGAGTATTTGGTTATCCAAAAAAAGAAGCAGCTAATCTTGCTGTAAGTAGGGTTAGATTATGGCTAAAAGAAAATCCTGAGAAAAATTTGAAAGTTGTGTTTAATGTGTTTACTGAAGAGGAAGAAGAGAAATATAGAAGAATATTTAAATAGTATTATCTAATAGAATTATAGACTAGAAAGTCTTTTTATAACTTCAAATATAAAGATAAACGATACTACTGGTTCATGGGATAGGAAGTTGTCACTATGAAATGCTAAAGGTAGTATATGGATACTTAGATAAAGGTTATAATGTACTAATTTATAATTAAAGAAATACAGGTAACAGTGGAGGAGGTAAATTGTACATTTAGTCTTTATGAAAGGTATGATTTAGTTAAACACGATAAAAAAGAGTTGTGGCTTATAAAAGGTATTGGTCATGCTGATAGATATGAGCATGATAGTACAGTATATTTTAATAAAATTTTTAAATTTATAGATAGTAATATTATTAATGATAAAAATTAGTTGAATATTAATAGCTTATTTATTTTGGCATGTATTAAAAAATAAATAAGCTATTTTTATGTCGAAAAATAAATAACATTTATTAATGTGAATTAATTTCTAGCAAAAATGAAAATAACTACCAATTAAATTCACTTGTACCTCAAATAAAAGAGTTAGTATTAGATTACAATAAAATCTAAAGAAAAGAGAGGTAGTATATATGAAAAACAAAAATAATAAAGACAAGTTGAATATGAAGGTATTAAGAGTTTTAGGGTTATTATTAATACTTTTTGATTATACAGGAGATACTTTAAATTTTTATAATTTCTTTGCTAAACCATTAGTATCAGGGAGTTTATATAAGGTAGGAGGTACTGATTCTATTGTATTTTTATTATTTATTTTGGAGTGTATATACCTAGTGGGAAGATATGTATTAAAAGTTAAGATAAATTGGAGTGAGATTATTGAAAATGAGAAGAATAATTTTATAAATAACTTATTAGTTGAAAAAATACAAGAAGAAAGCAATGTTGTATATAACCTATTAAATTCATACGTATTGCCACATATATATAAGCAAGGAAGAGTGTTGGTGATTAAAGTATGTCATATGTTAATCTATATTAAGGAAAAATACTATTATGTAAATATATACTAATGTAATATATTTACATATTTAACTATATTGAATTTTGTATTAGAGTGTAAATTTAATGATATAAATTTTTTGAGACTAAAAATCGCAATTTATTTTGTGCTTAAGCTATAAATTTTGTGAAAAATTATAAATCTTATAAAATAGATTGCGATTTTAATCTTAAACTTTTGCTATAGTTTTCCCAGTATCGGTTAAATCATATCCACCAAGACCTTGAAGTTCAGCTTTAAACTCAGCTGAATTTATTATGTTAACTATAGTTTGGTAAACTGGATTTTGTAAGTCTTCTTTTTTAATAACTAAATCATAACGTTCCTTGTGAAGAGGAATAAAGTCAATGTTATTTACTTGTAAAGCAGCTTTTTCATTTCCTAAGCCAACATCAGCTATTCCACGAGAAACAGTACTTGCAACTCCAAGATGCGATAACTCTTCATTATCATAACCTTTTATATAGTTACCATTAAAGTTTATAAGCCTAAGTTTACCATCTAGTAGAACTCTAGTTCCAGAACCTTTTTCTCTATTTACAAGGGTTATGTTTGGTCTAGTTAAATCCTCCCAAGTATTTATTTCTTTAGGATTTCCTTTAGCAACATAGAAACCTTGCATTCTATAAGCTAGATTTATAAGTACACATGGTATTCCTGGCAATAGTTTTTTAACAAAAGTGCTATTATACTCGTCTGTTTCAAAATCCCATAGATGGGATGATGCTATAGAAACTCTTCCATTATATAACTCATACAAAGCATTATAACTGCCTATATAAGAGCGAAATGTATTTATTCCATCTAATTTTTTTTCAATAGACCTAGCTAAAATGTCTAATACTACATCTTGACCAGAGATAATAATTTTGAAATTATTATTTATATCTATATTTTTATTGCTGAAATGTGTATCTTTTACTTTACCAGTTTTTTGGCTGTTGATATATTCTTCAACGTCTTTAATATCAACTCTTATTTTTTTTCCTACTTTATAAGAAGGAAGTTCACCTCTTTTGATTAATTCATATACAGTGTTTTTTGTTATCTTTAATAATTCAGCTACCTCAACAGGTGTCAAAGATGATAATGAGTCCATAATCCACCTCCATATAAGGTTATTTTAACATTAAAAAAAGGAAAGTGTAGAAAAATATTTAAAAGCAGTACAAATAAATTACTTGAAAATTTATTATCAGGTATATATAATTAAATTATACATAACAAAACGTGATAAAACATGATAAAACGTGTTAAAATATGTATAAAATTTACAAAAAGGGAGATTGATATGAAAAAAATATTGGGAATATTAGGGCTAGTTGCATGTTTAACTTTGGGGACTGTTGGATGCAATAGTAGTGAAGGTAAAAAAGATGATGGAAAACAAGAAAAAACAAATAAAAGTAGTGATTCAGTAGAGTTAAATATATCGGCTGCTGCAAGTTTAAAAGAAGCAATGGCAAAGATTGAAGAAGAGTACAAAAAAGTTGATTCAAATATAAAATTGACAGTTAATTATGGAGCATCAGGGTCATTGCAACAGCAAATAGAACAAGGAGCACCTTGTGATTTATTTATTTCAGCAGGTCAAAAACAAATGAAGGCTTTGGATGAAGAGAAGTTATTAATTTCTGATACTATGAAAGATTTAGTAAAAAATGATTTAGTTCTTATTTCTTTTACTGACAGTGATGTATCTAGCATGAAAGATTTGACTACAGATAAAGTGAAAAAAATTGCTGTTGGAGAAGCTGAAAGTGTACCAGCAGGGAAATATGCAGATGAGGTGTTAACTAATTTAAATTTAAAAGATAATTTAAAAGATAAGCTAGTATTTGCAAAGGATGTAAAAGAAGTTTTAGCATGGGTACAATCAGGAAATGCTGATGTTGGATTCGTTTACTTTAGTGATGCTGTTAATAATGATAAGATAAAAGTAGTTGAAAAAATAGACGAAAAAACTCATTCAACTATTACATATCCAGTTTCAGTGATTAAAGCCAGTAAAAATGTAGATTCTGCTAAAAAATTTGAAGAATTTTTATTGAGTGAGGCAGGTCAAAAGATTTTTGAAGAATTTGGATATAAAAAAGTAGAATAATTATGTATAACTAAATATAAATTGTTTATAGATAAATGAAAATTGAAAATAATTGTATATTATAATAAAATGGAAATAGTGAAATTAATAGAGTTATTAATTTCACTATTTCCATTTAAAATTGAGGAGGTAAAGATGGAAACAGATTGGTCACCCTTATGGATATCGCTTAAGACATCTCTTTTATCAACAGCAATAACTTTTATAATAGGAATATTTTTGTCATATATTATGGCTAATTATAGAGGTAAGTGGAAGGGGCTTATAGATGGGCTATTTACACTTCCATTAATTTTGCCACCAACAGTTGTAGGATTTTTTTTATTATTGGTATGTGGGAAAAATGGGTTTGTAGGTAAGTTTTTGTTAAGTTTTGACAAGACTTTAATATTTAGTTGGACAGCAACTGTAATTTCAGCAGTAGTGGTATCTTTTCCTATGATGTATAGAACTTCAAGGTCAGCTTTTGAACAGATTGACAATAATATGCTGTCAGCTGCTAGGACACTAGGTCTTAATGAATGGAAAGTATTTTTTAAGATTGCAGTTCCATTAGCTTGGCCTGGAATAATTGGTGGATTGGTGCTGTCGTTTGCCAGAGCTCTTGGTGAATTTGGTGCTACACTTATGATAGCTGGAAATATACCTGGAAAAACTCAAACTATGCCAATAGCTATATTTTTTGCGGTTGAAGGCGGGGACATGAATAAAGCTATGATGTGGGTTATGATTATTGTAACAATATCTATAGCAATGATTTTATTATTAAATTATTGGTCGGAATTTCAGCAGAAAATTATAGGAAAGAGGTGTAGATAGTTGAGTTTATATGTAGATATTGAAAAAGATTTATCCTCTTTTAAATTAAAGGTAGAAATTAAACAAGAAAAAGGAATTCTGGGATTTTTAGGAGAATCTGGTTCTGGAAAAAGTATGACACTAAAATGTATAGCAGGGCTTGAGAAACCAACAAGAGGTAAGATTGTATTAAATGATAGAGTATTATTTGACTCTGAAAAAAAGATAAATTTATCAACACAAGATAGAAACGTAGGTTTTTTATTTCAAAACTACGCCTTGTTTCCACATATGACTGTAAGTCAAAATATTGAGCTTGGGCTTTTAAAACTGAACAAGAGTGAAAAAAAAGAAATAGTAGCAAGGTATTTAGATATACTTAAATTAAATGGGTTTGAGGGTAGATATCCTTGGCAATTATCTGGCGGTCAACAACAAAGAGTAGCACTGGCTAGGGCATTGGCAACATCTCCAGATATATTACTTTTAGACGAGCCTTTTTCAGCACTGGACCATCATTTAAGAAGTAATATGGAAAAAGAACTTATGAACATGTTAAAAGACTACAAGGGAGATATATTATTTGTTACTCATGATATTGAGGAAGCTTATCGAGTTTGTGATGATATTATGGTATATAACAAGGGAGAAGGTCTTCCAAAGAGACCTAAAAAAGAGCTATTTGAATCTCCAAAGTACCTTATAGAAGCTAAGATAACAGGATGTAAAAATATATCTCAATTCAACAGGATAGATGAAAATACTATTTATGCTACAGATTGGGGATGTGAGTTGACATTAAATAGAGAAATAGGTGATAATGTAGAATATGTGGGAATTAGAGAGCATCATATTAAGGTCTTGGATTCTAATGAATATTTAAATGGAAAGTTGTGCTTTGAATTGATTAACATTATAGAAAATCCATTTACATATACTATATATGTTAGAAAGCATGATTTATCTAGTGAGTATATGCCTATTCAAATAGAAGTAGAAAAAAATAAGATGAGATTTAAGAATGGAGACAGTATTTACTTAGATTTTCCACAGGAATATTTATTTTTATTTAAGTACAATTATAACGAAAAGGAGTAATTTATATGACTGAAAAAGAAAAAATGTTGTCAGGGAAAGGTTACTATGCAAATGATGAATTGCTAGTAAAAGAAAGAGAATATTGTAAAAAATTAACTAGATTATTTAATAATACTTTAGAGGATGAATATGAAAAAAGAGAAGCTATTTTAAGACAACTATTTGGTTCAGTCGGTAATAAAATAAATGTGGAACAAAGCATTAAATGCGACTATGGATATAATATATATGTAGGTGAAAATTTCTTTGCAAATTATGATTGTATTTTTTTAGATGTATGTAAAATTGAAATAGGTGATAATGTAATGCTAGCTCCAAACGTTCAAATCTATACAGCCTATCATCCAATTGATGCACAACTTAGAATTTCAGGTATAGAGTATGGTTCTCCTGTAAAAATAGGAGATAATGTGTGGATAGGTGGGGGAGTAATCATAACACCAGGAGTTACTATAGGTGATAATGTAGTAATAGGTGCAGGAAGTGTAGTGACAAAAGATATACCATTAAATACTGTAGCTGTTGGAAATCCATGCAGAGTAATAAAGAAAATAGAAGAATAAATTTGATTATGTAAAATATATACAAATAAAGTTTATAAAAATAAATTAAGAGTATTTACATATAATCTTTGAATAAATAAGATATTAAAGAAAAAATATACGCCTGTTTCTATAAAAAGAGTCTGGAAATATTTATGTGTATTCTTTAAATAAAAATTTATAGAAACAGGAATATTAATCGTATAGAGAAAATATATTTAATTTTATATCGTTTAAACTAGAGTAGTTAAATTATTTATTTTCAGTTTTAACATAAACTATATTATTGCCATCTAAACTTAGGCATATATAAAACTTTAGATTCTCCTTTTAGTACTATAACAGCCATTTCACCAGTTTTATAACCCAATCTTTCAAATCTATACCTTGACAAGCTAATGCTCTTCCTTTTACCATTTCTTCTTTTACTATTATAGCTATTCTTGTTTAGTCTTTACGTAAGAAATATTCTCGTTAGAAGGTTTTTCCATACCTAAAGCTTTTAATATATCTTCATTAACAATGATATCTGTGTCGTCTGATGTGGCTACAGGCATATCAGATACTGATTCACCATTTAAAATTTTAACAGCCATTTCACCTGTTTTGTAACCTAGTTTTTCATAGTTGATACCTTGACAAGCAAGAGCACCTTTTTCAACTGGACCAGATTCAGCAGCTATAACAGGAATTTTATTCTCAGTAGCTATTTTAGAAACTATAGGCATAGAAGAAGCTACTAAGTTGTCTGTAGGAACATATAAGACGTCTATTTTGCCAACTAAACTAGAAATCCCTTGGTTAACTTCATTTGAAGTAGTTATACCTTTTTCAACAACCTTGAAACCATTTTTAGATGCATATTCTTTTAAAGCATCAACTTGAACCTTTGAATTAACTTCACTAGTATTGTACATAACTCCTATGGTCTTTGCTTTAGGAGCAAATATTTTAAGAAGTTCTAGACCTTTGTCTACAGAAACAAAGTCTGATGTTCCGGATACATTTCCACCTGGTTTTTCAAGAGTTTTAACTAATCCAGCGGCAACAGGGTCACTGACAGCAGTCATAAGTATAGGTATATCTTTAGTAGCATTGAAAGCTGCCTGAGCTGATGGAGTAGATATAGCAAATATTAAATCTTTTTTGTCAGATGCAAATTTACTTGCAATACTTTGTGTAGTAGGCATATCATTTTGAGCATTTTGGAAGTCTATATCAATATTTTCTCCATCTTTAAATCCATTCTTTTCTAATGCTTTTACAAATCCTGTCTTAGTAGCATCTAGTGCTGGATGTTCAACCAATTGAGTTATCCCAATCTTTTTAACTTCTTTATTTTTAGAAGTATTTTCTTGTTTTGAATTACTAGAGTCTCCTCCTTGTGAACATCCTGTAAGCATGGATACACTAAGAGCACCAGCTAAAACTAAACTTGCTAATCTTTTTTTATTAATCATTTTTATATCCCCCTTAAATTTTTTTTGTTATATATGTTCATATATTCATATGAATTGTTACAAAGTTAGTATAATTATTATAATTTTGAGTTTATTTTAGAAATAAACTTAAATTAATGTAATAGATATATTTTAAACTGCATATTCAAATTTTTCTAAGATTTCTTCAACTGTTAATTGCTCTTTTTCTTTACCTTTTACATCTAAGACAACTTCACCTTTATGAAGCATTATTAGCCTATCTCCGTATTGAAGAGCATGTTTTAAGTTGTGAGTTACCATAAGTGTAGTTATATTTTTTTCCCTTACAATCTTATTAGTTAACTCAATAACTTCATTTGATGTTTTAGGGTCAAGTGCTGCTGTATGTTCATCAAGTAATAAAACAGAAGGATTTGTTAAACTAGACATAATTAGTGATAGTGATTGTCTTTGACCTCCTGATAAAAACTGTACTTGAACATCAAGATATTTTTTTAAATCAAGAGATACACCCTCTAATAAATTTTCTAAGAAATCTCTTTTGTAACGAAGACATTTTCTTAGGTTTAATAATTTACCTTTATTAAGAGCTAAAGATAAATTTTCTCTAACTGTCATAGAAGGACAAGTTCCTAGACTAGGGTCTTGAAAAACTCTACTTACTATTTGAGTTCTTCTATGTTCAGCTAAGTTAGATAAATTATGTTTATTTAATAATACTTGACCAGAAGATTCTTTTATAAGACCTGATATTATATTTAATAAAGTAGATTTACCAGTTCCATTACTACCTATAATACTTACAAATTCACCATCTTCTATATCAATTGATAAATTTTCAAATATAGTATTAGGTTCACCATATGGATTAGGGAAGCTCTTTGAAAGATTTTTAATTTGTAACATCTATAACACCTCTTTTTTCTGATTTATTTTTGGTACTAGCTTTGTATTTGTTTTTTTTTAGTGAAATATTTAAGTTGCCAGTAGCTAAGAAAGCTATTATAACTATAGCAGTTATTAATTTTAAGTCAGTTGATAACATTCCTAAACTCATTGCAAAGTATATAGTGAATTGGTATATAAAAGAGCCAACAATTATTGCAGTAGTATCTTTGATAAAAGTAAATTTTTTAAATAGTGTAATACCAATTATGATAGAGGCAATTCCAAGAACTAAAGTTCCTATACCCATATTTACATCTGAGAATCCCAAAAACTGAGCCATAAGACCACCAGATAAAGCAATAAGCCCATTTGAAATCATAAGTCCTAGTATTTTTATAGAACCGATATTTATACCCAAAGATTTAATCATTTGAGAGTTATCACCGACACCTTTTAGAGTGTATCCAAGACCTGTTTTTAAGAATAAGTCTAAAAGGACTTTACAGATAAATACAAAGGCTAAGGCTAAAACTATAGGAGATATTTCTCCATTAAATAAGTGTTTAAAACTAAATAGAGGAATATTTGATTTTCCCATTATTCTTAAATTGATAGAGTACAACATTCCCATGACTAAGATACCAGAAAGTAGGTTGGATATCTTAAACTTAATGTGAAGAATTCCAGTAACAAGACCAGCAGTGCAACCACATAATATAGCCATTAAAGTTGCTACTACAGGAGAAATACCATTAGTAAGAGAAAATGCTACGATAGAAGCACCCATTGTGTAACTACCATCAGCAGACATATCTGGAAAATCTAAGATTTTGTAAGTTATATAAACCCCCAGTGCCATAATCGATAAAATTAAACTTTGCGTCATTACAGATATAATACCTGACATAAATAAAACACTCCTTTGAAAATATTTTTATAATTTTAATTAATTGTTAATTTTGTGTATAAAAAAACCACATAGTATACAAAACTATGTGGTAAAAACACGAATAAGCCACATAGTTTAATCTATGTGGCTCTTATATAGTTAAATGAAAACTTTATAAACAATATAGCCAACATAGATACAATCCCAAAATTTTAATAGTCTTAAGGGGTCTGTATCTATGTTAAAACGTAGGTACAAACCCTAAAAATAGTGGCTATAATAATAATAATATTTTTTATTGTTTAATAAAGTATTCATAATTATCTCTCCTTTTAATATTTTAATTAGTCAGAAAATTATATGTATTCTTGACTTGTTATAAATTATAAATTATACCATAATAAAAGTCAACTGCTAAATTTAATTAAAATACTAAATAATGTATACCTAGAATACTTTTAAATTAATGTATCAGTTGAAAAAAACGTTATTCTAGCTTGTGTATAAGTATGAAAATTTTATCGAAATATTTACTGAATATGGAATATATATCAATCCAATTTCATAAAAAAAGCTGTCTAAAGAATGTTAAAATTCTTTTGGACAGCTCAAGTAGTGATTAGAAAGTTATATAACTTTCATAATCAGTCGTCAATAAAGACGACTTTTATGGAAAATGAATAACTTTATATGCAATATTTAAATTGCTACAATAAGCACAATTTTCAAAGGGTTAGGGTGGATAAGAGTACTTATTATATAAAGTTTTCATATTACCTACTTTTTTGAAATCAATAAGTGTTATTCTGTAGATTTTGCATTTTCATCTGACTTTATATACTTTATATTATCTGCTGATAACTTTTGCATGTCAAGTGCTTTTAGTGTATCTTCATTAATTATTATTTCAGTTTCATCTAACATAGTAATTGGTATATCGCCAACAGATTTTCCTTCCAACACTTCAATAGCAAGTTCTCCAGCTTTGTAACCTAGCTTTACATAGTCTATACCACAACAAGCTAAAGCACCAGAAGTTACAGAGCCTTCTTCAGAAGCTATTATAGGAATTTTGTTCTCATTGGCAACTTTAGAAACTATAGGCATAGAAGAAACTATTAAATTGTCAGTAGGGACATATAAAACATCTATCTTGCCAACTAAGCTAGAAATAGCTTGATTAACTTCACTTGAAGAGCTGACTCCTTTTTCAACAACCTCATAATTATTTTTCTTAGCATAATCGTGTAGAGAGTCAACTTGAGTTTTTGAATTAACTTCACTAGTATTGTATATAACACCTATCTTTTTTGCTTTTGGAGTTAGTGTCTTAACTAATTCCAATGTTTTATCAATTGAAAGATAATCTGATGTACCGGAAACATTTCCGCCTGGTTTTTCAATTGATTTAACAAGTCCAGCTTCTACAGGGTCTGTAACAGCAGTCATGATTATAGGTATATCTTTAGTAGCATTATAAGCTGCTTGAGCAGATGGAGTAGATACAGCATATATCAAATCTTTTTTATCTGATACGAATTTACTTGCAATACTTTGTGTAGTAGGCATATCATTTTGAGCGTTTTGAAAGTCTATTTTTATATTATCTCCGTCTTTATAGCCTTTATCTTCGAGTGCTTTTATGAATCCCTTCTTTGCCTTATCTAAAGATGGATGTTCTACTAACTGAGTGATACCTATAGTTTTTACTTTACCATCATCTGTTTTTTCTTTGTCTTTTGAACCATCAGGACCTCCAGATTGAGAACATCCAGTAAGCATTGATAATCCAAGTATCCCTGCGGTGATTAAACTTAACATTTTTTTACTTTTTATCATTTTATTTTCCTCCCTTAAAATTTAAAAATTATATTTGTTCATATATTCATATAATAGGTTATAAGTATGCGTACCTAAGACTGTATTTTGGTTTCTTAAACTGCATATTCAAATTTTTCTAAGATTTCTTCAACTGTTAATTCCTCTTTTTCCTTATCTTTTACATCTAAGACAACTTCGCCTTTATGAAGCATTATTAGCCTATCTCCATATTGAAGAGCATGTTTTAAGTTGTGAGTTACCATAAGTGTAGTTATACTTTTTTCTCTTACAATTTTATCTGTTAACTCAATTACTTCATTTGATGTTTTTGGGTCAAGTGCTGCTGTATGCTCATCTAGCAATAGAACTTTAGGGCTTGCTAAACTAGACATAATCAGTGAAAGTGATTGTCTTTGACCTCCTGAAAGATATTGTACTTTAATATCTAAGTATTTTTTTAAATCTAAAGAAATTCCTTCAAGCAAGTATTCCAAGTCGTTCGTTTTATGACGAAGACATCTCTTTAAGTTTAATAGTTTGCCTTTATTAAGTGCCAGAGATAAATTTTCTCTAACCGTCATAGAGGGACAAGTTCCTAGACTAGGGTCTTGAAAAACTCTACTTACTATTTGAGTTCTTTTGTATTCAGCTAGGTTTGTTATAGTAGTATTGTCTAACGTAATTTGTCCAGAAGATTCTTTTATAAGACCTGATATTATATTTAATAAAGTAGATTTACCAGTTCCATTACTACCTATAATACTTACAAATTCACCATCTTCTATATCAATTGATAAATTTTCAAATATAGTATTAGGTTCACCATATGGATTAGGGAAGCTCTTTGAAAGATTTTTAATTTGTAACATCTATAACACCTCTTTTTTCTGATTTATTTTTGGTACTAGCTTTGTATTTGTTTTTTTTTAGTGAAATATTTAAGTTGCCAGTAGCTAAGAAAGCTATTATAACTATAGCAGTTATTAATTTTAAGTCAGTTGATAACATTCCTAAACTCATTGCAAAGTATATAGTGAATTGGTATATAAAAGAGCCAACAATTATTGCAGTGGTATCTTTAATAAAAGTAAATTTCTTAAATAGTGTAATACCAATTATAATAGAGGCAATTCCAAGAACCAAAGTTCCTATACCCATATTTACATCTGAGAATCCCAAAAACTGAGCCATAAGACCACCAGATAAAGCAATAAGCCCATTTGAAATCATAAGTCCTAGTATTTTTATAGAACCGATATTTATACCCAAAGATTTAATCATTTGAGAGTTATCACCGACACCTTTTAGAGTGTATCCAAGACCTGTTTTTAAGAATAAGTCTAAAAGGACCTTACAGATAAACACAAAGGCTAAGGCTAAAACTATAGGAGATATTTCTCCATTAAATAAGTGCTTAAAACTAAATAGAGGAATATTTGATTTTCCCATTATTCTTAAGTTGATAGAGTACAACATTCCCATGACTAAGATACCAGAAAGTAGGTTGGATATCTTAAACTTAATGTGAAGAATTCCAGTAACAAGACCAGCAGTGCAACCACATAATATAGCCATTAAAGTTGCTACTACAGGAGAAATACCATTAGTAAGAGAAAATGCTACGATAGAAGCACCCATTGTGTAACTACCATCAGCAGACATATCTGGAAAATCTAAGATTTTGTAAGTTATATAAACCCCCAGTGCCATAATCGATAAAATTAAACTTTGCGTCATTACAGATACAATACCTGTCATAAATAAAACACCCCTTTGAAAATATTTTAAAATAATTTTTTAAATTTAATTTTTAAATTTAATTTTGATATAAAAAAACCACACAGTATATATAACTGTATGGCAAAAACACGAATAAGCCACACAGTATAATCCATGTGGCCCTATATTATGATGATAAAATAAAAACTTTAACAACAATTACTATAGCCAACATAGATACAATCCTTAAAAATCATAATCCTAAGGGGCTTGTATCTATGTTATGACAATTTGTCTTAACTTAGCTACAAACCCTAACTAAATTGGCTACTAAAAAATCGTACTTGTTTGTTTAATAAAGTCTTCATATTTACCTCTCCTTTTAATTTAATAATTTTGAAAATTTTGTTTTCCGTTTTGTATAGTAATTAGTTTAATACAGTAAAAAATAAAAGTCAACTATAAATTTTGAAAAATTATCGAATTATCAGAAAATTGAATTTAAATAAAAAAATTTTTATGTGCAGAGTATAGTAATATTCTTAATTATTGTTTTTTAAATAAAAATAAAAAATATAGATAAATCGCAAAAGATTGTAAAAAATAAAGAAATATTTAGATACTTAATACAAACAGGTTTTAAACCATCATAATAACTCAAATTATATGGTATAATAAATTAAATAATTGTTTTAATTCAAAATTTTTTGTTATTTTGAATTGTTTTAAAAACTTTAGTTTTAGTAACTGTATTATTGAGTGATTCTATTATGATATTTATGAGATTAGAAAGACTTCAATAGATATTTATTTGTAAATATTTAAGAAGTCTTTAACTTTATAGGAGTGATAATTTATGCTAATAGGTACATCTAAATTAAGCAGGAATGTCGATACTGCATGTGTAGAAGAATTAGGTATTCCAATGATTGTATTAATGGAAAATGCAGTTATGTCTGCAATGAAAAATATGGATATAGACATATATAATAGTTATACAGTTGTATGTGGTGTTGGAAATAATGGTGGAGATGGTCTTGGAATAGCAAGGCATTTAAATATAAAGGGAAAAGAAGTAAACGTATTTTTAGTAGGTAATCTTGAAAAACTAAGTGAATGTTCTAAAATAAACTACAATGTACTTTTAAATATGGGAATTAATATTATAAATATTAATAAAAAGGATTTAAGTGAAAAAAATGATGGAGATGAAAATGAAGTAGATAAAATTATTAAAGTCGAGAAACAAAATATTATAAAAAATAAAAATTTAACAATTTTTAAAGATAGAGTATCCAAAAGTGATGTTGTAGTAGATGCTATATTTGGAACTGGATTAAAACGTGATATAACTGGTATTTTTAAAGAAGTTATTGATATAGTAAACGATAACAGTAAAAATACATATTCTATAGATATTCCTTCTGGTATAGATAGTGATAAGGGAAATGTATTAGGAACTTGTATTAGAGCAAACAAAACGATTAGTTTTGAGTTTTATAAAAGAGGTTTTTTAAACTATGATACTAGTTCACTTATAGGTGATGTAATTGTAGAAAAGATAGGTGTTCCAGATTTTATTACAAGAAAATACCATGATGAAGAGTTCATAACTGATAAGACTTTTGTAAAAAATAATATTAGAAGAAGAGATATGTATGGTTTTAAAAGTGATTTTGGAAAAGTATCTATAGTTGCAGGTTCAAAAGGATTTTATGGTGCAAGTTTCATAGCAACTGAATCTGCTGTTAAGAGTGGAAGTGGACTTGTAACGCTAATCAGTACTGAAGATGTGCAAGATAAGGTATCTAGTAGACTTACTGAAGCAATGACTTTAAATTTTGAAGAGGAAAGATTGAATAAGTTACTTAGCTCTAGTGATGCAATTGGTTTTGGTCCAGGTATGGGAGATAATCATCAAACATTTGATAAATTACTTAAAATAATAGAAACTTCTAATTGCCCAATCGTATTAGATGCTGATGGATTAAACGTTATGAAGGATAGATGTTATAAGTTTTTAGAATGGAAAAATAGATTTGTAATTACACCTCATTTGGGAGAAATGGCTAGGTTGACAGGAGATTCAATTGGGTATATAAGAGAACATAGAGTAGATGTGGCAAAAGAATTTGCTCAAAAATATAATCTAGTTGTCCTTTTAAAAGGTTATCAAACTGTCATAACAGATGGTAAAAAAACATATATAAATCCTACAGGGAACAGCTGTATGGCAACTGGTGGAATGGGTGATTGTTTGCTTGGGATTATTACTTCATTTATAGGTCAAGGTATGGATATATTGGAAGCTACAGTTAGTGGAGCATATATACATGGTTATATAGGAGATAAATTGAGCAAAACAATGTATACAGTAAATGCCACAGATTTAATAAGTAACATTTCATTAACAATGAAAGAGTTTTTGATTGTATAACTAATGATTTTTGATACTACTTTGTAACAACTTTAACAAAGTTTGTTGATATAATACTATTAAATTAATCTTAAATTAGTTTATTTTATTGATTTGTAGTTTAAATTTATGTGCAAAAGCATTGTATAAACATATATTTATATAGGGTTTTATAATTCATATGAAAAGAGGGTAGATAGTATGAAGTTAATATGGTTGATAGTAGCAGTCTTATTTGGAATAGCAGAAATGTTGACACCAAGCTTGACACTGATATGGTTTAGTGTAGGAGCTGTAGTACTTATATTTTTAAGTAGCTTTATAGAGAGTATTTTCTTACAAATTTTAATATTTGCAGTAATTTCTATAGCAATGTTGATTTTAGCTACTAAAAAAATTATAAAAAAAGATAAAGGTTACAAGTCTAATACTAATTTACAAGCTATGATATCTAAAAGAGGTATTGTTACAGAAGAGATTTCTCCAAATAACACAGGTCTAGTTGTAGTTGAACATGAAACATGGACGGCTATTTCTATAGATGGTGAAAAGATAGAAAAAGATTCTACAGTAGAAGTATTAAAAATAGAAGGGGTAAAACTAGTTGTTAAAAAAGTAAACGCTACAACTAGTGTGACAAATCAATAGAATAAAGGAGGATTTATAGTATGAGTACTAAAATTGTTTTAAGTATTGTATTAATAGTAGTAGTCATAGCAATAAGTTTAACCTGCATAAGAGTTATAAAACAATCTAAAGTAGGTATAATAATGAGACTTGGTAAGTTTCAAAAAGTAGCTGAGACAGGTGTGCATTTCTTAATACCATTTTTAGATAATATGGCATATGTAATTGACCTGAGAGAAATTGTAATAGATTTCCCACCTCAACCAGTTATAACTAAGGATAATGTAACTATGCAGATTGATACAGTTGTATACTATAAAGTTACAGACCCAGTTAGATACGTGTTTGAGATAGCAAATCCAATAGCTGCTATTGAAAATTTAACAGCTACAACGCTAAGAAATATAATTGGTGAACTTGATTTAGATGAAACACTAACATCAAGAGATATAATAAATGTAAAAATGAGAACCATTCTTGATGAAGCAACAGATAAATGGGGGATAAAAGTAAATAGAGTAGAGTTAAAAAATATAATGCCTCCTCAGGATATTCAAGTTGCGATGGAAAAACAAATGAGGGCAGAAAGAGAAAGAAGAGAGGCAATACTTCAAGCAGAAGGTAATAAGTCAGCTGCGATACTTCAAGCAGAAGGAGAAAAACAATCTGCAATATTGACAGCAGAAGCCAAAAAAGAAGCTATGATACGTGTAGCAGAAGGTGAAAAAGAATCTGCTATATTGGTTGCAGAAGGTGAGGCTGAAGCTATAAGACAAACAGCTATTGCTAAGGCACAAGGTGAAGCTGAAATGATAAAGAGAACTCAAATAGCAACAGCAGAAGGTTTAAAACTAGTCTTTTTAGCAATGAAAGAATCTGATATTGACAATAATATTCTAGCATTAAAATCTATGGAAGCTCTTGAAAAAATGGCTGAAGGTAAGTCAACAAAACTAGTTTTACCTTCAGAAGCAGTTAACTTCCTAGGAACATTTAAAGGTATAAAAGAAGTTATGAGTGATGATAACAAAGAGATATTAGATGCAAAAGAAGTTATAGGTAATAATGAGTCATTAAAAAAATAAAAGAGTTTTGTTATTGAAGGAAGGATATGGAAATTAAAGGTCGAATTAATTAAATATAGCACAAAAATGCACGTTGAAAAGAAGAAGACTTATAGCTTTTTAAGTCTTCTTCTTTGTTTTTATTTAAAGTTTTTATTTAAAAAACAAAATTATAAAAATAAATTAACAGAATTTTTATACAATTTCTCCTTTACTAATATAAAAAGTGTTATATAATAGTATATAAAACATATAGCGAATGAGAATGGTTTTAATTAGTATATTTCTACTATTAACATATGTAGTTATAAAAATATCAACGTGGCTATTAAGAAAGCTAATAATTGAGTTGAATTTTATAATTTATTGTTTATATGACAGCAAAGAAGTATTAATGCAAAAATAAAATTAGCTAGTGCTTACTTAAAATTTTTTGGATAATTATTTTACAAGTTTAAAATTATGTTTTACTATTATGAATTTAATGAATAAAAAAATAAGCATATTTATATGGAATAAAAGATTTATAAAAAGTATTTTTTATATTTGTAAAATAAAATTTGTATTATTTTTTAACTGAGAATTGAATATTAATAAATACTATAGTGCTTATGGAAAATAATGTATACATCTATAACTCTATTATGGGATATACATTATATCAATTGTATAGTTGATATTATTTTATTTTTATTAAGGTATTATTATAAGCGACATTTATGCACAGCATTTATTGACTGATAAAGTTTATAAAAGTAAAAATGCAATTATAAATATTAATTACTAGATGAGGGGAGTGTCATTAAATGAAAAAAGAGATGTTAGCTATGATTTTGGCAGGAGGTCAAGGTTCAAGATTAGGAGTTTTTACAAAAAGAATTGCAAAACCAGCTGTGTCATTTGGGGGTAAGTATAGAATTATTGATTTTGTGTTAAGCAATTGTTCAAACTCTGGCATTGACACTGTGGGTGTTTTAACTCAATATAGACCGTTGATATTAAATTCACATATAGGTATGGGAAGTCATTGGGATTTAGACAGAATAAATGGTGGTGTATATGTTTTACAACCATTTATGAATGAAAAAGAGGGTAATTGGTATAATGGTACAGCACATGCAATATATCAAAATATGGATTTTGTAGATACTTATAATCCAGAATATGTATTGATACTATCTGGTGACCATATATATAAAATGGATTATAGCAAGATGTTAAAATTTCATAAAGAAAAAGGTTCTAAAGCTACAATAGCAGTAATTGAAGTTCCTTGGGATGAGGCTTCTAGATTTGGAATAATGAATACAAATGAAGATTCAAGTATCTATGAATTTGAAGAAAAACCAAGTGAACCTAAGAGTAATTTGGCATCTATGGGAGTGTACATATTTGATTGGAAAATGTTGAGAAGTTATTTTAAGGAAGCAGAAAAAAATGCAGAAATAAATTATGATGATTTTGGAAAAAATTTAATACCTAAAATGTTAGAAGATAATGTTGGAATGTATGCTTATCCATTTAAGGGATACTGGAGAGATGTAGGAACTATACAAAGTCTATGGGATGCCAATATGGATATAATAAAGTCCCCAGAAACACTTGATTTAGTGGACCCTAAATGGAAGATATATACAAATACCATGGCAATGCCTCCACAATATATAGGTAAAAATGCAAGTGTTCACAGATCAATGATAGCAGATGGTTGTAGAATTTTAGGTGAAGTAGGTAATTCTGTATTGTCACATGGAGTTGTTGTTGGTAAAGGAAGTAAAGTAATTGACTCAGTGATAATGCCAAATGTTGTAATAGGTGAAAATGTAACTATAGAAAAAGCTATGATAGGTGAGTGTGCAACTATAAATGATAATGTTCAGATAAAAAATGTAAATAATGAAATAAATGTAGTTTCTGAGTATGAAAATATCGAACCTAGATGCGTATTAATAGAAGGAGGTCTTTAAGATGAGAAATGAATGTTTAGGGATAATAAATTTAAACAAAAAAGGAGACCCAGCAATAAACAAACTTAACTATGGAAGACCAATAGCATCTACACCAATAGCTGGAAGATATAGAATAATAGATTTTGCTTTATCTAATATGATAAATTCAGGAATCACTAAAGTTGGAATATTCGCAAAGGAAAAATACAGATCATTGACAGACCATATAGGCAGTGGTAAAGATTGGGATTTAAGTAGAAAAAAAGGTGGTCTATCAATTTTTAGTCCAGAAAACACTAAGTACAGAAACACTTACTCACATAGAGAAGGTGACATATATACCATCTTGGCTAATCTAGATTATATAGAAAAGAGTGAAGAAGAATATATTTTAATAGCTCCAAGCTATATGCTATGCAATTTAAATTATTCTCATGCCTTGGAATACCATAAAAAATCTCATAATGATATAACTATGATATATAAAAATGTAAACAATGCAAATAAAGATTTTGCGGGTAACTTAACTCTAAATTTAGATAGTAACAATAGGGTAATAAATGTTGGAAATAATTTAGGTAAATTCCCTAGAGCAAATATATGTATGGAAACGTATATTATGAAACGTGAAGATTTTGTTGAATGTATATATAATATTGTAAATAAAGGAAATTATTGTTACTTAGAAGAATTCATTATTGAAGAAGCAGAAAATATGAAAGTAGGAGCTTATGAGTATACAGGATATTTAAAATGTATAAATTCTGTTGAATCATATTTTGAAATGAGCAAAGATTTATTAAATTTAGAAGTTGCTGACGAATTATTATATTCTGAAAGAAAGATATTTACAAAAGAAAAGAATGAATCACCTACAATTTATACAGATAGTGCTAAAGTAGAAAATAGCTTTATAGCATCAGGTTGTTTAATTGAAGGTACTGTAAAAGACAGTATTATATTTAGAAAGGTCAATGTTGAAAAAGGAACAGTTATAGAAAACTCAATAGTAATGCAAAATTGTGTAATAAAGTCAAATGCAAAATTATATAATGCAATATTAGATAAAAATACAAATATATCAAATGGAAAAGAGTTAAGAGGAGATGAAAAATATCCTCTTGTAGTAGAAAAGAATACAAATATATAAATATATTTTTTAGAAGGGGGAATAACTAGTGAAGGTTTTTTATGTAACAGCAGAATGTTGGCCCTTTGCAAAAACTGGAGGATTAGGAGATGTTTCTTATGCATTGCCTAAAGAATTAAAAAAAGAAGGTGTAGATGTAAGGGTTATAATGCCTAAATATTCAACTATACCAAGTTATTTAAAAGATCAACTGAAAGAAATAGCAGTGTTTAGTGTACGTGTTGGATGGAGAAATCAATACTGTGGTCTTTTAGAAATGGAACTGGATGGTGTAAAATTTTACTTTATAGATAATGAATTTTATTTTAGAAGAGAAGATGAAAGAAAGAGTATCTATGGATATGGAGATGATGCAGAAAGGTATACTTTCTTTACAGATGCTGTTTTAGAAGCTATAAGTAGAATTGATTTTTACCCAGATGTAATACATATAAATGATTGGCATACAGGTATGTTACCATTAATTCTAAAAGAAAGATATGCAACCCTTGAGGGGTATAAAAATATAAAAACTATGTATACTATACATAATCTCCAATATCAAGGTGTGTTTGATAAGTATATTTTAGATGATGTATTGGACTTACCACAAAAATACTTTGATAACGGAGATATAGAGTATTATGGTTCAATAAATTTTATGAAAGCTGGAATAAATTTTGCAGATAAGATTATAACTGTTAGTCCTACTTATGCAAATGAAATACAAACGCCTTTTTATGGTGAACAATTAGATGGATTGCTTAGAAAAGAATCAGACAAATTAAAAGGTATATTAAATGGCATAGATTATGATTTAAATGACCCTGCAAAAGACAAAGATATATTTGTTCATTATGATGTAGGTTCTATTGATAAAAAGATAGAAAACAAATTGAGATTACAAGATATATTGGGACTAAAAAAAGATTCGTCTATTCCATTGATAGGTATAGTTTCAAGATTAGTTTCTCAAAAAGGGTTTGACTTAATAGCATATATGATGCCTGAACTTATGAGAGAAGATTTGCAGATTGTCGTTTTAGGAACTGGAGAACATCAATATCAGTCAATGTTCAATTATTATGATTCCAATTTCTCAGATAAAGTATCAGCTAGAATTACTTTTAATGCATCATTGGCTCAACAGATATATGCTGCAAGTGATATATTCTTAATGCCATCACTGTTTGAGCCTTGTGGTATAGGGCAAATGTTGGCTATGAGATATGGTTCTTTACCAATAGTTAGAGAGACTGGAGGGCTTAAGGATACTGTAATACCTTACAATAAATTTACTGGCAAAGGCAATGGATTTAGTTTTAAAAATTACAATGCTCATGAGATGTTTTTCTGTTTGAAAAATGCAATTAAAGTGTTTAAAGATAAAGAAAAATGGATTAAATTAGTTGAAAATGCAATGAACACAGATAATAGTTGGAAAAAATCAGCTAAGGAGTATATAGAAACGTATAGAGACATATGTGATTAAAGGAGTGGTTTTTTTGGTAACAATAAGCAAAAAGAAGTTTAAGCAAAAATTTGAAGTAAAAATGTATAGCTTATATGCACAATCTATCAAGGAAGCTACTGATGAACAATTGTTAAATGTATTATGTAGTCTACTGAAAGATGAAATAGCAAAAAAATGGGTTGCTACAAAGTTAGATAAGAAAAAAGAAGTTTATTATTTTAGTTTAGAATTTTTAATAGGAAGGCAATTAAAATCTAACTTACTAAATTTAAATATTGAAGAAGAAGTTAGAGAAGGTTTATCAGAATTAGGAATTAACTTAGATGATTTAATTGAAGCTGAAGTAGACCCAGCCTTAGGAAATGGTGGGCTTGGTAGATTAGCAGCTTGCTTTTTAGATTCTATGGCATCTTTGAACATAAGTGGTCAAGGATATGGAATAAGATATAAATATGGTCTTTTTGAACAAAAATTTGTAAGTGGTTATCAGGTAGAAGTGCCTGATAACTGGCTTACAGAAGGACGATATGCGTGGGAAACTGTAAGACCAAATGAAGCAACAATGGTGAAGTTTGGTGGAGAGGTGGAATTAATCAGGGAAGGTGGTCACTTAAAAGTAATCCATAAAGACTATCTTCCTGTAATGGCAATGCCTTATGATATACCAATAATCGGATACCAAAATCAATGTATAAATACTTTAAGATTGTTTAAAAGTGAAATACCAAAGAGAGATTTTGGTGAACTTACTTCAAATGCTCTAAATTATTCTGGTAGCTATGAAGAGGCTTTAAAACATAAGTACTATACTGAGGAAATATCACAGGTACTATATCCTGATGATTCAAATTACGCAGGCAAGTTATTGAGGTTAAAACAAGAATACTTTTTTGTAAGTGCAGGGATACAAGATATCATAAGAAAATACAAAAAGAATAAATTGAATATCAATAATTTATTTGATAAGGTAGCTATCCATATAAATGATACACATCCTACGTTATGTATACCAGAGCTTATGAGAATTTTGCTTGATGAAGAATACTTATCTTGGGATGAAGCATGGCAAATAACTAAAAAAACAGTATCTTATACTAATCATACTATAATGTCAGAAGCTATGGAAAAATGGCCAGTAAGTATGATGAAAGAGCTATTACCAAGAATTTATATGATAATAGAAGAAATAAACAGAAGATATGTAGAGGAGTTAAATAATAAAGGATATGACCAAGATAGAATAAATAGAATGAGTATAATACACTGGGACAACATCAACATGGCAAATTTATGTATTGTAACAAGTCACAGTGTAAACGGGGTTGCTAAACTTCATACTCAGATTCTTGAAACTGAGGTATTGAAAGACTTCTATAAAGATGAGCCAAATAAATTTAATAATAAGACTAATGGAATTGCACATAGACGATGGCTTATAAGTTCAAATCCTCAACTTAGCAATTTAATTACAGATTTGATTGGTGATTCGTGGAAGAAAGACACTTTACAATTAAAGAATATTGAAAAATTTAAAAATGATTCTTCTGTTTTACAAAAACTTGATGATATAAAATACGATAATAAAGCAAATTTAGCAAAGTTTATAAAAGGTAAATACGATTTAAATATCGACCCAAGTTCAATATTTGATGTTCAAGTTAAGAGATTACATGCTTATAAAAGACAGTTGTTGAATATATTTAATGTGCTTCATATGTATCATGAGTTGCTTGATAATCCTAATTTAAATATTGACCCGAGAACTTTTATATTTGGTGCAAAAGCTGCACCAGGATATTATTTAGCTAAGTGTATAATTAAATTTATAAATTCTGTTGCAAGTACTATAAACAATGATGTTAGAGTAAGAGACAAGTTAAAAGTAGTATTTTTAGAGAACTATGGGGTATCACTAGCAGAGATAATAATACCAGCAGCAAATGTTAGTGAGCAAATTTCAACTACAACTAAGGAAGCATCTGGAACAAGTAATATGAAGTTTATGATGAATGGTGCTATAACTTTGGCTACACTTGATGGTGCAAATGTGGAGATATGTGAACAAGTGGGTAAAGAAAACATGTTTTTATTTGGGCTTAGTGCAGAACAAGTTTTGAATTATAATAAGTATGGTGGATATTCTTCACTTGACTTGTATCATTCTAATATGAATATAAAAAGGGTTGTAGATGATTTAATAAATGGATTTATTCCTAATCTAGGTGAAGAAGGAAGAAGCATTTATAATTCACTTACTACTTATAATGATGAGTATTTTGTATTGAGAGATTTTGAAAATTACGGTCAAGCTCAAGCTGATATAAACAGATTATATAGAGATAAAGAAAAATGGAATACAATGTCTTTGGTTAATATAGCTAATTCAGGATTTTTCTCTTCAGATAGAACAATTTCTGAATATGCAAAAGACATTTGGTTTAAAAGGGTGTGATTAAATGCAAGGTATAATAGAATATAACTCTTGGGATGAAAATTTTAAGGCTCCGTTTGGAGCTTTAAAATTTAATGAGGAATTGAAGATTTATGTTAAAGTAAATGAAGGGTATGATGTCAAGTCTATTTCCCTAGAAATAAATAGAGACGAAGAAATGAGAACAATAACTTTAAATGAAGAATTAGATAATGATAAATTTGGGACGTGTTTTAGTTGCAAGGTTAAAAAATTTGATGATACAGGTATTTATTTTTATTATTTTAAAGTTGATGTTGAAATAGATGGTCACAAAAAGACCCTACTTTATGGAAAGAATAGAGAGAATGGATGCTCTTGTGAATATGATTATGATAATATTAATAAATATCAAATTACTGTTTACAAAGATTTTAAGGTACCAACATGGTACAAAGAAGGAATACTTTATCATATATTTGTAGATAGGTTCAATAATGGGAATCGTAATGGTAAGGTTGATAATCCTAAAAAAAATAGTTTCATATATGGAAATTGGGAAGATATACCTATGTACATAAAGGATAGTCAAGGGGATATTATAAGATGGGATTTCCATGGTGGAAATCTAAGAGGAATAATCAATAAACTTGGATACCTAAAAAAATTAGGTGTAACTATACTATATCTAAGCCCTATATTTGAAGCTTCTAGTAATCATAAGTATGACACAGGTGACTATAAGAAAATTGACCCAATGTTTGGGGATGAAGATACATTTAAAGAACTTATTAATAAGGCAAAAGAAAAAGGTATATCAATAGTATTGGATGGAGTTTTTAGTCATACTGGAGCAGATAGTAAATATTTTAATATGTATGGAAATTATAATAGCTTAGGAGCATATCAATCAAAAGAATCTCGATATTATTCATGGTATATGTTTGAAGAATTTCCTCAAAAGTATAGAAGTTGGTGGGATGTTAAGACATTGCCAAATATAAATGAATTAGAAAATAGTTACATGGATTATATAATATATGATAAAGATAGTGTTATAAATAAATGGATAAACATGGGTGTTAAGGGCTGGAGATTAGATGTAGCAGATGAACTACCAACTAAGTTTATAAGAGAGCTAAAAAAAGAACTAAAAAAGGCTGATGCTGACTCAATTCTTATAGGTGAAGTATGGGAAGATGCATCAAATAAGATTAGCTATGGACAAAGAAGAAGCTATCTATTAGGAGAAGAATTAGATTCTGTTATGGGGTATCCTTTTAGAAATAATATGTTTTCTTTCTTAAAAGGAGAAATTAATTCATGTGAACTTTGTAATAGATATATGCAGATTAAGGAAAATTATCCAAAAGAATCATTTAAGTCTAATTTAAATTTAATTGGAACACATGATGTTACAAGAGCTAAAACTGAATTAAATGATGATGTAGACTTAGTGAAGCTTGCTGTAGCTATACAGATGACATTTGAGGGGGTACCATATATATATTATGGAGATGAAGCAGGTCTTTGTGGAGGCGTTGACCCAGATAATAGAAGGACATATCCATGGAAAAATGAAGATGAAAATATGCTTAACTTCTATAAGGATATTATAAAAATTAGAAATAAAAATAAACTTTTAAGCTCTGGAGGTACAGAATTTGTATATACTACAACTGATTCTGTGTTTGCATTTATTAGATTTAATGAAGATAATGATAGAATATTAATTTTAGTAAATAGAAGTGATAATATTGAAAATATATCATTAAATATAGTGGGTAGTTTTATTGAGGAAATACCTATAAAGTATAGTCCTAAGAACATAAATAATACTATACAAATTGAAAATAATGAATTGAAAGTAGATTTAGACTCTAAATCATTTAGAGTTTTTAAAGTAAATTAAATATATGAGTTTGGAAAAAATAAATAGAAAACAGAAAATATAGAAAGATTTTGAATTATCAAAATATTTCTATATTTTTTGTGTAAATCATCTCTAGAATTTTAGTATTCCAAAATATTACAAATAAGTGTAAAAAATGTCATAATTATGATATTATATAAATTAGTTAGATAAAACGTAACCTCTTTACCTAAATTATAGGGAGATTTTTATAATCTTAATATGGAGGGATGAAACAGTTAAAATAAATATATAAAAATCTAAAAGAAGCTACTATTTTTTAGTAGATTTTAATAATAAAGATATAGCTTTATCTAGTAATTTAGATGTAGGTATTTGAATTTCTTTTGAGTACTGTTGTAATTTTTCTCAAAGTTTAGTATTGATGGTATTTAATATTCTCTATAGTAGATAAGATAAGATTTTATGAATTAAAAAGATTGACAAAGACAATATTCAAGAAAATATGAAAATAATAGGAAAGGAGGGTGTTACCAAAAAACTAAGAACATTTCAAAAATTGAATTAAAGATTAAAAAACTTCATAGAAAAGTTAAAAATATTAGGTTAAATCATATGCACCAAGTTACTAATAAGATGGTGAGAATCAAACCGTCAATAGTAGTGATGGAGGGGTTAAGAATATAATGAAAAGTAGACATTTAGCTAAATCAATTCAACAACAAGGATTTTATACATTTATAGAGAAAATAAAATATGAATGAGAGTGGAAAGGGATAAAATTCGTTCAAGTTCCAACATTCTATCCTTCAAGTAAAATGTGTAGCAATTGCGGTAGTATAAAAAGTCTATGGAGTGTTATAGCAAATTATAGTAGCTTAGGCAAAATAAGACACTATGAAGTAGAAAAGAAACAGGAATCTTTAATTTATAGATTTTTGGTAACGGAACATCTTATGAAGGTAGATCCACTTACAACTCAAGTATATGACTATATATCAAAGAAAATCCAAAATGGAGAGTATGAAGCAAATCGAAGAATTACTGAATCTGAGATTTGTAAATCTATCGGAGTTAGTAGAACACCAGCAAGGGAAGCATTAACGAGGTTGGCGGGTGAAAATTTACTAGAAAAGATACCTAATAAGGGATTTGTAGTAAAAGAATTTCAAGAAAGGGAAAAATTAGACACCTACTCTGTAATTGGAGTATTGGATGGATTAGCCGGTTCTTCAGCATTACAAAATTTAACTGAATCAGACTTAACAAAAATGGAAGAATTAACAGAGATGATGACGGTCTCTATAAAGTATAAAAATTACAATAACTATTTAAAATTAAGTAATGAATTTCACGATATGTACATAACTAAATCAGATAATCAAGTGTTAATAAATCTATTGAACTCTTTAAGATATAATTTTATGTCAAAGTCATATACTAGTGATAATGAAAATGCGTTATATAAAATGCTGGAATACAGTAATAATCAACATATTGAGGTAGTAAAATTTATGAGAGAGAATGATTTAGTAAATGTTGAAAGAATTTTGAAAGAGCATTGGAAAACGATACCTATATCAGATATGGAATAAGAGAAGCTTTTATAAAGTTTCTCTTTATTTTTTATATAATTTTATTATTTTTTGCTAATTATTAAAATAAAAATAAGAATAAATTTAATTTAAAATACTAATAGAAACCCTAAAACACTATGATAGAATAGGTATATTAAAACAAACGCACGTAAATCAAAAAGTTTATAGGATTTTAATATTATAAATATAGAATTTATTTTATCAATTAAAAAAATTTAATAAATTTTAATATAAAATTAAAATACGAAAATAGGAAAATTATTTAGTCTAACTAAACTAAGAATTTTTATATATGGACTAAGAATAATATAAAAGTTTAGTAATAAAATACTTACAAATTAAAAAAAGTAAACTCAAAAGCTTACTAAATCTAAAAAAAACAAAAATATTAAAAAAATAAAAAACAAAAAAGTTTATAAATACTAATTTTTAAAAAAATTAATATAAACAATAAAAAACAAAAAAGTTTATAAATATTGATATAACTAATGTATATGTTTTTGAGTGAGTTCAAAAAAATACTTGTAAAAATATTGAAATGTTAATATAATAAATATCATAAGTTTAATAAAAGTAAAAATAAAAAATAGAAATAATAAATAATAAATATTAAAAATGTTTGAATATAGAGAGGGGATGAATTTAAAATCATGGATAGTGAGTTCGCAAATGCAGTTGAATTAAGCTATGAGTGTGCTCCATTATTAGAGTCATTAAAGGAATACTCAGAGAAAGATATAGCTTGTTTTGATGTGCCTGGACATGTAAAAAATAGAGGTGTAGATATATTAAATAAATATCTAGGTGAAAGTCTCATGAAAATGGATATAAATTCATCACCAACTATGGACAATGTATCTGCCCCAAATGGAGTTATAAGAAATGCACAGGATTTACTAGCACAAGCATATATGGCTGATGAGGCATTCTTTATAACTAATGGAACAACTCAAGCAATACATGCAATGATTTTGAGTGTGATAAAACCAGGTGAGAAAGTATTACTCCCAAGAAATATACATAAATCAGTAATAAATGCATTAATACTTTGTGGAGGAATACCAATATTTATACAACCAGAATTTGATGAACAACTAGATATAAGTTTAAATATTACTCTTGAAAAAGTTAAAAAAGAGATAGCAAAAGATTGTAATATAAAAGCATTGTTTTTCCTTAATCCAACTTACTATGGGATTTGTGCTGACCTTGAGAGTATTATAGAGCTGTGTCATAAAAATAATGTTTTAGTGTTAGTGGATGAAGCTCATGGTGCACATTTTCCATTTCATTTAGATTTACCTCCTTCTGCAATAAGTTTGGGAGCTGATATGGTGGCTGTAAGTATACATAAAACTGGAGGAGCGTTGACACAATCTTCAGCACTTTTATTGAATAGAAATAATGTAAGGTCTGAAAAGGTTCTTCAATCAATCAATATGCTACAATCAACATCTGCATCTTATTTGCTTATGGCAAGTATAGATGGTGCTAGAGTTAATCTAGTTGAAAATGGGGAAAAGCAATTATCAAAAGCATTAAATTTATCTAGGTATGCAAAATCTAGATTGAGCAAAATTGATGGAATAAAAGTCTTATCTACTGAAATATTGAAACAAAAAGGTGTTAAATTTATAGACGAAACAAAATTGTGTATAAATGTAAAAGAATTAAATTTGACTGGATTTGAAGTTTACGATTTATTATATAAAAATTTTTCAATTCAAGTAGAGTTAGGAGATTCGCACAATATTCTGGCGCTTGTATCTATTGGAACAAATAAATCAGATATAGATAGATTAGTAAAAGCACTTTCTATAATTGCAAAGGTTTATAGAAAAGAAGCAATATTAAATAAGTTTAATATGGTTCAAATAAATCCAACCATTAAACTTAATCCAAGAGAAGCCTTTTATGCACCAAAAGAAAGCGTAGAAATTAATTCTTGTATAGATAGAATTTGTGGAGAATCAATAATGGCGTATCCACCAGGTATACCAATTGTTGCTCCAGGAGAATTGATAACAGAAGAAATTATGGAGTATATTATTTTCTTAAAAAATAGCAATGCATATCTGACAGATGTACAAGATAAAAACTTAGATAGAATACTAGTAATAAAATAAATTACTTTATTTTGAAAGGTTAAAAGTTTATTAAATAGAGTTTATTAAAAAGATAAAGGAGTTGGGATTGAAATGAAATTTAAAACACTAGGAAGACATATACTAGTAGAATACTATAATTGTGATGAAAACATACTTAAAGACCCACATCTTATAGAAAATTTTATGAATGATTCAGCACTAAGTGCAAAAGCTACAATCGTTGATTCTGTATTCCACCATTTTAATCCTTGGGGGGTTTCAGGAGCTGTTATAATTGCTGAATCTCATTTGACAATACATACCTGGCCTGAATATGGTTATGCAGCAGCAGATTTTTTTACTTGTGGTGATATAGACCCATGGAAGAGTTTTGAATTATTAGAACAACTTTTAAAGTCTGAAAGAAGTGAGTCTACAGAAATTCCAAGAGGTTTAACCACAAAAATTAAAAAATATTCAAAAAAAGATTTGGGTAAGATTACTCATAAACCAGAAGCAGTATAAAATATATAAGAGGAAGTGAGGATTATTATATGGAACTTTGGTATACAGAAGAATGGACAGAAAATGTAAGATTTTCTATAAAAGTAAATAAGCACTTATTTGAGGGAAAGTCTAAATTTCAGAGGATAGATGTATTCGATAGTGATGAATTTGGAAAGTTTCTAACGATAGATGGATTAATGATGGTAACATATAAAGATGAGTTTATATACCATGAGATGATAACTCATGTCCCTATGGCTACAAATTTAAACATAAAGAAAGTATTAGTTATAGGTGGAGGTGATGGCGGTACAGTAAGAGAATTAAGCCGTTATACTCAAATAGAAAAGATTGACATGGTTGAAATAGATAAAATGGTCGTAGATGTATCTAAGGAATATATGGATATATGCTCATGTAAATTAGATGATAAAAGAGTAAGTTTATATTTTGAAGATGGTGTTAATTTTGTTAAGTGTGCTTGTGATAAATCATATGATTTGATAATAGTAGACTCAACTGACCCAATAGGACCAGGAGAAGGTCTTTTTTCAACTGATTTTTATAAGGATTGTTATAGAATACTGACTGATGATGGAATTTTGGTAAATCAAAGTGAAAGTCCATATTTTGATTTTAATGCTAAGGAGATGAAAAGAGCCAATAAAAAGTTAAAAGAAATATTTCCAATCTCTAAAGTCTATCAAGCACATATACCAACATACCCATCTGGTCATTGGCTGTTTGGATTTGCTTCAAAAAAACTTAATCCAATAAAAAATCAAGATATGAATGGATGGGAGAAATTAAATTTAAAAACTAAATATTATAATAGTAATATACACTTAGGTTCATTTATGTTGCCTCAATACGTAAAGGAGATGCTAGATGAACAATAATTTCTATTATATGAATACTTTTATGAGTATGGACAAAAATTATGAAGAATCTAATCTGATAGTATTTGGTGTTGGATTTGATGGAACTACTTCAAATAGACCTGGAGCTAGATTTGCAAGTAGTTATATGAGAAAAGAATTTTATGGTCTCGAGACATATAGCCCTTTTTTAGACTTGGATTTAGAAGATTATAATATATGTGATTATGGAGATTTAGAAATTAGTATTGGAAGCACAGAACAAGTATTAAAAGAAATCTATCAAGAGACATATAAGATTGTTAGGGATTCAAAGGTGCCATTTATGATTGGAGGAGAGCATTTAGTTACATTACCGGCTTTTAAAGCAGTATATGAAAAGTATAATGATATATATGTAATTCATTTTGATGCTCATACAGATTTGAGGGAAGAATATAATAATAGTAAAAATTCTCATGCAACAGTAATTAAAAGGATATGGGATATTGTAGGAGATAATAAAATATTTCAATTTGGAATAAGGTCTGGTACAAAAGAAGAATTTAAATTTGCTACAGAGCAAAAACACACATACATGGAAATAGGAGGAATAGGTACATTTGAAAATATAGTTAATATGCTAAGTGGAAAGAATATTTATCTGACTATAGACTTAGATGTATTGGATGCGTCTGTATTTCCAGGAACAGGTACACCAGAACCTGGTGGTGTAAATTATAGAGAATTTCAAGAGATTTTTAAGATTATAAAAAACTCAAATATAAATATAGTTGGTTGTGATATAGTAGAGTTAAGCCCTGATTATGATACTACAGGCGTATCAACAGTTATAGCCTGTAAAATCTTAAGAGAGTTATGTTTGATAATATCTGATAAAATTAGATAGAGTATTTTATATGGATAATATATATTATAATACAAGAAGTTATTTAAAAAAAGTTGTTTTAAATTGGAGATTTTTTAAAGTAACTTTTTATTTTTGTAATGAACAATAAATATAATGAACAACAAAAAAGAGCCTTCTATAGCTCCTTTTCTAAAATATATATATTTAAATTAAATAATTATATTCTATTTACGTTTTCAGCTTGAGGTCCTCTATTACCTTGAGTTATATCAAAGCTAACCTTTTCGCCTTCTTCTAAAGTTTTGTATCCATCATTTTGTATAGCTGAGAAATGTACGAAAACATCATCTTCTCCCTCTACAGATATGAACCCAAATCCTTTTTCATTGTTAAACCATTTTACTATTCCGTTTTTCATTATAAGAAAACCTCCGCATTATTAAAAAATACAAACTAAAAAAATAAGTCTGTATTATTAATATATCATAAAATTTAAATAAAAGCAAATAAAATTTTTAAAAAAATTAATTAGTTTTAGAATTTAATAAAAATTGTTAAATTATATAGCGAGAAGTAGTATAAAATTTGACGAAAGTATGAATATGAACAATGAATTTAATATCAAAAAATGTAATAAAAATGATTATAAGTAAAAAGTAAAATTAAAATATATAATAAAAAATATTATATATTCGGTTGTAAATTAAAAATAAAAATAGTGAAATTTCAGAAATATCAATAATATTATATAATAAAATAAAAAAATATTATATATATTCGATAAAATAAAATTTAAACATATAATATTTTATGTATATATTAATAAAAGGAAATATTGTGTTATAATGGTATCGTATAAAATCATTTACGGGGGTGGTATTAAAATGTTTCAATTTGAAACACAAATACACAAATTAAGACATGATGTTTTAACTGCAATAGCTAGGCTTGGAAAAGAAGATAACCTTACAAGAGAAGCAATGGATAATATTCAGTATGAAATAATAAAAGGTGAGAAACCTACATATAGATGTTGTGTTTATAAAGAAAGAGCCATAATATCTGAGAGAGTAAATGTAAGTATGGGGTTACAACCAGGTCAAGATAAGATAGATTTAGATACTATGGATATAGAAGAGGATGAACAAATTATATATATTTTGGGAGCTGCATGTGATAGTTGTCCAATAAATGAATTTACAGTAACCGATATTTGTAGAGGATGTCTAGCACATAGATGTAAAGAAGCTTGTAAATTTGGTGCTATAACACATGTCGGAGGAATGGCTTATATAAATCATGAATTATGTAAGGCTTGTGGAATGTGTAAAAAAGCTTGTCAATACGATGCCATCTCCGAAGTTGTTAGACCATGTAAGAGTGTTTGTCCAACTAATGCATTAGGATTTGATAGAGAGAATATGAAAGCTGTGATACATGAAGATAAATGTTTAAACTGTGGTGCATGTATGTCAGCCTGCCCATTCGGAGCAATATCTGATAAGAGTCTGATAGCTCCTGTGGCTAGAAAATTAGTTCAAAAACAGAAAATGTACGCAGTAGTAGCTCCAGCTATAACAGGTCAAGTTGAAGCAAATGTTACATATGGTCAAATAAAAAATGCTATAAAATCACTAGGCTTTATTGATGTATTAGAAGCAGCTTGTGGAGCAGATGCAGTTACAGTTCATGAAAGTTTAGAATTTGCTGAAAGAATGGAAAAGGGAGAAGATTTTATGACAAATTCTTGTTGTCCAGGATTTGTTGGTTACATAGAAAAGACATTCCCAAATCATGTAGGAAAAATATCTTCTACAGTGTCTCCTATGATAGCTAGTGGTAGATTTATAAAAAGTCATGAGCCAGATGCTAAAGTTGTATTCATAGGACCATGTACAGCTAAAAAGAGTGAGGCAGCTAAGAAAGAATTAAAAGGAGCTATTGATTATGTACTTACTTTTGAAGAAATAATGGCATTATTTGAGGCATTTGATGTAGATTTGGCTAAGTGTTCAAATGAAGATATAGATGATGCATCAATTTTTGGAAGAGGTTTTGGAGCTTCTGGAGGTCTTACAAAGGCTATAGAGAACTATCTTGCTGAAAAAGGTATTGGTGTTAATTTTGAACCTGTAAAGATTTCTGGTTCAAGAGAAATCAAGAAAACTATGACTATGGCTAATTTAGGAAAATTAGAAGGTAATTTTATAGAAGGAATGATGTGTGAAGGTGGATGTATAAATGGTTCTGGTAAATTCTTATCGGGTGCAAAGGTTAAAGCCACTTTTGATAGAAAAAATTCTCAATCAACTAAGAAGAGTGTCTTAGCAAATACAAAGATAAAAGATTTTAGTAATATAAATTTAGAAAGATAAAGATAATACAAAGTAACAAAAATACATATTATTAATAGAGTTGTTTTAAGTTGAAGTTTAACTTTTGGACAACTCTATTTTTATTTATATATTTAATTATTGAGTAACCAAAATAAAAGTTATATGCACTTAAAATAAAAATTACATATATAATATTTTGTATATAACTTAACAAAGTATATGCCTATGTTATAATAATTTGTAGAAATAAATAAAAAATACAATATACATAATAGTATAAATATAGCAAAAAAGATGTGATTTATAGGGAGGATTACTTATGTTTGAGTTTGAAACGCAACTAAAAAGGTTGAAGCATGAAGTTTTAACAGCAGTGGCAAGGTTATCTATTGAAGAAAGTTTAACAAAAGAAAATATAGAAAAAATTCCATATGAAATAATTAAAGGAGAAAAGGCGAGATATAGATGCTGTGTTTATAAAGAGAGAGAGGTAGTTCTTGAAAGAGCACAACTTGCATTAAGTTTAACTCCAAATAGTAAATATGGAGATATAAATCCAGATTCAGTTAGTTTGGACACAGATGAGCAAATTATATATATAGTGGAAGCAGCATGCGATAGATGTCCAATAAATGAATTTACAGTTACAGAGCTTTGTAGAGGGTGTTTAGCTCATAGATGTAAAGAAGCATGTAAGTTTGGGGCAATTTCTTATATAAATGGAAGGGCATATATAAATCATGAATTATGTAAGGCCTGTGGAATGTGCAAAAGTTCATGTCAATATGATGCTATATCAGAAGTTGTAAGACCTTGCAAGAGTGTTTGTCCAACAGGAGCTTTGGATTTTAATAGAAACACTATGAAAGCTATGATACATGAAGATAACTGTATAAATTGTGGAGCATGTATGTCAGCATGCCCTTTTGGAGCAATATCTGATAAGAGTTTGATAGCACCTGTTGCAAAAAAGCTTGCAAAAAAAGAAAATATGTATGCGATAGTAGCTCCAGCTATAACAGGTCAAATCGATAGTAATATTACATATGGACAATTAAAAAATGCTATAAAATCATTGGGGTTTGTAGATATGATAGAAGCTTCTTGTGGAGCAGATGCAGTTACAGTTCATGAAAGTAATGAGTTTATTGAAAGAATAAAATCAGGAGATAATTACATGACAAATTCATGTTGTCCAGGATTTTTTAAGTATATAGAGAAAATGTTCCCAGATGAAAAAGATAGAATATCATCTACAGTATCTCCTATGGTAGCAACAGGAAGATTAGTAAAAAAATTTGATTCTGATGCCAAGGTTGTATTTATAGGGCCATGTACAGCTAAAAAGAGTGAGGCAACAGAGAAGTGTTTAAAAGATTCAGTAGATTATGTACTCACTTTTGAAGAACTAATGGCATTATTTGAAGCATTTAATATAGATTTATCAAAATGTTCAAATGAAGATATAAATGATGGTTCGATTTTTGGAAGGGGATTTGGAGCATCTGGTGGACTTGCTAAATCAATACAGAATTATATTGCCGAGAAGGGGATTAGTTTTGATTTTGAACCTATAAAAGTATCTGGTCCAAGACAAATTAAAAAGGCAATGACAATGGCTAAATTGGGAAGGTTAGAAGGTAATTTTATAGAAGGAATGATGTGTGAAGAAGGTTGTATTAATGGAGCAGGTAAGTTTTTATCAGGTGTAAAGGCTAAAAATACTTTTGATAGAAAAAATGGACAATCAACTAAAAAGAGTGTTTTATCTAATGATAAGATTAAAGAATTTGAAGATATAAATTTAGAAAGATAATCTTAATTTTTAGAAAAGAACGGTATAACTTTTTTTCCATGCCACAAATATGCCTAGAATTTGCCCTTTTTATATGTGTATTTTACAGAGTTAAGATTGTTATACTATAAATGTGTAATAAATAAATTTATAGGAGATTTTGGATGAAGAAAATAATATTAAGAGACATCCTGTTTTTTGTTACTACATTATCTCTAATAGCAATATTATTGATTGTAGTAAATATAACTGCTAATGGTAAGATAAAATTAACAAGTGAATCTTATTTAAAAAGTAACAAAAATGGTGTGAGTCAAAATAATATTCAGAGTAGCACAAAAAATACTGCATTTAAGACTACTATACTAAGCACTGGAAAATCTGATTGTATATTAATTGAGATAGGTGATAAAGTCATAATGATTGATACAGGAGAAGATAAAAATGGAAAACAAATAGTTGATAGATTAAAAGAAAAAGGAATAAACACACTTGACTATTTGATTTTAACCCACTTAGATAAGGACCACATAGGTGGAGTAGATAGTGTGTTATCTAGTGTCAAAATAAACAATATTATACAGGCAAATTATAAGAAAGATAGTAAGCAATATGATGAATATATTGATTCACTTAAAAAGGCTGATGTAGAACCAGTAGTACTAAAAGAGAAGATGGATATTGTAATCAATAGTGCAGAAATAAACATACAACCAGCTTCAAAAAGCCAGTATGAGAGTTCAAATGATTATTCAATAATCACTAGTATAAATTATGGAGCACATAAGTTTTTATTTTCAGGAGATGCAGAGGAAAAAAGATTGGCAGAATTTATAGGTGAAAATACTTTAAAATATGATTTTGTTAAAATACCTCATCATGGTAGATATGACAAATTAACTGAAGCATTTCTAGAATCTATTTCACCCAAATATGCTGTTATCACATGTTCAGAGAAAAAAGAACCAGATGAAGATGTTTTAAAAATATTGAAAAAGTTGAATATAAAAACATTTTTGACTTCTAATGGAGATATAGTTATTAAAAGTGATGGTAAGACGTTGAGTGTGAATCAATAATTTTTTTTAAAAATATCTAAAAAAATTTAAAAAAATCATTAGCAAATATTACCTCTTAAACATAGTATATTTTAGGAGCTGAAACTCCACATACAAAATGACTAGGAGGTAACATATTATGTTGGATAGATTTTTTGGTGAAGGCGGATTTGGTGGATGTGCTTGGTGGATAATAATATTATTCTTCTTATTCTTAGCATTCCAAGATTGTTGGGCTGAAATGGACTTATGTGCATGGATACCTTTCTTAATATTATTATTAATACTTTGTGAATGTGGTGACGTTTTTGATGGAGGATGTGGATGCTAAAAAAATCAATTTAAATGATTTAACAAAGCTTATGGTGGGTATAAATAAAATACCAAACCAATCACAATCTAGTGTTTGAAGGTAGTCGGAAATCCCCCGCTACCTTCTTTTTTTATGTTTAAAATTTATTTTTGGATTATTTCATTTACATATAATAATTTTTACTATAAAGTCTGATATAATTAAAAAGAAAATAAATTTTATTTATAGGAGATGTAAAAATGGCTATAGTGGATAAGATTTTCAATGAGATAAAACTTATGGTTGCAAGACTTTTATTGGGGAAAAAATACAGTGAATATGAAGAAAAAGATTTAGTGTATAATACAGAAGAAGAAGTTATACTTATAACTTTAAAAAGGTTGGTTTTTCAGGGAAATGTGAACGAAGCAGAAGAAATTTTATTTGACAAGGCTAAGACTGTAAATAGTGAAAATATGCAGTATATAGCAATAGAATTTTATACTATGCTTATGGAAAAAACTGATGAAGAATTAGAAGCTATGAATTTTTCTAAACAAGAAGTTTATCAAGGGATAGAAGATATTAGGAAAGTATTAAATTTAGAATAAAAGATATATGAGAATATTGAAATAAATTAATGCTAAGGTGAGAATATTATACTTATATATAAAAATATAATATTCTTATTTTATTAGTTATATAAGTATATCTTATTTGCTATAAAACTATCTTGAAAAAAAATAATCTTAATTGTATAATATTACTTTGAGTGAAAAAGTATTAACATTTTTTTATAAGATGTTTTACTAAAAAAATATATATAAATATACTGTTATCAATAAGAAATTTAATTTAGTGAGGTGTTAAGATGAAAGTAGGATTTGACCACAAAAAATATTTAGAAGAGCAGTCTAAATATATCTTAGAAAGAGTAAACAATTTTGACAAGCTTTATTTAGAGTTTGGAGGCAAGTTGATAGGAGACCTTCATGCAAAAAGAGTACTACCAGGATTTGATGAAAATGCAAAGATAAAAGTATTACAGCATATGAAAGAAAAAGTTGAAGTTGTAATTTGTGTATATGCAGGAGATATAGAAAGAAATAAAATAAGAGGAGACTTTGGTATCACTTATGATATGGAAGTTTTAAGATTAATAGATGATTTAAGAGGTTATGAACTAGATGTAAATAGTGTAGTAATTACTAGATTTGAAGGACAACCTGCCACAACTGTATTCATAAATAAATTAGAACGTAGAGGAATTAAAGTTTATAAGCATTATCCAACAAAGGGATATCCGTCAGATGTTGAGACTATAGTTAGTGATGAAGGGTATGGAGCAAATGAATATATAGAAACTACAAAACCAATAGTAGTAGTAACAGCACCAGGACCTAATAGTGGAAAACTTGGTACTTGTCTAAGTCAGTTATATCATGAAAATAAAAGAGGTAATGTAGTTGGATATTCTAAGTTTGAGACATTCCCAGTTTGGAATGTACCTGTAAAACATCCTTTAAATATAGCTTATGAGGCAGCTACGGTTGATTTAAAAGATGTAAATATGATAGACTCATTCCATCTTGAAACTTATGGTGAAATGTCAGTAAACTACAATAGAGATTTAGAATTATTCCCAGTGCTTAAGAAAATAATAGAAAAGATAACTGGAAAAGAATCAATTTTCCAATCTCCAACTGATATGGGTGTTAATAGAGTTGGATTTGGAATAATAGATGATGAAGTAATAAGAAAAGCTTCTACAGAAGAAATAATAAGAAGATACTTTAAAACTGCTTGTGAGTATAAAAAGGGGCAAGTTGATAAGGGTGCTTATGATAGAATGAAAATGATTATGGAAGAACTCAACTTAAAACCAGAAGATAGAAATGTTGTATTACCTGCTAGAAATTACAGTAATAAATTAAAAGAAAGTGCTGACAAGAATGATACTTGTCCTGTAGTTGCATTAGAATTAGAAGACGGTACAATATTAACTGGTAAGGGTTCTGATTTAATGAATGGGACAGCAGCAGCAGTATTAAATGCAATTAAACACTTAGCTAATATATCTGATGATATGCACTTAATATCACCTGTAATATTAGAGCCTATTATAAATTTAAAAACAAAAACTTTAGCCAGTAGAAATGTTTCACTTAGTTGCCAAGAAGTGTTAACTGCACTTAGCATTTGTGCTGTGACTAATCCAACTGCACAATTTGCTATGGAAAAATTAGCATTATTAAAAGGGTGTCAATCTCATTCTACTACTATATTAAATAGAGATGATGAACAAACATTTAGAAAGCTTGGCATAGATGTAACTTGTGACCCAGAGTATCCTTCACAAAATCTTTACTATAGTTAAATTTATATAAAAAAATATGGGCTGTTTTAAAGTAATAGTTTGAGCAGTCCATTACAATTATAATAAAATCAGTAGACTGTCTTGTATAAGGCAGTCTTTTGTTTTTAAAACATCCCATTTAAATTAAATATATATACTGTTATCCATAAGGAATTTTAAATTTAGTTCCTTGGAATACTTATTGTAAAGCTTTTATATGGTTTTTGCAAGTGTTTTTAAGTATTTTTTATAAATTATATTGAAGTTAATTGATTATAGGTTGTTTTATTTATAGAAAATATGAATATATAAAGAAAATCATGAAAAAATAGCCTAAAGAAACATAAGTTTGGTATAATTAAAAAGGAATCTAAATAAAATTAATTTATTTATACTTTAAAAGGTGATAAGGATGGAACTTCATAGAAAAATAATTCATATAGATATGGATGCTTTTTATGCATCTATAGAACAAAGAGATAATAAAAAATTAAAAGGAAGACCTGTGATTGTTGGTGGAAATCCACAAAGCAGAGGTGTGGTTGCAACATGCTCTTACGAAGCTAGAAAATTTGGTATCCATTCAGCTATGTCATCAGCTATAGCTTATAATAGATGCCCATATGCAGTTTTTGTAAGACCTAGATTTGATGTGTATAAGAGTGTGTCAGAACAAATAAGAGATATATTTTATAGATACACAGATTTAGTTGAGCCGTTGTCTTTAGATGAAGCTTACTTAGATGTAACAAAAAATAAAAAAAGTATTGATTCATCAATTGAGATAGCAAAGCAAATAAAAAGAGACATACTTAGAGAAGTTGGTCTTACTTCTTCAGCTGGTGTATCGTACAATAAGTTTCTTGCTAAGATTGCATCAGATTTAAAAAAGCCAAATGGATTAACTGTAATAACCGAAGAAAATGCCCAAGACTTTTTGGATAAATTACCTGTGAATAAATTTTTTGGTGTTGGAAAAGTTACTTCCAATACTCTTAAAAATTTAGGTATAAAAACAGGATACGATTTAAGGTGTTTAAATTTATTTGAACTTGAAAATATATTTAAAAAAAGAGGTTACGAATTATATAAATTTGCTAGAGGAATAGACGATAGACCAGTGGAACCAAATAGAGTTAGAAAATCTGTTGGAGCAGAGACTACATTAAGTCATAATTTAGATATTGATGAAGAAGAAACACGCAACATTCTTGATGAACTTTGTGAAGAGGTATGTAGCAGATTAAAAAGCTCTGAAAAGTTTGGAAAAACATTAACATTAAAAATTAAATATGAGGATTTTACACAGATAACCAGAAGCCTTAGTTTAGAGTGCTATATTGACGAATACAATGATATAAGAAGTGGTATAGACAATTTATTGAGAAATGTTGATATGAATGGAAAACAAATTAGGCTATTGGGAGTTACAATATCAAACTTAAGAGATAAAAAAGAAACTTATAAAGATATTACCTTATTTGAGTACATGGATAGTATTCAACTATGAGTTTTGTTTAAATAAAATAACACTAGTTTTAATATTATATAATTGAGGCTAGTGTTATTTTACGAATATTTTTATACTTTTTTGTTTTTTACATTATATATTATATACTATATATAAATACTTTATATTTGTAGCAATATTCAGACATATATTGACCTAAAAGTCGTACTTTGTTTACATAAATAAAATAGTATGATATAATTATAAAAACAACTTATCACATTGGCAAAGGTTGCTTGTTCAAAAAAGGGGATGATAAATTATGATAGAGATAAGAAATGTAACCAAAAAGATAGGAAATAATGTTATATTAGACGATATTTCTCTAACTGTAGAAACCGGTACATTGGTAGTTTTGATTGGTTCAAGTGGTTGTGGGAAGACTACTACCTTGAAGCTTATAAACAAATTAATAAAACCTACATCTGGTGAGATATATATTAATGGCAAACCAATTTCTCAGGAAAATGAAATAGAACTTAGAAGAAAAATAGGATATGTTATACAGAACACAGGCCTATTCCCTCATCTTACAATAAAAGAAAATATAGAGCTAATTCCACGCCTAAAAAAGGAAAAATCCGTTGAAGAAATTGAGAAAAGAACATTGCAACTACTTGAGATGGTAGGGCTTAACAGTGATGAATTTTTAGATAAATATCCTTCAGAACTTAGTGGTGGACAACAACAAAGAATCGGTGTTGCAAGAGCCATTGCTACTGATGCTGAAATAATATTGATGGATGAGCCTTTTAGTGCTTTAGACCCAATAACAAGAACATCTTTACAAGAACAATTATTTTCTCTCCAAGATGAATTGAAAAAAACTATAATATTTGTAACTCATGATATGGATGAGGCTTTAAAGATAGCTGATAAAATTTGTATTATGAAGGATGGAAGAATAGCACAATATGATACTCCAGAAAACATACTTAGAAAGCCTGCAAATGACTTTGTAAGAGATTTTATTGGAGAAGATAGAGTTTGGGATAATCCAGAATATATAAAAGCAAAAGATATTATGATAAAAAATCCTATTGCTGTTACCTCAACTAGAACAGTAACTCAAGGGATAGAAATTATGAGAACAAGTAAGGTTGATAGCTTACTAATCATAGATAGAGCTAAAACATTAAAAGGTATTGTTACTGTAAAAGATATGAAAGATATTAGTGATAAGTCAATATTACTTGCTGATATTATGTCAAGTGAGCCTTTGCATGTAAATGAAGGAGATAATTTAGTTGAAATACTAAATGTAATGAATCGTAATTCGGTTGGATATATTCCAGTTATTTCTAATGAAAATAAACTCGTAGGTCTTATTACTAGAAGTAGTTTACTTTCTGTTTTAAGTGAACAATTCCTAGAAATGGAGGTGAGTGTCCTTGGATAATTTTTTTAACTTTATACTGTTACAAAAAGATAAGATTATAGAACTTTTAATACAACATATGAGTCTAACTGTTACATCTATTTTAATAGCTATAATAGTTGGTGTTCCTCTTGGAATAATTATTTCAAGAATCTCATCTCTTAGGAAATTTGTACTTGGATTTGTAAACTTAGTCCAAGCAGTTCCATCTATGGCACTTTTGGGTCTTCTTGTACCTATACTTGGTATAGGAAGTAAACCAGCCATATTTATGGTAGTAGTCTATTCATTACTGCCAATTGTAAAAAATACGTATATAGGTATAACCAGTATTGACCCAGTAGTATTAGAATCAGCTAAAGGTATCGGTCTTACAAGAAATCAGACATTATTTAAAATACAATTTCCTTTAGCACTTCCCATAATAATGGGTGGGGTTAGAATATCTGCAGTTACAGCTGTTGGATTGATGACTCTTGCAGCATTTATAGGTGCTGGAGGTTTAGGATATTTAGTATTTTCAGGGGTTCAAACTGTAAATAATAATATGATTTTAGCAGGAGCAATTCCATCATGTATAATTGCATTAATAGTTGATTATTTATTTAGTAAGATTGAAGTTGCAGTTACTCCAAAAGGGTTAAATCCAAAAGCACCAAAGAAAAATTATATAGCACTTAAAGTAATATCTGTCGTAGTTGTTGTTTCAATGTTGTTTGTTGCTTTTAGTTCTAGTTTTTCAAGTAAAAAAGATACAATAACTATTGGTTCTAAAGATTATACAGAACAGCTTATACTTGGTAATATTTATGCTGAATTAGTAGAAAAAAATACGAATCTTAAAGTTAATAAGAATTTAAATCTAGGCGGTTCATCTGTTGCATTTAGTGCAATTAAATCTGGTGAACTAGACATGTATGTGGACTATACAGGTACACTTTTGGTAAATGTAATGAAACATACTCCAATTAAAGATGCTGATGAAGCATATAATGTTGTAAAAGATACTATGGAAAAAGAAAATCAGTTAACTCTGCTTGACCCTCTTGGATTTAATAATACTTATACATTAGCCATGATGCCTGAAACTGCTGAAAAGTATGGAGTAAATACTATTTCTGATTTGACTAAGTATAGTAAAGACTTTATCTTCTCGCCAACTTTAGAGTTTGAAAATAGAGAGGATGGTCTTATAGGGCTTTCTATGGATTATGGCTTAAATTTCAAAGATGTAAAAGCAATGAATGGAAGTTTAAGATATACAGCTTTAGATAATAATGAATCTCAGGTTGTAGATGCATTTTTAACTGATGGTCTTATTAAAAAGTTTAATCTTAAGATATTAGAAGACGATAAAAACTTCTTTGTACCATATTATGCAGCACCATTAGTAAGAGAAGATACTTTAAAGAAATATCCTGAGTTAGAAAAAGTTATGAATATGCTTTCAGGAAAAATAAACGAAGAAACTATGAGAGAACTTAACTATCAAGTTGATGAACTTGGTAAATCACCAGAAGATGTTGCTCATTCATTCTTAGTTAAAGAAGGCTTAGTATAAAAAATTAATAGTTTATATCAAAAACTTAATGGAGTGTCTCAAAATGAACTTTTTAGTTCATGAGGCACTCTTTTTGTATGAAAAAAAATATATTTTATCATTTTTCAACAATTAAAAAGAAGCTTATCTCTATTTTGGGACAGCCCATTATTTTTATGTATGCCAAAACCATACCTACGATTTTTATTTATAATTAAGTTTCAAATTGAATGAACAAGTACAACCAATTTTGAATATAAATATAGTAAATGTGCTTATATATAATTTTTTGTCTAGTTTATTGATATTTATACATAGTATTTTTTGATTAAATCGAAGGGAGGGCTAAATTGTTATGGATAACTATAAGAAAGTGAAGCAAGTATTATGGATAATTTTATTTGCTAATTTTATAGTAGCATTATTAAAAATCATTATTGGTAATCAAATAAAAAGCTATAGTATGACAGCAGATGGATTTCATTCTTTGTCAGATGGAGCATCAAATGTAGTGGGGCTCATAGGAATTTTCTTTGCATCTAAGCCAAAAGATAAAAATCATCCTTATGGACACAAAAAATTTGAAATTATAACCAGTCTATTTATAAGTGGTATGTTGTTTGTTATAGCAGTTAAGATAATTCTTAGTGCAGTATTAAGAATAACTAATCCAATTGTACCTTCTATAACTATAGAAAGTTTAATTGCTCTAGTTATTACGCTTTTTATAAATATTTTTGTATGTATGTATGAATATAGAGTTGGAACTAAACTGAATAGTTATGTTTTGATTTCAGATTCATTGCACACAAGAAGTGATATATTTGTATCTCTAGGAGTATTGGTTACTTTAGTTGGCGTTAAGTTAGGATTTCCAGTAATAATGGAATCTATAGTTCCTATTATTATTTCTGCATTTATAATTTATTCAGCTTATGGAATATTTAGGCCATCTATTGGAATTTTGGTCGATAGAGTAGCTGTAGATGAGGACTATATAAAAGAAATTGTATTTGAATTTAATGAGGTAAGGGATGTTCACAATATCAGAAGTAGAGGTAGCAAAAGTTCTATTTATATTGATATGCATGTAATGGTAGAACCATTTATAAGTGTAGAACAATCTCATGCTTTAACACACAAAATTGAGAAACAAATACAGGAAGAAATTAATGAAAATGCTCAAGTAATAGTCCATATTGAACCTTTTTATAGCTTTTAATTTGAAAAGTATAGAAGTAGAATAAACATAAGGAGTATCTAAAATATTAACAAATAGAATAAAACTATAGTAGAAGTTGTAACAATAAAATGAATTAAAATTATCCAATAAAAATATAATTGATGATATAATAAAAAATAGAAGTGTATTTGCAGTACACTTCTATAGTTATAACTAAGCATTCTCATGGGCGGGAGTGCTTTTAGAGAAATAAATCTAAAAATAACAGAAAGTAAAAAAGAAATATATTTTAATGAATTTTTTAGCAACAATTTATTTTAAATAGTAGATAAAACTAAAAAGGGTTCTCTAGAAAACAAAATCTATCTAATTATACTTACTTACCAATACCATCACTTGATGTAAGCAAGATTCTACCACATTTTCTCCGTACTCTAGTATAAAATCATCTAATTGTGTATCTATAAAATCACAATAATCATGTGAACTACCGATATAAGCAGTCAACATATGTGTACATCTATCCATTTTATCTCTAAACATATATTATTATCCCCCTAAAAAACTTTCATAAAAACAAAAAGAATATATCTTTTTGGCAACTGGCTGACATAACTCATAAGATATTCTATAAGTCTTAGTCCCTATAGCTTTGCGTCACTAAATTTCTCTAGTTTTGCCGATTTAGTTTTACTCTACAATTACAATAATACAATAGAATTAATTATTATTCAATACACTTGTTTGAAAATTGAATAAATTTATATATATGAATGCTATTTTACCTCTAAAAAATATACTAAATGTGTAGAATATATTGTAAAATCTACCTGTAGTTTTTTGATAAAAAATTCCTATTATCAATTTAATTTGTATTATATTTGAAATTTGTATATTACTTAGTAATACTTTAAAATACAGTTTTAATATTTAAGGAGACTAATTATAATTTTGTCTCCTTAAATTCTGTCTTAATTTGTTATAGTTTAATTCTATAACTAGAACCATCTATTTTTATATCAAATTCTTCAAGCATTTTATTGACATTGCTTGCAAATTCTCATTTTATATACCACCAATCTGCATTATATAAATAATACTTGCTTAATTATAACATTAATAAAGTAAATATTGTGGTTGTAAATAAAGAACTATTCAATTACAATAAAACAAGTAAGAATATTATGAAGATGACTATTAAAATTAGAGGAATAAATTGTAGGTGTCAGCAAATCCTATATAATGAATGGATGGTGATATATTGATGAGTAAGATATTAAAATATAAAAATGAAATATTTTTATTTATATTAGTTGTAATAACTTACTTAATAATAACTAAGATATTTTTTTCTAAGACTACTATATTTTATGATTTGAACAATACCTATGATGTGCTGTTAGATACAGATACAGGTGTTTTATTCAATTTAAATGTATTTGCTATAAATCAAGATAATAGTAAGCACATATTATTTTCAGCAATTATATCGATTTTTGCATATCCAATATACTTATTGTGTACTTCAATAGCAAATTCAGGAACAGCCGATTTTAATAGTGCTTATGGGTTTGGGTTAATTTGTTTACAAATAATAACCAGTGCTATATCAATAACTTTAGTTTTTAATCATATTAAAAAGATAAAAATGCAGAGGTTAACTTTAATTTTACTTACTATGATAATGATATTTTCTTTTCCACAATTATTTATGACTTTAAATATAGAGAGATTTATATATAGTCAATTTTCATTAATATTTTTCATAGTTATTGCAAATAAGGTGAAAGGGAAGAATTCTTATTTGCTAGAATTGGCAGCTATTCCTCTGTTTGGAATAACTATTAGTAATATATATTTGTATTTTTTTAATATGATATTTGAATTTAAATTGAAAATAGGAAAAATGTTAAAACATTTAATTACATTTATCTTAATGGCATATATTTGTGTAGTTTCAACAAAATCTTATGAGAGTTTTATGAATCTTGGAAATGTAATACAGTATGATACTAAATTTATAAGTGGAGAACCAATTTTGGAGAAAATTGCAATGATTATAGAAAGACTGTTGTATTCAGTTTTTTATTTTCCTGGAGCAGAGATTAAAAAGGGGTTATTTTTGCAAAATGGAGAAGTTGCGACAATACCAGTAATTCTTACATTATTAGCTTTTTGTTTTTGTGTTTTATCAGTTATTGAGAATTCAGAAAAAAGAGTTCCTAAGCTATGTATGGGAATAATTATATTTAATCTAGTTTTACATGGTATAGTAGGTTATAATCTAGTCAATTCAAGTATTATGACTATAAATTTTAGTTTTGCAGTTATAGTTTTATTGGCTTACTTTACCAAAGCACTTAGAAAAAATGAAAAAAATATGTATAATATATTTCTATCATTGTTACTGATTACTATAATAATCAGTAATGTAAATGGATTTATAGAAGTTTTAAATATAGGGATAAAATCATATCCTGTTTAAAAAATAATATTGAAAGGGTAGTAAGTTTATGAAACAGACCAATACAAATATAAGGCTTCTTACTAAAATTTCAGATTATATAAAACTAATGAGAATAAAGCAATATATAAAGAATTTCTTTGTATTTTCAGCTATAATTTTTTCAAGTAACATACTAAATATAAATTTATTGTTAAATACGTTTATTGCATTTGTGTGTTTTTGTCTAATATCATCATCAGTATATGCGTTGAATGATGTTATAGATATGGACAAAGATAAAAAACATCCTAAAAAATGTAATAGACCAGTGGCAAGTGGAAGAATAAGCAAAAAAAGTGCTAATATACTATTTGTAGTATTAGCTTTAATTTCAATCTGTTTATCAACAGTTGTTAATTTTAATCTTTCTATAATTCTTAGTCTTTACTTGATAAACAATATATTATATTCTATTAAACTAAAGAATATAATACTATTAGATGTGTTTTCTATATCTCTTGGATTTATACTTAGGGTTTATGCAGGATGTGTAGCCATAAGTGTTAGTTTATCAAATTGGATAATTTTATGTACATTTTTCTTATCTCTGTACTTAGCTCTTGGAAAACGTAAAAAAGAAATAGAAACTTTAAGAGGTGATGCAGTTGAACATAGAAAAATACTAGAAGATTATGACGTAGAAAATTTAAATCAAATGATGATAGTTATATTAAGTTCTACAATTGTATGTTATGCATTGTATTCTACAAGTAATCCAGAAAAGCCACATATGATATTTACAACAATATTTGTAGTTTATGGTGTGCTTAGATACAATTATATAATTAACACTACAAATGAAAGTAATCCTACCGATATTGTCTTAACAGATAATGCTTTAAAGATAAATGTAATCTTATGGATAATTACATGTTTAGTAATATTGATTTTTTAGTGATAGGATGGGCAAATACTTATGAAAAAAAGTGTATTATTACTTGATGTGGATTACACTGTTATAAATACTGATAGCATGATAGATTTTTTTATCTACTCTTTAAAAAATAAAACTTTTAAAACTGTTATAAAGTTGCCATACATTATTTTTATTCTATTTATGTATTTGATTAGAATAATAACTTTGAAAAGGGCAAAAGAGGCAGTCTTTCATCCAATAGTAGATTTTAGTGAAGAAGATTTAAAAGAGTTTTTTGATGACTGTATAATGAAAAAAATTAACGAATCTATGAAAAAGATTATTTACAAGAATAAAGAAGAGCATAATGTTATAATTATGATAACTGCATCTCCATATGCATATATGAAATATTTTAAGTATTATGGTTTTGCAGATGAGGTCATAGGTACTGAGTTATTTTATGAAAATTCAAGATATAAAAATCAATTCATTGGAGAAAATTGTAAGGGAATTGAAAAAGTAGAAAGAATAAAGGCTGTATTAGGTAAGCTTGGGATAGAGATTGATTATGAAAATTCATATGCATATTCAGACTCTAAGAGTGATTTACCAATGCTTTCATTGACTAAAAATGCGTTTTTAGTTAGTAAAAAGAATGGTGAGGTTATAGAGCAAATAAATTTATAACTTAATGTCACTTAGAATAGGAGGGAATAGTTTGGGATATTTACACATATTAATTTTATCTATGGTTCCTGTAACGGAATTGAGGGGAGCCATTCCTATAGGTATTGCAATGGGCTTAAATCCTATATGGGTTTACGTATTTGGTGTAATTGGTTCTACATTAGTATCGATTCCCTTGATATTGACATTTAGACATATATTACAATTTTTAAGGGGGAAAAAACTATTTAAGGGGATTGCTGATATAATTGATAGAAAAATAAACTCGAGAATGAAGAAATTAAAAAGTGTTTCAATAATTGGTATAATACTATTTGTAGGTATACCACTTCCAACTACAGGAACATGGACTGCATCTGCTATAGCTTCCATACTTAAAATGAGAATAAAAGATGCTTTTATGGGAGTATTTTTTGGTAATTTGCTATCAGGAGTTATAGTTTCAGCTCTTTCTCTACATATAATATAAAACTATCTAAGTAATATACTTGGATAGTTTTTTTATGAGTACATGTGAAAGTTTTTATAAGGTAGATAAAAAATTAGACAAAGTATTTAAATTCTGTCAATTCTAAAATGTTTACTATGTCAAAAGAAATATAGTATAGTATTACTTGTAGGGAAAGTACTCTAAATTTGTATGCTAATAAAATAAAATTTTTATATAGAATAAATTTAATAATACATTTTAATTAATGGATTAAGGAGGTTTTAAAATGGAAAATTCAAACGCTAACTTAGGCAATGAAAGTGTGGGTAAATTATTATTTAAACTTGCCACACCAGCTATTATCGCACAAATTGTAAATGTTTTATACAACATAGTCGATAGAATTTTTATTGGTAGAATGCAAAGTGGAGAAGTTGCTATGGCAGGTGTAGGAGTAGCATTTCCAATAATAATTATAATAACTGCATGTAGTTATTTAATTGGGATGGGAGGAGGACCGTTAGCTGCTATAAAAATGGGTGAGCAGAACAATGATGATGCAGAGAAAATAATGAGTAATAGTTTTTCTGTATTGGTGATTTTAGCAATACTTTTAACTATAGGTTTTCAGATTGGAAAAGAGCCTTTGCTTTGGATATTTGGAGCAAGTGAATCTACAATTGGATATTCAATGGATTATTTAAATATTTATCTAATAGGTACAGTATTTGTTCAGATTTCACTAGGTATGAATACTTTTATAAATACCCAAGGGTTTGCTACAACTGGTATGATGACCGTTGCTATAGGGGCTTTGATAAACATAGCACTTGACCCGATTTTTATATTTGGCTTTAATATGGGTGTAAAAGGAGCTGCATTAGCTACTATAATTGCACAAGGTGTTTCTGCTATTTGGGTACTAATGTTTCTTTTTGGAAAGAAAAGTATACTTAAGATAAAAAAGAAGTATATGATACCCAAAGCAAGTATCATCTTGCCAGTGCTGGGGTTGGGAATATCTCCATTTATAATGCAATCTACAGAAAGTCTAGTACTTATAGCCTTAAATAGTAAATTACAAATGTATGGGGGAGATTTAGCAGTAGGTTCAATGGCCATAATGAGCAGTATAATGCAAATTCTTATGCTTCCTAATATGGGACTTACACAAGGAGCACAACCAATAATAAGTTACAATTATGGTTCAGGTCAACTTGATAGAGTAAAAAAGACATTTAAGCTATGTCTATTGTCATGTCTTACATATTCTACCATCTTGTGGGGTTTACTGATGATATTTCCTGAATTTTTTGTTGGTATATTTAATAAGAATCCGCAGTTACTTAGTATGACTAGCTGGAGTATAAAAATATATTTTGCTGGTGCTTTTATGTTTGGAATTCAACTAGCTTGTCAACAGACATTTTTAGCACTTGGAAAAGCAAAAATATCTTTGGTTTTAGCTCTTCTTAGAAAAATTGTACTTTTAATACCTTTAATATTTATACTTCCAACATTTTTTAATGAAAAACTTTTTGCAGTGATTTTAGCAGAGCCAGTTGCGGATATAACAGCAGCCACTATAACAGCAATTTGTTTCTTTATATTTTATAAAAGTTCTCTATCAAAACCTAAAGCAACAGAAGAATAAGATATACAATATAAATTTTCTGTGAAAATATTTTATTAGATAAAAATTAGAATTTGTATTTTAATTTAATAAGATATTTTCTATAATGTATAAATATATGAAGTCGAATTTATTTTTAAAATTATAGTAAGAAAAATGTAAGTATTTGCAATATTAATGGTATAATATTTACAGATATGATAATCAATGAGAGGAAAGGATGTTTATAATGGAAAATGATTTAACAATGCAAGAATTACTTGACCAGCAAGAACAAGTATTCAGCAAAGTGAAAGTTGGAGAATTGACAACTGGAAAAATAACTGCAGTGAGAAATGATGAAGTACAATTAGGATTAGACTATGGGTTTGATGGAATAATACCTATAAGTGAATTGAATATAGAAAAAAATCAATATATAGAAGATTTATACCATATAGGTGATGAAATAACTGCTGTAATAACAAAAGTATCTCAAAAAGATGGTACAATAACTTTATCTAAATTACAACTTGACAAAAGAAATGATTTTGCCGAGTTACAAAAGGCTTATGATGAACATAGAATAATAACTGTAAATGTTGAAAAAAATATAGATAAAGGTGTATTTGCTAATTACAATACATATACATTTTTTATACCAATCTCTCAACTTGATACAAAGTTTATTACAGACACATCTAAATTTGTTGGTCTTAACCTAGAAGTTTATATAAAAGAATTTGATATTAGAAAAAATAGACTTGTAGCGTCTCATAGAGATGTATTACAAGAGCGTATAAATAAAGAGAGAGAAGAAAGAAGAGCTCAAATTAAAGCAGAAAAAGAAGCTGAAAGAGCAAGAATTAAGCAAGAAAGAGAAGAAGAAAAAGCTCGTATCAAAGCAGCTAAAGAAGAATTATTTAACTCACTTGAAGTTGGACAAAAAAGAGATGGTAAGGTAACAAAGATAATGCCTTATGGTGCATTTGTGGATATTGGTGGGATTGAAGGATTAGCACATATAAATAATTTAGCTTGGACAAGAGTTGAAAGTGTTGAAGATGTTGTTTCAGAGGGTCAAGAAGTAGAAGTTTATGTGTTAGATGTAAATGAAGAGACTAAAAAAATTGCATTGGCATTAAAAGACATAAATAATGACCCTTGGGATTTAATAGCGAAAGAAGTACAAATTGATGATGTTGTTAATGCTAAAGTTCTTAGAATAATAGAAAAAGGGGCTTTTGTTCAAATTAAAGAAGGTGTAGAAGCATATTTACCAATATCTGAATTGAGTGATACTAGAGTGGCTAAAGTCACTAATGTTGTGAATATTGGAGATGAAGTGAAAGTTAAGATTCTTGATTTTAAACCAAAGACTAAAAGAATGTTAGTTTCAATAAAAGAAGCAACTAGAGAGCCAGAAGAAGATATAACAGAATACCTAGAAGTAGAAGAATCTTTAGGAAGTATTGGAGAGTTATTTAAAGATAAATTTAAAGATTTAGAAGTGTAAAATAATTGAAAATGGGGCTGTTTTAAAACGTTACCCTGTCTATTATGACAGCTTTAGTTTTGGAATAGCCCTTTAGCTATCTATAAAACTTATATAAGATGTTAGGAGGAAATTTAATGAAAAAGTCTATTATAGATGTACATTGTCACACTCTAATAAGTGGACATGCACATAGTACTTTCAAAGAAAATGTCGAAGAAGCAATTAAGAAAAATATAAAATATCTAGGAATATCAGACCATGGACCTAATATGCCAGGAGGACCACATCCATTTTATTTTTATAATCTACATCTATTTCCACGTAGAGTACAAGAGGTAAAGATTCTTAGGGGAATAGAAGGAAACATAATGGATTATAATGGTAATTTGGATGTTCAAGAAGATATGTTTCAACACTTGGACTATATAATTGCAAGTCTGCATAGACCTTGTATAGCTTCAGGAACAAAAGAAGAAAATACAAATGCTATTTTAAAAGTTATGGATAAACCTAAGGTAAAGATAATTGGACATCCAGATGATAGTAGGTATCCTTTAGATTATGAATCTATAGTAAAGAGAGCTAAAGATAAAAATGTCCTTTTAGAAATAAATAATTCATCATTAAGTTCAAACTCTCATAGGACTGGAGCTTGGGAAAATGCAAGTCATATGCTAACATTATGTAAAACATATGGTGTAAGAGTAATTCTTGGCACTGACTCTCATATATGTTATTCTATAGGAGAATTTGAAAATGCAGAGAAAGTTTTAAAATCAGTAGATTTTCCAGATGAACTGGTCATAAATTATCATGAAGATGAAATTATAGAGCTTTTTGATATAGATTTTTAGAATTGTGGGAGTGAAAAAATTTGAGTAAAAATAAGTTTATCTATATGAATTATTATGACAATGGTTATTTTAAAAAAGGAATGGCTATATATATGGTCTTAGCACTTATAATTTTAGTCACAATTTTTATATACTCAACAACAATCCTATATCTTTTATGTATAATAACAGCAGTTTTTCTATTTAAACAAGGTCGTGATTTTTCAAATAAATATGAGGGAAAAGTATATATTACTCTCGATAATCATTCAATATCAATAAATAATCAATGTATATTCAGTATAAAATCTAAAAAAAATCAAAAGTTTAACTATAAAATAATAGAAAAAATAGAAGTAGCAAAAAATATATTAAATATATATACTGATGAATCTAATTATAAAATTAGATTAAGTGCATTGAGTTTAGAAGATGAAAAAAAATTATTGAATATCATAGATGAAAAGATGAAAAAGTTTAAGGCATAATATTATACTATTTTCAATAGTTAGCATATTTTATAAAATTACTTATCAAAAATAAAAAACGAAGATAATTATTTTTTGTGTTGACAATACATTTTAATGTGTATATAATAACTATTAAATCAAAAAATTTAGAAAATTTAAATGATTAAAAAAGCGATGAATAGAAGTAGTAAGAATAATGAAACTTTCAGAGAGCTAAAGGATGGTGTGATTTAGTAGTTGATAGTTCTGAACTTGTCTAGGAGCTGTTTTCTAAGATTTAAATCTTAGAATAATCGGAGTAATTCCACGTTATAGGAAATATGGTCATTATAATTATTATATTGGCTATTACTAAGGGAGCTTTTTAAAAAGCTAAATAGAGTGGTACCGCGAGCAAAACCTCGTCTCTAATTTTATTAGAGATGAGGTTATTTTTATTCTAATGATAAAATTGACATTTATTCTTATGAATTAAATAGAGGAGAATTGCGTCAATATAAAGTATACTGAATACAAAAAACGAAAAAGGGGGAAATAACATGAAATGTAGGAAGTATAAAAGATATGATAAAATGCAAATAGCAAATCGTAAATGGCCAGACAATGAAATATTTAAGGCTCCAATTTGGTGTAGTGTCGATTTAAGAGATGGAAATCAATCACTACCAACACCTATGAGTGTAAATGAAAAAGTCAGAATGTTCAAAATGCTTATTGATACAGGATTTAAAGAAATAGAGGTGGGATTTCCATCAGCATCAAATACAGAGTATACGTTTTTAAGAAAATTAATAGATGAGAATATGATTCCAGATGATGTGACTATACAAGTTCTTACACAATCTAGAGCTCATCTTATAGAAAAAACATTTGAATCAATAAGGGGATGTAAGAAAGCAATTATACATTTATATAACTCTACATCTACTCTTCAAAGAGATGTGGTTTTTAATATGAGTAGACAAGAAATAATAGATATAGCAGTTGAAGGGGCAAAATTATTTAATGAAGAAGTAAAAAAATATCCAGAGACAGAATTTACTTTTGAATATTCACCAGAGAGTTTTACAGGAACAGAGATGGATTACGCACTTGAAATATGTGAGGCAGTGATAGAAGTTTGGAAACCAACTCCACAGAAAAAAGTAATAATAAATCTTCCATCAACAGTGGAAATGGCAACACCAAATGTATATGCAGACCAAATAGAGTGGTTTTGTGAAAATATAAGTTGTAGAGATTCCATTATACTAAGTTTGCACACTCATAATGATAGAGGAACTTGTACAGCAGCAAGTGAACTTGGATTATTAGCTGGTGCAGATAGACTTGAAGGGACACTATTTGGAAATGGTGAAAGAACTGGGAATATGGATATAGTAAATGTGGGGCTTAATCTTTATACACAAGGAATAGAGCCAGGGCTAGATTTTAGCAATATAGATAAGATAAGAGAAATATATGAGGAATGTACAAAACTTATAGTACATGATAGACATCCATATGTAGGGAATCTTGTGCATTGTGCTTTTTCAGGTTCACATCAAGATGCTATTAGAAAGGGCATGATAGCAATGAAAAACAGAGATAATGATTACTGGGAAGTTCCATATTTACCAATAGACCCTCATGATATTGGAAGAGAATACAAGGAGATTATTAGAATAAACAGTCAATCTGGAAAAGGTGGAGCTGTTTATATAATGGAAACAGATTATGGATTTATGATACCTAAGAATATGCATTCTGATTTTGGAAATGTAGTCAAAATGGAATCTGATAGAATAGGGGAAGAACTTAGTAGTGAAGCAATCTTTAATTTATTTAAGAAAGAATATATTGATGTTGAGAGTCCTTATAAAGTTAAAAAATATAAAATAAAATCAATGGATGAACTAAACTATGAAAATGATGATTCTAATGATACTAACATGATTGAGATGACTGCAAGAGTAACTTATATGGGAAATGAACAGAGAATTGTTGGTGTAGGAAATGGACCTGTAGATTCATTTAATAATGCACTAAAACAATGTGGCATGAAAGATTATAAATTTAGATACTATTGGGAACATGCATTAGAGGAAGGGTCACATTCAAGAGGGGTAGCTTATGTAGGAATAGAGCATAATAATAAAGTCTATTTTGGAGTAAGCATATCGGAAAACATAAATACAGCAGCTATTAATGCACTTATGAATGCAATAAATAAAAGTTACATTGAGGAGGAAGTAAAAAATGGGGATGACTATGACGCAGAAAATCTTAGCCAAACATGCTAAGTTAAATGAGGTTAAGAAAGGGCAGTTAATTGAAGCAGATTTAGATATAGTTTTAGGCAATGATATAACATCACCAGTAGCCATTAGAGAATTTGAAAAATTAGGAATTGAAGATGTTTATGATAAGACTAAAGTAGTGATGGTTTTAGACCATTTTACACCTAATAAAGATATAAAGAGTGCAGAACAATGTAAACTTACAAGAAGTTTTGCAAAATCAAAAGGAGTTGTAAATTTCTTTGATGTAGGAGATATGGGAATAGAACATGTTCTTCTTCCTGAAAAAGGTATAGTAACAGCTGGAGATGTAATTATAGGTGCTGACTCTCATACTTGCACATATGGAGCATTAGGAGCATTTTCTACTGGCGTAGGTTCAACTGATATGGGAGCAGGTATGGCTACAGGAAAATGTTGGTTTAAGGTTCCTGGAGCAATAAAATTTGTTTTGAAGAACAAGCCAAATAAATGGATAAGTGGTAAAGATATAATACTTCATATAATAGGTGAGATAGGTGTTGATGGCGCACTTTATAAGTCAATGGAATTTTGTGGGGATGGAGTAGAACACTTATCTATGGATGATAGATTTACCATTTGTAATATGGCAATAGAGGCAGGAGCTAAAAATGGAATTTTTCCAGTAGATGATAAGACTATGGAATATATAAATTCACATAGGTGTAGAACGATAACAAAAGATGTAAATGTATATGAAGCAGATGAAGATGCAGTCTATGATGAAGTATACGAAATAGATTTAGCTGAACTAAAAGAAACAGTAGCCTTTCCTCATCTTCCTGAAAATACTAGAACAGTAGATGAGATTAATAAAGATATAAAAATAGACCAAGTTGTAATAGGTTCTTGTACGAATGGAAGAATATCAGACCTTGAAGTAGTAGCTGAAATAATGAAAGGTAAAAAAGTTGCAGATGGAGTTAGGGTTATGATATTTCCTGGAACTCAAGAAGTATATCTTGAAGCTATAGAAAAGGGGTATATTACTACTTTTATAAAGGCAGGAGCAGCAGTTTCTACACCAACTTGTGGACCATGTTTAGGGGGACATATGGGAATACTTGCATCAGGTGAAAAATCTATTTCAACAACAAATAGGAACTTCGTAGGAAGAATGGGGCATGTTGATTCAGAGGTGTATCTTGCAAGCCCAGCTGTAGCAGCAGCATCAGCTATAACTGGAAAAATATCAAAACCATCAGAGATAATTTAAGGGAGGTAAAGTTTATGATTGCTAATGGAAATGTTTTTAAATTTGGTGATAATATAGATACAGATGTAATAATACCAGCTAGATATTTAAATATAGCTGATTATAAAGAACTAGCAATGCATTGTATGGAGGATATTGATGATAAATTTGTTTCTAAGGTAAAAGAAGGAGACATTATAGTTGCAACTAAAAACTTTGGTTGTGGTTCATCAAGAGAACATGCTCCAATTGTAATAAAAGAAAGCGGAGTATCCTGCGTGATTGCTTCTACTTTTGCTAGAATATTTTTTAGAAACTCTATAAATATAGGGCTTCCTATACTTGAATGTGAAGAAGCTGTTAATAACATAGAGGAAGGGGATAATATAGAAGTAGATTTTTCTACAGGTGTGATAAAAAATATAACAAAAGGAAAAGAATATAAGGCAGAACCATTTCCGGAATTTATGCAAAATATTATACTAAATGAAGGTTTAATTAACTCAATAAAATTAAATAGGGGGTAGTGGGGTGATGAATTATAATATAGCAGTCATAAAAGGTGATGGTGTTGGAGCGGAAATTATAGATGAAGGTATAAAGGTTCTAAATAAAATTTGTTGTAAATTTAATCATAGATTCGATTGTGAATATGTATTAGCTGGAGGATGTGCAATTGATGAAACTGGAGAACCTCTACCTAATAAAACTGTTGAAGTTTGTCGAAAAAATGAAGCTGTATTGCTTGGAGCTGTTGGAGGTCCAAAGTGGGATAAATGTAAGGGGGATATAAGACCAGAGGCTGGTCTTTTAAAGTTAAGAGAGTCACTGGGGTTATTTGCAAATTTAAGACCAGCGACAATGTATGAAAGTATAAAAGAAGCTTCACCACTCAGAGCAGATATAGTTGAGAAAGGTATTGATTTTGTTGTTGTAAGAGAGTTAACAGGGGGCATTTATTTTGGAGAACGTGGAAGAAAAATCATTGATGGTATTGAAAATGCTTATGATGTAGAGACATATAACGAAAATGAAATAAGAAGAATTGGTAAGAGAGCTTTTGAAATAGCTAGAAATAGAAATAAAAAACTTATAAGTGTAGATAAGGCAAATGTTCTTGAGAGTTCAAGACTTTGGAGAAGTATAATGGAAGATTTAGCTAAAGAGTTTGAAGATGTAGAGTTGTCACATATGTATGTTGATAATGCTGCTATGCAAGTTGTAAGAGACCCTAGTCAATTTGACGTAATAGTAACTAATAATATATTTGGAGACATAATATCTGATGAAGCATCTATGATTACAGGGTCTATAGGTATGTTACCATCAGCATCACTTAGAGAAGATAGTTTTGGTATGTATGAACCAATACATGGAAGTGCACCTGATATAGCTGGAAAAGATATTGTAAATCCAATTGCAACTATTCTATCTGTAAGCATGATGTTAAGACATAGTTTTAAATTAGAAGAAGAAGCTAAGTGTATTGAAGATGCAGTACAAAGTGTACTTAATAAAGGTTATAGAACTAGTGACATATATAATGGTGTGGGAACTGTTGTAGGAACGAAAGAAATGGGAGAATTAATAGTAAATGAAATTTAGAATTATAGTTTAATTTGTATAATATAATTTGAATGTATAATTTGGAAAATTAGTAAAAATCTATTGTAAAATAGCTTGTTTTTAGAAGGGGTGTCTCAAGATAAACTTTATTAGTTTATGAGGCACTCTTTTTTGTATGAAGTCAAATATATTTTCATCATTTCAATAATGAAAAAGAGACTTATCTTTACTTTAAGTTTCTATTTTGAGATAGCTCCTTTTTTAGAAAATAGTACTTCAAATTAAAATTATCATATTGAAATAGCCTATTTTTATTATTAGAAGTTTGCAGGGATTTTATTAATATTATATAATATATTTTAGAGTTATTTAATATTAAGCAACTATTAGTGTAGGTTAGGAGATGGAGTTTTTGGCAAAGTATAAAGTTTTAAAGAAGCAAAATAGTAGCAAATCTTGTTTAGTTTGTGGAACACAAAATGAACTAGGACTTAAAGCAGATTTTTATGAACTTGAGAATGGAGAACTTGTATCGATTTGCAATACAAAGGATTGGCATCAAAGTTATCCAGGAAGAGTACATGGAGGTATGTCTGCTGCAATATTGGATGAGACTATTGGAAGAGCTGTAAGTATAAATAATGACCAAATATGGGGAGTAACAGTATCCTTGGAATTGAAATATAAAAAACCAGTGCCAACAGATGCTACTATAAAAGTTGTTGGAAGAATAACTAAGGAAAATAGAAAATTGTTTGAAGGTACAGGCGAAATAATTTTGCCAAATGGAGATATAGCAGTAACAGCTACTGGAAAGTATATGAAGATGCCTATTGGTCAAATTGCAGAAGGTGATTTTTCTGATGAAGAATGGTTTTTTGAAGAATCAAAAGAAAAAGTAGAATATATTGAATTTTAATTAAATAAAACTTTTATATCTTAAAAAGATAGAATTAAAAATATAAAATGAAAAAGTGTAGTAAAAATACAAGATAAAAATAAATTAGTTGTACTAAAAATATTTATCTTAATAGTGTTAAATTTACATACTAAAAAAATTAATTTATATAACTAAAAAGTTTATTTTTTTTGAAAAAAATATTCGGAAAATTCAGACTTGTGCTAATGTGCAAAATGAATGTTTTCATAAAATATAAAAAAAAAATTATATATAAAAAATAAAAATTGAGTTGACATAGTTAATTTAGCTTGATATTATAGTTATTAAAAATAAGGACAGTAAACACGCTATCCATATTACAAACTAAAAAAGGGGGGAATTATAATGAGTAAGAAATTATTTATTCCTGGTCCTATTGATGTTAAAGAAGAAGTCTTGCAAAAGATGGCTACACCAATGATAGGACATAGAGGAAAAGATGCATCTATGCTCCAAAAGAGTATAAGTGAAAAAATGCAAAAACTATTCTATACAAACAACACGATACTTTTATCCACGTCATCCGGAACTGGTTTAATGGAAGGCTCCATTCGTTCCTGTACATCCAAAAAGGCAGCAGTATTTTCCTGTGGGTCCTTTGGTGATAGATGGTACAAAATGGCAGTGGCTAATAATGTCCCAGCGGATATATTTAAAGTTGAATTAGGAGAGGCAACAACACCAGAAATGGTTGATAAGGTGCTTTCTACCGGAGAATACGATTTAATAACTGTAACTCACAATGAAACTTCAACTGGAATAAGAAACCCGATAGAAGAAATTGGAGAAGTTGTTAAAAAGTATAAAGATGTGGTCTACTGCGTAGACACTGTAAGTTCAGCCGGTGGAATAAAAGTCGAGGTTGATAAGATAGGAATAGATATTTGTATAACATCAGTACAAAAAGCACTGGGATTACCACCAGGAATGTCTATTTGCACATTTTCTCAAAAAGCAATCGATAGAGCTAAGCAAGTACCTTTTAGAGGAGTATATCTTGATTTGTTAGCAATGTATGAATACTTAATCAAGAAAAACTACCAATACCCTTCAACACCATCTCTTTCTCACATGTTCGCTTTAGATTTCCAATTAGATAATATATTAGATGAAGGTCTAGATAACAGGTTCAATAGACATGAAGACATGGCAAACTTAGTTAGAAACTGGGCTAAAAAACACTTCCAAATTTTTACCAATGAAAATCACTTATCCAATACACTTACTGTTATAGAAAATACTCAAGGTATTAGTGTATCAAATTTAAATTCAAAATTACAAGAACGAGGATTCCAAATAGCAAATGGCTATGGAGATTTAAAAGAAAAAACTTTTAGAATTTCACATATGGGTGACTATACTGTCGAAGATGTACAAGAATTATTAGATAATATTGATGATATATTAGGTTTTAATCAGTAATATTGTAAAAATATGTATATTTTAAGATAAATTTAGAATATATAATAAAATATATTTTATAAAAATTACATATTAAATTTTTAACAAACAATAGAGAAATTTGATATGTTTTTAATGAAAAAATATTTTGAAAATTATATAAACAGAAAGTTAAATTAAGTAGAGTATTTTATTGATGAAAATACTTTAAAAAATAAAAATTGGGAAAATTAAGTGAATATAAATTGGAGGAGTTTGTTATGTATAATATATTAATTACTGATGGAATAGAGAAAGAAGCAGTGAGAAAATTGAGAGAGTTAAATTTTAATGTGATAGAGCAGTTTTATGAAAAAGATGTTTTAGGAGAGAAACTTAAAGATGTTGATGTACTTGTAGTACGTTCAGCTACTAAAGTTACTAAGGATGTAATAGATAAAGCATTAGAGGGCAAAAAGTTGAAGCTGATAGTAAGAGGTGGAGTAGGGTTAGATAATATAGATGTTAAATATGCACAGGCTAAGGGCATAAAAGTTATGAATACTCCAAATGCAAGTAGTATATCTGTTGCAGAACTTACAATAGGTCAATTATTTGTTCTTGCAAGATTCATAAATACTGCAAATGTAACTATGAGAGATGGAAAATGGGAAAAGAAAAAATACAAAGGTACAGAAATTAATGGAAAGACACTTGGACTTATAGGTTTTGGAAGAATTGCAAAAGAAGTTGCAAAGAGAGCAGAATTATTAGGTATGGATATTGTATATACTGACATAATGGGTGAAGCACAAGGTTTTAACAATTATAGATTCTGTGATATGGAAGAGGTTTTAGAAAAGGCAGATTTCTTATCTTTACACATTCCATTTGATAAGAATAAGGGGGCAGTAATAACTGAAAAAGAAATAAATAAGATGAAAAAAGGGGCTTATTTAATAAACTGTGCAAGAGGTGGTTTAGTTGATGAAAAAGATTTACTAAAAGCATTAGATGAAGGTAAATTATCAGCAGCTGCTATAGATGTTTATGAACAAGAACCTACATTAAATCTAGACTTAGTAAATCATCCAAGAGTTTCTCCTACACCTCATATTGGGGCATCTACAGTAGAGGCTCAAGAAAGAATAGGAGAGGAAATAGTAAAGGTGATTCAAGATTTCTTTCTTGACTTCAACAATCTAATAGGGGTAGCATTATAAAATATTTTGTATAATTAGGAGGAAATTAGTAATGGCAACGATTAAACCATTTAAGGCGATTAGACCAAATAAATATATAGTAGATAAAGTAGCAGCACTTCCTTACGATGTTATGAATAGTAAAGAAGCTAGAAGACTTGCACAAGGGAATCCATATTCATTTTTGCATATAGATAAATCAGAAATTGATTTAGATGAAAACATAGATTTATATGATGAAAAAGTTTATTTAAAAGCGCGAGAAAATTTAGATAAGTTTCGAAAACAAGAAATTCTAGTAAAAGATGACAAAGAGAGTATATATATATATAAACAAATCATGGATGGTAGAGCTCAAGTTGGCATAGTAGCATGTATATCAGTTGATGAAAGTTTAAATGGAACAATAAAAAAACATGAGTACACTCGACCAGAGAAAGAAATTGATAGGACTAAACATATAAAATATTGTGATGCTAATACGGGAACTATACTTGTAACTTATAAACATCAAAGGTTGATAGATGACATAATCAATGATTTTATGGATAATAATGAACCTTTATATGATTTTATAACAGATGACAAGATAGAGCATACAGTATGGAAGATTGATAATGATGATATAATATGTAACTTAGTAGATGAATTTGGAAAATTAGATTATCTATACATTGCAGATGGTCATCATAGGACAGCTTCAGCAGAAAATGTAGCTAAAGAAATGAGGGCTAAAAATCCAAATTATACTGGAAAAGAAGAATTTAATTACTTTATAGCAATGATTGCACCAGATGAGAATTTAATGGTTTTGGATTATAATAGAGTTATCAAAGACTTAAATGGTTTAAGTGAGGAAGAATTTATAGACAAAATAAAAGAAAATTTTGAACTAGAAGAAATAGAAGGAAAAGAAAAATATAAACCTGACAAAAAAGGAACTTTCGGAATGTATCTAGGAGATAAATGGTACAAAATGAAAGCAAATAAAAATTTATTAGCAATAGAAGACCCTGTTGACTCATTAGATATTTCCATATTACAAGACTATGTTATTGATGCTATTTTAGGGATTGACAATCCTAGAGTAGATAAAAGAATTGATTTCATCGGTGGAATTAGAGGTCTTGAAGAATTAGAAAAAAGAGTTAATGAAGATATGAAGGTAGCGTTTGCAATGTATCCTACTAGTATTGAGGATTTAATAAGAGTAGCAGATGCAGACAAGATAATGCCAGCTAAGTCAACATGGTTTGAACCTAAAGTAAGATGTGGGCTATTTCTACATGAAATAAATGAATAATTAATAAAGGGCTAAAAAGTGAGTTTTACACTTTTTAGCCCTTGTTTTTTGCTTGGAATTGTATATGAAATATAAATTCTAGAAGTTGACATTCTTAATAATAGTTACCTTTTTTTTAAAAATGGATAATTTTAGGGAATAGATAGTGATATTCTATGTTATAATTTAGGATGAAAATTTATATAATTGTATTTGTGCATTTAGAAGGTTTTAAACATGTATTTATAAAAATAAAAAGTAAAAGGACATTACAGTATTTTACTAGAATTATTATCTGGGAAGCTAAATTCTGAGTATTAATCTAAAGTAAAGGTTTTTTATAGAGCTAAAATTTTACATGTAGAAAATTAATTTGCTAAATTAATCACATAATAATCAAAGACAAAATGTTTTTTAGAGGGAATGATTAGATAGTATTTTTTTTGTTATGAAATTAAGTGGAGAGTAATTAATTAGAAAAGGAATGAATAATAATTAGTATACTACATTATCACTTTTTGATAAGTTAAAAATAAAATTAAAGTTTTTAATATTAATTAAGAATGATGAAATATGAATAAAGATTTTACAAATAAATCTAAAGTTATGTTATTTAATTCTAATATAGGAAGAAGGTAAATGTATATTGAAAAGTCATAAAAATAGAGATAAACAACCTAAATAAATGCAAATGCTTGAAAAATGAATAATATAATTATATATAATGAGGATGTGAGTATGATGAACAGACTAAAGCCAAGAATTCTAGGTATTAGTATCTTGTTTATTATTATAATTATTTTAACCTGTGGAGCTATTTTTAAGTTTAAATTTAAATTGGATAATAAGTTAAAAGAAACCACATATACATATTTGTCAGAGTTTACAGAACACAATATAATTAATCTCAAGACAAGACTTAGTGGTCAATTTGACATGCTTGAATCTATTGCTAACTTCATTGGAAATTTGAGTAATGTAAATGATGAAATGGTGATTGATTTAATGGATTATGGGGTAAAGCGAAGTTCTTTAATTAGAATGACTATTTCTACATTAGATGGGAAAAGTTATTCTAATGATGGAATCATCAGTAATATTCAAGATAGAGATTATTTTAAAAAAGCTAAAAATGGACAAAGGAATATATCAGAACCTTCAAAATCTATTGTTAATAATAAAGAAATAATAGTTTTATCTACCCCAATTTATAAAAGTGGGAAAATAGTTGGTATTTTAAGCGGAATTTATGATTCAAAAAAGTTAAATGAATTGTTAGGATTATCTGCATTTGATAAAAAAGCAGATGTTTTTATTGCCGAGAAAAATGGAGATATAATTGCTCAAAATACAAATAGTAAAATGCTATCATGTATATTTAAGCTTTTTGATAAAGATAATTGTGATGAAGTGGACTGTCTAAAAACTATAAAAGAAAATATGAAAAGTTATAAATCTGGATATTCTAATTATAACTTAGATAATGAAAAATTTATCTTAAACTATCAGCCACTTGGAATTAATGATTGGTATGTTTTTTCTGTTGTACCAAATGAAATAGTATCTATTCAGTCAGAGAATATATCTTATGATGTATATATATTTGCATTAGAAATATTACTAGTTATATTGATTTTTATAGTATATATAGCCTGTATTATAAATAATAATACTAAGGTTATTATAAATGAAAAAGAAAAATTTAAAGCGCTTACTGACAATATACTAGGAGGGGTTAAAAACTGTTTAAAAGATGAATATATGACTATGACATATGTAAGTCAGGGATTTCTAGAACTTACAGGTTACTCTGATGAAGATTTAAATAAAATATTTAAAAATAGATTTAAAGACATGATTTACAAAGAAGATATATACAAGTTTAATTGTATTATTCTAAATCAATTAGAAAAACAAGATAAAATTGAAGTTGAATATAGAATTGTAAAAAAAGATGGAAGTATAATTTGGGTTTTGGAGAGAAGCAAGTCTATAAAAGACAGTAAAGAAAATGAGTGTATTCAGGGAGTTTTAACTGATATAACAGAACTTAAGAAAATACAGGGAGAGTTACATTCAAAAAGATTTGAAATACAGGCTATCAATGATAGTATTGTTGGTGGAATAGTCATAACTGAGATAAATGACGATTTTGACTGTATATATTTAAATGAAGGTTATTTAAATATGATTGGATATACACGTAAACAACTAAAAGATGAGTTGAATAATAAATTAATCAAACTTATTTTTAAAGATGATAGAACAGAGCTAATTAATAGTATAAACAAACAACTTAAAGTAAGTGATACATTTGCATCTGAACAAAGAGTTGAAAAGAGAGATGGTACTATTATATGGATTTTATTGAAAGGAAGAAAAATAATTTATGAAAATGGAAAATCTGTACTTTGTAGTGTTATTGTAGATATTACTTCTGCTAAATTATTAGAGCAAGAGCTTAAAAAGAGTGAAGAGCGTCATGAAATTATTATAAAACAGACGCAAAATATCATAATAGAATGGGATATAGAAAAAGACCAAATTAATATATCACCTAATTGGTATAATAAGTTTGGCTATGACCCTATAACTGAAAATGCAACAAAAAATATAATAAAATCAGTGGATATATATCATGATGATATGGATAAGTTTATTTCGTTAGTTAAACTTACTTCAGAAGGTAGTGAATATGAAGAGTGTGAAATTAGACTTAGAATTAGAGATACTACGTATGCTTGGTTTAGTATAAAGGCGACAACGTTGTTTGATAATAATGGGAAACCTTATAAGGTAGTAGGAAGTTTGACTGATATTGATGAGTCAAAACGAGAGGCTGAAAAGTTAAAAGAAAGAGCAGAAAAAGACCCTCTGACAGACTTGTATAATAAAAAAGCATCACAATCACTTATAGAAGAATACATAACATTGGATAAAAAAAGAAAAGGTGCTTTAATGATTATTGATATTGATGACTTTAAAGGAATAAATGACAATTTAGGACACTTGTATGGAGATGCTGTATTAAGTGAAATTGCAAGCGACCTAATCAATCTATTTAGAGCATCTGATATAGTAGGAAGAATTGGTGGAGATGAGTTTATCGTTTTTATGAAGGATATTTCTGAAGCAAGAGATATTATAAATAAAGCAGAAGAATTGGTTAAAGCATTTGAAAGGTCTTTTTTAGGTAAAGGACAAAATTATAAAATATCTTTGAGTGTAGGAATTGCTAGATTTCCACAAGATGGTATGGACTATATGAAGTTATTTAGAAATGCAGATATAGCTCTTTACTCAGCTAAGGGAAAAGGTAAGAATTGTTATACATTGTATGATAAAAAAATTGATAAAGTACAATATATAACTAGCACAAGAAATTCAGGTGAGAATGCCAATGTAAAGACGTCTTTTAAAGAACATATCACAAATCATATATTTGATATACTATATGAATCAAGTGATATAGAAGTGGCAGTAAATTTAATTCTCAGTATTGTGGGTAAACACTTTAATGTGAGTCGTGTCTATATATTTGAAAACTCAGATGATAATTTAGCATGTAAAAATACATTTGAATGGTGTAACGAAGGTATAACTTCAGAAATTAATAATCTTAAAAATATTTGTTACAATGATTTAGGCAACTATCTTTTAAACTTTAATGCTGATGGGCTATTTTATTGTAATGATATTGATAATTTAGGTAGTGATGTGAAAAAAATACTTAAGCCACAAGGTATACGTTCAATATTACAATGTAAAATTTTAGAAGGTGATGAATTTAGAGGGTTCATAGGATTTGACGAATGTTCATATAATCGTATGTGGACTAATGATGAAGTGAATACATTGACTTTTCTATCTAAAACACTCAGCATGTTTTTATTAAAAATGCGTATTCAGAGTAAGCTAGAAGAGTCTTTAAAGATTCAAAAGTCTGTAATGGATAATATGGATATATGGGCGTATGTTGTTGATAGGAACACCTATGAATTATTATTTATTAATAAAAAAATGCTTGAGTCAGCACCAAACACTCATGTGGGTGATTTATGTTATAAAGCTCTATGGAATAATCAAAATAAACCTTGTAAAAAATGTCCTATGAGACATCTAAAAGAGGGTGATGATACTTGTAAATCATTTATGCGCAATAGAAAGTTTGATGTGAAGGCAAATATAACTACAACCACTTTGAAATGGTTTGATGGGAAAGATGCATGCTTAATCTTTGGAAGTGAAGTAAGTAGCATTGAATCTGAAAAAAATATTTAAAATACTGTATTATATATTTACTTAAAATCACAATTTGAATTTATTAGACTTAAAATGTCTATATAAATTATTTAAGTTGTGGTTTTAAGTATTTTTTATGATATAATTAAGCGTTAAGAACAAAATTAAAAGATACTTTTGTATAAGAAAAATATTTGTTAAATATATATTGAGCAGGTGATAATATGGAAAATAGGTTTTTACCAATAAGCAAACAAGATATGATAGATAGAGGATGGGAAGAATTAGATTTTGTTCTAGTTACAGGAGATGCTTATGTAGACCATCATAGTTTTGGAACAGCAATAATATCTAGAGTTTTAGAAAATGCTGGGTATAAAGTTGGGATAATAGCTCAACCAAACTGGAAGACTACAGATGATTTTATGAAGCTAGGAAAACCTAGACTTGGGTTTTTAGTCAATGCAGGAAATATGGATTCAATGGTCAATCATTATTCTGTAAGCAAAAAACATAGAGACAAGGATATGTATTCTCCAGGTGGAAAAATGGGTTATAGACCAGATAGAGCTACTATAGTATATTGTAATAAAATAAGAGAAGCATACAGTGATGTTGCAATAGTAATAGGTGGAATTGAAGCTAGTTTAAGAAGATTTGCACACTACGATTATTGGAGTGATAAGGTTAGAAAGTCTATGTTAATAGATAGTGGAGCAGATTTACTAGTTTATGGTATGAGTGAAAAGCAGATTGTAGAAGTAGCCAATGCACTTAATGATGGATATGACCCAAAATATATTAGACATATTGATGGGACATGCTATATTGCAGATACATTGGAAGAGATATATGATAAATATATATTAATTCCATCATATAAAGAAATATGTGAAGATAAAATGAAGTATGTAGAAGCTTTTAAAATTCAATATGATGAACAAGACCCATTTAGAGGAAATATAATTGTTCAACCTCATGGAAGTAAGTATTTAGTTCAAAATAAGCCAGAGAAACCACTTAGCAGGGAAGAATTAGACGAAGTATATGGATTGCCATATCAAAAGACATACCATCCTGTATATGAAAAATTTGGTGGGATACCAGCTATAGAAGAAGTAAAATTTAGTATAGTAAGTTCAAGAGGATGCTTTGGTAGTTGTTCATTTTGTGCAATAACATTTCATCAAGGTAGGGCAGTGCAAAGTAGAAGTGAAAAATCAATTATTGATGAAGCAATAGGAATAACAAATTTAACTGATTTTAAAGGGTATATACATGATGTTGGAGGTCCAACAGCTAATTTTAGAAGACCAGCTTGTAACAAACAAATTACTAAAGGTGCTTGTAAAAATAGACAATGTTTATCGCCATCACCATGTAAAAATCTAGATGCAGACCACAGTGAATATCTACACTTACTTAGAGCTGTAAGAAAATTACCTAAAATAAAAAAGGTGTTTGTGCGTTCTGGTATTAGATACGATTATGTAATGGCAGATAAGAACAATAAGTTTCTTAGAGAATTGATAGAGCATCATGTAAGTGGTCAACTAAAGGTAGCTCCAGAACATATATCAGAAGAAGTTTTAAAGTATATGCAAAAACCAGCAGGAAAAACTTATGATAAATTTAGACAGAAGTTTTTTGCTATAAATGAAGAGTTAGGTAAGAAGCAATATTTGATACCATACTTAATGTCTAGTCATCCTGGTTCTACCTTAAGTAGTGCTATAGAGTTAGCTGAGTATTTAAGGGATACTCACTATCAACCAGAGCAGGTTCAGGATTTTTATCCAACTCCTGGGACTCTATCTACAACTATGTTTTATACAGGTATAGACCCACTTACAATGAAACCAGTTTATGTGCCTAAATCAAAACGAGACAAGGCAATGCAAAGAGCTTTATTACAGTATAGAGCACCTAGAAATTATGATTTAGTGTACTCTGCATTAGTTGAAGCAGGAAGAGAAGACTTAATAGGCTTTGGGCATAGATGTCTTATAAAGCCAAAAGATGAAAAGCCTTATTTTAATAGAAATAATTCTAAAAAAAATGTATCTAAGGGTGTAAATAAAAACAAAAAAACTAATACAAATAACAGAACTAATAAAAATCAACAAAAAAGTTCAACTAAAAAAAGAAAAACATTAGAATATAAATAAAAATGTTTAGATAAGAAGGATTATTCGATAAATTAACAGAAATTAATATAAATAAATATAATTATTTTATAATATGTTACCTTTGGGAGGAAGAGATGAAAAAGTATATTTCTATAATATTATTAGTAGCAGTGACTGTGATTTTTTTTGTAGGATGCTCACCAGGAAAAGATGAATCTCAAGAGAAAGAGTTATCAGTTGTCAAAGAAGTAAAAGTAGCTGTTCCAGATGGATTGCCAGCAGTATCAATAGCTAAACTTGCAAATGAAAATCCAGAGATTAAAGGTGGATATGAAACAGTGTATAGCATTGAAAAGACACCAGAGGCGATTTCCACTAGAGTGATGAAAAAAGATGTAGATATAGCTATAGTTCCTTCAAACATGGCTGCAATAGCATATAATAAAACTTCAGCATATAATATAGTTGGAACTGTGGGAATGGGCTCGTTTTATTTAGTATCAACAGAAAATATAAAAGACTATTCTGATTTAGTTGGTAAAGAAGTTGGATGCACTGGAAAAGGACTTACTCCAGATTTAACTATAAAAAACATTTTATTACAAAAGGGTATAAATTATTCAGATATAAATTTTAATTATGTAAATTCAGCAAGTGAATTGGTACCATTATTGGCTACTGGTAAAGTTAAAACAGGTATTGTTCCAGAACCTGCACTTAGTGCGTTGATGTCTAAAAATCCCGATATAAAAATTATAAAAAGTTTAAATGACTCGTGGAAGGAAGTAAGTGGCTCAAAAGACGGTTATCCTCAATCTACTCTAATTGTAAACTCTGAATTCTTGAAAGATAATAAAGATTTTGTGGATTCTTTTGTAGGTCAATTATCAAATAGTATAGATTGGGCAAATAAAAGCCCTGAAGAATTAGGTGCATATTCTGAAAAAATAAAAATATCTACTGAATCAAAGATAATAGGAAAATCTCTTGAAAGAGCTAATTTAAAATATATTCCAGTTAAAGACATGATTAAAGACTATAAAAATTACTATGAGAAATTAGCTGATTTTGATGATAAGACATTAGGAGGCAAAGTACCAGATGAAGCAATATACTTTGTTGAGAAATAAAAAGAATAAAGAACAATTTATAGATAAATTAGAGGTAACACTTTCTTGTGTTATCCTCTTATTTTTATGGCAAATTATTGCTTTAAAAATTAATAATGATATTTTTTTACCAACGGTAGGTCAAGTATTTAATAGTATAAAAGAAATTATACTGAATTCTAGTTTCTATACAGACATACTTTATTCTATGGGGAGATGTTTTTTTAGTTTTTTATTTGCTATGATTTTTGCTATTATATTTTCAATCGTGTCTTATTTAAGTAGGTTTTTTAGAAATTTATTAAAACCAATAAATGCTTTGACACGTTCAATACCAACTATGATATTGGTAGTACTTGCACTTATTTGGTTTGAAAAGGATAGCACACCTTTTATAGTTGGATTTACTATAGTTTTTCCGATATTGTATGATAATGTTTTAGGAGCTATATTGGATATAGACAAGAACTTACTAGAAATGGCGAATGTGTATAAAATAAGGTTTATAGATAAGGTATTAAAAATTTATTTACCAGCCATAAAATTTCAAATTATATCTATACTAGTATCAACCTTTTCTTTAAGTTTGAAAGTTGCTATAGCAGGAGAGGTATATAGTCAACCTACATATGGTATTGGAACTATGATACAGGCTGAAAAAATTAACTTTAATACATCTGGAATATTTGCGTGGATAATTATTGTTCTTTTAATTTCTGCCATTTTGCAAATAGCTCAAAAGTTTTTAGCAAGGAGAACTTTTTTATGGAAAAGATAAAGTTAAGTATTGAGAATATAAATAAAAGATATGATAATCGTGTGATATTTAGAAATTTTAATATTGATTTTTATATGAATGAGGTTAATTGTATCCTCGGAAAATCTGGTTGTGGGAAAACTACACTTTTAAATATAATAAGTGGGATTATTAAAAATGATACTGACAATTTAAATATCAAAGAAAATTTAAATAAAGTAGGAAATAAGTTGGAAGCTAGTTACATATTTCAAGATGATAGGCTTATAGATTGGTTAACAGTAGAAGAAAATATAAAGATAGTTGTAAATAAATACTACAATAAAACTCAACTAAATAAAATTTGTGATGAATATTTAGAATTGGTTGGAATTAGTGAGTATAAAAAATTCTATCCTCAGATGCTTAGTGGAGGTATTAGACAAAGAGTAAATATTGCTAGAGCTTTTATATATCCATCAAGAAACATTATAATGGATGAGCCTTTTAAATCTATTGACGTAAAGAATATACATCTTATAATGAATAATTTCAAAAATATATTAAGTAAAGAAAAAAGAACTGTGTTATTTGTAACTCATAATATTGAAGAAGCATTATTTTTAGCGGATAGGATATTTATTTTAGGAGATTCTCCAATTATAATAAAAAAAATATTAAAAAATTCTAAGGAATTGGAAAAAAATGAAGTTTTGAAGTTGATATAGATTTATAATAATACTATCGTTTTAAAATATACTTAGTTAAAATCTATAAGACTGTATTAAAATAGTACAGAATATTCAAAAAGGTGTATAATATTCGTATTTTATAAAAAGGAAGTGAAGATATGGTTAAGACTAATGCTATGAGAATATTAGATTCAAATAAGATTGATTATAAAGTAATGTCTTATGAAGTAAAAAGTGAACATGTAGATGGTGTTGAGGTAGCACATGATATAGGAAGAAATGTAAATGAAGTGTATAAGACCTTAGTAACTCAAGGAGTTAGTAAGAATATATATGTGTATGTAATACCAGTACATGAAAACCTAGACTTAAAAAAGGCTGCAAAAGTAGCTAAAGAAAAAAGTGTGGAGATGATTCATGTAAAAGATATAAATAAGTTTACAGGTTATATTAGAGGTGGATGCTCCCCTATAGGTATGAAAAAACTTTATAAAACTTTTGTAAATGAAAGTGCAAAAAATTTAGATACAATTATTGTGAGTGCAGGAAAAATAGGCTATCAAATAGAACTATCGCCATTTGATTTACAAAGGCTTATAAAAGTAGAATTTGTAGATGTGGTAAAAAAATAAGAATCACATATAAAATATAGAGCTTTTATTCTTAATAATAAGTATTATATTGTTAATAAAATGAATAATGATTTTGAAATAAATGTTCAGTTACTTGTATGTAATTGATATAAAAATATTGAGAACTTTTAAAAATAATGGTAAAGTGTAAGTATAATCACGAATATTTTTGTAAAGTAATGGAGGGATGTTCGCTTGAGGAAAATAAAATCTGAACAAATAGTCGAACAAGTAAAAAAACTTTGTATAGAAGCGAGCCTATATTTAGGAGAAGATGTTTTAAGCTGTATAAAAGAGAAAGCCAAAAGTGAAAAGAGTGAAGTTGGAAAAAATATATTAAATATATTAGTTGAAAACGCTGAAATAGCTAAAGAAAAAAATATACCAATATGCCAAGATACTGGTATGGCTGTATTTTTTGTTGAAATAGGACAAGAGGTTGTAATTGAAGGAGATACTCTTACTGATGCTATAAATGAGGGAGTAAAACAAGGGTATGAAGAAGGTTATTTAAGAAAATCTGTTGTAAGCCCGATTAGTAGAGTGAATACAAAAGATAATACACCTGCTGTTATTCATTATGATATGGTAAAAGGTGATAAAATTAAAATAGAATTTGCAGCAAAGGGATTTGGAAGCGAAAATATGAGTAAAATGAAAATGTTAAAACCATCAGATGGGTTAGAAGGAATTAAAAAATTCATAATAGATACAGTTTCAGAAGCTGGACCTAATCCATGCCCTCCTATGGTAATTGGAGTTGGTATAGGTGGGACTGTGGATAAATGTGCTCAAATAGCTAAAAAGGCACTTTTTAGAGAACTAGGTGAATTTAATCAGGACGAAAATATAGCAAAACTTGAAAGTGAATTATTAACATCTATTAATAAGCTTGGTATAGGACCTCAAGGCTTAGGTGGCACTACAACAGCTTTGGGATTAAACATAGAGACTTTTCCTACACATATAGCAGGTCTTCCTGTTGTTGTAAATATAAACTGCCATGCATCAAGACATAAAAAGGTAGTAATTTAGGAGGAAAAAAATGATAAAAATAACTACGCCTGTAAGTGAAATTGATATATCAAAATTGAATTGTGGAGATACAATTAGTTTGAGTGGTATACTTTATACAGCAAGAGATGCTGCTCATAAAAGATTGATAGATTGCATAAATAAAGGTGAAGAATTACCATTTAATGTATATGGTCAAGGAATATATTATGTGGGACCTACTCCTACAAAGCCAGGAGAAGTTATAGGTGCATCTGGACCGACAACGAGTTATAGAATGGATGACTTGACTATACCTCTTTTAGAAAGAGGTCTTAGACTTATGATAGGTAAAGGAAAAAGAAGTGATGAAGTTATAGAAGGAATGCAAAAATATGGAGCAGTTTATCTTGCTGCAATAGGTGGAGCTGGAGCATATATTTCAAATTCAATAAAATCATGTGAAATTATTGCATATGAAGATTTAGGAGCTGAAGCTATAAGAAAGATTGTAGTAGAAGACCTTAAGCTTACAGTAGCTATAGATAGTTATGGAAATAATATATATGAGCAAGGTCGAGCACTTTATGAATGTAAATAAAATTTATAAATTTATATGAATATTAAAATTAAAAGATAGTTGTATATATTTTAAGGAGGAAAGTTGATGTCTAAGGATTATGCAAAATTGGCATTAGAAATGCATGAAATCAATAAAGGAAAAATAAATGTAGAAAGCAAAGTAGAAATCAAAACTAAGGATGATTTGTCAACAGCATATACACCAGGTGTTGCAGAACCTTGTTTAAAAATACATGAAAGTCAAGATGATGTTTATAGATATACTTCTAAAGGGAATCTAGTAGCAGTAGTTAGCGATGGAAGTGCTGTGCTTGGATTAGGCAATATTGGTGCTGAAGCATCTATACCTGTTATGGAAGGTAAGGCTATACTATTTAAACAATTTGCAAATGTAGATGCCTTTCCGATATGTCTAAAGACTAATGATGTAGATGAGATAGTTAAATCTGTTGAATTAATGGAACCAGTATTTGGAGGAATAAATTTGGAAGACATATCTTCTCCAAGATGTTTTGAGATAGAAGAGAGACTAAAAGAGTCTTTAGGTATTCCTGTTTTTCATGATGACCAACATGGAACAGCAATAATAGTTGCAGCAGCTATAATAAATTCAATAAAGTTAATTGAAAACAAAAAAATAGAAGATTTAGAAATAGTCATAAACGGAGCAGGGGCTGCTGGTATAGCTATAGCAAAGATACTACTTAATATGAATGTTAAGAATATAGTATTATGTGATAGAAGTGGTGCATTAGAAGCTAGCATAGAAAATCTAAATTATGTTCAAAAAGAAATGTTAGAAGTAACAAACATAAGAAATGAAAAAGGTTCTTTAAAAGATATTATAAAAGGAAAAGATGTATTTATAGGTGTTTCAGGTCCAGGAGCTGTTACAAAGGAAATGGTTGAAAGTATGTCTGAAAAGCCGATAATATTAGCAATGGCAAACCCTACTCCAGAGATAATGCCAGAAGAAGCTAAGCTAGGTGGAGCATTCATAGTGGGAACAGGTCGCTCAGACTTCCCTAATCAAGTTAATAATGTCTTGGCTTTCCCGGGAATATTTAGAGGGGCACTTGATGTTAAGGCTAAAGAAATAAATGAAGAGATGAAGATAGCTGCTGCATATGCAATTGCCAATACAATAAGTGATGAAGAAATATGCCCAGAGTATATATTACCAGATGTATTTAATAAGAATGTAGTAAAAAATGTTGCTAAAGCAGTTAAAGAAGCAGCTATAAAAACTAAAGTAAATAGAATATAATTTTTTATAAATTATTAAAAACTAAAAATAAAAAGACTAATGAAATTATGTCCAGTGGAATGATTTTATTAGTCTTTTTATTTTTAATATGACACAATAATGTCATATTAGTCTTGATATAATTTGAATATGGTTAGGAGCCAAAGAAAAATATAAGGAGTGATTTAAAATGGAAGAAACTAAATTTTGCCAATGTTGTGCTATGCCAATGGGACAAACTGATGAATTATATGGGACAAATAAAGATGGAAGTAAAAGTACTGATTATTGTAGTTATTGTTTTAAAGACGGTGAGTTTACAGCTGATATAAGTATGGAAGAGATGATAGAAGTTTGTATCCCTCATATGCTTCAAAGCAATAAGGGTATGACTGAAGATGAAGCAAGAACAATGATGAACAATTTCTTTCCAACATTAAAACGCTGGAAATAATTTTATGCAAAATTAGTTACACGCATATTATGAAACGTGGTGTTAACAATAAGCGGTGGTATGTTATATAGCATACCACCTGTTTTGTTGCTTGTTATTTCAAATTGTAAAAATCTAAAATATGTTATTTATATTCTACTTCTCTATCCATGTATTTTTATACCTCAAGTCAAATTCCACTACAAAATCATCATTTTCAATTCGATGTTTAATAGCATTAACAGATAAAGAGTTATAAAATTTTCTATTTTTCAGATAAAATAATACAGGTCAAGCTGATTTCTAGTTACTATTGAGTTTTTGAAAAAGTAAAATTATAATAAATTAAGTATAATAGCTTATGAGAAGTAAAAATAATTAAAATAGAGGTGATTAAATGAGTAGTATATTGTTAGTTGAAGATGATTTAAGCTTGATATATGGATTAGAATTCTCTATACAAAAAAGTGGATTTAATGTAGACATAGCGAGGACTGTAAAAGAAGCTATGCAAATGTATGAGGAAAAAAATTATGACCTATTGCTTTTAGATGTATCCTTACCTGATGGTAATGGATTTCAGATTTGCGAGAAAGTACGAGAGGTTTCTAATATACCCATTATATTTTTGACTGCTTCAGATGAAGAGGTAAATGTAGTGATGGGGCTTGATATGGGGGGAGATGATTATATAACAAAACCTTTTAAGTTAAATGAATTAATTTCAAGAATAAAAGCATTACTTAGACGTTATAATGTTGCAAATAATGTAACTGAATTAAGTTCAAATAATATTACTATTAAATTACTTGAAAATCGTGTTTTTAAAGGTGAATTTGAGGTGGAACTTACCACAGCAGAATATAAATTATTGTGCTTATTTATGAAAAATAAAAATATTGTACTTACTAGAAAAAACATATTGGACAAGTTATGGGATGGAAATGGTAGCTTTATAGATGACAATACATTATCCGTATATGTAAGACGATTGAGAAATAAAATTGAAGATAATCCTGAAAATCCTAATTTTCTATTGACCGTTAGAAGAATGGGTTATAAATGGAATGTAATTAAGTGAGGGTATTAATATGAAGATATTTTCTGACAGAGATATAAAAATATTTTTTTTAATAGTTACATCTATTTTAGTAATGTTTATTATAATAGGGCAAATAGTGGTTATAAGTATAACTAACAATTATAAAAAAACGTTGATAGAACATGACTATAATATAGCTGGATACTTATATAGTATAGGTGTTGATAAATCCAAAATACCATCAACATTTGTTACAGGTGAAAATAAATATATTTTAAAAGGAAAAGAAATCCTGAATACAGCTGGATATGACTTTGATACAAATGTTAACTTTATGCCAAGTGTAAAATCGTTTCAAAGTAAATATATAAAAACTATGTGTATCTATTTGTTGGTATTTTTTACTATGATTATTTTTATACTATATGTGTATTTTTTTAGGCAACAAAGTAAGATAGAAGAAGCCAGTGATAAAATTAATTCATTTATAAATGGAAATATAAATGAAAGACTAAATACATATGAAGAAGGGAGCTTATCAAAATTATTTAGTTCAATAGATGTTATGTCAACATCTTTAAATACACATATATTAAAAGAAAAACAGAATAAAGAATTTCTTAAAAATACAATTTCAGATATATCGCATCAATTAAAAACTCCACTTACAGCTTTAATAATGTACAATCAGATATTACAAGAAGAAAGTCATAATAGTGATGTTGTAGAAGATTTTGTACAAAAAAGTCAAAGTGAACTAGAACGCATTGAAATCTTGATTAAGAATTTATTAAAGATTACAAAGATAGATTCAAAAACAATAATTCTCAATAAAAATAATATTAATCTTAAAAATTTGGTTAAAAAAGTTTTGTATAGCTTTGAAACTAGAGCAGAAAAAGAGGGGAAGAGTATTTCTATAAATGGTTCAGAAAACACATTACTATTCTGTGATTATGAATGGATGTCCGAGGTTTTAAGTAATCTTATAAAGAATGCATTAGATAATACAAAAGAAAATGATAAAATAACGATAGAGTGGATTGAGACGCCTATAAGCACCACTGTTTCAGTTAGAGATACTGGAAATGGAATTCATGTTGAGGACATACATCATATATTCAAAAGGTTTTATAGAAGTAAGTTTTCAAAAAATAGTCAAGGTCTAGGCTTGGGATTACCACTAGTTAAATCTATTGTAGAGCAGCATAATGGTACTATTTCCGTAGAAAGCAGATTATCACAAGGAAGCATATTCACTATAAGCTTTTTAAAGCTTACTAATATGTAAGATAAGATACATCTTGCAGTAAGGTAGATGGATTATTATTATATTAATCAATTAGAAAGGAGAGATAGCAAATGGATATTCTTGTGGTTAATAATTTATGTAAAACATATGGAAATGGAGATACAAAAGTAGAGGCATTGAAAGATGTATCATTTATAGTTTCAAAAGGAGAATTTGTGACTGTAGTTGGAGAATCTGGTTCAGGAAAGAGTACGCTATTAAATCTCTTAGGAGGTCTTGATACTCCAACATCAGGGAAAATATTTATTGATGGTAAAGAAATATGTTCAATGAAAGAGGAAAAACAGACTATTTTTAGACGTCGTAACATAGGGTTTATCTTTCAGTCATATAACCTTATACCAGAATTAACTGTGGAGCAAAATATAATATTCCCATTACTATTGGATTATAAAAAACCAGATACTATTTATTTAAATGAAGTATTGACTATTTTAGGTCTTAAAGATAGGAAAAATCATCTTCCAAATCAATTATCTGGTGGTCAACAACAAAGGGTTGCAATTGGAAGAGCTTTGATTACAAAGCCAAGTATTATATTGGCAGATGAGCCAACAGGAAATCTTGACAGTAAGAATAGTAACGATGTAATTGCACTTTTAAAAGTAACTGCAGAAAAGTATAATCAAACTATTATTATGATAACTCATAATACGAATATAGCTTCTACAGCAGATAGAATACTACAGGTTTCTGATGGAGTGCTTACAGACCTGGGGGTGAATAGAGAATGAGAAGCTACTTAGAACTAGTACCACAATATGCAAAAGTACACAAGAAAAAAAATAAAACCACAATTTTATGTATTATTATTGCTGTATGCTTAGTTACTGCTATTTTTGGACTTGCAGACATGGCTATACAATGTCAAAAGATACAATTTATTAAAGATTATGGAAATTGGCACATATTAATTAAAAATTTTGATGAAAAGTCTATATCAGAAATAAATAGTAGAGTAGATATAGCTCATCATGGTAGGGTACAAGTAGTTGACAATGCAGAGTTTAAATCAAAGGAGATTTTGATACAAGGTTTAGATGAAGAAGTAGCAAAACAATTTAATTTAGAAATAATAAAGGGTCGTTATCCTATTGGGGAGAATGAGACTTTAATAGATGAGGATGCAGTTAAAAGCTTTAATCTAAAAATAGGCGATTTTATCAAAATAAAATTAGCAGATGGTAGAAATAAAAATTATAAGATAGTAGGTGAATATTCATCAATATCAAATTTAAGAGCTTTAGATAAGCATGGATTAATACTTTCAATATTGGGTACACAAGCTATTAAAAAATCAGGAACATACGATTCTTATTATATTACATTTAAAGAAAAGGCTAATATTAGAAAAGCTACTTCTGATATTAAAAATACCTTCAATTTAAGTGATAAACAAATTGGTAAAAATGAAACTTTACTTTCTATTATAGGTCAAGGTGACTCTGACTTTTCTAGACCACTGTATTTAACAGCAGGATTACTTTTTGTACTTGTTTTAGTAGCAAGTATTATCATGATATATAATAGTTTCAACATGAGTGTAATTGAGAGAATTAAATTTTTTGGTCTGTTGCGTTGCCTAGGGGCATCAAAAGCTCAAGTTAAAAAATTTGTTGTTTTAGAAAGTTTAATTTTAAGTGTAAAAGCTATTCCAATAGGCTTAGTATTAGGAAGTTTTGTAACTATTATATCTTCTATATTTCTTAAATATGTTAATGTGTTATTCAGTTCGATGCCAATTTTAAAAGTTAGTTTTATAGGGATTGCATTTGGAATAATTGTAGGATTTTTAACTGTAATATTATCAGCTATTGTTCCAGCAAAAAAAGCTTCTCGTGTATCTCCGCTTAGCGCTGTACGTGGGAATCTAATGTCCAAGGAAATTTTAAATAATGGAAAGACAAGTAAAGTTGCAAATACAGGAAGTTCTAAAATTGAGACTTCTATGGGATTAAATCATGCTTTTTCGAGAAAGAAATCTTTTGTACTTATGACTTCTTCATTTGCTATTAGTATTATACTATTTTTAGGGTTTAGTGTGCTTATAGATCTTATGTATCAAGGACTTAAGCCTATAAAGCCAGAAGCTTCTCATATATCTATTGTTGACCCTAATTTTAAGTCTGTTTTAACCAAGGATGACATTAAGGAAATAAGTAATATCAAAGGAATAAAAAAAGTATACAGTAGAATGATGACGGATGTAGAGGCTACATATAATGAAAAGAAGGCAAAACCACAATTAATTTCTTATGAAAAGCATCAATTTAATTGGGCAAAAAAATATCTATTAAAAGGAGAAATTAATGAAGATAAATTACAATCAGAAAATATTGCATTAGTAGAAGAAGGTTATGGATTTGATATAGGAGATAAGATATATATTAAAAATGGAAATTATGAAAAAGAGCTAGAGATAGGAGGTATACTTTCCTCAATTCCTTTTGATACTAAAGATAAACATATAGGAAATATTATAACATCTGAAAATACTTTTACGAATATAACAGGTATAAAGGATTATGTAATAATTGACACTCAGGTTGATAAAAATGCTCCTAGAGATTTGATTGAAAATATAAGAAGTGTAGTAGATGATAATTTAGAGATTAGAGATAAAAGACAAAGTAACTCTGAGGCTAAAAATTCGTTTTATACTATGGCAACATTTATATATGGATTTGTGTTTATTATTGCGATTATAAGCATGTTTAATATCATAAATAGTATGAATATAAGTGTTACAAGTAGAAAGAATTACTATGGTGTTATGCGTGCAGTAGGTATATCTAACAAACAATTAAGAAAAATGGTAATAGTAGAGGCAAGTTCATATGCAGTGAGTGGGTGTTTATTAGGTGGCATACTAGGGTTAATGTTGCATAGGTATATGTTTATATCGTTAGTAAGCTTAAGATTTCATTTAGAATGGCAAATACCTTTTAATCTGCTACTTATCACTGTAATAACTATGATAATAATAACTTTATTATCAGTAAGAAAACCAATTAAAAAGATTTGTGACTTAGATATAATAGATTCAATAAATGCACAATAAATATAGTTATTAATTTAAATTAAAAAAACGAAGTAAATATGAAATAGAAAATATTTTTCATTTTTACTTCGTTTTTTATATTATAAAATTTTTATAAAGATAATATAACTCTAAACATTATATGACAGTGTGAGCATTTAAATTAAAATACTTTAAATATTCTACTTTAGATAAGTTCCTTCTTCATCTTGATAAATTAATCCTTTTTTCATAAGCACTCCAAGAGCACGTTTAAAATTTTTCTTGCTTGAATTAAATAATATAGAAATATCTTTAGGGTCAGACTTATCATTAAATCTCATATATCCATCAGAGCCATCTAAATAACTTAAAATTTTATTTTCTAAAGTATCAAGTTCATCTTTTCTATTTCCTCTAGGAGAAAGCCCTAGTTTTCCATCTTCATATACCTTTATAACATGTAAATTTTCAAGAACATCACCAGTTTTTAATTCAGTAAAGTATTCATTATGAAGTATTACACCAGCATATTTATTATCTACACATATCATAGCAGAATTATTAGTTTGAAACCCATATACAACTCCAGTTACTATATCTCCTACATTGTAAGTATGGTCTGTTAATAGGTATGAATCTATATCTGTAGTAGCAGCAATTCTTTTGCTTTTATCCAAATATATATAAAATAAATATTTTTCGTCTCTAAATAATGGATAAGTCTTAGCTTTAAAAGGAACTAGTATGTCCTTAGGAAGACCCATATCTATAAAAGTGCCAATGTCTGTATTATCAACTACTTTCAAATATGCTACATCCCCAACCTTCGCCAAAGGAGGTATTAAAGTTGCAGCAGTTCTGTCATCAGAATCTTTAAATATGAAAGCATCTACTTCATCACCTATATTTATTTCATTTTTTCCGATTAATCTATTATGAAGAAGTATATCGTCTTTTGTATTATTAGTTTGTCCATCCAAAAAATATCCAAATTCAGTTTTTCTTTTTACTGTAAGTTTATTAAAATCACCTATGTTTATCAAATTAAAATCATCCTCTCATTTTATATTTATAATTTAGCCATAATATACTTATTGTAGTAGTTTGTCACAGTATCTATATTAGTATTAGTGAAATTTGCAATAAATAATATAGTTATTTATGTATTTTTCAATTCTCTAGCTTCTTATATAGTATAAACTCCAATTTCTTTTTTGTCTTTAGGTTTTACTAAAATTTTTACAAAATAAGTTAAAAAGTATTGAAATAAAATTTCTTTTAAAGTATAATTGGTATATACCAAAATTGGTATATACCATATCGAAAAGTGGTGACTATATGAAAATAGTAAATAAATCTAGTAGCATACCATTGCATACTCAATTAAGTTCAATAATAAGAGAGATGATAGAAACTGGTGAGCTTAAAGAGGGCGATGCAATAATGCCAGAAAGAGAACTTTGTAACATACAAAATGTAAGTCGTATGACAGTAAATAAAACTATTGTTGGATTAGTTACAGAAGGTCTTCTTTATAGGGTACAAGGTAAGGGGACATTTGTTGCAAAGCAAAAAAAGAAGTATCAGTTTTCAAATGTAAAAGGTTTTACTGATGTCATGAAAGAAAAGGGAGTAGACATAAAAACGGATATATTATCCTTTGAGATGGAACTACCAGATGATTTAGTTAAAAGAAAGCTTGGAATAAGCGATAATACCACAAATATATATAAGATTGTTAGACTTAGATATACTGATGGAGAACCATTTGGATTAGAAATAGTATATCTATCAGAAGAAATGTGTAAGGGTCTTACAAAAGGGATATTAGATAATTCTTCATTATATAGGGTTTTAAATGAAAAATATGGCTATAAGATACAAAAAGCTGAACAAGTAATGGAGCCAGTAATACTTTCAGATGAAGAAAGTAAGCTTCTAGAAACAGATGAAGGTGCTTTAGCTCTTAAACTTCATAGAAATTCCTATAATAGAGAAGGTAACCCTATAGAATATACCATATCAATATTTAGAACAGATAAATACCAATATGAAATAGTATTGAGTGAGTAGGTGAATAATATGAAATGTTTAATTAATGGAAAGATAATATTAAAAAATCAAATCTTAGAAAATAAAGTATTAGTATTTGATGAAAAAATAATTGATATAGCCGATAGCATACCAAAAGATTGTGAAGTTATAGATGCTGATGGAAAATATATATCTCCAGGGCTTATTGATATTCATATACATGGAAACATGGGGAAAGATACAATGGATTCAACTGATGAATCTATTGAAACAATTTCAAAGTCAATAATGAGACATGGAGTAACATCTTTTCTTCCAACTACAATGACTATGGATAAAGAACATGTTTATGATGCACTTGAAGTTATTAAAAAAGCCCAAAATAGAAAGCTTGAAGGGGCGCAGGTATTAGGAGCGCATTTAGAAGGTCCTTTTATAAATGAAAATTATAAGGGGGCACAAAATGAAAAGTTTATAATAAATTCAAAATACGAATTTATAAAAGAATACAAAGATGTTATAAAAGTTATAACTTATGCTCCAGAAAAAGACATTGATTTTGATTTTACTAGAGAAATAAAAAGATGTACAGATATAGTTTTATCTATTGGTCATAGTAATGCAAATTATGAGCAAGCTAAAGAAGCTATAAACTTAGGGGTAACAAATGTAACTCATATGTTCAATGCAATGACTGGTTTAAACCATAGAGACCCAGGTGTTGTTGGTGCAGCACTTACAACTGATGTGTACAGTGAGTTAATAGCAGATACAATCCATATAAATAAAGATTTATTTCAATTTATATTAAACAATAAAGGGAAAGAAAGACTGATTTTAATAACAGATTCTATAGAAGCTGGTGGTCTTGAGGATGGAAATTATGCTCTTGGAGGTCAGAAAGTCATAGTTAAGGGTAATGAAGCTAGACTTGAAAATGGAGCATTAGCTGGAAGTGTGTTGTCTTTAAATAAAATGGTATTTAACTTCTTAGATAATACAAATCTTAAAGTGAATGAAGCGATTAATTTAGCATCTTTAAATCCCGCAACATCTCTAGGTATAAATGGCAAAAAAGGAAGCTTAGAAATAGGTAAGGATGCAGATATAGCTATATTTGATGAGAACTTAGATTGCAAGATGACGCTTTGCTTGGGAAAAGTTGTATATAAAAATATATAATTTATAAAGATAAATTTTAAATAAAAGCAATATAAAAAATAATAATAAATTAAACTTATAGCAGTTAAAGTATTAGCTAAAATTTAGGAGGAACAAAATGAGAATATTAGTATGTAAAGATTATGATGGAATGAGTAAAAAAGCAGCTGAGATGATAGCAGCTCAAATAGTTTTAAAACCAAATTCAATATTGGGACTAGCTACAGGAAGTACACCAGTAGGTATGTATAGAGATTTAGTAAAAAAATACAATGATAATATAGTAGATTTTTCAGATGTGATGAGCTTTAATTTAGATGAATATTATAAGTTACCAATATCTAATGACCAAAGTTATGATTATTTTATGAAAGAGAATCTATTTAATCATGTAAACATCAAGCCAGAAAATACTCATCTACCAAATGGAATGGCTGATAATATTGAAAAAGAATGTATAAACTATGAAAATTCTATAGATGCAGTTGGTGGTATAGATGTACAAGTACTTGGAATAGGTCGTAATGCTCATATAGGTTTTAATGAACCTGATAATAAATTTGCAAAAAGAACTCATGTGGTTGAACTTACGGAATCTACAATAGAAGCTAATGCAAGATTCTTTAAATCAAGAGAAGATGTTCCTAAAAAGGCTGTAAGTATGGGGATTGGTTCAATATTAAAGTCTAAAAAAATATTACTTTTAGCTTCAGGAGAAGAAAAAGCTGATGCAGTGTATAAAACTGTTTATGGAGATATAACTCCAGAAGTTCCTGGTTCTATACTTCAACTTCATAAAGATACTATAGTTATAGTAGATGAAGCAGCGGCAAGTAAATTGAATCCAAAAGATTATAAATTAGTATAAGAATAGAATGTAGTTTAAGTAAAAAATAGCTGTCTTTAAATAATTAAATTTATTTAAGGACAGCTATTTTTATTAAAATTAGTTAGTTATTATCTTTTACAAAAGCTCGTTATCAAGAAGTATCCAAATAATATATTAAAAATTATTATATTTCTATCCTAAGCGTAACAAACTCTATAATAATTTATTTTTGCCTTAAAATTGCCTTAAAATCTAAACAAGTTTAAAACTAATGTGATGTGAAAAGCTGATATAATTTAAATAGTAGTAAAAAAATAAGATTTAGATTATATATATTGAGATTTAATTGTTTAATAAATATATTTACACTATTCAATTTAAATTAAAAGTCTATTAAGGAGTGAGTTTTATGCAGAAGTTAATTTATATAGCGGATGATGAAGATAATATAAGAAATTTGGTAAAGACATTCTTAAAAAATGAAGGTCATGATGTTATTGATTTTAAAACAGGTGATGAACTTTTAGAACAATTTAATATAAAAGAATGTGATTTAGTAATACTAGATATAATGATGCCTGGCTCAAGTGGTTTTGAAGTATGTACAAAACTTCGTGAGAAAAGTACAGTTCCAATAATCATGCTTACTGCAAGAGATACAGATATAGATTATGTTACAGGAATAACCTTGGGTAGTGATGATTATTTTACAAAGCCATTTAGCCCAATGTCTTTAGTTATGAGAGTAAAATCTATATTTAGGAGGATAGAATTTGAAAAGAAACAAAATTATGATAAGTACAGTGACTTGGTAGATATGAAATTGAAATTTGGAGATGTGACAATAAATAAAAAAAATAAAATAGTTACAAGTAAAAATATAAATATAGACCTTACACCAAATGAATATAATCTATTAACGTATTTATTTGAAAATAGAGATAGAGCAGTTTCTAGAGATGAATTATTAAACAAAATATGGGGATATGATATAGAGGTTGAGACAAGGGCTGCTGATGATACAGTAAAGAGATTACGTAAAAAAATTTTAGATACAAATATTTTAATAGAAACTGTATGGGGATTTGGATTTAGATTAAAGGAGAAAAATTAAGATGGAAAATAAAAATGACAAAAATATATTTGGAAAGATTAAATCCACATTTAAATTAAAATTCTCAAAGAAGAATATAAGCATAAAAACTAGAATTTTGTTGAGCGTATTGTGTTTAATAATTATAGTTTTTATGATAATATTAGTATCTTTTAACGTATTGCTTGATACATATATAAAAACAACTGCAAATGAAGAGTTGACAAAGTCTACAGAAATAGTAGAACATATGGATAGTAATTTTAGACCGATTAAGCCTCCTCAAGATGATGGAAATCTTCCTCCAAAAGCATTATCTAATTTTATGAGAAATGTACAAGATAAAGTTAGGATGGCAGAAACACAATCAGAGGCTGATGCTATGGTGGTTGATTCCAAGTATAACTTGATATTTCCAACAAGAGAAGATGATTTTTTAAAAAATATTGATGAGATGGAGTCGATTAGAGAGTGTATTCAAAGTGAAAAATTAGATTTAAACTTAGATGAAAATACACGCATATCTACCAGAAATAAGGATTACTATATTTCAACAGTAAAAATTACTAGTATATATGGTGAGCAAGATAAGTATCTTATACTTTTTATAGACATATCAAAAACTCTAAATCTAACTCAAAAGATAAATACTGTATTAATATCTGTAATGTGTTTTGCTGGAATATTAGCAATATTTACAGCTGTAATTTTATCTGAGAAAATTGCCAAACCTATAAAAGAGCTGTGTGAATTTGCAAAAAAAATGGGTCAAGGAGATTTCAAAAGAACCTACTTTGATTTTTCAGATAAGGAATTAGTAGAGCTTTCAAATGTTATGAATAAGAGTGCTGAGTATCTGGATAAGTATGATAATGAGCAAAAAATATTTTTTCAAAATGCATCTCATGAATTGAGGACACCACTTATGTCTATTAAAGGCTATGCAGAAGCTATAAAGTATGATGTTATAGATAGTAAGCATGCAAGTGATATAATACTTGAAGAAAGTGATAGGTTAAGTGATATGGTTGAAGACTTATTATACATTTCTAAAATAGATAATATAACTAAAGATTATGAACTTGTAGAATGTGATTTAAGAGAAGTACTTTCAAATTGTGGAGCTAGGCAAAATGTGAGGGCTATAAATAAGGGCATAGAACTTATTTATGAGTTTGATGAAGAAATGGTTCTATTTGAATGTGATGAAAAAAACATCTCCAAAGCGTTTATGAATCTTATAGAAAATGCTTTGAGGTATGCTAAGAGTGAAATAAAAATAGTATGCAAGTATAATCAAAGAAATATAGTCGTGATAGTAGAAGATGATGGAATTGGAATCAACAAAGAAGATTTACCTCATGTTTTTGAAAGGTTTTATAAGGGAGTAGGGGGGAATCATGGAATTGGACTATCAATAGTTAAGTCCATTGTAAATAAGCATGGTGGACGTATATACGTAGAAAATGGTAAAAAAGGAGCTAAGTTTACTATATTATTTAAGTTATAAAAAAATTAAAGAAAATATAGAGATGTTGTAAATAGAGATTCATGTGAGAGTAAGATTTTCATGCTACTATGTAGCTATAGAAAGGTGGATTGATTATGAATTTATTAATCTATAAACGATTTATAAAGTATGCAAGACTACAAGCAGTTTTTCTTGGAGGTATAGGAGTTGCTCTTTTATTATTTCCCAAATTTTTACTTGGGAGTATGTTTTATGTAATTGTTGGATATATAATTTTGAGTGGTGTTTTGCTTATTATTGATTTTATCAGAGAAAAGACAACTAAATCTATTCTTAATTATGGAAGTCTTGTTTTAGCGAGTTTACTTATTGTGTTTGGCTGTACCTCAATTGTTTTTTCACGTTATTTAGTCAATGTATCGCCTATTTATCTTGGTGCATTGTTACTCATTAAAGCTGTTATATACTTTGTGATTGCTTTGTGTGCTACTACATTCTGGCAGAAAAGTATCTTAACTATTTTTGCAAGTATAGCTCTTTTAGGGGGGATGGCTGTTGTTATTTTTACATTTGGATTTGGTATTGGAGGTATTGTAGGTCTTACACGAGTTTCAGGATTTGCCTCATTGCTTTCGTGTATATATATACTTGTAGCATATCTAATTCATAAAAGATGTTAATCTGTATATTTTTATATGTTTCAGTGAAGTTAATTAATATAAGTAGGGGTGTAAGTAAATTTATATTAATATAAGCTTACTTACACCTTTTTAATTAAATGAATTACCACATATGACCATACATTCTTAGTTTATATAGACATAACCAAGGAATATAGAAAGCCTCTACATTCATATTCTTCTCCAAAGAAAAAGATGTTTTCGTAATCAAATTTATAAAATTGATATCTTTCCAGTCTAATATTTTACAGTTTAACTTCTGCTGAGATTTGGGTTAGATATTCATTAGAATCTCTAACACTTATGTCATATAGTAGATATTCTTCATAAATAAAATCCCCCATACATAAATTATTCTGATTAAAAAAATTTAATAACTTTTCATAAGTTTTGTAAATAGTTTCATAACTTCCTTTATGATAAGCAATTACATAAAGCCCTTTTGGCTTGATTGATATAGGATATTTCTTGTATTCTTTATTGACTTTTGTAAATAAATATGAATATGATTCAAAATCTTTATTAATTATATCTTCACCCTTAATGATTGAGCCAATCGTACCATAATCACTCAATTCATAGTTATCCATAAAGTTAATACATTCATATAAAAAATTTTCTTCTTCATCTTCAAAAAATTGTTCTTTATATGTAATAGGCGTTTTGACTAAGTACTCTTCTTCATGTTCTTCTAAAGTAATAGTATTCGCATCTATATTACATGCATTTTTAGTAAATGAAATTGTAGATTCCATTAGAGCCTGAATATTATTTAGTTTTTCAATTTCGTTGTTAATATCAATAGTTTTCTTTTCTAAAAGTTCAATTAGTAAATTAGGAGTTCGATTGTCTATATAAGCTTTAATTTCTTTTAAAGGCATTTTGACTTCCTTAAGTGAAGAAATTATACCAAAAATGCTTAGTTGATGGTATGAGTAGTATCTATATCCATTTTCTTTTTTTAATTCTGGAGAGAAAAGACCTATATCATCATAATAGAAAAGTGTTTTTTTATTGACTCCACAAATCTTTGCGAATTCTCCAGTTGTAAAATAATTTTTTGAAACTTGACTCATAATTATAATTCCTCCTTGACTATCCTGTTACAGTATAGTTTATCATAATATTTTGTAAAGGAGTGTGAATATATGAAAAAATTAATTCGTTTTTTAAGACCATATAGAGTTTTAATTGTTATAGTTTTGATATTTACGTTTTTGCAAACACTTGGAACTTTATATATACCAACACTTACAGCAAGTATAGTAAATAATGGTGTAGTAAAAGGAGATATAGATTATATTGTAAAAACAGGTTTAATAATGTTGATAGTAGCTGGTATAACAGCTTTATCAGCTGTGTTGGTTTGTAAAGTATCAGCAAATCTCTCATCTGGATTTTGTAGAGATATTAGAGAAGCAGTATTTATAAAATCACAAGATTTGTCAATAAATGATTTTAATAATATAGGCACAGCTTCAATGATTACTAGAAGCACTAGTGATATTACTTTAATAGGTCAATCTGTGTTTATGTTTATTCAATTAGTATTACCAGCACCAATTATAACAGTTTCTGGTCTATTCTTAGCATATTCTATAGATAAAGTAATGACAATTATTATTGTTGTAGTGATGTTTCTATTCATGTTATCAGCCTTTTTGGTTGGTAAAAAGCTTATCAAGTTGTTTAAAATGATGCAAGTAAAAATGGATAATATGAATAGAGTATTACGTGAGGTAGTAACTGGAGTAAGAGTTATAAGAGCTTTTAATAGAAGCCGTTTTGAAAAAAAGAGATTTGATAAGACTGCAATAGATTATTCTGAAACAGCAATCTCAATAAATAAAATATTTGCAGTACTTATGCCTATTGTGATGTTAATAATGAATTTGGGTATAGTAAGTATTATTTGGTTTGGTGGGATGCGAGTAAGTAATGGGAATATGGAGATAGGTCATATAATGGCACTTGTTGAGTACTGTATCTTAATCCTATTTTATTTAATTATGGGCGTAATGGTATTTATGTATATACCTAGAGCAGGTGCTTGTGCAGATAGAGTAAATCAAATATTAGATATAGAACCTGAAATTGTAGATGGAAATGGCTGTAAAGATATTATTTCAGAGAGAGGTCATTTAGTATTTAAAAATGTAACATTTTCATATGCTCAATCAGAAGAACCTGTTTTAAGTAATATAACATTTGAAGCAAAATCTGGAGAAGTAACTGCAATTATAGGAAGTACTGGTTCAGGTAAATCTACTATTGCAAATATAATACCACGTTTTTTTGAAATTCAATCTGGAGAAATATCTATAAATGGTCAAGATATTAAGAACATGTCTCAAAAAGAGCTTAGAGATAAGATTGGATTTGTACCACAAAAAGCCTTTTTATTTAGTGGGACAATAGAAGAAAATATAAGATATGGAAAAGAAGATGCAAGTATTGAAGAAGTAGAGCATGCTGCAAGTATAGCTCAAGCTGATGAGTTCATTTCTGATATGGAAGATAAGTATGACTCATTTGTAGCACAAGGTGGAAATAATTTATCAGGTGGTCAAAAACAGAGAATATCCATTGCAAGAGCATTGGTTAGAAAGCCTGAAGTATATGTCTTTGATGATAGTTTTTCTGCATTAGATTTTAAAACAGATAAAAGACTTAGAAAAGCATTGAAGAATGAAATTAAAGATTCATCAGCTATAATTATAGCACAGCGTATAAGTACAATCATGGATGCTAATCAAATTATAGTTTTGAATGATGGAAAAATTGTAGGTATTGGAAAACATAAAGATTTACTTGAAAATTGTGAAGTTTATAAGCAAATTGCAGATTCCCAGCTTAGTAAAGAAGAACTTGCATAGTGTGAAGAATTAATCTGTGTATTTGGAGGTGTAATATGAGTGAAAAAAGAACAGAGAAACAAGATATAGAAGTACTTAGTTTTGAAGATGGTATGTCAGCAGAAAAAGCTAAGGATGCAAAAAAAACTACTAAAAGATTATTAAAATACATGGCAAAACAAAAGTTTAAAATATTAATTATTTTTATTTCAGTATTGATAAGTTCAGCACTTACAGTTTTAGCACCTATGATTATGGGAAAAGCTATTGACCAGTTATTTAATGGAATTAAAACTGCACTTCAAACAGGTACAAAATTCAGTGTGAATTTTAGTACTATGGGAGGCATAATATCAATACTTCTAGGGTTGTACTTGATTAGTGCAATATTTATATATATACAACAATATATTATGTCAGGAGTTGCACAAAATTTAGTACTTAACATGAGAAAAGACTTGAGTGATAAACTCAATAAACTTCCTCTTAAGTACTATGATTCCCATAAAAAGGGAGAAACACTTAGCATAGTTACAAATGATTTAGAAAAAGTAGCAGATAGTTTACAAGAAGGATTGATGCAACTTATTACAGCAGTAGTCACAGTAGTTGGTTCTATTGTAATGATGATAATTATAAGTGTACCACTTACGATAGTATCAGCTGTAACATTGGTTGTTTCACTGGGTATTACTGTTGTAATTGCAAGAAAATCACAAGAAAGATTCTCAGAAAATCAGAAGGCACTAGGAGAATTAAATAGCAATATAGAGGAGATATTTACTGGTCAAATAGTGGTTAAAGCGTTTAGCAAAGAAAAAGATACTATAAAAAATTTCAAAACATTAAATCAAAATCTTTATAATGCTAGCAGAAAAGCTCAATTCTCATCATATGCAATATCTCCAATTATTAGATTTATAAATCAAATTGGGTATGTTATTATAGCAGTTGTAGGTGGTGTATTTGCATCAACTGGAGCAATGACCCTTGGTAGTATACAAGCTTTTATTCAGTATGTAAATCAAGCATCAGAGCCTACTACAGAGATATCTTATATTGTAAATATGCTTCAAGCAGCAATTGCATCTGCAGAGAGAGTTTTTACAGTTATGGATGAAGTAGAAGAAATAAAGGATAAAGAAGATTCAAGAGTTATCAACATGCCTAAAGGAAAAGTAGAATTTGAGCATGTTAAATTTGGATATAGTGATGATTCTATTCTTATGAAAGACATTAATATTAAATTGAATGCAGGGGATAAAATTGCAATTGTTGGTCCTACAGGAGCTGGAAAGACAACTCTTGTAAATTTACTTATGAGGTTTTATGAGATACAAGATGGAAGAATTACTATTGATGGTGTTAATATAAAAGACTTAAAGCGTGGAGAACTTAGAACTATGTTTGGTATGGTTCTTCAAGATACATGGCTGTTTAATGGAAGTATAAAAGAAAATATTGCATATAGTAAGTCAGATGCTACAATGGAGGAGATTGTAAGAGCAGCAAAATCAGCAAGAGTAGATCACTTTATAAGAACCTTACCTCAAGGATATGATACTATATTGACTGAGGATGCTTCTAATTTATCTCAAGGACAAAAACAACTTCTAACAATTGCCAGGGCAATACTTTCAGACCCGTCAGTGTTAATTCTCGATGAAGCAACATCTAGTGTGGATACTAGAACAGAAGTGGAGATTCAAAAGGCAATGAATAACTTAATGAAGGGAAGAACTAGTTTTGTTATTGCACATAGATTATCAACTATTCGTGATGCAGATTTAATATTAGTAATGAAAGAAGGTACTATTATCGAACAAGGAAATCACAAGGAACTTATTGAGAATAAAGGATTTTATGAAGAACTTTATAATAGCCAATTTTCAAGTGAATATGACGAAGAAGTTGTGTAATTGATAACATTACTTATATGTGATTTTAAGTATAATCAAAATAATTAGGATGATAATAAAGGCGTTATCTCAAAGCTGTGCTAAGATTGTATCATAAGAAAAATAGAGATAGTAAGAATTGTTTTAATAATTAAAAATAATCTCACTATCTCTATTTAGATTCTTAAAAAACTCTTTTATGGAGTTACTCTTCCTTGAATATTTTTTTCAAAGCTATATCCAATATCTAAGACCTTTTTATCCTCACCAGACAGTGTCATAAACGTAACGCCAATAGGAGTACCCTTTCCATCTACTCCAAATGGTACATTTAATTCAGGATATCCTGATGCTGATGCCATTGTAGAACCAGAACTATTTAAAAAAACAATAGCATCTAAGTTCTTTTCTCTAAAAGTTTTATTAAGGATTGATTTTGCTTTCTGGATTGAATCATCTATTTGATTCATGTTACTTTTTTCCACTTTATTAGCTTCTTCCAATAAGTCTTGACCATATTTAATTCTTCTTTTGGAGTCAGCATTATTAAATTTAATTAAGTCACTCAATTTTTTTATTGGCATATTATACTTGTTAGCGAAGTCTTCAAAGTCTTTTTTAAAGGATAAGTTGATAGTATTTATTATGTTAATGCCTTCTTCGTTGAGACTAATAGGAACAACAGTGACATTCATATTTTCTAATTCTTGTTTTATATTTTTAAGAATCTTTTTATCATTATACTCATAGCTTAATAATCCAATTTTCATACCATTTAGTAATTTACTGTCAAAGTCCAATGATATATTTTCGTTTGAAATCGCATTGTAAGCAATTGCTACATCTTGTACTGTTTTTGCTATTGGACCTGCTGTATCAATTTTTTTGACTAGTGGTATAATTCCATCATTAGATATTTTGTCTCTGGATGGTTTAAATCTCACTACTGAATTTGCTGATGCTGGAGCTACAATGGAACCATCTGTTTCTGTTCCTATGGAGATTGGAACTATATTTGCAGTAACAGAAACTGCACTACCACTACTGGAACCAGATGGAGAGATTTTTAAAGGTCCAAAAGGATTAACTGTTTGACCTTTTTTACCACTATACCCGCTAGGCATTATTCCTGAAATATAATTTGCGAATTCAGACAGATTATTTTTTCCCAATATAATAGCACCCTGCTTTTTCAAATCTTTTACTAAATTAGCATCTTCATTAGGAATAAAATCTGCAAAGGCAACAGTACCTGCACTTGTTGGCATATTAGAGGTATTAATATTATCCTTTAACATGACAGGAATACCAAAAAGTGGAGAAGGTATTATTTTATCCTGTGAAGACAATTTTAATCTCTCTGAATCCATATTTCTGGCATCAGCAATTGCATCTGGATTTACTTCTACCACAGAATTATATCCATGTTTAGTTTGGTCTATCATTTTAATTCTATAAAGATATATTGCTGTAATTTCCTCATAAGTTATTAGTCCATTTTCTACTGATTTTTGGATTTCATCAATACTCTTTTCAACTACATATTTTTCTTTATTAGCCACTATACTATCTATATCTAATTTACTCAATTGTTGATTTATAGATTTAATTAGTTTATCATTTTGATAAGAAATCCATTCTTCTCCAGGTGGAATAACGTTTTTGATGTATGCATATACACAAATTAAAAGGATTGAAATAAATATGATTATTCCAATAATAATCTTTCTTTTCATATTTTACCTCCGAAATTGTATTTATTCTAATTGTTTACTAATATAGGTTACTATCTATCAATTTAAATATCAATTGCATATCAATAGAATTTATAACTATATGTATCGTAAATTAAGCTAGGAATTATTTACTAATGAGCTATATATGACGAAATAATAATACTGTTCTTACAAAAAATCTCAATATAGAAAGTATTCCCTAAAAAGATACAATATAGTATAGTAACAAATTATAAATTTTTACATATATATTAAATGGAGTTGCAACGAATAAATAAATAGACTTATTTTAAATAAATCTATCTATTTTTAATTTTCAACAACTAAATCAATAAATAATTGCATAAGGGGACTAATCCACTTATTTTTATGATGACCACATACTGCAACAATACTCCTACCATCTAACTCTGTATGTATTGCACATAGTTCTCCTGTCTTCAAATCATCTTCTACTGCTAACGTAGGAAGATATGATATTCCCATATCATTTTTCACTAAATTTTTAATAGTAGGTATACTCCGAAGTTCAATCGTATGGTCTAGAGTAATATTCTTTTCATTTAAATATGATTCAAACATCTGTCTAAAAATGCATGCTGGTTCATCTATTATGAAAGGAATATTTAATTCTTGGTTTGGAGTAATAAAATCAGGAAATTGTTTTTTTACTTTTGGTGATGCAACTAGTGTTAAATGTGATTCTCCAACAGTATAGGTAGAAATAGAATTTCCTAGTCCTCCAATATCTTTATAAAATATTCCTAAATCAATGCTTCCTGCAAGCAAAGAATTTCTAATATCATAGCAATTCATTGAGCGAAGAAATAGTCGGGCATTTGGTGCCATTTCATGAAATTGTTTTAAGATAGGAGGCATTTTATAACAAATAAGAGTTTCTCCCATTGCTATATGCAAATCACCACGTAACTCAGATAAGTCAGTACCAAAATTCTTCATTTTATCAACAGAACATAGAACATCATCCACATAAGGTATTAGATTTTTACCAGCTTTAGTTAGAACCATTTTTCTTCCTATTTTTTCAAATAAATGTGTAGATAGTTCTTGTTCTAGCTGTTGTACTTGAAATGTTATCGTTGATTGTGTGTAATTGAGCTTATTTGCTGCTTTAGAAAAACTGCCTTCCTCTATTATGGTTTTAAAAGTTTGTAGGTATTTAAGATACATATTTAACCTCATTTCATTCAATATAATTGAAGTATAAATTTAAATATTTCGATTTTTTTATAGCATTATAATATAAAAGGAGAGTGATTGCAAGTGTTGAGTGAAGTTTTATTATCTTTTTTTGATTTCTAAAACTACTATTTGTTAGCCATCCAGAATCTAATACTATATAAAATTCAATTTTCAAATGAAGATATAAGATATTATTAAAAATTAGATAAATAAATTTACATTTATTTTTTCAATCTAATCTTATTTGCCACATATATGCCATAAAGATGCACTTATTTTACGGAGATTTAACGAAGTCAAGTGAAGTATACTCTAAATATAAAATAAATCAAACATATTTAAATGAATTGAGAGGTGATAATAATGGATAAGAAGTTAAACTATAGATTTGAGATGAAACACAAAATAACTAAGGCAGATGTACTAGCTTTAAAATCAAGACTTTATCCAATAATGAAGAAAGATAGAAACGCATCAAAAGATGGAAAATATCTTATCAGAAGTTTGTATTTTGATACACCTGAAGATAAAGCACTTTTAGATAAGTTAAATGGAGTTGCAATGAGAGAAAAGTTTAGAATAAGATTTTATAACAATGACCCTTCTTATATAAAGTTGGAAAAAAAAATAAAGCATTATAATATGACATCAAAGTTATCAGTTAGTTTAACAAAAAAAGAAGTAATAAAGATACTGAATAATGACATTGAATTTCTAAAAGAATCGACAAATTGTTTATTAAGAGAATTTTATTTAAAAGTAAAATGTGAAAGGTTGGAGGCAAAAAGTATTGTTGATTACGATAGAGAAGCCTTTGTTTATCCAGTTGGAAATGTTAGGGTTACAATTGATAGCGATATTAAAACCTCTGTAAATTCAACAGATTTATTTAATAAAGATTTACCAACTGTTTCAGTAGTTGATGAGAATATGACTGTATTAGAGGTTAAATACGATGAGTTTATACCAGATTTTATAAAGGATTTAATTCAAATTAATAAAACTACTTCTACAGCAGTTTCAAAGTATGCTTCAAGTAGATTGTATATTTAAAAATAAAATCTAAGATTTATATTAATCAATACATCAATAAAGCTAAAAAAAGAATAAATTAACAAATAAATTAAAAAATAGGAAGGATGATTTTAATTATGACATTTAACGATATTTTTAAATCAAGTTTTATAGAAAACGTATCAGGTTTTTCATTTATAGATAGTACTTTAGCACTAGGTTCAGCATTTTTAGTGGGTTTGTTTATATATATGGTTTATAAAAAGACATATATGGGAATTATGTATTCTCGACCATTTAATGTTTCGCTTGTAGCACTTACAATGCTTACAACTTTTGTAATATTAGCAGTTACATCAAACGTAGTTTTATCTCTAGGTATGGTTGGTGCTTTATCTATAGTAAGATTTAGAACAGCAATTAAAGACCCAATGGATTTAGTATTTCTATTTTGGTCATTGGGTTCAGGAATAGTTTTGGGAGCAGGTTTGATTCCATTAGCTGTTATGGGTTCAGTAATTATGGGATTGATTTTAATATTCTTTTCAAATAAAACAATATCTGAAACACCATATATATTGATGGTAAATTGTAATAATGAAGATTCAGAAGATATTGCAACTGATAAAATTAAAAAAGTATTTTCTAAATATCAAATAAAATCAAAAAGTGTTACGCCAGAAAAAGGTATAGAATTGGTATTTGAAGTACGAATGAAGGATGGAGAGACAAGTTTTATAAATGATTTAAGTCAAGTAGATGGAGTTACTAATGCAGTTCTTGTAAGTTATAATGGTGACTATGTGGCATAGAGAGGAGTAATCTTTTATGAAAGATAAAAAATTTACCCTTCTTATCTCAATAATGATTATATTTTTATGTGCAGTAGTTGGAGTTTACAGTACATATGGTAATAAAAGTGTTGATTTATATAGCAATGTATATATTGAAAAATATTTTGATAGAGACAAGGTTATGGAAGTTAATATAGAGATAGATGAAAGCGACTTGGAGGACATGAATGAAAATGCTATAAAAGAAGAATTTAAGTCTGCAAAAGTAACTGTAAATGGAGATACATATGGAAATGTAGGTATAAGAACTAAAGGAAATTCAAGTCTTACATCTGTAGCAAATAGTGATAGCAATAGATATAGCTATAAGATTAATTTTGATAAATATAATACTAGTCAAAGTATGGAAGGGCTTACTCAATTAAATCTTAATAATTGCTATTCTGACCCATCTTATATGAGAGAGTTTTTAACATATAGTATTTGTGAAGAAATGGGATTAGCCACTCCAGAATTTGCATATGCTAAAGTCTCTATAAATGGTGAATATCATGGTTTGTATTTAGCAGTAGAAGGACTAAAAGAATCTTATCTTGAAAATAATTTTGGAGATGTAACTGGAGACTTATATAAATCAGATGAAGGAGCCTCATTACAATATGAGGGTGATGACCCAGATAGTTACTCAAATCTAATCATTGAAAGTGATAAAAAAACAGCTGATTGGTCTAAAATTACAAAACTACTAAAATCTTTAGATAAAGGTGAAGATATTGAAAAATATCTTGATGTAGATTCTGTCCTCAAAAATATAGCAATAAATACCGCTTTATTAAATCTAGATAGTTATCAAGGTAGTTTTGCTCATAATTACTATTTATATGAACAAGATGGAGTGTTTTCTATGTTACCATGGGATTTTAATATGTCATTTGGTGGATTTAGTGGTTTTGGTGGAGGCAGTCAATCTATAGCCATTGATGAACCTACAACGGGTAATTTGGAAGATAGACCTTTAATATCTGCATTATTAAAAAATGATACATATAAAGCTAAGTATCATGAATATCTAGAAGAAATAGTAATCAAGTATTTGGATTCAGATTATCTAGAAAATATGACAACAAAATTACATGACTTGATAGCATCATATGTAAAAGAAGACCCAACAGCATTTTATACCTATGAAGAATTTGAGAAAAATATAACATCTTCAATTGAAGATTCTAGTGATAATAAGGGATTTGGTGATAAAAAGTTTAATAATAATGATTCTAATAATAAAGACTCTAATAACAATGATTCTAATAACAATAATTCTAACAATAATGACTCTAACAATAAAAATAAGAGTTTTGAAAACAAAAGTAATGAAAAAGAAGTTAATGCTGAATTAACATTAAGCGAAGTCAAAACTAATACGGATAATGATACTCAAAATAATACTAAAGATAATAGTGAAAATGAGAATAATACAAATACCAATAAAGGTGGAAAATCAATACCAGGAGTTTTAGAAGTTGCAGAAAATATGAGTAAAACTATAAAATCTCAATTAAGTGGAGAATCTTCTTCAACAAAGGAAAATTCTGATGATGAGAGTTCAAGTGAAAGTAAAGACACAGAAAAGTCGGGTGAGCATATGAATGGTATGCCAGAGCCACCTGAAGGTATGGATGGTAAAATGCCACCAGGAATGGGAAATATGGATAGAGGGCAAGGTAATCAAAAGGAAGCTGGAGGTTTTGGTAATAAAGGAGGCGGCTCTATGAATAAAACAACAACGTACTCCAAATTAATTCTAGGTGGAGCTTCAATGATAATCATGTCTATTATGTTAGTGGGTGTATCAAAGATAAACCAAAGGAGATTTATAAAGTCAAAATAGAATAATACACAAATAATATTGATACTGTTAAGTAAATCCTTACTTAGCAGTATTTTTTGTAAAAATTTATATAGTTTTTGTATTGCCTCTTTGTATCTTGTTAAATACCAATATATCCTGCTTTTACTATTTTTTATTTCATAAATCTCATTTCTGAACTGAAACTTATTTAGTTAATCCATAAATACAAAGGTTATAAATTTTATCATTTTTAACAACTGCTTTTTTCATAATGCCTTCTAATGAAAAATTGTTCTTTTCTAAAACTCTTCTAGAAGCAATGTTTGGCTCATAAACCAATCCAGTGATACGAATAATATCTAATTCTAAAAAAGCAATGTCACATATTTTCTTTACAGCTTCTGTCATAATTCCATTTGACCAACTACTTGTAAGAAGTAGATAACCAATTTCTGCATCTTTTTCATAAACATCTGATTTTTGTTCAATAGAAATATTGCCTACAATATTTTCGTCAACTGTAATTGAACGAAATACTCCATCTTTTCCATCATGCTCAAGTACCATATTTAACCACCAGTCAGCACTAGCTTTTGTATATGGGGATGGAATCCTATTTGAAAGATATTTTTTATCAACTAAATTACATAGTGATATAAGGCTTTCCTTATCATTTAAAGTCCATTTATTTAATTTTATATTCATACAAATTTCCCCCCATAAAATTCTAATTTATCTATTTTCCATATTTTATCATAAGCCTAGTTTAAAGTCATTCTTTTTCTGTTATCAGAGGAATATTCATCAATTTAAAAGTTCTTTATAGTTTTTGCTATGGAGGTTATAGAGATAATGGAAATAATAAATTATGAAAATCACTTAACTCAATAAAAAATCACTTAACTCAATAAGAGGTACTATAAAATATAGATTTCTAGCAATTTTTTATTTGTTCAATATTTTTAGGTAATAGAAGCCTTATTCTGTATTTAATGAATTAATTAATTTATAATTAGAGATACTAAACTTTATAAATATTAATATAAACACCTTTAAACTGTGTATTTTCCAAAGCCTTTAAAATACTTGTATTTATTCTAAATAAAAAAATAAAAAAATGTCAAAAAAACTCTTGTATTATATCCAAATTTTATATATAATTACCTATGTTGTTTAGAAATTTTAAACTCAATGTTTAGTAAACAAAATGTTTAGTAAAATAAAACAGAAACTAGGAGGTGCAACATGGATATAGGTGAAAAGATAAAAAGATTAAGAACAGAAAAACAACTGACCCAGGAGGAGTTAGCCAATAGATGTGAACTGTCAAAGGGATTTATTTCTCAATTAGAAAATAACTTAACATCACCATCCATAGCTACCCTTATAGATATACTTGAAATACTAGGTACAAATTTAAGGGAATTTTTTAATGAAATAGATGATGAAAGAATTAGTTTTACAAAAGAAGATATGTTTGAAACTGAAGACGAAGATTTAAAATATAAACTTAAGTGGTTAATTCCAAATTCACAAAAAAATGAAATGGAGCCAATAATAATAACATTGTATCCAGGAGGACAGTATAAAGAAGAAAAGCCACATGAAGGCGAAGAATTTGGATATGTATTAGCAGGCTCGATATATGTCCATATAGGCGAAAAGAAAAATAAGGTAAAAAAGGGAGAAAGCTTTTACTTTAGACCAAGAGCAAATCACTATATATCAAACGAAGGTAAAACGACAGCAAAAGTGATTTGGGTAAGTACGCCACCATCATTTTAGAATAGAGGTGTTTAATAATTGGTAGAAAATATAATAGAATTAAGGGATATATCTAAGCATTATGAGGAACTTACTGTTTTAGATAATTTCAATTTAGATATAAAGAAAAATGAATTTTTAACTTTACTTGGACCAAGTGGATGTGGAAAAACTACTACATTAAAAATAATAGCAGGATTTGAGTATGCTGATGATGGTAAAGTTTTATTTGAAGGTAAAGAGATAAACAATTTGCCACCATATGAAAGACAAGTAAATACAGTATTTCAAAAATATGCTTTATTTCCACATATGGATGTGTATGAAAATGTAGCCTTTGGACTAAAAATTAAAAAGACTCCAAAAGATGTAATAGATGCTAAAGTAAAAGAGGTTTTAAAACTTGTTGCACTAGAAGGCTTCGAAAGACGACAAGTTGATTCATTAAGTGGAGGACAGCAACAGAGAATTGCAATAGCAAGAGCTTTAGTTAATGAACCGAAAGTATTGTTACTAGATGAACCACTTGGAGCACTTGATTTAAAGTTAAGACAAGAAATGCAAATAGAATTAAAGAGAATTCAAAAAAAATTAGGAATAACATTTGTGTTTGTAACTCATGACCAAGAAGAGGCTCTTACTATGTCAGATACTATTGTTGTAATGTACAAGGGCAAAATTCAACAAATGGGAACACCTCAAGATATATACAATGAACCTAAAAATTCATTTGTAGCTAAGTTTATAGGTGAAAGTAATATATTTGATGGAATTATGATAGAAGATTATAAAGTTAATTTCTGTAATAGAGATTTTGAGTGTGTTGATAAAGGCTTTGAAAAAAACGAAAATATAGAAGTAGTAATAAGACCAGAAGATATAAAAATGGTAAAGCCAGAAGAAGGAATGTTAAAGGGGAAAGTTACATCTACAGTGTTTAAAGGAGTGCATTACGAGATAGAGTTGAATGAAAATGGAAGATTGTGGATACTTCATAATACTAAAAATGCTGAGGTTGGAACAGAACTAGGCATGGACATATATCCAGAAGACATCCATATAATGAGAAAAGAGAATAACTAAGATGAAAAGAAAATCTTTCTTAGCATATCCATATGTAATTTGGAGTGCGATATTTGTAATAATCCCTTTAATACTAGTAGTATTTTTCAGTTTTACAAAAGAATCAGGTGGAGGTTATGCCTTTACACTTGAGAATTATAAAGAAGTAATCGACCCTATATATATTAAAGTTTTTGGGCGTTCTATTCTTTTAGCAGGAGGAGCGACATTGATATGCCTTGTAGTTGGTTATCCAGTGGCATATATAATTTCAAAAGCTCATGTAAGTAGAAGAGGTTCGTTAATATTATTATTTATTCTTCCTATGTGGATGAACTTTCTTTTAAGAACATATGCATGGGTTGCTATATTAGGAAAAAATGGACTTTTAAATACATTTTTAGGTTGGTTTGGAATACAACCATTGGCAATTTTATATACTAACGTTGCTATACTTTTAGGTATGGTATATAACTTTTTACCATTTATGGTACTTCCAATATACACTGCACTATCAAAGATGGATAATGATTTGATAAATGCTGCTCATGACTTGGGTGCAAATAATATGACAGTGTTTAGAAAAATTATATTTCCTTTGAGTTTGCCAGGTGTAATGTCTGGAATAACTATGGTATTTATGCCAGCAGTCACTACTTTTGCAATATCAAGGCTGTTAGGTGGAGGTAAAATAATGCTAGTTGGAGATTTGATTGAACAACAATTTACAGTAGTTGGAGATTGGAACTTTGGCTCAGCTATATCGATATTTATGATGATAGTAATATTAATATCTATGTCTATAATGTCAAAATTTGGAGATGAATCTGACAAAGAAGGCGGTGGGTTACTATTTTAAAATTAAAGAAAATAACTTCTAATATATATTTAGCATTAGTATTCTTATTTTTGTATGCACCCATATTTGCCTTGGTACTATTTTCTTTCAATGATTCAAAATCAATGGCAAGATGGAATGGATTTACATGGAAGTGGTATGGTCAATTACTTCAAAATGAGAGTATAATGAGTGCTTTATATTACACTATTGTAATAGCTATATTAGCATCTGTAATATCTACAATAGTAGGAACTATAAGTGCCATAGGAATACATAAGATGAGAGGTAAGAGTAAAAAAATAATACTAAACGTAAACTATCTTCCTATTTTAAATACAGAGATAGTTACAGCAGTAGCTCTTATGAGTCTATTTGTGTTTGTAAAAATGGAATTTGGATTTACAACAATGCTATTGGCACATATAATGTTTTGTTTGCCATATGTTATACTTTCAGTTTTACCAAAAATGAAGCAATTACCTGATAATATAGAAGATGCAGCTATGGACTTAGGTGCAACACCTATATATGCTCTTAGAAAAGTAATTTTACCACAAATAAAGCCAGGTATAGTTTCTGGATTTTTAATTGCATTTACTATGTCAATAGATGACTTTATAATAAGTTTCTTTAATGCTGGAAATGGTGTAAGCAATCTTTCTATAGAAATCTACGGAATGGCTAGAAGAGGTATAAAACCTGAAATAAATGCATTATCAACAATAATGTTTGCAGTAGTTTTAGGGTTACTTTTACTGGCTAATAAGAAAGAATCTATAGTAAGGGGGACTAAATAATGATTAAATTTAAAAAAGTAATATCCCTTGTAACTGTAGGTATGATGACAGTTACTTTATTTACAGGATGTAATAAAGCAACTGATTCTACAAAAGTTTTAAATGTATATAATGTTGGAGATTATATAGATGAATCTCTTATAGATAAGTTTGAAAAAGAAACAGGAATAGATGTTCAATATTCAACTTATGATACTAATGAAATGATGTATCAAAAAGTAAAAAGTGGTAGTACACACTACGATTTAGTCTTTCCTTCAGATTATATGGTAGAGAAGATGAAAAATGAAGGTCTTTTGGAAAAATTAGATTTTAAAAATATACCTAACATGAAGTATTTAGATAAGAGTTTTTTAAATCCTATATACGATGAAACTAATGAATATAGTGTTGCATATATGTGGGGAACTCTTGGAATATTGTATAATAAAAAAGAAGTTAAAGAGTCTATAGATAGCTGGAATATGCTTTGGAATCCAAAGTATAAGGGCAATATAATGGTGTTTGACTCTGTTAGAGATACTATAGGAATAACTCTTAAAAAATTAGGATACAGTATGAATAGTGTAAATCCAAAAGAAATAAATGAAGCGAAAAATCTTTTAATGAAGCAAAAAGACTTGGTATTAGCATATGTAAATGATGAAGGTAAAGACAGATTGCTTGGTGGAGAAGTGGCAATGGGTATGCTGTATTCTGGAGATGCAGTTACATTAATGGAGCAAAATCCTGACCTTGATTATGTTATACCTAAAGAAGGTACTAATAAATGGGTAGATGCTATGTGTGTACCGACAACAGCACAAAATAAGAAAGAAGCTGAGCTGTTTATAAACTTTTTATTAGATCCAGAGAATGCAAAAGTAAATGCTGAGTACATTGGATATTCAACACCCAATACAGGAGCACTAAAATTATTAGACCCAGAAATAACTGAGAATTCTGTTGCATATCCATCTAAAGAAGTACTTAATAAATGTGAAACTTTTGAAGATATTGGTCAAAATATAAAATTGTATGACAAGGCTTGGATAGAGCTAAAATCAAAATAGGGTCTTGTTGATTTAAGTAAGTTTACTTAATAAAACTGTTCTTTTTTAGAAATTGATTTTCTAATTATTGAACAGTTTTATTTTTTGTTTAGCTGTATCTTTATTTTGAGTCTATTTTCATAACAATTTGAAGTCCAATAAGTTTAATTGATTACTATTTTTATAATAACAACTATAAAGAGGCTGTCTCAAAATTGGATATGTCCCTGTCAAGTAGACAGACTTAAAAAAGGCTATCTTTACGCACAATGAGTTCGATATTCAATCGGACTCATTCCGTTTTTTAATTGTATTCTTTCATTATTATAAAAATAAATATAATCATTTATTAGACTAATCATTTTCTTTGGATCTGTAGTATCAATTAAATATATTAATTCAGATTTAAAATGACTGAAAAAACTTTCTATGGGAGCATTATCCCAGCAGTTGCCCCTTCGGGACATTGATTGTATAATACCATTATCCTTAAGCCTTTTAGAGTAAGATCTACTTGTATATTGTGAACCTTGATCTGTATGTAAAATACAATCTTTAGCTAAATTCATATTTATTAGTTGATTTACTGTATTATTAACTAATTTAGTATCCATTTTTGTACTTATCTCATATGCCACTATTTCACCATTAAATAAATCTTTGGCTACATTCATATATAAGAATTTTTTACCGATAGGTATGTATGTTATATCCATACAAATTTTTTCTAATGGTTGATTAGCTCTAAATTCACGATTTAATATATTATCATATATCTCATATGATTTAAACTTACGTCTATATACTTTCTTTCTAATAATAGATTTAATACCTAGTTCTTTCATCAACCTATATACTCTCTTATGATTAATAGGGGTATCAAGTATTTTATTTATATAAGTACAAATTCTTTTTCTACCGTAAGTTCCTCTATATTTTTTATGTATTTCAATTATATAATCCTTAATAATTCTATCTTTGATACCCCTATCGGAAGTTTTTTTAGAATAACTTAGCCATTTATAGTAACCGCTTCTTGACACACCTATCAACTTACACATACTAGAAATACTATACTTCCTAGACATAAGTTTAATTGTTTTAAATTTATCGCTTACTTTGACTTGTCCAATAGGGTACTTAACTTTTTTAAGAATTCATTCTCCATGCGTAAGTACTTCAATTCTTCTTCAACAGATTTAAATTTTCTATTATCATTTTCTAGACTAATATTTTTAAATCTGCCCCTAGTTTCATCATTAAATGCAGTTTTACCTTTATTTTTATAATCTTTTACCCAGTTTTGAACTTGTGTTTTGCTTCTTATATTCAGCATCTCAGCAATTTTGTATGATGAGTATCCTTCTTTTATATATAAGTTTACAGCTTTTAGTTTAAGTTCTTTGCTATATTTTTTGTGTTTTTTAGACATAGAAAAACCCCCTTAGAGTATACGCTTTTTAGACCTATTATAATAGCCTTTTATTTAAATGTCTACTATAAGGGGATTATACTAAAATTGAGATAAGCCTCTTTTGTATTGTTGGAATGATGAAAATATATTTGATTTCATAGAAAAAAGAGTGATTCATGAGCTAAAAAATTCGCTTTGAGACACTATTTTTTATTAAATTATAGTCATAAGTAATTTAACTAGTTTTTTGATAAGTGAAAAACTTATTTGTATAATGACTTTAATAATAATTAGAAAAAATGGGCAATTTAATAGAATAATTGGAGGTGTAAATTTATAAAAAATGAATAGGATAAATAAAAAAATAGATTTATTAATATTGACTTTGCTTATTTTTATATTTTTAATTGTTGGAATAGTAATACTATCGATTAGGACAGAAAATAAATTGAATGTGTTTATAATGTTAACAATAATTTTTTTCATAATAATGTTAACTTATTTATCAAATTCAGTAGTGGGATTGATAACAAGTTCAATAATTATATTTATGTATACATACTATATTTTATATAACAATATTACTCACAATATGGATGTTGAATTTATATCATATATGTGAATAATAGCAATACCAATATCTTCAATTATAATGGGTAATTTATGTATTTTACATACTCCCAATTTTGGTTGCTTGTAGCTATAAAAGGAATGATAGAGTATATAAAAGATATAATTTTAAAAGAGAAGTTAAATGGTATAAAACAGAAAGATTTTGATTCATGTACAGGAGGAATTAACATGAAAAAATTTATTATATCAATTATATCTTTAGTATTGTTTTTTTCAAATGTATTACTTATAGACGAAGTAAAGGCTGATGAGACTAAAGTTAAAAATTATAAATTTGAAAGAGACATCACTATTGATGGCGTTATAGGAAGTAATAGTACTTTTTTTGAGGTAAATAAAAATTGGGATATTGAAGAAGTTTTATTACATCTTAATTTTAGCAAGAGTCAAATATTAAATGGAGATGTTTCAAGTTTAACTGTTTCAATAAATGAATATCCATATCCATATGCAGAAATTGAAAATAATCTTAAATTAGATACAACTATGGTAGTACCAGATAATATGACTAGAGGAGAGTCTACAGCTGTATTCAATTTAGCCTCAGAATTTGGAAAAATAACAAAAAATGATAGTTTAAAGTTAGATGTTAAATTATATTCAGAAATGAAAAATTGGTCAGATGATAATATTATATATATTGGTAAACCTGAAAATACAGCAGAAGAAATCTTGGATATTTTAAGTACAAAGGAACAAACTCTATTATCTTCAAACTGTCTAATCAAGCAGGTAGATTCACCATACAATAATAAGAAGAAGATGATGTTGGTAATTGGTAGTAATGAAGAAGATTTAATAAAGGCATCAAATTTATTAATAGAAAAGAGACTTTCTAATCAAGTTCTATCATCATCAATACTTGTAAACAAAGACACCAATATAAAAATCAATGGGGAACAAGAACTAAATTTAGGTCATTTAACATTAAAGGACTTGGGATATTCGGATTTTTTGTTGGAAGGAGAATTTAATCAACAAGCTTTATTCGATATCAAAATACCAAAGGGTAAGGTACTAGATAATGGTTCAAAGATTGTCTTGAATTTAAGATATTCTGACAATTTAGACTTTGAAAAATCTTTAGTTACAGTAAAAGAAAATGAATCTTTGTCTTTTGAAAGTTATCCATATCCATTTGTTAGAGATGATGAGTTTAATGATTTAACTGTGATAATGCCAGACTATTCAGGTTCACAAGCTATGACTTGGATGTCTAGACTAGGTGCTAATTTAGGTGCAAATATAAATTCACATAATGGAAAGATAAATGTAATTAGAGGAAAAGAGTTTAATGACAAGTATGAGGATACCAATATTATAGTTTTTGGAGTGCCACATAATAGCTCTGTTATAAAGAAGTTAAATAATAATTTAAATATAAAGTTCAATAAAAATTACTCTAACTTTTTACCAAATGATAAAATAAGCTTTATTGATGATTATGGAAAAAATATTTCTGCGATTCAATTGATAAAATCACCTTATAATAATCAAAAAAATATCATGGTAATTAGTTCAATAAATGAAAAAAACTTATATTTGGGAATGGATTATTTGTTGAATAAAAGTAAAGCTAATGATTTAAAAGGAGATACATTGACAATTGATGAATATGGAGAGGTAGAAGATTTAGCTTATAATGTAAGAGCTAAGAAAGAAGTGAAAGATTCAAACTGGAATATCAGTATAAATAAGACAACCAAAGTATTTTTAATGATTTCTTTTATTACTATAATTGTAGCTATAATATTGTCAATGTTATATATAAAAAAGTACAAAAGAAGATAATGTGATAAATTTATTATTTTAAAAGAGGTATATAATTTGAAGAAATATATAAACGAATTTAAATTAAAAAGAAATATTTTAATCTCAGTAATGGTTTTAATTTTTATATTTATAATTTACTTTATAAGTATTGAGTTAAAAGATAGAAGTCTAATAGATAATCAATATAAGGGTAAGATTAAATCGGCCAATTTATCTGTAGATTATGAAATAAATCAAGTTATGAAGGATATAGATAAATTAGGATTGAATACAGTAAATGTACCTATAATTATAAATGTAGATGCCATTAATTCTGATATTATGTCAATAGATAATAATAGTAAAGAGAAAGCAATTAAGCTAATAAAAAAATTAATAGGAGAGATATAAATGAATGATGTCAAGGTTATGACTGTATTTGGGACTAGACCTGAAGCTATCAAAGTAGCTCCTTTAATAGCTGATGAAGTATTTGGGAAATCTCCTAAAAGAATTCATATTATAGAACCTTTAGAAGTAGTTGATTTTCATAATTTTTTAAATAAATCTTATATGATAATGACTGATAGTGGGGGAATACAGGAAGAAGCTCCGTCGTTAGGTAAACCAGTTCTTGTGTTGCGTGATAAAACAGAAAGAACAGAAGGGATTGAAGCAAAGACGCTTAAATTAGTAGGTACTAATGAAAAAAGAATATATAATTCAGTGAGTAATTTATTGATAAATAAAGTCAATTATGTTCAGATGAGTAAAGCATCTAATCCATATGGGGATGGAAGAGTAAGTAAATATATAGTAGATATAATAATGAAAAAATTTAACTCTAAATATTTAAATTAAGTTTTGTCTGTTTAATTTGAAATTTATATTAGATAGAAATTAAAATGTTAACCACTTGATATTAACATTTATGATAATATAAGGAATACAATTTTTAAGGGGGAATAATATGGCTAGAAAATTAATAAAAAATTTAGGTAAAAGTAAAAGTGTAAAGAGAGTAAAGCTTTTATTTAAAAAGGTTTTTATTACTGTATTCATAGTAGCAAGTATAGTTGCTATTTTTAATATAACAAAATATTTTGAAGAATTATACAAAGTAAGAGATTTAAAAAGTACTAAAATTGAATACTATATGGATGTAGCTGATGAAGCAGGGGATGGAAAAGTCCAATTAAGTTGGAAGGCCTTACTTGCTATAGATATGGTAATTCATGATGAAGATTTAAGCAATATAAAAAAGAAAGATACATTGGATATAGGGGAAAAGTTTATAGGTGAAGATAAAAATGATAAGGGAGAAAAAGTGTATAAGGTAAAAAAGTTTAATAAGGTATTAAGTGAATTGAGATTTGACTCTTCCCAAAAAAGTAGAGCAAGAAAATATATGAAGGATTTAGAGTACACATATCTTGGAGATAAACAATTAAATAGTAGTGATGAAAAAATTAAATTTATAAAGAAATTAGAAGACTCGGCTATAAGAGAATATATTGATTATGGAATATTACCATCTATAACAATTGGACAAGCTATATTAGAGTCTGGATGGGGAAATTCTAAACTTACAAAACAGAGTAATAATTTATTTGGTATAAAAGCAGATAAAGCATGGAAAGGAAAAAGCGTGGAAATTTCAACTTCAGAGCATTATAATGAAAAAGTTGTAGCGAGTTTTAGGTCGTATAATTCACTACAGGATTCGGTCAAAGACCATAGTTTGTTTTTGGTCAATAATAAAAGATATAGAAAACATGGATTGTTTGAGGCGAAAGATTATATTAGTCAAGCTCAGGCATTAGAAAATGCAGGATATAGTACAGCAGAAGATAAAAAAGGAAATCGCATATATTCAGAACTATTAATAGAAGTTATTAGAAGTTATAATTTACAACTAATAGACAATAAAGTGGAGACAAAATAATTGTTAATTTTATATGAAGATATAGCAAGAAAAGATTATTTTCTACAAAAGAATAGAAAAATTGTAAAAAAAACTAAAAAAATGTATTGACTTGTTATTTAAAAGGTGATATTATTATTACTGTACTCGAAAGAGAACAAAATGAACTTTGAAAATTAAACAGTAGGTTAATTTATAAACAAGAAACAAACCATAAAGCCAGATATTTTGATAACAATAGTATCTGAGCCTGATAAACTTTTATTTGAGAGTTTGATCCTGGCTCAGGATGAACGCTGGCGGCGTGCCTAACACATGCAAGTTGAGCGATTTACTTAGGTAAAGAGCGGCGGACGGGTGAGTAACGCGTGGGTAACCTACCCTGTACACACGGATAACATACCGAAAGGTATGCTAATACGGGATAATATATTTGAGAGGCATCTCTTGAATATCAAAGGTCAGCCAGTACAGGATGGACCCGCGTCTGATTAGTTAGTTGGTAAGGTAACGGCTTACCAAGGCGACGATCAGTAGCCGACCTGAGAGGGTGATCGGCCACATTGGAACTGAGACACGGTCCAAACTCCTACGGGAGGCAGCAGTGGGGAATATTGCACAATGGGCGAAAGCCTGATGCAGCAACGCCGCGTGAGTGATGAAGGCCTTCGGGTCGTAAAACTCTGTCCTCAAGGAAGATAATGACGGTACTTGAGGAGGAAGCCCCGGCTAACTACGTGCCAGCAGCCGCGGTAATACGTAGGGGGCTAGCGTTATCCGGATTTACTGGGCGTAAAGGGTGCGTAGGCGGTCTTTCAAGTCAGGAGTGAAAGGCTACGGCTCAACCGTAGTAAGCTCTTGAAACTGGGAGACTTGAGTGCAGGAGAGGAGAGTGGAATTCCTAGTGTAGCGGTGAAATGCGTAGATATTAGGAGGAACACCAGTTGCGAAGGCGGCTCTCTGGACTGTAACTGACGCTGAGGCACGAAAGCGTGGGGAGCAAACAGGATTAGATACCCTGGTAGTCCACGCTGTAAACGATGAGTACTAGGTGTCGGGGGTTACCCCCTTCGGTGCCGCAGCTAACGCATTAAGTACTCCGCCTGGGAAGTACGCTCGCAAGAGTGAAACTCAAAGGAATTGACGGGGACCCGCACAAGTAGCGGAGCATGTGGTTTAATTCGAAGCAACGCGAAGAACCTTACCTAAGCTTGACATCCCAATGACATCTCCTTAATCGGAGAGTTCCCTTCGGGGACATTGGTGACAGGTGGTGCATGGTTGTCGTCAGCTCGTGTCGTGAGATGTTGGGTTAAGTCCCGCAACGAGCGCAACCCTTGTCTTTAGTTGCCATCATTAAGTTGGGCACTCTAGAGAGACTGCCAGGGATAACCTGGAGGAAGGTGGGGATGACGTCAAATCATCATGCCCCTTATGCTTAGGGCTACACACGTGCTACAATGGGTAGTACAGAGGGTTGCCAAGCCGTAAGGTGGAGCTAATCCCTTAAAGCTACTCTCAGTTCGGATTGTAGGCTGAAACTCGCCTACATGAAGCTGGAGTTACTAGTAATCGCAGATCAGAATGCTGCGGTGAATGCGTTCCCGGGTCTTGTACACACCGCCCGTCACACCACGGGAGTTGGAGACGCCCGAAGCCGATTATCTAACCTTTTGGAAGAAGTCGTCGAAGGTGGAATCAATAACTGGGGTGAAGTCGTAACAAGGTAGCCGTATCGGAAGGTGCGGCTGGATCACCTCCTTTCTAAGGAGAATTACCTACTGTTTAATTTTGAGGGTTCGTTTTTACGAATACTCATTGTTAGCACTTTAAGCAACGGAATTTATTCGTTGGCGCTGTGCGTTAGCACTTTAAGTAACGGAATAATCTGAGTGTATACGAAGGTTGTTCGTTGACGCTGTGCGTTAGCACTTTGAAAACTGCATATATATTTTTAGTGATATGACATCTAATTTGTAATATATAAAGCTGATAACTTTTTAAAATTATCAAGTTGATAGACTTTAATCTATCAAACCTTTTTAACTGGTCAAGTTATTAAGGGTGCAGGGCGGATGCCTTGGCACTAGGAGCCGATGAAGGACGTGATAAGCTGCGATAAGCTTCGGGGAGTTGCACGTAAACTTTGATCCGAAGATTTCCGAATGAGGAAACTCACTTAGAGTAATGTCTAAGTATCATTAAGTGAATACATAGCTTAATGAGGGGAACTCAGGGAACTGAAACATCTAAGTACCTGAAGGAAGAGAAAGAAATTCGATTCCGTAAGTAGCGGCGAGCGAACGCGGATTAGCCCAAACCAATAAAGTTTTCTTTATTGGGGTTGCGGACATATCATAACGAAGAGGTATCGTAATTGAAGAGGTTTGGAAAGACCCACCACAGAAGGTAATAGTCCTGTATGTTAAACGAGAAGACTTCAGATATGATCCAGAGTACCACGGGACACGTGAAACCCTGTGGGAAGCAGGAGGGACCACCCTCCAAGGCTAAATACTACCTAGTGACCGATAGCGTATAGTACCGTGAGGGAAAGGTGAAAAGAACCCCGGGAGGGGAGTGAAATAGAACCTGAAACCCTGCACTTACAAGCTGTGGAAGCACATTTCTTGTGTGACCGCGTACTTTTTGTAGAACGGGCCAACGAGTTACGTTAAGTAGCAAGGTTAAGCACTTAAGGTGTGGAGCCGTAGCGAAAGCGAGTTTTAACTGAGCGTTCAGTTACTTGACGTAGACCCGAAACCGGGCGACCTACCCATGAGCAGGATGAAGCGAAAGTAAAATTTCGTGGAGGTCCGAACCCACGAGCGTTGAAAAGCTCGGGGATGACTTGTGGGTAGCGGTGAAATTCCAATCGAGCCCGGAGATAGCTGGTTCTCCCCGAAATAGCTTTAGGGCTAGCCTCAAGGTGAGAGATACGGAGGTAGAGCACTGAATGTCCTAGGGGGTATTGCACCTACCGAAGACTATCAAACTCCGAATGCCGTCATCTTATACTTGGGAGTCAGACTGTGGGTGATAAGATTCATAGTCGAAAGGGCAACAGCCCAGATCGTCAGCTAAGGTCCCTAAATGTAAGTTAAGTGGTAAAGGATGTGGGATTGCACAGACAACCAGGATGTTGGCTTAGAAGCAGCCACTCATTCAAAGAGTGCGTAATAGCTCACTGGTCGAGTGATCCTGCGCCGAAGATTTCCGGGGCTAAAACTTACTACCGAAGCTACGGCATCATTATGATGGGTAGGGGAGCTTCCCATACGGGTTGAAGCATGACCGTAAGGACATGTGGACAGTATGGGAGTGAGAATGTTGGCATGAGTAGCGAGATGTGGGTGAGAATCCCACAGGCCGTAAACCCAAGGTTTCCAGGGGAAGGTTCGTCCGCCCTGGGTTAGTCGGGACCTAAGCTGAGGCCGAAAGGCGTAGGTGATGGACAACAGGTTGATATTCCTGTACTACCGATAACCGTTTGAGAGATGGGATGACACAGTAGGATAAGCTAAGCACACTGTTGGTTATGTGTGCCCAAGCATTGAGGCAGTCAGAGTAGGTAAATCCGCTTTGATAATGCTGGGATGTGATGGGGAGCGAAATTTAGTAGCGAAGTAGCTGATTTCACACTGTCAAGAAAAGTCTCTATCGAGGTTAAAGGTACCCGTACCGCAAACCGACACAGGTGGGTGAGGAGAGTATCCTAAGGCCAGCGAGAGAACTGTTGTTAAGGAACTCGGCAAAATGACCCCGTAACTTAGGGATAAGGGGTGCCACCATCCGGTGGCCGCAGAGAATAGGCCCAAGCGACTGTTTACCAAAAACATAGGTTTCTGCTAAGTCGCAAGACGATGTATAGGAGCTGACGCCTGCCCGGTGCTGGAAGGTTAAGGGGATCTGTTAGAGCAATCGAAGCAGTGAACTTAAGCCCCAGTAAACGGCGGCCGTAACTATAACGGTCCTAAGGTAGCGAAATTCCTTGTCGGGTAAGTTCCGACCCGCACGAAAGGCGTAACGATTTGGGCACTGTCTCAACAACAGACTCGGTGAAATTGTAATTCCGGTGAAGATGCCGGATACCTGCGACAGGACGGAAAGACCCCATGGAGCTTTACTGTAGCTTGACATTGGGTCTTGGTACTACATGTACAGGATAGGTGGGAGGCTTTGAAACCAGGACGCCAGTTTTGGCGGAGCCATCCTTGGGATACCACCCTTGTAGTACTGGGACTCTAACCATAGGCCATGAATCTGGTCTTGGGACACTGTCAGGTGGGCAGTTTGACTGGGGCGGTCGCCTCCCAAAAGGTAACGGAGGCGCTCAAAGGTTCTCTCAGTACGGTCGGAAATCGTACGTAGAGTGTAAAGGCAAAAGAGAGCTTGATTGCAAGACATACAGGTCGAGCAAGGATGAAAATCGGACTTAGTGATCCGGTGGTTCTGCGTGGAAGGGCCATCGCTCAACGGATAAAAGCTACCCTGGGGATAACAGGCTTATCTCCCCCAAGAGTCCACATCGACGGGGAGGTTTGGCACCTCGATGTCGGCTCATCACATCCTGGGGCTGTAGTAGGTCCCAAGGGTTGGGCTGTTCGCCCATTAAAGTGGTACGCGAGCTGGGTTCAGAACGTCGTGAGACAGTTCGGTCCCTATCCGTCGCAGGCGTAGGAAATTTGAGAAGACCTGTCCTTAGTACGAGAGGACCGGGATGGACGTACCTCTGGTGTACCAGTTGTCCTGCCAAGGGCATGGCTGGGTAGCTATGTACGGAATGGATAAGCGCTGAAAGCATCTAAGCGCGAAGCCAACTTCAAGATAAGATTTCCCACCGCAAGGGTAAGACCCCAGAAAGACTATCTGGTTGATAGGTCGAAGGTGTAAGTGCAGCAATGTATTTAGCTTATCGATACTAATAGGTCGAGGACTTGACCAATATTTATTTGATGTTCATTAATTAAGATATATATGTAGTTTTTAGAGTGCTAACTCTAAAAAGTTAGCTTTACTAATTTATAAAATTTAATGCGGGTGTAGCTCAATGGTAGAGTTCTGGCCTTCCAAGCCAGCTGTGAGGGTTCGATCCCCTTCACCCGCTCCAAAAGATTATGTGGTTACAATAGCAGAGAGGATACACCTGTTCCCATTCCGAACACAGAAGTTAAGCTCTCTAGCGCTGATGGTACTTGGTGGGAAACTGCCTGGGAGAGTAGGACGTAGCCACGTAATCTTTTTTTGTTGTATTAAATTTAATAAAAGTACAATTACTATATTTTTTTGTATTTTATAGATTTTTTTGGCAATAAATGATATAGTGGAAATAATTAAATATATTCAGTATATTTAATTTTTTTATTTTTTGTTTTGTAAGTTTATTTTTTATATACTTATTTATAATTTTAACTAGATACATTTTGACATATTAAAAATTAAAAAGACTAAATTAAAAATTTATGTTAAATAAGGAGATTGATATGAGAAGAAATACAAAATTATTAACAACAGGAATTCTTTCAATGGCGATTGTTGCACCTACAATGGCGTTTGCCACTGAATCTAATGCTATGGAAAATAGTGAAGATTTAAATATAAACTTGGAGAAAAAAAGTATAGTTTTAGGTAGTACATCAAAAGTTAGTGTCAAATTTAAAGAAAAACTAGATGCAGATAGCATTACATTAAAATATAAATGTTACGATATGCCATTAGATACAACTCTAAATTACAACCAATCAACTGGTTCATATGAAGGAACTATCAATTATAATAAAGACCCAGAATATCTAAATGTTTGGGAATTACAAGGGATAACAATAAATAGTGAAAATAATCCTAAAACTTTAAACAAACAAGACCTAGAAAAGATGGGATTAAATTTAAAAGATTACAATGTAACACAGGAATGTATAATTGAAGATATAACTTCAAGAAAAGATGTAAATAAGTATTTGAGAAAGACTTCTGCACCTATCACAGAACTTACAGGAAGTGATAGATATGAAACGGCAGTTAAAATAAGTAAAGAGGGTTGGAAAAATGGTTCAGATAAGGTAATTGTGATAAGTGGAGATGTAAGTATTGATGGTATTATATCAACTCCATTAGCAACTACATATAATGCACCAATACTTTTAGTTGAAAAAAATAATGTGCCTGTTAGTGTAAAATCAGAATTAAAGCGTCTAAACCCTAAAGATGTAATTATAGTTGGAAATGAGAATTCTATTTCTAAAACTACTGCCAATCAAATTAAATCGGTTGTAAACGCTAGTCAAACACGTCTAAGTGGCTCTAATAGATATGAGACATCTTTATTGATAGCAAAAGAAATAGATAAAAATCACGATGTAGATAAAGTATATATAACAAATGCTAATGGTGGAGAAGTAGATGCGCTTACTATAGCAGCAAAAGCAGGGCAAGACAAGCAACCAATTATATTGACTGACAAAAATAGTATTACAGAGAATACATACAAATGGTTGGAAAATGAGGATTTACAAAAGGCTTATTTTATAGGTGGTCCTCAAATGATATCAACAAATATTATAAATAAGGTAAATGACATAACTAAGGAGAGTGTTACTAATAATAGAGTATATGGAGCAGATAGACATGAAACAAATGCAAATGTCATAAAAAAATTCTATACAGAAGATGAATTAGAAGCCGTTTTAGTAGCTAAATCAGATGTACTTGTTGATGCTTTAGCAGCAGGTCCATTGGCAGCTAATTTAAAATCTCCAATACTTATAACACCAAAAACATATGTGTCTGCGTACCATAAAGATAATTTAGAAGCTAAATCAGCTAATAAAGTATACAAAATAGGAGGAGGACTGACTTCAAAGGTAATGAGTTCTATAGCATCATCATTATCTAAACACAATACGACTCCAACAGACCCAGAAACTAGTGGGGCTAAGACAGTTATGATTGACCCAGGGCATGGTGGTTCAGATACTGGAACAACAGGGAAACCATTAGGTGGTATTAAAGAAAAAGATTATACTTTAAATACTTCACTTGCAACGACTGAATATTTACGTTCAAAGGGAATCAATGTAATTATGACTAGAGACACAGACAAGACTTTATCACTTGGAAATAGAACTGCTTTGTCTAATTCCTTAAGACCAGATTTATTTACAAGTATACATTATAATGCGTCTGATACAACTGGAAATGGTGTAGAAGTATTTTATAAACTTAAAGATAAAGATGGGGGAACTACTAAGACTCTAGCTAGTAATATATTAAATAGAATTTTAGAAAAGTTCAATCTAAAGAATAGAGGTATAAAAACAAGAACGCTATCAACTGACCCTACAAAAGATTATTTGTATGTTTTAAGAACTAATGATATGCCAGCTGTACTTGTAGAATGTGCATTTTTAGATAATGAGAAAGATATGAGCTTGCTTAATACATCAGATAAAGTAAAAGATATGGGTACACAAATCGGTAAAGGAATAGAAGAATCGTTAAAGTAAATAAAAATATTTAAAATCTTAACGTAAATTTATTTTTGTAAATTAATGTTAAAGTTAAAAAATGAACTATAAGTGTATCAACAACAAAGACTATATATACATTGCTGCATATATGAATGTAAAGCTGTGTGTATATAGCTTTTTTTGTAATTAAATGCAATAATTTGATTGTACTTTGTAAAATACACATTATGATATAATTAGATAATATACACTTAATTTAATTGAGGAAGGTGATTATGTGGAATACTTATTTGAAAAAAGTAGTTTAAAAGAATATAGAAATGAATCTTTAGATAAATATAGAGAATTATTAGATAAAACTGAGAATAATTCAAGAAATATTCTTTTATTAGTACCAAACAATAATACAAAGATAAGGTATGAAAGGTCTTTAAAATTAGATTATAGTGAAGAATTAAAGATAACAACATATATAGGTTTTGTGAAAAAGGAATTATTAAAATATTGGCCACTTATAATAGAAAAGTGTGATGAAATAAATAAAAAAACTGTATCTCCAACTTTTATATCAAATAGTCTAAGTGAATATTTAATAGTGCAAAAAGTTAAGGAAAAAAGGGTACAAGAAGGCTATTTTGAAGATATTACAGGAACAAATAAATCAATAGCAAATAGTATAATGACAAATATAAATAAATCTGCATTTAATTTAGTTGACTTCGATTTTATTGGAGAAAAAATATATTCATCAAAGAAAAATAAAAATAGTATATATAGATTTTCATACACTCAAATGGATGAAATTGTATCATATTATATAAACTCATTACTATCAAATTCACTTTTAGATAATGCACTAAGTGTATATATGTACAATCAGTATTTACTTAATGATGATTTTTATATAAAGAATTTATTTAAAGAAGTTAGGTATATAATAGTGGATAGTCTTGAAAATTCAAGTAATGTAGAAGTTGATTTTATTACAAAAGCATTAAATAATGTACTAGAAAGTTATATGTATATTGATTATAGCAAAGATTATTCTGCATTTAATAATGTAGATATGGACTATATAAAGGAAAAGATAATATCAAAACTTAAAACTGAAGAAGAAGATATTAATAAGAAGAATATTGGAATAGAAGATTTATACTTATTACCTGCAACTATAGAATTAAATCAATCAAGCCAATTATACAATGAAATGTTAGATTTAATAAGTAAAAAAATCATATCTCTCATAGAAGATGGTACATCTCCAAGAGATATAGCGATTATATCTCCTATAAACAATACTATATTGGAGCATCAAATTAGAGATTCTTTGATAGAAAAAAATATAGATGTTTTTAATACTAAGAAAGATAAAAAAGCTGTAGATTATCCATATGGAAATGCATTAGTAGTGGCTACATGTATATTCTATGGGTATTTAGATTTTATAAAAGATGATGAGTATTTAAGCTTTTTAGAAACTCTTTTAGATATAAATAGGATAAAAGCATTTAAGATTTTCAATGAAACAAGACATTTAAGTATTGATAATATGGGTGAACATAGTCAGTATCGTGATATTTTACAGTATATTGAAGAAAAAAAGAAGAGTGACATAAAAATACATGAATTTTTAATTCAGTTTTATATAGATAAGATGCTAAGTTTAAAAGAAGGTAAAAAGAATGTTGGGTTATGTAAAAAGATAATAGCTGAAAGTGAATCTTTTAGTGAAAGTATAAGTTTACTTGGTATGAGAAAAGAAAAGATATTTATAGAAGCTTTGAAGACTACGATAAACGATTATTACTCTGTCGTTGATATAGAAGAGTTAAAATCCAAAGACAAAGTAGTAATAACCACTCCTTATTCATATATATCATCAAATATAGATAGAAGTATACAAATATGGGTGGATATAGGAAGTAATGCTTGGAATATGAAAATAGAAAAGGATATAAGCAATTTAATTGTACTTAGAAAATCTTTTGAGGAAAAAAAGATTTATACAAATGAAATGGAAGAATACTATAAGAAATATTATCTATACAATACAGTGTATAATTTGCTATTAAGTGCAAAGAAAATCTATGCGTATAAAAGTGAGTATACGATTAATGGCTATATCCAAGAAAGTATGTTATATAGTATACTTTTAAAAATCTCACATAAAGGAGATAAAAATTATGATTAATATAAATTATAGAGAAGACCAGATACCAATCATAAATTATGATAATGGTACTATGGCAGTACCAGCAGTGCCAGGCGCTGGAAAAACATTTATAATAACAAATTTAGTAGCTAAATTATTACTTGAACAGAAACATAAGGGCGGTAAAATATTAGTTCTTACATATATGAATAGTGCTGTAAACAATTTTAAAGGTAGAATAAGAAAGATTCTTGAAGAGAATAAAATAGATGACACTAGTTCATATGAAGTAATGACTATACACAGTTTGGCTGTAAAAATAATAAAGGAAAAACCAGAAGTTGTAATGTTAAGTGAGGATTTTAATATAGCTGATGATTTACAAAAAAATATTATATTAAATGAATGTATAAGTAGATTTAGATTTGAAGGTGGAGAAAGAGCTTTTAGATGGTTTTTAAAGGAACAAAAAGATGAGCGTTGGAAAGAAATAACTCTCGAAGCTTGGGAAAGAGGTTTTTTTGAATTTGCAGGAAATGCAATAAGTGAGCTTAAGTATAAGGGAATTTCTCCAGATAAACTTGAAGAAATATTGGCAAGAGGACACAAAGGAATGCTTAAAATTATTCTCCCAATATATAAATTATATGATAGAAAGTTAAAGCAAAATGGATTATTAGACTATGATGACATATTAATTTTAGCAGAAAAAACTTTAAGCTTAGATGAAGGGCTTAGAAAGAAGTTTCAAACCAGATACAAATACATCTTTGAAGATGAATGTCAGGATTCAAATGAAATTCAAGGTAATATAATAAAAATTATATCTAGTGAAAATAAAAATTTAGTTAGAGTTGGAGATATAAATCAAAGTATAACAGGAACATTTTCATCATCAGACCCTAGATTTTTTAAAGAGTTTATAAATAATGCAGATTTCTGTTATAGGATGGATATGTCAAATCGAAGTTCAAAAGATATACTTGATTTAGCAAATATCCTTGTGGAATATGTTACAAAGGAATTTAGACAGGAAGAATGCAGACATGCCCTTGAAGATATGCAAATAAAAACTGTACCAAATGGAATGGGATATAAAGAAAATCCTAATCCAGAGCATTACAACATAAACGTAAAGTGGTATGAGAGTTGGAAAAATGAAATAGAGCAAACTGCTAAATATGTTAAAGGTATAAAAAACAAATACCCAGATAAAAGTATAGGTATATTAGTTCCATTTAATGAGCAAGTTACACAAGTTGCTAAAGAACTTAGGGAGTATAATCTAGCCTTTGAAGAATTAGGGCCAAATTCTTTGAGTAAGAGGAAGGTTATAAACAATATAGCATTTATTATTGATTTTATGTTACATTGTGATGATATAGAAAAGTTAATAATTGTACTTGAGAAGGTTTTTATAAATACTGATAATGAAGAAGAGTTAAAGAATTTTTTAGAAAAATTAAGAAACTATTCTACAGAAGAAATTATCTACAATTTTGAATTTAGTAAGTTAGATAATGATTTAATAGAAGGAAATGAAGAAAGTGATATATATTTAAGCTTCAAAAGAGGAATAGATATTATAAAATATATATTAGAATATCCAATAATAAGGTTAGACCTTTTAGTTTTGTTTATTGGAAAAAAACTTAATTTAGAAAAAGAAGATAAGGCTGTACTTGATTATATATCTTTTTATATAAAGTATCTAGTATCAGAAAATATAAATATGGATTTAGAAGATGTATATAATTTATTGTTTGATGTAAAAAATAAGGTATTCAATCACATAATAGATGTAGTATATGAGATAAATGGATATGAGCCAGAGCCTGGGAGTATAACACTATGTAATTACCATAAATCAAAGGGGATGGAGTGGGATTGCGTATTTTTATTAGGTCTTATTGAATATAATTTCCCTGACAATATCAATCAAAAATTTCAGAGTGATAAATGGTATCTAAAAGAAAAATATAAAAATCCTATGGCAATTATTAAATCAGAAATTGAAGCTATATTAAAAGGAAGTATTTCAACTGATTATGCTTATAAAACAAAGATTGATTCTATAAATGAAAAGATTAGACTTTTATATGTAGGAATCACTAGAGCAAAGGAGATGTTAATACTTTCAGGAAGTGCTTATAGAGATGAAAATGATATAGGAAACAAGAGAAAAGAGCAAAAACCATGTATATATTTAGGCAGATTGAACCGTCATATTACTGAAAAGAGGTTAAATATATATAAAGAATTTAATTAATGCGATGTTTAATATATTGTTGAAAATAGGATAGAACAGTATATGCAGTAAATAGTTATTAAAAATAAAGTTAAGAGAGAAGTGATATGAGTGAATGATAGATTAAAATATTTTTCTTACAGTCAAAATTCAATCAACACATATAAATCATGTCCATTGAAATTTAAATATAAATATATTGATAGAATAAATTGGAAAAGTGATGATACTGATAATAGAGAATATTACGAAAGTTTAAAAACTGGAAGAGATTTTCATTTAATTTGTGAAAGATATTTTAGCAATATACCTCTTGGAATCTATTTTAATGAGGGTGATAAAAAGGGTAAAAAATTTTTAAAGTGGATTGAAAATATAAAAAAAATTGTTCCTATTGAAGAAGAAAAAATATATCTACCAGAATATGAAGTAAGGATGACTTTAAATGGAGATACAATACAAGCAAAGTATGATTTAGTTGTAATTGGAAAAAAAAGTATAGAGATATGGGATTGGAAAACTGAGTCTAAAAAGATTGACTATAAAAATGTAGAAAATAGAATACAAACAATTGTTTATATGTTTTTAGCAAAAGAAGTAATACCGAAAGTTTTAAAAATAGACGTAAATGTTAAAGATATAAATATGAGATATTATCAGCCTGAATTTGATGATTTACCAATTACCATTTTATATAATGCACAAAAACATGAAGCAAATAAAAGTAAAATTCAAAACTATATAAGCATGATAAAGAATACTAATTATGAGGAACATACATACGAAGACAATCTATACAATGATATAGAAAAGGTATATAATAAAGAAGAACGTATGTGCTATAGAAATAAAAAGCATTGCGAGTATTGTGAATTTAATAAGTTATGTAATGGTAAAGAAATAGATTATAGTATTTTGGAGGCGGAAATTTATGGGACTTAGGTTTATATTAGGTAGAAGTGGAAGTGGAAAATCCACCTATATGTTAGATGAGATTAAAAAAGAAGCTCAAAAAAATGAAACGACATCAATTATACTTTTAGTTCCAGAACAGTACACATTTGAGGCTGAAAATAGGGTAAGTAAACTATTTTTAGGAAAAGAAAAGGATAAGTATTTGAGAGTTAGGGTGCTTAGTTTTAAAACACTGAGTAATATAGTTTTTTCTCAAGCAGGAGGATTGACAGATATAAATATAAATTCTAGTGGAAAAGCAATGATGGTATATAGGGCTATTGAAGATGTAAGTGAAGAATTAAATGTATTTTCAAAATCAAAATCGCAATCTGGTTTTGTAAGCTCAATTACAGATATGATATCAGAAATGAAACAGTATAATATAAGCCCTGAGATGTTAGAAAATATATCTGGTGAGATAGATAATGAAACTTTAAGTTTAAAATTAAAAGATATAAGTAAAATATATAACTCTTTTGAAGGGAAATTGCATGAAAATTATGTAGACGCTCAAGATATGTTAACTTCATTGGCAAATAAAATTGAATTAAGCAGTTATTTAGATGGAGCTTGTATTTATATAGATGAATTTACAGGTTTTACACCAAATCAGTACAATGTCTTAAATAGTATATTAAGTAAATGTAAAAGTGTTAATATTTCTTTGACTGTAGATGATGTTAACTATATTGGGTATAGTAAAGCTGATGTATTTTCTAGAACGAAATTTACTTATTCAAAATTGACTCAATTGTGCAACGAAGAAGGAATAAAAATACTGCCACAAGTAAATTTAAATACAGGTGTTATAAAAAGATTTGAAGAAGTTAAGGAACTACAGCACCTAGAAAGATTTTATAATGCTTATCCATATAAGATATATTCAAATCCAACTGAAAATATAAAGATAAAAGAGTTTAATAACTTATATTCAGAGGTAGAAGAAATAGCCAGAGAAATTATACATTTAGTTAGAGATAAGAATGTCAGATATAGAGATATAACTATTGCTACAAGAGATTTAAATAGATATGATTTTTTAGTACACTCTATATTTAATGAATATAATATACCAAACTTTATAGATAAGAAGAGAGAGGCAAAAAGTAATCCAATAGTTATTTTAATTATTTCAGCTTTAGAAATGAAGAATAGACGATATGGGTATGAAACTATGTTTAGGTATTTAAAAAGTGGGCTTATAGGAATTGATAACGATGATATAAATTTACTAGAAAATTATGTGTTGGCTAATGGGATTAAGGGTAAGAAATGGTTTGATGAAAAATGGGATTATAGAATAACACAAAGTCTTTCAAGTGAAGAAAGTGAATTTGAACTTGAATTAAAAGCTAAAATAAATGAAATAAAAAATAGAGTATTAGAGCCTATAGTAACTTTACAAGAAAAATTAAAAGGAAAAAATAGAGTAAAAGAAATCTGTAGGTATATATATGAATTTTTATTAGATATAAATATGCCGGAAACTATAGAAAGTTTAATAGTAAATTTTAAGGATAAAGGGGAACTTGATGTTGCAAACCAGTACTCACAAGTTTGGGACATAGTAGTGGACATCTTAGACCAAATGGTAGAACTTATGGGGAATGAAATAATTTCTTTAGAAAAATTTATAAAATTAATAACTTTAGGTTTTGATGAGTACGAATTAGGATTAGTTCCTCCTAGTATAGACCAGGTACTTGTAAGTAGTGTGGATAGAATGAAAAATCCAGATACCAAATATTTATACCTAATTGGAACTACTGATGGTGTATTTCCTCTGATTACAAAGGACAGCGGAATATTGAGTGATAATGATAGGGAAAGTCTTGGAAGCAAAGGAATCGAAGTAGATATTGATAGTAAGACTAGAAGCTTTGAAGAACAGTTTCTTGTATATAAAGCTCTTACTTCGACATCTAAGAATTTAATCATAACATATCCAATATCGGACCATGAGGGTAAAACACTTAGACCATCAATAATTATATCAAGGCTTAAGAAGATATTTCCAAATATAGAAAATAAAAGTTATTTAGTAGAAGAAAATAAGAGCACTGATGAAGATATACTTAAAAAAATAACAGTTAAATCACCTACATTTAATGAACTTATAAGTGTAATAAAAAATTATGACAATGATAGTTACAATAAAGAAGATATTAATAGTATTTGGTTAGATATATATAGATACTACCTAAAGGATGAAATGTATAGTTCTATAACAAAAAAAGTTATAAAAGGTCTTAGTTATACTAATCAAGTTCATAAGATTGAAGAGAAAAAAATAAGGTCATTGTATAAAAGTAATTCTCTTAGTATATCTAGGCTTGAAAAATATGCTGAATGTCCATTTGCTTATTTTATACAATATGGTCTAAAAGCAAGAAAACGTAAAGAGTATTCATTTACACCACCAGATTTAGGAACTTTTATTCACAATATTTTAGATAGGTTTTCAAAAGAACTTTCACAAGATAATTTATCTTGGAGAGATATTGATGAAAAATATATAGAATCAAAGATAGGTATAATAGTTGACGAAATAATTTTAAAGATACCAGGATATATATTAAACAGTTCCGAGAGGTATAAATATCTTGCATATAGATTAAAGAATATGTTGACAACTGCTATAACTATAATTAGCCAGCAAATAAAACAAGGCTCATTTGAACCAATAGACTATGAAGTTAAATTTGGAAACAACGGAAAATATCCTCCTATAAAAATAGTATTGGAAAATGGACAAGAAGTAAATTTGGTTGGACAAATAGATAGAGTTGATGAATTTGAAGAAGGAGAAAATAAATATATAAGAATAGTAGATTATAAGTCAGGCAATAAATCCATAAGTTTAACAGAAATATATTATGGTCTACAGTTACAATTACTTGTGTATTTAGATGCAATCCTTGAAAGCGTAAAAGGTGAAGATATAAATATAAATCCAGCTGCAATACTATATTGTAGAATAAATAATCCAATAGCAAAATTTAACGAAGATAAAGATGATGAAGAAATACAAGAAGCAATATTAAAAGAACTTAGAATGAAGGGGCTTGTAGTAAAAGACTCTCACATAATAAAAGAGATGGATAAATCATTAATAGATGGAGAAAGAAAAAACTCTTTAGTAATACCAGTAGGTCTTACTAAGGATGGAAATGTAGGTAAAAGTACTTCAGCAATAACCTATGAAGACTTTAAATTACTTAGAAAATATGTAAAGCACGCTATAAAGGATTTATGTGAAGAAATGTTAAGTGGAGAAATACGTATAGCTCCATATAAACATAAAGATGGGACATCATGTGACTTTTGTGATTACTCTGCTATATGCCAATTTGATTCAACTATGAAAGACAATAAATATAAAAATTTAAATAATAAGAGTAATGAAGAGATAATAAAGATGATGAAAGGAGATGTTAATTAATGAGTTCTCCTAAATGGACAAAAGAGCAACTAGAGGTCATAGAAAGTAGAGAATGCAACCTTTTGGTTGCAGCTGCTGCTGGTTCAGGGAAAACAGCAGTGCTAGTTGAGCGTATAATTCAAATGATAACGAGTAGAGAAAATCCAATTGATATAGATAAGTTATTGGTCGTTACATTTACTAATGCCGCTGCATCAGAGATGAGAGAGAGAATAGGGGATGCTATAGGAAAAGCCTTAGATGAAAATCCAGAAAATAAACATTTACAAAATCAACTTGTTTTATTAAATAAATCTAGTATTACAACAATACACTCATTCTGTTTGGATGTTATAAAATCAAACTTTCATAGAATAAACTTAGACCCTAATTTCAGAATAGGAGACCAAACTGAATGTGCTATTTTGAAACAAGAAGCAATAGAGGAAGTATTTGAAGCTTTATATGAAGAAAGAGATGAGGGATTTTTAAATTTAGTTGAAAGTTATGCGGAAAGAGGAGGAGATAAAGAAGTACAAGATATTATCTTAGGAATATATTCATTTGCAATGGCTTCTCCTGAACCAAAAAAATGGTTGATTGATTCAGCAGAAAGGTTTAATATTGACGAAAATTTTGATTTTTCACAGTCTATTTGGGCTAGAGCTATACTGGATACTGTAAAAATAGAAATTAATGGTCTTTGTCTAAACATGGAAAAGGCATTAAAAGAAGTGGAATCAATAGAAGAATTAGAAACTTTTACAGAAAAGTTAGCTGTTGAGTATAAAAAAATAGTCGATATTTCACAAGCTTGTAATAAATCTTGGAATGAGACATATAAAAATATGGCAAGTATGTCCTTTGAAAATTATGCAAAAGGAGTAAAAAGAATTCCAAAAGATGCTCCTTCGTATATAAAAGAATCAAAGGAAAAGGCAAAAACTATAAGAGATAAGACTAAGAAATCTTTAGAAAGTATAGTAAATGCTACATTCAATAAAGATAATGACTCTATTAGAGAAGAAATAAAATATCTTTATAATATAGTTAAGCCCATATCTAATATTGTACTGAGATTTGAAGAGGAATATAGTAATAAGAAAAGAGAAAAAGGAATAATAGATTTTAATGATATAGAGCATTTTGCCTTAAATATACTCACAAATGTAGATGAAAAAGGTAATATTGTACCTTCTGATATAGCAGTGGGATATAGAAACAAGTTTTATGAAATATTTATAGATGAATATCAAGATAGTAATCTAGTGCAGGAAGTACTGCTTAAAGCTGTGGCTAATACAGAAATTCCAAATAGATTTATGGTTGGTGATGTAAAGCAGAGTATATATAGATTTAGACAAGCAAAGCCAGAATTATTTTTAAAAAAATATAATAACTATAATGATAAAAAGGGAAGTTCCCATAGAAAAATAATGCTTTATAAAAACTTTAGAAGTAGAGAAGAAGTTGTAGATGCTGTAAATTATATATTTGAAAATATAATGAATGAGAATATAGGAGAAATTGAATATACAGAAAAAGAAAGGCTCAATTTAGGTGCAGATTTTAAGATGGATACAGACGAGAAATCTATTGTTGGTGGAGCAACAGAAATACACCTAATACAAAAAGATAATAAACCTGAAGATGATATTATAAATGATAAAGATGATAGTGCTAATAATGAAGAAGATGAACTAGAAGAAGAAAAATTAGATAATATACAACTTGAGGCTAGAATGGTTGGAAAGATTATCAAAGATTTAATGAAAGTTAATGAAGATGGAAAAATTCAAAAGGTTTATGATAAGGGAATAGATGCATATAGACCTGTAGAATTTAGAGATATAGTTATTCTTTTAAGAGCTACATCTGCATGGGCTCCAGTGTTTGCAGATGAGTTGATGAATATGGACATACCGACGTACGCTGATGTTGGAGTGGGATATTTTGATACAATTGAAATAAAAACAATATTGTCATTACTTCAGATAATAGATAATCCAATGCAAGATATACCTCTTATATCTGTATTAAAATCGCCTATATTTGGATTTACACCAGAGGATTTGATTGATATTAGAATTCAGAGTAAAAATAAAACTTTTTATGAGGTTTTACAAAGTACATCAGAGTACGACGAGTTTACAGATTCTCAAAATGAAAATGGGTCTGAGTTTATACCAAGTAAAGAGTGCATAAATAAAAGTAAAGATTTTTTAATTAAGTTAAAGGAATTTAAAGAAAAATCAATGTACATGAGTACAGATGAATTTATATGGTATTTGTACACAAGAACTGGATATTATGCTTATGTCGGAGCATTGCCAGGTGGAAGTCAAAGACAAGCTAATTTAAAAGTATTGTTTGAGAGAGCAAAACAATTTGAAGAGACTAGTTTTAAAGGAATATTCAACTTTGTAAATTTTATAGAGAAGTTAAAGAAATCTAGTTCTGATATGGGAAGTGCAAAAACACTTGGTGAAAATGCAAATGTTGTTAGAATAATGAGTATTCATAAAAGTAAAGGACTAGAATTTCCAGTAGTTATATGTTCTGCAATGGGTAAAAATTTCAATACCCAAGATTTTAAAAAAAGTATTTTATATCATCACAATTTAGGGTATGGACCTCAGTTTGTAGATTATGAGAGAAGAATTTCTTTTCCAAGTATAGCCAAAGAAGCATTAAAAAGCAAAATAAATATAGAAAATTTATCAGAAGAGATGAGAGTTTTATACGTTGCATTTACAAGAGCTAAAGAAAAATTGATTATAACAGGTTCTACTAGAAATATACAAGATAGTATAAAGAGATGGTCAAATGGAATTGAAAGTTTAAATACAATATCGCAATATGAGATATTAAAAGGTAAAAATTTTTTAGATTGGATAATGCCTTGTGTATTAAAACATAAAGATTTATCTAACTTATTAGAAGAAGTAGGATTAGATGCAGTTTTTAGTGTTGACCATAATTCAAAATGGTATGGAAAACTATGGAATAAGAACGACATTTTAGTAGAAAAGAAGAATGATGAAGAAAGAGAAAGTGTTGAAGAAATTCTTGAAAAAATAGATGTAGATAGTCCTGACAGTGATTATTACAATGAAATAGAAGCAAAATTAAACTACATGTATCCATATGAATTTAGCACAAAAAAACCTGCTACTATATCTGTTACAGAAATAAAAAAGATACAAAATAATTATGAGGAAGAGTTAATAAATACTATATTTGAACAAAAAGTAATATTAAAAAAACCTCTATTCATTCAAAATGAAGAAGAAAGAGAAAAAATAAATGGAGCAGAAAGAGGTACAATAGTCCATTTAGTTATGGAGGTTTTAGACTTAAAAAAAGTGAGTAGTGTAAATGATATAAAATCACAAATAAAAGGTTTTGTTTCAAAAGGTATAATAACAGAAAAGCAAGCTAGTATAGTAAATCCATATAAAATATATAAGTTTTTTGCCTCTAGCATAGGAAAAAGAATGTTGAATGCTGAACTTATAAATAGAGAAAAATCAATTTATGCACAAGTGAATTTGAAAGACATCTATGTTTATGAAAAACTTATAAAAAATGATGATAAAAAACTTTATGATAAAGAAAGTGTCATGTTAAGAGGTATAGTTGATGCTTATTTTGAAGAAGATAATCAAATAGTTTTGGTAGATTATAAAACAGACTTTGTAAATGAAGAAAATATAAATCAAATAATAGAGAAATATAAAAAACAGTTGGATTTATATGCAGATGTTATTGAAACTTTAACTGGGAAGTCAGTGAAAGAGAAATGTATATATTTATTTGGAGTTGACGAGGCTGTTTGTTATTAGCTTTTTTATATAAATTAAGTATAAAGATAGAGGAAGGGGAAAAGATGAGATTTATTCATACATCAGATTGGCATCTAGGGAAATCCCTAGAGGGCCACTCTAGAATTGAAGAACAGGCAAAGTTTTGTGAAGAATTTATAAAAATAGTAGAGTCAAATGAAATAGATATGGTTATAATTGCTGGGGATATATATGATACTTCTAATCCTCCAGCACAAGCAGAAAAACTGTTTTATCAAACTGTATCAAGACTTGCTAATAATGGTAAGAGGTGTGTATTGATAATCTCAGGAAATCATGATAATCCAGAGAGACTTTCTGCAATAACACCTCTAGCACATGAACAGGGTATACTTATATTTGGTTATCCATTAAGTGCTACAACAGAAGCTAAGTATAAAGGATTTGAAATAACATATGCAACACAAGGATGCACAGCACTAAATATAAATGGAGAAAGTGTTGTAATTGCTACATTACCTTATCCAAGTGAAAAAAGGTTAAATGAAGTTTTTTCAAGTGAAGATGATTTGGAAAAACAAAAAAATTATTCTGAAAAAGTAGGAGATATATTTAGAAGATTAGAAGAAAATTTTAGAAGTGATACTATAAATATAGCCGTATCACATATATTTGTAATAGGTGGAGAGAGTACTGAATCAGAAAGACCGATACAACTAGGTGGAAGTTTTTTGGTTGAAAGAAAAGACTTGCCAGAAAAGGCTCAATATACTGCATTAGGTCATTTACACAAACAACAGAAAGCTTCTGAACGTTTAAATGCATACTATTCTGGTTCTCCACTTCAATATAGCAAGGATGAAAGAGCATATACTAAGGGTGCATACATAGTAGATATAAAAGCTGGTGAAAAACCAATAATTGAGGAAGTATATTTTAATAATTATAAACCTATAGAAGTATTTAAATGCAATGGAATAGAAGAAGCACTAGATATATGTGAAAAAAATCAAGATAGAGAGATTTGGTCATATTTTGAAATAAATACTGATGAGATAATATCACAGAATGAAATTAAAAAAATGAAGGAACTATTAAAAGACATAATAGAAATAAAACCAATAATAACATCTTGTTATGAACAAGAAAGTGTAGATATAAAAGAAAAGTCTATGGCAGAGTTATTTAAAGAGTTTTATTCTTTTAGCAAAGGTGTAGAGCCAAAAGGAGAACTTATGGATTTATTTCTAGATATAATAAGTGAAGAAGGTGAATCAGCAGATGAGACCAATTAGATTAGAACTTACAGGGCTTAATAGCTATATTGATAAACAAGTTATAGACTTTGAAAAACTAATTGAAAGAGGTTTGTTTGGGATATTTGGAACTACTGGAAGTGGAAAATCTACAATCTTAGATGCCATAACCATTGCTATGTATGGAAATATATCCAGAAATACTAAAGAATATATAAATAGTGTGTGTGATAAGGCAATTATATCATATGAGTTTGAGATAGGGAGTAAAAACACTAGAAGAAGATACATTGTAGACAGAACTATTGCTAGAAGTAAAACAGGAACAAAGACTTCTAATGCTAGATTAATAGAAATATTGAATGACAATACTAAAAATGTTTTGGCTGATAAAGTTGTGGAAGTAAATGAAAAAGTGGCTCAGGTTGTGGGATTAACAGCAAATGATTTTACTAGGTCAGTAGTTTTACCACAAGACAAATTTAATGAGTTTCTAAGATTGTCACGTGCAGATAGAAGAGATATGTTAGAGAGAATTTTCAATCTTGAGAAATATGGAAGAAGTCTTGGAGAAAAAGTGAAAAAGAGAAAAAATCTACAATTACAAAATTTAAAAGATTTGAAATCAAAATTAAGTCAATATGATGGGATTACAGAGGAAATATACAACAGTATAAATCAAGAATTAATAGCGTTAAAAAAATTAGAAAAAGAAAAGAATAATGCTTTAGACTTAGCTCAGAAATCTTACGAAGAGAGTAAAGCAGTATATGAAGAGCAATTAAAATTAGAGAAAAATGAACTTAGAAAAAATGAACTTAATTTAAAAAGTAGTGAGATAAAAGAAAAGATTGCTCTTGTAGAAAATGATGGTAATGCGAGAAAGGTAGACCCGTACATAAGTTCAGTTCAAAATCTAGAAAAAAAGATAAATGAAGATAGCTTTACAGTAGGTAATTTAGAAAAGAAATTAGTGATATTAAATCAGGAACTTGAAGTTATAAAAAATAGATATGAAAAAATAAGCAAAATTAAGAATGAAGAAGTTCCTAAATTGAGTGAAGAAAAAATAAGGTTACAACAAGCAATAAAATTAGAAGAAGAGTTAGTTTTATTAGATAAAGAGTTAAAAGAGTTAAAAGAAAGTGGGATTAATTTAAATAAAAATAAAGTGGAATTAGAAAAAGTAAAGCAAGAGTCGGAGTCCAGAAAAGATGCAGTTAATAAGTCTATAAAAGAAGTTGAAGGAAAAATTGATAAAGTAAATATAAGTGCAGAATTAAAACAAAAAATATTTTTAGCATATGAATATGAGAAAGATTACAATAATGTATTAGAAGAGAAAAATCAAAAGATAAATAAACTAGAAGAAATACTCAAAAAGACAGAAGATATAAATTTAAAAGTTAGATATATTGATAAAGATAAAAATGATATAAATCGCAACCTAGAAAATTTATCTATTCACTTGGATGTTCTTCTTAAAAAATGTCCTGGTAAGAGTGCAGATTTACTTTTAAAATCTGAATATGTGACTGAATTAAGAAATAAAGCAAATAATACCAAGGAAAATGAAATTAAGAAAAGTAGTATACAAGATGAATTAAAGATAATACTTGAAAGTAAGTTTAATACTGAAAGGGAAATAAATTTACTAAATGAAAAACTTGAAAATAATAGAAAGAATAGAGAAGACCTAGAAAAAGAGTTAGAAGAACTAAAGTATTTAAATTTAGCTTCTGAACTTAGACGTGAATTAAAAGAAAATATGCCTTGTCCAGTTTGTGGGTCAAAACATCATGAAAATCATAATATAACTGAATATGATGAAAATATAGACTTTGTCAAAGAGAAACTGGAAAAATTAGAAAAAGAAAAAATAAGTATAAGAAACAATATAGAGGAACTAAATGCTAAAGTAAGTGGATATTTATCTATAGAAAAAATGAAGACTAAAGAACTTGAAGATGTAAAGGGAAAACTAGGGAATTTTACATCTAGCCAATTATTAAAAAAACTTGATGATGAACAGAGAAAACTTGATTTGTTGAAGTTTAATATTCAAGAGTGGGAGAAAGAGAAAGAGAATACCGAAAATAAGGTAACATTGGCTAAAGAAGAAAAAAATAGAATTGAAAAAGAAGAATTAAAAATAAAAGAGAGTTTGAACAACTATAAGAAATTAACAAGAGATTTAAATACAGAGATAGAAGGCTTAGAACATAAATGTAAAAAACTTAAACAGGAGTATATAGGATTAAAGACGATTACTAAAGTTTCTAATCTATTTTCAAAAGTAAAGGAAATAAGAGAGAATGAAAAAGAATTAGAATTACTAAGTACTGGGCATTCAAATTTATTAAAAAATAGAGACTCATTGGACATTAAAATAAGAGAAAATGAAAGTAAGCTACATGAAATAGAGATAGGGTTAATAAAGGCTAGAGAATTATATGTGGAAAAAAAATTGAGTAGAGATAATAAGTATAAAGAAGTTATTGACATAACAAAGGGTGATTTAGCTAAAAATCTTTTACATAATGTTGAAGAAAATATATGTAAGATATTAGAACAAGAAGAATTGAGTAAGAAAAAATTGGAAGAGCAAAGATTAGAATATGAAAAAAACATTGCCGAAAAGCATAATATAGATGGTAGGCTTAAAACTGCTAAGGAACAATATAAAGAACAAAAATCAACTCTAAATAGACTATTGGCAGAAAATAAATTTGAAAGCATATATACAGTAAAAAGAGCTTTATTAGATGCTGATGAAGTAAAAAAATTGGTTGAAGAGATATTAGAGCATGAAGAAGAACAAAAGCTATTATCATTTAAAATAAAGTCATCAAAAGAAAAATTAAATGGAAGAACTATAAAGAAGGAGTACTTTGAACAATTAAAAGATGAGATTTATAATTTGAAAGTAGAAATAGGAAATATATCCAAAGATATTGGAGCTAATCAAAATCAGCTAATAACATTAAAAGACTCTTTAGATAAGATAAATGATTTTAATAAAGAACTCAAAGTAGTTGAACACAATGTGGACTTATTGGAAGAATTAGATAAATGTGTACAAGGAAATAAATTTGTAGAATATGTTTCTACAAACCAATTAAAATATATAGCGTTGGAAGCATCAAAAAGGTTAGATGGAATAACAAAAGGAAGATATGCACTTGAAATTGACTCAACACTAAATTTTGTAATGAGAGATAACTTTAATGGGGGAGAAAGAAGAAGCATTGATACTCTATCTGGTGGAGAGACATTCTTAACATCTCTATCACTAGCACTTGCTCTTTCATCTCAAATACAACTAAAGGGAAGTGCACCACTAGAATTCTTCTTTTTAGATGAAGGTTTTGGTTCATTAGATAGTGAACTTTTAGAAATTGTTATAGAATCATTGGAAAGATTGCATAGTAATAATCTAAGTGTGGGCATAATAAGTCATGTCGAGGAACTTAAAAATAGAGTTCCTGTTAAGCTATTAGTTTCATCTAGTGAGGCTGGAATAGGCTCAAAAGTAAAAATTGAATATAGTTAGAAAATATATGTTAATTGAATATATTATCTAATATTTCCAAAAAATATGTAATTGTGATATAATAAAAACTAATATTAAAGTTATTTATAATTAATATTAATATAAAAACATGTAAGTAGGAGTGTGGTAAGTGTTGGAATCGCCCAATAATTTGATTCAGATTATATTTTTAATAGTATTACTTATGGGGTCTGCATTTTTCTCAGCATCTGAAACGGCTTTAATGTCGTTGAGTAAAATTAGAATCAGATATATGCAAGATGAAGGAGTTAAAGGAGCTAAGTTAGTAAGTTCATTAATAGAAAATCCAAATAAACTTTTAAGTTCTATATTGGTTGGAAATAACGTCGTAAATATAGCAGCAACATCTATATCAACATCTTTGTTTATAGGATTAATGGGAGAAAAAGGAGTGGCACTTGCTACAGCTGTTATGACAGTATTAGTATTAATATTTGGTGAGATTACTCCAAAGACAATAGCAGCAAATAATTCAGAAAAGGTTTCTCTATTAGTATCCAAGCCTATAAAAGCAATTATATTTATATTGAGACCAATAGTATGGATATTTAATATAATCACAAATATTATATTTAAATTATTTGGTATAACAAATAAAGGAGCTAAATCATTCATAACTGAAGAAGAACTAAAAACTATGGTAAATGTAAGTCATGAAGAAGGCGTCCTTGAGATGGAAGAAAGAGAAATAATAAATAATGTTTTTGAATTTGGAGATATGCAAGCTAAAAATGCAATGGTACAAAGAATAGATATGGTAGCTATAGATATGGAAGATAGTTACGATGAGATAATACAGGTATTTAAAACTGAAAAATTAAGTAGAATGCCTGTGTATGAAGAAACTATAGATGATATTGTAGGGATACTTAATATAAAAGATATTATATTTTTATCTGATGAAGAAATAGAGTCATTTGATATTAAAAATTATATGAGAGAGCCTTTTTTCACATATGAGTTCAAAAAAATAACACAACTTCTTGAAGAGATGAAGCTTGAGAAAAGTCAGATGGCTATAGTTGTGGACGAGTATGGTGGTACATCTGGACTTCTAACTATAGAAGACTTAGTAGAGGTAATTGTTGGAGATATAGAAGATGAATATGATGAAGAAGAAGATGAGATACAAGTTATAAAGGAAGATGAGTATATTGTAGATGGAAGCACTAAAATTGGTGATGTTAATGAACTTATTGGTGTAAATTTAGAATCTGAGGAGTTTGATTCCATAGGAGGATTTATAATTGGACACCTAAGCAGATTGCCAGAAGAGAATGAAGTAATTGAAGTCGATAATATAAGATTTTGTATAGAAAGTATAGAAAAAAATAGAATTAAAAAAATAAGAATATATACATAATGTAATAATGTTCTTAAATTTATTAGGAGTGCATGAATATAAAAATTAGCTTTTATATTCATGCACTTATTTTTATTTTGTATTCAAATAAAACTAGTATGAAATGGACAAAATAAAAATATAAATTAGAAGAAAGGAGATTTTTAAGATGAGTATACTAGAAAATAATTTTTTATACAAATTAAAAAACAACACTATCTTTTTTTGTATATATACATTGTTATTCATTTTTATTTACAAAGCTTTTCCATACATAGCTCCATTTTTTCTAGGTGGTATAATAGCACTTATGATTAATCCTATATCGCAAAAATTAGAAAATAAATTTCATATAAACAAAGGTATATCTACGCTCGTTCTAAGTTTTCTTGCAGTGGCTATAGTTAGTACAGTTACTACAATAATAGTAATAAATTCAGTAAAAGAATTAATGGGATTTTTAAATAATATATCTACTAATCCTGAGGATATAAGCAATACTATTATGTATTTCTTAAATAAAATAAACGACTTTATGAAATCATTTCAAGAACTAGCCAATTTTGATATAGAACAATTAGTAAATAAATTCAGTGGTGAGGTAATGCAAATTACAAAAAATCTTCTTACTAGTATACTTGGACTGGCTACTTCTATTCCATATATTATAATATTTATAATTACTTTGTTTATTGCTACATATTTTATAGCAAAAGACCTAGATAAGATTGAAAATAGTTTTTATAGTATGTTTACTGTTGATATCAGAAAGAAGGTAAAAAATGTAAAAAAAGAGGCAGGTCTTTCACTTGTTGGATATGTAAGAGCTTATACAATACTCATGGCTATAACATTTTTTGTAATCTGGGGAAGTTTTGCTTTATTTGGATTGAAATACGGTCTAATAGTGGGATTTGTAGGAGCTTTAATGGATTTAATTCCATTTCTAGGGATAATAACAATATACCTTCCAATAATTGTTTACTATTTTCTTATAAAAAATTATTTTATAGCTATAAGTATGACTATAATATTTTTTGTCTTATCTTTGGTTAGAGAAATACTTGAGCCTAAACTAGTATCAGTAAATGTTGGACTGAATCCATTAGCTACACTAGCTGCGATTTTTATTGGAATCCAAGTAAAAGGAATAATTGGAGTAATTTTTTGTTTGGGTTTGGTATGTATGCATGATATACTTAAGAAGGTGGATATTTTTTAATTATAAGAATTGAGAGATTTTTTTAATAAAATTTTATTCACTTATAAATAAAAATTTTCATTAATATTATAAGAAAGAGGGGATATATATGAAACAAAAAGTAGTAGAAAGATTTTTAAAATACGTATCATTTGATACAACATCTAATTCTCAGTGTGAAAATTGTCCATCTTCAGAAGGTCAAAGAGTTTTAGCTGAGTATATAGTTGAAGAGCTAAAAGCAATTGGTGTTGATGATGTGAGTTTAGATGAAAATAGTTATATAATGGCTACTTTAAAGGGAAACACTGATGGTGTGGATACTATAGGATTCATATCACATTTAGATACAATTGAAGATGTTAGTGGAAAAGATATCAAACCAAGAATAATAGAAAATTATGATGGAAAAGACATAGTTTTAAATGAAGAGTTAAATGTTGTTACGTATGTAAACGATTCTCCTGAGTTAGTAGAATTCAAAGGTGACGATTTAATAGTTACTGATGGAACAACTCTACTTGGCTCTGATGATAAAGCTGGTATAGCTGAGATAGTAACTGCAATAGAATACCTGATAAATCATCCAGAAATCAAGCATGGAGATATAAAAATAGGATTTACACCAGATGAAGAAATTGGTAGAGGTGCTGATTTATTTGATGTTGAAAAATTTGGAGCAAAATATGCGTATACTTTAGATGGAGGAATAGTTGGAGAACTTGAATGTGAAAATTTCAATGCAGCAAATGCAACTATTACTATACATGGTAGAAATGTTCATCCAGGTTCAGCTAAAAATAAAATGGTAAATGCTATACATATAGCTACTGAAATATCAGAAATGTTCCCAGCAGATGAGAGACCAGAAACAACAGAAGGATATGAAGGATTTTGGCATCTAAATTCTATAGGTGGAAATGTTGAGAATGTAAGTATGGCTTATATTATTAGAGACCATTGTAGAGAAAAATTTGAACAGAGAAAATCTATTATGATAGAAAATATAGAAAAAATAAATAAGAAATATGATAATAGAGTGGAATTGGATTTAAAAGATTCTTATTACAATATGAAAGAAAAGATTGAGCCAGTTATGTTTATAGTTGATATAGCTAAGGAAGCTATGGAGGAATTAGATATAAAACCACGTTTAGTTCCTGTAAGAGGTGGTACTGATGGAGCAAGATTATCTTTTAATGGATTACCTTGTCCAAATATCTTTACTGGTGGATTAAACTTCCATGGAAAAAATGAGTGTATACCAGTTAGCTCTATGGAGAAAGCTACTAAATTAATTGTAAGAATAGCTGAAAAATATGCTGAAAGAGTTTAGTTAAAAAGTATTCAAAAATTAAGTATTTAAAGTTATAATAGCTATATCATTCTTTATAAGTCAGGCTTATTATAAGCTTGTATTGTATTTGAAATGGTATAGCTATTTTTATGATTATTTTTATAAAAGATAATTATTAGGGTATCAATAAGAAATATAGATATCAATAGGTTTTTTAGCAAATTTAAATACATTAAAAACACTTAACTCGTATCAATAAGAAATATGGATATCAATAGGTATTAACATTTAAAAGGGGGAATTGTATTGAAAATTAAATCTAAAAAAATAATTGCATTTGTACTTTCATTTGGGATTGTAATGCCGAATTGTGTATATGCAGAGACTACTAGTAAAAATCAAAATGTACAGGTAGATATGAATTATTATCTCCAAAATAGAAAAGCTCTAAAAGAAGAAACGTTGATTGGTGAAGATAGATTTGATACAGCCATAAAAATATCTCAAAGTGGATGGAATCATGGTTCAGAAAGGGTATTTCTAGTTAACTCAAATTCATTGCCAGATGCATTGGCTTCAACTCCTTTGGCAAGTAAGTTGGATGCACCAATACTACTTACCAATAAAAATAGTATACCAGAGAGTGTAATAGATGAAATAAAAAGGCTTAATCCAGCGGAAGTTATTTTAATTGGAAGCGAAGGAGCTATTTCATCAAGTGTAAAAGAATCTCTTGAAGATATAGGAGTATTAGTTAGTAGAATTGGTGGAGCAGATAGAGAAGAGACATCTTTACTTCTTACTAAGCAGTTAGATGACACTGGTGATTTAGGTGTCTCAAAAGTAGCAGTGGTTAATGGATATAATGGTCTAGCAGATGCAACTTCAATATCAAGCCCAGCAGCAAGTGATAATACAGCTATAATATATACAGGCAAAGATAGTATAAGAAGTGAGGCAAAGAATTTTATTACACAAAACTCAACTGAGACATACATAGTAGGTGGAGAATATAGTATAAGTAAAAAACTTGAAGGACAATTAATAAATTCAGAAAGACTAGCAGGAACAGATAGAAAAGATACTAACGCTAAAGTTTTAGAAAAGTTTTATGGGAAGTCAAGTAAGGTTAATAATATGTATTTTGCAAAAGATGGAAGTGGTAGAGAAGCTGATTTAGTTGATGGGCTTGCTACTGGAGTATTAGCATCAAAAACAAAGTCTCCTGTAGTCCTTGCAAGTGGAAGTTTAAGTAATGCACAGAAAAGTTTTATAAAAAAAGTAAAGGCTGATAAATTTGTACAAGTTGGTGGAGGTAAGAACAGTAAACCATATACAGAAGCATTAGCATTACAGTAACATTGTAAATCAATATTAATATACAATAAAAACAAGTAAACTAAGTTATATTTCAATATAGTATACAATAAAAATAAGTAAACTAAGTTATATTTCAATATAGTATATAATAAAAACAAGTAAACCAAGTTATATTTAATTAGAAGTTTAAGGTATTATCTTTAAATTTCTAATTGAAGTAGAAATAACATAGTTTACTTGTTTTTTATTATGAATTTAACAGATTAAGTTTACTTTATTGTTGTTGAAAATGTATTATTCATTAATATTTATTATATTTCCAGTATTGATGTCAATTAAGTTGATATCAAGTTCAAGCTCATCTTCATCATCAGTTTTTATGATATCTATAATTGCGACAGAATGGGTTCCATCTTTTGGGATAGAAGTACTTCCTGGATTTATTACTATTAAACTATCATCCATGTATAGCTTTTTTACATGAGTATGTCCTAAAACTAATATGTCAGCACCCATTTTCTTTGCTTTGTCAATAATTTCTTCTTCTGATTCTGTATAACCATGATTCAATATAATTCTAATTTCACCAAATTGGCTCATTACATAAGGGCTTTGAATAGGATGCTCTATAACCATCTGGTCAACATCTGCATCGCAGTTACCTTTTACAATCACAATGTTTTCTAATTTATTTAATGTCTCAATAAATTTTTTAGGATTATATCCTTCTGGAATATCATTTCTAGGGCCATGATATAATACATCACCACCATGTAATAGAACATCACAATCAGATAATACATTTAACGCTTTTTCAAAGTAAAGTAAACTACCATGAGTATCACTCATTATTCCTATTTTCATATTAAAAATCCTCCTAAGTACAGTCTATAAAAATTTTTCAGATACTCTATGCCAAAATTCGTAGTTTGACATCCTAAGTAATTTTATTTTTGCATCAGATATGCTAACTTTTATATTTTCAATTTGTCTAAATCTGTGCTCAACTCCATCAACGACAATCAATACAGAATCTTCAAATCTATATTCTGGTGCAATTTTTATAACAGATTCATTTGAACATATTATGCTTGATGTAAAGCACCTATATGCGTTGGTATTTATTGGATGTAAAGGTGTAATCTGCATAAGTTCAAGATTTATATCAACAATACTACCTCCAGCAGAATAGTTGTAGGCGGTTGAACCTGTAGAAGTAGAAATAATCATACCATCTCCACTAAAATTTTGTATATGTTTATCATCAAGGCTTAAATTTAGATGTATAGTCCTAGACTTGTCTCCTCTTATAACAACCTCATTTACAGCAAGCATGTTGGAGCCACTAGTAGTTGTATATACTTCAGCATTAAGAAGTGACATTTCTTGAATAATATAGTCTTTCTTTATATAAGCTTCAATAAATCTATCAATCTTATTTGGTAAAATATCAGGAAAAAACCCAAGATGACCTGTATTTATTCCCATTATAGGAATCTCAGGAAAATCGAAATCTCTAACTGTTCTTAAAAAAGAGCCATCACCACCAATTGATATAATGAGTTCTGTGTCTGGATAAATATCTGAATACACTTCAAAGCCAGCATTGATAAGTTTTTTAGTTAAGAGTTCTTTAGTCTCAAGGGACTTATTTAATTGGTTTGTATTTATAGTTATAATTCTTTTCATATATTCACCTCTTCATACTTTGTATTATAACATAGTTTTATAATTCTTAATTTATAAATTTATAAATGACCTGGCTTGTAGCGAATGTGTTAAAATATGTATAGGTGGGTATAAAAAAATGCATAAGAGGTGAAGATGTGTTTAAGGTAAGGAATATCACAAAGAAATTAGGAAAATTCAAGTTAAGTAATATAAACCTAGAGTTAAAGGAAGGGGATATTGCTGGGATTATAGGACCAAATGGTTCTGGAAAGACGACTTTAATAAAAATTATAATGGGGATTATTGATGCAGATGAAGGCGAAATTGAACTTTGTAATGAAACTATTGAAAATTCTCCAATAAGTTTTAAAAACAATATTGGTTTTGTATATGATTCTTTACAATTTTATCCACATTTAAAGGTTAAGGAATTTAGAAAAATAGTGTCTTTATTTTATAAGAATTTTGATAGAAAAATATTTGATGAATACCTTAATAAGTTTGATATAGAGGAAAATATGCATATTAAAAATTTATCTAAAGGTCAATCTGAGAAACTTATGTTGTCAAGTGCACTTAGTCATGATGCTAAGTTATTGATTTTGGATGAACCAACTGCTGGGATAGACCCCATTGTAAGAACTGAAATAATGCAGTATTTACAAGACTTTGTGAAAAATGGAAAGAGCAGTGTAATAATTTCTACTCATAATACTGATAATCTAATTAAAATTGCTGATTATCTTGTTTTTATAAATAGAGGAAATCAGATTTTTACTGTTAAGAAAGAATTAATAGAACAAGAATATAAACTAATTAGAGCAAATAAAGCAGAATTAGAAGCAATTAAAGAAAACATAGTTGGTGTGAAAGAGTATAAATATTATAATGAGGCACTTGTTAAAGTTGGAAGTAGCTTGAAAGTAAAAAGCCTGTTGATAGAAATTGATAAGCATAAGGTCAAAAATCCTACTATAGAAGAACTAATGTATTATTATGTAAATGAGGTGAAATAATGTTCAATTTAATAAGGAAAGATTTAATAATAGGGATTAGTTCAGATGGTATCCGTAATTTAAAGTACATATTGCTGTTTTTTGTGTTTTATTTTTTCCTTAATTCAATTTCATATTATACAGTAAGCGTTGTTGTGAGTTATTTAATGTTTATAAATACATTTGAGTGTGATTATGAAAATGATTCAAGGATTTTTATAAGGAGTATGCCAGTTAGTATAGAAGACATAGTTTATTCAAAATATTTATTAGGTGCAGGGTTAATAATTTCTGTAACAACATTTGTGTCTTTAGTGAGTAAATTGACATCACTAGTATTCTTTAGGAATATGGTTTTAAATGATGTGTTTTTTTCTGTAAATATATTTTTAGCAATTTTGGCAATCTTACTTCCTTTAATTTTTAAATTTGGATATGGAAAAATAAAAGTTTGTGGTCTCATAGTAAGTATTTTAATTTATTTTGTATATGGAAGTCTTTTAAAGACGATTAGCATGGCTGTATATCAAGTAAAGCATTTTAATTATAGTAAAATTGGAGGAGTATATCTTTCAAATTATGTAACTGATATGGCTAATACTAAATATATAAATTTATACAGTATGACATTTTTAACAATAATAATTTTTATAATATCTATGTATTTTTCTATTAGGATTTCAAAAAAGAATAAGTTTAATTATTAAAATTTTAATTAATATTATAGCACAAAATATAAGGAGACTAGAAATGAATAAGTTTATAAAAGTTTCATTTTTTATTTTGGGAATTTTTACACTATTCATAGCTATAAATAAATTAGTATATAGAGATATGGTAAGTGTCAAAGATTATGAAATAAATCATTTAGAGGAAATTGTTTTTGATTTTGATAGCAGAAGAAGTGGGGATATTGGTACTATTGTAAGGTTTAAAATAAGCAATAATAGTAAATATAGTTATAAGTTAAACAGTGCTAAAATGAAGTTTGAAAATTGTGTAGAAAATAAAAAAGGAATAAACGAATGTTCTTCATATGTAAATATAGATTTATTTAATGAAAAAAATTCTATAACTGAAAAAACTCTAAAATATGGGATAAAACCAAACAATCAAGGTTATGTTGATTTTGTAATTCCAAAGGGATTAAATTTTGATTATAGATACTTTAATGAGTCTGGTATGAGTGTTGAATATAAAGGAGAATATATTGTCTATATTCCAATGGTAAAATGCTTGTATTTGGTAGTTGGAAAAAATAATGATGTATGGAGTGCTGATATTATGAATTGATTTGAAAAAATTGAAAAACAAATCAATCATAGATATAATTAAATAATATGAAATTTGTAAACATTCAGGTTAGGAGGTGTATTTAATGTCAATAAGTAATGTAAAAGAGTATTTTAAACAATTTGGAAAAGAAGATAGCATATTAGAATTTGAACAATCTAGTGCTACTGTAGAACTTGCAGCTGAGGCAGCAGGGGTCATTCCAGCAAGAATAGCTAAGACACTTTCATTTAAAATAGGAGATGATGCAATCTTAATTGTAACGGCTGGTGATGCTAAGATTGATAATAAGAAATATAAGGCTGAATTTAGTTGTAAGGCTAAAATGCTGACACCAGAAGAGGTTTTGGAGTTTACTGGACATGCCATTGGTGGTGTTTGTCCATTTGGATTAAAAAATTCTCTAAAAGTGTATTTAGATGATTCAATGAAGAGATTTGATACAGTATTTCCTGCATGTGGAAGTAGTAATTCTGCAATAGAGCTTACATGTGAAGAAATGGAGAAGTTTTCTAAATGTGAAAAATGGGTAGATGTTTGTAAAAATTGGTAAAAAATATAGTAAACTATAGTAGAAATTAGTAAAAAACTATCTCTATATATAATCTATACAGAGATAGTTTTTTTGTGCAAATATTTATAAATCTAAGAGGAAAATTTAATTTAAACTAATAATCCAAAATGAAGTTAAAAAATTCTGATTTTTTTTCAAAACAATAAAAAAATGACAAAAAAATGGAAAAAATGTAATAAATATTGTTAAAAAAATAATTAGAAGTTATTGAAAAATTATCCTTTGAGTGATACTATTATAAATGTAAGATATTTAAAAATAAAAAATAATCAGATAAAAATATGATTGTTTAGCTCTATTAAAATAATTTTTATACAATAAAAAATTTCTGTATATAGCTAAAAAACAGCTATATACACAATGTTTACTATCTAACAAATCCTAATATAAATATCGTAAACAAATTATTTTTTCTATAACCATTGTGAAAGAAATCTTATTCTAACTTTAAATTTCATAAAATTCCAAAAAGCGAGATTTTTTTTAATTATAGTTGATTTTAAATTAACAATTTGTAATTAAATTAATGTCATAATTGGTGAGTATAATCACATATAAATTATAGAGCGGACTTTGATTAGGGTTATAAATTTCTCGACGTATATTCAAATACCTTATTATAGATGTTGCCGAGATTTTAATTAATAAATGAAAATAAAATATTTATAAAATACTGAGGAGGCTATTATGGATTTAAATTCTAAAAAATATCAGATGCTTAAAGAGTTATATGTAAGCTTCGCTGAAAATGAAGTTAAACCTTTAGCAACAGAACTTGATGAAGAAGAAAGATTTCCTTATGAAACAGTGGAAAAGATGGCAAAAGCAGGAATGATGGGTATACCGTATCCAAAAGAATATGGTGGAGAAGGTGGAGACACAGTAGGGTACATAATGGCGGTTGAAGAATTGTCTAGAGTTTGTGGTACTACAGGTGTTATCCTATCAGCTCATACATCTCTTGGTTCATGGCCTATATATCAATATGGTAATGAAGAACAAAAACAAAAATTCTTAAGACCATTAGCAAGTGGAGAAAAATTAGGCGCATTTGGTCTTACTGAGCCTAATGCTGGTACAGATGCGTCTGGGCAACAAACAACTGCTGTTTTAGATGGAGATGAATACATACTTAATGGCTCAAAAATATTTATAACAAACGCAATAGCTGGTGACATATATGTAGTAATGGCAATGACTGATAAATCTAAGGGTAACAAAGGAATATCAGCATTTATAGTTGAAAAAGGAACTCCTGGATTTAGCTTTGGTGTTAAAGAAAAGAAAATGGGTATAAGAGGTTCAGCTACTAGTGAGTTAATATTTGAAGATTGTAGAATACCTAAAGAAAATTTACTTGGAAAAGAAGGTCAAGGATTTAAGATAGCAATGTCTACTCTTGATGGTGGTAGAATTGGTATAGCTGCACAAGCTTTAGGTTTAGCACAAGGTGCTATTGATGAAACAGTTAAATATGTAAAAGAGAGAGTGCAGTTTGGTAGACCACTATCAAAATTCCAAAATACACAATTCCAATTAGCTGACATGGAAGTTAAAGTACAAGCGGCTAGACATCTTGTATATCAAGCAGCTATAAATAAAGACTTAGGAAAACCTTATGGAGTGGAAGCAGCAATGGCAAAACTATTTGCAGCTGAGACAGCTATGGAAGTTACTACAAAAGCTGTACAACTTCATGGTGGATATGGATATACTCGTGATTATCCAGTAGAAAGAATGATGAGAGATGCTAAAATAACTGAAATATATGAAGGAACTAGTGAAGTTCAAAGAATGGTTATTTCAGGAAAATTATTAAAATAGATAAATACTAAAATATACGTAATAGGTCGATATTAAAATAGATATGGAGGAAGGATTTATGAATATAGTCGTTTGTATAAAACAAGTTCCAGATACAACAGAAGTTAAACTAGATCCTAATACAGGTACTTTAATTAGGGATGGAGTACCAAGTATAATAAACCCTGATGATAAAGCAGGTTTAGAAGAAGCTATAAAATTAAAAGAAGAAATGGGCGCTCATATAACAGTAATAACAATGGGACCTCCTCAAGCAGATATGGCTTTAAAAGAAGCTTTAGCAATGGGTGCAGATAGAGCAATATTATTAACAGATAGAGCATTTGCAGGTGCTGATACTTGGGCAACTTCATCAGCATTAGCAGGAGCATTAAAAAATATAGATTTTGATATTATAATAGCTGGAAGACAGGCTATTGATGGTGATACTGCACAAGTTGGACCTCAAATAGCTGAACATTTAAATCTTCCATCAATAACATATGCTGAAGAAATAAAAACTGAAGGTGAATATGTATTAGTAAAAAGACAATTTGAAGATTGTTGTCATGACTTAAAAGTTAAAATGCCATGCCTTATAACAACTCTTAAAGATATGAACACACCAAGATACATGAAAGTTGGAAGAATATATGATGCTTTCGAAAATGATGTAGTAGAAACATGGACTGTAAAAGATATAGAAGTTGACCCTTCTAATTTAGGTCTTAAAGGTTCTCCAACTAGTGTATTTAAATCATTTACAAAATCAGTTAAACCAGCTGGTACAATATATAACGAAGATGCGAAAACATCAGCTGGAATTATCATAGATAAATTAAAAGAGAAGTACATCATATAATTTAAGGGGGGATAAAGAATGGGTAACGTTTTAGTAGTAATAGAACAAAGAGAAAATGTAATTCAAACAGTTTCTTTAGAATTACTAGGAAAGGCTACAGAAATAGCAAAAGATTATGATACAAAAGTTTCTGCATTACTTTTAGGTAGTAAGGTAGAAGGTTTAATAGATACATTAGCGCATTATGGTGCAGATGAAGTAATAGTAGTAGATGATGAAGCTTTAGCAGTGTATACAACTGAACCATATACAAAAGCAGCTTATGAAGCAATAAAAGCAGCTGACCCAATAGTTGTATTATTTGGTGCAACTTCAATAGGTAGAGATTTAGCACCTAGAGTTTCTGCAAGAATACATACAGGTCTTACTGCTGACTGTACAGGTCTTGCAGTAGCTGAAGATACAAAGTTATTATTAATGACAAGACCTGCCTTTGGTGGAAATATAATGGCAACAATAGTTTGTAAAGACTTCAGACCTCAAATGTCTACAGTTAGACCAGGAGTTATGAAGAAAAATGAGCCTGATGAAACTAAAGAAGCTGTAATCAATCGTTTCAAGGTAGAATTTAATGAGGATGACAAACTAGTTCAAGTTGTAAAAGTAATAAAAGAGGCTAAAAAACAAGTTAAAATAGAAGATGCTAAGATATTAGTTTCTGCTGGACGTGGAATGGGTGGAAAAGAAAACTTAGACATACTTTATGAATTAGCTGAAATTATAGGTGGAGAAGTTTCTGGATCTCGTGCCACTATAGATGCAGGATGGTTAGATAAAGCAAGACAAGTTGGTCAAACTGGTAAAACTGTAAGACCAGACCTTTATATAGCATGTGGTATATCTGGAGCAATACAACATATAGCTGGTATGGAAGATGCTGAGTTTATAGTTGCTATAAATAAAAATCCAGAAGCCCCAATATTTAAATATGCTGATGTTGGTATAGTTGGAGACGTTCATAAGGTACTTCCAGAACTTATCAGTCAGTTAAGTGTTGCAAAAGAAAAAGGTGAAGTTTTAGCTAACTAATTTCTTGGGGAGGGTATTATGAGTACAAGTGATGTTAAAGTTTATGAGAATGTAGCTGTTGAAGTAGATGGAAATATATGTACAGTGAAAATGAATAGACCTAAAGCCCTTAATGCAATAAATTCAAAGACTTTAGAAGAACTTTATGAAGTATTTGTAGATATTAACAATGATGAAGCTATTGATGTTGTAATATTGACAGGGGAAGGAAAAGCGTTTGTAGCTGGAGCAGATATTGCATACATGAAGGATTTAGATGCTGTGGCTGCTAAAGATTTTAGTAGCTTAGGAGCTAAAGCTTTTGGAGAAATAGAAAGTAGTAAAAAAGTAGTAATAGCTGCTGTAAATGGGTTTGCTTTAGGTGGAGGATGCGAACTTGCAATGGCGTGTGATATAAGAATTGCATCTGCTAAAGCTAAATTTGGTCAACCAGAAGTAACTCTTGGAATAACTCCAGGATATGGGGGAACTCAAAGACTTACAAGATTGGTTGGAATGGCAAAGGCAAAAGAATTAATCTTTACAGGTAAAGTTATAAAAGCTGATGAAGCTGAAAGAATAGGTTTAGTAAATAGAGTTGTTGAGCCAGAAGTTTTGATAGAAGAAGTTGAGAAACTAGCTAAGATAATAGCTAAAAATGCTCAGCTTGCAGTTAGATACTCTAAAGAAGCAATACAACTTGGTGCTCAAACTGATATAAATACTGGAATAGATATAGAATCTAATTTATTCGGTCTTTGTTTTTCAACTAAAGACCAAAAAGAAGGAATGTCAGCTTTCGTTGAAAAAAGAGAAGCTAACTTTATAAAAGGGTAAACAATCTAATTAAAAATATATTTGCTGTTAACTAGATTAAGATATTCTAATCTAGTTAACAGAATATAAATACTAAAATAACAGGAGGTTATAACTATGAAATTAGCTGTAATAGGTAGTGGAACTATGGGAAGTGGTATTGTACAAACTTTTGCAAGTTGTGGTCATGATGTATGTTTAAAGAGTAGAACTCAAGGTGCTATAGATAAATGTTTAGGTTTGTTAGATAAAAATTTAACTAAGTTAGTTACTAAAGGAAAAATAGACGAAGCTACAAAAACAGAAATATTAAGTCATGTTAGCTCAACTACTAATTATGAAGATTTAAAAGATATGGATTTAATCATAGAAGCATCTGTAGAAGATATGAACATAAAGAAAGATGTTTTCAAGTTATTAGATGAAATATGTAAAGAAGATACTATTTTAGCAACAAATACTTCATCATTATCTATAACAGAAATAGCTTCTTCTACTAAGAGAGCAGATAAAGTTATAGGAATGCATTTCTTCAATCCAGTTCCTATGATGAAATTAGTTGAGGTTATAAGTGGTCAGTTAACGTCAAAAGTTACTTTTGATACAGTATTTGAATTATCTAAGAGTATCAATAAAGTACCAGTAGATGTATCTGAATCTCCTGGATTTGTAGTAAACAGAATACTTGTACCTATGATAAATGAAGCTGTTGGTATATACGCAGATGGTGTTGCAAGTAAGGAAGAAATAGATGAAGCCATGAAATTAGGTGCAAACCATCCAATGGGACCATTAGCATTAGGTGATTTAATAGGATTAGATGTTGTTTTAGCTATAATGAACGTTCTATATACTGAATTTGGAGATACTAAATATAGACCTCACCCACTTTTAGCTAAAATGGTTAGAGCTAACCAATTAGGAAGAAAAACTAAAATAGGATTCTATGACTATAATAAATAAGAATTTGATATGTAAAATTTAACTAATATTGTTTAAAAAAAAACAATCTCAAAAATCTGATAAAAATCTAATTTAATGGAGGTAATAAATATGAGAGAAGTAGTAATTGCCAGTGCAGCTAGAACAGCAGTAGGAAGTTTCGGGGGAGCATTTAAATCAGTTTCAGCAGTAGAATTAGGTGTAACAGCTGCTAAAGAAGCTATAAAAAGAGCTAATATAACTCCTGATATTATAGATGAATCACTTGTAGGTGGAGTACTTACAGCAGGTCTTGGACAAAATATAGCAAGACAAATAGCGTTAGGTGCAGGGATACCAGTAGAAAAACCAGCTATGACTATAAATATACTTTGTGGTTCTGGATTAAGATCTGTTTCAATGGCATCTCAACTTATAGCATTAGGGGATGCTGATATAATGCTAGTTGGTGGAGCTGAAAATATGAGTATGTCTCCTTATTTAGTACCAAGTGCTAGATATGGTGCGAGAATGGGTGATGTTGCTTTTGTTGATTCAATGATAAAAGATGGATTATCAGACATATTTAATAACTATCATATGGGTGTTACTGCTGAAAATATAGCAGAGCAATGGAACATAACTAGAGAAGAACAAGATGAATTAGCTCTTGCAAGTCAAAATAAAGCTGAAAAAGCTCAAGCTGAAGGAAAATTTGATGAAGAAATAGTTCCTGTTGTTATAAAAGGAAGAAAAGGTGACACTGTAGTAGATAAAGATGAATATATTAAAGCTGGTACTACAATGGAGAAACTTGCTAAATTAAGACCAGCATTCAAGAAAGATGGAACAGTTACTGCTGGTAACGCATCAGGAATCAATGATGGTGCTGCTATGTTAGTAGTAATGGCTAAGGAAAAAGCTGAAGAGCTAGGAATAGAGCCTCTTGCAACTATAGTTTCTTATGGAACAGCTGGTGTTGACCCTAAAATAATGGGATATGGACCAGTTCCAGCAACTAAGAAAGCTCTAGAAGCTGCTAATATGACTATTGAGGATATAGATTTAGTTGAAGCTAATGAAGCATTTGCTGCTCAGTCTATAGCAGTGATAAAAGATTTAAATATAGATATGGCTAAAGTTAATGTTAATGGTGGAGCAATAGCTATAGGACATCCAATAGGATGCTCAGGAGCAAGAATACTTACTACACTTTTATATGAGATGAAGAGAAGAGATGCTAAAACTGGTTTAGCTACACTTTGTATAGGTGGTGGAATGGGAACTACTTTAATAGTTAAAAGATAGTTTTAAATTATAATTTTTTTAAGTTAAATATTTAATCATGAATTTAACCTGTAAGGATAACTGTTTGTTATTCTTACAGGTTTTTATAGTTAAAAATAACTATTATCTATTAAACAAAAATAGTGTAAAATATATAATATCATGATTTTGAAGATATAAAAGAAAGTAGGAAGATAAAAGAAAGTAGGTAAAAGTTTGTTTAAAAAAGAAAATCAAAGATATAATCTTATATCGTATACAAATGAAGAAGAAATGACTTTAAAAGAAGTTTTATTGGACAAACTAAATTTCTCAGTTAGGTCATTATCAAAAATGAAGAGAGAAAAGAGTGTCTTAGTAAATGGAGTGTATAAAAAGCCAAGCTCAAAAGTATATTGTGGTGATTTAATAGAGGTAAAAATAGAAGAGGAAAAAGCCAATTTTGAGTCTCAAGATTTAAATTTACAAATAATATATGATGATTTTGACATAATTATGGTGAATAAACCTCCATTTATGGTAGTTCACCCGACAAAAAGTCACTATGATAAAACAATAGCAAATGGTATTAGTTACTATATAGATAACAAAAAAGAAAATGTGAAAATACGATTTGTAAATAGGTTAGATATGAATACTTCAGGGCTTGTTATAGTAGCAAAAAATGCTTATGCACATCATACTATGTCTACGGCAATGAGTGAAAACAAAGTTGAAAAAACATATATAACAGTAGTTGAAGGAATTATAGAAGAAGATGAAGGAACTATAGATGAGCCAATTTATAGACCTACAGAAGATTCAATAAAGAGGATAATAGATGAAAGAGGACAGGCATCTGTTACTCATTATAAAGTAGTAGAAAGATTAAAAAATGCAACGGTACTAGAAGTAAGTTTAGAAACTGGTAGAACACATCAAATAAGGGTTCATATGGCTCATATAGGTCATGGAATAATAGGTGATGAGTTATATGGCTGTGTAGATGAAGAGCTTATAAATAGGCAAGCACTCCATGCATACAAGCTGGAGTTTGAACAACCAAGAACAAAAGAAAAATTGAAATTTAAAGCAGATATACCAGAGGATATGAAAGAACTAATATCGAAATTAAGATAATGGGGTGATATATATGATAATACATAAGTTTATAATACATGTTTTGGATAAAAATAGTGATGTTCCAATACTAAACGACTTTGAAGGTAAAGTCAATCAAGAAGTAGATGGCTTTTTCCAGAAGTCTATAAAAAGAATTTCGAAGGATGAGGACTTAAGAAAGGCTATTTTTAAAGATTATAATAATAATTTAATTAAAAACTGCTGTGAACAAATAATATATGATGAAAGTTCTTTTTTGAAAAACTCTAAAGAAATTGCATCCTATTTATTTGATGTTATGAAAATCAATGCTGCATTAGAATCTTGTGATTTAGCAATTTGTTTATATACTATTAAAGATGAAAAGAGTGTAGCTATACTGAAATTAGATTATAAAAAGTTGTACACTCATTCAATTGAATTTGTAGATGATAAATTTAATATTCAAATGGTTTCAAATGAGATTGGTATTCCAGAGACTCTAAGACAAAAGCAAGGAGCTTTGATTAGTCTAAGTGGTATAAATGATGAGTTTCACCTAAGACTTTTAGATAAGGATGCTGAAAAAGAAGGGTCAGAATCAAAGTTTGTGACAGAATTTTTAAATGCTAAAAAAATAGATGATGATAAGTATAAAACAAAAGTATTTAAAAATACAGCTGAAAACTGGATAACCAATGCTCTTAGTAATGATATAAAGCAAGCTGAAGATGTAAGAAGTATATTAAATTACACACTAAAGGAAAAACATGAAGTTGATATAAATGACTTTGTTGATAATTCAATTAAAGATGATGAGTTAAAAGATAGCTTTAAAGAGCATATGGAAGAAAAAGGTCTTGATGAAAGTTTTAGTATAGATAAAAAATGGGTTGAGAAAAAACTTAAAAAAAGAAGTATAAAAACAGATAATGGTTTTGACATAAAAGGAAACCTAACTGATTTTGAAGACCCAATGAAGTATACTGTAAAACAAAATCAAGATGGGACTGTAGATATAGTAATAAAGAATGTGACATTTTATGAAGAAAAGTAATTTTGATTTAGGCAATTTATATACTTGCTATATAAATTAAAGATAAGAATATATATTTTCTATATATTGTAAATAAATGTAATGTAGTCTGCGTGAACTTCGATGTAAATTATTATGTGGAAGTTTACACAGACTATTTATATTTGTAGACAAAACAATATTATTTGCTTTCTTCGATATATTTACATATATCACCAATACATTTAAAATTCTCAGCTTCCTCGTCTGGTATTTCTATTCCAAATTCATCTTCAAGGGCCATTATAATTTCAACAGCATCTAATGAATCAGCTTCTAAATCATCCATTAAAGATGCCTCCATAGTTATCTCATCTAAATTGTCTACCCCTAATTGTTCTGCTATTATTTCTTTTATTTTTTCAAACATTTTAAGCCTCCTAAAGCAGTTTTAATTAATTTTAATGTTAGTTTAATATAATATTGAGAATTTTTCAATAAGGAATCTATAAAAAATAATAAAATTTTATAAAGGTAGTAATAAAGTATTATTTGATGAATAAACTTTATTGATAACAAATATAACTTAGGAGGAAATGCTATGAAATATGTAGGACTATTACTAACTTCAGTAGGAATGTTTTTACTTATAGCAGTAAATTTTTATTATAATTCAATAACTTTAGATATGCAACGTATAGAGGACTATGTAATGGAGACTAATTTAATCCTTGAAGATGTAGCTGAAAAGGAGAGTTATGTATCTAATGAAAAAGAAGATTACATATCAAGACTAATGCATGTAAAGAAAGGGATAGAAAACTCAAAAACATCCTTCTTGATAGAAAGATATAAAGAATACAAAGTAAAATCAATAGAAAGTTTAATCTATACTATATCAGAAGAGAAAAAAGATTATCTAGATGAAGTTGATAGATACAATAAACTTGGTGAAAAAGAAATAAATAAACTAATCAATAAAAACTTTTTAGAAGTAACTTATCTGTCTATTACTACATATATTTAATTAAAGAGACAAAACTTAGTCTCTTAATGATTCAAGGAGGATTAGTTATGACAAAATTAGAAGACAATATGGAACGTTTCTTTGGAGGATGCGAAGGATTTTTTGGTAATAAAATGTTGATAATAATAGTTATAGTATTCTTATTATTATGTACAGACATTTTAGAAGACTTATTATGCGATGACAATATATGGATATGGGTTATACTAATAGTATTGTTGTTATTTAACTTCGATGATGGTTGTTGTTGCTAAAAAATATTGATTATTAAATAGGCAAAGCCAGTAACTTATACAAGTTATGGTTTTGCCTTTTTTAGTTTAGATTAAAAAATTAAAAAAATAATAAAAATACATTAGCAAAATGGAAACCAAATGCATAGTATATGTTAGGAGCGAAAAGCTCAACAAAATATCAACAGGAGGTAACGTAGAATGTTAGATAGATTTTTTGGAGAAGAAGGATGTTTTGGTGGAGGAGGATGGTGGATAATAGTACTATTCTTCCTATTCTTAGCTTTTGGAGATAGCTGGGCAGAATTTGACATAATGGCATGGATACCATTCCTAATAGTTTTATTAATACTTTGCTGCTGTGGTGGATGCTTAGAATAAGAGTGCAGTTATTAAAAAAAGGAGGGCTTTGTTATGTTAGATAGATTTTTTGGAGAAAAAGGATGTTTTGGTGGAGGAGGATGGTGGATAATAGTACTATTCTTCCTATTCTTGGCTTTTGAAGATTGCTGGAGAGACATTGATATAATGTCATGGATACCTTTCTTAATATTATTACTAATAACTTGTTCATGTGGTGGATTCTTTGATGGTGACGGAGGCTGCGGCTGCTAATACTGAAATCATTAGAATGGAAAAATGCTGGTATTTTATACCAGCATTTTTTTATTTTATTTTTTAATATAATTTAAATTAAAAATGAATATTATTAAATTTGTTGAATATAGGGTATAATATAAAATATAATGTATTTAAGTGTAACTGTTTTTATGGTAAAATAAAAACTCATATAAATGTAGTTAAAATAGGAACCTTCAAGAATTTGGTTCAGTTTTAGATAAATTTAGTAAAATAAGGAGGATGAAGATGAAAGGTAATATAACGATAAAAGATGTTGCTAAACAAGCAGGCGTGTCAATATCTACTGTATCTAGAGTTATAAATGATTCAAAACCTGTAACTGATGAAGTCAAACAAAAAGTTTTAGAGGTTATAAAAGAGACTGGATATATACCAAATCCGCTTGCTAGAAGCTTAGTAACTAAGAAGAGTCAATTAATAGGGGTAATAGTTCCAGAAGTTTCAGATTCTTTTGTTAATGAGGTGTTAAATGGAATAGAAGAAGTTGCTAAAATGTATGATTATGATATTCTTTTAGCAAATACATACTCTGATAAAGAACAAGAACTTAAGAGTATAAATCTATTGAGAGCAAAACAAGTGGAAGGTATAGTTATGATTTCGTGGATAGTTGAACAAGACCACATCAACTATATACAAAATTGTGGAATACCAGCAACCTATATAAGTAAAACTGCTAGAAATTATGATATATATACAGTAAGTACTAGTAATAAAGAAGCTACTTTTGATATGACAGAGCATCTTATAAAGAAAGGTCATGAAAAGATAGCCTTTATAATGACTAGTAAAGATGATACTGTTTTAGAAATGGAAAGACTTTCTGGTTATGAGAAAGCACTTTCAAATAACAATATAGAATTAGACAAGAGTTTAATTAAGTATGGTGGAACTGATTATGAAAGTGGATACAATAGCATGAAAGAATTGTTAGATGATGGAATAATACCTCATGCAGCTTTTGTAACAGGTGATGAGGCTGCTATAGGTGCTATAAATGCTATATGTGATGCTGGATATAAAGTTCCAGAGGATATATCGGTTGCAGGATTTAATGATGTTAAGATAGCTAGAATGTATAGACCTAAACTTACTACAGTATATCAACCTTTATACGATATGGGAGCAGTAGCAATAAGAATGGTTATAAAGTTAATAAATAAGGAATTAATTGAAAATAAGAAAATAGAATTACCTTATAGAATTGTGGATAGAGAAAGTGTTATAGAAAGAAGAAAATAAAACTATTAAAATCAATGAGGCTGTCTCAAAATAGAGATAAGCCTTTTTTTCGTTGATGAAATGATGAAAATATATTTGATTTCATACAAAAAAGAGTGTCTCATGAACTAAAAAGTTCATTTTGAGACACTCCCATTTTTTATGTCAATAATATAAAATTTAAGAATAGCTTAGCTAAAAAATAATTGTCTAATTATCTAAATAGTTCGTTTTTTATCTATTCATGAGGATTAGACTTTTTAGTTTTCTTAAATAAGCCTTTAGATTTTTTTTGTTGACCACTTGGTGTATTTTTTGGTGCAGGTGAATTTGACTTACCTTTAGTAGGTTTAACCTTCTTCGTTTTAGATGGCTTAGTATCTCTTTGAGTTTCTGCATCTGATATTTTTTCCATTATGGTATCCAATTTTTTGCGTTGATTTTCATCCAAAAATGCTTTGAATTTTGATACTACTTCATCTTTTCCATCTAAGTTCTTGCCTATTTTTATAAGTTCCTCCATAAGTTCACTTTCTGACTTTCCTTTGTAATTATCAGCCATCTTTTCTATCTTATCCTTATCAATATTTTTTTGTTTAGCCATTTTTTCTAATGACTCTGTATCTAATTTTTTCATAAAAAAACCCCTTTCTATAAATATATATTGAATTATATTCATACTATTTATATATAGAAATAATATTGAAGTTGTGAATTGTGAGTGATATATAATATAAATAAAAATTCTTATAGATAATATATATGCACTGAACTTTAAAAATGGAACATTAAAATATGAAAAACATACTTTAATATAGGGCAATTATATAATATAAGGGGGAATTGTCTTGAATAACTTACTATTTTTGATTGGAGTGATTGCATTGAGTAATGGTAATATCTCTATATTTGATGATAAAAATAAATCAAAAGGAAATAATAGAGTTAGAAAAAACAAAAAAAATGCAAATGATAAGCTATCACAGTCTATACATGGCAATTTAAGGTTTGATGCAAATGACATAAAAAGAGGTTTAAGGCTTATGGATTTAAGTGAAGAAGATTTAGAAATGGGAATGGAAATAATAACAAGAACTAAAAAATACATGTCAAGAGATGAAAGAAAAATACTAATAAAAATAGAGAGTGTTTTAGATTTGGTTAGAGGAATAAAAAAATTAAATAATATAGACGTGGTAGACATAGAAGATGAAACAGATTTTTTTAGAAAAATGGATAGTGATGATAAAAAGAATATGATGATAAAGGAAATTATAGATATATTCCCAGAAAAAAGAAAAAATTCAGTTGAAAAAGCTATAGGAATGAAAAAGAAGATAGATTTATTTGCAGAATTATTTTTACCAGATGACTTTGGAGAAGGTGGATTTAGTCTAAGTTCTTTGGCAAATATAAACAATCTTGGCAGTATGAATAATCTTAAATTGCTAGGAAGTCTCTTAAGAGGTGATGATAGTAATGATGATAATGATGAGGAAGACAATTATGAAGATGAGGAATTAGATTATGAAGACGAAGAATTGGATTATGATGAGGAAGAGTTAACAGATGAAGGTGAAATAGACGATAATGAAGATGAATTGGTAGAGGATAAGGACGTAGACTATGAAAATATCGAAAATGAAGAAGATATAGTGTATGATGAAGAACTATACAATATTAATGAGCAAGAACCTAAACATAATTATAATGAAAAAAATACTAAAACTAGAGTTAAGAAAAAGCGATAATTAATTAAATACATAAAGAAAAAAGGAAGAAAAAGTAATGATAGAATAAGATTATCTCAATTACTATATAAAACCACTTTAAAAATTTCAAAATTTATTATATAATAATAATATGAAATCCTGAAACATACGATAAGGCTTTTTTAAATTCAACCTACAAATGAAATACGGGAGACCGTGTCTGGTAAATTATAACATGCCTGGTTGATTTTGGACGTTAAAGGTTACTAGCAAGTCACCCACCTGGGAGTGCCTAGGGTGTGAATTTACTTAGCCACCGGTGTTTCGGGACAAAAAAAGTGCTACTATTTAAAATAGTAGTACTTTTTTTATTAAAATGCATTTTTCTACTAAATATACCTAATTATTGATAAATTTAAAAAGCAAGTAACAATTAAGATTATAAGAGCATAGTATTAATTAGGCTTCAAAAAGCCAAAGACTTAATAAGAATCGCTTACAGGGAGGGCAATGAAAAATGCAAGATTATAAAAAAAATAAAAGAAGAATGATAAATCAGCCAATGTCTACAATGAGTGAAGAAGTGTATACAGATGAAATAAATTCAGAGGACATGAGAGGGTTTAAAAAATCACACCATCATAATGGATGTAATACTGATAATAAGTGTGATTGTCATGATGATTGCAAGCCATGCAACCCATGTAAACCTAATCCATGTGATGACAAGTGTGAATGCCATGACAGTTGTAAATGTGATTGCGAACCATGTCAAATGGATTCAGATGAATGTTTTGAAAACAAATGTGGACCAGAATGCTGTAATCCTATATCTCCAAGAAATTTCTCTGTATCAAATGCAGTGCCATTTGCAATAGAGGCTAATAGAATATTTGATACTATGCAATTCCAAACATTTACAGATGCAACTGGTCCAAATGGAGAGCCATTAACTTTTGAAACAGAAGTAGTAGAAGTATTTGGTTCAGTTCCAAGTGCAGGTCGTGCAAGTGTAACTATAGACAAAATATGCTTAAGTAATGATGGAATCGTTATAGATACAGGAATGACGACTTTAGAAGATTTCGATTTAGACCCATTGGGAGATATAGTAGGAAGAAACTGTGAAACAACTTTTGAATATGCAGTATGTGGAGAAAGAAACGCTGAATGCTGTAGACAAGGAAAAGGCAAATCAGTAGCTTATAAACAAAGAGGATTAACTGTAGCAGTTCGTAATTTAGTATTAGAACTAAGAGGTAGATGTGGATGTACAGAATTCGTTGCATTAGCTTTCCCAGCAGTCAGAGCAGGAGGTGGATCTAAGAAGAGAGTTGATTATGTAGAATTTACTTTTAACACACTTTCAGCACCAATATGCTTGCCAGCTGACGGAAGAGCTGTTACTTTAAGACAAGAATACCAAACTAACTTAACTGTAGATTGTATAGGAAAATCTATATTAAAATTAGAATGTAATGAATGTTGTGAACCTTTCCATGAATTAATAATACCAAATGGTATAGATTTAGTACTTTGCTTACAAGAAACAGTTAGCACATTAATAAGTGAGCAAATAGTAGTTTTAGCATCACCAAATCCAATCCAACCAAGACTTGTTGATACTTTCGCTAAAGTATGTGATTTTTCGCAATGTGGACCTAATCATGGAAGTGGTAAGCCAAGTTGCCACAGATAGATAGGTAGATATATAAACAGTTTAAATTATAAATAAAAATCATCTAAGGAAGGCTACCAAAGTAGATAATTTACATTGTTAGCCTTCACGTTTTTATACCTAACGTATAGATTTTAGTGATTTAAAAAGTACTATAGTATGTAATAGAGAAGTAAATATTGATACTATTGTCATTGTGTATATATATGCATAAATATTAAGCCCTGGGACAGGAAGAAATACATATAAAGCTACTAGTTGAATTAGCATACCAACAATAGTATTTATACTTGAAGCTAATTCTTTTCTTATTGAATGTAAAATGCCAGATAGAGTTTGATTTAGTGACATAAATAGTGGAACTAAAAACATAGCTTTTAGATATTCTCCAGCAAGTGTATTTTTAAATACTAGTATACACAAATCTTTTCCAAAGAAATAAAAAAATATTGATGATAGTATACCTACAAATGAAGTTAGAAGTATAGAGTATTTGATTTTTTTTATAACGCTTTTACGTTTTCTTAGAGCTATTTCCTGTGAAATAGTAGGTATTAAGTTTACAATAAGCGCTGAACCAACAGTAAAAGGTAAAAATATAAAAGGCATTACCATTCCACTGACAACACCATACATACTTAAGGATTGCTGATAAGTCATTCCTGACAATGCTAATCTTGATGGTATCATCATAGAACTTATAGATTGCAAAAGTATGTTTGACATTCTATTACAAGTTATGGGAATGGACATTTTTAATGTTTCCATAGAAGAATTATAAAAATCTTTTATGCTTATAATATACCTATTGTCAAATGATGAATCTCGCCATAAGCAGATAAGCATAAATATGATATTGCTCAATTCACCAATCGATATACCTAACAGGGCAATATAACAATTCATGGATTTATTATTTATATACATAACAAGTAAAAAAACAAATAATATTTTACCGATTTGTTCAATAATTTGTCCAATAGCAGGGATTTTTACATTCTTTACACCATAGTAATATCCTCTTAGTACATTTGAAAGAGTTATTATAACTATAGCAGGACAAACTGCTAGTATAAATAGGTTTAATTTAGCATCTTTTAAAAACTTAAGTGATAAAAAAGAACTATTGAAAGATGCAACTATAGATATAGCTAGTGCTACGAAGAATGATATATATAAAGTTGATATAAATAAAGCATTAGTATTGTGCTTATCGTTTAAAGCTTTTCTCTTTGCAACTAAACAACTAAGTGCAGTAGGTATACCTGTTGTTGTAACGGCTAAGCAAATCATCAAAAAGTTAAAAATCATATGATAAATACCTAGACCTGTTTCGCCTAATGCTCTTGATAAGAATATTTTATATAAAAAACCAAATATTCTTACAACAAAATTAGATATAAATAAAATAACTGTTGATAGTACTAAATAAGGTACTTTCAAAAAAATCACCTCCTTATCTTTTAAATATATTCACAAGGAGGTGTAAAAATTTATAATTTTATAAATTCTGGTTTCAATTTATTAAATTTAGATACATATTTAAATCCTATATTTTTTAGTAATGAATATATGTAGTCAAACTCATACGCAACTTGACTTATATGATGTGAATCTGAGCCTGTAGTTATGATTTCTCCTCCCAAGTCTTTATACATTTGAAGGATATACTTTTATCATTTCTTCAATTGTAGATTTTCCGTCAGTAGAGAAACTTGAGTGCATGTGATAGTCGTAAAACATAAATATTTCCCCTTTTTATAAAAATTTTGGTATTATATATACATACTAAATAATATCAAGTATGTATGAAAGCATCAATAAAATATAAATACAATGAGCGGTGATAAATGTGGAAAAATACAGAATAGATTTAAGTGAGAAAAAGTTAACTAAATATATACAGATATTTAATCATATAAAAGAACTGATAATAAATAAAGAGTTAGTTGAACATGAAAAACTGCCTCCAATAAGAAAACTATCAAATTTTTTACAAGTAAATAATACTACTATAGTTAAGGTATATGAGCTTTTAGAAAATGAAGGATATGTATATAAAATTGTAGGAAGTGGAACTTTTGTATCGAGTTCAAATTCTTATAAAAATAGTATAGATAACAGTAAAAATAAGATTATTGTACAAAGAGAAGATTTAATTCATTTTGACAATGGAAATCCATCTAATGATATGTTTCCTATCGATTCATTTAAAAATGCTGTAAATATGGCATTATCTAAAGATGGTAGTTCAATATTTGATTATGATGAAGGTCTTGGCTCTGAAGAATTAAGAGACAAGATGGTAGAGTATCTAAGTGATGGAAATATAAAAACTACTAAGGAAAATATTCAAATAATATCAGGTGCTCAACAAGGTATAGATATAGTTTGTAAAGGGCTAATAAGTTATTCAGACGTTGTTTTTATGGAAGAACCTTCTTACAATGGAGCAATTGAAGTGTTTAAAAGTAGAGGTGCAAAAATAATATCTATACCTATGTTAGATGATGGTATTGATATAGGTATTTTAAAATTAAAGTTGGAAAAAATAAAACCGAGACTTATATATATTATGCCTAATTTTCAAAATCCAACCGGAATATCTTACTCAACGTATAAAAAAAAGAAGTTAATAGAATTGGCAGAAGAACATGATTTTTATATAATAGAAGATGATTTTATAAGTGATTTTGTTTTTGAGTCAAAAGATAATAGAACAGTTAGAAGTTATGATGATAAAAATAGAGTAGTGTATATAAAGAGCTTTTCAAAAATACTTATGCCAGGTCTTAGGATAGGAATTGTAGAAATGCCAAATGAATTGTTAAAGAAAGTTTTATGGGCTAAATATTCATCAGATATATCAACACCGGGTTTAATTCAAAAATCAATGTATTACTATATGAATAATTTTGATTGGAAAAATTATTTGAGTTATATAGAGAATATATATACTGATAAGTACAAATTGGCAAAAAGCTTGATTAATGACCAATTGAGTGGTAAATTAAAAGTTAGAAAATCTTGTGGAGGAATAAACTTTTTTTTAGAATTACCAAGAGGATATACATCTCAAGCGTTTACAAGTTTTATGTTAAATAGAGGTGTATCAATGCTTCCAGGAACTTATTTTTTTGATAATCTAGTAGATGATAGATTCTTTAGAATCAATATAGCTCGTCCAAGCATGGAAGAGCTGGAAAAGGGAGTATCTATAATAAGTGATAACATAGATGAGTTTTTTTGTGAATATAAAAACAAGTTAGATATAAAAAGCAATAAATTATTTTATTAAATAAATAGAAGTTTTTTAGGAGGAAAAAATGTTTGACAAGAAGAAATTAGATAGGATTAATGAATTAGCAAAGAAAAATAGAGAGGGAATTCTTTCTGCTGATGAAATCAAAGAAAGAGAAATTTTAAGGAAAGAATATTTAGAAAACTTTAGAGCCCACTTTAAATCAAGACTAGATAGTGTCAAAGTAGTTTCACCAGAAGAATATGAACAATACATGAAAAATAATAAAAATTAAAACTTAGTAGGAGGAAAATATGAGTTTAAAATATGAATTTAAGAATGCATGGGATGTTGAAAGAAAAGAAAATACTACTGAACAAATTATGCAATATTCTCGTGATTATATGGATTTTTTAAGTAAGTCAAAGACTGAAAGGCTTTCAGTAAAAGAAATTATAAAATTGGCTAAAGAAAATAGTTATATTTCAATAGATGAAGCTATGGAAAAAGGAAGTATAAGTTGTGGTGACAAGATTTATGTTATAAATAAAGAAAAAGCAGTAGCACTTTTTGTAATAGGTAAAAATTATATAGAAAAGGGTATGAAGATTATAGGAAGTCATATAGATTCACCAAGATTAGATTTAAAACCAAATCCGCTGTATCAAGAGGGTAATCTAGGCTTTTTTAAGACTCATTATTATGGTGGAATAAAAAAATATCAGTGGACAGCTGTTCCACTTGCTTTACATGGTATAGTTATACTAAATGATGGAACAAAAGTTGATATATCTATTGGGGAAGAAGATAATGACCCAGTATTTTGTGTAACTGATTTATTGATTCATTTAGCTGGAGACCAAATGCAAAAGAAACTATCTGAAGGAATTAGTGGTGAAGCTCTAAATATATTGATTGGTAATATTCCTTTAGATGATGAAGAAAAAGAGCCTATAACAGCAAATATATTAAAGATTTTAAATGAGAAGTACGGTATAGTTGAAGAAGATTTATTAAGTGCTGAAATTGAAGTAGTTCCGGCTGGTAAAGCAAGAGATTTAGGATTTGATAGGTCAATGGTGTTGGGATATGGGCATGATGATAGAGTATGTTCATACGCTGCTGTAAAAGCTATACTAGAAACTGAACAACCAGAATTTACCTCAGTTGCATTATGTGTAGATAAAGAAGAAATTGGTTCTAAAGGTAATACAGGTATGCACTCAAAGTTTTTTGAAAATACTGTGGCTGAACTAATTGCTTTAGAAGGAGATTATTGTGATATTAAAGTAAGAAGGGCTTTAGCAAATAGTAAGGTACTATCAGCTGATGTTTCTGCTGGATATGACCCAAATTTTGGAGAAGCATATGAAAAGAGAAATTCTGCATATATGGGAAATGGACTAGTCTTAACTAAGTATACAGGTTCAAGAGGAAAGAGTGGATGTAATGATGCTAATGCTGAATTTATGTCAGAAGTAAAAAGAATTTTTAATAAAGGAAATGTAGTATGGCAAACTGCTGAACTTGGAAAGGTAGACCAAGGAGGAGGCGGAACTATAGCCCATATATTAGCAAATCAAGGTGCAGAGGTTATAGATTGTGGTGTTGGAGTTTTAAATATGCATGCACCACATGAGATTGTCTCTAAAGTAGATATATATGAAATGTATAAGGGATATAAGGCATTTTTTAATATCAATTTATAAATAAAAATATAAGCGTAATAAGTGAACAAAGACTGTTGTATAAACAATTTAACCTGTTATACAACAGTCTTATTTTTTTGTGAAAATAGCAACCTATCATACTGGAGAAAATAAAAGAAAATACTGTCAAATTAAAAATTATTTTAAAAAAAATTGACAACGATTTCATCTTGTTATAATATGTAATAAAGAACTTGTTATATAATGTTATAAAAATGTTACATAGGGAGGTGAGCAAAATGGATGAAAAGAAACAAAAAAAAGAAATGGATTTAGAAGTAAATTCCTTTGTTCCTTTATATCAACAACTATATGACAACATAAAAAAACAGATAGCATCTGGTATATATAAACCAGGAGATAAACTTCCCTCTGAAGGAGACTTATGCAAAGAATTTAATATAAGTCGTATAACTGTGAGAAATGCACTTAATGAACTTGTGAAAGAAGATATATTATGTAAAAAACGTGGTAAAGGAACTTATGTAACAATACCAGAGAGAATAGAAGCAACATGTGCAGGAAATAGTTTTACTAATTCTTGTCATCGTATTAATGCAAAACCAAGTACTAAAATAATCTCTGTTTTAATAAAAAAAGCTGATAAGCAAGTGGCTGAAGCTTTAAGTATTGAACTAGAAGAGAAGGTAATATGTATTAAAAGACTTAGATTAATAGATGAAGTACCTGTTATCTTTGAAGTTGACTATTTTAGAATCGATTACATGTTTTTATTAAAAGAAGAACTAGAAGATAAGTCTTTAATGGAAGTTATATCTAATAATATAAGTACATTACCTAAGCGTGTAGAAAATATATTTGAAGTGAAACATTCAACCAAAGAATATTCTGACCATCTTAAATGTGCAAGTAACATGCCACTATTGAAAGTAAGACAATCAGTGTATACAGAAAATAATGATGTTTTATATTACAATGAACAATTTATAAGAAGTGATAAGTACAAATATGCAGTGTCAGCAGAAATATAATCTATATTTAATAGGAGGACAGGTATGAGAAAGATAATATTGGCATCTCATGGAGACTTTTCAAAAGGACTTTTAGATTCAGTAAAAATGATAGTAGGAGATTTAGCAGATTGTGTTAGTTCGTATGGTTTGTATCCTGGGCAAAGTGCTTCAGATTTTGCTTTAGAATTAGAAAAAACAATATTAGAAAATAAAGAATGTGAATATATAATTTTATCTGATTTATATGGGGCGAGTGTATGTACAGCAATGTTAAGATTAACCAATTTACATAATGTTAAGTTATTTTCTGGAATGAATTTGAATATGGTATTAGAACTTCTTACAAGCTTTTCTGATGCATTAACAGTTGAAGATATGGACCAGTTAGTGGAAGAAGCTAGAAGGGGAATACAAAGTGTGACGTTACAAATTAAAGAAGAAGAAGAGGTATTTTAGTTTATGGAAAAAAAGGGAATATTATCAGTATTTAAAAATAAAAAGCCGATTATAGCAATGATACACTTAAAAGGAGATACTCCGGAAGATATCTTTGAAAGAGCTAAAAAAGAGATTACAATTTTTGAGGAAAATGGTGTAGATGGGATAATGCTAGAAAATTACTATGGTAATTACTATGATTTAGAAAGAATACTTGAGTATGTATCAAAAGCTAATTTGTCAATACCATATGGAGTAAACTGCTTAAATGTTGATACTATGGGATTTGAACTGGCAACAAAATATAATGCTAGCTATATACAAGTTGATTCTGTAGTAGGTCATGTTAAACCTAGAGATGAGGCTACTTTAGAAGAATTTTTTAAATTACAGCGTTCAAAATGCCCAGCGTATTTAATTGGAGGTGTACGTTTTAAATACCAACCAGTATTATCAGAAAATAATATTGAAGAAGATTTAAAAATAGGGATGACAAGATGTGATGCTATAGCAGTTACAGAAAACGCTACAGGGCAAGAAACATCAATGGAAAAAATAGAACTGTTTCGTAAAAATCTAGGGGATTTCCCACTAGTTATAGCTGCTGGAGTTACATTAGAAAATGCCAAAAAACAGCTTGAACTAGGAGATATGGCAATAATAGGAAGTTACTTTAAAGATAATTACAAAGATTTTGGGGATGTTAGTGTAAAACACGTGAAAACATTCATGGATGAAATAAAAAAAATTAGGGAGGAATTATAATGATTAAATTAGTAAGAGTAGACCACAGACTTATACATGGACAAGTAGCATTTACATGGACAAAGTTTTTAAGTACAGACTGTATATTGATAGCAAGTGATAAACTATTAAAGGATGAATTAAGAATGGCAGGGCTTAGAATGGCTAAACCATCTAATGTTAAGCTTGTAATGAAAAGCATAGCAGATTCTATAAAAGCACTTAACTCAGGTGTTACTGATAAATATAATTTATTGATACTTTGTGAATCTGTAGAAGATGTTTATAGACTAGCTAAAGAGGTAAAAGCTATTAAATCTATAAACCTTGGCGGAACAAAATCAGATGATAATCGTGAAAACATATCTAAGGCAGTGCATGTATCAAAAGATGATATAAATATGATTAAAGAATTAGATTCAGAAGGCGTAAATGTATTTGTACAGTTGGTTCCTGATGATGATGTTACGAATGTAATGAAATTAATATAATTTTAGGGGGATGAAAATGGAATTTACACAAGTTATTTTGATAACTCTAATTGCATTCTTTGCATATATGCATTGTTTTGTAGGTTCTACAATGCATAATAGACCTATAGTTGTTGCACCACTTGTTGGTTTAGCACTAGGTAATTTATACACAGGTATAGTAATAGGTTCAACATTAGAATTAGTGTTTATGGGTGCATTTCCTGTTGGAGCAAGTAATCCTCCTGATTTTGTATCTGGTTCTATTATTGCAACAGCATTTGTAATATTAACTGGTCAAGATGTATCAGCAGCAGTTGTCCTTGCAGTTCCTATAGCAACTCTAGTATTGCTTATAGATAACTTCTTAATGACAGTAGTACTTACATGGGGGGCTCATCTTGCTGACCGTTATGCAGAAGAAGGGAATATTGAAGGTGTAGAGCGTGTGCAATTATTATTTGGTATAGGAAATAAATTAATATTAGCAATAATAGTAGGTATAGGATTTTCATTAGGTGTTCCAGTAATAGAAAAAATACTTTCATTTATACCATCATATGTAACTCATGGAATGGATGTTGCAGCAGGTGTGATACCAGCAATAGGTTTTGCTATGCTAGCTAGAATGATGCTTAATAAGAAAACAGTAGCATTTTTATTATTAGGATTTATATTGGTTGCTTATCTAAATATAACAGTAACAGGAGTTGCATTATTTGGATTAGCAATAGCTTTAATATATGTTAACTTTGTAGGAGAGAAGGAGGTAGTAGTAGATGACAACGAATTCTAAGAAGTTAGAGACAATTTCACCAGACAGTAAAATAACTAGGAAAGACTTTTGGAAATGTTTTAGAAGGTCATTGACATTAGATTCATCTTGGAACTATGAACGTATGCAAAATATAGCATATGCATATATGATGGCACCAATAATCCGTAGATTGTATAAAGATGATAAAGAAAAAAAATCTAAGGCTTTAAAAAGACATCTAGAATTTATGTCAGTTACTCCCCATATAAGTACTCTTTTGGTAGGTATATCTGGAGCTATGGAAGAAGAGAATTCAAAGAATAAAGAATTTGATGCAAACAGTATAAATGCTGTTAAATCGAGCTTAATGGGGCCAGTTTCTGGAATAGGAGATTCGTTTTTCTGGGGAACATTAAAGCTTATAGCAGCTGGGGTTGGTATAGCTTTAGCTTCTCAGGGTAATATAATGGGACCGATTTTATTTCTTTTAATAATAAATGTTCCTCATTTTATTATTCGTTATATATGTCTAGATAAAGGATTTAAATATGGAACTCAATTCTTTAAAGATGTGAGTGGTTCAAATGTAGTTTCAAAAGTTATGGAAGCAGCCTCAATGCTAGGTCTTATGGTAATTGGAGGAATGACTGCATCTAATGTAATGTTAAAACTTAGTGTTAATGTAGGTCGTGGAGAATGGGCAGAGCCTATTCAAACTTACCTAGACCAAATAATGCCATGTATGCTTCCAGCTATGATATTCGGTATTATGTATTGGCTATTAGGAAAAAAGGTAAAGACAACTACAATACTAATTTCAGTTATGATTATTTGTATAGTATTAGCTGCTATTGGAGTAGTATAAATAAAAAAATCCCAAGTTCATTTGAACGAGGGATTTTTTAACTAAACTAAATAAAAAAGAAAGATGCCTCATAATAATTTATAAGTATTTATGTGACAGTTCTAATTATATTATTAATTAGTCATAAACCTAAAATTGAGCGTTATTTATTAAAATTATTATATTATAATTTCGAAATACTCACATAATCTGTTTAGAAATTTATCTTCTAGTGGGGAAAAAGTTTTCTTTTTAGAGTAAATAAAGAAAAATTTTCTAGTAAAATCAACATCTTTTATTTTATAGCATTTTATTTTGCCTGAATTGAGATAATCAATAGCTGAAATGTACGATATAAAGGATACGCCAAGACCTAATCTGACCATTTCTTTAATAGCTTCATTTGATTCTACATGAGCTATTACATTTAATTTATTTACTGGAAAGTTATTTTTATTAAGTGTGCTTAGTATTAAGTTTCTTGTACCCGACCCTTCTTTTCTCATAATAAAATTTAGATAAGCCAATTCTCCTATATCGATGTAATTATTTTTATTATCAATTTTAAAATCTGAAGGAGTGATAAGAACAAGTTCATCATCTAATAAGTCTAGGTACTCTATTTGAGGATTATTGATTTTAGAACCAACTAATCCAAAGCTTATTCGTTCATTTAAAATTTCTGATATAGCATATTGAGAATCATAATGGCTTATAGAAAATTTTACATCTGGGTAACTCATAGAAAAACTCTTCATAAAATCAGGTAAAATGTAAGTTTCAGGTATAGAACTACATGCTATATCTATAATACCTTCTATTTTTCCTGAATATTCTTTTATATCATAAATTGCACGTTTGCAGTTGTTTAATATGTATATAGCATGTTCATAAAGAATTTCACCAGATTTTGTGAGTGTAATAACTTTGTTGTTTCTATTTATAAGTACAGTTTCTAATTCTCTTTCTAAGTTTTGTATGTGTGCACTTACAGTAGGTTGAGTTAAAAAAAGTTCTCTTGCGGCTTTTGAAAAACTCTGATGTTTTGCAACAGCAACAAATACTTCAAGTTGTTTAAAATCCATTACTTAATCCTCCTTAAATTATCTAAAACTATTATAACATATTTGATAAATTAATAGGTAAAGGTGATTTTTAAAATAGAAAACCTTTAAATATTCATGGAGTTTTTGATTGTTTAGGAATAATTTGGTATAATGTTATAAGGATACTTACAATAAAAATATCACAAATTGAATTTTCAAAATTCAACTTTAAAATATGTTTTATTACAGAAAAATTACAAATAGCTTCTTAATCTTATTAAATTCAAATAAATATTATATAATTATTTTATAAAATAATAAATATAATTATTGAAAAAAAAGATAATCATACAGTGAGATATAGATAAATATTATAAAATTTAAGAAAGGAGGATTGATTTATGAAGTTAAAAAGGTCATTAGTTTGTGTAACCATTTTAGGTATTATACTTGTTGGATGTCATAAAGAAAATGCTAAAGAGAAAACTCAAGTAGCAAGTAAAGCAACACAGCAAAAAACTATGACAAAAGTTCAAAATGATGTTAATGAAATTATGAATAAAGATTATAAGTATATTATAAAGAATATGGGTATTCCCTATAATACATTTTATTATATAAAACCTAAAGTTTTAAAAGAATCAAATACAATGCAGGATATAAACACATCAAGTTATATGACATTAGTCTATCCCAAATATACTGGAAATAATGAACTAGATGGAAGTGCTTTATATATTGATATTAATGAAAATAAAGTTGTCAATGTTGAAACTAATTCTTTCTCATTACAGAGCATAATAGCCATTGATACTGAATCTAGTATTACGATTGAAAAAAGTGACCATGAAAAATCGGCTGTATCACTAGAAAACTTTAGACGTATTGACTTAGGAGAGTATGTTGGAGTTGAAGAGTCTAGAATAAATGAAATTGTAGGAGATGCGAAGTATGATTTAACAGCATATAATCATAAAGGTAGTAAAGTAGTTAGAAGCTATAGGTTGAAAGAAGATAATAAAATTTTAAAAAAAGAGGTACTTACAATAAGTATTGTGGATAACAAAATAAAATCTATAAAAACTATTGAAAGTGATAAAATTGTGAAAATAATAAAAGGAACTTTATTAGAATAAAATATTCTAAGGCATACGATGCTGTTTCAAGATAGAAGGAAATTTCTAGCTGGGAACAGTTTTTTTATTAGACTTATAAAATTTAAACTGCACTTATAGATAACTATTAGTTATAATTAAATATAAGATAAAATTATTTCCAACTTTTATAATCTATAATATATTACATAGAAATATCTTAAATAAAAAATATATTGGGGAGTATTTAAAATGATAGAATTAGAAGATGCCATAAAAATTATTGAAAAAAATGTTTTACCAATAAACAGGGTCAAAAGAGTAAATCTAATAGATGCAGTAAATAAAGTAGTTGCAGAAGATATATATTCAACAATTGATAGTCCTCCATTTGATGGGTCACCATATGATGGTTATGCATATAATGCAAATTCTGAAAATAGAAATTTAAAGGTTATAGGGGCTTTGTATGCAGGAGAAGTGTTTGACAGTGTATTAAATAAAAATGAAGCATTGAAGATAATGACTGGTGGAAAGATACCAAAGGGTGCAAACTGTGTAATAAAAAAAGAAGATGTAACGGTTATAGGTGATATGATAACTTTAAATGTAAAATTAAAGGAATACGATAATTACATATTTAAGGGTGAGGATATAAAAAAGGGACAATTGATTATTAATAAAAATCAGAATATAGGATATGATGGTATTGGGATATTAGCAAGTCTTGGAATATCCAAAGTAACTGTTTATGATGATTTAAAAGTTGGAATTTTGAATACAGGAACAGAGCTACAAGATATAAATGAGATTTTAGAGAATGGTAAGATATACGATAGCAATAGATATACCTTATATTCAAGACTATTAAAACTTGGGATACAAGCAGATACAATATGCAATTGTTCTGATGATATATTGGAGTTAGAAAAAAAGGTAAGGGATATGTTACAGAATGTAGATTTCTTAATTACCACAGGTGGTGTTTCTGTTGGAGATAAAGATTTAATTCCAGATGTATTCAAAAAAATAGGGGCAACAGAATTATTTTGGAAGATAAACATTAAACCTGGTGGTGCTTGTTATGTAGCTACATTGGGAGAAAAACTATTGTTTGGTCTTTCTGGCAATCCACATGCAGCAATCGTGGTATTTGATAATGTGGTAGTTCCTGTTATTGAGTATTTGACACATAAAAAAGGAATTCATTGTATAAAAGCTATATTTAGAGGAGAATTTAATAAACTTTCAAATAAAGATAGATTTGTAAGTGGAAAACTATATACAAGTGAAGGTAAATTGTATGTAGAGCTAAATGATAAGAAAGATGCCAAAGCGAGATTATCTGCAACTCTAAGAAGTAATTGTATGATTAAGATTAAAAAGAATGAAACAATAAAAGAAAATCAATTGGTAGATGTTGTTATTAGATAGTTTTATGAAAGGACACAATTTTATGTATAATATATTGTCAGTTGTCTCCTATTCAGGAGTAGGTAAAACTACGTTGATTGAAGGCATAATAAAAGAATTAAATAAAAAAGGGTATCGTGTTGGAGTTATTAAACATACATGTCACGATTTCGATATGGATGAGGAAGGAAAAGATACTTACAAACATAGAAAATCTGGGGCAAGAAAAGTCTGTATAATATCAGATAAACGAGTAGCATATATTGAAGAACTAAAAGATAAGAATCCATTATATAAAATGATTAAATTATATGAAGATATGGACTTAATTATCGTAGAAGGATATAAAAACTATAGGTTTAAAAGATTGGAAGTAACTAGAAAAGATAAATATGAGGATATTTTATCTAATAAGTCTGATTTAATAGGTATTGTCAGTGATATAGAATATAACTTGAATATTGAACAGTTTGATTTAAATGACTATAAAAATATATCAAAGTACATAGAGTCTTGTATAAAAAATGATATTTTAAGTGTAAGTAATGTTGAAATAAGGAACATACTAAAAGAATAATTTTAAGATGTTCTTTTTATATAAAATGATATAATTATTTATATAAATAAAGATATGAGAAATTCATCAGTTGTATTTTGAATTATAAAATGTTGAAGAAATTGTAGGAGGACAAGATATGAAAAAAATATTGGTAGCATGTGGAGCAGGAATCGCAACATCAACAATAGTTTGTGACAGAGTAGAAAGATTGGTTAAAGAAAATAATATACAAGCAGAAGTTGTACAATGTAAAGTCGCTGAATGTGTAACAAAACAAGAAGGTGCTGATTTAATAGTATCCACTACTATACTACCGACAACTTATGATATACCTTCAATAAAGGCAACAGGATATATAACAGGTATAAATACGACAGCATTAGATAAAAAGATATTGAATGCATTGAAATAGTTTTGTATTTATTAAAAGAATTTAGTATTAAATATAGAGTTGTATCTTTATAAAATTTTATTTATATAGATATAACTCTTTTTATGTTGTTTCAAGCACACAACCATATTATATAAATCTTCAATTTTATGAAAAATATTGTTTTAATTTATAAGTTTATAAAAGATTTAAAGTTATTGTTATGTTATACTAATTTATGGGTATTTTTTAGAAGTACTAATAAAGGAGGGGTTTAACATTTATGATAAAACAATTTGTCAAATATTATAAGCCATATAAGAAAATTTTTACACTAGACCTTATAGCAGCTTTTTTATTTTCCTTATGTGATTTAGTTTATCCTATGATAACTAGAAATATAATGGATGACGTTGTTCCAAATAAAAACTTAAGAATGTTAGTAGTTTTTGCAGTAGCACTTATACTTATATTTATAGCAAAAGCAGGGCTTAACTATTTTATGCAGTATTGGGGACATGTTATTGGTGTGGATATGCAAGCCGATATGAGAAATGAAGTATTTACACACTTACAAAGACTTCCAAATACGTATTTTGATAATAACAAATCTGGAGTAACTATGTCTAGAATAGTAAATGACTTAATGGATATAACAGAACTTGCACATCATGGACCTGAAGATTTATTTATTTCTATAGTAATGTTGCTTGGTTCATTCTTTATACTTATAGATATAAATATTCCTCTTACCCTTATAATATTTGCTATATTACCATTTATAATTTGGTTTGCAATAGCTAAAAAAGATAAGATGAATATAGCTTTTATGAAAAGTAGGGTTACTATAGGTGATGTAAATGCTACTTTAGAAAATAGTATAGCAGGTATGAAGGTAACTAAGTCTTTTTGTACTGAGAAAGAAGAATTAAATAAGTTTGTAAGAAGCAATAAATTATTTAGAAGAGCAAGACAAGATTCTTATAAAGTAATGGCAGAATACTATTCTGGTATGAATTTATACATGGACACCTTAGAGTGGGTAGCTGTCATAGCTGGTGGTTACTTTACCTATATAGGAAAAATTACTTTGGGTGATTTTGCTGCTTATATACTATATGTAAAAATGTTTATACAACCTATGAAAAAATTAATAAACTTTACAGAACAATATCAAAATGGTATGACAGGTTTTAAAAGATTTATAGAGATAATGGAACAAGACCATCAAAAAGAAGCTAAAAATCCTATTGAACTTGAAAATGTAAAAGGTGATATTGAGATAGAAAATATATCTTTCACATATGAAGATAAGACTCAAGTTTTAGATAATTTGAGTTTATCTATAAAAGCTGGTAAGACTATAGCATTAGTTGGACCTTCTGGAGGAGGAAAGACTACATTATGTAACCTATTGCCAAGATTTTATGAATTTGATAAGGGTGATATAAAAATTGATGGAAAGAGTATAAGAGATGTCAGTTTAAAATCATTGAGAAAAAATATAGGTATAGTTCAACAGGATGTGTTTTTATTTACAGGAACTATAAGAGATAATATTCTTTGTGGAAACCCTAATGCTACAGATGAAGAAATGATAGCTGCTGCTAAAAAAGCTAGGATACATGACTTTGTAGAGACTTTGCCAGATGGATATGATACTTATATAGGAGAAAGAGGAGTAAAATTATCGGGTGGACAAAAACAAAGAATTTCAATTTCAAGAATCTTTTTAAAGAATCCTCCAATAATAATATTGGATGAGGCTACATCTGCTTTGGACAATGTAACAGAAAGAGAAATTCAAGAGTCTTTAGAAGAATTAAGTAAAGATAGAACAAATTTAGTTGTTGCACATAGATTGACTACTATAAAAAATGCTGACGAAATCATAGTGTTGACGGATAAAGGAATTGAAGAAAGAGGCACTCATGAAGAGTTGGTAAATAAAAATGGAGTATATAGTAGGTTACACAATAACTAGTATATAAATTTTACACTATAGCTAATATACCTATTAAATTTACAAACATAGAATATGTTAAGATTCATAAAGCCAATTCATTTTATAGAGGTGTTTTATGAATAAAATGTATTCTATGTTTTATTTTTTGCAAATTACATTTAATTCTTTATATAAGGATAGAGTTAAATAGCCAATGATTAGGATAACGTTTTTATAAAAAGAATAATTTAGAAAACTAACTTTAATTTATCGAATTTATGAAATTTTGTGAAAAAAATCGAATTTTGACTTGAAATGTTTTTCAAAAGTAGTAAAATAATGGATAACTATACATACATTTTATAAAAATATATTTATTATGAGGGGGGATTTTGTATGGAGGCAATAACAGCTTTTTGTTTAGTTTTAGTATCACTGACGATAGGAGACGTAGTTTCAGCAAAAACTAAAGCTTTTGTTCCATCAGTTTTTGTATCAGCAATTATATTTATAGTAGGATTTTGGACTTTTTTCCCAGAAAATATTGTAGATTTAGCCGCTTTAGGAACACCATTAGCTCAGTTGGGAATGCTTTTATTAATAACACATATGGGAACTATGATGAGTATTAAAGAATTAGCAGGTCAATGGAAAACAATTGTAATAGCTCTAGCAGGAATCGCAGGAGTATGTATAGGAGCTTTAGCATTAGGTACATTAGTATTTGGATGGGATACAGCAGTAATAGCTACACCACCTCTTACTGGAGGGCTAGTTGCATCTATAATGATGGCAGATGCAGCTACAGCAAAAGGTCTTGCAAGTTTGGCAGTACTTGCAATTTTAATGTATGTTGCACAAGGATTTGCAGGCTATCCTATTACAGCATTAATGCTTAAAAAAGAAGGAAAAAGACTTTTATCAGATTTTAGAAGTGGAAAAGTAACAGCAAATAAGGTTGAAGAAAAAGTTGAGGATTTACCTGAACAAAAAAGTAGATTTAAGATAATTCCAGACTTACCTGAAAAGTATGATACAACATATATGATAATACTTAGATTAGGATTTGTAGCATGGTTAGCAGTACAATTTACAAATCTTACAAATGAAGTCGTATCAAGATATGTTATATGTTTAATATTTGGTGTAATAGCATCAGAACTTGGAATAGTTGATAGAAAACCGCTTAATAAGTCTGGTTCATTTGGATGGTTAATGACATCATTGATGGCTTTTATATTTGCAGGGTTAGCAAAAGCTACACCAACAATGCTTGCTGAAATGGCAGTTCCTCTTGTAGGAATCATAATATTTGGTGTAATAGGTATGGGAATTTTCTCTATTATAGCAGGAAAGCTTTTAGGTGAAAGTAAAGAAATGGCTTTTTCAGTTTCACTTACAGCACTTTATGGTTTCCCACCAAACTATATATTAACTGAAGAAGCAGTAAAGGCTCTGGCTGAAACACCAGAAGAAAAAGAATTTTTAATGGATAAAATGCTTCCAAAGATGCTTGTTGGAGGATTTACTACAGTTACAATAGCATCTGTAGTAATAGCAGGTATCTTTGTAAATCTAATATAGTATTTAAATGATAAAAAGTATTTTAAATAAGAAGAATATGAACTACTTGGAGGTCTGGGAATGAATATTAAAGAAATAACAAAAAGTTATAAAGACTATGTAATTAAGCTTAGAAGGGAATTTCATGAAAATCCTGAGAAAAGTATGGAAGAAGTTAGAACATCAAAGAGAGTTAAAGAAGAACTTGATAAAATAGGGATACCATATGTGTCAGCTGGAGGTACAGGTGTAATTGCAACTATAAAAGGAGCTAATCCAGGAAAGACTGTAGCACTTAGAGGTGATATGGATGCACTACAGGTTGTTGAATGTACTGATGTAGAATATAAATCAAAAAATGAAGGACTTATGCATGCTTGTGGTCATGATGGTCACACATCAATGCTTCTAGGAGCAGCAAAAGTGTTAAATGATATTAAAGATAGTATTAATGGAACTGTAAAATTATTTTTTCAGCCAGGAGAAGAAGTTGGTAAAGGTGCAAGAGCTATGATTAAAGATGGTGCTATGGAAGGTGTAGATGGTGTATTTGGAATACATCTTTGGACTGATGTAGAATCTGGGACTATATCAGTAGAAGAGGGTCCAAGAATGGCTTCTGCCGATTTCTTTAAAATTACTGTAAAGGGTAAAGGTGGTCATGGTTCACTTCCTCACCAAGGTGTTGATGCAGTGCTTGCAAGTTCAGCAATAGTTATGAACCTGCAATCTATGGTTAGTAGAGAAGTAAGTCCTCTAGAGCCATTAGTTGTGAGTGTTGGAGTTTTAAATTCTGGAACTAGATTTAATGTAATCGTTAGTGAAGCTGTTTTAGAAGGTACAATAAGACTATTTAATCCGGAGCTTAGAAAGCAAATTCCTGGAATTTTAGAACGTATAGCAAAATCTACAGCAGAAGCATATAGAGCAGAAGCAGAATTAGAGTATGGGTATTTGACACCAGCAGTTATAAATGACAAAGAATGTTCAAAGATAGCTACAGATGCAGCAGTTAAGTTATTTGGAGAAGAATGTATAACACTATTTGAAAAAGTAACAGGAGCAGAAGATTTAGCTGAGTTTATGAACATAGCACCTGGTGCATTAGCATTTGTAGGAGCTAGAAATGAGTCAAAAGGTGCTTGTTATCCTCATCATCATGGATGCTTTAATATAGATGAAGATGCTTTAGAAATTGGAACTGCTTTATATGTTCAATATGCAGTGGATTTTCTGAATAAATAATTTTAATATACTATTAAGAAAAAGCAGAGACTAAGTTTATATCTCTGTTTTTTTATTGTGTATATTTTTTATAAATATTGACCATATAAAATATATATGATAGCATGAAAGAAAATAATAATCAATATTGATTGAAAAGAAGGTGATTTATTTGAATAATGTAGTATTTGCATTTTTGATAACATTATTGGCTGGTTTATCTACTGGTATAGGAAGTTGTATAGCATTTTTTGCTAAAAAAACAAATACTAAGTTTCTTTCTATAAGTTTAGGATTTTCTGCTGGTGTTATGATTTATGTGTCTATGATAGAAATTTTTCCTAAAGCACAAGATGCTTTGACAAAATCTATGGGAGAGAAATTGGGAAGCTGGTCAACTGTAATAGCCTTTTTTATAGGCATGGTTATCATTGCTATTATTGATAAGTTGATTCCTCAAGAAGAAAATCCACATGAGATAAAGAAAATGGAAAATATACAAGAAAAGAATATTAAAAAAAATAAATCTCTTTTGAGGACAGGTATATTTACAGCAATGGCTATAGCAATTCATAATTTTCCTGAAGGATTAGCTACATTTATATCAGCTCTTGATGATGTTACAATAGCTATTCCGATAGCCGTAGCCATTGCTATACACAATATACCAGAAGGTATATCTGTATCTGTACCAGTTTATTATGCTACAGGAGATAAGAAGAAAGCTTTTTACTATTCTTTTTTATCTGGTATGTCTGAGCCTCTAGGAGCAATTATTGGATATGCACTTCTCAGAAATTTTTTAAACGATTTAACTCTTGGAATTATATTTGCAATTGTAGGAGGAATTATGGTATTTATATCACTAGATGAATTATTACCGTCAGCTAGAGAATATGGTGAACATCATTTATCGATTTATGGATTGATTGCAGGAATGGGAGTTATGGCTATTAGTTTACTACTATTTAAATAGATTTTTAAGCTATTTAAAAACATCATTTTGGAGAGTGAGTATTATGGAAAAGAAAATAAAGTTCAAATTTGACTGGTATAGCTCATCTGATAAGATAGAGAAATGGCTAGAAGATTAATGTATTATTTAAAGCTTAGAAAGTTTAAATAAATAAAAGAAGGTGTCCTAAAATTATTTTTTAAATATTTTAAGACACCTTCTTTTATCAGTAAGTACTGTTTTTAATTATAGTAATTTCTGTCTTTAAATTGACATATCAAAATAACAGTTATATGGGATTGAGTATTGATAAAAATAATTTGAAAATGTTATTATGAAGTATCAGATATACAAAATTATCTTTAAATATATTATAAATATTTTAATTGTATTAACTAGAAATTATATAAGGAGGTATTTTATGATTAAGATAGCAGTTTGTGAAGATGAAAAAGAAACACAACTTTTAATAGAAGATTACCTTGAGAATATATTAAAAAATATAAGTATAGAATATGAGATACAAAAGTATATATCTGGAGAAGAGTTACTGGAAAGTAATTTAAAAGATATAGATATATTACTTCTTGATATAAAAATGGAAAAACTAAATGGAATGGATACTGCAAGAAAGATTAGAGAAGTAGAAAATGAAATGGAAATAATATTTGTAACTTCATTAATAGATTATGTGCAAGAAGGATATGAGGTAAGAGCTTATAGGTATTTACTAAAGCCAATAGAGTTGGAAGAACTAAAAAAACATGTGCTAACTTGTATCAAAGATATTGAAATAAATAAGGAAAGTCATATTACAATAAAAAATAAGTCTAATACATATAAGATTTATTTAAATGAAATAAAATATATAGAAGTTCAAAAGAAAGATATGCTAATACACACAATAAATAAGAATTTTGATATAAGATATAGTTTAAGTAAAATAGAAAAAGAATTAAATCTATATAAATTTATAAGATGCCATAAAAGCTTTATAGTAAATCTAAGATATGTTGAAAATATAAAGCCTAATACTGTAATACTGGAAAGTGGAGAAGAAGTACCTATTAGTAGATATAGATATAAAGAAGTTAAGGAGAAATTTTTAAAATTTCTTGGTGATACAATATGTTAAATTTTATGACTGAGCTATTAGTAGTTTTATCTATATTTATACAGTTTTCTATAATGAAAGGAATTTTAATTTATAAAAAGGATGATGAAAAAAATGAAAAAATAGTATTTTATACTTTGTTGTTTCTGATTTATATTATAGTTCAAATAAGTAGATTATTTAATAGAGGAAATTACTTTAATAATATAAACTATTTATTTTCTATAGTAGAATTTATTGCTTGGGGAGGATACTATAATTATTTTTACAAGATGGGTTATATTAAGTATTCTGTTTTCTTTTATTTATTTAGTGTATATTATGAGTGTTTAGATACTGTTGTATATAGAATACTATTTTTTGTAATTACAGGTAATGTTGTTTCGGCTAAAGAATCCTTATTGGTACCTCGCTTAGAATCTATAAAAATTCAGATATATAGTAATTTAATAATTATTCTTATATATCTTATATTTAGTTTTTTTAGGCAGTCTATAAAATTACTTAGCCAAGATAAGAGAAACTATGTATATTTATTATTTGCCTTATTAGCTAATACAATGAATATGTTTGTAAATTTTATATTAAAAAATTTAGAACGGTTTGGGTCATTATATTCAGAAGGATATTATTTTGATAATTTTGTTAATCCAAAGTTGGTAGGTGCTAGTAGTATATTTCTTATACTATTGTTTAAAGAAATAATAAAAGAAAACAGATTAAAATCTCAAAATGAATTAATAAAAAATAAGTTAGATATGCAATATGCACATTATTTGAGTATTCAAGAATCTCATATGAGAGTTAAGAAACTTTATCATGATATAAATAACCACATTTGTTGTATAGATAATCTTAGAAATAATAGCAAAGAAATTGATGAATATGTTAACAATTTAAAAGATGAAATTAAAGAGTTTAAATATATTTATAATACAGGGAACATGATACTAGACATTATAATCAATGAAAAGAGTAAAATATGTGCAAAAAAGGTAATTAAATTTACTTGCTGTATAAATTTTTCAAAAGTAAATTTTGTAAAACCTATAGATGTATCGAGTATATTTTCCAATACTTTAGATAATGCAATAGAGGCATGTGACAAAATAATAGATGAAAGTAGTAATAAATATATTAGAATTAAAGGAACTATAACAAAGTCATTTTTTGTACTTAAATGTGAAAATAGTAAGGTAAATCATCTTACTTTCAAAAAAAATATACTGTTAACAGACAAAATGGATAAGTTTGTGCATGGAATAGGAATTCAGAGTATAAAATCTTCTTTACAAAAATATAATGGAGAATTATTATTTGAAGATAATAAGGATGAGTTTATACTGAATATATACATACCATTAAACCAAGGTACTGACAGTAGGGTCGATTAAGTTACTAGTCGGGGTACATATATTGATACAAAAAAATAAGGAACTTATAATTTTACTAATAGTAAGTTATAAGAATTTCATAAGAAGGTGATATGTATTGAATAATAAATTTTTAATATAAAGAGAATATAAACATATTACAGTGCAATAAGCAATCAAATCATTAATATACGATAAAAAACTATAACAATATAGAAATATATCATAGATAAATTTTTTAGGCTTTATAGATTTAACAAAGAAAGTATTAATATATAGGAGTTCAAGGTACATGAAAAAAATATAAGTTATTTTACTTCCATTTTATGCTAAAGGACAGTATAATATAATTAAAGTATGTTATAACATACAAAAATATAGTATATATTTATCCAAAGGGGGATTTTAAATGAGTCAAACTAATAGAATAGAAGCATTTAGACAAGAATATATTAATTCTAAACCTATGATATGTTGTGAAAGGGCTAGAATTTTTACAGAATCACACAAAAAAACTGAGGGAGAAGCTATATGTATAAGAAGAGCTAAAGCTTTTTTGGAGACATGTAAAGAGCTTCCTATAAAAATATTTGAAAATGAATTAATTGTAGGTACAGCAGGAAAATTTAGAAGAACAGGGATATTGACACCAGAGTTTTCTTGGCAATGGGTAGACAAAGAAATGGATACTTTTGATGAAAGAACTCAAGACCCATATGTAATATCAAAAGAACAAATAGAATTTATAAGAAAAGAAATATTTCCATATTGGAAGGGAAAATCTTTAGAAGAAGTTTTTTTAGCAAGAATTCCAGAAGATACAGCTAAGATATTGGTAGATACAGGAATAATAGATAATGATTCTAAGTGGAGACAGGCAGTAGGCGAGGTAACACCAGATTATCAAGATGTACTGTTTGTAAAAGGATATAAAGGGATTAAAGAAGATTCAGATAAGAAAATAGAAGAATTAGATATATCGATTTCAGAAAATATTGAAAAAATAGACTTTTACAAATCTGTTTCTATAGTTGCAGAGGGGATTATGATACTGGCAAAAAGATATTCAAATCTTGCAAAACAGATGAGTGAACAAGAAATAGATGAAAAGAGAAAGTTAGAACTTATAAAAATTTCAGAGATATGTATGAATGTACCAGCAAATCCTCCAACCAATTTTTATGAAGCAATACAATTTGTATGGTTTGTTCAACTTGGTGGTATTCTATCAGAAAATCCATTGGCATTAAATTTAGGTAGATTTGACCAATATATGTATCCATATTATGAAAATGATGTTAAAGAAGGTAAAATAACTGAATCTGAAGCTCAAGAATTGATAGAAGCACTTTGGATTAAGTTATCAGAATGGGTATGGACTATATCAGCAAATACGGCAAATTATTTTGCAGGATATAATCAATTCCAAAATCTTACTGTCGGTGGTAAAAAGAGAAATGGTACTGATGGAACGAATGATATCTCATATATGTGTTTAAAGGCTACAGAAAGTGTAAAAACTCATCAACCAGGGTTAAGCGTTAGAGTAAGTCAGGGAGCACCAGATAATTTTGTTATGGCAGTTGCCAAATTGGTAAAACAAGGTACTGGTTTCCCTGCTATACACAGTGATGGTGCAGGGGCACAAATGTTATTACAAGATGGATATGATGCAGAAGATGCTAGAGATTGGAGTAACTGTGGTTGTGTAGTTCCTCATTTTAGAAAAACAGGACAATGGACTTCAGCCGTAAATATCAATTTTGCAGCAGCTTTAGAATATGCTATGAATGAAGGTAAGAGTAGACTAACTGGAGAAAAAATGGGGATAGATACAAAAAATATCACAGAATTTACTTCTTTTGAAGAACTTAAGGATGAGTTTTTAAAGCAATTAGCATATCTTGTAAAGAATTCTGTTATAGGAACTACTGTCGCTCAACAAATTCATAAAGAAATGGTACCAAGACCATTTTTATCTACTTGTGTAGATGGATGTTTGGATAAGGGGGTTGATTTAAGCAAAGGAGGCGCAAAATATAATATAGGACCTGTATTAACTGGTATAGGGTTAGGTGTGGTTTCAAACTCATTGGCAGCTATAAAAAAATTAGTGTTTGAAGATAAGGTTACTACATTAGAAGAATTAACAAAAGCACTAAATAATGATTGGGAAGGTTATGAAGAGTTAAGAAAACTTGCACTAGATGTTCCTAAGTATGGAAATGATAATGATTATGTAGACTCATTAGCAATTGAAGTTTCTGATTTTTATTATACTGAAACTAGAAAATACAAGGATATTTTTGGTTCTAAATTTAATAGTGCATTTATGGGAATATCAAACTATGTACCAACGGGAAAAATCGTAGGTGCAACTCCATGTGGAAGAAAAGCGACAAAACCTTTGACAGAGGGAGTTTCTCCATTTGTTGGTACTGATACAACAAGTCCACTAGCAGCTATGAAATCTGCATCAAAAATAAATCATGATGTTCATACTGGTGGAACACTTCTAAATTTAAGACTGAATCAAGATTTAGTAGAAACAGAAAGAGGGCTTAGAAATCTAACATCTATGGTGAAATCATACTTTGCTTTAGGAGGATTCCATGTACAATTTAATACAGTAGCAAATGATACTCTATTAAAGGCTCAAGAAAATCCAGAAGAATATAAAGATTTATTAGTGAGAGTTGCTGGATATAGTACTCAATTTGTTAATTTATCAAGAGAAATGCAAGATGCTATAATAGCTAGAAATTCACATAGTAATTTTTAATTATGAGGTAGATTATGAGCAAAAAAGGTAGAGTTGTAAAAGTACAACATTTTTCAGTAAATGATGGAGATGGAATAAGGACTACTATATTTTTAGAAGGATGTAAATTAAAATGTAAGTGGTGTTCTAATCCAGATTCGTGGAGTAATATAGTAAAGTTAGGTGTTATGAAGGATAAATGTGTATCTTGTAATAGATGTATAGATGTTTGTCATCAAAATATAAGTTCACTATTTGATAGAACTCAAATAAACAATAAATGTGATTTATGTGGAGAATGTGTCAAAGCATGTCTCAAAGATGCTATCTGTATAATGACTGAAGAAATGAGTGTTGAAGAAATAGTAACGGAAGTTGAAAAAGATTTTATATTTTTCTTTGAATCTAATGGAGGGGTAACTTTTTCTGGAGGTGAACCCACACTTCAGATTGATTTTTTAAGAGAATTAGTTGATGTCTTTTATGATAAAGGTATAAATATCGCAATTGAAACTTGCGGATATTTTGATTGGAATAAAGTAAATGATGTATTTGAGAAAATAGACCATATATTTGTAGATATAAAATCTATGGACGATAATATTCATAAAGAATATACAGGGGTAAGTAATAAAATTATATTAGATAATATATGTAGGCTTTCAAAGTTGAATAAATCTATGGTTATAAGAATACCAATTATCTATGGAGTAAATGATAGTGAAGATAATATAAGAAATACTGCATTATTTGTCAAACAGAATGTTCCAGGAGGAAAGATGGAATTGCTCCCATATCATAAATTTGGAATTGATAAATATAAGGCATTAGGACTTGAAGATTGTATATATGAATTTGATGAAATTTGTAACAATCATATGTTAAAATTAAAAGAGATAGTAGAGCTTACAGGAGTGAAAATAATAGAATACAAATAGCTATCAGGAGGATTTTAACATGGATAATAAATTTCCTAATGTGGGAGAAAATTTAAGGTTATTGAGACAAGAAATGGGCATAAGTTTAGATAAAGCTTCAAAGATGACAGGTGTTAGTAAAGCAATGCTTGGACAGATTGAGAGAGGTGAATCAAGTCCAACAGTATCTACCTTATGGAAAATTTCATCTGGATTTAAAATAAATTTTACAACACTATTAAATGAAAATACAAATACTTATGAGGTAATAAAAAAAGAAGAAGTAGAACCTATTATTGAGCAACAAGGGAATATGAAATTATATCCAATATACCCTTTCAGTCCTCAAAGAAGATTTGAACTTTTTATAATTGAGCTTGAAGAAAATTGCACTCATGTTTCATCTACACATAGTCATGTTTTAGAAGAATATGTACTCGTAATAGAAGGGAAACTTGACCTTAATGTGGATGGGAAAACTTATATTTTAGAGTCTGGACATTCTATTAGGTTTGATGGAACTTTAGAGCATGTATATAAGAATTTAAATAAAGGAAAAACTATATTTCACAATATAGAAGTTTATAGATAATTTTATAGTTATCCTTTTCTAAAATAAATGACAATTTTAGAAAAGGATGACTTATTTTTATAATGTCGAAAAGATTTATATATATATGTTGATGTATTGTTTTAAAAAAAACATAAAAGCATTATAATAATATTAATAAAATAGAATAAAGAGGAAGAGAATATGATTATAAAGGTTTTATTGATAGTATTAGCATTATTGTATATTTTGTATAAGTATGAAACTCAACATATAGAAACGACAGAATATAATATTTTCAACAAAAAAATTCCAAAAGAATTTGATAACTTTAAAATAGTTCAAGTGAGTGATTTACACAATAAGGTATTTGACAAAAATAATAATGTATTGATAGATAAAATTGAGTCATTAAATCCAGATGTTATATTTATAACAGGCGATTTAATTGATGGAGAAAATAAAAATTTTCAAGTTGCATTAGATTTAGTCGATAATTTAGTAGAAAAATATGAAGTATACCATATAATTGGAAATCACGAACAAAAATCTTTGATAAAAAAGTACAAGCATTTATATAAAGATTATTTTAAGGAGTTGTATTCAAAGAAAATAATGAATCTGAAAAATGAATCCGTAAGAATATATAAAGGAGATAGTCATATTAATTTGTATGGTTTAATCATACCATTGGAATGCTATCCATATTTTTTTGCTAATAATAAAAAGTTAGAATTAAGTGACGATTTTATAGAAGATACTCTAGGTAAAGTAAAAGAAAATGAATATAATGTACTTTTAGCTCATACACCATTTTTCTTTGAAAAGTATGCAAAATGGGGAGCTGATTTAGTTTTAGCGGGACATGTTCATGGTGGAATAATAAGAATACCTTTTATTGGAGGTGTATTATCTCCAAATAGAGAGTTTTTTCCTGAGTATGATTGGGGAAAATATGAAAAAGATAATAGCACTATGATTTTAAATAAAGGTTTAGGGGGGTCAAAAGTTTTAATTAGATTTAATTGTAAACCAGAAATAGTTAAGATTACATTGAAGTCTAATCAATAAGGCTTTGTATATATAAACATCAATAACATATAAATAGAGTTGATGTGAAATCCAGTTAAACACGTACAGTGACCAATTTTGAATAATTGTTGAATTAATAAAAATAAAGTGCTATTTTTAGCAGATAATATTTAAAGTATGGGGGGAGTAAAAAATCATGGGTAATACAAGTAGATTTTATGAGTCTGTAAAAAATAAATATCCAAAACTAAAAGATGGAACTAGGGTTCATATGTGGCCAAAGGAGAACCTTATAATTGCTCCTATTTATGATGAGGAAAATGGATATAAAAAAAGCATAGGAAATGTGGATAGCTTAAGTTGGAAACAAATTATTGTACTGACAGAATGTGATGGGAAAAATACTACTGAAGATATAATAAATATATTATCTAATAGATATAGGAATATTCCTGATGTGATAGACCAAATTATGGAATTTTTTATGTTTTATGAGAATGTGTATTTAACCTTTGAAGATGAGGTACAAACATTGTCAAGTGTATTTGAGATAACAGGAAATAAAGTGTATCTTACTCCTTTATACTTTACTATAGAAATAGATGGAAATAACAATACTAGTCAGTATTTTTCTGAAATCACAAGTTTATTAAAATGTATGTATGAGAAAGGCTGTAGATTTATCGAGATTATTGGTGAGGATATCTTAAAAAATAAAAATATGAGAAAAGTATTTCAATATATGCTAGACCATTTTGATTTAATTGTAGTAACTAGGGATTGTTTTACTATTGATAGGAGTTTAATAAAAGAATTAGATAATTATCGTCATAAAGTAATATGGAAAGTATATTCAAAAAATGATGATACACATGTAAAATTAAAGGAAGATATAAAAATAACTAGTTTAATAAAAAGAGGGCATACAGTAGTAAGAGGAGATAGGGAAAAAGCAATAAAAATAGAAGATATGAGATTTATAGATACAAAAGAAAGATTTTCAAAATATGGTGCAGAATGGAGCCATTTATACATTTCTTCTGATGGTAGTGTAAAATCTTATTCACTTCAAAAAGATAAAAGAATCTATCTAGGTAATATATTTGACCATTCAGTTGAAGAAATTTTCTTGGAGATGCAAAATAAGATTGATAAACGAGAAATTGTCTATCAATAAGTGTTAAAATTAAGTTTTATAGGAGATTTATAGATTGTCTATTTAAGTTTGTGTCAATAATTATGATGAGGTGATATGACTTGTTAAAATTATTGAACAAATTTTTTTATGATGTTTTACTTAAATGTTGGCTGTTTATGATGTTATGGATTTTCAGAGAACTTTTTACAAATTTCAGAATGACTAAAAAATTTAAATTTCATAAAATATTTATGTAAAAATCATATAAAATTCATATAGAATATGTATTATGTAAAGCATAGAAAGACTAGCTTAAAACCATAATATAATACCCTATTGTAATGATAACCCTCCCTCACATCCTTAAATAGAGTTATCATTACAAGAATTAAACCATAAATTTAAAATTTATGGTTTTTTTTTATTTAATTTGTTTTATTATATTAGAATATGATTTATTATAGAATATATAATAAGTAATATAAATACATTAATTAAGTCTTTGACATGTAACTATACTAATAAGGAGGAGTATTTATGAATGTAAATAATCACAAGTGCCCAGAGTGTGGTGAACATAGTAAAAAATTTGAGATAGTGGAGGAAAATGAGGATTGTGTAACGTTTGAATGTTACACTTGTGGAACTATATCTATATTAAAGTATTGTGAGAATTGTAAAGAATTTGTATTTGTAAATATTCCAAATAATGTAGAGATATATGAGTATTGTTGTGGAAAGTGTAATAATAAGATTTAATATAATAAGTATATGTAATTTCATGTATCATTTATACAAATCTCATATAAAATTCATATATAGAATGTATTATATAAATATAGAAAGAACTAGCTTAAAACATAATATAATTACCCTAAAATTATAATGACAACTCTCCCTCATATCCTCAAATTATAGTTGTCATTATAAAATAACTTGGCTGTTTCAAAAATGTGAAATCATTTTAGAAACAGCTTATTTTTTATAAAAATAAAGAAGGCAACGGGAAGCCTTCTTTCGTGTAAAAAAAGTTTAATTTTTTGTTAAGATTTGTTTGTTATTTTATATTACTTTTATAATATGTTTTTATTTGAAGGTTGGCAATGGATTTTGCACAACTGGTCATTATTAATGTAAAAGTGGAATATTATTAATAAAAAATGATTACAAAATTGTAATTATTATTTATTAAGTAAATGAGTAAAGTATTATATTAATGGGTATATAATTAAAATAATACTAATTTGGGGAGGATAAAGTTATGAATTATAAAACAATCATATTAAATAGAAAGTCTGTTAGAGAATATAAAAACACAGATATTAAAGAGGAATATCTTAGTGAAATTAAGAAATACTCAGAATCTTGCAAGAAACTAGTTCCAGAAATAGATGTTGATATAAGAATTATGAATAGAAGTGAAGTTTTTGATAATTTAGATAAAGTGGCAGGGTATAAAGGAAATATGATAGATTCTCCAAGTTATATTATAATATTATCTGATGTAAAAGATAATTACATTGAAAATTCAGGATACATAGGAGAAAATATAATCTTTAAAGTAACAGAACTTGGAATAGGTTCTTGTTGGGTTACTTTTGAAGATGGTAAAAAGGTAAAAGAAAAACTTGGAATTAATTCAGATAAAGAGGTAACAGGTATTATAGCTATTGGATATGGAGAAAATGTAAGTAATGCTAAAGTATTAAATGCTACAAAGATTGGGGAAAATTATTCAAAATCTGATATACAAGTTGTAACAGATAAGGGTTCTTCTAGACTAGGGGTAGAAGATGTTGTTTATATGAATGAATGGGGAAATAAAGCAAGCATAGAAATCTTAGAAGAAAGAGCACTTCTTGATGCATTTCACTATGCAAGATTAGCACCATCTACATTAAACAGGCAACCATGGAGATTTATAGTTGATGGAGGCGTTGTAGTTTTAGCTGTTAGAAAAGATGGTCACACTAGTATATACGAAGAAAAAATAGATATAGGTATAGTTATGCTTTACTTTGCAACAATAATAAGTGCAACTATGTTTGAGTTGGAATGGAATTTAGGTACTCCAGATAAAGATTACAAAGTGCCAGAAGATTATAAGATAGTTGGATATTGTAATATATAAAATAGTTTAATACTTAATTTAACTACACTTAAATTAATTTTTATAAAAAGTTCAATAACATTCTTAATATAATGTTATTGAACTTTTTATTGTATAATGCAGCTTTCCTATTTATTATGTTTATGAATTAAAAAATACTTACGAATTTAAATACTTACAATTTTGTGCATGAATTGAGAGGTATATTATTTTATTAGATTGTATAATTTGCTTGGAGGTAATATCAAATGGAATGGATAAATAAATTGAATCAAGCTATTAATTATATTGAAGATAATCTTGAAAATGGGGTAGATTATGCAGAAGCAGCAAAAATCGCATGCTGTTCAACCTTTCATTTTCAACGGATGTTTTCATATATTGCAGAAGTACCATTGTCTGAATATATTAGACGAAGACGCATGACTAAAGCGGCATTTGAACTACAGAATAGTAGCATTAAAATTTTAGAATTATCTGAGAAATATGGTTATGATTCACCAACATCTTTTAATAGAGCTTTTCAAAATATACATAGTATTTCTCCGTCTGCGGCTAGAGCAAAGGGAGCTGTTTTAAAAGCATATCCTAAGATGACATTAAGTATTTATGTAAAAGGGAATGTAGAAATGCAGTATCGTATTGTAGAAAAGAAAGGATTCCGTATTGTTGGTATAAAAGAAAGTATGAATATGATTGTAGAAGAGTGTTTTGATAAAGTTCCCAAGTTGTGGGCTAAATCCATAAAAAATGGAACAATTGATAAACTTTCAGAGTTAATAAATAACGAACCTCATGGGTTGCTTGGAGTTAGTGTATGCACAGATAATAAAAGCTTAGATTACTATATTGCTGCTTCAACGGATGAGCCTGCATTAGAAGATACTTATGAATACTATATACCATCAGGTACCTGGGCAGTATTTGAATGTGTATCTCCAATGCCAAATGCTTTGGCAATACAAGAATTACAAAAAAGAATTATTACTGAATGGTTACCAAGCTCCGGATATGTATATGCTAATTTACCAGATATTGAACTTTATCCTAATGGTGATGTTAATGCTCCTGATTATACTACAGAAGTTTGGATTCCAATTAAAAAACAATCCCCAAATTAACGAATAACATAAACTTTTAAAATTACAGACTAGAAATAGTCTGTTATTTTTTTGATAAATGGAAAGGAGACTTTACAAAAAAGGAATATAGTTGTATAATTATGGAAAGGAAACTTTACATAAATAATATATTAAAGGAGAACAAAGTGAAAAATAGATTAGAAGAAATAAGGAAAAAGAGAGGCATAAGACAAGAAGAACTTGCATCTGTTTTGCAAGTATCAAGACAAACTATAGGTTCATTAGAAAATGGTAGATATAATCCTTCTATCATATTAGCTTTTAAGATAGCAAGATATTTTGATATGAATATTGAAGAAATATTTATTTATGAGGAGGAGTAAAAATGAAAAAGAATAGATTATATGTTGGAATTGGATATTTTATTTGTGGAATTTTACTTGTTTTATTGGCTACATTTACAGAGTTTTCATTTGAGGCTTTTATTTGGGGATTATCTGGAGCTACTTTGGGCCCTGGGGTATGTATGATTTTTCAATATATATATTGGAGTAAACCAGAAAGAGCTTTAGAATATGAAGAAAAGGTAGAGAATCAAAGGATAGAGATGAATGATGAAAGAAGAATTATGTTACGTGATAAATCTGGACGTATTACTAACCAAATCATGCTTTATGTTTTACTAATTCTTATATTTATTGTTTTTATATTGAGTGTATTCTCTGTAATGGTAATAAGTAAATGGGTTTTAATTGTTCTTGGGTTGCTTATTTTATTTCAATTTATTTGTGGTGTTGTTGTATATAATAAATTAGATAAAAAGTTATAATACTAAATATCAAATTTTATAAATTTTTAAAAGCCACAAGTATTATGTATTGTGGCTTTTTTATATGGAATTCTATATGTTTTAAAGAGAAGTACTATAGTATTACATAAGAATAAGTGGCTATATAAAAATATTTGTGATTTTATTTCTATTGTTAAACAGATGTATGGGAGTATTTTTTTATTTTGAAACAACCCCTTAAATTTAATTTAGTTACTATTTTTATGTTATACTATTCCCTTGTCAATCATTTCCTGTATCATTCCAGCAAATCCAAAGCTATTATACATAAATAAAACTACATCTGAATTACTGTTTTTAATTATCTCATCATAAGTCATATCTATATTTTCAATATATCTAGGATCTAGTATTTCAAGTTCCTTAAAAGTATCAGCCAACATCCAGGTCATAGGTGCTTGATACGAATCTCTAAATATAAGAGCTTTTTTATTAGTTAAAGAGTTTGAATTTCTAATCTTAAGTATATGACAATCACAACCTCTCATATAAGCCCCACCATAGTCCCATTCTTTTTTATCTTTTAATTTGGCTTTTATGATATTTTCATTAATCTCAGTGTCTTTAGTACCATTACTAATAAAATATTTGTACTTTGCATCACTTATTTCAACATAGCTTATAGACTCTTTTTTCTTAAGTGGATATCCCATCTTTTTATTATAACTACCTATAAAGATTTTGTCATTTACATATCGAGTACTGTATCTTTTTAAATGGTTATCTATTTCTGATTTAGATAAGCCAAGATTCAATTTATCAAGCATAAACTTATACTCTTCAAATGATCCTAATGAATTTCCATGATGGTCTGTTTTTAAAAAGAAGTTTTCTCTTTCTTTTTCTGTAAAACTTCTATAAAAGTAATCATCTATATCTATGAAATTTATATCTGTTAACTGATTTTCTAAGTTTTCTCTGTTAATATCTATATTATTTTTACCTTCTATATCACTTGGATATAAGTGTTTAAGCATGTTTGTCTTATGAGGAAGTGAAACAAAATAAAAATCTTTTTCCTTATTTAAATTACTCAAGTCATTAATGGCTTTGGAGTAAGATTTAATATGATAATCGGGTAATAAATTAGCGAATTTGCCTAATAGCCATCCATCTTTAGTTAGGTAATATTTTTGTTCAATCTTTTTATTTTGAATCTGTATAATATGCTCATTAAAAACTTCTTTTATTGTAATATCATTTTGTTTATTATTAAAGGTAATTACAGCTATCGGTAATATCGCTGATACTATAAGTAGATTATGTCTTTTATTCAATGTGCTACATCTCCTTATTTTTATTTTGATTAGCTTATTTTTACCAAAGTAATAAAAAATAAACAATAAAAAACCTCTATTAAATTTTAAATTTAATAGAGGTTTTTTATTGTTTATTTTATTCCTTTATCTATCATTGCATCTATCATCGAATCAAACCCAGAGCTATTATACATAAACATTACAATATCTGCATTACTTTCCTCAATAATTTCTTTGTATGTTTTATCTATTGCATTTATATTTCTAGGGTCTGCTATCTCTACTTCTTTAAACATATCAGCAAATAAAAGTGTTGTAGGAGCTTGGTATGAATCTCTAAATATTAGTATTTTTTTAGCTACTAATGCTTTAGGATTTTTTATAGTTAATATATTAGTTTTAGCTCCTCTAATGTATGCACCACCATAATCCCACTCTTTATCATTTCTTTTAGTTGCATAGACTTCTTTTTCTTCTTTTTCTTTTCCATTTATATCAAAGCTATAATCTTGGTTAGCTTTTGTCATATAAATTATATCTTCTTTTTCTTTAATTAGCATATCTATATTTTTATTATAACTTCCCACAAACTTTTTATCAGTAATTATAGACTTTTTATAGCTATTAAAATGCTTGTCTAAATCTTGTTTAGATAAACCTAAGTCCATATTTGATGCCATCATTTTAAAGCCTTCAAACGCTCCATATCCAGTCCAGTGATGGTCAGTTTTAAAATATAAATTTTCTCTTTCTTTATTTGAATAGTTGCTTAAAAAATACTCATCCATATCTATATATTTAATTAAATCTGGATTTAATGTATTTTTAAAATTCTTTAAATTTATATCTATATTACCAGTATTATCAACATACTTAGGATATAAATGCTTTAGCATATTAGATTTATGTGGCATCATTGTAAAATACACGTCTTTTCCAAGATCTTTACTTAGACCAGATAAGTAATTAATAGACTCTTTATATCTGTTTAACTGGTTTTGATTTAAAATTTTTGGAAACATACCTAATATCCAGTTATCTTCTCCTAAATAATAGTTGCCTACCTTAGTTTTATTTAAATTAACTTGGAACTTTGTGTTTAGTGATATCATTTTATCTCTAAATGCAAAATGGTCATTAAAGTACTCTTCAAACTTAGTTATATAATCACCTTTTTTTAAATTTTCTATAGTTGGGAATTTTGCAAGATTTCTATTTTCAGTTATACTTAATTTTTTCTTTGGCAGTGCGAAGTTTAATATAAAAAATCCAAATATTATAATTAAAAATGAAATGGCAACAATCCTTGGCTTATTTTTATTCATGTCTGTACCTCCAAAATTAGAATCTAAAGTATAAGAATGGATTATAAGTTGAGCTACTTAACATTACCATTACAATAAACATACAAGCAACTATGAAAGCCGCATTAGTAACTTGACACACTGTGCTATTTAGTGTATTTTTATTCTTCTTAACTACTAATGACTTTATAACTTCTACAATAGGAGTTGATAGAATGATTGCTCCAACAATTATATACCAATATTCAATTATAAATACATTGAATGCATTACTGACAAGTGGATAATTTCCAGAACCAAACATAATACCTATAAATTTAATAGCTGCTGGTAAATCATCAACTCTAAAAAATACCCATCCAATCATGACTATAAGAAGTAGATATATGTGTCTTACAATTCTTGGTATCTTATATAGAAACTTTTCTAAGAATGCTTTTTCTACTGATATTAATATTCCATAATATAGACCCCATATAATAAAAGTCCAACTAGCTCCATGCCACATACCAGTTAAAAACCATACTACAAATAGGTTTCTATATAGTTTTGCCCTAGAGACTCTACTTCCACCTAATGGGAAGTACACATAGTCTTTAAACCAAGTACCTAAAGATATATGCCATCTTCTCCAAAACTCAGATACTGTTTGAGATATATATGGATAGTTGAAATTTTCTAAAAACTCAAATCCAAACATCTTACCTAGACCAATGGCCATATCACTATATCCACTAAAGTCATAGAATATTTGAAGTGTATAACAAACTATACCTAGCCACGCCTCAAGTCTTGATAAATCTCCAGCTGACTTATTAAATACACCATCTGCGATTACACCTAATTGATTTGCTAGAATTACTTTTTTTCCAAGACCAACAACAAATCTGTTTACTCCTTGAGTAAATTTGTCCCAATTGTGTTCTCTATGCTCAATGCTATCTGCCACAGTCTGATATCTAACAATAGGACCTGCTACAAGCTGAGGGAATAAACTTATGTACAATGCTAGATTAGTTAATTTTCTTTGAACTTTAGCATCATTTCTATATACATCTATTACATAGCTCATTATTTGGAATGTGAAAAATGAGATACCTAAAGGTAATTTAATTTCAGGTATAGTTATATTTGTATTTAATAAAAAATTAATATTATCTACAAAGAAATTGCTATACTTGAATACAGCAAGAATAGATATATTGTAAATCACAGAAAGCACAACCCATATTTTTTTATCTTTACTGTCAGAAACTTTAATACCAAATATATAGTTTACTATTATTGATAGCATCATCAAAAAAATATATTTTGGTTCTCCCCATGCATAGAAGGCAATACTTGCTAGAAGTAACATAGCATTTTTATACTTAGGATTTGCCAAGTAATAGCAAATGAGTGTGACTGGAAAGAATAAAAATAAAAATATTAAACTACTGAATATCATATTAGACTCCTTATCTTTTTATTATTTAATAAATGAATAATAAATAAAACAACTAAATCAATTATATCTTTATCTAAAATATATAGCAAAGTAAGTATTTACACGTTTTAAGTACTTAATTGTACAAATTTAACTGTGTTTTTACAAGTTTAATTAATCTATATGTAAATTTTGACTTTTTACATAATTTTTTTAAAATGATATAATATTATAATGAATTAATAAAGCTATTGCAATAAAATAATAAAGAAAAATTACGGACACATTACTTAACTATATGTGTTTGCCTTTTGTTATGGCTCTATACAGTCCATTAAGATAGATGTTATTTATACTATAATTGTAAAAAGAACTCTTTAGTATGTACTAAAGAGTTTTTTTATTGGTGCCGCTGATGGGATTCGAACCCATATGGTTTCCCGTACGATTTTGAGTCGTATGCGTATGCCAGTTCCGCCACAGCGGCTTATATTTTAAATCCGAACTACTTGTATATCCTACCAGATTTTCCAAGAATATGCAAGAGGAATATTGAATACAAAATGCTCATCAACCTGTAAAATATCATAAATACTAGATTTTTATTACAAAAACTTATGAATCAACACAGTTGACTTTGAACCCATTGTATTTACCAATTCCACCACTCGGGCATGTCACGCTTATTATTATAGCAAAAAAATATATTGTTTGCAACATATTTAATTTTAATATACTATTATTATTATGGGAATATTAAATAACAGTATATTGGTATATAATATATATGTTACAAAAATAGATAATTTTTAGGAGTGATATAATTTGGAAAAAAAATTAATTATAATAGATGGAAATTCAATAATAAACAGAGCCTTTTATGCTCTGCCAGAAATGAATAATAAAGAAGGGTTAAAGACCAATGCGATATATGGGTTTACAACAATGCTATTTAAAATGATAGATATATATAAACCAACACATATAAGTGTAGCTTTTGATAGGAAAGCACCTACATTTAGGCATTTAGAATATAAGGAGTATAAGGCTGGAAGAAAGGGAATGCCAGATGAATTGGCAGAACAATTACAGCCACTAAAAGACCTTTTAGATAAATTTAAAATAAATAGATTAGAAATAGATGGCTATGAGGCAGATGATATTATAGGAACTGTTTCTAAAAAAGCAGAAGAGAATGGATATAAGGTATACATAGTAACTGGAGATAAAGATGCTATTCAACTTGCTTCAGATAATACAACTACTCTTATAACAAAAAAAGGGGTTGGAGAAGTTGAAGAATACAGCTTTAATTCTGTAATTGAAAAATATGAGATGACTCCAACGCAGTTTATTGATTTAAAAGGTCTTATGGGAGATAAGTCGGATAATATACCTGGAGTACCTGGAATCGGTGAGAAAACAGGTATAAAGCTTATAAAAGAGTTTTCTAGTATAGAAAATTTAATAGAGAATACAGATAAGCTTAAAGGAAGTGTAAAAAAGAAAATAGAGGAAAATAAAGAAATTGCTATTCAAAGTAAAAGACTTGCAACAATTATAAGAGATGTACCAGTAGAAGTAAATTTAGATAGCATGATTTTTGGTGATTATGATAAAGATGAGCTTTTAGATAAATTTAGATATTTTGGATTTACAAGTCTCTTATCAAGATTAGTTGATTTAGTTGATACAAATGATACAGAGCAAGTAGAAGAAAAAATAGAAATATTAAAATTAAAAGATATAGAAAAATTTATAGATGAAGTGAATAAAAAAGGACAGGTTATTTTAAAAACTGTTAGAGGACAAGGTAATATAATTGAAAAAAATATAATATATATTTTTATAAGTGTAGATGGAGAAAAAATATATTATATAGATTCAGATGAAGTAACAAAATTAGATAGTATACTTTCAAATAACGAAATTAAAAAATATGGATATAATTTAAAAGATGATTATATATCTTTAAAGCCATATAATATTAAATTGGAAAATATGTATTTTGATATAACTATAGCTGAGTATTTAATAGATTCAACTTCATCTACTTCATATGATTGTAGTGCAATAGCCATGAAATATTTATCAAAAAAGGTTAAATCAAAAGAAGATTTGTTAGGAAAAGGAGTTAAATCCAAAAACTACGAAGATTTAGAATTTGAGGATTTGGCTGAGTATATGGGGCAAATAATATGTACAGTGAAAGAAACAGTTCCTATGATGGAAAGAAGTCTAATGGATATGAGTATGGATGGTCTTTTTTATCATGTAGAGATGCCATTAGTAGAGGTTTTAGGGCATATGGAGTATGAAGGTATAAAAGTAGACAAAAGTATCTTGGATGAGTTGAGTATTGAGTTTAAAGAAATAATAGCTACATTAGAAAAGGAAATTTATGAATTATCAGGAGAGCCATTCAATATAAATTCACCAAAACAATTAGGTGTTATATTATTTGAAAAATTAGAGCTTCCAATAATTAAAAAAACTAAGACTGGATATTCAACTAATGCAGATGTTCTAGAAAAATTAAGAGATAAACATCCAATAATAGATAAGATAACTGAGTATAGACAAATAGTAAAGTTAAATTCTACTTACGTTGAAGGGCTTTTAAATATAATAAATCCAGAAAGTAATAGAATTCATTCATCATTTAATCAAACTATAACAACTACAGGAAGAATTTCATCTACAGAACCAAATCTTCAAAATATACCTATAAAAATGGAAATGGGTAGAAAAATAAGAAAAGTATTTATTGCAGATGATAACTGTAAATTGGTTGATGCCGATTACTCACAAGTAGAGCTTAGAGTTCTTGCACATATGAGTCAGGATGAAAATATGATAGAAGCATTTAAACATAATGAAGATATTCATACCAAAACAGCTTCACAAGTTTTTAATGTTCCTATGGAAGATGTCACTAGTGAATTGAGAGGTGCAGCTAAAGCAGTAAACTTTGGTATTATATATGGTAAAAGTGATTTTGGATTGGCAGACGATTTAAATATACCTGTCCCAAAAGCAAAAGAATATATCGAAAGTTATTTTGCTAAATATCATAAAATAAAAGAGTTTATGGATACGACAGTAGAAAAGGCTAGTGAAGATGGATATGCTGTAACAATTTTAAACAGAAGAAGATATATACCAGAAATAAAGTCAAGCAATTTTATGGAAAGAAATAGAGGAAAGAGATTTGCAATGAATGCACCAATACAAGGAAGTGCAGCAGATATAATAAAAATTGCTATGATAAATGTTCATAAAAAATTGGAAGAGAATAATTTGAAGTCAAAACTTATACTACAAGTTCACGACGAATTGATAGTTGAGGCAATTGATGATGAGATAGATATAGTTAAGAAAATAGTAAAAGAAGAAATGGAAAATGCCGTGAATATGGATGTTTACTTAGATGTAGATTTAAATGTCGGTAGTTCTTGGTATGAGACAAAGTAGGTGATTTTATGTTGATATTAGGGCTTACAGGAGGAATAGGCTGTGGAAAAAGCAGCCTATCAAACATATTTAGAAATCTTAATATTTCTATAGTGGATGCTGATATTATATCTAGAAAGATATTTGATGATAAGCTGTTATTAGAAAAAGTATTTGACCATTTTGGACAAAATATAAAAAATGATGATGGAACTCTAAATAGAAAAGCTCTTGGGAAAATAGTTTTTAATAGTAAAGAAAAACTTAAGGAGTTAAATAATTTGACTCATCCACGAATAAGAGAGAAAATAATAAGTGAAATAGAAGAGTTGAGAAAAAAAGGTAAAAGTATAATAGTCTTAGATGCGGCAATATTGGTAGAAAGTGGTTTTTTAGAGATGGTTGACAAGCTATTAGTAGTTACTTGCAAACAAGAAGTACAAATTAGTAGAATACAAAAGAGGGATAATTGCAGTGAACAGGAAGCACTTAGTAGGATAAATTCACAAATGAGTCAGGAAGAAAAATCCAAATATGGTGATTATATAATAGATAATTCGGGAACAATAACTGAATTAGAAAGTAAAGCACATAAATTTATTGAGTACATGAAGGAGAATTGGCGTGAATAGTAAGAAAGTATTGATTCTATCTATTTTTATAATCTTATTTGGAGCACTATTAATGGAAAGCAAAGTAATACATAAATTTTTATTTCCTAAAAAATATTCAGAATATGTAGAAAAGTATTCTAAAGAGTTTAATTTAGATGAAAATATAGTTTACAGTGTTATAAAAGCCGAAAGTAAGTTTAATAGTTCTGCTGTTTCAAAAAAAGAAGCAAAGGGATTAATGCAAATATTAGATATAACTAGAGATTGGGGAGCAGAGGAACTAAATCTAAAAAATGTGGATATTTTCGACCCAGAGACTAATATAAGACTTGGCTGTTGGTATTTAAATAAATTATACAAAGAATTTGGTAAATTGGATTTAGTGATAGCTGCATATAATGGTGGTTCAGGTAATGTGAGGAAGTGGTTAGAAAATAATGATTATAGTAAAGATGGAGAAAATCTACATGACATACCTTTTGAGCAAACTTCAAAATATGTAGAAAAAGTTAAAAATAATTATAAACATTATAATGAGATATATGGCAAGAAAGGAAAAAACTAATGAAGAGAATAAAAGTCTTAACATTTATTTTAGCTATAACTCTTATGGTAGTTGGTTGTAGTAATACTAAAACAAAACAAAGTAGTAGCGATTCAAGTTTAAAAAGTCAAAGTTCTATAAATTCTAAGTATATAAACCTAACAATGGTAACTCCAAAAACTATAAATCCTATAACTAATACTGACAAGTCTGTTGGTTATATAATGAATTTAGTTTATGATGGTTTATTTGCGATAGATGAGAACTACAATGTAACTCCTCAATTAGTTAAGGAGTATAATATAGCTCAGGATGGAATGAGCATAGATATAGAATTAAAAGATGCAAAGTGGCATGATGGAAAAGCTATTACTTCAAATGATATAAATTATACTATTGGTTTAATTCAAAAGAGTACAGATAGTCCATATAATGAATTTACTAAAAACATAGCTTCTGTGAATATTAAATCAGATAAAGATTTTACAATAAAATTTAAAGCTAGATATGCTTTCTCGATTGATAGTTTAATTTTTCCAATCGTATCTCAAAATCATTTAGATTCAAAAGATGTAAATGACAAGAATAATAATATGATAGGAAATGGGAAATATAAAATAGAATCATATACAGAAAGAGAAGGACTGGTTTTATCTGTAAATAAGGATTACTATGAAGAAGTTCCGAATACTATGAAAAACATAAAAGTAGGTATGGTGCCTAATGAAGATGCAAGGACATCTATGGTTATGGCTCTTGATAGTGATATAACCAATGTTACATTAAATGATTTAAGTAAGTTTCAAGAAAAAGAGTTTAATATAACAAAATATCAAGGTAGAGATTATGAGTGTGTATTATTTAATTATAATAATCCTTTTTTCAAAGATGTTAATTTTAGAAAAGCAATTGCGCATTCTATAGATAAAGATAGAATTATTAGTGAAGGTTATATGGATGATGCTACTCCAGTTAATTTTCCACTTAATTCAAAGTCAAAATATTATAATAGCGAAATGAAAGATTTAGAGTTTAGTAAAGATAAAGCAATAGAATGCCTTGCTAAAGTAGAATATGCAAATGTAAATCCAGTAAACCCAAAGGACAAAAAAGCAGAAAAAAAGCAGAAAAAATTAACTAAAAAGAAAACAAAGAAACTTACTCCAGAAGAAGAAGCAAAAGCTAAAAAAGCAGAAGAGGAGAGAATCAAAAAAGAAGCTGAGGAGAAAAAAAAGAGAGAAAAAGAGGAAGTAAAGAAAAGACTTTCTGAGATGAACTTAAAAATAATAGTAAACAGAGATAACAGTGAGAGAATAAAAACTGCAAATATAATAAGTGAAAATTTAAAAGCTATAGGAATAAATAATACAATAAATCAACTATCAGATAAAGACATGAAAAATGCTCTTAATTCTAAAAACTATGATTTAGCATTGGTTGGGTGGAAATTATCAAGTATACCAGATGCAAGCAGTATCATAGCAAGTAGTGGATATACTGATGATAAGTTAAATGGATATATGTCTGCACTTACAAGCTCTTCATCTGAAATTGAAACAAAAAAAGCATACAAAGATGTACAGACATATGTAAAAGATAATGCAACATTTATAAGTTTAGCTGTCAGAAACAACTATATTGTAAGTAATAGTAGATTAAAAGGTAAAATTACTCCAAATGATTTTGATGTATATGACGGAATATCTAATTTAGATATAAAATCGAATGAATTAAATTAAATAATTAATTGCTATTTAAAAAGTGTAAACTATATGATAAAATACCCTTATAGGGTATAAGGAGGTAATTAAATGAAGAAGAAACTATTAGTAGAAGGTATGAGTTGTGGTCATTGTGTAAATCATCTTAAAACTGCATTAACAGAAGACATAGATGGTGTTAAAGTTTTAGATGTAGATTTAGAAAACAAGTGTGCATCTGTAGATATGAAAGACGATGTGTCAATTGAAAAGTTAAAAGAAGTAATAGCAGAGTTAGGATTTGAATTAAAGGGAATTGAATAGAAAATAAACTAAAAAAAGACCTCTATTGGGGAGTAATAGAGGTCTAAAAATGGGGGAGATTGAGTATGTTTGATTTTACATTACTATTATCTCCCCTTTTAAATTAATATATACATAAAAAGTAAAAAAAATTTGTAATGACTCACATTTCTTAGACGTTTTGAATATACTATAAATAGCTAAGGGAGGGAGTATCATGGAATCTAGGGGATATAAAGAGGATTTAAAAAAAATGATACTTGATATGGCCCACAAAGAACTTGAGAGTTATGTATCACAAAAAGGAGCAAAAAAATACTTTGAAGGTAACTTGGATAAGATTATTAATAATAACATAAAAAAATTCAATCAAAGTATTGGTCTTAATAGAGTATATTTAAAAATGTTAAAAAAGTGTGCATATCAAGAAAGTGTAACTTCGATATCAAGAACTATAAAGAAAGAAGCATTATTTAAATCAAAAAAAGAGCTATTTGCCTTTTCAGAGTATTTAAAACTTGATATTAACAAGCGGCTTTCATATAATCAAATTTTAAGAAAAATATCAAGATATATATACTATAATAGAAGTTCATATGCTCAAAAATATGTTGTTTTCAAAAGAGGAGATGAAGAATATCTTTTAGAACCTGAGAAAATAAAAGATGAATTAATATCGAGCTATAGGTCAAAGACTAGGGAAGATATGAAGTCAATAGCAAAACTTTTGGATATAGAAGTAGAAGATAATTATAATGCTGAGGATATTAGAAAAAAAGTAATAAATTATATTATCAAAGAAAAGATTAAAAATTAAAGTTTTAATTGATTTACTTGGAATTGGATGAAGTGAAACATTAATTATAAAAATTTTAAAGAATAAGTTCTGTCAATTTGCATGATTAAATATAACTAGGTTATAAATTTTTTATGTGTTTGAAAGAGCTTATTCTTTTTTTGACATATTATTTTAAATAATTTACCACTATTTAGTAATTGAACACAATTATTCAAATTTTTAACTTAATGTGATTTAAATAAATTTATAATAATGATATAATAAAAAAAAATAAAAATTGGAGAGTGATTTCAAAATGAAGTTTAATTTTTGCCATAACAATTTCAATGTAACTGACTTAGAAAAAAGTTTGAATTTTTATAAAAAAGCTTTGGGGCTTAAAGAAGTAAAGCGTAAGGAAGCAGAAGATGGAAGTTTTATATTAGTTTATTTAGGAGATGGCATTACTAGTCATACATTAGAATTAACTTGGCTTAGAGATTGGGACAGACCATACAATTTAGGAGATAATGAATTCCACCTAGCTTTAGAAGTTGAGGAGTTTGATGAGGCAAAAAAACTTCATAAAGATTTAGATTGCATATGTTTTGAAAATGAAAGTATGGGAATTTATTTTATAGCAGACCCGGATAATTATTGGATTGAAATACTTCCTAAAAATCATTAATTTTAAGTATATGTTTATAATTTCTTTACAATTAATAATAGAATAAGTTATCATTAAATTGTAGGTATTAAAAATGGATAATAATGTTATGACTTTATGACTATAAAAATTTGTTGGGGGAGTGATAGTAGTGAAGAAAGCTATAACGGCTTTAGGAATTGGAGCAGTAGCAGTATCTGTTAGCTCCATAAATGCAAGTGCACTTGAAAAAGGAATAGTGACAGCAAGTGCCTTGAATATAAGAAGTGGGCCAAGTTCTGATTGCGACAAGGTAGCAAAATTATACAAAGGCAAAACCGTAGAAATTTTAGAAAAATCTAATGGATGGTATAAAGTAAGGGTATCAAGTTCTGTTGTTGGATGGGGAAGTGCAAAATACATATCAACAAGTGGTTCGTCTGAAGGTACATCAAACCAAAATAATTCAACTTCAAGTGGAACAACTATCAGTGGAAATGGTAAAGTAAATGTGAGTTCTAGACTGAATGTAAGAAGTGGTGCAGGTACTAACTATTCATTAGTTGGTAAAGCAAATAATGGAGATGTAGTAAAGTTATTAGAACAAAGTAATGGATGGTATAAAATAAAACTATCAAATGGGGTTACTGGATGGGCTAGTAGTCAATATATCTCAAAAACGTCAGAAGATGTTGGGACAAATAATTCTAATTCAAATAATTCTAGTTCAAGTAGTACTAATAATTCTGATAAAAAACCATCTAGTGAAGAGGCAATTGAGGGAAAAAATGGTAAGGTAATATCTACTGTGAGCTTAAATGTAAGAAGTGGTCCTGGGACAAGCTATTCTATAATAGGAAAATTAAATGGTGGAGATGTTGTTGAATTAAAGGCTAAAAATAATGGTTGGTATAAGGTAAAGCTATCGAGTGGAACAACTGGATGGGTGAGTGCCAGTTATATTTCTGAGACTAATGAAGGTACAAAAGAAAATCCAAATTCATCATCTAATCAGAATTCTCAATCTAATAGTAACTCAAATTCATCCTTTACTGGAAATTCAGATAAGTCTACAGCAAAAGGCTCAACAGTAGTAGATTTTGCATATACTCTTATTGGAATACCATATCAATGGGGAGCTTCAGGACCTGATAAATTTGACTGTTCTGGATTTACACAATATGTTTTTAAAAATTCTGTAGGTGTTTCTATTCCTAGAGTTTCTAGAGAGCAAGCTAAATCTGGAAGTGCAATTTCTATGGGGAATTATGCACCAGGAGATTTAGTTTATTTTGATACTGATGGTGATGGAACAACTAATCATGTAGGTATATATGTAGGTAATAGTAAATTTATTCACTGTAGTGGTACTCAGACTAATCCTAATAAGGTTAAAGTGGACAATTTAACCAGTTCATATTGGTCTAAAGCATTACTTGGGGCAAGGAGATTTGCTTAGTAAATACAATTTCTTATTAAAAAATTAGAATAAATAATTATTTATATTCATAAATTGTGACTCTTAAAAATATACTTTATTAATAATATAATTTTGGGAGGGACAAACTAATGAATAGAAGAAAAACGATATACAGAGGATTTAATAATAATAGACATAAGATTGATTTGCGTAAATATGTTATAACGATTGCTTGCTTGTGTCTTATTGGCTATTATTCTTATACAAAAATAAAAGATGGAGAAATATTGGAGTATGTATCGGCTAAAATACCATTTCTAAATAATTCATCAGATATAACTTATAAAGATATATCTGATGAATTAAATTCAATAAAAAACGGAAAAAAATCTAAATCACAAACCAATTCAGATGATAAACAAGAAACTAATCCAGAAAAAACAGTAAATAACGCTAAAGAACCAGAAGAAGTGAAATTGGCTACTATAGAAGGCTGGGATATGTATACTATTCAAGTTGCTGCAATAGATAATAATGATGATTTGAAAAAAATACAAACATCATTAGTCAATAATGATATACCTTTTTCAGTTATGGAGAAGGATGGAGTAAAAAAAATACAGACATATTCTTCTTTTGATGAAAATGATGTTAGAAAGCAGATAAGCAGTGTAAGAAAGGTGTTTCCAGATGCATTTTTATCACACTTAGATGCACCTATGTTGTCTTTAGAGTACACAAGTAATTACGCTTATATAGACAGTATATCTAAAGAATTAAATAAATTAATAACAAACTTTAAAGAAGAATCAAGTTTTTGGTCGAATGCTGAAAATAATGTAGATATGGAAAAATATAATACTATTTTGACAAATAGAAAGGAAATATCACAAAATATATCAAAAGAAGCTGAAAAGATTGATTATTCTGAAATGAGATTATTTAAAGATAATTTAATAGAGTATGTAAAGAATGTGAATGAAAAAATTGATACAGCTTCAAAAGCTGCAAATGAAGAAAAATATAGTGTAAGTAAAAGTCTGCTTTTATCATCTATGCAAGAGTATTCTCTGTTTATAAATTCTATAAAATAAAATACAGAATATTTGGACTTTAGAAATATATATAAAAAGGATTGTGTAATTAAGCAATCCTTTTCCTCACTTTGACTTAATATATAGAGCTTGATTTATAAAATAAATTATAAAAATGCGGATATTTTTTTAACAATTGTTAAGCTTTTTTAATATATATAGTATACTTATAGAAGGCAGAAAAAAAGTTTTTTTATAGATAAGGGGGTAAAATAATGAAACTCTTAACTTTTAAGGGAGGGATACATCCTCCATATAGAAAAGAGTACTCTAACACAAAGGCACTTGAAAAAGCTCAAGCTCCAAAGATTGTTTACATTCCTCTTCAGCAACATATAGGGGCACCAGCTAAACCTATTGTTGAAGTTGGTGATGAAGTAAAGTTTGGGCAAAAAATAGGTGAACAACAAGGGTTCGTTTCATGTAACGTTCATTCTTCAGTATCAGGTAAAGTTATTGCTATTGAACAACATGAAGTACCAGGTGGTTCAGCTCAATGTGTAGTTATCGAAAACGACTTTAAGGAAGAATTACATGAGAGTGTTCAACCAAAAGGTCAGTTAGAGGATTTGAGCAAAGAAGACATAGTAGGTATCATAAAAGAGGCAGGAATAGTAGGTATGGGTGGAGCTACATTCCCTAACCATGTAAAAGTATCACCTCCGCCAGATAGCAAAGCAGAAGTAGTTATATTAAATGGTGCAGAATGTGAGCCATATTTAACTGCAGACCACAGATTAATGGTGGAAAATCCAGAAGATGTTGTATTTGGCTTAAGAGCATTAATGAAGGTATTAGATGTTAAAAAAGGATTTATAGGGATTGAAACAAATAAACCAGATGCTATAGAAGCAATTCAAAATGTAGCTAAAGATTATAGTGAAATAGAAGTTGTTGGTCTTCAAGTGAAATATCCACAAGGAGCAGAAAAACAACTTATTTATGCGTGTACAGGCAAAGAAGTTCCATCTGGTGGATTACCAATAGCAGCAGGTGCAGTTGTTGACAACGTTGCCACAGCAGCACAAATAGCTAAATCTATTAAAACAGGTATGCCTTTGGTAGAAAGAATCACTACAGTAACAGGTAGTTGCATCAAAGAACCAAAGAACCTAATAACAAAAGTTGGAACATTAGTTTCAGAAATAATAGAACAATGTGGTGGATTTAAAGAAGATAAGAAGATTGGTAAGGTTATAATGGGTGGACCTATGATGGGAATAGCTCAGTATACTACTGAAATAGCAACTAATAAAGGTTCTTCAGGAATTTTATGTTTGGATGAAGAAGAATCACGTACTCCAGATATTCAAAACTGTTTAAGATGTGGAAGATGTACAGATGTATGCCCAGCATTCTTACAACCACTTTTCATAAGTGCATATTCTTTAAAAGATGACTATGACACGGCTGAATATCATAGAGCAATGGATTGTATAGAATGTGGGTCTTGTTCATTTATTTGTCCAGCAAGAAGACCATTACTTCAATCTATAAGATCAGCAAAGAGAGAAATAGGAGCAAAGAGAAGAAAGCAAGCTGCTCAGAAATAAAGAAAGTTAAGGGGGAAAAACGATGGAAAATAAGTTGATAGTATCATCTTCTCCTCATGTGAGAAGTAATGAAGATACTTCATATATAATGAAACAAGTTATTATAGCACTCCTTCCAGCAGCAGTAGCAGGAGTATACTTCTTTAGACTTAATGCTTTGAGTGCTATGTTTTTTTGTATACTTGGTACAGTAGGTACTGAATTTTTATATCAAAAATTTACGAAGCAAAAAAGTACTATAGGAGATTTTTCAGCTGTTGTAACAGGATTATTATTAGCATTTAACGTGCCAGCATCACTTCCTTGGTGGATGTGTCTAGTAGGAGGTATATTTGCAATACTAGTAGTTAAAATGGTATTTGGTGGGATTGGATGTAACTTTGTCAATCCAGCACTTGCTGCAAGAGCATTTTTATTAGCATCATTCCCAGTAGCAATGACTGCTTGGACTAAACCAGGTGTCAACTGGATAGGTGAAAATTTAGACGCAGTTACTACAGCAACTCCATTAAGCTTTTTAAAAAATGGAGCAGCAGGATTAGCAGACCTTTCTGGCAATGGAATTAGGCTTGCTGATATGATGATTGGTAATATTGGTGGATGTATAGGTGAGACATCAGCAATATTATTATTATTAGGTGGAGTATACCTAATGTATAAAGGCATAATAAATTATGTTATACCAGTATTTTACATAGCAACTGTATTTATATTAACATTTCTTTTAGGTGGATTTAATATAAGTTTCGCAATATATCAGCTCTTTGCTGGAGGTCTTATGTTAGGTGGATTCTTCATGCTTACAGATTATACGACTTCGCCTATGACTAAAAAAGGTCAAATAATATACGCTGTATTAGCTGGTCTTATAACGACTGTTATAAGAATGTATGGTGGATATCCAGAAGGTGTATCTTACTCAATACTACTAGTAAACTGTCTTGCTCCACTTATAGATAAGTTTGTTAGAAATAGAGTATTTGGGGAGGTGGCTAAATAATGAATAGTATGGTGAGATTAGGTGGAACTTTACTTGCTATAAGTGCGATAGCTGCATTAGCACTTGGAGCTACAAATCAGGTTACAGCTCCAGTAATAGAACAAAGGAATATACAAGCAAATAATGAACTTAGAAAAGCAGTACTTCCAGAAGCAAAAGAGTTTAAAGAAATGAATAAAAGTACTTATAAAAACCTTGGAGATAATCTTATAGCTGAAGTGTATGAAGGCTTAGATGGTTCTGAGGTAGTTGGATATACTTTAAAAGCTAAGCCAAGTGGGTATGGTGGAGAAGTTGAAGTTATGGTAGGTATATCATCTGATGGTCAAGTTACAGGCGTTGACATTGGTAATATGTCAGAAACAGCAGGGCTTGGAGCAAAAGCTAAGGATGATGCATTTAAGGGTCAATACAAAGGAAAAACTGCTGAACCTCTTGAAGTAGCAAAAGGAAGTACAACAGCAGATAATCAAATATTAGCAATATCAGGTGCAACTATTACATCTACAGCAGTTACTACAGGAGTAAATGCTGCTATAGATGTTTTCAATAGTGCTCTTAATAAATAAGGAGGGTTAATTATGAATTTAGCTAAAGTATTTAAAAATGGGCTAATAGATGAGAACCCAACATTTGTTCAAGTTATAGGTATGTGTCCAACACTAGCCGTTACAACTTCAGCAATAAATGGAATCGGTATGGGTCTTTCAACAGCAGCAGTTTTAATATGTGCAAATTTAGTTATATCTTTAATAAGAAAAATTACACCAGATAAGATAAGAATACCTATATTTATAGTAGTTATAGCTACATTTGTTACAATAGTAGGTATGCTTTTAAAAGCATACGTTCCTGCTCTTGATAAGGCTCTTGGTATATACATACCATTAATAGTTGTTAACTGTTTAATACTAGCTCGTGCAGAAAGTTTTGCTTTCAAAACAGGAGCTATGCCTTCAATAGTTGATGGTGTAGGTCAAGGGCTTGGATTTACTGTTGCACTTACAATAATAGGTGCAGTAAGAGAATTACTTGGAAATGGTAGTTTATTTGGAATGACACTATTTGGAGCATCTTTCCAACCGGTATTAATATTTATATTGCCACCAGGTGCATTCTTAACATTAGGATTCCTATTTGCAGGATTTAATAAATTAAGAAGTAAAAAAGCATAGTGGAGGTGTAATAAATGAATTTAATACTTTTATTTTTAAGTATCGTTCTTGTCAATAACGTTATAACATCTCAGTTCTTGGGTATATGTCCTTTCTTAGGAGTTTCTAAGAAAGTTGATACAGCAGTAGGGATGGGAGTTGCAGTTACATTCGTTTTAACTTTAGCTTCAATTATAACTTATTTTATACAAATTTTATTAGTAAAAACTGAAACTGGATTCTTACAAACAATAGCTTTTATATTGGTTATAGCTTCTATAGTTCAGTTCGTTGAAATGGTAATTCAAAAGATGAGTCCATCTTTATATCAAGCATTAGGAGTTTATTTACCTCTTATAACTACAAACTGTGCAGTTCTTGGTATAGCTCTAGTTAATGTTCAAAAAAGTTATAACTTAGTAGAAACAATAATAAATGGATTTGGAGCAGGAGCTGGATTTACTTTAGCAATAGTAATATTCGCAGGTATAAGAGAAAGACTAGAATTAGCTGATATACCAGAAGCATTTAAAGGTTTCCCTATAACGCTTATATCAGCAGGTTTAATGTCAATAGCTTTCTTAGGATTTACAGGACTTATAAAGCTATAAAAAAGAGGGGTGAAAATGGTGATACTTACAGCTGTATTAGTTTTAGGAATTATGGGCTTAATCTTCGGGATAGTACTAGATTTTGCATCTAAAAAGTTTGCTGTAGAAGTAGACGAGAGAGTGGAAGCTATACTAGGAGTACTTCCAGGAGCCAACTGTGGAGGTTGTGGATTTCCAGGTTGTGGAGGTCTTGCAAATGCTATAGTTGAAGGAAACGCACCAGTTAACGGTTGCCCTGTAGGTGGAGCAGATGTTGGTGCAAAAGTTGGAGAAATAATGGGAATAAGTGCTGAAGCAGGTGAGAAACAAGTAGCAAAAGTTATTTGTAAAGGAACTTGTTCAAGTGCAAAAGATAAATATGAGTATGAAGGAATATCTGATTGTAGAGCAGCAAATGTTTTAAATTCAGGTGCTAAGATGTGTAAATTTGGATGTTTAGGTCTTGGAACATGTAAAGTTGCTTGTAAATTTGACGCTATTTCTATAGTTGATGGAGTAGCAGTAATAGATGAAGAAAAGTGTGTAAACTGTGGAAAATGTAAAGAAGTTTGCCCTAAGGGTATAATAATCACAAAACCAGAAAGTCACGAGGTAGTTGTAGAGTGTAATAGCAAAGAGTTTGGTAAAGCTGTTAAAGAAAAATGTACTGCTGGATGTATTGGCTGTGGAATGTGTGTAAAAGCTTGTAAATTTGATGCGATAATATTTGAAGACAAAATAGCTAAGATAGACCATAATAAGTGTGTAGGTTGTATGCAGTGTGTAGCGAAATGTCCTACAAAAGTAATATCAGGTGATATAACTAAGAAAAAGAAAGTTACTATCGACCAAGAACTTTGTGTTGGTTGTACAGTGTGCAAAAAACAATGTAAGTTTGATGCAATAGAGGGAGAATTAAAAGAAAAACATAAGGTAGATGCAGATAAATGTGTAGGATGCCATTTATGTATGGAAAAATGTCCAAAGAAAGCTATTAAAATTTTGTAATATGGACAAAATAAGGATATGGAATAATTTCCATATCTCTAATGAGTACATAAAACAGAGGTATGGAATAATTTCCATACCTCTATTTTATGTATATTTATTCTAATGGTAATAAATATAACAATAGTGTAACAAAAAAGGTTCGACATTTCTGTTGAATTTTTTACAATATAGTGATAGACTAAATAGGTACAAATTACGTACAAACGAGGTGAATAAATGAATATAATCTTGGCATCAGCCTCTCCAAGAAGGAAAGAAATTCTAGAGAATACAAATGTAAGATTTGATATAATTAAAAGTGAAATTGATGAGATTATATTGGAAGGTGAAGCACCAAAACATTTAGTTATGAGGTTAGCTTTTGAAAAAAGTATGTATGTAGCATCTGAACATAATGAAGATGTTGTTATTGGAGCTGATACAGTTGTTGTTTTAGACAATGCTATTTTAGGAAAACCAAAAGATGAGTCTTGTGCAAGAGATATGCTAAAAAGACTATCTGGAAGAGAGCATCAAGTCATAACAGGTATTAGCTTAATAAACTTGTGCGAAGATAAAAAAGTAATTGACTATGTAATCAGCGATGTGAAATTTAAAACGTTATCAGAACAGGATATTGAGGATTATCTGAAAACTAATGAATCATTTGACAAAGCAGGAGCGTATGGTATACAAGGCTATGGAGCTTTGTTAGTTGATGAAATTAGAGGAGATTATTTTAATATAGTTGGTCTTCCAATTTCAAGGCTAGGTGAACTATTAAAAAAATATTTTAGTATAAATCTTTTTTATGGAGTGTGATTTATCTGAAAAAGTCATTTAATTCAACCATTAAGGTAAAAGAAATGGCACCAGAGGAAAGACCCAGAGAAAAGATGCTTGCTGAAGGAGTAAAAAGCTTATCAAATGCTGAGTTGTTAGCTATACTTTTAAGAACTGGCAACAAGAATAAAAATGCTATTGATTTAGCCAACTATATAATAAATAGAGATATTCAGGGTATTAGACATTTAGAAGACATGACAATAGAGGAGCTGTGTAATATAGATGGAATTGGGTTATCAAAATCGACCCAAATTAAAGCAGCTTTAGAGCTAGGCTCTAGAGTGGCTAGTTTTAAACCTATGAAATATAAAATAAAGAATCCTTGGGATATACAGAGGTATTATATGGATAGCCTGAGGTATTTAAAAAAAGAGGTTTTTAAAGCTGTTCTTTTAAACACAAAAAATGAGATAATATCTGATGTAGATGTATCTGTAGGGACTTTAAGCTCGTCATTAGTCCATCCTAGAGAGGTTTTTAAAGAAGCTATAAGAAGAAGTGCAAGTAAGATAATAGTGATGCATAATCACCCTTCAGGAAGTGTGGAACCATCAAGTGAAGATAAGAATATCACATCAAGACTTGTTAAATGTGGAGAAATAATTGGAATAGAAATAATAGACCATATAATTATTGGAGATGGATTATACTTTAGCTTTAAAGAAAATATGATAATTTGACTTTATATGTGATAAAATAAGAGGAGAATGTTTTAAACATGATTCTTAATAGTAGGAAGGAGTAAAATCATGGCTAAGGAAAAAAAGAAAGAAAAAAAAGGTTTTTTTAGTTTTAATAAGATGACAAAGGATATGGGAATAGATTTAGGGACTGCAAATACATTAGTTTACATAAAAGGACAAGGTATTGTTGTTAGAGAACCTTCAGTTGTCGCAATAAGAGATGACAGTAAAGAGGTATTAGCAGTAGGTGAGGAAGCCAAAAAAATGATAGGTAGAACACCAGGAAATATAGTAGCTATAAGACCTATGAAAGATGGGGTAATAGCTGATTTTGATATAACTCAGTCAATGATTAGCTATTTCATACAAAAAGCAGCTGACAAAAAAGGTGTTGTGAGTCCAAGAATCGCTATATGTGTTCCTTTTGGAGTTACAGAGGTAGAAAAGAGAGCTATAGAAGAGGCTGCAAGACAAGCAGGAGCTAAAGATGCATTCCTTATAGAAGAGCCAATGGCAGCGGCTATTGGAGCTGGATTAAAAGTTGAAGAACCAGAAGGTAATATGGTAGTTGACATTGGTGGAGGTACTTCAGAAATAGCTGTAATATCTTTGGGAGGAATCGTTACTGCTAAATCTATAAGAATTGGTGGAGACGAGTTTGATGAATCTATAGTTGCTTATGTAAAAAAAGAATATAACCTTATGATAGGTGAAAGAACTGCTGAAAATGTTAAGATTAGCATAGGTTCTACATTTAAAGATGATGAAGAAATAAATATGCAAATAAGAGGTAGAGATTTAATTTCAGGGTTACCTAAAACAATAGAAATATGCTCTACAGAAGTTAGAGAAGCATTAAAAGAACCTGTAAGTTCAATAGTAGATGCGATAAAATCTACACTAGAAAAAACTCCACCAGAATTAGCATCAGATATAATGGAAAACGGAATAATGCTAACAGGAGGAGGAGCTTTGCTTAGAGGTCTTGATAAACTTATTACACAAGAAACTGGTATGTCTGTACAAATAGCAGAAACACCTCTTGATTGTGTTGCGCTTGGAACAGGAAAATCTGTTGAAGACCAAGAAATCTTTGAAAAAGTATTAATGATGAATGCTAAAAATTAGAAGTTGGTGATGGCCTTGAGATTTGACAAGAACAAAAATGAGAAAAAAAGGATTAATGTTAAAGTGATAGCAACGGGCGTAGTTGCTATCACTTTAATTGGAATTGTGGGTATATCAATTGGTAAGTTTTCTAGTGGTAGTCCAGTAAACTTAGGAGTAGCTTCAGATGTTATTACAAGTGTAGGTAAAGGAATAAATGATGGATTTTCTTTTATCAAAAATGGTTTTAAAGACATAGCAAATTTCAAAGATAATTCTAAAAAGGTAAAAAAATTAGAAGAAGAAAATGAAAAACTTAAAAAAGATGTGATAGCTTTAAATGCGAAATTAGATAAAACAGAATCACTAGAAGAGTTAAAAAGGACACTTAACTTTGTACAAGAAGAATATAAGGCGACAAGTATTTCTACAAGTGTTGTTGGTAAAAATGATGGAAACTGGTATGAGAGTTTTGTCATAGGTGCAGGAAAAAATTCAGGTGTAAAAAAAGACAGTATAGTTATGAATGGCAGTGGGTTAGTTGGTATAGTTTATGAAGTTTCCAACAATTATAGTAAGGCAATTTCACTATTGGATTCTAAGGCATCTGTAAGTTTTAAACTAGCAAAGGATGCAAGTGCTAAAGGTACAATTACTCAAAATACTACTTTAGATAATAAAGATAGTTATAATAGCAAAGGATATTTGCAAGGATATATGTTTGACTCATCATATAATGTAATTCAAGGAGATATAATAACAACATCAGGTCTTGGATTCTTCCCAGATGGTATACCAATTGGTGAAGTTGAAAAAGTGGTTGATGATAAAGATAAGTCATTAAAATATGTAGTTGTAAAACCTTATGTTGATTTTAAAAATATAAATGACGTTGTAGTCATAGAACCAAGAAATATAGGATAAAGGGGATAAAAACAATGAAAAAAGTTTTACTTTGTCTATTGGGGATTGTGCTTATGACTATAGAAAATAGTATAACAAATTATATAGATATTTTTGGCATAAGCTTTAATTTAGCTCTTATATATGTAACTATAATCTCTCTTTATTTAGATGAATTAGAGGGTGGGATTATAGCAGCCATAATAGGGCTTATTAAAGACATAACCGTTGGTGGAATTCTTGGTGTAAACGCATTAGTTTTGTTTATTATTGCATATGCAATTGGGCACATGAGAGATCAGATATATAAAGGCAGTTATATTATTACTTTCGTTTTAATTTTTATAGGAAGTTTAATTGATTCAATTGTCAATATAGGTACATCTAGTATAATCTATCAAAGCTATAACTTATCAACACTTTTTATAAAAGGTCTACTAGTAGCACCAATAGTGAATAGTTTAATTGGTTTAGTAATATATCGCTTATCTAAAAAAGCAGTTTTAAAACTTAAAGAAGATTAGTTGGTGATTTCATGGAAGAAAATAAACAAATTGATAGACTAAAAATAATTAAAATAGTCATGAGCGTGATATTTTTAGCTATTTTAATAAAAATAATTTACATGACTACATTTAAATATGAATATTACAATGAGTTAGCTGAGAATAAAACATATAAAAAGTTGGCAATAGAAGCTCCAAGAGGAGAAATAAAAGATAGATATGGGAGATTGTTAGCAGGAAATAAAAACTTATTTACTGTTCAAGTTTCAGGTAACGATATCAATAAGAAAGATGCAAACAAACATTCAAGAGCAAATGAAATATCATTAAAACTTATAAATTTGCTCGAGAAAAATGGTGAAGAATATGTAGATGAATTTCCTATATATGTAGAAAATGGAAAGTACTATTATACATATGACAGAGATATTAGAGAATATAAATCAGAAAATGGTATTCCAAGTGATTATAATGCTAAAGAAAGTTTTTATTACTTAGTAGATAAACTTATATCAGCTGGAATATTGTCTCAAGAGGATAAAAGGTTGGATGCGACAAAATTACAGGCAAAACTAAATGAAAATGGATACTATCCACCTATTTTAGTTAGTAAATGGATGTTCACAGCAGAAAGAGATAAGAGAGATTGGTTAGCTAGTTATAAGATAAAAGAAACTAAACTAAGTGCCAAAGAAGCGTTTGAAAAAGTAAGAAATAGTGAAGCATTAGAAATTGATAAAAGCTTAAGTGATGAAGATGCAAGGAAAATAATGGTTGTAAGGGATTTGATAAAATCAAAAGGATATTCTCAATATAATCCAGTAACTATTGCAAAGGATGTAGGGGAAACTACAATCGCACAAATTGAAGAGAGTGCTATGGACCTTGTTGGTGTTTCAATAGCAGTAGAACCAGTAAGATATTATCCTAATGGGACATTAGCTTCACATATGTTAGGATATGTAGGAAAAATGCCATCCACTCAAATAGAATCATATCTTCAGAAAGGTTATGAAAATGGAGATATGGTAGGTCTTGCAGGAGTAGAGAAGAGTAACGAAAGTAGACTAAGAGGAACTGATGGTTATAAAATGGTTAAAGTTGATGCATTGGGTAGAATCAGTAAAGAAATTGAATCTAAAAAGCCTAAATCAGGAGATACTGTATACCTTACACTAGATAAAGATTTACAAGAAGTTTCAGATAATGCATTAAAACAGATAATCGAAGTTGCTTCTAAAGGAGGTACTTTTAAAAGTAAATTTGGGGATAAGCCAATTAGTGCATATGCAGGAAAAGCACAATCAGCAGCTCTTATAGCTATTGATGTCAAAAATGGAGAGGTACTAGCTTCATCAAGCTATCCTAATTATGACCCAAATAAATTTGCAAAAGGTATTTCTACAGAAGATTATAAAGCACTTCAACCAAAGAATCCAAATGACTTACTAGCGGGAAGCCCACTTTTAAACTTGGTTACACAAGGGGAATTCCAGCCAGGTTCTTCATTTAAGATGGTAACTTCAATGGCAGCTTTGGAAAATGGTTTAAATCCAAACTTTACTATAAATGACCCTGGGGTTATTATGTTGGGTAAAAAGTCTTTTGGTGACTATGTATGGAACCATGGTAGAGGAAACCATGGTATGACAAACTTATATAAAGCAATACAAGAGTCTTGTAATATATATATGGCAACGATTGGTACAGGTAAAACATGGCCAGATGGAAAAAGCATTGGTATAGATATGAATGCAAATAAAATACTTGAGTATGCAAAACTGTTTGGGCTTGACCAAAATACAGGGCTTCAAGATGAAGTAGAAGAAAGAGCAGGTAAAGTTCCTAGCACAGAAGATAAATTAAAATCAACACAAGCTCTGTTAAAGTCCAATTTAGAAAGAGAAATGGCAAATGATTTTGTTGATATAACTAAAGAAAAAAATCCTAAAGAGTATGAAAAAAGAATCAATGAGATTGTAAGTTGGGCAGCAGAAAAGAAAACTCCTGGTAGAGTAGAAACAATGAATAGGCTAAAAAAAATGGATGTTAAAGAAGATAGAATCGAAGATGTAGCAGATTTAGCAGTATTCAGTTATTTCAACTTTGCAAAATGGAGTACTGCAGATACATTCAACTTAGCTATAGGTCAAGGTGAGAATGCTTATACACCAGCTCAAATATCAAGATATGTAGCTGTAATAGCAAATGGAGGTAATTTAGTAGAATTATCTGTAGTTGATAGAGCTGTTTCAAGTGATTATTCATCAATTAAAATCAATGACCAGAAGAAAGTAGAAAAAATACCTTTTAAAAATCCAGACAACTTAAAAGAATTGACAAAAGGTATGAAATTGGTTGCAAGACAAGGTACAGCAAAGAGTGCTTTTGCTGATTTCCCGATAGATGTAGCAGCAAAAACTGGTACAGCTGAGAAAAGTGGGAAAATACCTACAGATAATGAATATGAATATTTAAAAAGTCATATGTCATCTTATAATGTTAATCTAAATGATGCGATTAAACTAGCTGATAAGATGAAAGCAGAAAAAGAAAAAGAACTTTCATTAGCTAAAGAAAAGGAAATAAAAAAGAAATTAGAAAATAAAGATTTGAAAGACGAAGAAAGAAAGAAATTAGAGGAAGAATTAGAAGATGGAGTAAAAGTTAGATTAGAGGATACTGATAAAGTGAATTCTTCATATCTAAGAAAAGCTATAAAAGAATTAAATCCAAAAATAACAGATGACCAAATAGATAAATTTAAACAAGATTATGGTTCTTTTACATGGACTGTTGCTTTTGCTCCAGCAGATGACCCAGAAATAGCTGTTGTATGTGTAATTCCTCAAGGTGATTCAAGTGTATTCTCACTTTTACCAACTAGAGAAGTTATTGGAACTTACATGGGATTAGAGCCAAATAATAGTAAAAATGACAACAAGACGAATGATGTTAACAATTCTTCTGACGAAAATATAAATTTCGAGTCACAAATTAATAGATAGCTCAATCTATGTATAAACTTTAGCTTTATATAGAAAAAATAAAAGGGTTTAAAGCGTATTTGAAGAATATAAATGATATATCACTCTGGAGGTTGTTATGTCTTTAAGAGAAATTTGTAGTCAAGAACTAGTAGAGTTCAAGGGTAATAAAAGAGGGATAATAGTAAATATAAAAAGAGAAGCTCCATTTGAGGAAATACAGGAAAAAATAATAAACAAATTGGAAGCGTATGTTGGCTTTTTTAATGGGGCTAAAATTAGTAAAATTAATAGTGATTGTTTAACTGACATGGAGATTCTAGAATTAAAAGAAGGAATTACTTCTAGATTTGATGTGGAATTTGTTGAAGATCAAAAAGTTGAAGAAAATAGTAATTTTCCAACAAAATATGTCAATACCCTAAGATCTGGTGAAAATATTGAATTTGAAGGTGATGTAGTTATATTGAATGATATGAAACCTGGTTCAAAAGTCCTTTCAAAATCAAATACAGTTGTTATGGGAGATATAAATGCTGGTGCTAAGGTTGTAGCAGGAGGTAATGTTTTTGTAATGGGTAAAATAGAAGGTTTTGTACATGCAGGTGCAGAAGGCAATGAATTTGCATATGTTGTTGCTGGAAATCTTAATCCTAAAATATTACAAATAGCAGATAATATTGCAGAAGCTCCAGATGATGAAGAAAATTATGAAAGTGAATCAGAAATTAGCCCAGAAATAGCCTTTGTAAGTAATGGAAGAATTGTAATCGAAAGCTATTTGTCAAAGTTAGACAAATAGAAAGAAAAATAGGGGGTAGTATTATGAGCGAAGTTATAGTTATAACATCTGGTAAAGGTGGGGTTGGAAAAACTACTACCGCAGCAAACTTAGGAACTGCGCTAAGCCTAGAAAATAAAAAAACAGTAGTTGTGGATGCAGATATTGGACTTAGAAACTTAGATGTAGTAATGGGTCTTGAAAATCGAATAGTTTATGACATAGTAGATGTTGTTGAAGGAACTTGTAGGCTTAAGCAAGCTCTAATAAAAGACAAAAGATTTGATAATCTATATTTATTACCAGCAGCACAAACTAGAGACAAAAATGCTGTTTCAGTTGAGCAGATGATTGACCTGTGTGAGAAACTAAAAGAATCTTTTGAGTATATAATAATAGACTGCCCAGCAGGTATCGAGCAAGGTTTTAAAAATGCAGTAGCAGGAGCAGATAGAGCTATTGTAGTTACAAATCCAGAAATATCAGCAGTAAGAGATGCTGATAGAATAATAGGTCTATTAGAAGCAAATGAAATAAAAGAGATAAGATTAGTTATAAATAGAATTAGAAATGATATGGTTAAGCGTGGAGATATGATGGACAAACAAGATATAATAGAAATATTAGCAATAGATTTGTTAGGTCTTGTTCCTGATGATGAAAGCATAATTATATCAACAAATAAAGGAGAGCCAGCTATACTTGATTCTAAGTCACTTGCTGGTCAAGCATACAAAAATATCGCAAAAAGGATACTAAATGAAGAAGTTCCTCTACTTGATCTTGAAGTTGAAGATGGATTCTTTGGTAGACTTAAAAAAATGTTTAGCATGGCTAAGTAGCAAAGGAGGATACATCTGTGTTAGATTTATTTAGAGTTTTTTCTAACGAAGCTAAAACTAGTAAGTCTGTTGCTAAAGAGAGATTAAAGCTAGTTTTAGTTCATGATAGAGTAGATTGTTCACCACAACTTTTAGAGATGATAAAAACAGACATTTTAAAAGTAATAGCTAATTATGCAGAAATAGAAGATGATGGCCTTGAAATAAAAATGTCTAAATGCAGAGGTGAGCATGATGACAAACCTGTATCTGCATTAGTTGCTAATATACCACTAAAGAATATAAAAGATAGATGTATGTAATTAGTGCTTAAAAGGGGGATATCCTTATTGGTATATGCCCCTTTTATTTAATTATATGTTTAAAGATAGAAAGACGGTGATTCTTTGAAAAAAATCAATATTAATTATAAGTCGACAATTAAGTTGATAAAACAGTTAGACTGGAAACTTATAGTTACAGTATTAGCTATCTTTATTTTTGGGCTTGTTATACTTAGTAGTGCGACACATGCTAACTCAACAGGTTCATATCTTCAATTGATTAAACAAGGGCTAGCTTTTGTGCTTGGTATAGGAATGATTATAGTTATACTATTTTTTGATTATAATCTTCTAGGTAGGTATTACAAAGCACTTTATATAATAAGTCTTATTTTGTTAACCATCGTTTTATTACCTGGAATTGGTACAGTAAAAGGTGGAGCTAGGTCATGGATTAACTTAGGGCCACTTGATTTGCAGACATCTGAAATAGTTAAATTAACATTTATACTCAGTTATGCAAAAATACTTGAATCCAAAAAGGATAAATTAAATACATTAAAGGAAGTCATGCCTGTTGTAGTTTATTCGCTTCCATTTATCGGATTGTTAATTGCACAGCCAGACTTGGGAACAGGGATTGTATTTTGCTCTATGATATTTGCAATGCTGTTTACAGCAGGTCTTAGCTCAAAGTTGATAAAAAGAGGGATAATCATACTGTTGGTATCAATGCCACTAATGTATTTAATGATGGCAGACCATCAGAAGATAAGAATAGAAGCTTTTCTAAATCCAGAAGATGTAACACTAAAAGGAAACTATCAAGTTATGCAATCTTTGATTGCAATAGGTTCTGGCGGTGTAACTGGTAAGGGGCTATACAATGGAAGTCAAAATCAAGAAGACTTTTTACCTGTGCAAGATAGTGATTTCATATTTGCTGTTGTAGGTGAAGAACTTGGTGTAATAGGGATGGCGGTACTGATAATCTTATTTATGATATTCCTATTAAGGCTTTTAGCAATTGCAAGAGATGCAAAAGATTTTTATGGAACCCTCATAGTAGTTGGTGTTCTGGGAATGTTTGCTTACCAGATAATCCAAAATATAGGTATGACTGTTGCGTTAATACCAGTAACTGGAGTAACATTACCTTTTGTAAGTTATGGAGGTAGTTCATTATTAACATCTTTAGCAAATTTAGGATTAGTACTAAATGTTTGTATGAGAAGAAAGAAAATAAATTTCTAGATTTAATACTTGTAAACATAAATTGAGGAGATTGAGTATATGAATATAGCATTAGTAGCACATGACCAAATGAAAAATACCATGGTCGGATTTTGTATAGGTTATGAATCAATTTTAAAGAAATATGGACTATATGCAACTGGAACTACAGGAAAAAGAATAATGGATGAAACTGAATTAAATATAAATAGGTTGGCATCTGGTCCTTTAGGTGGAGACCAACAAATAGGTTCTTTAATAGTAACGCAAGAAATAGATTTAGTTATTTTTTTAAGAGACCCATTGACATCTCAGGCTCATGAAACAGATATACAAGCTTTGATAAGACTTTGTGATGTTTATCATGTTCCAATAGCTACAAATCTAGCTTCTGCAGAAATATTTATAAAAGCTCTTGATAGGGGAGAACTATCATGGAGAGAAGTTAGAAAAAGTAAAAGTCAACGTGTTTAATAAAAGTAAATAATATAAAATTATGGGGTGTCTCAAAATGAAATTTTTAGTTCATGAGGCACTCTTTTTTGCATAAAATCAAATATATTTTAATCATTTCAACAATGAAAAAGAGGCTTATCCTGTATTTCGGATACAGCCCCACATTTGTTTTTAAATAAGAGTATTTTATAAGATTAATGACTATTTAACTAATTTTGCAAACTCTGCACCAAATGCCATACACTCTTTTAATGTTTCTTCACTAGGGAAGAATTTTTTCTTAAGAGATTCTACAGGCATTTTGAATGACATAGATTTAAGTAAGGTCTCGGCCATAGTTATACCTTCACCACTCCAACCAAATGAACCAAATACTCCTGCTATCTTGCCTTGATTAGCCATTGGGTCTATAACAGAGAATAAATCCCACATAGGTTTAACCATAGTTTTGTTTATAGTTGGAGAACCTAATAGTATTACCTTTGATACTACTAATGTATCGTGCATTTCTGTTAATGTCATATCTTCTAAATCATATAATTCAGCTTTTGCACCTTCTTTATCAAGTCCTTCTTTTATCTTTTTAGCCATTTCTAAGGTATTGCTATAAGCTGATAAATAGAATATAGAAACTTGATTTTGATTAGTTTTATTAATAGCCTCTGTAGACCATTCAACATATCTTTTAACAGCAGCCATTGGGTCTTTAGTAAGCATTGGACCATGAGAAGTCAATATAGTATCAAATTCTATGTTTAGTCCTACTACCTTATCTACAGCACTTAAAACATGCTTAGCAAATGGCTTAACTATACAGTCATAATAGTGTTTAGCTGATTTTAGGTAATCTTCACTGTTTACTACATCTGCATCAACACTTGCAAAGTGACAACCAAATGCATCACAAGTTAAAAGAGTCTTCTCCTCTTCAATGTAAGTAAACATTGTATCAACCCAATGTAAGAATGGCGCAGTTATAAATCTAAGATTTCTTTTACCTATATTTAAAACTTCACCATCTTTTATTACATGACAATTAAAAGGTCTATTTATTTGACCATCTAAGTATAGTTTAGCAGCTTTAGTGCAAAAAACTTCTATATTAGGATTTAAATCTAATAAGTATTTTAAGCTACCAGCGTGGTCTGGTTCTGTATGATGAATTACAACATAGTCAATTTTAGCTATATCAGTAATTTCTGATAGATTGCTTAGGAATTCATCTTTAAAGTTTGCCTTTACTGTGTCAAATAAAACCGTTTTTTCGTCCTTGATTAAATAAGAATTGTAAGTTGTTCCATACTCAGTTTCCATTATTATGTCGAATACTTTTAAACCTTCATCTACTACACCAGTAAAGTAGATATCTTTTTTTACTTCAAAAACTTTACTCATTTTTAACCCTCCTAAAATTTATCATTATACAAGTAACATACCCCATTTTAGGGTCAATGAAACAAAAGATGTCATTATAAGCCATATAAAATAATAGTTTATGTTTATAATATATCATATTTGGTAAAAAATCTGTATTTTAATAAAAATTTAATAGAAAATATCATTATATATTTTTAGATATTCTATTTTGTGAATAATATAGATTTTAAATTCAATATTTTAGTTATATTTTTGATAGAAAATATTTTATCGTGTATAATATTACTTATAAATAAGAATAAAAATAAAGCGTTTGTTTGGAGGAATTTTAATAAATGAATAAAGTAGACTTGAAAAAAATCTTAAAAAAAGTAGAAAAGCCTGCTAGATATCTTGGAAATGAAATAAATTCAATTCATAAAGATACTAGTAATAGTGAATTGATAAGATATGCACATTGCTTTCCAGATTTATATGAAGTTGGTATGAGTCATTTGGGTAGTCATATATTATATGATGTAATAAATAAGGATGAAAATGTATTTTGTGAGAGAGTGTATTCTCCTGCTGTTGATATGGAAAATATAATGAGAGAAAAAAATATACCATTGTTTGCATTAGAGTCAAGAGAGCCTATAACAAACTTCGATTTTGTTACTTTTACACTTCAATATGAACTTTCATATACTAATATCTTAAATATATTAGATTTAGCCAATATACCAATATTAAAAGAAGAAAGAAATCTGGAAGACCCATTTGTAATGGTTGGTGGTCCTTGTGCCTATAATTCCGAACCTTTAGCAGATTTTGTAGATGTAGTAATATTAGGTGAAGGTGAAGAGGTAAATTTAGAAGTAGTAAATGAGTATAAAGAATGGAAGAAAAATAAAACGACTAGAGAAGATTTTTTATATAGAATATCAGGTATAGAGGGAGTATACATACCAAGTTTTTATGATGTAAAATACAATGAAGATGGAACAGTTCAAAGTGTAACTCCTAATAGAAATGGAATTCCTAAAAATCCTACTAAGAGAATAATAAAAGATGTTGAGACTGTAGACTATCCAGAAAAACTAATAGTACCTTATATAGACACTGTTCATGATAGAATAGTGTTGGAATTATTCAGAGGATGTACAAGAGGATGTAGATTCTGTCAAGCGGGTATGATATACAGACCAATAAGAGAAAAAAGTGTTAAAAGACTTAAGGAAATATTGGATAAATTAGTTAAGAATACTGGATATGATGAAATATCATTATCATCACTTAGTACTAGTGATTATAGCAAGTTGTCTGAGCTTACTGATTATTTGGTAGATGAATATGCATCTAATAATATAGGTATTTCACTTCCATCTCTTAGACTGGATAACTTCTCAATGGAAATTGCTGATAAAATACAACAAGTAAGAAAGTCTGGGCTTACTTTTGCTCCAGAGGCAGGAACTCAAAGACTTAGAGATGTCATAAATAAAGGTGTTACAGAAGAAGATTTGGAAAATGCAACAGAAAAAGCTTTTGAGATGGGATGGAATAGTGTCAAATTGTATTTCATGATTGGTTTACCAACTGAGACTTATGATGATTTAGATGGAATAGCTAAATTAGCTTATAAGGTTATTGATATTTATAGAAAGGTAAATGGAGGAAAGCTAAAGAGAAGTTTTAGTGTTACAGTAAGTACTTCTACATTTGTGCCAAAGCCATTTACACCTTTTCAATGGCATGGTCAAGACACTACAGAAGAAGTTGTTGAGAAGCAAAGACATTTAGTAAATAAATTGAGAAATAACAATATAAAATACAATTACCATGATTCAAAAACTAGCTTGATGGAAGCTGTAGTAGCTAGAGGAGATAGAAGAATAGGAAAAGTTATATATGATGCATTCAAACTGGGTGCAAAGTTTGATGGATGGGCAGAATATTTTAATTTGGATATATGGAAGGAAGCTATGGAAAAAAATAATCTTTCTATAGATTTTTATGCACATAGAAATAGAAATTATGAAGAGGTATTTCCTTGGGACCATATAGATGTAGGCGTTAGTAAAAAATTCCTAATTAGAGAAGATGAAAATGCTAAAAAAGAAAAAATTACTTCTGATTGTAGACATAATTGCAATGGCTGTGGAATAAATATACATGATATAGGAAGGGGGCTTTGCTAATATGAGTAAGATAATAAGAGTAAAATTTAAAAAGGAAGGCGATATGATATATATATCACATCTTGACCTTCAGAGACTATTACAAAGGGCATTTAGAAGAGCCGAAATAAATTTATCACATTCTCAAGGATTTAATCCTCATCCTAAGATGAGTTATGGCAATGCTTTGGCTTTAGGTACGGAAAGCCAAGGTGAGTATGTAGATATTGAGATAGAAGAAGACGATTTATCAGTAGAGGGATTTTTAAGTAAAGTATCAGTTCAACTTCCAGAGGGGATAGAATTTATCAAAGCAAAAGAAATTGATAGACAAACACCTTCTCTTTCTTCTGTGATAGATTATGGAGAATATTTGTTTAATATAGATTTGAAAAGACCTATGACTAAAGAGTTTGTAAAAAGAAAAGTAATCGATTTTATGAACAATAAAGAAATAATCATAACGAAAAAGAATAAAAAAGGTAAGATGGTTGAAGTAGATATAAGACCTATGATAAGGACTTTTGATGTTTTAAATTTAGAAGATGAACATATTACCCTTACTGCCACTATAGCTACAGGTTCAAAAACTAATTTAAATACTAATATACTTATTCCAAAGATATTAGAGATATTTGAACTTGATATTGACCCATTAGATGTTGATATATTGAGAAGAGATTTATATGTATTAGAAGATGGAGAATTAGTGACTCCTATGTAGGCTCGAGAGGTGAAGTTGTGAAAAAGATAGTTATTGAGTCCTTAATAGGGTCTCAGAAAACAGCAGTACTTGAAGATGAAAGATTAACAGAACTTTTTGTTGAAGATAATTTAAATAAAAAGACTGTATCCAATATATATCGTGGAATCGTAAAAAAAGTTATACCAGGAATAGAAGCTTGTTTTGTGGATATTGGATTTAATAAGCTTGCCTATTTACAATTAAAAAAAGGAAGCACTATAAAGTCTGGTCAGGATATTTTAGTTCAGGTAAATAAAGAAGAAATAGGAACTAAAGGTGCAAAATTAAATACTGAGATTAGTATTTCTGGAAGGTATATTGTCTATATACCTTCCAATGATAGAACTACAATATCAAATAAAATTACTGATGAAAAAGAACGATTTAGATTAAAAAAAATTACTAAGGCAGTAAACAAAGAAAATTTAGGATTAATAATAAGAACTGAGGCTCAAGGTTGTACCCATGATGAAATAAAGAAAGATATAGAAGAGTTGAAATCAAAGTATGAAAATATTTTAAAAGAATATAAACTTGGCATGGGACCAAAATTATTATATAAATCTTTAGATTTTGCAACCAAATATGTAAAAGATAATGTAAATGATGATGTTGAATCTATAATTACTAATAGTTATGATAAGTACTTTGAACTTAAGTCTATTTTAAGATATATAGATAAGACTTATGTTGATAAACTATGTCTTGAAGAAAATAGAGATGTATTTGATTTATATAGAATAGAATCTCAAATAGAAAAATTATTAAATAAAAAGGTATGGTTGAAGAGTGGAGGTTACTTAATAATCGAAAAGACAGAAGCTCTTACAGTTATAGATGTTAATACAGGTAAGTTTGTTGGAACTGGTAAACTTGATGAAACTGTTTATAAAACGAATCTTGAAGCTGCAAAAGAAATTGTAAGGCAACTTAGAATTAGAGATATAGCTGGAATAATAATAATTGATTTTATTGACATGCATAAAAAGAAGCATCAAAATGAGGTTTTACACATCCTAGAAGAAGAATTTAATAAAGATAAAAGAAAAGTTGAAGTATTAGGTATGACGAAACTTGGTTTAGTAGAAGTTGCTAGGCGTAGAGAAAAAGAATCTATTGATAAGTATTATTTAATGGATTGTCCATGTTGTAATGGTGAACAAACAATAAAATCTGTACATCATGTACTAGATAGTATTGAAAAAGAAATTATGAGAATAAGTGAACATACTGTTTACAAAAACATAATAGTAGAGTTTAATGATTTTATTTTTAAACAAATAAAAGAATATTATATGGATATAATTGATAAAATTGGTGAAAAATATAATATAAATATTTCTTTAAACGCAAATAGTACATTAAAGCACAATAAAACCAATGTTATTTTTGATAAAATAGTTGACAATAAAATGTAAATATTTTATAATTAATAATTGTAATGCCGCACAGTAAAGGTTTAAATCTTCAAATGAAGTACCTTGTACTGGCGAGTTTGAGACCGAGGAGGTGTATTTAATGTACGCTATAGTAAAAACTGGTGGAAAGCAATATAAAGTTTCTGAAGGTGATGTATTATTCGTTGAAAAATTAGAAGCTAACGCAGGTGATGTTGTTACTTTAAACGAAGTATTAGCTTGCTCTAAAGATGGAGAATTAAAATTAGGTTCTCCAGTAGTAGAAGGAGCATCTGTTCAAGCTAAAGTTGTTGAACAAGGTAAGGCTAAGAAAGTTATAGTTTTCAAGTATAAAGCAAAAAAAGATTACAGAAGAAAACAAGGACATCGTCAATCATACACTAAGATAGTTATAGAAAAAATAAACGCTTAATTATTGGTTAAGTTATGATAAAGGTTAAATATTATTATAATGATGATTTCTTGTTACAAGGTTTTTGTTTAAAGGGACATGCTGATTTTGCTGAAATAGGCTATGATATAGTATGTGCTGCAGTTACATCTAATGCTATTGCAGTTATAAATTCTTTAGACAAATTACAAAAGATTGGATTTGAAAAAGTAGTAGGAGAAGAAGGTCATATAGAGTGTATAGTTAAAGATACACATATAAAAGACGCACAATTATTACTAAATCATTTTCAATTAGCGGTTGAAGAAATTAAACGGGAATACCCAAAAAATATAAAAATTTTAAAAAAGTAGGGGGTGACTCCATATGTTAAACATGAATTTACAATTATTAGCATCTAAAAAAGGGGTAGGTTCTTCTAAAAATGGTAGAGATTCTATATCTAAGAGATTAGGTGTTAAGAGATTCGATGGTCAATTAGTAACTGCTGGAAGTATAATAGTTAGACAAAGAGGAACTAAAATACATCCAGGAACTAATGTTGGAAAAGGTAGTGATGATACTTTATTTGCATTAGTTGATGGTACTGTTAAATTCGAAAGAAAAGACAAGAAGAGAAAAAAAGTTAGTATATATCCAGTAGCAATAGCTGAGTAATATACATAAAAGGAGTGTTGAGGCACTCCTTTTTCTTGTAATACTGATGAATTTATAATAGTATTTTTGGCAATGCTAATTAAAAGTTTTTAATTAAGTAGGTGAAGAATTTGTTTATAGATAAGGCAAGAATATTTGTTAAGGCTGGAAATGGTGGAAATGGTTCGGTAGCATTTAGAAGAGAAAAATATGTTCCAGCTGGTGGACCAGATGGCGGAGATGGCGGTCGTGGAGCAAGCATTGTATTTGAAGTTGATTTAGGTCTTAGAACTCTAATGGACTTTAAGTATCAGAAAAAATATCAAGCTCAACATGGTGGTGACGGAAGCAAAGGTAAAAGAGCTGGTAAAAATGGAGAAAATTTAATATTAAAAGTACCAGCAGGTACAGTAATAAGAGATGAGGCAACAGGTCTTGTACTAGCAGATTTGAAGAAAGAAGGAGATACAGCTATAGTTGCAAAAGGTGGTATAGGTGGTAAAGGTAATCAACACTTTGCAAATGCTGTAAGACAAGCTCCAGCTTTTGCAAAATCTGGTACAGATGGAGAAGAAAGATGGATAACTCTTGAACTTAAAATGATAGCAGATGTAGGTCTTTTAGGGTTCCCAAATGTAGGTAAATCAACATTTTTATCAGTTGTGACTAAAGCTAAACCTAAAATTGCAAACTATCACTTTACAACACTTACACCAAATCTAGGTGTTGTTCAAACTAAGTTTGGAGATAGTTTTGTACTTGCAGATATACCTGGAATCATAGAAGGTGCTTCGGAAGGTGTAGGTTTAGGTCATGATTTTTTAAGACATGTTGAGAGAACTAAGGTATTGATACATATTGTAGATATATCTGGATTAGAAGGAAGAGACCCTATAGAGGACTTTGATAAGATAAATGACGAACTTAAACTGTATAATGAAAAACTTTCAAAGAGACCACAAATTGTAGTTGCAAATAAAATGGATATATTAGAAGATGAAAGCAAGTTTGATACATTTAAGAATGAATTAGAAGGAAGAGGATATACAGTATTTAAAATGTCAGCAGCGACTCGTGAGGGCATAGATGATGTAATAGCTTATGTTTCTAAAATATTAAAAGAAGTAGAAGATGTAGAATTAGTTTCAGAGGAAGAAATGTACAGACCAGAGCTTGATATTGGTACTGAAGAAGAGCTAAGTATAGATATTGAAGATGGTGTGTATGTAGTTACAGGTAAAGCACTTAGAAGAATAATGTATTCTGTAAATTTTGATGATATGGAATCCCTTCAATATTTCCAAAAAGCTATGGAAAGTCAAGGTGTTTTTGATAGGCTTAGAGAAATGGGAATAGAAGATGGAGATGTGGTTAAAATTTACGAATTAGAATTTGAGTTTTACAATTAATTTAAGTATAGAATTATAGAGGTGAGAATATGTTAAAAGGAAAACAAAGGGCGTATTTAAGATCTTTGGCAAATACTTTAAAGCCTACTACACAAATCGGTAAAGAAGGTGTCACAGAAAGCTTCTTAGAACAATTAGATGGTATGTTAAGAACTAGAGAATTAGTAAAAGTTACTATATTAGAAAATGCAGGTCTTGATGCTAAAGAAACTGCCAATGCAGTATGTGAAGCTTTAAGAGCAGAATTTGTGCAGGCTATTGGTTTTAAATTTACTATTTATAAGAAAAACATTGATGAGCCTAAGATACTTTTCCCAGGACATGAACAGGCAAAAGCAAAAACTAAAAATAATAATGTTACAAAAAAAGGTAAACCCACTAAAAGAGCAGTTAGATAATAGTTTATATCCTTTTAGGAAAATAAGTTAAAAAAATAGTGCCAATTAGAAGAAATTGTATTATACTATTAAACATAAATTTAAATTAGCAATCTTATCAAGAGAGGCAGAGGGACTGGCCCTATGAAGCCCAGCAACCAGTATATTTTATTATACATTGGTGCTAAATCCTGCAGCAGTTATGCTGAAAGATGAGTATAAACCCGTCATATGGCTTGAGTTTATACTCAAGCTTTTTTGATTTGTATATATAAATAATTTAATATAATAAAAATGATGGGGGTATGTAACAGTGAAGATAGCAATATTAGGGTATGGAACAGTAGGAAGTGGATTAATTGATTTAATAGAAAATAATACTTCAAAAAGAGTGTCTCATGAACTAAAAAGTTCATTTTGAGACACTCCTTTTTAGTATCTGGTGAATTAATAAGATAATAGAATGTATACGTTATAATTATCCAATAAAGAAATTTTCACTAGCTTCATTAATAGCTTGCTGAGTTACTCTTATATATCTCTGTGTAGTGGCAACAGAGCTATGATTTAACAGTTCCTTAACCAATTCTAAGTTATTGTTACTCTTTTCAAATTGAGTAGTAGCGTAGAGCTTTCTAAAGCTATGTGTACTTATATTATACAAATTTAAGTATCTGCAAATTATCCTCAATTGTTTCTGAATAGCTTTTGTCTTTATATTTACTAAATAGTCATCTGATTTAAGATTATATTTTCTTGCATGTTCATTTATAGATTCAATTATATTTTTATTAACTGGTCTATATTGTAATTTACCTGTCTTTTTTTCATTTATTTCTAACATATTACCTTTAAAATTACCTATTTTTAATCTTAAAATATCTGATATTCTTAGACCTAAATTAGCTTCTAACATTAGTGCCAACGCAACTTTAGGATTTTTTCTAAATCTTTTTTCAATGCCATTTTCACTATAAATAAAGCCAGTATGTAATAGTTCCATTATCTTTTTATATTCGTCTATTTCTATAGGTCTTGTTGCCATTTTCAACCACTCCTCTTAGTTTGATTTGGTAAGTTTAGGTCGGTATTTATTATATAATATAAATTAAATATTATATAATGGAAAAATATTCCAATAAACTTATGCAAGTGTGATATATGTGATTAAGGAGAATTTTTTGAAAAATATTTCTGATAAAATTATCAAATTGTGATGAAATAACTGTACTGTTAAACTAATTAAAAAGGTTATTAAAATTATGACAAATATAATAAAAAAATGGAAGTATTTAGTCAATTTTTGTTAGTTTTATTTTTTTCGTAAAAATTTTCTAATGAAAAAAGTATTTTTATATCTTATTAGTTTCCCACTTGTAGATAAATTTTTCATATGCTTTTTAGCAATAAATACAGCTGAGATTAGATAGATTATTACTATAATTTGAAGAATTGTATCATAATAGCTAAGATAATAAAACCAGATTAAATTGTTATATATAACATTGTATGTATCAGCAAAGCTAGAAACTAATACAGTAGAGTTTGCAATTGGATAAAGTATAAATATAAATATAGCAGCTAAAACTCCATGTGCAAACTTACTTAGTATGTATAATTTTAAGTCTATATCTGTTTTTGATAAAAATGTACAGCATTGAGCTAGGATGGACAATCCACTAAATCCTATCAAAAAGCTAGCTAAAGATGCTCTTAAAATTTCTGGAGTACTTGTTACACTAGATACCTTGTTGCAACCTATAGTAATTTCAAATAGACCACTTACAAATGCTTGACAAAGTTCTTTATTGACACCTAAAAATGAAAGAGGCAAATATATAACTGATGCTATTAATGAGATTACATTAAAAAGAGATAGTATTTTAAATACTACTGAAAAAACAATTACAAATCCACCAACTGTAAGTAATGTATTTACTCCATTAAATACAGCATTTCCAAATAGAACAAAAAAACCATTCCCACTTGAATTCCTAATGTTGATTATATTTTTTATGTTTGTTTTTAAATCCAATTTTGTCTTTGGAAGACTTTCATTACCATAGTTTCTAAAGAAAAGACCAACTAATATAGTTCCTAGATAATGGCAGAGAATCATTAAGTAACCTAAGTTTGAATTTTGGAACATACCTGTACCGACTGAACCTATTATGAATAAAGGCCCTGATGTAGAACAAAAAGACACAAGTCTTTGAGCCTCATGCTTAGAAATTTGTCTACTATTTCTAAACTCAGAGGCCAAACTTACTCCCACGGGATAACCAGATACTGTAGATATAGCAAAAGCTAAAGCACTCTTTCCTGAAACATTAAACACAAGTCTAGTTATGGGATTGATAATAAATCCTATAATATCCACTATTTTTAAATCTACAATTAAGTTTGCTCCAATTATAAATGGTAGTAGTGATGGAACTAAAACATTAGACCATATAGTAAAGCCCTCTCTTGCAGATTTTATAGCTTCATTTGGGTATAGGATAATGCCTAAAACTAGAACTCCAACTATGATAGATGGAGCAAAAAAAGCAATAATTTTATTTTTTTTCATAATATCACCTGTAAATTTGAGTTATAAGATATTATATTAAAAGTAATAAAAATATATGAATGTAATGACTTAAGATATATAATAGATATATATTACAACAACGATTATCACATTGGAGGAAAAAATGTTTAATAGTATAGCTAGTAAAAAAGTTTATGAACAAGTAATTGAGCAAATACAATATAAAATACTAAATGGAGAGTTAAAAAAGGGTGATAAATTACTATCAGAAAGAGAATTGTCTGAGCAAATGAACGTAAGTAGAACTTCCATCAGAGAAGCTATTAGAGTATTAGAGACTATGGGAGTGATAGAAAGCAGACAGGGTGAAGGAAATTTTATATGTACAAATATAGAAAAAACTTTAATAGAACCCTTATCTATGATTTTTAAACTTAATAATGGTACACTCGAAGATATATTAGAGCTTAGAATAATTTTAGAAATTGAGACTGCAAAACTAGCTTCAAAGAGAATAACTTCTTCTGAAGCTATAGAGTTGAAAAGTATAATAGATGAAATGAAAATAGAAACTAATAAAAAAGATAATAATCGGGCGTTGGTTTTATTAGACCAAAAATTTCACAGTAAACTGGCAACATTGAGTAAAAATTATTTAATTCAAAGTCTTTTTATGACAGCATCAAAATTATTTGATGGATTTATAGAAGATGCAAGAGAAAAAATAATCGCAGAGCCCTTTAATGAAAATATATTACTTAAGCAGCATGAGGCTATATACAATGCAGTTGTAGAAAATAATATAGAGCTTGCATGTGAGAAAGTAAAGGAACATATGAATTTTATAAGTAAAAATTATAGAAAAAATGAAAATTAAAAGTTTGTTATAAAATAAATTATTCTTGCAAATGGTAGATAATGGTACTATTATATAAATGTAAAACTGGTATGACCACATACCAATTTTATAATTTATTATAATAGGAGATTAAAAATGGTAAAGTTAAAAGTACCGTATTCAAAACAAGGAATGATTTTAGAAATACCTGAGAAACGTTTTCTTGGGGTTTTAGAGGCAAAATTGGATAATTATATAGAACATAAGACTCAAGAAGAAATAGTTGAAGAATCTATGAATAATCCTATAGGCTCTAGTTCACTGGAAGAACTAGTTAAGGGGAAAAAGAATGTAGTCATAATTACAAGTGACCATACAAGACCTGTACCAAGTAGAATAACTATGCCAATTATATTAAGAAGAATTAGGAAGGTTAATCCAGAAATTGAAGTGAAGATTATGGTGGCAACTGGATTTCATAGGGCAAGTACAAGAGAAGAACTAGTTTATAAAATGGGAGAAGAAATAGTAGATAACGAAGATATAGTTATGCACGTGTCTACTGATGACGAATCTATGTGTAAGGTAGGCGTATTACCTTCAGGTGGAGATTTATATATAAACAAACTAGCATATGAGGCAGAACTTTTAATAGCAGAAGGTTTTATAGAACCTCATTTCTTTGCAGGTTTTTCAGGTGGCAGAAAAAGTGTACTTCCAGGAATTGCATCTGCAAAGACTATAATGTATAACCATTGTAGTGACTTTATAGACAGTGATAATTCAAGGACTGGAAAATTGAATAATAATCCTATTCATGAGGATATGGTATATGCAGCTAAAGTTGCAAAACTAGCATTCATATTGAATGTTGTAATAGATAAAGATAAAAAAATAATTGCCTCTTTTGCTGGCGATGTCGAAAAAGCACATACTAAAGGGTGTAAATTTGTAACAGAGTTATCGAAAGTAAATCCTATAAAATCAGATATTGTTGTAACTACAAATGGTGGATATCCACTAGACCAAAATATTTATCAATCTGTTAAAGGGATGACAGCAGCCGAAGCTACTTGTAGAGAAGGTGGAGTAATAATAATGATTGCGGCTTGTAATGATGGTCATGGTGGTCAATCTTTTTATGAAAATGTGGCAAATGCAGATTCTCCAAAACAACTTTTAGATAAAATTAGAAGTGTCAGCAGATTAAACACAATTCCAGACCAATGGGAATTTCAGATACTAGCAAGAATACTATCTAAATATACTGTAATAATGGTAACAGATAAATGTAATCCTGAAATGATAAAAAAAATGCATATGAAACATGCATTTAATTTTAGAGAAGCTTTAGAAATGGCAACTAGTATAGTTGGTAAAGAGAGTAAAGTAGTAGTTATACCTGATGGAGTTTCAGTTATAGTTAAATAAAAAAGGAGTGTACTTTATGGAAATTTTGACATGTATTAAACAAGTGCCTGGAACAACTTCAGTAGAAGTTGATGAAACTACAGGAGTACTAAAGAGAGATGGAGTAGATTCAAAAATGAATCCTTATGACTTATATGCTTTAGAAACAGCACTTAGAATAAAACAAAAGAAAGGAGCTAATCTAAAAGTACTTAGCATGGGTCCTCCTCAAGCAAAGAAGGTAATTAAAGAAAGCTTTATGATGGGAGCTGATGAAGGAGCATTAATAAGTGATAGGAGATTTGGAGGGGCAGATGTATTGGCTACTTCTTATACCATATCACAAGGTATTAAGAAGATGGGAAGAGTAGACTTGATAATTTGTGGAAAACAAACTACTGATGGTGATACAGCACAGGTTGGACCTGAAGTAGCTGAGTTTTTAGATATACCTCATGTTACTAATGTTACAAAATTAATTGATGTTAAAGATGAAAGTATAGTTGTTGAAATAGATATGCCAAATGATTTACAAGTATGTGAGATTGAATATCCATGTTTAATAACTGTAGAAAAAGATATTTTTCAACCAAGACTACCTTCATTTAAATTAAAATTAGATACTAAAGATAGAAAAATACCTGTATATAGCCTAGATGATTTTGAAGATAAAGACGAAAATAATTATGGGCTCAATGGTTCTCCTACTCAAGTTGTAAGAATATTTCCTCCAAAGCCAAACACAGATAAAAATATTGTGAGAGGAAATGCAGATGAACTAAGTTCTGCGCTTGTAAATAAATTAGAGGAATTAAAATTAGTGTAAGGAGGAGTAATAAATGTCAAAGATAGTTGTAAATCAAGATAAAATAACTGACTTAAAGGGAGTATTAGAAATATGTCCTTTTGGGGCTATAGAAGAAAAGTCAGGTATAGTAGAGATAAGTGCTGGCTGTAAGATGTGTAAGTTATGTGTCAAAAGTGGACCAAAAGGTGCATTTGAATTTATAGAGAGTAGTAAAGTACAACTTAATAAAGATGAATGGAGGGGAGTTGCAGTATATGTTGAACATCACAATGGAAATATACATCCTGTAACGTATGAGCTTATAGGTAAGGCTCGTGAGATGGCATCAAAAATAAAACAACCTGTGTATTGTGTGTTTGTGGGAAAAGACATAAGAGATAAGTGCAGTAATTTAATTTCTTATGGTGTGGATGAGGTATTTATATATGATGAAGATGAATTTAAAGATTTTAGAATAGAACCATATTCAAAAGCAATAGAAAACTTCATAAATAAAATAAAACCAACAATAATGTTAGTTGGTGGAACTACACTAGGTAGGTCATTGGCTCCAAGACTTGCTGCTAGATTTAGAACAGGTCTTACAGCAGATTGTACAATACTTGATATTCAATCAAATACAGATTTAGACCAAATAAGACCTGCTTTTGGCGGAAATATAATGGCTCATATAAATACACCAAATAATAGACCACAATTTGCAACTGTAAGGTATAAAATATTTTCAGTACCAGAAAAAGTAGAAAATGCAACGGGTAAAGTAACATTATGTGAAATAGAAAAAAATGAGTTGAAATCTAAGATTAAAGTACTAAGTGTAAAAGAAAAAAATAAAGAAGTGGGTCTTGAAGAAGCTGAAGTAATAATAGTAGCGAGTAGAGCAATAAAAAAACAAGAAGATATGGAGATGATATATAAATTAGCTGATAAGTTAAATGCTCAAGTTGCAGGAACAAGACCTGTAATAGAAGCAGGTTGGATAGATGCTAAAAGACAAATAGGTCTTAGTGGTAGAACTGTAAAGCCTAAGCTTATAATAACTTGTGGTGTATCTGGAGCTGTTCAATTTGTTGCAGGGATGCAGGGTGCTGACTATATAGTAGCCATAAATAAAGATGATAAGGCACCTATACTTGATGTAGCACATCTAGCCTTAATAGGAGATATTTACGATATTATTCCTAAATTGATTGAAAAGATAGAAAATAAAAAAGATGATAATCAAAATTATATAGCATCAGCAGCTAAATAGGGGGATAGAAATGTATAAATTAGTTGATAAAAAAGATATAGATTTTTTAATAGATACTTGTGGAGAAGAAAATGTAGTAGTTGGAAGTAATATAAATGAAGATTTCTCACATGATGAACTTGGAGGGATTGAGAAGTACCCTGAAGTTTTAGTAAATGTGCTTGAAACTGAACAAGTATCTAAAATAATGAAGTACGCATATGAAAATAACATACCAGTCACACCAAGAGGTCAAGGTACTGGTCTTGTAGGTGCTGCTGTTTCCATAAATGGTGGAATAATGATTAACCTGTGCAAAATGAATAAAATACTTGAAGTTGATTATGAAAATTTAACATTGACAGTAGAGCCAGGTGTTTTGTTGATGACAATAGGTCAATATGTTCAAGATAGAGACTTATTTTATCCACCTGACCCAGGTGAGAAAAGTGCTACAATTGCGGGGAATATAAACACTAATGCAGGTGGTATGAGAGCAGTAAAATATGGCGTCACAAGAGATTATGTAAGAGGTCTTGAAGTTGTACTGCCAAATGGAGAAATTATAAATGTAGGTGGAAAGATAGTTAAAAATAGTTCTGGATATAGTATAAAGGACTTATTAGTAGGTTCAGAAGGTACTTTAGGAATAGTTACTAAAGCTATATTAAAATTGCTTCCTTTACCAAAGAAAAGCATAAGTTTGCTTATACCATTTCCAAATTTATCAATGGCAATAGAAACTGTTCCTAAAATAATAAAATCAAAATCAATACCAACAGCTATAGAATTTATGGAAAGAGATGTGATACTGGCAGCAGAAGAATTTTTAGGTAAAAAGTTTCCAGATAATACATCAGATGCTTATCTTTTACTTACATTTGATGGAAATAGTACTGAAGATATAGAAAAAGAATATGAAAAAGTAGCTAATTTATGTCTAGAAAATGGTGCATTAGATGTATTTATATCAGATACACAGGAAAGAAATGATTCTATATGGTCAGCTAGAGGTGCATTTTTAGAGGCTATAAAGGCATCTACTACACAGATGGATGAATGTGATGTAGTTGTTCCAAGAGATAAGATAGCAGAGTTTATAAGATACACTCACGAGCTTCAAGATAAATTAAAAATAAGAATACAAAGTTTTGGTCATGCAGGAGATGGAAATCTACACATATATATTTTAAAAGATGGTATGGATGACAATACATGGAAAATGAGATTAAAAGAAACTTTTGACTGTATGTATAAAAAGTCCAGAGAACTTAGTGGTCAAGTTTCTGGTGAGCATGGTATAGGATATGCTAAAAAAGAGTACTTGCATGAATCAAATTCAGATGCTTATATGATGTTAATTAAAAATATAAAGTTAGCTTTTGACCCTAAAAATATTTTAAATCCAGGTAAAATATATTAGAAATATTAATTTAATAATGTTTGCAAAACAAAAAATATAAAATTATATTTAAATGTAATATTTTAAAATTTACTCTTAAATCTAAAGCTAAATTGTAAAAGTTTTAGGATGGCAATATTTACTTAAATTTAGAAAGTTAGATAATATTTAAGTTGATGTTGCCATCCTAAAAGCCTGTGTATGTAGATAAAGTAAGATTATTGTGTCTTGTATAAAGTGTTAATAAAATAGTTTTTTACAAATATAGTTATTTTAAAAATCTATTTTATATAGATTGGATGAGTGTAAAAATCCATAGGACCTTTTATTAAGTCTTTATTATTTTTATAATATACTGAGTTGTATATATTTGTAGATTTTATGTCATAACTTATGAGTGTTCTAAAAATAACATCATCTAATGAAAATGATATATTTGAGAATTTATTTATTATTTTTATTTCAGATTTATTTTTTATCTCTTTTAGGATTTCTCTGCCTTTGTCATTAAAAGCAAGTATTCTTATATAAGGGATTACATCTATATTTTTTACAAGTTGTATATCACTTTTTTTAATACCTAACAATATATTATTTAAAGTTCGTTTGATTTTAGTTAAAGTGTATCGCTTAGATTTAATTGATAGTTGTAGTTCATGTAGAGATTTAGATGTAAAAATATTTTTGTAGATTTTATTTTCTATGCCTTCATTTACCTCAAAATAATCTTTTAAAGTGTCTATATCTCTAAGTATAATTGTATTTAAAGCATCAAAGAAGAAGTTATCAAACATAGGTAAAAAACCATTATTTATTTTTTCATTTAGGATATTATAAGTTTTTTCTGGAATAACATTTTTTAAATAAAAAAGGTTTATATTTTCTTTAAGTGAAGTTCTTATAGCAGTAGCCGAGCAAATTTCACTATCAATTTCTTCAGAATTATATTCTGATTGAACTCTAGAGATAGTAAATGGTTTTATACTACTATTTAAGTAGATGAGGTTTTTTATATATTCTATGCCAAGTATATTGTTTGATGAATTTAATATTTTTGCTAATTGTTCCTTTGAAGAATTCTGTATAAAGTTATTTTTTTTGTATTGATGTATATAATCCAAAAGTGCATTAGCTCTAGCTGTTGGGAATAAAAGACCATCATCTAAATATTTTTTTAAAAGTAGCTTAAATTTATCAGGTTCATTTGCTAAAATCTCGGCGATATTATAAAGAATTTCTGTATCTCCCTCTTCACTACCAAAACATATAGAATTTATACAGTTTAGTGAATTTAAAACTGTTGTAGCACCATGAGAAAAAATTTCAGCACTTTGACAAGCAAATAGAGTTGGTAATTCTATAACTAAGTCTACACCATTTTCGACAGCGATTTTTGCTCTGGTATATTTATCAAATAAAGCTGGTTCACCTCTTTGTAGAAAGTTTCCACTCATTATTGCTACAGTATGTGTTGCATTTGTTTTTTCTATAGATTTAGATAAATGATATATATGCCCATTGTGAAATGGGTTATATTCAACTATTAATCCAAGTACATTCATAAAATACTCCTTTTATATTTAGTTATTTTATATATATCGTAATTTATTACAATATGTATAAAATTTAAAAATTTAATTATAAAGCTAAAAAACGTAAAAAAATTTATAAAAATGTAGAAATTCTACATAATAAAAAACTAATTAAATGTTATTAAAATAACTTTATTAGAGCTTTATATTATATTATTATAGCAAATGGGAAAGAATAATCTACATTAAGTTAATTTATTGATATATTATTAGTGAAAGATACAATTTACCATACTAGAAATATGATATAATATAAAAAAAAAGTATATACTTTTATATTAAAAGGTGATATATTATTTATGAAAATCGTTTAATGTATACAATAATATATCTATGACAAAATAATAAAAGATAGAGTTTTATTTAGACATTTATTACAAATCAAAATTTATTACATATTATTTATAAAAAAATCTAAGGAGGAAATAATAATGAAAATATTAGTATTAAACTGTGGGAGTTCTTCATTAAAATATCAATTAATAGATATGAGTAATGAAGAAGTTTTATGTATAGGGTTAGTTGAGAGAATAGGAATAGAAGGTTCTATACTAAAACATGAAAAAGCAGGTAGAGATGATAAATACGTTGTTGAACAACCAATGAAGGACCATAAAGATGCAATAGCATTAGTTTTAGAGGCTGTTGCTCATCCAGAATTTGGTGCAGTTAAAGAAATGAAAGAAATAGATGCAGTAGGACATAGAGTTGTACATGCTGGAGAAAAATTTGCAACTTCAGTGGTAATAACTCCAGAAGTAGAAGAAGCTTTAAAAGAGTGTATAGATTTAGCTCCACTTCATAATCCAGCAAACATAATGGGAATAGATGCTTGTAAAGCTATACTCCCAGATGTACCAATGGTAGGAGTATTTGATACTGCTTTCCATCAAACAATGCCTAAATCTTCATATTTATACGGTTTACCTCATGAGTTATACACTAAATATGGGGTAAGAAGATATGGATTCCACGGAACTTCTCACAACTATGTATCTCAAAGAGCAGCAGAGATATTAGGAAAAGATATAAAAGATTTAAAAATAGTAACTTGTCACCTAGGAAATGGTGCTTCTATAGCTGCTGTTGATGGTGGAAAATGTGTAGATACATCTATGGGATTCACTCCATTAGAAGGATTAATAATGGGAACTAGATGTGGAGATATAGACCCAGCTATATTACCTTTCTTAATGAGAAAAGAAGGTTTAGATGCTGATGGATTGGATAACTTAATGAACAAAGAATCTGGAGTATATGGAATGACTGGAATTTCTAGTGACTTCAGAGATATAGAAGATGCAGCTAAAAATGGAGACGAAAGAGCTCAAGCAACATTAGAAGCTTATGTTAAAAAAGTACAAAAATATATAGGTGCTTATGCTGCTGAGATGAATGGATTGGATGTCGTAGTATTTACTGCAGGTGTTGGTGAAAATGGAAAAGCTATAAGAGCAGACATTGCTTCTAACATGGAGTTTTTAGGAATGAAATTAGATAAAGAAGCTAATGATGTTAGAGGAAAAGAAACAGTAATATCTACTGCTGATTCTAAAGTAAAAATGCTTTTAATACCAACTAATGAAGAATTAATGATAGCTAGAGATACATTAAGATTAGTAAAATAATTTAAGTAAACTGATGCCTATCAAGTAAAAATACTTGACAAACAAATGCTAGATTTGTATAATAAATTTGGTGATATGTTGAGGTGAACTTAATGAAAGTTAGCATAGAAAAAATAAATAGAAAAGAAACTGACAAAATAGACTTGAATTTTTGTGAAAAAATTGATACTATTAGTTATTGTGATGAGATTTACAAATTAGTATCACCTGTAAATTTAAAAGGGAAAGTGTCAAAGACTAATAAAGGTTTATATCTAGATATAGATGTCAATTTTACAGTTGTTGACAATTGTTCAAGATGTCTTAAAGAAGTAGAAATACCATTAGAGTATTCTATAGAAGGTTTTTTAGTAAAAGAAGAAGATTATGATGAAGATGAGTTTGAGGAATTTGATCCTTTTATATTCGATGGTGAAGAAATCGACCTTGTTGATATAATAGAACAGACATTAGATTTTAATGTACCTCATAAAGTTCTTTGTAGTGAAAACTGTAAAGGTCTTTGTCAAGTATGCGGAGCAAACTTAAATGAAGAAGAGTGTTCTTGCAGTGAAATTACAAACGATGAGGAATACATAGATCCTCGTTTTGCTAAATTAAAAGATTTATTTAATTAAATTTTGACTAAGGAGGTGGCGTAAATGGCAGTACCAAAGCGTAAAACGTCTAAATCAAACACAAAAATGAGAAGAGCAGCTAACTCAAAGATGGAAGCAACAGGATTTGTAAGTTGCCCACAATGTCATGAGCCAAAATTACCACATAGAGTGTGTCCAGACTGTGGATATTATAAAGGTAAAGAAGTTGTATCTAAGTAATAGCTTCTAAAAAACATGTAGAGTATACTCTACATGTTTTTTTTGTACATATAAAAAAAGATGATTTACTAGAGAAATAAGTGGATTTTATGCATATTAAAAAATAGAAAAATAATAATATAAGTATTGAAAATTTTTGAGTGTTACTATATACTACTATTAGTAGCTGGTACTAATTACAGCTATAAAATTTGGAGGGAACATGAAAAAGAAAAGTAAAGCCCAAAGACAAAAAGAGCTTATAGATATGCTAAAGACGGATCCTTTTTATACTGATGAAGAATTATCAAGTCTGTTTGATGTAAGTATTCAGACTATAAGATTAGATAGAATGAGTCTAAACATACCAGAGCTAAGAGAAAGAGTCAAATCAATAGCAGAAACTCAGAGTTCAAAAGTAAAGACTTTAGGAGTAAAGGAAATTACAGGAGAAATCATTGATTTATCTGTAGGGCGATTAGGTATATCTATGTTAGAAGTTACACAAGACATGATTTACTCTAAGACTAATACTTTAAAAGATACGTATATATTTTCTCTAGCAGATTCATTGGCAATGGCTATAATAGATGCACCTAAAGTTATTATGAGAGTTGCAAATGTAAAAAGTTTTAAGTTGATAGAACAACAAGATAGGCTTATAGCAAAAGCAGAAGTGTATAGAAATATAGATAAAAAGCATTATGTAAAAGTTGTTATCAACAATAAAGCTCAAGAGCAAATATTTAGAGGAAAGTTTATCTTTGAAGAATTAGATTAGGAGGGAAATTATGAAAATAGTAATTGATGGAATGGGTGGAGATAATGCACCTAAATCTAATGTAGAAGGCGCAGTAAATGCTATAAAAGAATATCAAGTTGATTTAATAATCACAGGAGATAAAGATTTACTTGAAAAGGAATTTTCAAATTATGAATTTGATAGAAATAAATTAGAGATAGTTCATACTACTGAGATTATAGAAAATGAAGATAAACCAGTAAAGGCTATAAGAAGTAAAAAAGATTCTTCTATGGTAGTAGCATTAAACCTTGTAAAAGAAGGAAAGGCAGATGCTATAATATCAGCTGGAAATACAGGAGCCTTGCTTGCTGGTGGATTATTTGTTGTTGGTAGAATAAAAGGAATCGATAGACCTTGCTTATGTTCGGCAATACCAAATGTAAAGCGAGGAATGACACTTATAGCAGACTGTGGCGCAAATGCAGATTGTAAACCTAAGAATCTAGTTGAATTTGCAGCTATGAGTAATATTTATTCAAGAAAAGTTTTAGGTCTTGAAAATCCTAAGGTAGCATTGGCAAATGTTGGACTAGAGGAAGGCAAAGGCAATGATTTAGTTAAAAAGTCATATGAAGAAATTAAAAAATTAGATTTAAATTTTATAGGGAATGTAGAAGCTAGGGAAGTTATAAATGCATACACAGATATAATCATATGTGATGGATTTACAGGTAATATATTACTGAAATCTGCTGAAGGTGTAGCCCTTTCAGTTATGAGTCTTATAAAGGAAACTTTTATGGCCAGCACAAAAAGTAAAATAGGAGCATTGCTTATAAAGGATGATTTAAGAAAATTAAAGAGTTTTATAGATTATTCTGAGTATGGGGGAGCTCCACTTTTAGGTTTAAATGGAGGCGTTATAAAAGCTCATGGTAGTTCTGATGCTAAAGCTATAAAAAATGCCATAAATCAAGGAATAAAATTTTCAAAAGGAAAAGTCGTTGAAGATATTAATCAATTTATAAGCAAATATAATGAAAAAAATAAAAATAACGAAGATGAATAAACTCGTTTTGGAGGTTTAATATATAATGAATACAAAGGCTGGAATATTGGGAGTAGGAAGTTATCTACCTGAGCAATCATATGATAATTTTCACTTCGAAAAGATAATGGATACATCAGATGAGTGGATAAGTACTAGAACTGGTATTAAGGAAAGAAGATTTGCCAAGGAGTCTGAAGCAACTTCCGACCTAGCATCTAAAGCTGCCTTAAAAGCTATAGAATGTGCAAAGCTAAATGTAGAGGATATAGAGTTGATTATATTAGCGACAATTACTCCTGACATGTCTTTGCCTTCAACTGCATGTATAGTACAAGATGCAATAGGGGCAGTAAATGCTACTGCATTTGATATATCAGCAGCTTGTTCTGGATTTGTATATGGAGTAACTATTGCAAAGCAATTTGTGGAAACTGGTTGCTATAAAAATGTACTTGTAATAGGAGCAGAAACCTGTTCTAAGTTTTTAAACTATGATGATAGAACAACAGCAGTATTATTTGGAGATGGTGCTGGAGCAGCTGTTATTGGTCCTGTAAGTGAAGGTGGAATACTATCTACACATATGGGTTCTGATGGTAAAGGAAAAGATTGCTTAAAAGTACCTGCTGGGGGTTCAAGACTTAAAGCAAGTAAAGAGACTGTAGAAGCTAATCTACATACAATAGAAATGGCAGGTAGTGATGTGTTTAAATTTGCAGTTAGAAAGATGGCAGAAACTTCTTTAATAGCTCTTGAAAAAGCAAATTTAAATACAACTGATATAGACTATTTAGTACCACATCAAGCTAATATAAGAATCATACAAGCTTCTTCTAAAAGATTAGAACTTGATATGAAAAAAGTTTATGTAAATATAAACAAATATGGAAATATGTCTGCTGCATCTATCCCAGTAGCGTTAGATGAGGCTTATAGAGAAGGCAAAATTAAAAAGGGTGATAATGTAGTTTTAGTTGGCTTTGGTGGAGGTCTAACTTGGGGGGCTTCAGTTGTCAAGTGGACTTTATAGTATAAAATGTCTAAAATGCTTTAATCAACAAAATTAACTTTATATACGCAAAGTTGATTAATAATAAAAAGTTTACTTTTATGATTTCAAGTGAAGGAGAATTGTATGAATAAAATTTGCGAAATATTAAATATAAAATACCCAGTTATCCAAGGGGGAATGGCATGGGTAGCTACTGCATCATTAGCAAGTGCTGTATCTAATGCAGGAGGGCTTGGAGTAATAGCAGCAGGAAACGCACCAAAAGAAGCTATAAAGAAAGAAATTGTTGAATGCAAAAAATTAACAGATAAACCTTTTGGGGTAAATGTAATGCTTATGTCACCATTTGTTGATGATATAATTGATTTAATTATAGAAGAAAAAGTTCAAGTTATTACTACTGGTGCTGGAAACCCTGCAAAGTATATGGATAGATTAAAGGAAGCTGGAACAAAGGTTATTCCTGTAGTACCTACAATAGCTTTGGCGCAAAGAATGGAAAAACTAGGAGCTACAGCAGTAATAGCAGAAGGTACTGAAGGTGGAGGACATATAGGAGAACTTACTACTATGGTCTTAGTTCCACAAGTTGCTGATGCTGTAAACATACCTGTAATAGCTGCTGGAGGAATTGTAGATGGTAGAGGAATTGCTGCATCATTTGCATTAGGTGCTAGTGCAGTTCAAGTAGGAACTAGATTTATTTGTAGTGAAGAGTGTTCTGTACATTCAAACTATAAAAACTTAGTACTAAAAGCAAAAGATAGAGATGCTATTGTAACAGGAAGAAGTACTGGTCATCCAGTAAGAACATTAAAAAATAAATTATCAAAAGAATTTTTAAAGATGGAACAAAATGGAGCTACTCCTGAAGAGTTGGATAAAAAAGGTACAGGAGCTTTAAGATTTGCAACAGTAGATGGAGACATAGAAAAAGGTTCATTTATGGCAGGTCAAAGTGCTGCTATGGTAAAAGAAATAACACCTTGTAAAGAAATTATAGAAACTATGGTAAATCAAGCAAGAGAAATTATGCCAGCAATCAAACTGTAAATCAGGAGGAGCAAGATGGGAAAAGTTGCACTAGTATTTCCTGGTCAAGGAGCTCAATATGTGGGTATGGCCAAGGATTTATATGAAAATAATGATGTTGCTAAAAGTGTAATAGATGAGGCTAGTGATGCCTTAAAAATGGACTTAAAAAAACTTATGTTTAATGGGAATGAAGAAGAGCTTTCTAAAACTGAAAATACTCAACCTGCTATGGTTACACATAGTGTAGCAGTATTAAAAGCAGTACAAGCTCAAATAGATTTAAAATATAATGCATGCTTAGGATTATCTTTAGGAGAATATAGTGCATTGGTTGCAGCAGATGCAATTGACTTTAAGGATGCTGTATGTTTAGTAAAAAAAAGAGGTAAATTTATGCAGGAAACAGTTCCAACAGGTATTGGAGCTATGGCAGCAATTTTAGGTCTAGATAGAAGTGTACTTGAAAATGTAGTTAAGGATATACGAGGAGGTATTGTAGAAGTAGCAAATTACAATTCTCCTGGACAAATAGTTATATCTGGTGAAAATGAAAAGATAGAAGAAGCAATGGTAAAATGTAAAGAAGCAGGAGCAAAAAGAGCAGTTAAATTAAATGTAAGTGGACCTTTTCACTCATCGATGTTAAAAGAAGCAGGAGTAAAATTAGCTGGTGAGTTAGAAAAAGTTAACATAACTAAACCTAAAGTTGATGTGGTGGCAAATGTAAATGCAGATTACTATAAAAATGAAGGTAAAGACCTGCTTATAAAACAAGTAAGTTCATCTGTTCTTTGGGAAGATTCTATAGAAAGACTTTTAAATGATGGATATGATACTTTTATAGAAATGGGACCTGGAAAAACTTTAAAAGCGTTTATTAAGAAGATAGCTTCTAATAAAAAAGCAAATGTAAATATTTATAATATAGATGGCATAGATTCTCTTAATGAATTTGTACAAAATTATAGAAATGGAGAGATATAATGATAAATCTTACAGGACAAGTAGCAGTTGTTACTGGTGGGTCTCGAGGTATAGGGAAAGAAATAGCAAAAAAACTAGCATTTTTCGGGGCTGATATAGTAATCAACTATACTTCTAGAGAAGATGAAGCACTAAAAACTAAAAATGAAATAGAAGGCATGAATGTAAAATGTACTTCTATAAAATGTGATGTGTCTAAATCTGATGAAGTAAATCAAATGATAGATTCTGTTGTAAAAGAATTTGGAAAAGTTGATATATTGGTTAATAATGCAGGTATAACTAAAGATGGTTTGCTTATGAGAATGAAAGAAGAAGATTTTGATAGAGTTATAGATATAAACTTAAAAGGTGTGTTTAATTGTACAAAAGCAGTTACTAAGCCTATGATGAAAAAGAAGTATGGAAGAATAATAAATATGACTTCAGTAGTTGGAATTATGGGTAATGCAGGTCAAACTAATTATTGTGCATCAAAAGCAGGTGTAATTGGATTTACAAAAGCTTCTGCAAGAGAGTTAGCATCAAGAAACATAAATATAAATGCAGTAGCACCTGGATTTATAGAAACAGATATGACTAAAGTACTAAGTGATGACGTAAAAGAATCAACACTAGCAAACATACCAAAGAAATCTTATGGTAAACCAGAAGATGTAGCCAATGCTGTAGCATTTTTAGTTAGTGATATGTCAAGTTATATAACAGGACAAGTAATAAATGTAGATGGTGGAATGGTAATGCAATAATCAAAATAATAATTTAAAAAGTAGAGAAATCTATTAAAATAAAAAATCTTAGGAGGAACACAATGTTTAATAAAGTTGTAGAAATAATAATAGAGCAATTAGGAGTAGAAGATAAAGAAATAACTATGGAGACATCATTAATGAAGGATTTAGAAGCAGATTCATTAGATGCAGTAGAAATAATAATGGCACTTGAAGATGAATTTGGTATAGAAATACCAGATACAGAAGCAGAAAACTTCAAATCTATAGGTGATATAGTTAACTATATAGAAGCTAATAAATAGTCGAGCTTTAAAAAAGTGGAGGTATCCGATGAAGAGAAGAGTAGTGATAACGGGACTTGGATGTGTTACACCGTTGGGAACGGGAAAAGATGAGTTCTGGAGCAACATAAAATCTGGAGTATCTGGTATAGATACAATAACTAATTTTGATGCTAGCACATATCAAACTCAGATAGCAGGAGAAGTTAAAAATTTTCATCCAGAAGAATATATAAGCAAAAAAGAATTAAAGAGATTAGATAAATTTGCTCAATTTGCAGTAGTATCTGCAAAATTAGCAGTTGAAGATGCAAATCTTGATTTAGATAAAGTTGATAGAGAGCGTGTTGGTGTTATAATAGGCTCTGGAATAGGTGGAGTTGAAGCAATAGAAACTCAACATAAAATTCTTTTAGAAAAAGGAAATAAAAGAGTAAGTTCACTTTTTGTACCTATGATGATTGGAAATATGGCAGCTGGTCAAGTTTCAATATTTTTAGGAGCAAAAGGACCTAACACCAATGTATGTACAGCTTGTGCATCAGGAACTCATTCAATAGGTGATGCTTTTAAGGTAATACAAAGAGGCGATGCAGATATTATGGTATCAGGAGGTTCTGAAGCTGCTGTAACAGGTCTTGCTTTTGCTGGATTCTGTAATATGAAGGCTATGTCAACTAGAAATGATGACCCTAAAACTGCATCACGACCATTTGATAAAGACAGAGATGGTTTTGTAATGGGGGAAGGGGCAGGAATCGTTATCTTAGAAGACCTAGAACATGCTTTAGCAAGAGGTGCTAAAATATATGCAGAAGTAGTTGGATATGGTTTAACTGCTGATGCATATCATATGACAACTCCAGCTGAAAATGGAGAAGGAGCAGCTAGGTCTATGAATATGGCTTTGAAAGATGGAAATGTTCCATTAGAAGAAGTAGATTATATAAATGCTCATGGAACTTCAACTTATTACAATGATTTATACGAAACTATGGCTATAAAAACTGTATTTGGAGAAAAGGCATATGATTTATGTGTATCATCAACAAAATCTATGACGGGTCACTTATTAGGAGCATCCGGTGCTATAGAAGCTGTTGTTTGTGCGATGAGTATAGAAGATAGTTTTGTGCCTCCAACTATAAACATACAAGAAGTTGGTGAAGATTTGGATTTAGATTATGTTCCAAATCGAGGTAAAGAAAAAAATGTTAGATATGCACTATCAAATTCTTTAGGGTTTGGTGGGCATAATGCCACAATAGTACTAAAAAAATATGTATAAATATAAAATTAAAAGATAAGTACTTGTTTCAACTTTATGAATTTACATTGGCTTAAATTTAAAGTCTCCTAAATTATTTTAGGAGATTTTTTTGTTAAGATTTAATTCTAGCATATGTTGTAAATCATTTTGATATATTGTATTATTAATTATTAAGAGGTTATTTATATATGCAAGTTTTCATTTTACAATATACAAAAGGAGGACTAAAATTTTGAATTTTAGACTACCAAGGAAGAGGTTACCTAAAAAGTTAATTTTTATATGCATAATACTTATTAGTATTATTTTGTTTGTAAAGTATGACCAAAATGGACTGAAAGAAAGAGAAATTATAAATAAGGGAAAATCTATGTCTGAAAGTCTTGTGGCAGATAAGAAGTATGATGAAGCAAAAAAAGTGGTTAAGGCTTCTTTTGAATCTATCCCAGAAAAAAAATACAATAAAGTATATAATGAAGTTTGGGATATGTTAAAGACTATTTCATATATTCCAGATGGAACGAAGATAGTTATTGATTCTTTAGAAAAGATGAGAGAATCAGATGTAAAGTTATCTGATGAGTGTAGATTTAATATAGAAAAAAGATTAGCATCAGTTTATATAATGGATAATAATTATTCTAAAGCAGTAGATTTAACTGTAAAGTCTATAAAATTGGCTGAAAAATTGGGGGATAATTATGAAAAAGCAAGACTAGATGTTGATTTGGCGAGCATATTTTTAAAGGTAGGTAGCTATGAAACAGGAGAGAAATTAATAAAAGATTCTTTTAAGATAGATATTGATGAAGGTGAAAAAAATGGGATGGTTAGATTATATGCTCTTATAAATCTATCAGAAGTATACGTAGAGTTGGGAGAATATGATAAAGCTATTGAAACAGCTGATAGAGTAAAAGATTATAAAAAATTTGTAAATGCGGATGATTACAATGATTTTGAGATAATAGCTTCTATAATGCAGGCAAATGCATATGTAGGAAAAAATAATGTACAAAAGGCAAAGACTTTTTTAGAAAGAGCTGATTATCTTATAAAATCTGATAGAACAGTTCATATATTAGATAAAGATATGTATTATTATATGGCAATGGGAAATTTAGAGTATAAAAGCGAAAATTATGATTCTGCAATAGATAATTATAAAAAAAGCTTAGAGATATCCACCGAAAGAAAGTTAACTCAAGAGAAAATAAAAAATTTAAATAAGATATTAAATATATATGAAAAACAAGGAAATGTAAAATCTTTAAATAAGTATCAAAAGATGTTAATAAATGAATATAAAGAGAACAAAAGTATAAGAGATTCAGAGACTAGTTTCTATATAATTGATAAAGTATCAAATGAAAGTGAGTTATTTGAAAAAACTAAAAAAGAAATGAAATATTATAAAATATTATTTACAGTAATTTTAATTGCTATATTAGGGTCTACTTTTTTATATAATAGACTGAATTATTTTAAAACACAAAACTTACATGATGGGCTTACAAATATTTATAATAGAAAAAGTTTTGATATTATGTATAAAAAGTACAGAGAGAAAGATGATAATTTTGCACTTGTAATGATAGATATTGACAATTTTAAACTCATAAATGATAATTATGGTCATAAATTTGGTGATATTGTTATAAAAGGTATAACAAATACTATTTGTGCTATGTTGGAGAAAGGAGACAAAATCTTTAGGTATGGAGGAGAAGAGTTTTCTGTGTTAATAAGAAATAAGTCTGGAGAAGAGGTAGTAGATATCATTGACAATATAAGGATTGAAATTGCTAATAAAAAATGGAATGAAGATGTGACTGTGACTATAAGTGCAGGTGTAGCTCATATTTCGGATAGCAAAAATATACTAGAAGAAGCTGACAAAAATCTATATAAAGCAAAACAACTGGGTAGGAATAAAGTGGTATATAAGTAATTGTATGCTGTATAAATAAGAGGTATAAATATGAAACAATCAATAGCTATAGTAACTGATAAAATAACCAAATTGTCATCTTTTTTAGAAGAAAATATACGCTTGGTTTTAGGTGATTATATTGATATAAACCATTATTATTTAGAAAATTTAAAAGAGGATGATAAAATACAAGGTGATTTTGTATTAGTAATGAATGATGATAGGTTAAATAGCATGAGAAAGCATTTAGTACAAGATAGTAAGATTATAGTGGTAAGGAGAACTCTTAAGGAAAATGAAATATATGGATTATTTTCAATACCCAATGGAACAGAGGTATTGGTTGTAAATGATACAAAAGAAACTACCTTAGAAACGATAAGCTTATTTTACAAGATAGGAGTAAAAAATTTAAAGTTTACTCCCTATATTGAAGGAAAAATTTATAAAAATATAGATATAGCTATAACGCCTGGAGTAAAAGAAAAAGTACCAAGTTATATAAATAAAGTAATTGACCTTGGTAATAGATATATTGATATATCTACTTTTATAGAAATAATAAATGGTCTTAGAATTGATGTTAAAGAAATACGTAAAAACTTAATGGCATATTCTGAGAGCTTAATAAGCCTAGATAATGGAGTTAAAGATAATTATAGACAATTGTTTCTAAAAATAGAAGAACAAGATGTTATATTAAATCTATCCAAAGATGGAATAATATTTACTTCAGCAGATGGTGTTATAAACACGTTTAATAAAGAAGCTTTAAAAATTTTAGGTATAAATGAGAATCCACAAGGTAAAAACATAGAAGAAGTTATTTCTAAAGATTTAAACATTCTACTTGGAGACAAAGAAATAATTGATGAAGTCGTATTTACAAATAAAAAATATATAAATGTAAATAAAAAAAGTATTTTTTCTATGGGAAATAAAGCTGGTGTATATTATAATCTACAAGAAATAACGTATATAAAAAAATTAGAACAAAACCTTACTAATAAATTAAGAGAACAAGGGCAAATAGCAAAATATACATTTAAAGATATAAAAACTAAAAATAAAAATATGATAAAGTGTATAGAATTGGCTAAAAAAATATCTAAATCAGACCTTTCTGTGTTAATAATAGGAGAAAGTGGTACTGGTAAAGAATTGTTATCACAATCAATTCATAATGCTTCTAATAGAAGAAATCAACCATTTATAGCAGTCAATTGTGCAGCAGTTCCAGATAGTCTATTAGAAAGTCAACTATTTGGATATGAGAAAGGTTCTTTTACAGGAGCTTTAAGAGAAGGAAAGAAGGGCTTATTTGAACTTGCTAACAATGGAACTATATTTTTAGATGAAATTGGAGATATGCCTCCATTATTACAGACAAAGTTACTAAGAGTACTCCAAGAGAAGCAAGTTATGCCTGTAGGCTCTCATAATATTATAAATATAGATGTTAGGATAATAGCAGCAACAAACAAAAATTTACCTAAGATGATTAGAGAAGGAAAATTTAGAGAAGATTTGTATTATAGACTAAATGTATTGCCAATAGATGTACCATCACTAAGTAATCGAAGAGAAGATATAATAACACTTATGAATTTCTTTTTGAAAAATAATATAAGACTTTCACCTGAGGTTATAACTGTTTTAGAAAAATATAATTGGCCAGGAAATATAAGAGAGTTGCAAAACGTTGCTTCTTATGTAAGTCTAATGTGTGACAGTATGGTTTTTAGAGATGACTTGCCACCATATATAAAGGTAGAATGTGCTACTAATTATGAAGATGGATTTGGCTATACAAAAAAAGAATTTGAGGAAATACTAAGGATTCTATATGAAAGAAGGGAGTCATCTTCTGGAATTGGAAGAGGATTTATAATCGAAAAACTTTTGGAGGAAGGGATTGAGATTTCTGAAAGTAAAGTTAGAAAGGTGCTATCTTATTTGAGTGAATGTGGATATATATCATCTAAATCTGGTAGGTGTGGAAGTCAAATAACTTCAGAGGGTATAAAACTTTATAATAGCATAAATTAAATTAAGTATACAGATATTGAAATGATATATTCTGAATATATATACTTAAATAATAGATTTTTACATCTGTAGAATTTGATTTGTATTATGTCAGAAAGAATATTCTATATTTAAGATTAAATATTAATAGGTTTTAAAAATAGGATTAGATAGGTAATAGGTTAAAATAAAATAACCCATTACCTATTTTTTTTGTAAGAAAAGTGCAAATAGAATTAAAAATAAAAAATACAATTAATAAAACTGCTGAAAATACTAAATAAATAATAAATAAAAATAATTATAAATTTTGGCATGTATATTGCTATTTATAAAGATAAGACGACAAAATAATTGGGAGGTTTAATTATGAAATACAAAACAACAGGGACTTGTGCTACAGAAATTGAATTTGAGGTAAAGGAAAATAAAGTTACAAATGTAAACTTCATAGGTGGATGTGATGGAAATTTAAAAGGGATAAAGGTATTAGTTGAAGGTATGAATATAGAAGATGTAATTCAAAAGTTAAAAGGAATAGAGTGTAAAACAAAGCCAACATCTTGCCCAGACCAGCTTTCTCTAGCATTGGAAAATTATATAAATATAAAATAAATACATAAAACAATCGATTAGTTAGGAGTTTAATTATGAAACCAATAATAGGGATTTTAGGAAATTTAATAATAATGGAAAATGGTATGTTTCCAGGTCTTGAAAGGTCATATGTAAATAATGATTATATAAATGCAGTACTAAAAGGTGGAGGTAGCCCAGTCATCATTCCAGTAAATACAGATAAAGAAGTTATAAGAAAACAGATTGAGATGGTTGATGGAGTCTTAATATCTGGAGGATGGGATGTCAATCCTCAGTTATATGGAGAAGAAATAAGAGAAGAAACGACATTTATATATCCAGAAGTGGATGAATTTGATTTAATTGCAATAAGTATAGCATTAGAACTTAAAAAGCCTATATTAGGTATATGTAGGGGACTACAAATTTTAAATGTAAGTTTAGGAGGAACTTTATATCAAGATAATAATCTTATAGAAGGAAGTTATATAAAACATACACAATCTTCCAAAAGACATGTAGCTACTCATAAAGTAGATGTTAAAGAAGGAAGCATTTTAGAAGGAATCTTAGGAAAACAATTACTTACAAATAGTTATCATCATCAAAGTATCAATCAACTTGGAAAAGGATTAAAAGCCATAGCATACTCAAAAGATGGTATAATAGAAGCTATTGAAAAAGAGAATGAAAATTTTGTAGTAGGAATACAGTGGCATCCAGAAATGATGGTAGATTACTGTAATAAAATGGAAAATTTATTTAAATATTTTATAAGTATTTGTTCGAATTTATAATATACCTTGGGGGGATTGAGCATGAATGAAAAGAATAAAATGGGATTGATAAGTATTATACTTTTAGGTATTAATGCAGTAGTAGGAGCTGGAGTTTTCCTATTACCAGGAGATGCAATGAAAGCATTTGGTGTAGCAAGTATATTTGTATACATGTTTGATATGTTATTAGTTTTATCTATGGCATTCTGTTTTGCTGAGGTGGCAGGTAAATTTAACAAAAACGGTGCTGCCTATGTATATACTAAGGAAGCTTTTGGAGATTTTTGTGGTTTTGAAGTAGGTCTTATGAAATGGGTAATAGGATGTATCTCCTGGGGAGCTTTGATAGTAGGTTTTCCTACATCATTATCAGCAGTATGGGCTCCAGCAGGTGACCCATATATACAAAAAATTATAATTGTAGCCATGATAGTTGGACTTACAATTATAAACTTATTAGGTGTATCTCTATCAAAAATTGTACAAAATGTTATAACTGTAGGTAAACTAATTCCATTAATATTATTTATAGGAATAGGAATATTTTTTATAAAAGGAGTTAATTTTACTACTTCAACAATGGTACCTCCAGGAGCTGGAGCAACAGAGTTTGGAGCAGCAGCACTTTTAATGTTTTATTCATTTACAGGGTTTGAATCTATAGCAGTTGCAGCAGAAGATATGGAAAATCCCAAAAAGAATATACCAATAGCAATTATAAGTGTAATAGTAATTGCATCAATAATATATATATTAAATCAAGTTGTATGTGTTGGTATACTAGGAGATTCATTATCTAATACATCTACACCAGTTGCAGATGCTGCAAGAATATGTTTTGGAAATATGGGTGCTGGATTGGTTACTTTTGGAACATTGGTTTCTGTTGGTGGAATTTGTATGTGTGGTGCTTTCGTAAATCCAAGAAGTTGTGTGGCTTTAGCTGATGATAAAATGTTACCAAGAATATTTGCAAGAAAAGATAAAAAAGGTACACCATATGTAGCGATAATAGCTACTATGCTAATCACTATACCAATAGCTTTATCTGGAAGCTTTGCTGAATTAGCAGCGATAAGTGCAGTTGCTAGATTTATACAGTATATACCAACATCGTTATCAGTATTAGTATTTAGAAAGAAAAGACCAGAATTAGTAGGTACTTTTAAAACTCCTTTTGGAGCAGTAATCCCTCTAATTGCAGTATGTGTTGGTACATGGTTATTGTTCCAAGCATCTATGCATCAGTTAATTATGGGATTAGGAGCTTTAGCAATCGGAGTACCATTATACTTTATAATGAAGTCTTATAATAGAAAGGTTTATGGTGAAGATTTAAAGAAAATAGTTTAATTATATTATAATAGTTTATTAAGCTAAAGTTAAATATTGGCAGAAAATTAAATACAAATAAGTACATATAAGGTTATATTAAAATATTATTAGTTTTTTATTTTAGTATAGCCTTATATTGTTATTAATACATGAAAAATATTGTAACAACATAAAAACAATAGTATCATGTTTATAGATAAAAAAACTTATTAGGAGGTAAATTTATGCCAACAATAACATTAAAAAATGGTGTAGACGTGATTATTAGAGAAGGAGTAAAAGAAGATGCTCAAAGTATTATAAATTTTTATAATGAAGTAGGTGGAGAAACTCATTTTCTCTCATTTGGGAAGAATGAATATAAAATATCTTTGGAGGAACAAGAAAATGCTATAGAAGCAGCAAAAGCGTCTGATAATTCAATAAAATTGATTGCATTTATAGAAGGTGAAATAGTTGGTATTGCGACGATTGATTCTAATCAAAAAGCGAAAGGAAAGCATGTCGGAGTATTAGGAATTGTTGTAAAAGAAAAATATTGGGGCATTGGATTAGGTAAGAGGCTTATGTTAGACCTTATAGAATGGTGTAAATCAAATGGAATAACTAAGAAAATAACTCTTGTCACTAATGAAGAAAATTATAATGCTATAGAATTATACAAAAAAGTTGGATTTGAAGTAGAGAGTATACTAAAAAAAGAATGTTATTATAATGGTATTTATACTAATTTAATAGGAATGTCACTTTTATTGGGAATATAATTAGTGTATATTTTATCTCGGAAAAAGTATATTAAGTATGGTATAATTAAAAAAGAATATAACTTAATATAATTTTGGAGGACGAATTATGAAAAATCTGTGTAAAATATCAGATGATTATTTAAACAGCAAGCTTAAGTATTTAAAGTTATTGTCAAAACAATATCCAAGTATATCAAAAGCAAGTACAGAAATAATAAATTTAGAGGCTATATTAAATCTTCCAAAGGGAACAGAACATTTTATAACAGATGTACATGGTGAATATGAACCATTTGTCCATGTATTAAAAAATGGTTCTGGTGTAATAAAGAGAAAAATAGAAGAATTGTTTTCAAATACAATAAGAGACAGTGAAAAAAAAATGTTAGCAACTCTTGTATATTATCCTGAACAAAAACTAGATTTAATAATTAAGCAAGAGGAAAATATAGATGATTTTTATAGAATAAATATTTATAGGCTTATAGAACTTTGTAAGTATGCTTCTAGCAAATATACTAGGTCTAAAGTCAGAAAGCTTTTACCAGAAAATTTTAAATACATAATAGAAGAACTTTTGCACGAGCATGTTAAAAGTGAGCATAAAGAAGAGTACTATAAAAGTATAGTTGAAACAGTAGTTGATATAGGAATAGCTAAAGAGTTTATAATTGCTATTTCTACAGTTATACAAAAATTAGTTGTGGATAGACTGCATGTAATAGGAGACATTTATGATAGAGGTCCAAGACCAGATATAATTGTCGACAAGCTTATTGAGCATCATTGTGTAGATATTCAATGGGGAAATCATGATATATTATGGATGGGTGCAGCATCAGGTGAAAAAACTTGTATAGCAAATGCACTTAGGATATCAGCTAGATATGCGAATTTAGACATTGTAGAAGACATATATGGAATAAATCTATTGCCTTTAGCCACTTTTGCTATAGAGATGTATAAAGATGACCCTTGTAAAGAATTTATTCCAAAGATTAATGACCAAAGTGTAACAACAACAGAAAAATCTTTAATGGCGAAAATGCATAAAGCAATAAGTATAATTCAATTTAAGCTTGAAGGTGAAGTTATAAGACGAAGACCTGAGTTTGAGATGGAACATAGACTTTTGCTCAACATGATAAATTATGATGAAGGTACGATTACTTTAAAAGGGAAAACATATAAATTAAAAGATACCTATTTGCCTACAATAGACAAAAAAGACCCATATAAATTAACAATAGAAGAAAAAAACGTTATGGATAAATTAGTATCTTCATTTAGAGGCAGTGAAAAATTACAAAAACATGTTTCATTTTTATTTTCTAAAGGAAGTATATATTTAAAAGCAAACTCAAATTTACTGATTCATGGATGTGTACCATTAAATGAAGATGGAAGTTTTATGTCTATGAATATAATGGGAAAAGAGTATAAAGGTAAAGCTCTTATGGATAAAATGGAATCTCTAGCAAGAGAAGGGTTTTTCTTTAAAGATAAAGCAGAAGAAAAACTATATGGTATGGATATTATGTGGTATTTGTGGACTGGAAAATGTTCATCATTATTTGGAAAAGATGATATGACTACATTTGAAAGGTATTTTATAGCAGAAAAAGAGACTCATAAAGAAAATAAGAATCCATATTTTAAGCTTAGAGAAAATGAGATGGCTTGTGAAAAAATATTTGAAGAATTTGATTTAGAACTTGATGAATCACATATAATAAATGGTCATGTTCCTGTGGAAAGTAAAAATGGGGAGAGTCCAATAAAAGCTAATGGTAAAATTCTCGTTATAGATGGTGGTTTTTCTAGAGCTTACCAAAAAACTACTGGTATAGCTGGATACACTTTGATATACAATTCTAGAACCTTACAATTAGTATCACATGAACCATTTAATTCTGCAGAAGAAGCCATTGCAAATGAAAGCGATATTTTATCTACAACCGTTGTAGTAGAGCATAAAACAGAGAGAAAAATGGTGAGGGATACTGATGAAGGAGTAAAAATACAAGAAGAAATAGAAGATTTAAAACTACTTTTGATGGCTTATAAGAAAGGTATGATAAAAGAAATGTAGATATTATAGGAGGTTTTCGTTCGAGACTGTAAGTAGGTTTGTGTAAATACAAACTTACCTATAGTCTTTTTTGAATGTAAAATTGGTAAGATTGGAATAATATTCATATTAAACTTTTGGAGGTAAAGAAATGGAAGAATTATATGGTATTGACGTATCTCCTGCAATGATATCTAAGATAAAAGAAGTTAAAAGATTAAATAAGAAACTTAAAAAACTTCAAAGGTAAGTTTCAAGGAAATGTGATATGTTAAAAAGTGGTAATACCTTTCAAAAAGGTGAAAAACTTATAAAAACTTAAAATATCATAAAGGTTGAAACGCAGATAAAACTTGTCTATAAAAAACTTTCTGATATTAAATTAAATCATATACACCAAACTACTAATACAATAGTGAAAACCAAGCCTTGTAGAGTAGTAGTAGAAAATTTAAATGTAAGAGGTTTATTAAAACATAAACACTTGTCTAAATCAATTTTACAATGTAAACCCAGTTGGGTATCCAAAATGACCAGTTGGAGAGATTATGTTGAATAATAGAATAAGGTGTGTTATTTTTTAAGTATAGAAGGTTTGGAGGCGATTTATATGACCGAATCTTGTGTTAATAAGATAACATCCTTTTTAATTTGTAATAAAACAGTAAACGAAAAGGAATATGATTTATACTTATATGGATTTAAAACATTAATAGCATTTATAGTTAATATAATTGTTATATTATTATAGGATATATACTAAATCGATTTAAGGAAACTGCATTATTTTTATATGACACTGTCCAATACGATAATTTACAGGTGGATATCATGCAGATAATTACAAAAAATGTTTATTATCATTTATTTCAATCTATTTAGTTAATGTGTATTTGATATAGGAATTAATGAGTAAAAAAGCAGACTATCATAGTTATATCGTTAATGGTTTAGATGAGACGAATACTATGGAAAAATTAACAATTAGCGCAATAGCTGGTAAGGTTGAAATTGAAGAGGTTGAGGTACAAGTAGATTCATGTAGATATAATCCAAGTGCAGAAACTTACTACTGTTATACAGATTGTGAACCAATAGATGGTAGACCATCGCCATTTGGATTAACAGCGTATTAAGAATTAGATAAAAAGTAAGAGTAACTTTATGTGACAGAGTTTTGAAGCAGGAAATCTATATTTTTTATATGAGATTTACTGATTTAATACTTTTTAATAAATATAGGGGAGAATGATTATGAATAATACATGGAAACTAGCAGTTTCTTACATGAAAAAACAAAAAGGAAAAACAATAGCACTATTATCATGTATAGTTCTTGCTGTGATGCTTATTTTCTCAATGAGTGTGATTAGGAATTCTGGATATGATTCTCAAATAACAGAGGCGAAGGATTTACAGGGTGACTATCACGTAGAGTTTAAGGAGTTAGATAAGGATAAAGTACAGAATCTTATAAATGAAAATGATATATCAAAGTCGAATACCTCAAAAGAACTATGTGAAATAGTCGATAAAAAAAGCGGCGTTAAGCTTGATTTAAATTCATTTGACAAAAAATTTATAAATTTTTTGAGATATAAGATAGATGGAAGAGAACCAATAAAAGATGGAGAAATAGTAATAGAAAAAGAGGCTACAAATCAGATGGGAATATCTGCTCCATTAAATAAAAGTATAGACTTAATGCTTTTGAACAAGTACTTAGATGACAATGGAATTAATCAGATAGACAGTGCAAATAAAACATTCAAAATCGTTGGTTTGATAGAAAAACCAGCTAAATATTATGACACATCTAGCTATGGTTCCATATTTAGAGCCTTTGTGTATAATGACTCTAAGTTACCAATAAAAGTAAACGATACATATACTGGAACAATATATCTTAAGTCAGAGAAAAATGTATCTCAATTTATAACTAAAATGACAAAAAAGCTAGATACTAATCTATCTAAGTTGCATGAAAATGGGGAGGTTGATTTAGCAAAACATCAAAGACAAACTTCAAAATTTAGTAAAGAAAATATTATAAACTCAGTCCTTTTAGTTTTTGTATCAACTATTGTGATATACAATATATTTAATATTATTTTTCAGGATATGACTAGTCAAATAGGTCTTATGAGATCTATTGGTATGTCAAATAAAAAAGTAAAAAGCATGCTTATTACTATGGGCTTTATTTATATAATTTTAGGAACCCTAATAGGAATAGTATTTGGAATGATTTTTTCATATGTTGGGTTAAGAGTAGTGTATGGATACAGTTCGGTACTAACAATACAAATATCTAGTATAATATGTTCTTTTGTAGTTTCAATCATATCAGTATCTCTTTCTAGTTTTATAGTAATTAAAAAGTCTATGAAAATGTCTATAATCGAAGCTATAATGACAAGTGAAAAGTATGAGAGAAAATCAAAAAACAAAAATAAAAAGAGAGATGAAAAAAGTAAAAATTTACTTATAAGTATAGCAACTAGAAATATATGGAGAAATAAACCTAGAACAATATTGACAATATTAGCAATTACTTTTATTGGAACAATGTTTATATTAAATTTAGGTACTAAAAGTTTTGTAAAATCCAATATGGCAGAAGGAATAACAGGTGGTTCCTGGTCGATGTCATATGGAAGTGTGGATAAAACTATTGAGGGTTATTCTGGAAATTCAGAATCTTTATTTTATAAATTAGACAATAATTTAATACAAAAAGTAAATGATACAAAAGGAGTAAGGTATGTAGAACCACATTTTTATAATCATCGTGCCCATATTTTGCTTTCTAAAGATAAGTTGTCAAAAGCATATCAAGACGAATTGGACAGAAAGAAATCCTCTTATCAAGATGAATATATCAATGAATATCCACTTTTAATAAGAGGATATAGCGATGATATGTTAAAGCAACGACAAGGATTTATTGAAAAAGGTAAAAATATACTAAGTCCTATATATGGTGAGTATAAGAAAGTAATCTTAGTTAACAATACAAATTCGCAAGTTACACATTCTTTTGCTACAAAGGTGATTGATGATGTGAAAATAGGAGATATTATAGAAATAAAACTACCTGTATATAGAGATGGAATTGAAAAATATGAAAACTTCAAGGTGGAGGTTAGCGCTATCATGAAAGAATCATATGCAGCAGGTCAGGATGGGAATACACAAGCTCAAGGGGCTCAAATAATATTTAGAGAAAATGATTATAAAGAATTAACAGGTCAAAAAGAGTACAATAAACTTTTTATAACAGCTGAAAAAGGACAGTTATATTCTGTAGAAAGAAGAGTAGAAGAATTAACCAAGAATTATGGAGCTACAGAAATCAATGGAAAAGGTGAAGAACTAAAACTTATGGGAGCTCAACAAAGTTCAGAAGAAAGGCTTTCTATAATATATCAGATTTTGATTCTATTAATACTTTCAGTGAATATCATTTTCATTATGAGAAGTAATATTATTGCAAGAAGAAAAGAGTTGGCAACCTTAAGAGCAATTGGTATGAGTACAAAAGGTATTAAAAAAATTCTAATTATTGAAAGTCAACTATATGGAATTATAGCTTCTATAATCGGATCTGTGATTGCAACAGTTAATTACAATTATAATATAGTAAATCTAAATAAATCTCTTTTAGAAGGTGGATATACTAGGACAGCAGAACTCAATATTCCTTGGACTCAAATAATTATACTATTTGCAATTTTTGTTGCTATGGGATTTATTTCTGTATATATATCGAAAGATAAAATTGAAGGAGAATCTATTGTTGAGTGTTTTTCACAAAATGATTAAGCATAACTATATAAAATAAAATGTAGAGCAAAAATGACTGATAAAAAAATGATTGATAATATAAAAATAGAGTTTAAAGTTGAAGATTTACTGATAAGCAAAAGATTATTTGGATACTAATGAGATTATGAGATATATCTCAGAAAATAATAACAGAAAATATAAGTAACTTGCTAGAGAATAAAACCGTTATTGTTATATCCCATAGATTATCTACTATAAAAAATGCAGATAAAATATATGTTATAGACAAAGGTAGAGTTATTGAATCAGGTAATCATGAGGAACTTATATTAAATGAAAATACATATTATAGTTTAGTAAATGAGTAAAGACATAGTTTAACATTAGCTTAAAGGGGGTGTTGCAAAATGATTAAAATTAATCATGAGTGACAGCTCTTTTTTTGACATGAATTTTTTAAAAGGCAAAAGCACAGGTTAGTTTACAGTCTCAATTTATTACTTATAATCAAATATTATTTGAAAAATGGTATTTTTATACCTTTATTTGTCATGCATAATTTTACTTAGAACATAAATTTTATATAAAATAATTAAAAATACACCTATTAAGATAAGTAAAAAAGAGCTCTCACAGAACAAATTTAATTTGCTCATGTGACAGCCCCTTTTTATTGAGTAATATATTATAAAGATTAATAATAGTAATTTAACAGAACCTACTTACTAAATGAATCCTAAATAAATAGATTTACTTTTTTTATTGATAAACATTATTTAAAAAATATATATGTTTTGGTAATATTCCTTGTCCTTTATAAATAGAATTATATAAACAAAGGAGGAGGACAAGAAATGAATAAACTTTCTGATGAAATAATAAACTCTCTTTCTACAACTATAAGAGAAAAGGTAGAAAAAATCTCAAACAATAATCTAAACATAGAAGAAATTAGGTTACGCTCAGAAAAACCATTGATACTAAATGCAAACTCTAAAGATTATTTTTACAATCAAAAAACTATGACCCTTGATTTAAATCAACAAAACTCATATATAGTAACAAGAGAAGATGTAGAGCAAACTTTTCAAATAATATGTAAATATTCAATACATTCATTTATGGACGATATAAAAAAAGGATTTATAACTTTGAGAGGTGGTCATAGAGTAGGATTAGTTGGAAAAGTAATAGTAGAAGATGGACAAGTCAAAAACATAAAGCATATATCATCTTTAAATATAAGAGTATCAAGGGAAATTATTGGATGCTCTAATAAGATTTTAAGTCATATCATAAAGGGAAAAAATCAGATTAATAATACATTGATAATATCACCACCTCAATGTGGAAAAACAACTTTAATAAGGGATATAGTAAGAAATTTAAGTAATGGTAATGAGGATTATGGATTTAAAGGTTTGAAAGTAGCTCTGGTAGATGAGCGTAATGAGATAGCAGGTGCTTATCTAGGTGTTCCACAAATGGATGTTGGAATAAGGACTGATATAATAGAAACTTGCCCAAAAGACTTGGGTATTACGATGCTTTTAAGGTCTATGTCGCCAAATGTTATTGTGACAGATGAGATTGGAAGTGAAAAAGAAATAAAGGCATTATACACAGCATTAAATGGAGGGATAGGATTAATAACTACTGTGCATGGGGATTCAATAGATGATATACAAAATAGAAAAGAGTTAAGTAGACTTCTAGATAAAGAATTATTTAAAAAAGTTATAATTCTTTCTGCAAAAAGAGGAGCAGGAACGATTGAGAAAATTTATGATTTAGAAGAAAAGAGATGGTATTTTGCAAATTAAAATAATTATTATAGCTCTTTTAATAGGAAGTAGTTATTTAATAGGTGAACATATATACAAAACTTATACTCGTAGACATAAACAATTAAACGATTTAATAAGAGTTTTAGAAATTTTGAGGATGGATTTATCTTTCGGGCTTTATACATTAGAAGAAATTTTTAATAGAATAGGTGGAAATAAAGAGTTTTGTTTTTGGAAATTTTTCTATCAAATATCAGAAGGGCTTCACAATGAACAAAGTAAAACTTTGGAAATGATAATATCAGAAAATATTGATGTCTTAAATAAAGAAACTTATCTAGGTAATAGAGAAATCGAGGAACTGAAAAATCTAATACTTACTTTAGGGAAAAGTGATATAGAGTCACAACAAAGAATGATAGATTTATCTATAGAAAATTTGAAAAAACAAACCTATGAGACAAAGGAAGATATAAACAAAAAAGGCGTATTGTATAAAAAATTAGTGACGTTTATAGGTATAGGTATATGTATTATATTGATTTAATATGGGGAGGTTTATTATGGAAATATCATTGATATTAAAGGTTGCAGGTGTCGGTATTCTAATATCAGTATTGAATATGATATTGGAAAAAACAGATAGAAAAGATTGGGCAGGTCTTACTACATTAGCAGGTGTAATAATCGTATTGGGCATGGTAATAACAGAAATAAGTGATTTGTTTAATACTGTAAGAACAATGTTTCAACTTTACTAAAGAGGAGGGAGTAATTTGGAAATAATGCAATTAATAGGAATTGCAATCATTTCAACTACACTCTGTTTAGTAATTAAAAAAGATAGACCAGAGATAGCAAATTTCATAGCAATAATAACTGGAGTAATAATACTACTATCAGTTATGTTTAAGCTAAATTTCATAGTAGATAGTATACAAGATTTAGCTAATAAGGCTAATATCCCGACTATGTATATATCATTAATAATAAAATTAATTGGGATAGCATACTTAATGGAATTTGCGATACAACTTTGTAAAGATTGTGGGGAAGGAAACATTGCTTCAAAACTAGAGTTTGGAGGTAAGATAATAGTTATGTCAATGTCTTTCCCTATACTTTTATCCATTGTAGAAATGGTGGTAAACATAATTCCATAGTTGTATATCTTGGAATGACTATGGGTATATTAGAGAGCTTTAGTTGTATTGAGGTTTATAGAGTGAAGAGAGGCATGGTTGCTTATGAAAAAAAGATTTTTACCAATGATTATAGGTTTTTTATTTACTTTCTTTTTTATAAATATCTTTGCTATTATGATATTTGCTAATGAAGTACCAAGTAGTGAAGATAAAGAATATGGTGAAACAAAAAATAGCATAGATAAATATATAGATGGTCAGTTAGATAAGCTGGACATAAATGAAATTCAAGACTATATAAATAAAGAAATAGTTATTAATGATGTTAATTTAAAATCGTTTGTAAAAGATTTAATTAGTGGAGAAAAAAATATCTTAGATTTATTCAATAAAGATGGATTGAAGATATTGATGTTTGATGAATTTAAAGCAAGTTTAAAAGTAGTAGCAGTGATTTTGGTACTGGCTCTGTTATCATCCATTTTAAAGAGTCTAGAAAACTCTTTTTCATCAGGTGCAGTAAGTCAAATAGCAACATATATAATATTTATCACAATGGTATCACTTACACTTGTTGGTTTCAAAGATGTATTACAGATTTGCTATAATGCAATAGACCATACTGTAGGTCTTATGCAAGTCATAATGCCAATATTAATAACATTTTTACTTTTAATTGGATTCCCAATAACATCTACCACTTTGAATCCTATCTTCATAGGAGGAGTAACATTTATAAATGTATTTTTTAAAAACTTCCTATTTGTATCTATTACTGTTGCATTTGGAATTTTAATAATAAACAATTTATCAAAAAATATAAGGCTAAAGAGATTTTTCTCCTTTGTAAAACAAATAAATTATGTTTCTATTGGAGCGATGTTTACAGTTTATTTGGGTCTTGTATCTATACAAGGCTTGTATGTAACTAGTTTTGATAAATTCAGTGTAAAAACTGCTAAATTTGCTATAGGTAATTTTATTCCTGTTGTCGGTGGATTTGTATCCGATTCTGTGGATATTTTATTATCTTCATCTCAGCTTATAAAAAATATATTTGGAGGAATAGGACTTATCTTACTTGTTGGAATTTGTTTGCTTCCAGTGATAAAAATTTTATCAGTGATAGTAGTATACAAATTAGCGGCAATAATTGTAGAGCCTGTTGGAGAAGATGGAATATCTAATTTTTTAAATGAAGTTGCAAATTTAATGATAATAATGCTAGCATCAGTAATTGCTATAACAGTAATGTTCTTTGTAACTGTAGCTATTTTGACCTCGATAAGTGTCGTAAGTCAAGGATAATTCATATATCAATGAAAAATGATTACGTTTAATCTAAAGTTTTTAGAGAGGAGGATGCTATGTTAGAGGGCATAAAGGCATGGATAGTTAGTGTTTTGATAGGAGCTTTTATAGTAAATATAGTAGACATGATTTTACCAAATTCTAAGATAAAACCTTATGTCAACTTAGTTTTAAACTTTATGTTTGTATTTATTGTAATAACTCCAGTAGTAGGTTTTTTTTCAAAAGATATGAGTTTAGAAGACAGAATCTTGAAATCTATGGGAAACTACAACAAACAGTATGTAGATAGCACAAATGCTTTGGCAAAAGAGACTGGAAATAATAGTCTATCTAAGGGATATGAGGATGGTTTAAAAGAAGTACTTAAATTAAAGCTTGACGAATATGGTTATGATTTAGAAGATATAGAGCTTAATGGAGCAAATATAAATAATATAAAAATAAAAGAAAAGAATAATGATACAAAAAATAATGGCAGTATTAATGAAGAAAATAAAAATAATAGTACTAAAAGAGATGAAGAAAACATAAACTCTAATGACAAAGAAAATTCTAAACAAGTCTTTAAAAAAGGTACAGAATATGGACTGAATCTAAATGAAGAAAAATTAAAAAATGACTTAATAAAGGTGCTTGATGTTTCTATAGAAGATATACAAATTGATAAATAGGAGTTGGGAGAATGTTGAAAAACTTAAATGACAAAGATAAGAGAAAGGTATATTCACTAATAACTATAGCTGGAATATGTGTGGTTTCATTAGTATTATTATCTTGTTTTCCTAGTAGCAATAATGATAAACAAGTTGGAAAAACAGAGGCTAACAAAAGTACTGAAAAGCAAGTCACTAAAGAACAAGAAAAAGATGATTTGGAATCAAAATTAACAACAATACTATCTAAAATTGATGGTGCAGGAGATGTTGATGTAATGGTTACATTTGAATCAAGTGAAGAGATACAACCTGCCTTTAATTCAAATAATACAACAGAAACAACGGAGGAAAAAGATGCACAAGGTGGAGAAAGAACAGTTACGACTTCTAGTGAAAATAAAACAATGATAACTTCAAATTCAAGTGACCCTGTAGTTATAAAAACTACAGAGCCAAAGATAAAGGGAGTGATAGTGGTAGCAAGTGGAGCAAATGACCCAAGTGTTAAAGAAACACTTTATAGTGCAGTACAAACATCATTACAAGTAGCTGGTCATCAAGTAGAAATATATTCTAAATAAATACATATAACCGGGGGGATAAATGAATGAAGTTTAATTATAAGGGAAGAGGATTTGTAATAATAACTTTAACTGCAATGTTAGTTGTAGTAGGAACAGTGAATTATCAATTAAGTAAGAAATCCTTATTGGAAACATCAAAAGAGTTTAAGGCATATGAAGAAGCACAGTTGCAAAAAAATACTGATGATAGTAGTAAGACAGAGGATTCTAGTAATGTAGATAAACAAGATGGAAAGGAAAGTGCTGATATTGACATAGTTGATAGCAAAGCTAGTAAAGTAAAAGAAAAAGCAACTGAGACAAGTAAGGAAATAAAAGCTCAATTATCATCTGAGAAAAACATGAAAAAGGCATCTTATATTTTAGATATGAAAATGAACAGAGAAAAACAAAGAAATGAGTTAGTTCAAGATTTAAATGAAATGATAAATAATCCATCTACAACAGAAGAATCTAGAAAAGAAGCTTCTAATATGAAATTAAATATAGTTAAAATTCAAGAAAAAGAACTTCAAATAGAAAATCTTTTGAGTACAAAAGGATATGAGGAAGCATTAGTTTATATAAGCGATAACAAAGTTAATGTAGTTGTGAACGAAGCTAAATTAGAAAAGAAAGATGCAGCAAAAATATTTGATTTAGTTGCAGAACAAGCCAATGTAAAGTATGAAAATATTAAACTTACAAATAATAATAATAAGTAAAGTATAAACCTCAGAATTAACTGAGGTTATTTTCTTGCAAAGTAGACTTGTATTTGGTATTATTATACTTATAAAAATAGTTCCTTAAAATCAGGAGGTAAGTTTTAATATGGAAGATAATAAATTTGGACAAGTAAAAATATCTAATGATGTAATAGCTACAATAGCTGGTCTAGCAGCATTAGAAGTTGAAGGCATAGAAACTACAGCAACATTAACAGATAAGTTGTTAAAAAATAACGGGGTAAAAATACAAATAGAAGAAGAGGATGTTAATTTAGATGTAATGGTTACGATAAAGTATGGAATGTCAATACCAGATACAGCTTTTAAAGTTCAAGAAAATGTAAAAAATACTGTTGAGACAATGACAGGACTGAAGGTTTCTCAAGTAAATATACACATTCAAGGAATCAGCTTTAAAAAAGATAAAGTTGATAAAGAAGAAGCAAAAGCAACTAAGAAAAATTAATATTAGCCCTCTGAAAAGTCAGAGGGCTTTTTGCTGAAAATTGATTTTATATGGATAATTAAACTTAAAGGAGAATTTTAATTGATGAAAAAAGATAGGGCGCAAAAGAGTACAACAAGAGAATATATAATGAAATTTATATATCAAATAAATATTAATAAAGAAGATTTTGAAGCTTTAGAGGATAAGGTAGATACTTTTCTAAAAGATAATTCAGAACATATTATAAATAGATATGAAGAGCTTGCTCTTCAATATTCAAGTAACTCAAATTTAAAGTTAGAAGATAATAAGCTTGAAGATGTTATAGACAGAACATATATAAATTCAGTATGCAAAGTACTAAAAGAAAATCATGATAAGATAGATGAGTTAATAAATAAGCATGCTAAAAACTGGACAGTAGATAGAATGCCAAAGGTAGATGTGTCTATACTTAGATTGTCTGTGTGTGAAATACTTTATTTAGATACTCCTAATAAAGTATCAATAAATGAAGCTGTAGAACTTGCAAAGATATATTGTGATGATAAATCTCCTAAATTTATAAATGGTATATTGGGAAGTGTTGTTGATGAAATTGCGAAATAATATAATAATTGGAATTGATACTAGCTGCTATACTACTTCTATAGCAGCTATCTCTTTAGATAAGAAAGTTATATTCAATGAAAAAATAATGTTAGAAGTAAGAGAGAATGCAAAAGGTCTAAGACAAAGTGAAGCTGTATTCCAACATATCAATAATTTAGGGATTCTTAGTGATAGGATAAAATCTTTTAAAGATAGGTTTAATGTAGAAGGGGTTTGTTCATCTACAAAACCTAGACCCGTTGAAAACTCATATATGCCTGTATTCAATGTAGGGCATAATTTTGGAAAGCTATTATCCAGTATATATGGTTGTGGGTTTTATGAGACTACTCATCAAGAAAATCACATTGAAGCAAGTTTATTAAATAGTAAATTAAAAAATAATAATAGATTTATTTCTGTTCACATGTCTGGTGGCACTACAGAGATACTTTTAATAAGCAAATTGGATAGTAATGATAATATATCGGATACTAATTTAGATAGAATTAGCAAAATAAGTAATAAAAAAGATGATAAAAGTAAGTTATACAATAATTTTGGATATAATATAGATATAATTGGAGGAAGTAAAGATATTAGCTTTGGTCAACTTATAGATAGGGTAGGAGTTAAGCTTGGATATAAGTTTCCTTCAGGAAAATATTTAGATGAAAATGCTTTAAATTGTAATCTTAAAATAGAAAGTGGTCTGAAAACCTCTGTAAGAGATGGATATATGAATTTATCTGGTTTAGAAAATCAGGTAAATAAGATTATAGAGGATAATGGATACAATACTAATCAAAAAGAATACATATCTAAGTTAGTATTAGATTCAGTAGTTAGAAATATGTTTAAATCTTTAGTATATTTATGTGAAACTTATAATGTAAATGAAGTAGTATTTGCAGGTGGAGTTTCTGCAAGTAAGTATATTCTTAGAGAATTAAGCATGAAATTAAGAAAAAAGCATATAGAAGCTTACTTTACAGAACCACAATATTCAACTGATAATGCTGTTGGGTGTGCTATAATAGGATTGAATAACTTTTTAGGAGAAAGAGTATGAAACTAAGAGCTTTAGATATAAGTGAAGCAAATTCATATATTAAAAGAATTTTAATAAACGACCCAATACTTTCTAACCTCAAAGTCAAAGGAGAAATTTCTAACTTTAAGGTTCATAGTAGTGGAAATGTATATTTATCACTTAAAGACGAAACATCAAAGTTAAACTGTGTAATTTTTAAAAGTAATTTTAATCGCAATCTAAAATTAGATAATGGTGTGAAAGTTATAGCTAATGGATATATATCAGTTTATGAAAGAGATGGTGCGTATCAGTTATACATTAATGAAATTGAAATAGAGGGAATAGGAAATTTACACATAGAATTTAATAGACTAAAGGAAAAACTTAATAAAGAAGGATTATTTGACCCTAAATACAAGATACCTATACCCAAAATGCCAAACTCAATTGGTGTTATAACATCTCCAACAGGTGCTGTTATAAGAGATATAATAAATGTGATAAAAAGAAGATATCCGAAAGTTAATATAAAGCTTTATCCAGTAACAGTTCAAGGAGATAAATCAGCTGAAGAAATCTGTGAAGCAATTAGATTTTTCAATCATATGAAGAATGTTGATACACTTATAATTGGTAGAGGTGGGGGTTCGATAGAAGAACTTTGGTCTTTTAATGATGAAATGGTGGCAAGAGAGATTTTTAATTCTCAAATTCCAATAATATCAGCAGTTGGGCATGAAACTGACTTTACTATTTGTGACTTTGTATCTGACATGAGAGCACCGACACCGTCAGCAGCAGCTGAGATTGCCACTCCATCATTAGATGATATAAACTATAAACTTGGAAACATAAAAAGCAGAATGAGTAAGTCTCTTACAAATCAAATTGAGATAGACCAATATAGGTTAGAGGCAGTATTTAATAAGATAAATAACTATTTAGATTCTTACACAATAAAAGATAAAGTTATACAATTGGATAAAATATATGATAAAATAATTTTTGGAATAGAAAATAATTTAAAATTAGAAGATGAAAAACTAGTAAAAATTGGAGCATTACTCCATAATCTAAGTCCATTAGCTACTATGGACAGAGGTTATAGTATAGCTCAAAAAAATGGAAAGGTAATAAATAGTATAAAAGGATTAAAAATAAAGGATAGTATAGATATAGTATTAAAAGATGGAAATTTAGAATGTATAATAGATAAAATTGAAAATAAAGAGGGATAGTATGAATTTAACCTATGAAGAAGCTTATAAAAGATTAGAGAGCATTTTAAATGATTTAGAATCTAAAAATGCTAGCTTAGATGAATCTTTAAGCTTGTATGAAGAAGGTATAAGCCTTTATAAACATTGTAATAAGCTTTTAGATGATGCTAAATTGAAAATAAGTAAATTTAATCAATTAGGAATAGAAGAAGACTTTAGAGTAGAGGAGGAATAAAATTGGAATTTAAACAATGCCTGAAAGAAAAAGCGAGTTTTATAGAAAATATACTTAAAGAATATATGCCTAAAGAAGAGGGGTATCAAAAAACTGTTATTGAAGCTATGAACTACAGTTTGAGTGCTGGAGGTAAGAGATTAAGACCAATACTTACATTAGAGGCCTGTAAAATAGTTGGAGGGAATGAAGAAGACGCTATTCCTTTTGCTATTGCAATTGAAATGATACATACATACTCACTAATACATGATGATTTGCCAGCTCTTGACAATGATGACTTAAGAAGAGGAAGACCAACAAATCATAAAGTATATGGAGAAGCTATGGGCATTTTAGCAGGAGATGCGCTACTAAATTATGCTTTTGAAGTAATGCTTGCAGGTTCAATCAATAAAGAAAACCCGGAAAAATATCTAAAAGCTATAAATGAGATAGCTAAAGGTGCTGGTATATATGGAATGATAGGCGGTCAAGTAGTAGATGTAGAAAGTGAAAATAAACAAATTGAAAAAGAAAAATTAGACTATATACATATGAATAAAACTGCTGCAATGATGGTAGGCTGTATGAGGGCAGGAGCTACTATAGGTGGAGCAAATTCAGAACAAATGGAAGATATAACTAAATATGCAAAAAATATCGGATTATCATTCCAGATAGTAGATGATATACTAGACATAGTAGGAGATGAAGCTAAGTTAGGGAAAAAGGTTGGAAGTGATATAGAAAATCATAAGTCAACGTATCCATCTATTTTAGGTTTAAATAAATCTAAAGAAATTGCACATAATCTGATTGATGAAGCAAAGAAGAGTATAGAAAAATTATCTGACGATGTAGATTTTTTAAAGGGATTGGCTGAATATATAATAGATAGAGAATACTAAAATATACAGCTAAAATCGAGGAGGGAAAAATGGACTTTTTTTCGGAGATTTTTAACAATGGGGCTTTGGGAATAAGTCTGATTGCTTGTTTCTTAGCACAATTTATAAAAATATTTACTGGCAAAGAAAAAAGAATTGAGTTATCAAGAATACTTATTTCAGGAGGTATGCCTAGTTCCCATAGTTCTTTTGTTACAAGTTTAGCCACAGTGGTAGGTATTGAAAAAGGGTTTAATTCTACTGATTTTGCTATAATTACCGTGCTTGCCTTGATTATAATGTACGATGCAGCAGGTGTTAGACGGGCTGTTGGTAAACAAGCCACTATATTAAATCAAATGGTAGCAGATATACAACATGGAAAGCATATAGAGCAGAAGAAATTAAAAGAATTAATAGGTCATACACCACTAGAAGTTTGGTTTGGAGCTTTACTTGGGATAGTAACAGCTTTAATATTGATGTAAATTGAAAATTTACAAAATAAAGGTGAGGATAATATGTATAAATATTTAGATAAAGTAAATTCTCCAAAGGATATAAAAAATATGAGTATAGAAGAAATGGATTTACTTGCAAAGGATATAAGAAAGTTCTTAGTAAAATCTGTTTCAAAGACAGGAGGACACTTAGCCTCTAATTTAGGAGTAGTTGAGTTAACATTAGCACTTCATAAAGTATTTAATAGTCCTAAAGATAAGATTGTATGGGATGTAGGACATCAATCTTATGTTCATAAAATAGTTACTGGAAGAAAAGATTGTTTTGTATCTTTGAGACAATTTAATGGACTAAGTGGTTTTCCAAAGGAGAGTGAAAGTCCTCATGATATTTTTGACACAGGACATAGCAGTACATCTATTTCTATAGCTACAGGTATTGCCTGTGCTAGGGATATAAAAAAAGAAAACTATAGTGTTATATCTGTAATAGGAGATGGTTCTATAACTGGAGGTATGGCACTTGAAGCTTTAAACCAATTAGGATATATAAATACCAATATGATAGTAATCCTTAATGATAATGAGATGTCCATAGATAAAAATGTTGGTGGAATGTCTAAATATCTGTCAAGTATTATAAGAAACTCAACAGTTGAGAAAATGACAGATGAAGTTGATAAAATTTTAAATGTTACACAAACAGGTGAAATTTTATCTAAGACTGCACATAGATTTAAAGATAAACTAATGTGTAGCTTTTCTCCTCAGGACTGTTCATTTTTTGATTCATTAGGTATAAGATATTATGGACCTATAGATGGTCATAATACTAAAGACTTAATAGATATATTGAGAAAGGCTAAACACAAAAAAGGGACTGTTCTTTTACATGTAATTACGAAAAAAGGAAAAGGGTATAGATTTGCAGAAGTACAACCTGATAAATATCATGGAGTATCTAAGTTTGATATAAAGACAGGTGTTACAACTTCAAAAGTTAAGTCTATGTCAACTAGTGTTGGAGAAAAACTGGTTGATATGGCTAATGATAATGAAGAGATAGTAGCAATAACTGCTGCTATGCCATCTGGTACTGGGTTAAATTTATTTGAAAGTGCATACCCGAAAAGATATTATGATGTTGGTATAGCTGAACAACATGCAACAGGATTTGCAGCAGGTCTTGCAAAAAGTGGTATGAAACCTTACTTTGCTGTGTATTCATCATTTTTGCAAAGGGCATATGACCAGGTTATTCACGATGTATGTATAACAAAAAAGCCAGTTACCTTTCTTATAGATAGAGCTGGGTTAGTTGGAAATGATGGAGAAACTCATCATGGTATGTTTGATTTAAGTTACTTGAATTCTATTCCAAATATTGTAGTAATGGCACCAAAAGACACAAAAGAGATGGAACTTATGATGGATTTGTCATTGAAAGTAGATTGCCCATTAGCGATTAGATACCCAAGAGGAAATAGTTATTACCTAAATAAGGGAGAATATAAAGAAATTATATTAGGTAAGTTTGAGGTATTAGATAATGGACAAGATACAGTTATATTTTCTATTGGAAGTATGGTGAAACATGCTTTAGAAGCTAAAGAACTGTTATTAAAAGAAGGAATAAATCCCACAATAGTTAATGCTAGGTTTCTAAAACCGATGGATGAAGATATGCTGAGTGTTTTATTAAAAACTCATAAAAATGTAGTTACTATAGAGGATAACATTGTAACTGGAGGGTTTGGAAGTAGAATAAATAAGTTTATTATAGATAATAAGTATAAGGTAAATATACTTAATATAGCAATACCAGAAGAATTTATAAAACATGGCAATGCAGATGAATTATATGATTTTGTAGGATTATCGCCAAAGAGTATTGCTGATAAAATAAGGAAACTAGTCATTGAGTAAAAGATTAGTTTGAATATTATAAATTAAAAACTATATAAAATATAAAGTTTATCAATTAGAATAAATATCAAGTGTGTTACTTCAAGCTACTTTAGTTATTATTAAAGTAGCTTTTAACAGAAAGGTAATTGTATGAAAAAAAGAATAGATTTATTGTTAGTAGAACAAGGGCATTTTGAAAGTAGGGAAAGAGCTAAAAAAGCAATAATGGCTGGATTAGTTTTTGTTGATAATCAAAGGTGTGATAAGGCTGGTACAGAAGTAAAAGAGGACTGCAATATAGAAGTAAAAGGAAATCCAATACCATATGTAAGTAGGGGTGGTTTAAAGCTTGAAAAAGCAATGAAAAACTTTGATTTAACTATTGATGGAAAAGTATGTATGGATATTGGTGCATCTACAGGTGGTTTTACAGATTGTATGCTCAAAAATGGAGCAATAAAAGTATTTTCTATAGATGTTGGTTATGGTCAACTTGCATGGAAATTGAGACAAGATGATAGAGTTGTGTGTATGGAAAGGACCAATATAAGAAATGTGACAATAGAAGATACAAAGCAGTTTGCAGATTTTGCATCGATTGATGTGTCTTTCATATCATTAAAGTTGGTACTTCCAAAAGCAAAGGAGCTAGTACGTCATGATGGAGAAATTGTAGCTTTAATTAAACCTCAATTTGAAGCAGGAAGAGAAAAAGTGGGTAAAAAAGGAGTAGTTAGAGAGAAATCTACACATATAGAAGTTATAAAAATGATTTCTGACTTTTCAGTCGAAAATGGATTTGAGATTTTAGGGTTAGATTTTTCTCCTATTAAAGGACCAGAAGGAAATATAGAATATCTAATTCATTTGAGAAATGGAAATGAAGGATATGAATTTGATGGTGAGACATATAATAATAAAATAGTAGAAGTTGTTGAAGCTTCTCATAATTTAGACAAATAGGTTAAAAGGGGGCTTAGATTTGATCCTCGAATTATATATGAAAAATTGTGCTTTAGTTGAAGAGCTAAGGTTGAATATCGATAAAAATTTAAATATACTTACAGGTGAAACTGGTTCAGGAAAATCTATAATAATAGATGCACTTGGACTTTGTCTAGGTGATAAATATGATAGGTCTTTTCTAAGAAAGGGAACAGATAAGGGACTTGTTGAGGCTGTATTTTTTTCGGATAATATATCTCTTAAAAAAATATTAGAAGAAAATGATATAAGTATGGAAGATGATAATTTATTGGTGATAACTAGGTTGATATACTCAGATGGAAAGAGTACTGCTAGAGTAAATGGAAGGACTGTTAAAGTGTCTCTTCTTAAAGAAATTGCATCTACACTTATAGATATACATGGTCAACATCAAAATCAAGCTTTATTTAATAAAGACACTCATTTAAAATTTCTAGACCTTTTTGGAGAAAATGAATTGGAAAAGTTTAAAGTTGCCTATAGAAAAGTGTACTGTAAATATAGTGAAGTAAAAAAAGCTTTGAATTGCTTGATGGAAAATAAAGATGAGATGCAAATTCAACGAGAAATAGATTTATTAAGATTTCAAATAAATGAAATTGAAGCTGCAAATCTAAATAAGAATGAATATGAAGATTTATTAAAACAAAGAGAAGTTTATAGAAATAGTGAAAAGATATATAATAATCTAAATTCGAGTTATAGCAAGTTACATAATGGCGAGTATAGTGTTATTGACCTAATAGGTCTTGCATCTAAAGAACTTAATGACATATCTAAATATGACAGTGTTTTAAATGAATATAGTGATACTGTAGAAAGGATTATGTATGAGTTGCAAGATATATCTGCTGATATAAGAAATTACAAAGATAATATAGATTTTGAACCTTATGAACTAGAGCAGATTGAGCTTAGAATTGATGAGATTAACAATTTAAGAAGAAAATATGGAGATAGCATAGACGATATATTTGAGTATTATGGAAAAATTAAAGATAGATTAGATGAAATATTAAATAGAGATGAAAGAGTTGAACAGTTAAAAAGTCAACTGATGAAGATAGAAGAAGATTTAAAAATAAAAGCTAATAAATTGACTAAAGCAAGAATAGAAGTAGCCACTACTTTAGAAAAAATACTTCTTGATGAATTAAAAAGCCTAAATATGAAAAATGTAATGTTCAAGGTTAATTTTGAAGAAGGTCCATTTACTTTAAACGGAATAGATGATGTTGAATTTATGATATCTTTTAACTTAGGAGAAGATATTAAACCTATATATAAAGTTGCGTCAGGTGGGGAGATGTCTAGATTTATGTTAGCATTTAAGACAATATTGGCTGATATAGATGATATTGATACATTAGTGTTTGATGAAATAGATACAGGGATAAGTGGCATAGCAGCACAGATTGTTGGAGAAAAATTGAGTGATATAGCAAAGAAAAAACAGATAATATGTATAACTCACTTACCTCAAATTGCTGCAAATGCAAATACTCATTATTGTATAGAGAAAGATACCTCAAACAATAGGACATTCACTAATGTCAGTAAATTAAATGAGTCTCAACGAAAAAATGAAATTGCCAGACTTATAGCAGGTAATAATATAACAGAAAAAACTATTGAGCATGCAAGTGAAATCATTGAACTGGCTAAAAAATATTAGTGAAAAATGGATATTTTAATAGGTGTAAAGAATTTTTAGATAAATGCTTTACACTTATTTTTTATGTATTAAAGAAGATAGTGATAAATGGAATGAAATTGAAATGACAAAACATGGAAAATTATCATATACCTGTGAAATAAAGATAAATACAGGCAGTGAATATGACTATAAAGTAGTTACAAGTGGAGTTATATCTGAAAGTTCTGATGTGCAAAAATTGACTAAGTCTGATTATATGACTGAACAACCTGTATTTAATTCTGGAATAAGGGATAATAGAGAATACTTTATTGAAATATAAGTTTGTTCAATAAAATAGAGTATAAATAAAACTGTAGTAGTTCTATTTATACTCTATTAAAAAATTATAATTTTAATTCCATATATCTAGCCCCTTCAATCGGATTATAAGTATAAGGTTCTATATCATAAAAACCAAGCTTTTCATATAATCCTTGTGCACTTTTCATGCTTGGAAGAGTGTCTAATCTCATATGTGTATATCCAATTTTTTTAGCTTCTTCAATGATTTCTTCTAATAATATTTTTCCTATCTTTAATCCTCTAAATTGATTTCTTACATATAATCTTTTTAATTCACATATTTTACCTTCAAGTTTTTTTAAAGCAACACAACCTGCTAAATTTTCATCAACAAATGCCACTATCAATGAACCTGAAGGTTTTATATATTTTCCTGGAAGTGTTTTTAATTCATTATTAAAGTCTTGAAAACATAAGTCTATATTTAGAGAATTTGAATATTCAGTAAATAAAATTTTTACGTTTTCAAGGTTTTCTAAATCTTTTTCTTCAACAAATTCTAAAGTTATATTTTGAGCCATTTTATCCATCATTATATAAATATGTTTATATAATGACTTCACCTCCTTGATATATGTATATTTTTATTAATATCAATTAGATTTTAATACCATTACTTTTTCTCCACCATAGTCAAGCTCTCCATTAAACTCAAATCCAAAATCTTTATAAAGCTTAATAGCCATTTTATTATCATCGAATATACTAAGATATAGTTCATCACAGTTATATTCCTTTTTAAGATGATTTATAAGAAAATCTAATGATGCTTTTCCGTATCCTCTACCTTGATATTTTGAATCAATCATAAATCTGTCAAGCCAAACTCTATCATCTTCTAAGCGACCGTACATAGCAAATCCTATTAAAGAATTTTCATCATATATTCCAACAGGTATCCAAGCTGTTATAAATTTAGATTCAGCAATAGAAAGTGCATTGCTTTCTATATAATCTAACTGACTTTTATCTACAGACAAATCAACTAAATCACGCCAATTATTTATGTCTGCGATTCTTACATTTAATTTCAAGATATTACCGCCCTTCAAACTTTTTGTTACAATATAATACTATCATATTATATATTAAAAATCACTTATTAAGATTTTAAATGAGGTTTTTGAATGAATAAATTCTCTATAAAAAGGAATTATAAATACATAATAATACAGCATAGGAGTAGATGAATATATGAACAAAACAAATAAAAATTTCAAAAATATTTGGATAATATTAGGAGCTGTATCGATTTTTACCATGGTTATAATTTTTTATAAAAATTGTAATGTGAATAAAGAGACCCAAATAGAAGCTTTTACAATTAAGAATCATGATAAAAAATTTGTATATCCTATGGGAAATATAATTGGAGTAAAAGCAAATACAGACGGTGTATTGGTCTTAGGATATGAGGAAGAAGATGTAGACTATATTGGAGGCATACAAATTGGTGATAATATAGTAAAAATAGATAATAAAAGGATAAAAAATAGTCAAGATGTATCAGAGATTTTGAATAAGATTAAAAAAAGTAAAGTTGAAGTGACTTTTGAGAGAAAAAATAAGTATAAAACAGAAGTAATAGATACTAAAAAAGAAAATGGCAAGTATAAGCTTGGATTATGGGTAAGAGATAAAATTTCTGGAATTGGAACTATGACTTTTTATGACCCTAGTATGGAAAAGTTCAAAGCAATTGGTCATGCTATAAAAGATTCGGACACTAATGAACTATTAAAAATAAAACAAGGATATATATATAAGCCAGAACAGTTAAAAATAGTAAAAGCTAGTAATGAAAAAGTAGGTAAAATAAAAGGAGATTTTAATGACAGTAATTTAATGGGTAATTTCTCAAATAATTCAGAGCTAGGTATAAGTGGTAATATTACAGAAAAACATAATAAAGAATTTAATTTAGCAAATAAAGAAATGCAGTTAATAGAGGTTGGAAGAGCACAAGATGTAAAAATAGGAGATGCAGTAATTCTTTTTGAGGACAAAAACAAAAATATAACAAGCTATGATATAAAAATAGAAAGTATAGTATATGATAAAGGAAATTATAGAGATATGGTAATAAAAGTAGTAGATGATAAGTTATTGGAATACACAGGAGGTATTGTACAGGGCATGAGTGGAGCTCCAATAATACAAAATAATAAAATTATTGGTGCAATAACTCATGTTTTTAGAGATAATCCGAAAAAAGGATATGGTATTTTTATAGATGAAATGATAAAATTATAGGTAAGGCATTAAAAATTTTATTATTTTATCAATTATCTAGGAGGAATATAATTTTGGAGTGTCGAATATGCTTTAGAGTAGATAATTAGGAAGCAATTGTGTAAAAAGTTTAGTTTTCTGTAATAAGAAGATGTTTTTTAATGGGGGGATTTTTAGTGGAAAAAATCAAAATAGTTTTAGCAGATGACAATAAGGATTTTTGTCAGGTATTAAAAGAGTATTTGTCTAATGAGGATGATATCGATATATTAGGCATAGCTAAGGATGGAATTGAAGCATTAGACTTAGTAAAAAAGACACAACCGGATTTATTAATACTAGATGTAATAATGCCACATCTAGATGGATTAGGTGTAATTGAAAAATTGAATACTATGGATATACCTAAAATGCCAAAGATAATAGTACTATCAGCAGTAGGTCAGGATAAGATAACTCAAAGCGCAATAAATCTAGGAGCAGATTACTACATAGTAAAGCCGTTTGATTTTGTTGTGTTTATAAACAGAATTAGAGAATTAGTTTCTAATAGAGTTACTCAAGTTGAGCCAAAGCCTAGACCTGTTCAAGAAACTCAAATGACTAGAAGTGATTTTGTTAAGAATGTAGGAAATATAGAAACAGAAATCACAAACATAATACATGAAATAGGAGTACCAGCTCATATAAAAGGATATTTATATTTAAGAGAAGCAATAAAGATGGTTATTGATAATGTTGAGCTTTTAGGTGCAGTAACGAAAGAGTTATATCCAAGTATAGCTAAAAAATTCAATACAACACCAAGTAGAGTTGAGAGAGCAATAAGACATGCGATAGAGGTTGCATGGAGTAGAGGAAAAGTTGACACAATAAATCAACTATTTGGATATACGGTACACAATACTAAAGGAAAACCAACTAACTCAGAATTTATAGCAATGATTGCTGATAAATTAAGACTAGAACATAGTATGGTTAAATAAACAGACATAAAAAGTAAGCCTTTTTAATTAAGGCATTGGCTATAAATGCGTATTACAAGCAGCGAAACGGTATAACCAGTAGGGTTATACCGTTTCGCTATTTTAATAAATATAAAATTTTTCTTTATTATTTGCTTAATATATCAATATAATTACTTTATTATACTATGGTTATAGTATGTGTCTTTACAAGTTGTAAATTGACAATGGTTTATTTTTTAATGTAAATATTAATTTTAGCATAGATAAAACTTGTATTTTTAAGTGTATTATGGAATATATTAAATAAAAAAATGATGAAATATAGTATTGTGAATTCCAAAGATGCAAAACAAACTTAAAACATTTATTTTATTGTTAAGTAATGCTATAATATAATGTGATTTTAATAATGATAGTGGAGGTTTAAAAATGAGAGTCGAGGCCCCTATAAAAGTAGATCGAAAAACTAAAAAGCTTGCTAAAAGAGTTGAGAGTGGGGAAATAGCAGTTGTAAATCATATCGATATAGATGAAGTTGCTGCAAACTCTTTAGTAGAAGCTAAAATAAAACTTGTCATAAATGCGGCTCCTTCTATAAGTGGTAGGTATCCCAATAAAGGTCCAGGAATATTAACTGAAAATAATATACTAATAATTGATAATGTTGGAGAAGAGTTATTTGAAGAATTAAAAGAAGGACAGATTATAGAAGTTGTAGATGGAAAGATATATAGAAAAGGAAAATTTTTAGGTGCTGGCGAAGTTTTAGACAAGTATGAAGTTTCGCATCTAATAAAGGCTGCCTATGAGAATTTAGCTGTAGAATTGGATAGATTTATAGATAATACTATAGATTATGCTAAAAAAGAAAAAGGATTTATACTTGGAGAAGTAGAAATTCCAAAAGTGAAAACTAATTATGCTAATAAACATGTATTGATAGTTGTGAGAGGTCAGGACTACAAAGAAGATTTGAGTACTATGCTTTCTTATATAGAAGAGGTAAAGCCAGTCTTGGTTGGTGTTGATGGAGGAGCAGATGCTTTAATTGAGTTTGGATATACTCCTGATGTAATCGTAGGAGATATGGATAGCGTGAGTGATGAAGCTTTAAAAAAGGCTAGTGAAATAGTAGTACATGCTTATACGGATGGAAGAGCACCAGGTCTTGAAAGAGTTCAGGAATTAGGCTTAGATGCAGTTGTATTTCCTGCACCAGGAACTAGTGAAGATATAGCTATGCTTATCGCTTATGAGTATAAAGCTGAGCTAATAGTAGCAGTTGGCACACATTCAAATATGATTGATTTCCTTGAAAAAGGAAGAAAAGGTATGGCAAGTACTTTTTTAGTTAGACTTAAAATAGGTTCAAAGCTTATAGATGCTAAAGGAGTTAATTTGTTATATAGAAGTAAATTAAAAATAAAGTACATATGGGCATTAATAGCAACAGCATTATTTCCTGTGTTGGTAGTTGCATCATTATCACCAGGAGTTCAACAATTTGTACAACTAATGCAATTGAAGTTTAGAGTATTATTACAGATGTAAATTTTAGGAGGATAAATATGCATATTAATATGAAATATTATATAGTCACTATAGGTGCTATATTTATAGCTTTGGGTATAGGCATGTTAGTAGGATTTAATTTAAATAATAATCAACAATTAAGTGAACAACAAGCAAATATAATAAATGATTTGGATGATAAGTTTAATATCTTAAAAGAAAAAAATGATAAACTTGATAGTGACCTAGCAAATGTAAATAGAGATTATGAAGAGTCAGTTAATTTTATAAATAAAAATGTAGATAAGATTTTAGCTGGCTCGTTGAATGGTAAAAGTATAGGAATAATATCAGCTAATGAAAATGACGATTATACAAAGAATATAGAAGACATAATAAATAAATCTAATGGAAGTATTGCATTTAATATAGTATTAAAAGAAAATATAACAAATCCAGAAAAGTTAAAAGAAATCTCAACTAAATTAGGTATAGAGGTAAAAAATGCAAATGATGCAATTAATTATATAATTGATACTCTTAAAAAGGAAGATGCAAGTGATATTCTAACATATCTTCAAGAACTAGATGTAATAAAATTTAACTCTCTTGGAAATACATATCTAAAATATGATTCTGTTGTAATAGCTGGTGGAAATGATGCAAAAGACAGTACAAAACAGTTTGAAAAGATAGAAAAATTTGTAGTTTCAAAACTTAAATCAGAAAATAAATATTTAGTAGAAGTTCAAAATACAGGAGTTAAAACTTCTTATGTAGAACTATATTCTAAAAACAAGGTTGCAACTGTAGATAATATTGATGAAGGTATAGGAAGTATATCTCTAGCTATTCTTCTACAACAAGGTAATATAGTTGGTAATTTTGGTAGATTAGATACTGCAACTTCATTGTTGCCATCTATTAAATAGAAATAATTTTAAGGAGAGAAAAAATGGATTCTTATATAAGTATAATAATACCAGCTTATAATGAAGAAAGTAGAATAAAATATACATTAGATAGTATAGTTGATATTAAACAAATAAATGAAATAATAGTTGTCGATGATGGTTCAACTGATAATACTACTAAAGTTGTATCTGAACTAGAAAGTGAAAAGATTAAATTTTTTAAGTTAGATAAAAATAGAGGTAAAGGATATGCTTTAAATTATGGTATCAAGTTAGCAATGAAAAATGCAGATATTATAGGTTTTTTAGATGGAGATTTAGGAAATTCTGCTAAAGAAGTTGAAAAATTAATAGTACCTATATTAAATGGTGATGCTGATGTTACTATAGCCAAGTTTCCTCCTGCGAAGAAAAAAGGAGGTTTGGGATTTGTAAAGGGTTTAGCTAAGAATTCTGTATTTGAGATGACTGGTGTTGAGTTAGATGCAACTTTATCAGGTCAAAGAGTATTTAAAAGAGAAGTTTTAGAAAAATTTGATGAAATACCTTTTGGATATGGAGTAGAAGTTGGAATGACCATTGATATCTTAAAGCATGGATTTAAAATTAAAGAAGTACTAGTAAATATGACTCATAATGAAACAGGAAGAAATTTAAAAGGTTTTATTCATAGAGGGAAACAGTATTATCATATAAAAAAGGTTTTGGGACAAAAAAAGAAAGAATGGAGGTAATATCTTAGTGAAAGATTATATACTTTATACCATTTTATTATTAACTGGATTATTTGGAACCTATGCTGTAATTCCACTATTTAAAAATTTATTGATAAATGGAAATGTACTTAGACCAAACTATAAAAAAGATATGATACCAGTAAGTATGGGAATTGTGTTTTTACCTATGATTGTAATTAATGGAATAATACTTGCTTTCTTTACTACAGAATTTAAGGATTTAGCGTATATATTTATGTTTATGTTTGGTATGATATCCATGTTTTTTGCAGGGATACTAGACGATGTCATTGGAAATAGAGATGTAAGTGGTTTAAAGGGGCATTTTAAGAGTTTATTTAAAGGAAGTCTTACAACAGGAGGTTTTAAAGCCTTATTTGGTGGATTTGTAGGACTTATAGTTTCTGTTGCTATATCAAAGGATATAATTGATATAATAATAAATACACTGATAATAGCTCTATCAACTAATTTAATGAATCTTTTGGACTTAAGACCAGGAAGAGCAATAAAAGCATATTTATTCATAATGGTAATTATATTTTTAACACTGACAGGATTTGTTCAAGTTCTTCCATTACTTATAGTACCAAATGTACTTGCATATTTTAACTATGATTTAAAGGCAAGAGCCATGATGGGAGATACTGGTTCAAATGTCCTTGGAATATCTATTGGGATGCTCATTTCTTTTGGGTATCCATTTAATGTTAGATTAGGATGGTTAATATTTATAGTTATTATGCATATATTCACTGAGAAATACTCATTAACTAAGATAATAGAAAAAAATAAACTATTAAATTTTATAGATAAATTGGGAAGGTAGTATTATGATAAGCAAAAGAGTGGGGATTGTTGAATCAATAGTAAGTCAAACTGAAACTCTAGATGATATAAGAGTAAATGTAAATGGAGAAATACAAAGGGCATATAATTATCCCAAAATATCTGGAACTATAAATATAGGAGATGAAGTAGTTTTAAATACAACAGCAGTAGAACTAAGCTTAGGTACAGGTGGATACCATTTTGTAATAACTAATTTAAATAATTTAGAATCTACTTTAACTGAAGGTGGTCATATAATGAAACTTAGATATACACCTCTTCAAATAAAAGTGGATTCTGTTGAAGAACAAGAAAGTATTTATCATGATGAATTTGAGAATTTTAAAGGATTAGAAAGTCTTTCTGTTGTAGTGGGGACTCTTCATAGTATGTTGACTCCATTTGCAGCTTCATTTAAAAGAAATAATCCAAATAAAAAATTAGTATATATAATGACTGATGGGGCTTCTCTTTCAATTTATTTAAGTAAAAATGTGGATACTTTAAAAGAAAAAAAATTAATAGATAGTACGATAACTATAGGAAATGCTTTTGGTGGAGATTATGAATGTATAAATATATATACTGCACTAATTACAGCAAAAGAAATACTAAAGGCAGATGTAGTATTTGTAAGCATGGGACCAGGAATTGCTGGAACAGGAACAAAATATGGATTTACAGGGATTGAACAAGGTCCAATTCTTGATGCTGTAAAAAAACTTGGTGGAAGAGCAATAGCAATTCCAAGAGTTAGTTTTGCTGATAAACGGGAAAGACATCAAGGCATTTCACACCATAGTATGACTGTATTTAAAGATATTGTAAATGTAAATGTAGACATACCGATAACTATATATGATGATGAAAAATTAAAATTTATAAAAGAGCAAGTCGATTCAAATGGTTTAGACAAAAAGCATAATATAATTTATATAGATAATAATAAAACGAAAGAGGATTTAGACTATTTTAATCTAAAAGTAAAGAGTATGGGAAGAAATTATGAACAAGATGAGGCATTTTTCAAAGCTGCAAGCACAGCAGCATATTACTTAATGGAGGTTTAAGATGGTATTAGAAGAAAAAACTATTAGTAGTGATAGGGTTTATACAGGTAAAGTAATTACTTTAAAGGTTGATACTGTTGAAATTCCAGGGCAAGGATATCAAAAAAGGGAATTAGTAGAAGTTGGTGGAGCAGTAGGAATAGTTGCAATTACAGATGATAATAAAGTTGTACTAGTTAAGCAATTTAGAAAACCTATAGAAAAGCCAATATTTGAAATTCCAGCTGGTAAACTAGAAAAAAATGAAAGTCCAAAAGAATGTGCTGAAAGAGAATTAAAAGAAGAAACTGGGTATAGTGCAAAAAATATTAAACTAATACATAAATTTTTCACTTCAGCAGGTTTTTCTAATGAGATAATGTTTGTATATTTAGCAACGGGTCTTACTCCAGGAGAGAATAATCTAGATGCAGATGAGTTTTTAGATGTCTATGAAATTGAGCTTGAAGAAGCATATAATATGGTATTAAAAAATGATATTGAGGATGCAAAAACTTCTATTGGATTGTTATTAGTAAAAGATATGTTTAAAAATTAATATTTATAAGATGAATAACCCCTTGTCCTAAAGCATATTATTTTATAAAGGACAAGGGGGAATAAAATTGAGAAGAACATATAGAAAAAATGATTTTAGAGAATTGAATAGACAAATAATTATTATAGGATTGTTGTTTATGATGTCTATTGTTGTTGGGTCTTATATAAATAAAGTATTGCCTGGTTCTAGTAACAATATATTAAACAATATAAATCCTGCTGTAGAGTATTATAATTTAAATATAAGCATAAAAGATACAGTTATACAGAATTTAAAATCAGATGCAATTTTTATGGGCTCAATAGCTCTATTAAGCCTGTTTGTAGTAACAATTCCGGCAGTTCTGGTAGCTTTTGTGTTAAAAGGTATGTCAATCGGTTATACAATAAATAGTTGTATACTGGCATTAAAATTTAAAAGTATAAAAATGATTTTAATAATATTATTTAAAAATTTGATTATTATTCCATGTGCAATCATATTAGCATTAATTAGTTTAAGCTATTTTAAAGAGATGGTTTATGAATTTAAAAAGAAAAATAGAAAAAATATGCAATTTTTAATTAAGAGGTATATACTAAATATTATAATTATAATAGCACTATCATTGGGGTTGCAATTAATATTAAATACTGCAAGTATTGGTATTATTAAGTTCCTAGTTAAATAAAGGAGTTTATAATGGATATTATAGAGGGATATATAGATTACATAAAAGATAAAAAGCGATTATCAGAAAATACAGTGGCATCATACTTTATGGATATAAAAAAATATATGGAATATATAAATCAAAAGAGTATTAAACTAGTAGATATAGTGGAAAATGATATTATAAGTTACTTAATAAAGTTGGAAAAAGATAATGTATCAATAGCTACAATAGCGAGGATGATATCCTCTATAAAATCTTTTCATGATTATTTATTTTTAAATCATATATGTACAAATAATCCTGCAAAAGATATAAAAAAACCTAAAATAAAAAAAGAAAATATAAATATACTTACAGAAGAAGAAATTGAAAGACTATTAAATTTTCCAAAGCTAACAACTCCTAAGTTGATTAGGGACAAGGCTATTTTTGAAGTACTATATGGTACTGGTATAAAAGTATCTGAATTAGTAGAGATGAATATAGAAGATGTTGACCTAGACATTGATTATATATATTGTAATTCATGTTGTAAAAGTCAAAGAGTGATACCACTTTGTGATATTACAAAACTTTATTTAGAAAAGTATATAAAAGAAGCAAGACCTAAAATGGCTGTAGAAGGTGAAAAATCATTATTCGTAAGCTCATTAGGTCAAAGATTTACACGACAAGGTCTTTGGAAAGTCATAAAAAAATATTCTAATTTAGCCAATATAGATAAAAATATAAATCCTACAATGCTTAGACATTCATTTGCAATTCATTTATTAAATGAAGGTGCTAACATTGCTGTTGTAAGTAAAATTTTAGGAAATGTTAATTTATCTAGTTTGCAAGTATATTTAAATCATATAGATAAAAACGTGAGAAGAGAAATAAAGGAAAAACATCCTAGAAATGATATTGATATAGAATTACAAAAAGCAGAGGCTAAATAAACTGTATAGCAAATTTTATAACTTAGAAGGAGCATATTTATATGAGCAGAGTAATTTGGATTGTAATTGATAGTGTTGGGATAGGAGCATTACCTGATGCTGAAAAATTTGGTGATAGCAAGGATGTAAGTACCCTTGGAAATATATTTAAGGAATATCCAGATATTCAGATTCCTAATATGAGAAATTTAGGTATAGGCAATATAGATGGTATAGATTTTTTTGAAAGTATAAAAGAACCAATAGGTTGTTTTGGAAAGTGTAAGGAAATGTCTCAGGGAAAAGATACTACTACAGGTCATTGGGAAATGACTGGTATAATAGTTGACAAACCCTTTAAGACATTTGAACATGGATTCTCTAAGGAGATAATAGAAGAGTTTGAGAAAAAAACTGGAAGAAAAGTAGTAGGAAATAAACCAGCTTCAGGAACTGTAATAATAGATGAGTATGGAGAGCATCAAATAAAAACTGGTAATGTAATAGTATATACATCAGCTGATAGTGTATTTCAGATAGCTGCTAATGAAGAAGTAATTCCCCTAGAAGAACTCTATAATATGTGCAAAATCGCTAGGGAAATAATGATGGGGGATAATGCAGTAGCTAGAGTAATTGCTAGACCATTCATAGGTAAGAAAAAAGGTGAGTTTGTGAGGACTTCAAATAGAAGAGATTATTCATTAGACCCATTTGAACCAACAGTTCTTGACAATATAAAAGAATCAGGGCTTGACGTTTTAGCAGTTGGAAAAATAGAAGATATTTTTAATGGAAAAGGAATTACAGATGCTATCCACACTAAAAGTAATATGGATGGAGTGGATGAAACTTTAAATTATATGAAACAAGATAATAAAGGTCTGATATATTCAAATCTTGTTGATTTTGATTCTAAATATGGTCATAGAAGAGACCCAGAGGGATATAAGAAAGCACTTGAAGAGTTTGATAGTAGACTTCCTGAAATAATGGCTAATATGAGAGAAGATGATATTTTAATAATCAATGCAGACCATGGAAATGACCCAACATATAAAGGTACAGACCATACAAGAGAATATATACCAGTTATGATTTATGGCAATAAGATTAAAAAAGGTTTTAATTTAGGAGTAAAAGATACTTTTGCTGATATTGGAGCAACTGTTGCAGATATACTAAATGTAAAATTGCCTAAACATGGGTCAAGCTTTAAAGAAGATTTATTTTAAATTAGAAAATGATAAAATGTTAAAAAACTTAACTTAATAGGATGGAGAGATGGGAATGTTTGAAAAGATAGCACAAAGCAGTAAATTTATAAATTCTAAAATTAATATAAAACCTAAAATTGGTTTGATACTAGGTTCTGGACTAGGTGATTTAGCAAATGATATAGAAGATTCTGTCACAATTAAATATAGTGAAATTCCAAATTTCCCTGTATCAACAGTAGAAGGACATGCTGGACAACTTGTCATTGGAAAACTTGAAGGAAAAGAAGTAATTGCTATGCAAGGTAGATTTCATTATTATGAAGGATATTCTCAGAAAGAAGCTACTTTTCCTGTAAGAGTTATGAAAGCCTTAGGAGTTGAGGTTCTTATAGTAACCAATGCTGCTGGAGGCGTAAATAAAGAGTTTAAAGCAGGAGATTTGATGCTTATAAGAGACCATATAAACTTTAGTGGAAATAATCCATTAGTAGGAAAAAATGATGATAGATTTGGAGCTAGATTTCCAGATATGTCGGATGCCTATTCTTTTAAATATGTAGATATAGTTAAAAACTGTGCTAAAGAATGTAATATAGATGTAAAAGAAGGCGTTTATATGTTTTTTAGCGGACCAAACTATGAGACACCAGCCGAAGTGAGAATGGCTCAAATTTTAGGAGCTGATGCTGTAGGTATGTCTACTGTTCCAGAAGTCATAGTAGCGGCACATTCTAATATTAGTGTTATTGGTATATCTTGTATAACAAATATGGCTGCTGGTATCTTAAATCAGCCACTAAGTCATGAGGAAGTAATACAAACCACTCAAAAAGTTAAATCAGAATTTATGAATTTAGTTAAAAGAACAGTTAAAAATTTATAAATTAAAGATTATTATAAATTTTTTGAGTAAATTTATAATAAAATAATCAGTGTTTGATTTGAAAAGAATTAATAAGGAGCTGTCTTGATATAGAAAGTTATTTCTAATAAAAGACAGTTTTTTTATAATACTATCACGTTTAAAAATGTTTTCAAATTTAAAGATTGATTTAAATTATTACAGATTAGAATGGAGATTTGAAGTATGAGAATGTATGATATTATAAAAAAAAAGAGAGATAAGCTAGAACTTAGTAAAAAAGAAATAAACTACTTTATAGAAAACTATTCAAAAGGGGATATACCTGACTATCAAGCTTCTGCACTATTAATGTCTATTTATTTAAATAAGATGAATAAACAAGAAACAGTGCATCTTACAGAAGCAATGATGAACTCTGGTGATATGATAAACCTATCTGATATAGATGGAATAAAGGTAGATAAGCATAGTACTGGTGGTGTTGGAGATAAGACTACTATAGCTCTTATACCTTTGGTTGCTTCATGTGGAGCACCAGTTGCAAAGATGTCTGGTAGAGGGCTTGGTCATACTGGTGGGACTATTGATAAACTGGAGTCTATACCAGGTTTTTCGACAGAAATGGAGATAAGTAAGTTTATTGACTCTGTAAATAAGTACAAAATTGCAGTTTGTGGTCAAAGTGCAAAGGTAGCAATTGCAGATAAGAAAATATATGCTCTTAGAGATGTTACAGCGACTGTTGATAATATATCATTGATAGCATCAAGTGTAATGTCTAAAAAGTTAGCTTCAGGAGCTGATGCAATTGTGTTAGATGTAAAAACTGGTGATGGAGCATTTATGAAGACCTTAGAAGAGTCTTTTGAGCTAGCTAAATCTATGGTTGATATAGGTACTGATATGAATAGAGATACAATAGGAATTGTAACAGATATGGATGAACCTTTGGGGTTTGCAGTGGGAAACTCTTTAGAAGTTATAGAAGCAATTGAGACTTTAAAAGGAAATGGTCCTAAAGACCTTGTTGAGCTATGTGAAGTACTGGGAGCATATATGTTGGTTTTATCAAAGGTAGCACGTGATTTTGATGATGGTATTGAAAAAATAAGAGAATCAATAAAATCTGGTAGTGCTATACATAAACTCAAAGAGTTTATAGAAAATCAAGGTGGTAATAAAGATGTAGTAGATAATTATTCTTTATTCAAAAAATCAAAGTACAAATATCCAGTTAAATCAACTAAATCAGGTTATATAAGTAAAATTAAAGCTGAAGATGTTGGTGTATCAGCTATGATTCTTGGAGCAGGTAGAGAAACTAAGGATGATATTTTAGATTTATCAGCAGGGATAATTTTAGAAAAAAAAGTTGGAGATTATGTAAATGAAGGTGAAGTTTTAGCCTATATGTATTATAATGATGAACAAAAGCTTTCATTGGCAAAAGACAGATTTGTTGATTCCTATTCTATTGTAGATGTAAAAATAGACAAAAATAAATTAATATATGGTATTGTAACTAAAGATGAGATTAAAAAGTTTTAGAAAATTTTAGAAAAGTGATTATAAAAGACCTAACATGTCAAAAATAATGTTAGGTTTTTTATTTTTTGATAAGTTGTAAATTATAGCAAAAAGATATATTTTAAAACATTTTTTACAATATAAATAAGTTTATTCTACAAGATGATTGAAAATTAAAGCATCTAGTTTTATAATAGAAAATGGGTAAATATACATAAGGAGTAGATTATATTATGAACTTTAAAGAAAATAGATTAAAAATAGCAGTATTAATAATTGTTATTTTAATTATCTTAGGAGGTATATTTGTGTTTATGCAAATAGGTCCTTATGATAAAAATAACAAAAAAGATGTAATTATTGACATTCCAAGTGGAGCATCTGTTGGAAAAATATCTGACATATTATATGAAAATAAACTAATAAAAAATGAACTATTATTTAAACTTTTGGTAAAAGTTAGTAATAAAGCTCCATCTATAAAATCAGGAACATACTTACTTAATCAATCGTATTCAAATAATGATATAATAAGTCTTTTAGTTTCAGGTAAAGTATATCAGGATGGTTTAAAAGTAACTATTCCAGAGGGTGCTACATCTAAAGAAATTATAGCAATGTTAGTAAATAAAAATTTAGGAGATAAAGCCACTTTTGAAAAACTAATAAAAGAACCTCGAGAATTTTATAATAAATTTCCATACTTAAAGGAAGATGGAATAACTTCTTTAGAAGGGTTCTTGTATCCAGAAACGTATTATTTTAATTCAAAGAAACAATCAGAAGAAGATATTTTAAGCGAAATGTTAAAGGTATTTGACAGTAAATACGCGGACAAGTTTAAAAAGAAACAAAAAGAATCAAAGATGACTCTTCAAGAAGTAATGGAAATGGCATCAATAATTGAGAAAGAAGCTGTTCTTGACAAAGATAGACCAATAATAGCAAGTGTGTTTTATAATAGACTTAAGGTAGGTATGCCTCTTCAATCAGATGCAACAATACAATATATATTTGAAGAGAGAAAGAAAATTGTAACGTATGATGATTTAAAAATTGATTCACCATATAATAGTTATAAAAATAAAGGATTGCCTCCTACGCCAATATCAAATCCTGGTATAAAATCTATTGAAGCAGCACTATATCCAGATAAAACAGACTATTTATATTTTGTAGCTAAGATTGATGGTGGAAATAATTATAGTACAAACTATCAAGACCATTTAAAATATGTTAAAGAATATAAAGAAGCAAGGGATAAGCAATCAAAAGATACAAAAGCAACAAATAAAGAAAATACAAAAAAATAAACAGTGATTATAAAAAGTCTGACAGGGTAAAAATAATGTTGGGCTTTTTTATTGAAAATTGTTATTCTTAGATTTATAATAAAGAAAGTGTAAATATATATAACAATATGAATTTAAAAAATAATAAATTAAGACAAAACTTGAATGTTTATTATTTTAGGGAGTGTTTTTATGAGTAATATAGTTAATGACTTAGTTGAAGATTATATAAGGGTGACATTAAAAGAAAAAGAAGGATTTTTAAAAGATTTGGAAATTTATGCAGAGGAAAATAGTGTTCCTATAATACATAAAGAAGTTTCAGATTTGTTAAAAGTATTATTAAAGGTTCAAAAGCCAAAGAGAGTTTTAGAAGTAGGATGTGCAATTGGTTATTCTTCTATTTTTTTTGCAAGTATTATAGGAAAAGATGCAGATATAATAACTGTTGAGAGAAATGAAAAAATGATAGAAAAAGCAAAAGAAAATATAAAATTAGCTGGATTTGACAATAACATAACCATACTAGAAGGAGATGCAGAAGAAAAACTTAGTCAAGTCCAAGGTGAATTTGACCTTATATTTATAGATGCAGCTAAAGGTCAATACAAGCTATTTTTTGATTTAGTTATAGATAAATTAAAAGATGGTGGACTTTTGGTATCTGATAATATTTTATATAAAGGTATGGTTGCTCATGATGATTTTGTTGTAAGAAGAAAAAAAACTATAGTTAAAAGAATGAGAAGTTATTTAGATTATATATGTAATTGTGACTATTTAAGTACATCATTGATACCAATAGGTGATGGTGTAGCACTAAGTTATAAAGAAAGTAAAAGAGGTGACGTAGATGGAATTAAATAAGGTTGAACTTTTAGCTCCAGCAGGCGATTTGGAGAGATTGAAAATAGCTATAACGTATGGAGCAGATGCTGTTTATATAGGTGGAGAAATTTTTGGAATGAGGTCCGCTGCAAAGAACTTTAGTAAGGAAGATATGGCAGAAGGAGTAGCTTTTGCACATGAAAGAGGTAAAAAAGTATTTGTAACAGTAAATATAATACCTCATAATGAAGATTTTCTACAATTAGAAGATTATTTGTTGGAGTTAGAAGAGATAGGAATAGATGCAGTTATAATAGCTGACCCAGGAGTGCTTAGTGTTATTAAAAAAGTAATTCCGAATATGGAAATACATTTAAGTACACAAGCAAATACAACTAATTATTTAAGTGCAAATTTCTGGTATGAGCATGGAATAAAAAGGGTTGTAGTGGCAAGAGAGTTATCTTTTGATGAAATATCTGAAATAAGAGCAAAAACACCTTTAGATATGGATATAGAAGCGTTTATGCACGGAGCTATGTGTATCTCTTATTCTGGTAGATGTTTAATAAGCAACTATATGACTGGAAGGGATGCAAACAAAGGTTCTTGTGCTCAATCTTGTAGATGGCAATATCACTTAGTTGAAGAAAAAAGACCTGGTGAGTATTTCCCAATATATGAAGATGAAAGGGGTACATTCTTTTTTAACTCAAAAGATTTATGTATGATAGAGTATATACCTGAATTAATCAAATCTGGTATAACAAGTTTAAAAATAGAAGGTAGAATGAAAACTTCATACTATGTAGCTACTGTTGTAAGAGCATACAGAATGGCAATAGATGAATTTTACAAAGACCCAGAAAACTGGAAGTTCAACCCAATGTGGATGGAAGAGTTAAAAAAAGGTAGCCATAGACATTTTACATCAGGATTTTACTTGAATAAACCAACAACAGAAGACCAAAATTATCAGTCAGCATCATATGTTAGAAACTATGATTTTATAGGTATAGTTAGGGAAACAGAAGATGAAGATGGTCTTATTGTAGTTGAGCAAAGAAATAAAATGTGCGTTGGTGATGAAATAGAAGTTATGGGACCATATAAAGAAACTATGTTTACTAAAATTGAAGAAATGTATAATGAAGAAGGAGAAGCTATAGAGTCAGCTCCCCATCCTAGACAAATAGTGAAATTAAAGTTGTCAGTAAAAGTTGGTAAAGATTATATGCTTAGAAAAGCTATAGAAGAAAAGGTTGAAGAATAATAAAAATTTGATAAAGATAGTATTAGCCCCTTAGAAATTGTCAATAATGAAATTATCTAAGGGGTGATTTCATGTCAAAAAAGAAGACTTCATTTTTGAAAAAAGTGGGAAAGAGAAGCTGGTGTATATTTACTATAGTTTTAATAATTTATAGTGCTTTAATTTATAGGCTAGTTGATATACAAGTGTTAAAAGGTGATAAATACAAACAAAGTGTTGAATCACAAAGTATTGAGAAAGTAGAGTTAAATAGTGGAAGAGGAATAATCTACGATAGAAACAACAAGAAGCTTACAGATATAAGTAAGTCTCAGGTATTGGTTGTTGAAAAGGAAAAATTAAATAATAACTATAGAATCTTAGAGCTTATTAAGAAAGCTACTGAGATGGATGATTTAGATATATATAAAGCCGTACAAGAGCAATTAACACGCCCTATAATACAGATTCAGACCAAAAATATTGATAAGAGTATGAAAAAAGAACTTGAGAAAAATGGAATAATGGTAGAAGAAAAAACTATGAGATACGCAAAAGATGGTTTATTATCACACACAATAGGATATATAAAAGAAGATGATAAATCAGGTCAATCAGGAATTGAAAAAAGTATGGACAGTGTGCTTAGAAATTCAAATGAAAAGTATATAAGTGCTTTTAAAGCTGGAGATGCAGGAAATGAAAAATCCCTAAATATACTAAAGGGAAGTGTAAAAACTGTTGATAATAAGGATAAAGATATACATCTAAAAACTACCATTGATTATGATATTCAAAAAAAATTAGAACAGATACTAAATAAAGAAGAAAACCCTACAGCAGTAGTAATATCGGAAGCTTCTACAGGTGAAATTCTTGCAATGTGTTCTAGACCTAATTTTGACCAAAATGACATATCAAAAAGTTTAAAAGGAAAAAATGGGGAATTTGAAAATAGAGTTATAAAGGCGACATATCCACCAGGGTCTGTATTTAAAATGGTAGTTTTATTTTCTGCACTTGAAAATGGTGTTGTAGATGAGAACTATACTTATAGTTGTACAGGAAAGACTAAAGTTGGGAATACTAATGAAATACTAAGATGTAATAAAAGAGATGGTCATGGTTTCCAAAACTTAAGACAAGCTTTTTCTAATTCATGCAATCCTGCATTTTTAGATATAGCCATGAAACTTGGAAAAGAAAAGATACTTAAATCTGCTGAAAAATTACATTTATTTGAAAAGGTTAATATTGGTCTTGATGAAGAAAAAATTAGAGAAGCTCCAAAAAACATATCAATAAGAAATTTAGCTATAGGTCAAGAGAATATAGAATTTACACCACTTCAAATAAATCAAATGACTCAAATAATGGCTAATAATGGGACATTCAAACCATTATACCTGTATAAAAGTCTTGTGGACAATGATATGAATACAATAAAAACTTATAAGTCTGCAAAAAAGGAAGAACTTATTTCTCCTTATGTATGTACACTAGTTAAAGAATATATGAAGTCTGTGTCTAGAGTTGGTACAGCTAAAGACTTGAAAGATATTGAGGGTGGATGTGGAGTTAAAACTGGTACAGCTCAAAGTAGTTTGAATAAAAAAGCAATAGACCATGGATGGATAACTGGATTTTATCCTGAAGAAAGACCTAAATATGTAATAACTGTATTAGTAGAAGGAACTCAAAAAGGAAATAAATCTGCAGTACCTATATTTAAGGAAATATGTGAAAGTATACAATAAAATTATGTACTATAAAATTTAAGGATATACCGTAACTTTGATTTTGAGATAGAAAGTTTTGTCTAATAATGTACGATATATCCTTTTAAAATATAGTATTAACTTTCTTGAACAAGCTCTTTTTCTAGTTTTTTAAGAGCTTTTTTTTCGATTCTAGATACATATGACCTCGATATATCGAGTTTTTGTGCAATTTCTCTTTGCGTCTTATAGCCATAAGGAGTTAACCCATATCTTAACTGGACAATTTCTCTTTCTCTAGGAGTAAGAATATTGTTTAGTTGTTCATAAAGTTTTCCAACTTGAACTTTTAGCTCAACTTCATCAAGAACATAGTTAGCTTCTGTACCAAGTATATCTAAAAGGCTTATTTCATTACCTTCTTTATCTGTTCCGATAGGGTCTTGTAGAGATACTTGAGTTTTATTTTTTTTGTTAGACCTAATATTCATTAAAATCTCATTTTCAATACATCTAGAAGCATATGTTGCTAATCGAGTTCCTTTATCTATGTTATAAGTTTCTATAGCTTTAATTAATCCTATTGTACCTATGGATATTAAATCATCTTGGTCTTCCGTCGAATTATTATATTTCTTTGCTATATAAGCTACTAATCTCATGTTTCTTTCAATTAATGTATCTTTTGCACTTTTATCGTTTTCTATTTTAAATTTAGTTAAATACTCAATCTCTTCTTCAGGGGTTAAGGGTTTTTCAAAAGATTTAAGAGCTGCCAATAGGTCACCCCCTTTTCAACGGTCACTTTAAATTATATGAAGGAGACTTATCCAAGTTGACTGTTATCTAATAAAATAATATGCATACTTTTAGAATTTAAAACATACATTTGCAAACTTTTGGATGTAATATAGCATAAAGAATGGAAAATTAAATTTTTGTTGTATATATATGAAACAAGGCGAAGGAATTATTAATTTATAAAGTATAAATTGAAATTTAGGTGTCAATAAATATAAAGGAAATAATATTTATGCATGTTTTGATGTTGGAGCCAAAAGATTCAGGAAAAGCATTAGAAATCATAAAAAATGTGCATATAGGAGGTGTAATCTTACAATACTTAAAAAGGTAAATGTAATTAATTGTTTGGGTAAAGTTTATTACAAGTAAAAAGTATTAGTCGTAGTTAATACTATTAAGAATGAAGGTGGTGTATTAATTTGTATATGGACAGGAGGAGATTTTGATTACAATGAAAAAACTTACAAAAGATATTTATGAAAAAACTTATAATTACACGTTTATATATAAAATATTACTTAGGAGTTTTTATTATTGAAAACAAGAAAGAGTGGTTTTATATCAATCGAATGTATAATAAGTATTACTATATTATATTTGATTGTTTATTTAGTTTCTACATCTTTGTATAGTTGTTATAGTTTTATTAGTAGAAATATATCTGATAGAGAAATGTTAAATACAGCAAAAAAATATATAGAAGATGAGAAGTATCGAATACAAAATAGTAAATATGAGTCAATTGAAGATGAGACAGAAAAAAATTACATAAATGGATATGAAATTAGCAGTACAGTAAAACAAGTTTTAGATTATTATCAATGTTATGAAATAAATATAGAAATAAAAAATAAAATTAAAAAATTGAGGTTTAATAGCTATGTTACTAGAAAATAAAGGCTCTATATTAATAATAGCATTGATAATATTTTCTATTATAAGTACTGTGTGCATTATGTGCATAGGTTTAATTTATACACATAATAATATGCTTGAGTTAGAATACAAAGACACTCAACTAAAAGAAATTTCTTTAAGTGGAATTGAAATATCAGTAAGCAATGTACTTTCTTGTGTTGAGGAAGCCATTAATGAAGCTAATAATGAAGACGAATTTAGAGAATATTTCTTAGGAAATAACATGATTGATTGTATAAAAAAAATAAAGGATACATCTTATAGTAACTTAGAGGAGCTTTCTTTAAAGGTAGAAAATAATACTATCTATGATAGAGGTGACTTTTTTGAATTTGATATAGCAAGTACAGTTAGAGAAAAAGAATTTTTAAAAGTAATAAAAGTAAGAGTAAAAATTAAAAATCCATGGGTAGGAATTGACATTGAAGATTATATGGATAAATTTAATAACAATAAAATTAATGATAAAACATTCAATGATTATAAAGTCTCTAAAAAGGATGAAGTTCTAAATGAATTTAAAACTAAGAATGAAAATATCATTAATCAAGATGTTGTTGAACCCACAGACAAAGATATTGAAGAATATGAAGAAGAACTTAAACAAAACATAATTGAAAATATAAAGAAGAATTTTGATGAAAAAAAACTAGTATGTGTATATAAGTATAGGGGTGTATAACTTTGAAAAAAGAAGGAATGTGACTGTAATAGAATTAATTGTATCTATCAGTATAATACTATTGATAGCTACATTATCTTTTCCAAAAGATAATCTTGAAAATCATAAAATAAATTTATTTGCACGTCAACTTTGTTCAGATATAAGGTATGTTAGGCGGATTAATATGTTTAGCAATTACAATACATATATATACTATATAAATCAAGATAAACATGAAGGTTATGTATTGAGAAAAGATGGCAAAAATATTAAATCAATGATACTACCTAAAAATGTAAAAATAGCTAGAAGTATTGAAATAATAAAGTTTAAATCTGATGGCTCACCTCAAAAAGCATCTACAATAGAAATATATAATAATAGATTAAGAAAAACTATAACAATAACACCTGTAAGTGGAAGAGTACTTCTGAAAGAGGGAAAATATGAAACGTAAATATGGATACTTACTTTTAGAAAGTGTAATATCATTAACTTCAATTGTAATACTGATAATAGTTCTATATTCTGTATTTGTATTTACAATAAACTTAAAACTAAGAATAGAAGATAAGATAGAACTACAACAACAAAGTCTTGAAATCATAAAATCTATGGAAGGAATTATTAGTAATTCTATGGGAATAATAAATGTATCTAATGATGAAGAAGCATTTAAAAAGACTACATCTATAAAATGTAGATATGTAGATGAAAATATAACTAATAATGAAGAAAATATAACTAATAAAGAAATTATATTAAATGAAAGACGAAATAAGTTATTTGTGAATTCTTTAAATGGTGAAAATAGTCAAGCTGGTGGTTATGAAATTGGAGATTATGTAGATGAAATGTATGTATCAATTACTAATGATGGTCAATATGTTAATATTAAATTGAAATTATCAAAACGTAGTCAAAACTATGAAACCAAGTTTAAAATAAAAATATGGAATTTTAGTAAAAGTATATAAAAATACATAAGTTTAAGAGCAAGAAATAACATCAATAAGTCATATAATATATAATTATTGAGAACTATATAACTAAATAATATCAATATATAAAATGTATAGATTAAGATTGTAGAGGAGAATAATAAAAATAATAGAATAAGTAATTTGCCAAATACTTGTTTATATTGTATAACTTATGATATTATGATAATAGTAAAAATTTGTAATCCTGACTTGACAGAATTCAAGTAAGAGATATAATTTTAAAGGCATAGTAATGTAAAATTTACTAAAAAATAAGAAATTTATTTTAATATGGAGGAACAAGAAATGGTATCAGCAGGTGATTTTAGAAAAGGTGTTACATTTGAAAAAGATGGACAACCATGTTTAGTAGTTGATTTTCAACACGTTAAGCCAGGTAAAGGAGCTGCTTTCGTTAGAACTAAATACAGAAACTTAAAAACAGGAGCTATAAGAGAAGAAAGTTTCAATCCAAGTGAAAAATTCCCTAAGGCTGTTATAGATACAAGACAAATGCAATATCTATACAATGATGGTGAGTTATATTATTTTATGGATCAAGAAAATTTTGAACAAATACCATTAAACTATGAGCAAGTTGAAGATGCAATTAAGTTCTTAAAAGAAAATGAAGTTGCTACAATAAGATTTTACCAAGGACAACCATTCCAAGTGGAAGCTCCAAACTTTGCAGAGCTAGAAGTTACAGATACAGAGCCAGGTATAAAAGGTGATACGGCAAGTAATGTAACTAAAGCAGCTACAGTTGAAACTGGAGCAGTTGTTCAAGTTCCATTATTTATAAATACTGGAGATAAAGTAAAGATAGATACTAGAACAGGTGAATATTTATCAAGAGTATAAAAATTTATGTATATAAAAGCTTATATATCTTAATAATATAAGATATATGAGCTTTTAGTTTATATATAAAAAAGAAAGCGAGGGGTGTTACATGAAACGTTTATATGAAGAAGTTGCATACTTAAAAGGCCTAGCAGAAGGATTAGAAATAAGTAATGAAAGTAAAGAAGGGAAAATGATACATAAAATAGTTGATGCATTAGAAGTATTTGCAGATGCTATTGTAACATTGGACGAAGAACAAGAAGAACTTCAAGATTTTGTTGAATCTATAGATGAAGATTTAGCAGATTTAGAAGAAAATATTGCTGATATGGAAGAAGATATTTATGAAGAAGATGACGATGATGAGGACTTCAGCTATATAGAAATGGAATGCCCAAATTGTGGAGAGTTAGTAGAAATAGACGAAGATTTGTTATATGATGATGAGGTAGATGTTGTTTGTCCTGATTGCAAGGCTGTAATATTATCATCAGAAGATGATTGTGATGATGATTGTACATGTGGTGGTTGTTCAAGTTGTGATGATAGAGAATAAAAATTCATAAGAATTAAAACTGCCTATGATGCCTATGAGATATTTTGTTTCATAGGTAGTTTTATTTTTATGAGGAAGATTATTACGGATTTTGGTTTTGCAATACTTGGACAAAAATAGTACACTAGAATTTATAGAATAGGATTTTGGAGGGATGTAAATATGAAAATAAGTAAAAAATTACTAGATAATATACAAAGATTTGAAAATGTTATAAATTATAAATTTAAAAATAAAGAATATATATTAGAAGCTCTTACTCATAGCTCATATTCTAATGAAAATAAAAAATATAATTTTAATGAAAGGTTGGAATTTTTAGGGGATTCGGTTTTAGGCATAGTGATAAGTGATTATTTATTTAATGAAGAAGCTAATCTGCCCGAAGGGGAACTAACTAAACTTAGAGCAAATATAGTTTGTGAAGATTCGTTAAGTGAAGTAGCTAATGATATAAATTTAGGTGTTCACATGTTATTAGGTAGAGGGGAAGAAGCAACTGGAGGAAGACATAGAACTTCAATATTAGCAGATGCATTTGAAGCTGTAATAGCAGCTATATATCTTGATGGAGGTTTTGAAAGTGCAAGACAGTTTATACTTCATTATATGGAAAATATAATTTATGATTCAAGAAAAGGAAATATATTTAGAGACTACAAAACGCATCTTCAAGAAGTGTTACAAGGGAATGGAGAAAATAATATCTGGTACAGGCTTATAGAAGAAAAAGGACCAGATCATAATAAAAGATTTATAATGGAAGTTGGAATTAATGAAGATGTACTGGGTATTGGAGAAGGCAAGAGTAAAAAAGAAGCTGAACAGTTAGCTGCTAAAGTAGCTTTAAAGAAAAAATTATGGGAAAAAGAAATATAATATGTAAAAATATAAAAAGAAATATTTATATTAGAAGGATGTTGTAGATGAAAAAGAGAATTATACCTATATTTGTTCCTCATAAAGGATGTCCCCATGATTGCATATTTTGTAATCAAAAAAAAATAACAGGCGTGAGTACTGATGTTACTAGTGAAGATGCAAGAAATATAATTGAAGAATGTTTAGAGACTATAGATAAAGATGCTGATGTAGAAATAGCATTTTTTGGTGGTAGCTTTACTGCTATAGATATTGATATACAAAAAAGTTTATTATCAGTTGCTAAAGAATATGTAGAAAAAGGTCTTGTAAAAGATATTAGAATGTCTACAAGACCAGATTGTATTGATGAAGACATATTAAGTATGTTAAAAGAATATAAGACAAGCATAATTGAACTTGGAGTACAATCTTTAGATGAAAAAGTACTATTAGATAGTATAAGAGGTCATAAGTCTGAAATTGTGTATAAGAGTTCAAAGATGATAAAAAATAGTGGAATTAAACTTGGCTTACAGATGATGATTGGTCTTCCAGCGGATACAGAAGAAAAATGTATATTTACAGCAAAAAAATTTGTAGAGCTAAAACCAGATTGTGTTAGAGTTTATCCAACTTTAGTAGTAAAAGATACAGGTCTTGAAAAGTTAATGGAACAAAATGAATACAATCCATCTACCCTTGAAGATAGTGTAAACATAGTAAAAAAAGTTCTTGTATTGTTTTATGTTAATAATATTAATGTAATAAGAGTTGGACTTCAAGCTACTGATGATATACAAATTGGAAAAGCTGTTTTAGCAGGACCATATCATCCTGCATTTAGAGAATTGGTAGAAGCTGATATGATAAAAGATTATTTAGAATTTATTATTTTACAAAATAAAAATATAAAACAGATGTTGGTGAAATCTAATAAAAAGAATATTTCTAAAATTATAGGAAATAAAAAAACAAATGTTAATTATATGGAAAAAAAACTTGGTGTGATTTTAAAAACACAAGAATCGGATTTAGATATAAATCAATTAGAAATTGTGTTAGATGGGAAAAGTTTAATTAGTGCTAATATGAGAGACATTCATAGAAAATTGTATGACATTTATGACTTTTAGTTTTAATAATGAAGGGAGAGAAACTATTTGTATTTAAAAAGACTAGAGTTAAAGGGATTTAAATCCTTTCCAGTAAAAACAGATATTATTTTTAAAGAAGGAATAACAGCAATAGTGGGACCAAATGGAAGTGGAAAAAGTAATATATCTGATGCTGTAAGATGGGTATTAGGAGAACAGAGTATTAAGAGTCTTAGAGGTGATAAACTTGAAGATGTAATATTTGCAGGTACAGATACAAAAAAACCTATGAATTATTGTGAGGTGGCCCTTACTATTGATAATTCTGAAAATCAATTAGAATTAGATTTTACAGAAGTAACTATAAGAAGAAGAGCTTATAGAAATGGTGAAAGTGAATTTTTTCTAAATAATAAGAGTTGCAGATTAAAAGATATAAAAGAAGTCTTTTTAGATACTGGTATTGGAAAAGATGGTTATTCAATCATAGAACAAGGAAAAGTAGATGAAATATTAAGTAATAATCCTTTAAGCAGAAGAAAAGTTTTTGATGAAGCTTGTGGCATATCAAAATATAGATATAAAAAACAGGAAGCAGAAAGAAATCTAAGTAATACAAAGGAAAATTTAGAAAGAATAGATGATGTATATATAGAAATTGAAAATCAATTAAAGCCTCTTTTTAATCAACAGACAAAAGCAAAAAAGTACTTGGAAATAAGTGAAAAATTAAAGATATTTGAAGTAAATAGTTTTATAAGAGAAATTGAAGGAATAGAAAAAGAATTAAGCGAAGTTAATGAACATAGCAAGGTAATTGAAAAGGAACTCAATGAAAAAGAAGAACAAAAAAGTGTTGTAGAGAAAAAGCAAGAAGATATTAATAAAGAGATAGAGGTATTACAGGATGTAATTGAAAAATCTGTAGATTATATAAACTCAATTAAAGGGGTTATATCAAAAAAAGAGTCCCAAATAAATTTAATTAAGGAAAGAATAATAAATTTTACGAATGAAATTAATAGAAAAAATATAGAAATAAATGATATAAAAGAAAAACTAAATGAAAATAAGCAATACATAAAAGAGTTAGAAATTAATAAGTCATTAGGTAATGAAGAACTATCTACCTTGCAAGAAAATATAAAAGTATTGGAATCCAGTAAAGACAAACAAAAAGTTAAGTTAGAATCCTTAAATAATGAGATAGAATTATTTAAAGAAAGTATAATAGATATATTAAATAAAAAACAAGAGTTTAGTAATAAGTTGTCCACTTTAAATGCAAATAAAGAAAATATGAATATCAGAGATGAAAATATAAACTCAGAAATAGCAGAATTAAACAGGAGTATTGAAATAAAGTCATCTGAATTAGATAGTATAAATAAAGAGTTTAATATGCAAAGTGAGAATTTAAAGAATGTAAATAATAGACATAAAGAATTATCAACTAATTTGCAAGATTCAATTAGTGAATACAATAAACTAGAAGATGAAATACAGAAAAGTAAATATAATCTAAATGGATATAATTCAAAGTTAAATGTCTATATAGATATGGAAAATCATTATGAAGGATTTAATAGAGGAGTAAAAGAAGTACTAAAAAATAAAAACTTAAAAGGGGTTCATGGAGCATTAGGTCAAATTATAAGTGTACCTGAAAAATATGAGAAATCTATAGAAGCAGCTCTTGGTGCTTATATGCAAAATATAATAACTGATGATGAGTTTAGTGCTAAATCTGCAATAAACTATTTAAAGCAGAATAATTTAGGTAGAGTAACATTTCTTCCATTAAATATAATTAAATCAAATAAAATAAGTCTAGGAAACTTAAAAGCGAATACTAAGTTCATAGGAATAGCAAGTGATTTAATTACATTTGATGAAAAGTATAGAAATATACTTGAAAATATACTTGGAAGAACAATACTTATAAATAATATAGATGAAGGTATAAAATTTGCAAAAGAAACTGGTCATAGGTTTAAAATAGTAACTTTAGACGGTGAAATCTTAAATCCAGGAGGTTCTTTGACTGGAGGAAGTCTAAAAACTAATGGGAATATACTATCGAGAAAAAGATACATTAATGAATATACAGAAAAGATAAATAATATCAAGAATGAGATTTCACATTTAGAATTAAAAAGAGAATCTCTAGACAAAGATGTAAAAAATATAAAAAATGAAATTAACTCACATGAAAGTAAAATAAAAGATTTAGAAAAAAGTATAATAATAAAAAGTACCAGTATAAAGAATATTGAATCTGAAATTGAATCGTTAAAAGGTAGTATTACTAAATTAGAAAATGAGAAGAATGATTTAAACTCTAATTTAAGTTATACACTCGAAAAAAGCGATGATGTTAGAAAAGATATGGAAGAGTTAAATAATATATACAATCAAAATAAAGAAAAAATTGATGCATTGAATGATGAAATAAAAAGATATAATGATTTATATGATAAAGAAAAATCTGAATTTGATGAATTAAACTTAAGCTTAGTGAAGAAAACAGAAGCTTACAATAGTATAGTTAGAGATATAAAGAGAATATCTAGTGAAAATTGTGAACTAGAAGAAAAGAATAAACAATTAGAAGAGTCATTGAATTATGAAAGACAAGAAATAGTTAAACTACAAGATTCTATAGCTACTGAAGAAAAAGAAAAAGAAAATTTAACAAAACAATTAGGAGATAGTAATAGAAATCTTGAAACTAGAAAAATAGCAAAAGATGATTTGAAAAATAGTTTTGATGAAATTAATAAAGAATTAAAAACTATAGATAGACAACATATAGAACTTAAAGAAAGTTTATTTAAAGTTGGTGGAAGATTAGAAAGATTAAAAACTAGTCAAGACACATATATAAATAAGTTATTTGAGCAATATGAGATGACTCTAGTACAAGCATTGGAAATTAAAGATGAAGATTTGGATATAGATAGAAAATTCTTAGAAAGTCTAAAGAGAGAAATAAGAAGTCTTGGAAATATAAATATAGACTCTATAAAGGAATATGAAGAAATAAAAGAAAGATACGATTTTTATAGTGAACAAAAACAAGATTTAGAGGAGTCTATGGAAGAGATAGAAAAACTTATACATACATTAGAAGAAAATATGAAGTCTGAATTTGAGATTAAATTTGAAGAAATAAGCAAAAACTTTAAATATGTGTATAAGAGATTATTTGGTGGAGGTTGTGGAGAATTAACTATTTTAGATAAAGAAAATTTATTAGAAAGTGATATACTAATAACAGCTCAACCACCAGGTAAAAAAATGAAAAACCTAAACCTATTGTCTGGTGGAGAAAAAGCTTTAACAGCAATAAGTATATTATTTGCTATATTGATTACAAAACCAACACCATTTTGTATATTAGATGAGATTGAAGCTCCACTTGATGATGCAAATATATTTAGATTTGGAGAATTTTTGAAGGATTTATCTAAAGAAACGCAGTTTATATCAGTAACTCATAGGAGAGGAACTATGGAAGCTGCTGATTATATCTATGGAGTTACAATGCAGGAAAAAGCCATTTCAAAAGTTATTAGTTTAAAATTAAAAGAAGCTCAGGAAATAACAGATATTATATAACTTAGATTGACATAGGAGGAAAAACAGTGTTAAAAAAATTATTTGGTTTTGGAAAAGACAAGGAAAAGGAAATCGAAAAAAAAGATGCAGAAGAAGAAGTAGAAGGCAGTACAGATAGTCTAGAAAACTTGGAAGAAACTATTTTTTCAGGGCTTGAAGAAGAAGTGATAGATAAAGTAGAAGATATTGAAGAAAAAGATGAAGAAGCAACTAACAATGAAATTACTGGAGAAAATGAAGCAGTAGAAGGTCAGATAACTAGTGATGAACTAGAAGTAGATGATATTTCAAGTGCTGATTCTAATGAGGATATAACAGAAGAATTAGAAAATTATGATAAAGAAGTTGAAGAGGTGGAAGATAAAGAAGAAAAGAAAGTTAACTTATTTGAACGACTAAAACAAGGATTGACAAAGGCAAAGCAAGGAATAACTGATAGAATAGATGAGGTTTTAAAATCATATACAAAAATAGACGAAGAATTACTTGAAGATTTAGAGGAAATTTTAATAACAGCAGATGTTGGTGTAAATACAACTATGGATATAATTGGAAAACTAAGAGATAAAATAAAGCAAAAAGGTATTACTGAACCAATAAAAGTAAGAGAGGAACTTAAATCTATAGTTGAAGATATTCTTACAAATGAAAACTCTACGTTAGATATAGAACCAGCACCATGTATAATATTAATGGTAGGTGTAAATGGAGTTGGTAAGACTACTACAATAGGTAAACTAGCAAATAGATACAAAAAAGATGGCAAAAAAGTTTTATTAGCAGCAGCAGATACATTTAGAGCAGCAGCCACAGAGCAATTAGAAATCTGGGCAAATAGAACCAATGTAGATATAATAAAGCATCAAGAAGGAGCAGACCCTGGAGCAGTAGTATTTGATGCTATAAAAGCAGCAAAGGCTAGAAAAATAGATGTATTAATATGTGATACAGCAGGAAGATTACACAATAAAGCTAATCTTATGAATGAGCTTGGAAAAGTATTTAAAATAGTAGATAGAGAATTTCCAGAAGCAAAGCGTGAAGTACTTCTTGTAGTAGATGCTACAACAGGTCAAAATGCAGTTGTGCAAGCAAAGACATTTAAAGAAGTTGCAGATATAACAGGTATAGTACTTACAAAACTTGATGGTACAGCAAAAGGTGGAGTGGTGCTTGCAGTGAAATCAGAAGTGGATGTACCTGTAAAACTCATTGGAGTTGGAGAAAGAGTAGAAGACCTACAAGATTTCAATGCAAAATCATTTTCAGATGCATTATTTGGTAACTAGTATTCTTTTAAAAATAATGGTTGACAAGAGTGTTTATATGATATAAAATACAATAGTGTAAAGTAAATAACCTTTACAGTATACTGCTAGGAAGTGTAAGATATGAATATAGAAAAAATGGTCGAAATTGGATTGTTATTTGAACAGTATAAAGAATTATTAACTGACAAGCAGAAAGAAATAGTTGCTCTATACTATGAAGAAGATTATTCTTTAGGTGAAATTAGTGAAAATCTGAATGTATCAAGGCAAGGTGTGTATGATACTCTAAAGCGTTCAGAAAAAATACTAAGAGATTATGAAGAGAAGTTACACTTAGTATCAAAGATTCAAGAGCAGGAAAAAAATATTAAGATTATAAAAGATAAAATTATTGACATTAAAGAAGATTTATTGCACAATAGAGATTGTGCTAATTTAATCCCTAAGCTAGAAAATATAGAAGATGTATGTAGGGAGATGATAAAATGATATTTGAAGGATTGTCTGATAAACTACAAGGGGCATTTAGTAAGTTAAAATCAAAAGGAAAACTTACAGAAGTAGATGTAAAAAATGCTATGAGAGAAGTTAAACTTGCTCTTCTTGAAGCAGATGTTAACTTTAAAGTAGTTAAAGATTTTATAAAAAAAGTTCAAGAGAGATGTGTTGGACAAGAAGTTATGCAAAGCTTAACTCCAGCTCAGCATGTAATCAAAATTGTAAATGAAGAACTTACAAGTTTAATGGGAGATGTACAAAGTAAAGTAATGATTTCCTCAAAGCCACCTACAATTTTAATGATGGTTGGATTGCAAGGTGCAGGTAAGACTACTACAGCAGGTAAACTTGGAGGATATTTTAAAAAGCAAGGTAAAAAACCTTTATTAGTGGCTTGTGATATTTATAGACCAGCAGCTATAAAGCAACTTCAAGTTGTTGGAGAAAAATTGGATATACCTGTATTCAATATGGGAGATAAGGAAAATCCAGTAAATATTGCAAAAGCAGGTTTAAGCCATGCAATTAAAAATGCTAATGATTTAGTTATTATAGATACAGCTGGTAGACTTCATATAGATGAATTACTTATGGATGAGTTAAAATCTATTAAATCAGAAATTAAGCCACATGAAATACTTTTAGTTGTAGATTCTATGACAGGTCAAGATGCTGTAAATGTTGCTGAAAGCTTCAATGAAGCACTTGGTGTTGATGGGGTTGTATTAACTAAATTAGATGGAGATACTAGAGGTGGTGCTGCACTTTCAATAAGAGCAGTTACACAAAAGCCTATAAAATTTATGGGTATGGGAGAAAAACTAGACGATATAGAACCTTTCCACCCAGATAGAATGGCATCGAGAATATTAGGTATGGGAGATGTCTTAAGTTTAATAGAAAAAGCACAAGAAAACATAGACCTAGAGAAAGCTAAGGAATTAGAACAAAAAATCAAAAAACAAGAACTTGATTTTGAGGATTTCTTACAACAAATGGAACAAATACAAAATATGGGACCTCTTGACAAGATACTTGGTATGATACCTGGTATGGGAAATGTAAAAGACCAACTTGGAGATGTAGATTTGAATGGCAAAGAAATGAAGAGAACTAAAGCCATAATTCAATCAATGACTACATATGAGAGAAGAAACCCAGGAATATTAAATGCTTCTAGAAAGAAAAGAATAGCTAGGGGTAGTGGAACTAGTGTACAAGATGTAAATAGACTTATAAAACAACTTAATGAAATGAAAAAAATGATGAAGATGTTTGCTGGTTCACAAAAAAGTATGAAGAAAAGGGGCGGCTTAGGCGGTTTACCTTTTTTTAAATAAAATATAAAAAAGTAAAAATTATTCGGAGGTGACTGTAATGGCAGTTAAAATAAGATTAAAAAGAATGGGAGCTAATAAAAAACCTTTCTACAGAATAGTAGTAGCTGATTCAAGAGCTCCAAGAGATGGAAAATTTATAGAAGAAATAGGATACTATAATCCAATTTCTGAACCTAAACAAGTAAGAATAAATGATGAAAAAGCTATAAAATGGTTAGCTACTGGTGCTCAACCAACAGAAGTAGTTAAGAAATTACTTGTAAAAAACGGAGTAATAGAAAAATTCGAAGCTTCTAAACAAGCAAAATAATTTTTTCTTGGCAATTAGTTTAAGTAAGTACTCATTGCTGAGGTTACTTTAGGAGATGAAATATATGAAAGAGCTAGTTGTAGATATAGCTAAGGCTCTAGTTGATAATCCTGATTCAGTTATTGTTGAGGAATTTGAAGATAATGACGGTATCGTTTTAAAACTTACAGTTGCTCAAGAAGACATGGGTAAGGTTATTGGGAAGCAGGGAAGAATAGCTAAAGCTATAAGAACTGTCGTAAGATCTGTTGCAAATAGAGAAAATATAAAAGTTTCTCTTGAGATAGTGTAAATAGGAGGATTAGGTATAATACCTAGTCCTTTTTATATAATTATATGTCGTTTAAGATTTTATGATGATATGACCACATAAGATTAAATTTTTTAAGAAGGTGATAACATGAAAGAAAAATTAACTCATTTTAAGGTAGGTCAAATAGTAAATACACAAGGTCTAAAAGGTGAGGTAAGAGTTTATCCACTTACTGATGATATAGAGAGATTCGATGAATTAAAAGACTTCTATCTAGGAAAAGATTTAAATAATAAATGGACTGTTGAGAAAGTAAGATACAAAGGTTCTATGGTTATAATGAAAATAAAAGGGATAGATAGCATAGAGAAAGCAGAAAAGTTAAAAAATAAATTTATGTACGTGTCTAGAGAAGATAGCAGAGAGCTTGAAGAAGGAGAATTTTTTATAGCAGATATGATTGGAATGGAAGTTTTAACTGTAGATGGAAAATATGTAGGAGTGCTAGAAGATGTTCTTCAATATTCAGCAAATGATGTTTACGTAGTGAAAGGTGAGGAAGATAAAGAATTTATGATACCAGCTGTAAAAAAATTTGTACCTACAATAAACATTGATGAAAGAAAAATGATTATAGACCCTATTAAGGGAATGATAGATTAGGTGGTAATATGAGATTTCATATAATGACACTTTTTCCAGAAATATTTAATTCATATATGGATGAAAGTATAATGAAAAGAGCAGTTGAAAAAGGTATAATTGAAGTTCATATATATAATATAAGGAATTTTTCTAATAATAAACATAAAAAAGTAGATGATTATCCGTTTGGAGGAGGGGCTGGTATGGTAATGACTCCTCAACCTATATATGACACGTATACGCATATAATAACAACTCACAATATAGATAATCCAAGCGTGATTTATCTAACTCCAAAAGGTAAGGTATATAATCAGTCTATAGTAAAGCAGATGTCTGTCAAAGAAGATATAATACTGCTATGTGGTCATTATGAAGGAATAGATGAGAGAATCATTGATTTAATAGTTACTGATGAAATTTCAATTGGAGATTATGTATTAACTGGAGGAGAGCTTCCAGCACTTATAATGATAGACTCTATATCAAGATTAATACCAGGTGTATTAAACCAAGAAGAATCATTTGAAGAAGAATCATTTGAAAATAATTTGTTGGAATATCCTCATTACACTAGACCTAGAGATTTTGAAGGATTAAAAGTACCAGAGGTACTTTTATCAGGTAATCACAAAAAGATAGATGAATGGAGAAGAGAAGAATCTATAAGAATAACCAAAGAAAGACGATTCGATTTATATAAAAAGTCTAAAGAAAAATAAAAATATAATACAAAATTAATATATGTGTGTACAATAAAGTACCTAATAAATGGAATTAAAAACATAAAAGTGCTTGTAATAACTATTGAAGTATAGTATAATATAAAATGTTGAAAATACGGGCGTTCCTCTGTTTACACTGGTCGGGTAGTTAAGAACGTCTATGATATTTAGGAGGAAGAAAGATGAATGAAATGCTAAGAGCAATTGAGCAAGAACAATTAAAAAATGAAGTTCCTAATTTTGGACCTGGGGACACAGTTAGAGTACACGTTAGAATTATAGAAGGAAAAAGAGAAAGAATACAAGTATTCGAAGGTGTAGTATTAAAAAGACAAGGTGGAGGAGCAAGAGAGACTTTCACAGTTAGAAAAATGTCTTTCAATGTTGGTGTAGAAAGAACTTTCCCAGTTCACTCTCCAAAAATAGAAAAAATAGAAGTTACTAGAAAAGGTAAAGTAAGAAGAGCTAAACTAAACTACTTAAGAGGTAGAGTAGGTAAAGCTGCTAAGATAAAAGAAGCTAGAAATAAATAATTAAAAACTTTACTTATAAATGGGGGGCTGATTTATCAGTCCTCTTTCTATTTTAATGAAAATTACAGCAGACGATTATATTAGAAATAAATAGAACTATTTGTTGAAAATATACATTATTTACTAATGAATTTATGTTTTTTAAAATGAAAAATAAAATTGGTAAATACTGTATTATATTTTGTAATGATATTAAAAATAAGAGAACAATATTATGTAAAGTATGGTGTTAAAAAGGTGACAATATTATTAGTTTGTAAAGATATATTTTTTAAGTGGAATTAGGATATAATAATATAATATTTAATAAGGAGTGATGCATGTGTCAAATGAATATGAAGAGTATCTTATGGATGACAATCTACATATAAACTGGTATCCGGGTCATATGAAAAAAACTAAGGAGTTGGTAAAAAACAACTTAAAATTGATTGATGTAGTGGTTGAACTTTTGGATGCTAGGATACCATTTAGTAGTAAAAATCCAGATATAGATAGGCTTGTAGGAGATAAACCAAGAGTTGTCGTACTTAATAAAAGTGATATGGCAGATAGAGATAAATTAAATCAATGGATTGAGTACTATAAAAAAATTAATATAAAAGCTATACCTGTAGATACAATAAAAGGGATTGGTATAAATAAGATAATTGAAGAATGTAAGAATGTAACTAGAGAAAAAATGAGCTCTTTGAAAGATAAAGGTAGAAAAGAAAGAGCTATACGAATAATGATAGTTGGCGTTCCAAATGTTGGTAAATCATCTCTTATAAATAAGTTAACAGGTAGAAAAAGCACTCAAACTGGAGATAAGCCAGGAGTAACGAAAGGGAAGCAATGGGTTAGATTAAAGGGAAATCTTGAACTTTTAGATACACCTGGAATACTTTGGCCTAAGTTTGAAGACCAAGAAGTTGCATTAAATTTAGCATTTAGTAGAGCTATAAAGGATGAGATTTTAGATACTGAGACTTTGGCTTTAAGACTTATAGAAAAACTTATGAAAATAGAACCTGAGAAGTTGAAAGCTAGATATAAGTTGGATTATCTAGGAGAAACTCCAATTGAAACTATGGATATGATTGGTCATAAAAGGGGTTTTATAACAGGGAAAAAAGAGTTAGATTATACACGTATAGCCACAACTGTTTTAAATGAATTTAGAGATGGAAAAATAGGAAATATAACTTTAGAAGTACCAGAAAATGTTAAAAGATAGATTTTAAAATAAAATTAAAAATTTAATATTATAAATTTAAAAAAACCTTTTTATAAAGGTTTTTTTTATTTTTTTGAAATATGGACAAATATTGTCATGTAAAAGTATAAATTAGATTAGAAAAATTTTAAAAATATTAATTTAAGACAAATATACCTAATATTTTGAAAATTAAAATGAGTAGGATTATTTAAACTTTTGGTATATTGACTTGCTTGTTTCGTATAATATATAATAAGCACAAATCAATACAATATATTAAAAATTTAATTTTATTAATTTAATAATAAGTTCTATTGTTTTATTTAATTTATTTATACAAGTGTAAACAGTTGAAGTATTTTATTAATTTAATAAGGTTAAAAAGGGGGATTTTATAATGGGTAAGACCAAGGATATTATAGTATTTGGATTTGCGTTATTTGCAATGTTTTTTGGAGCAGGTAACTTAATATTTCCACCGTACTTAGGAATAATTACAGGTCCAGAGTGGTTAATTGCCTTCTTAGGATTTACATTTGCTGATGCTGGTTTGGCACTTCTAGCAGTAATGGCTACAGCTAAATTCGATGGAAATGTAGTTGAAATGTTTAAAAGATGTGGTATGAAACTAGGAATTCTTATAGGTTGTGCAGATATTTTATGTATAGGACCATTCCTAGCTATACCAAGAACAGGTGCAACAACTTATGAAATGGGTATAATGCCTTTATTTGGAACTTCAATTCCAGTGTTATTATTCTGTATACTTTTTTTTGCGATTTCATATGTATTGACAATAAGACCTTCTAAGGTCGTAGATATAGTTGGACAGTTTTTAACTCCAGCTCTTCTAATAGCTTTAGCATTTATAATTATAAAAGGTGTTGTATCGCCACTTGGAGAGATAATAGATAAACCTATGATACCTAATGTATTTGCAGAAGGTATTGGTCAAGGATATCAGACAATGGATGCCTTTGCAGCAATAGCACTTGCGTCAGTACTAATAGTATCTTTAAATGAAAAAGGATATTCTACTATTAGTGATAAGTTAAAAATGATTGGTAAAGCTGGCGTTCTTGCTTGTGGAGGATTGGCTCTAGTTTATGGAGGCTTATGTTTCCTTGGAGCAACTGTATCCACAATGTATGGAACAGATGCAGTACAATCACAAGTAATAGTAAATATAACTGAAGGTTTACTTGGAAATATCGGGAAAGCGATTTTAGCAGTAGTAGTATCACTAGCATGTTTAACTACATCTATAGGTCTTACATCTGCCACAGGTCAATATTTCTCTAGACTTACAAAAGGAAAGTTAAGTTATGAAAAAATAGTATTAGCTGTGTCTGTATTCAGTGCAGTAGTAGCATCTTTTGGTGTTGGAACTATTATAAAGATAGCATCTCCTATACTAAGTATAGTTTATCCACCATCAATTGTTTTAATAATTTTAGCTTTCTTCAATGAAAAAATTAAGAATGATAATGTGTACAAAGGAGCAGTATATATGTCATTACTTATAAGTATATTAACAGTTATATCTAGTTATGGAGTAAATGTTCCAGTAGTAAAATCTTTACCTCTTCATTCATTAGGATTTAACTGGGTGGTTCCAGTTATAATAGCTGGAATAATTGGTAATTTTATACCATCAAAGAGCCAATCTAATACACTTGGAACAAATTAAGTTTTATTTAATTAAAATATAATCAACTGTAAATAAATGAGTTATCTGTAATAAAAGGAGTTATTTGTATAAATAACTCCTTTTATTTTTGGATTCTATAATTAGTTATTTGTATTTAATATAGAAAAAATATAAGAAAATATAAAAAAGATAGATGGTTTATTTTTTAACAATAATAGAGATTAAAAAAATAATTTTATAGTAATTTTATAATTTTAAGTATATGTATTAGATGATTTTTACAAAAATATAATATAAATAAAATTATGACAATAATAAAATAATAAAACAAAATTTAAGACATATAACTATGCAAATGAATTGAGTAAACGACTAAATTATTTTCTCACAGGTATATATTAAGAATTTTTAGTTAATTATGATATATGAGTACATAAACATGAATACTAGCAACTGCAAAGTTTAAGTAAGTTGGAAGTTAGAAAATAATTGCTATGAAGAAAAATAAGCTAATAAATCATAATAAGGAATTTTCAGAAAAAACGATTTCTAGACTAAAAAACAAGTGATAAATCTATAAAAGTAGAATAATAATTAAATAAAATTAATAGTCAATTTAGCAAAATAAATACAAAATACTACAAGAACTAACGTAAATAGGAGTTCTGATAAAAGGAAAACGATTTTTCGAGAATCATAATTTTGAAAATTTAAAAAATTAAAAATGATATTGACTGCTTTTTTTTCAGACTATATAATAAACACAAAATATTTAAAATTTAAATTGAATTAAAAGGATTATATGTATGTAAAAAGGAGGTTGATATATACAATACATAGTATAAAGCAATACAACTTGGCAATAAATCGAATAATTAAAAAATCTTAATATTTCTATTATTCAGAATAGTTAATTTTGTCAAGAAAAATTAGAAAAAAAATAAAAAAACAACTATGTTTAAAGTATACAGGTTGGTTTTGTTTAATTAAAAAAGTTGTATTAAATATTGTGAAGATTTTATAAATTATGAAATATAATTGACAAATTTAAGTCAAAAATGTATAATTAAATAAAATCTCGTCAAAAGGTTTTCATTTAAGAAGAGATTGGACTTATTTCTTAGTAAAAGGTAGTAAAATTCAGATGGGGGTGCTTTAAATGGGTGAGAAACAAATCAATTTTAAAGATGTAATTGTAATTGGATTTGCACTATTTGCAATGTTTTTTGGTGCTGGGAACTTAATATTCCCTCCATATCTAGGAGTTTTATCTGGAAGTAGTTGGCTAGTAGCTTTCATAGGATTCCTTTTTGCAGATGGTGGTTTGGCATTATTGGCAGTTATAGCAGCAACTAAGTTCAATGGAGACACATCAAAGATGTTCTCAAGAGCAGGCAAAGGATTAAGTATTGCAATAGGATGTGCAATGGTAATCTGTATAGGGCCACTTTTAGCAATACCTAGAACAGCAGCAACAACTTATGAAATGGGTATATTACCTACAATAGGTTCTGGAATAAGTCCAGTAATATTCTCTGTAGTATTTTTTGCTCTAGTATTGGTTTTAACAATAAGACCATCAAAAGTTGTAGATATAGTTGGGTCAATCTTAACTCCAGCTTTACTTATAGCTTTAGCAGTATTAATAGTTAAGGGTATCATATCTCCATTAGGAGAAATAAGAGACAGTTCTTTAATACAAAATGTATTTGCAGAAGGTATAACTCAAGGTTATCAAACAATGGATGCATTAGCAGCTAGTGTATTTGCATCAATTATAATCATGTCAGTAATAGCTAAAGGGTATACAGGTGAGAAAGAAAAGATGAAAGCCACAGTAAGTGCAGGTGTTATTGCAGTAATAGGTATGGCACTAGTTTATGGTGGATTATGTTATCTTGGAGCAACTGTATCTCAACAATATGGACAAGATGTTCAACAAACAGCTTTAATAGTTGCAATAACAGCAGCTTTACTTGGAACTACAGGTAAAATCTTATTAGCTATTATAGTTACATTAGCATGTTTAACAACAGCTATAGGACTTTCTTCAGCAGCAGGTCAATATTTCTCAACACTTACAGATGGAAAATTAAAGTATGAGCATATAGTTATAGTAGTTTGTGTGTTTAGTGCAATCATATCAAACTTTGGAGTAAGTACAATAGTAAAATTCTCTTCTCCTATATTAAGTATGGTATATCCAGCAACTATAACTCTAGTTATACTAGCTTTATTTAGTGATAAAATTAAAAATGACAATGTGTTCAAATGTGCTACATATATGGCGTTATTAGTAAGTGTATTAACAGTTGTAAAGAGCTTTGGTGTAAATATTCCTCTAATTGATATTTTACCATTTGCTTCATTAGGATTTAACTGGATAGTTCCAGTTGTAATAGCGGGAATAATAGGAATCTTTATTCCATCTAAAAGCAGTAAAACTGCATAATAATAAAAACTAATTGATAATTATGGAATTGTCTTTAAATTATATAGGCAATTCCTTTTTATATTTGAAAGTATATTAATTATTGTAGATTAAAAAATATTATTAGTCTTATTTATCAAATTATAAAATTTATTTTGGAGCAGTATGATTTATATAGTGTGTAAAATAAAAAAGATTTATTTAGAATTATAAATAAAATTATACATACTATGAATGTTTAATATTAATATAAAAATATTAATATATATTTGTAAAGAAAAAATAAAGAATTTATCGTTTAATCACTTATTAATTAATCAAAGTTAAAATAAAAAAAATATAAAAAAATAAAGTATATAAAAGTATAATTGGACTTTTATATACTTTTTTATATTTTTTTGAGTTTTTTATAAACATATTTTAAAAGTTGAGAAAACTATAAGGAGTGTTATATTGAATATAAAATAGTATAATATATATTATGTTAGATAATTAATATGAAAATATACAAGTATATAAAAAAGTTTGTTTAGAGTTATAGTTAATATGTGTATTAATTTAATACTAATTTATTGGAGGTCTAAAGATGAAGTACATAATAAAAAGAGATGGTACGAAAGAACTTTTTAGTAAAAGTAAGATTGAAGATGCTGTCTATAAAGCTAGTATAAACAGTGAAGGTGGAGTGGATAGAGATTTAGCATATGATATATCAAGAAAAATAGCTAATGACTATAGTTCTATGGAAAAATGCTTATCTGTTGAAGAAATACAAGATATAGTTGAAGTATTGCTTATGGAATCAAATAGAAAAGATATAGCAAAACACTACATATTATATAGAGAAAGACGTTCTGAAATAAGAAATAAAGCTTGGGACTTTGATGAATTACAAAAATCAATATGGAAGAACAAGTATAGACACAATGGTGAGAGTTTTGATGAATGGATAAAGAGAATTTCAAATAATAGTTCAAGAATATCAAAACTAATAAGACAAAAAAGATTTCTATTTGCTGGAAGAATTTTGGCAAATAGAGGATTACAAAAAGAAGGAAAAAAAATAACATATTCCAATTGCTATGTAATAGAACCACCGAAAGATAGCATAGAAGACATTTTTGATACTGCAAAAAAACTTGCTAGAACATTTAGTTATGGTGGAGGAGTTGGAATTGATATTTCAAAGTTAAGACCAAAAGGAGCCAAAGTGAACAATGCCGCAAAACATACGACTGGAGCAGTCTCTTTTATGGAACTTTACAGTATGACAACTGGTTTGATTGGTCAAAGGGGGAGAAGAGGAGCTCTTATGATTTCTATGGACGTAAATCATCCAGAGATAGAAGAGTTTATAGATATAAAAACAGATTTGGAGAAGGTTACTAAAGCAAATATTTCTGTAAGAGTAACAGATGAATTTATGCAAGCTGTAAAGGAAAAAAAGTTATATAATTGTACTTTTGAAGTTGAAACTACTGGAGAAAAAATAGTCAAGATAGTAAACGCGTATGAGTTGTTTAATAAATTTGTGAAGAATAACTGGGATTATGCAGAACCAGGTATATTGTTCTGGGATAAAATAAGAACATATAATTTTATGAGTGAAGATAAAAACTTTTGCTTTTCAGGAGTAAATCCTTGTGCAGAAGAGCCACTTCCAAGTGGAGGAAGTTGTCTACTTGGCTCAATAAACTTGTCAGAGTTTATAATACAACCATTTGGTGAACATGCTACGTTTGATATTAATAAATTAAAATCTTGCGTTAGAGAAGCTGTAGTAGCTTTAAATGATGTCTTAGATGAAGGATTAAACTTACACCCGTTACAGGAGCAAAGAGATAGTGTACATAAATATAGACAGATAGGTTTAGGTGTAATGGGTATAGCTGATATGCTTATAAAGATGGGAATAAGATATGGCTCTGATGAATCTTTAGAATTATGTGATTTAATTGGTAAGACTATGCTAAATGAAGCTGTAAAGCAATCAGCATTAATTGCTAAAGAATATGGAACATTTAGTGAGTATAAATATGAAAATATTTCTAAATCTAAGTTTTTTATAGAAAATTTAAATGAAGATACTAAGGAAATGGTTAAAAAGTATGGGCTTAGAAATTCACAGCTTTTAACTATACCCCCTACAGGCTCTATATCTACAATGATAGGAATTAGTGGTGGAATAGAACCTATATTTAACCTTTCATATATAAGAAAAACTGAAAGCTTGCATGATGAAGATGTATATTATAAAGTATATACTCCAATTGTTAAAGAGTATATGGATAAGAAGGGGATTACGGATGAAGAATGTTTGCCAGATTTTTTTGTTACTGCTATGAATATAGGATATGAAGAAAGAATAAACATGCAAAAAGTTTGGCAAAAGTATATTGATGCTTCTATATCATCTACAATAAATATACCTTTTGAAACTACAGTTGAAGATGTTTTCAATATATATATTAAGGCATGGGAGGCTGGTCTTAAAGGAGTAACAATATTTAGAGATGGATGTAAAAGGAGTGGAATTTTAATAAATGAAAAAAAGGAAGAAAATAATAAAGAAAATAATAAAAAAGAAGATAATAAAAAAGAATGTTATAAAAATAATAAAAAAGAATGTTATAAAAATAATAAAAAAGAAAAAGATAATAAAGAGGAAAAAGCCAAAGAAATAATAAATAAAAATTTTGAAGAAGATGAAAAATTTGTGTGTCCTGAGTGTGGAAGTGAAGGAATTGCACATACAGGTGGTTGTAGTATATGCTTAAAATGTGGATATAGTGGGTGCAATTAAACTTTGTGTTAGCAAAATTTTAATAGATTTAAAAACTTATATTTTTACAAATGAAAGATGAGGTAATTGTATGCAGAATAAAAGCGTGAGGGAGATTAAAGAAATAATTGAGACCTTAGAAGTAGAAAAATATATGCAATATATAGAACTATTGAGAGTCGATGACAGAAAATCTGTTCAAAGCTTAGCTGTAAAACTAGCTAAAAAATTAGACAATATTAGAAAAGAAGAAGAAAGATTAGAAACTATAAATATATTTGAAAATGAAGGTTACAATAAAGGTTATTTATATATTGGAGGAATTGATGAAGCGGGAAGAGGACCTCTTGCTGGACCTGTTGTAGCTTCTGTAGTAGTATTTAAAAAAAACACAAAAATAGAAGGCGTAAATGATTCTAAAAAACTAAGTGAAGCAAAAAGAGATGAACTTTTTGAAGTAATAAAAAGAGAAGCATTAGACTATGGAGTAGGTATAGTAAATAATGAAGAAATAGACGAATTTAATATATTGAATGCTACATATATGGCAATGAAAAAAGCTATAAATTGTTTAAAACAAGCACCTGATTATCTATTGGTTGATGCAGCGACAATACCAGGGATTGATATAGCTCAAAATCCAATTGTAAAAGGAGATTCAAAATCTATATCAATAGCAGCAGCAAGTATATTGGCTAAGGTTACTAGAGATAGTATAATGTATCAATATGATAGGGTCTATCCAGAATATGGTTTTAAATCTCATAAAGGGTATGGGACTAAAGAACATTATGAAGCCATTGAAAAACACGGAATAACTCCTATACATAGGAAAAGTTTTTTGAAAAATATACTGTAAATACAATATGATATAATGTATATGATATAAATTACTATAATAAATGGGGGGATTAAAGATGGAGTATAATGAATTATTAAAAAATGCTAGAGAAAATTTAAATGGAAGTTGTAAAGTTTGTAAGGTTTGTAATGGAGTTGTTTGTGCAGGGGAAGTTCCTGGTATGGGAGGTAAAGGCAGTGGTTCTTCTTTTATAGAAAATAGTAAGAGCTTAGAAAAAGTAAAAGTAAATATGAGAGTAATACATAATGTCTCAAATCCTGATACATCTATAGAAATGTTTGGGAAAAAAATGAGTGCGCCTATATTTGCAGCTCCAGTAACAGGAACTACTTTAAATATGGGTGGAAAAATTAATGAAAGAGATTACATAGAACCAGTAGTTGCAGGATGTGCTAATAGTGGTATTTATGCAATGGTTGGAGATACAGCAGTAGATGCTTTTTTAATGGAAAATTTAGATGTAGTTAAAAAGTATAATGGAGCTGGAATTGTATTTATTAAACCTTGGGATAATGAAAATATTATAAAAAAGATAAGACTAGCTGAAGAAGCTGGGGCATTTGCAGTTGGAGTTGATATAGATGCTTGTGGTCTAGTGACTTTATCACTACATGGAAAGCCAGTACTTCCTAAAAATGTTGAACAAATAAAAGAGTTGGTGAACTCTACTAAACTACCATTTATATTAAAAGGAATAATGACTGTTGAAGATGCATTAATGGCAGTTGAAGCAGGTGTAGATGCCATAGTTGTATCAAATCATGGAGGAAGAGTACTAGATTGTACACCAGGAGCATGTGAAGTTTTACCAAGAATTGCTGATGCTGTTAAAGGCAAAGTTACAATACTTGCAGATGGTGGAGTTAGAACAGGATTAGATGTATTAAAGATGATAGGACTAGGGGCAGATGCGGTATTAATAGGAAGACCTTTTGTGACTGCTTCATTTGGTGGAGCAACTGATGGTGTAGAAACTTACGTAAATAAGCTTCAATCAGAACTAAGTAGTTCTATGATATTAACTGGATGTCAAACTATAAAAGATATTGATGGAAAAGTTATATACAAATAAAATTTTATACAAAAAAGAGGAAAAATCATTTTAATGTAGAATAATTGTACAAAGGGGGAATTTATATGAGTAGAAAAGCTTATGAAGAAGCCTTAGTAGAATTAGAAAAATTTATTGATGAAAGAAAAGAAATAATTAAAAGTGCGGAGGACTGTATTGATAAGTACATAGTTGACAGAACGCTACCTTTTGATTACAAAGATAAATGTGTGGAATGGCAACAAGAGTTACTTGATATTGCAGAGGCACAAATTTTAGAAGCAAATGAGTTAAGTGTTTTATTAGAAGAGAAAAAAGAACTTGAGCAAGAGTAAGTTTTATTACTAAGTCTAGAGGAAAATCAAGAATATGATTTACCCCTAGACTTTTTTATTAAAATAAAGATGTCTATCTAATTAATCTATCTTTATTAATTTTAGATTGAAAGGTTTGAAGAAGAGTATAGTAATCATATGAATAGTTAAACAATTAAACTAGTTTAATTGTTATTTTTTGAATTTAGTATATGGTTTTTCATTTCTTCTAATACAATTGTGTAGGATTTGCATTGTGCTGCAGCCAATTCTGACAAAGCAAATCTTTGAGCCTTATTTAGAAAGTCCTTATCTGTGCTACATAGTTGTTTTGAATTATCTTGTATCATAAGCATCTTAATTAATTTCACAATCTCGAAAACATCTCCTGAATGAAATTTATCCTGGTATAGTTTAAGTCGTTTTTTTCTATCAAGAACCCATAAACAATCCGCTTTATCAATGGATTGGATAAAGTTGTCAACTTCATTTTCATCCATAACTGGACGTACGCCAATCTTATCAGCATTTAAAACTGGAATCGAAATTTTAAGATTACTATTGTAAATAACAGTCAATTCATAGTATTTTTGTATATGATGATTTACATCCTTTGTTACAAGACCACTTATATAACAGGCTCCTTCTTTTGGATACATTACACTTTCACCGATTTTATACATATGGTTATACCTCCAAACTGAATTTTAGATATTGCAATTTGGGTACAATGCTTTAATTATCTAATAATTAATATTATATCATGAAATACTTGACAAGTCAAATGAGTTAATATATAATAAAAAGTTTAGAATAATAGATATATATAATTGGATATAAAAATATAAGATAAGAGGATTTAATATATTAAAATATCTAGTTAGTACTGTATAAAATAACATACTAACTAGATTTAATAATTATTAATTTCTAGCAAAATCTCTTAAGTTAAGACTTCCAGCTGTTATAAATACCATTCCAATAAGAATTAAAACAATTATATTTATTAATATATTACCATTATTATTAATAGCATCTATAGTCCAATAAAATGGTGTAAGCTTTGAAAGATTAGCCATAAAGGATAATTTATTAAGTGATGGTATCATACTAGATATGGATATAGCTAAACCTATTAAAGAATAAAACGTAGACATAAGACTTATAGAACCTTCGTTTTTAAACACCCTAGCTATCCAAAATACAAATCCAGTAGCAACAAAACTATTTGCAAGTACAATCATCAATGTACTTAGAGTCAATTTAAAATTACTTATAGATGTGAAACATACTAAAGTTAAGGTGTATACAATTGCTTGAGTAAAAAATAATCCTAAAAATATGCTGAAAATTATTTTTATATCATTATGTTTTGTAGAAACAAGTCTTTTTAAGGTATTAGATTTTTTTAATGAAAATAAATCAGAAGCTAGATGCGCTGCATTAATGTACATAAAATAACATATCAAGAAAACTATTAAAAATGAATTTTTATTCTTACCTGAACTGTTATCAATTATATTTGTCTTGGTCAATTTATCATCTATATTTCTATCTATTTTTAATTTTAATGAATTAGTAATAAAAGATTCTATTTGTGATTCTGCCCAAAGACTACCTCCACCATTTTCAGTTTTAAAGCATTTAACCATAGGTCGTTTTAAGTTATCTATATTGCTTGAAAAGTTTTTATCTAAAATGAAGACAGCAGAAACTTTATTGTTTTTTAATAGATTCATAGCCTTGTCTTGTTCGTTTAATCCAAATGAGTTTTCTTTTAATTTAGAATTATCTATTAACTTATGTTCGTATTTTCCAGAAGAATTGGATACAATTGCTACTGGAGAAAAGTACATTGATTGATTTTCTGAGTTGCCAGTAAAAAAGTTAAGATAAAACATTAATATAACAGGAAATAAAACCATATTAACTAAAAGAGCATGATTTTTTATATATCTTTTTATGTTTGCAATAGTCAACCTAATCATTATTAAACCTCCCTCCATTTATATTTTTCTTTTATAATAGAAAGTGCAATCAATACTGTAGATGCAATTAGGCATGTAAAAATTAAACTTTCTATTGAATCTATAGTTTTAAACGTCTCATAATTACTGAACAATGTTCCTATTAAATAAGTAGGAGATAAACTTGTAAACTTAGTAAATACATCATTTACCATGCTGAAAATACCTCCAAAAACTGTTTGTAAGAAGAGTAATGCATAAACTATAACTGTACCATATTTCTTGCTAAAAAAGGTAGTTATAAAAGTAGATATTGAAGTCATAAAATAAGAAGCTAAAGCACAAAGTAAAGCTAATATAACAAAGTTACCTTTGAATGTTACACCGAGTGTTCTAAAAAATAAAACGTATAATGATAAAAATATAAATGAGTAAATCCATAAACCTACAAAATCATAAATTAAAAATTGTACTCTAGTTACAGGCATAGAGTAGAGTCTTTTTGAAAGTCCTTTTGATTCACTTACATAATTTGATAAAATGTTATTCATTATAAAAATTATTGCGAAGAATCCAAGGGAAACTAAAGCAAAGTACTCATAAGAGTTTTGTTTAACATTATTTTTTATTATAGAGGTATCAATAGAATTCTTATTAAATAATTTTGAGAAATCTTCTGAACTTAATTTTTGAGAATTATTCAAATATAATTTTTCATGATAAGTATCTAATATATCTTGAAGTAATATTGGAATATAATCATTAGCTTTAAGTTTTTCTATACTTATATTATTTGATTTTTCATTTAATAAATTATTCTCATATCCTTTAGGTATAGTAAGTTTTAAATCTGCCTTAGAATCATCTTTTTGAACTGTTAATATAGAAGATAAATCATTTTTTAAGTATCCTGTCAAATTATTTGATAGCTTTGTATTATCTTTGTCATATATAACAATTGATGTCAAATCTGTTTTTATAGGATTTTGAAACATACTTTCTGTCACCATACCAAGAAATCCAGCTAAAACTAGAGGTAAAGCTAAGAAATATATTAAATTAAGTATAAAGGAGCTTTTTAAACCTTTTAGCATAGTTTTTACACTAATGTATAATTTCATGAAATCACCTCCATTAATCCCTTAAATTTTTCCCTGTTAGATTCAAAAACACGTCTTCTAGACTAGGTTCTTCATAAGATATTCGTGTTATTTTTGAATTATTTTTGTCAACAACAGATAACACATCTGTAAGTTGTAATTTTTTGTCTATATCTAATTCTAATAATGAATTATTTTCTAAGATAGATATAACACCTTTAGTATTTTTTAAATCAAATATAAGTTGAGCATTTATATTTTTTATTTCCATAATTAATTTTGTATTTGTAGATACTAATGATTTTAAATAATCATTATCTCCAAAAGCAATCTCCTTACCTTCATCCATAATAAAAATCTTAGAACAAAGATGCTCAACTTCTTCCATGTAATGAGAAGTATATATTACTGTGGTTTTTTGCTTTTCAGATATATTTTTTATAAAATTGAAAATATGATTTCTTGATTGAGGGTCAACACCTACAGTTGGTTCATCCAATATTAATATTTTAGGATGATTTAAAAGTGCTATTCCAATGTTCAATCTCCTTTGCATACCACCAGATAATTTTTTAACTTTTTTCTTTTTAACATCAGTAAGTCCTGTGACTTCTAAGGCTTCAGTTATTCTCTCTTGAAGCAATTTTCCCTTTAATCCATAGTAAGCCCCAAAGTACTCTAAGTTATCAAAAGGAGTAAGTGTTTCTATAAGTGCTAATTCTTGTGGAACTAATCCTATTATAGACTTTGCTTTTATATAATCTTTTGACAAATCTAAACCATTGATTTGAATGTTGCCACTATTTGGTAACATAAGATTTGTAATTATATTTATAAGTGTAGATTTACCAGCCCCATTTGGTCCAATAAGTCCAAATATCTCTCCTTCTTTAACAGAAAAGCTGATATTATCAAGTGCTAATTTATCATTAAATCTTTTTGTTATATTATTTACTCTGACTATATCCATAATAATCCCTCCCAAAATAATTTTGTATAAGTTAAAAATCTATAATACTATAATAAAGAATTATGAATCATAATTCTATTACTATAAGTCACTAAAAAAAGTGACTTAAGTCACTTTATATTTTTATTTATTATAAATGAGCTTGTGAGTAAGAAATTTTTTAGGGTATGGATTTCTTACCTATATATTTATATTACAATTTTATTTTTGAAGGCAAATATAACTAGTTGAGTCCTATCACGAAGCTCTAGTTTCCCTAAGATATTAGTGATATTATTCTTTATTGTACCTTCAGATAAGAATAATTCTTGGCTGATTTCTTTGTTGTTAAGTCCATTTGCAATTAATCTAATTATGGATATTTCTTTTTCTGTTAAATTATACATATCAGAAATATGTTCTTGTTCTATAGTTTTTTCAGGGGACATAATTTTTTTAGCTACACTTTTATCAAGTACAATATTGCCAAAAAACGAGGAACGAATCCCTTCATGTAATACTTCATCTGAACTATCCTTTAAAAGATATCCTGAAGCACCAAACTTCATAGCATCTTTTATGTACTCATCATCATTAAAGGTTGTCAAAATTAATAATGCTATAGAACTATCATATTCTTTTATAAGCCTTGTTCCTAGAACTCCATCACAAACCTTCATCCGAATATCCATAAGAACTATGTCTACATCATTTGTTTTACAAAATTCTAACGCTTCATATCCGTTGGAAGCATCTCCTACAATTTCTAAATCGTCATAAGATGATAAAATAATCTTAAGACCTTTTCTAATCAATTTTTCATCATCTACTATAAGAACTTTGATTTTATTCAAAAAAATCACCTCCTGAAAATTTAGGAAAAGATGCTCTAATTGTGAATCCAGTATTAGAATTATCGAATTCAACTTTTCCATTTAATTCATATATTCTTTCGCTAATACTGTTAAGTCCATTTCCCTTTTTTATATTGTTACATCCTATACCATTATCACTGATAGTAATTATAAGATTTGAAGGATTAAATGTTATAAAAATTCTAATTTCAGTTGCTTTTCCATGCCTTGATGCGTTAGAAAGCGATTCCTGAACAAGTCTATATAAAGCGATAGATTGATTTCTAGATAGGTTCCAAGTATTTTTTGATATAGTTAATCTAACGTTGATATTTGTAAGCTTAATAAAGCTTTTAACCAGTTCTTTGATTTTAAGTAAATTTTGATAATTTTCATATTCAACAGGTTTTAGTTCAGATATAGCTCTTCTTACATCTTGAAAACTTTCAGTTACAAATTCTCTAAGTTCATGAACTGAATCAGAAATGAGAGGTTTGTCTTTTAAGAGCTTTTCTATAGCATTTAATTGAATTATCGTTGTAGAAAGAGAATGTCCAACACTATCATGTATTTCCCTCGATATACGGTTTCTTTCTTTCAAAATTGTTAATTCTTCTATAGAACTTGCATAAATCTCTAAATCAGCATTAGCTTTTTTTAATTCGTCTTTAGAAACTCTGAGTTTATCATAAAGACTTTGATTGTATAATTTAGATAAATTCTCACTTTCTAGATACATAGAAAGTATAGTTATAATTAGTAATATAGAACTTGATTCTAGTGCTAAATATACATTTTTATCTAAACCAATGATAAAAGAGGATATTATAACTAAAGAGAATAATATGTATTTATATTTTTCCTTTATTAAAAATGAGGTATCCAAAATTAAAGGGACAAAGTATAGTGAATTAAAAGTTTTTGTATAATTATACAATATAAAAATTAAAATAAGCTCTAAAAAATAAGAAATAAGTATAAATTTATTCTCATTTGATAAAGAAAAAAATCTAACTTGATTATTTATTATTAGAAATAATATAATCATTGTTATAACTGGATACAATGTATTTTCAGCATTATTCAAATAGTTTACAAGTAATATAAATAGAGATAAATATCGTATAAAAATAAATAATTTTTTTCTGTTCATTAAAGACATTCCTCCATAAAAATAAACTTTCCTCATGAAAACTAGCATAATATCATAAAAGAATAAAGTCAATAGAAGTATTTATTAATATTAATGGAAATAAAATCAATTTCAAAAAAATGAATAGTTAAATTGTATACTGACGATAATTTAAAAGTAAAAATTTAATATATTGGAGTAGATAATGAATAATAAAGAAAAAGGTGATTTTGGAGAAGAAATAGCAGTTAATTATCTGCTATCAAAAGGTGCAAAGATACTAGAAAAAAATTATAGATTAAAGATAGGGGAGGTAGATATAATAGCAAATATAGGAGATGAAGTTATATTTGTGGAGGTGAAATCAAGGTCTAACATAAAGTATGGCTACCCTTGCGAATCTGTAGGTTTTAAAAAAAGAAAAAAGATAATTGATGTCGCAAAATACTATATTATAAAAAATAACTTAAATAATACTCCTATAAGATTTGATATTATAGAGGTATATTTATTAGAAAAAAGAATAAATCACATAATGAATGCTTTTTAAAAAAGATAAAGTTTTTGGAAAGGATTAAATATGTTAAGTATTATTAATTCAAGCAACTTAGTGGGAATAGACAGCTTTTTGATAAAGGTTGAAGTAGATATAAGCAATGGAATACCTAGTTTTAATATTGTTGGTCTTCCAAGCAAAGAAATTAAAGAAGCAAGAGAGAGAGTAAAGTCAGCAATTCTTAATAGTGGATATAAATTTCCAAGCACTAGAATAGTTGTAAATTTATCGCCAGCAGATATAAAAAAAGAAGGAGCTTTTTTAGACTTATCTATAAGTATAGGTCTTTTAAGAGAGTTAATAAAAAAGGATGAAAATTACATAAGAGAAAGTATGTTTATAGGAGAGTTGTCATTAGATGGAAAAATAAGAAAAGTAAGAGGGATATTGCCTATAATTATGGGTGCAAAAACCCAAAACATAAAACGTATTTTTATACCAATTGAGAATATAAAAGAAAGTCTATTTGTAGATGAAATTGATATAATTCCTATTAAAAGTTTAAAAGAATGTGTAGATTTTTTAAATGAAGAAATAAAAGTCGATAAAGTAAGGATAATGTCTTTTTTGAATGATAAGTCAAAAAAAGATAATGAAGAACTAGAAAAAGATGATAATTATATAGATTATAAATATACTAAGATTAATAATATAGAAAAAAGTAAATATGATGAAGATTTTAAGGATGTAAAAGGAAATTACTTCGTAAAGAGAAGTGCAGAAATTGCAGCAGCTGGAAATCATAATATGTTTATGATTGGACCTCCAGGCTCAGGAAAAACTATGATTGCAAAAAGAGTAAGGACAATTTTACCAGATATAAGTATAGAAGAAATGATAGAAGTAAGTAAAGTTTATAGTGTATTGGGTATGATAAATGAGACTAAAGGAATAATTGATAAGAGACCTTTTAGAGCACCTCATCATACAACTACAAAGCAATCCTTAATTGGAGGAGGAATGGATGCAAGACCTGGAGAAGTTGCTTTAGCACATAGAGGTATCTTGTTTTTAGATGAAATAGCTGAGTTTGATAGAAAAATACTTGAGACTTTAAGACAACCTATAGAAGATGGATATATAAATATATCTAGAGTAAAATACAATGCAAAATATCCTTGTAAAGTATTGTTAATTGCAGCTATGAATCCATGTCCATGTGGTTATTATATGTCAGAGACAGAGTGCAGATGTAGAAGTAATGAAATTGATAGATACATAAATAAAATATCAGGTCCACTGTTAGATAGGTTTGATATTTTTGTAGAAGTTAATTCTATAAAATATTCAGATTTTAATTCTTCAAAACAAGAAGAAAGCTCTCAAAAAATAAAGAGAAGAGTAGAAAATGCTAGAAAAATACAGATAAATAGATTTAAGAAAGATAATATAAAAAATAATAGTGAAATTAAAGCTTACAATTTATTAAAATATTGTAAATTAGAAAAAGAAGCTTCAAAAACGGCTGAGATAATATTTAATAAATACAACCTGAGCAGTAGAAGTTATACAAAACTTTTAAAAATGGCAAGAACAATAGCTGATTTAGAGGATATGGAATTGATAAATTCACAGTGTATTATAGAAGCTTTTTCATTTAGAAAGGCTTATTATAGTTATTTTAAATAAGGTTTTGAGGTGGATTTTATGGAAAAGAGAGATACTTATTTATGGTTGAAATCAATTAGTGGAATAACAACAAAAACAATTGAAATAATAGAAAATGAAATAGTAAATATTGAAGATATATTTGATTTTTCTGAAAAAGAAATATATAATTTAAAAAATATAAGCTTGAATATTAGAAAAAATATAGTAAAATATAGAGGTCACGCTTATTTAGAAAGTATAAAAGAACTACTTTACAAAAAAACAATTAAATATATTTGTCAATATGATAAAGAATATCCTGAAACTTTAAAGAATATATACAATGCTCCAAAGTTATTATTTTATAAAGGTGACATAGGTTTAGTTAATAATAATTTTAATATAGCTATAGTAGGTTCAAGAAAACCTACAGCCTATGGAATTAATTGTGCAAAAACAATAAGTTGTCAACTATCCCAGTGTGGAGTTAATATAGTAAGTGGATTAGCTATAGGAATAGATGCATACTCGCACATAGGTTGTATGAGTGGAAAATCTAAAACTATAGCAGTGCTTGGTTCAGGAGTAGACAATCCTCTTCCAAAACAAAATTTACATTTATCAAATAAAATATTAGAAAATGGGGGATTATTATTATCAGAGTATAATATTAACTCGACAGTAGCTCCATACCATTTTTCTAATAGAAATAGGATTATCAGTGGATTAAGTGACGGAGTAGTTGTTGTAGAGGCAGCAATAAAAAGTGGTGCATTAATCACAGTAGATTTTGCTCTTGAACATGGTAAAAATGTTTTTGCAATACCTGGTAATATAAATTCTCAAATGAGTAGAGGTTGTCATAAAATTATAAAAGAAGGTGCAAAATTAATTGAAAATATAGATGATATTTTAAATGAATATAACATATTTAATATTATTAATAAAAAAATAAATCAAAAATATGATAATATAAGTTTAAATGCCAAGTCTAAGCAAATAATTGAAGCTATAAAAAGAGAAGGAAACTTGCATATAGATAGTATTTGTGATTATACTGGTATAGAAATAAAGTATGTAAATTCAATAATCAATGAATTAGTACTAAATGAGTTAGTAGTAGAAATGAATAATAAAACGTACAGTTTAAATGTATAAATTAAGATTAGGTAGTGGGGGTGTATGGTTTTATGGCCAAAACATTAGTCATCGTAGAATCGCCTGCAAAAGCTAAAACTATAGAAAAATTTTTAGGGAAAAGTCATTACACAGTTAAAGCATCAGTTGGTCATGTCAGAGATTTACCTAAAAGTAAATTAGGTGTAGATATAGAAAATAATTTTGAACCTCAATATATAAATATAAGAGGAAAAGGCGATGTAATAAAGGAATTAAAAAAAGAAGCTAAAAAATCTAAACAAGTGTATCTAGCAACTGACCCTGATAGAGAGGGTGAAGCTATATCATGGCATTTAGCTCATATACTAAATCTAGATGAATCTGAAGATTGTAGAATAGAGTTTAATGAGATAACTAAGGATGCAATCAAAAAAGCAATTAAACATCCTAGAAATATTGATACAAATTTGGTTGATGCACAACAGGCAAGAAGAGTGCTAGACAGACTTTTAGGTTATCAAATAAGCCCTATATTATGGCAAAAGCTTAGAAAAGGTCTTAGTGCAGGTAGAGTGCAATCTGTTACAACAAAATTAATTTGCGATAGAGAAAAAGAAATAAAAGCATTTATTCCAAAAGAATATTGGACAATAGATGTTGAAGCAAAGACAGCAAAAGATAAAGATATAACTTTGAAATTTTATGGTAAAAATGATGAAAAGATTGAATTAGAAAATGAAGAAGCTGTAAATGAAATACTGAGAGAAATGGAAGGTAAAGATTTAAAAGTTGAGAAGATAGAATCTAAATCAAGACGTAAATCAGCTCCAAAACCATTTACAACAAGTATGCTTCAACAAGAAGGAGCAAATAAACTATTTTTTACGACTAAAAAAACAATGATGATAGCACAAGAATTATATGAAGGTATCGATATAGAAGGTGAAGGTACTGTTGGTCTTATATCATATATAAGAACTGACTCTAAAAGAATATCTGATGAGGCAAAAGAAAAAGCTAAGGGTTATATAGTAAGTAATCTAGGAGAAAACTACTATAAAAACGCTGGTGATAAAAAAGAAAAAAAGGATGCTAAAAAGGTTCAAGATGCCCATGAGGCAATAAGACCAACTTCTGTTGATAGAACTCCTGATAGTATAAAAGCTTCCCTTAGCAAAGACCAGTACAAGTTATACAATTTAATTTGGAGAAGATTTGTAGCTAGTCAAATGGAGGATTCAGTATTTGACATATTAAATGTAGAATGTAAAATAGGAGATATCGTATTTAAAGCAACTGGTTCAAAAATGAAATTTGATGGTTATACAAAAGTATATAATTTTTCAGAAAGAGAAGACAAAATTTTACCAAGTATAGAAAAAGGGGATATATTAAATATAGAAAATATATTACCAGACCAACATTTTACACAACCACCAGCAAGATATACAGAGGCTAGTTTAGTAAAAACACTAGAGGAACTAGGTATAGGTAGACCAAGTACGTATGCTCCAACAATAGCTACTATATTGAATAGAGAATATGTTGAAAAGCAAGGAACAAGTCTATGTCCAACAGAACTTGGAATAATAGTTACTGATATTTTGGAAAATAATTTTCATAAATTCATAGATGTGGATTTTACTGCTGATATGGAAAGTAAACTTGATGTTATAGAAGAAGGAAATACAGATTGGAAAAAGATTGTATCTGAATCATATGCACCGCTTAAAGAAGCTATTGAAGAAGCACTTGAAAATATAGAAAAAGTAAATATGGATGAAGAAACTGATGAAATCTGTGAGAACTGTGGTTCTAATATGGTTATAAAATATGGTAGATTTGGAAAGTTTATGGCTTGTAAAAACTATCCTGATTGTAAAACAACTAGACCAATTATGAATAAAATTGGTGTTAAATGTCCAAAATGTGAAGAAGGAGATATTATACTTAGAAAATCTAAAAGAGGTAAAGCTTTTTATGGATGTTCTAATTATCCAAACTGTGACTTTGTAGCTTGGAATAAACCGACAGGAGAGTTTTGTGAGAAGTGTGGTTCATATATGGTTGAAAAAGTGACTAAATCCGAAACAAAAACAGTGTGTTCTAATAAAGAATGTAATAAAGAGTCAAAAGAGCATAATGACGGAAAAGAGTGAAAATTGAAAAAAATCACATAATTCTCTTGAAAAAGGTTCCAATCTATGATAATCTTTCAAGTGTAAACAACTAATAGAAAAATAAATTTTCATTAAAAGTGAGAATAATATTAGAAAATATAAAAGGTTATTAAAAGGCCTAAATTTCATGAGGAGATGATTAAATGGCAAGTGAAGTGTTACAAAAAACAAGGAAAATAAATAAAACATTACAAACAAGTGGTGGAAGCAGTGTCTCTTTTGATTTACTGGCCGGAGCATTGGGAGATGTTTTAAGTTCTAATGTTTATGTAGTAAGTGCAAAAGGTAAGGTACTAGGTCTTCATTTAAATGATGCTCAAGACAGTTCAGTTATAGAAGATGAGTATACTAAGCAAAAGAAATTTTCAGATGAATATACTCAAAATGTGTTAAAAATCAATGAAACATTAGAAAATTTAAATGGTGAGAAGATATTAGAAATCTTTCCTGAAGAGCATGGAAGATTACAAAAATATACTACAGTAGTTCCAATATTAGGAAGTGGTCAAAGACTAGGAACATTAGTACTTTCAAGATATTCAAATTCATTTAATGATGATGATTTAGTAATAGCTGAATATAGTGCAACTGTTGTTGGTCTTGAAATATTAAGAGCAATAGGTGAAGAACTAGAAGAAGAAATGAGAAAGAAAGCTGTAGTTCAAATGGCAATAGGCACTCTGTCCTACTCCGAACTTGAAGCAGTCGAACATATTTTTGCTGAATTAGATGGCAAAGAAGGTCTGCTTGTAGCAAGTAAGATAGCTGATAGAGTTGGTATAACTAGGTCAGTAATAGTAAATGCACTTAGAAAATTTGAGAGTGCAGGTGTGATAGAATCAAGATCATTAGGTATGAAAGGTACTCATATAAGAATACTTAATGACAAGCTTACAGATGAATTAAAAAAATTAAAAAACAATCAATAATCTATATTTTATAGGTTTAGATTAGAAAAGGTATCTATTTGAAATAGATACCTTTTTTAGACGAATTATTGAGATAATTATAGAGTAAGTATTTTTATTAAAAAGGAGTGAGAAGATGCCTTTAGCAGATAAAATAAGACCAAAAACAATGAATGACGTAATAGGTCAAAGTCATATAATAGGTAATGGAAAAATATTGTCTAAGATATTACAATCTAATTTTTTACCAAATATGATATTTTTTGGTCCTCCTGGTGTTGGGAAAACTACAGTAGCGGAAATAATAGCAGAAAGAAGCAATAAAAGTTTCTATAAAATAAATGCTACTAATTCATCTTTAGAAGATATAAAAAAGGTGATATCAGAACTTGGAAGTATAAATAACATAAATGGAGTCTTATTATATATAGATGAAATACAAAGTTTTAATAAAAAACAGCAACAATCAATATTAGAATTTATGGAAAATGGGAGTATAACCTTGATTGCTAGTACTACAGAAAATCCATATCATTATGTATATAAAGCTCTTTTAAGTAGGTCTACTGTATTTGAATTTAAACCTTTAGAAAAAATTGATATAGAAAAAGGACTAAAAAGAGCTGTTGATGTACTAAATGAAGATAGCTATATGGATATTGAGTGTAATAAGGATGCTATTGAAGATATAGCTATTCTTTCTGATGGAGATATGAGAAGAGCTTTAAATATTTTGGAAATGGTAGTTTACTCAACTAAACCTAATAAAAATAATATAACTTATATAGATTCAGATGTAATAAAGGCATCTACATTTAATAAGATTATAAACTATGACAAAAATGGTGATAGTCACTATGATATTTTAAGTGCATTTCAAAAATCTATAAGAGGAAGTGACCCACAGGCATCTATACACTATCTAGCAAGACTTATAAAAGGTGGGGATTTAATAAGTATCTGTAGAAGACTTTTGGTAATAGCTAGTGAAGATATAGGTCTCGCTTATCCAAATGCTATTGTGATTGTAAAGGCATGTGTAGATTCAGCTATGCAACTTGGATTTCCAGAGGCAAAAATACCACTAGCAGAAGCTACTATTCTTTTAGCTACATCTCCAAAATCTAATTCTGCATGTACAGCAATAATGAAAGCTATGGATGAACTGGATAAAGAGTTTGTTAAGGACATACCAAATAGCATAAAAGATGCTCATTATTCTGGTTCTAAAGAGATAGGTAGAGGTTGTGGATACAAATATCCTCATAATTTTAAAAATCATTATGTAAAGCAACAGTATTTACCAGATAGCATAAAAGATAGTATTTATTACATACCACAAGAAAATAAAACTGAGAGAAATATAAAAAAATATTTAGAATATCTAGATAGCGATTTTTAAACTGAACTTTATGTGTCGGGGGTAGATATTATGATTATAAAACTTAACTCAACTTATCATGGTAGAGTTATGCAATACTTAAAAAAAGAACCTGAGTACAATTTGTTTATAATAGGGGATATTGAAAGATATGGATATGGAAATAATTTTTTAAATATATGGGCAGATGTAGATGAACGAGGTGAAATAAATGCGATATTACTTAAATATTTTGAATTTATGATGTTTTATTCTGATGGAGAGTATGATGTTGAAGGCTTTTATAATATACTTTGTAATACTAACTATGAAGAAATATCTGGGAAAATATGTGCTGTAGATGCTTTAGCAAAGAGATTAGGGCTTAATAATTTAAAGATAGTTGATTTTTGCAAACTTCAAACTAGAAAGTTTTTAATAGATAATAATTGTAATGTAAAGGTTAAGAGAATTAGGCTTGGAAATCTAAAAAAAACAGTAAGGCTTTATGATTTGATAGATGAGTTTCACAGTACAACTTTAGATAATTTAAAAAATGGATTAAGAACAGGGAGAGGATATTGTGTAGAGATTAATAAGCAAGTAGTGTCAATGGCAAAGAGTACTTCAGAAAATAGGACTCATGCAATGATAATTGGAGTAGGCACACATCCTAAATATAGAGCTAGAGGACTTGCCACAAAGTGCTTGATTAAGCTATGTTCAGAACTGTTAAGAGAGAACAAAATACCTTGCTTATTTTATGATAATGAAGAGGCTGGAAAGATATATAAAAAACTAGGATTTGAAAACATTGGAAAATGGGGAATTTATTCAAAATAAAAAAATTAAAATTAATCTTGACAAATTTAGTAGGGTATAATAAAATTATCTTGAAAGTAATTCCTACTAAAACAGTATGAATTAGATTTCTATATAGAGGTGATAATATATGAAGTTGTCTACTAAAGGTAGATATGGATTAAAAGCAATGTTTGAATTAGCATTAAATCAGGATAATGGACCGGTATCACTAAAATTTATTGCTAAGAAGCAAAAAATATCAGATCAGTACTTAGAACAAATATTTTCATCTTTAAGAAAATCGGGTCTAGTAAAAAGTGTAAGAGGCGCTCAAGGAGGGTATTTGCTCTCAAAAAATGCTGAAGACATAACAGTAGGAGATATACTTGTAGTATTAGAAGGACCAGTTGCATTATCTGATTGTGTACTAGATGAAGATGTATGTGAAAACTCGAACATGTGTGTAACAAAAATAGTTTGGGAAAAGATGAAAAAGGGTATAGAAGATGTTATAGATTCAATTACTCTTAGAGATATGATAAATGACTATAACAAAAATAAATTAGAAAATGATATAACAAATATTAAAAAATAGATTTGGAGATGAATGTAATGGAAAAAAGAAGATTGTATATGGATTATTCTGCAACAACACCTATTAAAAAAGAAGTATTGGATGCAATGATGCCATACCTAACAGATTATTTTGGTAATGCATCTAGTTTTCACACATTCGGAAGAGAAGCAAAAGAGGCTTTGGATAAAGCAAGGGAACAAGTAGCAGCCCTTATAAATGCTGAACCTACTGAAATATATTTTACAGCAGGTGGTTCAGAAAGTGATAACTGGACACTAGAGGGTGTAGCTTATGCTAATAAAAACAAAGGTAATCATATAATAACTTCAAAAATAGAGCATCATGCAATACTTCATACATGTGAATACTTAGCAAAACATCATGGATTTGAAATAACTTATTTAGATGTTGATAGCGAAGGAAAAGTAGATTTAAAACAACTAGAAGATTCAATAAAAGATACGACTATACTTATAAGTATAATGTTTGCAAATAATGAAATAGGAACTATACAGCCTATTAAAGAAATATCTGAAATAGCTAAAAAACATAAGATATTATTCCATACTGATGCAGTACAAGCTACAGGTAATATTCCAGTAGATGTTAAAGAATTAGGAATAGACCTAATGAGTATGTCTTCACATAAAATATATGGACCAAAAGGTGTAGGAGCTTTATACATAAGAAAAGGTGTAAGACTTCATAACTTTGTCCATGGTGGAGCACAAGAAAAAAGTAAGAGAGCTGGTACAGAAAATATACCTGCAATAGTTGGATATGGAAAAGCAGCAGAATTAGCTAAGGCAAATATGCAAAATCATGTAGAAACTTTAACTCGTCTTAGAAATAAGCTAATAGATGGTGTGTTAGAAAGAATACCTTATACAAGAATAAATGGTAGTTTAGAAAATAGATTACCAGGAAACGCAAATTTTGCATTCCAATTTATAGAAGGTGAAGGAATACTTTTATTATTAGATATGTTAGGAATTGCTGGTTCAAGTGGTTCTGCATGTACTTCTGGTTCATTAGACCCTTCACATGTACTTCTTGCAATAGGTCTACCACATGAAATAGCACATGGTTCATTAAGACTTACAGTTGGAGATTTTACAACAGATGATGATATAGATTATATACTAGAGAACTTACCAAAAGTTATAGAAAGACTTAGAAGCATGTCACCACTTTATGATGATGCGAAGAAACAAGGCTTAATAAAATAGACAGAAAGATAAAGCATAAAAAATAGACATAAATTGAGTAGGAGGAAAAAATAATGCAATATAGTGATAAAGTTATGGAACATTTTATGAATCCAAGAAATATGGGAGAAATTGATAATGCAAGTGGTGTAGGTGAAGTTGGAAACCCTACATGTGGAGATATAATGAAGATATTTTTAGACATAGATGGAGATGTAATAAAGGATGTTAAGTTTAAAACATTTGGCTGTGGTTCAGCTATAGCAAGTTCTTCTATGGCAACTGAAATGATAAAAGGAAAAACTATAAAAGATGCATTAGAACTTACAAATAAAGCTGTTGCGGAAGCTTTAGATGGTTTACCACCAGTAAAGATGCATTGTTCAGTTTTAGCTGAGCAAGCTGTAAAAGCAGCACTTATAGATTATGCTCAAAAAAATAATATCCATATACCAGAATTGGATGGATATGTTATAGATGATGCTCATGACCATGATGTTGAAGAAGAAGAATAAAAATAAGTGATTGTGTTATGAGAAAGTTTAAAATGATTAAAAAGAAGTATTAATGAGATATAAAAAATAGCTGTTTGCAAAATAGCTATTTTTTATTGCTTAAATTAATAGTTTTAACTTGTTTTAGAAGTCAATTAATTAGCAAAATATATATTTATAATATTTGGATAATGAAAACAATTATTTTTTTTAGAAAATAGAGCAAGCTATATTTTAAATAAATACAATGCTTGTTCTATATGATATAATAATAAGTAATGCAAAAGATGAGGTGAAATTTGTTTATGAATAAAAAAGTAATGATAGGTATGAGTGGAGGAGTTGATAGCTCTGTAGCTGCGTATCTTTTAAAACAACAAGGATATGATGTCATTGGTGTTACCATGAAATTGTGGCAAGATGATGACGATGTTGAAAATGAAGGTGGTTGCTGTTCTTTATCTGCTGTTGAAGATGCTAGAAGGGTAGCAAATAAAATAGGTATACCATTTTATGTTCTGAATTTTAGAGAAGTATTTAAAGAGAAAGTAATAGATTATTTTATAGATGAATATTTAGAAGGAAAAACTCCTAATCCTTGTATAGCTTGTAATAAACATATAAAATTTGATGATTTTTATAAGAAAGCTAGACAAATAGGTTGTGATTACGTAGCTACAGGTCACTATGCAAAGATAGAAAAGGATGAAAGTACAGGGAGATATTTGCTAAAAAAATCTGTTACAGATAAAAAAGACCAAACTTATGCACTTTATAATCTTACACAAGAACAACTAGAGCATACTTTATTGCCCATAGGTGATTATGAAAAAGATAGAGTAAGAGAAATTGCTAAGGAAATTGGTATGGCAGTACACAATAAGCCCGATAGTCAAGAAATTTGTTTTGTTAAAGATAATGATTATGCAAATTATGTAAAAAAACATTCTAAAAAACGTATTGAAGAAGGTTTTTTTGTAGATACTAAAGGCAATATACTTGGAAAGCACAGGGGTATACTATATTATACTATAGGTCAAAGAAAAGGGCTTGGAATTACTTTTGGTAAACCAATGTTTGTAATAGATATAAATCCAATAAATAATACTATAGTTCTTGGAGATAATGAAGATTTATTTAAAAAGGAACTTATTGCAAAAAATGTTAACTTTATATCAATAGATAAATTAGAAGAACCATTAAGAGTTCAAGCAAAAATAAGATATTCAGCAAAGCCATCACTAGCTACTATCCATAAAATAGGAGAAGACACTATTAAAATGGTTTTTGATGAAGCTCAAAGGGCTATTACTAAAGGTCAGTCTGTAGTAATGTATGATGGAGATATTGTAGTAGGTGGAGGAATAATCGAGAAAAGTTTATAAAAACATCTAAAAAATTAAAAAAATAAACAATAAAGTATATTAAGAAAGAATAAAGTTTATAAAATAAATTTATTGTATATGAGAATATAGTATTGATTAATTTTGTAAAGTTTAGTAATATAATTAGTATATTAATTAGAAAGTAAATACAGTGATAAGGAATAGTAAAATATTTGATGTCTTACAGAGAGAGGGAAATGCTGGAAGCCCTTAGAATATAATATTTGAAGCAGCCTTTTAGTAGCAATCTTGAACAATTTTTCTTTTATAAATAGGATTTAAGTAGAGATTGACGGTAGTTACGTTATAGCTAAGGTTTTCCGAAGATATCATAATTTATATGATAATTAGGGTGGTACCGCGATTGTCCTCGCCCCTATAAATTTATTTATAGGGACGAGGTTTTTTATTTAAACGAAAAAATAAAATTTATTAGGAGGAACATGATATGGAAAAGATGGGATTAAACGAAATAAGAAGTAAGTTTTTAGAATTTTTTGAGTCAAAAGGTCACTATGTAGCAAATAGTTATTCTTTAGTACCAAATAATGATAAGAGTTTATTGCTTATAAACTCAGGTATGGCACCTTTAAAAAACTATTTTTCAGGTGTAGAAGTACCTCCAAGTGTAAGAATGTGTACATCTCAAAAATGTATAAGAACAGGAGATATAGAAAACGTAGGTATAACTGCAAGACATGCTACATTCTTTGAAATGATGGGTAACTTCTCATTTGGTGATTACTTTAAAAGAGAATCAATCAAATGGGGATGGGAATTTGTTACAGAATGGCTAAATATACCAGAAGATAAGATATGGGTAACTGTATATGAAGAAGATGATGATTCTTATGATATATGGGCAAAAGAAATGAATTTCCCAGAAGAAAGAATTGTTAGACTAGGTAAGGATGATAACTTCTGGGAGATAGGTACAGGTCCTTGTGGTCCTTGTTCAGAAATTTATTTTGATAGAGGAGAAGAATACGGATGTGACAATCCAGACTGTAAACCAGGCTGTGAATGTGATAGGTATTTGGAATTCTGGAACCATGTATTTACTCAGTTTGATAGAGATGAAGAAGGAAATTATAATCTATTAGAAAACAAGAATATAGATACAGGTATGGGTCTTGAAAGAATGGGATGCATCATGCAAGGTGTTGATACTATCTTTGAAGTAGATACAATTAAATCTATATTAGAAGCAGTTGAGAAGTTAACAGGAGTAAAATATGGAGAGAATCCCCAAAATGATATATCAATAAGAATAATAACTGACCATATAAGAGCTGTAACATTCTTAGTTAGTGATGGAGTGCTTCCATCAAATGAAGGAAGAGGATATGTCCTTAGAAGACTTCTTAGACGTGCTGCTCGTCATGGTAAGTTATTAGGAGTAAAAGAATTATTTTTACAGAAACTAATAGATGAAGTTATAAAAGTAAATGATAAAGCATATCCAATTTTAGTTGAAAAAGAAAGCTATATTAAAAAAGTAGTTGGAATAGAAGAAGAAAAATTCAATGAAACTATAGACCAAGGGACAGAAATATTGAACTCTTATATAGAAGTATTAAAAAATGAAGGAAAGACTGTCCTAAGTGGTCAAGAAGCCTTTAAACTATATGATACTTATGGCTTCCCTATAGACTTAACTAAGGAAATATTAGAAGAAGAGCATCTATCTGTAGATGAAGAAGCTTTTAATGAAGAAATGGAAAAACAAAAAGAAAGAGCTAGAAATGCTAGAGGAAATATGGATGGAGAAAGCTGGAAAGAAGACCCTCTATCAAAATTAGAATCTACGGTTGACAGTATATTTAATGGATATATTGAAATTTATGGTGAAGGAACTATTGAAGCCATAGTCAAAGATGATGAGTTAGTTCAAAGTGCAAAAGAAGGAGATAAGGTATCTATAGTACTGGATAATACTACTTTTTATCCTGAAGGTGGAGGACAAGTTGGAGATTGTGGATTAATAACTAATGAAAACTTAGTTTTAGAAGTACTAAATACTAAGAAAGGTGCTAATAATAGTATAAAGCATATAGGTATAATAAAATCAGGAGCAATAAGCAATGGAGATAAAGTAAAGACACTAGTAGATGGAGAAACTAGAATGGCAGCTGCAAGAAATCACAGTGCCACACATTTACTTCATAAGGCATTAAAGGAAGTATTAGGAGACCATGTTAACCAAGCTGGTTCTTTAGTTACTCCAGAAAGACTTAGATTTGATATTACTCACTTTGAAGCTATATCAAATGAAGAGTTAAAAGTAATAGAAGAAAAAGTAAATAATGTTATTTTATCATCTTTAGACATAAAATGTGATATTATGAATATAAAGGAAGCTAAAGAAAAAGGAGCTACAGCACTATTTGGTGAAAAATATGGTGATGAGGTAAGAGTAGTTTCTATGGGAAATTATTCTACAGAACTTTGTGGAGGAACTCACTTGACAAATACTTCTCAAATAGGAATGTTCAAAATATTATCTGAAGGTGGAGTAGCAGCAGGTGTAAGAAGAATAGAGGCAATAACAGGAAAAGCTGTTTATGAATACCTAAAAGAAAGAGATGGAATTATCTCTGAAGTTTGTGTAAACTTAAAATCTAAAGAAGACAATTTAATTCAAAGAATAAGCTCTTTATTAGAAGAGAATAAAAATTTATCTAAAGAATTACATGATATGAAAGCTAAGATGAGTTTACAATCAGCTGATTCTATTTTTGATTCTAAAGTTGAAGTAAATGGAGTTAATTTGATAACTAATAAATTTGAAGGTATGGATATGGATACACTAAGAGAAACAGCAGACAATCTAAGAGATAAGCTTGGTTCTGGTGTAGTGGTACTTGCAAATGTAGTAGATGATAAAGTTAACTTTGTAGTTACTGCCACTAAAGATGTATTAGAGAAGGGAATACATTCAGGCAATATTGTTAGAGAAGTTGCAAAAATAGCTGGTGGAAAAGGTGGAGGAAGACCTAATATGGCACAAGCAGGAGCTAGTGATGTGTCTAAGGTTGACGAAGCTTTAAGCTATGCAAGTGAGGTTATTAAGACACAAGTTAAATAACATTCACTCAAGGAGGTTTTTAATTTGGAAAAAGATTTAGACTACACTATGAAATTTGAAGGAATACCAGAAGATAGAATGAGTGTAGGAGATACTATTGATTTTGTATATAAAGCACTAGTTGAAAAAGGATATAACCCTATAAATCAAATTATAGGGTATCTCCTTTCTGGTGATTCTAGCTATATAACTAGTCATAAAAATGCAAGAGCTATAATTAAAAAATTTGAAAGAGATGAGATACTTGAAGAAGTTATCACGCACTATCTGAATAGAAAGTAGGTCAAATAAATGAGAAAAAAGATTATGTCATTGTTTGCAGTAGTCATTATGATTTTTGTATCAACTGCTAGCTATGGTTTTGCCGAAGAAAAAGGCAAGGTCATATTTATTGATATGAATAGGACCAATCTTGGAAGTATGATGAATATTCCAATCTTAAAAAATGAGATAGAAAAGAGAGGCTATGTAGCTCTCATGAATATAAGAGGGGATCAAGGTACTGATGATAGAAGGTCTTATGCAAGTATGGGGGCAGGAACAAGAGCTGATGTAACTACTGAAGACTATATCAATTTTCAAAAAGTAGACCAAGATACTGCTAGAGCTTTTGAAGTCGCAACGGGTCAAAAAGCCAAAGAAATAAATGATTTAAGCATTAATAGATCGATAAATGAAAATCTTGATTATGGAGAGTATGGAGCAAATTTAGGGTCATTAGGAAAAACTTTATCAGAAAATGGTTTAAAGACATCTGTAATTGGAAACGCTGATATAGTTGAAAATAATCAATTAGTTAAAAATAGAAACTTATGTTTAGTTGCTATGGACCAATATGGAAGGATTGATTCAGGTAATATTGATAATATTAATAAGAAAGATTCTAAAATGCCATTTGGAATATCTACAGACTATGATAAGTTATTAGATGAAACTAAAAAATCTTATAAAAATAGTGATGCTATATTTGTAGAACTTGGAGATACATATAGATTAGATATGTATAGATTGAATCTAAATGATAATACTTATGCTACAATGAAAAAAAACATTGTAAAAAATATAAATAAATATCTTGAACAAGTGTTTTCTATGGTTGAAGAAAATGACACTGTTTATATAGCAAGTGCATTTCCAAGTGACTTAGATTATAAAAATAAGAGAAGACTTTCTCCAATAATAAAATTTAGTGGGGAAGGAAAAGGTGTATTGGAATCTGCTACAACAAGAAAGGATGGGATTGTCGCAAACCTAGATGTTGGAGTGGATATATTAAGTACATTTGGTCTTGAAAATAAAGAGATGGTAGGTAGAAGCTATACCTTAGTAAATAAAGATGATAATGTTAGTTATCTAAAATCACTTTATGAAAGGGCAGTATCTATATCTTCAATAAGGTCAAGTATTATAAATGGTTTTGTAGGCGTGATATCTGCTTCTTGGGTAATTGCAATGTTTGCAATTTTCTTTAGAAATTATATGCCACATAAAGAGCGTGTATTCAAAGTACTTAAGGAGTTTATAAAATTAGGTATAATAATGCCACTATCATTTATGTTAGCTCCTTTGATGAATTTTAAAACTCCAATTTCAATATCTTTGGGAATATTTGCGACTACATTAATATTATACTTATTAGGTAGAAAATTATTTAAGGACAATGATATAAAGCACATGGGATTTTTTGCAACACTTACTATTTTAGTAATAGTTATAGACGCTGTATTTGGGACATACTTAATGCAAAATAACATAATGAGTTATGATGCTGTCATTGGAGCTAGATACTATGGTGTAGGAAATGAATATGAGGGTGTAACTATAGCAAGTGCAGTCTTTGGTTTAGCAGTATTATTACATTATAAGAAAATCTCTAAATTGTATGTTGTGACTTTTTCTTTAACAATACTTATAACTAGTGCATATCCTTCGATGGGTGCAAATGTTGGTGGAGCTATATCAGAATGTGTAGCATATTTGTTGTTTATAATGCTTATATATGACATTAAATTAGATTTTAAGAAAGTTATATTATTGGCTATTTCAGCTGTAGTTGTCGTTTGTGTATTTGCAGCTTTAGATATAGTTTCAGGTAGTGAATCTCATTTAGGTATGTTTGTACAGCGAATTTTCTTAAATGGTCCAGGAGAGATATTACAAACATTTGGAAGAAAAATTCAAATGAATATGCAACTAGCACAGACAAGTGTGTGGGTAAATATTTTACTTGTAGGAATTGGAGTAATTGCAATACTTATATTTAAACCATCTAGACACTTTAGGAAGATAATGAACAACTTCCCAATCTTATTTAAAGGGTTTATTGCATCTATGGTTGGTTGTATAATTACTCTTTTAGTTAATGACTCTGGAATAGTTGCTGCATCTACAGCATCTATATATATACTTATACCACTCATAATAATAAGTATAAATATGATAATATTTGAAAAAAATAACTAAAAAATTTTTTACTGTTCATATACGATTTAAATAAAAAATGCAATATGATTATTAATGTAAACTGGACGCTTACATAAAAAATCATATTGCAATTTTTATGATTGATAATATGTATTTAACCTGTAGAATATAAATAAATAAAGGAGGAACTATGTTAGACGGAAGAATAATGGGTCTTGATGTTGGTGATAAAACTATTGGAGTTGCTGTCAGTGATTTGATGGGATTAACTGCACAAGGTGTAAAAACAATAAAAAGAGTTGGTAAGAAAAAAGATATTGAAGAAATAAAAGCAATAATAAAAGAAAAGCAAGTAAATAAAATTGTATCAGGATTACCAAAAAATATGAATGGAACTTTAGGTCCACAGGGAGAAAAAGTAATCAAGTTTTGTGAGTTAGTAAAAGAAGAAACAGGTCTTGAAGTAGAATTTTGGGATGAGAGACTTTCTACAGTAGCAGCAGAGAGGTCTTTATTAGAGGCAGATGTTAGTAGACAAAAAAGAAAAAAAGTTATAGATATGTTGGCCGCAGTAATAATTTTGCAAGGGTATTTAGATTTTAAAATAAATTCATAAAAGAACTATAAAATTGAATACTTATGATATATAATATAAATAATAAAAATAAAAATAAATTTGAGGTGATTGACATTATGGAAGAAAATATAATAAATTTAATAGACGAAAATGGCGTTGAAAGCCAATTTGAAATAATATTAACATTAGAAGCAGAAGGAAAAGAATATGCAATATTAATGCCTTTAGATGATGAAGAAGCTGAAGAAGCTTTAATCTTTAGAATCGATGAGGATGAAGAAGGTGAAATCTTAATACCTTTAGAAAGTGATGAAGAGTATGAAACTGTTGTAGCTGTGTATACTGCTATAATGGAAGAAGAAGGTTTAAATTACGACGAAGATGAATCAAATGGACTTAACTAGATAAAGGATTAAGTTTGTATATAAAAAATCAGGTATTTATTATATTTGCTTTAATTAAGTTTTATTAATTGTAAAAGCATTTGTAGTATATATCTGTTTTTTTTGTTTTAATATAAAAATATCAAAAAATTTATGAATTTTGGTGAATAATATATCTTTTATGGGTATATATTTATATTATGAGAATAACTTAAATTTTTTCAAATGTCTTGACAAAAAATGAATTATCAATTAAAATATTACTTAATAAAGATTATCAATTGAAAATAGTAAGGGTGATGTTATGGCAAACACAATGGATTTATTAAAAGACAAGTTAAAAGAAACTGGTTTTAAGATTACGCCACAAAGAAGAGCAATAGTTGAAATATTGCTTAAACATGACCATTCACATCTAAGTAGTGAGGAAATCTATGATTTAGTTAGGGTTGACTGTCCTGAAATAGGATTAGCTACTGTATATAGAACAATGCAGTTGTTGGATGAAATAGGATTAATATCAAAACTAAACTTAGACGATGGATGTATAAGATATGAGATTAGTCTGCACAAAGAAGACTGTCATAATCATCATCATCTTATTTGTAAAAATTGTGGAAAGATAATGGAAGCTAAAGAAGACCTTTTAGACAATATAGAAAAAGAGATACAATCATTGTACAAATTTAAAATACTTGATCATGATGTTAAATTTTATGGACTATGTGACGAGTGTAATGGAGTAAGCGACTCAGAAGAATAAACTTCTATTGCTTAATGTCGATGGAAGAATAGTATAGAACTTTTATATTCTATGCTATTCTTCCATTTTTTATTATAAATCATCTATAAAGTATAAATATACAGTTTTCAAAGTGTTTATAGTTTTAATATTGAAAATATAATTAATCCTATAAGTACAAAAATGAATGATTTTTCTATGAAATTACTAAATGGTCCACCAACCGTTAAAAATCCTAAAGAAATTTTCTTTTCGCTTAGCGGATAAAAAATTGGTATTCCTTGTTTTGTAAATAAATCTCCTAAAAACATATGGCTTGCATAACCAAGTGTACCATAAAAAGATAAATTATTGATATTGGTGATTAATTCTATCTGTTTTAGTAAAAAATATATTATTATAGTTGCAAATATGCTATGAGAAAAACTTCTGTGCTTTAACCAGGGAAAAATTGACAACATTAGACAAAAAATTGTAAAATATATTTCAACTTCTATGATGTATAAGCATATAGCTAATAGTATAAATATTAATGATAGAAAAACTTTTCTCAAAAATGTATGGGTTAGTTTCGCCTCAATGATTATGATTGCAATAAATGTAATTATTGCACTTAAATAAAAATTATCATTTATATTTATTGAAATAAAGAAAATAATAATATTAACAGCATATATAAAAATTCTATATATGTATTTGGATATATTGTTTTTTAGAATGAAATTTGAGACCATAGAGTTAGATTTATCCAAATCGGGCAGTACAGCAAAAGTAGCTGAAACTAAAATGTCAACTAAAGATATAGGAATTTTAAATATTAAAGATGTCTGGATGGCTGTTAAGATTCCTATTGCACAATGAGTTTTACCACGCATAAATCCTCCTAAAATATCCGATATTAAATCATATAATATTTAGAGGATATCAAAATAAAATAGGTTTGTCAAAATAATACGTTAAATGTATTTTAAATATAGCTTAAAATATGATACGAATTATGGTACAATAAGAATAACTGGTAGCGAGTGCGTGATTTGATATTATTTATGATTGTAGAACGTGTTAAAAAATTAAATAGACAGAAGGAGATGATGCAATTGTTCAAAAAGAACACCAATAAGATAAAGGTAATGGCCTTAGGTGGACTTAACGAAGTTGGGAAAAATATGACTGTTGTTGAGTATAAAGATGAAATAATTGTTATAGATGCTGGACTTAGTTTTCCAGAAGATGAAATGTTAGGAGTAGATATAGTTATACCAGATATAACTTATTTAGTCAAAAATAGGGATAAAATAAAGGGTATATTTATTACACATGGACATGAAGACCATATAGGAGCTCTTCCATATATATTAAAGAAAATAAATGTACCTGTGTATGGAGCAAGACTTAGTATAGGTCTTATACAAGTGAAACTTAAAGAGCATAAGATGAATAATGTTAAGTTAAATGTCGTAACTCCAAGACAAGTTATAAAACTTGATAACATGGAAGTAGAGTTTTTGAAAAATAACCATAGTATACCAGATGCTTACTCTATTGCAGTACACACAGACCAAGGGATAATATATCATACAGGAGATTTTAAGATTGATTTGACTCCTATTGATGGTGATGTTATGGATATGCATAGACTCTGTGAGTTAAGCAAAAAAGGAGTTCTTTTAATGTTGGCTGATAGTACTAATGCAGAAAAACCAGGATTTACTATGTCTGAAAAGACTGTTGGAGTAGGTCTTGACGAATTATTTGCAAAAGGAAATGGCAGAAGAATTATAGTTGCTACTTTTGCATCCAACATACACAGATTACAACAAATAATAAATACTGCTGAGAAGTTTAATAGAAAAGTTGCTATATCAGGTCGCTCAATGGTCAATGTAGTTGGAGTTGCAAAAGAATTAGGATATTTAGATATTTCTGATGATATGCTTATAGATTTAAATGATATATACAAATATGAAGAAAGTGAATTAGTTATAATAACAACTGGTTCACAAGGTGAACCTATGTCAGCTCTTGCTAGAATGGCTTTTTCAGAGCATAAAAAAGTAGAAATAAAGAGTGGCGATTTAGTTATAATATCTGCTCATCCAATACCAGGAAATGAAAAATTAATATCAAAAGTAATCAATTTCTTATTTGAAAAAGGAGCAGAAGTAGTGTACAGTGATATAGCTGATATACACGTTTCTGGACATGCCTGTCAAGAAGAATTAAAACTTATACATGCATTAGTTAGACCAAAGTTTTTTATGCCAGCTCATGGTGAATATAGAATGTTAAAAAGACATGCTGAAATAGCTGAACAGCTTGGTATGGACAAAGAAAATATTTTTGTCATGCAAACAGGAGATGTTTTAGAATTAGATAAAAACTCTGCTAAAGTAGCAAATCGTATACAAACAGGAAACATATTAGTTGATGGACTAGGAGTAGGCGATGTAGGTAACATAGTTTTAAGAGATAGAAAGCATTTATCAGAAGATGGTCTTATGATAGTTGTAGTAACTATTTCTAAGGATGAGGGTAAAGTTCTAGCAGGTCCAGACATAATTTCTAGAGGATTCGTATATGTAAGAGAGTCAGAAGACTTAATGGATGGAGCAAAGGATATAATTAAAAATGTTCTAAATGAATGTGAAGAGAAAAATATTAAAGAGTGGGCTTATTTAAAGAATAATATTAAAGAAAACCTAAAAGAATATTTATATCAAAAAACTAAACGAAATCCAATGATACTTCCTATAATAATGGAAGTATAATATAAAAAACTATAAATTTGAAAATTAGACCTCTTGTAATTTTTAAAATAATATCAAAAAGCCAACTGATATTATCTTAAGAATTACAAGGGGTCTTTTAAATTTTTGATATTAAAAAATATGATTATTACATAAAATACCAATTATAACAATCTTTTATTAGTAAAAACTACTTATATATAAATTTTACTGATAGGAGGATTCTTATGGATAATATTTCAAGACAAAATGCTATAAAAGCTTTAAAACAAACAAAGATGGAAATAGCAGGAGAATATGGAATGAATTATGAAGATGCCTTTGAAATAATAGAAAACGCATCTAATAAAGGTATTTTAGAAGGTTACTTTAAAAAGCTTGAGAAGAAAAAAAATTTAGGTCAAGGTATATCTAGGCATTTAGAATAAAAAAAGTTAAATGTGAGAAAATAAGTTTAAATAAACTTTAAGAGGTGACATCGATGAAAAAATTAGCTAGTACTGCTTTGGCTATATTACTTGCATTTACTCCTTTGAGTTTTTCTTTTGCAAATAATAAGGAAAATGCTGATGCCAATCAACTAAATATATCTTCAAAATCAGCAATTTTGATGGATGTTGGTAGTGGACAAATTTTATATGAAAAGGATGCTCATAAAAAGCTTCCTCCTGCAAGTGTAACAAAGGTAATGACAATGTTACTTATCGTAGAAGCTTTGGATTCAGGTAAGATTAAGCTTGATGATGAAGTTCAAGTAAGTGAAACTGCATCTAGTATGGGTGGTAGTCAAATATTCTTAGAGCCAGGAGAAACTCAAAAGGTTGATACATTATTAAAAGGTATAGCCGTTGCTTCAGCAAATGATGCTTGTGTTGCTATGGCTGAACATTTAGCTGGAAGTGTTGAAGGATTTGTTGATAGAATGAATGCTAAGGCAAAAGAGTTAAATATGAATGATACTCATTTTGCAAATACAAATGGGCTTCCAGTTGCAAATCACTATACATCTGCTCATGATATAGCTTTAATGTCTAGAGAACTGTTAAAACATGAAATGATAAGTAAATACTTAACTACATGGATGGATAAGGTTGTAGTAGGGAAGAAGCAAGTTACAGTAGGTCTTGCAAATACTAATAAGCTTATAAAACACTATCAAGGAGCAACTGGTGTTAAAACTGGGTTTACTCAAGAAGCAAAATACTGTTTATCAGCATCTGCAAAGAGAGGCAATACTCATCTAGTTGCAGCAACTTTGGGAGCAGAGACTTCTCCAGAAAGATTTAACGATGCATCTAGTATTTTAAACTATGGATTTGCTAATTATGAAAGTGTTAAGTTATGTAGTAAAGGAGATAATATAGCAACACTTACATTGGATAAGGCTGATGAAAACAAAGTTAAATTGGTTGCTAAAGAAGATTTGAATGCTCTTATTAAAAAAGGAAGCTCTAAAGAATTTGAGAAGAAAATTGAAATAGTAAAAAATCCTAAAATGCCGATTAAAAAGGGTACTGTTTTAGGAAAGATAAAGATATGTAAAGATAAAAAAGTAATAGGTGAAGTGGAATTGATAAATACTAAAGATATAAATAAGGCAAGTTATTTACAGATGCTTCAAAGAATAATTGATAACATGATATAAATAATTATCAAATGAGATATAGTTATAACGCACATAAAAAATACCCTTATGTAATTATTTGCCATAGGGGTATTTTTATTTATCATTATAGAAGTATTTTATGATTTTTATAGACATATAGAAAAGTGCATGTAACTTATAATATCATTTGGTTTAATATTATGTATATGATTGTTTAACACTTATCGAAGTAAAGGCATACTACCAGTAAGTTTATTTACTTTCTTTTTATTTCCATAGATTGCTATACCAAAATATTGTAATTCATCTTCTGGTACACTAGCAATTTTTTGTACAAATTCATCATAAACATTACAACTTTGTGCTACATCTGAAAAATCTACAACAGTTAAATCGTCAAATTCAAGAGTATATAATTTTTTACGTAAATCTTTTATTATTTCTTTGTTTCCTTTCAAAATAGGTACAGGGATGTCAATAATTCCTAAGTGACTATTACCTGTTTTGTCAACTACATCTGGTCCAATAGTTTCTGGAGCATATTTTCCTAGTGTAATTCCCATTATAGCTGCTGTATTTGATATAATTCCCATTGGTAAATTTTCATCTATTACCATAACACATTTTGAATTTTTAGTTTCCATTTTTATTTCTCCTTTTTACCTTATTTAAAGTTATTTGAATCATCGTTTATAAATATATTTTGATACTGCTTTGGTGTAAGTCCAATAAAATTCTTAAAAAAATTTGTAAAGTGACTTTGGTCTACAAAGCCTGTCTGTATGGCAGCATCTATAGGTGCTACACCTTTTTCTAAAAGCTTTTTAGCTTTGTTTACTCGTATATTTTCTAAGTATCTATATGGTGTAATACCTTTTAATTTTGTAAAATTACGAAGTAGAGAGTACTTATTCATTTCTGATATAGTGCTTAATTCATCAAGTACTATATGTTCAGCATAATTATTTTCTAGATAATCACATACCGCTTGAATTTCTATATTTGTTTTTTCCAAGTCAAACTTCAAATTTGGCTCGGTATGTTCTTCAATTAATTGTTCAATTAGGAAGAAAAAAAGTTCTTCTTTTTTAAACTCTAATTCTTCTTCCATGATTATATGATGTAATTCTTGTAATAGAGGTACTAGTTCACTGCGAAATATCACAGGTTGATTAAATTTTGGTAAATAATTTTCTCCTGTAATTTCAAAGACAGTTTTTTTCATTATTTCTGGTTTAATATTGATACATCTGTAATCAAGTACTTTATTATCTATCTGTTCACAAGTATGGCTATCAAAAGGGTTGAAAAGTAATAAGTCACCAGTGCTTGTGGTATACTCTTTATTTTTACAAGATAAATATCTTTGACCATTTTCTATAAAACCAATTACATAATGTTCATGAAAATGGTTTGGGAATTTTTGCATTATACCTTTAAATCTATATGCTTCAATTTTTAATTCTCTATCAAAGCATACTGTGCGCTCTTCTTGTTTCACTCAATTAACCTCCTTTCATGTTATATAAAGTGTAACACATATTTTTTTGTACTTCTTGTATGATATTGACTAAAGGACAATAATGTCAATTCCTGTCAATATAATATTATACTTACAGTAGGTATAATTATTATATTTTCACAATGAATATGATATAATAATAAAAGTTATAAAATAAAAAGTGAATTTTAATTTTATGCCTATAGGTTAAAATTATTATAATATAAAATAATTTTGATTATAAGTTATTTAATTGTTATAATAGTATTAAAAATTTGATTTAGGAGATGTACGTTAATGTTAAGTATGAATATAGGAGAAATAGTAGCAAGTTTAGTTGGTATAGTTATGGCAATATCAATACATGAGTTTGGCCATGCTTATTCAGCTCACTTATTGGGAGATGATACAGCTAAAGCTTATGGTAGAATGACATTAAATCCTGTAAGACATGTTGACCCAATCGGTATTTTGGCTATGTTTATTCTTAAAATAGGATGGGCAAAACCAGTGCCAGTAAACCCAAATAACTTTAAAAACTATAAGATAGGAAACCTGATAGTTTCACTTGCAGGCGTTTTTTGTAATGTTTTGACTGCTATACTTTGTGTAATTATCAATAAGTATGTGCATATGTATGCGATAAATACAATAGCTGGATATGTGCTTTTATATAGTATGGGATTTGCAGCCTTTAACTTACTTCCTATACCTCCACTTGATGGATGGGGAGTTATATCTACATTTGTGCCATATAAATGGAATGAATATGTGTATAAATTTGAAAGTATGAGTTATATAATTTTATTAATTGCTTTATTTACTGGTATATATAGAATAATACTAACACCAATATATACAGTTCTACTAAAAATAGTATATTTATTTGTTTAATACAATAAACAGATTAAAGAGGGATTGATATGAAGTATAATATACAATTACAAGTATATGAAGGACCATTAGATTTGCTGTATGATTTAATAACGAAACATAAAATAGACATAAAGGATATATCTATAATAGATATAACTAAGCAGTATCTAAATTATTTGAAAATGCTAGATAAAATGGATTTAGAGATAACTAGTGAATTTATAACTATGGCATCAAAACTTTTAGAGATAAAATCTAAATATCTACTTTATAAACAAAAAGATGAAGAAGAAGACCCAAGAATCGAACTTATGGAAAAGTTAGAAGAATATAGAAAGTTTAAGGTGGCGTCACAAGATATAAAAGAAAATATAACTTATATTAATGAGAGGTTTTATAGAAATAAAGAAGAAATAATTATTGATGACAATGTAGATTTAGAAGATATATCAATAGAAGCAATAAAAAATATACTTCCATACATATTTAAGGTTAAAGCATCACAGGTTGAAAATGCTAATGATGAGAAACTAGATAAAATAGTAAGGAAGAAGATAATATCTGTAGAAGAAAAAATATTATATATAAGAGATATTATAAAAGAGAAGATTGAAGTTACTTTTACAAATATTATAAAATCATATGAAAATGATGAGATAATCGCTACCTTTTTATCTATATTAGAACTTATAAAAGAAAAAGAAATAGTAGTAGTACAAGATATATTTTTTGATGATATTCTAATAAGAAAAAGTTCGGAGTGTTAAAATGAAAAGAGAAGATATAAAGTATATTATAGAATCTGTTATGTTTGCATATGGGGAACCAATAAGTATAAAAGAATTAAACTATATAATAAATAAAGAACTTTCATCAAAAGAAATAGAGATTATGTTAAATTTACTTATTGAGGAGTACAGAGAACAAAATAGAGGTATTCAAATAATCAAGTTAGAGAATAAGTACCAAATGTGTACAAATAAAGACTATGCAGAATATATAAAGAAGATTATTGAACCAAAGAAAAAGAAAAGTTTGAGCCAAGCTACATTAGAAACTCTTACTATAATTGCCTACAAACAACCAATAACAAAGGTAGAAATAGAGGATATAAGAGGAGTAAAATGTGATAAGGTATTACAAACTTTGTTTGAAAATGAACTTATAAGAGAAGCTGGTAGACTTAATAAGATAGGAAAACCTATAATTTACAAAACAACAGATGAATTTTTAAAGTTGTTGAATATAGAAAGTCTTGAAGAGTTGCCTCCTATAGAAAATTATCAAGAAGCAGTAACAAATGAATAAAAATATAAAAATCACAATAATTTAGTCTGTAGTTTTAAATTTTAAAAGATTTAAAATACTCTAAGTTGTTGTGTTTTTTTGTATAAAAATAAAATAATAATTCTCTTAAAATAAATATGGATAATTAAGTATAAATAGTAATTTTTTGATGATAATATAAATATGGAGTTTAATGAATTATTTAATTTTAAGTATTTAATAATAGTTATAATTTTTATGATAAGTGTAGTTATGTTGATTTTAATATCTCATATAAACATCTTAATAATAGCCGATATAAACAACAAAGATATTCGTTTAAAGCTTAATATAAAATACATGTTTAATTTAATAAATATAAATAGACAACTTTATCCAGCTGAAAATAGTAAAAATAATGATAAAAAAGAGGGGATGAAGAATAATATAGATTCAAGTATATTATTAGCTGATGACCTTTTGAGCGTTTATAGATTATTAAAAAAGATAAAAATACATGAACTTTATTCAAATATTAATTTTGGGACTGAAAATATTGGCTTAACATCTTCTGTGTATATATTGATAAATACTTTGTATGGAAATTTATTTAATATAATTGACGCAGAAAAAATGTATTTAAATGTAAACCCAGATTTTACAAAAGATTATGTTTTGGGAAATATAAGGATACATATAAGAACAAGAATAAAAGATTTATTTAACATTATAATAATGACTAATAAGATTATGAATAAGAATAAAGGAAATTATAAGGAAGGTGATAGTAATGAGAGCAACAGGTTCGATACAGAGTCTTATGGAAACAACTCTTGAAACAATTAAAGGTTCTATAGATGCAAATACTATTGTAGGAGACCCTATAAAAACAGATACTACAGTGGTTGTACCTATATCAAAGGTTACAATTGGATTTGGTATAGGAGGAGGAGAATACTCAAAAGGATATGATGAGAAAGATAAAGAAATTGAATTAAAAAGTGAAAAAGCAGATACGAATTTTGCTGGAGGTAGTGCAGGAGCTATATCTGTACAACCAGTAGCATTTGTAGTAGTTGAAAGTGGAGAGACTAGAATAATGAGTTTAGATAGTAATATCAATCTCGTGGATAATATATTATCTATAACTCCTAGAGTATTGGAAAAAATTCAAAATATATCAAAAAGTAATAAAAATCAAGATAAAAACAATATGTAAGAATAAAATAAAATATTTCCAAATATGTATATAATTTTAAATAAAGTAGTGGGATTAGTGTAAATTCCACTATTTTGTTGTGTAATTTAAACATTTATATTTAATAAGATTTTAGTTTAAAACAATTTAAATAGATAATAAAGTTGATATATAGTATAATTATAAAAAGAAAAAAAGTATTATATTTATAGATACATAAACGCATTTGAGATATAAGAGGGAGTTATAAATCATTAGTTTTGAGGTGAATGTTATGAGCGATAAAGAATTATCTATTTTGTTGTTAGAAAGTATGAATAACTTTCATAATTTAATAAAGATTATTAATAACGAAAGATATAAAAAAGATAAGGTTCTTACAGAAAGACAGTTTTTTGCCTTAGTAAAAATAAGAAAACATGATAAAATAGAGCTTAAAAATCTAAGTAGAGACTTACATGTATCTACTTCTAGTCTATGTATATTACTTAATAAATTGGTTGAGCAAGACTATGTGTATAGGGAAGAAGATAGTAGAGATAGACGAAATACTTTTTATGGAATAACTGAAAATGGAGAAAAGATATTGGATAATGAAATATTAAAGTTTGTGTCTATAATAAGTGATAAAATGGATTGCTTAGATATAGATAATAAAGATAAATTATTTGCTTCTTTAGAAGAATCTAAAACTATAATAGAACAGTTGTTTTAAAGATATAATAAAAACTTTGTACTATTTGGCAGAAATCTAAAACAATAATCAAAAAATATAATTTATAAAGCCACGTGGATATTTTTGTAATTTAAAATTATCTATGTGGCTTTAGTTTGTAATTTAAATAAACTATTTACTCTTTTTCTTTTTTTCAAGTATAAAAGTATCTCTATTAAATAAAAGAGCAGGTATGTACATAATGTTAGTAACAAAAATGAATGTAAAAATAGCAGTTGTGCTATGGCTTAAAAAACCATAATAGTACTGTGAGTTGGTAAATGTGTTTAGTAAAAATATGAATGAAAAATAAATGAAACAAATAGCTAAGTTATCCCTAAGTGCATATCTATTGACTTTAAATTTTCTAACATCCACCATATAGATATTTGCATAAATTATCAGGCACTTAGAGAAGATAAATATAAAATATATTAAGCTAGGAAATTCATAACCTAAGTTTTTAGAAAAAATAAGTTCTCCAACTGAACAAACTAAACTCCAAGAGAAAAATATATTAAAAAGATGATACTGCTTAAAAACCAGTATAGCTATACATAGGTATATGCAAATATAATTAATTCCAATTGGTAAAGAGTTTAAAGTACTATAATTGCCTGAAGAAATAAGTAATAATTGCTCTAGAGCCATAACTATTACAAGTAGTGTACAAATTATCTTTTCGACTGTGTAGCTATAAGGTAAAATATTTTTGGTTAGTTTTGGACAATAGTATAAAAATAATCCAAATATAAAGAGACTTACAAATTGTTCACTAGAAAAAAGAAAAATTTTAAACATATAACATTCTCTCCCATAATAAATTTAATATGTATCTATATAAATATATTCATTATCTCTCAATTTAATATATAAAAAAGATAATAATAGTTAGATTTTTTATATGAATTTTAGTAGGTAAAAATATTCTATTGTTTTGTAGATATCTCCTAATTATGTCAAAAAATAAAAAATTTTTTATTTATTAGAGTTTTTGGAAATAATAATAACAGATATTATAACTAATTAACAGTTTTTGTAAGTATTTGACAATAGAGAGGGTGTAACGAATGGAAATAATAGAGTCAGCATCAAAATTAGCTGAGATGGTTCATTTATTAGCTGTTGAAAAGGGGATAACTGATATAGAAGCATGGGATGAAGCTGTGAAAGAATACAGTAAAATTTATGAAGAAAGAAGAAATGAATAGAGTGATAAAAAGTGAAAACTTGATGATAAAAAATAACTTTATTTAAAGAAATTCAATTTTTATAGAAATATTAAAAATAATATAAATAAAAAGATGGTATTTCAAATGTAAGTAAAAAAACATTTTGGGATACCATCCTTATTATTTATTTTAATAATATATAAGTAATAAATCTTACTTATCCATATTTTTTATGTAACCTCTTTTTTCTAGCTTTTTTATATGCTCCTTGCGTATTTCATCAAGATTAATACCATATTGTTCTTCTAGCTTAAACATCATAGTAACACATGTTTGAGCTACATCCATTAGTTCCTTAGCAGTTTTCTTTATAATATCAACTTCATCTAAATCATTATTTTCTCCACTTAGATTTCTGAATTTACCTATACATTCAGCTAATTCACCTTGTTCTTCACCCATTTTGATAAATGTAGATTCTAGTGTTGGGTCTAAATTATTAAGCTCTGGTAAAGATATAGTTTTTAGTTTCATAAAAGCTCCTTTCAAGTTATTTATATTTATACAAAAACATCATAACAAAAATAATACTAAAAAAAAACTTTAAATTCAACATAAAAACTCACATATATAATAAATATAGTGAAATAAATCTATATTTGTCTTAATACAGCCTCATATAAAACCTCTCCAATAGGTTTATTTATTACGAGAGAAGCTGACTTATCATAAACTGTATTTGCTTTATTAATAAGAGCAATATAGTTGCCTTTGTAATAATCTATAAAACTTGCTGCTGGATATACAGCTAATGATGTACCTCCTATAATTAGTAAATCAGCATTGCTTATAGCAGAAATCGTTTTAGTAATGACATCACTATCAAGGGCTTCTTCATAAAGTACTACATCTGGTTTTACTATAGAACCACAGTTGTCACAGTAAGGAATATTACCACCTAGGTCTAACATAGATTCTAAGTCAAAAAATTTACCACATTTAGTACAATAATTTCTATGTACAGAGCCATGAAGCTCTAAGACATTTTTACTTCCAGCCATTTGATGAAGTCCATCAATATTTTGAGTTATGACAGCTTTAAGTTTACCCATTTCTTCAAGTTTTGCTAAAGCTATGTGAGCATTGTTGGGTTTTGCATTAGGATATATTAATTTATCCTTATAAAATTCAAAAAATTCTTCTGGATATCTAACAAAAAAAGTATGTGAAACTAATTGTTCAGCAGTAAATTGTTTATTGAGTTTTTGGCTAAATAATCCAGTAGAGCTTCTAAAGTCTGGAATATTAGATTCAGTTGAAACACCTGCTCCACCAAAAAATACAATATTATTGTGATTAGCTATCAAGTCTTTTAAGCTATTTGCATCCATAGTTACACCTCCAAATTATTATATATAAATTGTACTACATATTAAGACATTTATGTTTTATTATTTCAAATAAATATATAGTTTGATAAGTTAAATAAAGGGAATATAAATAAAATGTATACATAGTATAAATAGACAATATTTACTAAAATAACAAGTTATCGTATAATTATATTAAAATGTTTTAGTGTATAAGAAGGGCGGGGGAAATACGTGAAGAAAAAAGCAGCTTTAGCAACATTAGCTATGTTACCCTTAAGTGTGGTAAATGCACATGCTGATGGAGATATAGGTATAGTGACTATAAATTATTTAAATGTAAGAAATGAACCAACTGCCGAAAGTAGTATAGCCTTTGTTGCTAAAAAAGATGATAAAGTTTTGATTAAAGACTCTTCTAATGGATGGTATAAAATAAAAGCTGAATCTGGACAAGAAGGTTGGGCTTCATCAAAATATATAGCAAAATCAAATAGTGGCTCTTTAAGAATGTCTACAAATAAAGAAAAACAAGTTACTTCAAATAGTTTAAATATGAGAAATGGAGCAGGTACAAGTTACAGAGTAATAACTGTACTAAAAAAAGGTCAAAAAGTAGAAGTAATATCAGAGAGTAATGGATGGTCTAAAATCAAATATGATGGAAGATTAGGTTATGTATCTAGCTCTTATTTAGGAGATGTTTCAAACTCAACTAATAAATCAAAAACTAAACAGGTAAATACAACTTCACTAAATGTGAGAAGTGGACCAAATACAAGTTATGGTTTGTTAGGTAAGTTGCCAAAAGGAAGTAAAGTAGAAGTAATATCAGAAAGTAACGGATGGTCCAAAATAAAGTATAATGGAAAAGATGCATATGTATCTAGTATGTACTTATCAGATGTAAGCCAAAGTAATTCAAGTGATTCTAGTCAAAGCAATGATAAAAAAAGTACTAATAAGGTTGTAAATACAGCTTCTTTAAACGTAAGAAGTGGACCAGGTTCTACATATAGTAAGTTAGGAAAGGTTTATAAAGGAAGTAAGGTAACTGTATTATCAGAAAGTAGTGGATGGGCTAAGATTAATTTTAATAATAAAGAAGCCTTTGTAGTAGGTAATTATTTATCTACTTCAACAGGTACATCAAATAATAACTCAAATAGCAACTCTGATAGTAGTTCTAATAATAATGGTAATGATTCTTCATCATCAGGTCAAGTAAATGGTATGTCAGGTATAAGTGGGGCTAAAATTGATTATAAATCTTTGAGTTATACTTTGGAGTCTCATATAAGTAAACAAGTTGAAAAGGCAGTAGCAGGAGGAAATGTGATAGCACCAAGTAACAGGAGAAGCACTCCAAGTCCTGAATTTAGTACTTTTTCAGCCCAAAGAACAAGCTCATTTGTAAATGCAAGTTCAAGTGATATAGAATATTATTTAAATCCTAAAAACTTTACAAATACTACTAAGGGTATGATGCAGTTTTTAAAGATTAACAGTTACAGAGGAGGTATCTCAGAATCAAGTCTTAACTCGTATCTTAATGGTTTATCTTCTAGTGTATTTAAAAATCAGGGAGCAGCATTTATAAATGCTGCCAAGAAGTATAATATAGATGTTGTATACTTAGTATCTCATGCTATGTGGGAAACTGCTTATGGTAAGTCTACACTTGCACAAGGTCAGACACTAACATCTTATAAGGGTCAACCCCTTAGTAAACCAGTTAAAGTATACAATTTTTTTGGGATAGGAGCAATAGATAAAAGTGCTAATGTTTCAGGTGCAGAAGCAGCATATTCCAATGGTTGGACTAGTGTAGAAGCTACAATAGATGGCTCTGCAAAGTGGATATCACAAAATTATGTAAATAGTTCTAAGTACAATCAGAATACTATCTACAAGATGAAGTGGAATTATGATTATACATGGCATCAGTATGCAACTGATGTAAACTGGGCTAATGGAATTTCTGGAATTATGGAGAATTTAATTGGTCTTTATGGAGGAGGAAGTAATTTGGTTTTTGAAGTTCCTCAATATAAGTAGTACATAAATAAAGAATATAGACTATGGGTAGTTTTCATTTTATTTAAATTATCTATAGTCTTTTTGTATATAATTTACAAACCGTAAAAATTTAGTATCAATAAAATTTTTATGTTATAATATTAATTCTAAGTAAATATAAGTGAATAATAGATAGAAATAGATAAAAAGTGGTAATAATATATATAAAGATAATTTTGAGAAAGGAGGATATATATGGAAAGTATTAAGGAATATTTAGATAAATTAGAAATTAATAATAGTGGTCTTGGAAAGCAACTTAAAGAAGTTTACATAAATAGAGTAGTTTATTTTAAGGAAGATAAGATAGTTTATTTTTACCTGACTTCTAAAGATATTGTTTCTCATGAACTTTTAGATAAATTTAAAGAAGAATTGATGTATAAACTCGACTATTTTAAAGACATGAGAATGAAGATAAGGTTTACTGGTTTTGAGAGGAAATCTAATAAAGATGTTATAAAAAAATATTGGAATAATATATTGTATATATTAAAGTGTCTTTGTCCATCTATTGCAGGATGGTATAAACAAGTAGAATTTCTTTGTTTAGATGAAGAATTAAAAATAAAACTTCCAAAAGGTATATTTTATGAGCGATTAATGAAAAAAAATGTAATTTATGTACTTAAAACTGTGCTTAGTGAAGAGCTGGGATTAGATTTAAATATAACAATAGAAAAAGCTGTTGATGAAAAAGTAAATAAAGAGAGACTTATAAGAATCAATGATAGAGAAATGGAAGAAAGAATTAGGGCTTTAGAAATTGGAAAAGTTAATAACTGTGAAGAAAGTGAAGAGGAAAGTTATGTCATTAAGTCTGAAGTGGATGAAAATTTAATCTATGGAGATAATGCAAATGCTATGATTGAAAATATAGTTGAATTAAATGCATCTTCTGGAACGGTTGCAGTTGTTGGAGACATATTTGATGTTGATACTAAAGAACTTAAAAATGGGAAAATACTTATGATAGCATCAATTACAGATTATACTAGTTCAATAAGCTGTAAGCTTTTTTTAACAGATACAAACAAAGATGGAGTACTTGAAAGTGTTAAAAAAGGAGCATACTTAAAAATCAAAGGTGACATAGTTTACGATACATATCAAAGAGAAATTAGTATGATGATTAGTGGGGTAAGAAAAGAAACTAGAATAGAGAGAGAAGATAAATCAGAAGAAAAAAGGGTAGAACTACATGCACATACACAAATGTCTTCTATGGATGCTATTTGTTCTGTTAAAAAACTTGTAGAACGTGCAGCTAAATGGGGACATTCTGCTATTGCTATAACAGACCATGGTGTTGTACAAGGATTTCCAGATGCCATGAGTGCAGGTAAGTCAAATAACATAAAAATACTTTATGGAGTAGAGGGGTACTTGGTTGAAGATGATTCCCTTATTATAGAGGATGCAAATGATAAAGAACTCTCACAGACATTTGTTGTATTTGACATAGAGACAACTGGGTTTTCCAATACAAATGATAAAATAACTGAAATTGGTGCTGTAAAAATAGAAAATTTTAAAATTGTAGATAGATTTAGCGAATTGATAAACCCTGAAAAAGATATTTCTTATAAGATACAAGAATTGACAGGAATAACTAATGAGTTAATTAAAGACAAGCCAACTATTGAAGAAGTTCTTCCTAAGTTTATGGAATTTGTTGGAGACAGTGTATTAGTAGCACATAATGCAGAGTTTGATACTGGGTTTATATCACAAAAATGCAGGGAACAAGGTTTATTATATAATAACAAAAAAGTAGATACACTTATGTTGGCAAGAGTAATGTTGCCAAACTTAAAAAGACATAGATTAAATGTTGTTGCTAAAGAGCTTGGTATACCTCTTTTAAATCATCATAGAGCAGTGGATGATGCTGAGGCTACAGCACTTATATTTAATAAGTTTTTACAGATGCTTACAGAAAAAGGTGCAAAAACTTTAAGTGATGTAAACAATATACTTGGAAAAATTGATTATACAAAGCTTAGCACAAATCATATAACCTTGATAGCAAAGAATTCTGTAGGCATAAAAAATTTATATAAAATAATTTCAGATGCACATGTAAATCATTTTTTTAGAGCACCGAGAATCCTTAGAAGTGTATTAAATGAGTATAAAGAAGGGTTAATAATTGGTTCAGCTTGTGAAGCAGGAGTGGTTTTTCAAGCTGTGAAGAAGAATGTGTCTGATGAGGAAATGAAAAAAATAATAGATTTATACGATTATATTGAAGTAATGCCTATAGATAATAATAGATTTATGATTGATAAAGGAGAAGTAAAGGATGAAGAAGAGTTAAGGGAACTTAATAGAAAGTTAATTGATACAGCTAAAAAATTTAATAAAATTCCAGTAGCTACTGGGGATGTTCATTTTTTAGATAAACATGAAGCAATCTTAAGAAAAGTTCTTAAATATTCTCAAGGATTTAAAGTAGATGAAGAAGAAACTTATTTACATTTTAGAACAACAGATGAAATGTTGGAAGAGTTTAGTTATCTTGGTGAAGAATTAGCGTATGAAGTTGTGGTTGAAAATAGCAATTTGATTGCTGATATGGTTGAAGATATAAAACCTATACCAGATGATACTTATCCTCCAATTATAGAGGGTTCGGATGTGGAGTTAAGAGAAATGTGTTATAAAAAAGCCAAACGTATCTATGGAGACCCAATACCAGAAATAGTTCAAAAAAGGCTGGATAGAGAATTAAATTCAATAATAAGCAATGGATATGCAGTTATGTATATTATAGCTCAAAAACTAGTTGCAAAATCTCTTTCAGATGGATATTTAGTTGGTTCGAGAGGTTCAGTTGGTTCATCTTTTGCAGCTACAATGAGTGATATAACAGAAGTTAATCCTCTCCCAGCACATTATATTTGTGAAAATGAAGACTGTAAATATTCATTTTTTTATGAAATAGGTGAATGGGGTTCAGGTGTTGATTTACCAGATAAGGATTGCCCGAAATGTGGAAGAAAACTTGCCAAAAACGGTCATGATATTCCGTTTGAGGTTTTCTTAGGTTTTGAAGGTGATAAAGAACCAGATATAGACTTAAATTTCTCAGGAAATTATCAGCCGACAATTCATAAATACACAGAAGAACTATTTGGAGAGGGATACGTATATAGAGCTGGTACTATAGGTACTGTAGCAGAAAAAACAGCTTTTGGATATGCAAGAAAATATGTAGAAGAAAATAATATAAGTGTACCAAATGCAGAAGTACTTAGGCTTTCAAATGGATGTACTGGAGTAAAAAGAACTTCAGGACAGCATCCTGGTGGAGTTATGGTTATACCAGATTATAAAGATGTATATGATTTTACACCTATACAGTATCCAGCAAATGATACTTCTTGTGGAGTTATAACTACTCACTTTGATTATCATTCAATAAGTGGTAGAATACTCAAACTTGATATACTTGGACACGACGGTCCTACCATTATAAGGATGCTTGAAGATATGACTGGAATAAATATAACAGAAATTCCGTTAGATGATAAAGAGACTATGTCTCTATTTACATCTACAGAAGCATTGGGTGTTACACCAGAAGAAATAAACTGTCCTATAGGTTGCCTTGCTGTACCTGAGTTTGGAACTAAGTTTGTACGACAAATGCTACTTGACACCAAACCTACTACATTTGCAGAACTTGTACGTATATCTGGTCTTTCTCATGGTACAGATGTTTGGGTAAATAATGCACAAGATTTAGTTAGAGAAGATATAGTTGGATTAAAAGATGTTATATCTACACGAGATGACATAATGAACTATTTAATATTTAAAGGATTACCTCCAAAAATGAGTTTTACAATAATGGAGAGTGTAAGAAAAGGTAAAGGTCTAAAACCAGAACACATTGAAGAAATGAAAAAAAATAATGTCCCAGAATGGTATATAGGTTCATGTAAAAAGATTAAGTACATGTTCCCAAAAGCACATGCTGTTGCTTATGTCATGACATCATTTAGAATTGCGTATTGTAAAGTTCACTATCCAGAAGCATTTTATGCTACTTATTTTACTACAAAAGTTGAGGATTTTGATGCAGATTTAATTGTTAAAGGATTAGATGCTATAAAATCGAAAATAAATGAAATTGAGGCATTGGGAAATGATGCAACTACAAAAGAAAAAGGTATGTTAACCGTTTTAGAAGTTGCTCTTGAAATGTATGCTAGAGGAATAAAATTATTACCAGTTGATATATATAAATCAGATGCGACTGAGTTCATAGTTGTAGGAGAAAAAACATTACTTCCACCAATGGCAGCAATACAAGGCTTGGGAGGAAATGCTGCTATAAATATTCAAAATGAAAGAAAAAATGGTGAATTTATATCAAAAGAAGATTTAAGAAAGAGAACAAAAATATCAAAAACGGTAATAGAAACTCTTACTAATCATGGTTCACTTGAGAATATGAGTGAGAGAAATCAACTGTCATTGTTTTAAGTTAGCTCAAAAAGTTGCAAATAAAAGAATTTTATGATATCATAGTATAGAAAATAGTATACTTTGCAGAAACTAAGAGTGAGACCGCTGTTCTCACTCTTTTATTTTAAATATATTATTAAAAAGCTGGTTTAATTTTATTAAATATATTTTATTTAAGATTATATGAACTGGTCATTTACAATTGAATAGGAGGAAATTTAATGAAAAAAAATTTAGAAGCTACAATCGAGGAGATTGTAACTAAAATAACGGATGAGCATGGATTTGAAATGGTTGATGTTGAATATGTAAAAGAAGCAGGAGAATACTACTTAAGAGTATACATAGATAAAGAAGAAGGAATATCTTTAAATGAATGTGAATTAGTTAGTAGAGAATTAAGCCCAATACTTGATGAAAAAGACCCTATAAAAGAGAATTACTTTTTAGAGGTATCTTCTCCAGGACTTGATAGAGCATTAAAAAAAGACAGAGATTTTGTGAGATATCAAGGTAGAGATGTAGATTTAAAATTATATAAACCGTTAAATGGATGTAAACAATTTGAAGGTGAACTTGTAGGATTAACAGAAGATAATAATATAAAAATCATTGTAAATGGTAAGGAAATGGAATTTAATAGAAAAGATGTTGCTATTGTCAGATTAGCAATAAAGTTTTAGTGGTATATTAAATAGGGAGGATATAAAAAAATGAATCATGAATTTATGGAAGCATTAGATGAATTAGTAGTTGATAGAGGTATAGATAAAGAGATACTTATAGACACTATAGAACAAGCTCTTTTAACTGCATACAAGAAAAACTTTGGTTCAGCACAAAATGTTAGAGTTGAGTTTGATAGAGACAAGGGAGATATAAAAGTATTTTCTCAAAGAGTTGTTGTTGATGAATCAGATTTATATGATACTTTCTTAGAGATAGAGTTGGCAGATGCTAGAGAGATAAATCCTAATTATGAATTAGGTGATATTATAGAACATGAGGTTACACCTAAAAATTTTGGAAGAATTGCAGCTCAGACAGCAAAACAAGTAGTTGTTCAAAGAATAAGAGAAGCTGAGAGAGAAATAGTGTATAATGAATTTATAGAAAAAGAAAATGAAATAGTTACAGGAGAGGTTGCTAGAGCAAATAAAAATGTTGTTTATGTAAACCTTGGAAGAATAGAAGGTATAATGACTCAAAGTGAGCAAATACCATTTGAGAATTATAGAGCAGGTCAAAAAATAAAATTCTATATACTTGAAGTTAAAAAGACTAACAAAGGACCTCAAATAGTTGTATCAAGAAGTCATCCAGGTTTAGTAAAGAGATTATTTGAAGAAGAAGTTCCTGAAATATATGAAGGAATAGTTCAAATAAAATCTGTAGCAAGAGAAGCTGGGTCAAGAACTAAAATGGCAGTAAAATCTATAGATGAAAAAATAGACCCAATTGGAGCTTGTGTTGGACCAAAAGGACTTAGAGTAAAAAATATAGTGGATGAACTTGGTGATGAAAAAATAGATATAATAAAATATAGCGAAGACCCAGCAGAGTTTATATCAGCAGCACTTAGTCCATCAAAGGTTGTTAGAGTAGATATAAATGAAGATGAAAAGTCTGCATTAGTAATCGTTCCAGATTATCAGTTATCGCTTGCTATAGGTAAGGAAGGTCAAAATGCAAGACTTGCAGCAAAATTGACTAACTGGAAAATAGATATTAAGAGCGAATCTCAAGCAGAACAAGAAATGTTAAATCTTGAAAATTCCAAAGAAATAGAAGATGAGGATGTTGAAGCTGAATTTATCAACCAAGAGGAGTTAGATACTTCAGATGATAATTTTATTGAAGAAGAGTAAGGAGGGATGATTTTGAAAAAAGTAAAAAAAGTGCCTCAAAGAAAATGCATAGCATGTCAAGATAGAGACTCTAAAAAAGAGCTTATAAGAATAGTTAAAAATAAAGAAGGAAAAATATTTTTAGACCCAACAGGAAGAGCTAATGGAAGAGGAGCATATGTATGTAAAAGCTCTGAATGTTTAAAAAAAGCTATAAAAAGTAAAGCGTTAAATAAAGCTTTTAAGATAGATGTTCCTGATGAAGTCTATGATAATCTACTTATGGAGTTAGAAGAATATGAAAAATAATAAAGAAAAAGTACTTTCGTTCTTAGGGCTCGCAACTCGTGCAGGGAAAATAGTGTCTGGTGATGATTCAACTTTGCTTGACCTTAAAAAAGGAAAAGTAAATTTAATTTTAATAGCAGAAGATGCATCAAATAATACCAAAAAACTTTTTAAAGATAAATCAACTTTTAGAAATATTCCATATCTATTTTTTTCAACAAAAGAGGAAATAGGATTTGCAATAGGAAAATCTCCAAGAGCAGTTGTAGGAATAAAAGATGAAAATTTTTCTAAAAAGATAATTGAACTAATAGAAATTTAAAATAAAATAGGGGGTGATCTTGTGTCAAAAACAAGAGTATACCAAATAGCAGAAGAATTAAATATATCAAATGAAGAGCTTATAAATAAGTTAGCTGAATTAGATATAAATGTAACTGACAAAGATTCAGTATTAGAAGGTGAAGAGTTAGAATTAGCACTTGAAATGTTAGGTGAAGATTCATCTCAAGAAAATGGAAATGTTATAGAAATAGATGGAAAGTTGACAGTACAAGTATTAGCAACGAAATTAGATAAATCTCCATCAGAAATAATTATGAAGCTTATGAAAATGGGAACTATGGCAACAATAAATCAAGAGATAAGTTTTGAGATTGCTGCTTTAGCTGCCAAAGACTATGGATTTGAATTAACAGTAGCTGAAAGTGATGATACAGAAGCTTTAGAAATAGAAGCTTTAATGGAAATTGAAGAAGATAAAGAAGAGGACTTAAAACCTAGACCACCAGTTGTTACAGTTATGGGACATGTTGACCATGGTAAGACATCTTTATTAGATGCAATAAGAAAAACTGATGTAATTTCAGGTGAAGCAGGAGGCATTACTCAACATATAGGAGCTTCAGAAGTCAAAATCAATGGACACAAAATAGTATTTTTAGATACTCCAGGACATGAGGCTTTCACATCAATGAGAGCAAGAGGAGCACAAGTTACAGATATAGCAATACTAGTAGTTGCAGCAGATGATGGTATAATGCCTCAAACAGTGGAAGCTATAAACCATGCTAAAGCAGCAGGAGTACCTTTAATAGTTGCTATCAATAAAATAGATAAGCCAGGTGCAAATCCAGACAAAGTTAAACAAGAATTAGCAGACCAAGGATTATTAGTTGAAGACTGGGGTGGAGAAGTAATAGCAGTTCCAGTATCAGCTAAGAAAAAAGAAGGAATAGATACACTTTTAGAAATGGTATTATTGGTTGCTGAAATGGAAGAATTAAGAGCAAATCCAAATAAAAGAGCAGTAGGAACTGTTATAGAAGCTGAGCTTGATAAAGGAAGAGGACCAGTTGCAACAGTACTTGTTCAAGGTGGTACTTTAACAGTAGGTGACCCAATCGTTGCAGGTGTTGCATGTGGTAAAGTTAGAGCAATGATAAATGCAAAAGGTAAGAGAGTAAAAACAGCAGGACCATCTACAGCAGTTGAGATACTAGGTTTATCAGAAGTTCCACAAGGTGGAGACCAATTTGTCGAAGTTCCAACTGATAAGATTGCTAGAAGTGTAGCAGCAAGAAGACAGCAAATAGTTAGAGATGAGATGTTAAAATCAACTCAAAGATTATCACTAGATGCTTTATTTAGTCAAATGAGTGAAGGTTCTATAAAAGACCTTAATATAGTTATAAAAGCAGATGTACAAGGTTCAGTACAGGCAGTTAAACAATCTTTAGAAAAATTATCAAATGAAGAAGTTCAGGTTAAAGTAATACATGGTGGTGTTGGAGCTGTAACAGAATCAGACATATTACTTGCAGCAGCTTCTAACGCAATAATAATAGGATTCAATGTAAGACCAGTTCCAGGTGCAGAATCTCTAGGAGAAAAGGAAAATGTTGATATAAGAACATATACTATAATATACAAGGCTATAGAAGATATACAAGCTGCTATGACTGGTATGTTAGACCCTGAATATGTTGATGAAGAAACAGGAAAAGCTGAAATAAGAGAAATTTATAAAATATCTGGTGTTGGAACAGTAGCTGGATGTTATGTGACTAATGGTAAGATATTTAGAAATTGTAAAGTAAGATTAGTTAGAGATAGTATAATAATACATGAAGGTGAGCTTGCAGCACTTAAGAGATTTAAAGATGATGTAAAAGAAGTTAATTCTGGATACGAATGTGGTATGAGTTTTGTAAATTATAACGATATAAAAGAAGGCGATATAGTAGAAGCTTATATAACTAAAGAAGTAGAAAGAAAATTATAAATTCGTATCAAAGAAAATCAGTTAGTAAAGAAGGTCGATGGTATGGCATCATATAATAGAACAAGAAGGATAGCAGAAGAAATAAGAAAAGTAGTAAGTACTATGCTTATAAATGGAGTGAAAGACCCTAGAATAACCTCTATGGTAAGTGTAACTGATGTAGAAGTTACAAATGACCTAAGATATGCTTATGTATATGTAAGTGTTTTGGGTGGAGATGAAGAATCTACACTAACAGGTCTTAAAAGTGCTGGAGGGTATATAAGAAGAGAAGTAGGAAAAAATATAAAACTTAGATATATTCCTGAGATAGTATTTAAAATTGATGATTCAATAGAAAAAGGAATGTATATGGATAGCCTTATAAAAAGAGTTAATGAAAAAAATGCTCAGCAAAATGAGGATGAAAATTATGATGAATAATATGGATAGTATCATAAACTATATTTATGAGGGTGACTATTTTATAGTTACCTCTCATATCAGTCCAGATGGAGATAATATTGGTTCTACACTTTCAATGTATTATACATTGAAGAATTTAGGTAAAAATGTATATTATGTACTTGATGACGAAGTTCCATTAAATCTAAGATTTTTGGTTGAAGGTGTAAAAATCTATAAATCTAATGAACTTAATATGAAGGAGTATTCTCTAATTGCACTTGATTGTGGAGATAAAATGAGAATATGTGTAAGTGATGAAATAAAAAATAATGCATCAAAATTAATCTGTATTGACCATCATGCTAGTAATGATTCATATGGAGATTTAAATTATGTGGATATTGATGCATCTTCTACATGTGAACTAGTTTATAATTTATTGGTTAGATTCCAGCAAATAAAAGATATTAATATTATAAATGAAGATATAGCAACATGTTTATATACAGGTCTTGTAACTGACACTGGGAATTTTTCATATTCAAATGCACATGCAAGTAGTTTTGAAATGGCAAAGAATTTACTTGTTTTAGGTGCACAAAAAAATACTATAATACAAAATATATATCAAAGCAATTCTTCTGATTATTATAAATTGTTGGGAGAAGCTTTAAACTCTTTAGAGATATTTGATTCAAAAGTGTCTAGTATAGTTTTAACTCAAGACATGATGAATAGAAATAATATTAGCTTTAATGATGTTGATGGAATAACAACATATACAAGAGACATAAAAGGTATAGAAGTTGGAATTTTATTTAAAGAGAAAAAACAAAATGAAATTAAAGTAAGTTTTAGGTCAAAAAATTATGTTGATGTAAGTGAAATAGCCAAGTTATTTGGCGGTGGTGGTCATGTAAGGGCTGCTGGATGTACTATTATAGATAGTGTTGATAATGCAAAAAAAATGGTACTAGAGGCAGTTTTAAAATCAATTTAAGGTGACAGTAAAATGAATAAGATTATAAGTATATTGAAACCTACAGGTATGACATCTCATGATGTTGTAAGTAGAGTTAGAAAGATTTTAAATATAAAAAAAGTCGGTCACACAGGTACTCTTGACCCAGATGCTTCAGGTGTTTTACCAATCTGTATAGGGAAAGCTACAAAAGTATGTGAAGTTATCTTAAATAAAGATAAATCGTATATATGTGAGCTTACTTTAGGTATAAGTACAGATACCTATGATGCCTCAGGTGAAATTTTAAAAAAAGTTGATGATTTTAAATTTAGTGATGAAGAGATAGAAAGAGCTTTTGGTACACAAAGAGGAGAAATAAATCAACTTCCACCAATTTATTCAGCTTTAAAGGTAAATGGAAAGAGAATGTGTGATTTAGTAAGAAGTGGTAGGCAATCTGAAATTACTTTAAAAACAAGAAGAGTAAATATAAAAGACATAAAAATACTCAGTATAAAAGGTAAAAAAGTAATGTTTTATGTTGAGTGTTCTAAAGGGACTTATGTGAGAAGTATTTGCCATGATATAGGAGAATATCTAGGTTGTGGAGCACATATGTCATTTTTGAATAGAACATCTTCTGGTAAATTTGACTTAGATAATTCAATAACATTAGAAGAACTAGAATTGTTTTATGAAAATAAAACTTTAGACAAATACTTATATGATATAGATTATGTACTTGATTCGTTTAATTATATTGTATTAAATCCTAGTGCTATAAAATATTATAGCAATGGTGGCTCCATAGATGATAAAAGATTTTTGAAAAATAATTACAATAAAGATGATGAATTTGTAAGGGTATATAGTACAGATAATTTCTTAGGCTTAGGAAAGTTATCAAAACATAATAATACAATAAGTGTTAAAAGTGATAAGATGTTCATATAACTAATGTATTTAAAAAAACAATAAAAGAGATAGTACTATAATAACTTCTATAGTCTATCTCTTTTACTTATGCTATAATAGTTTGTGAATAAGTTAAGAGTAAATTATATTTTAGCGGGGAAAATTTATTATGGTGATTATAAAATCTATAAAAGAAATAGCAAACATAAAAGAAAGTGTCATTACCATAGGAAATTTTGATGGTGTACACAAAGGGCATCAAGTTCTTATAAGAAAAACAGTTGAACATTCAAAAAAAGAAAATATGCAGAGTATCGTATTTACATTTGCAAATCATCCTGTAAATTACTTTAGACCAAACTCAACAAAAAATATTATAAGTAATGATGATAAGATAAAATTATTAGAAGAATTGGGAATAGATATAGTTGTAATCATACCATTTGATGAGTATATGACTAAAATACCTGCAAAGGATTTCGTAAATGATATACTAGTAAAAAAATTAAAAGCTAAAAAGGTAGTAATTGGACATGACTTTACGTTTGCAAGAGCCAAAGAGGGTAATGTTAATCTATTAAAAAGCTTAGAACATGAATTTGGTTTTGAGGTAGAAGTAATAAAACCAATCAAAATAAATGGTGTAAGAGTGAGTAGTACTTATATTAGAAGTTTAGTGTCTCAGGGTGATATGGCTAATGTCAAAGAGTATTTAGGTCGTAATTACAAGTTAGAAGGTTGTGTTATACATTCCAAACATCTTGGAAGAACTATTGGATTTCCAACAGCAAATATTGACCTTAAGAATAATATGCTCGTTCCAAAGAGAGGTATCTATACTTCTATTGTACATATTGGAGATGAGGCTTATTTTGGTGCTACAAATGTAGGTTACAACCCAACAGTTAATGGAAAATCTTTATCTATTGAAACAAATATTTTAGAGTTTGATAGAGATATTTATGGTGAAAATATAATTATTGAATTTTTGGAAAGAATAAGGGATGAAAGAAAGTTTAATTCAATAGATGATTTAAAAAATCAATTGTTTAATGATACAAATTATGTGTATGAAAACTATGTTTGCAAAAGTAAGTAATGTATGGTAAAATGATTAAGGAAAATAACCATTACTCGGCATTTGAATACTCCAATCAATGCTTAGTAATAGGCGTTTCTAAAAAATTATGGAGGTAATCTAAATGATAAACAAATCAGAAATAATAAAAGAATACGGAAGAGCTGAAGGAGATACTGGTTCTCCAGAAGTACAAATAGCTTTATTAACAGCTAGAATAAACGAGTTAAATGGACATTTAAAAACTCATAAGAAAGACCACCATTCAAGAAGAGGACTATTAAAAATGGTTGGTAGAAGAAGAAACTTATTAGCTTACTTAAAAGAAAAAGATCTTGAGGGATATAGAGCATTAATAGCTAAATTAGGATTAAGAAAGTAATTTCATTCTTTATAAAAAAGCAGGTATAGTGTATACCTGCTTTTTTATAGTTAATTCATTATAAAGTAAAATGGTTAATAATAAAAGTATTTCATATATTATAAAGAATTATAAAATGAATAATATTGGGTAAGAATATTAAAATAGTATATAAATACATAATCAATTTAAAAGGAAAGACAGGATAAATATAGAAGTTTTATAACAGGATAATTAGTTGGAATAAGGAGGATATTATTTTGAAAATAAAGTTAATATGTGATAGTTTATGTGATATTCCAGATGAAATATCAGAAAAAGATTATATAGAGATAGTGCCACTTACAGTTATTTTTAATGATAGAGAATATATAGAAGGCGTAGATATAAAGAAAGAAGAGTTTTATAAAAAAGTAAAAGAAATCAAGCAAATACCTAAAACTTCACAAGCTACGTATATGGAGTTTAAAGAAGTATTTGATAAGTTCATAGAAGAGGGCTATTATATAATTTGTCTAACAGGAGCAGCAAACGCATCAGGAACTTTCCAAAGTGCCATGATAGCTAAAAATGATGTAGATGAAAATGAAAAAATACATATATTTGATACTAGAAATTTATCTCTTGGCAGTGGACAATATGTTATAAAGGCGTGTGAACTTCTTGAAGAGGGTCTAGGCTTTGAAGAAATCATAGAGGAGCTAGAGAATACTCGCAGTAGTGTAAGATTACTTTTTGCACCATATACACTTGATTTTTTAAAGCAAAGTGGAAGAGTTCCAGTTGCAACTGCTTTGATAGGAAATATGTTAAATATAAAACCTATATTTTTCTTTGATAATGGGGAAGCTAAGTTAGTAAATAAGGTTAGAGGAATAAAGAATATAGCAAGTAAATTGGTTGATATAATTTTAGAAATGAATGAAGGGTCTTTAGAAGGAAAAATCGTTACAATAGGTTGTGGAGATAATTTACATGATTGTGAAATATTAAAAGATGAAGTAAATAAAAGAATAAATGCAAGAAGAGTATTATTTACTCGAGGAGGAGTTTCTATTTGCTCTCATACAGGGCCAGATATATTGGCTATAAGTTGTTCTAATTAGTAGTAATATAAGGTTTTTGCATATATATGTGAAGATAATTTTATATTGTTAATTTATAGTATTTTTGATAATATAGTAAATAGAGTGATATACGTGTTTTTTAATAAGAGGAGGACAAGCATTAATGTTTGAACATAAAATATTTAAAATGGATTTTGCAGGAAGAGAACTTTCTGTAGAAGTAGGAAAGATTTGTGAAATGGCTAATGGTAGTTGTATAGTTAGATACAGTGATAGTATGGTAATGGTAAATACAACTAAGTCAGCCAAACCTAGAGACGGAATAGATTTTTTTCCTTTAAGTGTGGATTATGAAGAAAAATTATACTCTGTAGGTAAGATACCTGGAGGTTTTTTAAAGAGAGAAGGTAAGCCTTCAGAAAAAGCTATACTTACATCAAGATTGATAGATAGACCAATAAGACCTTTATTCCCAAAAGGATTTAGAAATGATGTTCAGGTAGTTGCAACAGTTTTATCAGTAGACCAAGATTGCACACCAGATATAGTAGCAATGATAGGTTCTTCAATAGCCCTTTCTATATCAGACATACCATTTAATGGACCAACAGGTTCAGTATGTGTTGGTCTTGTAGATGGTGCATTTGTTGTAAATCCAAACGCAGAGCAAAGAGAAAAAAGTTCAATGCATCTAGTTGTTTCAGGTACAAAGGAAGCAATAATGATGGTTGAAGCTGGAGCTGATGAAGTTCCAGATGAGGTAATGCTTGATGCTATTTTATTTGCTCATCAAGAAATAAAAAAAATAGTTGAGTTTATAGAAGGTATAGTTGCAGACGTTGGAAAAGAAAAAATGACTGTTGAATTATACCATGCAGGAGAAGAAATAACTCAGTTGGTTCGTGAATTTGCAACTGATAAGATGAAAAAAGCAGTTCAGACTTTTGAAAAGTTAGAGAGAATGGAAAATATGGATAGAGTTAAAGAAGAAACTTTAGCTCACTTTGAGGAGACTCTAGAGGATTTTGAAGAGTTTATTGGTGATATAGAAGAAGTATTACAAGATATAATAAAAGAAGAAGTAAGAAAACTTATAGTACATGAAAATGTAAGACCAGATAATAGAAAACTTGAAGAAATAAGACCTATATGGTGTGAAACTGGTATGATACCTAGAGCTCATGGCTCAGCTATATTTACTAGAGGACAAACTCAAGTACTTAATGTGGCTACTTTAGGTGCTTTAGGAGATGTTCAAAAGTTAGATGGATTGGATGAAGAAGAAAACAAGAGATATATGCATCATTATAATTTCCCTGCATATAGTGTTGGAGAAGCTAGACCATCAAGAGGACCAGGAAGAAGAGAAATAGGACATGGTGCCTTAGCAGAAAGAGCTTTATTACCAGTAATACCATCTCAAGAAGAATTCCCTTATGCTATTAGATTAGTTTCTGAAGTATTAAGTTCAAATGGTTCTACATCTCAAGCAAGTGTATGTGGTTCAACATTATCTTTACTTGATGCAGGTGTACCTATAAAGGATATGGTTGCAGGTATAGCAATGGGACTTATAAAGCATGATGGTAAGGTTGCAGTGCTTTCAGACATACAAGGTATGGAAGACCATTTAGGAGATATGGACTTTAAAGTAGCTGGTACAGAATATGGTATAACAGCAATACAAATGGATATAAAAATAGATGGTATAGATAAAGAAATTCTACAACGTGCTTTAAAACAAGCTAAAGAAGGTAGAATCCATATACTAGGAGAAATGAGAAAAACTATATCTCAGCCAAAACCAGAACTTTCACCATATGCACCTAAGATTGTTAAAATGCAAATAAATCCTGACAAGATAAAGGATGTAATAGGACCTGGTGGAAAGATAATAACTAAGATAATAGACGAAACTGGAGTTAAGATAGATATTGAACAAACTGGAGAAGTATTTATATCAGGTATTGAGATTGATATGATTAAGAAAGCTCAAGAACTTATAAATAATATAGTAGTTGAACCAGAAGTAGGAAAAACTTATAAAGGTAAAGTAAGTAGAATAATGAACTTTGGAGCATTTGTTGAGATACTTCCGGGAAAAGAAGGATTACTTCACATATCTCATATAGCTCATGAAAGAGTTGCCAAAGTTGAAGATGTATTGAATATAGGAGATGAAGTTGAAGTTAAAGTTACAGAAATTGATGAAAAAGGAAGAGTTAATTTATCAAGAAAAGTTCTTTTACCAAAACCAGAGCATAAAAATAAATAATTTATTATATAATTAAAAGCAAAGTCTTAGGATTTTGCTTTTTTAAATACAAAAAAGTAGATAGTTTTAAAAGACTAGTGATAGATAACTTACAGTTCTTTTTTTTGTAAACTTTTACTCTTATGAAGAAGTTATTTAAAAGTTAATTAATAGAAAGTTTTATTGGTATATAGAAAATCACTTAAGTTATATTTAGTGCATAAACAGAGCTTATTTTTAATAGTATTAAATAAGAAACAATTTGTACATAATTAGGGGGAGTTTTAATGATAATGATGGTACTTAATAAGAGTAAGCTCAAAAAAATCATAATACTAATTTTAGTAATATTATTAGTATTATCAGGAGGGGTAATGGTATTAAAGTTATTTAACAATAAGCCGGTATTTAATTTATTTAATGGTGTAGATTTACCATATGAAAGAGGTACAAAGGATAAAAGTGGATATGTTGCGTTGACCTGTAACATAGACCTTGGATGGGAAACAGAGTACGTAGAATCCATTTTAGAAACACTTAAAAAAGAAAATGTAAAGATTACATTTAATGTAACTGGTAAATGGGCAGAAAAGAATAAGGACGAATTATTAAAGATAAAAAAACAAGGACATGAAATAGGTAATCATGGATACAAACATTTAGATTACTCGACATTATCATATGAAAATAATTATGAACAAATAGAGACATCTAAAAAGATAATTGAAGAAATTATAGGTGAAAAAACTAAATTTTTTCAAGCACCAGCAGGTTCTTTTGGTCCAGAAACAGTAAAGGCTGCTAAAGCATTAGGATATACTTCTATCAAATGGGATGCTGATACTATAGACTGGAAATACAAGGACCAACCAGAAGTAATCATTGATAGAATGAAGAAAAAAGATATTAAAGATAGTAGTATAATCTTAATGCACCCAACTGATGCAACGACAAAATGTATAGATGATATTATAGCAATTGTAAGAGAAAAAGGACTAAAACCAGGAAAACTTAGTGATGTATTTAAGTAGACAAAGTGTAAATATTTGGTTAAGATTGTATAGGTTGTGGTTGAATTAATTAAGAGACTGACTTATAATGTAATACATATAAAAATAAATAGAATTAGAATATAGTGTTTTCAATAATCCAATATGAAACAAATAATAAATTTTTAGGAGAATGTAATGTATAAGACAAAAATACTAGAAAATGGACTTACAATAATTGGTGAAGAAATACCATATCTAAAGTCAATAACATTGGGTATTTGGATAAATGCAGGTTCTAGGATAGAAGAACCACAGGTGAGTGGAACTTCTCATTTTATAGAGCATATGATGTTTAAAGGAACCAAAAGCAGAACATCAAAAGAGATTGCTAGCTCGATAGATAATTTGGGTGGTCAAATAAATGCATTTACAAGTAAGGAATGTACATGTTATTATGTAAAACTAATAGATGAGCATATAGATACAGGAATTGATGTATTAAGTGATATGATACTAAATTCTAAATTTGATAAGAATGATATAGATAAGGAAAGACTTATAATATTGGAAGAACTTAAGATGTATGAAGATTCCCCAGATGACTTGTCTTATGATTTGTTGGTAGAAAATATATATGCTAATGATGGTCTAGGAATGAATATAATTGGGACAAAAGATTCTTTATACAGTATAACTAGGGAATCCATGTTAGAATACTTAAACAAGTATTATATTCCAAATAACGCTGTTATTTCTATAGTTGGAAACTTTAACTTTGATGATATGGTAGAGAAAATTAAATCAAAATTTGGACACTGGGAAAAGAAAAATTTAAGTATAGATATAAGCGAGGCTGAGTTTAATCCTTGCTTTGTATCAAAAAATAAAGATATTGAACAGGTAAACTTAGCTATGTGCCTAAAAGGTATTCCTTTTGAAAATGATGAAGAGGTCTACTCAATGGCAGTGGTAAATAATATTTTCGGTGGAAGTATAAGTTCAAGGCTTTTTCAGAAAATAAGGGAGGAAAAAGGTTTAGTATATTCAATATACTCATCACAGACATTATATAGAAAATGTGGTGAATTAGGTATATTTGCAAGTATGAGTACAGAAAATTTGCAAGATGTGTATAACTTAATAAAGAAAGAAATTGAAAATATAAGGAAAAACTATCTTACAGAAAAAGAAATATCTGAAAGTAAGGAGCAGTTAAAAGGCAATTATATATTGGATTTAGAAAGTACTAGCAGTAGAATGATGTCTACTGGTAAATCTATGTTACTTAGTAAAAAAGTAAAAACTACAGATGAAATACTTGAATGTATAGATAATGTTGATATTAGTTCAGTAAAGAAAGTTGTTGATAAGGTATTCAATATCGAAAATATTGGTACATGTATAGTTGGAAGAGACGTAGAAAAGATTCTACACCTGGATTAATATTGTAAAAGTAAATCTCTGGAGGTATAAAATATGAATTTATCGGAAATAGCAGGTAAGGAAATAGTTAACTTGGTCACAGGAGAAAGATTGGGGGTCATTGGAGAATGTGACCTTATACTAGATGAAACTACAGGCGGTATATTAGCGCTTTTAATTCCAAGAGAAAAAGGCTTTTTTGCCAGAAGAAAAGATAAGTCATTTTTAGAAGTACCATGGAGAAATGTAAAAAAAATAGGTAATGACATGATAATTATAGAATATGAGGGATATATTTAGGAGGAAAAAATGAGTATTTTAGTGCAAAAGTTTGGTGGGACATCAGTAGAATCATATGAAAAAATGAATGAAGTATGTAAGATAGTAAAAGCATACAAAGAAAATGATGAAGAATTACAATTAGTACTAGTAGTTTCAGCAATGGGAAGAAAAGGAGCTCCATATGCTACAGACACACTTATAAATTTGTGTAATGCAGTAAATGATGAGCCAAGTAAAAGAGAACTTGATTTAATAATGTCTTGTGGGGAAATAATATCAGGAACAATTCTTGCTAATTTATTGAATGCACAGGGGATAGATTCTGTTTTCTTTACTGGTCAACAAGCAGGTATAATTACAAGTGATGAATATTCTAATGCGAAGATAAAGTATATAAATCCTAAAAAGATAAAAAGAGCTTTAGATGATGGTAAGGTTGTAGTTATAGCCGGATTCCAGGGTGTAACAGATGATGGAGAAATAACTACTCTTGGAAGAGGGGGAAGTGATACATCAGCAGTTGCTATTGGTAAAGCTTTAGAATGTGAAACCGTTGAAATTTACACTGATGTGGATGGTATAATGACTGCAGACCCTAGAGTAGAGCCAAACGCTAAAGTATTGAGTTTTATAGACTATGAGGAAGTATTCCAAATGGCTGACAAAGGTGCAAAGGTAATACATCCAAGAGCCGTACAATTAGCTAAAAGTGGCAATATAACTTTAGCTATAAAAAATACAATGAACCCAACTTTTGAAGGTACAAGAATAGGTTCTTTATGTAGACACTTAGAAGAGAATATAGAATATGAACAAGAAAAAGATTTTAAAGTTGCTGTTGCAAACAAAGATAGTGTAGCACAAGTTAAGATTAAATCAGCAGAAGAAGTGTTTACAGAAGTATTAAATGAGATAGAAAAGAAATTTATAAATATAGATATGATAAACTTTTTCATATCAGAAAAAGCATTTGTTGTAGAAGATGCTGATATAAAATCATTAAAGGAAATATTAGATAAATTTGAATTGGATTATGAAGTAAATAGAGATTGCGCTAAGGTAACATTGATATGTTCAAGAATTGCTGATGAAATGTCTGGGATTATGTCAAAGGTGGTTAGAGGATTATCAAAAGAAGGAGTATCTCTTTTACAAACATCAGACTCAAATATGACTATATCTTGTTTAGTTAGTGAAGAAGATATGCATACAGCAGTACATGCTATACATCAACAATTTTACTTAAAATAAACACTATAATACAATTATTTTTTGTTCAAATTTGATAATTTCACATATATCTTAATATATTTGATTTATTTGGTAAAACTAAGTTAAATATAATTTTGATAGGAGTTTTTTTATGAAAGATTATAGAGAAGATAATGAAAGATTTGATAAAGATAATTGTAGTGAAGAATCTAGTTGCGAAGAGAGAGAATGTATAAAGCAATTTGGCACTAATGAAATGCCACCTCAACCTCCTAAGGATGTTCAATGTATAACTATAATTGGAGAAATTGAGGGACATTTTATAGGAAATCCTCAAAAAAAAGCTACAAAGTATGAGCATATAATTCCAATGCTATACTCAATTGAGGAAAGTAATGATGTCAAAGGAGTATTAGTTGTTTTAAATACTGTTGGAGGAGATATTGAAGCAGGTCTAGCTATTGCAGAGCTTTTAAACAGTATGTCCAAAAAAGTAGTTACTCTTGTTCTAGGAGGAAGTCATAGTATAGGAGTTCCTCTTGCTACAGCTGGAAATTACTCATTTATAGCACCAACAGCAACCATGATTATACATCCTGTGAGAACTACTGGTCTTGTGATTGGTATAAATGAGACTTTTGAATATTTTAAAAAGATGCAAGATAGAATAATTCAATTTATAATAAGAACATCAAATATAAAAAAAGATGTACTTGAGAAACTTATGCATGAAAAAGACGAACTTGTAAGTGATGTTGGCAGTGTATTAATAGGAAAAGAAGCTGTAGATTATGGTCTCATAGATGAAGTTGGAGGATTAAAAGAAGCACTTAAAAAATTAAAAGAGCTTATAAAAGAATCTGAAGAAGAAAAAAATAATGATTAAAATTTGTTTAAATAATAAAATTTATGATATAATGATGTAATAAAGTAGGAGTGTTAGTGTTAAGGCATTAGCACTTTTTGCTGTGAAGGGGTAAAACTTGCTAAAAATAAGGAGTGATATTAATGGCCACGAAAAAGAAGAAAAAAAAGAAGGTAAATACCTTAAGTTTTAATGCAGAATATCATAATTTAATAACAATATTTATAGGTGTATTTTTATTATATAGTTTAAATTCTAATTCTATGGGATGGATACCTGTGTTAATGCAAAATCTTTTTAAAGGACTATTTGGAGGGCTTTCAATAGCAATACCATTTATAGTGATTATAACAGGACTTTTAGGATTTTTTGATGGAAATGAATATATATATAGGCTGAGAAAGACTAAACTATACTACATAATTATTTTATTTATATTTGTATTTTATGGATTATTAAATGCAGGAACTCTTCCTGTAGATAGCCCACTAAAAGGTAACATGTTTGATGATGTTATGAAACTGGGGGTAAGTGGACAAGGTAGTGGTTTGATAGCAACTACTATTGCGTATTATATGAGTAAAATATTTGGGATAGTAGGTGGATGGTTAATAAGCATATTTGCCCTTATACTTTCTATAATGTTTATATTTAATATTTCTATAAAAGATTTGGTATCAAATGCAAAATCAAAATCTAAAGCATCAAAAGATAGCAATTTAACATTTAAAGATAAAATTGCAAATATGAAAAAATCTGCAATAGACATGATGACTGATGAAGTAGATGATACTACCATAAATAAAAAACCAGGATTCTTTAAAGGGTTAATGTCAAAAGGTCGTAATAATGAAGATGAAGACGATGAATATTTTGAAGAAGAAAATGGTGATGGTGTAGATGATAAGACTATTAAAATAGTTGGGTTTAATAAGGCAGAAGATGAGTACTTAGAAATATTAGAAGGAACTCAAAGTATGCCAGAATTAGATGTTTTAAAAGAATTGCAAAAAGCTACAAATGAAAGGCCAGTTGCAGATACTAAACCAGAAAAAAAAGTTGATATAACTAAATCCAATTTAAATATAGAAAAAACTCAACCTATTAGTATTGTAGCAGAGTCGACTAATGAGGATTATTCAAACTATAAAAAGCCTAGCATTGAGCTTTTAAACAAAGTAAATAAGAAGTCTGATGAGAATGGTAAAAAGAAGGTATTAAAAAATGCTTCTCTTTTAGAAAAGACACTATCAGATTTTGGAGTGGAAGCAAAAATTAATCAAGTTACAGTTGGACCTACTATAACAAGATATGAGATACAACCAAGCCCAGGAGTAAAGGTAAGTAAAATCGTAAATTTAACTGATGATATAGCTTTAAGTTTAGCAGCTAAAAGCATAAGAATTGAAGCACCAATTCCTGGTAAAAGTGCAATTGGAATAGAAGTTCCAAATGAAGAAGCTCAAATGGTTGGTGTAAGAGAAGTTCTAGAAAGTGAAGAATTCAATAATTTTAACTCTCCTCTTGCAATGGGACTTGGAAAAGATGTAGCAGGAAAAATTATAATTGGAGATATAGGTAAGATGCCACACTTACTAATAGCTGGTTCTACAGGTTCAGGAAAGAGTGTATGCGTAAATACTTTGATAAGTAGTATTTTATATAAGGCAAATCCTGATGAAGTAAAATTACTATTAATAGACCCAAAAGTAGTTGAACTTGCAAATTATAATGGAATACCACATCTATTGATACCAGTAGTTACTGACCCTAAAAAAGCTGCAAATGCATTAAACTGGGCAGTTACAGAGATGAATAGAAGATACAAGCTATTTGCAGATGCTCAAGTAAAGGATGTAACAAGTTATAATGAGAAAGCAGAAGAAAAACTGCCTAAAATAGTAATAATAATAGACGAGTTGGCAGATTTAATGATGGCAAGTGCAAATGATGTAGAAGATTATATTTGTAGACTAGCTCAGATGGCAAGAGCTGCTGGAATGCACTTGATTGTAGCAACTCAAAGACCATCTGTTGACGTTATAACAGGGGTAATAAAGGCTAATATACCATCTAGAATAGCATTTGCAGTATCATCTCAAACGGATTCAAGAACAATCCTTGATATGGGTGGTGCAGAGAAGCTTCTAGGTAAGGGTGATATGTTGTTCTACCCGCTTGGTGCAGCAAAGCCAGTTAGACTTCAAGGTGCATTCATATCAGAGAGTGAGTCAGAAAAAGTAATTGATTTTGTAAAAAGTCAGGTTAAAGATGGAATAAAATATGAAGAAGACATAATTGAAACTATATCTAAGGTTAGTACTTCAAAGGGTAGTGATGAGGATGAATTCTTGAGTGAAGCTATAGAATTTGTCGTGGAGAGTGGTCAAGCATCTGCCTCTATGTTACAGAGAAGATTTAAAATTGGATTTAATAGAGCAGCTAGACTTATAGACTCTATGGAAGAAAGAGGAATAATTGGAGCAAGTGAGGGAAGTAAACCAAGAAAGGTATTAATAAGCAAACAGGATTTGCAGAGTTTAGAAGGTGAATAGAATTGTCAGTTATAAAAATAGAAAAAGCACTTAAGCTAGATAAAGTAATATTTGTAGATGTAAGAACAGAAGGCGAATATGAAGAGGACCATATATTGAATGCAATCAATATGCCTCTTTTTAAAAATAACGAACATAATGAAGTTGGAACAATTTATAAAATGCAGGGAAAACATGAAGCAATACAAAAGGGGTTTGACTATGTATCGTATAAATTAAAAGATATATATTTGCAAGCAGCAGAACTTGCATCAAATTATGATAATATTGTCATATATTGTGCAAGAGGTGGAATGAGAAGTGGAAGTATAGTGAATTTATTATCATCATTGGGTGTAAATGTGTATCAACTTGAAGGTGGATATAAGGCTTATAGAAATTTTGTTTTAGAGTATCTAAGAAATGTAATGGATACAAAAAACTTTGTATCTGTTCATGGATTGACTGGTACAGGAAAGACTGATTTACTACATTTATTAGCAGAAAAAGGAATAGATGTACTGGATTTAGAAGGTATAGCTAAAAACAGTGGTTCTACTTTTGGTTTTATAACATTTGATAAAAAACCACCATCTCAAAAGAACTTTGAAACAAAATTATTTGAAAGTGTATTTTTCTCGAAGGAGAATTATATATTTGTTGAGAGTGAAAGTAAACGAGTTGGAAGTGTTACAGTTCCAAATGAAATTTTTGAGGCAATGACACGAGAAGGACATCATATATTATTAGAATGTGATATTGAAAATAGAGTTGATAGGCTTTGTAGAGATTATATTTATGATAAAGATGAAGATAATATATTGGTTTTAAAAGAATGTATAAATAAATTTAGAAAAAGATTAGGTCACAAAGTAGTAGATGATTATATTGATTTATTAGAATCAGGTAAATATAAAGAACTTGTAAAAAGATATCTTTTAGAATACTACGACCCATTGTATATGCATTCGGTAGAGAAATATAAGTATAATAAGGTTATAAATTTTAATGATACACAAAAAGCTTTAGAAGATGTTATAGACTTATATGAAAGTATATTGGAAGGAGAAAATGAATGTTAAAAATAGCATTAGAATCATTAGGATGCTCAAAAAATTTAGTAGATGCAGAAATAATGATGGGAATTTTAAACAACAAAGGCTATAAATTAATTGGAGATTTTGAAGAAGCTGATGTAATTATAGTAAATACATGTGGGTTTATAGAATCAGCTAAACAAGAATCTATTGATACAATAATAGACTTTGCAGAATTAAAACAAACTGGCAATTTAAAGTTATTGATAGTAACAGGGTGTCTAGCACAAAGATATTCTGAAGAATTAAAAGCTGAAATTCCTGAAATAGATGCTATAGTAGGTACAGGAAGCTATCAAAACATAGATGAGATACTTAGAAAATTAAGTGAAAAGCATCAAATTGTAAGCCTTGATGATATAGAGTTTGTATTTAATGAAGATTTACCAAGATATTTATCTACACCTAGCTATATGGCGTATTTAAAAATTGGAGAAGGATGCTCTAATAATTGTACTTATTGCATAATACCAAAATTAAGAGGTAAATATAGAAGTAGAAAATTTGAAGATATAATTAAAGAAGCTAAGAAATTAGCTGAATCTGGAGTAAAAGAACTTGTAGTTATAGCACAAGATACGACAAAGTACGGTTTTGATTTATATGGAAAAGAAAGATTAGCAGAGCTTTTAGAAGAACTTGTAAAGATAGATGGATTTAAGTGGATAAGAGTTATGTATTCATATCCAGAATCTATAACAGAAGAATTGATACAAGTTATAAAGAAATATGATAATATATGTAGTTACTTTGATATGCCAATACAACATGCAAGTAACAATATTTTAAAATTAATGAATAGAAAAACTACTAAAGAAGATATATTAAATAAAATCAATCTTATAAGAAGTAATATACCAGATGCTATACTTAGAACTACGATAATAGTAGGATTTCCTGGTGAAACAGAGGATGATTTTAGACAACTTGTAGAGTTTGTTGAAGAAGTTAAATTTGATAGACTTGGTGCATTTGCATATTCAAGAGAAGAAGATACACCAGCAGATAGATTGCCAAATCATGTAGATGAAGAAGTAAAAATACAAAGAAGAGATACTTTAATGATGATTCAACAAAAAATATCTGAAGAACTTAATGACAAAAAGATAGGAAAAACGTATGAAGTGTTAATAGAAGAACAGATAGAAGATAATGTATATACAGGAAGAACACAAGGTGATGCGGAAGAAATTGACAGTATAGTGTATGTGAAAAGTGTAGATAATCTTGAAATAGGAGAATTCGTAAGTGTTCAAATAAATGATGCAATGGAATACGATTTAATGGGAGATGTTTTATATGAACTTGCCTAACAAATTAACTTTGTTTAGAATATTTTTAATACCAGTATTTGTTTTAATTATGTTATTCAATATACCAAATAAGTTTTTAATAGCTTGTATTATTTTTATAATAGCTTCAATTACGGATGCTTTAGATGGAAAAATAGCTAGAAAATACAACCTAGTTACTGACTTTGGAAAGTTTATGGACCCATTAGCAGATAAGCTATTGGTTATTTCAGCACTTACATGTATGATAGAAGACCATCTTGTAAGTAGTTGGATGGTAATTATAATAGTAGCTAGGGAGCTTACAGTTAGCATATTAAGAGCTATAGCAGCAGCTGATGGAAAAGTAATCGCAGCTGGAAACAGTGGAAAACTTAAAACGATAACTCAAATGGTATCGATAGTATTTTTATTGTTAGGTGCTCAGTTTGAAAATGGACTAATATTAAATATAGGTGAAATTCTTATTCTTATAGCTACACTACTTACTTTATATTCTGGATGGGAATACCTGTATAAAAATAAAGAGCTTTTTATGTCTTCTAAATAAAAAATTATGCTTTAATAAATAAAAATTAATAATTAATAAATAAAAAATAACAACTTAAAATTTTAAAAATGTAAAAAAGGGTATACTATTATAGTATACCTCTTTTCATTTTAAGAATATTTTCTTTTGTGTATATAATTATTAATAATGGTTTATAAATAAAATGTAATGAATAAAAATATAATCATTAGTAGCGTTTTTAAATTGACTAGGTTTGATTTATGTTATATAATTAATATATAACAAGAGAACAAATGTTTGTAGATAAATGAAGGGATGGTATAGAGATGAGTGTAGATCAAGAAAAATTAAAAGCGTTGAATGAAGCTTTAGGTAAAATTGAAAAAGATTTTGGTAAAGGTTCAGTAATGAAATTGGGAGAAGCAACATCTATGTCTATAGATGTTATATCAACAGGAGCAATTGGTTTGGATATAGCTATTGGTATAGGTGGTTTACCTAGAGGGAGAATAGTTGAAGTATATGGTCCAGAATCTTCTGGTAAGACTACTGTTGCGCTTAGTTGTGTAGCATCAGCTCAAAAAGATGGAGGAATAGCTGCATTTATAGATGCAGAACATGCACTTGACCCAGTATACGCAAAAGCCTTGGGTGTGGATGTTGATAACCTAATAATATCTCAACCAGATACAGGTGAGCAGGCTTTAGAAATAGCAGAGGCATTAATAAGAAGTGGAGCGATAGATATAATAGTAATAGACTCAGTAGCAGCATTAGTTCCAAAAGCTGAAATAGATGGAGATATGGGTGACTCTCATGTAGGTTTACAAGCTAGACTTATGTCTCAAGCACTTAGAAAATTAACTGGTTCAATTAAAAAATCAAATTGTGTTGCTATATTTATAAACCAGTTAAGAGAGAAAGTAGGAATAATGTTTGGAAATCCAGAAACTACTACTGGAGGACGTGCACTAAAGTTCTATTCATCAGTTAGATTGGATGTTAGAAAAATAGATACAATAAAACAAGGTGATAAAGTTATAGGAAGTAGAACGAGAGTCAAAGTTGTTAAAAATAAAGTAGCACCACCATTTAAGCAAGCTGAATTTGATATAATGTATGGAGAGGGTATTTCAAAAATTGGAGACCTTCTAGATATAGCTGCTGATGTAGATATAGTTAAAAAATCAGGTTCGTGGTATAGTTACAATGATACTAAACTTGGACAAGGAAGAGAAAATGTTAAAAAATTCTTGGAAGATAATTTGGATTTAACTAATGAAATAGACGAGAAAGTAAGAGTATTTTACAATTTAAATGAAGAACGTGAAGAATCGGGTACTTCAGTAGCAAAAGAAATTGTAGAAGAATAAGTAAAAATACAAAAAAATAACTAGTAATTAAAGACATGCCACGCTCCCTATTAGCTTGACACAATGTTGAAAAAATTATAAAATTAAGTGAGGATAAAATATCTAAATTTAATTTTAATTATTAGGAATATTTTTTAATCATAGTGATGACATTTTGGGATTATTAACGAAGGAGGTGGATGTCATAGATAGTGTAGTAATGATTGTAATAGGTGCAGCTGTTGGTATTATAGCTGGATATTTTGTTAGAAAAAATATATCTGAAGCAAAAATTGGACAAGCTGAAAACTTGGCCAAAGAAATAATAGATAAAGCACACCACGACTCAGAAACAGTAAAAAAAGAAAAATTATTAGAAGCTAAAGAAGAGATCCATAAGTGGAGAACAGAAGCTGAAAGAGAAAACAGAGAAAGAAGAACAGAGGTGCAAAAGTACGAAAAAAGAGTAGTACAAAAAGAGGAAGTTTTAGATAGAAAATTACAAAATTTAGAATCTAAAGAAGTAAATCTAAGTGAAAAATTAAAGGTAGTTGAAAAGAAAGAAGAAGAAGTTGAAGTAATAAAAAACCAGCAATTAGAAAAATTAGAAAGTATATCAGGAATTACTTCTGATAAGGCTAAAGAAATCATCTTAACAAATGCAGAGAGAGATGTAAGACGTGAAATGTCTATAATGATAAAAGAGATAGAAAGTCAAGCTAAAGAAGAAGCTGATAAGAAATCAAGAGAAATTATAGGGTATGCAATTCAAAAGTGTGCAGCAGATCACGTAGCCGAAACTACTGTCACAGTAGTAAGCTTACCTAATGATGAAATGAAAGGTAGAATAATAGGTCGAGAAGGTAGAAATATAAGGACTTTAGAAACCTTAACAGGTATAGACCTTATAATAGATGACACTCCAGAAGCCGTAATTTTATCGGGATTTGATCCAATAAGAAGAGAAATTGCAAGAATTGCTCTAGAAAAATTAATAGCAGATGGAAGAATACATCCAGCTAGAATTGAAGAAATGGTTGAAAAAGCAAGAAAAGAAGTTGACAATATTATAAAAGAATATGGTGAACAAGCTGCATTTGAAACTAGTGTACATGGAATTCATCCAGAATTAATAAGATTATTAGGTAGACTTAACTATAGAACTAGTTATGGACAAAATGTCCTTAAACATTCTATAGAAGTTGCCCATATAGCTGGTATAATGGCTGCTGAAATAGGAGCAGATATTAGATTAGCTAAAAGAGCAGGTTTATTACATGATATAGGTAAGGCTGTAGACCATGAAATGGAAGGTACACATGTTGAAATAGGTATGGATTTACTTAGACGATATAAAGAATCTAAAGAAGTTATACATGCCATGAGTACTCATCATGGAGATTACGAACCTCAAACAGTAGAAGCTGTGTTAGTTACAGCAGCAGATGCAATATCAGCTGCTAGACCTGGTGCTAGAAGAGAAACTTTAGAAGCGTATATCAAGAGACTTGAAAAACTAGAAGAAATAGCCAATTCATATGAAGGTGTAGAAAAATCATTTGCTATACAAGCTGGTAGAGAAATAAGAATAATGGTAAAACCAGAGGCTATAAATGATGAAGAAATACACCTATTAGCTAGAGATATGACTAAGAAAATAGAGGATGAACTTGAGTATCCTGGACAAATAAAAGTAAGTATAATAAGAGAAACAAGAGCTATAGAGTATGCAAAGTAAAAGAAATAATATCTAAATAATAAGAAAATATTTTTAGAAATTTGAATTTGCCACAAGATATGATAATATATCTTGTGGCTTTTAAATTGTTTAAATTTAATTTTACATAATGTGAAATTAATCTAAGTGATAAAAGTGTTACTTACAAAAGATTAATAAAATAGAGATTTATATGTATGTTGTTTATATAATTATTCAAGTTTGTTTGATATAATGAAGTTGTAAAATAATATATTACTATTTGGAATGATTATATTTAAAGAGGGTAAAAGTACAATGAAGCCAAAGTGAAGTTAAAGAGAGGGCATACTATGGAAAAAAATACACTTTTACATATAAATGTTATTGTTTGCATTATTATTACTCTTGGTTTTATAGCTACTTCTGTAATTGGATACCAATCTAATACTAATATTTTAAAAAATGATGTTGAACATATATCTACATTGGCTGCTGAAGGTATTTATTATCAGATAGATAAACTTCTTTCAGAACCTATAAATGTATTTCTTACCATGGCAAATGATAGTTTACTAAAACACTTTTTAGATGGTGAGAAAGAGCATATAAATGATGAAGAATTTATTTATAAATTACAGGATTATCTAAATGTATATAGAAACAAATACTTATATGATTCCGTTTTTTTAGTGTCAACCAAAACAAATAACTATTATCATTTTAATGGGCTTGATAGGAATCTTAGTAAAAATAATTCAGAAAATAAATGGTATTATGATTTATTGAAGAATGATGATGAATTTGATGTTGTAGCACGTTTAATTGATGATAAAGGATTTGTACAATTAGCATCAGATAAAACTGGTCATGAACATATAAATTTCTTTGAAAATTTCAGGAGTGATTTATATGATTCAAAACAATTAATATTAGATAATAAAAAGGGACAAAAGTGTTTTTGGAATTCATCAAAAAAATCAAAAATTTATGTTGTATGTCAGTATATACCTAGTTTAAGATGGCATCTTGTGCTAGAAAATGATTTAACTGTAATTAGTAAACAACTTCATATACAACTTTTTAAAGGAATTGCAGTCATAATTTTAATTATAATATTTGTACTTTTTACAATTACGTGTGTACTTAAGAAGTATAAAAGTCAAATAATGAAGCTTAGTGTTTCTCAAAGATTAGAATATCAAAAGTTGTTGAGTCAATCTATTGAAGAACTTTATGAAAATATTTTTGAAATTGATGTAACTAATAATAGAGCTGGTTGTGAAGATGAAAATAGATATTTTCATGAGTTTGGATTAGGGCTTAATACACCATATGATGAAGCATTACATACTATAGCTACAAAACAAATCAAAGAAGAGTATGCACAGGGTTATTTAGATACATTCCTTCCAGAAAATGTGCTTAAGTGTTATAATAGTGGAATTAATAATATAAGTTATGACTTTTTAATTAAGAATAATGAAGAAAATTATCACTGGATGAGAATTAATGCACGAATTTTCTTTTGGACATCAGATGAATCTGTTCGTATGATATCTTATCGTGAAAATATAGATGAAGAAAAAAACAGAGAATTACTACTTCTTGAGCGTTCACAACGTGATTCTCTTACTGGTCTTTACAATAAAGGTGCTACAGAGGAATTTATTAGTTTATTTTTAAAAAATGAAAATAGTCAAGATTTAGAACATGTTTTTCTAATATTCGATATTGATGATTTTAAAAATGTAAATGACAAATATGGTCATGCATTTGGAGATTTTGTTATAAGTGAGTTTGCCATAGAATTAAAATCTCAATTTCGTGAGGACGATATTGTGGGACGTATTGGCGGAGATGAGTTTGTAGTATTGATAAAAAACTTTAATAGTAATAACTATGTACTTATAGATAAATTAGAGCGTTTTTGTTCTAAGATTAATCAAAAAAAATTTGCTGAACAAGCAGAATTTTCTATTTCATGTAGCATTGGTATAGCAATATACCCTGAACATGGGTATGTATACTCTGAGTTATATGAAAAAGCAGACCAAGCTCTTTATTATACAAAAAGTCATGGAAAAAATTCTTACCATGTATTTTCAAACGATTCTATTGATAGTATGTCATTTCACATAGACCCTAAGGATATAAAGGTATTGTTGGAAATGGCTACTGATGGAGTTGTGAAATTTGCTTGTATGGAAAATTTGAAATTGCTTTATTTTAACCAAAAAATGCTTGAGTTTACTGGATATTCAGTTCAAACTGTTACTTCTACAGATTTTGATATTTTTTCTCCTGTATTACAAGATGACTTACAAATAGTACTTGATACATTGAGAGAAGCAATTTCTAAGAGAGAAGCTTTTGAAGTGGTTTTTCGTTTTTGTCATGCAGATGGCCGTATTTTCCCTGTAAGAATGCAGGGGAAATTTGTAAATGAATTATACCAAAATCGTTATCCTGTTTTTTATGCAATCTATACAGATATATCAAGTTTTAATACTTTATTAGAAAATAAAAAGTAATAGCACAGTAAAATATAAAATTTAATATAATAGTATCAATATATGAAGATTATAAATAAAACCTGCTAAATATGAAGATTATAAATAAAACCTGCTAATAAAAATAGATTATTTTTAGCAGGTTTTTAAATTTCTAATTTTAGTTTCTCTAAAGAAGTTTTTATATGCACTATCCAAATCATCAATAGTAGATTGTAAACTGGTTGAATCAACTTCTTTAAGCCATTTATATTTTTTTTTAAGTACTAACATGTGATTATATACAAATCTTGAACATCCAAAAGATTTTTCTATTATTTCTCTTTGAGCTTGATTTGGATATATTTTATATTAACATATTTCAGGCTTACATATACATCCTACTTACGTTTAAGGTGGAGTATTTAGCCTATCTTTGATAAAGTATTCTATAACAATAAATATCTATACTTATTACGGAGTTTTTTTAATAGTTTTGTATTTATTTGTATTTATTTTGAATTTATTTACTAAATTTGCCTATGAAAAGTATATATAAAAATATAGTTCAAAATGGTATAATTAAGTATAACAGAAGGAGGTAATGTAAGTGAGCCAATACATAAATATAAATTCTCAGTTAGACGCCCTAAAATTGAAGGAATTCGAGAAACTATTTTACGAAAATATCAATAAGGACGTTAAAGTAGTGCCAAAAGTTACTCCTTTTAAAGGAATAAATACTGACTTGTTGTATGTTAAAGATGGAAGAATTTTATTTATAAAGTTTATGGATACAACAGAAGATATATTTTTTATTTTGGAAGAAGAGTTACTTGAAGTTATGAATGAGGAATATGAACTTTTGAAACTAAAAATGGGACAAAAGAATAGGAATATAAGTTATAACTACGTTTACATTATGCCATACGTTGAAGTTGAAGAAACATATGAGTTTGAAGAATTTATCAATAACAATATAATAGATAAAAGTAAGCTTCAAGATATAATGAGTAAAGGTTCGCTAGATGAATATCTTAGTGAAAAAAATGATGAAATAAACTTAAATTTATTTTTATTAGATATATGTTCAGAGTACTATATAATAAATGATAAACTTCATCTAAATGAGAAATTTAAAAAAATTTCCTTCTACAATGATGACTATAAGTATACAGCAACCATGATGGAAGAAGTTCAAATTAAAGATGCTATCTCTATTAAATATGGGAATACGCTTATTGAAGGTGGTTCTGGTATAGGCAAAACAGCAATTATGCTTTCTAGAGCTATAAAACTAGCAAAAGTATATCCACATCATAAATTAATCATATTTACACATACAAAGCAATTGTGCAATGAGCTTCGAGAGAGAATAGAGTTATTATACAAAGATAATAACAATTTAGAAGTTCACACATTTAGCTCTTTTATATTTAAACTAGCTAAAAAATTCAACTTAATTGTAGACTATAACATGTTAAAAAATGATTACGAAAAGACCTTTAATAATCTTGTAAAGCAAGCACAGAACATTATAAAAAATAAAAATATGTTCAAGGCTATTTTTATCGATGAAGCAGAAAGTTTTTTAGAGTATGAAGTAGATTTTATAAGAGAGTTTTTATACAAAACAAAATTCATATTTAATGTGTGTTCTTGTAACTCTTTAAATATCTCTAATAGATTGAATATATTTAAAACATTATATACTGGTATAGAGTTTGATGATAAGATTATCTTAAGTAAAAATTATAGACAAGCTAAAGAGATTGTCGATTTTACAAATAAATTTTCAAATAATTCTAACTCATATATCAACGAATTAAGACCAAATACAAAGTTTAGTACTTTCTTTTATACTAAAGCACTTAGAGGTGGTAGTAAGTCTGTCGATATAATAAAGGTAAGTGACCTTGATGACCAAATAAGTTCTGTAATATGGGAAATTGAGTATTTAATAAGCAAAAAAGGTCTTGATTATTCTGAAGTTGCTATTGTCTATCCCTATAATAAGAAGAAATTAAAAAGTGGAAAAACTATTTATTTCCAATACATGTTAAAAAAAGCATTGGAAGAGGCAAAAATTCCTTATATATGTGCAGAAGATAACTTGACAAATATAAGTAAGAAGGTAGGAACTACAATAGCAAATATATATGCAATAAAAAATTTAGAATATAAAGCAGTAATAGTATGTGAATTAGAAATGTTATATAATCAAACTATAAATGATATTGAGCAAGATTATCAAGTAAATGATTTTGTAGGAGATTTAAATAAGGTATATTTAGCTATGAGTAGAGCAACTGATTACTTAAGTATAGTAACGACTTTTAATGAAGAAGCAAGTGATATAATAAGGCTTATAACAGAATCAAAAGATATTTAGTAAAACAATATATTTTTAATTTAAGAAAATTAGAAGAGACTGATATTTGTAAAATAAACTTTACCAATTCAGTCTCTTATTTTTCTATTCTACTTTTCCAATATTATCAAGAGGTAATAGTCTTACCATGACTTTACCAAGAATTTCATCCTCATCAACCATACCTACATCAGGGAATCTACTATCATTACTATTTTCTCTATTATCTCCCATTGTAAATAGTTTACCTTTTGGAACAACAGTATCTATATCTCCAGAAGTATAATTATTGTGTATATATGGCTCATTTAATAATTTTCCATTTACATATACTTTGGAATTTGATATTTTTATGCTATCACCTTCAGTAGCTATGACTCTTTTTATTAAGTCTTTTTTCTTTCCTGTCTCTCCGTCAACTAAATTGGTTTTAAAAACTACAATATCACCTTTCTCAGGTTTGCCAACTTTGTATGATATTCTATTTAAAATCAGATAATCTTTATCATCTAAAGTAGGGTACATTGATTCTCCACTGACAATAGAAGGTCTTATAAACTGTAGGATTACAAATGCAAGCACAATAGCCATAGCTATTGACTTAATCCAATCAAATATTTCTTTTTTAACACTCATAACTTTTCTCCTTATCATTTGTTATTAAATTAGAATACATTATAATAGAAAGAAATAAGCAAGAACAACTATACCCAAGACTATTCTATAATAACCAAATACTTTGAAGTCATGTTTTTTGATATAGTCCATAAAAAATTTAATAACTACAATTGAAACAACAAATGCTACTACAGAACCAACGCCTAAAATAAGCCATTCAAATCCAGTAAATCCAAATCCAGCTTTTAGAAGTTTTAATGCACTAGCTCCAAGCATTGTAGGGATAGCTAGGAAGAATGAAAATTCTGCTGCTACATATCTAGAAGTACCAAGTAATACTGCACCTATTATAGTAGAACCAGACCTAGATGTACCTGGTATAAGAGCTAGACATTGGAATAATCCTATACAAAGAGCTAATTTATATGTAACTTGAGAAAAATCTTTATACTTAGGTCTTTTATTTCTCTTTTCAAGCCCTATCATTATTATACCATATACAATAAGAGCAATAGCAACTACTGTTGAATTAAAGAATACTCTGTCTATATCATCTTCAAACAGTATTCCAATAACTCCAGATGGTATAACTGCAATTATAACCTTAAGCCATAAACGAACTGTTTCTTTTTTCTGTTTAATATTTTTTGAACTATCAAAAGGATTTAACTTTCTAAAAAATATAACAAGTACAGCTAATATTGAACCAAATTGAATTACAACCAAAAATGTATTTATAAATGTATTTGAAAAATTCAATTTTATAAACTCATTAATTAATATCATATGCCCTGTACTACTTACTGGTAGCCATTCTGTGATTCCTTGAACTATGCCCAAAATGACTGCCTTAAAAACTTCAAGTAAACTAAATGTTTCCAAACTAAAATACCTCCAATACAAATTTATAGTAGCATATTCTATGCAGATATTAACAAAAAAATGCCACCTTTTACTAACTTATAATACCACAGTACTGTGTAGTGCACAATGGAAGAACGATATTTTCATAAAACCTTCATAATTTAACAAAATAAAGTTAAAAGCTATCTATTGAATAAGGGGTATATTTGAAGGGGAAATATATGGTATAGTAAAAGTATAACCATTTTATTTTATGAAAAGGAAAGGAGTTATTATGTATAGTACAAAAATACTAGATGATTATGAGTACGAAACCTTTAATGTTTTTTCTACAAAATTAAACCCAAACACAAAACACGATTATTTATCAAAGGTTATGTTATTTAAAGAGTTCTTAAAAGGGAAAGAATTAATTTATGCGACAAAAGAAGACTGTAAAAATTTTGTAGACTATATACAGACTAAATATGCGAAATCAACTTGTGAAAAGATATATAGTTATTTACATAGTTTTTATAACTTCTTAAAAAAAGAAGGATACATAGATATAAATCCATTTAGATATGTAGAAAAACCAACAGTAACAAGAATAAAAACAAAAGATGATGTTCTAAGTATACAAGAAATAAATAAACTTATAGGCATTTTACCAAAATTGAATATAAGAGATAGAGTAATAATAGTCTGTCTAGTTACTACTGGGTGCTTATTAAATGAATTAGTTAGCTTAAAGTGGAAAGACCTTATGGTAGATGAATATGATAACTCTTATGTAAGGTTAGGTAAGGGAAGAAAAGAAAGAGTAGTTAAATTACATCCGTACTTTTTTAAACTTTTAGAAGATTATAGGAATTATTCTGGACTTCCAGAGGTAATAATACCTAGTGATGACTTTATTTTTACAACTCAAAAAAGTAATTCTATAACAGATAGAAATGTCAGACTTATAGTCAAAAAAGCATTAGATTTAGCAGGACTTTCCCAATATTCAGCAAGAGACTTTAGACATTCATTTGCAGCAATAAGTTTAAGACTTGGCGCAGATGAGAGTGATGTGAAAAACCAGCTTGGGTGGAGTGATAAATACTATGCAATTAGATATAAGTATGTGTTAAATTTTGTTGATAGTGAAATAGTAGATTATCTGATTGAAAAAGAAAATTTAGATATAAATAAAAAATAGTAATAAATAAAAAATGATATATATAAATATGAACAAAAAGTAAAAAAGTCTTGTTATAGTTCGTAAAATTATATATAATTATTTATGTACTAATGTGTACACAGTAATCACACAACAAAAGACTTAAGGAAGGTGCTAATATAATGATAGATAATAAATATACTACTTATTCAAACCCACTTACAGACAGATATTGTAGCAAGGATATGAGTTATATATTTTCTCCACAATTTAAATTTTCTACATGGAGAAGATTATGGGTTGCCCTTGCAGAAGGTGAGCATGAGTTAGGAATCAATATAACTGAAGAACAATTAGATGAGCTAAGAGCTAATATAGATAATATAAATTTTGATGAAGCCAGAAAAATAGAAAAAGAAGTAAGACATGATGTAATGTCTCATGTAAAAGCTTATGGTTTACAATGTGAAAAAGCCAAAGGAATAATACATTTAGGAGCAACATCTGCATATGTTGGAGACAATACAGACGTTATACAAATGAATGAAGCTTTAAAACTTCTAAGAGTAAAGCTTGTAAATTTAATAAACAATTTAAAAGAGTTTGCACTTAAGTACAAGGATATGCCAGCTCTTGGATTTACACACTTCCAAGCTGCTCAACTTACAACAGTAGGAAAAAGAGCTTGTTTATGGGCTCAAGATTTAATCCTTGACTTGGAAGATTTAAATTATAGAATAGATAATATGAAGTTAAGAGGAGTTAAAGGAACTACTGGTACTCAAGCAAGTTTTTTAAGCTTATTTGAAGGAGACCATGAAAAAGTAAAAGAGTTAGATAAGAAAATTTGTAAAAAGATGGGATATAATTCTTCTTATGCAGTAAGTGGACAGACATATACTAGAAAGTTAGATTATCAAGTAATAAGCATACTATCAGGAATAGCTCAAAGTATGCACAAAATGACTAATGATATAAGACTTTTACAGAGTTTAAAAGAATTAGAAGAGCCATTTGAAAAAAATCAAATAGGTTCATCAGCAATGGCTTACAAGAGAAACCCAATGAGAAGTGAGAGAATAGCATCCTTATCTAAGTATATAATCTCTGAATCTATAAGCCCTGCAATGGTACAGGCTACTCAATGGTTAGAGAGAACATTAGATGATTCAGCTAATAAAAGATTGGCAATACCTCAAGCTTTTATGGCAGCGGACGCTATACTTGAAATAGGGATAAATGTAACTGATGGTTTAGTAGTATATGAAAATATGATAAATAAGCGTGTAAATGAAGAGCTTCCTTTTATGGCTACAGAAACAATACTTATGGAAGCTGTAAAAAGAGGTGGAGATAGACAGGAATTACATGAAATAATAAGAGAATATTCTATGAAAGCTGCTTATAGAGTAAAACATGAAGGTAAGGATAATAACTTAATTGAGCTTATAATGAATGATGATTCATTTAAAATGAGCAAAGAAGAAATATTATCTATAATGGACCCAAAAAACTTTATAGGTAGAGCTCCAGAACAAGTGGTAGAGTTTGTAAATGAAGTTGTAGAACCTGCTATAAAAGATTATAAAGAAGATTTAGGAAAAGTGGATGTAGATTTAAGGGTATAGAACTTTACAGATAAAATATAATTAAAAACGGCTATCTTATTTATAAATAAGATAGCCGTTTTAATGGGCTAGCGTCTGCTCTTCACCGCTGTGAAGAGTTCTTCTTTACTTACTATACCATGAATTCAATAAAATAGCTATATAAATAGTATTTAATAGGTACAATATAAGTAAAAATTAAAAAATGATAAGATTACTAATTAAATTTAAACATTCAGCAAAAACTATTGTACTTGCAATATTTTTAATGTAAACTGAAATAAAGTTATTTAGATAATTTAATAAATTTAAAAACAACCGAGGTGATTGTATGAACTATGTAGTAAAAGATACCATAAGTTTTTTAGTAAAAACATTTCCTAAGATTTATTCTAGCCTGTACTTAGAAGACCTAAAAAAATTTGCACCAGACTATAATGTAAATAAAACACAATTAAGAGCATTAGTTTTCATAAAAAATTATGGAGTAATAAGTATGACTGATTTATGCTCTAAGTTAAATATAGAAAAAGGCAGTTTAACTAGTATGGTTGATGATTTAACTGATAAGAAGTATGTAATAAGAAAAAGAGATTTAGTTGATAGAAGAAAATATCTAATTGATATTACTGAAGAGGGAGATAAGATAGCAACTGATTTTATGGATAAGTTGAGTGATGGTCTAGGAGAAAAGCTTTCTAAATTGACTGAAGAAGACAGAAGAAAATATCTAGAGGCAATAAATACTCTTCAATATATATTGAACAAAGAAGAATTTAGATAGAAAAAATACAAGAATTTTTACATTCAATAGTATTAAGATTAACTCTTTGTTACGCATTTAGCTATATAATTATAAATCTAAATACAATCTAAAAAGTACATCTTAAATTTTCTAGATGTACTTTTTTTATTTCTTATACTATTCTGTATTTGTTAATATTTATCCATGTCTATTTACGTAATTTATATTTTTTATATTCAATAATTTTATTTTCTAATCTCCATTTAAATTTTCTCCCTTTAAATTTCTATATTGTACAGCAGTATTATGTCTATATTTGAAAAAATTTACAGTTTTGAAAAAGTTACTATTTATGTAAAAATATTTTAAAGCAAATTATAAAGTTTCAAAAACAAAATAAAAATATATAATTATGACATAGAAAACGTTTTAAAAATTTAAAAATGGAGGGATAGAAATGAAACAAAAAATGAAAGGGTTCTTTTTGCAGTTAGGAAAATCATTTTTATTACCAATAGCATTAATATCTGCAGCAGGTATATTTTTAGGTATAAGTTCAGCATTTTCAAATCCTAATATAGTTAAGGATATACCTTTTTTAGCAAATAATTTTGTTCAAGGAATATTAGGTTTTACAAAAGCTATAACAGGAGTACTTTTTGGAAATTTAGCAATATTCTTTGCTATATCAATATCTGTTGGTCTTGCTAAAGAAGAAAAAGCAGTTTCTGCATTCTGTGGTTTTGTTGGTTATTTAGTATTACACACTAGTGTAAATTATATGTTAGGATGTAGAGGTATTCTTGCAGAACCTGACATGATGAGAGAAATGGGTCAAGCTGTAACCTTAGGTATACAAACACTAGAATTAGGGGTATTTGGTGGAATTGTAGTTGGTATAATAACAGCATCATTACATAATAAATACTATAATATAAAGTTACCAGACTATTTAGGTTTCTTTGGTGGAACTAGGTTCGTTCCAATAATAACAACGGTAGTATTCTCTATTTTGGGGGTAATAATACCATATGTATGGCCATATGTAAATACAATTATTCAAAGTATAGGTATTGGTATAGCTAGTTTGGGATATTTAGGAACATTTGTATTTGGATTTCTTGAAAGACTTTTAATACCATTTGGATTACATCATATATTAAATGCCATGTTTAGATTTACTGAGGTAGGAGGTTCTTTAGTTGTAGGGGGTCAAGAAGTATTTGGAGCATTGAATATATTCTTAGCTCAACTAAGTGACCCTGAAACAATCAGCTTTTCAACAGAAGCAACTAGATTTTTAGCTCAGGGGAAAATACCTATAATGGTTTTTGGTCTTCCTGCAGCAGCATATGCTATGTATAAAACTGCAAAACCTGAAAATAGGTCAAAGGTTAAAGGAATATTGCTAGCTGGTGCTTTAGCAACATTTGTAACAGGAATTACAGAACCATTGGAATTCTCATTCTTATTTATATCACCAATATTATTTGTTATACATGCATTTTTATCCGGTGTATCATTTATGATAATGCATATGTTTGGAGTAGCAATAGGAAATACTCAAGGTGGTATAATAGATTTGGTAGTATTTGGAATTATGCAACCTAATACAAAGTGGATTTATTCTATAATGCTTGGTTTAGTGTATACACTAGTTTATTATAATGTATTTAAAATTTTAATACTTAAATTTAACTTACAGACTCCAGGACGTGAAGAAATAGCAGATATAAATTCTGATTTAGAGCCTTTATCAAATAACATAGAAATGGCTCAAAACGGAGAAACCACTAAGAGAGCATTAGCTATAATTAAATATTTAGGAGGTAAGGACAATATAGAAGATATAACAAACTGTATAACTCGTTTAAGAGTAGTAGTTAAAGATATGAGTAAAGTAGATGAAAGTGCTTTTAAAAAATATACAGGTGCAATGGGGGTTATAAAAGTATCTGACAAAGATATCCAAATAATTTATGGACCATCTGTATCTCAAGTAAGAGATGAAGTTTCTTTTGCAATGTCTGTTTAAAGTAAAGATTAAAAAGGCAATACCAATTTATAATTTGTATTGCCTTTTTTGTAGTATAATAAACATAAGATAAATGCTGTATAGCGTATATTTATATAATGAAATATGACTGAGTTATTTAACTACAAATCACTATTATGGAGGTATAAATGAACTTAATAGACAAATTAGATATAAATCAAAAAAAATTATCTACAAATGAAATATCTCTCTTAAACTATTTCCTAAAAAATTCTGAAAAAATAAATCAAAAAAAGATTAAAGATATAGCAAACGAAACTTTTAATTCAACTGCATATATAGTAAGGTTCTGCCAGAAGCTCGGTTTCTCTGGATATAGTGAATTTAAAAACTTTTTAGTTTTTTCATATTCAAATAAAAATGAAAGAAATAAGGAGTTTGCTAAAAGTCAAAGCGATATTTTTACTGATATTATGGATACACAGAATTTAATAAATGAAGAGAATATAGATATGTGCTTATGTGAAATACATAATTCTAAGCATATATATTTTTTTGGTGTTGGCTCATCTAGATTAGTATGTACTGAAATGTCCCAACGATTTTCAGCTATAGGTGTAAATGTAAAATACTATGATGATTCAACTCTTATGTATTTGGCTGCATCAAATATTAATAAAGATGACCTTGTAATTGCTATATCTATGTCAGGAGAGACTGCTCAGGTTATTAAGGCATGTAATATAGCAAAAACAAATCAAGTTAAAATAATTTCTTTGACAAATATAAGTGTCAACTCATTATCAAATATAGCTGATATAAAATTATTTGTATCTTCTCCACAATATAATTTTAATAGTGTTAACTATACATCTAGAGTGCCAGCACTTTCTCTTATGGAATATATGTTTCATAAATACATTGAAAAATACAATAGATGAAAAAAGTTACAATTTTGAAAAAAATACTAAAATTGAACTATTTTTAACTATTACCTAAAAGTATTCATGTAGAAAACTTTATATATTATAATCATCTTACAAAGTTAGTTAATAAAAAACAGGGGTGATTAATATGACAATGAAAAAAAGATATAATATAGCGATAGTTGGAGGAGGTAGCACTTGGACTCCAGGACTTTTAAAGTCTTTATGTAAAATGAGTGATAGATTTCCTCTAGATAAGGTAACGATGTTAGATGTAGTAGAAGAGCGTCAAAGGTTAATAGGTGAATTTGGAAAGATATTATTTAAAGAAGAATATCCTAAAGCGATACTTGAATATACTACAAATCCAGATGAAGCATTTGTAGATGTAGATTTCGTATTTGTTCAAATGAGAACGGGTGGTCTTAAGATGAGAGAATTAGACGAACAAATTCCTCTACAATTTGGACTAGTTGGTCAAGAAACTTGTGGAGCTGGTGGATTTGCCTATGGATTAAGGTCTATAGGTGATATGATAGAAATGGTTAAAACTGTAAGGAAATACTCTCCTAAAGCATGGATTTTAAATTACACAAATCCTGCTGCTATTGTTGCAGAAGCATTGAAAAGGGTATTTCCAGATGATAAAAAATTACTTAATATGTGTGACCAACCAGTTAACTTATTAAGGTCTTATGGAAGATTACTAGATATGGACTCAAGAACATTTGAGCCTGTATACTTTGGATTAAATCACTTTGGATGGTTTACACATTTGTATGATAAAAATGGTGAAGATTTAGTACCTAAGATAAAAGCTTTAGTAGCAAATTCTGGCTTCCAACCTGTTGATGCAGAACAAAGAGATAAATCTTGGCTAGATACTTATGGAATGGTTAAAGATATGTTAGAAGATGTACCAGATTACTTGCCCAATACATATGTACAGTATTATCTATATCCTGATAAAAAGGTAGCTAAATCAGATATAAATTGTACTAGAGCAAGAGAAGTCATGAATGGAAGAGAAAAGCGTGTATTTGAAGAATGTAAATCTGTCATAGAAAAAGGAACATCTATAGGTTCTAATTTAGTGCATAATGATGCTCATGGAGAATTCATAGTTGAAGTTGCAGAAGCAATAGCTCATAACAAACACCAAATAGCTATAGTTATAACAGAAAACAATGGAGCTATCAATAATTTACCTGATGATGCAATGGTAGAAGTAGCTGCAATTCTTACCAAAAATGGACCTAGACCTTTACATGTAGGCAATATACCAACATTCTACAAGGGAATGTTAGAAGGTCAATTAGCTTATGAAAAGTTAGCAGTTGATGCGTACTTTGAACAATCTTATGAGAAAGCTCTTTTATCTTTAACATTAAATAGAACTATAATCTCTCCAACTAAGGCAAGACAAGTTTTAGATGCCTTAATTAAAGTAAATAAAGATTACTGGCCAACACTATATAAAGAAAATGAAAAAGAGTCAAGTCTAAGTTTTAATTAATGCGTTAATTAATATATTAATTAAGAAGTATCCCCTTTTCAAATAATATCTGAAAAGGGGATATTTTATATCATTAAATTTATATAAATTAATTTTAAAAAATTATTTGTGTAAAGCTACATATTGTTCTAAACCTTCTTTTAATAATGTAGCAGCTCTATGAAGGTCTTTTTCATTTAGGATGTAAGCCAATCTTATTTCATCACGTCCTAAACCTGGAGTAGCATAGAATCCTTCAGCAGGGCAAACCATAACTGTTTCATTGTCTTTGTTGAATTCTTTTAGCATCCAGATTGTGAAATCTTCTGCATTTTCAACTGGTAATTTAGCAACTATATAGAAAGCACCAGTTGGTTTTTTACATATAACACCTTCAACTTTCATTAATTCATTGTACAATACATCTCTTCTTTTTTTGTATTCTTCATTAACTTCTTTGAAGTAAGAAACAGGAGTTTTATATAATTCAACAGCTCCTATTTGCTCTAATGTAGGAACACAAAGTCTTCCTTGACATAATTTAAGTATTTGAGCGATAAGACCTTTATTTTTACAAGCGATAGAACCAATTCTAGCACCACAAGCACTGTATCTCTTAGAAACACTATCTATTATTATAACTCTATCTTGTACACCTTCTAAGTTACCACAGCTTGTGTACTCAAGCCCATCATAAACAAACTCCCTATAAACCTCATCTGCTATTATCCATAAATCTTTTTCTTTAGCTATTTCAGCTAGGATATTAAGTTCTTCTTTTGTATAAATTGCACCAGTTGGATTTCCTGGGTTAGAAAGAATTATAGCCTTAGTTTTATCATCTACTTTAGACAAGATTTCCTCTTTAGATGGAAGGTGGAAACCGTTTTCTGCTTTTGTTGTAACAGCATTAACTTCTACATTTACAGATTGACCAAACCCATTGTAGTTAGTATAGAATGGTTCTGGAACTAATAGATTGTCTCCTGGGTCACAAACTGCCATCATAGTGAAAAGTAAAGCTTCACTACCACCATTAGTTACTAATAATTCATCTTTTTCAAAATTCATATCGTAAGTTTTGTAGTAATTTTGAAGTGCTTCTAATAATTCTGGAATACCTTCTGATGTAGCATATTCTAAGACTTCGCTATCAAAGTTTTTAACAGCATCAAAAAAACCTTTAGGAGTTTTTATATCTGGTTGTCCTATGTTTAAGTGATATACTTTGATTCCTTTATCTTTTGCTGCCTGTGCAAATGGAACAAGTTTTCTGATTGGAGAGGCTTGCATTGCACGAACTCTGTTTGAATAATTCATTTTAATACCCCCTATTTAATTTAAATACGCATATTGTATTATGCAAATTGTATGTTTGAATACAAGACATCTTTACAAGATAATAATAACATACTTATGGGTAAAAATCATCAAAAAAAATTAATATAGTTTTAAAATAAACTTTTAACAAATTATAGTAAAATACCCGTATTTATGCCAATAAACTATGAATTCATAAATTAATTTATGGTAAGATAATATTCTGATACATGATAGTAATTTTCTAGTTATAATCTTTCAACTCTAGACAAAAATAGATAATAATAAATATGCAAAATTATAAAAAATATTATAAATTTATTTAACAGATACGATAAATATCATATAATTATATTAAAGGCTATTAACTAAGAGGTGTTAATTATGAAAGAATTAAGAATAGATCCAATTACCAATGATGTTGTTATATTTGCTACTGATAGGTTAAAAAGACCTTTAGATACAGCAGATATACCAAATGAAGATGAAGAAACTAATGAATATGATGAAGAATGTCCATTTTGCAAAGGAAATGAAACTTATGCAACTGATACATTATTTGAAATAGAAGGTGAAGAAGGATGGCTTGTAAAATCTATCTACAATAAATTTCCTATAATTGATGATATGGCAAGAGATGTATATGGTGTTCATGAAGTAATGATAGAGAGTGATAAACATAATCGTAGTTTTTATAACATGAGTCAAAAAGAATTTGAAGATGTTTTTTTTATGTATAGAAATAGATTTAGAGATTTGTCGAAAGATGATAAAATAGAGTATGTTAGTATTTTCAAAAACTTCTTGAGAAAGGCAGGGGCATCTTTGATGCATCCACATGCTCAAATATTGTCTATGTCTTTTATTCCCCCTGAAATTACAAATGAGTTGCTAGTTTCAAAAGAGTATTATGATAGCAATAAAAGTTCTTTATATGATGATTTAATAGAAAATGAAATAAATTTAAATAGAAGAGTTATTTATAATGGAGAAGCTTTTTTGGTACTTATACCATATGCAACTAAGTATAGTGGAGAAGTAAGAATAATACTTAAAGATAAGATAAAGTTTGGCGAGTTAAATGACGATAATATAAAGGAACTTTCTACAATATTTGAAAGGTTGTTTAAGAAACTATATAATATCAATGGATATATGCCATTTAACTTATGTATTCACACTCATCCAACAAAGATTGAAACAAAATCGTATTTTAATGTTCATATGCACATAATTCCAAGAAAATATAATTTTGGAGGATTTGAACTTGGAACGAACATGTATGTTTCTTCAATGAGCCCTGAAGAGTTAACAAAAAAATTAAAAATTGATTAAAACATGTATTTTTAGGTATTAAGTAAATAGTAATTTTTAGATAAAATTATAGTATGGTACTATTAAAATAAAATCAAATGAAGAATAACAATAAATTTACTGTTTAGGTGAGGAGTATAGTATGAGATTTATATCATGGAATGTCAATGGAATAAGAGCTTGTGTTGGGAAAGGATTTTTGGACTTTTTCAAAGAAATTGATGCAGATGTATTCTGCTTACAAGAAACTAAATTACAAGAAGGGCAAATAGAGTTAGATTTGCCAGGTTATTTTCAATATTGGAATTATGCTGAGAGAAAGGGTTATTCAGGTACTGCTATATTTACAAAAAAAGAACCTTTAAAAGTAATGTATGGAATAAATATAGAAGAACATGATAAAGAAGGTAGAGTTATAACTTTAGAGTTTGAAGATTTTTATTTTGTTACAGTATATACACCAAATTCTCAAACTGAACTAAAAAGATTAGAATATAGAACTAGATGGGAAGACGACTTTATAGACTATTTAATTGAATTAGACAATCATAAGCCTGTGATTGTGTGTGGAGATATGAATGTTGCACATACAGAAATAGATTTAAAAAATCCTAAAAATAATATGAAAAATGCAGGTTTTACTAAAGAAGAAAGAGAGAAGTTCTCTAAATTATTAGATAGTGGGTTTATAGACACATATAGATATTTTAATCCCGATAAAGAAGGAGTCTATAGTTGGTGGTCATATAGATTTAATGCAAGAAAAAATAATGCAGGGTGGAGAATAGATTATTTTTGTGCATCTAAAAAGCTAGAAGATAGATTGATAAGTGCAGATATACACACTGAAGTATTGGGTTCAGACCATTGTCCAGTTGAACTGGAGATAAAATAAAGATTAATCAGGATAAAAATTGGGCTGTAGATATAAATTTAAAGCTAAATATTTTTTAATCTACATGCCTATTTTTAACCTAAATCAACCTTATTTATTTTTTATTTGCTTAGCATTTTCTAATGTAAATTGATTCGTTTTTCCCATGTTATAAGCTAAGTTAACGATTTTTTTTTCGTCTTTAGTCAATTCACGATTTAAAATTTTCCTAAACTCGTCAAATAACTTATCATAGTCAACTCTTTTTTTATTAGAATATCTTATAGTTTTAGGTTTGATGCTCGTATAAAGATATATATCTGGCACTATACTCGGATTGTATATCTTAATAAAAACTTTAGCAGTATAATATGCATCATTTAAGGCATTGTGATAAGACATTTTTTCATCAAGTTCCAATATAGAAATAGCATTTTGTAATCCAATACTTTTTCCTGCTGGATTATTGAAGTATTTAGATGCATGTTGTTGTATATTAATATAAGACTTAGGTAATGAATTTGATGGTAGTTTATGGTAATTGATATTCCTGTATAATTCCTTTAAATCTCCTGCTCCCCAGACACATAAGATAGGGTCTTGGGATGATATAAATTTTATGAAATTGTTGTAAACTTCTGGGAAGATAGGTGAATTATTAAAATCAGAATCTTTAATATTAGTCATACGACTAATAAAGGGATGTATTTCTTTATAAATTGTAGGTTTCACATAACTATTAAACGTATCTATTATATTAAATTTAGAATCCAATTTAATTGCTCCTATTTGTATAATTTCAAAAGGACACTTTTCATTGGATGCAGTCTTATTGAGTTTTTTATCAAATCCTTGATTAAATTCCAAATCGAAAATTATGTATTCCATAAAGTTTATCTCCTAAATTTTTTTATTATTGCTGTTATTTATAGATTATATTATAAACAAAATAAAATTTTCAAATAAAAATACTTTTATTTTAGTATACCCCATATTTATAAAAATGTTAAACTATTGTATGTATAATATTTTTTCCAATAAAAAATATTGCGAACTTTTTGTACTTGATATATAATAATATAAATAAAAACACGAATAAAACACGAATGATTTGCAAGGAAAATTCATAAATGTAAGGGAAAATGAATTTTATCTTGTATTTAACAAAATAAATTTTACATAAAAATTATGGGAGAGTGAAAAAATGGATAGTCTATTATACGTAATAGAGAAAGATAAACATACTAATGAAGAAATAAGAGAAATCCTAAAAAGTAATAAAAATATAAGATTTGTTTCCTTAATGGGAGTTGACTTAGGAGGAAATGCAACAGATGAAAAGATTCCTGTAGAATTATTTTTAGAAGATATAGATAAGTTTTTGGAATCAGCTATACAGACTGATGGTTCTAGTGTTGAGCTTTACAATATAGCTACATTGAATAATGCAAAAGTAGACTTAATGCCAGATAAAAGTTGTCATTGGTATGTAGATTATAATATGGAATATATAGATGAAGAAGTAGGTTTGCCTGTTGGAACATTAAAGATACCTGCATTTTTGATACATGATAATAAAAAAGTATGTTCTAGAGGAGTACTTCAAAAAGCAGATAAGTATTTTAAAAAATCAATGTACGAAATATTTAGAGAATATCCACATGTAATAAATAACATAGGAATAAATTCAGTAGATGATATAGAAGAAATAATGTTAACAGCAGCTACAGAGCTTGAGTTCTGGGTTAATACTCCTGAGGATAAAGCTGACTTGGAAAAATTATATGTATCACAAAGTTTAAAAGAACAATACTGGAAAAGAACTCATGGTATTATAAGAACTTGCTTAGAGCAAAGTTTAATTATACTTCAAAAACTAGGTGTAAACCCTGAGATGGCTCACAAAGAGGTTGGAGGGATACAAAGTTCTATTAGTATAGATGGAAAGACAAACCATGCTATGGAGCAATTAGAGGTTTCTTGGAAGTTTTCTACACCATTACAAGCAGCAGATAATGAATTATTAGTAAGAGATGTTATAGAAGATGTATTTACATCACATGGACTAGAAGTTACATTTAAAGCAAAACCAATTCATGGAGTTGCAGGAAGTGGTGGACATACACATGTAGGAGTAAGTGCAAAGCTAAAGGATGGAAGTATAAAAAACCTATTTGCTCCAAAAGATTTAAAAGAAGACTATCTAAGTGAATTGGGATATGGAGCTCTTATGGGACTTCTTTACAATTATGAAGTATTAAATCCAATTGTAACGGCTTCCAATGATGGATTTAATAGACTAGTTCCTGGATTTGAAGCACCTGTATGTATAGTTACATCTCTGGGGCATAGTTATGAGATTCCATCAAGAAATAGGTCAGTACTCGTTGGTTTAATAAGAGATATGAAAAATCCAAAGACTATAAGATTCGAGTTAAGGTCACCAAGCCCTTTATCTAATACGTATTTAGTAATAGCAGGGTGTTATCAAACGATGTTGGATGGTATAAAAGCAGCAGCTAAGAGTGGTCTTAGTACAAAAGAACTTGAAAAAGAGTTATCTAAAAATGTAGGTGAAGAAAGTTTCTATTTAGAAAAAGATAGAGCGTATAGAGATGAAAATGATGTATTTGAACATTATAGTTTGGAAGAAAGAAATGCAAGATTTGGAATTCCACCAGCTACAGTTTATGAAAATATGAAAAATTTAGAAATATATGCTTCAAAATTAAAATCTTTAAAACAAGGTGATGTATTTACTGATAGTATAATAGAGTCATTTAAGATTGGAGCTATAGATAAGTGGCAAAAGAAATTAAAAACTAGAATAATAGAGGATGGAATTCAAAAGATAAGAAGTATTGTCAAGATACATACAAAAGAAAATATGGATGCACTTGACGAGGTAGTTTGGAATTCAATATCAGATTTAAAGTTCAATATTATGAAGGATACTTTAACTAGAGAATCACTATTTACTAGGGTGAAAGAAGCTGTAGAAAATAAAGATTATCAGACTGCCTCAGATTTACAAATAGAGTTAAAGAGAAGTATGGAAGAAATACAACAACTATATATGCAATATAAGAAAAATATATACTAAGATAATAATTTGATTTTGATATGATAAAGGCAATCAAGTATGAGTAAGTACTATGAGTAAATTCTCAAATGTAAAAGCATACTTGATTGCCCTTAGTTTTATGTTTGAAATTTTGTAATAGTACAATTTAGCTGTAATGATTATCTATTAATTCTGATATATAATCAGCAATTTTATCTGGATGAATGACTGTTTTAAATTCCTCTAAATTTTTCTTCATAAAGTTTATTATAGAATCAAATTCATTTGATACTAACTTATAAAATATGTTTTTCAGGTCTAGGTCATCACTATAAATCATGCCAAGCCCCTTATCTATTATAAATTTAGCATTTTCAATCTCTTGTCCAACTTTTGGCATTTTTACGAGTACCGGGGTTTGTGATTGAATGGCTTCAAATATAGTTGCTCCTCCAGGCTTAGTTAGCATTAAGTCACATTCTCTTATTAGGTTATACATGTCATTTACAAATCCAAGTACTTTTATATTTTTTAGAGGTTTTTTATGAGTTAGATTATCGTACAGTTTTTTGTTTTTACCAGTAACTATTGTAATTTCTATAGAATCAATATGTTCTTCAATGAATTCATCTATCCAATGCATAAAATCCTCATCTATATCAAATAGACCTCTTCCTCCACCTAGAAGTAATAATCTATATTTATCAAGACAGAGTTCTTTACTTTCAATTTGAAATCTTTTATCTACAGGAACGCCAGTAACCTTTATGGAGTCTGGATTTATTCCTTTTTGAAAAAATCTATTTTTTATTTCAGGAGAAGGAACAAAATACAAATCTGTATTTTCAAAAACCCATTCCATACTATCTACAACATCTGTTATAACTGTAAGTGTCGGAATATTTATATCAGGGTTCTTTATCTTAAAGTTGTTTACACAAGCAGCAGCTAGTGGAAATGTAGAGATAATCAAATCTGGATTTATATCAGCAATATACTCAGAAAGTTTAGGTGTATATAATTTATGAGATAAATCATGTCTTGAATCAAACGATTTCTTAAAGTAATAATAGTAATTATATAATCCAGGAGTATATTTTGTATTGTTTTCATAAAGTTTTACCATAGGCTTATTCATCATGGGAATACTTGCATTTATAAAGTTTTGTATAACAACATTATAGTTACTATATTTTTCAATAATACATTCTTTGACCGCTTTTGCGGCACTTATATGTCCAGCACCAAATTGAGCAGTTAAGATTAATATTGTTTTATCATCTTTCATTTTAGCCAATTTATCACCACTTTCATAAAATATATCTGATTAGAGTATTATACATTTATAGGAGGATTTAATCAACAAGAATATTTAAAAATAACTATTGTGCAAAACATAGTACTGTGTTATTATGAAAATATAAGAAGTTTTAACATAGTACCTTGTAAAACACAATACTGTGTATTTAAAGAAAGGATGGAGTATATGAACACACAATTTAGAAAGGGTGTTTTAGAAATTTGTGTACTTGCACTAATATCTAAGAAAGATATGTATGGATATGAAATAGTACATAATATCTCTAAAGTGATAGATGTAAATGAAGGAACAATATATCCTATTCTAAGAAGACTTACAAAAGATTTGTATTTCGAAACATATATACTAGAATCTAATGAGGGTCCTGCTAGAAAATACTATAGAATAACTTCATTAGGAAAAGAAAATTTATCCAATCTTATGGAAGAGTGGAGAGAATTTGTAAAGGCTGTTGAAATTTTAATAAGTGAAGATGAGGGAGGTAATGAACTTGAATAAAACTGAGTTTCTTGAAATTTTAAAGGATTATCTAAAAAAAGATTTTTCTGAGAGCGAAGTTAATGATATATTGAGAGATTATGAAGAGTATTTTGTAGATGGTCTTATAGAGGGAAAGAGTGATATGGAGATAATAGCATCACTTGGTTCACCAAAATCTATAGCCAAAGAGCTTATCTTACAGACTAAAGAAAAAAACATTGAAGAGGAAAAAATAATAAATACAGATGTTTTAAATGATAAATTTAGTAAGTTTAAATCGGATATGAAAAAGGGTTATTCTGTCTTAAAGGATGAAGCTAAGGAAAAGTACAATAAATCAAAAGAAAATATAAATGATAAGCTTACACCAAGTATAGAAGAGGGTGTTGGAGGCTTATCTAGACAAGTTATAAAGGCATTATTAGTAGTATTATCTTTATTATTGATTGTTCCAGCATTTGCATTTATATGTACTGTTATATCAGTTGCTATTGGATTAGTTTGCACATTAATTGCTTTTGTTATATCAATTCCATTTGTGATTAAATTTATATCAATGGTTCCAGATGTTGCGATGTTTTGTATCTTTGCAACTATAGCATTTATAGGGCTTGAGATACTAGCATGGCAAATTTTATTGTTTGTTATAAAATTAGGTAAACAATTACTAGGCAGTTATATAAACTGGATAAAGAGAAAAAACATTTATATAAATGCAAATGAAAAGATGGAAAAAAGAAATAAAGATACTTTAAATGATGAAGATTTGAATAAAAATATTAATGAAGATTTATATAGTGATGACCACTACAATATGAAAGAAGACAGTATCAAAGAAACTGATGACTATAGTGATGATAGTATAAATTTTGAGGCGATGTATAAAGACCTTGAAGATATAGATGATAAGAAAGGAGAAGATAAACATGAATAAGAAACTTGCCATATTTGCTACAGTTTTATTGGTAATAGGCATAATTGGAACAACATGGTCAGGGATTTTAGTTATGCCAAGCTTAATAAACTTTGGGCTAGAGAAGGAAATTGAATTAAAAAAAGAAAATAAACTTTATCAAGAAAAAGTAAATATTGACAAGTTGGATGTATCTGTTGACAATATAAATGTTATGATAAAGAAAAGTTCAAGTGAAGATGTGCGTGTGACTACAAGAGGGAATAATGAATTTTACAAATACAGTGTAACTTTACAAGATAAGACTTTAGTTGTAAAAGGCGAAAGGAAATCTGAAAATAAAATTAAAAAGATTAAAAATTTCGACCAATTATTAAATACATCTATAAATAGTATGTTTTCACATGATTATAGAGAGCTTATAATATATGTACCAAATAATGTAGACATAAATGCATCAAGTATAAGTTCGTACTTATTTGTATATGATAATGTAGCTTCAAATAATATAACATATAAAACTTCTTATGGAAGTTTTAGTAGAGCTATAACAGAAAACAAAGTAAATAGACTAGAAAACTTAAACTTAATATCTAATAGCAATCTTAGTTTGTCAACAAAGTCGATTTTAGGTGTTAAAAATGTAAATATAGAATCAGAGTCATTAGATATATCTTCAGATTATGAAGATGTATTTATCAATAATGCAGAAGAGTATATACCTGAAAATGTAAATATAAATGAAAAAATAAGTAGAAATTCACATTACGATAATGAATTTAATTTGTATTCTAATTTGCCAATTGCTAAGCATCTGAATATAGAAGTTCCAAATTCTAAGGTAAGTCTTAATTTACCAGTGGATAAGTATAAATTTAATTGTGATATAAAGTCAAAAGAAGTAATTGAAGAATTCAACAATGATGAAGATTACAGTAGTGATGAAGAATATAGTGATGATTCACCTGCTTATGAACATGGTGAAGGACATAGTAACAAGTATAAAAATATGAGAGAAATAAAAGGGCTTTTGAATAAAAATATGTCGAATTTAGAACAAGAATATACTATAAAAATAAATTCAAATAGATTAGAACTGTAAATAATTTACTATAATAATTTATAAATTGATTTAAAAGTATAAAAATATAATCTATACTATGGTATAATAAGTATCGAAAGATAATTAGGAGAGGGATACTTATGAATAAAATAGCAGTAAGTTTTTTAATAATTGCTACTACTTTATTGAGTACAGCATGTATGGATTATAGCATCAGCGCAGTTGAGCTAGTTGACTCTAAAGAATCAGCAGTTGTAAAGAAGGATGAGGATGCCAAAGAAGAAACAACTAGTAAAATGATTAATTCTAAGAAGACTACTAAAATACCCATAGAGATAATTTCAAAGGATGATAAGATAGTAAAGTACTTACAGATTGATGAAGAAAGTACGCTCAAAGATAAACTGCGATTAATCTTAGACACATTATCAAATGAGTATTTTAATGGTTTAGACATGGAAGTAGAAGTTAAGGAAAAAGACAATCTCGTTAAAATAAACTTGATAGAACCAGATGAAAAAAGTAGAGTTTCTTGGAAGGATGATTATTTGAATGAACAAAATATAATATATACTATAAATAATATTATTAAAAATGTCATCCAAGAAGAAGATAATAGTATTTGGATTGAAGAAGTAGAGATATACTACAATGGAAAATTAATAGAGTTAAGATAAAGAAGATGTGTTAAAAAAACACATCTTTTTTTTATAATTTTTTAATTCTTATAAAATCCTTATATTTATGATTTAGAATGATTCTTGTAAATAAGTTTGACAAAAGAAAGGATGAAAATTATGAGTAATTATATTTTGAAGGTAAAAGGAGTTTCTAAAAAGTTTAAGGATCAGGTTGCAGTTGATAATATTTCACTAGAAATTAAACATAATTCTATATATGGATTATTAGGACCAAATGGAGCTGGGAAATCTACTTTATTAAAAATGATAACTGGGATTTTAAATCCAACTTCAGGAAAAATAATGTTTGAGGGGCATAAGTGGACTAGAAAGGATTTATCAGATATTGGTTCTCTTATTGAGTCTCCTGCTATATATGAGAATTTAACGGCAAGAGAAAATCTAAAAATTCATACTACTTTACTTGGTCTTCCTGACTCTCGCATTGAAGAAGTTTTAGAGACTGTCGATTTAAAAGATACTTTTAAAAAGCGTTCAGGTCAATTCTCTCTAGGAATGAAGCAACGTCTTGGTATTGCTATTGCATTATTAAATCACCCAAAACTTTTAATCTTAGATGAACCTACAAATGGTCTTGACCCTATTGGTATTGAAGAACTTAGAGAATTGATTCGTTCTTTTCCAAAGCAAGGAATTACAGTTATTTTATCAAGCCATATCTTGTCTGAAGTTGAACAGATTGTAGATGAAATCGGAATAATTTCTAATGGAGTAATGGGTTATCAAGGAGAAGTATCAAAAGAACAAAACTTAGAAGAACTTTTTATGAAAGTTGTAGCTGAAAATAGAAAGAGAGGGGAGTAATATGGAAAGATTTATTAGAGTGGAATTTCAAAAGATGAAAGGAACTTTTGGAATGAAGTTGGTATGGATAGTTCCAGTGTTTTGTATACTTTTTTGTGGACTAGGTGGAGGGCAAAATGCTGCTTTCAACTGGTGGTATGGGACATTTCTTCCCGGAGGATTAACCTTAATATGTTCATTAATAGTATTAAAAGATGAAAAAAATAAATACCGTGGTATTTTACCATTACCAATTGAAATGAAAGATATTTGGACTGGAAAAATACTTTATTGTATTATTTGTTGTTTTATAGCATCAATTATTTCTGCAATAGGGGTAGTTTTTGTTGGGATAATCTATAAAGAAACTATTTCAATAGGTCAAAATATTATTGCAACTATGTTAATTGTTTTACTATTTATGTGGCAGATTCCTCTTTGTATGTTTTTAGCTTCAAAATTTGGGATTTTTGTTACAGTTTTAATAAATATGTTTTTTACTATTGTTGGAGTTTCTGTTTTTTCAACCACAGGAATGTGGTATGTATTTCCACATTCGATTCCTTCAAGATTAATGGCTGCTGTATTGCATATTCTACCAAATGGGCTTCCTGTACCAGAGGGAAGTGAACTTTTAAATAATGCTGTTATTTTACCAGGAGTATTAATATCTGTTATTTTATTTGCATTATTTGCTTTAGTTACAAGGGCTTGGTTTAATAATAGAGAGGTGAAGTAATATGAGACAATTAATAAGAATACTTTGTTCTGATTTAATAAAATTAAAGCGAAATTTTATAATACTAATGCACATTTGCATTGCTTTGATGGGAATGGGATTATTTTTATTGTATTATAAGGTTTCAGGAGCTGATAATATACTAAAGATAGTATTATATTTACAAGTTATAGCAATAGCTTTTCCTTTATTATCAGGTGTTGTGTGTTCAATGTTAGTTGAACAAGAATATTATTCAGGAAATTATAAACATATGTTAACATCATCTAATCCAAAATATCTTACTCTTATAAGTAAATATATAATCTTAGTATGTCTTGGTTTTGCAGCAACATTAGTGTCTGTATTAGGTTTTAAACTTGGTATATCTGAGGATTACTTTGCATCAAGCTTTTATATGACTTCAATCCTAATTTTAATTGGATGTAATTTATTCGAATATATATTACATTTATTCTTAAGTTTAAGGTTCGGAAAAGGAGCATCAATTGGAGTGGGTATAGTTGAAATGTTGCTTTCAGCATTATTACTAACTGGATTTGGTTCTGGTATTTGGCAGTACTTTCCTTGTGCATGGGGTGTTAGATTTATAACTATTTGGTCATCTTTTTCAAGTTCTAAAGCGGTTGAATATATAAAAGTTGAATCAATTAAAGCATATCAATCAACAGGTTTAATGTGTGGCTTTGTAACAATTTTAGCATTTGTAATTTTATGTATTTGGTTTTCTAAATGGGAAGGTAAAAAGTCAGAAGAATAGAATAAAAATTGATTATTTATTTACATTATATTTATATTATTATGTTAAAATATAACTTAGAAATAAAAAGATATAAAATAATCAAATAAAAAACTGGTTAGGTATTAATTATGAATTAATTAAACTATTTGGAGGATATGGTACAAATGCTTGGAGGTAAAAAATCTAACAATAAAAAAGTTGAAAAGTTGAGAACTATTTTTATAAAATATTTATCTTTATTCTTTGTTATGACAATTTCATTTGCACTTCTTTTAATGTTATTATTTTCTGTATTATTATCATCAGGTGTAATATTACCAGCTAATTATGCAGAAAAACAATTTAATAAATATAAAGGAAAGATTATTTCAAGTGAGAAAGTAACTGAAGATATAATTCCAAATTTATACGAGTATGGTGTTTATACTTCAGATGGGAATTTAATTTCAGGTACTTTTAATAAAAAAGAATCAAAAGAAGTATGGAATTTAATGAGAGACATTGAAGAAAGGCATGCATATTCGGAAAGTTATATAAAGTTTTTTAAGAAAGATGAAGTCTTTATAATAAAATACAAACTAGTACCAGAATTTAGTTCTCCAGTTTTAAGAGCACATTTGCCAAAACCAGAGATGTTGGGGATGATTATTTTTAGTATAATATTTTTTATTGAAATTGTTATATTATCAAAATTATTTGGAAAGAAATTCAATATTGAAATGGAACTTTTAAAAAATACTACAGAAAAAATAGAACAACAGGATTTAGATTTTGTTGTAGAATCTAGTAAAATTTATGAAATTAATAATGTTCTTTTTTCTATGGATAAAATGAAGTCTGCCTTAAAAGATTCTTTAGAAAAGCAGTGGATGTTGGAAGAAAATAGAAAGGAACAAATATCTGCATTGGCACATGATATAAAGACACCATTAACTATTATTCATGGAAACACTGATTTATTAATTGAAATAAATGAAAATCCTGAATTATTAGAGTATATGGAATATATCTCAAAAGGTGTCACTCAAATAGAAAAATATATAAATACTTTAATAGACATATCGAAAACAGAGAGTGGCTATATATTAAATAAAGAAGTAGTGAATGTCAATGAGTTTATAAAAGATATTTTAGTGCAAATAGAAGCATTAGCTAGTACCAAAAACTTAGATGTGGAGTTTTTTAAACAAGATAATTTGCCTAAAAATATAACTATAGATAGAGAACTGTTATTCAGAGCTATTATGAATATAATTTCAAATGCTATAGATTATTCATCAAGCCAGAGTAAACTATACATAAGTGTATCAGTAAGTAATAAATTCTTAAAATTTGTAATTACAGATTGTGGAAGTGGTTTTTCTAAAGTAGATTTGTCAAAAGCTACAGAACAATTTTATACAGGAGATTTAAGTAGAAATTCTAAGTCTCATTATGGAATGGGTCTTTATATTGTAAATAATATTGTACAAAAACATAAGGGGTCTTTGCATATTGAAAATTCTGTAAAAACTGGTGGTGCTATGGTAACAATTGAAGTGTCGATTGTTTAATAAATAATATCCATTTTGTAAATACCAAAATTTTATGATTTATAGGTATTTATAAAATGGATAATTTTTTTAAAATTTATATATTAGTTAAATCTGATAAAAAGTTTTCAAACATAACTCCATCATTTCTATCAGTATAAAATTGAGATGTGTAATTTATAGTTTTATATATAAAATCTGTTGCAGTATTAACAGCTACTCCCAAATCATGTTTATTTACTAACATACCACAAAGTATAGATGTGAATATATCTCCTGTTCCACTATAAGAACAATTATTGTATTTAACTGATGTAAAGAATACATGGTCATTATCTCTATCATAAGCTAAATTTAGTATATTATCGTCTTCTAATATACCAGTAATAACGACTTTGCTAGGTCCTAATTCAGATACGGATTTTGCAATATATATAAGCTCATCTCTATTATAATCTCTTTTAGTATAATCATTTCCAGTTAAGAAACAAGCTTCTGTTAAATTAGGCGTAGTTAAATTTGAATGTTTAACTAATTCTTTGATTTCTTGTCTCATTTCTTCTGTGAATATTGGATACATAACTCCGTTATCACCCATCACAGGGTCAACTACGATAAAAGCATTTGGATAATCTTTTATAAAATTAGCCACTATTTCGATTTGATGTTTTGAACCCAAAAACCCACTATATATACTATCAAAGTTGACTTTTAAATTTTTCCAAACATTTGAATATTTTACCATTTCATCAGTAAAGTCTAAAAAAGTAAATTCAGGATAACCAGTTTGACTTGAAAGTATGGCTGTTGGAAATGGACAACATTGAACCTTTAATGCTGAAAGTATAGGTATAGCAACCGATAATGAACACTTTCCTATTCCAGATAAGTCATTAATTGCTGCGACTTTTTTTTGCATAAAAAACCCTCCATTAGTATGTATTAATTATAATGATACCAAAATATTTATATACATATATATTACTATAAAAAAAAGAAAAAAGTAGGTTATAAAATAAAAAATTGTAAAAAAAACAGTGTATCGATACAATTAATTTTTAATATTGGACATAATAAAATAGAGAATTATTAAATATAAAAATTATTGTATGTGGCAGAATATTCTTTTCTTTTGTAAGGTGTACTATTTGGGAGGTGTAGCTTTGAAAATACTGAAAAATAAGAGTAAGTACATCAAAGGTATAATGGCATTTGTATTTTTGTCTTTAGCTACTACAGCAGGTGTATTTTTAATCAATGATTTAAGTATGAAAAATATGGAAGAAAAAGTCATGGAATCTGCAAATGTTGAAGGTGATGATGTAAAAGACCAATATAAGCTATTGCTTGAAAACTTATTTGATTACAGAAATAAGGCAATATTAGAGAAAAATGAAAACATTTTAAAAGGTCTTTATGAGACGGATAAAAAATTTGGTCTTTGGGCTTATGAAAATGAAGTAAAAAAGATGAAGTATTTAGAAAACTGGTCTAGTAAACAAGGTGTAAAGTTTAAGGACATAAAGACAAGGGTTAAGATTAAAAAAATAAAGGAAAAAGAAAAAGACCTCTATGGTATAATCTGTTCAGTATCGACTGAATATAGATATTCATATGAAAATCAAAAGGACAAAGAAAACGTCTTTAGAATAGGTACATATCATTATCTAAATGTAAAAATTATAGATAATCAATATGTCATAACTAAAGAGTGGTATACAGACCCTTTTGCAGACTCTTTAAATTTAGAGAACATAAAATCTGATGATATAAGAAGCTATATTGGTCAACAAAATGGTGTAGAGTTACAGCTTACAGATGAACAAAAGAAGGCTATAGATTATGCACATAAATACTGTGGAGCAGCAGCTGATGAAGAACATGGCATGAAATTTAATCCAAACTATAGGGATTATAATCCAGATGGTGGAGATTGTGCAAACTTTGCATCACAGATAATGTTTGAAAGTGGAAGGTTCAAAAAGAACTCAATTTGGAATTATAGTCAAAGAGCAGGTACAAAAGCATGGGTAAATGCACAAGCTTTTAAAAATTATGCACTATATAGTGGAAGAGGTTCATTAATTGCTAAAGGTTCTTATGAGGAAGTGTACAAAGAAGCTTATAATCTACGTCCAGGAGATTTTGTTGGTTATGAGAAAAAAGGCAGAATAACACATGTTTCGACAGTAACAGGATTAGATTCAAGAGGATATCCTTTGGTAACTTGCCATAATACTGACAGAATGTTGGTTCCATGGGATTTAGGCTGGAGTGATAAATCCATAAGATTTCATATAATAAAAATAAATTATTGAAAAATTATAAAGAAAAATAAAGTATAAAAGATAATAATCATTTAAAATTATAAAGTAAAAAAATTGATTATTAATGTATAAAAATAATAATAATTGACAAACATAGCTATATATGATAGAGTAGTAATAAGGTTACAGAAAAGAGTAGCTAAATAATTGTGTTTTTTTAGGAGGATTTATTAATGAAAACTGGTGTAGTTAAATGGTTTAACAACGAAAAAGGATTTGGATTCATATCTGTAGAAGGTGAAGGAGATGTTTTCGTACATTTCTCAGCTATAACTGGAGATGGATACAAAACATTAGAAGAAGGACAAAGTGTTGAATTTGAAGTAGTAGATGGAGCTAAAGGTCCTCAAGCTGCTAACGTAGTTAGATTATAATTAAAAATTCATATATATTAGTGTTCTAGTAATATGAGAGATAAGCCGCTAATCGTTTAGCGGTTTTTTCAGTTTTTGTAAATAAAATTAATTGCAAAATAAATTAAAATTATTAAAATAAAATCATTAATAATAAGATAAATATGTTAAAATTAATAGTGTAGAGTAAAATTATTATAGCTAGGTTTAAGTCAATTAATTTTTAGTTGATTTTTCTAAAAAGAGAGTAAGTGATACTGATAGACCATATAAAAATATTAATAAAGCGTAATAAGAATAAAATAACTAAAAGAAAAACGCTTGTTACAGCGTATAGTATTAAGAATACTTAGAAAATAAGAAAGGAGAAAGTTACTGCAAAAAAGTAACATTATAAATATTGAATAATATTTATAAGTTTTCAGTAACGGTGGGTAGTGTAATGAACATATTATTCTTTCTAACACCAAAAAGTGAAGTAGCATATATATATGAAGACTACACTATAAGGCAAGCTCTAGAAAAAATGGAATATCACAAATACTCTGCAATTCCAATAATAAGTAAGGATGGTAAATATGTTGGGACTATAACAGAAGGTGATTTTTTATGGACATTAAAAAACGATTTAAATCTGGACTTAAAAGGATTAGAAGATGTTCCAGTGACAGACATAAATAGAAAAATGGATAATTCTCCTGTTTCCATCAATGCAGATATTGAAGATTTAGTTATAAAATCTTTAAATCAAAATTTTATTCCTGTCATAGATGACCAAGATACATTTATTGGGATAATAAAAAGAAGAGATGTCATAGGATACTGCTATGAGATAATACGTGGATATAAAAATTTAGCTAATGATAATTAAAAAATTTCTTTAAATTTTCAAATTTTTAAACTGAGTTCTTTATAATAAAAGAATAATAATATTAAATTGAATGTTTAAACTTTAATATAAGAAGCTGTCTTTTCTAATAGATATTGTGAAAAGACAGCTTTTTTATACATTACTTTACGATTAATCGTTGTATTTTACAAGGTTTCCGTACTTAGCATTAAGAGCATTTATTTTATTTCCATAAACTTCATTTTGTTTTTGATATAATAAACTTTTTTCAACTTCAGCCTTAACTTCATCAAATGTAGACTCTGTGCTTTCTTGAAGGTCTTCTAATTTTATTATATGGTATCCAAATTGAGTTTTAACTGGCTCGCTTATTTCACCTTTAGCCATAGAGAATACAGCTTCTTCAAATTCAGGAACCATTTGTCCTCTACCGAATGTTCCTAAATCACCACCCGTGTCTTTAGATGGACAAGAAGAATGTTTAAGAGCTGCGTCTTCAAAAGATATTTCTTCTGATTTTATTTGAGCAAGTATTTCTTTAGCTTTTTCATCACTATCTACTAATATATGTTTAGCAGTTGCACTTTCTGGTTTAGAGAAAGAACTCTTATTAGCTTCAAAGAATTTTACTTTTTCATCTTCTGTTACATCAATACTAGATAAAACTTTATTTATAGCAAATTGTTTTAATACATTTTCTTCTATCTTTTTCATTTCTAATTTAAATACTTCTTCTTCATCTAATTTTTCTTCTTTAGCATCTAAGAAGAATAACTCTTGATTTACTAAATCATTTAATAAATGTTTTTTTCCTTCTTCAGTTTTAAATTGCATAGCTTGATAAGGGTCTAATGATTTTAATGCATTTTCAATATCAATATTAGTTATCTCTTTTTCTCCAACTGTTGCTAAAACTTTTTTTTCCATAATAGTTAACTCCTTCATAGTGTATTTCATTATTAATATAAAAACTACCATCTTAAATAATATCAGAAAACAATGTAGATGTCTAACATTTAAAGTCATATTAGGTCAAATAGAATTAAATTTAGTAGAACAAAGTTATTACAATCAATAAAAGTGAGCTCATAATACCCACTACACCTTCGTCGTGCTTAAATTTAAGGGTTTTTACCATTGAATAATAAAGGTATATTCCAGTAAAAATAATCTTTAAATACAAGAAAAATAAACTCTTTGGGTATATTAAAAAGCTAAAAAGTGTAAATATAAAAGCAAGTAGAGTACTTATCCTGTAAAAGAAATCTATTTGTGTAATGTCTTTATATTTTATCATAAATGCTGAATATAAAATGATGAAAACAATTGCGACAATTGCGTATGTGGTAAATAACATATTTTCAAGAGTACCATTTGAAATTACTATCCACTTATACCACATGATTGGCCAAAATAATAGTGCTAAGAACTTAAAATAATTATCAAACAACTTTTCTTTATACATTCATCAAACAACCTTTCTTAACAAAAGCATATATTTGTTTTTAGAATTTTAAATAACGTAATACCATTATTATATATTAATATTGAATTTATAGAAACCAAAATTTGTTAAAATAAATATATACCTTTTATTGCTATGTAAATTGAAACTACTACCGTTTTTATTATGAAATTGGATCAAATATGTAGAAATATGGCAAGTTGGTTAATATTAGATATTTATTGTTTCCAAGTGATAAAGATTGTTTTTTTAATGATAAAAATTCCAATCTTTTTTGAAAAAAATTAATGTCTACATTAAGTATATCTGCCATTTCATAAACGCAAGTGACACCAGAATTAATTATGTTTATTATATCCTCTTCAGTAATTAAGAATTCACAAGCCCATTTTAATGCCTTATTTTCGCACTTGTCTATAACGATTTTTGTATAATAATCGTTATAAGATGATACATAGTATCCAAGACTAGTGAAATGATGTCCAAGCTCTTCAGCTAAGATGGATGTGAGTTTTTTAGTATTTTGTTTTAGAGTACTGAGTAAAGATATGATTTTCATACCATGTTTATTTATATATAGTCCCTCTAAATCTCCTGCAATATAAGTAGTATAATGAATTATTATCTCTTCTTGAGAAGCTAATTCAAAAAGCTTATCCAAATTATTCATAAAAATCCCCCTAAAATAGAATGTATGTTTGTTTTAAAATTATATTAAAAGAGCAGAAGAATAGACTGCTCATCATGTGGTTTATTTTTTTTTATATTTATTTAGTAAAAATTCTATATAATCATTAAGTTGTTCTTGGGCTTCTTCAGGTAATTCTTCATGTGGATTTTTTCTATGTGCAGCTACAGTATCAATATTTTCCTTAACCAATGTTCTCCCAAGAAGGTAATCAACTGACACATTAAACACATCAGCCAGCTTATTTAAAATGTGTTCATCAGGAAATCTGTTTTCTGTTTCATAGTATCCTAAGACTCTTTGAGAAACCCCTACTTTTTCCCCAAGTTCTCTTTGGGTTAATCCAAATTCCTTTCTAAGTTCTCTTAATCTTTTGGCAAACATTATATCACCACCTTATGTATAGATTATAACAAATTGTTCTAAAAAATAAAACGAAGAAATTCCAAAAAGAATGTTTTTTTCTAAAAACTATTGATAAGGAACAAATAATTCTATATAATGTAAATATATAAGAATAAAATATTCTTAATAGTATTGGAGGTATAAAGATGATGTTTAAAAATAATTTGAAATATTATAGAAAGTGCAAAGGTATGACACAAATTCAACTTGCTAGAAGGGCTGGAATTACAAGTGACTATATATCTCAGATAGAAAGAGGTATAAAAAATCCTGGACTTCTTATGGCTAAGAAAATTTCTGCTATTTTAGAACAAAATATAGATGAAGTTTTTTTTACATAGCGATAGAACAATATATTCTTAAAAATTGTGGGATTAGTAAACAAACTGTGTACTAAAGAGATTATTGTAAATTTGAAGCTAATAATAAGCATATAAAGGAGAAATATTATGAAAAACAATAAAGATATATTATTTAAAGAAACAGATGAAAGATTACATAATTATAAGTATTTAGATATAAAGATAAAGAATATTAACTTGGACATAAAAAGATGTGAGAATGAATATTCTGGATGTGGAGCAATGGTATATACAGAAAAGACTAGCAACACATATAATATAAGTTCTTCTGTGGAAAATGAGGTGATAAAAAGAGAGGGAAGGCTAATAAAATTAAAAATGGAAAAAGAAGATATAGAAATAGAAAAAGAAAAGATAGAAAATGCTCTAACATGTCTAAATGATATGGAAATGGAGTTTTTTAATCTTTTTTATAATAGTAAGACAAAAAATAATATGACGTATATTTCTATGAAACTGCATTTAGATAGAACATCTTGCTATAATTTAAAGAAAAAGATGATATTTAAATTGAGTGAGATATTATAAAAAATAGGACAATTTTACAACACTTTATATACACCATTGCAACAATAGACCATAAAATATGTGAGATAATGTTATTGTGAAAGAAATCCATATTGAAGGAGGTGATAAATTGAAAAGAATAATATTACCTATAAATATAGAAGATACTTGACGGGAATAAATGAGATGTTTATTTAAAAATGACTTATATCATTTATAGTAAGATTATCAGACTAAGTAAGAATATTTAGTGATAGAGTGGTGATTGTTTGCTTAAACACAAAGAAATATTAGAAACAATTATTGGGATTCTCAAAAAAAACTTTACTGAAAGTGTTTTTATTGATGATGAAAGTACGCAAGGCTCTGAAGGGTCTTGTTTTTTTGTAAGTATACTGTCAATTGTTTGTACACCTATAATGTTAAATAAGAATAACAAAGATATTGTTATCTCTATAAAATACTTACCAAAATCACAATCAAACAGTATTAGAATGTATGAAATCTCAGACGAATTAAATAAGTTATTCAATAGAAATATAAAGGTAACAGACAGAAAATTAAGTATAACAAAATTAGAACAAAGTATAAAAAAAGAGGAGTCAATTTATGCATTAAACTTTTCAATTACATTAAACTATCTTGATAGCGTATATGAAGAAGAAGCAGTATATGAAAATATGGAAGAAATTAATTTAAATTTAGGAGAGTGATAGTATGGCTATAGGATTACCAAGTATCAACATATCATTTAAGGAGCTAGCTACAACTGTTAAAGAACGTTCAGCTAGAGGGATAATTGCAATGGTACTTAAAGATACTAAGGCACTAGGTCTTAATGAAATACATGAAAAAGAGGATATACCAACTGATTTATCTGCTGAAAATAAAGAATATATAAACTTAGCTTTGATGGGAAATGTTAATACTCCAAATAAGTTAATAGTTTATGTAATAGAAGGAGAAACAGATATTCAAACTGCATTAGATTTTTTAGAGACTAGGGAATTTAATTATCTATGTATGCCTAAAGCAGTAGAAGCTGATAAGATTACTATAAAAAATTGGATAATTAAACTTAGAGATGTAGATAAAGTGAAAGTTAAGGCTGTATTAGGAAACTTTGTAGGAAATCATGAAGGTATAATTAATTTTACTACAGAAGATGTGCTAGTTGGAGAAAAGAAATACAGTGTTGATGAGTTTACAAGTAGGGTGGCTGGACTTATAGCAGGAACACCTTTAAGTCAATCAGTAACTTATACTAAGCTTAGTGATGTAGTTGATATACCTAAGATGACGAAAGTTGATGCAGAATCAAGGGTTAATAAAGGAGAGCTTATACTTATTAAGGAAGCTGGTGCTATAAGAATTGCTAGAGGAGTAAATTCTTTAACTGAATTAACAGAAGAAAAAGGAGAAATGTTCCAGAAGATAAAAATAGTTGATACTTTAGATATTATAAATAATGATATTAAGAAAGTAATAATAGATAATTATATAGGCAGAGTTCCTAATAGTTATGATAATAAATGCATACTAATAGTAGCAATAAAAGAATACCTAGAAGAATTAGAAAAGGGAGAATTAATAGAAGCTGGCTCAATTGTAGATATAGACATAGAATCACAAAAACAGTATTTGAAATCTAAAAATATAGATATATCTAATATGAAAGAACAAGAAATAAGAGAAGCAAATACAGGTTCAAAAGTATTCTTAACAGCAAAGATAAAGATGTTAGATGCTATGGAAGATATAGATTTATCAATAGAGATATAGGAGGATTATTAATATGGCAAATATGGAAGCTAGGAATGTAATGAGTGGTACTTGGGGAGAACTTTGGCTTGATGGAAACAAGGTAGCAGAAGTAAAGAAGTTTCAAGCAAAGATGGAATTTACAAAAGAGGATATTATAATAGCAGGTCAAATGGGTACTGATACAAAGTATATGGGATATAAAGGAAAAGGTTCAATAACTTTATATCATGTTAGTTCAAGAATGCACAAATTAATTGGAGAAAAGATAAAGAGAGGTTCTGAACCTAGATTTGTTGCTATATCTAAATTAAATGACCCAGATTCTTATGGAGCAGAAAGAATAGCAGTAAAGAATATAGCATTTGATGATTTAACTTTAGCTGATTGGGAAGTTGGAGTAAAAGGAGAGATAGAGGCTCCCTTCACATTTACCGAATATGATTTTCTTGATATAATTTAGTTTTATATTTGGTTTTATATTAATATTTAGTAAATATATATTTAATAAATTCAGATAGTTAATAAGTAAAAAAGTTAGTTGATTGAAATTGATTGATAAAGGAGCAAATAATAATGAGTGAAAATGGATTATCAAAAAATATAAACATAGTAGATTTACTTTTAAATGCAGATACAGAAAACTTAGAAAGACCGAGTACTATAGTTGAACTTAAGAGATTATCAAGTATATTTGGGCAGGAATTTAAAGTAATGTGTAGAGCTTTAACAATAAGTAAAGATGAGGAGATACAAAATACTTGTCTTAAAATTGATGAAAATATGAAAACAGATATAGACTTACCAGAGATGCAGATGCTTACAATTATAGAAGGTGTTTGTGATTTAGATGGAAAGCTTTTATTTAAAAATAAGGAGTTAATGGATAAATTTAAGGCTCCGACTCCAAAAGAATTAGCAAGAAAATTATTACTACCAGGCGAAATTACTAACTTATATAGAATCCTTCAAGATGTTATGGGTTATGGTAAAAATGCAGTGATAGAAGAGATAAAAAACTAATAGGGACGGATACTAAGACTACAATAATGTACTATTATTGGAAGAAAAAAGGTATTAGGCCGTCCCTTTTTTATGCAATGGATAAAGGCGAATTAAAGCTTATTGAAGCTTTTTTCGCCTTGGAAATTGAGGAAGAAGTTGAAAAAGTGAAACATGGGTATGGAGTGTGTCCTTTGACAGGAGGTGGTATATAGTGGGAAATGTAAGAGAAGAAGGTATAAATATGTATCTTACAGATAATTACACACCGAAAATGAATCAAATTATATCAGTAACTGATAATTTTAGGAGAGCAACTGTGGCTGTTTCACTTTCAACTAATGTAATGGCTAATAGTATAAAAAATTCTATTGGAAGTGCAAGTAGTAGAGTAAATAGCTTAAATTCATCACTAAAAAAAGTTCAGACTACTGCTAGTAGTGTAAGTTCTACTATGACAAAATTAAGTTCTAGTATGAATGCTGTTTCAGGAGTTAGTGGAAGTTTAAATGGAAGTATTATGAGACTAGCAGTAACTATAGCTATGATTATTGATTATTTTAGTAAGTTGATTCAAAAGAAAAATGAGTTGAATTCAAATCTTATAATTATGTTAATATTTAAAGCTAAAAGTGATGAAATAGAAAAAACTAAAAATAAAGTACTTGGAAGTTTAAAAAAGATTAGTGGCAAGGCATGGCAGATTGTAATAAAAGCAAAAGATATGGCTAAGAGAGTGATAAGTAGTACCTTGGAAAAATTAAAACAAATAACTAAAAATCATTGGCAAGGGATTATTAATCTTAAAGATATGGCAAGTAGTGCTATAGGCAGAATTTTACCTAAGTTAATGCTATTTAAAAGTTCTTTTTGGAGTAGTGTAATAGCTATAAAAGATATGGCAAGTGGCATTATAAGCAAAGTATTTCCTAAGTTGAGATTGTTTGCAGGTAAGGTATGGAAAGGTGCAATAGCTGTAAAGGATATGGCAAGTGGAATACTTAGTTCAATAAAGGGGAAGATATCTGATTTGACAAATGGTGCTACTATAGGTGTCGCTGTAAAAAAAGGTGTTGATTTACTTGGTCAGGAACAAAATCAGAAAGTTGTTTTAGAAAGTGTAATGAAAAGAAATACTGGAAAAGTTAATCAAAGAGATGTTGATAATTATTATGAAGATTTGTTAGATATAGCAGATAAGACACCTTTTGATCCTGAAGATGTTGTTGCAATGGGAACTAAAGCTAAAATGATTAGTAATATTACTGGTGGTAAAAAAGAAAAAGATATAACTCAGGCTATGGTGGATGTTAGAGCTTTAAATATGAATACAAGTAGTGAGCAAGATGTATCAGCAGCTTTCTTAAGTGCAGCAAAAGGAAATATGGAATCTCTTAATACTCTGGTAGGAGAAAATTATAAAACTTTTGATGAAGCATTGGAAGGTATAAGTGTAAAGCAGAGGGGATTAGCTGAAAGAATGAGTGATACAATACCAGGTATAATAGCAAGTGCTCAAACAAGCATTAACAATGGTTTGAAGAGTATTGTTAAACCTTTCGATGATATTTTAGGTCAAGGAATAAAGAAAATAAAAACTTTTACAGAAAGTGGATTAGAGAATTTAGCTGGTTTATCTGAAAAAATGGCTGGTAAAATAGGCAATGTAATGAATGGTAAGATAATTATTGGCAACAAATATGACCAGATGCAATCTAGAAGTGTAAAAAATGGAAAAGAGTTTTCTGATTCTACTCAATATCGAATTTCTAATGAGGTTGAAAAACGTAAAATGATGGTTGAAAATAAGCAAGAACGTTTTGAAAATCATGCAGCAACAATGATAGGGAATGCACCAAAAGCAATTGTTAATGCAGGAAGTACACTATTACAAAATATTGATTTTACAGCATTAATAGATTCCTTACTTCCAGTAGTAAACTTAGTAAATAATTTACTAGATAGTATAAACAATAAATCACCAATTGCACAAGGATTAATAAGTATATTTGGGACAATAGTAACTACAGCATTCCAATTAATCGGGCCTGTAGTTGAAGCTGTTAGCCCTATTATCACAAGAATTTTCACTTTTTTAGGTGAGTATGCCCCTCAAATAAATAATTTTATAGAGACACTAGGTGTTATCTGGGAGACAGTTTGGGCAACAATAGGACCACTTTTAGAGGATGCTTGGATTATTGTAGAACCAGTTTTAGGAGGTCTTTTTAATCTATTTAACGATATATGTAATATTATAAAAGATGTTTGTAAATGGTGGCAAAATTTAGTTGAAAAAATTAATAAAAATCCAATTATTGAGACAGTTAGATCTATAATTGATGATTGGAACGCAGGTACAAGTAAGTCTGGAAGTAATGCATTTGGATTAAACTATGTTCCTTATAATGATTACCCAACAAGGCTTCATGAAGGTGAAATGGTTTTAACTAAACAAGAAGCAAATCAATATAGAAGTGGAAAAAATGGTGGAAATATAAGTATAGCCAAGTTAGCTGATACAATAGTAATTAGAGAAGAAGCTGATATAGAAAAAGTTACATCAAAATTGGTTTCAAGTATAAAAATAGCACAATTAGGAGGTGTATTATAATGGAAATGTGGCTTAGACAAGCAGAAGATAGATTTAGATTTCCAGTATTTCCATCATCCTTTAGTATTAATGGAAAAGCTGTTGTAAACTCCTCTAGTGTACTCAAAATAGGTGAAATAGCAACTTTTGGAGGTGTAGCTCTTAAAAGTATTTCAATATCAAGTTTTTTTCCAAATAAAGACTATACTTTCTGTGACTATACAGGCTTTCCATCACCATATGATTGTGTAAATAAGATTGAAAAATGGATGAAGGAAGGTTTTATACTAAGATTCACAATTACAGAAACAAATATAAATATGGAGGTTATAATTGAGGGTTTTAGCTATGAAGAAAGAGATGGGACTCGAGATGTGTATTTTACATTAGACTTAAAAGAGTATAAAAGAATAAAAATACCAAAAGTAACTCCAAAACAATAACTATTATAGATAATAAGTTGTAAATAACTGCTGATAGACTTAAATGAAAAGGCAGGTGATTTTTTATTATTAAGATTTGGGTACACATAAAAAATGGAAGTATATATGATATAACTGACATAGTAGATAAAGTCTCATGGTCAGGCGACTATAAATCTCCATCAAGAACACTAGAGTTTTCAATAATACAATCAGCATTTGATGTAAATTTTCAACAGATAGATATACCAATAGCTAGTACAGTTTGTTTCTACGTAGATGAGAAAGAACTCTTTAGAGGAATGATAATTAATAGGTCCAAAGATTCAAGCAGTAATGAAATTAGTTTTGTATCTAAAGATATGGGATTTTTACTTACACAAAGTGAAGTTTCATATAACTTTAAAGATAAGTTGGTTGAAGACATAGCAAAGCAAGTATTTGCTGAAAATAGGCTTTCAGTTGGAACAATAGCAAAGACCAATGTCAAGTATACAAAGATGTTTATAGGAGTAAATGGTTATGACACGATAATGAGTGCATATACAGAGGCAAGTAAAAAGACAAAGAAAAAGTATATGATAGAAGCCAATTTAGATAAGTTTAATGTTATTGAAAAAGGAACTGTTACATTAAGTGTTATGTTTGAAGAGGGATTTAATATTATAAATACTACCTTTTCAGAGAGCATGGAAAATGTAAAAAATAAGGTAATAGTAGTAGACCAGTATGGAAGTAAGATTAGCGAAAAAATAGATAATGAAATTTTTAAGGAAGTAAATGTAATAATGCAAAAAGTAATTCAGCAACAAGAAAATCAAGATATAGATGTAGATAGCGAGTTTAGTGGAATAGAAAAAAGCTGTTCTCTTAAAGGTTATGGAGATGTAAGTTGTATAACTGGTAGAGGGGTAAAAGTTAAAGATTCTTATACAAAGCTTGTAGGATTATTTTATATAGATACAGATAAGCATATCTGGCAAAATGGAGAGTATCAAATTGAACTTGAACTTAACTTTCAAAATCTTATGGATGAAAAGTCAGCAGGACAAGATGAACCAAAGGAAGAAAGTAATTTAGGAGAAGAAGGTTATACAGGAGGTAGAGAATTTACAGCAGAATTCACAGCTTACTGCCCTAGAAAAGAGGAAGGTGGAGATACAGATTGTAGAAATAAAAAACTTGACCCGTCTAAAAAAACTTGTGCTGCTCCCATGGTTGGTAAATATGAGCAAACTCATTATACAAAAGAGTTTTTAAACAAACATCCTCTGTTGAACTATGGAGATGAAATACAAATAATTACAGGAGTTTCTGGGCGAGATGGAGTCTATAAAGTAAATGATGTAGGACCTGCAATAACTATAGAAAAGGATGGAACATACCATATAGATATTTTATTTGGAAATGTTGAAGAAGCTAGTAAATTTGGAAGAAGAAAAGGAAAAATTATTGTTGGTGGTTATGCTGGTAGTGTATCTGATAAAGCTAAAACAGTGATATCAGAGGCAAAAAAACATCTAGGTAAACCTTATAAATGGGGTGGAAATGGACCAAGTAGTTTTGATTGCTCTGGATTGATGGTCTACTGTTTTAAAAAAGTTAATGTTAGTTTACCAAGAACATCAAATCAACAATCTAAAAAAGGCAAGAAAGTAGAACAAAAAAATCTTCAAGCAGGAGATTTAGTATTTTTTCATAATCCAGTCAGCCATGTTGGACTATATATAGGCAATGGAGAATTTTTACATGCTCCACGAAAAGGTGATGTAGTTAAAATAAGTAAGTTAAGTAGTAGAAAAGATTTTAATACAGCTAGGAGAGTATTATAAGAGGATGGTGATATAATGGCTAATCCAATAAATGAATTTATAGGAATAATAAGAGAAGAAGGAAAGTATCATAATCAACCTTCTTTTTTTATTGGAAGAATTAAAAGTAAATTACCAGATTTAAAAATAGAGACAAATAACATCGTATTAGAAAAAGAAGATATTTTAATAGACAGCTGGTTATTCGATAGACAGATAGAATCATTTGATACAGAAACAAGTCAAGAGCATAAGCATGAAATAAAAAATCCATTTATAGATAATTTTGAACCTGAAGATATGGTAATAATGTTTAAAATAGGCGAAAAATTTGCTGTTGTAAGTAAGTTGGTGAGCTTATAATGAGTACAATATTTCCTTTTATAGGTGTCCCAGAAGATTATATCTTACCTAAAACAGAAGAATTGCCAATCTTTCGTGAAGTGGCATGGGATTTTGAAAAAGATGAACCTATTTTAGAAAAAGGTGACTTTAAAATAATTGAAAAAAAAGAAGCCTTAAAAGTTTGGATATACAAGTGTATAAAGACAAATAGATATGAACATGAGATATACTCTTTAGAATATGGGACAGAGCTTTCAGAACTAATAGGACAAAAATATACAAAAGGTCTTACAGAAAGTGAAGCTAGTAGATTCATAAAAGAGGCCCTTCTAATAAATCCATATATATTAGAAGTAAACGTAAAAAGTGCTAACTTTAACAGAGACATATTGAGTGCAAATGTAAAAGTATCCACTATCTATGGGGAGGTGGAAATAAATGTATAGTGACCAGACATATGAAGTAATAAAAAATAGAACTCTTGAAAATATTAATCTTGATATTTATAAAGGAGAAGGTTCTTTTCTAAACAACATGGTATCTGGAAATAATCTAGAACTTTCGAAGATATATCTAGAACTTTCAAAGATACATAAAATGGCTTTTATACAAGACACATATAACCAGTTTCTTGATAAAAGAGTCAATGAATTTGGTGTATATAGAAAGTTAGGTACAGAGTCAAATGGAGAAGTTGAATTTATTGGAGAGAAAGGAACTGTAATAAATAATGGCACAGTAATATCATATAGAGATTTACTATTTGTAGTAATAAAAGATGTAACTATTGGTAGTGAAGAAGGTGACAATAGCCCAGTTCAAGCTCTGGAAGTTGGTAAGAAATATAATTTACCTACAAATTGTGAATTTAAACTAGTTGATAATATATCTGGAGTTACAAAGATTACCAACACAAGAAGTTTTGAAGGTGGTACAGATATAGAGACAGATGAAGAACTAAAAGAAAGATTTTATAAAATCCAAAGAAATCAAGCTACAAGTGGAAATAAAGCTCACTATGAAGAATGGGCTTTGGAAGTAGATGGAGTCTATAATGTTAAGGTTTATCCAAGATGGGATGGTCCAGGAACAGTTAAGGTCTTGATATTTGGGAAAAATAATCAAGCTGTTGATACAGAAACGATTGAAAGGTGTCAGCAACATATAGATGAAGAGAAGCCTATTGGACCAACTATAACAGTTGTGACACCATTACCAATAGAAATAAGTATAAGTGCAGTAATGAAACTAGAAGATGGATATACATTAGACAATGTAAAAGAATCTTTCCTAGAAAGTATAAATACATACTTTAGAGATATTAGAGGAGAGATAATCTATACAAAAGTCATGGGAATACTTATAAATACTACTGGTGTACACGATTTAAGTAATCTACTTATAAATGGAAGTACAGATAATATAACCATTAATGAAGATAAAATACCTAGTGTAACAACTGTCAATTTTAGTGAGGTGGAAAATCAATGAAGCTAATTGATAAACTACCATCATTTGATAGAAATTACATTGTAGAGGAGATACAAGGTGCATACGATACAGAATTAAATATTCTTAAAGAAGATATTGATGATACCTTTGACCAATTATTTGTTGATACAGCGACATGGGGATTAGATATGTGGGAAGACATACTCTGCATTGAAAAAAAAGAACTTGATTTTGACACAAGACGTAGCAATATAAAAGCTAAAATGAGAAGCAGAGGTACTAGTACTATTGAAGTTATAAAAAGTATATGTGAGGCATATACAAAATCAGAAACAGATATAAAAGTTTATAGTGATGAATTTACATTCGTATTGAGTTTTATAGCAAATAACTGTGACTATAAAACTCTTTTAGATTGTAGCGATATGATTGAAAGAGTAAAACCTGCTCACTTATTACACTATTTAGAACCAATAATACTAGATAAAAGTATGGTCTATTGTGGTGGAGGTATGGTATGTAGTGAAGAGGTAAAAGTTCATCCATACTTTGAACCAATTATAAAATGTAGTGCTGTTGTAAACTGTGGAGCTGGAATGTTAAGTAGAGAAGAAATAAAGGTTTATCCTTTAAGCATTAAATGCATTGAAAATAATTGTAAGATTAATATAGCTATTGCAAATGATACAGGCGTAGAAAATGTAGTAGTTTATCCTAAATCGGAGGTGGTATAATTGGAAGAAAAATTTTATATAATATTAACCAAAATTGGTAGAGAAAAAATAGCAAATGCAACTGCACTAGGAGAGCTTGTTGGATTAACCAAGTTTCAAGTTGGAGATAGTAATGGAGAATATTATGAGCCAACAGAGGAACAAACTGCTTTAAAGAATGTAGTTTGGGAAGGAAATATAAATTCTCTAAGAATTGATGAAAAAAATCCTAATTGGATAGTTATAGAGACTATTTTACCAGGAACAGTTGGTGGATTTATGATAAGAGAAGCTGCTGTTCTGGATAATGAGAATAATATAATAGCTATAGGTAAGTATCCAGAGACGTATAAGCCACGTGCTGAAGATGGCAGTATTAAAGATTTGGTTGTAAAAATGATTTTACAATTGTCCAATACTTCAAATGTTACATTAGAAGTAGACCCGACGTTGGTTTTTGTAACTCAAAAGGATATTCAAGATTTAGATGATAAGTTTGATAAAAATATAAAAGAAATAAAAGTAAAAATTGGAGATACAGATATATTAACTACAGATTCTAAAGATTTATCAGGAGCTATAAATGAGGTAGTTAAAAAAATAGAAAATATATCTTTTGATGATGTTATAAGTGGTCAAATACAAACTGATATATCAGTATTAAAAAATAGCTATAACAAATTATCTGAAAAAGTGCTAGATATATTAATATACCTAGAATTAGAGTCAGAAGTAACTGTAGATGAGGCTGGTTATTGGTATGATACATTAGCAAATGGAAATAACATAGTAGCTATAGAAGGGCTTAAGTTAGATTTAAATAGAAAATGTATAACAGGTGAAATTGGTAATGTGATTTTTAGAGATGTAGTATTACCATTTAGTGCAAATAGAGTTAGATATATACATGATATGGATAATAACTTTGTTGAGACAAAATCTAGTAACACTTATTTAAAAGAACAAAAAGATATAACTCTAAGTAAATATTCATATGAAATAAGATAAATAAAGGAGGTAGTACTAATAATGAAGCAAAATAAACTTTTACAGCGTGGTGCTTATTTTAATGATAAGAACATATTGATTGATGATTTTGATAAAAGATATAACGATTATGATTTTGTAGAATTTTTTACTGGTATAAGTAATAGTACCTTTGGTTTAAAATCAGATGGTAATTTATATGCTTGTGGCGATAATACAGGTTTTCAACTAGGACTTGGAAAAGATTCGTCAGAGAGAAGGATGTTTAGTAAAGTAAAAACTGATAATGTAAAATATGTATCTTGTGGTTCAAAACACAGTGTAGCAGTAACTAAAGATGGATTTGCATATGGAGCAGGAACAAGTAATGTAGGTCAATTAGGTGTAATTGAGTCTACAGTATATTATGAATTTACTAAGCTACCAATAGATGATGTAAAAACTGTTGCATGTGGTTATGACTTTACATTTGTGCTTAAAAATGATGGAACATTATATTCAGCAGGTTTAAACTCAAGTGGTCAACTTGGACTAGGTGATACTAACAATAGAGCTACTTTCACTAAAGTAAATATAGATAGTGTGAAAGATGTAGTGACTTATAATCAATCTGTATTCATCATAAAAATGGATGGGACAGCACATGCTTGTGGATTAAATTCAAGTGGACAGTTGGGAATTAATAGTACTTTAAATAAAAGTGTATTTAATAAAATAGAAGGTATGGATAATGTAAAACAGATAGCGTGTGGTAGTAGTCATACAATTCTTATTAAGAATGATGGAACTATGTATACTACAGGCTATAATGGAGTTGGTCAGCTTGGTACAGGAAATAATAATAATTCAATTGTATTTACTCTTTCTAGTATAAATAATGTTAAGTATGCTTCTTGTGGAAATAATCATACTATGATATTAAAATACGATAATACACTGTTTAGTACAGGACAAAACAATTATGGTCAACTAGCCAATGCCAATAAAGATGTGGCATCCAGAAATACTTTTGTTAAGGTTAATGTAGAAAATATAAAAGATATTAAGTGTGGTTCTCAATTTAATTTTTTAATAAATGGTTCAAAGGAGATATTTGTATCTGGCTGTAATTTAGCAGGTCAACTTGGTTCATTTTTTCATACAACTTTTCTGTATGAGTTTTCAAAGGTACAATCTTCAAATTTAGATAATTATTCAGGTTTATTGGTTAATGATGATTATTTATATGTTACAAAGGACAATAGTGAATTTTTAAATGTAAAGTTAAGTGATAATTTTCAAGATTATAAGAAGATAGAGTTAACAGATAGCAACATGTTTATAGTTATGAATGATGGTACATTGTATGCTTGTGGTTTAAATAATCATGGACAGTTAGGATTAGGAGATACTGTTAACAGGTCAGTTATGACTAAGGTGGATATAGATAATGTTTTGGATATAAAGGGAAGTGGAAACTCAACTTTTGTACTTAAGAATAATGGAACATTATATTCATGTGGTTTAAATGGTAATGGACAATTGGGTCTAAGAGATGAAGTTAATAGAAATATATTTACAAAAATAGAAATAGAAAATATAAAGGATTTTTGTGTAGAAGGCAGTTATGTAATAGCTTTAAATCATTCAAAAGAGGTATATGGTTGGGGATATAATTCTTATAATAATATAGAAAGAACTTCTAATTATCCATATAAGCAGAGTATAAGTAACATTGAAAAGATAGCAGCATATAATTATTCTGTATATATGATAAATAGTGAAGGAAAATTATATGTATCTGGATATAATAACTACTATCAATTAGGCACAGGTAGTAGTAGTAATGCAAATAAAATACTAGTATCTCAGTATAGAACAGCTTCGTCGTCTACTAATTCTAGCAGTTTAATCAATTTACCTAAAATAATTAATGTTTTTCCTTTTTATTATGGTTGTGCAATAATTGACGAAAGTGGATATGTTTATTTGGCAGGACAGCATAGATATCCAGATACATCAAAGAGTAGCCCAAGTATAACTGATTATTCAAGATATGGAAGTTTTATTGAAGCTACAAATTCTCATTATAATGCTTACTTTGTAAGAGTAGATTCTTTTAATAGAATAGAAAAAGTAATAGGTACACCAAATAATATATTATACTTTAAAAAAGGTATTTCTTATGTTACTGGGTATCCAAAAACATTTGGTTCATCTGCTACTGGATATAAAAGTTATACTAGTATTAGTTCTGAATATTCAAATCTAGGTCGTATTTTTATTCTGGCTTCTAGCAATTCAAAATTGTATGGATATGGGCTTGCTAATAATGGAGAATTTGGAAATATAACAAACTTAGATGGAACAAGTAATTATGATACAGGATTAAAAAACATAAAAGATACAATTGTCAAAGAAAATACTGTAGTAGCAGTAGATAAAAATAACAATATATATGTAACAGGAGCAAATCAATTTAACAAACTTGGTATAGGAGAATATAACAATCAACCAATAAGAAAATTCACAAATATAACTGAACAATCAAACTCATTTATATTTATGGATGATATAAAAGAAATTACAACATCAAGAAATACAATGTTTATAGTAAAAAATGATGGAACAGCTTATGCCACAGGAAATAATAGTTCTGGACAATTAGGATTAGGTGACACAATAAATAGAAATAAGTTCACTCAAATAAACCTTGATAATATAAAGAAAATATCAACAAGTATAGATGGTAACACAACATTTGCAATTAGAAATGATGGAACACTATACTCTACAGGATTAAATACCAAAGGACAATTGGGATTAGGTGATATAGTAAATAGAAATACATTTACTAAAGTAAACATCCAAAATGTAAGAGATGTTGTTTTAGGGACTACTCACTCGCATGCAATCAAAGATGATAACACATTATATTCATGTGGAGAAAACACTCATGGGCAACTGGGCTTAGGAAGCGAAAGCAACCATCCAGACATATTGACATTTACTGTAAACAATATAACTAATGTAAGAGATGTGTACTGCTCAGATACAACAACATTTATTGTAAAGGACACAAACATTGCATATTGTTGTGGATACAATAATAATTCACAATTAGGTATGGGAAATACTACTGACCAGTATAGTTTTATAAAGTGTATGGAAAATGTAAAAGAAGTTATACCAAATGAAATAAATACCTATATAATAACAATCTATAATACTGCATATAGTACAGGTTTAAATACTGATTATTGCTTAGGTCTAAATAGTAATAGCAATCAAAGTTCATTTTCTGAAATTCCAATTTCAAATGTAGTAAAAGTAGCTCCAAACAGAAATAATGCAGTACTTTTACTTACAAGTGAAGGGGATGTATATACTGCAGGCAAATGTAGTAATGGTTCAGGTACAGGAAGTGAGACTCCAGAGAAGATTAAAAAAATAGCATCAAAGGCAAAGGACATTGGAATGAATTATAGATGTGGACATTATGTAAGTGATAATGGAGACCTATATGGTACAGGTTTTAATAATAATGGACAATTAGGTGTTGGTGATGTAACAAAAAGAGATACATTTATAAAAACCAATACAAGAGTAAAGAAAATACTTCCTTTAGAATATGCAAATATAGCAATAAAAGATACTAATGATATGTATATTTGTGGATTAAATAACTATGGACAATTAGGTGTTGGAAATAGATACGATAGTAGAAATAATGATAATAGAATATTTAATTATAAGCATATGAATTTTGTAATGGGTGATTTGACATCTATTAAAAACAGACATAACTTTATACTTCTAAACAATAAGATAGTTATACCTACCACAAAAGACATAGATTATGGTTTAGTATTAGGAAATTTATACAAAGGAGACCTTTATACTGAACTTCCATATGAAGATATAAAAGAAGTATCTATTTCTAAGACTCATATTATTATATTACTTAATGATGGAACAATGTATGGATGTGGTACAAACTACCATGGAGAATTATTGCAAGAATTGTCTATAAATCAAGTGGATGAATTTGTGCAGATTAATGTATCAGATGTAAAGCATGTTTCATGTGGAGATAACTTTACTTATTTTATAAAATCTGATGATAGTCTTTGGTCTATTGGTAAAAATTCCGAATATCAATTAGGTATAGGTCACAATAATCCAGTTACTGAATTACAAAGAATTACAACTATATCTAGCTGTAAAGAAGTACATTGTGGTAAAAACTATACATTAGTAGTAACTACAGGTAATGAATTATTTGTACAAGGATATAATGATAAGGGAGCTTTAGGATTAGGAAGCGATAGTGAAAATACTATAATTAAGTTCTTTACAAAAGCACTAACAGACATAAGAGAAATAAAATCTTATGGAAGTGACCATATATTAGTACTTAAAAATGATAATTCAGTATGGGTTACTGGAAAAAATAGGGATGTATATAAAATTGAACAACCAGTAGAATTTTTAAAAGAATTTACTATAGTACCTATTTCTGAAGATGTAAATACAGTAAAGGATGTACTTGCAACAGACAATACATTATATATTATATCAGAAGTAGGAACAACAAATGCTGCTATAGAAATTACTGAAAAGTCAATTTCATCAATTAAGATAAAAATACAAGACCCTAATAAAGATATAAGTAAAATAGAAATGCTTATAAATGGTGAAAGTGTAAAATCTGTAAGTGATTTAACTACTGAAAAAATATCATTTGAAGTAGCACCAGATAAAATTAAAATAGGAGAGAATAAGATACTATTTAGAGCTTATTGTAAAGGGGATGATTTATATGCATCTTTATTTATTTTTAAAGAGAGTACTGGAAATTCTATAATTAAAGATTCTTATGTTATGATAGGTAATAGAATGTACAAGGTAGTTAATACAACATCCAATGAACAAGATATTACAATTACACTAGATAGAGGACTTGAAGAAGATTTAAATCTTGGAGACCCTATATATCAATTAATAAATAAAACTAAGGTTCAAGTAAAAATAAATAAATCTGACTTATTCAAAGACATGAAACTAGTTGAAATCAAAAAATCAGACTCGAGTTACCAAGAAATCTATGAATTAGAAGAAGCCAACATAAAAAGTGCTCAGCCTAAAATCATAGTAGAAAAAGGAGATAAATGGACAGCTATAAAACGTCCATCTATGATTTTTAGATATGATGCTGAAAACAACGAGCCACAAGCTTAAAATGGAGGTGTAAAAATTGTTTAAATTCGATAAAAATAAAATAGAACAAATCAAACAAGGTAGAAAAGTAGAAATGCAGTATAAAGATATTTCAGACATAAGTGTAAGTCAAGTAAAGCAAGATGATGATATAACAAGTAATTTTATAGCAAATGCAGAAATATATGAGATGTTGTTAAGTCAAAGTTCTATCAATGAAGCAAGTAATATAAGCACTTTTAGTGTAAGAAAATCTGGAGGTGAGAGTGGAATGGTAGAAGTATATGTAGCTTTAATTTTAAGAGGCAAAAAAACAATAGAAGAAGTACCAGCAGTAATTAGAGAGCAAGTTAGAATTAGATGTAAAGAATTAGAAATACCAGTTGAATAGTAAATTTAGAATAACTATATACTAGTTATTTTTTTTATGTAAAGTACAAGGTCTTAACTTTAATAAGTAAGCCTTGTACTTATTTTTTGTTATATTAGAAATTGTATATATATTTATTATTTATTCAATCTATAAATTACACCTACAATTTAAAATACAAAAGATTAAATTGATAATCCTGAAAATATAATATTGCATGATGTAAGAATGTAACAAAAATTAAAGTTATAAGTATAAAAATTTAGACAATAGGAGGCTATAATGGATAAATTAATAACCGAATTGAGTAGTCTAGGGGCAATAGGTATACTATGTGCTCTATTATTTAAAAATACTATGCAGGAGAAAAAAGAAGATAGAGACATATATAAAAAAACTGTAGAAAATTTTATAGAATTATCTACACAACAACAAGAAATAAACAAAAATATACTTGTTCAAATGGGAATAATGAAAACAGATGTAGAGGAAATTAAGGAAGATGTTACTGATATAAAAGGGATGTTACAAAACGGTGTATAACATGAAAGTAGCAGTAGCACCAGATTATATATTATTAGGAAAAGATAAAGTAGTATTGTAGATAGTGCCCTATTTTATTGAGAAGGATTTTATATTTTAAAATATTAATTAAAAAAAGTAATAAAAATTCAAAAAGGAGTTGAGCTTAAAACTTGATTAGAAAAAATCAATTTTAAGACAACTCCTTTTTTTATTAAATTACTGTCTATTAACCAAAATAGCTATTTTAGCATCTGGATTATAACTTATCTGAACCATTTGATTTTTCTTAATATGTTCAAGGTCTTCGCCACCATAAGCAATTTGTAACTTAACTGGTAACTTACCTTGTTTTATAATAGCAATATACTCTTTTTTACCTTTTTTCTCTAAACTAATCAAATTGCCAACATAAGGTTTAAAGTTCTGATACTTTTTACTAGAATTTCTTATGTAGAAGAAAGCACCAACAGCAATAACTAAATTTATGCCAAGTGTAACCCAAGAATTGATTTTAAGCATAGCTCCAGCGATTATTATCACGAACATTAAAATGATAGGTAATATAGCTTTCTTAAGAAGCAATTTACCCATTATTTCATTAGCCTTTTTCTCAGGGCCACTCATAGTTTTTGATCTAGCAAATGATTGCGCGAATTTGTCTCTTAAGCCCATTTTATCCTCCTAATTTTAATAAATATTTAGTTATAATAACGAGATATTACTTGAAACTAAAAATTTACTACATTTATATTATGTTTGACTTTTGTATAAATAATTACATTCAAGTAAAGCAAAATATACTAATTATTTTATCATAAAACTATAAAAAAGAAAATAAATGAAATAAAAATATTAGAACTAAGAAATGGTGTAAAATCGTATCAAAAGCAACATAAAAATTATTTATCTATTTTCTCATCTTTATTTTTATTATACTCAGTTTTTCCTAAATCTTTCTCTTTTTCGTATTCATGAAGTTTTAATTCAATCATACCTTCTATTTTGGCCTTATCATAATCATTTAGCTTTCTAAAATTATTTAAAAGGTTTATTTCATTAGAATTTATGCTATTAAGTGGATAGTTTGAGGAGGAATCGCAAATTAAATCTGATTTATGTGATAGATTATCTCCATTTAATAGCCAATCCACTGAAACATTAAATATCTCAGCTATAGATTTTAATATTTCATAATTTGGTTTTCTAATATTTCTCTCAAATTTACTCAAGTTATCACAGTCTAACATTTCTTCTAGCTCATATTGTTTGAGGTTTTTTGTTTTTCTCAAATAAACAATTCTTTCTCCTAAAGTATCCATAAACACTCTCCATTCAATTAATGTCACAAAGACTTTTTGAGATGTAAATAATTGAAAAATAAAGGTCAAAATGACATAAAAAATATTGACTTAAGGTCAAAATGACTTTATAATTAACTTAATGATACGAATTTACATCCTAATTTTAGCACAAAGTAATCAAAAAATCTTATTTAGTATCAAATAAATTTATATACTTAATATTTGTACATATTAAAAATATATACTAAATAAAAGGAGGTTATCTTTAGTTAATGAAAACATAGATAAATATAGTTATTTACAATAAGATATAGCCAAGAAGTGATTATATGAAAAATAATAACTATAAACCAAAGGAGTTTGCAGAGTTAATTAATATTTCAGTCAGAACTATGCAACATTGGGATATTGAAGGGAAATTAAAGGCTTTTAGAACTCCAACAGATAGAAGATACTACACTTATGAACAATGTTTAGAATATAAAGGGATATATAAAGAACAAGTAAATAGAAAAACTGTTATTTATACAAGAGTTTCAACTTCTAATCAAAAAGATAATTTGAAAAATCAAGTGGAATTTCTTAGGCAATATGCAAATGCTAAAGGAATAATAGTAGATGAAGTTACCTAGGATTATGGAAGTGGACTAAATTATAGTAGCAGGTGTGTAGACTAAAATATAAAAATAAATATAAATCACTTAGAAAGGAAAGTTGATTAAAAAATAGCTATGTATACTCGTGACTTTGGTCATGAGTTAGTAGCTAAATTAGTCAGCATATAGGGAAACTTATATGTAGAGATAGGATAGAACCTATCCAATACTACTTGAATTGCTGGAAACCCCTAAAGCTAATCAAACTAAAACATAAGGATGAAATAAACCTAAGTGTGAAAGTTACGAAAGTAGAAAAAATTGGTTAGATGGTATAAGGTTAAACCCTAAGTACTTTAAAATGGGCAATCAGCAGGTAAGCTCCGAATAGGAGAAACTTCAACGACTATTCCTCTTGAGGGAAGTACACTACAAGCTATCGGTAGTGGAAGTGGGTAGACCTTAACGGATAATGCCGAAGGATAAGATATAGTCTGTGCTTGCATGAAAGTGTAAGAAGTTCATAAGAGAACTGCATAGGTAGTAGCGAACTTATGTGAACGACAACCTCAAAAATGATAAAAGTTAAGACTTACGGTTCTTAAATATGTTATTTAAAAATAAATATAAAAACCTTCGAAATAATTGTTTTAAATAATTACGTTTGTTAATATTAGGATGGGTGATGAAAATGGAAGTGAATCAGATATGTATATTTAGTACAATACTATATAGTATAGTATGTAAAATATAGACATTCAGTATTAACATAATCTATTAACATAATCAGAAAAAACAATTAAAGTGAGGTGATAGTAGTGGAAAAAGCTTATAAGTTTAGAATGTATCCAAATAAAAAACAGCAAGAGTTAATTAACAAAACTTTTGGATGTTGTAGATTTGTATATAATAAGTATCTTGCTAAAAGAATAGAAGTTTATAAAAATGATAAAGAAACTTTTACTTATAAACAGTGCAGTTCTGATTTGACCAATTTAAAAAAAGAATTAAATTGGCTTAAAGAACCTGACAAATTTTCACTACAAAACGCCTTAAAAGATTTAGAAAACGCATATGAAAAATTCTTTAAAGAAAAGGCAGGATTTCCTAAATTTAAATCAAAGAAAACTAATAGATTTTCATATAAAACTAACTTTACAAATGGAAATATTATGTACTTTAGTCAATATATAAAATTACCTAAACTTGGTATGGTTAAAGTAAGGGATAAACAAGTCCCTAAAGGGAGAATACTTAATAAGGGAGGATACTTAATGTACTATATCTAGAGAACCAAGTGGTAAATATTATGTATCATTATGCTGTACTGATGTAGATATTGAAGCATTATACAAGGCTAATTGGCATGGTAGACAAATTGTAAAGGTAGGTAAATTCTTTGCAAGTTCACAAATATGCAATAAATGTGGGTACAAAAACGAGGAAGTTAAGAATTTAAATATAAGAGAATGGATTTGTCCTAGTTGCAATGAAACTCACGATAGAGATATAAATGCAAGTATAAATATATTAAAAGAAGGATTAAGATTAATAACAATTCAAAATAAATAACTTATGTAAGAACCGTAGGAACTACGGGGATAGCCTGTGGAGAATACATATTTTAGTATGCAAGATTCTATGAAGCAGGAACCCTGTGACTTTGTCATGGGAGGTTCAGAAATGGATGCTCGAAAAAAATGGATACCTTTTTTGGGAGTACAAGTCAAGCAAAGGCTTATTGAATTAAATATGACTCAAAGAGAATTAGCAAAGAAAATAGGTGTTAATGAAAACTATTTATCAGCTATTTTAAATGGAAGAAGAACAGGTAAAAAATATAAATCATCAATTTATCAATTGCTTAATATAGAATATTCAGAAGATGATTAATAAATAGTATATAAAGTAGGTGAATATTCTTGTGTGTAAATTAGATTCAGATGGATTGATAGAGTGCTGTAGAGCAATTGATGATTTTATTACAGCTCTTAATGGTGTAAAAAGTTTAAATATGGAGAGATTGAATATTTTAACTAAGTACTCTAGTACATGTTCAAGCCTTCTTAAAGAGGGTAATTACAAAGGATGTACAATTGTATATAAAAAGATGCTGGAAGAATTAAAAACATGAATAATGCATTTCTATAGGAATATAAATGATACATAGAAATGTACAATGTTTTTCAAAATACGTAAACTAAAATATGGATAAGATAATCTAATATTATAAATATGCTTGAAATTGTACTACACTTGCTTTTAAATAACCTAATATCCATATTTTAGTAATCTACTACAAAAAAATAAAATTAATAGATGATGTAAAATCGTATCAAATTATGTATATTTAAACCATTTTATCTTCATTATTATTAGAGGAATGCTTTTTTAAGTCTTTGTATTCAGATATCTTAAGTTCAAGTATTCCTTCTATTTTTATTTTATCACGTTCATTTAGCTGTCTATAGAGATTTAATATTGTCATCTCATCATTAGTCACATGTAGGTAATCTTCCTTCTCTTCTTTTACACTATTATTAGAGTTTACTTTTTCTTTACCATATAGAAGCCAGTCAGTTGTAACATTAAAATAATCAGCTATTGACATTAGTATATCGCAATTAGGTTTTCTATCTCCGGTTTCATATTTACCTAAGTTTTCAAACTTTAAAATATCCATAAGTTTACGTTGGGTAAGTTTTTTGGAGTTTCTCAAATAAGCAATTCTTTTTCCTAAAGTATCCACAAAATACACTCCTTTCTTTTTATATAAAATGTCTAAGTGACATTTAAAAATTAAAAATATCTAAATTTACAGTATAAAACTATTAAAATAAAGTCTAAATGACATTTTACTTAAATTAATATGCTCATAATATGATTTTAACATATTATAGTTGAAAATATGTGGTTTATTTTGATTTGTATATATATTTCGATAGGTGTAATTGCTATAAAACATGAAAGAGTTTATGAATAGATTTTATAAATTAACTTATAAATTTATTTTTATAATCTAAGATTGCCTTTTGATTGATTATAAAAATGAAAAATAGTAAGAGAGTAATAGTGTTATATTGTAGTATATGTTAATCAATCATAAAAAATTATGCATTTAATATTTAAGACTAAGTATTTAAGATATAAGATAAATTTACAATATAATACTATAACACTCTTTTATTTAGTTTTGTTTTCTTTATAGAACAATAATATTAAGAATACCAATAAATTTATACAGATTACTGTTATATACATCTGTTTAAATCTTGAATTTAGAGTAGATTCTAGTGTATTATCTATTTTTGTTCTATTATTTTCTATGAAATTTATATAATCTAATTTTGATTTATCAAAAGCTTTTGGTATTTCAGTTTTTGCTTTCTGTGTTTTTGCTAAAACTGATTGAAGCAATTTTTTGCTGTTCCATTGTATTAAGGCCTTTTTGCATATCTTTCTTTTTATTTATAGAATCATTTAACTTACTTTGTAGTTTTTTCTTTTGAGATTCCATTACTCTTAATTTTTTAATATATGATTTTAAGCATTCAAATTCTATATGAAGGTATGTTGAGTATGAAAAAAACATTTTTATTATAATATTGCATACTAATTTATCGCCATTAAAAATTTTTTTTTTCTAAAGCTTCCTATACTTTACTTGAAAGTTGTTTATGAAAAATCATCTTTGTGCTTTTATATTTCAAAAAATTATTGTATCGAATATTATGAACGTTGTTTATTATATACCTTTAAAATTTATTAATTAATATGTAAGCTATAATGTATAATATTATTATCTAGATATGATAGAAAATAAGTGTCTTATTATAAATATCTAATCTATTAAATTTATATTAAGTATGATTATTTATTGAAATATGTAATATTAGATTTTTCTTTTTAATAAATTAAATATTATTATATGATAAGGAGAATGTAGTGATGGAAAAGAAGTATGTAATGGCGCTAGACCAAGGAACAACTAGTTCGTTGTAATGAACTTTACTGATTTTTATATAATGTTATAAATGGTTGAATATGAACAATTTTATTATCGCATATATTGTACGATTTTATAAAAGATTATTTAAAATATTTGGTGTTGCTACAGTGGTTGCACATAATTTTTTATATTTAAGATTAAACTATAGATTTTAAAAACTATGGTTTTTTGTTGTGTGTAAAAAATAAACTAATGAGAATTAGGTATTAAAGAAGAGACTTTTAATACAATGTACTTAGAATAATAGTAAATCTTTTGCTTTGGATATTAATTGGCATAAAATAAAAAATGGAATTTTACAGAGAGTTATGTAGGTATACTATGTTGATAGAAAATTCATAGAAAAAAAGTTAATATAAGTTATGAAGTTTATATGTTTATAAAAAAGATTAATTGTAACAATATTTATTCTGAGATTACAGAATGACTAAATAAAAAAATATAAATAAAATAGGGAAATTTTGGAGGTAAAATATGAATGAAAAAGATATTAAGTATAGTAAAATTTATGATGAAATTTCAAGAATTTTAGGCAAGGAGAATACAGAGAAAATACATAAACATTTTAAAGGACAACAACTGTCACTTCCAATGAGATTATATTCAAATGAAAGTGTAGGAGAATACTTACAAGCTAAATATAGTGGACAAAAACTAGAAAAAAAAGATTTGAAAGAATTATCTAACAAATTTGATTATAGTGAAAGATGGATAAGAAAACTAATAAAATATGGTGCAGGAAAAAAATAAATAATTATAGCACATTTACTGATATATTTTAAAATGTATTTGTAAAAACAGATGTTTTGAGAACATTTCAAATCAGATAGTTCTAATGTATATATAAAATATAAAGGTTATAGTTATAAAGGGCTATAACCTTTATATTTTGTATGAATAAAAAAGGAGCATATATATGAGACACAGTAAAATAGTAGATATAGTCAGTATAAAAATGATAAAAGAAAAATCTATAATATATAAGCCTAGAAAAGTATCTAGTCCAAAAGATGCATATGATTTATTTGAAACTTTTATGATTGACAGTGATAGAGAGAAATTCTTGGTGGCATGTTTGAATGTGAAGAACGAACCAGTAAATATTTCGATTGTAAGTATAGGAACAATAAGCTCATCTTTAATACATCCAAGAGAGGTCATGAAAACTGCTATACTATCAAATAGTAATTCTATTATAGTAGCACATAATCATCCTTCTGGAAATATAACACCTAGCGAAGAAGATAAAAATATTACTAGTAGATTGGTTAATGTTTGTGACATGCTAGGAATTAAATTATTAGATCATATTATAATTGGAGAAGATGATCAGTTTTTTAGCTTCAAGCAAAATTCATTAATTTAATTTTATATTATAATATTGTAAAAATATAGTTATTAGTATTTAATTTTAAACTTATAATAAAAAAATAGATAAAAATGTACTTGTACGTGAGGAGAGTGTTGTAAAACTAGCAATTAAGTTAGTTTCATAACACTTTTTTTATTTTTGTGGATATACAATTAAAAGCTATTTAGGAATAGTTATGATTATTTGAATTTTTAATAAAAAATAAAATAGATTTTTAGTGACAAAGAAAGTTATAGTTTTAATTAAGATATAAAAATACATCATAAAACACGATATAATAAATTGGTAAATATTGTTATAAATAGTTATTAAAAATATAAGGAATTAGAATTAAAATTTTAATTGGATACCATTTAGAAAAAAGTGTGTTTTAAAAGAGTCAGTATATATTTAAATAATTACAAATATAGTTATTTTTTTGCACGTGATACAATAATTATTAGGATAAAAAATATAACAACTTTCTTTTAAATTTTTATTAATAATATTAGGGTGATAAATTTGTTTGAGTTTTAATGTTGTAAAATTTAAGCTTGATATAAAATATAATGAAATAGGAAAATAAGTTAAAAATATGAAGAAAATTAATGTAAAGATATGTACATCCTATAAATCTGGTATAATCCAGTAAATAGAGCAATTGAACCTTAAAATTTTTACCAGAATTTTAGAAGCATGATAAATATACAAAATATAAATTTAAAGGAGTAGCTATTTTGAAAAATGATTATTATGGCAAATAAATAGAAGTAAATGACATATAAAAAGATATATAATTTAAAAAAGTTTTAAATAGTAAGGTTATAGTTAGTGATACTGAACTTTACAATGTTAAAAAAGTAGTTTTTTAAATGCATTAATAGGCTCTAAAGAAGAATTTAATGTATCAGATAGAAAAGAGACATCAGAAAATAAAGTTTTTAATTGGACAAAAGATATAGATTTAATTGATAATTCTGGTATATATTCCTTTAATGCCAGAGATAAGACTATAGCTGTAGAGTCATTTAAGAAGTTTTATTTTTACATAATATAAATCAAGTATAATTTTTATTATGATTAGAATTGATTTGAAAGAATGTGTTTATTAGTATCCTAGAATAATAGATAACATTAAATCTCAAATATTGGAATTAAGTGTAGGATATAATTTTGAATTTTTTGAAGTTTCTTTAGAGAAGTATTTAGATATATATTATGATGAAGATATGTAGTTTTGTCACATATAAGATATTCAACTAAAGGTTTCAATTTTCTGGATTACTTTTTATAGAGTGAATATGTTTTTTTCAAAACTATTACAAATCATATTAGGAGAATAAATAACTTAACAGAACGAAGATAATACTAGGGAGAAAAATATGAGTTATAAAGTATATACAATTAGAGAAGTTATAGATGGAATAAGGTTAAATAAAATCTATTTACCAGCAATACAAAGAAAATTTGTCTGAAAATCAGAGCAGATAGAAAGATTATTTGATTCCATTATGAGAGGGTACCCTATAGACACCTTTCTGTTTTGGTTTTTAAAATAAGAAAATGTAAACAAATATACATTTTATAAATTTATATCAAACTTAAAATAAAATTTTGACTATCTTCTTAAAATTTCTTAAATGCTCTTAAATCCTTATTATATAAAACTTTGAGCGTTTTTTAGTTGGTAGATAGTTTTACAATCTGTCTTAAAATGGCTTAATTCTTATCATTGAAAAGTAGTAAATTAAGTAGTAGCGATAATTCTTCGAATTTCTGTTAGCGCTGACTGATAACTTCCATGTTCATAATAACTTAATGTCATTTCTATATTCTTATGATTAATAACATATTGTAAATTGTTTGGTGTCATGCCTTTATTAGTCATATTCGTGCAAAATGTATGCCTTAAAATATGTGGTGTCATATTAAGTAATTTATTTTTTTTATTACATTTGTTATATTCTTCACAAGATTCTTGAATGTATTTATACAATAGGTATTATATATAGGATAACCTTGTTTATTTAGGAAAATGAAATTACAGTATTCGTCAACGATAATTGGCTGTGCATTTTTCCTATTTTTCAAAACATATTTTAAGGTTTCATACACAATATCAGTCATAGGCACTTTTCTATAACTGCTATCGCTTTTTGGTTGTTCTGTATAGTATCTGTTTTTATATCTTTTCAACTGATGATTTATATCAACAGTGTGCTAGTATTAAAATCAATATCAGCAAGTGTCAGACCACATAATTCAGAAATACGAAGTCCAGTATTCAATAATACTAATGATTGCTTGATAATAATGTTTATAAAGGGGGCAATGTCAATTGCCACAAGCTTTTTGTGTTTAGCAAAGTTTTTCCAATCAAATAATTTAAACTGTCTTAAATATTTCAACATAATTTTTCTCCTTTTATTTAGTTTATTTTTTATATGTTTTTGTAATCCTATTATATACAAAAACTGCATGATCTTTATTTTCTTTTTTGTCAATACTAATGTTAATACTGACCTTGTTTGGTCGTGCTTTGCTTAACTATAAAATACCACAATAGTATAGAGGATGTAAAAGTAGTTAATCAGATGTTTTATTACTACCATTACTATTACTTTGAAGGTATAGATTGATTTATATCCTTGTTATTACTGCTGTGTAGTAGTATAATTACTACTAGAGTTTTTTTAGAAAGGGAGGTACTATGAATATTACGAATGAGCCTAAAAAGGTAGGAGAAAGAATAAAATATCTTCGTGAAAAAAAAGGAGAATCTCAAGAAAAACTTGGTGAAGCTATTGGATTATCCCAGAATTCTATTTCAAAATTAGAAAAAGGAGAAACACAACTTACATTAGAAAATCAAATAAATATTGCAAAACACTTTAATGTTTCTCATGACTATTTATGTATTGGAGTTAGAAATGATTCAATCCTTACTTTATTAGAAAAATATGTTTCTCTAAAGTATGAAAATATTTCTGATGGGTTAGAATCATTTGATTATCCAGTTTTGCAGATTAACAAGGCATTTTTTGATTATTTAGTTAGCTCTGCACGTGCTTACAATCTTAAAGGTATACCTGATGATGTACGTGAAATGTGGATCAAAAAAGTAACTAATACCTTTTATGAATACAACAAAAAAAATTGTTTTAGTGTATCAGAAACTGTTATACCACTTCCACAACAACTTTTTTATGCAGATGAACAAGAAAATGACTGGAAACAAACAGATTTATTACGAGAAATGAATAAACAGCTTTTAAGTAATTTAGATATTACAAAATAACATATAAGGAGGATGATGTCATGGCAAAAAGCATAGAAGAACAAATTGAGGACTGGGCAAAAAATCAACTAGGGAAAACAAAGTATTATACAAAAACCGAAAATATCAACCAAGAGATTGAAACAGCGTTAAAGATTGCACCATCCAAAAGCGGAGGAAGAGGTACAAATTATCCTGATATAAAATTATTCATAGAAACAAAATCGTTACGAAAAATTCCAGTAATGATTGAAGTTAAGGGGACAAAAGGAAACTTTATCAAAATAAATTCATTAGGAGAAATTGATAATAATAAAAAGGATGGAACATCTAACTTTACAAATATAAATAAATATGCTGTAAATGGTGCTATTCATTATGCCAATGCGATTATAGAACATAGTAAAAGTTATAAGGAAGTGATTGCAATTGGTCTTAATGGTTATGACGAACAAAGTGGGCGTATATATGAAATTGGTGTATATTATGTTTCACTTGATAATTATTGTATTCCTAAAAAAATAGGCTCATATACAGATTTATCTTTCCTTTTGCCAAAGAATATTGATGCTTTTATCGATAAAATTGATAAATCTGGTCTTACAGACGAAGAAATAGAAGCTAAATCTAAAGAGTTTGAGAATGAAATCGAAGTTAAATTAAAGAAACTTAATCAAGTGATGCAGGATGACTTAAAAATTTCTGTTGGCTCAAGAGTTGAACTTGTTACTGGTATGATTATGGCATCTTTAGGTGTAGAGGGTAAAGTTGCACCTCTTGAAATTTATGACTTAAAGGGAGAAGCAGGAGCAAAAAACAATGATGGTACAGTTATTATAAATAAAATAGATTCTTTTCTTGAAGAACGTAATTTACCAAAGGAAAAGAAGGCTATGATTATTAATGATCTTTCCAGAGTTTTCATATATTCTGACTTATGGAAAACTGTTAATGGTGAGAGCAAATTAAAGACAGTATATACTAGTGTTAAAAACGACATAATGCCAATATTTACATCCGCAAAGCATCTTGATTTTACAGGTAGACTTTTCAATGTTCTTAATGCTTGGGTAGATATTCCAGATAGTGATAAAAATGATGTTGTATTAACACCACGTTATGTTACAGATCTTATGGCTAGAATTGCACAAGTAAACAAAGAGAGCTATGTTTGGGATTATGCCGTTGGTTCAGCTGGTTTCTTGATTTCTTCTATGAAGTTAATGATTAAAGATGCAGAGGAACGAATTAAAAGTCCAAAGGAACTATCAGAAAAAATTGTTAAGATTAAATATGAACAGCTTCTTGGTGTCGAAAAACGTTCTGATATTTATTTGCTTGCTGTTCTTAATATGATTCTCATGGGAGATGGTTCATCAAATATCATACACAAAGATAGCTTGAATGAATATAGTGGAAATTATGAACAAGGGGTATTAAATGGTCAAACTTATCCTGCAAATGTATTTTTACTTAATCCACCTTATTCTGCACAAGGTAAAGGATTTATCTTCGTTGAAAAAGCTTTACAGCGTATGAAAAACGGAAGAGCTGTTATCCTAATTCAAGAAAATGCAGGAAGTGGAAACGGATTGCCATATACTAAGAATATTCTAAAGAATAACACATTAGTTGCAAGTATTCATATGGCTAATATATTCCATGGTAAAGCAGGTGTACAGACCGCAATTTACGTATTCAATGTTGGAATACCTCATGATACTAAACAAATGGTTAAGTTTATTGATTTTTCAAATGATGGCTATACTAGACAAAACCGCAAAAAATCAAGTCAAGAAACTAATTTAAAGAATACAGATCATGCTTTTGAAAGATATGATGAAATTGTAAATCTTGTTTTATATGGCAAATCATATTTGCATTATTTTTCTGAGGATGAATATATCGAAGATGTAATTTCATTAGAAGGAAATGACTGGACTTTCAAACAGCATCAAAAAATTGATACTATTCCAACCCAAGATGATTTTAGAAATGTTGTAAAAGAATATCTTAGTTGGAAATTATCTATGATTATGAAAGGCGAGTTGTCAGATGAAAAGTAAAAAATTTAAAATCTCTGAAGTATTACAATGGCAGTCACAAAAAGAGATTAACCCATTAAAAATAAATGAACTTACTATTGATAGTGATTTCTCTTACCCATTTTATGGGCAATCAACTATAAACAATGGTATCATATCTTTTGAGACGTTAACACAAGATGTGTTAAACAATAAAGATGGTAAGCCAACTATTCTTATACATTCAAACAATCAAAATATTGTTTATTTAGAAACCCCTTTTTATTTAAAAGATGGTCATGGTGCAACAAGTGTTTTACAATCTGATAAGTTAAACGAAAGAAATGCTCTATATATAATTACTTGCATTAAAAAAGTAATTACTAAGAAATTTGCCTATAATGAAAAGGCAACAAAAATAGCCTTAAAAAACACTTACATTGAATTGCCTATCACTGATACAGACAATATTGATTATGATTTTATGGGAGCATATATACAAAAACTAGAAAAGGAACGTATACACAAACTTTCCACTTATTTATCAGCAAGTGAATTAGACAACTATAAATTAACCTTGGACGAATATAAATTATTAAAAAATCCCCCTAGCTTTAAATCTTATAGAGTTGGTGACTTATTTGACATACATCCAACTAAGGCATATAAAGGTAGTAATGCCGAAATTATGAATGAAAATGGTAAAAATCCTGTACTTAGTAATACTAGTCAGAATAATGGAATTGGTGGTTATTCAAACTTGGAATGTACAGAACAAGGGGGGATTATTACTTTTTCTGATACCACAACAGCAGATGCAATTTTTTTTCAACCATATGATTTTATTGGATATTCTCATGTTCAAGGTTTATATCCATATTCGGATAAATGGAATGAAAAATCTTTATTATATTTTATGACCGCATTCAAAAAAACCGCTTTGCTATCCAAATTTGATTATGCAACAAAATTTAACAGAAAAATTGCTTTAGAATTTCTTATATCTTTACCTACTTCTGATAACTGTAATCTAGATTTTGAATATATGGAAAAATACATTAGAATACAGGAAAAGATATCCATAGAAAGTGTTATAAATTGGGAAAATAAAATAATAGAAAAATAAGACTTCTGCTTTGGAAGTCTTATTTTATATAAATATATCTTTTTAATTAGTCGTAAGGTAAATCTTTGATTTAACTACCTGAAGTCATTTATTTTACTTAATTTATAGCCTTTATTTTTTAAAAGTTTAGCAAATGAATAATCTTTTTCTTTAGCAACCTTAATAGCAGTTTATTCCTTATTTTTATCAATAATATTTATACTTTTATTCATGATACAAACACTCTCTTCCAATTTAATAAATACTCTTCATAATTTTCTTAATTTATCTAGTGATTTTTTTATAACAGTATCATTTTCAGCATTAATTTAAACACCTAAACTAGAGGAATTATTAATAATTCCACTCTAGAGAATAATTCTATTTGCTATATCATTATGCTTAATAATTTTAGGGAATTCTACGAAATATAATGCTGTTTTCCTTAAATAAATATTAGGATGACCATGCATGGTCGATTTCATACAATTCACATAATTATTTATTTCTTTGCATTTCAATATTAATGTGTTTTTTTCTTCATCTTATGACCCAATATCCAACCATGTCTTTTTTCAGATATAATTAATAGTTGAATAAGTTTCAGCCCTTATTATTAATTTTATTTGAAAAAATGGTTTTATATTTTTATTAGTTTATGGATCTTCTTTAATAATATCATTAATAAAATATGAGAGTATAAATTATAGTCATTATGTAAAATGAATAAAGCCTTATATACTTCATCATATTCTGGTTTTGCATATCCATCTTCAGTTACAATTTGACCAATAATTTTATCAGTTAGTATATCTTATGAAATCGAAAGCTTAATTTTTTAAAGATATTCTTTTGTAAAGTTATATATTTTTAATATACTATTTATTCTTGGTATTTATTTTTTATATTTGTTTTGTATAAGGGCTCTTCTATAATTGTTTGCTATTTTGTTAATTTCTAATTTTTTTTCACTTTAACACCTCTTTTCATTAATTAATCTTCATTTTCCTATGTTTTGTTTTATCAATAGACATTGAATTTTATTAAGGTATTATGTATAGTGAAAAAATCCATAAAATAAGTTAAAATAAGTATAGTATTAATTCAAGTAAATGAGGGAGGATTGAATTGTAATCTACAAAAAAATGGAAATGTAGTTTCGTAATATCGTAGAAATAGACTATAAGCATGGAGAAATTTAATTATTTATGAGGAGGCATATTTTTATGGAAGAAAAACAATATGGAGTCACTCAAGAATATAATAGGAAAAATTATGAGAAAACCAGAGAAACAAAAGTAAAAAAAGATTTTGTTGAAAATTATTTTGATGGTGAAAATACAAAGGTAAATTCTAATGGAACAGTATTACATAAGAATGTAAAAGCAGCAAAGAAAAAGTATAGAAGCAATAAATATGCTAAGCATGTTTTAGAAGCAGATCATATTGACCCAATAGCAAGTATACATAAAAGAAATAAACATAAGAAATATATAAATGATGAAGACATTTGTGAAATAGCAACACAAAAACGAAATCTACAACTATTATCAAAGACAGCTAATGCAGCTAAACAAGATAGAGGTAATATAGATGCACTTAGAAATAAAAAAGTGTCAGACAGTTTAACTAGAGGTCAAAAATTCAAATTTGTTGTAAATGGAGCTGTTCAGCCAGTTATTACAGATGCTCAACTTGATATTAGAAACTTAAAAGGTGCTAAAAAATATCATGCTATTAAATTTAAAATGGTTAAAACAAATGCTCTAAAAGAAGACATTAAAATCGTATCAAAAGAAAGCATTTATAATGGAAAGTCTGTAGAACTTATTAGTCTAACTACATCATCTATTAATAACATTGTTTCTGTAGCTACAAGAGAAAAAGATATTGACGAAGCACTAAAAGATATAGTATATGATACATCAAGAAGCTTTATCAGTAGCGTAAGTTCAAATTTAACTCAAGATGCTGTTTCTAAGATTGCACAACATTATAAGTATTCTGATAAAATACAACTCGTTGGTAGAAAGTTTCAGATAGACAAAATTTCAACAGTGATAGTAGTGGGAGATTATGTTGTGAAGTTTATTGATAATGACATTTCAGTGGAAGAATGTGTGATCGAAATATTGATGAATAATGTAGGCATTATTGCTTATGAACTTGGAATGATAGCAGGTGCTCCAGCGGCTGCAATTATTACTTCTATTGTAGTTGGAGAAATTAGCAAGGCAGTATTGGAATACAAACAAATAAAGAATCTTAATGTTGAAAAACAAGCTCAAATAAATGCTATTGTTAATGAAGCCCTTGTTGAAATGGAGAATCAAAGAAAAAAATTAGAAAAAATGATTAAACTAAAATTTAAAAAATGGGATGAAGAGTTTGAACATGGATTTAAATTAATTTTTATGGGTATGGATAGCTCAAAAAATAATATAGAGAATATTTCAAGTGGATTAAATTCAATATTGTCTATATTTAATAACACTTGTAAGTTTAATACAATTAGAGAGTTTAATACATTTTTTGATGATACAGAAAATATTTTAACATTATAATGGAGGTACAGTATGCTTATAGCTGGTGGAATGTTGTTTAGTGGTATTGTATACACATTTGCAAAAACTGATAAATCTTTGAAAATGGATGAACAAGCTCAAAAAAAATTTGCCAAAGCTTATGAAAGACAGATTACAGCAGAAGAACTTGTGAAAAATAAACAAGAACTAACTGATAATACATTAATGAAAGTTGCAAATCGTAAGCGAGCCATTTTATCTACATCAATGAATGAATTTTTGAAATTGTATGAACAAATTATGGAAATTAACTTCCAAGACGGAGAAGGACTTAAAGAATTAAATAAAAATATTTCAATGACATCAAATATATCATCTATTAGACATATGACAGTTACAGCAATGTCACCTATGACAGATAAGGAGATGGTTGTAAGTTTTTTACTTAAGGGTATTGGAGGAGTAATGGTGGATGAGTCAAAACGAAACGTTCAAATAGCTACTAGCCAAGTTGAAATTTCTAATGTTATATATTCTCAAGCAGAAACGATTGCAATTGCTTTAGATACAATAACTAAGAGATCTGAAAGGATAGCTATACTTTTAGCCAAAATGAATCTATTATTTACACAATCAATAAGAGTGAGTTCAGAGGTTATTAATAAAAATGGATTTGATAGAATTAATTATAATGTACAAGATAGAAATACTTTAATGACATCTATAAATATTGCTGATGCAATAAAAAAAATTATTGATACTCCTTTACTTGATAAAGATGGTGAACTGACAAATGAATCTTTAAATGCATTACAAATAGGTAGTGAATATTTAGAAAAACTAGAAAAACTTTAATTAGGAGAGATGGATATGAAAAAATTTAATGTATCAGCTAATTGTATTGCTTGTGGTATGTGTGTAATTATGACTGATTTATTAGAAGAAAACAACAATGGTAAAGTTTATGCCATAGAGAGTGGTTATATTTCAGAAGAATATCTATTTGAAGCTAATAAAATTGTTGAAATATGTCCAGTTGATGCAATAAGTATTGTTGAAGTGAAATCTGTAAAAGGTATTGGTGAACAAGGATTAAAAGATTTAGGAGAAATATTGGAAAATAAATTGAAAGATATTAAAAAAGTGTTTGTTACAAAACAAGATATAAATTTCAATTCCAATAATTATAGTATTGATTTTGGAGATGCAAAAGGACAACACAATTATATTTATTCAAATAGTAGTCAAGCAGAAGCAGCTGGTATTGCTGAATTTAATCGTATTGCATATTCTCAATATAGGCCATTCATATTAAGTGTTTTTGTACAATATAAAAATGATAAATTAAAACCATATTATACTTTTGATGATAGTAGCTTTTATGCAAAATTTAATCACAAATATGAAAAGATTCTTAATGAAATTGTTGCAGAAGCACAATCATTGAGTAGTAAATCGATTTCATTTCCTGATGATTTTACTAAATTTGATGTATATCCAGGAGGATTAGATAGTTCGTATAGAGAAAATGTAACATATACATTACGACATTTTGAAGAAAAAAGTACTCAATCTGGTATAATTGCAGAATTCAAATCAGGATCATATAGTTCACTAGATTCTTATAAGATGTATGTAGATACTGATGATATGGAAGTATATTGTGGTGAAGATTGGCGTGGTAGATCAAAATTCAAAGTGAAATATTGTTATTATTCAGTATATAATGCAGTAAAAGAGTTTATTTCTGATTTAAAAAATGCTATGAATTATGTTGACATAGATGAAACAGCGTTATATTTTTTAAGTGGTGCTATAGATTCTTATAATAAAGAAATTGATAAAGAAGTTGAAAAGAAGATTAAAATTTTTAATGAAGTTGTATCAAAATAAAAGTTGAAGCTATAGTAAAATATACTATTTTAAATGAATTGACAAAAATAATAATAATTAAAAAGTATTTATATTAAAGAAGGCCTAACTAAATGTTCAAAAATAGGTTATAAAGTGGTATTATTATGAAATTTAGTAGGAATTTATTGGAATTAGGGATATTAGTATTATTGGAAGTTTTAGTATTTCCGAGAAAATTAAATGCACCTGATGATATTAATACTATTCAAGGAAAAGACAAATATTAGATATCAGATTTAATTGCTGATAAAAAAAATTACACTAATATAGTATCTATCAATAGAGATAAGCTAGCTGATGGACTTTCTATTGTAGATTAGCAGAATCCCAAAAGATCCAATACTTCATACATAAACAGATTTTATACTTGATTCAGTTTATACTAGGATTGATATGATAATGTTAAAACAATTTATATTGTAGGAGCATATAAATGGGAAGCTGATTTTGTAGCATCACAAGCATATAGAACTCGTAAGCCAATTGTATTAATCGATGATAGTTCTACATTTAAGTTTATTAATACTAAAAACTATATAATAATTGGTAAGAATTCTGTATCTGATAAAGTTGTAAATAATTTAAAGACAAAAAGATTATCTGGATCAGAGAAATATACTACTAATAAAATAGTTATTTAAGAATTCTACGGAAAAACAGAGTCTTTACACACAGCTGATGGGTATAATTTGCTTTATCCTCCCTCTTATAGGTTATATATCTAAAAATGAATATACTGTACTGGTTGGAGATGGATGGCATAAATCTATATTCAAAGGAGCCATTAGAGTTACAATTGTATGAGATATATAAGATGATATGATATAACAATCAAAATATGCTGTAAAACCGTTGCAGGATGTCATTTACTAATGGTGAAGGAATAGAATATATTTGTAGTGGTCAAAGGGAATTGTGTGTGTTAATAGATGAAGGTGATCTTATAAACTATAATCAATACGATAAATATTCTTGTTATTATACTAATAGGAAGGTTTATATGAGAGTGACTTATATTCCAGGTGTTCCATATCCAAATGAAATGAAAGAAAGTAAAAGAATAAAAAAAGCATAACAAAAAATTTGTGAAGTTATAAAGATAAATTCTAAAGAAACATTATTTATTTTTAACGATGGTAAGGATCATGCAAGTTATGCACCTGACTCATTGTAAAGAAATTACTGTGTTTTTTATGATTGTTATCATTCAACAGGAGATTTAACTGATTACAATATATTAGTAAATAAAAAAACTTTTTAAGTTTATTCACTTTTTATACTAAATGAAATAAAAAAGCTTTAATACCATTGGTTGAGTATAATATACTTATAGACAAAAAATAGAATATTTTTAATGAAGTATAAAAAAATTTAAAAATATATATTATAGAATTGATTGTAAGTATACTACAAATAACTTATAAGTTTATTATGAATGTAAATAATTTCTTTAATTAAGTAAATACAATATATTATGTTCCAGTTCCAATAAAAAATAATTTATATTTATAGGGAAATAGTATTTTATTGTAATTAAAATGTATATGTGACTTGCAAATATGGTAAATGTTTGTGATTATGATTTAATATGAATTTTTAGAAGATTAATAACATTTTATTTGGAGCAGTCAATAGAAATATTGATTGCTCTTTTTAATTCAGATATATATGATAAAGGTATAATACAATTATTTATAGTTCTGTTAATTAGATATGATAAAAATAGCTATTAGAGAAGATAAATAAGTAAGTAGATTGAAATTTAGTTTGATTAAAAAATTGGTATTTTAATGTAAACTGTGTAATATTTTTACATAAGTACTTTTTTTATAATTATTATTTCAATAATGAAGATATTATTGAAATAATAATTATAAATATTGTAAGCCCAAATAAGTTAACAGAATGAATTCTTGTAAAGAGGTGTAATTATGGAAAGATTTAAAGATTATTTAAGAAGGATATTAAATGTAAAATTAGGTGATCAAGAATATGTAGAAATGGATACATACAGTAAAGAATATAACAAATTTATTAAAACTCTAAATTATAAAAAAATGGATCCAGCTGTTGAAAATATTTTTTTATATCTACATAACAATGGAATCACTGTATCAAAAATAGTAAAGAAACAAAAAGGTAAAATTAAATTATTGGAAGAAATGCAGATATTGTATCATAAACAGGAAGAATATTATAATAATGTACTAAAACCAAGATATATTAAAGAAGCACAGCAAAACTGCCATTCATGGTCAGATGTGGATGTAGAAATGAGGTGGAGGGAAAGTGTAAATAAATTGTTTACAGATGAAGACATGAACAGTGCGTATTTATATGATTCGTTTTTGCGAGAATTGGATTCTGAGTGGGATGAATTTAATAATTATTTGTATAAAGTTATTGAACTAGTTTTTAGTGGATTATACTCAAAGGAAAGATGGCATAAATTAAGAATTGATGAATTTATAAAGGTAGTAGAAGAAGAAAAGAATTATTATTATGAATATTTAGAAGAATATAATCAATCTGGAAAAAATCGTAAGGATTCATATTATGATGGAAAAAATGATAATCCATATAAAAATTTATACATTTATTATAGAAATGTTTTTATAAAAAATTATTACATTATTGATATGCCTATAATTACAAATAATAATTTTTTTGAACTTAAGTATTTTGATAATGTAGAGATTAAGGAAAAATATAGTTTAAAGGACATTGCAGAAACATACAAGTATATGAGTGGATCTAATGATGCAACAAAGAAAATATATAATAAAATTAAAGTACAATTTAGAGGCTTAGAGTACATAAGAAAATATAAAAAAGATGGTGTATATGTATTTAGAGATATGGCAACACCATTGGCGAATTATGTATATTATAGAAAGAAAAATCATAAAAAACCTAGTTTTTCTCAATTTTCAAAATGTGATAAAGTAATTCATTGTGTTTATGCTCCTATATTGAGAACAATGATACTTGGAGACAAAAATAAAATCAAAGCCTATATTACATTTCATGATTTCATAAGTACAGAATATAATAATATATTTTCAAAAGTTAATGAAGAGTATCAAAGAACATCTAAATCTATATTAATGAAATGTTGTATGAGAATATATTTTAGGTGTAATAATGGATTTGATGTAGATACTTGGTGTGAGTAGTGGTTAAAATTCTATGTAAAAATAATTCCGTAAAAGGGATTGTTTTTTTTGTTAATATATGTTTATACATAAATACTAGTGTAGGTACCACACAAGAAAGGAGGGTTTTATAAAAAGTTGCTCTGTATAAATAGCATTAAATTTTCATCTATTTTTATTGAAACTTTTAAATAATATAGATATATGTTAAAAGAAAGTTGATAAGAAGTTATCATAAAGTTTGAAGGTTTATTTAAAACAAATTAAGATAAAAAATTTTAAAATTATATATTATATAGTAAATAATTGTAGATATATTACAAATCATTCATAAAATCGTTATAAGTTTTTTATATACTAATTTACATTGAAATTTATAAAAAAGTGAGTTATTTGAAATATAAATTTATAAAACAATCAAAAGATAAGGGAGAGATTTAGTTGGAAAAATTTATAAATAAATACATGGAAGATAAATCAGGTTTAAAAGAAGCAATAAAAAAGATAAAGAAAGAGGATTATTCTAATGAAAATAAAGAAAATAATTTAGACTTAAAAATAACAGGAGAGGTGAATATAAATAATATTTCTAATGAATATATGGGAAATAAATCAAGTCTAAAAGAAGCAATAAAAAAGGTAAAGAAAGAGGATTATTCTAATGAAAATAAAGAAAATAATTTAGACTTAAAAATAACAGGAGAGGTGAATATAAATAATGTTTCTGATGAATATATGGGAAATAAATCAAGTCTAAAAGAAGCAATAAAAAAGGTAAAGAAAGAGGATTATTCTAATGAAAATAAAGAAAATAATTTAGACTTAAAAATAACAGAAAAGGTGAATATAAATAATGTTTCTGATGAATATATGGGAAATAAATCAAGTCTAAAAGAAGCAATAAAAAAGGTAAAGAAAGAGGATTATTCTAATGAAAATAAAGAAAATAATTTAGACTTAAAAATAACAGAAAAGGTGAATATAAATAATATTTCTGATGAATATATGGGAAATAAATCAAGTTTAAAAGAAGCAATAAAAAAGGTAAAGAAAGAAGATTATTCTAATAAAAATAAAGAAATGAATAATAATCTAATGGAATCAACATATTTGAATATGAAAATAGATAATATTCCAAAAATAGAAAGCCTTGAATTTGATAATACAAGGAAAATAAAGTTGAAAGAAGATAATATAAATAAAAATTTGAATAGTGGATCAAGTAATAAAGATTTAACTAAATTAACAGAAGAATTTATAAATATGAAACGTTTTTTTTCAATTCAAAATTCATTATATATATGGAATGAAGAATATTCGTTTTATCAATTTGTAAGTATAGAAGATGAATTATTAAAGATAAAAGAATATATTGAGCCAAGAGAAAAAAGATTAAAAATACATCCTTCAATATTAAAAGCATTGATAATTAATATTAAATCTGAACCATTATTAAATATAAAACAGGAAAAAATTAATTTCTATGATATGTTAGTTAACTTTAAAAATGGAATTTTAAACTTAAATACATTGGAATTTAAAAATCATAATTGTGAAAATGATAAAAAATTTTATTTTAATTACTGTTTAAATTGTAATTTTAAGACAAAAATTAATGATATTAGGTTTAATACTTGGAATGAATTTGTAAAAACATCTTTACAAGGAGATAGAAATAAGGAAATATTATTGTTCCAGATGATGGGTTATGTTTTAAGTGATATAAAAGGAGCAAGCAAATCTATATTTATTTTTCTAGGAGAATCTGATTCTGGAAAATCTGTATGTTTAAATTTTATACAACATATTATGTGTAGTATAAGTGGAGCCCAATTGGTATCAAATTTAAAATTGGATCAATTAGGAGAACGTTTTTTAACAGCAGAACTTTCAAAAAGTAAGATAAATATAAATGGAGAAATTGCCTCAGGATTGATAAAAAATATGAATGATATAAAAAATTGTTCAGGAAACGATTATATAACAGCTGAATTTAAAAATAGAAATCCATTTAACTTTAGATGTAATAGTAAACTTTTATATGGGGCAAATCAATTGCCACAGGTAAAAGGAGAAATAACTAATGCATTTATAAATAGATTAAAGATATTACATTTTCCTGTAAGTGTTCCTAAGGAAATACAAGATACAAATTTAGGAACAAAGCTTGTAAATGAAGCATCTGATATAGTTTCTATGAGTATGTATTATTTAAATGGATTAATATCTAATAAATATCGTTTTGTAGAAGATGAAGGTGGAGAAATTATAAAGAAAAACTATGTTCCAAATATAAATCCTATAGGAACCTTTATCAAAACTTGTTGTGTACTTGATAAATCATTGAAAGTATACTCCAGTGATCTTTATAATGCATATGTAGAATATTGTGAGTTAAACGGTATAGTATATGAAACAGATGTAGTTTTTTCAAGAAAAATAAATCAAACTTATACTCAAGTTGAAAATAAAAAGATTAGAATTGATGGAGGTTCAAGTCTTAGAGGATTTATTGGTATAGGATTAAAGTAAAGCGCCAAAAATATTAATTATTTTATACTTGGAACAGGAACAAGAATTGTTTTATATATAGTTTTAGGAATGGTAGAATAAAATATTACCTAGTAGATAGATTAGTTGATATTATGAAAAGTTAAACATTTATAAATATATATTATAAAAGTGAGTAGGAGGAAGACTTATAATGGAAAAAAGATATAAAAAAGTTATGACTGTAAAAGAATTTTGTGAGGAATATGGGATAGGACATAATAGAGCATATACAATAGTAAATTCAAAAGGCTTTCCAATGATAAAATGTGGAAGAAAGATTTTAATAATAAAATCTAAAGTTGATGAGTGGTTTTATGACCAGATAGGAAAATCTATTTGAAAATAATAAAAGGAGGTTATATAGATGGCTAAACGAGGTAATGGAGAAGGTTCTATATATAAATCAGGAAATATATGGAGAGGAGCTATAACACTTGGTAGAGATTTTAATGGTAAATTGAAAAGAAAGGTATTCTCAGGAAAAACTAAATCAGAAGTTATGAATAAAATGAAAGAATATAGAGCTAATGAGACTTTTGGATTAGTAGTTATAAATGATAAAATTACATTGCAAGAATGGATATATATTTGGATAAAAGAATATAAATTAAATGAAGTTAGATTGAGCACTATTGAGCGATATTATAGTTTATATAATAATCATATAAAGGATACAAATATAGGTAAAATAAAACTTAAAGATTTAAAAGTGACAAGCCTACAAATGTATTACAATGATATATTAAAAAATAAAAATGTAAGCCCTAGTACTATAAAATATGTTAATAAGATATTAAAACAAGCTTTAGATCAAGCTGAAAAAGAAAGATATATATTAAGTAATCCTTGTAAGTATGTAATACTTCCAAAAGTTGAAGAGAGAAAAGAAGTTCCTGTATTTTCATTAGAGGAACAAACTATATTTTTAAATTCTTTGGAAAGTAATAGATTGAAATTATTATATAAGTTGGCTTTAGGTACTGGTCTAAGAATGGGAGAATTATTAGCATTAAGATGGTCAGATATTGATATGAAAGTCAGTTTAGTAAGTGTGTCTAAGACATTAAAAAGAGTTAGAAAATTTGAAACAACAGATAGTATAAAAAGTTTTATTTCAGAAGGAAAACCAAAAACAAAAACAAGTTTTAGAACTGTTCCAATTCCTTCAAAATTATTAAAAGATATTAAGGAACATAAAAAGTTTCAGCTAGAGGAAAAGTTAAAGGCAGGTGAATTATATGAAGATAATGATTTTGTGTTTGCTACAAAACTTGGTAATTCCATAGAGCCAAGAAACTTAGTTAGAAACTATACAAAATCATTAGAGAAAGCAAACATAGAATACAGAAAATTTCATGCATTAAGACATACTTATGCAACAAGGCTATTTGAAAATGGGGTACAAATAAAAATAATTCAAGTATTATTAGGTCATAGCAGTATGAAAATAACTTCTGATACATATACACATGTTCTTCCAGATGAAAAAAATAATGCAGTTGAAGTTTTAAATGGATGTATTTAAGTAAACATTCTATAAAATAAAATATAGAATTATTAGCTAATAATTCTAATAAAAAATTCTAGTAGATACAATATTTATGTGTTAAATTTAAATTAGAAAAGATATAAATTCGTATGTTGCTTCTTTTGTTGCTACACTTGATTATAAAAACACTAGAAAATAAAAAATAAAAATATTGAAGTTGAGTATTTAGAATACATTCAAGGAGATGAAGATATGGAAAAGAAGTATGTAATGGCACTAGACCAAGGAACAACTAGTTCAAGAGCTATACTATTTAATAAAAAAGGAGAAATAGTAAAAATTGCACAAAAAGAATTCAATCAAATTTATCCAAAAGCTGGATGGGTAGAGCATGACCCTATGGAAATATGGGGTTCACAAAGTGGGGTAATGAGAGAAGTTATAGAAACAGCAGGCATAAGGCCAGAAGAAATTGCTTCAATAGGAATAACTAACCAAAGAGAGACTACGGTTGTTTGGAGTAGGTATACTGGCAAACCAATTTATAATGCAATAGTATGGCAATGTAGGAGAACATCAGAAATATGTGATGAACTTAAAAATAAAGGATTGGAAGAATCAATAAAAGAAAAAACAGGTCTTTTAATAGATGCATACTTTTCAGCAACAAAAGTAAAATGGATATTAGACAATGTAGAAGGGGCTAGAGAAAAAGCTGAACAAGGTGAACTATTATTTGGAACTATAGATACATGGTTAATATGGAATTTAACACGTGGAAAAGTACATGTAACAGATTACTCAAATGCATCTAGAACAATGATGTACAATATAAATGCTTTAGAATGGGATAAAGATATACTACGAGAATTGGATATACCAATAAGCATGTTGCCATTAGTAAAACCTTCTAGCTATGTCTATGGTCATACAGATGAACGTATGTTATCAGGAGCTAAAATACCTATTGCTGGATGTGCTGGAGACCAACAAGCAGCATTATTTGGTCAAAATTGTGTTGAAGAAGGAACTGCAAAAAATACTTATGGAACAGGTTGTTTCTTACTTATGAATACAGGCAGTAACATAGTTAAATCTAAGCATGGTTTACTTACAACAATTGCTTGGGGTGTCGATGGAAAAGTAACATATGCATTAGAAGGAAGTATATTTATTGGAGGAGCGTCTATTCAATGGCTTAGAGATGAATTAAAGATAATTGAATCTGCAAAAGATAGTGAAATGTATGCAAATAGGGTAGAGGATACTAATGGTGTATATGTAGTGCCAGCATTCACAGGTCTTGGAGCTCCATATTGGGATATGTATGCTAGAGGGTCAATCTTAGGTCTTACAAGAGGGGCAAAAAAAGAACATATAGTAAGAGCTACATTGGAGTCAATTGCTTATCAGACAAAGGATGTTTTAGAAGCAATGCAAAATGATTCAAAATTAAAACTAAAGTCATTAAAAGTTGATGGTGGAGCAAGTAATAATAATTTCTTAATGCAATTTCAGTCAGATATATTAAATGTAGATATAGATAGACCAAAGATAGTAGAAACTACAGCTTTAGGAGCTGCTTATTTAGCAGGATTATCTGTTGGATTCTATATTGGAAGAAATGAAATTACGTCAAAGTGGTCAGTAGAAAAAGAGTTTAATCCAAATATGAGTGAAGAGAAGAGATGTAAGTTATATAAAGGTTGGAAAAAAGCTGTATCAAGAGCTTTAAACTGGGAAAAAGAAGATGAATTGGATGTTTAAAAATTAATCAAAGGCAAATTTATTTGACTTTAAAAAGAGCTTTATGTAAAATATGAAGCTCTTTTTTTATTATTAATTCTACATTTTGTACAATCATACTAAACCGTATACTTATTTTTCATTTTCATATAAAAACATTGGTATAGAGTTGTAAATGTGTTGGTCACCAACAACTAAGAGAATATCCCCTTCTAAAAATTCAATATACGGTCCAGGAGATATTATAAGTTCTTCACCTCTTTTAATTGCAACTATTGTAGCACCTGTATTTTGCCAAAATTTAGTTTGTGCAGCTGTTTGACCAATATATTTGCAATTAGAGTTTATGGTGAACTGAACGGGCACTAAAGGATTGATTATTTCAAGTCTGTTAGAATAGTCTAAAATTTTATTTATAGTATCTAATATTTCATTTTCTAAATTAGATTTAGTATCTATTAAATTATAAAGTGTTGATTTATATGATGATATATTTGTAATATCCCTATATTTTTTTATAAAAGAAGAAGCTTTGTCTGGAGATAGTACAATAACACCTTTACCCTTTATGCTTTTAACAACGCCAATGTCCTCTAAAATTTTTACAGCTCTTCTTATCGTTTCTGGAGATACATTGTATTTACCAGCCAAAACAGAGCGTCCAAATAATACTGAATCCTCTTGTATTTCACCCGTGTATATTTTATTTGCAATATCCAACGCTATTTTTTGGTATATTGGCATCGTATAGTTTTTATCCATTGTTTTTCCCCCAATACAAAATTTATGTTAAAAAATATATAATCTTAACAATACTATTGTATAATTTATAGGTTTATATGTCTATAATATGTACAAATATTGTGCATGTTTTAAAATAATACTTTAACATGCATTTATTATACATGATTTTATTATGATTAAAACTATATACGAATTACTTATAAAAATATAAAAATATTTTACTTACAAAGAATGATAATTATATAGATGAAACAAACAAATGAATGAAGAAAAATGATTCTGTCTTGCATATAAAGTGATTAAAAATGAAAAAAACTTTAAAAATGAAGGTTAAGACCCTTGTTTTAAATAAAAATAATTAATTATTAACTAACAAATGGTAAAACATTTTTTGAAAAAGAAATACAAATGAATGGTTGATTAAAATAATTGCAAAAATATTCCTTAAATGGTAAAATTATATTAATTAAATGCAATAGAATAGTTGTGAAAATAAAATTGAATACAAGTAATAAAATATTTCATGCAATATATAAAATAAACAAAATTTAAAAATTAAAACTACTTATTCTATCAAAATGTTAGCAAGGGGGGTCATAAATTGTATAAAGTAGATTTAAATAGTGATTTAGGAGAAAGTTTTGGAATGTATAAGATTGGTTTAGATGAAGAAGTATTAAAATATATTTCATCAGCTAATATAGCTTGTGGATTTCATGCAGGGGATCCTAGTTATATGAATAAAACAGTAAAACTCGCCAAAGAAAATGGAGTGAAAATAGGAGCACATCCAGGTTTTCTAGATTTAATAGGATTTGGAAGACGTGAGATGAAAATAACAAAGCAAGAAGCTAAAGATTATACAAAATACCAATTAGGCGCTTTAATGGCATTTGCAAATTCAAATGGATGTAACATACAACATGTAAAACCACATGGAGCCTTATACAATATGGCGGCCAGAGATAAAGATTTGGCTATGGGGATTTGTGAAGCTATATATGAAGTTAATAAAGATATCATATTGTTAGGTCTATATAATAGTGAAATGATAAATTCGGCTAAAGAGATTGGGCTTAGATTTGCAAATGAAGTGTTTGCAGATAGAGCTTATGATAATAATGGTTTTTTGGTTCCAAGAAGTGTAGAAGGAGCAGTTATACATGATACAAAATGTGCAATAGATAGAGTTGTTAAGATGGTAAAAGAAGGAACTGTAGAGACTTTAACAGGTGAAGTTATATATATCAAAGCAGATTCTATATGTGTACATGGAGATAATCCAAAAGCAATAGAGTTTGTTAAAGAAATAAGAAAGCGTTTTAAATTAGAAAATATAGAAGTTTGTCCATTAGAAAATATGGAAGTTTATTCATCAGAGAACATAGTATAAGGCTGATAACATGAGGGGGAAATAAAATATGAGTACAAAAGATATTACAGATAAAGCTAAAAATAAAAAAGATGTTGGAGCACTTATAGGGGCTGCGTTTATAATGGCAACATCAGCAATTGGACCAGGATTTTTAACTCAGACAGCACAATTTACTCAAGATTTTGGGCCGAGTTTTTCATTTGTAATCTTAATTACAACAATTCTTTTTGTTGGGGCTCAAGTAAATGTATGGAGAGTAATTGGTGTATCAGGTCTTAGAGGTCAAGATATAGCAAATAAGATAGTGCCTGGACTAGGTTATTTAGTAGCTTTTCTAGTGGCTCTTGGAGGCTTAGCTTTTAACATAGGAAATGTTGGTGGAGCTGCACTTGGTATGAATGTAATGTTTAATATGAATATGACATTGGGAACTATATTAAGTGGATTAATAGCAATATTTGTATTTATGTCAAAAAATTCAAATTCTCTAGTAGATAAGATAACTAAGTTTTTAGCATTAGGAATGATAATTATAGTTGGGTATGTGGCAATATCAAATCATCCTCCTGTTAGTGAAGCAGTTTTTAAAATGGTAAAACCAGAAAACCCAAAAGGATTGATATTCCCAATAATAACTCTACTTGGAGGAAGCGTTGGAGGTTATATAACTTTTGCTGGAGGACATAGATTAATAGATGGTGGAATAACAGGTAAAGAAAATATAAAAGAAATAACTAAATCTTCTCTTTTAGGTATATTAGTTGCAACAATGATGAGAGTTCTTTTATTTTTAGCAATATTAGCAGTAGTTTCAAAGGGTCTTCAACTTGACCCAGAAAATCCAGCTGCTTCAGCATTTAAATTTAGTGCAGGAGCAATAGGATATAAATTCTTTGGTCTTGTATTATGGTCTGCTGCAATTACATCAGTTATAGGAGCTGCTTATACATCAGTTTCTTTCTTAAAGACGCTAAATTCTTTTATAGATAAGTATGAAAAATATTTCATAATAGCATTTATAGCAATATCAACACTTATAATGGCATTTGTAGGAAAACCAGCTACTTTATTAATTTTAGCAGGAGCTTTAAATGGATTGATACTTCCAATCACATTAGGAATTATGCTTATAGCATCTAAAAGAAAAGATATTGTTGGAGATTACAAACATCCTACATGGCTTTTAATATTTGGATTGATAGTAGTTTTAATATCTGCCTATACAGGAATAACTTCCCTTAGTAGTTTAGCTACTTTGTTTGCTTAGTCTAAAAGAGGTGACATTTATGGAAACTAGATACTTGCTATCAGGAGATAAGGCAGTGGTTGCTGAATTTGGAAATGAGATATCAGAAGATGTAAATAAAAAAGTAATTTCATTTATGAGAGCAATAGAAATATCAAGTCTTAAAGGGATTGTAACAGAGATGGTTCCAACATATAGGTCACTTATGATAAGTTATAATCCATTAAAAATAGATTTTGATAGTTTGATTGAGAGTCTGAAAAAAATAGAAGATAATTTGGAAAGTATAGTGTTACCAAAACCTAAAATACATGAGATTCCAGTATGTTATGACGAGGTTTTTGGTATAGATATTAAAAATGTTGCGAGTCACAATAATCTCACTGTAGATGAGGTTATAAAAATACACACAAGTAGAGAGTACTTAATATATATGTTAGGGTTTACTCCTGGATTTCCATATCTAGGGGGTATGGATGAAAGAATAGCTACACCTAGATTAGAGGTACCAAGAACCAAAATTTATGCTGGGAGTGTTGGAATAGCAGGTTCTCAGACTGGTGTATATCCTATCGATAGTCCTGGTGGATGGCAAATAATTGGTAGGACACCTTTAAAGTTATATGATGAAAATAGAGAAGAACAGATTTTACTTAGAGCTGGAGACTTTATAAAATTTGTTCCAATAACATTAGATGAATTTATAGAAATCGAAAAAAATTACTTAAGTATTTAAATATTGTTATAGTACAAGGAGTGGTATATATGGGGTTCAAAGTTGAATTGGGAGGTTTCCAAACATTAATACAAGATAGAGGTAGAGTTGGATACGGGCAATATGGTGTATCTGGATGTGGAGCAATGGATGAGTATGCACATAGAGTAGGAAATATATTAGTTGGGAATTCTGAAGATGAAGCTTCCTTAGAAGTTTTAATGTTAGGTCCTACAATTACATTTGATGAATATACACAAATAGCAGTAACTGGGGGAGACTTAGGAGCTAGAATAAATGGAAAAGAAATTCAAAACTGGAGGTCATATCAAATAAATCCAGGTGATGTATTATCATTTAGAGGTGTAAAATCAGGTGCTAGAGCATATGTATCAATAGCTGGTGGAATAGACGTCCCACTTGCAATGGGAAGTAAGTCAACTTATACAAGAGCTAAGATTGGTGGATTTGAAGGTAGAGCACTTAAAAAAGGTGATTATATAAATACTTTCATTCAGGAAAAAGATTTTACAATAAATAAAAAATTAAATTCAAAATATATTCCGAATTATAGTTCAGAAATGGTATTAAGAATTGTAAAAGGACCTCAATATGATGCCTTTTCTAAAGATGAAGTAGAAAAATTTTTATCAAATGAATACAAAGTTACAAATGAAATAGATAGAATGGGTTGTAGACTAGATGGAGAGAGTATAAAGCACCTTAATGGAGCGGACATTATATCTGATGGTATTTCTTACGGAGCTATACAAGTACCTGGACATGGAAAACCTATTATAATGTTATCAGATAGACAGACTAGTGGTGGTTATACTAAGATAGGAAATGTTATAAGTGTAGATTTGTATAAGTTGGCACAAGCAAAACCAAATGATGTAGTAAAATTTGAATTTGTAGATATATATGAAGCACATAGATTGCTGAGAGAACAAGAAGAAAAGATTCAAGATATTTATAAGAGTATGAAGAATATAAGGATTGTCAAAGCAAAAGTATTAAGCGATATAGCAGTTTAATTTAATCTTAATAAACATAATATTTATTAGAATTTAAAATATAACTTACAAATAGCTATTTCCTATTTACCATGATTAAGATGGTTTAGATTGGTTAAATAGCTATTTTTTAGTTAGACTAACTGCTTGCAAACTGGAAGTCGTTAATTCGTGGTACGCTTAATACCTTATAAAGTTTTTACAAAATAAATACCTTAAATCTAAATAAATACCTCAATTTGGAAATAAAAGTTATATGGAAATCTTTTGTAATATCTATAAAAAGTAGATATGTTATATCGAGTTTATTTAGATTTTATTGGCCAAATTGGAGGCGATATAACGCCATATCCACGAGCTATTGTATCTTTGCTTGGATTGATGATTTTATGTGGTACATTAGCTTTTATAAATGTTGAGTCACCTGGATTTAATCTCACTACCTTTTCACCCATACAAATATCAACCATACCACTTGTTACTACCATGATTTCCTCTGATACATGATAGATATAATTTTTAGTATCTTCACTTTCTGGTTTAAGTTCAAATTCTACAAATAAAATAGAAGGTGTAAACTCAGATGTAGGCATTGGAGATAATATTTCGTAAAACATTTCACTCTTTGGAAATTTCATCATAACTCTGTCTTCTTTTCTAATGACTAAATCATCAGTATTGTTATCATCCATAAACATATATAAAGGAGTGTCTAAAACTTCAGCGATTTTTCTCAATGAAGACAAGGATGGTTCAATAGCATCTCTTTCTATTTGAGAGATATAACTTATAGATAAATCAGTTAGTTTGGAAACATCACTTAATGTTTTTTTCTTGCTTTTTCTTATATTTCTCATCTTTTCACCTAGCATAAGAACCTCCAAATAATAAAATTAATATAAAATATTCGCTTAAAACAAAGTAATTATAGCATAACATAGAAGTAGTAGCAATAAGAATACATGGTAGATTTGGAGAATTAAAAATTAATTAAAAGTAAATGCAAATCTATGAAAATGAATTATTGCTGAACTAATATAAAGAAAATGATAATAAAAAAGAATTTAATGGAGGAGTACTAATTGAAGTAATATTATTAGAGTAGATTTTAGAAAAGAATAAATTTTCAGTAAATTACCTTGACATAAATATTGAAGTAATAATATAATTTTAAGTATAAAATTTAAAAAATTAAATTATAACTTTAAAAATGAGGAGGATTATATGAAGATAACAGACATCAAATTTGAAAAACTGAGAATTAAATTAAAAAAACCAGTAGTAGTTTCATTTGGAGTAATTGAATATGGAGAAAGTATAATTTTAAAAATTGAAACTGATGAAGGATACTATGGATTTGGTGAAGCTGCTCCTCTGGCAGCAGTCACAGGTGAAGTTTTGGATAATGTACTTTCAGTATTACTTATGTTTAAAAAAGAACTAATAGGGAAAGACCCGCTGGATATTGAAATGATACATACAATCATGGATGGAATTATCATAGGTAATACTTCTGCAAAAGCAGCTATTGATATAGCTTTATACGATATTAAAGGCAAGATTATGAATGTGCCTGTTTATAAGGTTCTTGGAGGTTTTGATAATAAAGTTCAAACAGATATTACTATAAGTATAGATAAACCAGAAAAAATGGCAAGAGAAGCTTTAGAAAGAGTTAAAGAAGGCTTTAGGATATTGAAACTTAAAGCAGGAATAAATCCTGAAGACGATATTGAGGCTGTAAAGTTAATTAGAGAGGCTGTTGGAGATAGTATAAGGATTAGAATTGATGCAAATCAAGGATGGAACGTAAATAGCAGTATAAATACTATCAAAAAATTAGAAGAATTTGATGTTGATGCAATTGAACAAGCACTTCCACATTGGGACTTAGATGGAACTGCTTACATAAGAAATAAGAGTAACACAAAGATTATGATAGATGAATCATTACATTCACCAGTAGATGCAATTAAAGCTATAAAAAAGAATGCAGTTGATACATTTAATATTAAGCTGATGAAATCAGGGGGAATATATCCTGCTATAAAAATCAACAACATAGCTGAGGCAAGCGGAGTAAATTGTATGTTAGGATGTATGCTAGAAACGAGAATTGGTATAACGGCAGCAGCAAATTTAATAGCATCTAAAAAGAACATAACAGAAGCTGACCTTGATAGTTTTATGTTTTGTGAAGAATCAAAAAGTATATCTGGAGGATTTGTAATGGATAGAGATATTATGAATCTTGTCAATAAACCAGGTTTAGGAATAGAAGTTAACTTATGATAAAATAAGGATAAAATTGGAGGTTAAATATGAATACACTTTTTTCAAATCCAGGTAGCATACTTGCTGTAATGACATCAATGATTGCATTGGGTTTTTACTTACAAAGATACAAAGCCATTAAAAGCTTAGGACCAGCACTTACAATAATCATAATGGGAATAATACTTTCAAACTTAAAGGTAGTTCCAGTAAGTACTGAGTTATATGGAACTATTTCTACATATGCTATTCCGGTTTCTATGACTATAATGTTGATGAGTGTTGATTTAAAAGAAATGACGAAGTTATCAAGAGAACCTTTGATTGCAATTTTTGTAGCAGTATTAACAGTAAGTATTATGGCGTTTTTATTTGGACTTGTATTTGCAGAAAAAATATCAGAAGGATGGAAAGTTGCTGGAATGTTTGTAGGTACATACACTGGAGGTAGTGCTAATCTTACAGCCATTGGAACAGGTCTTAATGTAAGTAGGCAGACTCTTGCTGCTGCAAATGCAGCAGATTATGTAATTGGAGTACCGACATTGATATTTATGTTTGCTCTACCTGCTATGCTAAAAAACTCAAAGAAGTTTAAAAAACTTTGGCCATATCATGTAGAAGAATCGGAATTAGAGGATTGTCAAAATGAAGAATTTATGGAGTCAAAAGAGTGGAGTATTAAAGATATCGCTTGGATGTTGGCTATAGGTTTTGTTGTTACCGAGGTTGCAACAATACTTGCTGGATATTTTAATTCAAGTTTTAGCAGTGCAGCAAGAATTCTTTTAGTTACAACAATTTCAATTATAATTGCTCAATTAAAGCCAGTAAAGAAATTAAAGGGAAATTTAGATTTAGGGTTATTTGTTGCATTATTCTTTTTATGTACTATAGGTTTTTCGGTAGATATAAAAGAGTTTTTAGGCTCAACTTTTACCATAACACTTTACTGCTTTAGCATAATTTTTGCTTCATTTGTTTTCCATTTATGTATAACTAGACTTTTAAAGATAAAGTATCAATATGTAATACTATCTATAGTAGGAGCAATTGCTGATGGTCCTACTTCAGCTTTAGTAGCTGCTTCTGCAAAGTGGAATTCACTTGTAAGTGTAGCAGTCGTCATGGGAGTAATTGGTGGAGTATTAGGAAATTATGCAGGTATATCAGTGGCATATGCAATAAAGATGTCTCTGGGATTATAGGGGGGAGTTTAATTGGTAAAGTTTAAATTATATATATCTGGGTTATATAGTGGAAATGTAATATTTGATGATGATTTATTAATTGAAAAGTTGAATCCTTTTACAAATAAAATAGAAAGCTTAAAACCAATAAGCAGAGAAGAAAATACATACTATTTAAATCTTACAAAAATAGATTTAAAGTCTTTATTTGATAATTTTGATGCATATACTAAAAGTTTAGTAAATTCAGATAAAGACATAGTTACAAATAAATTAGGAGAAAAGCACTCTAAGCTTAATGAATACATATGGGTTCAAAGAAATAAAAAGTTTCCACTAGATATAATTATTGTAGATAATAAAATAGTCGGTTTTATCTGTTTGTCTAGAGAAACTTGTACCATATTAATTATGGATGGATATGAAGAGTATACTGTATTAAAAGAATGGAAGAAAACTCATAGAAATGAAGAGATATATTCTATAAAATTTGATGGAAATTATATGATTGATATGAAAGATGGAATAAAACTTTCTACAGATGTATATCTTCCTAATTTTATAGATTCTACTAAAAAAGCACCAACAATTCTTATGAGGACTCCATATGGAAAAGAAAATGATAAAGAAATATATTATAAATATGTACAAAGAGGATATGCTGTTGTAATACAGGATGTTAGAGGAAGAAATGAATCAGAAGGTAAGTGGGAACCTATGATTCATGAAAGAGAAGATGGAGATAGTACTATAAACTGGATAGTATCACAGAAATGGTCAAATGGAGTAGTTGGAATGCTTGGAGCGTCATATCTTGGTTATGTTCAATGGGCAGCTGCATCTTCAGGTAATAAGCATCTTAAAGCTTTGGTTAGTATAGTAACATCAGGAAGCCCTTTTGTTGATATACCAAGAAAAGGAGGAGCTTTTGTATCTGGTATGCTTGCATGGGCATTTATGGTATCAAAAAATAAAGTTGATAGAAGTAAAATGGTAAGAGATGATTGGGATGATGTTTTAAACATACGACCAATAGAGAATATACCTGTTGAAGCGCTTGGATATAGAATTGAGTTTCTGGAAGAATGGCTAAAAAGAGTAGAAAAAGATGAGTATTGGGATATGATGGATTGGCACTTACAAAAAGATAAAATAAATGTACCTGCATTGGTTATATCTGGGTGGTATGATGATAATGGTATGGGAACTACAGAGGCCTTAGATGTTATAAAGGATTATAAAAAAGGAAAGAGAAAGGCTATTTTAGGTCCGTGGATGCATAATTCAAATACTTTAAGAGATATAAATGGTATTTCTTTGGGAAATAGTTCGCTAAGATATGATTTAGATTATAATTATCTATTATGGTTTGATAAATACTTAAAAGGCATAGAAAATAACATAGATACGACTGCTCCAATAGAGTATTACTCTGTAGGTTCTAACAAGTGGAAGACAGAAGAAAATTGGCCGATAACAAACAAGATAGATAAGAGTATGTATTTAATAAGTGATGGAAATGCTAACACATCTTTGGGAAATGGGAGATTAATATTTGATAAGGGTTTAGAAGAAAAGTGTGATAGTTATATATATAATCCAAAAGACCCATCAATACAGCTAATTGATATGTCAGAAAATGAAGTTGGAGTTCCAAATAACTACAAGGATTTAGAAAAAAGAAGTGACATGTTGTGTTATACATCAGATGCTTTTAGTGAAGAATTCACTATAACAGGTGATATAAAGTTAGAGTTTTTTGCATCAAGTTCTGCTAGAGATACTGACTGGGTTATAAAAATTATGGATGTAGATTTAGATGGAAATTCAATTAAATTAGCTGATGGTATACTTAGTGCTAGATTTAGAAATGGTTTTTATAAGTCAGAGCTTATGGAAGAAGGAGAGATTTATAAGTTTACAATTATAACCTCAAAAATATCAAATACATTTAAAGCTGGTCATAAAATTAGGCTAGATATAACATCTAGTGCTAAAAATTTTATTTTCCAAAATAGTAACACAATAGAGGGGTATAATAGTATTGAGTATATAGAAGCAAAGAATACAATTTACCATGGAGGTAAATATCCATCTAAATTGATATTGCCAATAGAGAATAAGCAAGTTTGTATAGATTAAATAGTAAGGAGGCTATCTCAAAATAGAGATAAGTCTCTTTTTCATTGGTGAAATGATGAAAATATATTTGATTTCATACAAAAAAGAGTGCCTCATGAACTAAAAAGTTCATTTTGAGACACCCTCTATATAAGTTAAATTAATTATTTTGTAGCTGCAACAACGCTCATTTCAACCAATAAATGCTCTCTAGCAAGTCTAGCTTCAACACAAGCTCTAGCAGGCTCAAATCCTTTTTCAACCCAAGCATCCCAAACAGAGTTCATAGCTTCAAAATCTTTCATGTCTCTTAAATAAATAGTGACAGATAGTAAATGTTGTTTATCTGAACCATATTTGTTTAATAAATCTTCTATTTTAGCTAAAACTTCAGTAGTTTGTTCAATTATTCCGCCTTCAGCATGAGTTTGTCCACATAAATAGACTGTATTGTTATGAACTACAGCTCTGCTCATTCTTCCAGTTCCTTCATATCTTTTTATTTCCATGTTTTAAATACCTCCATAATTAAAAAATCTATTAAAAATCTAAATAATAAATTAAAAAAAGTCTATACTATATAAAATTATATTATATATTTTGATAATAATCCATAAAAACATATAACTTTTTAACTATAATTATTATTGTTATTAATTGAAAAGATTTATTAGTTACTTGACATAAATTACAATTTTAATTATAGTATAAATTGGAATATTTAGATAATTATTATTTAATGTATGAGTCGAAGTCTTTAATTAATATGGCTTTATATGTTTATATAGAAAAGAGGTAAGTATGAGTAGTACAATCAAATCAAATCGAATAAAGGGTATAATGTTTATAATAGCATCAGCTCTTGGCTTTGCAATGATGTCTGCATTTGTAAAACTAGCTGGAGATTTACCAAGTTTTCAAAAAGTGTTCTTTAGAAATCTGGTATCAGCTGTAATAGCTTTTTGGCTTATCGTAAAACACAAAGGTAGTCTAACTGGTAAAAAAGAAAATTTAAAAGTACTTTTATATAGGTCAATCTTTGGAACTCTAGGAGTAATATTTAATTATTATGCAATTGATAGGTTGATGCTCTCAGACGCAAACATGCTAAATAAAATGAGCCCCTTTCTTGTAGTTATATTTTGTGCAATTGCTCTAAAAGAAAAAATAAATGTAAAACAGATAGGAGCTATTATAATTGCTTTTATAGGAGCTTTATTCATAATAAAACCAACATTTAGTGTAGAAGTAATTCCTTATCTTGGAGGAGTTGCAGGAGCTATATTTGCAGCAATGGCATATACTTGTTTGAGAGTTCTTGGAGACAGAGAAGATTACTATACAATCGTATTTTTCTTTTCGGTTTTTTCATTAGTTACTGTAGGACCAATTGCTTTTGCAGTATATGAACCAATGACTTTTATGCAACTTATATATCTATTACTAGGTGGAGTATTTGCAAGTCTAGGTCAATTTGGAATAACTCTAGCATATAAGTATGCACCTGCTAAGGAAATTTCTATATTTGATTATAGTAATATAATATTTTCGGCAATTTTAAGTATATTCTTATTTAATGTTTATCCAGATATGTTAAGTGTTGTTGGATATTTAATAGTATTTTCGGCGGCATTTTATATGTTTTTATACAATAAGAAATTAGATAAACTAGATAAAGAAAAGAAGAAGTAAGCTAAATAAAAGTCTTTTTATAATTTATATTGACGATTTAAGGTTTTTTATTAAAATTAAAGAAGATTGAGTTGAAAATGTTTGATGTATTGACTTATAACAGCAGTTAAAATTGAAAAATTATAACTGCTGTTTCTTTTATTAAAAATATCCAAATGTCTATAAAAATAGACTATAATATAATAGTATAAATAATATAAAGGGGATAAATTAAAGTATGGAAAAAGTGAAAGTTGCTGTGATTGGAGCAGGTAATAGAGGAACATATGCATATGCTCCATATATTTATAAAAATTCTGATGTATGTGAAATAGTTGCTGTAGCAGAACCTAAAAAAGGAAGACGAGAATTATTTACACAAAAATATAACCTAGATAGTAAAAAGGTATTTGAAACTTTAGAAGACTTTTTTAAACAGGACAAGATGGCAGATGCAGTCATAATAGCTACAAATGATGATAGACATTATGATGTAGCAAAATTAGCTCTTGAAAAAGGTTATCATATATTATTAGAAAAGCCAATGTCTAACAGTTTAGATGGTTTGGTACATATAAATGACCTGTGTGATAAGTATAAAGATAAGATTTTTATGATTTGCCATGTACTGAGATATTCTCCATTTTATAATAAATTAAAAGAAATTGTAGAAAGCAAAAAATTAGGAGAGCTAGTTAGTATACAATATAATGAAAATATAGGATATTGGCATTTTGCACATAGCTTTACTAGAGGGAATTGGAGAAATAGCAATGAAACCAGCCCTTTAATTTTAGCAAAGAGTTGTCATGACATGGATATTTTGTTATATTTAGTAGGAAGTAGATGTAAAAAGATATCTGCATTTGGAAGCTTAAAGCATCTTAATAACCAAAATGCTAGTGGAGAGATGGCACAAAATTGTCTTCAGTGTTTAGTTGAAAAAAAATGTCCATATTCAGCAAAGAGAATTTATTTAGAAAAAGATAGAAGTATAAATAGAGCTGTTCATATAAATCCAACTGAAGAGAATCTATTAAATATACTCAAGACAAGTCCATATGGAAGATGTGTTTACAGATGTGATAATAATGTTGTAGATAATATGGTAAATATACTACAGTTTGAAAATGGAGTGACAGCTACTTTTAATTTATGTGCATTTACTAAAGAAAATGGAAGAACCATAAAGTTAATGTTTAGTCATGGTGAAGTTGGTGGAGATTTAAATAAGAATGAGATAAGAATTAAAGAATTTGGAAAAAATGAAGAAATAGTTATAAATCCATCCAATCAACAGAATATGGTAGAGGAATATGATAGAAATCTTATAGCTGAATTTATTAAATTAGTTTCAAATAAAGAACTAGAAAAGGGTAGAGTAGCAGCAAAAGAAGCTATACAAAGTCATGTAATGGCATTTGCAGCAGAATATTCTAGGGTCAGTGATGAAGTAGTGTATATAGAAGAATTTTTTGATAGTGCTAAGCAAATGACTAAGGATATAGAAGAAACTATATTTTAATTAATAAAAATTTATCAAATAAAATAAAGATAGATTAAATAATAGAAATACGAAAATATGTGTTCTATTAAGGAATCTATCTTTTTTATTAAGGTTTTTTCTTATCCCTATCAAAAAAATCCATACATTCTGATAAAAGATAAGAAAGTAAAGTGAATAAGATTTCTGTACTTAAAGGAATCGTTACTGAATCCATAAAGGTATCAATTATGTTCATAGCTAGAAAAGTTAGTATAAAATCAATTATAAATTCGCAAAGTTTATATATTGAGTATGGTAATTTGTTTACATATCTGAATATATCTAAAATAGTAGTGCATAGAAAATCAATTGGAGTGGTTATACAAAAATATATTAAAAAGAAAATTAATACAGCTCCAAGAGATTTATATTCAAATCCTAAGAATGATAAGAAGCCAATTCCTATAACCGTGAAAATACAAAAAGTTATACCAAAAAAAACAGCAAAAAATAAAAATACAGAAATAAATTCGCCTAAAGGAATCCTTCTTTTATTACTTATCTTAATCAACTCCTTAATTTATGATATGAAATTTATATAAATAATAACATTCTTAAAAATTCATAATAGTCCTCTGTTTCAAATAGCACTGTTTGAGAATCTATTTTTTTCATATTTGGATAAAAAGAGGCCTTAAAAGCTTTATAATGTTCTCTAAATTTTATTTCTATCTTAAATTTATCTGGCAATTTTATTAAGTGCCTAGATAAATCTCCAGATAAAGCTTTTTTGACACCTTTTTCAATTTTTTTTAGTGCAAGGTTTGGATGGATTGAAATTGAACCATTTCCAATTCCTTTTGACACAGGAACAGTGACTATATTTGGATTTAGTTTTTTTGCACTCTCACAAAGCATTTCATCTCCACTTAAAAATGCTACAGGAACATTATAATATGCAGCAATATAAGCATTTATAGTAAATTCAGATGCTATTTCATCATTTATTTTAAAATAGTCATAATCAATATCCATAGTATGAGAAAGTGGATTACCATTACAAGTAGCTCCAGAGTGATAGCCAGTGAATATACATGCATCAAAGCTTTCATCAATTCCAGCCATCATAACTAGTGGGTCTTTGGTCCATCCTCTAAGTATTTTGACGTTTTCAGGTAAAATATTTGGATTAATATTTCTACCACTGTCATGTGCATCTTTAACAAGTATTTCATGTACACCAGATTGAGTAGCTCCATCACATGCTGCTGTTATCTCTTTACTCATTTGTGTTCTATAGTGTTGTGAAAATTCACATTCAAGTTTTGTCTCATCCCAATTTACAATACCACAAGTACCTTCTATATCAGCACTTAAATACAATTTCATAATATATACCCCCTTATGTTTATTATTGATGATAATAACAGATAACAGAAAATACATAATCAATAAAGGGCATAAAAATATTATGTCTTACTATTAATTATTATTAAATCTGTAACTGAAAAATAACTAAATTGGTATTAAAAAATATAACACCATGTGTCATTTATTTATATAGTTTTTTATATCTGATGTTTATATAAAATTGTAACATATAAGTGGTTACATTTGCTAGTTTAACATAGTTAAAATAGTTAGGTATTATTTTTAAGTTAAATTGATTATTATAAAATCGTAGAATAAAAGAAAAATTTAATTTATTAAAAATGTATGAAATGTTTTTTCCTCAACATAATGCTAAATTAAACTCAAAAAGAAATAATAGAAAAATCTTATGTAGCTTAGAAAGAATGTGAATGATTTAAGGGAAAAATAGAAATTTATTATATAATACTAGGCTGTATTATATAATACAGCCTAATATTATATGTATATGTGACATAAAATCTTGGTAAGTGTAAATAAAATAAATGTGGAAAACAAGTTAATGAAATCAAGAAAAAAGTAATTTAAAATTCAATTTCATCTTCCCAATTAAATTCTCCTGATTTTTCTACACTCTTAGGCCAGTGACTACACCATTTAGGAACTGACGGATTTTCAACCCTATCAACGCTCGGAGTATATGGCTTTAAGTCAATAACAGGACTATTATCATTAGCATCAATATATGGTATTTTTATTATACCATTTTCATGGTCGATATTGATAATTTGTACAGCAGTCAATGCTATTGGATTGGGTCTTATAGGTGACCTTGTTGCAAATATTCCTATAACATCTGGTCCACTTTTATAAGGTTTTGGGGTTTCTAAAATACTTCTTAGTTCAGGATTATCAAACCCATCAGCCCACCAAAATACATTTAAATGACTGAAATCGTCGAGTTCATTTAATGCAGGTACATACTTTTTGTCTAATTTAATAAAGACCTCTTCGCCTTGAATACGTATTTTACCTATAGGATTTATTAATATTTCTTTCATAATATTACCTCCAACTATTTAATTTATCATTTATAATTTTAGTGTATAACATGACATCATGTGAGGGTCAATATAAAAATAATAAATAAAAATATTAATAGTTAGAATGATAATACATTTTTTACATGAAGCATGACACCAGCAATAAGACAATCTTCGTCAATATCAAAAGTAGAGGTATGCAAAGGGGAAGTAATGTTTTTTTCACGATTTGCACAACCAAGGTGGTAAAAAGCTCCTTCACAATGTCTTAGAAAATACGAAAAGTCTTCAGCCCCAAGAGTAGGTGAGTCTTTAAGGATAATATTTTCTTCTCCAAACAATTCTACAGCATTTTGTTTGACGTAATCTACTAGATGGTTTGAATTGATAAGAGCTGGATAACCTTCCTCAATTTCAACAGAAATACTTCCTCCAAATGTTTTACAAGTAAAATCACAAATTTCTCTAATTCGTTTTTTTGAAAACTCTCTAGTTTCAGGAGTCAAGGTTCTCAAAGTACCCCTTATAACCACTTTGTCACAAACTATATTTTCCTTGATTCCACCTTCAATCTTTCCTAGAGAAATAACCACAGAATCAGTAGGGTTTGTGTTGCGACTAACGATTGTCTGTAGAGCTGTTATAATGTGAGCAGATATAACGATAGCATCAATACCTTGATGTGGATAAGCTCCATGACATTTTGAACCATGTACAGTTAATTGAAGTGTATCAGTGGAAGCATTTAGAGTGTTGTATTTTAATTCAATTAGATTTTTGTTGATATTGGGATTTACATGAAGTCCAAATATATATTTTACATTTGGGTTTTCCAGACATCCATCCTCTATCATAAGTTGAGCGCCACCAATAGTTTCTTCAGCAGGTTGAAAAAAGAATTTTACATTTACATTTAAGTAATCCTTTAATTTAAATAGTATATTACAAGCACCAAGTAAAATAGCAGTGTGTGCATCATGACCACATGCATGCATTTTACCAAGATTAATAGATTTGTAAGAAGAATTAAGTTCTTCTGTTATAGGCAAGGCGTCTATATCAGCTCTTATAGCAACTGTTTCAAAGTTTGGATTCACGTTAATGTATGCAGTTATCCCTGTATGATTCTTATATTCAATATAATTTATACCTATTTCATTTAAGTATTTAATAATTTTTTTCTTAGTTTGAAATTCTTCTAATCCAAGTTCTGGAGTCTTATGTAAATCTCTTCTTATATTTATAACCCAATCATTTATCTCATGACAAAGAGTTCTTATATTAAGCATAAAACACATCCTAACTATATTAAAAATTTATTTTTCTTCATTAATTATATTATTTTATGTAAATCATTATTATGTATCAAGTACAAATAAAATATCTTATAATTATATTAGAGATATTTAGTATTGAGAAGAATATATCATTTTAGAAGAAGAGGTGTTTAAATGTTAGGAATAATTGCGCCATCTGGGCCATTAAGAAATACAAGTTTGGAGGAAATAAAGTTTAATTTAGAAAGTTATGGTTATGAAGTTAAGTTTTCTGAAAGTTGTAGTTTAAATTATAAAGGTTATTTAGCTGGTAATGATGATATTAGAGCAAGGGATATAGAAGATATGTTTTTAGATAAAGATGTAGATATGATTATGTGTTTAAGAGGAGGTTATGGAACAACAAGAATATTAGATAAAATAAATTATGATATAATAAAGCAAAATCCAAAATCATTTATAGGTTTTTCTGATATAACAGGTTTAAATTTAGCTTTCTATAAAAATTGTGGCATTTTACCATATCATGGAATAATGGCAGCAAATGTAGGTAAATGGGATGAATTTACCTATAAATCATTGGTAAATGCCTTAGAATTTAAAGATTACTTATATTTAGAAAATCCAAAAGAAGAAAAGATTTATACTGTATGTGAAGGTAAAGCAGAGGGAATAATAATGGGAGGAAATTTATCCTTAATAATTGCCACAATGGGAACAAAGTATGAAATAGATGCAAAAGATAAAATTCTGTTTATTGAGGAAATTGGAGAATCTCAATATAAACTGGATAGAATGTTAACACAACTATATTCTTCAGGAAAACTTGAGGAATGTAATGGTATAATTTTTGGAGATTTTAAAGATTGCATAGAAGAAAATGACTTAATAGAACTACTAATGGAATTTGCAAAGAAGGTCAATAAACCTTCTATATATAATCTTCAATCGGGACATTGTATCCCAATGATAACTATTCCTTTGGGTAGAATGTGCGAATTAGATGCTACAGAAAAAATCGTTAAATTAAAAAAATAGTGTGTATATAAATATAATAGAAATATGGTATAATCTTATACAAGTAAAAATTTAGCTAGGAGGATGAAAAATGTCTGATGATAGAATAATAGACTTTAACGAACTAAAGAACAAAGTTAAAGATTCTGATGTAGATAAATTTGAGCAATACATATATAACTTATATTTTTCTGTTATGGATGGAAAGATGTCTATGGCTGAGTTTTCAAGAAAAATATTTGATTATATGAGAGATAACAACATATCTCAAGAAAAATTTATGAAAATACAAAAGCAATTTATGGAGAGATATGGTATGGACACTGAAGAAGTAGAAAAACAACTTAGAAACTTTGGAATCGACCCTTCTGCAGCAGGTTTTATGAGTAATAATACTTCCAGCAAAGTATCTACAGAAGATTTAGAGTCATTTAAGAAGAGTGCAGGATTTTATGAGAAATATGGTGAAAAAATTCAGCCAAAGAGTTGCATAACAACATTCTTAAAAAATGATTTGAATGATATTAATGTAATAATAGACCAAGAAAAGATAATGCTTTGTAGTGATAAAAAAATAAATCTTATGGACTCAGAACTAAATGAGTTTTTATTAGAATATAAGAATATGTTTAATAAAAAAATAAAGGTAGTAATGTGTGAAACTACAAATAAGTATGACTATTAAAAAATATATTTAATTACTGAAGTAGTATCGATTAGTGGTATTACTTAAAAATAAAAATCGCAATTTATTTTTCCTTACAAAAACATGTAAAGAATATCTAAACTGCGATTTTTTATATTATAAAGATTAGTTATAATAAATAGTAGTTGTAAATTATAATATTTTAGTTAAAACTGTATTTTTCTATTAGACTTTTTATTAAAAATAGATTATTTGATAATTAGATTATATAGGATATAAAGTATTGGATTATTAATGAATCTCTTTTAATACGTTAATTCCATTTTGAATCATACTGTTAAAGAATACTAAGTTTAAAATATCCGCAGGATGAACATTAGGTATATCATAAGTATCTACTAAATTCATAGGTACAACTATATTTTTTTCAACATTGTGTTGATTAAAATAGGATTTTAGAGTTATTGCAAATTGATATATACATATGTCTGTGCAATCACCAACTATAATTATATTGTCTATATCATCAAAATCCAAATTTTCTAATGCAAAAAATCCATTAGTAGAATTTTTAGGAAGAATTTGTAGATTCTCTATTGATTTAAGCTCATCAACTAATTCACTTTCTACATCATTTTCCAAACAGTGAACAGGATAACTCAAAAGTTCTATAGACTTAGGAGTATGAGAATCAGTAAATGCTATTACTCTATTTAATTTATTTGATATTTTTTTTGTAAACATTTCGATTGGCTTTATTAAAGACTCTACTCTAGGAGAGTATAAAGCTCCTTGTCTTGCAAAACCATTATTAACATCAATTATAAACAAAGCAGTTTTATCCAAATCATAATTTTCTATTTTTTCTGTAGGTAGATTATTTAAATTACTTTTTAAAGCTTCAAGTTCATTTAATAAGTTATCCATAGTTATACCTCCAAGCTAAATTTAATAAAATTGTACATATTAATAATATAAAAGTCAAGGAGTACAAACTATTGTGTAGTTAGCTATATTGTTTGGATTGTAAAAAATTTGAAGCTATATCTGGATAGTTGGTAAAAATACCATCTACATTGAGCTTTAGACAGTGTAGTATATCATCCTCTTCATTTACAGTATATACATTAACATCAAGTAGGTTTTTGTGACAAAGTTCAATTAGAGATTCATTTACTAAAATTAGAGGTGGATGAAGATAACTATTACCTAGAAATTTAGCAAAATTAACTACATTGTTTATAGGTAAATAACACAATAATCCTGTTTTTACACTAGGGTCTAATTTATGAAAGTTTTTTAAACTATTGCTATTGAAACTAGATATAAGAACTCTATTTTTTACATTGTATTTTAAAATAAGTTCTAAAACATCTTTTTCTATATTAGGATAGTTTACTTTGTCAGTTTTTAGTTCTATATTCAAAACAAGGTCTGTAGGTAAGATTAAAGTTAATACTTCTTCTAGAGTTGGAATTTTACATTCTTTATTATCTTGATATCCCTCAAAAGATGAATTTAAAGTCTTTAATTTTCTTAAAGTCAAGTCTTTTACAAATCCATGTCCATTAAAAGTTCTATCGATTTTTTCATCATGAATAACTACAATTTTTCCATCCTTAGTCCTGTGAACATCAAGTTCTATCCCATATATGTCCATATCTAAACATTTTTTAAAAGCTAGAATAGTGTTTTCTGGATATTTTCCACTAAAACCCCTATGAGCATAAATATTCATTTATATGGCTCCTTTCTATAAATATAACTTATCTTATAAAATTTTAATCAATATAATATATCATATTCCAAAAGGTATTGTTATATATTAATTAAATAACTATTTGTAATTTATATATTATATAAATGTAGAAAAATAAAATCATATATGTGTTATAATATATTTTAAACATTGTAAATATTACGAATTTAATAGTAATAATAGATATAATTTTATGCAAGCTCATGTTTTTAGAGCTTGCATATGTATTATTAGTATATTTATATATTGCAAAAAATAAAATTCCAAAAGAATTTTTTTCTGTAGACTTAATAGTAAGGGGGAATTTTGATATGTATGAAGTTAATTTAGAACGAGCTATGAATTATTGGATGGATTTGTTAGATGATTATACGAATATAGCAAAAATTCCAAATGATTTTTTTTATAAAGATTGTTCTGATGAAGTAGTAGATGAAGTTTTTAAGATGAATATTGAGAAACATGAAAGATTGATTCAGTATTCTAAAATGAATAATATTAGCATAAACTCTATCATAGAAACTATATATGGTCTTATACTTCAAAAGTATATATATGAGGATGATGTGGTTTTTGGTAAGACAATGAATATAATTCCAATAAGAGTTAAGGTTAGACAAAGTGAAAAATTTATAGATGTTGTAAGGAAGTTAAAAAGACAATGGAGTAGGTCTTTAGAATATGGATATTATTTGTTATCAGATATAGAGAATAAAAACCATCTGAATACTAAACTTATAAATACAATATTTATAGCTAAAAGTTTTGATTTATCATATGACTATGACATAGAAAAAAAAGGTTATGATTTATCTGTAATAGTATACACTAAAAGAGCACTTAAAATAAAAATAAAGTATAAGCCATCTATATACAAAAGAGAGACCATTAGAAGAATTCTAAATCAGTTTGACTATCTAATAGAGCAAATAATAAGAGATAACGATATTTTAATAGAAGATTTAGAATTTGTATGTAAGAAGGAAGAAAAAGTATTATTAGAAGATTTTAATGATAATCAATATGAAGTGCCATATGACAAAAGTTATGTTGATTTATTTAGAAAACAAGCTAAGGTAACACCTAGTAATGTAGCTGCTAGAGATGAAAATAGAAATTTAACATATAAAGAATTGGATGAGCTAACTGATAAACTTGCAGGTTATTTAAATCATATAGGAGTAGAAAGTGAAGATATAGTGGCTGTAATGTTACCAAGAGATATTAATATAATCATTACAGCTATAGGGATTATGAAATCAGGGGGAGCATTTTTTCCGATAGACACAAATAACCCAGAAGAAAGACTGAATTATCTTCTTGAAGATAGTAATGCAAAAGTAGTAATAACTACAGATGAACTTAGAAGTAAGGTTGTAAATGAGAACACAATAGTACTTGATATAAATAATGAAGAAATGTTTAAGCTTGAATATGAATTAACTGAAAAAATAACATCATCAAATTGTGCATATACCATATCTACATCAGGGTCAACTGGTAGACCAAAGACTATAGCTATAGAGCATAAGAGTTTAGTAAATATGTGTTACTATAGCGTAAAATCTATAAATGCTACAGAAGAGGATATATGCGGTATATACTTAAGTTTCAGCTTTGACGCTGTGATGAAACAACTATTCCCTTATTTACTTATAGGTGCGTCAATAGATATTATGCCTGAAGAAGCTAAATTTGATGAGTATACAGTAAATGAATATTGTGAGGAAAATGACATAACTATACTAGCATTACCAACAGCGTTTGCAAGGCTATTTATACAAAATTGTAACAATAGTTCGCTTAGAATTGTACAGACTGGAGGAGAAAGATTAAAAGGATATAAAAAGCGTAATTATAAGCTATATAATGAGTATGGACCAACAGAATTTACTGTTGTATCGACTTCTTTTTATGTGGACAGAGAATATGGAAAAATACCAATAGGAAAACCTATATTTAATACTTATGCATATGTATTAGATAAAAAGAATAAACTATGTCCAATTGGAGTTCCAGGAGAGTTATGCTTATCAGGAATTCAAATATCAAGAGGATATTTAAATAAAAAAGGGCTAACAGAGCAAGTATTTGTAGATAATCCTTACAAAACTTGTGAACATAATAAATTAATGTATAGAACTGGTGATTTAGTAAGATGGCTAGATGATGGAAATTTAGATTATATTGGTAGGATGGATAATCAAGTAAAAATTGATGAGTTTAGGATAGAGCTATATGAGATTGAAAATATAATAAACAATATTGCAGAAATTAAAAGTGTTGTTTGTATATCAAGAATAAATGATGATGGAGATATGTATATATGTGCATACTATGTGATTGATGAGGAGGATAACGATAAGATAAATGAAGGAACTATTAGAGAATATTTAAATGAGCATCTACCTCCATATATGATTCCAACAATAATAATGAGGATAGATAAAATACCAGTTACACCAATCGGAAAAGTAAATAAAAAAGCACTACCAGAGTGATTTTTTATTATGACAGGTGTTGTAAAGTGATTTCAGATATTTCTTTATGACACTTATTTTTCTGAAAAAATCAATTAACATAAAAAAAAGACTTTTCTGCATATATTTACTGTGATGAAAATTTATTTATAAGAATGATTATTGTATTTTTTATACTTTTCTGTGTTCTAAAGTGCTTTTTTAATAAAATTAATTTTACATTAAAAATTTTTTTTATTTTATATCTTAATAATTTTTAGTACAATTGAAAAATAAAGAGAAAATTAGCATAAAAATTTCTAAAATTAGAAATTAATAATATAGGGTTAAATTTTAGTAGTTTTAGCTCGCTATTTGTAAAATAATAAAAAGTTAAGTTTTATATGTATATATGTTATAATATATACAAATTGAAAAGGGGTGAAAATTTTATGAACAAAAAATTACCTAAAGGTGCTTATGGTGAAGTTAGTGGAAAAGATTACGTTCCATACATCACAGATAAGTCCAGAACCGGTGGAAATGTAGCTGTGCTGATTATAGGTATTATTTTAGCTGCAATTTTTGCCGCATCTACAACTTACTCTGGAATGAAAGCCGGTCTTACAGTTGCCGCGGGTATTCCAGGAGCTATAATAGGTTCTGCCTTTGTTGGAGCATTTGCTCGTCAAAAGGGTATTCTTGGGAAGAACTTAATCCAAGGTATGTCAAGTGGTGGAGAATCTGTTGCAAGTGGATTTATTTTCGTATTACCAGCAGTTATATTGATAGGAAGCCAAATTACATTCTTAGAAGGCTTAGCTGTTGGAGTTGGTGGAGTTTTATTTGGTATAGGAATTGCTTCTATAGTTCACAACTATCTAATAGTTGAAGAACATGGTAAACTTATGTACCCAGAATCAATGGCTATATCTGAGACACTTGTTGCTTCAGAGGCTGGTGGAGATTCAATTAAGTACATGGGAATTGGATTTATAATAAGTGGATTTATTACTGTATTAACTGGTTCATTCTTAAATGTAGCAAACAATGTAATGAGTCTTGTAGGAAGCAAATTCTACAAATGGAAATTTGATATTGAAGTAAATCCTCTACTTTTAGGAATTGGATTTATAGTAGGGATTGAAGTTTCTTTAACAATGTTTGCAGGAAGTATTTTATCAAACTTTGGTATCGCTCCTTTAATAGGATATTTTACAGACATGGCTAAAGATGGAGCTATGGTATGGAATAACCCTGCAATGCCTCTTAACCAAATGGATGTTGGAGCTATATCTAGTAGTTATGTAAAATATATAGGTGCTGGTATGATGCTTTGTGGAGGTATCATTGGTGCAATAAAACTTATACCAACTATAATCGCTTCTATAAAAGAAACACTTAAGGCTAAATCAAGTACTGGAGAAGGAGAAGAAGGTTCATCTATACAAATGATACTTTTATTAGGTGGAGTAGTAGTTGGATTTTTAGCAGCGTTTTTAATTTCTGGTAATATTGCTATGGCAATTATTGGAGCTATCATATCTCTTTTATTATCTTTATTATTTGTCATAGTAGCTGGTCGTTTAACAGGAACAATAGGAACATCAAATCTTCCAGTTTCTGGTATGACTATAGCTTCTCTAGTTATTGTAACATTAGTATTTGTTATAATGGGTTGGACTGATTTAGAATCTAATAAATCATTGCTTTTATTTGGTTCATTTATAGTTGTTGCTATTGCTATAGCTGGAGGTTATACTCAATCTCAAAAAGTAACTTACATCATTGGTGGTAGCAAAAATGAAATGCAACGTTACTTTACAATTGCAAGTATAGTTGGTGTTATAGTTGTTGTAGGAGTAATTTTATTACTTTCTGACCAACTTAGAGCAACTGGTGATAATGTACAATTTGCATTACCACAAGCAAACTTGATGTCAACATTAACTTCTGGTATTATGTCAGGTAGTTTACCTTGGGTTATGATTATTGTTGGTGTATTTATGGCAATTGTTTTATATGCGTTAAAATTACCAATAATGACTATAGCTATAGGATTCTATTTACCAATTGCAACTACTTCTATAATATTAGTTGGAGCATTAATTCGTTTATTTGTTGAATTAGCATCTAAAACTGAAAAAGAAAAAGAAGTTAAAGTTTCTAATGGTGTAAGTTTATCTTCTGGTCTTGTTGCTGGTGGTTCTATCATTGGTTTAATAGGTATAATATTACAAGTAACTAAAGTTATAACTCCAAAAGTACCAAGTGGATTTGCTGCAACAAATTCAATGGCAATTGCTTTACTATTAGTTTTAGTTATACTTACAATATTACCTATTATTTTATCTAAAGTAAAAAATAATGAGCAAGAGTAATGATGTTTTAGATATTGTATTTAAAATCACTAATGGACTTGAGTATGAAGTGGATGAAAATAGTGTTGTTACTATACTTGAAAAACAGGACCACAAGATTCAAAGGTTTTTTAGAAAGTTAAAAGCTAGAATACCTAAATATAAAAAAATAGAACTAGATGAATATTCTAGTTTCGTGTTTTTACAAATCGATGGTCAAAAGACTGTTAGAAAAATAGGTGAGAACTTAGAAGCTAAATACGGAGAAGAATCTCATCCACTTTATGAAAGATTGTTAGTTTTTTTAAATCATATTGAAGTTAATTGTCACTATATTGAAAGGCTGGATATATAGATATAAGAAAAATTATTGTAAGATATCTCAGTACGTAAAAGTTAGAAGATAATTATAAAAGAGGCTGTCTCAAAATAGAGAAAAGCCTCTTTTTGTTAAAATGATTAACATATATTTGATTTAATACAAAAAAGAGTGTCTCATGAACTGAAAAAGTTCATTTTGAGACAATCTCTTTAAGATGTTTAGAATTTGTAGATTTAAAGTAAAAATTATTAAACTAAAGATTACGTTAATATTATTTATTATTAGCTATTTCATCAGCTAAGTTATTTAGATATTCCCATCTTTCATATTTATATTCAAGTTCTTTTTCTAGCTTCGATTTCTCATCCAAAATTTCTTGAAGTTTAGTAAAGTCGGTTGCAAATTTTGAAGTACTTTCCTCAAGTGTTGAAATTTTAGATTCAAGTTTTTCTATGTCGGAGTCAATATTCTCAAACTCTCTTTGTTCATTATATGAAAACTTAAGTTTTTTATCATTTTTAGGTTTTTCTTTTTTTGAGATAGTGGAGTCATATTTTTTAACTGATTCCTTTTTAGATTCTTCAAACTCAATTCCTTGAACCTCTCTATAAATAAGATAATCACTGTAATTACCTGTATAGATATGAATTTTTCCATTGCCTTCATATGCAAATATTTTATTACAAATTCTATCTAAGAAATATCTATCATGTGATACTGTAACTACCACACCTCTAAATTCGTCGAGATATTCTTCTAATATTTTAAGCGTTTCAATATCTAAATCATTTGTAGGCTCATCAAGAAGAAGTACATTAGGAGCCAGCATAAGGATTCTAAGAAGATGTAATCTTCTTCTTTCACCACCAGATAATTTTCCTATCAGAGTATACTGCATAGTACCATTAAAAAGAAATCTTTCACACATTTGAGAAGCTGTAATTCTAGTTCCATCTGATGTTTCTATATAGTCACTAGCTTCTTTTACATAGTCTATAGCTCTCATATTAATATCCATATGAGAGTCATCTTGGGAAAAACAACCTATTTTAACAGTTTCTCCAATTGAAATATATCCACTATCAGGTTCTATTTTTCCATCAATTATGTTTATAAGTGTTGATTTACCCATACCATTTTTACCTATTATACCAATTCTATCTGTACGAGCTAAGGTATATTCTAAATTATCTATAACAGTATTTCCTTCAAATGATTTGGATACATTGTGTATTTCTATTATTTTATTTCCAAGTCTACTTGATGCAACGGATATATCGAGATTTTCATTAGGTTTGAAAGCTTCTCTATTTATTAGTTCATCAAATCTTTGTAAACGAGCTTTTTGTTTTGTACTACGAGCTTGAGCTCCTCGTCTAACCCAAGCAAGTTCTGTTCTAATTAAGTTTTGTCGTTTATCTTCAATACTTGCTTCTAATGAAAGTCTTTCCATTTTCTTTTCTAAAAATATTGAATAATTACCATCATAACTAAATAATCTGCCTTTATCCAGTTCAATAATTCTATTTGTAACACGGTCTAAAAAATATCTATCATGAGTTATCATAAGCAATGAACCTTTTCTTGAATTAAGATATTCTTCAAGCCAATCTATAGTATCATTATCCAAGTGGTTTGTAGGTTCATCTAGTATTAAAAGCTCACAAGGTGTAATAAGAGCTGATGCTAAAGAAACTCTTTTTCTTTGTCCACCAGAAAGTTCTTCTATTTTTTGATTGAAGTCATTTATACCAAGCTTTGTAAGCACTGATTTAGCTTCACTTTCTAAATCCCAAAGGTTTAAGGCATCTATTCTTTCGTGTATTGATAATAATTTTTTATTTAATTCATCTGTAAAGTTTGAATTAAGTTTTTCTAGAATTTCTTGATATTCACCAAGTAGCTTTAATTCTTCTGAAGTCCCATTAAATACTTGTTCAAGTACAGTTGAATTTTCATTATAAGTTGGGTTTTGAGGTAGATATTCTATTCTAATACCATTAGTTTTTATTATATTACCAGTTTCGCTTTCCTCAACTCCTGCAATAATTTTAAGCAAAGTAGATTTACCAGTACCATTTACACCAATAAGTCCTATTTTTTCACCTTCATTTATTCCAAGAGATATATTTTCAAGTAATTTTTTTTCAGAATAACTTTTACTTATGTTTTCCAATGTCATTAAATTCATATAATTCACCTTTATTTCTAATCTATTATTTTTCAAAATGTTGATAATCTGGGTTTTTCCAATATCCACCCCAACTCCAACCTCTGCCTACAAAAGCATTATAACAATCATCACCTTTTTTTATCATTCCAAATTTTACAGTAGACCTATCAGCATAGACTGTACTTACTTTAGGGCTAACATTATCTCCAGAAACTTGAGGATTTTGTAATGGATTTATATCTATAGCACGTCCTTTACCATGATTTGAAACTACATTTGTACCAGCTATAGTTCTATAACAAAATGATGAGGTATTATTATCAGACATAGATTTTTCATCTACAGCATCATAATCATCTATTAGCTTGATTTTTTCAATTGGATATTTTTTTTCGTATAATTCTTTAAAAATATCCACGACTTCTGGAGCCAGTTCACTGTCTACTATCATTTCTCCTTGATGAGTTTTTTCATCAAATCCATAGTATGTAAGTTTCAAATAAGATAGACTATCAAAGCTTATAGGTTCATCAGAAGGCATAGATTTACCAATCATTTTATTTTTTATATTATCTGGTATTGAAGAATATGAAAAAGTTGGTTTAATATTGTTATCTTCCTGTTTTTTAATAGAGCTTTGATTATTTTTAGAATCATCTGTTGTATTATTTTTATTTTGCATAGTCTCTTGACTCTTTATATTATCTTTTTTGTTGGAATTAGAGAAAAGTATCTCATATATAGATAATAAGGCAAGAAATAATACAGTTATTACAATTGTTAATTTTAATTTATTAATTTTTTTTCGTCTTGACTTTTTACTCATATTATCCCCCAGTATTAGATTCATATAAACTATATATATTATACCTCATAAAAATAAACTAGGCTAACAATATTTAGTTAACCTAGAAGATTTCATTTATAGTTTCTCCAATTATTTTTATTCCATTTTCAATGTCTTCAAAAGATAACCTAGAAAATCCAAGTCTTAAAGTGTCAGAGCCAGAGTTATCTGTAAAAAATAAATCTCCAGGCATAAATATAACATTTTTTTCATAACATTTTTCTAATAGAGCTCTAGTATCTATATTTTTTAGTTTTATAAATATATGCAAACCACCATCACCCAAGATGTATTCTGTTTTTATATATTTTTTTACACATTCATATGCAAAGTTGAATTTGTCTCCATAGAACTTACGTATTTTTTTTACGTATTTTTCAAAACCACCATTACTCAAGTAATCAAATAGAATTCCCTGGTCCAAAAAGGATACATGTATGTTTCTACACCTTTTCACACTTTCCAATTTATCTATTACTTTTTTATCTGCAAATATCCATCCAATTCTCATTCCAGGAAATAAAATCTTTGAAAAACTACCGATATATACAACACCATTATTCATATTATCAAGAGAACAGATAGGAAATATATGAGAACTATTGTAGAGTAATTCTTCATTAAATCCATCTTCTATAATTGCTATGTTATGTTTTTTCATAAGATTATAGAATTTGTATCTATTTTCAGGAGTCATTACGATACCTGTGGGATTGTGATAAGAGGGTGTAATATATGCAAACTTTATTTTATTTTTGTACTTAATTAAACGGTCTTCTAACATATTGAAATCCAAACCATCTTCATGTATATCTACACCTAAAATATTGAGATTATGTGATTTCATGATTTTTATAGCAGTATTATGAGTAGGATTTTCACATATTATGTAATCTTTTTCTTGGGTAAAAGACGACATAATAATATCAAAGCCTTCTGTAAATCCATTTGTTATTAGTATATCTTTATTACTTATATCAACACCCTTGTTTGTCATATATTCTAATAAATAATCAATAAGGGGCTTATAACCTTGTGCGTATCCATAGTTAAGTAATTTATGACCTTCTAATGAGATTCTATTTAAAAAGGATTTTTTGAATTCTTCCATATCAAATAAATCTCCATCTGGAGAAATACTTTTAAAGGAAATTAAGTCAGAGCTCCAAGGGATTTCACTTTTTATAATATCTAATTCACTAGCTTTTTTAGAGTATGTATTCTCTAAATAATCCCAGTTTAATGACCATGTAGTACTTGAAGGCTTATTATTTGATTTGACAAATGTACCTTTTCCTGAAATAGAGTAGATTAACCCTTCTGATTTTAATTCTTCATAAGTCAAAACTACAGAATTTCGGCTAACTTGTAAAAGCTGACTAAGCTCCCTTGTAGAAGGGAGCTTACTATTGTCTGAAACTAGTCCTTTTGATATCATATCACTTATATAATTTTTAATTTGTATATAAATTGGTTCATTATCATTTAATTTTAGATTTGAAAATATCAAATTACCACCTCAAATTATTTCATCTAATTTAAAGAGTATTCTATAAGTTTATCTAATAGTTCACTGTACTTAATACCTCTAGCAGCAGCACTTCTAGGAATTAAACTAGTTTGAGTCATTCCCGGAAGAGTATTTAGTTCAAGAACATATGGAATACCTTCACTTATAATCATATCAACTCTTACATATGCTTTGCAATTAAAAATTTTCCAACAAGTCTCAGAAATTTCATTTACTCTTTTTTGAAGTTCTTCATCTAAATAAACAACTTCTTCTTTTGCTCCTTTTTCAACAGAGTATTTAGCTTCATAATCAAAGAAACCTGAATCAGATTTTATAGATACTGTAGGGAATACTTCTCCATTTAGTATGAATGAAGTATATTCTCCACCTGGTATATATTTTTCAATCATTACAAATTCATCAACTTCCAGACCTTTGCGAACTGCTTTTTCAACTTCATCTTTAGAATGAATAAAAAATGTGGCTACACTTGAACCTCCTGAGTTTGGTTTTATAAATACTGGATATCCTATATTATCTATTTCATCATAGTCTATTTCATCAACTGATTTTACTAAAATCCATGGGGCAGTAGGTAAATTTGAATCTCTAAGCATTTTTTTAGTTATATTTTTATCCATACACATTCCACTGCAAAGAGGTCCACATCCAGAATATGGTATATCCATAGTTTCAAGTATTGATTGTATACATCCATCTTCACCAAACTTTCCGTGTAAAGCAAGTATTGCAAAATCTACATCTTCTGGTATCTTTGTAAATATATCTTTTTTATCGTCTATTATTACTTTTACAACGTCATATTTATTTTTATCAAGATTGTTATATATCTCTTTTCCTGAATTTAAAGAAACTTCTCTTTCTGATGATATGCCACCCATTATAACTGCTATTTTCATATTATACACTCCTATTTTGATTTTTATTATTTTAAAGTAAATTTTTTATTTATATATTTAATTATATGAATTAACAGTTGACGATGAAAGTACCACTATATATGAAGTTTATATTATGTGTGGTTTTAAAATCATAATCTAGTTTAAAGATATATTTAAATGATTTTTTAACTTTATTTATGTTATTATTTTTGCTAAAATTATTGTTATGAACTTAAGACTAGTCTTAATGGCTATAAATCAAGGAGTGATAAATTTTGAAAGCAGAAGTAATAAGTGTAGGAACAGAAATACTATTAGGAGATATAGTGAATACAAATTCTCAATTTTTAGCTAAGGAACTTGCATCATTGGGTATAGAAGTATACCATCAGAGTACAGTTGGAGATAATAAGCAAAGGCTTTTAGAATGTTTTGGTGAGAGTCTAAAGAGAAGTGATTTAGTCATTACTACAGGTGGTCTTGGGCCAACTGGTGATGATATAACAAAAGAAACTGCTGCAGAATACTTTGGTCAGGAATTAGAATTACATAAACCATCATTAGAAGTTTTGGAATCTTTCTTCGTTAAAACAGGAAAAAAAATGGCTGAAAACAATATGAAACAAGTATACTTTCCCAAAGATGCTATAGTACTAAAAAACAATAATGGTACAGCTCCAGGAGCAATTTTAAAGAAGGATGATAAAAGTATAATAGTATTGCCTGGACCTCCAAGAGAAATGAAGGCTATGTTTAATGAGAGTGTCAAACCTTACTTACAGCAATTCACAAATGAAATGCTAGTCTCTAAAACTTTAAGATTATATGGAATCGGGGAGTCAAATCTAGAATTAGAAATTCTCGATATAATTAATGAACAAACCAATCCAACAGTTGCTTTGTATGCAAAAGAATTAGAAGTTACAATAAGAATAACTGCAAAGGCTGAAACTGAAGAAGAGGCTTTTAAGTTAATAAAACCAGTAGAAGAAAAAATAAAAAGTAGAGTTGGCAAATATATATATACTGAAGGAGACATTTCAGTATCTGAAGGAGAGACTGCATTAGAAGATGCTGTTTCAAAGCTTCTCGTAGAAAAAAATCTAACAATAGCAGTAGCTGAATCTTGTACTGGTGGTTTGGTTTCTTCATCTCTTATAAACTACCCTGGAATATCTTCTGTATTTCTTGAAGGTTGTGTAACATATTCTAATGATTCTAAAATGAAAAGGTTAAGGGTAAAAAGAGAAACTTTAGAAGAGTTTGGAGCAGTAAGTGAACAAACTGCAATAGAAATGGCTGAGGGCGTTGCTAAAGGGCTTAAAACCAATATAGGTATATCTACAACTGGAGTAGCTGGACCTGGAGGAGGGACTGAGGAAAAGCCTGTGGGATTGGTTTATACTGCAATATATATAAATGGAAAAACAATAGTAAAGAAAAATATATTTAATGGAGATAGAAGAAAGATAAGATTAAGAGCTACTAGAGATTTACTTAATGAATTGAGAATACAATTAGAAAAGCTTTAAGTTATTATGATATTAGTTATATTTAAAGCACTAGTGTAAATATAAAATTATTTTTGGAGGGCTTTTAATTTATGATAAAACATATATTTTGTGATTTAGATGGAACTCTATATGAAAATGGAACTATAACAAAAGAGGATATATCAGCAATTGAAGAAGTAGAAAAAAAGGGAGTGCAGTTTAATGTAGCTACAGGTAGAATCTTTAAACAAGCTCGTAATATTATCAAAGACAATTTAGATATGAATGGATATTATATATGTGAAAATGGTTCATTTATACATGATAAAGATTATAATGTGATTTTTAAAAGAACGATAGATGATAGTTTAGTGAAAAAAGTAATTGATAGATTTGAGTCAAGTGATGCACAATTGTATTTTAAATATAAGGGTGATGTAATTGTGGGCAGTGATACAACTGCTTTTAGACACTATTCTAGTGATTTTATAGTTGACCCTGATTTTGAGAAAAGAAGTAGTTTTGATAATCTTATAGGAAATATAGGGGTATGTTCTGAAAATTTAGAGGAGTTATCTAGGATAGAACTTTATCTGAAAAGTGAGTTTAGTGAAGTATTAGAGATATATTTTTCTGGAACATATACTTTAAATATAGTTCCTAAAAGTGTGTCAAAGAGGGGAAGTATAGAACATGTAATAAAAACTTTAAATGTAAGTCCAGATGAAGTTGCTACTATTGGGGATTCTCCAAATGATATTTGTATGTTAGAAGGGTTTAAATACAGTTTTGCCATGTCTAAAGCAAGGGAAGATGTAAAGCAAAGTGCAAATTATATAGTAGATAGTGTAAAAAATGCTATAGATGTTATAATGGAGATAAATAATTAAATATAAGATTTGTATGGTTAATTAAAATTTAATAGATTATATTTTCGTATAAATCTATTAATTAGTCAATTTTATAATATTTTCTTTATTTATTTTATAATATTTTCTTTATTTAATATAAAAAAATGACTGTCTTAGAGAATTATAAAATTATATTTTATAATTCTCTAAGACAGTCATTTTGATTATACTCAATTATAAGTTTGAAAATTCTTAAGTTAACCGCAATTTGCTATATGATATGATTTTATTGTATTAGATAAAATAGAGTCAAGTATATAATTTATGACACTATTGCAAGTGTAAGCTGAAAATTTTAAATCATTCATATAATCAGTTTTCTTTTTATAATCACTATAAAGTTTAGTAAAAAACTTTTCAAAGCTATTATTTATAGTACCACGTTTAATTTTAGATAAATCAACATCCTTTGCAAATGCTCCAAGTTCCCTTTCATAAGTAACATGTTTATTTAGGCTATGCTTAAATTCCCAGCGTTCACTGTGAGCTACACAGAAAAAATCACATAAAAAATGGCATATGACTCCTAGTTCCTGACTAAGTCTACTTACTGAAAAGTATTTAGAAAGACTATCTATATTAAGACTACATAGGTAGTTTATCTTAGAAACAATCATATTAAATGATTCATCCAAATAATGTTTTTTTAATTTATATTTAGAAAAAGCATCTGGCTTTATATTACCATATATAAAATTTTTTTCGCTTATAAAGAATGTTTTATTTTCATCTATATTATTAAGTATTGATTTTGCCATAATAAAATGGGTATTCATTAACATATTTACACCTCGTATAGTTTGTTAGACTTATTAAATATATTATTATGATATGATATTTATGATAAAAGTTTAATGGTAAATATATGAAATTAAGTCAATCATATTTATTTAAATAATTTCAACCATATTCATAATACCAGTAAATGTCCAAATTTACAATATGTAAATAGTGTTAAGTTTTTATTTATCAAATTTAAAATTAAGTATTAGTATACTTTCTAATTAACCTACTAGCCTTAGATTGTGAAATTTCAAGGTGTTTGGCTACTTTATAAGAACTGCCAAATTTTTCATAAGCATCCAAAATTATATTTTTTTTGTACTCCATAATTAAGGTATCAAAATTTTTATTTTTATAATCAATAGATTTTGAGTCAGATATAGTAACTTTATTAATTTGGGATATATGTACTTTATTTCCATCATTGATATGTATATTTTTTGTAAGGATGTTTGGTAAATCATCTATTGTTATATGATTATTTGTGCAAGTAAGTAAGATTTTTTGAATTATATTCTGCAATTCTCTTATATTACCTGGAAATTCATAATTTGCAATAACATCCACAGCTTCTTTGGAAATAGTTTTATTTAGGTTGAAGTCACTTGAGTATATATTAAAATAATATTTTATAATATCTACTAGATTATCCCTTCTTTCTCTAAGAGGAGGCAATTTTATTTCTATAACATTTAATCTATAATATAAATCTTCTCTAAATTTTTTTTCTTTTACCTTTGAAACTAAATCAGAATTTGTAGCAGATATAATCCTTATATCGACCTTTTTGTTTTTTAAGCTTCCAACTGGAGTAAAAGTTTTATCCTGTATTAATTGCAAAAATTTTGCTTGTAGATTTTGTGGTATATCTCCTATTTCGTCTAGAAAAAGAGTTCCTCCATCAGCTAATTCTACAAGCCCAGCTTTACCTTTGGTATTTGCACCTGTAAAAGCACCTGGAGTATATCCAAAAAGTTCAGATTCAAGGAGTTGTGGAGATATAGTTGCACAATTTATGGTTGTAAATGGACCATTGGCTCTATTACTGTTATGGTGTATATACCTAGCAAGTGAACTTTTTCCTGTTCCAGACTCTCCTAATAAAAGTACACTTACATCCGTTTTAGAAACATGATTTACTGTGTTTATGATTGGTCTCATTGCTATTCCGTCCATAATTACAGTATCTTCAATTCTAAGGGAAGTTCTGTATAGTGTTTCTACTTCGGATTTATATTTTTTTACTTGTTTTTTTGTATCTTCAAGTTTATTTTTTATATTATTAAGCTCAGTTATATCTCTACAATTTTCAACAATGAATTCTAAATTTCCATTTTCATCAAATACAGGAGTAGCAGTTATGATGAGTTTTTTTCCTGTTTGAGTATCTTGTTCTAGTGAAAATTTAGACTTTGTTTTTAATACGGATGGTATGGGACTTTTTGTTGAATATCCAGATTCCTCTAAGAAAGAAACATTTTTTCCTAAAATATCTTCTTTTTTTAGACCATAATTTTCTTCAAATGCTTTATTACAATATATTATTATTCCTTTATTATCAGATACACATATTTCGTCATGAGAGGCTTCTAATATCTTTTGATAAAACTCCAAATCTAATTTTAAATTCAAATCCATTTTTCTGTTTTCCTCCTAAATTTTTAATGATATGTTAACATAGGTTTAATTTATTAAATACAATTAAAGTTTAATATTTATATATAATACATAAGTTTTAGTCTATTTTAAACTTGAATAAGTTATATATAACTTATTTTACAATTAAAACAAGTCTAAATCAACTTGAAGTATGTATGAGATAAGTATGAAAAAATTGAAATTTATTAGTACTGTTGAAAATACTTTTTTTGTGTCGATATATATTGTATTAAAGTGGCGTAATTTTTGCTCAACAAAAACGATGTGTATTGACTTAAATAAAATTAGAGGGGAATTTAAAATAGGGGAAAAAATAAAGGGTATGTATTTGTCACAACAGCAGGAATACTAAGGGTTACACTTGGATTATTTGGAAAGTTTTTCTTTGGGGAAGCTATTTGGGGTGATGTTAATACCATCAGTAGTAGCATTTAATCTTTCTTATGATGGAATAAGAATGTTTTATAAATACTAAATAACTATAGAGAGAACTATATTTATATAATTCTTTCTATAGTTATTATTTTTTGAGATTATTTTATTTGTAATAAATATGCATTATTAAACAAACTTACAACCTTGATAAGAATTTCGAACCTTCAAAGTATCATCAATTTGATTTAAAATCTCCCATTTTTTTAGACTCCACAAAGGACCAACTAGTTCATCTCTTTTGCCATCACCAGTAAGTCTATGGATTATCATAGTTTCAGGAAGTATTTCTAATTGGTCACAGACGAGATTGATATATTCATCTTGTTTCATAAGAGTTAACATGCCATTTTGTAGCATCTTTTCCATAGGAGTGTCTTTTATGACATGTAATAAATGAATTTTTATGCCATCTACCCCCATTTTACCAACTGCTTTTGCAGTTTCCATCATCATATTATAATCTTCACCAGGAAGACCATTTATAATGTGTACAACAACCTTTATATTTTTAGCCTTTAATTTTTCAACAGCTTCAACAAATGTTTTATAATCATGTCCTCTATTTATAATTTTAGATGTAGAATCATGAATTGTTTGAAGTCCAAGTTCAACCCATAAGTTAGTTCTTTTATTTAGTTCAGATAAGTATTCTACAACATCATCTGGTAAACAGTCAGGTCTTGTTGATATTGAAAGACCTATGACATCATCAAGTTCTAATATAGTCTCATACTTTTCTTTTAAAACCTCAAGAGGAGCATACGTATTTGTATAAGCTTGAAAATAACCAATATATTTTGCATGAGGCCATTTTTTTAACATCATTTCTCTTATATTATAAAATTGACTAATAAGATTATCTTTAGGGTTACCAGCAAAGTCACCAGAACCTTCCTTGCTACAATAGGTACATCCGCCATAGCCAATACTTCCATCAATATTTGGGCAAGTAAATCCTGCGTTTATCGATACCTTAAAAACTTTTTCTCCAAAAGTATTTCTAAGATAATAATTCCAAGTATGATATCTTTTATTATCAAAAGCATATTTAAATTTATCCAAAGTAATCACCTATTTCTAATAAAATTGTACACTCAATTTGTACAAAAAACATATTACCATAAATATATGACTTAAACAAATTCTATTTTAAGTAATATAAAAATAATGCAAGAAAATAATTAATATTTTCTTGCATTATTTCCAGAGAAAAATAGAACCAATCCAAATAATATTATGAAAAAGGACATTATCGATACTATAAACCTAGATAGAAAAAGTGGAGATAATATAAGGCATATACCGAATAGAATCTTAATTATATTCCAAGTTGTAAATTTAGAATAAGGATTGTTCTTGCTATTTACAAGTGCTACTAGTTGATTAAATATTAAATAAAATCCTAAAAACAATGAAAATATACTTTGTATTTTTTGAGGAAATACAAAAAGTAATATACATGCAATTATTAGAATCCATTGGACATTAGTAGAGGGTTTAATTTCTTCTTTAGTAGCATATCTTTTTAGTTCGTTAATATTTTTCAGATTTAAATATGCAAAGAATAAAAGTGCAATACCAAAAGTCCAAGAAATTAATTTTATACCTAGTGCCTTAAATGTAAGACACAATAATCCTAATATAACGAGTAATACTCCCATTAACATAAATTTAGTAGAATTTTCTTTTTTATTGAAGTTATTAAAATCAATATTAAAATTTGTGTACATAAAATCACCTCCAAAATTAATAGAACAATTATAATAGAAATTTATAGCCAAATAAAGTCTAGTGTATAAAAATTAAACCATACTTAGTAATTAATTAACAGGTTGTATCATAAACTTCTATTAATAGAATTATATAGAAGGGGGTTTGTCCATGACAAAATTATGGGCAATAATATTTGCATTATTAGCAGGTGGTTCTACTGCTCTTGAAGCTTTTATAAATGGAGAGCTAGGAAAAAGTACAACGGCACTAGTAGCCACCTTTATAAGCTTAACTGTAGGAGCAATATTTTTTTTGGCAAGTATAATAGTTACAGGCGATTTAAAATATCTAATATCTATAAATGGTTTTAACTATAAACTATTATTAGGAGGAGTATTTGGAGGTCTAATAATATATTTTACAGTGAAGGCAATTCCCAATTTAGGAGTATCAAATACACTTATATTGACACTTGTATCTCAAGTTCTAGTTGGATTTTTTATTGATAGCGTGATTTTGGGACAAGAAACAATGCATTTATACAAATACATAGGGGTTATACTTTTAATATTAGGGACATTTTTTATAGTGAATTAACAATTTAAAGTAGTATATAATTTGCTAAGCAACTCAAAAATTTGGTATAATTATAATAATGAAACAAAGTTAGATGAAAGAGGTGTTAAGATTGGCTGATGAAAAATTTGTAATGTCATTTAGTGGTGGTAAGGATAGTATATTGGCATTAAATCGAATGTTGAAAAAAGGATATAAGCCTGTGGCACTCTTGACAACTGTAAGTGAAGAACATGGAAAATCATGGACACATAATTTAGAATATAATATGCTTAAACAAGTAAGTAGCAATATAGGATTACCTTTATTAGTTGCTGAGTGTGGAGTAGAAGGATACGAAGAGAGTTTTGAGAGAGCTTTAATAAAAGCTAAAAATATGGGAGCAACAATATGTGCGTATGGAGATATAGACATAGAAAGTCATAGAAAATGGGATTCTGATAGATGTGATGCAGTTGGTATGAAAGTAAATTTACCGTTATGGAAAGAGAGTAGAGAAAGCTTAGTATATGAATTTATAGACAGTGGGTTTTGTAGTATTGTAACAAAAGTAAATTTAAAGTATCTAGGAGAGGAATTCTTAGGAGAAAAATTGACTAGAGAACTCGTTAAAAAGATAAAAGATGCAGGTGCAGACCCATGTGGAGAACATGGAGAATATCATACGTTTGTAGTAGATGGTCCAATATTTGAAAAAACTGTAGAATATGAAGTAAAAGGAACTTTAATAAAAGATGGTTATGGATATTTAGAAATAAAATAATTACATAAATAAAATACCTATTATATAATCCTAGTTTTTGCAAAGGTTTAATATTTGCAAGATTGTATAATAGGTATTTTTTATTTTATATATTTTTAAATAGTATTGTTTAAGCAACCTTATTTAGATTAGAGTCTAATGTAGAAAAATTCTTTTTTAGGAAAACTATTGATAAAATAAGGCATATAAATTCGGAAACAATAGTAGTCATCCATATTCCTTTACCACCAAATATTAGTATCATTGAAACTAGACTTAAAACAACTATTACAAGCCCTCTACCAAGGGATATAACAGTAGAAATTGATGGTTTTTCTACTGAAACAAAGAATCCAGAAATTATTACATTAATTCCCACTAATAAGAAGGATATAGAGAATATTTTAAATACACGAATTCCTTCATTAAATAGTATTGTTTCTTCTGGGTGTATAAATAAAGAGACTATTGTTCCTGAAAAAGCCATACAAATTGCAAATACAGCAATTGATGCTATTACTGTGGATTTTATCCCCATTTTTAATAATTTTTTTACATTATCTATGTTTCCTGCACCATAATAAAAACTAGTAAGTGGTTGCATACCTTGAGTTATACCCATCATAGTCATAAGTACTAGTGTATTTATATAATTTATAACACTATAATAAATAAGAGCATTTTCTCCAATATATTTAGTAAGACTCAAATTAAAAAGTAAGACAACTATACCACAACTTAACTCAGTAGTTGAATCAGGAAAACCTATAAATACAATTTTTCTAAGTGTCTTAAAATCAACTCTAAATTTTGAAAAATTCAAAGTAGAGTTTTTTCTTAAAAAGTGTACTAAGAAAAAAATAGTAGAAAAGACTTGAGACAAACCTGTTGCAATACCAGCACCTTTTACACCCCATCCAAATTTAATTACAAATAGGTAATCAAGTATGATGTTTGTAATAGCAGATATTATTACACCAACAGTAGCTAATATTGGGAATCCATCAGTTTTTATTATAACCTCTAAAGAGTAAGATACTATAAAGAATCCGTTAAAAAATATTATTATTCCTAAATAATCTTTAACCATGCCAATTGTAGATTCTGTAGCTCCTAAAAATAGTGCTAATCTGTCTAAATTAAAAAAAGTTATAGCTAATATAATTATAGATAGTATAATTATTGATACTAAGTTAAATGAAAAGACTTCATTTGCAGACTTAATGTCTTTTTTACCTAGATAAATTGCAATTATAGTGGATGCACCAGTTGAAAATAACAGAGAAACTGCAAATATAAAATTAATAAAAGGCATTGATATATTGACAGCAGCCAAAGCTAATTCTCCAACTCCCTTACTTACAAATATTCCATCAACCATTGTGTATAGTGAGAAAACCCACATTGCAACTACAGATGGTGCTAGGTATTTAAAAAACCTTTTACCTAGACTCATGTTTTCGTTTATAGATATTTTTGTATCCATTTATTACCACTCCTTGTAAATCTATTATAAAATTACGAAACTATTAATTAATAATTTTATTTCTAATATAAATGATAAACTATGGTATAATACCAATGTCAATAACTTATTATTGTTTACAGTGGACTTTATTTCAATTAAATGTTTTTCAGCATCCTTTTTCTTTTCATATCTCCCATAATTTTTTTGTTTCTTTTGCCAATTGTTTCTTCTATATACTCCACATATACATAGAATTTTTCCGCTCTTTTTCTTATAAAGCTGATTTGATGTTCATATATGTACACTTCCTTTATAAGTTTTTATATAAAAGAGCAGTTATACTGCTCTAATATCTAATGAATATTAAGATGATTTTTTAAAGCTTCTTGAAGTATCTGAGAAAAATTAACCTTATGTTTCTCAGCTTCTCTATTAAGCCATTGAGGTATAGTAAGTGTCTTTTTAACAGAGTAATTTTCTATAGCTTTGCGGTGAATAGGCATATATATTTCTATTAAAGTAGGTATTTGATTTTTCTCTAAATTTAGTTTATCTATAGTAGTTGCAGGAGGGATTATGTCATTGTCTTCTTCTATCCCATACAGATGTAGCCCTAGAGCATCTTTTGCCATTTTTAAGGCTTCTTCTGTTGTATCTGCACATGTAAGGCAACCTGGCAAATCAGGAAATTCTACAGAGATACCATCTTCATCATAGCTTAGTATAGCAGGATATACATATATATCTTTTTTCACTATATCAACTCCTTATAATTATATTATAAAACGTACTTATACACGTGTAAACAAGAAGAATAAACTAAAATAGAAATTTAAATGTAATATATAGGTAAAATATGTAAGAATTATATGTTATAATAATTTTAGCAAGGATAATAATCGAAAGTGCGAAGGGTGATTATTTTCATATTAAACGCCAAATTCCAAATAAGGAAGGAGGTGAAATTATATGATAGGTTTTTTATTAAGCATACTAGCTGGTGTTATATCAGCTTATATTTATGACAAAATAAAAAATCACCCAAACGCCAATAAGGGTGATTTAAAAAAATAATATTTTCACTTAACAATTGAAAATAATCACTCTTTGTAGGAGTAAATTATTTCCTTGCTTTTATTATACCACAAATTGGTACAGATATTCAAAAATAATATTTTTATTGTATAGTAAAAATATAGAAGTATTGTGGTATTTCAGTTTCGAGTAAAATGTCTAAAATGTTATAGACAGTTTTATATTAACTATATAGTATTTTTATCTTTAATTGAGTTGAAAATAAAGGATGAAGAAGATTATGAACTCTTTGCAAAAATGATTAAAGAAATTTATGAAAAAAATATAAGAGATGAAGGTATACATATTTATTAAACATAAAAAATACATTGACTTTATGCCAATGTATTTTTTATGTTATGCATTATTTAATGCTATTATTTGTTTTAACTTAGCAAATCCAACAAAGCTTAAAACTAAAGATGGAACAACAAACATTAAATATAATGGGAATACTACACCAGCTACTGTATATAGTATAGCTCCAGTTAAAGCAAACCCTCTTTTGTTGCCAAAGTAGCCAAGCCAATTAAAAATAGTTGCTAATACTACTAGAATCATATGTGGCATTACTAATGCAGTAGCTATAGCTCCACCTATTGCTGTGGCAGCATCACCTTCTCCGCCAATACCAGCAAAGTAGGTAACAATATAAATAGAGTATAATGTACCTATAATTGCAGAAATTAATAGAAGTTTAGAACGTTTTGGTTTCATAATTTTATCCCCCTCTTTACCCATATCTATCTAAAATATTCTTTTAATATATTTATTTCTACAGTTATTTCTATTTTCCTTCTTATTTTTCATATAAAATAGCAAAAAAATATTGATTAGTTATATCAATGTTTTTTTGCTATTTATATTTACTTATTAGAGAATCAAGTATCTTTAATACTGCATCTCTATCTTCCTTATCTAATTTATATATGATGTCAACTAATTCTTTTACTTCCTCATCTTCTTCATCTTAAAATTTTTTGTTTCTACCTAATAAGTAGTCTGTAGATACATCAAAAAAATCAGCTATTTTATTTAGTATTACTTTATCAGGAAATCTATTATTAGTTTTATATTTTGATAATGCTGAATAACTGATATTTATTTTATTTGAAAGCTCTTCTCTGCTCAAATTCATATATATACATATCTACAGCTTTTAATTTTAATTCTTTACTATATTTATTATTTTTTTTACACATAGAAAAACCCCCTTATAATCTTCACCTTTAGCATCATTGTGCTTTTTTAAAAGTGTCTACTATAAAGGGATTATACTAAATTTGGGTGCTTTTTTTAGGAGTATGCTCATGATATTCCTCATTTCTTTTTATTATTATATCTTAATTATATTATACATTAATATATTTAAATTAAAAAACTTTGTTGAACTTTGATGTTTTTACTAAATAAGATAATTTTAACTAAAAAGCACTGAAACAATAAATGTTTAAGTGTTTAATAACGATATTTTGTATTAGGTTTTTATTAAATTTTTTATTTTATCTATATACATACCTTGTGCAATATACTTTCATCAATTGCAGAAAGGTTACATTATGTATATATTGGTATATAAATTCCCTATTTAGTATTTTAGAAAAAATCTATTTCACTTGTGACTTTTAATTTAAAATGTTTATATAATCATGATTTTACATGGTATTCCATCAAAAAATACTTTAAACTTTGATTAGATACACAATTATTTTATTCATAATTAATTTTTTATATAATTTAATCCTACATTAATAATTTTATATAATTAATTTCATTTATTAAAATTAAGTTTAGTTTTGTATTTTTTGCCAAAGATTATAATAAATACTCATTTATTAAATTAATAAACTATTAATCTATAAAGGAACATCTTAATATGAAAAGTATTATATAAAGATAGATATAATAGCTGTAAATATAAAACTATATAAAACTAAAGTATCTTTATAAAAAGTTGAAATTAGAAATATTATATTTAACATTATAATATAAAAATATTTTAATGATTAATTGTAGAATGTTTATTTTAGTATCCTTGTTTTAGAGGGTTTTTTAGTATATTCTAATACTATAGTTATAGAGAGGAACAATGTTGATTTTAAAATAAAAATAGGATTATGGAGGATTTTATTATATAAATGAAAGATTACTATAAAATAGGAGAAATATCTAAAATATATGGAATAGGTAGAGATTCATTAATGTATTATGAGGAAATAGGCATTCTAAGACCAGTTAGAGATATAAATGGATACAGAATGTATAATATATCAGACATATGGAAATTAAATTTAATAAAAGAGTTTAGAAGTTTGAACTTTCCAATGAAAAAAATAAAAGAATACTTAGATGACAGAAGTATAGAGTCTACTAAAAATATTCTAAATGAGGAACTTGATTTAATTGATAAAAAAATAGCTGAATTTATAAGCCATAAGGAAAATATTATAAAAAGATTAAGTTCGATTGAAAGTGTAATTCAAAATACAAAAATAGATGAGATAGAGGTTGTATATATAGAAAAAAGAAAAGCTTTAGAATTAAATGCTGATATAAAAAGGGATGAAGACTTTGATTTTTTAATTCAAAAACTTCAGAAAGAATATGAAGATAGATTTAATATACTTGGAAACAACAATATTGGTTCTGCATTTTCTACTGAAGCAATTAATAAAGGTATATTTAATGAGTTTAAATCTGTATTTTGCTTTCTGGAAAGTAATGAGAAAGTATACAATATAGTTTTTGATGAAGGATATTATGTAACTTTAAATTACACTGGAAGTAATTCTAATAATAAGGTATATATGGAGAAGGTATTTAAATTTATAGAAGAAAATAAATATAGAATAGTTGCTGACCCTATAGAAATATACAAGATAGATATACATGAGACTGGAATTGTAGAGGAGTTTGTAACTGAAATTCAAGTTCCTATAACTAAATAGCTAAATTTCAACAAATTAGATGATAAATAGTATAAAAAAACGTGAGTTTGCCACCGATTTGACGCCGTATTATAAAATCGGTGGTAAATTATATTCTAAGACCTTCTAAAATATTTACTGTTTAATTTTCCATATTTACTATTGCCATATCAATATCACTATGAGTTACAAAAGAAGCACATAAAAAGATTAAAGAACTAATAGAAATGATTTAAACTAATATTAGAACCTTTTGACTAAGAATTAGCTTTATTATTTATTATATGGTATAATGTATAGTATAGATGAGGAAGTGATTAGTATAGGAATATTAAAAAGTGCTGAATTAGTTAGAAAAATAGCACAAAGAATTGCTAGAGAAAAAGGAATAAGAGAGCAAGAGGCATGAAATGATGCTGTTACAGAGTATAAACAAAAACATAGATACTTAGTTTAAAGAATCATCTTAATAGATGGTATTTTTTTATATAATAAGTTCGTGTAATAAATCAAAAATACATGTATAAAATATTATGTAATTATAATAAGCTAAAAGTAATGTTTTTAAGGAGAAAAAGATATGCTCAATCAGTTTAATGAATCTCTTGGTAACTATGTAAATATAATTTCTGTAATTGCATCATTTGCAGCAATAGCAGCCTTGATTATATCGATTATAGCTTTTATGGAATCTAATAAAAAAGCTAAATTGATATTAAAATATAGAAGAAATAATAAGAATAATGTGGCCGGTGATTATTATGAAAATGGCAATGGATACATTAGAATTGATTTAAACATCATAGATAATAAATCTGATATTTATGCTAAAATTCATAGTAATAACTTAGTTGATTTTGTAATAGAAAATAAAAGTACGATTGTTGCCAAAAGCCCTATATTAAGTTTAAAATTTATTAATATGGAAGTGGATATTGGAGAGAATAATAACTTTGAACAAATAAATAGTGAGCTTAGATGGCACCCAAAAGATAATACTACAATTCATAGAGGAATAAATTTTAGAATAGAGCAATTTAATTTTAAAAATTGTATTGTGCTTAAAAAAGAAGCTTATATAGAGGTAGTATTATCAGCTGATAATATGGAAACAAAAGAATTTAGAATACCAATAATATATTAAAGGTCGCTAGAAAGTGCTCTTTTTTTATTTAAAAAACAAATAAAATTAGGGGATGATATGGCAAAATATGAGTATTGGATAATAGAAGAAGTATTGTTTATGGTCAATTTTAATTAGACAGACAAAATTATTTATTTCATCAATAGTTATCTTATATATTGACAATAAAAAAAGACTCTAGTAAAGAGTCTTTCCCGAAAAATCTATATATTATAATATAATTATATTTTCTGCTTGAAGACCTCTAGTACCTTTAACTATATCAAAGCTTACTTCTTGACCTTCTTCTAATGATTTAAATCCTGAAGTTTGTATAGCTGAGAAATGAGCAAATACATCATCTCTACCTTCCATTGATATAAAACCAAATCCTTTTTCACTATTAAACCATTTAACTATTCCATTATTCATTAAAAATACTCCTATTAACCTATATCAAGATATACTTGATTTACTCGTGTATTACCACAAATACTATTATATCGTAGATTAATAAAAATGTCTACTTAATTATATTTTTTAGTTAACATTTTTTGTTACTCTTAATCTTGAAAATGTATCTAAGAAATAGATAACAAAAAGTTAAATGAATTAGAAGAATATGATTAAATCCGAACAACCAAAATATATCGAAAAATATATATGTGAATGGCGAAAAACAAGGGATGAGTTTTATATAGACTCATCCCTTGATTATTTATATCTTGACTTTGATTAAATATATTATTATCTTGAAGGTTCCATTTTTTATGTTATATTTCTAAAGTTTCTATAAGAGGATTATCGCTAAATAATTTTAATAAATTTGTTTTTTTATATCCTTTAGGTAACTTAGTATATATAACTACTTCTAACCAATCCCCATCAAGACGTTTAATATTCATGTTTATAATTTCAATGTTAGATTGCTTAAATTTACCTTCAATATATTCTATGGAATCAGTGCTGTTAGAAATTTTAAGAGAAACTTGCTCTGCTGTAGGGAGTTTCATCCATTTTCTATCCCTATGAAGTAATATCTGTACAATAACAATAATGATACTTGAAACAATACCAAGTAAGTATAGTCCAGAGCCAATGGCAAGACCTGTACCAGCTGTTGCCCATATGCCAGCAGCTGTAGTAAGCCCACTTACTGATTGATTTCTAATAAATATTAGTCCAGCACCTAAAAAACCTATTCCACTGACAACCTGTGCCGCAACACGTGCTGGGTCTAGACCAATACCCGGAGTACCAACTATATCATTAAATCCATACTTGGAAACAATGATTATAAGTGCTGAAGCTAATGCCACTATAAAATGAGTGCGTATTCCAGCTTCTTTTAGTCTATTCTTTCTTTCATATCCAACTAAAGCTCCACAGAAACCAGCAGTAATGATTCTTGCTATGTATTCAAATTGAATCAGTATATGATTGTTCATTTATTTAGCACCCCCTTATATATAATATTATATATACTATAATACTACATTTTTTATGTGAATATAGTAAAGTTTAAAATTTATATAATAGTTATATATGAGTATAAAATAGATAAAAGTATATTATGTTCATAATTATAACTCCTGTAAAATGATAATAGATTATATCTTTTGTCTTGTATTATAACAAATATATGTGAACTGTATATAAAGTGTGTGTTTTATTAAGTTCTAAATTTCTTCTAGTTTAATTCACATTCAGTACACAAATAATTAGTAAGATATAAGTAAATAAAGATATAACATGACTATAGAAATTTAACTTTAAAATAATTTATGATAATTTAGAGGAGGAAAATTTATGAATATATCAAGAAAAGCTATGAAAATAATAGAATTAGCACAAAGAATTGCAAATAAAAAAGGTATCTCAGTAGAAGAAGCTTGGAATGAAGCAATAAAAGAATATAAAAATAAATATGAACATATTGCATAGACATTTAAGTATATAGTTTATTTAAAGTATAAAATGATATACAACATTTAACTGTATAACTTTAATATAAATCGATTAATTTAAAATCTTAAATTATTTAAAAAAATTAAGAATATTTGGTAGAATATAATGGTTTTAAATGATACTATAAACTATAAGGTATATCATTATTAACGCAAAAGGAGGATATATGCTTGATTGTAAAAATAGATAATACTTTAGAAAAGGAATTTTGGCAATATGTATCACATGAAGAAAGTTTAAACTTATTCATAATTGGATATGTTGAAAACTATGGATTTAGTTCTCACTCTCAAGATATATGGTTTCAGTTAAAAGACGGAAATATAACTTCTATAATATTAAAGAATAAGTCAACACTTATAATTTATAGTCTAAAAAATAATTTTGATATAGGAGAGATGAAGAATCATATAAAAGGTTTGGATGTAGAAAGTATAAGTGGGAAAAAGTGTGTAATAGATAGATTGATACGTGAATACAAAGATTTTTATGAAAAACTAGATAATAAATTTTGTATATTAAAAGAAATAAAAGAAATTGATTTCTCTAACATGAAGGAGTATAAAATAGAAAAAGCTCAGGAAAAAGATGTTGATGAAATAGGTAAACTTTTAAATAAGTCAGACTATAAAATAAGTCAAAATTACATAGAAGATAGAAAAGAACATTTAAAAGAAGGAAATGTAAGAGCATATTTTATTAAAAACAATGATACTATGATTAGTACTGTTTCAACTGGAATGGAAACTAGTTTTTTGGCAATGGTAGTATCTGTAAGCACCGATAAAGAATATAGAAGAAGAGGATTTGCAAGTTATATAGTTTACAATTTAAGTAAAGAATTATTGTTGGAAGGAAAGGTTCCATGTCTTTTTTATAATGATGATATAGCAGGAAAAATATATCACAATATAGGGTACAAAGAGATAAATGAATGGACAATTCTTTTTAAATAACTATAAAAATAACAAATTTTCGTATCATTCTTAACGTGTCTTATACAATGGCTTAAACACTGGAAAGGCGTTTCTTTGATAGGTTTGTTGGTATTTATATCCTCTCTATTTAAGCGTAGTTTTCTTTGGGAATCTGTGAATTTATGACATAAGAAAGGCCCAGCTACATTGAGTAACTGGGTCCATTATCATATATATGTCGTGTGATTACATAATATAATTCATTTCTATAACCGTAGTATTTCGCAAGTGTAAACCAATTTTTTTGACAAATGATTATTTGAACAAAGCAATAAGTACATGGTAACAAATGGGATTTTGTATGATTCTAAAATCAACATTTAAACTCTATCAGGTCTTTTCATCATCATAATCCAATTTGAAATTGTATCTAAAACCAGTTTGCTATTTCCACAGTTACAGTGGTTACTAGCTTGTTCTGCCTCTGTCATAAGACGGAATGTAAGAGAACGGACGTTGGTAAGTAAATCAATCTCTTTATCAACAGTTCTATAATCAATGAAATGATCTTCTGTTGCACCTAAGATTAAAATGTCCTGTGTTATCTTTTTTGCAATAGGTTCTATCTGGTAATTATTGATTTTTTGAAAATACTCATAGGGTGTAGTAGCTTCATATGCGTACATTCCATGCTTTAAACCCCATACCACTAGACTATCGCCACGCTTCATTTTTTGCTTTACGATGAAATTGACTAGTCCTTTTATTTTGAATTTTAGCAGTAAGCGAAGTAGCTTTTGCATTTTTATTGGTTGCGAGCCAATTATTACGTCTAAGAAATTTGGGAATACAGACCAAGCCACCACGCGCTCAATTCGTTTTTCAAAGGCTGCTGCTCGTGGAGCAAGAAAACCTCCTAAGGAAGCACCTACAATAGTTATATTATCTAAATGAAAATAGTCTAAAATTGCTTTCACTGGACGTTCCCATTTATAAGTAAAGTGCTTTCCCTGCAAACGCATCACACCACCTTGACCAGGTCCCTCAAAAAGATAAACGTCAAATCCATGTTTCGCAAGATAAAGCATTGGAAAAAAGAATTCTTCAAAGTAAGAGTCATTTCCACCGTGAAGCAATATAGTGTCCTTTTTCTCTCCCTGCGCTTTTGCAAACATCACAGGTAGAGTGATATTTTCATATGGCACATGAAAAGTTTGTACGGCTCCATTTGAGAAATATTCAGAGTAATAGTCGTAAAATAGATTAGTCGCTTTTGTGTAGATTTCTATTTTATCAGAGTCGCCATCATACATAAAAAATTCACTCATACGATAGTAAGCAATTGCATTTTCTATGCGTCCATCTTGTTCAGCTTCTTGTGCCAGACATATAAGTTGTGTTTTCCAACTTTCACTATCGACAATTTTAGAGGCGGCTTTTTGTATATCTTCCAAGCGACCTCCATCCCACATAATAATTCTGTTTAACTGAAAATTAAAATTTGCGTTTGAATGAAAGCAATATAGACCTTTATTAAAAGAAATTTTATTTGTTTTCAATGTCATCACTCCTAAAAAGATAATGCATAGCAATAAAGAATAATCTTTATCGCTATGCATTTATTATAACAAACATTAGATATATTAACTTTCAAATAGACGCTACTAATGAATAAAATATATTCTGCATTTCCCTGTAAGCTCACTTGCAGCGATACCAAGATATTTTTTGCTGGAAGCTGAAAAATGAGAGGGTGAACTAAATCCTGCATCCATAGCAGCTGAGGTAATATCCCCACTTTTTAACAATAACTCATAAGCCTTGCGAAGTTTTGATAAAGCCAAATAGCTATTTAGTGATATTCCCATTTGTTCTTTGAAAAGATGAGAAAACCGACTTTTTGACAATTTTACTTTGGTACATATCTCGAGAAAGATTTCATTGTCAATGTGTGTGGACTTTAGAATATGATTCAACGCCCATTGTATTCTACTGTCCGTAATAGACGAAATGTGACAACTTAAATTTAATATACGGAAAACTTGCTTTGAAAAATCAATGTAACTTTGGGGCAACCCTTTTGCATGACAAGTGGTGTAAACCTCTTGTATTTGTTCAACTGCGAGGTTATCCATAACGAAAAAAGAGTCCTCTAGTAATTGACGTTGACTAAGAGTTTTGGCAAGTACGCTTGTATCATCTATTAAGAAAATCAACATTTTGTTTTCTTCACTTGCCACCGTATGTGCTACATTGGAATCAATAATAATGCCCTTACATTCTAATGTCTCTCCCTCATCAAACATTACAGACAAGTTCCCAGATTGTGATATAATAATATGTTTTGCAAGATGCTGATGAATATTCGGTTGTCTATATTCTGTATCTAAAAATATATGGTCAATCATTACACAAATAGTAGTCATAGCTGTCAACTCCTTGCTTATAGCTTAGCATAGTATACACTTTTTAACAAGAAAGTCTAGTAATTGCAAGGATTTTTTGACGCTGTAAATTATTCCACAATCTTATTAAGAGAATGTAAATGGATGATGTCAAAATGGTGCGAAACTTATTTCAAATACGATACAAGGAGGAATGACACGATTTTAGAGGATATACGAAAAGTCTTATTTCAGTCAATAAAAAATAAAAAACTCCGTTAAGAATTAAAGTACTTATAAATAGTTTTATTTTTACTATAATTCATTCTGGAGTTTTTTTTAATTAAAATATTATTTTTTATTACTTAGATAATCAAGCGTTTTAAGTTTATAACCTTCTTTTTCCCAATGTGTAAGAACTTCATCCAGTATTTCAGTATTTGTTGATGAATTTGGATGTAATAGCACTATTGCACCAGGATGTGTTCTTGAATAAATTTTGTTTTTTGCAAATTCATGAGTAGGTTGTTTCTTTTCATACCAATCTACATAAGCAAAACTCCAAAATATAGATTTATAACCTAAGTCTTTTGTATATTTCAAAGATTGTTCACTAAACTTACCCATTGGTGGTCTAAAATATTTAGGCATTTCTTTTCCAGTAACATCTTTATATGCTTTTTCTACACTTGTAATTTCTTCTTTAAATTTTTCAAAGTCTGTAATTCCTGCCATTGATGGATGGCTTTTTGAATGATTACAAACTAAATGTCCTTCTTTTTCCATACGTTTTATTAAGTCTGGATTACTTTTTATATAACTTTCAACTACGAAAAACTGTGCTTTAGCATTGTGTTTTTTAAGTGTATCTAATAATTTTGGAGTGTTTCCGCTTTCGTATCCAGCATCAAATGACAGATATATAACTTTTTCATTGGGGTTTCCTACATAATAGGAATCATATTTCTTAAAAAAATCTGCTTCTTTTATAGGAGAGGGTTGTTTACCATCTTCTCTAGGGTTAAAATACCAATCATACTCATGTGTATCGAGTGTTGGGTTAGAAATCTGAGTTTTTGTCTTATCTAATGATTTAAAGTTTATACTAGCAATTCCAAAAAGTATTAGAGCAAATGTTCCTATCATAATATATTTTTTTAGGTTATCTTTTTTCACAATTTCACCTCTTATTTAAAATTTCAAGTGTATTTCTTACAATATAGTTTTAATATTTATAGTTAAAAATATTCATATATACAGATAATAAATTGAATAAGTTTATTGTAATATATATAAAATTAATATTAATTGTCTTAAATAAAGTATATATAAATGATAAAATATAAAGAGAAATCATTGTAGATAAGTTAGACTGATTTAACTTGAAGGGATATTAAAGATGGATAATATAAGAAGTTTATTAAATGATGTTGTTTTTTTAGATATAGAAGTTAGTGGATTAGATTATTTAAATTCAGAAATTTTAGAAGTTGGTGTTGTTAAGGTTAAAGATTGGAAAATAGAGACCTATCAATCATTAATAAAAAATAAATACAATATACCTATAGAAGTATTTTCACTATTTAGTAATTTAGAAAAAAATGATTTAGAGACAGCTTATGAGATAGAAAAAGTAGAAGATGAACTTATAAATTTTGTAGAAGATAGTGTGATTATATGTCATGATTTAAGTTTGAAAAAAAAGTTTTTTGAGTATCATATGCCAAAGTTAAAAAACAGATTTGTCGATTTAATTGAGTTAGCAGTTATTTTAGAGCCATATCATAAAGAGTATAGTTTAGAGTATTTAAAAAATAATGTAACCAATTGTAATTCTAAAGTGAAAAATAGAGCTTTATCAGATGCTATTGATATCATAAATATTGTAAATTGCCTTCTCGTAAGATTTAGCAGTTACGAAAAAACTACTTTAGAGCCATTGAGTTTTAAAATAAATTCGTATTTTAATAAGTTTAATCTTTCAACATGGGAATGGAGTAAATTTTTAGAAGAGGCAAACTATGATTTATCAAACAATATAAATATCAAAAAAGAATATAAGAGATTTAATTCAAAAGAAGAAAATAAAAAAGAAAAAGAAACATTAAAAATTTTAAATAAAGAAGAAAAAAATTATGAAGAATTATTAAAGTACAAAGCCATCTGGGAGAATAAAGAAGGATTTACATATGAGTATAGACCTGGTCAATATGAGCTTACTAAAACAATACGGGAGTTGTTTAGAAATAGTGAATACGAAGAAAAAATTGCATGTATAGAAGCACCAACTGGTATAGGTAAAAGTGTAGGATATTTATTGCCTGCAATACTAGAAGCTAGAATTAATAAAAAAAGATTGTTAATTTCTACTGATACAAAGGAATTGCAGATACAATTAATAAATAAAGATATTCCAAATGTGTTAGATTCTTTGGGTCTAAATGGAAAAGTAAGTTATGGATATATAAAGGGAAAAAATAACTATATCTGTATAGATAGACTGGAATCATATATAACAGATTATGAATCTCAAAACCCTACTAAAGGAGAAATATTATCTTTAATATTTTTAGAGAGGTTAGTTGAAGGTGGTAAGTATGGAGATATAGAAGAAATAAATTATTGGGTGTTGGATAATTTCAATGAAATAAGCATTCACTTAAGAAATATAAGTTGTGACTCAAATATGTGCAGACCTAAAAAATGTAAAAAGGATTGTTTATATAAAAATAGAATAGAAGAATTGAAAGAAGAACATATAACGGTAGTAAATCATTCACTATTAGCTAAATGGCCATATAAGGATGAAAAACCTTTAGAAAATATAATAGTAGATGAGGCACATAATTTGACTGAAAAAGGATATGATTTTTTTTCAAGTATTATAAATTCAAAGTCCTTAAGGTATCTATTGCAAGAAATTTATCCTTACGAGTTTATTCAAAATAGTAGCTTTATATATAAAAAATATAGTAGAAATATGAGGAAAATAAAGGCTTTTGATAAATTTTATAATGTACTAAAAATTGAAAGAGAAGATAAACAAAAAATTGCTAGAAGTATAAATCTAATTCTTGAAGAGGTAGATTCAATATTAAACTTTGGTAGTGGTAGTGAATATAATAGTGTAAGTAATTATAATTTAAGATGGGAACTGAATTTGCAAATAGATGAAATCGTGGGAAAGCTAAATAAGGATGGCGTAGATACTGAAATAAGCTATAGAGCTTATAGTGAAAAGATAAAGTTAAGTTGTGAAAAAATAATAAGAAATTTAGTTTCAATAATAATAATAATTTATAGGAATATTGATGATGATAGTATAGATAAAGAAGCAGATATATATAAATTTGGAAAGGCAAAGACAAGAGATTTAGAGGATATAAAGATTATCTTTGAAATCTTTTTAGAGTATGATGAAAAGGATGATTATGCAAGGATAGTTGAAGTTGATAAGAATTATAATGATTTTGAATTTCGAGTAGTGCCGTTAAAAATAGCGGATTTGTTTGAAGAAAATATTTTATCTCAATTAGAGAAAGGAATATTTTTATCTGCAACTTTGAGTTTATCTGAAAGTATGTCTTATTTTAAAAATACATTAGGAATAGACAGAGTTAAGAATGTAGAAAAGATTATAGAACCAATTTTTGATTATAAAAATAGAGTTTCTGTAGTTGCATTTTCTGATATCTGTGAGTACAGAAACTCTGAATTTCCAAATGAAATGAGTAAAATTATATCTAATATATCACAGATTACAGAAGGACATACATTGGCTCTTTTTAATAGTAAAGATAGACAAGAAAAGACTTATGAAATATTGAAAAAATACTTACATAGTTTTAACTTAGAAATTTATGCTGATAAAAAGGGTATAAGGCATCTTAATGACTTAAATAGAAAGTGTGTAGTACTTGGCTCAAAAGGATGTTTTGAAGGGGTAGATATTCCAGGAGATGGTTTGGTTTGTGTAACTTTAGACAAGCTTCCAAATCTAAACCCAAAAGACCCTTTGTACTTTACTATAATGAAGAAGTACGATATAGATTACTATACTATAAATTATCCTCAAATGACCATAAAGGTAAAGCAAGCCATGGGGAGAATTTTAAGAAGTAAATATGACTATGGATGTTTTGTGGTTTTTGATGTAGGAACTAATATAAGTGTACTAAAAAGACTAGAGAAAGACTTACATGGTTGTAAAATTTCAAAGATGAATAGCAATGAGTTTTATACTTATATAAAGCAACATTTAAATAAATCTAGAGGTTTAATACTAAAATCGGTTATATTTGATACTATAAAAGCGTTGAATGTTGATTCTAAAATAGACAACAATGATGTTGATAAGGATATTATAAGAAAAGCTATGAATGAAAATATAAGACAAAGAGCTATAAAAGGAGAAGTGTATTATATTGATATTGTAAATAAAGATATGAAAGTAAAGTATTTTGATAGAAAATATATGATAAATTTAGATATATTTATGAGAGAAGAACATAAAAACTAAGAGTGGGAGTGATATATTTGGCAAAACAAAAGTTTTATGCTGTAAAAAAGGGTAGAAGTATAGGTGTGTATAATACATGGGATGAGTGCAAAAAACAAGTAAATGGATTTTCAGGAGCTAAATATAAAAGTTTTCCTACTTTACAAGAAGCAAAAGAGTATATTTATGGGCCAGAAAAATTGAGCTTTAAAGAAGATGAGGAGTTTATAGAAGCATATGTAGATGGAAGTTATGAACATTCAATAAAGATGTATGGTTCAGGTGTTGTGATTCTAAAAAATAATGAAGTTATAAAAACTTATAGTGAAAAAGGAAAAGAGAAAACTCTAGTAGGGATGAGAAATGTAGCTGGAGAGATAGAAGCTTCTAAAATTGCAATGAAGTACTGTATTGACAATAATATTCAAAACTTGATTTTATATTTTGACTATGAAGGTATTGAAAAGTGGTGTACTGGAGTTTGGAAAACAAATAAAGAAGGAACTATATCATATAAAAATTTCTATGACAGCATTAAGAATAAACTGAATGTAAAATTTACAAAGGTTAAAGCACATTCTGGAAATAAGTATAATGAGGAAGCTGATAAATTAGCTAAAAAAGCTATTGGTGTATAATGAAAAAATATTTATATATAGTGAGATGCTATAAGAGTATATTTAAACTCTTAATTTATAATTAAATAACTTATAATTAAATAAATTTTGATTAAAAAAGCAGATTGTATTATGAGAAAATAAGTATCTAATTTATAAATAATTAGTAGTATTAATTAGACATCGCTTATTTAATATAATAAAATCTGCATTTTTTATATACTTATAAAATTTTCCTACATTCTATTAGAATTGCCCATAAATCCCCTCAAGTTCTTCTTTTAATACCTCAGGGTCATTTATACCAATAGACATGGTTCTAGCCAATATATTTGCTTGGTCGTAAGTTGATGTCCATGAGAATACACCACCTAGACAATTTCTAAGAACATATTGAGTTTTTAAGAATATTGATAAAGCATCATCATATGACATTGCAAAATCTCCATCTTTAACTAAAAATGGGACTTGAGCAACATTATCAAATCTATATTCATATCCATTTTTATTTATATAATCCCTTCTAAGTTCATCGTAAGTTCTTGTTATAGTAGCACCTAATCTTCCGTAAAATGGTATACCAAGAAGGATTTTTTCAGAAGGCATTCCAGCATTTTCAAGATTTCTTACCATTGCATCAACACTATATCCTGGTAAAGATAAGTCAGAATCAAAAAGGTTTGCTTGATGTTTTCTAGCATTTGGTCCTGTTTCACCTGCTGTAAAATCATAACTCATAAGATTAAAATAATCTATTATAGGAGCTATTTTATCTATTTCAGCACTTGAATTTATATATCCTCTATCTCCTGTTCCAGCTACACTAAGCCATTTGTCATCCCCTATAACGTCTCTTATGGCAGTTAGTAGTAGTGTAAAGTTTTCTCTATCTTGAGGTCTTGATTTTATTCCAGATGCACTACTTCCAGGGTATTCCCAGTCTATATCTACTCCATTTAAAGCATATTCATTTATCATTTGATTAACCTGTCTTGCAAAATTATATCTAGATGTAGGAGTTAATGCTGCATCAGAGAAGCCTTCAGCCCCCCAACCTCCAATAGCTACAATTACTTGTAAGCTAGGTTTTTCAGCTTTAAGAGCAAGTAATTGATTTAAAAATCTAGGATAAGGAATAAACAAATTGCCAGACTGGTCTATCTCTGCAAAAGCAAAGATAACAGCATCCAATAATTCAGCATCTACATTAGTTGGGTTACCAAGAACGTATTCTGCCACAATTGGATTTATATCTGGACAGTTTATATTTTCAACTATTGGATTGTATGGATCTGTTATTTGTGGTCTAGCTAGTTTTTTTGAATCTTTTAAAGTCTTCATAGCTATTTTTTTAGTGTTTTTTTCACTAGTATAATCGTAGTTTTTATAATTGTGTTTGTAGAAATCTTCATAACTACTATCTTCTTTACCGTAGTTAGAATTTATTTTGTCACAAGATTTGTCTTTATCATAGTTAGAATCTATTTCATTGCAAGATTTATCTTTAAACTTATCTTGCTTGGAATTGTGAACCTTGTTAGTATTTTTATTATATTTTTTGTCATGGTTGTAATTATCTTTAATATCAGCCTTGTGTTCTTGTTTACAGTCAAAATCTTTGTTCATGTAGTCATGATGTTCATGTTCACAATTACATTCCTTTTCAATGTTTTTAGTATGTTCTGTTTTCCAACTACTAGTAGTATCAATTTTTTTGTTCAATTCTTCATCATTATAATTATCTGGTACAAAACATAAGTACCAGTCCATACAGGAATATTTCTTATTACAGCTATTAACTCTATTTTTTAATTCTTTATAGTTTTTAGGATATGGTAAAATCACTGGCATTCCAGGGAACCAGTTTGCAGGAGTAACTATATTATCTCTATCACTAGTTTGAAGTGCATCTACTATTCTAAGTATTTCTGGAATATTTCTTCCTGTAGTTAGTGGATAATAAAGAATCGTTCTTAAAATTTGATTATTATCTATAATAAATACAGATCGAACAGTTGATGTATCGCTCATTGGTTTTGATATCATGCCATATAATTTGGCAATTCTCATATCTCTATCTTCTATAATAGGAAATGGTATTTCTACACCTGTAAGTAAAGACATATTGTACATCCAAGCTAAATGTGAGCTGTTGCTATCAACACTTAGACCAATTAGTTCCGTATTTCTTTTTTTAAATTCGTCATAATATTTAGCAAAACATAAAAATTCTGTAGTACAAACTGGTGTAAAATCACCAGGATGTGAAAATAAAACAATCCAATTACCTTTATAATCAGAGAGTCTAATAGGGCCGTTTGTTGTATTGGCTTTAAAATCAGGAGCCTTTGATCCTAAACTTGGCAAATTTGGCATGTAAATCACCCCTCAATAAATTATCATTTATTTTATTCTATTAATTAGTACATATTAGTGTTACTACTTTATTAAAAATTAAGTAACCCTTATGTCAAAAAAAGATATTTATTAAAAAGATTTAATATTTTCCTAATATAAATGACAATAGTAATTGCTATTTTTTTACTAATTTGGTATAGTAATGGATAAGGGTTAGTGTCAATTTTAGTGATTATACGAGGTGAGTGGATTGAAAAAAATTCTAAGAATTTTAATTATCTCCATGATGATATGTTTTGCAATGACTTTTGCATTAGTATTAATAAATTCAGTTATGGGAGTGCATATAGGATTGGATTATTACTTTTTGATGGGAAGCATACTTACAGTTTGTTTAACAATTGGAATTGTTTTATGCAATGCTAGAAAAATATTTGATAGCAAAACTATACATAAAACAAGAATGAAAAATGTCAGTGCTGATAAAAAACAAAAGAGTCATTCTAGGGATATAAAAAGAAAGATATCATAGTTTATGTAGAGGAAATATTTATGTATAAAATAATGATTGATAGGTAAAATAAAAACACGATTTAAGTTGTGTTTTTATTTTTTTTCAGGAATTATGATATAATAACCAATAAGAAATTTAGTTTACCATAAAATATAAAGATTGCTAAATGGAGAGGGAATTATAATGAATTTTAGAGATTTATTTGAGAAATCTGTAGATTTTATTGATGAAAAAAGAAAATCTATAGTTACAATTTCATTATCAGCACTAGGTGTAATTGTTTTAATGATAATATTTTTCTTAAGTAGTAATGAGTTTAGTGTAGGAAATGAAGCTAATGAGTTGTTAAAAATTATAGAGAAAAGACAATATTCTATAGCTGTTGATTATTATGCAAGTATAGAAAAAAAGTTTTCTGATTCAAAAATGGAAAGGTTTAATAAATCTGTTTCTAAAAAAATAAACAAATTGCTATTAAATAGTGGTGATAAATACTTGGATGGAGATATAAGTCAAGAAAGTTTTATTGGATTAATAAATACAGTGAAAGAGCTAAACAAAATAAGTATAGATGTTGAGGATTTATTAGTTCAAGCTGATAGAGTTAGAGAAATGTATAAAGAAGAAAATACTACTTATGATATTGCCATTAACTATATAAACACTATTTCAATATTGAATGGTATAGGTAGTAACTTAGATGTATACAAACAGAATATAGAAACAATCAAAGAGTCCAGAGATGTTTATGATTCAGCAGTAAAAGACCAAAAAGTATATAAGTATTATGAAGCTATTGAAAAGTATAATAAGGTATTAAAAGAAGATGAAAAGTATTACGATATGGCTCAAAATGGGAAAGAACAATGTATTGAAGAAATGTATGATTACTATATAAGTAGAGCTGAAGAGGCAAATACTTCTGGAGATTATGAAAGAGCATTACAGTATATAGAATATCTAAAAGAAGATTATTCAGATGATGAAAAGGTACAGAGTTTAGAAAAAAAATATAAAAAGAATCTATCATTGTATACTTTAACGTCTGATGACATTATAAATATAATATCCAAAAAAAGTGGGAAAGACAAGGCAAATCTATCTATAAACTCACTTCCACAAATGATAAAAAATAATAAATACTATTATGCTGAAGTATATGAGTATGACAAATTAATAAATGAGGTCTTGGTAAGTGCAAAAACTAAAGATTTATATTCCTATAAAGATGGTAAAAAAGATTACAAAGTAGATTATGGTGATGGATACTTTAGAATATTAGAAGATGGAAGCTATCAATTTGGTATTACAAAAGATAAAGCTAAATTTGTATTAACTAATACTCTTGATGAAAAAGAAAATAAGTATAAAAAGATTGAGATATTAGACATAGAAAAAGCTGACAGATATGTAAAAAGTAAAAAGAGTTTAGAGGAATTATTTGGGAAATATAAAAATATTTATTATTATGCTGTAGTAAACAAAGGTTTTTTTAGAGGTAAAGAGGTTTATGCCATTAATATTTACAATGAAAAAATATATACCATATCAGAAAATGGGTTAAATGAATATTAATTAATTATATTAATAATGTTAAATTATTATGTAATTAAAAAGTTTTTGATTTTTTAAGGCATATTATGTAGTAATATAATAGTAGGTGTATATAAATAATTTTATTGTAAGGAGAAGTATGGGATGATTAGTGTGAACAAAAAGCTAGTTATAGCTATTGGAGCTGTAGCATTAGTAGTAATAATTTTTATAGGCATAATGTTTATGCAATTTAAAGGGGAGAAAATAGCAAAAAACACATATGTTAATGGAGTAAATATTGGAAAATTAACTAAACCACAAGCAAAACAGGAGTTAGCTAAAAAATACAAATTAGAGAATGTTGAGTTTAGTTATAATGGTAAAAGTTGGAAAGTAAAAAGCGAAGATTTAAATTTATCTACTGACTTGGATAAAACAGTAGAAAATGCATATAATTTAAATAGAAAGAGTGGTTTCTTTGAGAATTTATCAAAAACTATTTCAGCAAATTTTGGGAAAAAGAGCAACTTAGTAGTAGTGATAAATTATGATAAAAATAAATTAAAAGCAGAAATGGAAAAAATAGCTAAAGAAATAGATGTAGATGTAAAAGATGCAACTCTTGATATAAGTGGTGAAAAAGTAAAGGTTGTACCAGATTCTGATGGTCTTAAAATGGATGTTTCTAAGAGTATGGAGAATTTTGATAATCAAACTAAAAAAGGTAAGTATAAAAATGAGTTAGTGGTAAAATCTACTCCAGCAAAAGTAAAAAAAGAGCAACTTGCTAATATAGATACAAATTTAGGTAAGTATTCAACAACGTTTAAAACTTCCCAAATAAATAGAAGTATAAACATAAAATTAGCAACAGATAATATAAGTAATATATTACTTATGCCAGGAGAAACTTTCTCATTTAATAAACATACAGGTAAAAGAAGCAAGGAAAATGGATATAAGAGTGCACCTGTAATAATGGAAGGTGAGATGGAAGAAGACTATGGTGGAGGAGTTTGTCAAGTTTCATCTACATTATACAATTCTGTGTTATACGCAGGTCTAGAAATTGTTAATGTAAAAAATCATACAATACCATCAAGCTATGTTCCAAAAGGAAGAGATGCAACTGTTGCAGATAGTGGAATAGATTTCTTATTTAAAAATAATCTAAAGCATCCAATTTACATAAAAAATTACGTTTCAGGGAATCAAATTGTTTGCAACATATATGGAAGTGCAGAAGATAAACAAAACATAACAATATCAACAAAACTAGATGGTGTTTCACAGAATACAATGAAAAGGGTTAATGACCCTACAATGCCTAAAGGTAAAGAAAAAGTAGATAAGAGTGGAAGAAATGCATATTCTGTATCAACATATAGAACATTTAATGATGCAAATGGTAAGAAAATAAAAACTGAAAAAATAGCTAATTCATATTATCCTAAGAAGGAAGGTATTATATTAGTTGGAACTATGGAACCAAAACCAGAGGAAAAACCGAATACAGATGAAAATAAAAATAATCAGAACACAAATAATCAAAATCCGGATAATAAACCAAAACCAGAAACACCACCAACTGATAATAAGCCTAATGAGACACAACCACAACCGCAAGCTTAAAGTTCTCAAGAATAGGATTTATGTAGAGTATTAAAAAATATAAATCTAAATAGGAGGGATTACTTTGAATTTAAATAATATAACGAATTACGTTCAAAGTATTTGCGAGAATATTTCTAATGTGTTGGATGTAGATGTTACCTTAGTTACAAAAGATTTAACTAGGATAGCAGGTACAGGAATATTCAGAGGTAAAATAGGAGAGACAATATCAGAGAAATCTGTATACTCTCTTGTTTTAAAAGATGGAAAATCCTATGTTATAAATAAGGAGATAGAAGAGAACTGTAATAAATGTGCAAATAGAGAAAATTGTAAAGAGTTAGCTGATATATGTACTCCCGTTAAAATGGGAGAGCATATACTTGGAATCTTGGGTATAGCTGCATTTAATGAAGAGCAAAAAGAAAAGATACTTTCAAAAGATAAGGAGTTAACTGCTTTTGTAAGGAGTATGTCTGACTTAATATCTTTTAAATTAGATGAATTGTATAAACAAGAAGTTAAGACTATAGATGACCTTGAAAGGGAAGCTATAGAAAATGCCATAAAAAAATATGGAAGCAACACAGAAGGTATGAAAAAAGTAGCTGAGGCACTAAATATAGGTATAGCCACACTCTATAGAAAAGTAAAAAAATTCAACATTAAAAGTTAATAGTATTGAAAAAGAGGTAGCCTTTTCATAAAAAGAAGAGGATTACCTTTTTTATTATGAGGATAATGGCAAAATATGTATAGTTTTGACTTGACATATTAAATATGTTATCTTAAATATATATTTTAGAGTGGAGGTGAATATTATTTTAGTTAAAGATATAAAACAAGATATAGAAAACATGCCTAGAAAAATTTTAGATATATCTTTGATAGAAGATAATAAAAGTGATTTGACTTTTTTTAATATAGAAGAAGAAGACGGTGACGAAACATTAAAAACATTAAAACAGAGTTATGTGACTACAAATTATAAAGAAGAAACACTATTGAACTTACAAGGAGCTTTAAATTCAAAGTCAGACACAACATCAAAGGAGTTAAAATTAGAATCATATAAAAGATATAATAATGCATTGGATTTAGCATATAAAAATTATATAACTAGTGCTATTAATATGGTCAATAAAGCTTTAGAGATAAATCCTAAAGACATCGATATACTAAATCTTAGAGGGCTTTTGAAGTTATTAAAATGTGATTTTGCTAAAGCCTTTGAGAGTTTTTATACTGCTTTATGTTATGAAAATAATCATATATCTAGAAAATATGTAAATCTAATTTCATCTGAAGATTTTAAAACTTTTTTAGGAAGATACAATCATTCTATAAGATTTATAAATGAAGAATTAAATTATGAGTCAATACATATTCTAGAAAACATAGTTGAAGAAGAACCTGAGCTAATAGAGCCATATGTAATTTTATCTTTGTTGTATGATAAACTAGGCAATATAAAAAAGAGAGAGGGATACTTAGACAAACTTAAAGAGTTAGATAAAGATAATCCAATATTTGAAAAAGGTGAAGAAGAAAAAAAAGATACAAGTAAAAAGGAAGAAGTAAAAAAAGTAAAAAGAAAGAAAAATATTTTACCATACATTATAGTTGGTTGTGTTTTAGTAGGCATGGGTCTATATTTGATTCAAAACAAAAAAAGAATAGAAAATTTAAATAACCAAATAAGTAGTAAAGAGGAAAAGCTAAATGAAACTGATAAAAAGCTAGGAGAAACGAGTAAAAAATTAGAAAAAACGAATGAGGAATTAAATGAGGTTAAAAATAAAGAACCAGAAAGAGAGATAACTATAGCTGATGAGGAAGATTTATATTATCAAGCTCTAGATTTAAAGAAAAATAAAGAATATAAAAAAGCTATAGATAATTTTAAAAGTGTAGTTTCTTCTGGAAAAACTAAAAAATATATTTCTGAATCAATATATCAATTAGCAATAACAAATAAGTTGATAGGAAATAAGGATGAAGCCATAAAATATTACAAAAAGTATATAAATACTTATACTAAACATGACCAGTATTATGATGACTCATATTACGAGTTGGGTATGCTTTATTATGATAATGGTGATTTAAAAAATGCACAACAAATTTTTTATAGTTTAAGAAGTGAAGTTCCCGATAGTATGTATAATAATTCAAAAATAAAAGAAATTTTAAGTGAAAAATAGGTTTATATAGTTAAGTTTTTTGAAACAACCAAATATGTATTTTATTAAATTAAAATAAAAATAAATTTAAAAAGAGATTGTATCAAATTATAACTTTCTATTTCAAGAAAGATATTTGCTTGTTGATAAAACTACAAATATATGATTTGAAGCAATCTCTTTAGTTTTTGGAGGTGGAAAATGAAAGTTTTCAATCAATTAGTAATAATTTTATGTATATGGGTATTAGGAGAGTACATAAGTTCCTTTATGCAGGGAGTCATACTTATTCCTGGGAGTATAGTTGGTATGCTATTATTATTCCTACTACTACAATTTAAAGTTTTAGATTTGAGTAGTATAGAAAATGTAAGTGGATTTTTCCTTGATAATATGGCTATATTTTTTATACCAGCAGGTGTATCACTTATAAAGTCATTAGACCTAATAAAGGAAAATGTATTAGTGCTTTTATTAGTTATATGTTTAAGTACACTAATAGTAATGTATGCTACTGGAATCATAGTAGAAAAGATGATAAAAAAGAAGGAAGAAGGGCAAAAAAATGTATAATGTATTACAGACGCCAGTATTTGGCATAATAGTAACAATAGTATTTTTTAATTTAGGGAGATATATTCAGAGAAAAACAAATAACCCCATATGTAATCCCATGTTAATTGCAATTATTGGAATAATATTATTTTTAAGCATAACCCAAATTCCCTATGAGAATTATAAGATAGGAGCTGATAATATAAATTTCTTTTTAGGTCCTGTTACAGTAGTGCTTGCGGTTCCACTGTACAAGCAATTTGAATTATTTAAAAAGCATATGCTTGAGATTCTTATTGGTATAAGTTGTGGTATATTGACTTCTCTTCTATCTGTGCTGATAATTGGTAAAATAGCTAATTCAGAAATAAGTATAATAAATTCACTTATTCCAAAATCTATAACAACACCAATGGGAATATCTTTGGCAAATTCTTTAAATGGTGTAGAATCAATAACAGTTGTAGCCATAATTTTTACAGGTATTTTTGGTGGTATGGTTGCTTCTACAGTATTCAAACTTGGAAATATAAATCATCCAGTTGCTAAAGGAATTGCTCTTGGAACTTCTGCACATGCTCTAGGAACTACAAAAGCTTTTGAACTTGGGGAAGTAGAAGGGGCTATGAGTGGCGTTTCTATTGGAGTTTCTGGTACAATTACAGTAATACTAATCCCAATTATAATGAATTTTATATAAAAATAAAATTAAAACCAGTATCTTGAATACTTAAAACAAAATAAAATAAAAAAAATTTAAAATAAAAACTGAATGAAAAAAATGCAAATAATGAAATAAAAAAATCATGTACTGAAATTATAAAAACAAAAATTTCATTTAAGAATTAATTATGAACAGATAATTATTAAATTTAGGTTTGCTAAAATAAAATAAATTGCTGTTTAAATGGATATTTAGAAAAAAATACTATAAATTTACTATATTGCAAGTTAAATAATAAGTAGTATCATATTATGCTAGAAAGAGTTTCATTTAAAGCATAAATGAGATGATTTGAACGTTTTTAAAGATTAGAATATAAAATATTGCACTAGACATATATGAAAAAGCTACTATAATAGATGATGTAATAGATGACAGTTCAAGACATTATATACAAAAATTTATTTGAAATATTATCTATTGCATCAGGAATAATATGTGTAAAAGTGAGTTTTTAAAATTCTAAAGATTTAGAAAGATTGAAGGGAGAAAGAAATGAGTGAAGTTAAGAATACCCTACAAAAACATCCAGTTTTAAGATATTCAACGATGTTATTTGGGATGTTGATGACATCTATAGGAATAAATGGGTTCTTAAGACCAGCACATCTACTTAGTGGAGGTGCTACAGGTATAGCAACATCCATCAACTATTTGACAAATATAAATGTGGGTTTATTAACATTTTTAATCAATATTCCAATATTTATCTTAGGGTTTATATACCTTGAAAAAGAGTTTTGTATTTCAAGTTTAGTAAATATGATTGTATTTTCATTATTATTAGGTGCAACTCAAGAAATAAGTAAGATTATACCTATACATGATATATTGCTTCAAAGTGTATATGGTGGTATATTATCTGGTTTGGGTGTTGGGATTGTATTTAGAACTAGGTCTTCCCAAGGTGGTACAGATATAATAGCTGCAATACTAAAAATTAAGAAGAATATAGAACTGAAAGATACTGCTTTAGCAATAAATGGCTTGATAGTACTTACAGGAAGCTTTTTATTTGGATTAGATTTAGCATTGTACACTCTTATAGGTCTATTTTTAAATGCGTATTCAATGAGTTTTATTAAAGATGCAATGAATTATCAAAAATCTGTTATGGTAATGTCAAATGAAGTCGATTTAATAGCAGAAGATATAATGAAGAGTTTAGTTAGGGGTGTAACTTTTTTAGATGCAGAAGGTGCATACACTCATCAAAAAAAGAAGATTATATATACAATAGTATCATCAAATGAGATACCAAAAATAAAAGATATAGCTTTGAAGCATGATAAAAAAGCATTTATATCTGTAAATGATGTTACAGAGGTAAAAGGAAGAGGGTTCAAAGCAAAGGATTTATAGAAAATTTTACAAGCTGGGAGTTTATAATATGAATTCGTATATTATAGCTCTCGGCTTGTTTAAATTTAGTATAAGCAAATAAAGGTTTTATTAATAATTTGTGTATCACTTTAAAAAATATCATTTTAAAATTAAAATTGAAAAAATTACTCAATATGTAGAAAACATGACCACTATTAGGATATAATAAATTTAATAGATTTAGTAAAATATCTAGGAATAACGTTGGAGGAATGGCATTATGAATTTATCTAAAGAATATGTTAATTTGTATGATAATTATTTAAAATATATAAATGAAGTAAACAAAGAGATTAGAAGTATAAAGAACATGAAGAAGCGTGTTTTAAAAAAGGGCTATTTTGCTCCAGAAAATGAAATACTAGAATTAGAAGGAAAAACGATACGTGATATAGATGATGTTGAAACAAAAAAACCAAAAAATAAAATATATAAGTTTTCAAATGGGGATATATATGTAGGAAAATTTCTAGATGGAAAAATGGAAGGTCAAGGGTCATATACTTTTTTTGTTGATGAAGGGACGGCTATGGAGTACATAGGAGAGTTTAAAGAAGATAAAAAAAATGGAAAAGGAAACTTTGTATTTTCAAATGGAAATGAATATATAGGTCATTTTGAAGAAGATATGATGAATGGTGTTGGAAATATGCTCTATAATAGTAAAGATGAGTACATTGGAACTTGGAAAAATGGCAAGAAGGATGGAAAAGGTATTTATAAGTGGAGTGATGGATGTATATATGCAGGCGAATTTAAAGGTGGAAAGATGGAAGGGTATGGTATTTGCTATGATAGTAAGGGTGAAATACTTTATGAAGGAGAATGGAAGAACAATTTGATTCATGGTAAGGGGATTTATATATGGGAAAAAGGTAAAAAATATGTAGGCGAATTTATGCATGGTAAAAAACATGGGCAAGGAACTTTTTATCTAAATAATGAATTGGTTTATGAAGGGACTTGGAAATTCGATAAGCCGTCCATCTTTGACAGAACATTAGATGAAATATTTTCTTTGAGACTGTAGCTTTATCTATTAGTAGATAAAGCTTTTTTCTAATACTTTACTGTAAATAGGTATGAATGATACTGATTAGTATACACTATCAATATTAACGCAATAAATGTAATATTAAAAAATTTTGATTGATTTTAAGAAGGAGGAATATATTGAAGAGATTAATTGCTTTAGTGTTAGTAATACTTATTGTTTTATTTTATAGTCCTGAATTTTTAGAAGAAGGATATGATTTAAAAGAAAAGTTTTTTCAAAGTGAAATATGGAATGAATTTTTAGACAAGATAAATATAAATAATAATTTTAATAAAGATAAAAAAGAAAAAAATCAAAATTTACAATCAAATAATACTGAAGGGGAAAATTTAGGAAAATCAGATATAAAGAACTTTGAAAAAATAAGTTTAGGAGACAATTTAAGTCAAGTTTTATCAAGTATTGGAAAACCCGGTAGAATTGATACTAGTGAATATGGTTTTGATTGGTATGTATATAATCAATATGGAAAAGAATTTGCTATGATTGGGCTTGAAAATAATGAAGTAGTGGGACTTTACAGTAACTCTATGAATTCATGTGAAAATCAAGATATAAAAATAAATCAAGATAGACAGACAGTGAGAACTAAGATTACACCATTAAAGTATAAGAGAAAAGGAAATACCAGATATATAATAAACTCAGAAAATCAATATGATATAATAAGTAAAGAAGGTAAGTATATTACAATTTTCTACGATATTCATGAAGAAAATAGAGTTTGTTCATATTTAATAATTGATAAAAGTACTGAAGATAGGTTTAAAAAATTGTATCCAGATGATAGAGAAGAAATTAAAAAATGTTTTGAACTTGAAGTTATAGACCTTGTAAATAGTGTTAGAAATCAAAGAGGATTAAACTCGCTGAGATACAGTGAACAGGCAACTTTGAGCTCAAGAAAACATAGTGAAGATATGAGAGATAATAATTTTTTTGACCATATAAATAAGAATAATGAAACTCCATTTGATAGAATGAAAAGAGAAGGGATAGTATATACTTCAGCTGGAGAAAACATAGCAGCAGGACAGATTAATGCAATATATGCACATGAAGCTTGGATGAATTCTGAAGGACATAGAAAAAATATTTTGGGGAATTATAATAATATTGGAGTTGGAGTAATATTTGGAGGAAGCTATAAAACATATTACACTCAAAACTTTTATAAATAACTAAAATATTTGAAAGGAAGTTTGAAAATGACATCATGGAAAAAAAAGACAGTATATAAGTGTTTAATAGCAGTAGTTTTGTTTTGCGGAATAATGTTAATATCTAATTTTAGTAAAGTTTCTGCTTTGATGACGGATACCAATGGAAATGTTTTGATTAAACATGGCTCAAGGGAAAAAAAGCTAATAGCAATTACCTTTGATGATGGACCTCATCCTAAAGAAACTAGTCAAGTTTTAGATGTGTTAAAAAAATACAATGTAAAAGCTACCTTTTTTATAGCAGGAAAGCATGCAAAATGGTATAAAGAGCCATTAGTAAGAGCAAGTAAGGAAGGTCACGAGATAGGAAATCATACTTTTAATCATCCTGATATAAGCAACTTAAGTTCTAATCAAATAGAAGAGGAGATTGTTAAGTGTGAAGATATCTTAAAGGAAGTAACTGGAAAAAAACCTACATTATTTAGACCACCATTTGGAAGTTATAGAGAAAAAGACCTAATTGAAATTGCAAAGAAGCATGACTATAAAGTTGTTTTATGGACAGGTGTAGATGTGAAAGATTGGAAAAATCCAGGAGCTAATAGTATTGCAGATAAAATAATTAATAAAGTACAAAATGGAGATATAATACTTTTACATGATTATGCAACTAATGATACAGTTGAAGCTTTAGATATGTTTATCCCAAAAATGATTGAAAAAGGTTTTAAATTCGTAACGGTTTCTGAGTTAATAAAATAATTTTTAGAGGGAGATTTATAGTATGATTCTAATGATAGACAATTATGATTCTTTTGTATATAACCTAGTACAATATATAGAAGAATTAGGGGAAACAGTCGTAGTAAAAAGAAATAATGAAATCAAAATAAGGGACATTGAGGAACTAAATCCAGAGGTAATTGTGTTATCTCCAGGACCATGTTCTCCAAAAGAAGCTGGCATTTGTATAGATATTGTTGAGTTTTTTAAAGGGAAAAAACCTATACTAGGAATTTGTTTGGGTCACCAAACTATTGGTCATGTTTTTGGAGGAGATATTATAAAAGCTCAACAGCCTGTACATGGAAAAGTATACAGTATAAACCATATTAATGAGGGCGTTTTTAGGGGGCTTAAAAATCCTTTAAATGTCACTAGGTATCATTCACTAATAATTGATTCTAATACAGTTCCTAAAGAACTAGAAGTTACAGCAACCACTGATAAAGGAGAAATAATGGGAATTAGACATAAGAAATACTTAATAGAAGGAGTACAGTTCCATCCAGAAGCTATTTTATCAGAGTATGGGCATGAAATGCTGAAAAACTTTATAACAGAAGCTAGAGAAAGGATACATATGTAATATGATAAGAGAGATAAATACTAAACTGAATTCTTTTGAAATATTTACTATTTTTAGAAATGAACATGATAGTTTTATATTAGATAGTGCTATGGATAAAAAAAAATTGGGGAGATATTCTTTTATAAGTAGCCAACCATTCAAGGTATTAAAATATAAGAATACTGATGAAAATCCTTTAGAAGTTTTAAAAGAAGAACTACATAAATATAGAGTTGTAAATGATACTAATCTTCCGTTTGTAGGAGGGGCTGTAGGATATTTATCTTATGATTTAGGTAATTACATAGAAAAATTACCTAGAACTGCTATAGATGATATTGACATGCCTGATATGTATTTTGGATTTTATAATCATGTAATAGTTATAGACCATCTTGTGGAAAAAACTTACATAGCTACTCCAAACATAGATATAAAATTAGAAGAAAAGATAATGGATGATATAGAACAAAAAATATTAAAAGAAGAGAAAAAAGGTATAGATAGCATATGTTATCAAGAAAAAGAAGTAAAACCTATAAGACTTAAATCTAACTTTACAAAAGAAGAATTTAAAAATGCAGTTCAAAGTGTTAGAGAGTACATAAGACAGGGAGATATATACCAAGCTAATTTAACACAAAGGTTCAGTGGAGAAACAGAACTTACCAGTTTTGAATTGTATAGAGACTTGAGAAGATTTAGTCCAGCGCCATTCGGAGCATTTTTAAACTTTGAAGGTACACATATATTATCAAATTCTCCAGAACGATTTATAAGATGTGTCGATAAGAAAATAGAAACTAGACCAATAAAAGGTACTCGTCCAAGAGGTAAAGATAAAGAAGAGGACTTAAAACTTCAACAAGAACTTAAAAGTAGTGAAAAAGACAGAGCTGAACTACTTATGATAGTAGATTTAGAAAGAAATGATATTGGCAGAATATCTAAAACTGGAAGTGTAAAAGTTCCAGAACTATTTGTAATTGAACCATATGCAAATGTAAATCACTTAGTTTCAACAGTTGTAGGTGAGCTAAAAGATGATAAAGATGCTACTGATGTAATAAAAGCAACTTTTCCAGGGGGGTCTATAACAGGAGCACCTAAGATTAGAGCAATGGAAATTATAGATGAGCTGGAGCCAACGCAAAGAAATGTATATACTGGTTCAATAGGTTATATAGGTTTTAATGGTGATATGGATTTTAATATAGCGATTAGAACAATAATTAAAAATGATAAAAAAGTTTATTTTCAAGTTGGAGGAGGAATGACTTGGGATTCTGACCCAGATGAAGAATATCAAGAGACACTTGATAAAGCAAAATCTATAATGAAGGCTTTGAGGGGATATTATGAAGAATAATGTAGGTTTTGATAGTAGTTTAAGTAGATTTGGAATTGGTTTGTTTGAAACTATTAAAGTTAAAAATGGCATACCAATAGATTTAAATATCCATATAGAAAGAATGCTAAGTTCAATAAAATGTTTAGATTTAGATATAAACTATAAAAAAGATTTCTTAATAAATGAAATTATTACATATATAAAAAAAGAAAATGTTGTTGATAAAGCACTTAGAATTACCGTTTTTGATGAAGGTTATAATATATCCATTAGGGATATTCCATATAATCAAGATACATATGAGAAGGGATTTAGATTGACTATATCGCCAATAGTTAGGGGGAATAGTTTAATTCATAGACATAAGACTACTAATTATTTTGAAAATATATATACCAAAAATGTCGCAAATAAGGGTGGTTATAATGATGGTATATTTTTAAATTCAGAAGGTGTAATATTAGAATGTTCTATGAGCAATATATTTTTCATAAAAGAAGAAAGAGTGTATACTCCTAGTGGTAAATTGCCAATATTAAATGGAATAATAAAAAAAAGGATTATAGAGATTTGTGACGAATTAGATATAGAGTTGGTAGAAAATGAAATTAATATATCAGAAATTAGTAGTTTTGATTTTGTTTTTGTCACAAATAGTCTTATGGGCATTATGAAAGTTACAGAAATTGACAAAATAAAATTTAATAAAGAAAATGCTGTTTTTAATAATATATTAGAATTATTAGAATAAATTAAAATATTAACAATTTATTGGAGACAAAGAATGATAGGTTGCATTTATGAAGTATATAATGAAGAGATAACTAAAATAATAGAAAACCAAAACACTTTGGCCGTATATTTGGTGGGCTCTAGTAAAAATGTAGATTTTACTCTTTATGATGTAGAAATAAACGATATTGATGTATTCGTTTTTGTAAAAGAAGGGGAAAAACAGAAGAGAATACTATTTGAAAAAAAGGGAATAGAATTTGATATAAATTACTTTTCAAAAGATGGTGTAAAAAATTTATTATCAAATAGGGAATATTTCTTTGTGAAAGAAATGAAAGATGCTAAAGTACTGTTTGATAGAGAGAATATATCACATACTATAAAAGATATAAGTAGAGATATTTACTTAGAAGGACCTAGTAAAATATCATTAGAAGAAAAGTCTTTTTTAAAGCAAGATATTGGAGCAAAAATATCAAATTTAAAAAATAAAGAAAAATTTGATGTTTTTGAATATCATTTTTTGACGAATTTATATTTAAAAGATATAATAATTGGGTACTTTAATATAAATGATAAATGGGTACCAAAGGATAAAAAATTGCTAAAAGTTTTAAAAAAAGAAAATAATGAGCTTTTTGAACTAGCATCAAGAGTAAGTGAAAATTATGACTATCAAAGACTTTTAGATGTTTATAATTATATTTTTAAAGAAATTGAGACAAAAGAAGTTATAAAACTAATCTTCTAGTCACAAATCAATGGGGGGAGTTTAAATGAATAAAGTTGATAAAGAAAAGATACAACATGCAGTAAGAGAAATATTAGAGGCAATTGGGGAAGACCCAGATAGAGAAGGTTTAGTCGAGACTCCAAATAGAGTTGCTAGGATGTATGAAGAGATATTCTCTGGTCTTAGTGAAGAACCAAGAGACCACTTAAAAGTTCTTTTTGCAGATGAAAAACATGAAGAATTAGTATTGGTAAAAGATATTCCATTTTATTCATGCTGTGAGCATCATCTAGTTCCTTTCTTTGGAAAAGCTCATATTGCTTATTTACCAAAAGGAGGAAGACTTACAGGTCTTTCTAAACTTGCTAGAGTAATAGATACATTGGCAAAGAGACCACAATTACAAGAACGAATCACTAAAAATGCCGCAGATATAATAATGGAAGAATTACAACCTTATGGTGTCTTAGTAGTAGTAGAAGCTGAACATATGTGTATGACAATGAGAGGTGTAAAAAAACCAGGTTCAAAAACTGTTACATCAGCAGTGAGAGGGATATTTGAAAAGGATATTGCATCTAGGGCTGAGGCCATGAGTTTGATTACTATGAAGTAGCAATTTATTATAGAATAGATATAATAATTTATTGAGATATAAAATTTAATTTAAGGGAGTGTCATTAATTGTGTTTGATTATGGTAAAAGGACTTATATAATGGGAATATTAAATGTAACTCCAGATAGTTTTTCTGATGGAGGAGATTTTAATAACTTAGACATAGCAATACAACACGCAAAAGATATGGTTGAACAAGGTGCTGATATAATAGACCTAGGAGGAGAATCTACACGCCCAGGTCATAGCTATGTAGACTCAGATGAAGAACTAAGAAGAGTAATTCCTGTAATAAAAAAACTTAAACGAGAATTAGATATACCAATATCAATAGACACTTATAAGGCAGATGTCGCAGAAGAAGCCTTAAAATTAGGTGTTACTATGGTAAATGATGTTTGGGGTCTTAGAAAAGATAAAAAAATGGCTTCTGTAATAGGAAAATATGATGCAGAAGTATGTATAATGCATAATCAAGATGGGACAAACTATGATAAAGATATAATGGAGTCAATAAAAGACTTTCTTAAGGAAAGTATAGATATGGCAATAAGATGTGGAGTAAAAAAAGAAAAAATAGTACTTGACCCAGGAATAGGATTTGGGAAGGATTTTGAACAAAATATTGAAGTATTAAGAAGATTAAATGAATTAAAAGACTTAGGTTATCCTATTTTGCTTGGGACATCTAGAAAATCAGTAATAGGAAAAGTACTTCCAGTTGAACCCAAAAAAAGATTGGAAGGTACAATAGCTACTACTGTCCTTGGTATAAGAGATGGCGTAGATATAGTTAGAGTGCATGATGTTTATGAAAACTTAATGGCAGCTAGAATGACTGATGCAATATATAGAAAGTAGGTATAATATAATGGATAAAATATTACTTAGTAATCTAGGATTCTATGGATATCATGGTGTTCTTAAAGAAGAAAATTTTCTAGGTCAGAAATTCTTTGTTGACATGGAGCTTTATATTGATTCAAGAGAAGCAGGGCTTAGTGATGATATAAATAAATCTGTAAGCTATGCTGAAGTTTACAATGTTGTTAAAGATATTACTGAAAATAAACGATTTAATCTTTTGGAGGCTTTGGCAGAAAATATTGCTGAAGAAGTCTTAAATAAATTTATACTTATAAATGGAGTTATGGTTAGAGTTAGAAAGCCTGAAGCTCCTGTAAATGGTATTTATGACTATTTTGGTGTTGAGATAAGGAGAACAAGAGATGAATAAGGCTTATTTGGGAATAGGTACTAATATGGGTGATAGATTTGATAATTTATCAAAAGCATGCGAACTTTTAAAAAATAGTGATTCTATATATAAAGTCAAAGAATCAAGGTTATACGAAACAAAACCATGGGGCTATACAGAACAAGCAGATTTTCTAAATATGTGTGTAGAAATAGAAACAGAGTTTGAACCTTATGAGTTGTTAGAATATTGTCAAGAAATAGAGAAAGAACTACACAGAGAGAGAATAGTGCATTGGGGACCAAGAACTATAGATGTAGATATACTATTTTTTAATGATATAGTTTCTAATGATGAAAGATTAATAATACCTCATCCAAGGATTCAAGACAGAGCTTTCGTTTTGATACCACTTATGGATTTAAATGAAGAACTTCTAATAAATGAAAAATCAATAAGAGAACATTTAAACATCCTATCTGCTGAAGAAAGAGAAGAAGTAAAGGAGCTTGTAGGTTATGAAAGAAAACCTATTTAATGATAATTCAAAGATAGAGATAAATACAAATAATAAAAAGATAGTTGTAAAAAAGGACAAACTTATAATAGCTGGTCCATGTGCAATAGAGAGTTATGAGCAACTTTTAGAGACTGCTAAATTTGTGAAAAGTCATGGTGCAAATATTTTAAGAGGTGGAGCATATAAGCCGAGAACATCGCCAAACTCATTTCAAGGATTAAAAAAAGAAGGTCTTGAAATATTAAAAGCAGTTAAAGAAGAGGTTGGTATAGCTGTTATTACAGAACTTATGGATGTAAGAGATATGGATGAACTGTATAGCATAAGTGATATAATTCAAATTGGCTCAAGAAATATGCAAAACTTTACTCTTTTAAGTGAAGTAGGAAAACAAAAAAAACCTGTTATGTTAAAAAGAGGAATAGCATCAACAATTACTGAATGGATAGGTGCTTCTGAATATATATCAATAGAAGGAAATAGTAATATTATAATGTGTGAGAGAGGTATAAGAACATACAATGATTATACGAGAAATACATTAGATTTAGCTGCAGTACCGATTATTCAAAAGGAAACAGGTTTTCCTGTGGTGGTAGACCCAAGTCATGCTACTGGAGTTAGATACTTGGTAAAACCTATGTCACTGGCGTCCTTTGCATGTGGAGCAGATGGAATAATGGTAGAAGTGCATCCTGACCCAGAACATGCTTTGTCAGATGGTGCTCAATCTCTTTGCTTTAATGAATTTGAAGATTTAATGAAATCAATTAATAATTATTAAAAGAGGCAAGAGCCTCTTTTTTATTAGTAATTGTTATTAAGACGAATTTATAAGTTATATAATTTGATAATTAAACTATTTAATATAAATAAAGATTTAATATTGATATAATTAATATAAAAAATAAAAATTTTTTGTTTAATAAGAAGGATATCAATAAAAAAAGTCGAATTCTGTATATTGAGTGATTGACAAATTTAGAATATAGTGTAGAATAGAAATGTTAACACAAAAAATTACACCAGAAGGTGATAATATGAATGATATAAAAGACATTATTGAAGAAATAAAAGCTAGATGTGATATAGCAAGTATAATATCTGAATATATGAATATAAAACAATCTGGAGCTAATTACAAAGGATTATGTCCATTTCATGGAGAAAAGACACCATCTTTTTATATAAATACATCAAAACAGATTTATAAGTGTTTCGGTTGTGGTGAAGGTGGAGACGTAATAAATTTTGTCATGAAAATGGAAAATTTAGATTTTATGGATGCTGTAAAAATTTTAGCAAATAAATGCGGTATAGAAATTAACACTAACATGAATGAAGAAACTAGAATTAAAATAGAAAAATCTAAGAAATTTCAAGATATTCACACAGAAGCAGCTAGATTTTATCTCTCAAATTTATTGGGAAGCAAAAATCTTGGGTATGAATATTTAAGAATAAGAGGACTAGATGATAAAATTATTAAGAAATTTGGTTTAGGATTTTCTTTGGATTCATGGAATTCGCTTATGAATACTCTAATCAGTAAAGGATATAAAAAACAAGATTTATTGGAGTGCGGTCTAATAGCAAAAAATAGAGATGAAACTAATTGCTATGATAAATTTAGAAATAGAGTTATGTTTCCTATATTCGACTATAGAGGAAACATAATAGGATTTGGGGGGAGAGTATTAGACGATTCTTTGCCAAAATACTTAAATTCTCCAGACACATTAATTTTTAATAAAAAACAGAACTTATATGGATTAAATTTTGCTAGAAAAAATTTAGAGAGTAAAACTATAGTCTTAGTTGAAGGATATATGGATTTAATTTCTCTTTATCAGTATGGTATAAGAAATGTAGTAGCAACCCTTGGAACAGCCTTGACTGAACAACAAGGCATTTTAATAAAGAGATATGCGGACACTGCTATTATATCTTATGATTCTGATGAAGCAGGAATAAAGGCGACTTTAAGAGCTATAGATATACTTACTAAATTCGGTATCAATGTAAAAGTGTTGGACTTAAAAGATGCTAAAGACCCAGATGAATTTGTAAGAAAATACGGACTTAGTGATTATAAAAAAGCTATGGATGTTTCTACTCACTACATAAAATATAAAATAGATCATCTTAAAAAAGGATTTAACATTCAAAAAGATGAAGAACGAGTGAAGTTCGCAAAAGAAGCTTCTAAAATTATAAAACAATTGACAAGTCCTGTTGAAATTGATTTTTATACAAAGTATTTAAGCAATCAAATAGATATTAATGTCGAGTCTATAAAGAGAGAAGTTTATGGTAAGAATTATAATAAGCCATATAATAACAAAAATCAAAAGAAAGTAGAAGAAAAAATAATTGAAAAAGTCGAAGTCAGACAAGACGGAAAACAATTAGTTGAAGAGACTCTAATAAAAATAATGTTAGAAGATAAAAAAATTAGAGAAATAGCGTTACTTAAAATAGAAGAAAGTGATTTTTTATTGAAAGAAAGTAAAGAAATTTTAAATTACATGATTAAAAATCAAGAATTGGACAAAATAACTATTGACAAATTGAAAAGTTTAAACATATCCGAAGAATACTTAAAAGAATTAAATTCGATTTCTTTGAATAGTATAAACTTAGAGAACATAAAAGAAATAGAAGAAATAATAACAAATATCAGAAAAAACTCATTAGAAGAGCAAATTAATAGCTTGTTGAGAGAACAACAAGAATTAGAAAATAATAATGATATGAAAGAGGTAGATGGTAGAGTTATGGAAATTGCTTTAAAAATAGTTGAGATAAATAAAATTTTAAAGAGCTTGTAGAGAAAGGAGGTTTGAGTGTGGAAAATAAATCGAATAAAAAAGAGTTAAAAAAGGTTACTGCTAAGACATTAATAGAAAAAGGAAAAAAGCAAGGTTCTCTGACACTTGCAGAGATAATGGAAGCTTTTTCGGAGACTGAACTTGATAAGGATCAAGTAGAGAATCTTTATGAGACTTTAGGAAATTTGGGAATAGAAATAACAGAAACAAAAAATTATAAAGCTGATATAGATTTTTCGGTTGCTGATGACGATTTAAGTATAAGCCACTTAGATGAAGATGCAGAAGCAATTTCACATGACGACTCTTCTGCAATAGAAATAGAAACTGTGGATTTATCTTTACCCAAAGGAATAAGTATAGATGACCCTGTCAGAATGTACTTAAAAGAAATAGGAAAAATTCCTCTACTTAAACCACATGAAGAAGTAGAATTTGCTAGAAGAATGCACGAAGGTGATGAAATAGCAAAACAAAGGTTAGTTGAAGCTAACTTAAGACTAGTTGTAAGTATAGCAAAAAGATATGTAGGAAGAGGTATGCTTTTCTTGGATTTAATACAAGAGGGAAATTTAGGTCTTATAAAAGCAGTCGAAAAATTTGACTATACAAAAGGATATAAGTTTAGTACTTACGCAACATGGTGGATAAGACAAGCTATAACACGTGCTATTGCAGACCAAGCTAGAACTATAAGAATACCAGTTCATATGGTAGAGACTATAAATAAGCTAATAAGAGTATCAAGACAACTACTTCAAGAACTTGGAAGAGATCCAAAACCAGAAGAAATTGCAAAAGAAATGGAAATGACAGAAGATAAAGTAAGAGAAATAATGAAAATAGCTCAAGACCCTGTATCTTTAGAAACACCAATAGGAGAAGAAGAAGATAGCCATTTAGGTGATTTTATTCCAGATGATGATGCTCCAGCCCCAGCAGAGGCAGCAGCATATTCTTTATTAAAAGAACAAATAGAAGATGTACTTGGCTCATTAAATGATAGAGAGCAAAAAGTATTAAAACTTAGATTTGGTCTTGAGGATGGTAGAGCTAGAACTCTTGAGGAAGTTGGAAAAGAGTTCGATGTAACTAGGGAAAGAATAAGACAAATAGAAGCAAAAGCACTAAGAAAACTAAGACATCCAAGTAGATCAAAAAAACTTAGAGATTATTTAGATTAAAAAGATACATCATTAATGTTTTTGTGATAAAGGCCATGAGATAAGTGATATCTCATGGCTATTTTGTAGTAAAGATTTAATTTTATTTTTGTAGTTATTTTAGTTTAACATTTATAACTTGGACTAAAGTCTACAAATAAAGGAATTGAAAGGAGATTTATATTTGAAATTAACAGATAGATTATTGAAAATAGCATCATTAGTGTCAGATGGTAAAAAAATAGCTGACATAGGAACAGACCATGGATACATACCAGTATATTTGTTAAAAAAGGGAAGAGTACCATTTGCAGTGTTGGCTGATGTTAATAAAGGACCTCTTGACAATGCACGTAAAGAAGTCATACAGAACAATCTTTTAGATAAAGTTGATTTACGATTGGGTTCTGGTATAGAGATTCTTGAAATAGGGGAAGTAGAAGAAGTAATAATTGCTGGTATGGGTGGAATCTTGATAAGTGAGCTTCTTGAAGCTAAAAAAGAAGTAGCACATAGTATAGAAAAATTAATACTACAGCCGATGCAAGCACAAGAGGAACTTAGACGTTACCTTTTAAACAACGGTTATGAAATTTTCAAAGAAGTTTTAGTGAGAGAAGATTTTAGAATATATGAAATAATAGTTGCCAAATATACAGGTAAAAATACTATAATAGAAGATGAGATATATTATGAGGTTGGAATAAAACTTTTAGAAAATAAGGGCTCTCTTTTTAATGATTTTATAGAAAAAAAGATAAAAACATATAGTTCTATAGTTAGTAATTTAGAAGGAAAAAATGGAGAAACTATAGATAAGAAGAGAGAAGAAAGTGAAGTTGCAATAAAAAAACTTGAAAATTTAATAAAATAAATTGGAGGTATATATGCTATTAAAGAGTCTAACTAGAAAAATTGAAAAAAAGTACCCTCTAAACTTAGCGGAGGATTGGGACAATGTAGGTCTTATAGTTGGAGATTTTGATATGGATGTAAAAAGGGTATTAGTATCTTTAGAAGCTAATGAAGATGTTATTGATGAAGCTATATCCAAAAATATAGATTTAATTGTGACACATCATCCTTTTATATTTGGAAAAATTAATAAGATTAATAGTGCAGATTTAAAAGGTAGACTTATCCAAAAACTTATTAAAAATGATATATCACTTTACTCTATGCATACTAATTTTGATATAGCATTTGATGGTCTAAATGACTATTTTATGGAAATTATGGAATTTAGTAACTCAAAAGTTTTAGATGTAACGGAAAGCGAGAATTTATACAAACTAGCAGTATATGTTCCATGTAACTATTCAGATGAAATTAGAAAGGTTTTAAGTAATTCAGGAGCAGGTAATATAGGCAATTATAGTGATTGTACGTTTTCAATAGAAGGTGAAGGACAATTTAAGCCATTAGAAGGCTCTAATCCGTTTCTTGGAAGTGTAAATGGTATAGAAACTGTAAATGAAGTTAAAATTGAAACTGTAGTGCCACAGAAGCTTTTAGGAGGGGTAATAAGTTCTATGTTGGATGCACATCCTTATGAAGAAGTTGCATATGATTTGTACAAGCTAGAAAATAAAGGCAAGACATTTGGCCTAGGTAGAGTAAGTAGACTTGATGAAAGTATGACATTGGAAAACCTTTCAAATAAAATAAAAGAGAAATTAAATATGAAACATATCAGAGTGGTGGGAAATCTTAGTACAAATATAACGAAAGTAGCAGTTGTAACAGGGGCTGGTTCAGAGTTTGTAAAAAAGGCTAAGAGACAAGGAGCAGAAGTCTTAATAACTGGAGATGTAAAGTATCATGAGGCACAAGATGCCCTTGATATTGGAATGTGTATAGTGGATTGTGGTCATTTTGATACAGAAGATATATTCAAAAACGTTATGAAGAGATTTTTGGATGAATTTAGTGAAATTGAAGTAATAAAAAGTGATGTATATTTGAATCCATTTAGTATCATTTAGCAGTATTTGATTATTCAAAATTCTATGAAGCAGAAACCCTGTTACTTTAGTCATAGGGGGTTCAGTATAAAATACTATATAAAAAATAAATTTGAGTTTAATTAGGGGGATAAGGATGAAAGCAGCAGTAATTTTTCATAGTGTTTGTGGGAGTACATATTTATTAGCTAGAGAGTATAAAGAGGTTCTTGAAGAAATGAATATCGAGGTAGATATATTTAAAGTAAGTGATGAAGTTGCAAAAACACTTCCTCAATATTATTTGATAAATTCTAAAGAGTATAAAGATGAATTTGAAAGTATAAACGTAATTAAATCTGGAAAAGAACTACTAGATTATGATGTTGTATTTATGGGGTCACCAACTTATTATGGAAATGTATCTGGTCAAATGAAGATGTTTATGGATAGTTTTTCTGATATTTGGGTAGGAGCATCTTTAAGCGGGAAAACATTTGGTTGTTTTGCTACAGCAGGTTCACAACATGGAGGAGGAGAACTAGCTCTGCAAGCAATGAACATATTTGCCCAACATATGGGAATGACTCTTTTATCAGTTCCATGTACAGTAAGAGGAAGTCATCCAGCATATGGAATACTTCATATAGCAGGAGATAACTCTGATATAAGACCAAGTGATGATGTTAAGTTGGGTATAAGAGATTACCTAAAAAGACTTAATATATAAGATATCAAATAAAAATACCTAAAAGTGATTGTATAGATACTTTTAGGTATTTTTATTTGACTATAAACGTGAGGCTTTACCAGAAATATGGTCAATTTCTATTTTAACTACAGTTGTTAAATTCATATCTTTCTCTATGTATTTCATGCCTTCTTCAAAGAATCCTTTAGAATATTTTTTTATTATTTCTACAAGAGCATTTTTCTTTTCTTCATTTTCTACAGTACAAGCTTTCCCAAATACTATAGCACTAGAATAAGTAGTACTAAATTTGTCTGGAATAACATTTTCATTAGCAACTACTAGAAAAGAAACTTTGTTGTTTTTTGATATATTATCTAACTTATGACCATTTCTTGCACAATGGAAGTAAATCGAATCATTAAAATATACATAGTTTACAGCAACTCCATAAGGATAGCCATTTTCAGATATAGTGGAAAAAGTACCAAATTCACCATTTTTTAATACTTCGACAGTATCTTCTTTTGTCATTTCTCTCTTTTTTAATCTCATTTCTCTAAACATAATATCATCCTCTCTAATTTTGATGTTTAAATTAAATTTTAGAACATTTACAAAAATTATGCTATGTTTTTTACAAATTTAAAATAAAAAATTAGAGTTGACAATTATAAAAGTTTAGAATATTATAATATCAACAGCAAATTAAAAATCCTATGACAAGGAAGAGTAATTATGTTTAGCTTCAATATAGAGAGCTGAGGATGGTGGAATCTTAGCAAGAAGGAATATAGTGAATGGACCTTAGAGGAGTAAATTGAAATCATATTATTATGAGAGTAGACTTTATCGTCAGTCGCACGTTACAGCGAATAGGGTATGTAAGTACCTGATAATGAGATGTATAAGAGTTAAACAATAGTTTATTTTTATATAATTTAGGTGGCAACGCGGATATTCTCCGTCCTATTTATTTAGGACGGAGTTTTTTATTTAAAAAATTTTAAGAGAAAATGTATAATTTGATATAAAAGGTGGTGAAAGAGATGTTATGAACTATCAAAGTTAAAGAGAATGATTTAGAAAATTGGCAAGAAAATAAAATAAATATTAAACAAATTAGGGGGAATTATTATAATGAAAACAAATACAAAAAAATTAACTTTAAATGCAATACTTTTAGCTATGGGTTTATTAATACATCAACTTACACCTGCTATAGGGCTTCCAATGCAACCAGATATATCTTTAGCAATGATGTTTATAATAATGATATTAAATAAAGATGATTATAGGATTTGTCTAGTAGCAGGAATTGTGACAGGGATATTTGCGGCGTTAACAACTAAATTTCCAGGTGGTCAAGTTCCAAATATACTTGATAAAACGATTACAATAAATATAATGTTCATGATAATGTATGTAATTTATAAATTACCATTTATGAAGAACTTAAGCAATAAAAAGCAAGATTTAATAGTAGCTACAATAATATTTCCAATAGGTACTATTGTTAGTGGAACTACATTTTTACTAGTTGCCGAGGCAATAGTAGGTCTTCCTGGAGGTTCATTTATGGCATTATTTATGGTTGCAGTAGCACCGGCAATACTAATAAATTTAATAGCTGGTTTGCTGTTATTTAAGATAGTAAGCATGTCTATAAGAAGGGTAAGTTATCAAGGATAGAGGTTATGATTTATAATGATATTATAAGAAAATGTTGTTGTAGAAAATAATAAAATAGTAAAGAGGTATAAAGTTGAATGTAATACTTAATACCTCTTCAAAATTAAATTATAAAAAGTTATAAGGAAACTGTCTTATATATGATAAGGAGATAATAAAGAATGTATCTTTAAAGTCTCAACTAAACAACAAAATTTATCCAACAAACACACAATAAGTGCTTCTTTGTACCTAGGAGGCTTAACAGTAAGAGGCCACATATGTTTTAAAATTATATCCGTTTCTTTTTCATTTATTTGAAAAAATAAAGTTGCATTTTTTAATGCTTCTCTAGGGTGAGTAAATCCATGTAATCCTTTTCTATCACCTTTGTAATGCCAATCGTAAAGAAAAAAGTCGTGTAGTAAAGCTCCTCTAATTACACTTTGAATATCAACATTTAGGTGCAATTTTTTACATAATAAATAACTATAATATGCTACTGATAAACTATGTTCAAGACATGAAACATTGCCATGATGAGGAAAAGTTCTCATAAGTTGTACTTTTTCAGAAGAAAGTATCTCAGAAGCACATTCATTAAAATATTTGATTTCAGCTTTTGACAACATTATGCAAATCTCCATTTCTAGTAATATAAATACTATATTTCAACGATAATATGAAATATTTCTTATCCTACAAAATATAATACCCAATAATACAAGTAAGATACACTTTATGGTATTTAAAGTAAAAGAGATTTTATTAGGCTATACAATGAAAAAATTAAAAACAAAGCTATAGCAATATATAGTATCTTTCTAAGAGGATTTCCAAAATTTATGGTCCATCCAAGACCAAACCTTTTATTAACCATCAATGATGGGTCATTTGGATTATTATACATGGTGCCTGCTATCCAATATTTCTCATCTTCTTCTGGCGAATAGGAAGAGTTGGATTTTAAATTTGGAGAATTAATATATAATAAAATCATTAAACAAAATTCAGTACCTATTAATTTAAATATATTAAGAAATGATTTTTCCATAAGAATATCAGGAGACCCATTTATACTCCAATGAGTAGCAATTAAGTCTGGCAGTTGATTATAATTAAATGTTAAAAAAATACTCATTCCAAAAGTAAATAGTATTGGTATTAAATACAGTATTTTAAATTTTTTTATTAGTTTATTTTTCTTATTTATAAAATCCATATCTACTATTAGTTTTGAGTCTACATCTATATGACCTAATGTAGAATAAATTTCTGATTTAAGTTTTTTAGCTTTTTTATGAACATGAATATACAATATACTTTCATAAAATAAAAAGATTATAATACCAATAAAATAAGAGAGTTCCAATTTATCAAATAGAAAAACCAGGATAAAAACTAATATAAAATCTATAATAAAGCCTAAAGATAAAAATTTTTTAAATTCTTTATCCAAATTTATAAAGTAAGTGTAGTTTTTATGTTCTTGGTCTATAGAAACTCCATAAATATGTTTTTTGCCTACAAAATAGGGCATAAAATAAAATGTAGCATACATCAAGATTAGAATCGGAAATATTGTAAATAAACATTCAATCTTACTCATAATATTTCACCTCATACTTGTCAAATAAATTTGAACTTAGTGACAAAAATTCTTCTTTGCTAATGCCTGATAAATAAGATTTTGCTACTAATAGTTCCAATTCAAGCTTATTTTTTTGACGAGCTGTATTGTCTATTTTCATTGGTAATTGAGCAACAATAGCACCTTTTCTTCTATCAATATTTAATAATCCCTCTTCTTTTAGTTCATTGTAGGATTTATTCACTGTATGTAAATTTACACCAATATTTTCAGCCATACTTCTTACAGATGGAAGTGATTCATTTATTTTCAATTCTCCTGAAGCTATAGCCTTGGTTATTTCTTCCTTAATTTGTACATAAATAGATTTATCACTATTAAAATCTAAATTTAAAACCATAAAAAACCTCCATTATGCTTTGTAAATGAAAACGATTGTTATATACATAGTATAACATAAAAAATAATAACAAACACAAAATATAAATTTATATTTTGTAAAAATTGTAATTTAAAAAATAACATAATTTTTATTAAAATAATACAGATACTATTTATAGATAGAAATAAAAATTAGAAAGGAGAAAAAATATGTTAACATATTTAATGAAAAGACAAATGCATAAAAAAGATGATGGAATGAGTAAACCAATGATGTTTACAGGAGCTGTACTTACAGGTGTAGGTGTATATGCTGTATACAAAATGGTAAAAAATCGTAAATCTAATTCTCAAATGGTCAATACAAATTATTATGGGAATAGCGATTATGATGATTATAAATATGACGAATTTGATTATGACTGTGATTGTAGAGACAAAAAACAAGATTATGAATATGAAGAACTAAAAAAAAAAGTAAAAGAATTTAATTCAAGAAGAATAAACTGTGAAAATTGTCCACATGTTTCTCAAGAAGAAATGATGCAATATGTAAATAGTGTTAAAGATGTAAAGAATGATATTGATTTACATGAAGACGATAAAAAAGATAATATTTATAAGGAAGATGAATACAAAAAATATGAAGAAGAGTAAGTAAAATTCTGTATAATTAAACAAGTAGTTGTGTTAGATTATTTAACATAAAGTTTCTAAAATGTAAGTTGTAGCTTAAGTTGAAGAAGTATCTATTATTCTTAATTGAGTTAAGTAACAACTTACATTTTTGTTTTATAAATTTTAATAACTCTTTGTGACTATTTTGTAATTATAGATATATTTTAGTATATAAGGTATTTGTGTATAATAAAAACTGTACAGGTAAATAATTTAAAATCAAAATGGAAAGAAAGGAAATAGCTATGTTAAAGTTGTTGATAGTTGAGGATGATAGTACTATATCTTTTGGAATAAAGTATGCTCTAGAACAAGAAGGATTTAGTATAGATATATCAAAGGATTTATCAAGTGGAAAAGAAATGATTTCTTCTAATGAATACAGCATGATACTGTTGGATGTTACATTACCAGATGGAACAGGTTATGAACTGTGTCAATATATAAGAGGATTCTCTCAAATTCCGATAATATTCTTGACTGCTTGTGATGAGGAAGTAAATATTGTTATGGGTCTTGATATAGGTGGAGATGATTATATAACAAAACCTTTTAGAATTAGAGAATTAATATCTAGAATAAAAGCTGTTTTGAGAAGAAAAGGTAATACTTTAGAAGAAGATAAGAAAATACTCAAATTTGGAGATTTAAGTATATATACCTTAGAAGCTAGAGTATATAAAAATGAAAAAGAAATATTTCTGACATCAGTTGAATATAAACTTCTTCTAATTCTTATACAGAACAAAAATACAGTTTTAAGTAGAACTCAAATATTGGAAAAACTTTGGGATGTAACTTATGATTTTGTAAATGATAATACTCTAACTGTTTATATAAAAAGGCTTAGAGAAAAAATAGGGGATGATTTATATAAACCAATCTACATAGAAACTGTAAGAGGTCTTGGTTATAAATGGATAGGGAGTGAAAATAGTGTTTCTATATAATCCGGAAGTGAAGAAGTTTTTAAGTAAGTATGTTATTTTGATGTTTGTTGTTATTATCATATCTGTTGGATTTAGCATAGTCAACGTGTCTATAACTAAAGATATGATTGTAAAAAACAATCAGGCTATAATAGGAACACTATCAAGTAAGTATCCAAACTTAGAAAGTGATATAGTAGATATAATAACTCAAGGAAACTCTATGGAAAATATAGATTATGGTCATAAAATATTAAGTAAGTATAATTATGATAAATCTATTAGGATAAACTCTGAGCCTATTACTTCTAAATTAGTTTTAGAGACTATCAAAATAAATATAATCTTAGTCTGTATAATATTTATTTTGATATTTGTGTTGGTTGTTAGATATTTTAAGGAAATGTACAATGATTTATCAGATATGACTAAGTATGTTTACTATAGTTCAGAGGGAAAAGCATTTGATATGAAAAATAAAAATCAAGAAGGGCAGATAGGTCTTTTAAAAACTGAACTCTTAAAGATGACAACAATTCTTAATGAAAAAGTTGAACTTTTAAAATCAGAAAAGATATTTTTAAATAATACAATTTCCGACATATCACACCAATTAAAAACCCCTATGACTTCTTTAATAATGCTGAATGATTTATTATATAATGATGTACCATATGAAGTAAAAATCGATTTTTTGAATAAGATAAAAAATCAATTAAATAGAATGGATTGGTTGATTAAAAGCATGCTTAAATTATCAAAGGTAGAAGCAAAAGTGATAAACTTTAAAAAGGATAAGATAAAATTTAGTGAACTCATACATAGAGCAATGCAATCTATGAAAATACCTATGGATATTAAAAATCAAAAATTGACTATAGAGGGAAGTGATAATGTATCTTATATTGGTGATATTGACTGGTCTGTTGAAGCATTAGTGAATATAATCAAAAATTGTATAGAACACACTCCTGAATTTGGAAATATAATTATAACTTATAAAGAAAACCCATTATTTTCTGAACTAGTAATAAAAGATGATGGCGAGGGAATAGATAAAAAAGATATACCACATGTATTTAAACGATTCTATAGAGGAAGTAGTAGTTCAAAAGAAGATAGTGTAGGAATAGGTCTTGCAATGTCAAAATCTATAGTAGAAAGCCAAAATGGAGATATATATGTAAACAGTGAAAAAGGTAAGGGTACAGAATTTCATATAATATTTCATAAAATGTACGATAGTGACTAATCTGTAATATTTAATTCACTTTATAGTAATAGTCAAAACCTAATATATGAAGTATAGAATATAAATATTGGAGGTAGTCATGGAAATTTTAAGAGTAGAAAATCTAACTAAAAGTTATGGTAAAAATGAAACAAAAGTTGATGCTATAAAAAATGTAAGTTTATCAATTGAAAAAGGTGAGTTTATATCAATAACAGGACCAAGTGGAAGTGGTAAAAGTACATTATTACATTTGCTAGGAGGAGTTGACAGACCAACTAGCGGTAAGGTTTATATAAATGATGTTGATATATATAATTTAAAAACTAAAGATTTAGCAATATTTAGAAGAAGAAATATAGGTCTTATATATCAATTTTATAACTTAATTCCAGTTTTAAATGTAAAGGAAAACATATTGCTTCCAGCAGAACTTGACAATAGAGATATTGACAAAGAATATTTAAATGATTTAATGAAAACATTAGGTCTAAATGATAGAGAAAAACATCTTCCAAACCAATTATCAGGGGGACAGCAACAAAGAACTTCTATAGGACGTGCTTTGATTAATAGACCTTCTATAGTATTAGCAGATGAGCCAACAGGTAATTTAGATAGTAAAAATTCAAAAGAAATACTAGAATTATTAAAACTGTCAGTAAAGAAATACAATCAGACTCTAATAATGATAACTCATGACAAAAACATAGCACTTCAGGCCGATAGAATTATAGGTATAGAAGATGGAATTATAAAAAGTGATGAGGTGATGTAGATGAATTTATATACATCATTAACTATTAGATATTTAAAACAAAATAAAAGAGGAACTATTGTAACTATAATTGGGATAATACTTTCAACAGCTTTAATTTGTGGTATAGGAAATATATTTGAAAGTTTCATGGATTATCAAGTAAGAGAAACTATAAAGAATGATGGAAGTTTTCATGTTACATTCCATGATGTAAACAAAAAGGATATAGAATATGTAACAAAATCAGCTGAAATAGAAAAACATGCATTTAGTAAACAAATTGGATATTCTAAATTGGAAAATAGTGAAAATGGTATATTAAGTATAAAACAGTATGATAAAAATGCCATGGAGGGATATCAAATTTCTGTAAAAGAAGGTAGATTGCCATCTAAGGTTGGAGAAATTGTTCTAAGTGAAAATGTTATTAATCTTATGGATGATAAATTAAAAATAGGAGACGAAATAATCTTAAAAGTAGGAGACATGTTTGACTCAAATAAGAAAAAGGTTGATAACATGGTATTTCATGAGGGTGATTATATAGCAAATGAAAAGGATAGAACTTTTAAACTTGTTGGTATAATTAAAAAGCCCGGATTTGAGCTTTATGATGAGATTACAACTGCTATAACTTACTTTAATCTGCTTGATTACAAAGGAACAATGAACATCTCAGTAACAGTAAAAAATCCTAAAGATGTGTATAAAATAAGTAAAAAAATAAGCAAAAACATATATCCAAATAAAGATGAAGAATCAATTTCTGATATGGTAAAATACAATGAACATTTATTAAGATTACAAGGGGCTAGTAAGTATGCAAACATAAATAGCTCTATAAAATCTATAATTTCAGTAGTAACTATTTTAGTAATTATATGTACTATTGCTACAGTATATAATTCTTTTAGTATTTCTATAACTGAACGAAAAAAACAGTTTGGAATATTAAATTCTATAGGTGCTACATCAAGCCAAATTAAAAAGTTGGTCTTAATAGAAGGTATTATAATTAGTTTAATTGGAATACCAATAGGGCTAATACCTGGAACAATAGCTATAGACTTATTATTTAAAATTATAAATAAGTATTTTACAAAATCGATTGTTACACAAATGAGTTTACAAATAGTGTATAACCCAATAATAATTATTGCTAGTATAATAATAGTTTTGTTTACAATATTTATATCAATTCTATTACCTGCAATAGCAGCTTCTAATATTTCTCCACTCGATATAATTAAAAACAGTGGAGAATATAAGGTGAGAAAAGTTAAAGACTCAAAGCTTATTAAAATGATTTTTAAGACTGAAGGAGTACTTGCATATAAAAATATGAGAAGAAATAGAAAAAAATTCATAGTGACTCTTTTTTCTTTAATGATAAGTATAATAATATTTGTATCTTTTAGTGGATTTACGTTACTTTTGCTAAAAGGTGAAGAAATTAGAAATTCTCAAAAAAACTATGATTTATATTTAACTGCAAAGGGTACAGCTAGACCTGTTGATGATGTTATAAGTACACTACAGGATATTCCTGGAATAAAAAACTTTGAATTAGCAACAGGTCAGTATATATCTATAAAAGTAAGTGAAAATAAAATAAATAAATCCAATGAAGATTTAATTAAGGAGTATTATGAACAGCATAAGAATGGAGATAGTTATGAATACGACTTTATCAATAATGAATTAGAATTTCCAGGAGAGTTTGCAATAAAAAATAAAACAAATAATTTAATAAAAGGTTCTTTTGATAAGGAAAAAGCAATTAAAGAAAATGGTGTGATATTAGTTAGAAAAAGTTACTTTGAATCTAGAGGTAAGAAAGGTATAGTGGAGTTAACTAATTACAAAGTTGGAGATACAGTAAATTGTGAATATCTGGATGATAATGGTTCAAGTAAAAAAATGAAGATTAAAATTCTTGCAATAACCGATGAAGAACGTCTAGGAATGGGCTATCAAAATATGGGCTTGCAATTTATAACTTATGATGAAGTTGCTAAAAATTTAGGTTTAAAATTAAATAGAAGTCTTATATTTATTGATTCAGGAGGAGACGTTCAGACTAAGAAGAAAGTAGAATCTTTAGCCGATAAAAATAATTTTAACTTCCATGATGAAAGTGCAGGAGGTGAAGAAGAAAAACAAAATCTAAAGGTTATCAAAATATTTGTATATGGTTTTATAGCAGTTATATCTCTAGTAAGTGTTACAAATATACTAAATACAGTAAGTACAAGTATAAACCTAAGAAAAAGAGAACTTGCGATAATACAATCTATAGGGGTTACTCCTAAAGGATTTAGAAAAATGATATATTTAGAAAGTTTTATATATGGTATACTGTCATTGTTGTTTGGGATACCAATTAGTATTGGTATAACTCTAATTATGAATAAACTTATTTCAGGTGTGATTGAGTTCTCTCCTGTTATACCTTGGACAGCAATAGCCATATGCATAATAAGTATTTTTATAATAACTTTTATAGCAGCTTATATACCAATGAGTAAATTGAATAAAGAAAATATCATAGATAATATAAGAAGAGAAAGTATATAAAAGTAATTTTTAATTATATAAAATATTATTAAAATCGTTTAATTGGTATAAACTATTATTATACTAATTAAGCGATTTTTTATTTATATAAGAAATCTAATAAAGAAATCATTAGAGGTATTTAATTATTTAGAAAGAATTGGTATTATATAAAGTAAGGGTTTAGATAAAGTGCTTATAAATAAGGACAAATATCTAATTTTATTGGAAAACAAAAGAAAAAGAAGGTGATTACTATTTCTCATATAACTGCTAAGAACATGTATAAAAGTTTAGAGGAAAGAATAAATAAGTTTCCACAAGGTGCTCCACCATCAGATACATTATACAAAATACTAAATGTACTATATACAGAACAAGAGGCAAAATTAGTGGCTCAGCTACCAATAAAGCCTTTTAGAGTAAAAACAGCAGCTAAAATTTGGAGTGTAAGTGAAAGTGAAGCATATAGAGTATTGGATAAACTTGCCAGTAAGGCTCTAATACTAGATATAGAAGATAAAAAAGGTAAGAAATATATAATGCCTCCCCCAATGGCTGGCTTTTTTGAGTTTGCCATGATGAGAACAAGACATGATATAGACCAAAAACTTTTAGCAGAACTTTACTATCAATATATGAATGTAGAAGAAGATTTTATCAAAGATTTATTTTATTCAACGGAAACAAAGCTTGGAAGAGTGTATGTTCAAGAGGAAGTTTTGACTAATGATAATGAAGTTAGCATTTTAGATTACGAAAGAGCTACTCATATAATTGATGAAGCAACTCATATAGGTGTAAGTATGTGTTATTGTAGACATAGAATGCAACATGTTGGAAAAGCTTGTGATGCTCCTATGGATATATGTATGACATTTGACAATGTAGCAAATTCTTTAATAAATAATAAATTTGCAAGACGTATAGATAAAATAGAATGTAAAGAACTACTTCATCAAGCATATGAGCATAATTTAGTTCAATGTGGAGAAAATGTTAGAAAAGGAGTTACATTTATATGTAATTGTTGTGGATGTTGTTGTGAGGCATTAGTATCAGCTAAAAGATTTGGAAATCTTCATCCAGTACAGACAACCAGCTTTATACCAAATATAAACCATGAAAGTTGTGTAAAATGTGGTAAATGTATATCTGCATGTCCAATAGATGCGATAAGCAAGGTCAAGGAAAATGATAAAGAATATATAAAAATTGATGAGGATAGGTGCCTAGGCTGTGGAGTTTGCGTTAGAAATTGCCATAAAAATAGTATTATGTTATTAAAAAGAGATGAAAAGATAATAACTCCAGCAAACTCAGTACATAGAGCAGTTCTAATGGCAATTGAAAAAGGGCAATTACAAAATCTAATTTTTGATAATAATGCCCTAGCAAGTCATAGAGCTATGGGAGCTATACTATCAGCTATATTAAAGCTTGAACCAGCTAAAAAGGTTTTAGCTAGCAAACAATTAAAGTCAGTATATTTAGATAAATTATTAAGTATGAATGATAAATAGATACTAACTTAAAGACAGGAAAAATTTTTAGATTTATCCATATATTAAGATGCTTATCATGCAGTATCTAAATTTAATTTTTATACGTATAAAGTTTATAACTGAAATAAAAAAGGACTGTATTCAATTAATATTACTTGAATACAGTCTTTCTTAGTATATTAAGCTATTTCCTTTATTTGCTTAAATGAATTCTCATTTCCATTTCCACCAATCTGTGTTACAGTTTTAAATCTCATAGTTTTAAATAGTTCTTTTTGATTATAATCTAGTAAGTTTCCTACTAATATTACAGGAGACTTAGTTCTTCCAGCTAAAACTCCAACAGATAACCCATCTATTAAATCATCTTGTTTATTGATTCCATTTTTAGCAACATATAGGTTGTCTATCTTAGAATCTTTATAAAATTCTTTTATTACCTTTGCATTAGTTTCATTTCTAGTACTACCTGATATTCTTTGTGGGTTTTGAAGTTTACTTTCTATATTTTTAGAAACTGTGTATTCTCCACCAATCACATAAGATTTATCGATTTTTTTGTTTTTAAATAAGTTATTTATTTCAGCTATATTGCTATTTTCATTAGTAAGTATTATAGGCATATCATTTTGAGCTGATACAGCTCCAATGCTTACTGCATCGGCTAATCCTTTTTCACCATTAACTACTGAAATCTTTGATATATTACTAATACTGTCCAATTCTTTAGCAATATTCATAGAAGTTTGATATCTATCGTTTCCTGAAATTCTAGATACAGAAATATTATTTGACTTTATAGTATCTAGGGATTTTTCATTTACAGAAGCTTCTCCACCAATTACATATACATTTTTAACTTTTAATCTCTTTAATTCAGCTAAAGTTTTTTCATTTATTTGAGAGCTTCCAGTTAATAATATAGGCGCATTTTTCTTATATGCAAGTGGTGTTGCGGCTAAAGCATCTGCAATTGCTGAGTCGTTTATTAAAACTGCATTTTCAGCATTTTCCCAACCTGCTTGACTTATCTTAATAGAAGTTTCATATCTATCAGTTCCTGTAAGTGTACTTGCATTTACTTCATCTTGATACATAACTTCAAATCTAGCATTTGGGCTTCCTAAGAAAACAATTACGCCTCCTTTTGGCAATCTAACTCTATTGTTCTTTGTAACTAAAGAGTAGTTTACAGGAACTCCTTTAGCATCATAAACAGCAAAAGATGAATTTTGAGGAAGATTAACTTCTATTTTTTTATTTGCTATATCATCACCGATTTTATACCATTTTGCATAACCTTTTGAATCTATTTGGAATGTAAAAGAGTTTTCTGATGGTAAATTAGTAATAGAATCTTCACTTACATATGTTTGTGTAGCAAAAGTTAAGTATTCTGTATCATTTTCCTTATATATTTTAATATCACCTAAATCACGACCTATTGAACCAGGGATTTCTATAAAAGCATTTGAATTGTTCTCATCTACTATTTTAGTATTAACTAAGTAACCTGGAGTACTATCATGGATATAAAAAGATGCTTTTACAGAACCAAACATATAGCTCTGTGAAGAATACTTTTCATCTATTAGATAATAGCCCTTACCATTCCTTTTTTTCCAGCTTTCTTTAACAGTATCTGATATATTGTTAGAATCTAGTTTTTGGGCTGCATAATTTATACTTGCAGTTTGACCTAATCCAGGCAGATTATCATAAGAGCTTAGGTGTAAATATGTAATATTATTTTTTTCTTTTACAAATTTCAGGCAACTATTACCTTTTTCAGATAAAAATCTATCCTGTCCTATATATACGTATTTATCTTCAGGTCCATTTTCTACATAAGGAGAAGATATTGTTAAAGTGCCATTATCATTAACATCAACTTTTAGTATGCTTGAAGAAGCATAAAGACCGCTATTTTCCTTTAAATAGCTTGGCATTTTAACTTGTTGAGGTTTACTAAATGTTTTATCTGGTTTTATTTCCTTAATTCTACCCTTTTCTTTTAATGCAGATAGTAAAATTTCTTGTCCAATTACTTCATTATGTGTACTAACTCCACCAGAAGAAATAACTGCAACTGCCATATTTTCATCTGGGAGTACCGTAAGATTGCTGTGGAATAGTAAAGAATCTCCACCTTTTGTAAGTGCTTTTAAATTATATTGATTAAATGGATAAGTATTGACTGAGTCCCATCCTAAACCATATCCTAGAATAGAATCTTCACCTTCAGGCCATAGACCATTTAAGTATTCTTTGTTTTCCATGGCTTTTACTGAAGAAGGGGAAAGAATTCCATTTGATTTTCTCATAAATGTTTGTGCAAATGTACATAGATTTTCTGCACTTGAATATAAACCACCTGCACCTATAGTATTTAAGTTATCTCGTGGTACGGCATCTTCAAAATAAGGTACATAGGCTTTTGCAAGCTTTGAATTATCAAAACTATTTTCTGGAGTTTTTGTATTTTGTAAGTTAAGTGGATTATTTATGTACTTGTCAATAAAGTTAGTAAATGTCATGCCAGATACTTTTTCTACTAAAATTTCAGCTAATGTAAATCCATCATTACAATAAACAGAAAAAGCCCCTGGCTTAGCTTTTAATCTTTGTTTCTTTAGTTCATCTAGGAAATTATCATGATTATAAGTGTCATTATCTTCTAATAAAATGGCGTTTTTATAACTACTTCCCATTAATCCTGATGAGTGATTTAACAACATTCTTGGAGTTATTTCTTTATATCTATCATCTGCCATTTTAAATTCAGGGATATAATTTACAACAGGAGTATCTAATTTTACTTTTCCCTCTTCTACTAACTTCATAACAGCAGTAGTAGTAAACAGTTTACTGATAGATGCAATATTATACATGTTATCCTTAGTTAAATTTTTGTTATCTTGTCTACTGTAGACTCCACCATTACCAGAAATCTCAATTTTACCATTATCAATCAAAGCATATTGAGCATTTTCAACTCCGTATTTAGATAATAAAGTTTTAATTTTTTCTTTAGCAAGAGCTTTAGTTTTTGGATAAGATTCTGAATTTTTGCTGTAATCATTTAGCTTTATATCAGAACTTTGATATTTCTCGGAGTTATCTTTTGTACTACTATCAGCAAAAGTAATATTTGGAGCAGTAGTAAATAACATACTAAGTACCAATGTGCTAGATAATAACCTAGAGAGTTTTTGCTTAAACATATTATATTACCTCTTTTCTTTTAAAAATAAATTTATAATTAGCATAACATTCTTAATTATTTTAATCAACAGATTATTATCAACAAAAAAAGATTTTATTAAGTATATCTTTTACATAGCTGAGAAAAATATAAAAAGAATATTTGTTGTTAGATGAAGAATAAAGGGTATAAGTAATATATAAATAAAATGGAGGAATCTTAGCACATGTACAAGAATATAAATAAGAATCAACTTAAAGAAATGATGAAAAATGAAAAGGATATTTTGTTATTGGATGTAAGAACTAAAGATGAATTTAGGGAATATAAAATAGAAAATGCTATAAATATATCTTTACAAGAGTTAATCAACAATATAGATGAAATTTATGAATATAAAGATAAGAAAGTAGTAGTTTATTGCAGAAGTGGTCATAGAAGTGTTACTGCATGTAATTTATTGGCAGAAGAAGGTTTTGAGCATTTATATAATTTAAACTCAGGAATAATTGATTACATGAATTAAATAATGTAAGTTATATATTAATACTATGTATATCATTGTTTATTAAGTAGGAATATATCTAGATATTTATAAAATAAATTTAGGAAAGAACGAATTTTTTTTGTTTTTTTCCGTGATATACTTTATAGTAGATGCTAGTTTTTAATTTGGAAAAAGGTAGCAGCTAAAAAGCTGCTACCTTTTAATATGAACTTAGAATATTAGTTTAAAAAATATATTTAAATACAGAATTAATTTTTTAATGACCAGTTAAATTACTATCTCCAAATTTGTCATTAAATGGTTTTATAATTCTGTTTATAGGTCCTTTTAGAATGACATTTAAACAAATAGACAGAATCATAAATAGTAAGAGAACCAATATGTATTTAATTAGATTTGGAGCGTATATACCACCAACTGCTTCCCTTGTAGCACCTATTGCATAAGTAAATGGCATTATAGGATTTATTCTTTGGAAGAATGTAGGTGTAACTTGTATAGGGAATGTACCACCAGAAGAACCAATTTGAACGACTAATAGTACTATTGCAATTGCTTTTCCTACATTTCCAAATACAGAAACCAAAGAATACACTATAAAGTTAAATACCATACTAGTAAACATAAGTAGAAGTATCAATAAAATTGGATGCTTTGCTGTTACTCCTAATAATAGTATATCTCCAGTTCCAATTATGAATCCTTGAACGAGAGCTATACTTAAAAAAGTAAGACCTCTTCCAAAGTAAATTTCATAAGGTTTATAGTTTCCATGTACAGATGTAGATAATAGTGCTGAAATAAGTAATATACCTACCCATGTAGAAAGAACACTATAAAATGGTGTCATTGCAGAACCGTAGTTTTCAATTGGATACAATTTCTCTGTTTTTACTTCAACAGGTTCCTTTAAAAAATTAGACTTTGTCAATATATCACTTTCAAGTAAGCTGACCAATTTTTTCATATCCTCACCATTACTAATTTTACTTAAAGTATCAATTAAGTCATCCAACATTCCTTTTGCTAAAGGAAGTTTTTCTCTTATTAATGATATACTTTCTTGTGCATTTCCTGAAAGACTTAGAGAAGTAGTAAGTATTTCTTCAACCTTTGGAAGTTTTGCCTCTGCCTTATCTAAAACAGTGATTATATCGTTTGCCACTTTTATACTGTTTGCAAATATACTATTTATAGGTTTTGATATTTTCGAATCAAAATTATTTAAAATATTTAAGTTAATTCTTCCAATACCATTTGATAAGCTTAAAACATTATTCAAAGCACTTACAGATGGTTGCTGTCCAGATATAACCTTGTTTTTAATATCATTTAATGTTGATATAGATGAATCTATTTTATTGCTAGAATCTTCAAGATTATCTATTACATCATCCAACCTATTGTTTGATGTAAGCTGATTTAATTTAGTTAAAAAGTTTTCCAAAGTATCATTTAAAGATTGTAAATTGGAAAGCTTTTCTGATAAATTATCTATTAACTTAGGTATATCTTCACTGCCACTATTTACTGCATCAATTAAATTAAGTGTAAGAGAGGAAGCAGAAGATGAAAGATCAACCATTAAATTTAAGTCAGACTTTATAAGAGGAGAAAGTTCATCTAAATTATTATTTGTATCCTCTAAGAATTTCTTTAAGTCATTTGATAACAGTTTTGTATCATTCAAAGTCTTTTTAATTGTAGGCAAATCGGATTTAATATCTTTGACTGTATCAGATAACTTTGAAGTAGCATCAGAAGCTAAATCGACAGTCTTATTTATATGGTCAAATCTCTTTTGAAGGTCTATAAGAGAACTTTCAACTTTTGTCAATTTTGGAAGACTGTGTTCAATTCCTGCACCAACTCCATTTGATATACCAAGAACGATTTCACTAACTGTTTTTACTATAGTCTGATTAACTTGTAGCTGTATTGTAGAAGCACCTTTATCAGTAATCTTTGGTGCAACTGCATTTATTTTTTCATTAACTGTATATATAATTTCACCTTTTTTGACATCATCTGTAATTAAAGATGTCAAATCTTTTGTAAAATTTTTTGGAATCTTAAGTGATGCATAATAAGTACCTTTTTTGACACCTTCAAGAGCGGTTTTTTCATCTACAAACTGCCAACCTAAACTTTTGTTATCCTTAAGTTGTTCAATTAGCTGCTCTCCTACATTAATCTTCTGTCCTGCTATTTCATTTCCTTTATCTTCATTTGTTACCGCTACAAGCATATTAGCAGTGCTTCCATAAGGGTCCCAAGATGCTTTTATGTTGAACCAAGCATACAGGGATGGTAAAAAAGCAAGACCTAAAACTATTATAAGTACTGCATAATTTCCACGTATATCTTTTAGGTCATTTTTAAAGATTTCTAATATATCTTTTAAACCGTTTGAAGGTTTTAAATTCTTGATATTATTCCAGCTTAAAATTTTTTTTAAACTATTAGTTTTTTTCAAATGTCTCACCTCCTAAAATATTTTGATAGAGAAAAAGTTAGATTTATAATCAATTTTAAATTATATTACTTTTTACACAAATAGTAAAGTTAAAGTTTTGTCTTAATTTTAATACATATATATTATATATAATAGTATGCTATAAATATAGGAAATAAAAAAAATAATTTATAAAATGTATGGTATAAAAATTAATGATAAATCAAATATTTATAATTGATATAATCAATTAAATTAGCTATGTGATATACTTTTGATAATGAGAAAATTCTATGAAGGGATGATTGAATGAAGTATTTAAAAAAATACATAAAAAAATATATAACATTATTTCTAACAGCGGTATTTTTTTTGACATTGGAAGCTTTTTGTGATTTAGCTCAACCAACTATAATGGCAAAAATAATCGATATAGGAGTTTCAAATAAAAATTTAGATTACATATTATCAACAGGAGCTTTAATGATAGGTATAACTTTTTTAGGAGCAATATTTTCAATAACAAGAAGTCTAATCTCAGCAAGAGTTTCTCAATCTTTTTCTTATGATTTAAGACAGGATGTATTTGAAAAGATAAATACTTATTCACTAAAACAAATAGACAAATTAGGTAGAGCTTCATTAATAACAAGAATTACTAATGATATTAATCAAGTGCAACTATTTGTTCATGGAATGATGAGGGTTTTTATAAAATCGCCAATCATGTGTATAGGAAGTCTAATTATAGCCATAAAATTAAATTTAAAGATGTCAGTAATTATTCTAATTGCAGTTTTAATTATATTTATCATAATATTGCTCAATATGAAGATAGGATATAGATTATTTAAAAATGTACAAGAAAGTACAGATAAAGTAAATTCAAAATTAAGACAGTTTTTAAGTGGAATAAAAGTAGTCAAACTATTTTGTAGATACGATTATGAGAACAAAAGTTTTGAAGAGTTAAATGATGAGCTTTTTAAAAATAGTAGAAAAGCTACGACTATGATGTCGTTTTTTAGACCAACAATTACAATAATTATTAATGTTTCTATAATAATAATATTACTGATTGGAAGATATTTAATTTATTCAGGAGAAGTTAAAATTGGAATTATAGTTGCTTATGTAAATTATATGACTAGAATATTAACATCACTTATAATGATTTCACATGTTTTTAATGTTTTTGTTAGAGCAAAAGCTTCTTATGAAAGAATAAGTGAAGTTTTGATTGATGAGAATGAAGAAATAATTGAGAGAAATGCCAGTTTAGATACTGAAGAAAAAAATTTAAAGTTTGCAAATGGTGATATAGTCTTTGAAAATGTAGATTTTTCGTATAATAAAAATACAGATGAAAAAATATTAAAAGACATATCTTTTAAAATAGAAGAAGGTCAAAATATTGGTGTGATTGGTCAAACTGGTTCAGGAAAAACTTCTTTAATAAATTTAATTCAAAAATTATATATAATTGACAAAGGCGATATTAAGATTGGGGGACATAGTATATACAGTATTTCTGAAGATAGTTTAAGGGAAAGAATAGGTGTAGTATTTCAAAATAGCAGTGTGTTTGGTAAAAGCATACTAGAAAATATAGTTATGGGAAATAAGGATATAAGTAGAGAAGATGTTGTAAAATCATGTGAGATAGCAAATGCAAATCAATTTATAACAAAACTCGAAAATTCTTATGATGAGGTTTTATTTCAAAGGGGTAAGAATCTATCAGGAGGACAAAGACAAAGAATTACTATAGCTAGAGCTATAGCAAAAAAACCTCAAATATTAATTCTTGATGATTGTTTTAGTGCAATGGATATTAATACAGAGACAACTATAAGAAAGAATATAAAAGATTATATAAACAATTTAAGAGAAAAGGAAAACAAGAAATGCACTATAATAACTATTTCACAAAAGATTAGTTCTATAATTGACTGTGATAAGATTTTAGTCTTGGATGAGGGAGAGGTGGTTGGATTTGCTACACATGAAGATTTACTGGTTAGTTCTCCAATTTATAAAAAAATTTTTGCGTTGCAAAATCTAGTAAATAAAGATGTAAATTAAGGAGGAAGGATATTGAATTTAAGTACTGGAAATCAAAAGGTCAGTAGATTAAAGAAAAAAGAAAAGCCTAAAGATTTTAAAAAAACGTTTAAAAGAATTTTTATTTACTTTAAAAAAGATAAAAAGATTACTAGATTTATTTTTTTGCTAGTAATAATTGATTCAGTTATATCAACTATAATACCGTATACTATTGGAAAAGTAGTTGACATAATAGATATTAATACTTATTCAAAGTCCATTTTCTTAAAAGGCATAATTATTTTACTTTCATTTTATATAATTGAGTTTTTAGTTAAACTTTCTAAGGGCATATGTACAGCTAGATTATCTCAAAGTATAGTTAAAGAGATGAGAAGTAATTTATTTTTAAAATTTAAAAATCTACCAATAACCTTTTTTGATAAAAGTTCTACTGGAGATATTATGAGTAGGGTAACAAATGATGTTGATAATATCAGTACAGGAATTTCAAATTCATTAGTACAATTAATTACAGGAATCTTAAACATATTGATGACTTTTATTATGATGTTTATATTAAGCCCAGTTTTAACTTTTTGCAGTATAATTTTAATACCAATAGTAATGTCTATAAGTAATTTTATTGCAAAGAGAACTAGAATTTTTTTTAAGCAACAACAAGTTGAGTTAGGAAGGCTAAATGCTCATATTGAAGAAATGATATCAAACATAAATGTAGTAAAATCTTTCAATTATGAAAGAAAATCTGTAAATGATTTTAAAGAAATCAATGATAGACTTCTAAATATTTCACTTAAATCGCAAATTTATACATCTCTTTTAATGCCTATTATGAATGTGATTAGTAATATAGGATTTGCAACTATATGTATTATAGGTGGTACTCTTGCATCTAAGGATATTATAACTATAGGAGTTATAGCTAGTTTTTTGAGTTATGTACGACAATTTACAAGACCTTTAAATGAATTGGCGAATCTGTTTAATACATTACTTTCAGCCGTAGCTGGATGCGAAAGAGTTTTTGAAATTATAGATGAAAAAGAAGAACAACAAGTAGATAGTGTGCTTAAAAATAAGCTTAATGACAATAAACATGGTAATTTAAACTCTCATTTTATAAAGGGAGAAATTGAATTTAAAGGTGTAAGTTTTTCTTATGATTCAAAAAAAAGAATTTTAGACGATATAAACTTAAGAATCAAAGCTGGTACATCAAATGCCATTATAGGGGAGACAGGAAGTGGAAAAACAACAATTATAAATCTAATTACAAATTTCTATCATATAGATGAAGGAAGTATATTTTTAGATGGTAAGGATATATATTCTATTGACAAAAACTGTTTGAGAACTTGTTTTGGAGTGGTTCCACAAGAAAGTTATATATTCAATGATACAGTTATGGAGAATATAAGGTATGGAAATCTGATGGCTACCGACGAAGAAGTTATATCTGCTAGCAAAATAGCAAATGCACATAAATTCATAGTGAAAATGCGTGAAGGATATAGTACTGTATTATCGGATAGGGGTGAAGAACTAAGCGAAGGTCAAAAACAATTAATAAGTATTGCTAGGGCAGTATTAAAAAATGCCCCGATACTTATTTTGGATGAAGCTACAAGTAATATAGATATAGCAACAGAAGCTAAAATTCAAGAGGCAATAAATAGTTTAACTTATGGAAAGACAAGTATAATTATAGCTCATAGATTAAGTACAATATCAAATTGTGATAATATAATAGTTTTAGAAAATGGTAGAATTGTGGAATCTGGAAATCATAAAGAACTGATAAAATTAGAAGGACATTATTATAGAAACATACTATTAACACAAGGAAAATAAGTATTTAGAAAAAAACTTTAAAAAAATTGTTTAAAGGTATATGTTGCGGGTATATATAGATTAACTTAATAAATAAAAAATTTAATTTGATATATAAAATTTAGGAGGAAAGTAATTATGAAAAAATTTGTTTGTACAGTATGTGGATATATACATGAAGGAGATGCTGCACCAGCACAATGTCCAGTATGTAAAGTTGGAGCTGATAAATTTGAAGAAATGAAAGGTGAAAAAAATTGGGCTGATGAGCATAGAATAGGAGTTGCTCAAGGTGTAGATGAAGAAATAATCGAAGGATTAAGAGCTAACTTTGTTGGAGAGTGTACAGAAGTAGGAATGTATTTAGCAATGAGTAGACAAGCTGATAGAGAAGGTTATCCAGAAGTAGGAGAAGCTTACAAGAGAATAGCTTTTGAAGAAGCTGAGCATGCTGCTAAATTTGCAGAACTTCTTGGAGAAGTTGTAGTTGCAGATACACAAGAAAACTTAAGAGTTAGAGTTGACGCTGAGTATGGTGCAACTGATGGAAAATTAAAATTAGCTAAAAAAGCTAAAGAGTTAGGATTAGATGCTATACACGATACAGTACATGAAATGTGTAAAGATGAAGCTAGACATGGTAAAGCATTCTTAGGATTATTAAATAGATATTTTGGAAAATAAATTTAATATAAGTTAAGTGGATTTTTAGGAGTATATCATTTATGATTTTTAAAATTATAATGATATACTCCTTTTTAATAGTTATATTTTATATTTTTTATAGCTATAATCTTGTAAATATTTAAATAATTATAAATATAGCTTTAATGAAATTAATTTTTTAATTTTATTATCTCTGATTTATGTAATAAATGGAATTAATTTGATTTAAACATATATTTATGATAAAATATGAGAAATAAATAAAAATTTAATTAAAAAGGGGGATTTATAGTGTTTAAAACTGTATTTGAAGATAAAGAATATGCTTTGTTATGTAAGAATTATTCTAAAAATGATGGAGTAAAAGCAATATTTATTTATTTGATATCCATGTTACTATTGTTTTTCCAAGGTTATTTGTATACAACAAATTTAAGTTCAACAATTTTAACTAACTCACAAATGATATTGTCAATCTTGATTTTACTTATAGGACTGGGATTTGTACTACTTTCGAAGGAAAAACTAAATACGATTGGGATTACAATGCGAAATTTAAATAAAGGTCTTTTGTATGGAGTTTTTGGTGCTACTGTACTCGTAATTTTCGTTATTTTAACAGATGGAATTATGCAAGGAAAAAAAGTTGATTTTGAATTACCTACTGTTTTTATAGTTGTTACATTTATTGTTTCTGCTATTTCAGAAGAAATTGTTTTTAGAGGGTATATTCAAACAAGGTTAACTGGATTAATAAAAAATAGTGTACTTTCATCTTGTATTAATTCTTTTCTTTTTGTATCTACGCATTACCCTGTAAAATGGTTTTTAAATGGATATCTTTCATTTGCAATTCTATCTGGATTTTATGTGATATGCCTTATATTACTTCACTTTTCATGTGATTTAGTATATCGAAAAACTAATTGCCTGTGGGGGTCATGCCTACTGCATATCTTGTATAATATTGGTACAGGAATGTTGATTTTTACTACTTAGTCAATTTTACTTTGCAGAAAGTTTATCGTAAGAAACGGATTATTTTATAAGTCAAATTTTAGAGATAGTAAATTGACATACTTAAAAGAATACATTAAACTAAATGTAAAAAATATCGACAGGCGGTGGACAATCTGATTAAGTATGTACATAAAAGCAATATAGCTATTGTTGTACTGCATGAAATTTATGGAGTTAATAATTTTATAAAAGATGTTTGTCAAAAGTATTATAAAGGTGGGTATGATGTGTTTTGTCCAGAACTCTTAGGAGAAAAAAGAGTTTTTTCATACTCAAAAGCTCAAGAAGCATATGATTTTTTTATAAATAATGTTAGGTTTGATATTTATAAAAAAGTAGAAAAACTTATAAATGGTTTAAAATCGGAGTATAAACATGTATTTGTAGTTGGGTATAGTGTAGGTGCAACTATTGCATGGAGATGTAGTGAAAATTCTTTATGTGATGGTATAATTTGTTGTTATGGCTCCCGAATTAGAGATTATATGGATGTAATTCCAACATGTCCTATTTTGCTAGTGTTTGCAAAATACGATTCATTCGATGTTGATTATGTTTCTTCCCAACTTTCTAGAAGACAAAATATTCAAATTGAAATTTTAGACGCAAATCATGGTTTTATTGATACATATTCAAAAAACTATTCTAATGCTCAAACAGAAGTGTTTAATATTAAAGAAAAAAATTTTCTATCTAAATGTTTAGACTAATATGTTTTATTATAAAATATAGAAGATTTAATCAATTTAAAAAACATAATGACACTACTAATGTTAAAAAATATTAGTAGTGTCATTATATTTTTTGAGATAGATATAGTCAGTAGAATCATAGAATTAATTACGTTTTTTTGATTGGATTAGATTAATATTCAATTACATTGAAAAGAAAAAAATCATTACTATAGAATAATGTCTTTATCAAAAGAGCATTCTTATACAGAATATGGTTATGAGCATCTAAGAGAAATCTCAAAATATATAGGATAGCAGTATGAATTTTTATAGATTTTATTAATATAATAAACCAAATGAGAAAAAAAATCAAAAGAATACAATAATCACTTGCAAAAAATATACTATTGTGATAGACTTAAATCAAAATTAGGAATTGTAAGAATAAGGAAAAAGATAGGTAATTATTTTAACAAGTTAAAATTTAAGAAATTGTGATTTATATATAAGATAGAAGTTGTTTGTAAATTTAAATTGGTTTAAGAGGAGGAATATTATATGATGCCATTGATGTTATCAAATACAGGTGAAGAAGTAGTTATAAAGAAAATTTCAGGAAGTGATAAGACAAGAACTTTTTTAAATAGTATAGGTTTTGTAGTAGGCACAAATGTTAAAATAATTTCTAAGATAGATGGGAATTTAATAATAGATGTAAAAGATACTAGAGTTGCATTAGATAAAAAAATGGCAAGTAGAATAATAATATAGGGAGGTAATAAGATGAACAGACTAAAAGATATTAAATGTGGCGAGACTGTAAAAGTCAAGAAGTTAGAGGGAGAAGGAGCCACAAGAAGACGTATAATGGATATGGGAATTACAAGGGGAGTTGATGTATTTATAAGAAAAGTAGCCCCTCTTGGAGACCCAATTGAAATAACAGTCAGAGATTATGAACTATCAATTCGTAAATCAGATGCAGAAAAAATTATTGTGGAATAATAAAATTAATTAGAGTAGGATTAATGTAATTATATAGTGAGAATGATTTTCTATATCATAAATAGTTATGTACTTAAATAGTAATGGGAGGAATGGAAATGTCAATAAAAATAGGTCTCATAGGAAATCCAAACTGTGGTAAGACAACGATGTTCAATGGGCTTACAGGTTCATCACAATATGTTGGGAACTGGCCAGGAGTCACAGTTGAAAAAAAGGGTGGAAAATTAAAAGGAAATAAAGATGTAGAAATAGTAGATTTACCAGGTATTTATTCTTTATCTCCATATACATTAGAAGAAGTAGTTACACGTAATTTTATGTTAGATGATAAGCCAGATGCAGTAATAAATATTGTAGATGCGTCAAATATAGAGAGAAATTTATATCTTACAACTCAAGTTTTAGAATTAGGGATACCGACTGTTATAGCTCTTAATATGATGGATATTGTCAACAAGAATGGTGATAAAATAAATATTAAAAAACTATCTGAGATTATAGGTTGCCCAGTAGTAGAAGTAACAGCAGTTAAAGGTCAAGGAATTATGGAGGCTGCTGAAAAGGCAGTTGAAATTGCAAGTAGTAACAATAAATTACATTTCAAATTACCTTTTGTTGATAAAAGTAAGGAAGCAATAGAAAAAATTGAAAAAATAATAGAAGAAAAGACTCCATATATAGATGTGGAAACACGCTGGTTAGCTATAAAGCTGTTTGAAAGAGATGAAAATGTTATACAAAAACTTGGCATTTCTAAAACAATATTGAATAGCATTGAAGAAATAACTATAAATTGTGAAGATGAATTGGACGATGATAGTGAAAGTATAATAACAGCCAATCGTTACGAATTTATTAGTTCAATAATTTCGAATATAATAAAGAAGAATAGAAAAGGTAAGGAAACTGTATCAGATAAGATAGATAAGATTGTAACAAATCGTATACTAGCATTACCTATTTTTGCACTTATAATGTGGGGAGTTTACTATATCGCAGTAAGTTCGTTGGGCACTATAGCAACTGATTGGACAAATGATGTACTGTTTGGAGAAATTATTCAAGGAAATGTGAGTAATTTTCTAGCTTCTTTAAATGTAGCAGAGTGGTTACAAGGACTTGTAGTTGATGGTCTGATTGGTGGAGTTGGAGCAGTATTAGGATTTGTACCACAAATTATGCTTTTATTCTTACTATTATCAATACTAGAAGACTGTGGATACATGTCACGAGTAGCTTTTATAATGGATAGGATTTTCCGTAAGTTTGGTCTTTCAGGAAAATCATTTATACCAATGCTTATAAGTTCAGGTTGTGGAGTTCCAGGAGTTATGTCAACTCGAACTATAGAGAATGATAGAGATAGAAAAATGACTATTATGTTAACTACATTCATTCCATGTGGAGCAAAGATTCCAATAATAGCATTATTTGCAGGAGCATTATTTGGAGGTGCTTCATGGGTAGCTCCATCAATGTATTTCTTAGGTATTGTAATGATAATCATCTGCGGAATTATATTAAAGAGAACTAGTTTATTTTCAGGAGAACCATCTCCATTTGTTATGGAATTACCTCAATATCATATTCCAAGTGCAAAAGGTGTTTTAATACACATGTGGGATAGAGGAAAAGCATTTATAATAAAGGCAGGAACAATTATATTTGTAGCTTGTGGAGTAATTTGGTTCTTACAATCATTTAACTGGTCATTACAAATGGTAGATGCTGGAGATAGTATATTAGCTAGTTTAGGAAATATAGTTGCACCAATATTTGCACCTCTTGGATTTGGAAACTGGCAATCATCAGTAGCAACAGTTACAGGTCTAGTAGCTAAGGAAAATGTAGTTGGAACGTTTGGAGTTTTATTTGGTATATCAGATGCAACAGAGCAAGACCCAGCACTTCTTGGTTCAGTTGCAAGTATGTTTACAGTAGCTAGTGCGTTTGCATTTATGGCATTCAATATGCTTTGTGCACCTTGCTTTGCAGCTATTGGAGCTATAAAAAGAGAAATGGGTTCTTGGAAATGGACATGGATTACATTAGGATTCCAGACTTTAACAGCATATATAGTTGCTCTTCTTATCAATCAAGTTGGAAGTTTAGTTCTAGGTACTGGAGGAAGTATTGCTGGGGCAATAATATCTATAATTATAGCAGTAGCAGTGGTATTTGCAGTTTTAACTTATTCAAATAGAAATATGAAAAAAGAAAAAATCGGTAAATTAAGTTATATGAAAAATTAATTCGTATAAATAAGGAGTGATGAATATGGCTACATTTGTTATAGCAGCTGTTGTAGTAGTATTAATGGTATTAGCTGTAATGCATATGGTTAAAAATTTAAAAAAGAATGGTAGCAGTTGTGGATGTGGTTGTTCTGGATGCTCAAGTAGTAAGAATTGTCATAGCGCTAAGAGATAAATAGGATAAGAGCCTGATAAAAAGTTTAAATTGCTTTATTATCAGGTTCTTATTTTATATAATAACAAATTTCATGTTTGAAGTAGGTTAGACTATGTTGTAATTTTACTGTATAATTATATATAAATATATGATTAGGAGGAATTATTGCTAAATTAAGCAATATGAGTGAATATTATGTTTAAATTTGATTAAAAAATAGCTACACACACTTGTGACTTTAGTCATGAGTTAGTAGCTAAAATAGTCAGCATATAGGGAAACTTATATGTAGAGATAGGATAGAACCTATCAATACTACTTGAATTGCTAAAAACCCTAAAGCTAATCAAACTAAAACATAAGGATGAAATAAACCTAAGTGTGAAAGTTACGAAAGTAGAAAAAATTGGTTAGATGGTATAAGGTTAAACCCTAAGTACTTTAAAATGGGCAATCAGCAGGTAAGCTCCGAATAGGAGAAACTTCAACGACTATTCCTCTTGAGGGAAGTACACTACAAGCTATTGGTATTGGAAGTGGGTAGACCTTAACGGATAATGCCGAAGGATAAGATATAGTCTGTGCTTACATGAAAGTGTAAGAAGTTCATAAGAGAACTGCATAGGTAGTAGCGGACTTATGTGAACGACAACCTCAAAAAATGATAAAATTTAAGATTTACGGTTCTTGTATATGTTATTTAAAAATAAATATAAAATTCTTTAAAATACTTGTTTAAAAAATTGCACTTGTTAATATTAGGATGGGTGATGAAAAATTGAAGTGACCCAGATATGTATATTTAGTACAATACCATATAGCATGGTGTGTAAAATATAGACTTCCAGTATTAACAAATGAAATTGAAGAAGATTTAATTAATATATTTAGTTGCTACTGTATCATAAAATACAGGGGAGCAGATAAGAAAATATATTAATTAATCAGAAAAAACAGGTAAAGTGAGGTGATAGTAGTGGAAAAAGCTTATAAGTTTAGAATGTATCCAAATAAAAAACAGCAAGAGTTAATTAACAAAACTTTTGGATGTTGTAGATTTGTATATAATAAATATCTTGCTAAAAGAATAGAAGTTTATAAAAATGATAAAGAAACTTTTACTTATAAACAGTGCAGTTCTGATTTGACCAATTTAAAAAAGAATTAAAGTGGCTTAAAGAACCTGACAAATTTTCACTACAAAACGCCTTAAAAGATTTAGAAAACGCATATGAAAAATTCTTTAAAGAAAAGGCAGGATTTCCTAAATTTAAATCAAAGAAAATTAATAGATTTTCATATAAAACTAACTTTACAAATGGAAACATTATGTATTGTGGTCAACATATAAAACTACCTAAACTTGGTATGGTTAAGATAAGGGATAAACAAGTACCTCAAGGTAGAATACTTAATGCTACTATATCTAAAGAACCAAGTGGTAAATATTATGTATCATTATGCTGTACTGATGTAGATATTGAAGCATTTGAAAATACTAATAATCAGATAGGTTTAGATTTAGGAATTAAAGAATTTTGTATCTCAAGTTGTGGAGAATTTATAGAAAATCCTAAGTATCTTAAGAAGTCATTAAGAAAACTTTCTAAATTACAAAGAGAATTATCGAGAAAAACAATCGGTAGTTTAAATAGAAATAAAGCAAGATTAAAAGTTGCAAGACTTCAAGAACATATAGCTAATCAAAGGAAGGATTTTCTACAAAACTATCTACTAAATTAATAAAAGAGAATGATATTATTTGCATAGAAGATTTACAAGTAAAGAACATGATTAAAAATCGTAAACTATCTCTCTCTATTTCTGATGTGTCGTGGTCAGAATTTGTTCGTCAATTAGAATATAAGGCTAATTGGCATGGTAGACAAATTGTAAAGATAGGTAAATTCTTTGCAAGTTCACAAATATGCAATAAATGTGGGTACAAAAACAAGGAAGTGAAGAACTTAAATATAAGAGAATGGATTTGTCCTAGTTGTAATGAAACTCACGATAGAGATATAAATGCAAGTATAAATATATTAAAAGAAGGATTAAGATTTATATAAATAATAAATTTCATATTTGAAGTAGGTTAGACTATGCTGTAATTTTACTGTATAATTATATATAAATATATGATTAGGAGGAATTATTGCTAAATTAAGCAATATGAGTGAATATTATGTTTAAATTTGATGTTACAAACGAGCTTGTGTGTATAGCAAGGGGAAGTGGTAAATTTTTTGCAAAAAAAGGTGCTATGGTAGCATTTAAAGGAAATTTTAATTTTGAAAAATTGCTGTTAGGTCCAAGTAATGGTGGTGGATTAGGAAGAGCGTTATTAGGTCATGTTCAGAGGTCATTGACAGGAGAACAAATGCCAATAATGGTGGTTGAAGGTGAAGGTGAAATTTACCTAGCTCAAAATGCTTACCACGTAGATGTAATATCAATTGACCCAGGTGATTCCATTTATGTTGAGAGTGAAAACTTATTGGCATTTTCTGAACAATTAAATTACAGTGTAAAATTGATTGGCTCAGGGGTAATATCTCAAAAAGGTCTTTTTACTACACATTTAGTAAATAAAACAGGTCAAAATCAAGATGTTGCTATAATAACAGATGGTAATCCTCTAATTCTTGAAGGACCTTGTTGTGTTGACCCAGATGCATTAGTAGCTTGGACTGGAAGAGAACCATATCCTAAAGTATCAAAACTATCATGGAAGACTTTTATTGGTCAGACTTCAGGGGAATCTTATCATATGGAATTTGTTGAACCTGGACAAATAGTCATTATACAGCCATCTGAAAGATTGTCTGGCTTAAAAACAGATTCTACACCTTCTGATAGAATGAGTTCAGGTGGATTAAGACTTGGCATAGATTAAATCTTATGATATAGCTTAATTATTATTTAAGATATTAAAAAATAAAAAGGGTAGCAGGGATACATATGTTAAAAGGAGTTTTATATGTTTGAGAAAATTCATAAAAGGTTCAAAGGATATTATATTTTTTTAATAATTTTAATTTTATGGAAGATAGTATGTGTTTTGGGCATATGGAGTAGCTATATTCTGCCACCTCCTGAAATAGTCTTAGATACTTTTATAAAAATGATATATGATGGTTCTATTTTCTTAAATGTTTATGCCAGTGTAAGAAGAATATTAATAGGTTTTTTAATAAGTTCATTGATGGCTATACCACTTGGAGTTGTATTTGGGGTAAATAAAAAAATGTATGAATATTTCAAACCATTATTTGAATTTATGCGAAGTACACCTCCACTAGCTTTGGTGCCAATGCTTATTTTATGGTTTGGTATAGGTGAAGAATCTAAAATTATAATTATTATTTTGGCATCCTTTTTTCCAATATTTTTAAATACATTGAAAGGTATAAAAAATTGTGACAATAAATTAATAGAAGTAGGTAAATCTTTTAATTTATCTAGAAAGAGAATTTTTTATAAAATAATAATTCCTAATTCTATGTTAGATATTGTTGTTGGACTTAGTTTAGGGCTTGGGTATAGTTTTAGAGCTATAATTGGAGCAGAGCTTATTGCAGCTTCTTCAGGGCTAGGATATTTGATTTCTGATGGGAAAGATATGTCTAGAACTGATGTTGTGTTGGTAGGAATTTTTGTTATTGGATTTTTAGGTATACTTTCAGATTATCTATTTTCAAAGGCAATAGTAAAATTTAGTAAAGGGAAGCAGGTTGATTTAAATGGTTAGAAATGGATTTTTGCTAGAGAATATACACAAGAAATATTTAGTTGATAATAAAGAGCATTTAGTTCTTGGTAATGTATCTTTAAATATATCTAGTGAAGAGATAACTGTTATATTAGGCGAAAGTGGATGCGGAAAGACAACTTTACTTAGAATTTTAGCAGGTCTTGAAAATGCTACTAGTGGAAATGTGTATTTTTTTAATAATGATAAAAAATGTATTCCAAAAGTAGGGGTAGTATTTCAAGAAAGTAGACTTATGCCATGGCTGAATGTAAGTGAAAATATCCTTTTACATACTGAAAAAGATAATAGAAATAAAGTTGATTTAGACCAGTATTTAAAAATGATGAAGCTTGAAAAATTTAAAAACTCATATCCAAATGAATTATCAGGAGGAATGGCTCATAGAGTAAGTATAGCAAGAGCACTTTCCTTTAATCCAGATATTTTGCTAATGGACGAGCCATTTGCAGCACTAGATTACTTCACAAGAAGAAAAATGCAAAAAGAAGTTGTAAATATCCATAAAAATACTAAAAAAGGTGTAGTATTTGTAACTCACAATATTGAAGAAGCTATGGAAATAGCAAAGAAAATAATTGTTTTTAGTAAAAATAAAAGGATTAAACAGTTTAGTGTCGAAGATGAATATAATAGAGATTTAACTAAAAACTATTATATAAGTTTGAAAAAAGAAATATTAAGGGAATTGGGGGAGTTTTAATTGATTAAAAAAAACAAAAAGATTTTAGCAGTAATGACATCTTTAATAATGGTGTTGGTTGGGACTGTTGGATGTTCAACAACAAATGATAAGAAAGATGCACCTGCAAAAAAAGAGGTTAGTTTACCTAAGGAAATAAATCTAACTTATGTGAAATCACCACTTAATGTTCCTAGCATATTAGAAAAAAAGGATGATTTATTTGGAAAGGAATTTAAAAAGGACAATATAAAAGTTAATTTCCATGAATTGACAACAGGGCCAGAGCAAACTCAAGCACTAGCATCAGGTGAGTTAGATTTTTTACATGCACTTGGGGGAACATCTGCAATAATAGCTGCTTCAAATGGCGTTGGTCTTAAAATTACGAATATTTATAGTCGTTCACCAAAAGGATATATGCTTATAACTAATAATGAAAATATTAAATCTATAAAAGACTTAAAAGGTAAAAAAATTGTAGGGCCAAAAGGGACTATACTTCATCAATTATTGATTGCCGCACTTGCTAAGGAAGGATATACTATAGATGATGTTGAATATGTAAATATGGATATTCCTAGTGCTGCTTCTGCATTAGAAAGTAAAAGTGCTGATGTAGCAATGCTTGCAGGTCCAGTGGCATTGAAAACAATAAATTCAGGCGCTAAAATGATTGTAAATGGAGAAGGATTAGTAAGTGGAATAATAGTTACTGCTGTAAGTGATGATTTTGCTGAAAAATATCCTGAGTTAGTAAAAAGATTTATGAAGGTTCATGAAGAAACTTTAAAATATATGAATGAAAACGAGGACGAAGTGATGGATGTTGTATCTAAAGAAGTTGGTTTATCTTTAGATGAAACAAAAGAAATGTATTCTTGGTATGACTTTAGTTCTAAAATAACAGATAAGGATATAAAAGAATTAGAAGATACACAGGAGTTCTTGATGTCTAATGGAATGCAAGAAAAGAAAATAAATATTAAAGATATGTTATACAATCAAAATTAAAATATTTTAAAATGTTAAAGTAGAAAATACACCCTTATTTATTATTGAAACTGTATAGTAAAAAGGGTGTATTTTAATTATTATATATAAAAATACAATTTAAAAACAACTTACTATTTTATCTACACTTATGTAGTCTAGTAATTTTCTCATTTTTTTACGATGAAGTAAAAATTTGGAATATGTGTCTTCTGATTGTTTTGTGTCACCATAAACCTTCCAATATTTAATCATAGAAACTTCATAATTACTATATCCCATAAATCCAATTACATCCTTAAGAGGATATCCTAAAAAAATACCTATTTCATCAGGAAAAATATCACTCTTAAGCTTATCTATTAAATGTTCTAAATAAGCATTAACATTCATATTTTGCTTGTATCCTAAAAACTTTAAAAAATTTACTGTTTTTTTACATTTTAATTTTTCTGATAATGCTTTTTTGTTTACAAATAATATTTTTAATCCCTTTTTTTCTTTATCAATAACCACAAAATCTATTTTTTTACATTTATATAGATATTTGTAAATATCATTAATTTTTTCCTCTCTATTTACATCAGTAAATGAAATATTTATTATTTCAGCAGGTTTAGACCCTAAAAAAACTGGACCTAAAACTTCTAAAAGCCATTTTATATATGATGATTCAATTTTATTTTTACAACAAAATTGTGAATTACAATAAGACATAAAAGATAACCTCCTTCAAATGAAAATTAATATCAAGTAATTAGATTATACTATGAATGATAATCAGTATCAATAACAAAATTATATTTTTTTATTTAATTATTCATTTATTATGATTTCCAAAAAAATAAATTATAAATTGTTTAATTTTAGTAAATAAAAAATAAAAATATAGAAATACTAAATTAAGAAAGAAAATTATTAAAATTTTTGTAGTATAAAAGATTTAGGAGGGTAATAAAAATGAAACTAAAAAGAACTTTATTTGTAGGATTAGCATTAGTACTAGCTATAGGAATAACTGCATGTGCTAGAGATAATGAAAAACCAAGTGAAAATGCAGGAAAAAATTCTAATGAATCTGTAAATAATAATGAAGGATATATGAATTATTATTCAACAAGCTATAATGATTATATAGCAGGACTAAATAGATATTCTATTTATGATACTCCAGAAAGTATAAATAATCAGTTTAAAGATAAAGAATATCCAGGAAATGAAAAATATCTAAGTGATGTAAAGGCTGCATATAAGGATAGTAGAGATAAAATACAATCATTTGTAACATCTCTTAAAAAAGATGGTAAAACAGAGGATACAGAGTTAAAAAGAATGAATGATGACCTAATTGCTGAAGGTGAAAGATTAGTAAAAGATATAGATGAAAGAATAGAAAAATTAGATAATGTATCTGATGAAGATATGAAAAAAGGTCAAAATGACTTTATGAAACTAGTTCATGGAACTGAAGACGTTGGAAACGATATAGGCAGTGGTTTTAGAAAAATGATAAAAGATATGAATGATAGATTAGGAATAACAGGAAATAATAAAAAATAATAGAATAAATAGTCTCAAAATTAAAAATAAATACTTTAAATATAGCGAAGCCTTGTAAATAGTATATTTTTTGGCTTCGCTTTTTTATATGTTATCAAGATGCTTATTTTTATCTTGTAATCTCAATATTTTCATTATGATTTATTTAGAGGTTATTTTCTTATGTTTTACTTGTTTTTTCTCTTTTTAAATTTTTGTTTTGCAAAATTGTAAGATTCTCCTATTAAAGTTTTAAAGTTCTCAAATGTCTTTTCAGTAGGGCTTAGGACGCATACCCATCCCATCCATGCGTAAATAGGATGTGGCATGACTGTATCCAAGGATGTAAAATCAAAATCCATATCGACTATTTGCGCAACACCTGGACGTTTTGGAATATATCCAAACATTTCAATAAAAGTTTCTTTTTTTAATCCTATGTTCACACGGTATACATTTGGACGATTAACCAATGAACCTTTATCATTATTACTGTCTTTTTCTTTAATGGTAAGAACGTATACTCCTCGTTTTAAAACACCATTAGGATTGTAATAGATTGCTCGTTCCCCCCAACTATTCATTAATACAACATCATCTAAGTTTGATAGACAATAATTGATAATATCATCAGCCTTAATCATGTTATTTTCCATAAAATATCAGTCCCTTCTTTATTGTTATTGATTTAAATGTAAGAATATCTTACCATAGAATAGTGACAATTATTGTCACTATATTGAAATTAGGAGTGTAAACATGTCAAGAGCTGAACGTTTAATTGAACTGATGATAACAATAAATGCAAAAAGAAATTTTACAGCAGGAGAATTAGCAGAAGAATTTTCTGTATCAAAACGTACTATACTAAGAGATTTACAGGTGCTGGAGAGTATTGGATTTCCATTATATTCAAAAGTTGGAGCAGCTGGAGGATATCATGTACTCAAAGAACGTATGCTTCCACCGATTACATTTTCAGAAAGTGAGATAAAATCTATATTCTTTGCATATCAGTCACTAGAATATTATAATGATTTACCATTTGAGCAAGAAACTATTTCTGCTTTAAAGAAAATTTTAAATTGTATACCAAATGATATTCAATATAATATTGAGAATATGAGACGTAAATTTGTTTTTTGGACACCAGATAGGCATTGCTCAACACCATTATTGAAGGAATTGTTCAATATAGTAATGAATGATTCTACAATTAAAATTGAATATTCATCAAAGCAAAAAAATAGTATACGTACCATTATTCCTATTGGTTTGTATGCCATGAATGGACTTTGGTATTGTCCAGCCTACTGTATAAAATCAGAGTCTATTAAGGAATTTCGTGTAGATAGAATTGTGAAGATTTTGAGTATAGAAAACTTATCAAATAAAAAATATAAGGTTTTATCTTCTATACATGATTATCTTAAGAATATGGAAGTAGGTACAGATTATCATATTAAAATTAATTTGACAGATGAGGGAGTAAAACGTTGTGAAACAGAGTTTTTGTTGGCAAGAGGATTGAAAATTTTGCCTAAAGGTGGATACATAGATATGCGTATACCAAAATCCACACTTGATTGGGTGGCTGAATATTTTTTAACTTTTGGGAAAAATGCTACAATAATAGAACCAATAGAACTCAAATCTTTGATAAAATCTAAAGTGTTGGAGCTATACAATCATCATTGTTTTTAAATTATTTTATTTAAGATAGAATAGAGTTTGGAAAAATGTTAATTTTTTTAATTTATTTTACAAGTGATTTAGATAGATTAATATTATTTAATATATTTCTTATAATGATATTTTGTAGTTATATGTACATTAAAATATAAAGTGTTAGGAGCTAGAAAACTAATTAAAAATAGTTATTTAACGATAATAAAAATAAAAAATTTAAATAAATTTATTGACAAATACTATTATTGAATATATTATATATAACATAGCAACAAATGATAATAGAATTAAATTAAATAACGTCTTATCAAGAGTGGTGGAGGGACTGGCCCTTTGAAACCCGGCAACCAGTATATTTTATATACATTGGTGCTAAATCCTGCAACTAATATAGTTGATAGATGAGTATAAATAGCTTTCTAAGCCTGAGTTTATACTCGGGCTTTTATTTTGTTGTAATACATAAGCGAGGATAAACATAAAAACTAAGCAGAATATATGGGAGGAAATTTTATGATTAGCATAAAAAATGTTAATAAGTATTATGGAAAGATTCAAGTGCTTAAAGATGTAAGTATTGAAATAGAATCTGGAGAAATTTTTGGAATAATAGGTCATAGTGGTGCAGGAAAATCAACACTACTTAGATGTATAAATGGATTAGAAGAATATCAAGAAGGTAATGTACTTGTTTCTGGTAAGGAAGTAAAGGCATTGAGTGAAAAGCAAATGAGAGATTTAAGAAAAGAGTTAGGAATGATTTTTCAACACTTTTCATTGCTTGAAAGAAAAACTGTATTTGATAATGTAGCATTGCCATTAGAATGTTTTGGATATTCAAAGGCAGAAATCAAAAAAAGAGTTCTAGAGTTATTAGAAGTAGTTGGAATATCTGAAAAGAAAAATGATAAGCCTAGAAATCTAAGTGGTGGTCAAAAACAAAGAGTTGCAATTGCTAGAGCTTTAGCACTAAATCCACAGGTGCTTCTTTGTGACGAAGCAACTTCAGCATTAGACCCAAATACTACAAAATCAATTCTTTCGTTGCTTGAAGATATAAATAAAAATTTGGGAATAACAATAATAGTTGTAACTCATCAAATGGAGGTTATAAAGCAGATTTGTGGAAGAGTAGCAATAATGGAAAATGGAGAAGTTTTAGAGGTAGGAGATACAGAAGAAATATTCTTAAGAAATACTAAAGGACTTAGAAAATTAATAGGTGAAGAAAGTATAATATTACCAAAGGGAACAAATATAAAAATACTATTCCCTAAAGATATTTCTAATGAAGCTATTATTACGACTATGGCAAGAGAACTAAATATAGATGTGTCTATAATATTTGGTAAATTAGAACAATTTAAAGATGATATTCTAGGCTCACTTATTATAAACATTTCAGATAAAAGTGGAGAGCAAGTAAAACAATATCTGACTAGTAAGGGCATAAGATGGGAGGAAATGATAAATGAATAGTTTAATTGATTTTTTAACAACACTATTTCCAAGTGCATTGTTACAAACTTTGTATATGGTTATAGTACCAACTATAGTGGCAACAATATTAGGGTTTATATTAGCAATCATATTAGTAGTTACAAAACCAGATGGATTAAAACCAAATAGCACAATAAATAGTGCTTTAGGATTTATAGTAAATATATTTAGAAGTTTCCCATTTATGATACTTATAGTTGCAATGATTCCAATCACTAGATTAATCGTTGGAACAAGTATAGGAGAAACTGCTGCAATAGTGCCAATAACTATTGGTGCAGCACCATTTATTGCTAGAATTATAGAAAGCTCATTAAATGAAGTTGATAAAGGATTGATAGAAGCAGCAAAATCTTTTGGAGCTACAAAAAGACAAATAGTTTTTAAGGTTATGATAAAGGAAGCTATGCCTTCAATAGTATCTGGAATTACATTATCAATAATATCTATACTTGGTTATACAGCTATGGCAGGTGCAGTAGGAGCTGGAGGACTAGGTAATATAGCACTTATTTATGGATATCAAAGATTTGATACAGCAGTAATGGTGTATACAGTAATAGCACTTGTAATATTAGTTCAGATAATCCAAGGAGTAGGAAATCTGGCTTATAAGAAACTAAAATAACTTAATCATAAACATTTTAAAGAGGGGGAAGTAAAAAATGAAATTAAAGAAATTATTGTCAGTAGCATTGGTGTCAGCAATAGCAATATCAGCAGTAGGATGTTCAAACAAAGAGGATAAAAAAATACTAGTAGGAGCTTCGTCAAATCCACATGCAAAGATATTGGAAGTTGCAAAACCTTTGTTAAAAGAAAAAGGATATGATTTAGAAGTAAAAGTATTTAACGATTATGTACTTCCAAATACATCTTTAGATGAAGGGTCTTTGGATGCTAACTTCTTTCAACATATTCCATTTTTAGAGGAAACTGTGAAGGAGAAAGGATATAAACTTACGTATACATCTAAAGTTCATATAGAGCCAATGGGATTCTATTCAGAAAAAGTTAAGTCATTAGATGAAATAAAAGATGGAGCTGTTATAGCTGTGCCAAATGATGCAACTAATGGAGCTAGAGCACTTAAATTATTAGTAAAAAATAAATTAATAGAAGCAAAAGATGGAGAACTTATAACTAAAAAAGATATAACTAAAAATCCTAAAAATATACAAATAAAAGAAATGAATGCAGAACAATTACCAACAGTATTAAAAGATGTTGACGGAGCAGTAATAAATTCTAATTACGCTTTAACAGCTAACCTAAATCCTACTAAGGATGCAATAATAATAGAATCAAGTGATTCTCCATATGTAAATATAATAGCTTGTAGAGAAAATAATAAAGATAGTGATAAGATTAAAGCTTTATCGGAGGCTATGAATAGTAAAGAAGTTAAAAAATTTATACAAGAGGAATATAAAGGAAGTATAGTTCCAGCATTCTAAATTGAATACACAAAATCTATAAAATGAGTAAAATTAAAAATGTTTACTCATTTTTTTTTATAACTAGAAAGTGACAAATTTTTTGGAAGAATTGTGGTAACATATTTATAGGTAAAACTATATAAAAATGAAGAAGTGGTGGGGAATATGGAATCTAAAGGAACTTTAAGTAAGAATAAGGTCTATATAATAGCTAATGGGGTATTTTTGGTTATTGCACTTTTAAATATAAATTTGTATACAGTTTCTATAAATATGTATAGAATAATTTTACTTTGGATATTTGGATATTCTATAGTTTATATAAGTAGCTTTAAAACAGATGAATTTATAAATATATTGAAAGTAGGATGTCTTGTATTAGTTTTTGTAAGTATTTTAGGAGTAGTGAATTTAAAAATTCAAAAATACCAAATTGTGTTGCTAAATTTGAGTATAATTAATATGTCTACTTTTATATACTTAACCATTTCTAAAGTGAAAAAATTAAGAATAAGCCCAGTACTAATTTTTTATAGTGCTTTTGTGATATTAGATTACTGTATAAGAAATATTTTTAGTAATATTAACTGGAATATGATTATTGTATTAATTAATGTTGCCATATCTTTGTTTAATTTGTTATATTTGTTGAATAAACTTGATAGTAAGATTGAGCACTATAAGTTGATAAAAGATTTAGCGTACTTTGTTTTTTTTATAACTATTATAGGATTTGTAGCAATTTCTAAGATTAGTATAGTAGATTCAGATAGATTAATAGGAGTAATATATTTATTATTATGTAACCATACGTATTATGTATATGTATACAGTCTTAGTAATAGAGTAGTATATCCATATTATGAGCTTGATTCAATAAATAAAAAATTAAGTAAAAAGTCAGAGCAATTAGGAAAGATAAATTTAGCAATAGAAAAGGATATGATTATACAACGAACATTAAAAAACTACATAGACCAGAGAAAAGAGCTACTTAGACAAGCTCTTGATACAATACCAAATGTATGGATAGTAACAGATTATGATTTTAATATAAGTTACACAAATAATAAATTTAAAGATGAATTTTCAAAAGACATGAAAAATTATTATAAAATATTAACTTTTATAAAAGATGATGAAAAAGTTGCTGAAAAATTAAAGAAATTTGACAATGATATAAGTATAATTGATAAACTAGTAGAATTAAATGACAAAATCTATTTATTAAGTTTAAGTAATAATAAAGACGAAAGCAATTACTTAATAAGTTTAAATGATATTACAAATGAAATCAAACTAGACGAAGAAATAAGAAATATAAATAAAGATTATAAAAACATTATACTAAATATTCCATCTCCTATACTTGTAAGAAGTGCTGAAGGTGGTATAAAGAAGAATAAGGTAATAAGTATAAATAAGAAATATGAAAAAAGTTTTAAATGTATTTCAAGTGATTTAGTAGATATGACATTAGAACAATATTTTGAAACTTTTAACATAGACTTTTTTGATAATAGGGAATTTAAAAGATTAAATCTAACACAAGAAAAGAAAGCTGAAATAGTAAGTTACAATGACACAGCAAATTGTATAGTTAATTTTGTGATGTCTGATTCAGAAGGTGAAGAACATGTTGAAGAAGTTAGAGTTGGAGACTATTGGTCAGATAATAAACTATTTAAATTGCTTACATTTAGAGATATAACTAAAGAGATAAATATCCTTAGAACAGTAAACGAACAAAAAATAATATACGAAAAATTACTGGATGCTATACCAGAGGCTATTTTTCTTGAAGATTTAAGTACATCAAGAGTTCTATATACGAATAGAGCCTTCAGAGAGTTGTTCGGAATTTCTAGTGATGTATTAGGAGCTACAACACAAAAATATAGAAATGTATTAGTAAAAAAATACATAAACAATTTAAATATAGGAGAAAGAGATAAGAGTATCCATATAGTAAATGAAAATAATCATATCAAAGAAGTAAAAATGATATCAAGAACATTGTACTTTGGACAAAAAAGAAGTAGAGTGAGAATTATTAAGGATTTAAGTGTGCAAAGAGAGTCTGAAAGACTTAAGAAAGCATTAATAAAACAAAGACAGTATGACCAAATGAAGATGGAGTTTTATGCTAATATATCTCATGAACTTAAGACACCTTTAAATAATATATATAGTTCAGTTCAACTTGTTGAAAATCTTTATAAAAAAGGAAAAATAATTGATTTTCAGGATATACTAAAAGAACATATAAAAATAACCAAACAAAATATGTTTAGATTATTGAGATTAATAGATAATATAATAAATATTTCTCAAGTTAAGTCAGATATATACAAGATTAAAGCAGTTAATTTTGATATTATTGACATAACAGAAAGAATAGTTGCATCTATTAGTAGTTATGCTAAGTCTAAAGGAATAGATTTGATTTTTGATACGGATGAAGAAACTGTACTGGTAGGGCTTGACCCAGAATCTATAGAAAGAATAATACTAAATATATTATCAAATGCTATAAAATTTACTTTAGAAGGGGGAGAAATTCTTGTCGGTATATATAAAAAGGAGGAAACTGTAGAGATAATTATAAAAGATACTGGAGTAGGTATAGACAAAGAAAAATTAAATGATATATTTAATCGATTTAAACAAATTGAAAACAGTGGGATATCAAATGAATTTGGAAGTGGTATAGGGCTGTGCCTTACAAAGTCGTTGATTGAAATTCAAAATGGCAAGATTTACATAGATAGTAAGGTAGGAGAAGGAACTGATGTAAAAATTATATTCCCAATTAAAGAAGTTGTTGAAGAAGTATATGACAATTCAGATTACAATGATAATATCGAAAAATTTGAGATAGAATTTTTTGATATATATAAATAATAAATGTTGGAATTTATTGTATGTATATCAGATTAATAAGAGTTAGTTTTATTTATTACTTTAGCTGTATTTAATTCATTGCAAATAAATTTTAGGAGGTGAAATTTTGGAAAAGGATTTTTTTAGGAAAAATGGAATTGATTTAGCCAAATCAATATTAGGCAAATATTTAATAAGGAAATATGAACATAAAGTAATTGTTACTAAAATCATAGAGACAGAAGCATATATGGGTGTAAACGACAAAGGAGCACATGTATATGGTGATAAAAAAACAGATAGAACTAAGCCATTATATTTAGATGGTGGACATATATATGTTTATTTAATTTATGGTATGTATAACTGCTTAAATTTATCAGCAAATGTAGAAAATGTACCAGAATGTGTGTTGATAAGAGGAGTAGAGCCTATAACTTCTCTAGATGAGATATCTATAAATAGATACAATAAAGCCTATAGTGAGTTGAGTAAATATCAAATAAAAAATATTACTAATGGACCAGGAAAACTTTGTAAGGCTTTAAAAATAGATAGAAGTCTAAATAGCAAGAGTATAATGGGTGAAGAATTATATATAAGTGATTTTTATTACAATGATGAAGGAAAAAAAGTATTTAGTAAAGATGAGTTAGATATAAAAACTAGTAAGCGTATAAATATAGATTATGCAGAAGAAGCAAAAGATTTTTTATGGCGTTTTTATATAGAATAAATTTTGATATAGCTGAGATATGTATCTATAGGAAAGTGTTTTATAGATATATATCTTATTTTTTTGTAGAATTTTTAGTTTAATAAAAATAACCTTATAGAATTACAAATATATTCTTAATAAATATATAATTATTTTGCTAATATAAATAAAGATATATTTTGGCGAAATGAGCTATAAAAATTAATTTTTTTTTGCCTTTTATTAAAAATAATAAAATTTGTATAGATAATTAGTTTATTTTATAAGTAATAAATTAATTATTAAAGAATGAAGAAATTTTGACAAAAAAAGAAATTATATTTAGAATATAGATATATTTAAGAAAATATTATTGAGATATTATCATATTTTTTATCATAAGCAATTCCTGTTAAATGAGAAATTAGAAGATGAAATTTAAATATATGTAAAGCACTTCAATAATTCTTGACAATCTAAAAATTGATAAGACTGTATCTAAAAAATATATATAATATTAAACTCTAAAATAAAATATGTTTCAGAGTAAAAAAAGACATTGAATAGATGTCATTAAATTGTAAAATTATGTTATAATTGTACTAAAGTATGTAAGAATGTGTAGAAATAATAAGATAATAATTTGAATTTCTAATAATTAAAGCGAAAGAAAAATGCAACATATAGAATATAATTTAGATATATTGATTAGATTAAAGTATATTAATAGGATTAATATGTTATTATAAATGATTTTAATAATATATTAATTCATATAAATAATTTAAATTTTATTATATAGAGAATAAATGCTTATAAAAAGTGTATATTTAGTTGGTAAAAGTAAATAAAAATATGTGAAAAATAAATCGTAAATAATCTTAAAATATAGACAAAAAAATATTAATAAATTATAGTAATACTTATAAAAGTTTAAAAATATGAAATAAAGATAGGTCAATACCTATATTTATATTTTTGTATTTATATTATGAAAAAATTAAAATTATTTAGGGGTGATGGTTTTGAATAAGGATATAGGAGCAAAAATAAAGCAACTTAGAACTCAAAAGCAAATGACACTGAAAGATATGAGTGAAAAAACAAACCTATCAATTGGTTTTTTATCACAACTTGAAAGAGGATTAACAAGTGTAGCAACAGATTCCTTAGGAAAAATAGCAAGTGTACTAGATGTAGAATTAACTTATTTTTTTATGAAACCAAAAGAGCATAAAAGAGCTGTATTAAGAAGTTATGAGAAAGAGGTATTTGATGTAGAAAATTCAACATTTATACATTATCATTTATCATCTAGTTTAAAGGAAAAAACAATGCTACCAAGATTAATTGAGATTCTTCCAAGTAAGAGCAGTGAGGAAATTTGTTGTTACGTACATAATGGTGAGGAGTTTGTATATGTATTAGAGGGTACTCTTACAGTGTTTTTGGGGGATGAGCAAATAGACATGTATCCAGGGGACACAATACATTATAATAGTGAAAAGAACAATCATAATTGGGTTAACTATACTAATAAATTAGTGAAAATTTTGGTTGTAAGTATTCCAAATCCATTTGAGAAATCTGATGCAGTTAAAGAAGCTTAAATTTTAACTATTCCTATCAGTTAATAAGGAGGTACTAAAGTGAGAAAAATTGGATTCATAGGTGCAGGAAATATGGCAAGTGCTATGATAGGGGGAATAGTAAATTCAAGATTAGTTGAACCTAATATGGTTATAGCATCAGCATATAGTCAAGAAACTCTTGATAGAATACATGCAAATTTTGGAATAAATATTACAAAAGATTCAAAGGAAGTAACTAGAACCTCTGATATAGTAATTGTGGCTGTTAAGCCAGATATATATGATGATATTTTAGAGGACATAAAAGACTTTATAGATGACAATAAAATTATAGTTACAATAGCAGCAGGAAAATCTATAAAAGATATAGAGTCAATTATAGGGGGAGATAAAAAAATAGTTAGAACTATGCCAAATACTCCAGCTCTTATAAATGAAGCTATGTCTTCCATTTCCATAAATAAAAATATAAACGATGGAGATTTAGAAGCGGTTACAGAAATATTTAATTCTTTTGGAAATACTGAGGTAGTGCCAGAATATCTCATAGAAGCTGTAATTGGTGCAAGTGGTTCTGCACCAGCATATGTATTTTTATTTATAGAAGCTATAGCAGATGCAGCAGTAATTGCAGGAATGCCACGACAACAAGCATATAAATTTGCATCACAGGCAGTTATGGGCTCTGCAAAAATGGTACTTGAGACAGGAAAACATCCTGGTGAGTTAAAAGATATGGTATGTTCACCTGGTGGAACTACTATAGAGGCAGTTAAAGTACTTGAAGAAGAAGGTTTTAGAGCTTCTGTGATAAAAGCAATATGTGCATGCATAGAAAAATCTAAAAAGATGAGTGAGTAATAAAAATTTATTAAAAATAAAGAGAATTGCCTTTTATAGAAAATTTCCATTTTAGGCAATTCTTTTTATTTGCTTAATTTCTAAAATAAGCTTGATAACCAATTTTTTATTTTTTCAAAAAAACCAGCTGAGTCATTATTATTTGATTGATTTTCTGAATTATTTGTTGTGTCATTTTCATTTGGTTGAGAGCTATCTTTATTTTCGTCATTACTTTGATTGTTATTTTCTGAGTTAGCTGTATCACTATCACTATTAGAATCACTATTATTTTGTGGATTTATTTGAACACCTTCTGTAGAGTTTATTACAGCATTAGAGCCAAGAGACTCATCATTAGTGTTATTTAAGATTCCTAAATCTTTTTTATCTCCACCTGAGAATAAACCAGAGAACCAGTCTCCTATTCCACTAAACCATCCACCAATAGTATCTATTATGCCAGAACCCTTAACACTTTCACCTAATTTCTTTAATTGCTCATTTACATTATCAGATACATTATCTAATGTATTTTTCATGTTATTATAATCATAATCTTGGTCAGCTATTTTTTTCATTACACCTTCAATTTGTTCTTTTTGTTCTGGTGTAATAGTAATATTGTAATTATTTACAACATTATTTATTGTATTTGCTATTTGATTGGTATCCTTTGTACCATTCTTTACAATTTCTGTTTTTATATCATTCATTACACCTGTTGCTTTTTCTTGACCTATATCATCTCCTAAATCACCTGTAACTACCAATTCTTCAGAAGCAATTTCTTTCTTTGTTTCATCAAGTTTCTTTCCTGAAGCATCCTCAAATGCCTTCATGATTCCTGTTAATGCACCAGTACCACTTACAGGATATGGAGCAGCAGCAATAACATTTGCATCTTCAAGACCAGCTGTTGTAAGTGTTGAAGCAATCATTGAGCTAGTTACCCAAGTTAAATTTGCTGTTTTAACATTAATTCCATTTCCTTTTTTAGTAGGTTCAACATATGAACAAGATATAGTAACTTTTCCAAGTTGACCTTCTGTTGCAACACCTTGTAAGTATTGTCTTTCTTCTGCATTTGTTACATCTAAAACTAAGACTTGGTCTTTTTTTACTCCAAAGTAATTAAGCATTTGTTGCTTTTGAGATTCTGATAAGTTAGCTCCAAGTGTAACTACATTTGTACCGTCTGCATAAGAAAGATTCATACTTCCAAGTACAAGCATAGTAGATACAATAATAGAACTAATTTGTTTTTTAAACTTCATAATATTCCTCCTAGATTTAACATACATTACATTTTCAATCTATTTTTTATAATACATTGAATAAAAATATGTGCTACATTTCTATTATACTAAATATAAACTATTTTTTAAATCAATGCGATTACAACTTTGTAATAAAAAAGGGAATATAAGGAAGATAATAAAAAAATAATTTTTATAAGAGATTGAAAAAACAATTAATGTAGTATACTATAATATAGAAATGATTATGATAATGTTATAGAGTCGGAAGGAGAAAAATAAATGTCAAAGGAATTAGTAAAAGATAGAGTAATAAAATATTTAATAGAAGATTTATTAGTACCTCAGGATATGATTGATACAAATGTTGAGTTGGCAGAATTTGAAGAAGGTGCAGAAGGAATTTTAGATATTGTTGTAAATGTTAAAGATGAAGAAGATTATTATGCACCTGTGATGATAGTGCAATGTTTAGATGAAGATGTGGAGTTAGAAGGGGAAGTTTTACAAAAACAAATAGAATTTTTAGAAGAAGTGGATAATATAACTATGTCAGGTAGACTGGTTTTAACTAATGGAGATGCTATGATGTACGCTGATTGGAGAGGTGAAGAATACGATACGGAGGCAGCTCTTCCAACTTATGATATAATGGTAAAAGAGTTTAATGAAATGGAACAACAGATAAAAGATTTAGAAGAGCATCATCACCACGATGAAAATTGTGGATGTGGATGTAATCATCATGAAAATTAAATATCGAGCATATATATTAAAAAAGACTGTTTAGTAAACAGTCTTTTTTTAGACATATATCATTCTAAAAACTAAGAATATAACAAGATATAATAAAATAAATTATATATATAAGGAGGATATTGCTGTTAGAAGTAGAATAATATTATAAGTATAGTTTTTATAACTTTGTATACATAATATACAAAACAATTCATTTGAAGAAGGGGATATTATGTAATTGTAGATTATGTAGATTTAAATTATTTATTTTTGTTTTAGCAAATTCTATGAATAGAAGGGGTTTGATTATGGATACTAAAAAAGAAAATAATTATGAAAATTATATTTGTGTGGGTTCATCAAATGTATCAAATGCTATGAAAATGTATTTAAAGGAAATCGAGGAATACAAAATGTTGTCAGCAGGAGAAGAGGTAGAGCTGGCTAAGGAAATAATCAACTCATCTTCAGTAGCAAAGGAAAAATTTATAAATTCAAATTATAGGTTGGTAGTGAGTATAGCAAAGAGGTATAAAAGAGACAGTATTGATATGTTAGATTTAATTCAAGCAGGGAATATAGGACTTATAAAAGCTGTAGAAAAGTACGATTATAAAAAAGGATACAAATTTAGCACTTATGCAACTTGGTGGATAAAACAAAGTATAACAAGATATATTGATGATTGCGAAAATACTATTAGGATACCTATACATCTTCATCAGAGAATAAATTTTGTAAAGAAAAAGAAACAAGAACTTTTAAATTTATTATTGAGAGAGCCAACTGTAGATGAGATTGCTGATGCATGTGGTCTAGAAGTTGACAAAGTATTGGAATTATTAAGACGAGATAAAAATGTTGTATCTTTGGATACTCCATTAAAAGAAGATGAGGATAGTAGTTTAGTTGAATTTATACCATCAGACGCTGATTTTAAGGATGTTGTAATACATGAAGTTGAACAACATAATTTAAAAGAAAAAATAGAAGAATTGCTTACAGGTCTTGGAGAGCAAGAACAGAAAGTTTTAAGAATGAGATTTGGAATTGATGATGATGACCCTAAAACACTAGAACAGATTGGGAAGGTATTTGGTGTTACTAGAGAACGAATAAGACAAATAGAAGCTAAAGCAATAAGAAAATTAAGACATCCAAGTAAGTTAAAACAATTAAAGAATTTTTATTGATATTTTTAAATATGTTATATATAAACAGCACACTTATATTTTATGAGTGTGCTGTCATTTTAAGTGATGTATCTAAAAATAGAATTATTGGAAATAATAGTTTAGTAAAATTTCTCAATATGGACAAAATATGTTAGAATATAATTTAAAAAAGATGATAAAGTTTATTTTATATTATTAATTTTAGATATTATTGGTTTTACAAATATTAAGTGACAACTCCATTTTTTTAAATATAATTGAATATGTAGAATTTGTATTATAAGGATGCAGAAATTATTGTAGAAACAAAAAAATATGAAGAATAATGTAGTTTGTGATATATTAAGAAATAGGTGTTAATTATACTTTTATAAGGCTAATAAGTTAAATTAGTTAATAGAATTATATCTAATGAACTAAATTTTACTTGATTAAAAAGAAGTATGTTAGAAGTGGAGTGATAAAATGAGCAAGGTAGCTAAAGCAACTTTTTATTTGATGATAGTTACTATAATCTCTAAAATTCTTGGTATGGGTAGAGAATTAGTACTATCATCAATTTATGGCACAGGCTTATATACAGAAAGTTATTTGACAGCTATGAATATACCAAATATTATATTTGCAGCAATAGGTACTGCTATAGTTACTACTTTTATTCCAATGTATCAAGATATAATTAGTAAACAAGGTGAAAAACAAGCACTAAAGTTTTTAAACAATGTTTTAAATATAATAGTTGGTATATGTATAGTTGTTGCTATACTAGGTGTTATTTTCTCAAAGCAACTTGTAAGTATATTTGCTATAGGGTTTGAGGGAGAGAGGTTTTTACTTACTGTAAAGTTTACTAAAATATTAATAATAGGAATAATATTTATAGGTATTACTAGCGTTATGTCAGCATTTTTACAAATTAAAGAGAACTTTATTGTAGTTGGGTTTGGGAGTATACCTTATAATATAATAATCATTATTTCAATAATGCTAAGTACTGTATTTGGACCATACACACTTCCACTTGCTGCTGTGCTTGCTATTGTAGTTCAGCTACTTTTTTACATGTTTTTTGTTAGAAAAACGAACTACAAATACTTATACTACTTGAATTTTAAAGATGATAGCCTTATTAAATTACTAGCATTACTTTCACCAGTATTTATAGGTGTTGCTGTTAATCAAGTGAATTCATTGGTGGATACAACCTTAGCCTCAACATTAGTGAAAGGTAGTATTCCAGCACTTACTTATGCAGATAGATTAAATGGCTTTGTTACAGGGACATTTACAGCTTCAATAGTATCTGTTATGTATCCAATGCTATCAAAGTTAAGTGCAGAAAATAATCAAAAGAAATTTACTAGTTCAGTTAAATCTAGTATAAATATGATAATAATTTCCATGATTCCCATTTCAGTTGCTTCTATTTTCTTTGCAACTCCTGTTGTTAGAATCATTTTTGAGAGAGGTGCTTTTGATGCTAGGGCAACCCAAATGACAGCAACTGCCTTAATTTTTTATGCAGTTGGGATGACTGCATTTGGTTTAAGAGATATTTTAGGAAAGGTTTTTTATTCATTACAAGATACAAAAACACCTATGGTAAATGGAATTATATCTGTTGGTGTAAATATAGTATTAGATTTGATTTTAATAAAACCAATGGCTCATGGTGGTCTTGCACTTGCAACTAGTTCATCATCAATTGCATGTATATTGTTACTTTTCTTGAATCTAGAAAGGAAGGTTGGATATTTTGGGCAAGATAAAATAATAAAAGCAACTTTGAAATCTTTAGTTGCATCTTTGATTATGGGTGTTTTAACATACTTTATGTATAAATTTATATTTGAAATTTTGGGAGTAGGAACATTTAATGAATTTGTATCATTAACTATTTCAGTTGTAGTTGGAGGTGGAATTTATACATTACTAATGACTATTTTTAAAGTTGAAGAAGTTGATATGATACTAAATATTGCAAAAAGAAAACTGCATTTAAAAAAGTAATTTAATTATATTAATTATACACTTAGGAGGATTTTATGAAACATATATTAAAAACGGTAGACCATACTATTTTAAAAGCTACAACTACATGGGAAGATATTAAAATCTTATGTGATGAAGCTGTAAATATGAGTGTAGCATCAGTTTGTATACCACCATCATATGTAAAAAGAGCATCAGAATATCTAAAAGGCAAAATAAAAATATGCACAGTGATAGGATTTCCTCTAGGATACCAAACTACTGCAACAAAAGTATTTGAAGCAAAAGATGCTGTTGAAAATGGAGCAGATGAAGTTGATATGGTTGTAAATATTTCAGATATAAAAAATAAAGATTACGATAATATAGAAAATGAGATAAGAGAAATAAAAAAAGTTATAGGAGATAAATTATTAAAAGTCATTATAGAGACATGTTATTTAGATGAAGGTGAAAAAGTAAAGATGTGTGAAATAGTGACAATGTCAGGTGCAGACTTTATAAAAACATCTACTGGAATGGGAACAGGTGGAGCTACTTTAGAAGATATAAAGCTTATGAAAGAGCATATTGGAAAAAATGTAAAAATAAAGGCTGCAGGAGGCGTTAAATCAATTTCTGATGCAGAGAAATTTATAGAGGCAGGAGCCGGAAGACTAGGAACTAGCTCAATATGTAAAATATTAAAAAATGAGAATACAACAGACTATTAAAGTTTTTAACTTATGCATAGGATTACAAAGACTAAAATTTAATTGTAAATCTAAAGAATAAAAAACAGAGGGAATTTTCCCTCTGTTTTTTATTTAGTATTGACAGATAATATTTTTCAAGATATTATAAGTTATATGGTTAATTAGTTGAGTAACTAACTAATGTGGAAAGGAGGAACCTATGAAATTAGTACTAAACAATGAAGAACCCATATTTATTCAGATAGCACGAGCAATTGAAGATGAGATACTGTCAGATGGAATAAAAGAAGAAGAACAGGTTCCATCAACAACCGAGCTTTCAAAGCTTTATAAAATTAATCCAGCTACAGTATTAAAGGGTATAAATATATTGGTTGATAAGAATATTTTATATAAGAAGAGGGGGATAGGGATGTTTGTATCAGATGGTGCAAAAACTATTATAAAAGAAGCCAGAAAAGAAAATTTTAAACATAATTTTGTAAGAAATCTACTTCAAGAAGCTAACAAATTAGAAATAAATAGAGACGAATTAGTTGATATTATAATTAATTTCAAGGAGGATTAATATATGAATAGTTCTATTAAGATAGAAAATTTATATCATAGTTTTAATAAACAAAATGTTTTTAATAATATGTCTTTAAACTTTGAAAAAAATAAAATATATGGTTTATTAGGTAAGAATGGAGCTGGAAAAACAACATTATTAAATATAATGGTAAATCAGTTAATTCAAAACGAAGGTGAGATAGAAATATTAGGAAAGAACCTAAAAGAAGATATAAAAGTTTTAGAAGAAGTTTGTATTGTCAGGGAAAAAGAATTTTATAGTCCAGATTTTAAAGTAGGTCAGGTATTTGAATTTTCTTCTAGTTTTTATAAAAGCTACGACAAGAGCTTAGAAGAAGAATTATGCAAATATTTTGATTTAAATACTAAAAAAAAGTATAAACAATTATCGAGAGGTATGAAAACCATACTTTCAAATATAATAGGTATTTGTTCTAATTCAGCTATCACTATATTTGATGAACCGACAATTGGTTTAGATGCAGTAAATAGACAAGAGTTTTATAACATAATTTTAGATAGTTATATAAAAAATCCAAGAACAATAATAATATCAACTCATTTGATTGATGAAATAGATGATTTATTGGAGCATGTAATAATATTAAATGATGGAAAAATTATTATAGATGAAGAAATTGATGTTATAAAACAAAAAGCTCATTATATTACTGGAAATAAAGAAGAGTTAGAAAAATTAGAGTGTATAAAAAATATAAAGCCTAAAAAGACATTTGGAAATACAGTTGCTTATTTTTACTATGGTGATTTTAATGAAAATGATGAAAAAGTACTTAAAAATTCAAATATTGATGTAGGATATATAGGGCTACAAGATATGTTTGTTAACATGACTAAGAAGGAGGAATTGTAATTGAATGAATTAAAGCCGTATATAAAATTTTTTAATAAAAATACTAAATTGTATATAATTATATTTATGATTGTGGGAATTGTTATAAACATTTTGCCAGTGTTTATCCTCAAAATTTTTGGTGAAGCATCTAAAGATAATTTATCTACAATTGTGAATCCTATTTTAACATATATAACTATACTGATATTTGTGTATGGAGTAAATATAGCAAATAAAGACTTTTCAGGAGCTTTAAGTATAAGAGCAGATAGAAAAAGTTGTATAAAAGCTATTGTCATAGATTTAATTATTTTGAGCTTTGTGATTTCTATTTTAGGTATAGTTTTGATTTTTTTATCAAAGTTATTTATAGAAATTATGACAGGTTATAGTATAGACCTATCAGTTTTACTAAAGAGAGATATGATTTGGACGTCTATATCTGCACTGATAGAGCCTTCAACATCAAGTATAGCACTAACTTATTTAAATTATTTTGTGCAAATATGTATAAATGAAATGTGTGTAGGACTTATAGGAGTATTACTTGGAGCTTTTACATATAGAGTTAGAAAAGTTACTAGTATTACTATATTGATAGGATTACCGATATTAATGGTAATTTATATAGTTAATTTTGCAACTAAAAATATGCATAAGATGCTTGTGTACTTAGAAAAAATTATTTATTCATTTCAGAATCCTTTTATTTTATTAGGAACAAAAGTAGGAATTATAGTTATTTGCATAATATTTATAATTTTATTACTTAGAAAAGCACCAATTAAAGAGTATGCAAATGACTTATTGTAACTAAAATAAAACCTGCTCAAAAATCAAATTTATAAATTTGTATTTTAAAGCAGGTTTATTATTTTTAATAAATATTGATTTTAAATATTAATTTTTAATATTTATATCTACTTTTATATTTTTTTATAAATAGAATAGATATAAATATGGTTAGAACTTCAGCAAATGGAACTGTAAGCCATAATCCAGTCAGGTTCAACATAGGAGGAAGAGTTATGATTCCTATGATTATAAAAACAAAGGCACGACTAAAAGATATAATAGCTGAAATTTTTCCATTGTGAAATGCCGTAAAAAATCCTGATGCAAATATATTTATGCCAACAAATAAAAAAGCAAATGCAAATATTTTTAATCCCTGTAAGGCTAACTTAAATACTGTGTTATCTGGATTTACAAAAACTCTAACAATAAATGGTGCAAAAACTAAAGCAACAACGAACACTAAAAGAGAAGAAACAAATATAAATTTTAGAGAATGTTTAAATGTTTCTTTTAACTTATCACTATTTTCAGCACCAAAATTGTAGCTTATTAATGGAGATACTCCAGCAGCAAATCCTAGATAGACTGATGTCATTAAAAAATGAGCATATAATACTATGGTAAGAGCAGCAAGTCCATTTTCTCCTGCTAATCTTAAAGCTACTATATTAAATAAGAATGTTGTAATTCCTGTAGACAACTCTGTAACCATCTCAGAAGAACCATTTATCATAGTATCTCTTATAAGCCTAAAATCAGTTTTTGGCTTTCTTAGTTTTAGTGTAGACTTACTGGATATGAAGTAAATAATACCTAAAACACAAGTTAAAATAATACCTATAGCAGTTGCAACTGCGGCTCCTAAAAGACCCATTCCAAAATATTTAATAAACACATAATCTAATATTATATTTGTTATTCCACCAATAACTGATAGAAATAAACTAAATTTAGAATTTCCATCAGTTCTTGCAAAGTATTCAAATATAAATTTTAAAATATAAAATGGTGTACATAAAATCATAACTTTACCATACGTTATACAATATGGTAATAACTTATCTGTTGCACCAAGTAAAATAGATATTTCCTTGATGAAGAAATATGAGATTACTGTGAATAAAATCCCAACAATCAATGAAAACAAAACTATAAAAGAAAATGTAGAGTTGGCTTCATCCTGTCTATTTTCACCCATACGTATAGAAACGATAGCTCCTCCACCAGTTGCCATCATTATTCCAAATCCACAAACAAGGTTAATTATAGGTAGTACAATATTTATACTAGCAAGAGCATCTGAACCAACTAATGTTGATACAAAGATGCCATCTATTATTGTGTATAAAGATATAAATATCATGGATATAATTGCAGGAGAAACAAATTTTAGAAATTCAAAAGTAGTGAATTTTCTTGTAAATAAATTTTCCATAAATTTTACCTCCTTTTATTACTCTCTATATATAATAAGCTATATAGTTACTATATAGTCAAGAAAAACTTTATCTATAAGATAAATGGCTTTAAAGCAACAAAAAATCATATCAAAATGAATTTGTATAATTCTAATTAATAAACTTATATTAGTAAAAATAGATATATTGTATTAACAAAATCTAACTGTTTCTTAAGAAAATCTTTAGAAATATATGTATATAATCTTAAGATTTACAATCTATCATATTAATATAAGATTTTGTCTGCAGAGAAATATATTTTAGTAACAGTATATCTTTTATACAATTCGCTTTAAACTGGCTCTTATTTATTAACTATAATGATTTTAATATAGAAGATAAGTTACTTTTATTTCAATCAGAGATTTTATGTACTATATAGATTATAGGAGTGTGAGATATGAAAAGGTTTTTTATATTAATTTTAGGATGTGTTTTTGTTTTAGGTATGATTTCTGGTTGTACCAAAGAAGAATCTAAGGCAGTAGAAAAAAACAAAGATAATAGTGAATGGTTTAATAATTTAGAGACGGAGGATGTTGATGGAAATAAGGTAACAAAAGATATGTTTTCAAGTAAAGAACTTACCCTTATTAATGTTTGGACTACTTGGTGTGGACCATGTGTAGGTGAAATGCCAGAACTTGAGACCTTATCAAAAGAATATGAAAGTAATAATTCAAATGTAGCTATAAAAGGGTTAGTTGTGGAAGTTGAAGGAACTGATATTAAAACTGGTCTTTCAGATGAAGAGAAAAACTTAGTTAAAGATATTATGAAAAAGTCAGGTGTTACTTATCAACAATTAACTGTATCTGAAGAGCTTAAAAAAACTGATTTTAAGAGAATTGTAGGGTTTCCAACAAGCTATTTTGTAGACAAGAAAGGAAACTTTGTAGGTGAAAAAGTCACAGGTGCAAATAGCAAGGAAGAGTGGAAAAAAATTATAGATGAAAGACTAAAAATGGTAAAAAGCAATGAGTAACTTTATTAAAGATAATAAAAAGGGCATTTCTATCATTATAGTTAGTATTCTATTTATTGTATTAGGTGTATATCGTGGAGAAACAAATATAGTATTAACTAAAGCAATTATGATTTGTCTTGAATGTATTGGTATTGGTTAGGAGAAAAGGTATGAAGTTATTATCTAAGATAAACAATAATATAAGACTTATTGTTCAGGTTGCATTTACAGCATTGACAAATGGATATGTAAATGGATTTTTAGAAGGAACTATCTATGGAGGAGAAAGTAAAAAATTGTGTGTTCCTGGATTGAATTGTTATTCATGCCCAGGTGCACTTGGAGCATGTCCAATAGGTTCATTACAAGCAGTTCTATCAAGTAGAGAGTATAAATTCTCATTTTATGTTGTTGGTTTTTTTATGGCATTTGGTGCTATTTTTGGTAGATTTGTTTGTGGTTGGCTTTGTCCTTTTGGACTTTTTCAAGATTTCCTATATAAAATACCATTTCCAGTAAAGATAAAAAAAGTTTATGGTGATAAATATTTAAAATATCTAAAGTATATAGTCTTAATAATGTTTGTAATTATTCTGCCAATTACTGTTGTAAACGTAGCAGGAGGTGGAAACCCTTGGTTTTGCAAGTGGATTTGTCCTTCAGGTACACTTTTGGGAGGAATACCACTTATTTTAGAAAATGAGAATTTAAGAGAATCAATAGGATTTTTATTTAGCTGGAAGTTAAGTATTTTGTTATTGATATTGTTGATGTCAATCATGATTTATAGACCATTTTGCAGGTATATATGCCCTTTAGGAGCAATTTATAGCTTTTTTAATCCTATTTCAATATATAGATTTAAAATTGATAAATATAAATGTACGAATTGCACAGAATGCCAAGCAAAGTGTAAATTTGATATACCAGTATATAAAGATTTAAATAGTTTGGATTGTATCAGATGTGGTGAATGTATAAAAGTTTGTCCACACAATGCAATAACTACGACTTTTTCGAAAGATAAGAATATTTATAAAAAAAGATATAAAAGTAGGGAGAGATAATTTAATGAAGAAATTTACTATGTGTATTATAATGCTTGCAATGTCAGCATTGGTATTAATTGGATGTACTAGTGACAATGAGATAAAAAGTGAAGTAGACAATATGTTTAATGCAATAAAGACACAAGATTTAGATAATGTAGATAAGTATTTCCCAAAATCAGGTTTAGGCAATTTTATATATGACGATAAAGAAGGCTTTAAAATGTACTGTAAAAATATGACGTGGGAAATTTCAGATATAAAGAAGAATAAGGATAAAGTGATTGTAGATTTGAAAGTTAACAATACTGATATGGTTTCTATACTAAAAAAGAATCCTCCTAAATTAGGAGAGATGATGCCAAATCCAACTATGAAAGACATTGATTCTGCAAATAAAAAAGAATTTAATATTACATTAGAGTTGGTTAAATCTGATGATAATTATGCTTGTAAAGTTAATCAAGAATCTACAATGAAATTGTTAAATGTAATTACTGGAGGTGGTATAGATTATTTAGCTAACTACAATAAAGATTACTACAAACAACTTGATGAATAATAGAAAAAATATGAAAATTAAGGTATTGAATAATAAAGATGTAAATAAATTAGAATCAAAAATAGAAAGGTAAATTCAAAAGAATATGAAAGTGGTAGAATAAAAGTTTTATAGAAAATTTTATTCTACCACTTTTAAGGATAAGTTATTTTATATGATTTTATTATTTATAGAACTGTTTACATATATGTATATTTTATAGACCAAGATTTTCTCCTACTAATATTACTTTTATTTTTTTTGCTGGACGGCTAATTCTTGTGGTAACCATATATGCACAAATGCTTTCAGGGCTTGTACAATCTATACAGCTTCCATTAATATAACAAGGAGTATTGACATCTTGAAAACGTTGAACAACTGCTGGAGATGCAACTGTTCTAGTTCTTTGCATTGCATCATCAATATTTTTTACAATTTTATTCATACCAGCTACAACAATAACATTCTTTGGACCAAATATCATTGCAGCTACACGATTACCATTTCCATCAATATTAAAGAGTTGTCCATCTTCACTAATTGCATTACTACTCATCAAAAAAGTATCGCATAGAAGTGCTTGACGCATAATTTCTATTCTTTCTTCTGGAGTTTTTGCTAAATCTCTATCAATAACTCTAACCCCTTTTTCTCTAATAGCAGTTTGTATCCCCAATTCTTTAAGGGTTTCAGAGCCTCCCCACGATACTACATGATTTTGAGGAATTAAATCTAAAACTTGTTGCAAAGCCTCATTTCTAGTTTTACAGTAATAAGCATCAAAATAACGTTTTTTAAGAGATGTAACAATATGAGGGCCTAACTTGTCGTATCGTTTTTCTAATGGTGTTTGTCTTATCATGCTAAAATCACTCCCGTATTTAAATTTTAAAATTGTAACTATTATATTAACTAAACCTATACGATTTACGAAACCAATTTTATCATTAATATTTTCCTAAAATTATGAAAATAGTTACAATATAGTTATAACATAAATATGTATTTAGTATAAGAGTTATTGTTAGTTTTTAATAAATACTTAAATTTTATATAATTATAAAAAGTAAAGGTACAATTTAGATGTACCTTTACTTAAATATATAAAAGTTATTTTGAAAATATTTTTTAATTACATATTTCTATAGCTTTCTAGTATTCTAATATAATGATTAGCCTCTCTTAAAACATGGTCTGCTAAAAGAGGTAATATTATAGATTTTATCTTACATTGTTCTATTCCTGATGCTCCTGCTTCTTTAAAATCTTTAAATTCAACAGTTTCATTTAGAGTTTCTTCTGTAATACTTTCGATATTAGTATCAATCATTTCATTTGCTTTTTTAATTAATTCATTGAATTTCATAGCAAACTCATTTGAAGTATTTATCAGTTCACCTTCAGATGGGTCTAGTAATCCTCTCATAAATAGAGCATGTTCCATCATAATATGGTCCCAGAATAATTCTATTTCTTTAGCATTTTTTGAGTCAATGTCTATTTTATTTTCGAGGTCAATTACATAAGAACGGTATAAGTTTGCTTCATGTATTAGGTGCTCAAGAAGTAGAGGATAGTTTGAGGTAAATAGATTACATGATAGTACTCCATCTAAGACTCTTTCTTTTAAATTAATAAGACCATCAAGCAGTCTTATTGCATCAGAGTTAAGCTGAGCTACGTAATTTACTAAGTCTTGACCAACTTGTGGGTCTACACCACTTTGTAGATTTAATTCTCTTGTAGTTATATTTTGATTTATTTCTATCCCTGTAAGTTCTTCTGTTTTTTGTTCTGCACCTAATGTGAGAGTAGTTACAATTTCTTCTGAATATAATATATCAGGTCTAACTATACCATTACTAGCACTAACAGTGTATGATAATAAGTCTTCAAACTGTTTTTTGTAGTGGTCAGCTTCCATAGCAAGATTATAATCTTTATTTGTAAATCCTGCTTCTAAAAAAAGAGCGTGCTCTTTCATAATTCTTGAAAAAAATAAATGTAATTCTAGTGATAAAATAACATATTTTTGATTATCTATCATAATTTCCTCCCTTTAGAAAGTATCCTATTTATAATACTTTATTCGTAATATTTAAATTTATGTATATTATAAATAAATTAACCAAATTCAATTGCTACTAATATCAATAGTCCTTTTCCATTAGCATTGCCATTTTCATATGTAATGGGTCATTTACAATTGTTGGTTCTTTCTCATCAACCATGTTATAATTCCACATGCTGATTGTCATTACTGAAATACATACAATTATTATGATTCTAATGGTTATCAACAATCATTTTACTACATTCTTTTTCTTCATATTTATGTTGCATTATAAAAAATTTTGATTTATTAGCCTATTTCTTATTATAATTATAGCTTGATTTTATAACAGACTTATTTAGACTAAATTAATTATGTATATTAAAGTGGATAAGAAGAGTTTTACATAATATTCTTCTTACCCAGCTTTAATGTATTTAATTTTATGCCAAACCACATTCGCACAGTAGAATCATTACTCTATGGAGACATAATTCTACAACATCTTCTCCATATTTTTTAATAAAATCACCAATTTGAGTTTCTATGAATGAATAGTATTCTTTTAAACTAGCAATATATGCAGTCATTATGTGAACACATTCATCAATCTTATCTTTAAACACAACTAATCCCCCTAAAAAACGAAAAATAAAAATATTCGGTAAATAGCAGATATTATTTCATTCATAAATCTATATAGTATAATATATTGCTTAGATATACTTTACAAGTGGATATGTAAAACTGGTTACCATAATTGTAAAACTGGATAAATTTTTATTTGAAAAGAAAAAATATAAGAAATTGTGGCTGACAAGATTAACAAAACCAGAAGCTTTAAAACTTTTTAGTGATTTAAATAATAATACTTTAACAGAACTAATCTCAAAATTACATGATGAAGATTTAAATGACATTTAACCTTTAAAATTAAAAATATATTGATTTTATTAAATAAGAATTACTTGATTTAGTCAATAATAAAGAATATAGTAACTATATAGGCAACAAGACGATAAGGAGTGGATAAACTTTGGAAAAACAGTATTTTACTACAGGTGAATTTGCCAAATTGTGTGGAATATCTAAACAGACATTAATTTTTTATGATAAAATAGGTATTTTTTCTCCTGAATATAAAGATAAAAATAATTATAGATATTACTCTGTTTATCAATATGATACATTAGATATATTACAATCATTAAGAGAAATAGGAATGAGTCTAGAGGAAATAAAAGAGTATATACAAAATAGAAGTCCTCAACTTTGTGTGAAAATGCTTAGAGAAGAAGAAAAAAAGATAAGAGAAAAAATTAGAAAATTAAGAAAGATAAGTTCTAAGATGCAAAATAGAATAAATATAACAGTCGAAGGAATTTCTAAGATGGATAGTGAAGAAATTTATATATCCAAAAGACTTGAAGAATACTTAGTTTTATCAAGCGATTTGAGTAATATGAGTAATAATGATTTTATGATGGAATTAATAGATTTCACCAATTATTGTAAATCAAAAAATTTGTATCAAGGATATGAGTTGGGAGTAATAGTAAGCAATGAAAATATAAAAAATGGAGACTATTTAAGCATATCAAGTTTTTATTTGAAAATAGATAAAAAAATAAAGGATAAAAAGTTATATATAAAGCCAGAGGGAATGTATGCGTGTATAAAGCATATTGGAAAATATGAAGATTCATATAAATCCTATGAAAAACTGAAAAAATATATATATGAGAACGAATATAAAATTATTGGAAATTCATATGAAGAGAGTATACTTGACTTTTTTTGTGAAAGTAATGAAGATAATTATATGACCGAGATTTCAATCCAAGTATCTAGATAAGGATTAAAATAGAGATATATTCAAATGTTAAGTAATTCTACTTATCATTGAATATATCTCTATGCTTTATAATAAAGTATATAAATTTTTAAATAGTATCTATAGGATATGTTTGATGTAAGTTAATACTAATTATATAAATAAATTGTAAACTGTAGTTGTTAAAAAACAAACAATAAAAGCAAGTATAGTAGGCATTAAGAATCCTAAGGCAGTCCATTTTAAACTTCCAGTTTCTTTTTTTATTGTTAAAAGTGTTGTCGCACAAGGCCAGTGAAGTAAACTGAACAGCATAACATTTAAAGCTGTTAAATAAGTCCATCCATGTTCTCTAAGAACTTGACCTAAAGCATTAAAGCTATCTAATTCTATCATAGAACCAGTTGTTAGGTAAGCCATTAAAAGTATAGGTACGACTATCTCATTTGCTGGGAATCCAAGAATAAAAGCCATCAATATAAAACCATCAAGACCAATTAATTTGCCTAAAGGGTCTAAAAAGTTTGCAATATGTGATAATATGCTTAAATCTCCTATATAGATATTTGCAAATATCCAAGTTATGACACCAGCAGGTATGGCTACCATTACAGCTCTTCCTAAAACAAATATTGTTCTATCTATTATGGAAGTATATAAAGTTCTTCCTATTTGAGGAACTCTATAAGGTGGAAGTTCTAATGTAAATGTAGATGGAACTCCTTTTAATAGCGTCTTAGAAAGAGTATAAGAAACTAACAACGTTATTATAACACCTAGAATTATCAGTAAAGTTATGCAAAATGCAGTTGCTATACTTGATACAAAAGAACTAGTTATAACTGAGCTAAAAAATATTGTAGATATAGCTATCAAAGTAGGAAAACGACCATTGCAAGGTACAAAGTTGTTTGTAAGTATAGCTATAAGTCTTTCCCTTGGAGAATCAATTATTCTACAACCAATAACTCCAGCTGCATTACATCCAAATCCCATACACATAGTCAAACATTGTTTTCCATGTGCACAAGCTTTTTTAAATAGATGGTCTAAGTTAAATGCAACTCTTGGCAAATATCCAAAATCCTCAAGCAAGGTAAATAAAGGGAAGAATATTGCCATAGGAGGTAGCATTACAGAGATTACCCATGCTAATGTTCTATATAATCCTAAAACCAACATATCGTTTAACCATGATGGACAATTAATACTATTTAATATACTCGAAATACTTGGCTCAAATCCGAGTAATAAATTAGACAATAGAGTGGATGGATAGTTAGCACCTTCTATAGTAATCCACAATATAGTACCTAATAATAAGAGCATTATTGGAAGTCCAAATATTTTAGATGTTAATATTTTATCTACTTTTTCTTCTCTATCTGTTGAATTTTTAGCAACATTAGAACAACACTCATCACTTAGTTTTTTAGCATAATCATAGTTAATTTTAGTAAAGTCATCTCTTATTTTTTGTTTATTTATATTATCTGGAATCTTTTTCTTTACTTTATTAATAGCATCTATTGAATCTTTGTCTATATAATTACTCATAGATTCAAATATACTTTCATCACCATCAATAAGTCTAAGACCCAACCATCTGGAATTTATACTTGGCATAATATTATCCAATTCTGGTTGAATTGATTTTACTAGATTTTCTATATTTTCACTATATCTAACAGGTTTATTATTTAATTTATATTTATCAAAAGATACATCATTTAAAGTATCCAATAGTTCATCCATACCAGAACCATTTCTTGCAGCAGTTAAAATAACTGGAATACCAAGAGAATCCTCTAGAAGTTTTTTATCGATAGTAATTCCTTTTTTTCTAGCTTCATCTATTAGATTAATACACAAGATAACTTTATCTGTAAGTTCCATCACTTGAAATACTAAGTTTAAATTTCTTTCAAGACATGTAGCATCACATACTACTATTACTGCATCTGGATTACCAAAACATATAAAATCACGAGCCACAATTTCTTCTTGTGATAAGGCGAATAAAGAATATGTTCCTGGTAAATCTATTAATGCATATTCGGTATTTTTATATTTAAAGTTACCACGAGCTGTAGCTACAGTTTTTCCTGGCCAGTTTCCAGTATGCTGTCTAAGCCCTGTAAGATGATTAAATACAGTACTTTTACCTGTATTTGGATTGCCAGCCAATGCAATTACAAACTGGTCTTCTTTGTTGTCTATATCAAACATGTCTTTTAAAGAACTCATTTTAGTTGAGTTATGTGTTAACCCCATATTTAATATCCTCCTGCTAGAAAATTTTAAATGTCAGAAACTAATATTAAGCTACTTTCTTCTTGTCGTAGAGCTATCTTACTACCTCTGATTTTGTAGACAGTTAAATTATTTTTTGGACCTTTTCTAACTACATCTATAACAGCTCCTCTAGTAAGACCAAGCGCTAACATTCTTTCTCTTAAATTACCACTAGACAATATATCTTCAACTTTGACAGTTTTTTTCACTTGAATATCGTTAAGGTTTTTCATAGTAGCACCTCCATGCTTGAAATTTAGCCTGAGCTAATCTTCTTATTCTAAACTATGCATTATATTACTACCTTGTTACTTTTACAAAAAAAAGATAGGCAAGATGCCTATCACACAAAGTTGGGTATAATTCTTACTTTTGGGGAAAGTAGAATATAGAATAAAAATTAACATTTTGAATCCATATAATTATTGAATTTTGATAATAAAAAAATCAGAAAGCAAAAGCCTCCTGACTCTATGTAAGGTATTTTCAAATACCTAAATATCAATTCAATATATAATTTATACTTAAATTATATATTAACAATATTAGCTTGTCAACACTATAATCTCATTTTAATATGTTCAATGCCAGCTTCGTCATATACTTCTGATATTTCTTTAAAACCACAAGATAAGTAAAGGTTCTTTATATAAGTTTGTGCCGATAAAGTTATATTATTTTCGTGTAAATTAACCTTTATAAAATCTATAGCACAATCCATCATTTGTTTTGCTAAGCCTTTCCCTCTATGACTAGAAAGAACTAAAACCCTACCAATAGAGACCTCATTATAAGAGCTGTATTCTTTAGGAATTATTCTAGCATAAGCACAAATCAATCCATTGTCTTTTAAAAATATGTGATAACAGTTTTTATCTATATCATCATAATCGTTTAACGAAAATATCTTCTGTTCACAAGCAAATACCTCATATCTTGATTTTGCTATTTCATAAAATTCATCTAAACTTAAATCATTAAAGTGTTTAATTTTAAACATAGTAATTACCTCCTAATGTCTTAAAAAACTGAATATTAAGATATATTATATCATTTTTAACATAAATACTTTCATTAAAATTTACATTTATTAAAAATCTTTTTAAAAAGTGATATACTATATTAAAAATAAAACTTTAGTTAGAAAATTTATGATTTATGTAGACCGTGCTTTGAGAGATTGAATCAGAGCAATATAGTTAATAAACAAATAAATATTTTGATTGAAAAATAAGCTTTAGGTATTGGTAAAAAATATAAAAAAATAGTATAATGTAAAAAAACATGTGTATAATAATAAAAAAGGTTGACAAAATATAAAAATAATAATATATTATGAGTAAGTTAAGAAAAATTTCTTGTAATTGATGAAATAATCTGAATATACAAATGCTATGAAGAGAAGAAGTAGGGCTAGATTTTATTTAACAGAGAGTTCCAGTCTGGTGAAATGGAATAAATCGATTTAGTTTGAATACATCTCAGAGCAATATCTCTGAAAGATAACAACCACTAAGAGATATCGGAGTAGTACACGTTATAGTACACGAGTATATGTAATTGTACTCTAAGAGATTAGTATCGTGAGATATTGATGAACTAAGGTGGTAACACGTAAGCAATGCTTTCGTCCTTTTAAATAGGATGAAAGCTTTTTTTATTATAAAAATAAAGATTATAAATTATATAAATATTTTAGGAGGAATGAAAAATGAAATCGATAGACGAGCAAATGCGAATAATTATGAAAGGTGTAGATGATTTAATAGATGAGAAAGAGTTAAGGGAAAAGCTTATTAAATCAGAAAAAGAAGGAAAACCTATGATAGTAAAATTGGGTCTAGACCCAAGTGCTCCAGATATACATTTAGGGCATACGGTAGTTCTTAGAAAGATGAAACAGTTACAAGATTTAGGTCATCAAATAGTAATAATAATTGGAGACTTTACAGGAAAAATTGGAGACCCAACTGGAAAATCTAAGGCTAGAAAAGCTTTAACAACGGAGCAAGTTCTTGCAAATGCAAAAACTTATGAAGAGCAAATTTTTAAAGTTTTAGATAAAGAAAAAACTATTGTAAGATTTAATAGTGAGTGGTTGTCTAAATTAAATTTTGAAGATGTAATAAAATTAGCAGCAACTATTACTGTTGCAAGAATGTTGGAAAGAGAAGATTTTAAAAAGAGATATGAAGGACAAATGCCAATATCAGTACACGAGTTCTTCTACCCATTAATGCAAGCATATGATTCTATAGCATTAAAAGCAGATATAGAGCTTGGTGGAACTGACCAAAGATTCAACTTATTAATGGGAAGATCATTACAAAGAGAATTTGGTATGGAGTCTCAAATAGTAATAATGATGCCTTTAATAGAGGGATTAGATGGAAAAGAAAAAATGAGTAAGAGTTTAGGCAACTATATTGGAATAGATGAAGAAGCGGGTATAATGTACCAAAAATCTATGGAAATTCCTGATGAACTTATAATTAAATACTATAATTTAGTAACTGATGTTCATCCTGATGAAGTTAATAAAATAGAATCTCAGTTAAAAGATGGTTCAGTAAATCCAAGAGATATAAAGATGAACTTAGCAAGAGAAATAGTAACACTATACCATGGAGAAGAATCTGCCAGAGAAGCTGAAGAAAGATTTAAATCTGTATTCCAAAAAGGTCAAATACCTGAGGATATACAAACAATTCAAGTTAAGGAAGATGGATTCGATTTAATCGAGGTGCTGGTTGTTAATGAAATTGTTAAGAGTAAGAGTGAAGTTAGAAGATTAGCTTCTCAAGGCGGAGTAAAGGTAAATGGTGAAAAAGTAGAGGACTTAAGCACTATTGTAAAAGAAAGTGAATTAGTTATTCAAATAGGAAAGAAAAAATTTGTGAAAATTGAGCTAGTAAAATAGCATAAAATAAAAGCAAGTTTATTGAGTATAAAAGTATAATCAATGAACTTGCTTTTTTATTATATTAAAGTTTTAAACTGATAACCATTGTCTTTAAAATATGTTATAATTTGGTCTAATGCATTTACTGTTTCTTGTTTTCCATAAGTATCATGCATTAAAAGAACGACCATTTCTTTCCCTTCAGAAGATTTCTTTGCATGTTCAAATAACTCTTGAGCATTTTTCTTTTTACCTTCTGCATCAGCATTTAGAGCATTCCAATCAATTGATGCCATGTTTTTCTCTTTTAAGTAGTTTCTGAGAGGTTCCATATTTTTCCATGACATATACCCGCCTGGGCATCTAACTACATTTGAGGAAAAATTCTTTCCTAAAACTTTTTTCATAGCTTCATCAGTTTTGTTAAGTTCATTTACGAATGTATCAAGATTTAGGCTTCTGCCAGGATATAGTTTTTTGTAGTCATGAGTATAAGAGTGATGAGCTATTGCATTTCCTTCGTCAAATGTTCTTTTTAAAATCTCGTTAGCTCCTTTTCTTTCAAGAGAATCACCTTTAATAAAGAAAGTTCCTCTAATATCATGTCTCTTTAAGATATCTAGGACTTGTGGAGTATTAGTAGTAGATGGTCCATCATCAAATGTAAGAAAGACTATCTTTTCTCCATTGTTTGAATAGTCGTATTTGCTAAGTTTGTCCCAAACTATTTTTGCATCGTATCCATATTCTTTTGCAGCTTCTTTTTTCGCACCAATAATAGGTTCATTTTTTTCTTTTTCAATTCTTTCTTTTTCTAATTTTTCAGCTTTAAGTCTTTCCTGAGTTTCTTTCATTTCTTTTTTTCTAGACATATCCGCCCATGCCATAGAAAAAATACCAATAACTATTACAACAATTATAGTAAGTGCAATAGTTTTATTCTTTCTTTTTTTTACCATGATTACAGCATTCCCCCTTTTGTCGAATTGTATCAAAAATATATTATAATTATATCGAAGAAAGTAGAAAAAGTAAACCGACAAAGTTGTAACCAAGATAACTAAAGTGTAACTTATATGACATTATTTGCATAATATTAAAGTATCACAAATATCAAAATTATCTATAAAATATTAAAATTATCTATAAAAAAATTTAGTATAAGTAAAAAAATATAAAAATTTATTAAAAAGGTGTTTACAAAAAATGATTAATATATTACTGTTAAATAGTGGATATAAATTTGAGCTCAAAATGCATGTAAATTTAGATTTAAAATACTGAAAAAATTTACTATATTAATTTATAGTAATGCTTATAGAAAAACTCTCTTGCTGTTTAGGGGGTTTATAATTTTGCAAAAAAATAAAAAGGAGGGGGCTTTATTGAAAAAATATTTTGGAGAAATAGGACTAATATTTATATCAATTATATGGGGAAGTGGCTTTGTAGCAACCCAATTTGCATTAGACGGTGGGCTTACACCTCTACAAATCATAACTTTAAGATTTTTCTTAGCGGCTATATTTATGAATTTACTGTTTTTTAAACAGATTCATGCTAATATGGGAAAAAAATTATTAAAAGCAGGAGGGATTTTAGGAATATTTTTATTTCTAGCCTTCACAGTACAAACCATTGGACTTATGTACACTACACCATCTAAGAATGCATTTATAACAGCAGCAAATGTTGTAATAGTTCCATTCATAGGATTTATACTTTATAAAAGGAAACTTGATAAGATAGGAATAATAAGTAGTTTAGTAGCTCTTATAGGGATTGGTATACTTTCTTTAGAAGCAGATTTTTCTATTAATTTTGGAGATTTACTAACACTTATATGTTCATTTGGATTTGCATTTCATATATTCTTTACAAGTGAGTTTGCAAAAAATAACAACCCAATAGCATTGACAGCTATTCAATTTACTGTAGCGTTTTTAATGTCTTTAGTAGTTCAAACATTTGCAGGCCAACTAAAGATGGAAGCTGAATTATCTGGTTATATGGGAACTATGTACCTAGCTGTATTTAGTACTACAATAGGATTTTTATTTCAGACTATATGTCAAAAAAAGGTTGATGGAACTAGAACGGCTATAATATTATCCACAGAAGCTATATTTGGTACTATATTTTCTATAATAATTCTAAAGGAACTTATTACAGTAAAATTGGTTATTGGTAGCATCTTAATATTTGTTGCAGTCATAACTGCAGAAACTAAATTATCTTTTTTAAAGAGCAAAAAAGTAAAACTTAAAGACTCAGAAGAGTCTTCGTTGGAAAGTGTTTAATAGGACAATTATTTCCTAATTAATCAAATAAATTATATATTATGTAGAAATTTGACATCAAAACTTGGTTGATACTGGCGTTTCAAAGTGATAAAATTAATTAGGAAATAATTTTATTTTTAGTGTTTAAACTACAAAGCCGGGGGTATATATATTCTTGTAGCAAGTTATTAAACTTAAAAATAAAAATTTAATTATATAAAATTGGGAGGAAATTAATTATGAAAAAATTTGTTTGTACAGTATGTGGATATATACATGAAGGAGATGCTGCACCAGCACAATGTCCAGTATGTAAAGTTGGAGCTGATAAATTCGAAGAAATGAAAGGCGAAATGGTTTGGGCTGACGAGCATAGAATAGGAGTAGCTCAAGGTGTAGATGCAGAGATAATAGAAGGATTAAGAGCTAACTTTACTGGTGAATGTACAGAAGTAGGAATGTACTTAGCAATGAGTAGACAAGCTGATAGAGAAGGTTATCCAGAAGTAGCAGAAGCTTATAAGAGAATAGCTTTTGAAGAAGCTGAGCATGCTGCTAAATTTGCAGAACTTCTTGGAGAAGTTGTAGTTGCAGATACAAAAGAGAACTTAAGAGTTAGAGTTGACGCTGAATATGGTGCGACTGATGGAAAATTAAAATTAGCTAAGAGAGCAAAAGAATTAGGATTAGATGCTATACATGATACAGTACATGAAATGTGTAAAGACGAAGCTAGACATGGTAAAGCATTCTTAGGATTATTAAACAGACATTTTGGAAAATAATAATTAAAAATATAGATTAAAAGGAGAAACTTTTGTTTCTCCTTTTTTGAATTATACAAATAAATTGTTTTGATAAAAGGATGGAAATAATATGAAGTCAGTATCTGTTAGGAGTTGTAAAACTTACAATTATGAAAAAGTAAGAGATTCTATTGAAAAAAATTTAGAAGATATTGGAGGAATTGATAAATTTGTTAAAAAAGGGAGTAAAGTACTTGTAAAGCCAAATTTATTGATGAAAAAAAGACCTGAAGAAGCTACAACCACGCATCCTATGATTGTAAGAGTTGTATGTGAAAAGCTTTTAGAGTTAAATTGTGATATTACAATAGCAGATAGCCCTGGTGGTCCATATAATCAAAGTTCTCTTAAAAGTATCTATAAGGCATCTGGAATTGAAGGGGTAGCAAATGATTTGGGTATTAAGTTAAATTATGATGTTTCAGATGTTAAGATACATAGTGAAAAAGCGTATGTTCTCAAATATATGGATATTATTAAACCAATAGTAGATTCAGATTACGTAATAAATCTTTGTAAATTAAAGACTCATGTAATGGCAACTTTTACTGGTGGTACAAAAAACTTATATGGATGTATAGCTGGATTGAAAAAAGCAGAAATACATTACAGATTTCCTACAGAAGAATTGTTTTGTGAAAATGTACTTTTAGATATTTGCGACTATGTAAAGCCGACACTGACAATTATGGATGGGATAGTAGGTATGGAAGGTGATGGACCTTCAGCTGGCACTACTCGAGAAATAGGTGTCTTATTAGCATCACAAAATCCATATGCTATAGATGTTGTTGCATGTAAGATTATAAGTTTACTTCCAAATAGAGTTGCTACAATTAGAGGTGCTATTAAGAGAGGATATATACAAGAAGATTTTTCAGATATTGAGATTTTAGGTGAAGATATAAATGATTTAATTATAAAAGATTACAAGGTTCCAAATGTAAGTAAAGATTTAAGACTGTTTTCCGTAAAACTACCAAAATTTTTAAATGAACCTATTTCAAAGCTTATAACACCAAAGCCTGTGGTTAGATTTCAAGATTGTATAAAATGTGGAAAATGTAAGGAAGCTTGCCCTGCAACTACTATAGAGATAAAGGATAAGGGTGCTATTATAGACTTAAGTAAATGTATAAGATGTTACTGTTGCCATGAACTTTGTCCTAAAAAGGCTATTGATGTCAAACGTAATTTTGTATTTAAGTATGTAAAATAATGTATAATATTATATGAGTCTATATAAATTAAAAATATAAAGGAGAAATAAGATGATTTTAATTAAAAATGGTAGAGTAATAGACCCTAAAAGTCAGAGAGATGAGAATGTTGACTTAATTATAAAAGAAAATAAAATTTATAAGATAGGTAGGTTTGATGAAAGTGATGAATATGAAAAAGTAATAGATGCTAGTGGTAATGTAGTTGCGCCAGGTTTAGTAGATGTACATGTACACTTTAGAGACCCTGGATTTACATATAAAGAAGATATAGAAAGTGGGGCTAAATCTGCCGCTAGAGGTGGATTTACAACTGTTATATGTATGGCAAATACTAATCCTATTGTAGATAATGAAGATACTTTTAATTATGTTAAAGAAAAGTCAAAAAATGCATGTATAAATGTTTTACAAGCAGCTGCTATAACTAAAGGTTTTGAAGGGAAAGAGTTAGTTGATATGGAAACTCTTAAAAAAGCTGGTGTACCAGGATTTACTGATGATGGATTACCTTTAATGGATAGCAATCTAATTATGGAGGCAATGATTAAGGCAAAAGAGCTGAATGTACCACTTAGTTTTCATGAAGAAGACCCTTCTTTAGTTGGAAATCCAGGTGTGAATGCAGGGAAGATAGCTTCAGAGCTAGGATTAAAAGGTGCATCAAGTGTTGCAGAAGATGTTATGGTAGCTAGAGATTGTATGTTGGCACTAAAGACTGGTGCTAAGATTGATATACAACATATAAGTTCAGGTGTGTCTGTTGATATGGTTAGATTTGCAAAATATCTAGGTGCAAATGTAGTTGCAGAGGCTTCACCACATCACTTTACACTGACTGAGGAAGATGTATTAGAGTTTGGAACAAATGCAAAAATGAATCCACCCCTAAGAAGTAAGTGGGATAGAGATAAGATTATAGAGGGATTAAATGATGGCACTATTGAAATAATAGCAACAGACCATGCACCACATAGTAAAGAAGAAAAAGACAGAGAATTCATCAAAGCTCCAAGTGGCATTATTGGGCTTGAGACTTCTTTATCTCTTGGAATAACAAACTTAGTGCATAAAAACCATCTTAGCATGATGCAGTTAATAGAAAAAATGTCTACAAACCCTGCGAAACTATACAATTTAAATATTGGCTTTATAGAAGAAGGGGCAGTAGCAGATATTGTTATATTCAACCCTGAAGAAGAGTGGACAGTTGAAAGCTTTGCTTCTAAAGCTGATAATTCACCATTTAAAGGGAAGTCTCTATATGGTAAGGTTAATTATACAATATGTAATGGAGAGATTGTATATAACGCTTAATTTAGAAAAATGAATCATAGTGACTTTGAGGAAATAAGAGTTTTAAAAGTTAAAATCTACGTAATTTAGATATAGAGAAAGAGAAGCTTTTTTAACAGATTTTATAAGAGAAATAATAGACTAGAAACTAAAGAACGCACTACTATATTTGAAAAAGATTAAATTCTTAATCTATCATATATAATAGTGCGTTATATATTAAATTTGTTTTAGATAAATAAATATAAAAATCATAAATCTTTATATAATGTCTATTTATAAATTGCCTTTATAGGGTCGAGTTTAGAGGCTTTAAAGGCTGGTATCAGACCAAATACAACCCCAGTTAATATAGTAGCTACAATAGCATAAAATAAGCTATTTAAACTAGGAATGGCTTCAAATCCGATGTATTTAGAAACATAATTAGTAGCAATAAATCCAACTATAGTTCCTAAAATTCCACCACATACTGTTATAAATACAGCCTCAACTAAAAATTGAAATAATATGGACCTAGGTTTTGCACCAATAGCACGTCTTATACCAATTTCTCTTTGCCTTTCCATAACAGATACATACATTATATTCATTACACCAATGCCACCAACAAACATTGCAACTACAGTTATTATAGATACATATTTGTTTACATTGGAATTAATGCTTTCAAGATAAGCTGTCTGTTCAGTTGGGTCTGGTGTAGTATAAGAACCATTGATACCAGGGTGCATCTCATATAATTTAGCTATAACATTGTTTGCAACTTCATTTACATTATAGCCTTTAGAAGAAACTAAGTCTAACTGGTAAATTTCATTTGAATAAGAATTTTGACTCATTAAAGTGTCAAAAGCCTTTTTAGGTATAAGGGAAGTAGTAAACTGTATATCTTGGTAACCTCCAAAGAATCCTCCAGCTTGGTTTTGCTGAGAGTCATCTAATACCCCTATTATCTCAAATATAGTTCCATTTATATTGATACCATGACCTAAGGCATCTTCTGGATTTTCAAAAATTTCACTTGTACTTTGTAATGTAAGCAAAATTACTTTTCTTTTTTCATCATCTAAAGAAAAATCTCTACCACAAATTAAATTTATTTTAGAATCTTTTTTTACTGGTCCAACATCAACATACGTAGTCTTTTTGTCAAAAGATGCTTGTGAAGAGTAAACTGAATCAAGATTAAATCCATCTCTTGAAGGAGCTATTCTTTCTACTCCTTCAACAAAGGATAATTCTTCTAAGTCTTTTGCATTAAATGGTTTTAAAAAAATACTCATATCATCAGTAAGACCTGTGTTATCAGCCGATTCAAATGAAATAGTAGTTTTATTAGGGTTTACATTATTAACTGATTTCTTAATTTCTTTTTGAAATCCATTACCTATAGAACTAACAAGTATTACTGAAGTTATTCCTATTATAATCCAGAGTAAAGCTACAAATACACGAAGCTTGTGACCTTTTAAATTAGCCAAAGAATTTTTTAATAAACTCATGATTACACCTCCGAAGTAAACACACCATCTTTAAGTCGTATAACCTTAGTTGCATACTTAGTTAAATCTTGATCATGTGTAACCATTATTATAGTCTTACCTTGTTTGTTAAGCTTTGTTAAAAGCTCCATAATTTCTCTGCTAGTTTCACTATCTAATGCCCCAGTCGGTTCATCTGCAAAGATTATTTGAGGGTCATTTGCCAAGCAGCGTGCAATGGCTACACGCTGTTGTTGACCACCAGATAATTGAAGTGGTTTCTGTTTAAGCTTGTCCAAAAGCCCAACAGAATCTAACTTATCTTTAACAATTTTTTCTCTATCAGATTTTTTTAGCGTTTTATTGTAAATTAGAGGCAACTCTACATTTTGATATACATTTAGAGTTTCTATTAAATTAAATTGTTGGAAAACAAATCCAATATTAATATTTCTAAAAACAGAACGTTCATTTTCACTCAAATTAGTTACGTTTGTTCCGTCAAATATATACCTTCCTTTATCAAATACATCTAGAAAACCTAAAATATTAAGTAAAGTGGTTTTACCACTACCAGATTTACCCATTATCATGACAAATTCTCCAGATTCAATTTCTAAGTTTAATGATTTTAAAACATGTAATTCATCTTTCCCTACTTTGTAATATTTTTGAATATTTTCTAATTTAATTAACATATGTAAATTAATTCACATCCATATTAACTTCTTCTACTTCTTTGTTTGGAGTAGCATTTCCATCATTAGAGCCAGCAGTTACGCCATTGCCTTGAACTGGGTCTCCTTCTTTCATTTCTTTAGTAGGGTGTTTTATTACTATATCGCCTTGTTCAAGACCGCCTCTAATTACAGCAAAATCATCATTTTGACTTGCTATATCTACAATTTGCTTTTTCAAAATACCATCTAAATCCTTAAATACATATGAGTGTTTTTTGTCTTTAAGAACACAAGATGTTGGTATTTTAAAGCTTGAATTGGCTACTTCAAGTGATGCTTGAAGATGAAATCCATTTACTAATCCTTCTTGACTATCGAATGCTATGTTTATATCATAATAAGATAGAGTATTCTGCTGAGCTCCCATCTCAGTATTTGGAGTAGATGGTTTATCAGATATAAAGTTTATTCTACCAGTAAGTTTTTGGTCAGTTGAGAAAACTAATATATTAACCATTTGGTCAATCTTCATTTTAGGTAAATCTTGCTCACTTGCTTGTCCTTTCATATAAAACTCTAGACCTTGAATAGTCATAAATGAGACTGGTTGGTCTGGGTTTCCGGTTTGGTCATTTAAGTATACCGTGCCATCAAAAGGAGCAGTAACTCTGTCATATGCTTTTCTATCCAGAGAAGTTATCTGAGAGTTTAAAGCAGTTATCTGAGCATTTATAGAAGCAATAGCATCTCTATTTTCAGCAATATTATAAAGTGATATTTTTTGTTTTTTGTATTGACTAAGTTGTGATTTTAAACTATCTATTTCTGCTATTATAGTTGGATTTTTGGCAGTAAAAAGAAGGTCTCCTTGATTTACTTTTTGACCATTTGTAACATTAACATCACTTAGCTCATAATCTCCAGATATATTGAAGTCCTTAGTTTGCTTAGGAATAACCATACCATTTATAAATATTTTTTCATTTTCAGGAATAGTATATGTTTCGATAAAGTTTTCCTTAGCTTGTAATCTAATGTTTTTTGAATCAACATAAGCAAGCACTCCTAGAATTAAAAGTATGATTATTGCTATGCCTAAATATGTTTTGAATCTTTTATTTTTAAAGGGATTGTTTTTAAAACCTTTATTTTTAGACTTGAAGCTACTGCTTCCAAAACTGTTATTTCTAAAGTTGCTACTTTTAAAACTGTTATTTCTAAATTTTTTATTTTTAAATTTTTTTAGAAAAGACATGTCTTCCTCCTTTTTATAAAAACTACTTATTATATACTGGGATGTACATATAGAATTACTATAAGAAGTTGAATATAAGTTAATGAAAATAAACTATCAATAATAAGATACTATAAATCACATTTGAATGTAATAGTAAATTTTGTATATTGATTGTACTCTGAATCTACATCAATTTTATGACCAAGTTTGTCACAAAGTTCTTTTACTAAATAAAGTCCAAGCCCTGTAGATTTAGAATTATTTCTTCCATTATTACCTGTAAATCCCTTACTGAATATTCGATTTAAATCTTCTTTTTTTATACCACAGCCAGTATCTTCCACTCTTAATTGTAAATAATTTTTGGTTTTTTTGCAATAGATAGATATATTATCTCCTAATGAGGAGTATTTTAGGGAATTACTCAATAATTGCTCGAATATGAAGTAGAGCCATTTTTCATCAGATAAAACTTTAAAATTCAAATGATTTAAGTTTAAAATAATTTTTTTTGAAATAAAATACTTTGAGTATTTTCTTATAATATCCCTAATAATTTTTTCGATATTTACTTCTTGAATCAAAAAATCCTTATGAAAATCCTCAAGTCTTGATAAATATAAAATTTTTTCAACAGAGTTTTCAATTCTAAATATTTCACTATCTAGGTCATCTGAAATTTTTTCATCAATTAAATTTTCATTTTGCTCGAGGATAAGTTTTATTATAGCAATAGGCATTTTTACATCATGTACCCACATATTCAAAATCTCTTTATTTTCTTCAAACTTCTTAATATTATTGTTTATTATGTTATTGCACTGATATTGATAATTTTTGATGATGTTCAAATATATTTTTTCTTCATTTTTACATTTAGCTAATTCTATATCACTTGTATTAATTTTGAATGTATCATTCTTTATATTATCTAAAAATTTATTCTTCTTGATGTAGCTAATAAGTAGATATAAAAATAAAAACACAACATTTACAATTAATATATATAAAATAGTATCAATTAGAAAAATATCTACAGGAGAAAATATAATAACAGCTATTGTAAAAATTAAGAAAGTAAAATTGTATACTAAAAAACCTATTTTATCTTTGAGGAAATCTTTAAATCTCATAAATTCACCTACTTAGAGTTATTTTAACTGATTATATAACCCAATCCTCTTTTTGTTTCTATAAAATCTTCCAGACCAATTTCATTTAATTTTGAGCGTATTCTATTTACATTGACAGTTAATGTATTATCATCTACAAACCAATCATTGTCCCATAATTTTTTCATGAGTTTATTTCTACTTACTATCTGACCTTTGTATTTCATAAGTTCATGAAGAATTTTAATTTCATTTTTTGTTAGCTGAGTAGTGTTGTCTTCATAACTTATGGTTGCAGTTGATAAATCTAAAGTAACATCATTGTGAACAATCTGATTTGAATTATTCTCAATAAAATTATAAGTTCTTCTTAAAAGGGCATTAACTTTAGCTACTAAGACATCTATAGAAAATGGTTTTTGTATATAATCATCTGCACCTAGATTTACACCCATTATTACATCCATATTAGAATTTCTTGAAGAAATAAAGATTATAGGAACTTTTGAAATTTTTCTTATTTCATTACACCAATGAAAGCCATCATAAAATGGAAGGTTTATATCCAATAAAACTAATTGTGGTTTATAGTTTCTAAACTCTTCTATTATATTTTCAAGATTTTCTATTTGATGCACATCATGTCCCCATTTAGAAAGACATTCTGCTATGATATTTTTCAATGAGGCATCATCTTCAATTACCATTATTTTAAACATTATTACCTCCTAATTCAAAATAGTTATATTAACATAACTATATTCTACTTGATAAGTTAAAATATTTCTACCTTATTATTTAAAATAATTATATTAACATAACTATATTTTACTTGATAAATTATATTTTAAACATAATTACAATAAAATTGAAGAAATATAATTAATACTTACGAAAATGTAACTTTAAATTAATACAATTAAATGTTTAAAAGCTATTTTAATATATATAATATATTTGTGAGTATTGATAAATAACTAATTGTGCTAAGGGGTGATTATTAACTATGGAAGAAATATTATCTGTTGAAAATATAAAAAAGGAGTATGGAAGAAAAGGTTTAAAACATGAAGCTCTAAGAGGAATAACTTTCAAGGTTTATAAAGGAGAATTCGTTGGTATTATGGGGTCATCTGGTGCTGGTAAATCAACACTTTTAAATATTATTTCTACAATAGATTTACCTTCATCAGGAAATATTTATATAAATGGAAAGAATACTATTAAAATGAAGCAAAATGAATTGGCAGATTTTAGACGTGATAATCTAGGATTTGTGTTTCAAGACTCTAATCTTTTGGATACACTTACAATAAAAGAAAATATAATGTTGCCTCTTTCTTTAAAAAATGAAAGAGTGTCAGTAATAGAAAATAGAATAAAAGAGATTTCAAGAGAATTAAATATAGAATCGATATTAGATAAGTATCCTAGCGAAGTTTCAGGAGGACAAAAGCAAAGAGGTGCTGTCTGTAGAGCTATAGCCACAAAACCATCATTAGTACTTGCAGATGAACCTACAGGAGCATTAGATTCCAACTCTGCTAGAGATTTGTTGAATTGTCTACTAAAATTAAATGAAGATAACAATAAAACAATATTGATGGTAACTCATGATGCTGTAAGTGCAAGTTTTTGCAATAGAATACTATTTATAAAGGATGGAATAATATTTACAGAAATTGTAAAAGGAGAAAGTAATAGAGAATTCTATAATAAAATATTAAATACTGTTTCCTTAATTGGAGGAGTTAATAAAAATGACTTTATTTAGAATTGCAATGCAAAATGTAAAAAATAGTTTTTTTAATTACTTAATGTACTTTATTTCAATTGTATTTGGTGTATTTGTATTTTTTAGTTTTAAATCCATAGAGTATAACGAAGCTTTGAGTTCACTTGGAGAGAAAACGAGGATGAGTATCAATACGAGTTCAATCGTAATAGTGGTATTTGTTTTTTTATTTATATATTATTCAAACTCATTTTTTTTCAATAGACGTAGACGAGAAGTAGGTACTTATAGCTTACTTGGAATGAGGAAAAATCAGATAGGAAAAATATTTTTATATGAAACTTTTTTGATGGGTATAGTTGCAATATTAATAGGTATATTTTTAGGTTTGTTATTTTCAAAGCTCATGACTATGATGCTTGTAAAATTAATGAATGAAATGATAGTAGTAAAGATGAATTTAAGTATAAAGGCTTTAGTTCAGACACTAGTTGTATTTTTAATAATATTTGTAGTTATTGGAATAAGAAATACTATAGTTATCAGAAATAAGAGGATTATAGAGTTATTTAATAAATCTCCAGAGAAGTATAGGGCTAAAAAATTTATAAAGTTAAAAGGTACATTTGGTGTTTTACTAATAACTGTTTCTTATTTAATGTCAATTAGTTACTTTATTGCTGAAAACATTATGTTTTCAGTTTTTATATTAATTACAATAATCCCTGGAACTTTTTTATTGTTCTCATCATTAATGTATATGATTGTTAGTGTTGTTAAAAAGAGAAAAAGTTTTTATTATAAGGGACAAAATTTAATTGCATTTTCTGAACTTGGATTTAAATTAAAGAGCAATAGTAGTGTATTGGCTGTAATAGCAATATTAATAGCTACAAGTGTAACTATGCTAGGCTTTACCATATCACTTTATTACGATATAGATAGGAATATAAGTGAAAATTACAAATATAGTTATACTATAAATTCAGTAAATCCTCATGTAAATAATGAAGTTGACAAATTATTATATAAATATAAAAAAGATAATAAGATAATCTTTGATAGGACAATAGAACTTATAGACAAAGATATAAATCTTAAAATGTATTATAAAAATGGAAATAGTTATAGAGAAGATAGAACTTCTGTAGATTTTATTAGAGAAAGTGATTTTAAAAAATTAAGACGGTATCAGAATAATGGTTATGAAGAATTAGCTTCAAAGGAATATGTGTATTATGTTTCTGATTCATATAAAAGAATCCTTTTTGAAAACTTCGAGATTAAAAAAATAAACTTATATCTTAAAGATAAAAGTGAGAATGGTATAAATTTGCTTACAGTACAAAAAAGTATCTTAGAACCAGAAATAAATTCACAAGCTACGTTTGATTTAATTGTAGTAAAAGACAAAGTATTTAATCAGTTAAAATCAGATAGAAACTCTAGATTAGTAAGATTAATTGACTTAAAAAATGAAAAAAAAGAACTTGATTTGACTTTAAAATTGAAAAATATAGTAAATGAAAATATGGAATTTACGTATCCTTTTAATTTTACATCAAGTATTGAAAGCTATAATAACTTGATAAAATTAAGTGGTCTAATGCTGTTTATAGGTATATTTTTATCTGTAGTATTTCTTTTATGTACAGGTAGTATAATCTTATTTAAACAATTGTCAAATATATATGATGATAAGGAACGATATATTATGTTAATAAAACTTGGAGCAAATAATAAAGATATTGAGAAAATAATATCAAAACAGTTAAAAGCTATATTTTTACTTCCATTAGTTGTAGGTACAGTTCATAATTTATTTGCTATGTCGATAGCACAAAAGTTTATACCAAGGTCATTACTTGCACCAATTATCATAACTCTGGTCATTTATTATATAGGATACTTCATATATTATTTCTTAACCTTAAAATATGCTCAAAACATGATAACAGAATAAATAATAAATTATTTTTTATTTAAAAGAATTAGATGTATTTTTTGAATAAAAAGACTTATTTAAGTGAAGATAGAAAATATTAGAATTAAAATTAAGATATTTTTTAATGATGAAATTAAATATAGGAAAAAGTTTATATTTTATATCAGTTATATTACCTGATGTTATATAATAAATTTAAGCAAAATATTAAATAAAAAATGACAAGGAGCTGAAATTTATGAAGTTTAATGCTTACCAACATAAATATTCATCAATAAGAAATGTCGTGTATGCTAAAAATGGAGCAGTTGCAACATCAACACCACTAGCATCTCAAGCTGGGCTTGAAATACTAAAAAAAGGTGGAAATGCTATTGATGCAGCAGTTGCAACAGCTGCCACATTAGCAGTAGTAGAACCTACAAGCAATGGGATTGGAGGAGATGCATATGCCCTTGTTTGGATAGAGGAAGAAAAACGTTTGTATGGTTTAAACTCTAGTGGTTTTGCTCCAGAAAAGATGGAATTAAAAAATTATAATAATATGAAAGAAATGCCAAAATATGGGTTTGGAGCAGTAACTGTACCTGGAATACCTGCGGCTTGGTCAGAATTAAATAAAAAATATGGGAAACTTAGCTTAATGGAATGCTTATCTCCAGCGATAAACTATGCAAGAGATGGTTACGTAGTATCTCCTAATGTAGCTAAGGTATGGAAAAAATCATATGAACTATATGAACAAGAGTTTGTTGGGGAAGAGTTCAAGCCATGGTTTGATACATTTTCTAAAGATGGTAAAGCACCAGAAGCTGGAGATGTATTTATATGTGAAGAACAGGCGAGTACCTTAGAAGAAATAGCAAACACTCAGGCTGAAAGTTTTTATAGAGGAAGACTTGCTGATAAAATAGATGAATATTCTAGAAAGTTTGATGGGGCTATAAGAAAGAGTGATTTAGAGTGTTTTTACCCAACATGGGTAGAGCCTATAAGTACAGAATATAAAGGATATAAAATATTTGAAATCCCGCCAAATGGACATGGAATAACAGTTTTAATGGCACTTAATATATTAAAAGAACTGGAGATAGAAGGAAATATAGAAAATGTAGAAGATATACATAAGATTATAGAGAGTTTAAAATTGGCTTTTGCAGATTCTAAAACTTATGTAACAGATATAGAACATATGAAAGTAAAGGTTCAGGAATTACTAAGCCAAGAGTATGCAAAAAAAAGAAGTTTATTAATTGATAATAAAAAGGCTTTGTATCCAACTGCAGGAGAGCCGTATTGTGGTGGTACAGTATATCTTTGTACTGCAGACAAGGATGGAAATATGGTTTCATACATACAGAGTAATTATATAAACTTTGGTTCTGGAATTGTTATACCAAACACTGGAATTGCTTTACATAGTAGAGGTAATAATTTTAATTTAGACCCTGAACACCATAATGTAGTAAAACCATTTAAAAAACCTTATCATACTATAATACCTGGATTTTTAGGTAAAGAAGATAAAGCTATAGGGCCATTTGGTGTAATGGGAGCCTTTATGCAACCACAAGGACATATTCAAGTGCTAACAAATATGATAGACTTTGGCTTAAATCCTCAAGAGGCACTAGATGCTCCAAGATGGCAGTGGATAAAGGGAAAGGAAATAGAAGTTGAATCAGAGATGCCAAAGCCTATAATAAATTCATTAATTGAAAAAGGTCATGAAATAAAAGTAATTCATAATACTGTCGACATGGGGCGAGGTCAAATAATATTTAAAACGGAACAAGAGAGTTATATTTGTGGGACAGAATCAAGATGTGATGGACATGTTGCAGTTTATTAATATTATCAAAAATATATATAATGAATTTAAAGGGTGTCTAAAATAATAATTAAAGGCGAAAGTCTACAATGACTAACGCCTTTACAAAATTTAAGGTATTATATACTGGTTTTATATATTATTAGCTTTATTCTTGACCAGTTTTAATTTCATTGTCGTCATAACTAATCCAGTCACTAAAGCTACCAATATAAATCTTATGAGGTATATCAAGTTCTCTAAGGGCAAGACTGTTAACACAAGCAGATATCCCTGAACCACAAGATAAAATTACTTCATCATAATTATTTAAATCTTTAAAGAATTCTTTTAAAAATTTTATGTCTTTAAGTGAGCCATTTTCAAAATCACTTTTTATTAAATCCTTACAAAAATAATTTTTTGCACTTGGTATATGACCAGCTTTTGAGTAAGCAGGTTCAACTAAACCCTGATATCTTTCATTGGCACGACAATCTATTATTACAGTATCCTTTTTGTATAATTTAGATTTAACGTATTCCATTGGGACAACCAAATCATTATTTATATTTGGTTTAATCTCCTTACCTGTACAATTTGGTACATTTACTTTCTCTTCTAATTCTCCACCTTCCTTCACGAAAGATGTTATTCCTCCATCTAGTACATAGACATTTTTAAGACCCAAGTGTTTTAATTGGAAAAATAATCTACAAGCTCCATTTAAATCTCCATCATCATAAGTTACAATCGTAGTGTCGTTATCAACACCCATTTTTTCTAATTTTTCTTTTAATATTAAAGGGTCTTGTAAAGGATTTTTACCACCATGTTCTTTTGTAGGAGATGATAAATCCTTGTCTATATCTAAGATGAAACTGCCTTTTATGTGTCCTTTTTTATAAGAATCAATACCATAAGTTCTATTGATAAGGTCAAATCTACAATCTATTACAACTAGATTATCATTTTTTTCTAGTTTTGATATGAGTTCTTTTGCAGAAATAATGTTTTTCAAAGAATGTACCTCCTATGTTTATATTATTTTAATTCATATTAATTATTAACTTTATAAGCTAATATTATTATAATTTATTACATAAGTAAATAAATCTTTAGAAATTGTAAAAATTTTATATAAAAATTCAAATAATTAATGAATATTGAAAATTTTAGATATATAATAAAATAAGAGCATATTTTATACAATATGAAAGATGATATTGCAATAGATTAAAGTCTTATACACGTTTAATTTTTAAAGAAATTAGTATTATTATGAAAATCCAAGTTAATTTATTAAGTAAATAATTGAATAAAAAAATTTTATTATGTATTTATAAAATTTTTGTTACAAATTTGGCATAATATAGTATACTTTAAATGTGTATTAGGTTAAATCTATAACAAATTAGACATATAATATAGACTTAGTTTTTATTGGCAGTTAAAAGAAATTTGTTAATATCAACTATTTGTAATTTGGGCAGTTACAATTACTATAGGGGGGATGTCCAATACAAAACATTTAATCAAGGACTAATATTGTATTATAAAAAGTTATAGTTTTGTGTGTTTATGTTTTTAATTAAATTTAAAGTGGGAAAAATATATTTGTTAGAATGGAGAATAGCGAGATGAGTAATAAAATAGTTAGTAAGAGACAATTAACAGATAGTATTTATTTAATGGAAATAGAGGCACCTAGAGTTGCAAAATCTTCTCAACCTGGTCAATTTATAATAATTAAAAATGACGAAAAGGGAGAAAGAATTCCTCTTACAATAGCTGACTATGATAGAGAAAAAGGAACAGTAATTATTGTATTCCAAACAGTTGGTGCTTCAACTAAAAAGTTAGCAATGTTTGAAGAAAACGATTTTGTAATGGACTTTGTAGGTCCACTAGGACAAGCAAGTGAATTTATACATGAAGATATAGAAGAATTAAAAAATAAAAAAATATTATTTGTAGCTGGTGGAGTTGGTTCTGCTCCAGTGTATCCACAAGTTAAATGGTTTAAAGAGCATGGATTAGATGTAGATGTAATAATTGGTGCAAGAACTAAAGAATTAATTATATTAGAAGATGATATGAAAAAAGTAGCTAAAAATGTATACGTATCAACAGATGATGGTACATATGGATTTAATGGAAGAGTTACAGACCTATTAAAAGATTTAGTTGATAATCAAGGCAAAAAATACGACCAAGCAATAGTAATTGGACCAATGATAATGATGAAATTTATGTGTCAATTAACTAAAGAGCTAAATATACCTACTATAGTAAGTTTAAATACAATAATGATTGATGGAACAGGTATGTGTGGTGGTTGTAGAGTTAGCGTTGGAAATGAAACTAAGTTTGCATGTGTAGATGGTCCTGAATTTGATGGTCATTTAGTTGATTTTGATCAAGCAATGAGAAGACAATCTATGTATAAGACTCAAGAGGGAAGAGCTATGCTAAAACTTGAAGAAGGCGATAGTCATCATCATAGTAATTGTGGATGTGGAGGTAACAAATAATGGATGCTAAAAAAGTAAAAGTACCAGTTAGAGAACAAGAACCTGCTGTTAGAGCAACAAATTTTGATGAAGTATGTTTAGGATATAATAAAGAAGAGGCTATAGCAGAGGCTAATAGATGTCTAGCTTGTAAAAAACCAAAATGTGTAGGTGGATGTCCAGTAGGAATCGACATCCCAGGATTTATAACAAAAATTAAAGAAGATGATATAGAAGGTGCTGCTAAAGTAATAGCTAAGAGCAGTTCATTACCGGCTGTTTGTGGTAGAGTATGCCCACAAGAAAGTCAATGTGAAGGTGTGTGTATACTTGGAATAAAATCAGATGCCGTGTCAATAGGTAAACTAGAAAGATTTGTAGCAGATTGGTCAAAAGAAAATGATATAAATTTATCTGATACAGAGCCTAAGAAAAATCAAAAGGTAGCAGTAATAGGAAGTGGTCCAGCAGGTCTAGCTTGTGCTGGTGATTTAGCTAAAAAAGGTTATGATGTAACAATTTTCGAAGCAATGCATGAGCCAGGTGGAGTTTTAACTTATGGAATACCTGAATTTAGACTTCCAAAACAAGCTGTTGTTCAACCTGAAATAGATAATATAAGAAAATTGGGTGTAAAAATAGAAACTAATGTAATTGTTGGTAAAACAATTACAGTAGATGAACTTATAGAAGATGAAGGATTTGAAGCTATATTCATAGGTTCAGGAGCTGGTCTTCCAATGTTTATGAACATACCAGGAGAAAATGCAAATGGAGTATTTTCTGCAAATGAGTTTTTAACTAGAGTAAACTTAATGAAAGCTTATAGAGATGACTATGATACACCTATTAGTTCTGGTAAAAAAGTTGCTGTAGTGGGTGGTGGAAATGTTGCTATGGACGCTGCTAGAACTGCACTAAGATTAGGTTCAGAATCATATATAGTTTATAGAAGAAGTGAAAAAGAGCTTCCAGCAAGAGCTGAAGAAGTTCACCATGCAAAAGAAGAAGGTATTATATTTAATACATTAACAAATCCTAAAGAAATTTTAGTAGATGAAAATGGATATGTTAAAGGTATGGTTTGTATAAGAATGGAATTAGGGGAGCCAGACGATTCTGGAAGAAGAAGACCTATAGAAATAGAAGGTTCTGAATTTGTACTTGATGTAGATACAGTTATAATGTCACTTGGAACAAGTCCAAATCCATTAATATCTTCTACAACAAAGAGTCTTGATATAAATAAGAAGAGATGTCTAATAACGGATGAAAATGGTCAGACTTCTAAAGAAGGTGTATTTGCAGGTGGAGATGCTGTTACTGGAGCAGCAACGGTAATATCTGCAATGGGTGCTGGAAAAACAGCAGCAGCTTCAATAGATGAATACTTAAAAGCAAAAGTTAATGCTTAATTTGTAAATTAAAAATACCAATCTAGAATATAATTTCTAGCTTGGTATTTTTTTGATTGTGTAATAATGTAACAGTTATTATTGTAATATTTGATACTAAGTAACATAGTTCTGTGTAATTATGATAAAATATATAAGTAAAGGTTTTATAAGGAGGGAGTAATGTGTGGAGAATAAAATCAAATTTGTTAAATTTAACCTTAGGTAACAGAAAAACAAATTGTATAATTAATGGTATTTTAATATGAAGAGAAAAGAAAAAGTATTTGGTGGGTTAGCTTTTAAGCATATATTAATTTTATTAATACTATTAGTTTTGATTGATTTAACGAGCACTATTATGTATGCAAGTAATTATATGGAAGTTACTTCTAGAAATATGATTGAGGCGTCAAAAAGAGAACTTGAAGACTATTTAAAAGTAAACACATCTTTATTAAAAGCTCTTAGTCAAGATGATAGATTTTCTAATAGTGAAACATCTTTAATTGAAAAAGGAAAATTATTAACACCATATCAAAAAGAATATAATCTTTTTATGATTGGTATAACGGATACAAAAGGAAATACTTCAAGTACATATAGGGAAAAGGTTGGCCAAATAAAAGATAAGCCTAGTTTTGAGAAAGCAATTAAAACAAAGCAAGTAGTAGTATCAGATATTGAAGTTAGCAATGTGACAGGTGATAAAGTATTTATTATATATGTACCTATTATAAAAAATAATGAGGTTGTTGGAACCATTTTTGCTTCTTTTTATTTTCAAGATGTAAATAATTTAATAAATAGAAGTAGTTTTGATGATTCTATTAAATTTCTAATGATAGATAAAGATTATACTATTATTTCTCATCCAAATAAAAAGTATGTAAATGATAAAAGTAAGATACTTACTTTAGAAGGAAATATTATAAGAACGACTAAAAATAAAACCTTAAAAAATATAAATGAAAAGCATCAAGATAATTTTTTATCTTGGGATAATTGGAGATTATATAACATAAAATATACGAACATAAAGTGGACTAATTGGACTTTAGTATTAAAATGTAATATATTTAAGAATTTTAAAAGTCTGATAGTTAATTTTATAATCAAATTGTATTTTTATATAGTAATATTTATGATATTGTGGAAATTAAGTAATGCTAAATTAATAGAACGACTTAAGAAGCTAGCTTATTATGATTCTTTAAGCGGAATAAAAAACAAAGAAAAGTTTAGAAAAGATTCCATGTATATTTTAAAGAATTATTATCAGGATAATTTTTACTTGGTACAACTAGATGTCAATAAATTTAAATACATAAATGAGATGTTTGGTTATGCTGAAGGAAATAAGATATTAATACATATAGCACAGGTTTTAAATAACAATATGAATAAATATGAAATTTGTGCTAGGATGGATAATGACCATTTTATATTGTTGATTTCCTGTGCTACTGAAGATAAACTTTTAGGTAGATTGTCTAAGATAAATAATGAAATTTGCAATTTAAAAACTATTAATTCATCTAAATATAAAATTGTTATGTCAAGTGGTATATATAAGGTTACTAAAAAAGATGATATTAAAAAGATTGACTTGTTAATTGATAGGGCAAATATTGCAGCAAAAAGTAAAAAGGAAAAATATCAACATTCATATTCGTTTTTTAATGAAGATACAAGGAATCGATTGTATAAGGAAAAACAATTGGAAGATAATATGAATAAAGCTCTAGAAAAAGGTGAATTTATATTGCATTATCAGCCTAAGTATAGTCTAAATGATATAAATGAAATTAAAGGAGCAGAAGCTTTGATAAGATGGAATAGCCCAGAACTGGGATTTATTTCACCTGCAGATTTTATACCTTTATTTGAAAAGAATGGTTTCATTGTAAATATTGATATGTTCGTATTTGAAGAAGTATGCAAAACCTTGAATAAGTGGATAAATAAAGGATATACTCCTGTACCAATATCTGTAAATATGTCTAGGGTTCATTTATACAGAGATAATTTTATAGAAAATATAACTGATTTGATAAATAAATACAATATATCTCCTGAGTTTATCGAACTTGAACTAACAGAAAGTGTTGTATTTGATAACTTAAACATATTGATTAATATAATGAAAAAGATTAAAAAAATAGGATTTCTTATATCAATGGATGACTTTGGTTCAGGATATTCATCTTTAAATCTATTAAAAGACCTTTCTTTTGATGTTTTAAAATTAGATAGAGGATTTTTAATTGAAACAACAGATACAAAACGTGGAAAAATTATTATTTCTAAAATAGTGGAGATGGCAAAAGCAATTAATATTGAAGTAATCTGTGAAGGAGTAGAAACTTATGAGCAAGTAGAATTCTTAAAAGAAATAGGTTGTGATAAAGTCCAAGGATACTTATTTGCTAAACCTATGCCATTAGATGAATTTGAAAATCATTTAAGCTTTAAATTTGATTAATGATTAATAACTATTAGACTATGAGGTACCCTAACAATTGACTTACAAATATGTAAGCTAATTGTTAGGGTATTTTTATGGTTAAAGCAGTATATTCACGATATTATAGTATTGTAGTAAAAATAAAAAAATTATGGAGAATATAAAATGAACATGTTAAGTATTAGATAAAGTTAATTTAAATATTTATCAATTTAATATAACTATTTTCTTTGGAATATTGCCCTAAAGCCACTATTTGTATCATCATGCTATTACCTTTTAAATTTATTTTTATATAATAAAATGTACATATTTTCTTTTTAATTTGCTTATAATTTAATGGTTTGATATAAGAATTTAAATTATTTTCTTTTAAATACTTATAGTTTTCTTCACTTTCATATCTATAATCACAAACAATATTTTTAAATTCTTTATTGTAATTGTTTTTTATATTATCTAAAATATATGGTATAAGTTTAGTTACATCAGATTTGTTACTGCTAACATCTAAAATCATTATATGATTACTTTCAACATCAATTTGAACATTATAATCATATTCTAATTGTCCATTTTTCATATCACAATTGTTACATAGATTATGGGTTCATAGGAATCTGTTTTTTATTTTTTGTCAAAAGATAAGGCTGTCTCAATTTTGAGACAGCTCTATTATTTTTATATTCGAATTAATATTAAGTTTATTTTTTAATGTTTTTGTAACAATTACCTCACTTGCTTAACATTATTTGTTTTATGAAAGTTGTGTTATAACAAGATGTGCAGAAACAGGTCTTGTTCCACCTGCAAGAGGTGTAATTGTTAATGCTGTTGAATTACCTGCAGGATTTCTTACTGTTAGTGTTGAATTAATAGTACTGGTAGTAACAAGTGCCATACCTATAATTTGAGAAGTACCTGTTGCTCGACCAACCACAGTGTATAATAGATCAGCACCATTAAGGGTTAAAATTAATTGTCCTGCTTCATCTACACCAACTTGAAATAATATTTGATATGTGCCAATTAATGACAAGTTGAATGCACTAGGGCTTATACGTGTAATAACTGAACCGCCAGAGGGTCCATCCTGGGGAAAGCTTACATCAATACCAGGTGCAACTGTTGCTGCATTATCAGGAGGCATTAATGCAAAAAAGTCTGCAAAACTTAATATTCCTCCAGTGGCGCCAGTAGGCCCAGTATTTCCAGTAGGCCCAGTGATACCAAAGCCAGTAGCGCCAGTAGGTCCAGTGATACCAGTGGCGCCAGTAGGTCCAGTATTTCCAGTAGGTCCAGTAATTCCTGTGATACCAGTGGCGCCAGTAGGCCCAGTATTTCCAGTAGGCCCAGTGATACCAAAGCCAGTAGCGCCAGTAGGTCCAGTGATACCAGTGGCGCCAGTAGGTCCAGTATTTCCAGTAGGTCCAGTAATTCCTGTGATACCAGTGGCGCCAGTAGGCCCAGTATTTCCAGTAGGCCCAGTGATACCAAAGCCAGTAGCGCCAGTAGGTCCAGTGATACCAGTGGCGCCAGTAGGTCCAGTATTTCCAGTAGGTCCAGTAATTCCTGTGATACCAGTGGCGCCAGTAGGCCCAGTATTTCCAGTAGGCCCAGTGATACCAAAGCCAGTAGCGCCAGTAGGTCCAGTGATACCAGTGGCGCCAGTAGGTCCAGTATTTCCAGTAGGTCCAGTAATTCCTGTGATACCAGTGGCGCCAGTAGGCCCAGTATTTCCAGTAGGCCCAGTGATACCAAAGCCAGTAGCGCCAGTAGGTCCAGTGATACCAGTGGCGCCAGTAGGTCCAGTATTTCCAGTAGGTCCAGTGATACCAGTGATACCAGTGGCGCCAGTAGGTCCAGTATTTCCAGTAGGTCCAGTAATTCCTGTGATACCAGTGGCGCCAGTAGGCCCAGTATTTCCAGTAGGCCCAGTGATACCAAAGCCAGTAGCGCCAGTAGGTCCAGTGATACCAGTGGCGCCAGTAGGCCCAGTATTTCCAGTAGGCCCAGTTATACCAAAGCCAGTAGGTCCAGTAGCCCCAGTAGGCCCAGTATTTCCAGTAGGGCCAGTTGCTCCTACTCCCGGACCAGTAGGCCCTTGTGGACCAGTAGCCCCAGTAGGCCCTTGTGGACCGGTAGCACCTTTTGGTCCTCGTGGACCAGTTATACAACATGGAAAATATTCACAAGAATCGCAACATGAATTGCATCCTTTATGATAATGATTACCTGAACAATTGTCCATTAACTTATCTCCTTTATTATAATATTTTGTAACCATAAATTAATTCCATTTAATTAGTTACTCTTATATATTATGAAACTAGGTGGACACAAGTTCATATTGAGGTTGTGAATTATATATTATAAAATTTTTTTATCGGTTTATTTTAGTTAGGAAAAAATATGTCTAAATTTATTAATGAAATTTGTTTATTAATTTTTATATTATTATGATATTCATGTGTATTTTTATTTCGAGTTCGTACTTTATTCTTTTTAAATAAAGTATTAAATAGTAGTTTTAACTTAGAAAATATGGGTATATTACTAAGGATATCATCTATATATTCACTTTATTTTTATCTGTTAAAAAAATTTTATACTAGAAAAGTTTGGTTTTTTGATTAAAGTGGTATATAATAGATATATAAAATTAATATTTAAAAAGTAGTTAATATTAAGGGAGGGCATTTGCACCTCCCTTGTAATATGTGGAAAATTGAATATTAGAAGAAGGAGGAGACTTGATGGAAAATCAACAATTATTAGGAACAGAACGAATTAGTAAATTACTACTTAAATATTCTATACCAGCTATAATAGGTATGTTGGTAAATAGTTTATATAATGTAGTAGATAGAATTTTTATTGGAAATATACCAGGAGTTGGACCACTTGCAATAACAGGTCTTGGTGTAACAATGCCAATAATGACAATAATACTTGCATTTGGAATGTTGATAGGTATAGGAACTACTACTACCATATCGATAAAGCTTGGGCAAGGTAAAGTAGAAGATGCAAGAAAACTTATAGGAAATGCAATGACTTTATCTGTAGTAACAGGAATTATCATAATGATATTTGGAATATTATTTGCAAATAAAATACTTACATTGTTTGGAGCAAGTGAAAATACCTTAATATATGCAAAATCATATATAAACATTATATTATTAGGTACAGTAGTAAATCTTCTTTCCTTTTCTTTAAACCACTCAATAAGAGCTGATGGTAGTCCTAAAATTTCAGCAGGAATAATGATAGTAGGATGTTTAACTAATATAGTTTTAGACTGGACATTGATATTTGGATTCAATTTGGGAATACAAGGAGCTGCAATTGCTACAATAACTTCTCAAGCTCTGACAGCTATTTTAACTATAGGATATTATATAAGTGGAAAATCAAACTTACGATTTAGTAAATCTAATCTAAAATTAGATAAAAAACTAGTAAAAGCAGTGTTTGCAATAGGTATGTCGCCATTTGCGATGCAACTTGCAGCAAGTTTAGTTCAAGTAATATCTAATATTGCACTTAAAACTCATGGTGGAGATTTAGCTATAGGGGCTATGGCTACTATTTCTTCTATTGCAATGGTATTTTTAATGCCTATCTTTGGAATAAATCAAGGGGCGCAACCTATTATAGGTTTCAATTATGGAGCTGAAAAATATGATAGAGTTAAAAAAGCATATTTAGGTTCACTGGTAGTAGCTACCATAATTTTATGTATGGGTATGGTAGTAATTATGCTTTTCCCAGAAGCTATTATAGGTATATTTAATAAAGACCCTGAACTTATGAATATATCTGTTAATGGGTTAAGAATATATCTACTTATGTTGCCAATTGTAGGCTTATCAGTTACAGGAACAAACTTTATACAATCTATAGGAAAAGCTAAAATGGCTATGTTATTGAGCCTTTTAAGACAAGTAATTTTATTGATACCAGCAGTACTAATTCTTCCTACATTCTTAGGTTTACAGGGTGTATGGACAGCTCAACCAGTATCTGACTTTATAGCCACAGTAATTACAGGTATAGTTGTGTTTAGAGAGTTAAAAAGATATACTCCTAAAAGTGAAAAGTTAAATGAAAATGAAAGATTAAATGAGATAACTACTGAATAAAAAATTAAATTCAGATAATTGAGCAAGAAATTGCAAAAAATACGATTATATGATAAAATAAAACCGCTGTTAAGGATAAGAGAAATTCTGATTATGGAGTGATTTTATGGAATTTACAAAGAAAAGCAAATTAAAAAATATGTATGTAAACATGAATGTAGCTAGAATGTTGTCTAAGATAAATGAATATAAGGGTAGACAACTGCTTTACAAAAAACAACCAAAAGAAATTTTGGAAAGCCTAGAAAAAAAGTCTTTAGTAGATTGTTCAGAGTCTACACACATTGGAAATCAAAGAGATAGTAGTAATTTTAATTTAGAAAAGTTAATAAGTAATGAAGTTACACCTAGAAGTAGAGAGGAATTAAGTATTGTTGAATACAGAGATGTAGTAAAAACTATTAACAGTGCTTATGAAAGTATTCCAATAAGTTCACAAACAATTCTTGAGCTTCATGGATACTTATATAAATTTTCATCTACTAGAGGAGGAAGTTATAAGTCAGATAATGATTTTATTGAACATAATTTAAAATCTAGTGAATTTATAAGTATTGATTCAAGTGTCAATAAAGTCGAAAAAGCTGTAGAAGAAATATGTGAAGCTTATAATATATTGGTAGAGGAAGATGAAATTGATATATTAATATTAATTTCAGCATTTGTGTTAGATTTCATATTGATACATCCATTCAAAGAAGGTAATATAAAAATGGCGAGAGTACTTATTCTATTGTTACTAAATAAAAATGGATATGAAGTTGGAAGATATATTAGTTTAGGAAAAATATTTGATGATAGTTCATATGAATATTATAGTAATCTAAATTATTTGAAAGCTTCCATAGGCAATGAAAAAGCAGATATGAATGCGTGGATTGAGTATTTTTTGGAGACAATATTGACTGCATATGAGAAGTTGGATGATAGTTTAAATATATCTGATAAGAAAAGGCAGACAAAAACTAGTAGAATAGAAAAAATAATAAATTCTACTCTTGGATATTTTACAAAAGAAGATATAAGAGATTTATGTCCTGATATTCCAGAACCTACTATAAATAGAGTTTTTAATAATCTAAGAAAACAAGATAAGATAGAAGTTGTTGCAAGAGGTAGAAGCGCAAAATGGAAGAAAAAATATTAAAAAATATTTAAATAACTGTAATGTGGGTGTCTCAAAATGAACTTTTTAGTTCATGAGGCACTCTTTTTTGTATGAAATCAAGTATATTTTTATCATTTCAATAATGAAAAAGAGTCTTATCTCTATTTTGATACAATCACATTTTTAATATTAGTAGCATGGGCAATAATTTGACAGTTTAAGTAATATCAATTTTATTTATTGATTATTTTTGTATGGAATATGGAATTATATGGTATAATGTTGACATAAATAACAGACAATATGAATGTAGTTAATATTTAAAGTAAGGAGTATAAAATGCAATTAGATAAAAATTTTCTAAATAAAAATGGGTTTATAACAATAAATATAGCAAGAGAATTAATATTATTATCAGTAGGTGATAAAATAAAGACTATAAATGAATATAGCAACAAATTTAAAGTTGGTAGAGGAACTATACAATCTGTAATTAAGCATTTTGAACAGGTAGGTGCAATTTCTTTAGAAAGAAAGGGACATTTAGGTACATTTTTATCACAAGTAGATTATAAAATTTTATGGAACTTTACAAAATACAACACTATAGTAGGTGTAATGCCTTTACCATATTCAAAATTATATGAAGGGCTAGCCACAGGATTGAATATAACACTAGAAAAGGAAGAATTTTCTATAGCTATGGCATATATGAGAGGTGCAGAAACAAGAATAAATAGTTTAAAATCAGGAAGATATGACTTTGCAATAACATCTAAATTAGCAGCTACAAGCATATTAAGTACTGATGAAGATATGGAAATAGTTTTAGATTTAGGTGAAAATAGCTATGTAAATAAACATGTATTAGTGTTTTCAGGGCAAGATGATATCGAGATAAAGAAAGGCATGAGAGTAGGTGTAGATAGAAGGTCTATAGACCAATATTCACTAACATTAAAAGAGTTTGAAGGAATAGATGTAGAATTTGTAGATATGTCATATAATCAAATTGTAACAAAAATATTAAATAAAGAAATAGATGCGGCAGTATGGTCTATAGATGAAATAAAAGAGAAAGAAATACATTTAAAGCATAGAGATTTAAAAAGTAATACTAGTAAAGAATCAAATACAGCAGTTATTGTAATTAATAAAAATAATCTAGGAATAAAGGGATTCATTGAGAAATTTGTAGATGCTAAAAAAGTGAGAGAGGTACAACAAGATGTTATAGATGGCAGGTTATCACCAAGATACTAATTGAAAATTAGCAAAAAATGTTAGAAAATATTTGACAAATAAAAAAAAAGAAATTATACTATACAGTATAAGTTAAATTTTAAACTTAAAGTACAAAAAACTGTATATTGAATATTTTTTTAAACTTAAAGTACAGAAAATTGTACATTAATCAAAAAAGTGAGAGGTGGATTATGGAAACAAGAATTATGATGTTATATCATGCAGGAATGATAGACGAAAGTACTAAAGACTATTTAATCTATGTGATAAATCAATTGGAATCAAAAGGATTTGATAAAGAATCAGACAATATGGCTAGGATGATTACTCACTTTGCAATGGCAATATCTAGACAACAACAAGGTAAGATTGTTGACGAAATGGATTCATTTTTGTTTGAGGATATTAAAAATAATGAAAACTATGAACAAGCAAAGAATCTATGGGATGATATGAATTTAAAATTGCCAATTAAATTTAATGAAAATGAGGTAAGATTTATGATGTTACATCTGAGTACATTAGTAGGTAATAAATAAAAATTATTTATATATTGGGGAGGATATATTGTATGTTAAAAATAGTAGTAGGTGGACAAATGGATAAAGATAGGATAGCTAAAAAGATAGAAGAGATAGCTAAGGGTAAGGTATCAATAGAAGTTAAAAGTGATTTGGAGGCTGCTATGGCAATGAAAAATGGACAAGCAGACTATTATTTTGGAGCCTGTAATACAGGTGGGGGTGGAGCATTAGCGATGGCTATAGCTTTATTAGGTATGCCAATGTGTTTAACAGCTTCAATGCCAGGAAGCATGTTATCAAAAGAAGAAATCATAAAAGGTATAGAGGCAGGAAAGAAAGCTTATGGATTTACACCACAGCATGCAGAACAAGTAATTGAGATTATATTAGAGAAAATCTTAGGATAATAAAGGGAGGTGTTTTGTATGGATACACGAACAGTGGAAACTAAGAATTTAAATGATATTTTTAAAAAGGCTGTGTTACTAGTATGTATAGGAATTATATTTTCAGTAATATATTACTTAACAGTTGATATGGCTAATATATTTAAGTATATAGTTGCAGCTTCATTAGGAGGTCTGTCATGTATATTAGTAAATAAAGGGATAGCAACTTTTAATGATGCATTAAGACCTATTATGCCTGAGTACATAGAAGGTAGAATGACACGTGCAGAATTAGCAGCTACTAGTTTTGCATTAGGATTTGGATTAGTTATAGGATTTGGGATACCGTTTTCTATAGGCTCACCAATAATATTGGCACATAGTATATTATTGGGGTCAGATATTATAGGAACATGGTGTCCAGATTCCAAAAAAGGAACTATATTGTCTGGAGTTATAGGCTCTTTATATGGAGTAGGCATAGTTTATGGACTTGAAATAGTGGTAAATTTATTTGCAATGCTACCAGTAAATTTCCTAGATGCATTAGGAAGTGTAGGTTCACCTGTAGTTGCAGCATTTTCAATATTTCCAGCAATTGTTGTTGGATATCAACATGGGTTTGGTAAGGGAGCAATTACATTTATAGTAATAGCTCTTGTAAATCAGATAACTGTAAAATATGGTGTTATACCAGTAGGAGATGTTACAGTTAAGTTAAGTGCAGATGGAATGGCTTTATTGGTAGGTGTACTTATGATGTTGGCATTTGCTATGTCTGAAAAAAGTGATGGAAGTAATTCCAATCAGGCTTTAGTCGGTATATTTGCAGAAAGATTAAAAAATATAAAGAAGAACATATTTGTAATAGCAGTGATGGGTGGACTTGTAGCAGCAGCAACTTCTCTAAGTTTCTTTGCAGGAGATCCAACATCATTAGAACTATTGAGTGCTGGAAAAAGTACAGAAGCATCTATTGCAGCATTTGCTAGAGCTATAGGTTTTATACCTCTTGTATATACAACAGCAATAACTACAGGCGTATATGGACCAGTAGGAACAACACTAGTATTTGTAGTAGGAATAATTTTAATAGGGAATCCAATAGTAGCATTTCTAGTAGCGTCAGTAGTAATGTTTTTAGAGGTATTATTACTAGAAAAAGCTGCTGCAGGGCTTGATAAATTCCCAGGAATAAAAAAATCTGGTGACCATGTAAGAACAGCAATGAATAAAGTTTTAGAAATTGCTATCATGGCAGGTTCAATGATGGCAGGTAATACCTTAGCTCCGGGAACAGGATTCTTATTTGTAGCTGGTGCATATGCTTTAAATAAGACAGCTAAAAAATCTTTGGTTGAGATAGCTGTAGGACCAGTAGCTGTAATAGTATTAGGTATATTATTAAATATATTATTTGTAATAGGTCTATATACACCAATAGCATAATTAATATAAGATGGGCTGGGATAAGATTTAGGTATGATTTATACTCAAGATTTTATTCAGCCCATATTTAAAAGTTTAATATATAAAAAATTGTAAGTTGAGGTTTATATAATGATTAACTTGTTAAGAGTAGTGAAATATGGAAAATCAACAATTAAGGCAATACATAATATAGGTAAAAGTGTAGTAAGTGTAAATGAAGATGCAATACTAGATTATGTGGAAATGATTGAACAAGGAAAAAAACCATATTATATGGGTGTAAAAGATACTAAAGGTATAGGGAGAGAAATATTAATAAAGTTAAAAAAAGAGGGATTTATATTTCATACAATCGATGAAAAATCAGTAGGAGGAAGGGCTGTAGATACAAAACTTATAAATCCATTGACTGGTAGATTTATGACAGGGTCATCAAGTGCTACAGCAATAAACGTACTTTTAGGTATAAATGATATTGGAGTAGGAACTGATGGAGGGGGATCTGTGCTAGCTCCAGCTATATCAGTTCAATTATACTCATTTTTAGCAAAAGGCATGGGACTGAAAGTAAATCTTAGAAAAAATTCTACTGATGGTATAAGTTTTGAAGCAGGAATAGGATTTATAGCACAAAGTATGGATGTTCTTGAGAAGGCAGTTAGTGTGTTTAAAAAAAAGGAAATCAGCAATAAGTATGAAATTTACATTATTAAAAGTAGGTTGGATGAAAGTTACATAAGGTTTAATGTTGATAGAGTAGAGATTACTACAAAAATAATTGATTTATATAGTGATAGAGAAACATTAATTGATAATTTAAATAAGCTTAATAAGAAAAATACAATATATATATCCTATGAGAAAAATATTGATACATATGGAATTGGAGATTCTGTTGTTGGTATGTTTTCAGATAGTGGAAGAATACTCCAACAAAAAGCAAATAAGGGGGTAATAAGAGTATTAAATATGGTAAATGCAAATTGTCTATCAATTCCTGATAAGGAGTTAGGTTCTGCGTTTGTTTTATATAGTTTTGATAATAATATGACAAAAAATATGCTAGATTTAGGGCGATATATTGATCAAAACATAAGTAAAAACAAGGTGTTTGAAGGGTATTTTAAAGATAACTATGAGCTAAGAAAAAATAGTATAGTGTTTGATTTAGAATAGCTGAGTTTATGATTATTTAGGGAGTATAAGTTATGAAACTAGTAGACGGAATTACATTATGTCATGAGCATATGTATATAGATTTATCTGGAATTAAAGAAAATGAAGATTGCAAACTAGATTGTCAAGAAGAAACTATAAAAGAGATGAGAGAAATATATGCAAGTGGGGTTAGGAATATAATAGAAGTAACAAATATAGGTATAGGCAGAAATTTAAATTATATAAAAAAAATACAAGAAGAAACTAACATTAATTTTTTACTATCCACAGGATTTTATAAAGAGCCATTTTTACCGAAAGAGGTTAACTCGAAAACAAACAGAGAGTTAGCAGACATAATGATAAAAGAAATTGATTTAGGTATAGATGATACTGATATTAAAGCAAGTATCATAGGTGAAATAGGTACGAGTAAAAATTGTATGACAGATTTAGAGAAAAAAGTTTTTGAAGCATCTGCAATAGCCCATATGGAAACTGGTGTACCTATAACTACCCATACAACACTAGGAACCTATGGTATGGAACAGGTTCAACTATTTAAGTATTATGGAGTTGATTTGTCTAAAGTAGTAATAGGGCATGTAGATTTAAGTGGTGATTTAGACTATATATTAAGACTTATAGACCAAGGTATATATGTTCAATTTGATACTATAGGAAAAGTTAATTATCTAGACGAAAATAAAAGAGTAGATTTATTGTATGAAATAATAGCTCGAAATTTAGAAGAAAGAGTATTATTGTCAGTGGATATAACTAGAAAATCTCACCTTAAGTATAAGGGTGGAATAGGATACAATTATTTATTTGAAACGTTTATACCTATGTTAAGAGAACGTGGAGTTAAAGAAAATAGTCTAACTAAGATATTAGTAGAAAATCCGAAACAATTATTTAAATAAGGAGATACAGCATGAAAACTTATCCGTTAAAAAGTATATCATTAAAGGAAGCTACACAGTTACAATTTAGACTTATAGATGAAATAACAAAGGAGTTTAAGGGAGATGAAATATTAACTAGAGGTGATTTAGGTGTTGTAAAGGGTTTGAATAAACCAAAAATGACTCTCAAGGTGGAAAAGGTACTAGCAAAGTTTTTTAATTCAGAAAAAGCTATGTTAGTGAGAGGTGCAGGTACGATGTCTATAAGAACAGCGCTTTATTCATCTATAAAAAGAGGAAATAAAGTACTTATACACAAAGCACCAGTATATCCAACAACAAGTGTATCCATAGATATGCTAGGTATAGACACAGTAGAGGCAGATTTTAATGATTTAGAAGATATAAAACGTGTTTTAAAAGGAAATGAAGATATAAAAGGTGCAATAGTTCAATATACAAGACAACAACCTCAAGATTCATATGAGGTTAGAGATGTGATAAAAACTATAAAAGAAGTAGATGAAAATATAGCTGTAATAACAGATGATAACTATGCAGTTATGAAAGTCCCCTATATTGGAGTAGAAGGAGGAGCTGACTTATCTTGTTTTTCATTATTTAAAATATTAGGTTCAGAAGGCATAGGGTGTATAGTAGGTAAAGAAAAATATATTAATAAACTAATAGAGACAAATTACTCAGGGGGGCTTCAAGTACAAGGGCATGAAGCAATAGATTCTTTGAAAGGACTAGTATATGCTCCAGTTATGTTAGCAATTCAAGCTGAAGTAAGTGAAAATATAGTCAAGAGACTGCTAAATAAGGAAGTTGAAGGTGTAAGTAATGCATTTATCGCAAATGCACAATCAAAGGTTGTATTGGTGGAATTAGAAGAAGAAATTGCAGATAAAGTTTTAGAGGAGGCAGAAAAGTTAGGTGCAGCACCAAATCCAGTAGGTGCAGAATCTAAGTATGAATTTGTACCCATGTTTTATAGATTATCGGGAACTTTTAGAAGCTACAATCCCCTATTATCTAAGAAAATGATAAGAATAAATCCTCTTAGAAGTGGAGAGGATACGGTACTTAGAATACTTGAAGAATCAATAAATAACGTAAAAATAAATAAATAACCATATGAATTTAACAGAGAGAGGGAAGAAAATGTTCTTAAAACAGACACTAAAGGATAATAAAAATCTTGTAGACTATTCTATAAAGCTACATAAAGAGGGAAAAATACTTCCAGATACTTATGTTATAGATATGGATATGTTAATACAAAATGCTAGTAAAATATATGAAAAAGCCAGCAAATATGGAATTAAACTATATCAAATGACTAAGCAAATAGGAAGAAACCCATACATAGCAGCTAAATTGCAAGAGATAGGATATGAAGGTGTAGTAGCAGTAGATATAAAAGAAGCATTAATAATGCATAGGAATGGAGTAAAAGTTTCTCATGTAGGTCATCTAGTACAAACTCCAAAATACATATTAAAGAAATTAATTAAAGATGTAAGACCAGAAGTAATAACTATATTTTCTTTAGAAAAAGCAATACAAATAAATAATGTATGCAAAGAGTTGAACACAACACAAAAAATACTCATTAGATTTGTTGAAGAAGAGGATACAATATATCCGTTACAGTATGGTGGATTCAAAATAGATAATATTAAAGAAATTATGGTGGAATTATTAAAGCTTGAGTATATAGAAATCGAAGGTCTTACTGCATTTCCATGTTTTTTATTTGATAGCAAGAAGCAAAGTATAATAGAAACGAATAATATTTCTACTATTAAAAAGGCAAAACAGATAATAGAAACACAATTTAATATTAAGATAAATCAAATGAATATGCCATCATTAACATCTGTATATAATATGAGCTTAATAGATAAGCATGGAGGTACTCATGGTGAGCCAGGTCATGCTCTTACAGGAAGTACACCACTACATTCAGTAAAAAATCTAGAAGAAAAGCTATGTATGTTATATGTATCAGAAATATCTCATAATCTTAAAAATACAGCATATGTCTATGGAGGAGGACACTATAGAAGGTCACATATGAAAAATGCGTTAATAGTGGATGATGTGTACAATGAACATATTGTAGAAACGTTATATAATAATCCAGAAAACATAGATTATTACTTTGAAGTAAAAGGAAATCATCAAGTTGGGGCTACTGTAATAATGAATTTTAGAACACAAATCTTCGTTACAAGAAGTGATGTAGCGATAGTCAGTGGTATTGGCAAGAATACGCCTAGATTAGAAGCAATCTATGATAGCTTAGGTAGAAAAAAGGAGCTATATTAAATATGGGAAGGTTTATTGTTATAGTTTTAGATGGATTTGGAATTGGAGAGATGAAAGATACAAAGGAAGTTAGAGTAAAGGATGTAGGGTCTAACACATTTAAGCATATAATAGGATATAGAAGCGTAAATTTACCTACACTTGAGAAGTTAGGTATATGTAATTCTGCTAATATAGAAGTTGGTAATATGAAATTTTCAAAGACTGCAAAATTCGGAAAGGCTAATTTAATGCATTTTGGGGCAGATACGTTCTATGGTCATCAAGAAATAATGGGATCAAAACCAAAAAAACCATTAAAAGAGGCTTTTTCATTTGTTAGAGATAAGGTCAAAACGGAATTAAAAAAACATGGTTATTCAGTTAGAGAATATGGTAAAGGTGTAAAAATATTAGTTGTAAATGAGTGTGTAACTATAGGAGATAACTTGGAAACAGATCTTGGACAAGTATATAATGTTACATCTGCGCTTGATTTAATCAGTTTTGAAGATGTTAAGAAAATTGGAAAAATAGTTAGAGATAATGTATATACTTCAAGGGTAATCACTTTTGGAGGAGAAGGTATAACATTACAGAATATACTAGATGCATATGTAGAAAAAAGTAAAATCTATGCAGGAATTGATGCTCCTAAGAGTGGCGTATATAACAGAGGATATAGTGTTGTTCATTTAGGGTATGGAGTAGATTCTAATACACAAGTGCCAACAGTACTAGGAAAAAATAATATAGGCGTATATCTATTTGGAAAAGTCGCGGACATAGTACAAAATGATTATGGAGTAAGTTTGCCTGGTGTTGATACAGAGCAAGTATTTGGGAAATTAATAGAAAAACTTAGAGGCAATACAGAAGGATTTTTTTGCCTAAATGTTCAAGAAACTGATTTAGCAGGTCATCAACAAGATGTAGATAAGTATATAGAGGTTCTTAAGATATCAGATAAAAATATTAACAAAGTCATTGAACTTATGAATGATGAAGATATACTGATTGTAATGGCTGATCATGGTAATGACCCTCTGATAGGACATAGTCAGCACACTAGAGAGCAAGTGCCAGTTTTAATATATAAAAATAATATGGTGCCGGGTTATATAGGAGAGCTTAGTACGTTATCGGATATAGGAGCAACAGTGTTAGATTACTTTGGATTTAGTGGTATTGATAATGGACGAGCATTTAGTATATAGTTTAAATATAAAATATAATAAAAGTGTGAGGTTTAGTAATTAACAAATTACGAGGCTTCACACTTTTTTATAAAATAAATATATTATATTTTAGTTAATATGCTTACAAAAAATAAAATATATACTATAGTGCTACAGATGTTAAACTATTTTCTAAAATATCTAATTTTGTATTAAATCTTAAGGATGGATACTTAGATACAGTGGTTAGTAAGCAATTGAATTAACTCAAAATTTAAGTGTCTAAATCATATTGAATTAAATTTTCATAGACAGAAAAAATAAGCTCATTTTTATGTATTTTAATCTTAGTTTTTGTAGTACTGATGATTATATTAAGTATGTGGAATAAGAGATTATTATCATAGGATTATTAAGTTTATTAATTTTAAGTATAGAAAATGTAAGTGTTACTTATTTAGGTGAGAGTATAAATAATAAAAAAGTAGAAATTATGTATATCAAAATATATAAGTCTACATTCTACAATAATAATTATTTTATAATTCAACAAAAGAATAGAATGGGTATATTTGTGAAATAATAATATAAAATAATCTTAGGAGTGAGCTTATGAAGAAAAAATTATTATATATAAATGTAAATTCAAAGCCTGAAGACTTGTCTTCAAGTAAAACTGTAGCAAGAAAATTTATAAATAAATTTATGGAAAAAAACAAGGATTTCGAAGTTGAAGAGATAGACCTTTATAAAGAACATATACCAAGACTTGAATATCAGTACTTTGAAAAGAGAAACAGCATAGTTAGTGAAGAAAATGCTAAGAATCTAGATGATAAGGATAGAAAAGAGCTTACAAAGATTAGAAATCTTTGTGACCAATTTGTGAGTGCAAGTGTATATGTAATAGCAGCACCTATGTGGAGTTTATCTTTTCCAGCACCACTTAAAGAATATATAGACTGTATAATTCAAGATGGAAAAACTATATCCTTTGAAGGTAATGATAAACCACAAGGAATTTTAAATGATATTGATAGAAGTATGGTGTATATACAATCTTCGGGTGGACACATACCATGGGTGTTAAAACCAGTTATGAATAAAGGGTTAAATTATGTGGAAAGTATCATGAAGTTTATAGGAATTAAAAAATTTGATGAATTATTGGTAGATGGAACTGGAACTAGTGAAGAGGAAAGACAAAGTGCAATAGAAAAAGCGTCTGAAAAAATAGATGGTATAATAGATGATATGAAGTTCTAGTTATAATATTTTATCAAAAATATAAAGGAAAAACCTCTTTTAATGTAGAAACTTATATTGAAGGAGGCGAGAATCATGCGAGAAGAAAAAAGTAGTGAAAAGTATGATTGTTATTGGTGTAATCAAGAAAATAATTTCTGTGTAGAAATAAAAGACAATGTAGTTATGATAGATGATGGCACTGGTACATTAAAACAAGCCGTTTTCATAGGATATAAACAAATCCAAGTTAATTTAAATTGTTCACATTGTCAAAACTTAAATAGAATAAAATTAAATTTGTAGAACTTTAAAATGAAGATTATTGGAAGAATTGAAAATAGAAAGTATTAGTATTTAGACTGAAAATTATATTTTATACAATAAAAATTGATTTAAGTAATATTGTATTTTAATATTTATTTTCAGTCTTACTTTATTAAAATTATTTTTTGGCTGTCTCAGGAAAATATATATCTACTAATTTTTCTGAAATATTTTTTAATTGGTCAGCCATTGAAGTTAGACTTAGTAAGGCTATCAGCAAATCATCTTTATTTTCTGGGTTTATACTGATATTTTCAAAATTAGACTCTATAAAGTTTGGTATATTCTTTCTTTGATTTTCTTTTATCAATATGAATTTTTCGTAACATGCAACTAAGTCTTTTTCATTGAAATCGTCTTTTTCATACACACCATGTAAGATTCTTTTAATTTCTTGTATTGTAAGTGTATTTTTCAGCGAATAAATAATTATCATTTGTAAAATTTGTTCTTTAGTATACTTTTTTCCCTTAATTGGTTTGATTAATCCCTCTTTACTGTAATTATTTATCATGGTTTTTGTAAGAATTTTGTCACTCTCAAATCTTTTATTGGCAGAAAGCTTATTGTCAATTAGAGAAATAATTTGATCCATATATAAGTCAATAGAGGGAATATCATTTGAGGTTATATCTGCATTATTTAGTGTTTCTAGTATTATAGTATTAAGTTCATTATTCATCATATGTTACCTCCGTAATATATATAATACACTAAATTAGAAAGTAAAACAATATTAAGACTTGTAAAAAAAACGTAAAGTGGTATAATTAAATATATAATATAGTAATGAAAACTATATTAATGAATGTGATTTTTAAAATACATAATTGTAGGAGGACGAAATGTATCAATTTTTTTTAAAGGGTAGAGACCCAATAAGCAGTTTAACTCATTTTATAGGTGCTTGTTTATCTCTTTTAGCAACTATAATTTTAGTTTTTCAATCTGTATCATTACAGGAAACTTCTCTTTTGATGATAGTATCTGTATCGATATTTGGACTGTCACTAATTGCTTTATATAGTGCAAGTTCGTATTATCATTTTTTAAAGGGAACGCCAGAACAAGAATTATTTTTTAGAAAAGTAGACCATGCAATGATTTATGTATTGATTGCTGGCTCTTACACACCAATATGTCTGAATTTTATGGAAAAAAAAGAGGGCATAATATTTGTTGCAGCAATATGGATAGTTGCTTTTATTGGCATAATAATAAAAATCTTTTGGATGGATGCACCTAGATGGTTGTCTACGAGTATATATTTACTTATGGGTTGGGCTATTGTTTTCGATATAAATGCGTTCAATTCAATTCCTAAGGATTGTCTTAGATTATTAATTATGGAAGGTACATCTTATTCTATAGGTGCGATTATTTATATAATTAAGAAACCTAATATAAGTCCTGAATTTGGATTTCATGAAATATTTCACATTTTTATTATGATAGGCTCTTTATTTCACTTTTTAGCAGTTTTATTGTATGTTTTATAGTTTTAAAAGATTTGATTAATTGATACTAAAATTCTACAATGAATAAAATGAAACTGTCTTATATAGATTATATCTTCTATAATAAGACAGTTTCCTTATTATTATTATAAATATTAAATTCTATTTATAATAAATTTTTGATAAAAATAGTCCATTCAAAATGTCTATTCCATGACTCCTTTAATGTACTTTTCATTTACTACATATAGTTTGAATTTATGTACTATAATTATATCCTCTAAATTCTCTGAAACACTAACAATTCTGACACATTTATTTCTAATTTCTACAGGTAAATCTAAATCATTTGTTAAATTCACATAGTCATCATATTTATACATAAAATCATCCCTTTACATTAAGATATACTTATTATACTATATTTTAATAAGTTTTTTTAAATTATTACAATTTTTCCCGAAATTTCATTTTTTATACATAAAATTTCCAATTTAAGTGAGGATTAAATTTTTAACTGTATAAACAAAAGTTACATATAAAATATTTTATTCAATTTTCTAAATAACTATTGCCAATTTTTGAAAAGTATATTATTATTAATGGTAATAAAAATACTGTAAATTTAGAATATTAATAAAAATTATTTGGGAGGAAATTATCATGGTGAGATTAAATATAGCAAAATTAAATACAAAATTAAATCATCACCATCATCATAGATTAAAGGGATTGTAATATGAAATTAATTCATAGACACAAGCCCTGTTTTTAGTGTAATTGGTCTTGTATCTATGATGGGAAGTAATTTTAAGAGAAAATTATAGCCATATAGGTATAAAGCCTATATGGTTTTTTATTGTTTTAAATTTACAAATGTAAGAGTAATTTTAATGAAGAGGGTGAGAAGATGAAGTTTTTGAGGATTGAAGATGAAGTTATTTATTCTAAAAAAAGATATAAATTAAAAAAAGAAATAGATAAACTTTTTTTAGATGAAGAATATTTTCAAATAGAGCCACAATTGTTTGAAGAATACGATGAATTTACAACTATAAACAATAAAATTCCAGAAGAATCTATGGTAAAGGTTGTAAATGGAAAAGTAATGGTACTTAGAGCTGACATAACTACAAGTATAATAAAAAGCCTTGTACCAAGATGGGAAGATGGTTTAAAGCTTAAGCTTTTTTATAATTCGTCAATATATAAAAATAAAAATACTGTTGGAATAAAAGAAATAAGACAAATAGGTTGCGAGTATCTAGGAGAATCTTCTGTAGAAGCAGATAGAGAAGTAGTAAAATTAGCTCTTAAGATACTTGAAAAATACAATAATAATTTTATCTTAGAGGTTGGAAGTAGTAAGTATATTCATGGTTTGTTAGAGGAATTAAATTTAAATAAGAATTGTGAAAATCAAATTAAAAATTTACTATATACGAAGAACACTCATGAATTAAAAGTATATATTGAAGAGCTAAAAATTAAGAGTGAAGTAAAAGAATTATTCTCAAATATTTTAAGTTTACAAGGAAATTTATACAACGTTATTGAAAAATCAAAAAAATTCTATTGTAATAATAAGATGAAGCAAGCTCTTGAAGAATTAAAGCAAGTGAATAATTTAATTGAGGAATGTAATTTTTTGGATAAGGCTAGATTCGATTTATCAATGGTTACAATGCTTGACTATTATGAAGGTATTATGTTTAGAGGATACTACCCAAATTCATATAAAGAAATTCTTAGTGGTGGAAGATATGATTCTTTAACTAAAGAATATGGAAAAGAAATTCCGGCTATTGGATTTACATTAAGTGTTGATGAACTAATGAAGTATGTATATAAATAAGATTGAAAAGGAGCGATTATTTTGGATTATTTGACTATAGCACTGGCAAAAGGAAGAATTGAAGGAGAATCATTTAAAAAATTAAAAAAAATGGGTTTGGGAGATAGTATAGACATAGATACAAGAAAACTAATCTTTAAAGATGAAGAAAATAAAATCATATATATACATGTCAAACCATCAGATGTAGTTACATACGTTGAAAAAGGAGTCGCTGACCTTGGTATAGCAGGTAAAGATACTATTTTAGAGAATGAGACAGATGTATATGAAATATATGATTTAGGTTTTGGTAAGTGTAAATTTGCTGTAGCAGGATTAAAAGGAGATAGCATATATAGAGAAGATGAGTATCTAAAAGTGGCAACAAAGTATCCCAATATAGCAAAAAAGTATTTTAAAGAGAAGGGTCAAAAAATTGAAATAATAAAATTAAATGGTTCTGTAGAACTGGCTCCAATAGTAGGACTATCAGATGTAATTGTAGATATTGTTGAGACTGGCAATACACTTAAAGCAAATGGTCTTGAAATATTAGAAGATATATGCAATATAAGTGCTAGAATTATATCAAATAGAGCTAGTTATAGATTTAAATATGAACAAATTCAAAATATAATTCGTTTATTTGAAGGACTCGATAACTAAAATACAACTGAGATTTATAAGGAGGGGTTTAAATTGAGAGAAAAAGAAAGTATAAGAGAGTTAAAGGGGTATGAACCAAATCACGTAAACTGTAAAGTAAAACTTGATGCAAACGAAGGAAGTAGGAAGTTGTTTAAGTATCTTATTAAAGAGATTTCAGATAGTGATATAGATTTAAATTTATATCCTGAAGATTCTTATAGTGATTTAAAAGAATCTATAATAGATTACATAAGTATTTCTGGAGTAAGTAAGAAAAACCTTCTAGTAGGAAACGGTTCAAGTGAGATAATTGATTTAATAATACATACTTTTGTAGATAAAGATGAAGTAATATTGAGTTTCTCTCCAAGTTTTAGTATGTATTCTATATATAGTCAAATAAATGGTTCTAAATTTATAGGTGTTGAAAGTGATGAAAATTTAGTTATAAATATAGATAATGTAATTGAAAAAGTGAAGGAAAATAATCCAAAGATAGTAATTGTATGCAATCCTAATAATCCAACTGGAACAATACTAAAGAAGGACGATATAATAAAGCTTTTAGATTCAACTGATAGCCTAGTAGTTTTGGATGAAGCATATATGGATTTTGGTGAAGAAAGCATGTTGAGTGACGTTTTTAAATATGAAAATCTAATAGTTCTTAGAACTTTGTCAAAGGCATTTGGATTGGCTGGAATAAGAACAGGATATATGTTATCTAATAGTAGTTTAATAAATTCTGTTGAAAAGGTAAGACCTCCATATAATTTAAATTCATTATCAGATTTTATTGCTACAAGAGCACTTAGAAATAAAGATATAGTAAAGGATTATATAAAGGAAGTAAAAGAGGAAAGAGAAGTTTTATATAAAGAAATGCTTAGTATAGGAATTAGGGCATATAAATCACAAGCAAATTTTATATTATTTTATTCTGAAATCGAAAATTTATCACAAAAACTTATTGATAGAGGAGTTTTAATAAGAAAATTTGGTGGAAAGTTAGAAAATTATTATAGAGTTACAATTGGCGATAAAGAAGAAAATGATATATTTATAGATGCTATAAGAGACATTTTGGAAAAGGAGAAATAGGTATGAGAATTTGGAGGATAGAAAGAAATACTCTTGAAACACAGATTTCAGTGGAACTAAATGTTGATGGCTCTGGTAAATCTGAAATAGATACTGGAATAGGATTTTTAGACCATATGCTTACTTTAATGGCATTTCATGGCAAGTTCGATTTAAAAGTGCTTTGTAAAGGGGATACATATGTAGATGACCACCATAGTGTGGAAGATATAGGTATAGCTATAGGTGAAGCATTTAAAAATGCTCTAGGTGATAAAAAAGGAATAAGAAGATATTCTAATATCTATATACCTATGGATGAATCTCTATCAATGGTAGCAATAGATATAAGCAATAGACCATATCTTGTATTTAACGCTAAATTTGATACTCAAATGATTGGTAGTATGAGTACTCAATGTTTTAAAGAATTTTTCAGAGCTTTTGTAAATGAATCTAGAGTAACACTACATATTAATCTTTTATATGGAGAAAATGACCATCATAAGATAGAAAGTATCTTTAAAGCATTTGCAAGAGCTTTAAAAGAAGGTAGTGAAATAGTTTCTAATGAGATAGTATCTTCAAAGGGGGTTTTGTAGAATGAATATAATAGTAGACTATGGTCTTGGAAATATAGATTCTGTGTCTAGAGGTTTCAGAAAAGCTGGAATAGAAACTAAAATTTCTAGTGATATAAATGAGATAAAGAATGCTGATTCACTTATACTTCCAGGAGTTGGAGCTTTTAGAGATTCTATAAGTGCCTTAGATAAACTAGGCTTGATAACGATAATAAAACAACATGTTTCTAAGGGGAAATTTATGATAGGTATATGTTTAGGAATGCAGTTGCTTTATGAAAAAAGTTATGAGTATGGAGAATATGAAGGATTAGGGCTTATAAAAGGAAGTATTGATAAACTGGATATAAGTTTAAAAGTGCCACATATGGGATGGAATAATCTAAAATTTAGTAAGGCAAATGATGATATACTTAAGTATATAAACGAAGATGACTATGTATACTTTGTTCACTCATATTATGCAAATTCATCAAATGACGAACTAATTGCATTTTCAGAGTATGAAAAGAAAATTCCTGCTATTGTTAGAAAAGGTAATGTATATGGTATACAATTTCATCCTGAAAAAAGTGGAGAAGTAGGTTTAAATATATTAAGAGCATATGGGGAGATGATAAAATGATAATATTTCCAGCAATAGATATAAAAGATAATAAATGTATAAGACTCACTCAAGGAGAGTTTGACAAAGTAAATGTATATTATGATAATCCATTAGAAGTAGCATATAAATGGAAAAATGAAGGAGCAGAATACATACATATAGTAGATTTAAATGGAGCTAGAAGTGAATTTGGTGTAAATACCAAAATAATTGAGGATATAGCAAACAATATAGATATACCTATTCAAGTTGGTGGTGGAGTTAGAGATAAGGAAAAAGTCAAAAGTTTAATAAATGCTGGTGTTACTAGAGTGATATTAGGTAGTATAGCTATTGAAAATTTAAATTTGGTTGAAGAATTGGTCAATGAATATAAAAATAAAATTGTAGTTTCTATAGATGCTAAAGATGGAAAGGTAGCAGTTAGAGGTTGGGAAGTTTTAAGTAATGTAGACTCCTTAACATTATGTAAACAACTTGAAAAGATAGGTGTGCAAACTATTGTTTATACAGATATATCAAAAGATGGGATGTTGCAAGGTCCAAATTTTGATATATATGAAAAAATAGCAAAGGAAACGTCATTAAATGTTATTGCTTCTGGAGGAGTAACTTCTATAGAGGATGTAAAAAGACTGAAAGATATGAACTTATATGGTGCAATAATAGGTAAGGCACTTTATGATAAAAAGATAGATTTTAAGGAGGCACAACGATTATGCTTACTAGAAGAATAATACCTTGTCTAGATGTAAGAAATGGAAGAGTTGTAAAAGGAAAAAAATTCAAAGATATAGTAGATGTTGACAGTCCAGAAGTACTTGGAAAATTTTATAGTGATTGTGGCGCAGATGAACTTGTATTCTATGATATAACTGCATCAAATGAAGAGAGAAAGACATCCTTAGAATTTGTGACAAAAGTTGCAGAAAATATAAATATACCATTTTGTGTTGGTGGAGGAGTGAATAAATTAGAAGATTTTACTGATATTTTAAGAAAAGGTGCTGATAAAGTTTCTATAAATTCATCAGCAGTTAAAAATCCTGAATTAATAAGAGAAGCTTCATTAAAATTTGGAGCACAATGTGTTGTTTTATCGATAGATGCAAAGAAAAATGAAGAGGGTTCATGGAGTGTATATATCAAAGGTGGAAGAGAAAAGACTAATCTGGATGCAATTGAGTGGGCTGTTAAAGGCGTAGAACTTGGGGCAGGAGAAATTGTTGTAAATAGCATGGATGAAGATGGAATGAAAAATGGATACGATATAGAATTATTATCAAAAATAACTTCTTTAGTAAATGTACCTGTCATAGCATCTGGAGGTGCTGGAAAAATGGAAGATTTTTATGAGGCAGTTAAAAAGTCTGATGTAGATGGAATTTTAGCAGCATCTGTTTTTCATTTTGGTGAGATAAAAATAAATGATTTAAAGAAATATTTAAAAAGCATGGGTGTAGAAGTAAGATTATAAGTTAAATACCTAAAAGGAGATTAGAAAGATGGATAATAAATGTAACAATGTATACAGTGATGAAGTAGAAGAATTTATAAGAAGTGTAAAATTTGATGATAAAGGGTTAGTTCCTGTTGTTGTTCAAGAGGTAGTGAGTAAAGATGTACTGATGTTAGCATATATGAATAAAGATGCTATAAGGAGAACCTTAAAAGATAAAGTGGCTTGCTATTTTAGTAGAAGTAGACAAGAACTTTGGGTTAAAGGTGAGACGTCTGGTAATACTCAAAAAGTGGTTAAGATGTCTTATGATTGTGATGTAGATACTATACTACTTTTTGTTGAACAAACTGGTGTAGCTTGTCATACAGGAAATTATTCTTGTTTTTATAGAGATTTATTTGATGATACTGCTAAAATGGAGTTTGAAGTACAAAAAAATATATTGAAAGAATTATATGATTTAATTAATGAAAGAAAAAGTAATCCGGTTGAAGGTTCTTACACTAATTATCTTTTTGAAAAAGGTATAGATAAGATTCTTAAAAAAATAGGTGAAGAGAGCAGTGAGGTAATTATAGCATCAAAGAATACAGATAAAAGTGAACTCATTTATGAAATTAGCGATTTAGTATATCATACATTGGTTTTAATGATAGAAAAAGATGTTGAAATTGATGAAATAAAAAAAGAATTACTTAAAAGAAGAAAATAGAATAAGATAGATTGATGGAAAATAAGAAAATATACCGCTTTTAATAAAAAGTGGTATATTTTCTTATTTTATATTTTCGATTTATAGAATAATATTTAAATTACTTGCTAAAATTAACTATATATATAATTTATTAATAAAATAATTGTAGTACATTATTTATTTTAGAAAAAATATAATTATCTAATTATATTTAAGGATAATAATATGAAAATAATTTTTATATTAAAAATATGAATGAAAATCGTGGGTTTTATTAAAAAATATATTTATATTTCAACATATAAAAGGAGTTTTCAAACATAATATTTCATTTTTAAATAAAAAATAAAATATTAGTTTTGATTTCTGGTTTAAATTGGGTTATAATAAATTGTCAAATTATTTATTACTATAAAATAGACTATAAAACAAGCAAAAATCATACTATTATGTAAAAGACATTAAGAATAGAAAGTTACAGAAAGAAGTCAAAATGTTTTTGAAAAATAGTGAAATTTTATTGCAAAAAATTTAGAATGATTTCAACTTAATAGTTATAATGTATTTTTAGTGTTATAAATATACAATATATATTATACAGTATAAAAAATATATTTACTTTTACGAAATATTATTACATTTGGATTTATAATTTTTTAAAATATTTTGAACTAGAATAAAAGTAAAAGATTACAAAAGTTGAGTATAGTTTATTTTAATAGATAATAAAACTGTTTTTCTATAATATTGGCATAATATGTGATTATTTAACTATGAAATTAAAATTAAATAGGATTAAGTAGGAGGAAAAAATGGGAAGTAATGAACTAAAAAAGACTCTTGGCGTATCAGCAGCATTATCAACTGTTGTTGGTTCCGTTATAGGAGCTGGTGTGTTTTTTAAACCACAAGCAGTCTATACATTAACTGGAGGAGCTCCAGGTCTTGGTATATTGGCGTGGTTAATAGCTGGAATGATAACTATAACAGCTGGTCTTACAGCTGCAGAGGTATCAGTTGCGATACCAAAGACTGGTGGAATGATGGTATATATAAAAGAAATTTATGGAGAAAAATTAGGTTTTTTAACTGGATGGATGCAAACTGTATTATTCTATCCTGGGATGGTGGCAGCATTAGGTGTTATATTTGGAGAACAAGCATCAGCGCTAATTGGTAGTCCATCACTGTTACTTCCAATAGCAATTGGAATTATAGTAATAGTTGCAGGGCTTAATATGCTAGGTTCAAAAACTGGAGGAGTTATACAGACAGTTTCTACAATTTGTAAATTAATACCACTTATTTTAATAATGATTGTTGGATTTATTAAAGGTGGTGGAGATAATCCAATACTTACACCTATAGTTGGTGAAGGATTAAGTCTAGGGAGTGTATTAGGTCAAGTTTTAATTGCTATATTATTTGCATTTGATGGATGGATGAATGTTGGGACTTTAGCTGGAGAAATGAAGAATCCTGGAAAAGACCTTCCAAAAGCTATAATAGGTGGATTATCAGTTGTTATGGCTGTTTATTTTATAATAAACTTAGCATATCTTTGGGTATTACCAGCTAATGAATTAGCAAATTATGCTTCTCCTGCATCAGCAGTTGCTGAAGTTATATTTGGTTCAATAGGTGGAAAAATAATATCCGTAGGTATATTAATTTCAGTGTTCGGAGCATTAAATGGATTTTTACTAACTGGTTCAAGGGTGGCATATACTTTAGCTACAGATAAGACTTTACCAAAATATAGTATATTTTCTAAATTAAATTCTGCTCAAGTTCCAGCAAACGCTATAACATTAGTATCTGTTATTGCATCTATATATGCTTTATCGGGTCAATTTAATTTATTAACTGACTTAGCTGTATTTGCTACTTGGATATTCTATGTATTAACATTTATAGGAGTAATGAAACTTAGAAAGACTCATCCAGATATACCAAGAGAGTATAAAGTACCATTATATCCGATTGTTCCAATAATAGCTATAGCAAGTGGTATATTTGTTGTAGTTAATCAATTATGTTTTGCAGGTATGAAAACTACTATGATATCTATAGGAGGTCTTATAATAACGGTTATCGGATTACCAGTGTATGCTTATATGACTAAAGGGATAAAAAGATAGTCTAAGTAGTTTACAAATGCTTTATAATTATTTAAAAAATAAAAGTGGCTATCTCAAAATAGAGATTGTACTGCACCCCAATTGTTGGACTAAAAATCTAATGATTGGGGTGTTTCTATATGGCTAAATACGATTTTAATTTCAAATTAAAAGTAGTTAAGTCCTATTTAAATAGAGAAGGAGGATATGCTTCAATAGCAAAACAATATGGAGTTGCTAGCCATTCTCAAGTTGAAAGATGGGTTAATACGTATAATACATTAGGAGAGGATGGACTAAAAAGAAAAAATAAAAATACTTTTTATACTATACAGTTCAAGCTAGATGTTATAAACTATATGATAACAACTAAATCTAGTGCACAAGAAGTCGCTAACCATTTTGGAATGAACAATAGTACACTTATAGCAATATGGAAACAAAAACTTTTACATGGTGGTGTCGATGCCTTGTCTAAAACGAAAGGAAGACCATCAATGAATAAAAACAAAAACACTAAAGAAAAAAATAAATTAACAAGAGAACAAGAATTAGAATATGAAAATAAACTTTTAAAAGCGGAGCTTGCATTTCTAAAAAAGTTGCGTGCTTCAGGGATGAATGTTCCCGAAAGGTTAAAAAACAATACGAAGCAAAAGTAATTTATGATCTTCGTAAGGACTTTAAACTCTCCATTCTTCTTGAAGCTACTAAATTTCCTAAATCAACATATATGTATTGCCAGAAGAGATTTGATATTGAAAATCCAGATAAAGATATTGAAGAAAAAATCATGTCTATTTTTAAAGAACACAATGGCAGATATGGCTATCGCCGAATTACAGCTACATTAAAAAATAGTGGTATCCTTATTAATCAAAAGAAAGTTAGACGTATTATGAGAAAATTAGAACTTAAATGCATAGCATTTTCTCGTAAATTACGTAAATATAATTCCTATAAAGGTACAATTGGTAAGGTAAAAAATAATAAAATAAATAGAAGATTTAAAACATCAATTCCACATCAGAAAATAACAACTGATACATCAGAATTTAAAATATATACTACTGATAAAAATGGAAATTTAATTATAAAAAAAGCATATCTCGATCCATTTTTAGATATGTTTAATGGAGAAGTTTTATCATTTAGTATCTCAGATAGACCTAATTTTAAATCAATAAGTGATGCTTTAAATGAAACCATCAATATTACAAAAGATTGTCCTTATAGAAGAACTTTTCACTCAGACCAAGGTTGGGCATATCAAATGAATAAGTATGGCAAAACACTTAAGAAAAATAAAATATTTCAAAGTATGTCTCGTAAGGGTACATGCCTTGATAATTCTCCTATGGAAAATTTCTTTGGAATAATGAAGCAAGAAATGTATTATAGAAAAACATATAAAAGTTTCAACGAATTAAAGACAGCTATAACAGAATATATTTACTATTATAATAACAAAAGAATTAAAGAAAAATTAAATTGGCGTAGCCCTGTTAAATATAGACTTGAATATGAATCTAAAGTTACATAAAGTAAAAAAACAGGAATGAAAATTCCATTCCTGTATAAAGTCCAACTTTTGGGTCTCAGTACAGATAAGCCTTTTTTCATTGTTAAAATGATAAAAATATATTTGATTTCATACAAAAAAGAGTGTCTCATTAACTAAAAAGTTCATTTTGAGACACTTTTTTAGATGTTTAATTTTTGGAATACAAAATTAAACATCTAAAAAATTATTTGCTTTAAAATACTTTATTTTTAAGTATTTTTTTACCAAACTAAGTGATGTTTATATAGCAAATAGTATACATAATTTTATGAAAATTAAATCTTTCCATTATAGATAATAGGATATTGTATTAAATAGAAAACATTACCTGATTAATGTAGTGGTTTGTGAATAAGATTAGGAATTTTTATTTGATAACAAAAATTAGCTGATATAAATATATAATATATGTATTAAAAATGTGATATAGCATGGTTTTAGTATTTATTTTTTATTTAATATTTCTAATCTATAAAAAAATCATAAATTTTAAAACTTATAAATGACATTTTAACTAGAATTAATTGTAAAAAACACTATATAATACTCAATTTTCAACATTCTATACAATTATACAGAAATTATACAGCATAATAATCATCAAAATAACAAATTTTAAAAATTAAGTAAAACTTTTTGTCGAAGTTCAACGTCTATATATATGTAGTGTAAATTTTTGGTATAAAATACTACAACAATATAAATGTAAAAATATAGTAATATTGGAGGTCGAACTATGAGAAATAAAAAGAAAAAAATAAATAGAAAGAAACTGTATTTGCTTTTAAGTGCTATTGTAGTGTGTCTGGCTTTTATAGTGCTTGGTATACGCGTTAGCTCTTTAAATATGAAAGAAGATGAAATTAGTAGAAATATAAAGTTGTCAAGTTCTACTATTACGGATATAGTGTCTAATACAGCAACGGAAGTTAGCAAAGGGCCAAGTAAAAGTTCTGGAAAAGTAGCATACATAACTATAGATGATGGTCCGTCTAAATTTACTGACCAGATGATAAAAACTTTAAATAAATATAATGTTAAAGCAACTTTTTTTATGATAGATGGAAATATGAAGGAATATCCACAGCAAGTTAAAAATATAATTAAAAATGGGAATACAGCAGGATTTCATAGTGTATCACACGATATTCATAAGCTTTATGTTACTAGTACATCAGCAAAAGAGGAATTTGATACAAATGACCAAACTTTTTATAAGATAACTGGTAAACATTCAAAAGTAATAAGAATACCCTATGGAAGTAAGCCATATACACCACAGGCTTCTTATCAAGCTTTAATTGATGCTGGATATAAGATTTGGGATTGGGATTTAGATACAGAAGACTGGAAGTCAAACTCTGCTCAAATTGTACAAAATGTAAAAAGTAATATTAAGAATAAAAAAGGTGAAGATAAAGACCAATTAGTAGTTTTAATGCATGAGAAAAAACAAAGTACAGAGGCGTTAGATTCAGTTTTAAAATTCTTATCAGATGAAGGTTATGAATTTGCAGCAGTAGACCAAAATCAAATACCAAAAAATTATTGGTTACGTAATTTAGAGTAGTTAAAATATAAGAATATTTATTGAAATTTTAAAAATTGAGAATAAAAATGAGTGAGGTGCAGGTATATTGAATAAAAAACTTTATATAGGAATGGTCGGAATACTATCTTTGATGATGGTTGGTTGCAATAAAAGTTTAGCAAAAGTAAATGATGTGGAAATCACAAAAGAACAGTATAAAAAAACGAAAGCAGTTTTATCTGCTACTAATAATTATATAAATGGTCAGTCTTTAGATGAATTAGAAAAAACTTTGGATAAAAAAGGTAGAAATAAATTAGAAAATGTTATAATATCGTTTATGGTGGATAATGAACTTTTATATCAAGAGGCTAGGGATAAAGGATTAACTCCAAGTAAAAGTGAAGTAGACTCAAAATATCAAGAACTAGAAGAAAAAATGAATTTGAATGCTAGTTATAAAGAAAAAATGGACAAAGCAGGTATTGATAAAGAATATTTAAAACAAGAAATATCTAAAGATTTAGCCATAGATAAAAATAAAAAGGTCTTTGAAGATAGAATAAATATAAGTGATACTGATATGGAAGCTTATTATACAAGTCATAAGAAGGATTTTAATGTAGAAGAAGTAAGTGCTTCTCAGATACTTATATCGACTTTAGACAAAAATAAAAAAGAAGTAAGTAAGGATAAAAAAGAAGCTTTAAAGAAAGAGGCAGATAGTATATTAACTAAAATCAAAAATGGAGAAAGTTTTGAAAATTTGTCTAAAAAATATTCAGATGATAAAGCAACTGGAAAAAATGGAGGACAGCTAGGATATTTTTCAAAGGATGACAAAAATGCTGAGTTTACAAAAGAAGTGTTCAAATTAAAGAAAAATGAAGTTTCAAATGTATTTGAAACTAGTTATGGATATCATATAGTCAAAGTTACTGATAAAAGAGAAAGACAAAAAAGTTTTAATGAGTGTCAGAGCTTAATAAGAGAATCTATTTTAAATGAAAAGTATATTGAGCATATAAAAAAATTGAATGAAGATGCTAAAATAGACAGATAGAATTTCTAAAAGTTCAATCCTAGCCTGTAATCGGAGGGAGATTTTACAGGAATGTTTAAGAGTTTAAAGAGAACGAAAGTTGAGAAATACATTATCGATAATAAGGACTCTTTTTATAGAATTGCATATAGTTATACAAAGAATGAAGAAGATGCCTTAGATGTGGTTCAAGAAGCCATGTATAAGGCACTATGTTCAGTGGAGAATATCAAAGAAGTAAATTATATGAAGACATGGTTTTATAAAATTTTAGTTAGAACGAGTATAGATTTTATTAGAAAAAACCGTAAATATAGTAATATGACAGATATTGACCTTGTAGATGAGACTGGAGAATATGATAAATATACTGATTTGGATTTAAGAAGAGCTTTGGAAGAATTACCTATTGAATACAAATCTATTATAATATTAAGATTTTTTGAAGATTTAAAGATTGAAGAAGTAGCAATAATATTGGATGAAAATGTGAATACTGTTAAAACTAGGTTATATACTGCTTTAAAAAAACTAAAATTAAAAATTGAAGAGTAGGGATAAAAAGAATGACAAGCAAAGAAAGGTTAAATAGGTTAAAAGAGGAGTATCATAAAATTCCAATACCAAATAAACTAGATACTATAATAAATCATGAAAAAATAGAAAATATATATCGAGAGAAAAATAAAAAGGTAAATAGATTAAGATTTAAAGTTGCAATAGCTTTTGTATGTGTATTTACAGTATTAGTAAATATAAGCTCTGTGTTTGCAGATAACTTTTCTAAGATACCTATAGTTGGGGCAATAGTAGAAGTAATAACTATAAAAAATTATAGTTTAAAAAGTGAAAATTATGAAGCCGAGATTGATATTCCTAAAATACAAGGTTTAAAAGATAAAAACTTAGAAAAAAGATTAAACAGTAGTTTTATGGAAGATGGAAAAAGGCTTTATCATGAATTTCAAGAGAGAATGGATAAGATACAATCATCAAAGAATAAAGGATATAAGTCTTTAAGTTTGAGTTATAGTGTGAAAAATAATTCTAAAAATTTGCTATCAATAGAGATGACAAAAAATGAGATAGAAGCTTCGTCATATGTGAGTAAGGTACATTATAATATTGATAAAAAAAGACAAATAGTTTTGACTTTGCCAATGCTTTTTAAGAACGATAAGTATATAAAAGTTATCAGTGATAATATAAAAGAACAAATGAGAGAACAAATGAAAAAGGATAATACAAAATCCTATTTTATAGACCAAAAAAAAGATTTACCTGTTGAAGATTTTAAAACAATCAGTAAATATCAAGATTTTTATTTTAATAAAAATGAAGACCTTGTAATTTGTTTTGATGAATATGAAGTAGCACCTGGTTATATGGGTGCAGTTGAGTTTGTAATACCATATAAAGTAATAAAAGATTTGTAAATTGAATAGGAGTTTATATAAATATATTAAGTAGGTCAATATGAATACATATAAAAAACTTAAAAAATCTATATTTAAAAGTACTATAGTTTCAATATATTTATTGGTATCATTGGTAAATATAAACCCTATATTTGCAGGTAATTTCTCTAAGGAGCATTTAAACAATAATACAATAAGGATGGTAAATGCTAAGAATCTCAACTTTAAACAAGGTAATTATGAAGTGAAGGTTAGCATTCCTAAAATAAAAGGTTTAAAAGATAAAGATTTAGAGAATAGATTAAATAATGAATTTTTACAAGATGGGAAAAACTTTACAGTTAATTTCAAAATAAAATGAAAAAAGAAAATAATAAAGGTCATAGATACCTAAATGTAAGCTATAATGTCAAAAATAATTCTAAGGACTTTTTATCAATAGAAATGGAAAAAGAAGAGATAGAAGCTTCTTCATCTGTAACTAAAAAGCATTACATTATTAATAAAAATAGAGAAATACTATTAAATTTGCCAATATTTTTTAAAGATAGTAGATATATTAGAGCTATAAGTGATAATATAAAAGAGAAGATGAGAAATCGAATTTAAGAAAGATAATACAAAATCTTATTTTATAGACCAAGATAAAGATTCACCAGTGAAAGATTTTGAATCTATAGATAAGTATCAAGATTTTTATTTTAATAAAAATGGAAACCTTGTAATTAGCTTTGATGAATATGAAGTAGCGTCTGGTTATATGGGAGCAGTAGAATTTGTAATACCAAATAAAGTAATAGAAAACCTAAAATAGATATATAGAAGATTTTTAGATAGACTGGTAAGGAGAATTATATGAATATATATGAACAAGCAATAAAATTAATAGAAAATAATGAGGATTTTGCATTTGCTACAATAACTTCTCACTCAGGTTCAACACCACGTGAAACTGGAGCAATGATGATTGTAAAAAATGATGCTACTATATTTGGTTCAGTAGGTGGAGGTAGTGTAGAAGCAGCATGTATAAAACATGCAATTAATGTTATAAAAAATAGAGAATCAATGTTGTATAAATTTACTTTAAACAAATCTGATATAGCAAAACTTGGAATGATATGTGGAGGTACTGGAGAAATACAAATAGATTTTATAGATAGTAAATTAAAAAGTAATATAGAAAAATTCAACAGAAGTCTAAAAGAGAATACAAGTAAAGCGTACATATTTGGGGGAGGTCATATTTCAAGAGATGTTGCTGTAATACTATCTCTTTTGGAATTTAGAACAGTAGTAATAGATGATAGAGAAGAATTTGCTAATTATGAAAGGTTTCCAGATTCAGAAGTAATAGTTTTAGATTCTTTTGAAAATATACCAGATTTTCCAACTGATGAAAATAGCTATATAATTATTTTAACAAGAGGGCATTTATATGATTCAAGTGCTTTAGAATGGGCTCTTAAAAGAAATTCTGGTTATATAGGTATGATTGGAAGTAGAACAAAAATTGGATTGACATATGAAAAGCTTATGAAAAAAGGTTTTAAAAAGGAAGAATTATCAAAAGTACATGCACCAATAGGCATAAAATTGGATGCTCAAACACCAGCTGAAATAGCTGTATGTATAGCTGCTGAACTTATAAATTGTAGAGCTAATAAGGAAAAATAAACTAATGAATACAAGAAGTAAAGATGTTGATATTTTAAATGTTACTTTTAGAGGTAAAGAAATAAAAGCAATTTTAGTCTATAAAAATAGAAAAAATATTTCTATAAAAATAGACTCATTTGGCAAAGTAATTATAATAAGTCCTCCTAAAATATCTAAAAAAATAATAAAAGATATAATAATTGAAAAAGGAGACTGGATACTTAAAAAATTAGAAAAATATGAAGATAGAGAAGAAGTATACAGACAAAGAATGTTTATAACTGGCGAAAAATTTCTTTATTTAGGTAAAGAGTACCATCTAGTTATAAAAAAATTATTAGAGGATTCTGTCAAAAAAAGTAACTGTAGAATAAATATTGATGAATCTCAGATAATTATTCAAACAAATGATGTAAGTACAGAGTTTATTAAAAAATCTTTAAAGTCTTGGTATAAAATGGAAAGTGAAAGAATAGTTTTAGAGAGAATAGATTTTCTTAAATCAAATTGTGAAATAATGAATCAATTGATTCCAGCAAGCGTTAAGGTAAAAGAACAAAAAAAGAGATGGGGAAGTTGCACATCTCAAAAAAATATTTATATAAACTCAAAAATATCTATGGCAAGACTAGATGTAATTGAGTATGTAATAATACATGAGTTTAGCCATTTAGCACATATGAATCACTCTAAAAAATTCTATGATTTGGTAAAATCTATTATGCCAGATTATAAAGATAAAGAAAATTGGCTAAAAATAAATGGATATAAAATAACAATCTGAAAACGATTATTCCAAAATATATACTTAGAATATAAAAGAAATATTATTGCGAAAAAAATAAATAATCTGAAAATTTTAAAAAAAGTCGTTGACATTGTAAATAATAGGGAATATAATCTATATTAACAACAAAACAGAATTGAAATATAAAATTAAAAAAGCAAAAGCAATGACAGAGACAACAGTACTAATAGTGTTATCCACAGAGAACCAATGTTGCTGAGAATTGGTGTTAACAGTAGTATAGTAATCACTCTGGAGCTTTTGTACTGAATATTTTTAGTAAGTACAAACGTCTGCCAACGTTACATGGCTAAGGTTAAGGTAATTAATTACCCGACCTGAAAAAAGAGGGGTAGATGTATTTTTTATATCTACAAATAAGGTGGTACCGCGGAATATAACTTTCGTCCTTATAAGTAATATTTATATTGCTTATAAAGATGAAAGTTTTTTTATTTTAAGCGATATAAAGAAATTTAATCCATATAAAATTAATAAAAAATAATAAAAATAAGGAGGCATTTTTATGGAAAATACTGTATATGCTAAATTAAACCAAGGAATAGATTCTTTTTTAAGAGTGGCTATGACTCTAAGAAGAAGAGAAGTTGATATACAATCAATAAGTATGACTGTAGATAATATGAATAACTCAGGTATAAAATTAATAGTAAATGAAGAAAAGACATCCTTAGATTCTGTCTTAAACCATATGAAAAAACTACATGATGTAAGAGAGATAACTGTTGAGAAGATGAGACATTAATTAAATATGCTTTATAAAACTAAAGATAAATACACCTATTTTAAAATAAAAAGCTAAAGATAAATATTAAATAAGAAAAATCTTAGATTTAAAATACAAGTATCATTGAATTTATTAGTTTATTATAGTTAATGAATTAGTTTATCATAGTTAATAAAAACTGAAAATTCTAAAATATAATTTTTAAATTATATAAATTGAGAAATTAAATCTGTTAAATAGTATCAAATCAATGATAATGAGTATGAATTTCTAATAAAAATAAATATCATAAAATGAGAAAAAGTATTGGGAGGAAATAAAAATGGCAAAAATGTATTATGAAAATGATGTGGATTTAGAGGTTTTAAAAAGTAAAAAGGTTGCAGTTTTAGGTTATGGAAGCCAAGGACATGCACATGCACAAAATCTTAGAGATAATGGTGTAGATGTAGTGATAGGGCTTTATGATGGAAGTAAATCAGCACAAAAAGCAAAAGAAGATGGATTTGAAGTTAAGAATGTAGCAGAAGCTACAAAAGAAAGTGATTTGACAATGCTGTTAATGCCTGATGAAAAGCAAAAGAAAGTTTATGAAGAAAGTGTAAGGGATAATTTAAAAGAAGGTCAGACCTTAGCATTTGCACATGGATTCAATATACATTATAATCAAGTACAACCACCAGAATTTGTTGATGTTGTAATGGTGGCTCCTAAAGGACCTGGTCACCTAGTTAGAAATGTATTTACAAAAGGAAGTGGAGTTCCTGCATTATTTGCAGTATATCAAGACTACACTAAAAAAGCTACAGAGACAGTTTTAGCATATGCAAAAGGGATAGGAGCAACAAGAGCAGGTGTTTTAGAAACTACTTTTAAAGAAGAAACAGAAACAGATTTATTTGGAGAACAATCAGTACTTTGTGGTGGAATAAGTGAACTTATAAAGTTGGGATATAAAACACTTGTAGAAGCAGGTTATCAAAAAGAAGTAGCATACTTTGAATGTCTACATGAAATGAAACTAATAGTCGACCTTATATATGAAGGTGGATTTGAAAGAATGAGATATAGCATAAGTGATACAGCAGAATATGGAGATTATGTATCTGGTAAAAGAGTAATAACTGATGCAGCAAAACAAGGTATGCAAAATGTTTTAGAGGATATACAAAATGGAAAATTTGCAAAAGCATGGATTAAAGAGAATGAAGAAGGACGTCAAAACTTCCTAAAAACTAGGGAAGCAGAATATACTACAGAAATTGCTGAAGTTGGTAGAAATCTAAGAAGTATGATGTCATTCTTAAAATAAATGTATTAAATGGATTAGTTTGAGGGAAAGAGTGGTGTATAGTAGTGCGTATGAACGGAGCAAAGGTAATTTTAGAATGTTTAAAGAAAGAGGGAGTTGACACGATATTTGGATATCCTGGTGGAGCAGTTATACCTCTTTACGATGCTCTATACGATTATTCAGATGATTTTAGGCATATAAGGACATCCCATGAACAAGGTCTGGTTCATTCTGCAGATGGGTATGCAAGAAGTACTAATACAGTGGGGGTTTGTTTTACAACATCTGGTCCAGGAGCAACAAATGCTATAACCGGAATAGCAACAGCCTTTATGGATTCTTCACCTATGGTTGTAATCTCAGGTCAAGTTCCAACAAGTTTATTAGGTAAAGATTCTTTTCAAGAAATTGATATAACTGGAGCAACATTATCTATGACAAAACATAATTATTTAGTTAGAAACACTAAAGAATTAGTTCCTACAATAAAAGAAGCTTTTAAAGTTGCAAATTCAGGTAGAAAAGGACCTGTACTTGTAGATGTTCCAAAGGATTTATTTTTAGCAGAAATGGATTTTAGTGATGAGGATTATGATTTATGTCAAATAGATGATTATATGAATTATAAGAGTGATTTTGGTCTAGATGACGAAACTAATGTTAAGCTTTTAAATAAAGCAATAGATATCATAAAAGAATCTAAAAGACCTGTAATATATGCTGGTGGAGGAGTTAAGTCTTCAGATAGTGAGGAGATTCTTGAAAAATTTGCAACTAAAATAGATACACCTGTACTAAACACACTTATGGGTCTTGGCAATATAGATAGGAAAAATGAATTATCTCTTGGAATGGTTGGAATGCATGGAAGCAGAGAAAGTAATTTAGCCCTTTCTAATTCAGATTTAGTGATAGCAATAGGTGCAAGATTTAGTGATAGAGTAATAAGTAAAAGTTCTGAATTTGCTAAAAATGCAAAAATAATACACATAGATATAGACCCATCTGAAATAAGTAAAAATATAAAATCTAATATATCTTTAGTTGGAGATGTGAAGTTAGTCCTTAGTTTACTAATTGAAAGGGTTGAAAGTAAGAATAATAGTAATTGGAAAGAAGAGATAAAGACATTTAGAAAGAGTGAAGGGGTACAAAAGGGAGAATTTCATCCACAAAATATACTTAAAAAAATAAATGAGAAATATGAAAAATTAAGTAACTCTACTGTAGTGGTAACTGATGTTGGTCAACATCAAATGTGGACTGCTAAGTACTGGAGTTTTAAAGGGAATAAAAGTTTTATAACATCAGCAGGGTTAGGAACTATGGGCTTTGGTTTAGGTGCAGCTATTGGAACTAAAGTTGGTAATGTAGATAAAAATGTAGTTTTAGTCACTGGTGACGGAAGTTTTAGAATGAACTGTAATGAACTAGCTACAGTTGCAAATTATAATGTACCTATACTTATTTTACTACTTAATAATAGAACATTAGGAATGGTAAGACAATGGCAGAAATTGTTTTCCAATCAAAGATACTCTCAAACTGACGTTAATGAAAATGTAGATTATATTAAACTCGTAAATGCATATAATATTGATGGATATAAGATATCTGATATGAAAGAATTAGAAAAAGTTCTAGACATAATAGATTTTAATAAACCTGTATTTTTACAATGTGATATAGATAAGGATTATGATGTTTATCCTATTGTAGCACCTAATGATACACTTGAAAATTTGATATGTAACTAAAATTTATACTGAATATTGATAAAATTCTTATTAAATTTTATTGATGTTCAGTTTCTGTTTAGGTATAGATTGGCGTTTTTTACCTTTGTAAATAAAGTAATGAATATATAATTAAGAATTTATTAAATTTTAATTATACAATTTAGAATAATATTACAACTTAAGTAAATAATAATTTTGAATAATAATTTACGGAGGTATTTATATGTTTAAACACGATAAAGCACTATTAAAAGAAGTAAAAGTAGAAAGACCAAATCCTCAATATGCTGTTTTAATGCAAGAACAGTTGGGTGGTGCAAATGGAGAGTTAAAAGCAGCAATGCAATACTTGTCCCAAAGTTTTAGAATAAAAGACCCTCAAATAAAAGATTTATTTCTTGATATAGCAGCAGAAGAGCTTAGCCATATGGAAATGGTAGCACAGACTATAAATTTATTAAATGGACATGATGTTGATTATAATGCAGTTGCTACAGGTGAAATAGAAACACATGTATTAACTGGTCTATCACCAGTCTTAATAAATTCATCAGGAGCTCCATGGACTGCTAATTATGTTACAGTTACAGGGGATTTAGTGGCTGACTTACTTTCAAATATAGCTTCTGAACAAAGAGCTAAGGTAGTTTATGAGTATTTGTATAGACAAATAGATGATAAATATGTAAAAGAAACAATAGATTTCTTACTTAATAGAGAAGAAGCACATAATGCTTTATTTAGAGATGCTTTAAATAAAGTTAAAGATACAGGTTCAAATAGGGATTTTGGAGTTACAGAAGATTCTAAATTGTATTTTGATTTATCAACTCCAGGACCAAATCATGATACTAAGATAGATGTTAATCCTCCTTCTTTTGAAAAACCTTTGAAAAAATAATTTGATATTTTTTATGTTGTTTTGTTTTAGTAGATATTAAAAAAATTATTTATCTAGAAGAATTAATTAGATAAAAACTTAAATATATATAGTTAAAGATGGGTATACACTTATTATAAGTGTATATCTATTTGTTTATTGTAAAACATATAATAAAATAACAAATGAGGTGGTATTTTGAAAAGTAGTAGAAAACCAAATAATCTAATAAATGAAAAATCTCCATATCTTTTACAGCATGCATATAATCCTATAAACTGGTATAGTTGGAATGATGAAGCTTTTAAAAAAGCAAAAGAAGAAGATAAACCAATATTTTTAAGTGTAGGATATTCAACATGTCATTGGTGTCATGTTATGGAAAAAGAATCTTTTGAAGATGAAGAAGTTGCTGAAATAATGAATAGAAATTTTATAGCAATAAAAGTAGATAAAGAAGAAAGACCAGATATAGATAGTGTATATATGACAGTTTGCCAAGCTATGACAGGTAGTGGCGGATGGCCAATGACTATAATAATGACACCAGATAAAAAACCTTTTTTTGCAGGAACATATTTCCCAAAATATTCAAGATATAATAGACCTGGAGTTATAGATTTATTAGAGAATGTATCTAAAAAATGGGATACAAGTAGAGATATATTAATAAAATCTGGAGATGAAATAATAGAAGCTCTTAAGGATGATTTTGAATTGAAAAATACAGAGGGTAATTTATCAAAGGAGATGTTAAGTTCATCAGTTAGGGTATTTAAGGCTATTTATGATGAAAAGTATGGCGGTTTTGGTAATGCACCAAAATTTCCAAGCCCTCAAAATCTTATGTTTTTAATGAAATACTATAGTATAGAAAAAGATAAAGATGTATTAAAAATGGTAGAAAAAACTTTGGATGGAATGTATAGAGGAGGTTTGTTTGATCATATTGGATTTGGTTTTTCAAGATACTCCACTGATAAAAAATGGCTGGCTCCTCATTTTGAAAAAATGTTATATGACAATGCTATGCTTACTATAGCTTATTTAGATGCGTATAAAATAACAAAGAAAGAGCTGTATAAAGAAATTGCTATAAAAACCATAGATTATGTAATTAGAGAGATGAAGGATAAAGAGGGTGGATTTTATTCAGCTCAGGATGCCGATAGTGAAGGTGAAGAGGGAAAATTTTATACATTTAATCCTCTTGAAATAGTTGAAGTTTTGGGTGAAGAAGATGGAACTTTCTTTAATAATTATTTTGATATAACTAGTAGTGGAAATTTTGAAGGTAAAAGTATTCCTAATCTTATAAAAAATAAAGAATATGAGAGACCTAATGAAAAGATAGCTAATCTTAGTAAAAAGGTATTTGAATATAGAAAAGAAAGAACATCTTTGCATAAAGATGACAAGATACTTACATCATGGAATGCATTGATGGTAGTTGCCTTGGCAAAGGCATATAGCACTTTAAAAAGTGATACGTATTTAGAGTATTCAAATAAGTGTCTTGATTTTATAAATAATAATCTTGTAAATGAGTCAGGTAGATTGTTAGCTCGATATAGAGATGGAAGTTCTGATTATTTAGCTTATTTGGATGATTATGCTTTTTTAATATGGGCGTATATAGAGCTTTATGAGTCAACATTTAATATGAAATATTTAGAAAAGGCGTTAAATTTGAATGAAAGCTGTATCAACCTTTTTTGGGATTATGAAAAAAATGGATTTTATATATATGGTAAAGATAGTGAAAGTTTAATAGCAAGACCAAAAGATTTGTATGATGGAGCTATTCCATCAGGAAATTCTGTTCAACTATACAATCTTATAAGGCTTGCAAAAATTACTGGCGATAATAAACTTGAAGAAATATCATATAAACAATTAAAACTGTATGTAGATAATGTAAAGAGTTCTCCAACAGGGTACAGTTTTTATATGCTTTCATTTATGTTTGAACTTTATTCTACTAAGGAAATTATATGTATTTTGAAAGAAGATTCTGATTTAATTGCATTTAAAGAATTGATAAGTGAAAACTTTATACCGAATACAACTTTTTTAGTAAAGAAATACAATGAAGAAGATACTAAGATAGATTTTTTAAATAACTATAAATTAAAGAATGATAAGACTAGTTATTATGTGTGTCAAAATAATAGTTGTAGTCAACCAATTAATGATTTACAAAAACTAAAAGATATGATTTTGGAAGTAGAATAACCAGAATAGTGGAAAAGGAGGTGTATCAAAATAAAAATTTGAATCATCTCCATTTTTGTAAAAAGACAGAAAAAGAATTCCTAAAAACGCCTAATCTATGTAATAATTTCTATGAATGATTAATAAATCTTAAATTTCTATAGAAAGATTTTGACTTGAAAATACTTGTAATATAATATATAAATTAATATACTAAATAAAATCAATCTGGAGGGATAATTATGAAGTGTACAAACTTCACTTTCAAAGGAGAGGAAGGTTTAGATATATATACATATAAATGGGAGGATGAAAATATAAAAAATCCAAAGGCAGTTGTCCAAATTGCACATGGAATGGCTGAAACTGCACAAAGGTATGAGACTTTTGCTAAGGAGCTTACTAAAAATGGCTATATAGTATATATAAACGACCATAGAGGTCATGGTAAGACTGCAAAGACAGTAGAAAATGTTGGGCATTTAGCTGAGAAAGAAGGTTTTAGATGTCTTGTAGAGGATATGTATGCTTTAACAAATATTATAAAAAAGGAAAACGAAGATTTACCAATTTATCTATTTGGGCATAGCATGGGTTCATTTGCAAGTCAAAGATACATAATGGATTACAGTAATAATTTATCTGGTCTTATACTATGTGGTTCAAATGGAAAGCAAGGAATCATCTTAAATTTTGCTCACATGATAATTAATCGTGAGATTAAAAAGTATGGAAGACATTCTAGAAGTAATAAAATAAATGACTTGATATTTGGTGGAGAAATAATAAAAAGAAATAAAAAGACTAAGTTTGATTGGTTAAGTAGAGATAAAGAACAAGTTGAGAAATATATAAATGACCCATTTTGTGGAGTAGTGTGTAGTTGTGGCTTTTTTTATGATTTAGTTCAAGGATTAAAAGAAATTGAGGATAAAGAAAACTTAAAAAAGGTGCCTCTTGATATACCTATTTACATAATATCTGGAGATAAAGACCCTATAGGAAAAAATGGAAAAGGTGTCTTAAGACTAAGGGATAGATACATAAAGTTAGGAGTAAAAGATGTGGCTTGCAAACTTTACAAAGGTGGAAGACATGAATTATTGAATGAAATAAATAAGGAAGAAGTTTTTGAGGACATAATTTGTTGGCTAAATAATAAAATAGAAAAGAAAGTGCTTCAAAATGATTCTTTGTTATAATGCCATTTATTGCAAAGACAGGTGTTATTATAAATATGTTGTTAACATTAGGTATTGTTATCATTGTATATGGAATTTATTTTATTTCAAGTTTCTTTGAAAGTCTAAATATAGTAAGTGACAGTAAAGAGATAATATAAATATTTAAAAGGTTATTTAATGTGAATCTATTAATTAGGTTGTACTTAAACTTAATTAATAGATTTTATATTTCAAGTCAATGAAATAAGGTTTTAGGTTAAAATATAACTAATGGTTAAATTACATACATTTTGTTAACTTTCCCTCGATTTACTAGTAAATATTTTTTTTTTATACTTAAATTACAACAAATGTACTATGGAGGTATATATATGCAAATTAAAATAGGTAAAGTTATACAAAATCTTAGAAAAGAACGAAGTTTAACTCAAGAACAATTGGCAAAGTTTATAGGCGTGTCAACACCAGCAGTATCTAAGTGGGAGAGTGGAAATTCTTACCCAGATATAGAATTATTACCATTATTAGCAGACTTTTTCAATGTATCTATTGATAAACTTTTAAACTACAAGATTGATTTAAGTGAAGAAGAAGTAACGAAAATTTATAAAGAATTAGAAACAGTTTTTGCTAGAATTGAAATTGATTTATCAACAGAAGAACCAAAAGAAGAATGTAGGAAAGACTTAGAATCTGTGAAAAAACTTTCTAATATGTATATAGAGAAATATCCTAAAAGCTATTTATTAAAGTTAAGGATATGCTCGTTATATCAGATGTATTCATATAAATTTGGTAAGAGTGAACTTAATAACAGAGTAAAAGAAACAACAAATATTCTTGAAGATATAGTAAGAAATACAGATGATATTCAAATAAAAGAGACAGCTCTCATTATATTATCAAATGCATATTGTATGTTGAATGATTATGAAAAGGCAGAGTTGTACTTAAATATGATATATAAGCCAATAGGAGATACAAGTGTCAATTTAGCTATGATATATTTAAAGCAAAATAGACTGGAAGAAGCAGAAGTATTACTTCAAAATAAATTGTTTAGCAATATATTCAATGTAAGCATGGATTGTAAAGGAATAATCAATGTATACAAAAATCAGTATAAGGAATTAAAGAAAAAATTGGAGAATAGAGATTCTAATAAAAAAGCAATAGAGAAAGAAATGGAATATATAAAAAATAAGTTGCTAGGGTATGCAAATCTTTCTTTAGAAATAAAAAAAATGCTCAGTGAAGATAAGGGTGCATTTTTTAGTATATATATGGATTATATGGAATTATCTTTAATTTTTTTATTTTTTAACATGAAAGAAGAAGCAAAAAAGACCTTATGTAGTCTAAAAGAAATATTAGAAAAATATCCTATACATGAAAGTTTGGACGTGAGTCAAATGAGATTTTTTGATAAGGTAGAGTCCAAAAATTTATATACTTTTAATATATATACGAACTTGTTAATTATGTTTAATGATGATAGCTATAATGAGCTTAGAGAAGAAGCAATTTTTAAGGCTATAATTGAAAAGATTTTAGAGATGGAAAAATTATTAAAAGATAAAGAATAAGTAGAAATTTAATATATAACTTAAAGATTAATTAAATTAAAAAGGAGGTGTTTTAAAATAAAAATTTGAATCATCTCTTTCATTATACAAAACTAGAAACCTCAATTGATGAAAGTAGAATAAGATTTGTTATATTTTTATCATTTCAACAATGAAAAAGATGTTTATCTCTATTTTGAGACAGCCCTTTTATGTAATTGTTATGAAATTTTACACATTTCAATAAATAGGAATTATATTTAGAAGCTCATTACATTATTTCTTAAATACTTATTAAATTTATTGTATTCCATTTTAGATAACCTTTCTGGATAAGACATTACAATTAGGTTATGACCATTAAATTTCTCCTGGTATGGTGGATGAATGTGTTCGTAATCATTTTCCCATTTTATTTATGTCTATATCTCATTGACTGAGATATAATTGTTTACATATAACTTAAAATTATTATATTAAGCTTTGATAATTTAAAAACAGCATATTTGTTAAATTTTCTAAGTATAAAAATAATCTTAATACTTTTAGAAGTTACAAAAAAGTTACATAAATTTGGAAAGATATAATATACATATATAATATAAGGTTAAAATTGTAATGAATAATATTAATTTAAAATTTGAACATGGAAGGAGATTATTATGGAGAAAAGAGAAAAGAGGATAATAATATTGTCTTTATTAAGTGTATCAATTTTAATGAGTTTGGTAAGTATATATTCTATATTAAATAAAGAAGATATAAGTTTAATAGTTAAAGGGAAAGAGCAAAAAGTCTCTTCATTTAAAAAAACAGTTGAGGAACTTTTGGATGAACAGGGTGTGAAGTATAATTCTGAAGATAAAATTAATCCGAGTTTAGATACAGAATTAAAAGATGATATGAAAATAAAAGTTGTTAAGGTAATTAAAAGTAAAAAAGAAGAGTTTGAAAAAATTCCATTTGATACAAAACATGTAAATGATAGTAATTTGTTAAAGGGAAAATCTAAAGTTTATCAAGAAGGCAAAGAGGGAGAAAAAAAACTAGTCTATAATTTAACTTACCATGATGGAAAGTTAGTCAAAAAAGTCTTATCAAAAGAAGTAATATCTAAAGAGCCAACTGCAAAAATTATAAAATATGGAACTAAAGAAAAAGTACTAATTGCATCAAGAGGAGCAAATATAAGAGGAGGTAAACATATGAAAGTGGTTGCAACTGCATATGCAGGAGATACAATAACATCTACTGGTACAACTCCAAGATGGGGTGTTATTGCAGTTGACCCACGTGTAATACCATATGGAACAAAAGTATATATACCTAAGTTGGGTATGACTTTTGTGGCAGAAGATTGTGGAGGTGCAATTAAAGGTAATAGAATAGATATTTTTATGAATAGTGAAGGAAAAGCCTCAAATTGGGGAAGGAAAAGTATAGATATATATTTACATTAAATTAGTGAATAGAATAACTTTACTTGAAAGATAAAAAAGTATAAAATATGAATTAACTAAACTGTTAGATTATTCTTAAAACATAAAAATATATCTAAGGGGGGATAAGATGAAAATAGTCTGTTTAGGAGACAGTTTAACATATGGATTTGGAGTATCGCGAAGTAATTCATGGACAAACATTGTAAATAAAGAGACTCGATTAGAAATAGTAAATAAGGGTATAAATGGTGATACAACAAGTGGTATGTTAGTTAGATTTAATGAAGATGTTGTAAAAAACTCTCCTGATATAGTTTTTATAATGGGTGGTACCAATGATTTTATTGCTGGTGCAGGAAATGAAGTTATTAATTCTAATATAATGGCTATGGTACATCAATCATATTCAAAAAATATTATACCTATTGTAGGTATACCATTAAAACCAGATATTCCAAATGTTAGAGAAGATTGGAGTTGTTTTACTGATTTTAATATAGTATCTCAAAAATTAGAATCATATAGTTATTGGATAAAAAAATTTTGTGTGACATTTAATACTAATTTCGTAGATTTTTATTCAGAATATAATAAAAATATGGAACTAGAAGGATATAAAAAATTGTATTTTGATGGATTGCATCCAACCAAGGAAGGTCATAGAATAATGGCAGATATTTTTATTAATTCAATTAATAAGTATACAGAAGATTTATAGTTGTATCAAAATGGTTGTTTATATGTCAGTTGTAATAAATACATAAGATAGGGAGGGCTTTTATGGATTATACTAAAACTTATGAAGAGTGGATAAAGGGTTCATATTTTGATGAAGATACAAAACTAGAATTGGAGAAAATAAAAAATAATGAAAAAGAGATAGAGGATAGATTCTATAAGGATTTAGAGTTTGGGACTGCTGGTCTTAGAGGAATAATTGAAGCAGGAACGAATAGAATAAATAAGTATACAGTTAGAAGAGCCACTTTTGGATTGGCAAACTATATATTAGAAAATACTACAAAAGAAGAAAAAAACAGAGGAGTAGTAATAGCTCATGATAATAGACACAAATCTAGGGAGTTCTGTATAGAGTCTGCAAACACTTTGGCAGCATGTGGTATAAAAGCATATATATTTGATAGCTTGAGAACTACTCCAGAATTATCTTTTGCTGTTAGAAACTTAAATGCAATAGCTGGTATAGTCATAACAGCAAGTCATAATCCTCCAGAATATAATGGATATAAGGTATATTGGGAAGATGGAGCACAAGTTATGCCAGAGATTGCAAATGCAATAACAGACAAAGTAAATAGTATACATGACTATAGTATAATACCAACCCTGAGTGAAGATAATAAAAATTTAGTAGTTTTGTTGGACGAATCACAAGATACTAAATTTATAGAAGCAGTAAAAAGTCAAATTATAAGAAAAGATTTAGTTAAAAATGTAGGTAAAAGCTTTAAGATAGTTTATACACCTCTTTGTGGAACAGGGAATATTCCAATAAGAAGAGCATTAAAAGAAGTGGGTTTTGAAAATATAATTGTAGTTCCAGAAGAAGAAAATCCAGACCCAAATTTCGCAGGGCTTGATTATCCAAATCCAGAAGAGAAAAAAGCTTTAAATAGAGGTATATTACTTGCAAAAGAAAAAGGAGCAGACCTCGTAATAGCAACTGACCCAGATTGTGATAGAGTAGGTGTAGCAGTAAAAACTACTACAGGAGAGTATGCTCTACTTACAGGAAATCAAATTGGTGGTATGTTGACACATTATATAATAGAAGGATTAAAGGAAAATAATAAATTAAAAGAAAATTCTACAATGATAAAAACCATAGTTACATCAGAATTTGGAGCAGATATAGCTAAAGCAAATAATGTTGATGTGTTAAATGTTCTTACAGGTTTTAAATTTATTGGTGAAAAAATAAAATTATTTGAACAAGATAAAAACAGAAGTTATGTATTTGGATATGAAGAAAGTTATGGTTATTTAGTTGGTACTCATGCAAGAGATAAAGATGGTGTAGTTTCTTCATTATTGATATCTGAAATGGCGGCATTTTACTATTCAAAAGGTATGAGTTTATATGAAGGCTTAATAGAGCTTTATAAAAAATATGGATTTTTTAAAGAACAGACTATATCTTTGACTTTAAAAGGTATAGAAGGTGTAGAAAAGATAAAAGAAATAATATCTTACTTTAGAGAGAATCAAATTGATTATATAAACAGTATTAAAGTAGTTGATAAAAAGGATTATAAAAATGGTATAGATAATCTTCCTAAATCCGATGTTTTAAAATACTTTTTGGAAGATGAATCTTGGGTAGCTATAAGACCATCTGGAACAGAACCAAAACTTAAATTTTACATAGCTGTAAAAGGAGTTAGTGATATTGAAGCAGATAAAAAGATTCAAGGTTTAAAAGAGTATATAGATACCATGGTTGAAAAATTAAAATAAAATATTATTATTTTATAATAATAATTTGTTTAGCTGAAAATTATAATTTACTTTCATTGAGTAGAATATGGAAATGTTAGTAGAATTGTTATTTTCAGCTTTTATTTGTGTTATTTTTACTTAAATAATTATATTATGGTATGAATCTGAGTATAATTAGTATTGTATAATGAAATTAATTTGAGAGAAAAGAGGATATTTATGTTTGGTATAGATAAAAAATTGATTGAATATATAATTGCAAAATCCAATTACAGTGAATTAAGTTCAAAGTCAGCAGAAGTATCTTTCTTCTTAATGTTGTCCATATTTCCTTTTTTGATATTTACAATAAGTTCTATAGCATATATACCAATTCTTCATTTAAATAAATATATAGCTTTGTTTAGAAATATGATGCCAGAAGGAGCTTTTGCTGTATTATCTTCAATCATAGTTTCTGCAATAGACAATAGAAATCTAAAATTTTTAGCTGTTAGTTTTATACTTACTATGTGGACATTTTCAAGAGCAGTAAAAGCTCTTATTAAAGGAATGAATAGAGCTTATAAAGTTAAAGAAACTAGGTCTTTTTTTAAGATTCTATATATATCATTTTTATTTACAATAATGCTTTTGGTACTTATTTTTTTATCTATGATATTTCTAGTTTATGGAGAAAAAATAGGTTATTTTATTTTTAACCTTATAGGATTGGATGAGATATTCATAAAAATATGGGATATTCTAAGATACACTGTAGGTATAATAACAATAATAGTAATATTTACACTTTTATATAAATATACTCCAAATAAAAGATTAACTATTAAAGAATCTGCGCCAGGCGCTATTTTTGCTACATTCGCTTGGTTTTTAGTATCATTTTTATATTCTTATTATACAAATTACTATGCTAACTATGAAGTAATCTATGGAAGTATAGCTGAAATAATTGTACTTATGACATGGATGTATTTTAGCAGTTGGTCTATCGTTATTGGTTATGAAGTAAATTCAAGACTGTATTTTAGAAAGATAAGAAATGAAATGTTAAAGTAATATATTAAAATAAAATATAGTGCTTAATATTATAAATGTAATTTAATTAATGCAAAAATATTGACATTTAAGTTAAAAAGTCTAGAATTTTTCTGGGCTTTTTTTATTTTTAATACAACTTGACAAATTTTATTTTATGAGATAATTTTAATTTATAATCATCTTTAAAAGGATGACTATTGACAAGCAAAGTGTTAAATAGAGCAAAAGAGTGAAGAGACTATATCTTTAAAGGATAAGTATATCCATTGGTTGGAATGGTAAATATACCAAATAAAGGTTATGATCCTGATGAGTTAATATCTGTGTTTTCAAATAGTACAGGATTTAGTCCTGTATTTTTATATGTGCTTGTATCTCCAATTACCCACAGGCACTAGAACAAGTTACTATAATTAGATTTTGGAAAAAAGCGACACAAATAATTATAAACAAATAATAAATTACATAAAATTAAATTTATTCACAAGTATACCTTATAAAATATGTTATAATTAATAGAAAATTGTCATATAATTACTTAAGGAGTATTAGTGTAAATAAGATTGAGAGGTAGTGGTTAGAATATGGATACCCATAATAAATATGTAAGTTTTATAAAAAATATACCTGTACCTTTTTTATATTGTAGAATTATAAAGAGACAAGGAGATATAGAATATCGAGTTGAATATATAAGTAAGGGTATGGGCAAATTACTACGATTAGAAGAAGGTAGTTGTGATAAAAATATATTAGATATATTGCCTGTATTTAAGTCTAAAAAATATTTCAAAGAGTTGTTCTCAGATGAGGTAGATTGTATAAAAAGATACATTCCAACACTTAAAACTTGGATAAACATAAAAAAACAGATAATAGGGGATTCATACATAATTTTGTATTTTGGTAAAATTGTATTTGATTATAGACAGATAATAGATTCTCTTGATAAAAAGGATAAAGTAGCCTATATTAAAGATGAAGAAGGCATATATATAGATTGCAGTGAAAATTTAATACCAATATTAAATAACAACATTAAAACGACAAAAGATATATTTGGGAAAAATGATATCGAAGTATGGGGAGAGAGTACTGGCAAATTGTTTGGAGATGATTATAGAGAAGGAGTATCTAGTAAAAAAAAATTTTTACAAAGCCTCCTTGAATATGAAGAAACTTTCTTTATGGTTGAAAAATATTTTTTGTATGATGAAGATGAACTTTTAGGTACTATAGGGATAATAGACAATATAATATACAGTGGATACAGTAATAAAAATTATAACTCAAAAGATTTAATGAAAATGATAGAGTATTCAATTCCAGAGAATATGTTTTATAAAGATGTGTATGGAAATTACATTGGATTTAACTCAGGTTTTTTGAATTTAGCTTGTATGAATAAAGCAGAATTATTAGGAAAGAATAGTTACAAAATATCAGAAGAGGAAGCTTTAATAGATAAGATATTTGAAAGTGATAGGGGTGTAGTTGAAAATAAAAAAGTAGTTACATTTGAATTAAATATAAATAGGAATGAGGAAAACAAGTGTATTGAGATTACAAAAAGACCATTTTTTGATAACTATGGAAGTGTCATTGGAATAATTGGAACAGCAAGGGATATAAGTAGAAGAAAAAAACTAGAAGAGGAAATTGATAAAACTAGAATGGAATTTTTTGCAAATTTATCTCATGAACTCAAAACACCTATAAATTTAATATCATCTTCATTACAAGTTATAGAAAAAAAAGAAGCAGATTTAATAGAATCAAATGATACTTTAAAAAGAAATTTAGGTATAATAAAACAGAATGGAAATAGAATACTAAGGTTAGTAAATAATGTTATAGACTTTACAAAAATGCAGTCAGGATATTTGGATTTTAGCCCAGAAGAATCTGACATAATTGCATTTATAGAAGATATATGCATGTCTGTAGCTGACTTTGCAAGTCAAAATAATATACAGCTTACATTTGATACAGAAATAGAAGAATTTTCAATGCTATTTGATTCAGAAAAATTGGAAAGAATAATATTAAATTTACTTTCTAATGGAATTAAGTACAATAAGGAAAATGGAAAAATAAACATATTTTTATATGTGAAGGATAATGTATTTAATATGAAAATATCAGATAGTGGCATAGGTATACCAAAAGAAAAAATAGATAAAATATTTAATAGATTTGAACAAATTGACAATGAACTTTCCTACAGAGTTAAAGGAAGTGGAATTGGACTTTCATTGGTAAAATCTTTGGTTGAGTTGCATGAGGGTAGTATATCTTTAAAAAGTCAACTTGGTATTGGAAGCGAATTTATAGTTTCATTGCCTGCTAGAAGTAAAAATAATATTGAAAAATACAACTATAAAAGAGAAATCAGCAATGAACTAAGTAAAAAATTAGAAATAGAATTTTCGGATTTATAAGTTTAAGTATAAAAAATAAAATTTTAAAAAGGTATTGACAATTGATTTATAAGGGTTTAAAATAAATTACAACATAATAAATAAAAAAGCGATGAATAGGAAGAGTAAATCTAATTCGATTGCCAGAGAGAGAAGTCCATCGGCTGGAAGACTTTTTAAATTAGAGGGATTGAAAACTACCTAGGAGCTACTTTCTGAAGTTATCTGTATCAGTAGATTTTAGTAAGAATAGTCGTTAACTGCGTTAAAGTGTAAAGTGAGTTTTCATAATAGATGAAAACTAAATTAGGTGGAACCGCGGGAATAATACTCTCGTCCTTATGTTATAAGGATGAGAGTTTTTTGTTATTTAAAAATATAAATAGTAATTATAATAATTATAAAATAAAAAAGCGATGAATAGGAAGAGTAAATTTAATTCGACTATCAGAGAGGAAAGTTCACAGGCTGAAAGACTTTCTAAGTTTGAGAAATTGAAAACTACCTAGGAGCTGTGGTCTGAAGTTGCTTTAAAAAGTTTTAGTAAGACTGACCGTTAACTGCGTTAAAGTCTAAAGTGGATTTTATCAATAAATGATAAAATCAAATTGGGTGGAACCGCGAGTATGGACTCGTCCCTTTGTATAGGGATGAGTCTATTTTTATTGCAATAAAAGATTGAAAATAAAAAAAAATCGGAAAATTATAAATTTAGGAGGAAAATAAAATGAAGAATAAAGTAAAAATTGGAGTACTAGGATATGGAATTGTAGGAAGTGGACTTATAGATATAATAGATAATAATAAAGCAAAAAGAAACATAGAAATAGTTGGAATTTTAGTTAATAATTTAGAAAAACATAAGGGAAAAAAATACTCTAATATAATAACTAATAATATAGATGATATATTTAATAAAGATATAGATATACTTGTTGAAGTTATGGGTGGTTTAGAACCAACATTATCTTATATTAAAAAAGCGTTAAATGATAAAATTCATGTTGTTACAGCAAATAAAGATTTGTTAGCTGAATGTGGAGATGAACTTGCAAAATTAGCCAGTGAAAATAAAGTAAGTATCAAATTTGAAGCTTCAGTTGCAGGAGGTATACCAGTATTAAAACCAATAATAGAATCACTAGAAGGAAATAACATAGATAGTATAAATGCTATTTTAAATGGAACTACTAACTTCATATTATCTAAAATGTATGATGAGAATCTATCTTATGATATGGCCTTAAGACAGGCTCAAGAATTAGGTTTTGCTGAAGCAAATCCAGAGTCTGATGTACTAGGGTATGATGCTGCTAGAAAACTATCAATATTATCAACTCTAGCTTATGATAATAGAGTGTATTGGAAAGATGTGTATTTAGAAGGAATTACAGATATAGATGAAAAAGATATTGAATATGCAAAAAAATTAAATTGTAAAATAAAATTAATTGGTCAAAGTAAGTATGAAAACGATAAAGTAAGTGCTTTTGTTAGACCTGTTTTAGTAGAAAAAGACAATATTCTTGCTAGAATAGACAATGAGTTTAATGCTGTCATAGTGAATGGAGATTCAGTAGGAGAAGTTTCTTTTGTAGGTAAAGGAGCTGGAAGTTTAGCAACAGGAAGTGCAGTTTATTCAGATATTATAGATATAATAGATAATAGAGTTTCAAGTATAGATTCTTTTACTAAAGATAAAATACAAGTTAATAAAATAGTTAGAGAAAAGTGTGGAGCACTTCTTAGATTTAAAAAATGTAATAAAGATGAAATTCTAGACATAGTTGAGAATTGCTTAGTAAAATTCGATGTTTTAAATGATGATGATGAACTTGCTATTATGGTTTATGCTGACTCTGAATATGAAATAAACAACAGTTTATGTCTGATAAAGGATAAAGGATATTGCGAAAAAATGAATAAAATGTTGAAAATAGGTTAAAAAAGAAAAAATATAAGTTTGTATGTAACATATTTTGAATATTTTAATACTATATAGTATGAGATGAAACAAAACATCTCATAAAAAAATTAAAATTAAAGGGAGAGATATGTTATATGGAAAATAAAAAATATGCAAATGGTGGTTATTCAGAAGATTGGTATGAAAGAGGAGAATCTACAGCTAAATGGTTCAAAAATGATAGAGAAGAATATGAAAGAGAAGAATATGAAAGAGAAGAATATGACGAAGGTAGAGAAAGAAGAGGTTCAAATTCAGGAGAAAATAGACCTAGAAATTGTGAACAATTTAGAAGAGAAGCTGAAAGAAGACAAAGAGAAGCTAGAGAAGCGTTTTGTGAATCTGCAGAAAGAAAAAAAGAAGCATTAGCATATGAATGTGAAGCTAGAAAATTATGGGAAAAAGCAGAAAAATACTGGGATGAATATTCAGAGTACAATTATGAGGGAATAGAATCTTTAGCAGAAGCTGCTAGACTATTTGATAAAGGTATGGAATGTGAATCTAGAAGAAGTGGAAATAATGGAGGAAACAATAATAATTGCCATAAATGCCATAAATGTAATTGTAACTGCTGTAGAAAATAAAAGAATTTCATTGACAAATCAATAGTTAAAATATATCATATTATGTATAATAAAGAGAAAATTCAGAAAAACATTAATGATTAGAAGAAATATAAGTATAGTTATTAGACAAATAGTGCTCAGTTAGTGAGGCGAGTACAATATGATTAGACTCCTATCCTCTGGCTTTTAATAGAGGGTGGGAGTTTTTATTTATTGATATATCTTAAATGAGAATAATATTGAAAAACTAGGAGGTAAAAAATGAAGAGTATTAAAATATCAAGTACGAAAGAAAAGGTAGATGAAAAAGTTTTAAGAGAGCAAGTAAGCTCTATAATAGAAGATATAAGAAGAGATAAAGATGTTGCACTTAAAAAATACAATGAGAAGTTTGATAGAAATACAAGAAATGAATTTAGAATTACTAAAGAAGAGATAAAAGAAGCTTATAAGCATGTAGATGACGAATTTATAAATAACTTGAAGATTGCTGCTGAAAATATAAGGGAATTTGCTAAGGCTCAAAAATCAAGCTTTGAAAGCTCTTTTGAAAAGGAAATTTATCCAGGTGTAATCCTAGGGCAAACTAATATTCCAATAGAGTCATGTCTTGCATATGTTCCTGGTGGTCAGTATCCATTGTTTTCAACAGCTCTTATGCTTATAATACCTGCAAAAGTCGCAGGAGTAAAAAGAATAGTGGCATGTTCACCAACTATGAAAAATACTGAAGATATAAATCCTAAAACATTGGTAGCCATGGATATAGCAGGGGCTGACGAAATATATGCAACTGGGGGAGTTCAAGCTATAGCAGCGTTTACATATGGTACAGAAAAAATTAATCCAGTTGACATAATCGTAGGTCCAGGAAATAAGTTTGTAACTGAAGCTAAAAGACAATGCTATGGTCAAGTAGGAATTGATTTTGTGGCTGGTCCAAGTGAAGTTCTTATAATAGCCGATGAAACTTCAAATCCAGTTTATATTGCAGCTGACTTATTAGCACAATGTGAGCATGATTTAAATGCAAGAGGTATATTGTTGACAAATAGTTTAGAAATAGCGCAAGAAGTTGAAAAAAATATAGAAATTATGCTAAAAGATTTGCCAACGAAGGATATAGCATATAGTTCATGGGAAAATAATGGAGAGATAATTCTGGTTGATGATATAGAGGAAGCCATTAAAATAAGTAATTTTTATGCACCAGAACATTTAGAAGTTGCAGTAAATAAGTATGATGATATTTGTGATAGATTAACGAACTATGGTTCTTTATTTATTGGAAATCTTTCTGCTGAGGTATTTGGTGACTATGTTTCAGGTACCAATCATACATTACCAACACTTAAAGCATCAAGGTATACTGGTGGTGTTTGGGTTGGAACTTTTATAAAAACTTGTACAAAGCAGATATTTAATGAAAAGGCTATACAATCATTAGCACCTGTAGCTGAAAAGCTAGCAAAAGAAGAGGGCTTATATGCACATGCAAAGGCAGCTGAGGTTAGATTTAAAAAATAGTATAAAATTCTGCTATTGTAAATCTAGATTTCGTATTAGATAAAGGATAGGAAAATGCCGCCGACCTGAATAAACACTATATTTTATAGGTCGTCGGCGTTTCTTTTATACCTGTATATGAGGGGATAATACTACTGAACATTGATTCCACTTTTAAGATTGAGTTCAATGACAAATTTACATTTTTATTATATATATTCAGGCAGATAATTGCAACTGGTTTTGTATGACGATATTTTATTTTAGTCAATAGTATAATATGTGTATTTATGTCATGAAAAGAATAGGAACAGTAAAATTTAGTCAGGAAGAATAATTATGAAGCGGACAATAGATAAATTTAATTTTAAGTTTTTATTGAAAATTTATTGACAAATTTAACCTGTAAATATTATACTAAACTTAATAAATAAAGTTTATAAAGTAAGGTGTTGTTTATGAAAAATATAGTTGGAAAACCACAAACGATAAAAAAAGTAAATGAAGATTTAATAAAAAATATTATAAAAAATGAGGGTCCTATAACAAAACCAGAAATTTCAAGCATTACTGAATTGAGTTTAGCTACAGTTAATAAGATTGTAGAGCAATTAGCTTTGAAAAATGAAGTTAAAGTAAGTGGATTGAGTGAATCTACTGGAGGAAGAAGAGCTCAATTATTTGAAATAAATGCAAACTTAGAACACATAATAGCTTTATATTATTATAGAAATAGTTGTATAGGGGTAGTTGCCAATTTATTAGGTGAAATAATTTATCAAGAAGAATTTAATATAAGAATGGATACGTATGAAAACGTTAACCAAGATACTTTTTTTGTTATAGATACTTTAATCAAAAAGGTAAAAGGAAACAATATAAGAGCTATTGGGATTGGCGTCCCAGGAGTTGTAAAAAAAGGTGTAGTTAAAAATATACCAACTATAAAAAGTTGGGAAGGTATAAATTTAGAAAATTTAATAAAGAGTAAATACAATACTAAAGTATTTATAGAAAACGATACAAATATTACTACTATAGGAATTTATCAAAAACAGTATAAAGACGAATATAAAAATATGGCTCTTATGTATTTAGAAGATGGCATTGGCTCAGGTATAGTTATAAATGGTGAATTATATTTAGGTTATACAAATTTTGCTGGAGAATTAAGTTACCTAAATATAGAGTTTGGTAAGTACAACTACAATAATTTAAATCTTGAAGATTATATTATGAGTTTAAGAAAAAGATATTTAGAGAGTAACGATAATAAATTTAAAAAAGAACTTTTATCTATAATATCAAATTTCGTAAGAACTCTTGTATGTGTCTTAAATCCTCAAGCTATGATTATACAATGCAGTATATTGACTAAGACTGACATGGAATTTATAGAAAAAGATGTAAGTAAGAGTGTTGAAGAAGAAAATTTTCCTAAATTAATAAAAGTGGAGTCATTGAGAGAAGGAAGTATAAATGGAGTAATTAGTATGTGTTTAAAAGAAACTGACTATCAATATTCCTTATCTAATAAAAAAGGAGGATATTAATGTGAAATATTTGATTTCAATAGATGGAGGAGGAACAAAAACTAAATTTTGTGTAAGTGATTTAGATGGAAACATACTTAAAGAACATACCACTGGTTCAACTAATTATAAGTCAGTTGGAATTCATAAAACATATGAAAATATTAATAATGGATTTGAAAAAATATTAAAAGATTTGCATATTGATTATGACGATATTGAGTACACTGTATTTGGTATATCTGGGTATGATTCTCCTAATGATTATAAGATTATAATGGATGAAATATTAAAAATTGGGATTAATAAAGAAAAAATATATCTAGTAAATGATGCAGTCTTAGCTTTTTATGCACAAACTGATGCTCCTGGTCTAGTAATAGTAGCTGGTACAGGTTCAATTATATTAGGAATTAAAGAAGATGGAGAAATATATAGAGTTGGTGGATGGGGATACAATTTTAGCGATTTGGGTTCTGGATATGATATAGGAAGAAAATTATTAAAGAAAGTTTTACTTTATTGTGATGAATGTCATGAGTATAGTGACTTATTTAATTGTGTTTTGGATTTCTTTAGAGCAAATAGTTTTGAGCAACTTACATATATGATTACTGAGATAAATAATAATGTTGAAATAGCAAACTTAGCTTCATTAGTGATTGATTGTGCCAAACAAGGTGACAAATTGGCTATTGAAATATTAAGAGAGTCATCAACTGAACTGTCTAAATTAGCTCAAGTAATATTAAGTAAAATATCTAATTCAATGAAAAGGGATAAAAGCGAAATAAATATAGTTTTGTCTGGTGGTACGTTAAATAAAACTGTATATGCTCAAATGTTAATGAATAATTTAAAAACAGAAAATATAGATAAAAATTTAAACTTTATACTTCAAGAAAATCAGCCCGTATATGGAGGTATAAGACTTGCTATGGCATTAGCTAATAGGAGGGTCAAACATGGATAGAAAAAAAGTAATAGTACAAATTTTTACTGGGGGTTTTAAAAATAAAGAAATAAAATTTAATGATATAAAATGTAAGTTACTAGAATTACTGGACTGCATTGATGTAGAAAAGGTTATTATGGGTTGGAGTGTGGATGAAGAATTATATGTAGAAACTAAAAAACTATTAAATAAATATAATGTTGAATTATACCTTTGGTTACCATGCTTTTCAGAAGTAGGATTACTTGAAAAAAGTAATTTACTAGTTGATTATACTGGAAAGGAAGTCAAGGGCTATGCTTTACAAGAAGATGAAAATTTTGAATTTTATTGCCCAAATAATAGGAAAAATATAGAAAATATAAAGAAAATATATAGTACTTATTTTAGTGAAATTGAGTTTGATGGAATTTTTTTAGATAAAATAAGGTATGGCTCTTTTTCGAATAAACTAAATGGTGTTTTTAATTGTTTTTGTAAGGATTGTTTAAATATATATGAAAAAAATAATATTGATAAAAAGTCGTTAATGATAGAAATGAATAGTGTGTCTAATGGAGTTATAAATAATGAAGATACTCCATTTGGTATAATAGAATACGTTAATGGAAAATACAAATTTAAAAATAAAATATGGGAAGATTTTTTTGAAACAAAAAATCAAAATATATACAAGGCATTACTAGAGATAAGTAGTTATTTTAAAAGTAAAGGATTGAAAATAGGTATAGATACATTTTCGCCTTTTATTTCTTACTTTGTAGGTCAAGATTTAGAAAAATTACAAGAAGTAGCAGATTTTATAAAACCAATGATGTATAGAATTACAAAAGCTCCAGCTGGGTTACCATTTGAGTTTGAAAGGATGATTGATGAATCCGTACATAAAAATAAAGAGATTGTAAAAAGAAATTTCTTAGATATTTTAGGAATTAGAGAGTATGAGGGAGATATATATCCTATAAAATTTGTACTAGAGGAAATCGGTTTTATGACAAAAAATCTTAATATAGAGATATATGTAGGAATTGAAATAAATAAAAAAGAAATTATAGCTCCTGTTACACCTAAATACATAAGTGAAAATATTTCAAATATAAATAAGACAGTAGTAAAAGGATATGTTTTATCTTGGGATTTGTTATCAGCACCAAAAGAAAATATTGATGAAATTATAAAATGGTTTAGGAATTAGTGAGGTGATATAGTGAGTAAAATATTGGAAATGCAACAAATATATAAAAGTTTTGGAAAGGTAGATGTTTTAAAGGGGATAAATTTTGAGCTAGAAAAAGGTGAAGTAAGGGCTCTTTTGGGAGCTAATGGGGCAGGAAAATCTACACTTATTAAAATCTTAGGAGGAGTCCATTCTCAAACTAAAGGTAAAGTAATTTTATCTGATAATGAAATAATGTTTAAAAATCCACATCATTCTAAAGAAAATGGGATTAGTATAATTTATCAAGAATTAAGCCTGATACCAACACTTACAGTACTTGAAAATGTTTTCCTTGGTAGAGAAACTTTAAAAGGAATTGTATTTTTAAATAAGAAAGATATGCTCGAAGAGTATATGAAAATTTGTGAAGATTTTGATTTTAATATAGACCCACATACAGTAGTTTCTAATTTAAGTGTAGCAAATCAACAAATGGTTGAGATAATGAAAGCTGTTTCGTGTAATTCTGAAATTATCATAATGGATGAACCGACAACATCACTTACTAATAATGAAAAAGATGGGCTATTTAAAATAATAAGTAGATTAAAGTCTAAAGGTAAAACAATAGTTTATATTTCTCATATATTAGAGGAAGTTTTTAAAGTATGTGATAGTGCAAGTATAATGAAAAATGGGACTATGATTGGAACTTATGATGTAAAAGATTTGACTAAATTAAAAATAACTCAACTTATGACAGGAAACGATAATCACAAACTTATTGAGAAGAAGGATTATACATTTGCAAAGTATGAAGAACCTCCAGTACTAGAAGTTAAGAATATAAGTTGGTCTAACAAAATAAAAAATGTTTCATTTAAAGTTTATAGAGGAGAAGTTGTAGGTCTTGCAGGTCTTGTAGGTTCAAGAAGAACTGAAATTATAAACTTGATATTTGGGATAGATAATAAAGATAGTGGAGATATTTTTATCAATGGTAAAAAAGTAGACATAACTTCTCCTAAAGTTGCTATAAAAAATAAAATAGGATTGATTCCTGAAGATAGAAAAAATCTAGGATTAATTTTAGAACAAGCTATATATACAAATTCAGCATCAGTACAAATTGATAAATTCAAGAAATTCTTGTTTGTAGATAGAAATAGAGAAATTGAGTTTTCTAAAAAAGGTGTCAAGGAATTAGGAATAAAAGTTAGTGATGTAAAGCAAGAGGTAAAAGAGCTTAGTGGTGGAAATCAACAAAAAGTAGTAGTTTCTAAATGGTTAGAGAAAGATTTAGATTTAATAATATATGATGAGCCGACAAAAGGAATAGATATTGCTGCAAAAGAAGATATTTTCAATACAATCAAGGAATTTTCTAGTAAAGGAATAGGAGTAATATTTATATCTTCTGATTTAGAGGAAGTAATAAGAGTAAGTGATAGAATTTTAGTAACTAGAGAAGGTTCTATTGTAGATGATTTAAAAAATGAGAATATAAAAGTTCAAGACATAATGAACAGTATATTTAATGTATAAAAAATGAAAATGGAGGACTGAGATGAAGAAAGCTTTTGAGAAATTAAATTTAAGAGATTATGGAGTGTTACTAGGTTTTTTGGCTTTATGTATAGCTATAAGTATTGCAACTCCATCATTTTTAGGTAAACAAAATATACTTAATCTTTTACGACAATCTTCTATAATCGGAATAATTTCAGCAGGGATGACTTTTGTTATAATATCTGGAAACTTTGATATATCAGTTGGAGCAGTAGCAGCTCTTGCAGGTGCTATAACAATGAAATTTGCAACTGGTGGAACTAATTTGTTTGTATCTATGATTTTAGGTATAGCAATTTGTGCAGTAATAGGATTAATCAATGGGATAGTAGTTGCAAAGATAAATGTACCATCACTGATAGCTACTATGGCTATGGTCACTATTGTAAGAGGATTACTATTGATGCTTACAGGAGGATATCCAATTACTGAAAATATACCAATACTTGATTACATTGGAAATGGATATTTGTTTAATATACCAATACCAGTAGTAATTTTCTTTATAGTAGTATTTGCTTCATTTATTGTACTTAATAAAACTAAGTTTGGTAGATACGTTTATTCTGTAGGAGGTAATCAAGAGGCAAGTAAACTTAATGGTATAAATGTAGATTCTCATAAAATAAAAGTATTTATTATTAATGCTATACTTGCAGGGATAGCTGGTATTGTGCTAACTGGAAGACTTGGAACTGCCACTGCGATTGCAGGTGAAGGATACGATATGGATGCAATTGCATCTGTAGTAATAGGAGGTACATCAGTAGCAGGAGGCTCTGGCTCTGTACTTAAAACTGTTATAGGTGTATTACTTATGAGTGTTATAAACAACAGTTTTAATCTTCTTGGAATAGATGTATACTTCCAGTACATATTTAAAGGATTAATAATTTTAGCAGCAGTTGGGTTTGATTCTTATAGCAAGAAAAAGCTTGCTTCAAGATAAAAAAGAATAGGGGGAATTTTTTTATGAAAAAGTTAATGAAACATTTAGCATTATTGTTATCGCTTATTATGATATTCAGCTTAGTTGGATGTTCAAATAGTGGTAGCAAAGGAAAAGAGGGAGAGAAGAAAATAGCAGTATTACTGCCAGGTTCAACAGGTTACTTTGTAGCAACTAAACAAGGTATAGATGCAAAATCTAAAGAATTAGGTGTAAGTGTAGAATATGCAGATGCTCAATGGGATGCTAGTAAACAATTATCACAGGCAGAAGATTTTATGGCTAAGGGGGTAGATATGATTGCATTATGTGGAGTTGATTCTGCTGTAAGTGAGAGAATAGTTAAAGCTGCTAATGATTCAGATGTTCCTATAATAGCATTTACAAATTCTATAGGAAGTAACCCAACTGGAGAATTTAAAGGTTTAGTTACGTATATAGGACAAAATGAGGAAGAGACTGGAGCATTGACAGGTAAAATTGCTAAAAACTTATTAGGAGAAGCTGGTGGAAAGGCTGTATTAATAGAAGGTGTTCCAGGAACTACTCCACAAGTATTAAGAAAAAAAGGGCTTGAAAAAGAACTAAAAGATAGTAATATAAAAATAGTTTATAATCAAACTTCAAATTGGGAGAAAGAACAAGCTTTAAAAGTAACAGAAGATTTAATTCAAAAGAAAACTGATTTTAATGTTATAATATGCCAAGATGATAACTCTGCTACAGGAGCAGGACAAGCTTTAAAAGATGCTGGTCTTAAAGATAAAGTTAAAGTTATAGGTTTGGGTGGAAGTAAAGATGGATTAAAAGCTATAACTGATGGATTAATAGATGGTACAACTTATATGTCTGCTGTTGAAGAAGGAGGATTAGTCGTAGAAAAAGTATCTAAGTTCCTTAAAGGTGAAAAAGTAGAACCTGTCACACAAATTAAACAAGTTGAAGTTAACAAGGACAATATTTCAGAGTTCAAGGGTGAATGGTAAAGTATTATAGATAGTAAATAAAATTTTCAGAGTTACTTTATATAGTTTCTAAAGTAACTCTTTTTTAAATTTAATTTAGTAATAAATTATTGAATAGTATTTCTAAACAAATAAAAAATTAATATAAACAAAGCCTTAACTATACTAAATTATAAGTAAAATTAATATAAACTTATAGAAAAAAGGAAAACGTCTAAGGCATTGAAATTACTATGGTATAGATGGAGTATTAAAAAAACATAAAAAAACATAAAAAAATTGTTGAAAAAAATATAGAAATTTTGTATAATTAAAAATTTAAAAAGTGCTGTATACAAAGCCAATTCTTTTGTATATAATATATATAAATTCAGAAAAAGGAAGGGATATATATGGCCAGGCGGTTATTTTTAGAAAGGATTGGACTTATATTTTTAGGTTCAGCAATATTAGCATTTGGAGTTTACAATTTTTATTATTTAAACAACATAACAGAAGGTGGAGTGTTAGGTATTTTACTACTGTTAAAAAATTTATTCAATATACAACCAGCAATAGCAAATGTTGTAATAGATGGTTTACTACTTTTAGTAGGATATAAATTTTTCGGTAAAAAATTCCTGATATATTCAATAGTAGCTTCTATAACTTTTTCAATGCTATACGACTTATTTGAAGCTATAGGACCTCTAGTACCACAATCACAAAATATGCTTTTATCAACTGTTTTGGCAGGTATAACTGTTGGAACTGGTGTAGGTATAGTAGTAAAAGCAGGTTGTGCATCAGGAGGAGACGATGCTTTAGCATTAGTAATTTCTAAGACTACATCTTTGAACATAGGGCAAGTTTATTTAGCAACAGATGTTATTGTATTGTTGTTATCATTATTTTATCTATCAGCTTTTGACATTTTTTACTCTTTGATTGCTGTTACAATTAGTGGAAAGGTAATTGATTTTATTTATTATCATGGTAAAAGTTTGGATATGGATATGAGTAATGATATAGTTCCATAATGTTAATATAAATTAAATAACTTTAAATTTTATTAGGGGGTGGCAAATTTGCCACCTTTTTTGTGTCTAAATATTTATAGAAAGCATAATCCCATCTAGATTTTTACAAATCTAAAATATAGAATTGTGTTGGAGTGTCTGGGAATATGGTTGCTAGATGTATATTTTAAAAACTCAATTTTATATTTACGAAATACTAATCAGTAACAGATGTTTCTTAATCCTATCTTTATACCTAAAATGATAAGATAAATGAAGTAGCAATACAAAACTAAAATTTGTAAAAGAAATTAAATGGAGGAGCTAAAATGTTGGATATAGTTATGATAGCATTGTTACTTGTAGGATTTGTTTCCGTGAAGTTACTTGCTGACTGGTGTGGGAAAGAAACTGAAAAAAATTTACAACCTAGTGCGGAAAGCCCACTCATTTAGGTGTGGGATGGATAGCACAAATAGTGTATAAAAAGTATTGACACATACACATATGTTTTTAAATAGTCTTCCAACTTTAAGTCCTTCTGATATAATGCAAAATATAAAAGGTTATACAAGTAAAATATTAAGAGAAGAATTTATTGAATTATCAAAAATGCCTAGTTTATGGACTAGAAGTTATTTTGTATCTACAGCAGAAAATGTATGTAGTGAAACTATTAAAAAATATGTAGAAAATCAGAAAACAAGATATTAGAAAGTGAGGTGAATATTATGTCAAATTATATATTAACATTACAATTAAAGACAGAAAAGTTTCAAGAAGATATTATATGTAATACTTTTGATAAGTATAGAAAAGTATATAATTCATGTTTATCAGAACTATTTAAAAGGTATAACCACATGATAGAATCTAAGGAGTATCAAGCAAATTGTAAATATAAGGGTAAAGATAGAAATAAAATATTTAATGATATTACTAAGAAATATAATTTGACAGAGTATTCACTTCATAATTTTGTTAAACCTATTTGTAAATATTATAAATTACATTCTGCTATATCTCAGAAAATAGCCACAAGATGTTTTAATGCTTTTAGTAAGCAAATAAAGCACCATCAATGTTTTTGACTATGTTAGACAATAAGTTAAAATATAATGGTGAAAAATTATATAAGATAGATACTGCTAAATGTAGAGCTAGTCAATATAATCACTTTTCAGATGAGTACAATAAGAAGGAATTAAAAGAGAGATGGAATAAGGGTGTGGATATTCAAAGAGATTGCTATTCTGCATTTTTAATAATGAATGTTAATGAAAATTTAAAATCAATCAACAGAGAATTGTGTATTGAGACATATGATAACTTTAAAGTATTACATGATAAAGAAATAAGTAGATTAAAGAAATTAAAATTAAATGGCTATAAATTAATATCTAGTATGGGGATATAAAAACTATATAGGTTGAGAAACGAGCCTAATATTAATGTTAATGGTGTCGACAGATACTTTGTTAATAAAAGTCTTAGGGAATATGATTAGTGATAATATGTTGTAGGTTATGATTTATTGTAACTGAGAGTATTATAGAAATTCATGTAGTACCTAAGAACCCCATGCCTTTAGGCGTGGGAGTTTCAGAACAGGTACAGTTAATAATATGCATGATACACTAACTCCTTTAGGAGGGTTAGTACCAACTAATGTTCTCTGGTCTTTCAGTAGCAGTACCAGCAGGGTTTGAAGGAATTTCAAATCCTGGATTCCATGGATTCAAGTATTATATGAATTTACATCTTCAGCAGCCAATAATGGTTCAGGATTTGAAGGTTTAGGAGATAACACTATGTTTTGGAATATAACAAAAAGATAATCCAACTGTACAAAAAGAAGATATACCAACAGATTTACTTACAGCATCAGGTTTAGGACTTGATTCTAATATAAGTCCAGCCTCTGCAAAGGTTCAGATACCTGCTATAGCAAAAGTGTCAGGAATATCAGAAAATAAATTACAAAAAATTGTAGATGATAATACTTCCAAAAAACTTTTTGGAGTTTTAGTAACAAAATATTATACGTGATTTAGTCTAAAGCTTAAAGTTTAAAGAGTGAAAATCGATAATGATTTTCACTTTTTTATTTGAATATTACTAATATTTGGAATAAATCTATTATAAGTATAAAATCCAAAAAAAGGTTGCATTATCAAAATGATAATACTATAATATATTTATCGTTATCAATTTGATAATAAATTTAGGAATGTAGGAGGAAATAGTATGTTATATAATAACGCATTAGAGTTGATAGGAAACACACCTGTAGTAAGGCTGAATAATTTAGGTTGTACTAACGGGTGTTCTAACATATATGTAAAATTAGAAAAAGTAAATCCAGCAGGAAGTATAAAAGATAGAGCAGTTTATGAAATGTTAGAAGGGTTAGAGAAAAGAGGAGAACTAAAAAAGGGAGATGTATTAGTAGAAGCAACTAGTGGAAACACTGGTATTGCATTATCTATGATAGGAAAATTAAAAGGATATGAAGTAGTAATCGTGATGCCTGAAACGATGAGTGTTGAGAGAAGAGATTTAATGAAGGCTTATGGAGCAAATTTGGTACTTACAGATGGTAAAGCTGGAATGGCAGGTTCTATAGAAAAGGCAAATGAACTTTTAAAAGAAAATCCAAACTATAAAAGCTTAAAACAATTTGAAAATAGAGATAATCCAAACGCACATTATAAAACAACAGCAGTTGAAATTATGAATGATGTTAAAGATTTAGATATATTTGTATGTGGAGTAGGAACAGGTGGTACTTTAATAGGAACTGCTAGGTATTTAAAAGAACAAAATCCAAACATAAGAGTAGTTGCACTTGAACCAAAAAAATCTCCAGCTATATCAGAAAACAAGACTGGACCTCATAAAATACAAGGGATAGGTGCTAACTTTGTTCCTGAAAATTATGATTCTAGTGTAGTTGATGAAGTAATATTAGTAGATGATGAAGATGCATTTGATACAGTTAAATTACTTGCAGCAAAAGAGGGAATTTTAGTAGGTATCTCTTCTGGAGCAAATATATTTGGTGCTATAGAAATGGCAAAAAAGTATCCAGATAAAAAGATAGTTACAGTAGCTCCAGATGGAGTTGATAAGTATATGTCGATGGGAATATTTTAATAATTTTATTTGAGGGAGTGAATACTTTGTTTAAGAAAATAAATAAAGATATTGAATATATAATGAAAAATGACCCAGCAGCTAGGTCTAAGATAGAAGTCTTTTTACTTTATCCATCAGTTCATGCAATGATATTGCATAGGATGGCTCATGCTCTTTATAAAAAGAAGATGCTTTTTACAGCAAGATTAATATCCCAGATATCCAGATTTATGACTGGTATAGAAATACATCCTGGTGCTAAAATGGGTGAAGGTATATTGATAGACCATGGAATGGGTGTTGTAATTGGGGAGACAGCTGAAGTAGGTAATAGGGTAACAATATATCAAGGAGCTACTTTAGGAGCTACAGGAAAAGATACTGGAAAGAGACATCCAACTGTTGGTGATGATGTACTAATTGGTGCTGGAACAAAAATACTAGGACCTTTAAATATAGGTTCAAATTCAAAAATTGGTGCAAATTCGGTTGTTGTTAAGGATGTACCTAATGATGCAACAGTTGTTGGTATACCAGCAAAGATAGTAAAAATAAGAAACCTAGAACCTGTAAAAAAGAATAAAAAAGAAGTAGCCTATGAGCATTATGAATTAGACAATGTATATTATATATAGCTTTGCTATAACTATAAAATAAACTTTATAAAAATTATTTTTAAAAGGTATTTTTTTCAAATTTGAGGGCATAATAAAAAAGAACTGAATGTTAAAGTTTTGGTTCATCAATCTTTGATAAACAAGATTTTAAATTTGTAGCGTCTAGGAGGATTTTATTATGAAAGCAAATGTTAATCAAGATACTTGCATAGGTTGTGGATTATGTCCATCAATATGTCCAGAAGTATTTGATATGAAGGATGATGGGAAATCACATGTTATAGTTGACGAAGTACCAAGTGATGCTGAAGAATCAGCAGCAGAAGCTAGAGAAAGCTGTCCAGTTGATGCAATAGATGTGCATTAATAAAACAAATGCCTATAAAAATTGAAGATTCAATTTTTATAGGCATTTGTCTTTTATTCAGTCAATATTTCAACACTTGTTTCTGTAACTAAAACCATACACTCCCATTGAGCAGATAATTTACCATCTCTTGTATAGATAGTCCAATTATTTTCTTCATCAATAAAAATTTCGTGAGTTCCTTCATTTACCATAGGTTCTATTGTGAATATCATTCCAGGAACCAATAACATCTCAGTTCCTTTTTTAGATACGTAACTTACAAAAGGGTCTTCATGAAAGCTTAAGCCAACTCCATGCCCACCAATTTCTCTAACAACAGAGTAGCCATTTTTTTTTGCATAAGAGTTAATAGCATCACCTATATCGCCTAAGAACCCCCATGGTTTAGCAGCCTCAAGACCTTTTTGAACACATTCTTTGGTAACTTGAACTAGTTTTTTTGCATTTTCATTAACATTACCTAACATAAACATTCTTGAAGCATCTGAATAGTATCCATTAAAAATAGTAGAAATATCTACATTTATAATGTCTCCATCTTTTAAGATAATGTCCTTACTAGGAATACCATGACACACTTCATTGTTTATTGATGTACATACACTCTTAGGAAATCCATTGTAGTCCAGTGGAGCAGGAATAGCTCCATTTTGTACTGTAAAGTCATGAACCAATTTATTTATATCTTCTGTAGACATTCCAATTTCAATTTTATCTGAAATATAATCTAAAATCTTTGTATTTATTACTGCACTCTTTTTTATTTCTTCAATTTGTTTTGGATTTTTAATAATATCATGAGTTGGTACAATATGACCTAGCTTTGCAAATGAATCTATTTTATTATCCATATCCATATGGCATTTTTTATATTTTTTAGTACTTCCACACCAACAACTATCATTTCTATTCAACTTCATAGCTCTTCATCCTTTTTCTATTATTTATTTAAATTATGGTTTACATAAACTATTTTAAAATATAGCCATTATGAATATTATAACATAAATAATAAGAAATCTTTTAATGATAGTATTTTATTAAAAATATAAATTGTCATCTTACCATCATTTATGAAGAGGGTATAGTTAAATTATTATTATGTCCAAAATTTAGTATTAGACCTATGTGAAGTATGTTTTATACATATATATTAGAATTACTGTTAAGAATAAATATTATGTAAAATCAACAGCATTCTTATCAATTTTATAATATAATATTCATATATTTAACTTAAGGATGTGATTTAAGATGTATTTTACATATATTATAAGATGTAAAGATGATTCTCTATATACTGGATATACTAGTGATATAGTTAGAAGAATGAATGAACATAAGTCGGGAATTAATTCAAAGTATACAAGAGCGAAAGGATTTAAAAAACTAGAAATTTATTTTGCAACCAATACAAAAAGTAATGCAATGAAACTGGAATGTTATATAAAAAAATTAACTAGAAATAAAAAATTGTCTATAATAAAAAATCCAGATGTACTTATAGATTTAATTGACAATAAATATGATTATGTTATTGGAAAAGAACTAGAAGAGTTAGCATAAATCTCTATTGTAGCTTTATAGTGAGTGTATATTGTGTAAAAACTTGACAATAAATACTATTGTAATATAATGAAGTTATAAATATATAAATTAAAATAGCTAGGGGAGCCAAGAGCTGAGAGGAATACCGACCCTTACACCTGATCTGGATAATACCAGCGTAGGAAAGCTTAGTATAAAACTTAAGTATGTATTATTTATGATATATGCGACTTCTAAGCTATACCTATTGTAGGTATGGCTTTTTTAATTAGATTATTTAAATTAAACTTTAGGAGGAAATAATGAGCAATTATAAGATACCAACGCTTACGATAGCTGGGTCAGATTCATCTGGAGGAGCTGGAATTCAGGCAGATTTGAAAACTTTTAGTGCAATTGGAACTTATGGCATGAGTGTAATAACAGCCATAACAGCACAAAATACTCAAGGAGTTTTTGCTGTAGAAGATTTAAGTAAGGAAATAATAAAAAAACAGATAGAGGCAGTATTTGAAGATATACCTCCAAAAGCTGTAAAAATAGGAATGGTTTCAAGCCCTGAAATTATACTTGAAATAGTTGAGAATCTAAAGAGATACAGTCCAAAATATTTGGTAGTAGACCCAGTGATGATATCTAAAAGTGGATATTATCTATTAAAGCCAGAGGCAAAAGAAAACTTAATTAAACATTTGATACCACTTGCATACATAATTACACCAAATATACCAGAGGCAGAAGAAATTACAGGAATAAAAATACATAATGTAGATGATATGAATAGAGTAGGAAAAGAAATACTACAGCTTGGACCTAAATTTGTACTTATGAAAGGAGGTCATTTAGATGGAGAAGCAGTGGATATTTTAGTTGGTAAAAATATATTTAAAGTTTATAAAAGCGAAAGAATTGATAAAAAAAATACACATGGAACAGGATGTACATTATCTTCTGCAATAACATCTTATTTAGCATTAGGATATGAAATGACAGAAGCAGTAAATTTAAGTAAAATCTATATAACAGAAGCAATAAAAAGAAGTTTTGATATAGGGCATGGAGTAGGGCCAGTACATCATTTTTATAAATTTGAATAATAAAAAATTGTTGGAGGTAGAATATGTATAATTTAATTAAGGACGTAAAAGAACTAAATCCATTGGTAATTCATTATACTAATAATGTAACTATAAATGATTGTGCTAATGTAACTTTAGCTATAGGAGCAAGTCCTCTTATGAGTTTTTCATATGAGGAAGTAGAAGAAATGGTAAGTATAGCAAACTCTGTAGTAATAAATATAGGAACTATGAATTCAAATATGTTAGATTTATTTTTATTAGCAGGAAAAGCAGCAAATAAGTACAATAAACCTGTTATATTAGACCCAGTTGGAGTATTTGCAAGCAATGCTAGGGCAGAACTTACAAGTAGACTTTTAAATGAAGTCAAATTTAATGTTGTTAAGGGGAATATGGCAGAAATAAAGTTTATAGGTGGTTTTGATGTAAGGGGGAAAGGTGTAGATTCATTTGATGAAGAAGAAGATTCTACTGATATAATAAGAAAGGTTTCTGAAAAGCTTGAATGTATAATCGTAGCAACTGGGAAAACAGATATAATAACTAATGGTAAAAGTACATATAAAATAAACAATGGAACTAATAAATTAAAAGGAATTACAGGGACTGGATGTATGACTGCTAGCTTGATTGCAAGTTTTATGGCTGTTACTGATAATATATTAGAAGCAGCAACAATGGGTGTTCTTACAATGTCTTTAAGTGGAGAATTGGCTAATTTAAATAATCCACCAATAGGGACATTTAAAGAAAATCTTATGAACGCTGTTTATCAAATGGACATAGATACTTTAAGTAAAAATTCTAGTATTGAATTTTTAAATGAATAAAGTGTAAGAGGAGATTTAAAATGATAGATAAAGAATATTTAAAAAAATACTTAAAGTTGTACTTAGTAACTGACTCTGAAATGCTTGAAGGGAGAGATTTTTGCAAATGTATTGAAGATGCAATAGTTTCTGGAATAACAACTGTACAACTTAGAGAAAAAAATACTTCTGGAAGAGAGTTTTTAAAAAAAGCTATGGAGCTTAGAGAAATAACTAAAAGATATGGAGTTAAATTTATAGTAAATGATAGAGTGGATATAGCACTTATCTGTGATGCAGATGGAGTGCATGTAGGTCAAAGTGACATTGATGCGAGAGAAGTTAGAAAACTTATAGGAAACGATAAGATACTAGGTGTATCAGCAAGGACTTTAGAAGAAGCTATTCATGCAAAAAATGATGGTGCAGATTATTTAGGAGTAGGGTCTATATTTACGACATCTACTAAATTAGATGCAAAATCAGCTTCATTTGAAACTGTTAAAGAAATTAGAGAAAAAGTAGATATACCATTTGTACTAATTGGAGGTATAAAATTAGACAATGTAGATAAACTTAAATGTTTAGATAGTGATGGGTATGCTATAATATCAGCCATACTAAAAGCTGAAGATATATCTAAAGAAGTAGAAAAGTGGATATTAAAAATATAAAATTAGCATTGGTAGTGAAAAAAATGGGAAAATTTGATATAATCTAAGAGTAAAATTTAAGCAGTTATAAATGATAAACTTTTCTACGTATACTTTTTAATCAAGATATATGTAGATTTGATTAAAAAGGAGTCATGAATGATTAGGATATTGTTAGTATGTGTTGGAGGTATGTCTTCTACTCTATTGGTAAATAAAATGGAGAAGGATGCAAAAAAAAGAAATATAGACTGTAAAATATGGGCAGTTGGAGAAGGAAATATAGAATCGGAACTTGGTAACTTTGATATTTTACTTCTTGGACCACAACTTAGATTTATGTTTGATGACGTAAAATCTATAGTTGGAGATAGAGCTCCAGTGTCTATAATAGATATGGTAAACTATGGTACTTGTAATGGTCATGCTGTGTTAAATTCAGTTTTAGAAATATTAAAATAAATAATAAAAAAGGGTGTCTCAAAATGAACTTTTTAGTTCATGAGGCACTCTTTTTGTATGAAATCAAATATATTTTCATCATTTTAACAATAAAAAAGAGACTTATCTCTATTTTGGATATGTCCCTGTCAAGTAGACAGACTTAAAAAAGGCTATCTTTACGCACAATGAGTTCGATATTCAATCGGACTCATTCCGTTTTTTAATTGTATTCTTTCATTATTATAAAAATAAATATAATCATTTATTAGACTAATCATTTTCTTTGGATCTGTAGTATCAATTAAATATATTAATTCAGATTTAAAATGACTGAAAAAACTTTCTATGGGAGCATTATCCCAGCAGTTGCCCCTTCGGGACATTGATTGTATAATACCATTATCCTTAAGCCTTTTAGAGTAAGATCTACTTGTATATTGTGAACCTTGATCTGTATGTAAAATACAATCTTTAGCTAAATTCATATTTATTAGTTGATTTACTGTATTATTAACTAATTTAGTATCCATTTTTGTACTTATCTCATATGCCACTATTTCACCATTAAATAAATCTTTGGCTACATTCATATATAAGAATTTTTTACCGATAGGTATGTATGTTATATCCATACAAATTTTTTCTAATGGTTGATTAGCTCTAAATTCACGATTTAATATATTATCATATATCTCATATGATTTAAACTTACGTCTATATACTTTCTTTCTAATAATAGATTTAATACCTAGTTCTTTCATCAACCTATATACTCTCTTATGATTAATAGGGCTATCAAGTATTTTATTTAAATAAGTACAAATTCTTTTTCTACCGTAAGTTCCTCTATATTTTTTATGTATTTCAATTATATAATCCTTAATAATTCTATCTTTGATACCCCTATCGGAAGATTTTTTAGAATAACTTAGCCATTTATAGTAACCGCTTCTTGACACACCTATCAACTTACACATACTAGAAATACTATACTTCCTAGACATAAGTTTAATTGTTTTAAATTTATCGCTTACTTTGACTTGTCCAATAGGGTACTTAACTTTTTTAAGAATTCATTCTCCATGCGTAAGTACTTCAATTCTTCTTCAACAGATTTAAATTTTCTATTATCATTTTCTAGACTAATATTTTTAAATCTGCCCCTAGTTTCATCATTAAATGCAGTTTTACCTTTATTTTTATAATCTTTTACCCAGTTTTGAACTTGTGTTTTGCTTCTTATATTCAGCATCTCAGCAATTTTGTATGATGAGTATCCTTCTTTTATATATAAGTTTACAGCTTTTAGTTTAAGTTCTTTGCTATATTTTTTGTGTTTTTTAGACATAGAAAAACCCCCTTAGAGTATACGCTTTTTAGACCTATTATAATAGCCTTTTATTTAAATGTCTACTATAAGGGGATTATACTAATTTTGAGATAGCCTCTTTTTGTTATTTTTCATTATGGATTTAAAACTTAGCTTACCATTTCCTTTTTTAATCTCCACATAGCAAGTGAAAAACTTGCACAGCACAATATTAAGAATAATAGAATAACAGGTAGTATATCTCCAATAAGAATAGTTTCACCGAATATTAAGCTACGTAAAGCATTAATAACATGGGTAAATGGATTGAGCATTACTGCTACTTTTAATCCTCCAGATAAATTTTCTATAGGGAAAAGTGCTGAACTTAAAAAGAAAATAGGGAGTACAATTGCAGTCATAATTGTTTCATAAACTATTTCATTTGGCAATAATAAACTTATAGAATAAGCTAGACTTGATAAAAAAAAGGCTGTCATAAATATCAGTACTATCATAAGTATGATTCCACCAATGCCAGATTCTATCCTTACTGAAAAGAATATACTTACTATACACAAAATAGCTACTTCTAGAAAAGAAACTAAGATAGCTTCTAATAATTGACCAAGGACGATTGAATACCTACTAATAGGTGCAATTAAGACTCTATAGAAACTTCCACTGTTTTTCATTATGAAGTTGATGATACCACCACTACTACATGAAGAAAACACAACCAGTACAATGATACCTGGTAGTATAAAAGCAGTATAATTACTGATATTCATATTATTCATACTTTGGTTTGCAATAGAGCTATAAAGTACAAGCCAAAGAAAAGGTTGTAATATAGTAACTACAAATGAAATTGGATTTTTAAAACGCCATTTCATACTACGCCATAAGATATTTAACATTCCCATCCCTCCTTTAAGTCTTTTTTAGAACTTGTCAATGCTAAAAATACATCTTCTAGACTTGGCTCCACAATTTCTATTGCATCAAACTGTATATCACGTTCTAAAAGCCATTTATTTATCAAAGTAAAAGCAACTCTACTATCACTTACACTTATAAAAATTGAATTTTCTCGTACGCTCATAAACTTGACTAAACCGATATTTTTAATTGCATCTTTATATTTTTTTATATCTTCGATATTATGAAAAGCTATACGTAGTATGTTTTGTCTAATGTAACTACGTAAACTGGATGGTGTTCCTTGTGCTAAATCTTTTCCGTTTTTCATAATACAAATATTATCACTCAATTCTTCAGCTTCTTCAAGATAATGAGTAGTTAGAAATATAGTTGTGCCATACTCATCTCTAATTTTTAATAACATATCCCACATAGATTTTCTTGAATCTACATCCATACCAACAGTTGGCTCATCTAGAAATAGAATTTTAGGAGATGATACCATATTCATAGCTATGTCCAATCTACGCTTTACCCCGCCAGAATATGATGAAGTAGGGTATTTTAAGTAATTAGATAAGTCGAATTTATCAATTAAAGATTCTATTCTTTGTTTTGCAATCTGTGGTTCTACTTTATACATCTTGCTTTGAAATACCATATTCTCCATAAGAGATAGATGTTCATCAATAGAGATTTGTTGTGCTACACAAGCAATTTGAGTACGTATCCAAGAAGGATTATCGACTAAATCTTTTCCAAACATTGTTACATTTCCAGATGTAGGTTTGTAAAAAGTAGTCAAAATATTGATAAGAGAAGATTTACCAGCACCATTAGGACCAAGTAAAGAAAAAATTTCTCCAGCATTTACATTAAAACTTAGACCATTTAAAGCTTTAACACCATTTTTATATTCTTTTACTAAATTGTCTATTTCAATCGCTAACATATATTATTCCTCCTCTTTAAGTGGAAATATTATCTCTGTAATATAATTATCTGGATTTCCTTTTATTAGCATACCTGGACCTTTAATAAATACTTCTCTCCAAGGCGTTTGTATTTTTATATTATTTTCATGAATATATTTAAATATCATTTCATAGGTTTTTGGTAAATTACTATAAGAACCTATGTGAGTAAAAAACAAAGCTTTTGTTTTAGGAAATTCTTTTACAGTTATACCCATACGATTTGGAGTTTCAGCAGTTGGAACACATAATTCCATTTCTGCAATACCAGTTTTTTGGTCGACATCATAGTAGCAAAAGAATGGTGCACCATTGGATTTCCCTTTTATAGATTTAAATACATTTGGAAAATACTTTGTCGCTTCAGTCATAGGTCCATTATAACGCATAGTAGCTGCAGTGACTGATTCAATATTTTTGATTTCAATTTTATAACTCATTTGTTTACCTCCTAATGTGTGTTCATATTTTTACTATAGTTTTAAGCGTTAATACATATAAGATTTTTAACTAGTTGAAAATGTATAACCTTATCTTGTTTTCAAGTCTAACATAACATAAAATATATATCCTCTCATTTGATGCTCCATTTTGTAAAGTTATTATTTAAGCTTTACTTTAGATATTTTAGCAAATTAAAATAAAGCAATTTATAAAAAAAGTATTTACAAATTAAGTGTATTAATAGTATAATACACTTAACAGAATATTAAATAAGGTCTGAACTGAATGTGTATTTTTTTCAAGTAAGTGTATTAACGTATTAATACACTAGAATAGGAGGAAACATGAATTTTGAACTAGATAATACAACTCCCATTTATTTACAAATAGTAAAGTATATAAAAAGACAAATAGTAATAGGAGAGTTGAAACCAGGAGAGACAATACCATCAAGAAGAGAAATGGCACTTAATCTAAAAGTAAATTTAAATACGGTTCAAAGAGCATACAAGGAGATGGGTGATATGAATATAATAAATACTTTTAAAAATTATCAAAGTAGTGTAACGGTTGATGAAAATATATTAAAAAACTTGAAATTAGAGCTGATAAATGAATCATTATCTGTTTTTATAGAAGATATGAAAGCAATAAATGTTACAAAAGAAGAAGTTTTAAAGATAATAGAGGATGAATATTAGCGTTTTAACAAATAGAAAACTTAGTTTAGGAAGTTTATTTTACAAGCATATTGTATATGGAGGATAGTAAATATGATAGAAATAAAGAATGTCAGCAAAACATATAAAAGGATGCAAGGGCTTAAAATAATAAAGATAGAGGCTTTAAAGAATGTAAGCTTTAATATATAAAAGGGTAAAATAACTGCATTACTTGGTATAAATGGTGTTGGTAAATCAACTATGTTAAAAGCAATAGCAGGGCTTATAAACATTGATAGTGGAGAGATTCGTATAGATGGAGAAAAAATAAATGATAAGATATATGATAAACTAGCATTTGTCCCAGATGTAGAGTCTCATTTTAGCAATACAACAATAAAAGAAACATTTGAATTTATGGAAATTTTTTATTCAAAATGGAATAAAGAAAAATCAAAAGAAATGATGAACATATTTAAATTAGATGAAGATGAAATAATTGATAATTTGTCGAAAGGAAATATTGCAAGAGTAAAATTGATACTTGGATTTTGCCAAGACCCAGAATACATACTACTTGATGAACCATTTACAGGAATTGATTTATTTAAGAGGGAAGAGTTTATAGGGGTAATAGCACAATATATGGAGGAAAATCAAGCTATTATTATAACTACTCATGAGATAGTAGAGATAGAAGGTTTAGTGGATGAGGTTATAATTCTTGATGAAGGGCAGATTATAACTTCATTTAATGCAGAAGAATTAAGAGAAAGAGAAGGTAAATCTATATTAGATAAGATGAGGGAGGTATATAAGAATGAATAAACTTCTATATCTAATAAATGTAGATTTGAGAAGAAACAATAGGTTTTATATAATTAATCCAGAAAGTAAAAAAATACAGACTATAAAAAGTATAAATTTAAGTAATTATTTTTCTGAAAAATACCAAAACATAGAAACTATTGGTGTAAGTTATGCTAGCAAATATGAGGATAAGATGTATATTTTAGTAAATGTATTAAATAAAGGTGATAATAGTAGTTCTAAATTTCATTTACTTGAGTATAATCTTGAAGAAAATAAGGAAAATATAATGGAATTAAAAACTGATAGCAGAATGGTCTTAGCAAAATCAAAATTAGAAGATAATAAATTATATATGGTAATGTCAAATGATTATGATGGTAGTACAATTACGGAGTTAAATTTACTTACCTATAATATAGTAGATAAAAACTTAAATGAAGATAAATATGTTTTAGATAATAGAGAAAAAAGAGAGATTAGAAATATTGAAATTGATTCAAATAAAATAATTGTATATACATCAAAGTTACACTCTATATTATCTTGGGACAATAAATCTATGTTATATATAATAAATAAAAACTCTAAGGAAGTCGTATACGAAGGGGAATTACAATTTAACAGTTCAAACAGTAAGTTAGAATTTGAAATAAAGTAGGTGAGTTAATGAAAGATTTAATGAGATTATTTGAATTTGAATTAAAAAGAAATATGAAAAATTACATATTTATAATAATTTGTTGCTGTTCTTTTGTAATTTTAAATACAGTAAAAAATTTAAATGACTATAATTACATAATAGAAAATGCCGTTAAAAGCGAACAGTTAACAAAAATAGGAAATACAATAGAAACGGTAAATGTCACAGGTTTTTCAAGTTTTAGAAATATAATGAGTTCTACAGAATCATGGTTTATATTTGGTATAATTGTATGTATTTGCTATGCTTTTTTTATTTGGTATAGAGACTTTGATGGGAGGAGTAAATCTATATATACACTAATAATGCTACCTTAAAAATAGAATCAATATTTATATATCTAAATTATTAAATATATTATTTCTAGTGTATAGCTATACAATAGTATTTACAATAACTTTGTTTATTACAAGTAAATTGTTGCCTAGATATATGCTTGGTAATATTGCAAGCTATGGTTTTGTACAAGAAACAATATATAAGTTAAAAATGTTACTTCCATATAGCTTTGAAATACTATTTGTGGAGTATATATTTTTATTGATAGGATTTGTATCTATAGTGTTTACATCAATTCTTATCAATAAATCTATTTGTAAACTAAGCACTTTAGTAAGTTTTCTGTTTTTAGTTTTGGAAATTTTATTATTTATAATTTCTGTAGAATTTATTGTACCTTATGAACACAGTAAGATATTTATTGTTCTATATTCAAGTATAAACATATTTGTATGTAGTCTTATATCTAATAAACTTTTGAAGCAGAAGATTGATTTTTAGGGGGGATGTTATGAAAGCAAAAAATATAGGAAAATATACAATATGTTTTATAATAGTGTGTTTTTTAATGATTATCATGACTTTAATATTGAGTTATTTTAATAAGGATAAACTATCTGTAAAAACTTTAAAAGGGAATATAAAAGATATAGGCAGGGTAAGTTTAGCATATACACCTAATATAAGCAAATTTTCTTATGAAGAGGTAATTATAAATAGAAATGGAATAAGAAGTGATACAAATCCTAAGTCAAGAATTAGAAATGACTATTTAAATATTGACAAAAAATATAGTGATTTTATTGATGATAAAGGAAATGAATTTACGTATAAAGATTATTTGAATATAGGAGAAGCATATGTTTCTGCTGAGTCTGATTTAGCGAAAGAGATTAATAATTTAAATAATTGTATAAAGATTTCAAATAAAAGTTTAAAAAGTGGTGTAGAAGAAAATTTTGATATTAGTTTAAAGAAATCTGATTTTAAAGAAAATAGTTGGAAAACTGTGTTTAATAAAATGTATAAATGTAATTTATATATGGTAATTAGTGAAACTAATATTTCAGACCCTAAAGTCAACAATATTTGCATATTAAAAATAGATATAAAAAATAAATCTTATAAATTATTAAATAGATTTAATTTAGGCTTACAGAATGGATATAATCAAAATATCAATGAAATTAAATTCTCTATTGGGAGCAAAATATATTTAGAAATGGTAAATAATAAAAGTACAAATGGAGATATTGAAGGACATGATAATTACTCTAATTTTATTATATATCATATAGAAGATAATACATTTAATATAAGCAATAAATTTATGGATAATCTAAATAAAGAAAAGAATGCAAATCCAAAGGAGATTGGTTTATTAAGTAAAACTAAATTAGATTATATTGTAAAAAATAATAAATTGAATATTATAGTTACAGATAGGAGTCATTCTATAATCAATCTTGTTTATGATATTAATTCTAATCAGGTTAAATTAGAAGATTATGAGATACTTGATTTAAAAGTAGAATATAATGAATTATTATCTGGAGTTAGGAAAGTTAAGTTACTGGATGATAAGATATATTCTATTTCAAGTATAAAAGATAATATATCAGGAGAATTAAAAGGAAGTAAAGGAGTTTTTGATATAGTCGGAACTAAGCCAGTAAAATTTCAAGTATTTGATATGAAACTTAAAAAGAATCTGTATGAAGCTGAGCTAATAAATGGAGATGTAAGTTTACAAGATAGGTTATTTTTTGTTGCAAATTAAGTGATAAAATTAATTTTATAACTTTGAACTTTTATATGTATTTATTACAGAAAATATAAATAAAAGGCTGTCTCAAAATAGAGATAAGCTTTTTTTTATTGTTGAAATGATGAAAATATATTTGATTTCATAGAAAAAAGAGTGACTTATGAGCTAAAAAGTTTATTTTGAGACACCACCTTATTTTTAATTTCAATACAAAAATATTTTTTAATGTTTTTGTGCTATATATCATAATTTAATTTATATTAATACACTTAAATTTGAAATAGAATGAGGATAGTGGTAAAATTAATTATTAGAATATTAGAAATAATAAATGAATAATACATTGCACTTAAAAAGGGGGAGACATTTAAGATGAACAAAAAATATATTAAAGCAGGGAATTTAATTGATGGAACAGGAAATAGTATTATGAAAAATAAGGGTATAATTATTGATGGAGATACCATAGTTGAAATTGAAGATATAAGAGAAGATTTAAACGGATATGATGTGTATGATTACTTAGATAAAACTGTTATGCCAGGGATTATGAATTGTCATGTTCACTTGACAATGGAGCCAGTTGGAAACCCAAAGGTTTATTATGAAAATGTATCAGATGTAGAGCTTGTAGTAAATACAATAAAACAGCTTGATGCTTATTTAGATTCAGGAGTAACATATATTAGAAGCTTAGGCTGTCCAAAATATGTAGATGTACAACTTAAAAATCTTATAGACAAAGGGTCTATAGATGGTCCTGGTATAGTTACCTCAGGTCCAGTTATATGTATGACAGGAGGACATGGATACTATTTTGGTATTGAAAGTGATGGAGTAGATGAATGTAGAAAATCAGCCAGAACAGTTTTAAAAAATGGAGTAGATTGTGTAAAGATAATGGCAACTGGAGGTGTAACAACTGATGGAGTTGAGCCAGGTTCACCACAATTAACTTTGGAAGAAATGAAGGCTGCTGTAGATGAAGCTATAAAAGCAGGCAAAACAACTGCTACACATGCACAAGGAAGAACTGGTATAAAAAATGCAGTACTTGCAGGAATAACTTCTGTAGAACATGGTGTTTATTTAGATGATGAAATAATTGATTTGATGCTTGAAAGAGGAACTTACTTAGTTCCAACCGTGGCTGCACCATATTTTATTCTAAATGCAGGAAAAGAAAGTGGAATAACTGAGGCCACTCTTAGAAAGTGTGAGATTGTTGCTATTCCACATAAGGAGTCATTCTTAAAAGCATACAAAAAAGGAATTAAAATTGCAGTTGGTTCTGATGCAGGAACTTCTTACAATGAACATGGAAAAACATATTATGAAATGAAACTAATGTCGGATTATGGTATGGATAATATGGATATAATAGTTGCTGCTACAAAAACAGCATCTGAACTCTTAAGAATTGATAAAAATTATGGAACTCTAGAAAAAGGAAAGAAAGCAGATGTTATAGTTGTAAATGGAAATCCAATAGAGAATATAGACGTACTTGCAGATGTGTTAGCAGTATTTAAGCTTGGTAAAAAAGTTAGATAAGTAATATGAAAAATAAAAAAGAGTGTCTGAAGGGATTTTTAAATAATTATAGACACTCTTTTTTATCAGTAATAATTAAATTTTTTATACTTTAAAAAATGCATACTATTTTACATTTAGATATGACTTTTTAAAATCGTTCTATGCAATGTAATCTATAGAATCTACACATACAAAGTATATTCTTGAATCATTAGAATTTCCAAGTACTAGAACATCATTTTTCTTTCCTAGAACTTCAACACCAGTTAGAACTAAACTACCAGCTACTACAGTAACTTGATTATTTATATTGGACATATAAAGGTTATCTATGATACCTTTATTACAACAACAATCGTCACAATTGCAGTTACAACTACATTCTTTGTAATGCTTTTTGTCAAGGTAGTAACTTAAATATGCTATGAAATCTTCATAATCTTCAGGTGTAATATCAAATGCAACAGCTTTAAGATTACACAATGATGCTAAATCTACATTAGCTAATGGAGTAGATGTAGCAAGTATAAAATCGATTATAGTAGCAAGTACTGCATCTAATATAGCTCCAAGGTCTATAGTAGGAGGAAGAGCTGCATCAATAAGTGCAATTAATTCTGCTACTCCTGGTACAGTTCCTATAGTAGCAATTAATCCTTCAAGAGTTAAAGGTACTGGAATAGGATAAGATACTCTACCAGCTATATCTATTAAATCACAGTTACAAGCAGAAAATCTTTCAAAAGTACCATCAAGTCCAGATAAATTATCTTTTGGTGGAGCTGAAAGATCTATACCTACCAAATTAGCACCTACTATAAAGAAATCGGAGATAAAAGCAAATTGATTAAAGTTTATAAAAGGTCTTAGAGAATCACATCTTAAAAGTTCTAATGCCTCTCTCATGCTTTTTTTACAACAACAATGTTCTATCTTAGGTTCTTTATATTTATTTGGGTAATTATAGTATCTATCAGCTATTTGATAATTGTTATAGTATCTATCATTTGTATTTATATAATCTTCTTCGTATTCTTGGTTAAATCTAAAGTCCTCTCTACATTTATTATTTTCCATTAAATACACTCCTTTTATATTTTGATTTAAATGTATAGATAATTAAGTTTATCTATATAGTAATATTATATTTATCATGTAAAAAAATGTTACAAAAGACATTATAAAAGAATAAAAAATAATAATTTGTCAGATAAGCTTATAAATTCTTATGAATAATCTATTTTAAAATAAAAAGATGTGTATAAAAAGGTTCATATACTATATTTATATAAATATAACATATGAATGAGAAAGGAGTAATTTAATAAATGATTGAGGTAAATAAATTTTGTAAGTCTTTTATAAGGTTTGTAAAAGACGATAAGAATAAAAGTTCAATAAGAAAGTTAAAGAAAGTAAAAACTAGAAAAAGAATTTTTTGCTGTAAATAATGTTTCATTTAAAGTTGTAGAATATGAAATTGTTGGAATATTAGGTCCAAATGGTATAAGTAAAAAAACTAAATAGAATATTAACTATAGAAGAGTGTAAAATAGATGATTTCTTAGAGATAGGATATGATTTGATAGATGAAACTAGTAAGGCAGTAAAGTATGGTAAGTCATTAAATGTAAAAGATTTAATAGCTGAAAATAATATTTTAAGGTCAAAAGTTAAGTCTTTAGAAGGAGAAAATAAACAGCTTAATGAGAAAGTAAAGGTGTTAGAGAAAGAAATCGGTCAATTTATAGAAAAAGCAGAATCTACAGAAAAAAATAAGTCTAACAAAAAGTAGGTGGATATTATGAAAAAAGAAGCTGATAACATAATTGACAATATAGAAAGAAGACTTGAAAGTTTTGGATATATTCTAAAAGATGGAGATAAAAGAAACCCCGAAGGGAGGACTCTTTATGGAGACTAGAAAAACAACATTAGATGAAAGGGTTGAAATTATTAAAGATTGTATTGAACATGATTTTAATTACAATTTAATAGCAAAAAAATACTTTGTTTCATACAGCCAAGTTAGAAGATGGACTCTTAAATATAAAGAAAATGGGATAGTTGGTTTAGAAGACCGAAGAGGTAAAGCAAAAAAAGAAGATGAGTTAACTCAATTAGATGAAATAAAGTTGGAATTGAAAATTGTAAAAGCAGAAAAACACAAATTACAACTGGAGAATGAATTCTTAAAAAAGTTAAAAAATATAGAAAGAGGGTGGTAATTACACTATCCAAGAATGAAGATAAATATAAAGCTATTTAATCCTTATTCAGTGAAAAAAAGCTTCGCTTATCCAATTAGGTGAAATTGCTAAAGTAAATCGTTCTGGATACTATAAATGGCTTGGTCGAGATAAAAGTAATTTAGAACTTGAAAACATTAAACTAGCAGCTTTGATAACTAAGATATATGAAGAAAAGAAAGGGGTTTTTGGCTCTTTAAGGATGACTCTTCAGTTAAACAGAGAGTATAAACTTAATGTCAATCACAAGAGAGTATACAGACTAATGAGAGCCGTAGGCTTAAGGTCTGTTTGTAGAAAAAAGAAATTCAGTTATGTTAAATGTACACCAGAAGTAATTTCTGAAAATGTATTAAGTAGAAAATTTAGTGCAGATAAAACCTCTCAAAAATGGTTAACAGATGTAACTGAATTTAAATTAACCAATGGGACGAAGGCCTATTTAAGTGCAATTCTAGATTTAGGCGATAGAAGTATAATTTCATATGTTATTGGAAAATCAAATAACAATAACTTAGTGTTCGAAACTTTTGATAAGTCAATAGAACTATATCCAAATGCAAAACCTATTTTTCATAGTGATAGAGGTTTTCAGTATACTAGTAAGGTGTTTAAATCAAAACTTTTAGCACAAGGTATGATACAAAGTATGTCAAGAGTTGGTCGTTGTATTGACAATGCTCCTATGGAAGGATTTTGGGGAATTTTAAAGGTGGAAATGTACTATTTAAGGAAATTTGATACATACGAACAATTAATCAAAGCAATAGAGGATTATATATATTACTACAATAATTTTAGATATCAAAAGAGATTAAATTCTATGTCTCCACTTGAATTTAGGAAATATTTAAGTACAGAGGTAGCATAATTTATTTTAAGTAGCTCTAAAAAAATTTAAATATCTAGGGTTTTATTTGACGTGCTCTTTTTTAGATAGTAAACTTTAAAATATAGATATTAATTATATGAATATAATAAAAAAAGTACTAATGATTAACACTAGTACTTTATAACTACTTTTACATCAGTGGGTATAGTTCATCTTAAATCAAGTATCCTTTGTGATATTTTCATAAGTTTTAAAAATATAAATTTTTTAAGACTTGTGTCCAAAAAACAAGAGTAAATACGTTATATATGCAAAGGGTTAATTTTAAAACCTTAAATTTATTATATTTAGGGGGATTTAAATGAATAGTAAAAGAATTAATCGTCTTTTATCAACAGTGATGGCAACTGTGATAATATCTTTACCACTTGCTATTACAGCAAATGCAATGGAAAAAACAAAATCAGATAATTTTGAAAGATAATAACAATTAACATGGATGGTATAAATACTAATTATGGGATTGTTTTATCATATATAGAGGATAAGTGGAATTTTCAGGGTGCAACATATACTTATAGATATGATCATTGGTTCTATCAAACTTAAAAGATATGCTTTTTTAGGAGGAATAATATGAAAAAAAGACTTTATAAAGTTTTTTTAAAAAGGGGCTGTAAGTAGATTTGTGTAAAAACAAATTTACCTATAGCCCCAAAATATCAAAATAAGGCTATGATTTTTAAAGCCATAGCCTTACCAATAAATGTTTAATTATCACTTAAAAAATAAATTTTTATTTAAAGAATACACATAAATATTTCCAGACTCGATTAATTGTTATTATAAATCTCTTTAATTTCATCTTCACTTAAATCAAAATCATCAAATTTGCTTAATATATCATTTAATTTAAAACCATTCTTTTTTAACATTACAATTAACTTATGATCTTTTCTTCTAGCTTCTTCTCTTTTACCTTTTTCAATACCTTTTTCAATACCTTCATTAAAAATTTCTTCCTTGAAGTTTCTACTTTTATTCATAATATATGCACCTCTTTTCAAATTTAATAAATATTCTTCATTTCTTCCTAGATCTTTTAACCTATCTAAAGCTTTCCTAATAACATAGTCATTATTAGCTATAATCCTAACATCTAAATTAGAAGGATTGCTAATGAGTTTTCCCCATAATAGGATTCTATTTACTATATTATTGTGTCTACTAATCTTAGGAAGCTCTACAAAGTACAATGCTGTTTTTTTTGAATAAATATCTGGGTGACCATCCATGCTTAGTCTCATGCAGTTTATATAATCATCTATTTGATTATATTTTACATGATTTAGTATATGTATTCCAATCGTTTTTCCAATTTCTTTATATTCTTTACCTTCTTCTAATTTTCTACCATATACACGACTAAGGTAATATTCAGCCCTTTCTAAATAATCATCTTCAAGTGCTTTTTGCATCTCAATATTTATATGATTATTTTCTTCATCTTCAGCTAAAATATCAAGTCTAGGTCTTTTCTCACCAATGTAATTAATCGTTGGATCAGTTTCAACTCGGATTATTTTTTTTATTTGAGTAAAAGGTTTAATGTTTCTATTAGCATGTGGAGCATCTTTGAGAATATCATTTATAAAATTTACAAGTAAATCGTAATCATTATTTAGAGTAAACAATGATTTAAATACCTCATCATACTCAGGCTTAACATATCCATCTTCAGTTACAACTTCACCAACATTTTCACTAGTCAATATTTCTTTTGGGATTAAACCCTTGATTTTATCTAACTTCTCATTAGAAAAATCACCTCTACTAAGTATATCATTTAATTTTTTAGTCCATTCTCTGTCCTTTTCTTCAACTATAGTTCGTTTATACTCTTTTGATGTTTTAATAATCTTAGATTTTTCTTCTAATTTTTCTCTCATATCAACACCTCTTTTTTTATTATATCAATTTTTTCTTAATTAATCTCTTTTTTATATATAATTACCTCCCTTATTATTTAATTGACTAATGAATGCAATTTATTTTTTTATTTACTTAAAATAGCTTATTTTTTCTTTATTTGAATAATATGGGATAGATTTACTTTTTTTGAAAAAATATTTTAATATATTAGGCCCTACTATACTTTAATATAAATATTTTTGGCTTATAAAAGTAAGTAAATCTAGAGAACAATTGTATAAAAAGACGAGTAATTGGGAATATATTTATGAATGTATTGGAGTTTACAAGGCTAAGTAACGAAAAAGATGGAATAAAAGTAAAAAGCTGAATAAAGAAATGAATTCTTAAAACAGGACTAATTTATTTATATTGGTAAACTATCATTTTTTTTAAGTATATTATTTTGTAGACTCAAATTTATTAACCCATCTATTTAACATAGAATCTATATTAAATATAGAATTCATGTCTATTATGGCCAATGGAATTATAGTAAAAAAAATATTTCTCACTAAAAAAACGGTATCATCTAAATCTTATTTCTAAAAAAATCCATTAATATTCAAATAAATAAAGATTATTAGAAAAATTACAATTAAATGGTATCTTAAAATATTGAAATTATATTCAATATTTTTTAATGCAGAAAATTTTCTACTAAAGAATGTAAGCGTTATTTTATTGATAAAGGTACCAAGATACAAGTACACAATCAAGGAAAATGTAGGGATAAAGTATATTAATATTGGTGACTTCATAAATTTAGAATTTATTAAAATAAATAAACTTATAAATGAAATTAAAAATATGTAAAAAGTTAATGTACATATAAAAGCAATTTTATTTTTAAAAAACAATAAAAAATACTATACAGTTAAACGTTGTATTGAATAATAGCATAAAACTCTCCTTTATTAATTTTTTATTAAATTATACATTAAAAAAATAAAAAAGTTTTTTTCATACTTCTTTGATGTATATAGCAGTATAAATTTTTGTGATTATTTTAATTAATATATTGCAAATTTATACTGACTTATAATTGTTGGAGGAAGAACTAATGAAAAAAAGAAATATTAGAATCAATGACATGGTTCAGAGTAAATTTAAATAAGTTTTAAAATATTACAAGGGGAAACAATATTGTATCAACTTCAAATTGAAATTTTCAAAATATAGTTATTACCCTAACTTTAAAGTGGAAAAAATATTAATAATCAATCATAAAATACCTTGTAAAGTTATGAAATTTATAAATGTTTTTTGGATTAAAGTGATTCAAATTATTATCTCTTATGTACTGCGAATTCTTATCTTTTATATATTAGTGAGTTTAGGAATAAATCCTGAACTTGAATGGTTGGCAGTTATTATATCTAAGATGTTAATATATTATAATAAAAATATTAAGTAGATAATTAAAATAAATATGTATAGATATTTACTTATTAAAATGTAAAAGAGGTCTTTAAAATAAAGTGTGTATTCCTCTAAAAAATGGTGATAATTAAAATATTAAATATCACTATATAAAAGGAAGGTGCACACTTTATTTTAAAGACCTATGTTTGGATTAGAGAATAATCAATTTTGAAACATTCACATTTTTGTTTATATTTATTTATATTTTATACTCTTATAATAAGCATTAAGTAAGAACTTTTTTACAAGCTAATAATTATTACTTATAGTTAGAAAGGATTGGTTTTAAAAAAATTAATTAGAATTATTTTTATTCATATTTAAATTACTTAAATTATTTTCCCAGTTTTTTATCTCTTTTTTAATTTCCTTACTTAAGGTATCGCTTGAAGACATTTTCTTTAATTTATCATTCAAGGATTTCTGTTGTTTATCTGAAAGGTCTATTTTTATTGTAGGATCAATAATATCTATTACATCTTTTACATCAAAATCAACAAATTTGCACAATTCTTCTAAATGATCAATTAGAAAATCCAAACCTTCATATGACCAAATCTTATAACTTTTTCCGTTTTTTAACATAAACTCATTAACTTGGTAACTCTGATTTGCTAATTCAAAGAATGAACCTGAAGGATCCATTATATCATTTATAGAATTTTCATAGTTAACAATATTAATTTGTCTTATTAATTTCTCTTTTTCTGTTAAGTTACTATAGTTTTTGTTAACAAAAGAAACTAATCCGAATTCAAAATTCAAAATTGAATCTTTACGTTCTCTTACTATATTTTCTCCCAATTCTTTAAGACCTTCTAAATTTTTATCAATAGCTTTATCTCTAATATCTATTAATTGTTCTATACTTAAATATTCTAAGTTTTTAGATACCATTTCTTCATTATATTTGGTTATATCTTGTCCTTTCACATTAGTATTTTCATCAGCGAAAACAAATATTTAAATGAGCTAAAATTTGAGTCCAATTTCTAATTTTCTGAGTCCATTTTTCAGAAATATCCATAATTGCTAAGTATAATGATTTGTGAAAAGAATCATACGAAGGAAAAATAGACTTCGATTTAGTAACTTTTCTTAATAATCTATTGTAACTTTCCATTGAATTTGTAGTATATATCAATGTTCTTATCTATTGAGGATATTTAAAGTATGTTGCTAGCTCATTCCAATTGCTTCGCCAACTTCTTAATGCTATCGCATATTGATTACCCCATTTTTCCTCTAAGAGCAATAGCTGACTTAACGCTACCTCTTCTGTAATTGCAGCATATACTTTCTTTAAATCTTTTGCAAATTCTTTTCTATTTTTATATGATACATAATTTAAAGTATTTCTAATTTGATGCACAACACATCTTTGTATTTCAGTATCGGGAAATACTGCTTCAATTGCATCAAAAAATCCAACTAGTCCATTTACAGAAGCTATTAATATATCCTTGACTCCTCTGTTTCTAACATCTATCAGTACCTTTAGCCAATACTTTGAACTTTCATTTTCTCCAATCCATATTCCTAAAACCTCCTTTATACCTTCTAAGTTAATGCCGATATCTATATATGTTGCTTTGTTTATTATTCTACCTTCATTTCTAACTTTGTAATGTATAGCATCCATAAATACAATTGGATAAATCATATCAAGTGGTCTATTTTCATGAGCTAAAGGTATAACTCTATCAGTAATTTTAGCTATTAGTGAATGAGAGATATCTATTCCGTAAATACTTTTAAGATGACTTGAAATATAGTATTAAATAGGGTAACAGTTGTAATACCTATGGTAGACATGTCTCTACTTATAAAAAGTGTATTATCTTTCAAAAGTAATTTAAATTTAATAGCTTTGGTTTTAGTGTCAAATGTAGCTTTTATTATATTGACAATCATGTTACTGTCTAAGGTGTTCAATTCTGAGGAAATACTTTTTGGCAATAGCAAGAGTTTTTTTCTTAGAGAAAAGATGTAACATAAAAAAAGGGTCTATAGCAACTGTAAGTGATGGTGTTATTTTATTGCAGTAGGGTTAGTTCTATTGATTTATGTTGGTTCTTTAGTGCAAATTAAATTTGGTATGGCAGGTATTATAATGACACAATTTATGATAATTTCTTTGCCATTAGTGTTTGCATATTATATTAAAGCTGATTTTAAAGAAGTATTTAGTTTGAAAGTTACTAAATTGAAGCATATATTAGAGAGCATTGTTCTTTGGATTGGTGGATATATACTTATTATAATTATAACACAGCTAATTTTATTCTTATTTCCTCAAAGTATGGAAGTTGCTGAAAGTTTAAATGAGTCTCTTTTTATGAAAGATAGTGTTCTACTGAATTTACTCGTAATAGCTTTATTACCAGCTATATGTGAAGAAATGTTCTTTAGGAGATTTATATTTTCTTTATTTAGTAAATCAAAGGATAAAAATAAGTCTGTTAAGTTGGCTATAATATGTAGTAGTGTACTATTTGGGATTATGTATACGAATTTTATTAGAATAATTCCAACATCAATATTAGGTATTATATTTGCATACAATGTATATAAATATGGTTCAATATTTGTGTCAATGTTATTGTATTTTTTAAACAATGGTGTAGCAGTTATATTAAATCATTATACAACTGGAAATATAACCAACTTGTATAAAATTATTTAAGTTGATTTTTCGAACTTAAATGAACTTAAATTTGTTTTAGTTCTTAATAATAAGTATTATATTAGTTATGTTAGGGGCAAGAGTTCTAGATAGAAAGTCTTTAAGAAACTAAGTATAAATTTACTATATATTAAAATATTAATAATCACTAAAGTATATAAATATATTTTGTATATAAAAATATTTTAGTGCTATTTTATATATTTTAATTATATGAATTGTTTATTGTTTCATTTATACAATATTTCCATCATATAAATGAAACAATAAACAGTTTTTATTTTAGAAATTTATATTTAAATAATCAAGTAGAATGAGAGATATTAAAAAAATTAACTTTGGCACTATTTAAGTTATTTATAAAAATTAATAACTGGTTTGTCGAAACCATTATAACAAGAAAAAAGTGAAAAATAAAGTATGAATATATTGTAAATACTGTGTTTTAAGGAAAAGTAGTCATTTCTTGTAAAATGGATAGTTTTGAAAAGAAAATAGTAAAATTATAATATAAAAATAAAATTTTTTATATAATTTAAAGAAAAATAAGCACCTCTTAATAGATAATTATGTGCCAAAATAATCCAATTTATTTTCTATTATACCGATATGAAATATATAAATCAATAGTTAAGACAACTAATATGCTACATTCTATAATTATAGTAGCAGGAAATTTTACAAAATTAAAATAAATATAAACTATCCATTTTACAAGAAATGGAAACTTTTGATATGTACTTGTTTGCTAATAAAATATAATCAAATAGAGGTGTTTTAATGGGAGGAAATTTTTATGAGGAATTTACAAAAAAAGTTGATGTTTTTTTTATTTATTTGTATAATTTTACAAATTGCAAATACAACACCAATCTATTCTTTACACAAATTCTACAAAAACAACTCCGCAACTAACTTTAAATCTATTGTGTATAATAATCAGTTTATTAGCAAATATGCATTACAGATAATATTTATTATGACTATAATATGTATAATACTTATATTCTATATAATATATGATAAATTAAATTTTAGAATTAAATTGCAAAGTATAGCATATACAGATAACCTTACAGGAGCAAATACTATAGATAAATTTGTAATTGATGCTAACAAAATATTATGTAAAAATACTCAAGTAAAGTATGCCTTACTATATATAGATATTGATAAATTTAAATATATAAATAATTTATTTGGATATGAAGTTGGAAATGAAATTTTGCGTAATTTAACAAAGATTATTAAGAATAATATATTTGAAGAAGAAATGTTTGCAAGAATATCTGCGGATAATTTTATTATAATTATGAAATATACAAAAGAGGAAGATATAACAAATAGGTTAAAGATTATATTTCGAGAACTAGACTTGTTTAATGATAAGCAAGAGGAAAAGTATAAGCTAGTTTTAAGTTGTGGAATATATTTTATACTTCCAGAAGATAAAGATATTAACTCAATCATAGATAGAGCTAATATATCTCATAAAATGGCAAAAGGAGGACATAAAAGTTCATATGCATTTTATGATAATAAGATTCATGACCAAGAGATAAAAGAAAAAGAAATGGAAAATACAATGTTTTCAAGTCTAGAAAATAAAGAATTTATTGTATATTTGCAACCTAAGATAGAACTTAATACAGGAGAGATACAAGGTTCAGAAGCACTTGTTAGATGGAAAAGCCCTGATAAAGGATTAATACCTCCAAATGAATTTATACCATTTTTTGAAAAAAACGGTTTTGTTATAAATTTAGATTTATATGTGCTTGAAGAAGTATGTATGCACCTTAGAAAATGGATTGATGCAGGTATAAATCCAGTGACCATTTCAGTTAATGTTTCAAGAATACATTTATATTGTAATAATTTCATAGAAACATATAAAAATATAATTGATAAATACAACATACCTGCAAAGTATATAGAACTTGAATTAACAGAGAGTATTATATTTGATAACTTTGATATTTTAATTGATATAATGGATAATTTAAAAAAAATAGGGTTTTTAATATCTATGGATGATTTTGGTTCAGGATACTCATCATTAAATATGTTAAAAGAAATTCCTATGGATATTTTAAAGCTTGACCAAAAATTTATTATGGAAACTTATAATAGTAAAAGAAGTAAAATAATTGTTACTAAAGTAGTAGAAATGGCAAAAGAATTAGGTATGAAAGTGATATCAGAAGGAGTTGAGACAGAAGAACAGTTTGAACTTTTAAAGGAAGTAAAATGTGATATGGCACAAGGATATTTGTTTGGAAAGCCAATGCCAATTGAAGAATTTGAATATTTATTGTGTCTAATTCAACAAAAGAGTAAGTAATTTGTCTTATAAAAATTTAGTAAATTATATTAAAAATGAATTCTAATGCAGTGTTCATTTTTTTTTGCAAAATTTTTTATGATTTTATTAAAAAGCAATTGACATATAGTTTGTATTATTATATTATTGTATTAAGTTATTAATACAATAATATAATGAGGAGGTATGAACATGGAGTGGGAACTTGATAATAATAAACCTATATATATACAATTAGTAGAACATCTAAAGTTAAAAATAATTTCAGGGGAAATTAAAATAGGCTCTAAATTAGAAACAGTGAGAGCGCTCGCAGAAGATGCTGAAGTCAATCCAAATACAATGCAAAAGGCTCTAACAGAACTTGAAAGACAAGGTTTAGTTTATAGTCAGAGAACTAAAGGAAGATTTGTAACAGATGATAAGGAAAAAATAAAAGCTATGAAAGAGGAAATAGCTAATGTGGAGATAAATACATTAAAAGAGACTCTAGAAAAACTTGGATATGATAAAGATGAAATGATAAAACTTATTACAGAAAATCTGAAAGGGGAATTATAAAATGGATAAAAATACAAATAATGTTTATCAAGATGGAATAGTTGAATTTAAAGGTGTGAACAAAAGTTATGGAGCTAAGAATGTTTTGAAGAATATTGACTTAAATATACCAAAAGGAAAAATAGTTGGCTTGTTAGGACCTAATGGAAGTGGTAAAAGTACAATGATTAAGCTAATGAATGGATTACTACATCCTGATAATGGTGAAATTATGATAAATGGAATTAAACCGTCTGCGGAGACTAAAAAAATAGTTTCATATTTACCAGAAAGAACTTATTTAAATGATTGGATGAAAGTATCAGATTTACTTAAGTTTTTCTATGATTTTTATAGTGATTTTGATGTTAGAAGGGCAAATGAAATGATTAAAAGCTTGGATATTGATGTAAATGAGAGATTAAAGACAATGTCTAAAGGAACTAAAGAAAAAGTTCAACTTATCTTAGTTATGTCAAGAAATGCAAGTATATATATATTGGATGAACCTATTGGAGGTGTTGATCCAGCTGCAAGGTCATATATACTTAAAACTGTATTAAAAAATTATTCTGAAGATAGTACTTTGCTGATTGCTACCCATTTAATAAGTGAAATAGAAAATATATGTGACGAGGTAATATTCATATCAAAAGGAGAAATAGTGTTACAAGGAGATGTTGAATCAATAAGAGAAGAAAAAGGAAAATCTATAGATGCATTATTTAGGGAGGAATTCAAATGTTAGGTAAATTATTAAAATATGAGTTAAAAGCAAGTGGAAGAATATTCATACCATTATATATAGCTATATTGATAGTAGCTGTATTTAATGGAATATTTATGAATACAAATACATTTCAGATACAGGGAATATTAATACTGATATTAACAAGCCTTTTTATGGCATTAGGAGTTTTAACTGTTGTAGTTACAATTCAAAGGTTTAGAAAAAATCTTTTAGGGGATGAAGGTTATTTAATGTTCACTCTTCCTGTTAGCACTAGTTCACTTATATTGTCTAAATGCATAACAGCACTTATATATGCTGTACTTAGTTTTATAGTTGCAGTATTAACTTTTGGAGTATTTATGATTTCTAGTACTTATGGAGTTCTCTTACCTGAAATTCTAGAGTTGCTTAATACTAGTTTTAAATGGATTTCTGAAAACTTTTTAGATATTTTATTATTAGTAGCAGTAATGTTTATTTCATATTCGTCATTTATTTTGTTACTATATACATCACTTTCAATGGGACAATTACCAAAATTTAATAAACATAGAAATATAGTGGCGTTTGCTTCTTTTATAGCTATAAATATAGTAATATCAATTGTTGGAGATGCACTTGGAAGTATTTTGCCAAATGAAAATATGTATTATCATCTTTATCAAAGTCCTCATTTTATGATTACAATTCTTGGAGGTATTGCAGTTGTAGTAATATTATTTTTCGCTACAAAATTTATATTAGATAAAAAATTAAATTTAGAATAAATGTTTTTATAGAGAGCCACCTTTTGAGTAATATTTAAAGAGGGCTCTTATTATTTATATAGTTAATTCATATATATAATATGAATAAATCTTTATTTCTAGTTAAATATGTACACATGTTGTATAATGAGATTGTATGTTAAAATTTGTAATAAATAACTATATACTTAATATAAGTAGTATCAAAATATGGCTTTTATGAGTTATATCAAGAAAACTTAAAAATATGTAGATTTGAGGGAGAAAATATGAAAAGTTATACAAAGGCTAAGTGGAGTGTTTGGGGGATAATTACATTTTCATTTGTTTTAGTCTTATTTTTAAGGATGTCAACTGCTGTTGTTTCAGATAATTTAGCAAATGAGTTAGGTTTTAATTCCATACAAATTTCAAATATAGCATCCTTTTGCCTATATGCATATGCATTTATGCAAATACCTGCAGGAATTTTGATTGATAAATATGGAGCAAGAAAAATTAGTAGTCTTGGAATAATAATGGCAAGTTTAGGTTCAATTTTATTTGGCTTGATTCAAAATATAGAATTAGCATATATTTCTCGTGTAATTGTAGGGGCAGGAACATCAGTAATATTACTTTGTATTTTAAAAATTCAAGGGAGATGGTTTAATAAATCAGAATTTGCTTCTGCAACAGCTAAATTCTCATTTGTAGGGAATTTAGGAGGAGTTCTTGCTACTTTTCCACTTGTGTTTTTGTCTGAACTTGTTGGTTGGAGGAATTCATTTTTATTAATAGGTATAATTGGTGTTGTAATTGGATGTTTTATGTATATTATTGTTAGAGATACACCAAGAGAGTATGGATTTAATGTAGATACTGAGCCTTATAAAGAGTCAGAAAAGATTAATATTATTGAGGGAATTTGGTCTGTTATAAAGAATAAATCAACATGGTATAATTCAATGATAATGTTGTCTTTTGTAGGTCTTACAAGTGCATTTATAAGCTTGTGGGGAGTAAGATACGTAATGGATGTTTATGGTGTGAGTAAGGGTTTTTCTGCATTTATAGTATCATTTTTTACATATGGATTTATATTTGGTTCAATAATTATGGATTTTGTATTTACTAAAATAAGTTCTAGTAAGTTTAATATAATAAAATATGGAGCAATAATAGATTTGTTTATATGGATTGTAATTGTAGTTGTATACCAAGTAAAACCACCAATTATAGTTTTGCCAATATCATTCTTTATTATGGGATGTATAGTTATGTCACATCTACAGGTTTTTAACGATGCTAAGTATAAAAATAAAGAAATTTATTCTGGACTGGCAACTAGTGTTATTAATACTTTTGAATTTATAGGAAGTGGCATTATTAATTTGATTATAGCCATCTCTTTGCAAGTAAATTCATACAATATAGTTGATGGATATAAAAGAGGTTTTGTAGTATTTATAGTACTAAGTATTATAACTATAGTATCATCTCATATAGGGGTAAAAAATGACGATTTCAAGACTCTATAGTGCTTTATTAATTAGTTTAATTTAGTATTATATTTTTGCATATAACAAAGGGGTTATATTTATTTTAGATGTATAATTGGAATATAAATCTTGTTTACTATATATAAATGGTATTGTATTATATTAAATAGAAAATAAGAACTTTAAACTATAATATTGGTTCTAAAATATAAGGTAAGGAGTTTTTTATGGATACGACGAAAATAGATGATATAAGCAAGTTAGATTTAAATAATCTAGATATTAATAAGATTGATATGGGAGGTATAATGGAAAGCCTGTTAGAATGGGCAACTACAAGCGGAGTAAAACTTATAATAGGTATACTTATACTTTCTATTGGATTTAAAATAATAAAAAAATTTGTAAACCATGTTATGTTATTACTTGATAAAAGAGATATTGATTTAACTTTAAGGAGGTTTTTGAAGTCTCTTCTTTTAAGTGTGCTTAAAGTTGTTGTTATAATCGTTGTTCTGGAATATTGGGGAATGAGTTTATCTAGTTTTGCTGCTGTGATAGCATCAGCAGGGGTAGCAATAGGTTTGGCATTACAAGGTAGTTTATCAAATTTTGCTGGAGGATTTATCATACTTTTGATTAGACCTTTTAAAGTAGGAGATTACATAGAAGCAGCAGGTCATGGAGGAACAGTTGAACAGATAGGCCTTTTTTATACACAAATGGTTACTCCAGATAATAAGCAGATACTTATACCTAATGGTTCTGTATCAAATGATAGTCTAATAAACTATTCAGCAAAAAATACTAGACGAGTTGATTTAATATTTAGTGTAGGATATGAAGATGATATACTTAATGTTAGAAGAGTACTTAAAGATATTGTTAATAATCATAAATTAATAATAAATGAACCAGAACCATTTATAGGAGTAGTAGAACATGGAGATAATGCTATTAAATTTGCAGCTAGAGTTTGGTGTAAGACAGAAGATTATTGGACAATTTATCTTGATTTACTAGAAGAGGTTAAAGTTAGGTTTGATGAAGAAGGAATTACGATTCCATATCCTAAAATGGATTTAACGTTAAAAGAATTAAACAAAATTTAATTGTTTAATATGGTGTTTAAATTCAAGAATATCATATAGATATATTTATAAAATTTTTAAAAAATTAATAAGTATTATTATTTTATAAGTAAAAATATAAAAAAATGGAGGTGTCTCAAAATGAACTTTTTAGTTTATGAGGCACTCTTTTTGTATGAAATCAAATATATTTTTATTATTTTAACAATGAAAAAGAAGATTATCTCTATTTTGAGACAGTACTATTTTTTATGTAACTTTGATTTTAATAAATATAAATTTTAAAATTACTAAAATAGGAGGAATTTTTAATATAAAAGGGTAAATAAAGAGTTTAGAGGACATAATATAGAATAAATTAATTATTTAAGGAGGATTTTTATGTGTAAAAAAATGTATTTATTAGTGGTAAGTATACTTATAGCAGGTTTATTAACTGCATGTAGTGGGAGTCCAACTACGGGTTCAGGACAAGTACAAAATAATACAAAAAAAGATACAAATGCTTCAAATAGTGCTTTAAAAGATGAAAAAAATAATGAAAATTTAATGGAACAAGATTTTAAAGTACCATACACAGATGCAATAAACATATTTAAAGATAAGTACAAGGATGCTGATATAGTAGATTTAAGTCTTGAAAGAGATTTAAATAAATTTGTTTACACTGTTGAAGGTGTAGATGATAATAATGAATATAAGATGAAAATAGATGCTAATACAAAAGATGTACTGCAAGATAAAACAGAAAAATTGGATTCAGAAGATTTAAATGGAGTTGCAAGAAAAGAAAAATTAGATTTAAGTGACATAATAACACCTCAACAAGCTATGGAAATTGCATTAAAAGAACAAAATGGCATAGTTAAAGAATGGAGCTTAGATAAAGATTTAGATGTTACTTTTTATAAAATAAGAATAGATAAAGATAAAAATGAATATGACATAAAGGTAGACTCTAAAAAAGGAACTATATTGGAAGTAGAAAAAGAAGATTAGAAGTTTTAAATTACTTTTAAAAGATTTATTTTTTGAATAAATTTTGTTTAAAATATAACAAGCAGGGTATAAAAAGATTAAATAACTATTTTAGGAGGAGTACGGTATGTCATTGAAATCACTAAAAATAAAAGAAAATTTATATTGGGTAGGTTCGCTTGACCCTGATTTAAGAGTATTTGACATAATTATGTATACACCTTATGGAACTACTTATAATTCATATGTATTAAAAGGGACAGAAAAAACAGTTTTATTTGAGACAGTTAAAGATAAGCATTTTGACAATTATATTGAAAGATTAAATGATTTAAATATAGATTTTGAAAAAATAGACTATATTGTTGTAAGTCATACTGAACCAGACCATGCAGGAAGTGTTGAAAAGCTTTTGGGTTTAGCTAAAAATGCAAAAGTAGTGGCTTCAGAAACTGCAATTAAATATCTTAAGGAAATCGTAAACAAAGACTTTGAATATGTTGCAGTTACAGATGGAGATACATTATCAATTGGGGATAAAACTTTAGAATTCTTCTCTGTACCTATGCTTCATTGGCCAGATACTATATACACATATATAAAAGAGGACAAAACTCTTGTAACGTGTGATTCATTTGGTAGTCATTATAGCAATGATAAGATAGTAAATACACTTGATGAAGATGAAGAAAAGGATTATTTAGATGCTTTGAGATACTATTATGATTGTATAATGGGACCATTTAAGCCATCTATGGTAACTGCTATAGAAAAGATAAAAGATTTAGATATAGACACTATATGTCCAGGTCATGGTCCAGTATTAACTGAAAATCCTAGAAAAATTATAGACCTTTATTACAACTGGAGTGTAAATGAACAAATAAAGTTAGAAAAAGAAGTTACAATTTGTTATGTTTCTGCACATGGATATACAAAGATTATGGCAGAAGCTATAAAATCGTATATTGAAAAAAATAGCAATTATAAAGTAAATTTATTTGATGTAATAGAGCATAAACAAGAAGATATTTTAGCAAAAATAGCAGTATCACAAGGTGTATTATTTGGAACACCAACAATATTAGGAGACGCATTAAAGCCTATATGGGACATATTAGTATCCTTAAATCCAGTTCTTCATGGTGGAAAAGTTGCTTCAGTCTTTGGTTCATATGGATGGAGTGGAGAAGGTATAGAAAACGCCATGGAGAGGATAAATCAGCTTAGAATGACAGCAGTAAAACCTTTTGCCATTAACTTTAAACCATCAAGTGAAGAGATTGATAAATTACACTCTTATACAGGTAAATTCCTAGATAAGTTAAATTCTACTTTTGGAAGTAAAAAGAAAACTAAGAAATTTAAATGTGTAATTTGTAACGAAGTATTTGAAGGGGATAGCGCTCCAAGTGTATGCCCTGTGTGTGGAGCTAAGGAAGACCAATTTATAGAAGTTGAAGAAGATGAAGTTACTTTTAGAAAAGATACTGATGAATACTTTGTAATAGTAGGAAATGGAGCAGCTGGTTTTTATGCAGCAGATGCTATAAGAAAAAGAAATAAAACTTGTAAGATAACTATGATTTCTAATGAAGATGAGCTAACTTACTATAGACCTGCACTTTCTGATGGTATAAATGAAGAACTTGGTTCGGATTTCTATATGGAAGATAAAGCTTGGTATGACAAAAACAATATAGTAGTAATATTAGGAACAAATGTAGATAAGTTAGATGAAGTAAATAAAACTATTATAGTAAATGATGGAGCTATTAAATTTGATAAGCTTGTAATAGCTACAGGAAGTAGAAACTTTATACCACCAATTAAAGGTCATGATTTAGAAAATGTGTTTACTCTTAGAAATATAAAAGATTTATATAGTGTAAAAGAAGCGCTAAAAAAATCTAAGAAAGTTGTAGTAATTGGTGGAGGTTTATTGGGTCTTGAAGCTGCATGGGAATTTAGATTAAAAGGATTAGAAGTAGTAGTAGTTGAAGCAATGGATAGCATATTATCAAAACAACTTGATAAAGAAGGTAGTAAAATATTAGAACAATGTGTAAGAGATACAGGTATAGATGTAAGATTGGGTGTAGCAGTCGATGGTATTGAAGGTGATGGAAAAGCTCAAAAAGTTATATTTAAAGATGGAGATAGTGTCGATTGTGATATGGTAGTATTTTCAATTGGTGTAAGAGCAAATACTCAAATGGTTCAAGACACATCTGTAAAAATTGATAGAGGTATTGTTGTAGATAAGACATTACAGACAAATGTTAGAGATATATATGCTTGTGGAGATGTTGCACAAGTAGAAAATACTAGTTTAGCAATATGGCCATCTTCAGTAGAAATGGGAAAAATAGCAGGGGCAAATGCAAGTGGAGATAATTTGACATTTGAAAGTGATGTGTATCCAGTTTCATTAGATGCAATGAATGTAAAAGTATTTAGTATTGGTAATATACAAAATTTTGATAAAGAAATTTCATCAAAAGATGAAGGTAAAAGAATATATAAAAAATTATTTATAAGAGAAGGTTCGTTGGTAGGAGCTATACTTATAAATGATTTAAGTTGTACTGTGAAATTGATGAGATTAATATCTGAAAAAGGTGATTTTGAGGATATTATGAAGTCAGATATACTATAATTTAAATATACTAGAACAAAAAGTCTTAAAATATGACAATTCATATTTTAAGACTTTTTTGTTATAATATATAATAAAATAATTATACCTTAACTGTAAATTTATATAGATTATTTACTTTTTAATATTAGATTCATTTTTTGAGATTCGTATATAATAAAAACATAGAGTATATAATAATAGTTAAAGTTAAAAAAGGGGAAAAGCAATATGCAGTATATACAAGAATTACTTGATTTGACTCAAAATTATTGGGCATTAGCCACAATAATTGGTTTGTTAAGTGCATTTATAGAAAGCTTTATACCAGCCCTACCGCTTGTTGCTATAGTTACAGCAAATGCTGCAATACAAGGCTTATTGCTTGGATGTTTGTTATCATGGATTGGCTCAGGACTTGGGACAACCTCATTATTTTTATTAATAAGCAGATTTAATGATAGCAGGCTTTTTAACAAGTTGAGAAATAGCAAAACTGAAAAAGCAATAAGTTGGATGGATAAACAGGGATTTAAGTTATTGTTTATAGCATATGCCTGTCCATTTATGCCTGGTTGTTTAGTTACTATAGCATCAGCTTTTGGTAAAAAAGATGTAAAAGATTTTGTGCCAGCAATGTTGGCAGGAAAATTTGTAATGTTTATAGTGATAAGCTATGTGGCAAGTGATATAGAAGGCTTTATAACAAGCCCTTTAAAGATAGCATCATTTATATTATTGGTGTTTTTATCATGGAAAATTGGAAATAGAGTCAATAGAAACCTTGAAAATCATAATTATGAATTTCATCATAAAAAACACCATAATGATAAAGATGATAGAAAAATTTAGTTTGATAAAAAATAAAGATTGCCTTAAATTAATTAATTAATGTCTAAATCGCAAATTTAATATACTTATACAAATGAACCATAGAAAGTATAAGAATATTGTTCAGATTTACGTGAAATTTATAATATTGTAACTTAAGATATAGGAAGACAATTTAGAGGATTAAAAGGTTAAATTTTAAATGGAAAGAGCAGTTGATTGAAATAGATTGACTGCTCTTTTTATAAATATAATTAAATATTGCTCTAGATATATTCTTTGTTACAGTAATGAAACTAGTATGTATTTATCACAAAGAATAAAATATAAAAGATTTATTTATACTTACTCTAAAATAATGTCAATTATTAGTTATAAATATGATTATAGTAAAATATAAAATTGATATCCAATCAAAAAAATAACAATGAAATTTAAGAGTTTAGATATGAATTTTTCTGTTTTTGAGCTAGTTTTTATAGGGAGTAGAGAAATGTTTATAGTAATGGGGAAAAACAGTTCAATACCTTCTTTAGTAATAAGGTCAAGGCAAATGTGAGAGAAATATCCTATTATAAATCCACTAGACAAACATGAGAAAACTATATTGTTGTTAGTGAAGATTGTCAGAGATTTAAAAAAACCGCAAATAATTAATAAGGCAATTAGACTATGAGTAAATCCTCTATGTCTAAACCTACTTCCAAATAACTTGTAGATTAATATAAATTTTTTACTTATATAAGAACCTCTCATATCTATATCTGGAAACAAAGAACCTAAATATGCAAAATAAATATAAATTATAATTAATACTATTTTATATGCAATATCGTATTTAACTAGATATATATTGTTTATAAAGGGGAGTATCAAAAGTGCAAATATATATCCTCCCCTTTCATGTGTTTCTTTTATCATATAAAAATCCTCCTGAATCGTCACTATAAACATAATACTGGTAAATTTAGACTATCTTTTATTATATTATATAGCAAACATAAGTTTTTTTCAAAAGGATTTTAATATTTAATTAATCTTGACATTTTAAATTTTTATAATTTTCTAAAGCACCATTCCAATTGACTACATTAAACCAGTTAGCAATGTATTCATTTCTTCTATTTTGATATTTTAAATAGTAAGCATGTTCCCAAACATCAAGACCTATTATAGGAGTTAGGTTTTTACTTACAGGGCTGTCTTGGTTTGGAATAGTCACAATAGATAATTTGCCATCTTTAGTAGCTACAAGCCAAGCCCAACCAGAACCAAAGACGTCTAAAGCAGCCTTTTGGAACTCTTCTTTAAATTTTTCAAAAGAACCAAAGTCTCTATCAATAGCTTCTTTTAAAGACTCAGAAGGTATAGTTTTTTCAGGTGTCATTATATCAAAAAAGAATTTATGATTATAAGCTCCACCTGCATTATTTCTTACTGTTGTAGCAATATCTTTAGGTAAAGAATCTAAATTTTGCAATAATTCACATAAAGAATAGTTATAAAGCTCAGGATATTTTTCAAGAGCAGTATTTAATTTATCAACATAAGCTTGATAGTGCTTATCATGATGCAATTTCATGGTTTCTTTATCTATATAAGGTTCAAGTGCATCATATGCATAAGGTAATGGTTTAACCTTAAATTTATTGTTTTCAGGTGTAAAAGCAAATGAAGTTATGCACTGTGAAATTATAAATAAAGACATAATAACTGGTATTAATATTTTTTTCTTCATAAAAATCACCTCCTAATATAGTATTTCTAGAAATAAAAAAAATATGAAATATTAGCAGATAATTTATAAGAATTTAATAGCAATTTCATTTTAAATTGAATAAGTTTTAAATCTAAAGACAAAACTATGAAATATAGAATAAGACTAAAAGACAGGAAGGAATTTTGATGATATGGATGGCAATATTTCAATTTATTATAAAGGAGATATATCTAAAAAAGAAGATATTAAATTTAAAATAAAAGAATCGGTAAATAATACAAATTATATAAGACTTGATAGTAGAATAGAGTTTAAAAATGAGGAAAAAACTTTTGATTTTGAGAGATTTAATGTAATTGATGTTATTTATGGAAATAAACCATTTGAAAAGGATGGAAAAGTTATTGTTTTTAATGGAAATATATATAATTGTCATGAAATAAAAGAAGAATTGATTAAAAAAGGACACAATTTTACTACAGGCAATGATAGCGAAATCTTATTGGCATCTTATATGGAATTTGGTAAGAATTGTGTACATAAGATAAAAGGAATGTTTAACTTTATAATCTATGATAGAAAAAATGAAAGTATATTTGGAGCAAGAGACTTATTTGGAATAAAACCACTTTATTATATAAATAAGGAAAAAGCAATAATATTTTCCTCGGAGTATAAGTTTATACTTGAATATATAAAAAATTTAAATATAAATGAAAGAAGCTTACAAAGTTATTTTTCATTTCAGTATGTACTTCCTGAAGATACTATGATACAAGGAATAAGGCTGATACCAGCAGGTAACTATTTTAGAGTAGAAAATGGAATACTATCTTTAAAGAGATATAACAAACTTGAATTTAGAAGTAGTACAAAATTTTTTTATACTAAAAATCACTTAGGCAATAGAGATGTGGGTGAGGAAGATGTAAGAAATGTAGTAGTAGATTCAATAAGAAATCATATGAAAGAAAACAAAGCAATTGGAACATTCTTGTCTGGCGGAATAGATTCATCTATTATAACCACTGTAGCTTCACAAATTAATCCAAATATAAAATCTTTTTCTGCAGGTTTTAATGTTAAGGGATATAGTGAATTGGAAGTAGCAAAGAAAACGGCTGATAAGTTAGGTATAGAGAATATCCAGATTAATATAACACAAGATGAATATATAAAAGCATTACCAAATGTAATTTATTCTTTGGATGACCCCATAGCAGACCCTTCAGAAGTAGGTCTTTATTTCTTAATTAAAGAGGCAGGTAAACATGTTAAAGTAGCATTGTCTGGAGAAGGAGCAGATGAACTATTTGGAGGATATAATATATATAAAGAATATAATACTATGAAATCAGTTGTAAACTCACCTACTTATATTAGAAGTATATTAGGAAGAGTTTCAGAACTTATGCCCAACATCAAGGGGAGAAACTATCTTTATAGAGCTACAACACCATTAGAAAAAAGATATATAGGAAATGCAAAGGTTTTTGAAAACAGCGAAGTAAAAAGATTCTTTTTTAAGTATAGAGAAAAGAATATATATGAATATCTGCTGTCTAATTTGTATAGAGATGCACAAAAAAATAATTACGATTATATAAGTAAAATGCAACACATAGATGTGAATACATGGCTTCAAGGAGATATACTTCAAAAAATTAGTAAACTTTCTACAGCTGAGAAGGTTGAACTTAGAGTTCCATTTTTATATAAAGATGTATTTGATGTAGCAAAAAATTTAAGAATGGAGCAAAAAATAAATAAGAATAATACAAAAGTTTTACTTAGAGAGGCGTTTAGAGAAATAGTCCCAGAACATGTTATTCAAAGAAAAAAATTAGGATTTCCAACTCCAATAAGAGTTTGGTTAAAAGATTCTCTAGGGGATATTGTGAAGGAAACTATTTCTAATTCAAATGTAGATGAATTTATAGATAAAAAATATGCAATAAAACTTTTAGATATGCATCTTAAAGGTCATAGAGATAATTCAAGAAAAATATGGACTATATTTACATTTTGTCTATGGCACCAATTATTTATTGAGCATAAAAATATTGAGTATTAATCTTGTTTTAAATATTAGACAGAGGGCGAAAGCATAGAATGCTTTCGCTCTCTTTGAAATAGGTATAAACCAGATTGTGCTTGCTTAGTTTATTATTTCAATAAAATTATTAGCAAATATTTTGACAAGACTACTTTCTACAGCTAAATTTAAGTTTGGGGCTGTAAGTAGATTTGTGTAAAAACAAATTTACCTATAGTCTTTTTGGTATACAAAATTGGTAAATTTGGAATAATATTCATATAAAAAATTTTGGAGGTTTTGAAAATGAAAGATATAATTGTTCCAGATGTTGATTATCAAACAGAAGTTAAAAAATGCAAGACAATGGAAGATGTGGTTGGGAAAAATGGCCTTATGCAAAAACTATTCAAAGATGTTATTCAGCAACTATTAGATGCAGAAATGGAGGAGCATTTAGGTAGAAATAAATATGAAAGAAAAGATATGTGTGATAAAAATTATCGAAATGGATATAGTTCTAAAAATGTAAGTAGCAGTTTTGGAGAGGTAAATTTAGATATACCAAGAGATAGAAATGCTGAGTTTGAGCCGAAGGTTGTAAAAAAATATGAAACGGTTTGTAATGAACTAGATAAAAAAATAATTGGTCTTTATGCATGTGGCATGAGTGTAAGAGATATTCAATCAGAAATGGAAGAGCTGTATGGAATAGATGTATCACCATCAATGATATCTAAAATAACCGACAAGGTTGTGGAGGCTGCCGCCGAATGGCAAAGTAGAACTTTAGAATCAGTTTATCCAATTGTATATATGGATGCTATGCATTTTAAGGTAAGAGATGATAATAAAATAGTTTCTAAAGCTGCATATATATGTATGGCTTTAGATATGACTGGAAAAAAAGATATTCTAGGTATTTGGATAGGTGAAGCCGAAGGTGCTAAGTTTTGGTTATCAGTCTGCAATGACCTTAGAAATAGAGGGCTTGAAGATATATTGATTGCCTGTATGGATGGTCTAAAAGGACTTCCAGAAGCAATAAAAACGGTATATCCAGATGTAAGTATACAAACCTGTATAGTTCATCAAATTAGAAATAGTTTTAAATATATAGCATCAAAAGACCAAAAAGAATTTATGAAAGATTTAAAATCAGTTTACAAGGCATTTAATGAAGAAACAGCACTCTTGAACTTGGATTCCTTGAAGGAAAAATGGTATCAAAAATATTCAGTAGTAATAGATTCTTGGTATAATAATTGGAGTAATTTATCAACATTCTTTGCATACCCAGAAGATATTAGAAGAATTATATATACTACAAATGCACTGGAAGGTTTTAATAGGCAACTTAGAAAATATACTAAAGTCAGAACAGTATTTCCTACAGATGAGTCACTTAGAAAATCATTATACCTATCAACTATGAAAATTATTGAGAAATGGAACTCTCCAAATCAAAATTGGTCAGCTACATTAGGTCAACTTACAATAATGTTTGGAGATAGAATTCCTAAAAATTATATAATATAATTTTTTTGAAAAATGGTACATTTAGTGTATAAAAACCTAAATTTAACATACAATAAATGTGTATAAAATACCATTATTAGTATTTCCTGATAATAAAAAAATATTACTAGAATTGAAAATTTCCAGTAATATTTAATAGCAAAAATATATATTTACACAAATCTATATACATTCTCTTAAGTTTTGTCCATAATGGTTTAATAGTACAAATCGTATTTTTTCTTCTATAATTAAGATGATATAATCTATTATAAAACAACTTAAAACAATATAGTACAATAATTTTGTAGTTTCAAAATAAAATATGTACTTGTTTATATAAATGATATATAATTACATATTAAACATAGCTTTTACACATTTAATAAAGTATGTAAAATCTATGTAAAAAGTAAGAAATATAAACATTTTTTTAATTATATTTTAAAAATATCAAGTAAGTTTTATTCACAAATGAATAAAAAATGTTATAATATGATTAAAGAAAAAGATAAATAATTAGCAAGATTTGTTTAGCTAAAATTAACAAGGGAGCGATAAATTATGGGTATAACATTATCAAAAGGCCAAAAGGTTGATTTGACTAAAGGAAATCCAGGTCTTAAAAATATTTTAGTAGGTTTAGGATGGGACACTAACAAGTATGATGGTGGATTTGACTTTGATTTAGATACAGCAGCATTTTTAACAGGAGCAAGTGGAAGTGTTACTAATGATGGAGACTTTGTATTTTACAACAATTTAAAACATACTTCTGGAGCAGTTGAACATCTAGGTGATAACAGAACTGGTGAAGGTGATGGAGATGATGAGCAAATAGTTGTTGATTTATCTAAGATTCCTGGAGAAATAAGCAAGATTTCTTTTACTGTTACAATTCATGATGCAACAGAGAGAAGACAAAATTTTGGACAAGTAAGCAATTCTTATATAAGAATAGTAGATAAAGATACGAATGAAGAGTTAATAAAGTATGAATTAGGAGAAGATTTTAGTATAGAAACAGCTATAGTAGTAGCTGAAATATATAAGCACAATGGAGAATGGAAGTTTAATGCACTAGGTTCTGGTTTTGAAGGTGGTCTTGCTGCACTATGTGGAAACTTTGGAATAAACTTATAATTTCAACTATAATAATAAACTAGAGGGGGATATTTTCCATGGCTATAGTATTAAAAAAAGGACAAAAAATAGATTTAACTAAGGGAAATCCAGGTCTTAAAAATATAAAACTTGGACTAGGCTGGGATACAAATTCATTTGATAGTGGCTATGACTATGATTTAGATGTAAGTGTTTTCATGGTTGGAGAATCTCAAAGAGTTGAAAAAGATGAAGATTTTATATTCTATAATAACTTAAAACATCCATCTGGAGCAGTTGAACACTTAGGTGATAATAGAACTGGTGAAGGTGATGGAGATGATGAGGAAATATTAGTGAATCTAGATGTAATGCCAAAGCATATACAAAAGATAGCTGTAACTGTTACAATATATGAAGCCGCTGAAAGAAGACAAAATTTTGGACAAGTAAGCAACTCATATGTAAGAGTTTTAAATTCTGAAAATGATGAAGAAATATTAAGATATGACTTAGGCGAAGAATTTAGTATAGAAACTGCAATTACGGTATGTGAGATATATAAATACAATGGAGAATGGAAGTTTAGTGCAGTTGGAGCAGGATTTGAAGGTGGCTTAGAAGCACTTTGTAGAAATTATGGCTTAAATGTTTAATTTAAGTAATATAATATATTAAATATAAATAACCTATACAAATAATGTATAGGTTATATTATATAAAATTTGGTGGAGGTTTAGTATGTCGATTAATTTATCAAAAGGTGATAAAATAGATTTAAAAAAATCTAACCCCGGACTGAGTAACATACTTGTAGGTTTAGGATGGGACCCTGTGCAACAATCCGGTGGAGGATTTTTTAAATCGTTATTTGGTGGAGGACAAGCTGATATAGATTGTGATGCATCTGTATTTATGCTTAATCAAGAAGGTAAATTAAGTGGAATAAAAGATTTAATTTATTTTGGAAATTTAAAAAGTGCCTGTAAGTCAGTTTTACATACAGGAGACAATCTAACTGGTGAGGGTGCAGGTGATGATGAACAAATCCTAGTTAATTTGGATAAAGTTCCATCAAATATTCACAAATTATTATTTGTAGTAAACATATATAATTGTGTGGATAGAAAACAACACTTTGGTATGATAGAAAATGCCTATATAAGAGTTGAAGACCAAAGCAATAAGAAAGAGATAGCAAAATATAATCTATCTGATAATTATTCTGAAAAAACTACTCTTATAGTAGGAGCTATATATAGAAAAGATGGAAGTTGGCAATTTAAAGCAATAGGTGAAGGAACAAAAGATGCGGGTCTTAAAGAAGTAATGCAAAATTTAGACAGGATTGAGTGTGCATATGGAATTTAATAATGATATCAAATATTATAATGTAGAGAAAGAAGAAGTGACAAAAGACTTATCTGTTAATCCTGAAAAAGGTTTATCAGAATCAGAAGTCAAGGTGAGAAGAGAAAAGTATGGTTTAAATGAATTTACTCCAAAAGAAGAAGGTAGTTTTTGGGATGATTTAAAGGAAAGTTTAAGTGAACCAATGATAGTTATCTTGATTATTGCAGCAGTAGTAAGTGCAGTAATTGGGGAAACTCATGATGCAATAGGGATTGTAGGTGCTATAGCAATAGGGATAGCAATAGGTATGATTACAGAAGGTCGTTCTAAGAAAGCAGCAGAGGCCCTTTCTAAGTTGACTGAAAACATAGAAGTCAAAGTATTAAGAGATGGAGAAGTACATCAAATTTCTAAGAGTGAATTGGTACCAGGTGATATAGTATATATTGAAACTGGCGATATGGTACCTGCTGATGGTAGACTTATAGAAACTATAAACCTTAAGGTTAGAGAAGATATGTTAACGGGAGAATCTGATGATGTATCTAAAAAGTGTGATGTAGTAGTTTCTATGGAAGAAATAGAATCTAAAGGAGCAGTAGTAGTACAAGAGCCAATACCTGCAAAACAGATAAACATGGTGTTTGGTGGTACACTTGTAGCTTATGGTAGAGGAGCTCTAGTTGTAACTTCAATTGGAGATAGTAGTGAAATGGGTAAGATTGCTCAAAACTTATCAGAAACAGATGAGCAGACTCCACTACAGATAAAACTTGGAAATTTAGGTGGTTTGATAGCCAAAGTATCTAGTGCAGTAGCAGGATTGTTATTTATATTTATGGTTTTTCAAATGGTAAGTAAGAATGTATTAAATGTAGATATGTCTGGACTATTACCATTTTTAGAATCAATAGACCCTGTTAAAACAGCATTTACAGTATGTGTTGCGTTGATAGTTGCAGCAGTTCCAGAAGGTCTTCCAACTATGATAAATATGACACTTGCAATAACAATGCAAAAAATGGCTAAAATAAATGCATTGGTTACTAAAAAAGAAGCTTGTGAAACTATAGGTTCTGTTTCTGTAATATGTTCAGATAAAACTGGTACATTAACTGAAAATAGAATGACTGTAGAAGTTGCATATATTGATGGAAGATATATTGAAAGTCCAGAAGAAGAAATAAATAGTTATTTTGAAGAAAACTGTATGATAAATTCTACAGCTGATATAGAGCATAATGATGGTGATGTTAAGTATTTAGGAAGTGCTACTGAATGTGCATTGCTTTTATACTACAAAAACGTAGACTATAGACAAGCTAGAAAGAATTCTAATATAGTAGCTCAAAATCCTTTTACTTCTGATTCAAAGAGAATGACTTCTGTTATAGGTCAAGATAATCATCATGTACTATTATCAAAAGGAGCACCAGAAGTCTTACTTGAGTTATGTTCACATATCCAAAGAGGAAAAGATGTAGTTCCATTAACTGAAAACATAAAACATGAGATTTTAGAAGAAATAAAGAAATTACAAATAAAATCAATGAGAACTTTAGGGTTTGCATATAAAGAAATCTCACAAGCTGAAGAAGAAGCAGCAGTAACTGCTGAAAGTGATGTTATGAATGTAAGTGCAATGGAAAATAATTTAGTATTTAGTGGTTTTGTTGGTATAAGAGACCCACTTAGAAAAGACGTTATAGAGTCTGTAAACACAGCAAATAAAGCTGGTGTTTCTGTAAAAATGCTTACAGGAGATAATATAAATACAGCAAGAGCTATAGGTGAAGAATTAGGCTTATTAAAAAATAATATGAGAGTGGTTGAAGCTTCATATATAGATACTTTAGATGATGAAGAGTTAAAGCAAGAGATACAAAGTATTTCAATTGTTGCAAGAAGTAAGCCAGATAGTAAGATGAGAATTGTTTCAGCTCTACAAAAGAGCGGAGATGTTGTTGCAGTAACAGGTGATGGTATAAACGATGCTCCAGCACTTTCAAAAGCAGATGTCGGGATAGCTATGGGTATATCTGGTACAGAGGTATCTAAAAACGCAGCAGACATAATTTTAACTGATGATAGTTTTAGCACTATTGTAAAAGGTATTAAATGGGGTAGAGGAATTTATGATAACTTCCAAAGATTCGTTCAATTCCAGTTAACTGTAAATGTAATTGCATTTTTAGTTGCTATAATATCTCAAGTTATGGGACAAGAGATGCCATTTACTACAATACAATTATTATGGGTAAACATCATCATGGATGGTCCACCAGCACTAGCATTAGGTCTAGAGCCAGTTAGAGACCATGTATTAAATAGAAAACCTGTTGATAGAAAAGCCAATATAATTTCTAAGTCAATGGTGTATACAATAGTATTAAATGCATTCTATATAACAGCAATACTAATGTTACAATCTACATTTAACTTCTTAGGAGTTGATGAAGCTCATAAGGGAACAGTAATGTTTGCGTTATTTGCTTTTAGTGCATTGTTTAATGCATTTAACTGTAGAGAATTTAATGCAGATAGTATTTTCCCTAATTTTACACATAACAAATTAGCACTACAAATAATAGTATTGACAGGAATTGCACAAGTAATATTTACTCAGTTATTCCAAGATTTCTTTAACTCTGTAGCTATGGATGTTATGACATGGGCAAAAGTTCTATGTGTAGCAGCTAGTGTAATTGTAGTTAATGAAATTGTAAAATGTATAATAAGACTGGTAAAACCAAAAAAAACTGTTTAAAATAAATTTTTTAGAAGAGAACAGACTGACTCAAAATATGTATTTTGAGTCAGTTCTGAATAAACATTTAAATTGGGAGGATAGTTATGGGTGACTCAAAGGTATTTGAAAAAATATTCTCCAGCCAATCAGATAGAGGAAATTATACTCCTTCAAAGGGATATCTAAGTTATTTTATTTCATATATTGGTTTAGAAGATGAAATTTTGTACAATCTCGAGATATTTAAGACAAAACAAAATATCGATAGCAAAAAAGATATTGCTTTATTCACTGATTCTATAGCAAATCCTAGTAATTTTGATATTATAAATTATTTTAAAAATGGACTTAAGAAATATAGAAGTAGCATGGAAGATGTAGATATAAATATTTTGGGATTTGAAGAGATTGATTATAAAATAAAGCAAGCAATAGACAGAGTGTTAAAAGAGGAAGAAAAAGAATTTACTAATGATAGAGTTAAACAAAATTTTATAGTGAAAATAATGGCATGGATAAAAATTTATATCGGTGCTTTAGATATAAATAAAAATGAAACTCCAAAAGTAATATTTTATGGAGATATAAAAAAACATGAAGTTTATTTACTCTTAATATTATACTTGGCAGGTTTTGATGTTTTATATCTTAATCCAAATTCAAAGAGTAATATAGATATTTTAAAATTAGAAAGATACAATATAGAGTTTGAAGAAGCCAACATAATAGAAGCAAAAGTTTCTTTTGAAGAAAGAGTTCTTTTAGGGGAAAAAATAGATAAAGGTTCTGTAAAAAAAGCTTTTACTGTGGGAGCAGAAGCATCAAAACGTATAAGTGAAGAATTGTTAAATGATGCGGGATTTATAAAACCTTGGCAACTTCAAGACAGAAAAATAAAAAATTTGCTTTTAAGTTCAACTGTTGATGAAATATCAATATACTGGAATCAGCCACTTAAATTAAGACCAGGATTTAAGTTTAATGATGCTATTGTAGAAGCTCCAAATTTTCTTTCTAAGATTAATGGAATATATAATGATAAGAATGAATATATTAAGTTTTTAGATTTATTAAGAGATTCGGAAAGTTCAACATTTATTGAATTTAATGGAGATGTAGATAGATTTTCAAAAGCTTTTACAAGAGAAGCTTTTAGTTTATCCTTTTTATTGGATTCAAAAGGTGTAATAGATAAAAACTCTGTTTTAAATAATAAAGATTATTCTATATCAACACTAGCCTTGAATCAACAAATTATGATTTTAGAGAAAGTGGAAGAATTGTTAGAAGGAAGTATGTTTTTGAATGGTTTAAGTGGAGAAGATAAGATAAAAGGTCTATTTACAGTACTTCACATGGATAAGAAATTTGTTCATATGATGAATAATTTTGATTACTCCCTTATAAATCCAAAATTGATTATATACATGTACAAGAGTATTATATTTGATAAAGAAATATTTTTTCTTATGCTTTTACTTAGTAAAATTGGATTTGATATTATCATCCTGTGTCCAGGTGGAGAAAATAATATAGAGAATGTTATAAATAACCAATTGATTGATATACACAGATTGGATAAAATGGTATATGACCTTAAATTAAATTCGCTTGAAAATGATATACCTTTACTTAAAAAAATTTTTGGAAAGAGGAGACGATTTTAGATGGGGATAAATATAAATAGTTTTTCAAAAGATAAGAATTCTGTAGAGGTTGCTGATAATTTGCCTACAGCAGTTCAAGAAGAAAATTTCGATATAATGGAATATACAAATAATAAAAAAAATGAACTGAGAAAGTCTAAGGAAGTTGAGGCATTGACGTCTCTTATAGAAGTAGAAAATCCAGATACGATTTTACAATTTGGTAGGAAAGCATCTGAAGGAGTAGCAAGAGTTTCCGATAGCCTTTTAAATACAATAAAATTAAATAGGAATGAAGAAAATTCTAAAATGTTAGTTCATTTAACTAAAATAATGGACAAGTTTGATTTAGATGATTTTCAAGAAACTAAGGAACCAAATTTCGTTCAAAAACTTTTCAAAAAAGCTAATAATGCCATTGAAATGATGTTTCAAAAGTATGAAACACTAGGAGGAGAAGTTGAGAAAATTCAAATTGAGCTTGAGCAGTACGAAAGAGATATAGCGCTTTCTAACAAACAAATAGGTGCTATGCTAAATGAAAACTTTGAGTTTTATAATGAACTTCAAAAATATATTGTTGCTGGAGAAATGGCAATAGAAGAAATGGATAATGAAATACTACCTTTCTTTAAACAAAAATCAGAGACTAGTGGAGACCAAATGGATGTTGTTAATTATCAAGAACTATTAAAAGTTTATGATATGTTAAATCAAAGAGTCTATGATTTAAGAATAGCAGAAAATATAGCCATCCAAACAATACCTATGCTTAGAGGTATGCAACATAATAATTATGGTTTAATTAGAAAAATAAACAGTGCATTTGTTGTAACGTTACCAGTATTTAAACAATGTTTATCTCAGGCCATATTGCTTAAAAAGCAAGAATTGCAAGCAAAATCTCTAAAGGCACTTGATGACAAAACTAATGAATTATTGCTTAGAAATGCACAAAATGTAAGTACTCAAAGTGCACAAATAGCTAGAATGGCTGGAACAAGTTCTGTTCAAATAGAAACACTGGAAAAAATGTATAATACTATCAAGTCTGGTATAGATGAAACTATGAGAATAGAAGAAAATAATAGAGCTTTAATTAAGGATAATACAAAGAGATTGGAAGAATTAAATACGACTATAATTTATAATAAGTAGTATTATATTAAGGGCTAATTTGTATAAAGTTGGCCCTTTCTATGTATATGAGGAGGCTAGACATTGAAATATTTCGATTATATCTGCAAAGATGATTTGGAGAGAATTTTTTTGAAGGAGCCAGAAGACTTTAATGCTAAGACTGAAAAAGATGTGTTGAAATATGCACTTGGTGCTTTTTTATACGTTCCAGCGACTCAATATAATATGATTTATAAGAGTATTGTAGGAGATGTTAAGGGAGTTAGACCATTAGCTATTTGTTTAGAAGATGCTGTTGGAGTAAATGGAGAGTTAGAGGCTATAGAAAACCTTAGACTAATTTTAAAAAATATTAGCAATGAAAGTATAACTAATAAAGATGGAATACCATTAATTTTTGTAAGAATAAAAGATGTGGAGCAACTGTTGAGAATTAAAGAGATTATAATTAAAAATAGTCATTCTATAACAGGAATATTAATTCCTAAAGCAAATTCGGAGTTAATTGAAAACTGTATAGAAGCTTTAGATTCTATGAATCTTAAAAATATGTATGTTATTCCAATAATAGAGACAAGAGAATTTATATATAATGAAAAAAAAGAACTTAGTTTTACTAATTTGTACAATGCTATTTTAAGACATAAGTCAAGAATATTAAGCATTAGAGTAGGTATAACTGATATATTAGGGATGTATGGTATAAGGAGGGACAAAACCTTCTCTATATATAATAATTTAATTTGTTCTTCATTTATACTAGATATAATCACATATCTTCAAAGACCAGAGTTAGATATACCTATAAGTGGTGGAGTATCAGAGTTTTTTGATATGACAAATAGGGATATAAGAAGCAAGTATATAGAAGAAATATTATTGGATAAATATCATGGATTAATTGGAAAGACCGTAATTCATCCAATGCAAATTCAAATTGTACAAGCGCTATCTACAGTATCATATGAAGATTTTACTGATGCTTTGGATATACTGGATAGTACAGACAGTAAGTATGGTGTGAGCAAGGGTGTATTAGGAGAGAGAATGAATGAAACAAATCCACATTTTTTATGGGCTAAAAAAACATTGATTCTATCTAAAATATATGGTGTATTAAATAAAGGAGTAGACTATGAAGAATTGCTTAAATTTTAATTGTGAGATTGACATTATTGATAATCCCTTGAATTTAGAACTAAATGATTTTTTAGATGTAGGAATAAGAAATAATAGCAAAAGACGTTTTTTGTTTATCTCAAAGAAACTCGGTAAACATTTAGCATGTAAGCCAAGTGAGATGGATAATTTGGGAAAATTAATGGCTACAATTTATAATGAAAAAAATAAGGAAGAATCAAATGGTACTGTTATAGCTTTTGCTGAAACTGGTACAGCTGTTGGGCATAGTTTTTTTGATTACTTATGTGGAGATTATGAATTTATTCATACTACTAGAGAGCAGTTTGACGAGTTAGAAAATCTAGAATTTTTAGAGGAACATTCCCATGCAACAGACCAAAATTTATACTTTCAGATGCTTAATAACTTTAAATTTGGAGACGAGATAATATTGGTTGATGATGAGATTACCACAGCTAATACATGTATAAATATAATTAGGAAGATTCAAAGTATTTATCCTAAAAAGAAATATACTATATGTTCCATACTTAATTGGGTAAGTGATGAGAATTTAAGCAAAATTACTCGTTTAGAAAAAGAACTGGATTGTAAGATAGAATTTGTATATTTATTTAAAGGAAACTTTAAATTTGATATAGATGAAGATGTTATTTCAAATTACAATGATAATTATATTATTACCAAATCAGACACTATTTCAAGGGATAAATTAAACTTAGTAGTAAATCATATTTATGTTGATTTAGAAGATTATATTGGAAATAAGAAATATGTAAAATATACAGGTAGATTTGGAATCAATAGAAGAGAACAATCTAGATTAAAAGAAATCGTTAAGAGAGAAAGTAAAAAAATAACTATGGATAGTAAAGAATCTTTAAAAAATGAAAAAGAAAAGATTCTATTTTTAGGTACTGAAGAATTTATGTATATACCTATGTTATTTGCAAAAGAAAAAGAAAATCAATGTGATGTATACTATCATTCAACAACAAGAAGTCCAATTATTGATATTAATAAAGATAATTATCCTATTAGAAGTAAGTTTATGTTAAAGAGTTTTTATAATACAGATGTTCAAAATTATATTTACAATATAGATAAACATAATTTTTCGAAGTGCTATTTATTTGTAGAGCTAAATAAAAGTGAAAATTCTTATCTAGAATTTATTGATATAATTAAAGAGACAAGTATAAAAGAATTAACTATAGTATGTTGTAGCTAAAGTGTTTTAACAGGATAAATATATCACAGTTTTAAGATAGGAGTTGAGTCATATGGGAGATTTTAGCACATATTCTAAAGATGATGTTATCTTTTTATTAAAAGATATATCAAATTTAATTGAGGAAGAAGGAAATAAAGAGAGAGAATTAAAAATACAAAATGGCAGACATTATTCAGAAATGATACCAATAGAGTATGAAGTTAGTGAAGATTATCTGAATTTATATCATGAGAAACTAAGAGAAAATAAAGATAAGCTTGCATTTTCTATAGGAGTTATGTGTGAAAAAATAATTAAAAAAAATGGAAATGATATAGTATTAGTTTCACTTGCTAGAGCAGGAACACCTATTGGTATTTTGGCAAAGAGATATATAAGAAGTAAGTATAATATAAATTTACCTCACTATACAATCTCTATAATAAGAGATAAAGGAATAGATATGAATGCAATTGAATATATAGTAAAGAATCATCCAAGTTCAAAAATTCAATTTTTAGATGGATGGACTGGGAAGGGAACTATATCAAAAGAACTTGAAAAAGCATGTGATGAACTTAATACTAAATTTAAAAGGTATTTTGACTCAACCCTTGCTGTATTAGCTGACCCTGCTGGATATTCAGGGCTTTATGGAATTAGAGAAGACTTCTTAATACCAAGTGCATGTTTAAATTCAACTGTTTCTGGGTTGGTAAGTAGAACTGTACTAAGAGATGATTTAATTGGTAAAGATGACTTCCATGGAGCTAAATTCTATAGACATTTAAAAGATAAAGATGAGTCTATAAACTATGTAGAAACTATAGAAGAATGTTTTAAAAATCAATTTAAAAATATATCTGATGAAGTTGAAAACTGGGAAAGTGATATTATAACAAGAGATGGATATTTTGATGTCTTAAATATAAAGGAAAAGTATAACATAACAGATATTAACTTTATCAAACCAGGTGTCGGAGAAACAACAAGAGTTTTACTTAGGAGAGTTCCATATAAGATTCTTGTTAAAGACTTAAATGATAAATCTTTAGAGCATATATTCATATTAGCTAAAGAGAAAAATGTTGAAGTTGAACAAATGGATTTAAAAGCTTATAAATGTTGTGGAATAATAAAAAATATGAAAGATGTTTAGAAAATATATTAGACAGGAGAATATTGAATGATTGTTTTTTCAGATTTAGACAGGAGTATCATTTACTCTGATAAATTTTTAAATACTAATAGTGAATATATTAATATAGAACTTTATAGGGGAAAAGAAATATCTTATATATCTTTAGATACTATAAATTTAATAAAGCAAATACAATATTATGGTATGTTTATACCGGCAACTACTAGAACAGAGGAGCAATTTAAGCGTATAGAATTTAATAAATACGGGATTCACTTTCCTTGGAGTATAACTTCTAATGGAGGAATTATACTTAAAAATAATGAGATACTCAAATCATGGAGTGAAAGAATAGATAAATTAAAATCTGACTATGAACCCATTGAAAGTATGATTGAGAAATTTAGAGACTATTTAAATATAGATGGCATAACTAATTTTAAAGTTGCAGAAGATACATTTTTTTATATAGTTGTTGATTTCTCAAAATTTAATTTGGATTCAATCAAAGAATATATAAATATCTTGGAATCAAAAAATTGGAGGTTCTATGTGAGTGGCAGAAAAATCTATTTTATACCAAAAGAAATTTCAAAAGAAAATGCTATAAAATACTTGACTAAAGAATTAGAAATAGAATCTTTTTATGCAATTGGAGATTCTATTATGGACTATGGTATGCTTAATATCTCAAATAAGGCTTATGTATTAAGGCATGGTGATATAAATAAAAATGAAATAGAAAATTCATTTTTATTAAGTTCTTTTAGTGGAATGAGTGGAACTGAAGAGATATTAGCTAACATTTTAGACGAAAGTTGCCTACTTAATATATAATGACTGACATGTATAAAAATAAGCTAAAAAATCTGAAATAAGTTAGAATAAAGTTTGACATACTAATTTATTTCAGATTTTTATCAATTTATATTTAAGTAAGAACTCAATATGTTAAAATGAAGGTGGAGTCATTGCCCAGACTGAGATACATTCCTCATCATCAAAATTTTCATACACATGTGGGATAGTACTGTTAAAATAAAAACTATCTCCTTCCTCTAATACATATTCCTTATTTCCAAGTGTTATCTTCATTTTTCCTTTTATTATATAGCCACATTCTTCTCCTTCATGTGTCACAAATTCATTATTTTTTTGTGTATGACCATCTAGCGTAACAAGTATAAATTCTATCTTTTTTCCAGATAAATTAGGAACAAGAAGTTCGTAAAATTTTGTAGAATCATTAGTTACTATTTTTTTTCGATTGTTTTTCTTTACTATTATATTAGAATCTTCTCTTCCAATCTCGTCAAAAAAATAACCTATACTTATGTCAAGAGCCTTTGATATTTTCCACATTGCCACAATTGATGGAACAACCATATTGCGTTCAATCTGACTTATTAAGCCTGTACTTAAATCTGAATTTTTTGCTAAAGTAGAGATACTGATATTTTTAGATTTTCTAAGAGCTCTAATTTTACTTCCGACATCTATATTCATTAGATACAAACCTCCTCAGACATGATTATAACATATAATTTCTAAAGATTAATAGAATAAATAAAGTTTTACAATATATGTATTTTTTCTGTTATATTGAATTTTCTGAAAAGATGCATTATAATAGTATTAATATTCAGTATATTGAATATTGATATAGATATTTTAATTTAATGAAAGGGAGGTAGTTAAGATGAAGAGTTTTGTAAGCTCTGATAATATTTGGGTATTATGGGCAGTTATAACTGGATGGGCAGCATTTAGTATTTATTTGGAACAAAAGTATAATTGGGCATCAAAAGTGTCAGGAGCAATAATAGCTCTTGTAGGGGCAATGTTATTATCAAATCTAAATATTATACCAGTAGAGTCTGTTGTGTATGACCAAGTATGGGGATATGTTGTTCCTTTAGCTATAGCTTTATTGTTGTATCAATGTAACATTAAAAAGATATGGAAAGAAAGTGGAAGATTACTCGTAATATTTCTTGTAGGTTCTGTAGGAACTGTGCTTGGAGCTATGATTGGATTTTTAGCATTAAAAAATGTAGTACCAGATTTAAATGTTGTTGCAGCCATGATGACAGGTTCTTATATAGGTGGAAATGTAAACTTTGCAGCTATGTCAGGGGCATTTGATGCTCCAGGAGAATTAGTATCAGCAACAGTTGTAGCAGATAATCTTTTAATGGCATTATATTTCTTTGTTTTAATAGCTATACCATCAATTGGATTTTTTAGAAAACGTTTTAAACATCCACATGTAGATGAGATGGAAAGTATAGGTGTAACTGATGGAGAAACAATAGCAGCAAATTACTGGGGAAGAAAAGAAATATCTTTAAAAGATATAGCAATAGCCATTGGTAGTGCCTTTATAATTGTTGCAGTCTCTGTGGAATTATCAACTTGGTTCAAAGCTATAATACCAGTATCAAATCCTTTTTTAGCAATGCTAAATACTTTATTTGGCAATCAATATCTAATAATAACTACTTTGACTATGTTATTTGCTACATTTATGCCTAATTTCTTTAGCGATATAAAAGGAGCACAGGAGTTGGGTACATTTTTAATATATATCTTCTTTGTTGTAGTAGGTGTTCCTGCTTCAATACCATTAATAATTCAAAAATCACCATTATTACTTTTATACTGTGGAATAATGGTACTGATAAACATGTTAGTTACATTTATAGTTGCCAAAATATTTAAGTTTAGTTTAGAAGAAGCTATTCTTGCATCTAATGCAAATATTGGTGGACCTACAACAGCAGCAGCTATGGCAATATCAAAAGGATGGTCTAAGCTAGTAGGACCAATACTTATAGTTGGTACATTTGGATACATAGTTGGTAATTATTTTGGTCTTTTAGTAGGAAATATTTTGATATAATTTTACGTGGATAAAAAAGTTGTTTTTGAGAAAGATTTTTATTTAATTGGAGGTTGTTATGATTTTCGATGGACATTCAGATACTTGGGCAGATGTAACAATAAGAAGAATTAACGGGGAGAAAGATGTATTTAGAAGAATCCATCTTGATAATTTTAAAAGAGCGAATATAGAAGGAGCTATTTTTGTAATATGGATAGACCCACCATATGATAAAGAGCCTGAAAAAAGAGTTAAACAAATCATAAGCTCTATAAAAGATGAAATAGAAGATATGAAAGATATTACAAATATGGTAAAAAAATATTCAGATATAGATAAAGGTATAAGTGAAAATAAAGTAAATATTTTAATTGGTCTTGAAGGATTAAGTCATATTGGAAAAAATATAGATTTAATAGATTATTTTTATAAAGAAGTTGGTGCAAGACATGCATCATTAACATGGAATGAGCAAAATGAACTTGCTACAGGATGTTTAGGAGATGAAAATCGTGGTTTAACTGAAACAGGTAAAAAAGCAGTAAATAAGATGGAAGAATTGGGCATGATAGTAGATGTATCACATTTAAATGATAAGTCATTTTGGGATTTAATGTCTATTGTAAGTAAGCCAGTAATAGCTTCTCATTCTAATGCTAGGAGTCTATGTGATGCTAAAAGAAACCTTACAGATAATCAATTAAAAGAAATTTCAAATACAGGTGGATTAGTAGGAATAAATAGTTTTAGAGGATTTACTAATAGTAATCCTAAGAAACAAGATTTAATACATTTGGTTGACCATATAGACTATATGGTAAATCTTATAGGTATAGAACATGTATCTTTTGGCTTTGATTTTAGTGATTACTTAGGAAAAGAGACTATAGGTTCTTTTACTGGAAATGTTAGTACTCCAAGTGTAGATGGTCTTGAAAGTACACATACAGCACATAATATAGTAGTAGAACTCGAAAATAGAGGTTATAAAAAAAGAGATATAGATTTAATTTCTAGTGGTAATTTTTATAGACTCTTTAAAGATATACTAAAATAATATAATAAATAACCTAAATTTATAAAATATTATATTTACATAATAATATTTACATATTTAAATTAGTGTTTATAGTTTTTTATTAAATTAGATTTTAATGTTACTAGAAATTTCTAGTAACATTTTTTATGCGAAAAACAGATTTATATATATATATTGACAATGATAATTATTATTGATAAACTATAAAAATGAAAATGATAATAATTTTCATTTTAATTAAGAAGCGATTTTTAAGGAGGGAGAATGAAAAAAAGGTATTTAGTCATAGGAATAATAATTTTGTCTTATTTTTCTTTATTTATAGGAGCTGAAGATATAAATATAATGCATATATTTGCAAAAAATCAGCATAAGCTTATGATATTTATCATGAGTAGAGTACCAAGATTAATAAGTATATTGATTGCTGGTGTAGGGATGAGTATAGCAGGTCTTATAATGCAGCAGATAAGTAAAAATAAATTTGTATCACCTACAACAGGAGCTACAATAGATGCAGCTCAATTTGGTATAGTAATATGTATGCTTTTAGTACCAACTGCATCTATTTTTACAAAGACAATAATAGCGTTTGTATTTTCTCTTGTAGGAACTTTTATGTTTATGAAAATAATAAGGAAGTTGCAATTTAAAAATATAATCTTTGTACCATTAGTAGGTATAATGTTTGGAAATATAATAGGTTCTATGACAGATTTTATCGCATATAAATACGATTTGAGTCAAAATGTAAGTTCTTGGATGCAAGGTGACTTTTCTATGATACTTAAAGGAAATTATGAGATATTATATATCACAATACCTCTTATAATATTAGCATATATTTATGCAAATAAATTTACTGTTGTTGGTATGGGTATGGATTTTGCAACAAACTTAGGTCTGAGTTACAAAAGAATTGTTAATATAGGTCTAATAATAGTAGCACTTGTTACAGTATGTGTAGTCGTTACAGCTGGAAATATCCCTTTTATAGGTCTAATAGTTCCAAATATCGTATCTTTATATATGGGTGATAATATAAGGGCAAGTATATGGTATACTGGTTTATTTGGGGCGATATTTGTACTTATATGTGACATTTTTGGAAGGATTATTATTTATCCATATGAAATATCTATAGGGCTTACAGTTGGAGTTATAGGAAGTATACTATTCCTTTATTTAATTTTAAGGAGGAATGTAAATGAAGCTTAGTCTCAATCAAAAAATTTATTTGGTGAGCGCATTACTATTAACATCAATAGCACTTTTTGTAATCTATAGAATAGATATGAATCATTTAGAATATGCATTATCGCAGAGAATACCAAAAATACTTGCTATGATATTAGGTGGAGGATGTATAGCATTTACTACTGTGGTGTTTCAAACAATTACGAATAATCAAATATTGACTCCAAGTGTACTGGGTTTGGATTCATTATATGTAATGATTCAAACTATAATAGTATTCATATTTGGTTCAAGTAGTAGTCTGATTATAAATGAGAATTATAATTTTATTATTAATATTGCCATGATGATTGGAGCTTCACTGTTATTATATAAGACGTTATTTGAAAAGAATAAAAATAATATTTTCTTTTTAATCCTAGTAGGAATGGTATTTGGAACATTATTTAAAAGTGTTACAACATTTATTCAAGTAATGATAGACCCAAACGAATTTTTAGCTTTACAAACCAGTATAATGGCTAGTTTAAATAATATAAATACTAATGTGCTTTTAATAGCATTTATAATAATTATTGCCACAATACCTTTTATATGTGACGAAATAAAGTATTTGGATGTATTATCGTTGGGTAAAGAGCAAGCAATTAATTTAGGTGTAGATTTTGATAAAGTAGTTAAAAAAATGATAATACTAATAGCAATTTTAGTTTCAATATCAACAGCACTTATTGGTCCAATGACATTTTTAGGACTTTTACTTGCCAATATATCTAGAGAAATTTTTAAAACATATAAGCATACATATTTAATTTTGAGTTCTATGTTGATAGGGATGATTACACTGATAATAGGTCAATTTTTTATACAACATGTATTTAAATTTGACACAACTTTAAGTGTAGTAATAAATTTCATAGGAGGAATTTACTTTATTCAATTACTATTAAAGGGGGCAAATAGATGATAGAGATAAAAAATATATTTAAAAAATATAAGAATAAAAATGTTGTAGATGATGTCTCTTTTAATATAGAAAAGGGAAAGATAACATCTTTTATAGGACCAAATGGAGCTGGGAAAAGTACTGTATTGTCAATAGTTACAAGACTTATAGTAGGTGATAGTGGAGAAGTAATAATAGAAGGAAAAAGCTTGACTAATTATAATAATAAGGAATTGGCTAAAAAAATAGCTATTCTTAAGCAGTCTAACAATATAACTTTAAAACTCACAATAAGGGAATTAGTTGGATTTGGAAGATTCCCATACAGTGAAGGTAATCTAACTAAAGAGGATGAAAAGTATATTGATGAAGCAATAGAATATATGAAGTTGACTGATATACAACATAAGTATTTGGATGAATTGAGTGGAGGTCAAAGACAAAGAGCTTATATAGCAATGGTAATAGCTCAAGATACAGAGTACATATTACTTGATGAACCACTGAATAATTTAGATATGAATCATTCAGTTCAAATGATGAAGGTACTTAGAGACCTTTGTGACGAGTTAGATAAGACTATAGTGTTAGTAATGCATGATATAAATTTTGCATCATGTTATTCAGATAATATAGTTGCATTAAAAAATGGAAAAGTTGAAAAAGTAGGTCGTACAGATGAGATAGTTAATGAAAAAGTTTTAGAAGATATTTATGAAATGAATTTTAACATTAAGAATATAAATGGAAATCGAATCTGTATTTATTTTTAAAATATTGTATATAAAAATAAACTTACTACATCTTTTTTTATAAAATTTTAGATTAAGATAAATATTAATAAGAAAGAGGGAAATATTGATATGAATAAAAAAGCAGCGATAGTAGCAGCAGTAGCTATAGTAGGATTAGTGACAGTGTTTGCATTAGGTGGAAGTAAAAAGAATGAATCAAAAACATCAGAGAATTCAAATGATACCATAAAGATAACTCATAACTTGGGAGAAACAGATGTAAAATTAAATCCTAAAAAAGTAGTAGTATTTGATTATTCAGCTCTAGATACGATGGACGCATTAGGTGTAGCTGAGAATTTAGTAGGGCTTCCTAAGGCGAGTTTACCAGCATCTTTAGAAAAATATAAGGATGAAAAGTATACAGATTTAGGAGGCTTAAAAGAACCAGATTTAGAAGGTATAAAGTCAGCAAATCCAGATTTAATTATAATAAATGGAAGACAGGAAGATTTTTATGAGCAATTGTCAAAAATAGCACCAACAATAAGTACAAGTAAGGATGATAAGAAGTACTTAGAATCTGTTAAAAATAATATAGATAAAATAGCAAAAATATTTGAAGTAGAAGAAAAAGCCAATCAAGAATTTAGTAAAATTGAAAAGAAAATAGATACTTTGAATAAAAAAGTAACAGAAAAAAATTTAAATGCTTTAACTATAATGGTCAATGAAGGTAATTTAAGTGTATTTGGCGAAGAATCAAGATTTAGTATATTATATAATAGTTTTGGATTTGAAAATAAAGATAAAAATATAAAAGAATCAAGTCATGGTCAAAATATTACTTTTGAGTATATAGCTAAACAAAATCCAGAAGTTATGTTCGTCATAGATAGAGGAATAGCTACTGGTAGTGATGTAAAGGACAGTTCAACAGCAAAATCTGTTTTAAATAATGATATAATAAAGTCTATGGATGCATATAAAAATGATAATATAATATATTTAGATTCACCAACATGGTATGTAAATGATGGAGGTCTAACGTCTTTAAACAAAATGATAGATGATGCTTCAAAAGCAGTCAATAAATAAATTATTTATATTAAACATGTCTTGTTTATTACTTATTTAATCAGCCACTTTAGAGTGGCTGATTTTTTATAGTTTAAGTAATAGTATTGATTATAATAATATAAATCTATTTAAAATCTAATAAAATATAAAGTTATACTGGACAAAAAGAAGAATTTTTAAATATAATTAAATTATATAAGTATATAGTCATTATTATATGATTTTAAACGGTATTTTGTAATTATAAATATTGTAAATTATATTAAGAAGTAATAATTTATAAGAACTTGTATATTAGAAAAAAGTTTTTATAAACAAAATTCTAAAAAGGAACTATGTAAAATAAGGTTTTATATATTCTAATTGTATAAAAAATTTTATTGGATTTTCATGCACTCTATTTGAAAAATAATTATAAATATACAATAAATATGGAAAACGACATAGCGGATAGGGGTATTTTATGAAGAGAGTTTTGAGAGTAGCTACCTTAGTCTTATTTATTTTATTGATTTCTATAAGTTACATTTCTATTAAATTAATTCATAATATTGGAGATTATGGGAAACTAATTAATTATGTTGGTATTGTTCGTGGAGCTAGTCAACGTTTGACCAAATTAGAGATGAACCATCAACCAAATGATAAATTAATAGAATATATTGATGAAATCTTACATGAATTGGTTAGAGGGCATGGGAAATATGGTTTAGTAGTCACTGATTGTAATAAATATAATGAGGACTTGCTATTACTAGAAGAAAAGTGGAAAGATTTAAATATTGAAATCAAGAAAGTGAGAATGAAGGGAGACAGTAGCCAATTATTAAGCACGAGTGAAGAGTTTTTTTATCTTGCAAATGATACAGTGTTTGAAATAGAAAACTTTTCTAAAGAGAAAAGTGATTATTTAACGACCTTAATAATCATTATATCTATTATAGGTATATTAGCATGGAGTATATTGATTATACAGTATAGTAAAAAAATGATTAGATTGGAAAAATTAAATGTAGACTTAAAAAACATTGCATATAAAGATGAACTCACAGGAGCAAATACTATAGAAAAGTTTAAATTGGATGCAAGTCAAAATATTTATAGGTATAAGGACAAGAAATTTGCAATATTCTATATAGATTTTGAAAATTTTAAATATATTAATGATATATTTGGATATGATTATGGTGACATGATACTGAAGCGATATGCTAATCTCATGATGAATGATATCGGAAAATATGAAATATTTGCAAGAGAAATTGCAGATAGATTTGTTGTTTTAAGATGCTATTCATATAAGGAGGATTTAGTTATAAGACAGCAATTTGTAGATGATAAACTGATTAATATTACAAATGAAATTAAAAACAAATATAGTATTACTATTGTTAGTGGAATTTGTTGTGTTGAAGATGTAAATGAAAAACTAAATATAGATGACTTAATAAATCGAGCGAACTTTGCACAAAAAACTATTAAGAATAAACCAGGTACTAATTATGCTTTTTATAATGAAAATATTCGTAAAAAAATGATTGAGGAAAATACAATCAAGAGTAGAATACATGAAGCTATTGAAAAAAGAGAATTTATAGTTTATTTTCAGCCTAAAGTTAATTTACATAATCAAAAAATAAGTTGTGCAGAAGCTTTAGTGCGTTGGATGACTCCAGATAAAGGTATTATATCTCCAGAAATATTTATTCCAGTTCTAGAAAAGAATTTCTTTATCGCTTTAGTAGATAAGTATGTTTTTGAGGAAGTTTGTAAGTGGATTAGAAAGAGATTAGATGAGAATAAACCTTTTGTTCAAATATCAGTTAATGTTTCTAGAATACAATTCTACAATACTAAATTTGTAGAAATTTACTCCAATATACAGAATAAATACAGTATACCTAAAAATACTATAGAAATTGAATTTACTGAGAGTGTTGCTTTTGAGAATCAAGAACATCTTTTAGAAATTATACATGACTTGCATAAAAATGGATTTACTTGTTCTCTAGATGATTTTGGAAAAGGTTATTCATCTTTGAGTGTTTTAAAAGATTTACCATTTGACGTTTTAAAGCTTGATTCTATGTTTTTCAAGTCTAGTTTAGATAAAGATAAAGAGAAGATAGTAATAAAAAATATTATACATATGCTAAAGGAACTGAATATAACAACTGTTGCTGAAGGTATTGAATGTAAGGAACAAGTTGAATTCCTTAAAGATATTGGGTGTGATTTAGTTCAAGGATTTGTTTTTTATAAGCCAATGCCTATATTAGAATTTGAAGAAATATTAGATAAAGAATTTATTTATAATAGTTAGAAAAAATAATTTTCAGACAAAAAAGAGACTATGAGCTAATTTACTCATAGTTTCTTAAATAAAATATACTTATTTTCTTCCTGCAACCCATTTTAAGCCCCAATTGAACTCAGTATCCATTTCTCTATGTCCTTTAAAGTATTTAACTACTTTTTCAACACTGAATGTCTCATCATCTACATTTTCTATCAATGCTATTGAACACATATTATAGCCATTTTTATGTTCATCAAGTTTAACAACTAAATCTGAATCTTGTTTTTGTTTGATTGTTACAATTCCATCAGCTTCAGACCAATTAGCTACACCTTCATAGATAAAAGCATAAATAAGTATTCTCTTTATTTCTTTTATTTTATTACCATTTATTCTCAAATTTTCTCCCTGTGTATTACTTCCTGTGCGGTCATCTCCATCTAATTGTGCAAAAGGTGGATACTCCAAATTACCAAAAGAATTACCTAACGCCTGAACAGCACCTTTTACACCATTTTTCATTTCAAACAAGCAACCTAAATCTAAATCTATATTACTGCTTTTTAGAGAGCCAAAAAAACCTTTTTTTTGTATTTTTTGGTTCCAATTTAAATTAACTAAAATTTCACCTAAATTACTATTTTCTTTTTTTGTAAGGTTTATTTTTTGCCCCTTTTTTAGTTCTATAGCCATAGTAATCTTCCTCCATAAACATAGATTTATTTAAATGGTAGCACTTAATAAGTCAATGTTCAACAAGATTAGGATAATAATATTAAAATTATACTAAATATACTAAAAAATAGGAATTACAACACCTTTGTACTTTTCTTCAATTATACTTCTTGCTTTGTCTGATGTAAGAACATCTTGTAAAACTTTAATTTTTTCGCTATCTTTATCTTCAGTTCTAAATGCCAAAAGATTTGCATATTCATCATTTACAGGAGCTGTATAAATTCCATTTTTCTTAGCATCAAGACCAGCAGGTACTGCATAAGTAGTATCTATAAATGCAGCAGTTACATCTGGAAGAGAAGACGGAATTTGAGCAATATCTAATTCTTTGAATTGTATCTCCTTTGGATTTTCTATTATATCCTTAGGGCTAACTAATTCATTACCTTTAGGTAAAGTTAAAAGACCAATACTTTCAAGGTATCTAAGGTTCTTAGAACAAGAAGATGGATTGTTGCTTATTGCAATTGTATCTCCTTTTTTAAATTCATCAACAGATTTTATCTTATAAGAGTAAAGTATTGCTGGACATACATATAGTTTTTTACCAGCCATTATTTTGTAGCCTTTAGCTTTAACTGCTTCTTTTAGATAAGGTTCGTGTTGGAATAGATTTGCATCAATTTCTCCATTATTTAAAGCCTCGTTTGGAAGTATGTAATCATCAAAATTTTTAATTTCTAAAGTATAGCCTTTTTCTTTAATAAGTGGTTTTAATTCTTCTAATAATTCTCCACCTGGGACTAAAGTAGCTCCGACAACTATTTTTTTATCATCTTTGCCTTTGTCTTTAGAACATCCCACTATAGATAAGGTAAATACTAAACATAATAACAAACATAATAATTTTTTGAATTTCATATAAATTCCCTCCTGAATATAATTGATTAGTTAAAAATAAAATACCCTTTTTATTACACTGCAAAATAAAATAAGCCTGAGTTTAAACTCAGGCTTTAAAAGCTAATTTAGACTCATCTTTCAGTATAATACTGCAGGATTTAGCACCAATGTATATAAAATATACTGGTTGCTGGGTTTCATAGGGCCAGTCCCTTCACCACTCTGGATAAGAAGTATTAATTTTTAATTATGTTATAAATATTATCATGATTTTTTATATCTGTAAATATAATTTTATAAATATTTTAAAATATTTAACATACTCATTTAACACCTAAAATTCCAGAAACTAGAATATCAGTATTAGCGCCTAAGAAATAATCATTTATTTCAATAGAGTCTAAGATATTTCTCAAAGCATTTTCCTCATGTTTTATACCAATAAGTTTATCTTCTACAAATGAAACATCACGTTTTCCAAAAAAATCTCCAAAAAATTTTATAGTGCTTATTATGCCTTTATCAACATTTAAATTAAATTCAACATTTCCACCAGAATATTTTAATTCATTTGAAAGAGTATATTTTGGTGAATTGCCAAAGTTCCAATCCCAAGTTTCATATTTTGATTTAGTAAGTTTTTCTATCTGTTCTATATCATATTCACTTAAACAATAATTAGTATTATCAGTATTTATTTTAGAAAGATAGTTCATTATTGCATCTTTAAATTCCAGTATATCCATTTTAGATTGTAGATGTTCACTTATATTAGTTACACGGGATTTTACAGATTTTATTCCCTTTCCTTCAAATTTTATAGGTTTAACTTTTAGTGCACTTGAAAGGTCGTTTATCTCAGATGAAAATAAAAGTGTGCCATGATGCATTACTTTGTTTTTGTAATTATATTGAGCATTTCCAGAAAATTTCTTACCATCTATAAGGAGGTCGTTTCTTCCAGAAAATTCAGCATTGACGCCTAATGTTTTAAGTAAGTCTATTATTGGTTGAGTGAATCTTCTGAAATCACTGAAACTATTATTATTACAAGCTATGAATGTAAAATTTATGTTTCCTAAATCATGAAATACAGCTCCACCACCAGATTGTCTCCTAACAACAGGTATAGAATGTTCTTTTATATATTCTAAATTTATTTCAGAAAGTGTATTTTGATTTTTTCCAACGATTATAGAAGGTTCATTCCTCCATAAAATAAATAAGTCTTCATCAAAGTTTTTTAGAATATATTCTTCCATTGCTAAATTAAAATAAGGGTTTGTTTTTTCATTATAAATTAATAACATTAAAGTAATTCCTCCAATAAGTGATAAAATTTTTTTGTTAGTCTTAGTACAATTAATTTTATAATTCGACAATAGTGTAAAAAGTCCTTTAAATTAGAAATTTTAAAAACTACCTTGCAAAGTTTAAATAAATAATATATACTCAAAATGTGTTTAATAAAAGTGAATAAAAAGGTAGAGGCGCAATAGTCTATCAGTACTAATAAGGAGTTAAGCACAGAGAATTATTAGGAAAGGAGATATTGCCGAAGTTTTATAATCGATGCTTTAAGATTATATTGCTGGGGGTACATAGAAAATGTGTACAACTGTCACAGGTTTATTTGTGGTGAGCTATCATTTAAGGAATTATATTATATTTATTTTTAATATTGTTTATGTATTGTAATGTTTAAGCCTTGAGTGTTTACCACTCAAGGCTTTTTTAGTTTTATCAGAAAATAATACCCTGTATAATTCACAAAATTAAAAAGAGAGGGAGATTTACATGAGGAACAAAAAAATTAATATTATTTTTCTGACGACAATTATGTTCATAATGTCAACAGTAATGGTTTTTGCAGAGGAGGATATAGACACTATTGCATTAGCTAATGCAGAAAAATTTGGAATCTTAACTTTAATACCACCAGTAGTTGCTATAGTACTTGCATTTATAACTAAAAACGTAATAATTTCATTATTTATAGGGATTATTTCTGGTAGTTTTATAATTAAAGCTAGTGGTATTAATGTTTTTGCGACATTTATACAAGCTTTTTTAGATTTGGTAGATAGAGCTTTAGTATCTTTGGCAGACCCATGGAATGCAGGAATAATACTACAAGTTCTGGTAATTGGAGGAGTAATAAATCTTGTTGCTAAGATGGGAGGAGCTAAGGCTATAGCTGAAGCGCTTGCTAAAAGAGCTAAATCAGCAAAAGGTACACAGCTTATAACATGGTTTTTGGGACTTTTAGTATTCTTTGATGATTATGCAAATTCATTAATAGTAGGTCCTATGATGAGACCTGTTGCAGATAAGATGAAAATATCAAGAGAAAAGTTGGCATTTATAATAGATGCTACAGCAGCACCAGTTGCTGGATTAGCTATAATATCTACATGGATAGGTCTTGAAGTTGGTTTAATACATGACGCTTTTGAAAGCATAAATGTAGATGTTGACGCATTTGGTATATTTTTAAATACAATACCATTTAGATTTTATAACATATTAATATTAGTGTTTATTGTATTATCAGCATTATTATTAAAAGAATTTGGACCAATGAGAAAAGCAGAGATAAAATCTAGAAGTAGAAAAATTGGTACAGACCTTGATGAAGGTGTAGAAGAATTAGATGATTTAGCTCCAAAAAATGGAGTAAGATTGAGTGTATGGAATGCTATAATCCCGATAGGCACATTAATAATAGTTGCATTAACATCATTCTATTATAGTGGATATACATCTATAATGGGAGGGGAGAATAAGGCTCTTATACAGTTATTTACGAATTCGCCGTATTCATTTGAAGCAATAAAAGAAGCATTTAGTGCATCTGATGCATCTAGAGCATTATTCCAGTCTGCACTTGTTGCAAGTTTGGTTGCTATTATAATGGCTGTAGTCAAAAAGATTTTTACAATATCAGAGGCAATTGATGTTTGGATAGATGGAATGAAAAGTTTAGTAATCACTGGTGTAATATTAATACTTGCATGGTCATTGAGTTCAGTAATAAAAGAGTTAGGTACAGCTAAATTTTTAATACACTTATTATCAGGTTCATTACCTCCATTTTTATTGCCAAGTTTAATATTTGGTTTAGGAGCAATAATATCATTTGCTACTGGAACAGCTTATGGAACAATGGGTATACTTATGCCACTTGCAATACCACTAGCATACTCACTAAATCCTGATATGTCTTATGTAATAGTAAGTACAAGTGCAGTTTTAACAGGTGCAATATTTGGAGACCATTGTTCTCCTATTTCAGATACAACAATACTTTCTTCAATGGGAGCTGGTTGTAATCATATAGACCATGTTAATACTCAAATACCGTATGCTATATTTACAGCAGTAATTACCGTTGTATTTGGATACATACCAGCTGGATTTGGATTGCCAATATATATAGTGTTGCCAGTGGCTATAGTTGCTATATTTGTAGGCATTCAAATAATTGGTAAGAGAGTAGATGAAGCAGAAATTGAACTTGTAGAATAAGGATATAAATAAATTTCACCTTTTATTATGATTGTTTTATCAGTTTATAGATAATTTTAAAAAGTTATTGAAAAGAATAGCGAAATATAGTAAAATAAAAGAGTAATAAGCGGATGTGGCGGAATTGGCAGACGCACTAGACTTAGGATCTAGCGCCATTGGCGTGGGGGTTCGACTCCCTTCATCCGCATTTTACAGTACTTAGTTGTACTGGAAAAAACTGGGGTTGCTGGCTTTCGGAGTGGGCTATCCCGTTTTTATTTTTTGATAGATAAGTTAAATACAATATGAATATATTTATAAAATATTTTACTAATAAATACAAAAAAGCACATTAAGTGCTTTTTTTGTTGTCTAAAAATATATTTATAAAATTGCAAACGATTCTATTGTATGTATGAATATATCTTTAACATAATATAGTAAATTACAATATAACTTTACTTTTAGTGTTTTGTATGACATATTAATAATAAATTAAATAAATATATTATTTTACATTAATATATAACATATATGTATAAAAGTTAATAATATAAAAGTAATATAATTGATAATAAAAATTTAACAAAAAAAATAATACATAAAAAAAAATAAATATAATGTGTTGACATTTAATTGAAATATTCATACAATAAAAATGAAAATAAATATTTCCAAATGAGATTAGCGAGAGAGACCTTTATATAAAAAGGCGCCGAAGAAGAAATTTAAGAAATGCCAATTCTTAGAGAAACTTTCAGGCAAAGATATCGCTAGTTGATGGGACTCTGGAAAGACTTAGGTTAATATACTATAAGTCACCGAAGAAGCAAAATAATATTAAATTATTAAATCTTTCAGGTATACAAACAGGGATATATAGGCTAGGATTATTTTCCATGTTAATATATCTTTTTTTTATGAAAAAGTATAGGACATAATATCGAAATTGCTTAAATAGAGTGGGTCTAATTTATAGGGAGGATTATATATGAATGAATTGAAGAGATTACCTTTGTATAATATACACAAAGAACTTGGAGCAAAACTTGTTGAATTTTCTGGCTGGGAAATGCCTTTAGAATATAAGGGAATAAATAAAGAGCATGAAATGGTTAGAAAAAGTGCAGGTATCTTTGATGTATCTCATATGGGAGAGGTACAAGTAAAAGGAGTAGAGTCAGAAAAATTTATACAAAACTTAGTTACAAATGATATAAGTACATTAAAGATAAATGACATTATATATACACCTATGTGTTATGAAAATGGGGGAATAGTTGATGATTTATTAATATATAAATTTGGTGAAGAAGATTATTTATTAGTAATAAATGCAGGAAATATAGATAAAGATGTAGCATGGATAATAAAACAAAGTGAAGGATACAATGTAGATATAAAAAATATTTCTAATGAAGTGGGTCAATTAGCAGTTCAAGGTTCTAAAGCAGAAGAAATTCTTCAAAAAATTACAGACATAGATTTAAAATCAATAAAATTTTATAAGTCAATTCCATCAACAAAAATATGTGGTTTAACTTGTTTAGTTTCAAGAACAGGATATACTGGAGAAGATGGATTTGAGATATACTGTAAAAATGAACATACAGAAACAATTTGGAATGAAGTTTTAAAAACTGGAGGAAAATATATATGTCCTGCTGGTTTAGGTTGTAGAGATACTTTGAGATTTGAAGCAGCTCTACCTCTATATGGTCATGAAATAAGTGAACATATATCTCCAATTGAAGGAGGCTTATCCATTTTTGTAAAAACAAACAAGGAAAACTTTATTGGAAAAACAGTTTTATCAGAAGAAAAAGAAAAAGGAGCTAAAAGAAAATTAGTTGGATTTGAAATGCAAGGCAAAGGGATGCCTAGAAGTGGATACGATATAAAAATTGGTGACAAAATAGTAGGTTTTGTAACAACAGGATGTGCATCTCCAACGACAGGAAAGATTTTAGGCATGGGAATTATAGATTCTAAGTATGCAAAAGTAGGAAATGAAATAGGTATAGTAATCAGAAAAAAAGTTGTTCCTGCTACGATAGTTAAGAAGCCTTTTTATAAAAAACAATATAAAAAAGATAATACTATATTGAATGAAGAAAATAAATTTTCATATATACCTGCCACAAGTGAAGATAAATCAAAAATGTTAAAGGTAGTAGGATTAAATTCAGTTAATGAATTATTTTCAGATATACCAGATGAAATAAAGTTAAAAAGAGATTTAAACTTGGAAAGTGGAAAGTCTGAATTAGAGGTAAGTAAAATATTAAAGAGATTGTCAGAAGAAAATTTAAGTCTAGAAGACTTGACTTGTTTTCTTGGAGCTGGTGCATATGACCATTATATACCGTCAATTATAAAACATATAACTTCAAGGTCTGAATTTTATACAGCATATACTCCATATCAAGCTGAAATAAGTCAAGGGACTTTACAAGTAGTGTTTGAGTTCCAATCTATGATTGCAGAAATTACTGGAATGGAAATTGCAAATGCATCAATGTATGATGGAGCAACTGCTGCAATAGAAGCATGCATAATGGCTATGAATCAGACCAGAAAAAGTAAAATAGTAGTATCAAAAACTACACATCCTGAAACTTTATCAGTACTTAAGACTTATCTACAATACAAAGATTGTGAAATAGTAGAAATTGATTTTTGTAATGAATATGGAACTACGGATATAGAAAAATTAAGTGCTTCAGTAGATAAAGATACAGCATGTGTTCTTATACAGACTCCTAACTTCTTTGGTATTATTGAAGAGATGGAAGAAATAGAAAAGATAACTCATGAAAATAAGGCTATGTTAATTATGAGTGTTGACCCAATATCATTGGGTGTTTTAAAGACACCAGGTGAGATAGGAGCAGATATTGTTGTTGGAGAAGCTCAATCACTAGGAAATCCTCTTAACTTTGGAGGACCTTATGTAGGATTTTTGGCTAGTAAATCTAAGTATACTAGAAAAATGCCAGGAAGAATAGTTGGGCAAAGCTTAGATACAGAAGGAAAAACTGCATATGTGCTAACTTTACAAACTAGAGAACAACATGTAAGAAGAGAAAAAGCAACTTCTAATATATGTTCAAATCAAGCTTTAAATGCTCTTGTAGCTTCAATATATATGGCTACTATGGGGAAAGAAGGATTTAAAGAGGTTGGCATGCAATCTATGGAAAAAGCACATTATACTTATAATAAACTTATACAAACAGGAAAATATAAGCCAATATTTAAAGGTAAATTTTTCAAAGAATTTACTGTGCAAGGAAATCTTAATATAGAAACTATAAATAATAAACTTTTAGAAGAAAATATATTAGGTGGTTATAATTTAGAATACAATTACCCAGAATTAAAAAATTCAACTTTACTTTGTGTGACTGAAAAAAGAAGCAAAGAAGAAATAGATAAGTTAGTCGGAATAATGGAGGGATTATAATGAAAGAATATAATAGTTTGTTGATAGATATATCTAAAAAAGGTAGAAAAGCATATTCGCTTCCAAAATTAGATATAGACGATATAAAAGTAGAAGATATGATTGACCAAAGTATGGTTAGACAAAGTGAATTGAATTTACCAGAAGTTGGCGAATTAGAATTAGTTAGACATTATACCCTATTATCAAATAAAAATTTTGGAGTTGACACAGGTTTTTATCCTTTAGGTTCTTGTACTATGAAATATAACCCTAAAATAAATGAAGATATGGCAGCACTTCCAAATTTTACTGCAATGCATCCATACCAATCTTCATACACAGCACAAGGTTCTCTTTCTTTAATGTATGACTTGTCAAATAGACTTGCAGAAATTACAGGTATGGATGAAGTTACACTACAACCTTCAGCAGGTTCACATGGTGAATTTACAGGTCTTATGATTATAAAAGCATATCATGAAAACAGAGGAGACCATAAGAGAAACAAAGTAATAATTCCTGATTCTGCACATGGAACAAACCCAGCAAGTGCAGCTATGGCAAACTTTGATGTGATTCAGATAGCATCTGATAAAAATGGAGCTATAGACATAGATGCGTTAAAAGCAGTTTTAAGTGATGAAGTAGCAGCTCTTATGCTTACTAATCCAAGTACTCTTGGATTGTTTGAAAAAAATATAAAAGAGATAGCAAGTCTTGTACATGAAGCAGGAGGACTCTTGTACTATGATGGTGCAAATATGAATGCCATTATGGGAATAACAAGACCTGGAGATATGGGATTTGATGTAGTGCATCTTAATCTTCATAAGACTTTTTCTACTCCTCATGGAGGAGGGGGTCCGGGAGCTGGTCCTGTTGGAGTCAAAAAAGAATTGGTACCTTTTTTACCAATACCAGTAATTGAAAAACAAGAAGATAAGTATGTATTAAATTATGATAGAGAAAAATCTATTGGAAAAATTAAAAACTTCTATGGTAACTTTGGAGTGCTTGTAAGAGCTTACACATATATATTAACTATGGGAAGAGATGGGCTTAAAGAGGCTAGTGAAATGGCAGTTTTAAATGCAAATTATATCAAAGAGAGTATAAAAGATGACTATATATTACCAATAGATACCTTATGTAAACATGAGTTTGTATTAGGTGGGTTACCAAGAGGAGAGGCAAATATAAAAACTATAGATATAGCAAAGAGATTACTGGATTATGGATATCATCCTCCAACAATGTATTTTCCTCTTATCATAAATGAGGCACTTATGATAGAGCCTACAGAAAGTGAGAGCATAGAGACATTAGATAGTTTTATAGAAGCTATGAAAAATGTTGCTAAGGAGGCAAAAGAAGAACCAGAACTATTGAAAACTGCTCCACACAATACTTTAGTTAAGAGAGTGGATGATGCAAGGGCAGTAAAGAAACCTATACTTACATGGTCGCAAAGATAAATAATTAAAAATAGAGATAAGTCTCTTTTTCATTGTTGGAATGATGAAAATATATTTGATTTCATACAAAAAGAGTTCCTTATGAACTAAAAAATCATTTTGAGACCCCACCTTTTTCTGTGTATTTATATATATAATATTTACTGCTAAAGCTTTAAATTATATTAGTGTCTATATAGAATATTAACATGATGATTACGATTCCAATATTCATAAAAATTATGGAAATTTATTTTGCTAAAATTATATTTACCCTTTTAGCTTAAGAGAAACTTAACTAAAATATATCGAAATTTATAAAAATTTAGGAAATCTTAAGAATTATATTATTAAAATCTTTAGATTTATATTTTATTATATAAACTATAGAATAATAAAATATAAAAATTGGGAGTTTTATAATATATCTGTAGATTTAAGTATAAAAAAGCGTTAAGTTGAAAGGAGTAGAATATGGATAGTGCTAATTTAAAAAGGTATAATTGTGATATAAATATGGGATTAAGCAGTGGGCAACTTCAAAGTAGGATAGATGATAATTTAATTAATGTATTTGATAATGGAAAAACTAAAACATATAAACAAATTTTTAAAGATAATGTATTTACACTTTTTAATCTTATAAATATTGTTTTAGTTTGTCTATTGGTATCAGTTGGCTCTTTTAAAAATACTTTATTTATATTTATTGCTGTAATTAATACTATTATAGGAGTAATTCAAGAAATAAGAGCCAAAAGATTGTTGGACAATCTATCTGTCATAGTTTCAAATAAGGTATCTGTTATAAGGGAAGAAGAGAAAAAAGAGATTGATGTACAAGAATTAGTATTAGACGATATTATGATTTTAAAAACAGGGAATCAAATTTGTGCAGATTCAAAGGTATTAGATGGAAAATTAGAGGTAAATGAGTCTTTAATTACAGGTGAATCTGATATTATTATAAAAAATAAAGGTGATTTCTTATATTCTGGTAGTTTTGTAGTTTCTGGAGAGGCTTTTGTGAGAGTTGAAAATATAGGAAAAGATAACTATGCAAATAAGATAGCTAGTGATGCCAAGATTTCTAGAAAACATAATTCTCAGCTTAGAAATTCATTAAATACAATATTAAAAATTGTAGGTATAATAATTATTCCTCTAGGGATTATATTATTTGTAAAACAACATTTTGGAAATGGAGATTCTATAACTACATCTGTAGTAGGTACTGTGGCAGCTGTAAATGGTATGATACCAGAGGGATTGACATTGCTTACAAGTATTGCTCTAGCTGTAGGAACTATAAAGCTTGCAAGTCATAAAACTTTAGTGCAAGAATTATACTGTGTAGAGACTCTTGCTAGAGTTGATACATTATGTCTTGATAAAACAGGCACAATTACAGAAGGTAAAATGCAGGTTGATGATGTAGTAATACTGGATGAAATAGATATTGATGATATAATGGGAAATATATGTAATTCCCTTAAGGATGATAATGCAACAATAAGTGCAATAAGGGATAAATACCGTATTTTAGATACTTATAAAGTTAAAAATTTAATACCATTTTCATCAGAAAGAAAATACAGTGGAGTAGCCTTTGAAGATAAAGGTACATATTTACTAGGGGCATTTGAGTTTATTTTTAAGGATAAACATAAAGAACTTAAAACAGAGGTTGAAAAATATTCTAAAAAAGGCAATAGGGTAATAGTTTTAGCTCATAGTAATTCTTATATGGAAGAAAATAATATACCTGAAGATATAAAACCATTAGCTTTTATATTAATATTGGACAAAATTAGAGATGAGGCTAAGGCAACTTTAGAATTTTTTTATAATGAAGGCGTAGATATAAAAATTATATCTGGAGACAATCCAGTAACAGTAAGTGAAGTGGCTAGAAAAGCAGGTCTTAAAACGGCTAGTAATTTTATTGATGCAACAACACTTAAAAATAATGATGATATATATGAGGCAGTTGATAAATACAGCGTCTTTGGAAGGGTAAGCCCTCAACAGAAAAAACAAATGATTTTAGCATTAAAAAAACAAAATCATACAGTAGCTATGACTGGAGATGGCGTAAATGATGTTTTAGCACTTAAAGAAGCTGATTGTAGTATAGCTATGGCTTCTGGAAGTGATGTTACTAAAAATGTTTCTAATTTAGTATTGTTGGATTCAAATTTTGCATCAATGCCAAAAGTTGTTATGGAAGGAAGAAAGGTGATTAATAATATTCAAAGAGCATCTTCTTTATTTTTAGTAAAGACAATTTTTTCATTCTTCTTGTCGCTATTAACATTATTTTTCTTTAGTAGACAGTATCCATTCGTGCCTATACAATTATCACTAATTGGAGCTGTAACAGTTGGTATACCGTCATTCTTCTTAGCTCTTGAAGCAAATAAAAGTAGAATTTCAGGAAATTTTTTACTCAATATATTAAAAAATGCATTGCCAGGAGCACTATGTGTGACAGTAAATGTAATTATTGTTTACAATATAGTTGAATACTTAGGTTATAGTTCAAGTGTATTTTCTACTATGTGTGCGATATTAACTGGTGTATGTGGTCTTTTAATATTAAGACAACAATGTTTACCATTTAATAAAGAGAGGTTATTTTTAATTGTAAGTATGACTATTGCATTTGTTATTGGAATTCTATTTTTAGGTGGATTATTCTCATTTGTAGCATTGAGTAGAGAATTAATTCTAATAACTATGGTACTAGCAGTATTAATGCCAATTATGATAAAAGTTATGTTATTCGTGTTGGATGAGATATTAGATACAGTAGCTCCAGATTTAAATTAATTTGTACTGCACCCCAATTGTTGGACCAAAAATCTAACGATGGGGGTGTTTCTATATGGCTAAATATGATTTTAATTTCAAATTAAAAGTAGTTAAGCCCTATTTAAATAGAGAAGGAGGATATGTTTCAATAGCAAAACAATATGGAGTTGTTAACAATTTTTGAATGAACAACAGTAAACTTATAGCAACATGAAAACAAAAGTTTTTACATGGTGATGTCGATGACCTGTCTAAAACGAAAGAAAAGCATCAATGAATAAAAATAAAAACACTAAAGAAGAAAAAATCGTCTCTATTTTTGAAGAACATAATGGTAGATATGGCTATTGCCGAATTAAAGTTTCACTAAAAAATAATGGTATAGTTATTAATCAAAAGAATTAAAGAAAAATTCCCTGTTAAATATAGGTTTGAATATGAATCTAAAGTTGCATAAATTTAAAAATACAGGAATGAAAATTCCATTCCTGTATAAAGTTTAACTTTTGGGTCTCAGTACACATTTTGAGACAATCCCTTTTATTAGTTATAATTATGTAAATTATTATATATTAGGTTCTTCGATTAAGTTTCCACATACATATCTATGAATGATATTTCTGTCATCACCAACATAGATAAATTTTTCAAGTCTTTCAAGTATAGAGTAATTGGCGTGATTTAAATCTGAATCATCAATAATTAATGCATCAAAATCATAATCTTCTTCAAAGCTACCAACTTTTCCAAAGAAACTTCCTCCACTTTTAGTTGCAATATAAAAAGCTTCAGATAAAGATAAGAAGTTAAGTTCCTTACCAGAGTTCACCCAATATAATTTAGATAACTGTATTGCAGACACTATTGCTTTAAATATTGACAAGGTATGCCCACCGCTTATATCCGAACCAAGGGCTAATTTAATACGATTATCAAGGAATTTTCTAATAGGCATAGCACCACTACCAACATTAAAGTTAGAAGCAGGGCAGTGAACTGCCATAACATTATTTTCCCTCATTAAATCCATTTCTTCTTGAGAACAATGAACACAGTGAGCCATTAAAGTAGGAGTTTGACCAAATAAATTATACATATTATAGGCATCTCCATAAAATTTAGATTTAGGTTCTAAACTTTTAACCCATTCAATTTCATCATAATTCTCAGATAAGTGTGATTGTATAGGCATATTATACTTTAAACATAAATCTCCCAAACCTTTTAAAAGTTCACTCGTACAACTTGGTATGAATCTAGGAGTTATGATTGGTTTTACAATAGACTCTTTATCATTGTATTTATTTATAATTTCTTCTGTATCAGCAATAGATTTATAAGTATTCTCTAGTAAAGCATCAGGGCAATTCATATCCATATTTACTTTACCAATATATGCTCCAATACCAACTTCTTTGAATATATCCATAAGTTTCATAGAAGCTTCTTTATGTACTGTGGCAAATACAGCTGTTCTTGTTGTTCCAGATTTCCAAACTTCTTTTACAAATTTTTTATACATTTTTGTTGCATATTCTATATCTGTATAATTTGATTCTTCTGGAAACACATAAGTTTCAAGCCATGGCAAAAGTTCTTTATCCATAGCTATTCCTAGATTTTTAAATTGAGAGGCATGGCAATGAAGGTCGTTCATACCAGGTATTATAAGTTTATCGGTGTAATCTACTATTTCTAGATTATTATATTCTTCAGGTATGTCTTTAAAGATTCCTTTTACTTTGCCTTTGTATAGTATAATGTAACTATTTTCAAATACTGTGAAGGTGTCTGAAGTTTTTGTGAAAATTATATTCCCTTTTATTGCTTTTAACATATAAGTCTCCTTAGTTTTAGATTTGTTGATTTTAACATATGTAAGTTATATTTTTGTTTTATAAATTAAACTTTTACCATATCTATTATATCAAATCTGAGTTATAAATACTATTAGAGAATAGTAAACAGCAGTGAAATACAGTTGTTTACTAGCATTTCCTAATATATATTACTGACATTTAAGAAAAACATGATGTTAACTGATATAAAACTAATATTATTTAAAGAGAGCAGTGCTTATATTCTTGGTTATTTATTTATTCATTTAATCTAAAATGTGAGAATATCTATTTATATCTATTTTTAATAACTGTATGTCCTAATCTTTCAGAAATTATTTTTATGTTGGTTACAGTTAGAAGAAGTAAGCTTGCATTTGCATGTCTTAATTCATGTATCTTTATACATAGAAGGTTATTAGTTTCTAATAGTTTTTTAAAGAATATATTTATTTTATTAAATTTGCTTGTTTAAGTTAACTCATTTTAATATAAATAATTATTTTTTTGTAAATTAAAGTGTATTTATTTTTATTAAATTATAAATTTACATAAATATTCAAAAATAATCTATTTATGATATAATAAAAATATAGAAACTTTGCAGTGTTCGTTTTTTTTGGAAAATTGTTTGTAGTTATTGAAATTACTGTTTTATAGAGGTTTTTTATAAAGTATCAAAAAACACTACTGGTCGCTCACTGCAATTTTAAGAGAATTATGTGATTTAAGGTATTGAAAATGCTCAATTTATTTTGGGGTTTTATATTAACTATGTGGTATGTAAATGTGTTAATATAACTTTTCCCATCTTTCTCACCAAACTGTTTTATATTAACTATGTGGTATGTAAATTGTATAGCTTCATATGTATTTATACACTCAACATTAAGTTTTATATTAACTATGTGGTATGTAAATTTTGACAAAACGTATGGTTTAAATAAATCAGCTTAAGGTTTTATATTAACTATGTGGTATGTAAATATAACAACACATATTAAAATACATACTCCCCAAAAAAGTTTTATATTAACTATGTGGTATGTAAATAATACAATGCCACTTCTCCCCTTGTCATTTATAATAGTTTTATATTAACTAAGTGGTATATAAATAAAGTTTATAGGAGTGTCAACACCAGTAGTATCTAAAGTTTTACATTAACTATGTGAATTTAAAATCGAAACCACTAAATAACACTTACTCAAATAGTAGGTGTTTTTTTATACAAAAACTTAAGAAAGGAGAGTAATAATATGGCAATAATACAAACAGCTATTCGAATTTTCGATGGAATTAAATTTTAAATATAAATATACATTAGGAATTGTTAATAGTAGTGAAAATACCTACTAAAGTGAAGATACTTATCTTTATGCTAATACAAAGAAGCTTAAAGCTTTTATCAGAATTAAAGAATCTAAAAGTATTATAAATAGTAAAACTTCTAATTTAGATACGAAGCTAGAGGAATTAAATAATGAACTGTTAAATGCTATATAAAATATCTAAAAGAATTAAAAAAGAGTGCAAAAGCACTCCAATTGTGAGAAATATATACATAAAATCATTATTACAACAATGAAAAATGTACATATTAAGAGACATTTTGTATTTTTTTATGATAACACTTAATTTAAAATAAATGTTTATCATAGCAATAAAAAAGAAAAAGGGAGTACTTCATACTCCATTTGTCAAAAATATAAAACTTTTACATAAGATTATTATAACATAATTTATAAAAGTGTAAAGATATATAATAAATTTATAAAGATAAGGAAAATAAAAAAGATAAATCCTAAACAATGAGAATTATCTTTTTGGGTAAGAAAATTATTATCCTATTCTTAAAAAGCGTATCTAAACTGGATAATAATTTATTATCACTGTTTTCAATTCTTTTTCTCCTTGATTGTGATATGTATGCATTGATTTAGCTGAAAAACAAATAGAGTCATTTTCTTTAAGTTGATAAATAGAATCATTTACTTCTAATTTTAATTGACCTTCTATAATCATAATATATTCTTGTGATTTTTCGGAATGACCAACAGATGTATAACTATGACCTGCTTCTAGTTCCATTTGAAGTAACTCAAAGTTTCTAGTTGGTGTATTAGAATAATAACAATAAAGACGATAATCTTCATTTTCTGAAACTTGTACATTTATATCATTTTTTGAAACAATGAAAGTTTCGTTTTGAGGTTGGTCAAGTATTGCAGTATATGGAACATTTAGCCCACCTGCAATTTTCCAAATTGTATTTACTGTGGGATTTGAGTCACCTTTTTCAATTTGTGATAGCATGACTTTACTTACACCAGATAATTCAGCAAGTTGACCTAGACTTAAGTTACGCTCATTACGTAATCTATTTAGATTTTTAGCAATAATAGTATTAATACTCATATTAACTCCTTAAAATGTAAATTATTGACAAGTATAATTTACGAATGTATAATTTATTTAACGTTATTTATAATTTATGAATGTATAATATAATAAACGTTAAATATACTGTACGTCCGTAATATAGATTATACTCCATAAAGGGTTGTTTTTCAACGGATATATACGAATATATATTAAGGGGGAATTGTAATGCGTGTACTTAATAATGTTACAGAGGCTATAGGTAATACTCATATGTTGTGTTTATCTAAAATAGTGAATGAATTTGGAGTTGAAGGTAATATTTATGCAAAGATGGAATATTTAAATCCAGGATTTAGTAAAAAGGACCGTGTAGCATTACAAATAATTACAGAAGCAGAAAATTCAGGTTTATTAGTTCCAGGTCAAGCAGTTGTGGAATTGACAAGTGGTAATACAGGAACAGGATTAGCAATAGCTTGTGCATGTAAAGGATATAAATTTATAGCATGTATGTCAAAAGGAAATTCTATGGAAAGAGCAAGAATGATGAAAGCTTTAGGTGCAGAAGTAGTTCTTGTAGACCAAATGCCTAGTTCAGTTCATGGACAAGTATCTGGTGAAGATTTAGCACTTGTAGAAATTGAGGCTCAAAGAATAGCAAAAGAAAGAAATGCATTTAGAGCAGACCAATTTAATCTAGAAGCTTGTAATCATGCACATGAAAATTATACAGCAGAAGAAATGTGGGAACAATTAGATGGGAATATTGATGTATTCGTAGATTTTCTTGGAAGTGGTAGTACTTTTGCTGGATGTTCAAAAGCACTTAAAAAACATAACCCTTCTATTAAATGTTATGTAGTTGAACCTGAAACAGCAGCAATTTATTCAGGTAAAGAAATAACTGACCAAGGGCATAAAATACAAGGTGGCGGTTATTCTATGGATTTGCCACTAGTAGATAAAAAACTTATTGATGGATATATTCAAGTTACAGATGATGAAGCCACTGATGTAGCAAGAAAATTGGCTAAGCTAGAAGGTGTATTTGCAGGTTTTTCTTCTGGTGCAAATGTATGTGCAGCGATTAAGTTATTAAAAAGTACTGAAAAAGGAAAAAATATAGTTTTGACTCTTAATGACAGTGGTCTAAAGTATTTGAGTACTGATTTATATGAAGCGTTATAGTCATATTAGAACAATGATAGAATGGTTCTTAAATTAAATATATAGATTTAAATTATAAAAGGCATTTCAAGATGAGTTTTGAAAATTATAAATGAAATACTTTTTATCTTACAATGATAGAGTGTATAACTGCAATAATAAAAATATTGAAAAATGAATTTTAGCCACAGTAGGTTATATACATTGTAGTTATTGGATTAAGTTATGGAAAGTTAGAAAAAGTCATTATTATAGAGCAAGTTTATCTATTTATAGTTATGTTTAGAACGTGGTGAAATAGCTAGAACTTGTACAAAAGGTATGAATGAGAGAAATTCGTGTGAAAATCAATTTAAAAGAAAATTTAGGGGCTGTAGGCAAATTTATTTTTATACAAATCTACCTACAGTCTAATTTTATATTACAATATTGCAAAATCATACAAAGTAATATACTAGAGCTATTGCGTTGATGTAAACAGTTGCAAATTATAATGTTTTTATCTAACAGGTTTATATTCTATTTTAGATTCTTCTTCTGTTCTCTCGATTTTAAAAATAACAGGACGAAGACCATCATTACAAGAACATATAGCAACACCTTCTTTATCTATCCAATCTCCATAGTAAAATAATTCATTACTATGAGATAAAGCAAATACGTACTGATACATTGCTTTCCATGCTTCATCACATAATTTTTCGGGTTTAGCAAAATCTCCAAAAAATACTTCTCCGACTTTATGCATAGGGCATTTTCCAATACATTCACATCCATATTTATCTGCTAAGTCTTTGTGAAATGTAGTCTTTATCACTTCTATCTTACATTTTTTCATAGTAGTCTCATCTCCCTATATATTTATTTATATAAGTATATGTTTTATTTTATGTTTGAACAAGTACTTACTTTTAAGTAGAGTACTAACGTTTAGTATAGTGATTTTATTATATGAGGAAGATTAAATAAGCATGAAAGACTATAATACATCATATTTGACCAATATAATTTCTAGTTTATTTATATATGTTTTTCGGTTATTAAATAGGAAATAATTATAATTTTTTTAATATACTGAGTATTATTTCCTAAAATAGGTTTATATCAATTTCTATTTTGATAGATGGAATTCATAAATGATAATAAATAAAAAAATAGTATAATCAATTAATGAAACTTATAATAACCATTGATTCTTACTTATGTATAAAATTTAGCAATATCAACTGATGATAAAGGTAATATAATAATAAATAATCCAAAATTTTCTAAGTCAGTAAATTGATTAAAATACAATAGGAGATATAATGAATAAGTCAAATCAAAAATTATAGAAAAAATATTGTAATTTGAAAAATGTAAAAACAAGTATAAAATATGAAATAAACATACTTATAAATGTGACATAAGAAAAAAGTTAAAAGATTTATTTTAAATTATTAATCCTTTATATATTCAAAGATTTCTTCTATACTTACGTTGAATACATTGGCAATATCAAATGCTAATTTTAATGAAGGATTATATTTTCCGTTTTCTAAGTTACCTATAGTTTCTCTTCTTACTCCTACTAATGATGCAAGTTTCTCTTGGCTCATATTATACCTTGCTCTATATTCCTTAGTTCTTGAACGAATTATCATTATTCTAATCCTTTTCCTTCTTTATGCTGTAAGTATGCAAAGATTCCTATAAAACTAATCATTGCTACAGAAAAGCTAATTCCGAGTCCATTTTCTATATTAGAAATTTTATATGAAACAATGGATATAACCATAGATGCTGATAGTGATGTAAGTGTTAAGAAGAATGCTGGGGTTGCTGCTTTTCTTAAATTTTCTTTAAATAATTCATCTGGAATGATATTAAAGTATCTGAAAAAAATAAAAAACGCACAAAAGCTAATTGTATGTATTTCACCAGTATATAATATGCCAGCTATCCCCAGAAAACCTAAGAATCCTAGAAAACCAAGTTTATTTAGTTCTTTAAAATTTTTCATTAATAATTCCTCCCAATTATAAAATGTGATGTATTTTTAACTTCTTGTTAAGAATATATAACAAAATATAGTGATTATACAATATAAAAATTAAATTTTATATAAAATACTTTATAAATATTACTTATCTATGTAGAGAATAACATGAGTAGTTTTTACTATTAAAAAAATGCATAAAACTATAGCAGAGATTGTAACAATAAAACTAAAGAAAATTATCATACTAAAATATAAGGAATATTATAATTTTCTTAGATACACGCATAAATATATATTAAGGGTCTGTCTCAAAATAGAGAGATAAGTCTCTTTTTCATTGTTGAAATGATGAAAATATATTTGATTTAATACAAAAAAGAGTGCCTCATGAACTAAAAAGTTCATTTTGAGACAACCCCGTTTTTTTCAATATAAAGGTGTATTAAATTTTTTTATCAATAGGATGAACCTACTCTCCAAAGCTGTGCTTCTTTTAACAGAATATCAATCAGTTCCTGCTTCACGTCAGTATAATATATCGTCCAAAGTACTAACGCCTATGGCAATATCAATAATAGGTTTTGCATGAATTCTGCAAATAGAAGTGCTTCCAATATGCTGAATATCGAGGGCAACTTCGCCTAATAATTTTTTTAACAATATAATTATGTCTTCTGCTTTTTTATGCCATATCGTTTGATGAGGCACTAATCCAACTATACCTCGTTTTAATCCAAGCATTATATCACCTACCAAAATTTCGATTTGTTAACTTACATTTTATCCATCTAATGAAAATAATAGTCTTTCTTTTACTCTAAATTCAAACGCTAGTTCTGTCAAGTTATTCTATATACTTAAAGAGATTAATTAATAACATGAAAATTAGCAAATTACCTAAAGCAGAATTAAAAGTTACAAGATAAGTTTAGAAATTAGATATAATATCAACATCAAGAGAAATTGTTTTAAATAAATTGTAAATAGCTGAATTGATAAAAACAATAGATAAACATAAAGAAAATATAAGAATTTTGTCTAGTTATACGTTTTTATTGACCAGTTATGCAGTTGATATTGAATATTCTAAATATTGATGTTATTTTATAGATGGTTTAAACATACTAGGGGGATTTTATGTATGTGATTTGTATGAAGAGAATGTATAAAATAGTAAAAACTTAGAACTATACCTGATGAGATTTCAGAATGTATGTATAGAATGATTCTTATACATTAAGTTAGGTATTAAGTAATGTATAATTTATATTGGTTGATTTATTTTTATGGTATATGTTTTTAACTTATCCAATGAAAAAGTAAAGATGTACTCCCAATACATCTTTACTTTAACAGAAGTTATAGTTACTTATAAAGTACCAAAAAAATTATATATTTATTAAGGTAGATAAATCTAAAAAGGTTTTTCTAGAAAAATTTAAATTTAATTATATCTACTGACTAGCAATAAAACTTGATGTAAGCAGATTTCAACTGTAGTTTCTCCATATTCTGATATAAAATCATCTAACTGTGTATCTAAAAAATTACAATAATCATATGAACTACTGATATAAGCAGTTAATATATGTGTACATTTGTCTATTTCTCCAATAAACATATTATTCATCCCCCTAAAAAATTTAGTAAAAATTAAAAATTGTATTTTAATAACCAATTAACACAACTATAAATTTTTTTAGTATTAGCTTCTATAACTTAACTTTATAAAACTAAATATTCCTAGTTTTACCAATTTAGTTTTATTCTACAAGTATATAATACTAGAAGATGCTTTATTATTCAACATGCTTGTTTGAGAATAGAAAATATTCTAAAATTAGACTAGTTTTTAAAAAGAAAATTCAAGGATAAATAGATTTATATGTAACTATTTAAATTAAAGTTGTGTCATTGAACTAACTTCATTTAAATGAATAATTATAAAATAGTGTTAGATAAGGAATTATGTATAAAAGAACAAAAAAATTCACTTTACTATTTAGTAAAAATTTTCAAGATATATGTTATAAAAAATTCAAATAAGGTATTTGTAGACATTTAAGAGATATAAAGAATTTTTCATAATGATTCTTTATATTTTTTTTAGTATATTAAAGAATTTTATAATCTAACAAGACATGGAGAAATACATCTAAAATAAATATTATTAGTGACTATAAAAACATAAATAAGTTAATAAAATTGTTATCTGATAATCTTTCCACAATAAGTACAGTAAGTACCATTCTTTAAAAGTTCCATTTTTGAATCTAAACAATGATTACAGTTCGGACAACGATAAAATTTTCCGTCAATAAAAATACCTAAGAGGATAAAAATAATTGAAACTGTATAGTTTCCCATAAAGACAATAAATGCAGAGCAATAATAAACATACTTATAGATACTAAAAAACTTATTTTCAATTTTGTGTAAATATCTATATATCTCACATAATCACCAACTTATTTTAAAGTTACTCTTACTAATAAAAGTATACCAAACCTATTATAAAAAAGATAAACTAAAAGGTTACAATAAAAATAAGCATATTATAGATTACTTTATAAAAGTATCAAATTTAAAAAGGCATTTTTGATTAGTTTTTGACAAATAAAGCTTAAATTTTTGATTTATCAAAAATTTAAGCTTTATTTAAGGTTAGGATTATATTGATATAAGATTTGAGTTTTAATATGTATATGTAATCAAAATAACTTAGGAGGAGAAGTCTATTGGTAAATTGGGAAATAAAAAAATTGATTAAATCTAAAAGTATGTTTATATCTCTAGGGATACTAATTTTAATGCTGTTAATCAGTATCTTTATTAAACCTGTTTTAGAAACAGAGAATTATTATATAGATAAAGATGGAAGGTATATAGAAGATATAAGAAGTGATAGTGATATAGGTAATGAAAAGTTTCAAAATAAGATTAATCTTTTAAAACAATTTTCAAATCAAACAGGTACAGATGAATTTTCTGAAAGCATTAAATCAATGTCAAAGAACAAACTTAATAATCTAAATGTAAATGAATATAAAGATATTAATTTCTGGAAAGTATTTAATTATAGAACTACAAATGCACTTATAAATGTAGGGATGTTAATCATTATAGCTATAATTATATCAAATATTTATATAGATGAAGTAGTTTCTTCAGTAAGAGATATCATACTATCATCAAAAGAGAAAGAAAAAGCCTTAAGGTCTAAAATAATTGTTGCTTTATTAGTTCCATTAATAATTTATTCTGTTTATTTAATTGGAATATTCATCATAACTTGTATACAGCAAGGGATGCCAATTAATGGAGATTTAGAACCTTTTAGAGTAGTAGACAATATAGCTACATTGAAAACTAATTCAAGTATAACAACTTATGTAATATCAAATATAGGTATAGAGCTTTTAATTTTTGAGGGATGGGCTATGATAGCTATATTATGCTCATTTATAAGTAAATCCTCAATATCATCAATAAGTTTTTTTATATTTTTTATAGCTGCAACTAAGATAATGTCAGTAATTCATATATTACCTAAAAAATTAATTTCAGTCATTTCTACTGTAAATTATTATGATTTGATATTTGGTTTTAATAAAATAATAGGAAACTATCTAGGTAAGATTATGATATTTAAAGTAAATATAGATATTGTAAATCTATCAATAGGACTTTTGATAACAATATTTATAGGTGCTATGTCATTATGTTTTTTAGTAATAAAGTCAGATTATATGAGTAAATAAAGGAGAGTTAAGATGAATAAGTTAGAAATAAAAAATCTTTCAAAGATATATGGTAAAAAAGCAGTGAATGATAAGATTACAATAACTTTAGAAAATGGAGTTTATGGTCTTTTAGGACCAAATGGAGCAGGAAAATCCACTTTAATGAAACAAATAACGACGTTGATAAAACCTGACTGTGGTCAAATTCTCTATAATGGTAAAGATGTATTTAAAATGGATGATGATTATAGAAACATTTTAGGATATCTACCACAAGAATTTGGAGTTTATAAAAACTTTACAGCAAAACAATTTTTACAGTATATAGGAGCATTAAAAGGTTTAAAGGGAAATGATTTAAATAGTAGGATAGATGAATTATTAGAATTAGTAGGACTCTATGATGTAAGAAATAAGACTATAGGAAAATTTTCTGGAGGTATGAAGAGGAGAGTTGGTATAGCACAAGTTTTATTAAACGACCCTAAGATAATAGTACTTGATGAGCCAACAGCAGGTCTTGACCCACAAGAAAGAGCTAGATTTAGGAATTTAATAGCAAAAATATCTAGAGATAAGATAATAATACTTTCTACTCATATAATCTCAGATATAGAATCAGTTGCAAAAGAAACCATAATGATTAAAAATGGAAAACTTCTAGTGAAAGGAACACATAGAGAAATATTAAACTATATGGAAAATAAAGTATATAATATTAAAGTTAAAAATGAGTGTGAAATTGATAAGATTCAATCTAAGTACAAGGTTATAAGTATTCAAAGTGATGTTGATTCAATAGTACTTAGAATTGTTGCAGATAATATTCCAACAGAAACTAATACACAACCAGTGCAAGCAAAATTTGAAGATGTATATATGTTTTATTTCGATTTGGAAGATACAAGGGAGGTATAGTAGAAATGATATATTTAGTTAAAGCTGAAATGATAAAAATATTAAAATCAAGGAGTGTTTGGATAATTTGGCTATTTTTACTATTTTTTGGCTTTCTTCTGATTAGAAAGTTTGATGTTTTGGATACTTATGCAGACATATTTTACAAGATAGAAGGCTCCATACCTCTAATAGGCTTGATAATGTTTATAATAACTTCTGGAAGTTACACTAAAGAATATGATTCTAATATGACTGGTTTAATAAATACAACTAAAAATGGAAAGAAATCAGCAGTGTTATCAAAAATAGTAGCTAATGGTTTAATTTTATCCATTATTAATATTTCATTTATATTATTAGTAGGAATTAGAGGGTTTAGTTTTTTTGACTTTAAAAATTTAAATGAATCAATTCAGAACTTATGGTACTTTAGAGATAGTAATTTAAATCTTACAGTGATACAAATGTATATAATTGTTATCTTAACTACTATTTTTGCTTCTTTTATATTTGCACAAATAGGTTTAACATTTTCATCTATATTTAAATCTGCTATAATTCCATTTATATTAGGTGGATTGATAATGGCAGTTCCATACTTTAGTGTAGGTTTTATACCAGATAAAGCTATAAAATTTATGTCATTAACTCCAAATTGGATTATGATGAGTCAACAAATCGTTAGGTATAACGTACCAAGTACTTTGATAGGTTTTTCTATACTAATCTCAATGATATTAATGATAGTATTAACTAAAATAACATATAAAAATTTTACATCAAGCAAAAGGTTTTAACTAAAAATAATACTAATATTATCTATACCTTAGTTTAATTTAAAATAAGATAAAAGAATTTTAGATAAAATATATGCTAATATATAGGTAAATTATTATAGGAGGTTATTTATGGAAAATTGTGTTTTGATAATAGATGACGAGGTAGAGATATTAAAACTTTTAGAAACTGTCTTAAAAAAAGAGGGTCTTAAAAACATATATACTGCAAAAACTAGAAAAGAAGGATTAGAAGTATTTAAAAATATCAATCCTGATTTGATTATATTGGATATTATGTTGCCAGATGGCGAAGGTTATGATATTTGTAAAGAAATAAGAAAAACCTCCAATTCTCCAATAATATTTTTATCAGCTAAAACTGAAGAATTAGATAAATTACTCGGACTAGCGATTGGAGGAGATGATTATGTCACAAAACCTTTTAGCCCTAAGGAAGTAGCTTTTAGGGTTAAAGCTCATTTGAGACGATTAAGTTATTTTAGTGATGCTCAAAATGAAAGTACAGATTTAGATGACAATGAAGAAAATATTATATCGTTTGGACCATATATATTGAATGAAAGTAGAGCAGAGCTTATAAAAGATGGAAAGTCTATAGCATTATCTGCAAAGGAACTAAAAATACTATCTTTATTTGCGCATAATCAAAATCAAATTATAAGTAAAGAAAAACTATGGGATAAAGTGTGGGGAGAGGATTATGTTGGATTTGACAATACTATAATGGTTCATATAAGAAAAATTAGGGAAAAATTAGAGGATAATCCTTCAAAGCCTGAATATATTCTGACAATAAAAGGTCTTGGATATAAATTAGCAGTAAAGGAAGATTAGAATATGAAATGGAAGATTACTAGAAACTTTATATTTACAATTGTGTTTGTAGTTATATCAGTAGTAATTATAAATATTATATCTATACTGTATGTGATTTCAACTGACAGTTTTTTTAAAGTTGTAGATTCTAAAAATAATCCTGAAGAATTTGCACGTTCCTTTGAAAAAGATTTATACGAAAAAGATGGAGAACTTAAACTATCTAAAATTGGAATTGATAAATTAGAAAAATCAAATTCATGGATACAGGTTTTAAATGATTCAGGAGAGGAAGTTTATGGAGTAAATGTTCCAAAGGAAACTCCAAAAAAATATACACCCTTCCAAATGGTCAATAATTACAAGTATATAGAAACAAAGTATGCTAATTTTGTCTTAGAAAAATATTTAAACAAAAAACATCTAAATATAATAGTTGGTATGCCTAGTAGAGATACATCAAGAATAATTTTAACTTATTCCAAAAGTAGTATTAAAGAAACTTTAAATAAAACTATCATTATAACATTAGTAATTGATGGCATGGTTGCCTTAGGTGTAGGATACTTATTTAGTAGAAAACTGACAAAGCCAATATCAAGTGTACTATGGAGTATTGAGACTATGGCTAATGGAAATTATAGTTTATATCTCAAAGACAGAGGTATATATGAAGAAGTTTTTAAAAATATAAACATGTTAGCTGATACTTTAAGAATAAATGAAGATGAGAGAAAAGAAAATGAAGAATTGAGAGAGGAATGGCTGGCAAATATAACACATGATATAAAAACGCCTCTAGCATCTATACAAGGGTATGCAGAGATAATCAATGATAAAGATTATGAGTTTGCAGAAGATGAGGTACGAGAGTATACAGAAATTATATATAATAAGTCTAGGTATATAAAAGATTTAGTTGATGACTTAAATTTATCTACTCGATTAAAAAATAATACTATAGTTTTGAACAAGAAAAAAATAAATTTAGTCAGTTTAGTTAGAAATATAATAATTGATATTTTAAATGACAATAGATATAAAAATAGGAATATTGAATTTGAAAGCAATGAAGATTTAATTGAAGTATGTGTAGATTCAATCTTATTCAGAAGAGCTATAACCAATCTTATATTTAATTCAATAGTTCATAATAACGAAGGAACTTTTATAAAGGTAGAAATTGCAAAAAAAGATAATATAGAAATTATAATAAAAGATAGTGGAGTTGGAATAAGCAAAAATGATTTGAAACATATTTTTGAAAAATACTATAGAGGTACTAATACAGGTGAGTTGCATAAAGGCTCGGGTCTTGGTATGGCTATTTCTAAAGAAATAATAGAGATTCATAAAGGTAAAATTTATGTAAGTAGTGAAATTGGAATAGGAACAGAAATTATTATAGAAATAAATCAAAATTAGGATATATAATATGGATTTTTTTAAAAAAGGTATAAGTGGGTTTACTATATATATTGTATATCTTAGGAATATACTTAATAAATGGGCTTTTGATTGTAAGTAATGTTTAATACAAAGCGAGGCTTGTCCTAGGTCAATTAAACCCGTCGTTTGGATAGCATTATATAGTAAAATTATGAGCAGAAATTCAGTTATTGTATATAAACAACATTAGAATGTAGTATTATAACTTATTTAGAAGTATATAATGGAATATGTGATTTAGCTATTAGTGGAATAATAAAACAGAGGTTTGATATAAAATTCAATACCTCTGTTTTATTACTTTTTATCCCATATCTATGCTTATTTTATTTATAAATTAGTGATTTTATTTTAATTAATACTACTGCATTTTTATTATTTATTTTATAAAATTAGTCATAACTTTTTCTTCGTATTGTGGTTCTTTAATTCCAGCTTTTTTACCAGCTGAGATACACTTAAGAAGCCATGCCATATTTTCTCCTAGAGTTCGCATAGTTTGCAATCCTTCTTCATCCTTCATAACATCTTCTGGTGTAAAGCCATGTACCTGATTCCAATACTGTGATGATACAATAGGCATATTGCTGATTGAAAAATATTTATTTAATTGGTCAAATGTTGCAGTTGCACCACCACGTCTACAGGATACAATTGAAGCACCTAGTTTTGTAGCCATACGACTTCCAGCTATGAAAAATAGACGGTCAAGAAATGAAGTTAACTGACCAGTTGCACTAGAAAAATAAACAGGAGAACCAACAATAATACCATCAATATTATCAAGCTCTTCAACCAATTCGTTAACTTTGTCATTCCAAATACATTTTCCAGTTTCAAAACAGGATGAGCAACTAGTACATCCTGGTATTGCTTCTTTACCTAAATACAATATTTCTGTTTCAATATCATGTTTACTCAATACTTTAGTAATCTCATTTAGTGCTGTATAAGTACATCCATATTGGTTTGGGCTACCGTTTATCAATAAAACTTTCATTATAAATTTCCTCCAATGAACTTTATTTAATAGATTTTCTAAGATACATTATTTTTTATAAAGCAGGATTTCCATGAATACCATCAATTTGTATACCAATATTTAATCTTGGAATCCTATTTAAAATAATTTTTTTACCTATATGACACACCTCCTATTATAAAATTGACTTTCAATTATTCTTACACTATAATTTTATTATAAATTATTCTAAAAACAAGTACGCACATTTTTGTTCAATACTAACCAAAAGGAGAGTGTAATACATGGGTATAGATTGTATTTCAAATACAGATTTAAGTGAAACAGGATTTAGTTATACACTTTCACTGATTAGTGGCAAGTATAAAATGATAATTCTCTACTGTCTTGTAGAGTTTGAAGTTGTCAGATATAATGCATTAAAGCGTTATATAAATACTATCTCCTATAAAACTTTGAGTCTATCATTAAAAGAATTAGAAGCAGATAACTTGATTATTCGTACTGAATATCCTCAAATACCTCCTAAGGTAGAATATAGTTTATCAGAAAGGGGAAAATCTCTGATTCCAATTTTAGATGCAATGTGTGAGTGGGGAGAGAAGAATAGACCTTAACTTTATATCTGTATACCATAAAAAGACTGTGAGTAAGATTGTTTAAATAATCTACTCACAGTCTATATTTAAATAAATAATTTTTATTTGTAATTTATAGAAATGCTCAAAAAATTATTATGAAATTTCACCACCAATTTCTTTTATATCTTCTTTGTATATGACACAAGCTTCTATAGCTAATTCTAAACCTTTGACTATTTCTTCTAAAGACATGAATGGTGTGTTCTTTTTGTCTATTATTTGTGAAGTCATATATGGAATGTGTATAAATCCTCCCCTTAGGTTAGGATATTTTTTGTCTATCATATAAAGAATTCCATACATCACGTGATTACAGACAAATGTACCTGCAGTGTTTGAAACACTAGCTGGAATTTTATTTTCATTCATATGTTTTACCATAGCTTTTATAGGTAATTTTGAAAAATATGCAGGTTCACCATCTTCTTTTATAACAGTATCTATAACCTGATTGCCTTCATTATCTTTTATTCTAAAATCATCTACATTTATAGCAACTCTCTCAGGTGTAATGTCAAATCTACCTCCAGCTTGTCCAACTGATATTACTATATCTGGATTGTGTTTTTGGATAGCTTTATCTATAGCTTCAACAGATTTTGTCATAACTGTTGGTATGGTTATTTTTACGATTTCTGCACCATTTATATTATCACTTACCCTTTCAACTGCTTCTTGAGCTGGGTTTATTGGTTCTCCACCAAATGGGTCAAATCCTGTTAACAAAATTTTCATTATTTTACCTCCTAATTATATTAAAATCCTAAAAAGTACATTACTAATATATGGGCTATAATTAACACCAAAGCAACTGGTGCTTGATATTTTATAACAATATAATCATTTTTACATTCTAGTAAGGCTGCTGGAACTATATTAAAATTAGCAGCCATTGGAGTAAGTAGAGTGCCACAATATCCTGCTGTTAATGCTAATGCTCCAATTATAGCAGGATTTCCGCCTTGAGACAATACAAAAGGAATTCCAATTCCTGCCGTTATGACTGAAAATGCAGCAAATGCATTTCCCATTATCATGGTAAATATAACCATTCCCAATACATAAGCTATAACACCAAATAATCTGTTATCAGCAGGGACTACTCCAGATATCATAGTTGAAATAACTTCACCCACTCCAGCTTGAGTAAACAAAGCACCTAATGCAACTAAAAGTTGTGGTAGCATACTAGCAGGTCCCATTTGTTGAAGTAATCTTGAACCATCTTGAACTGATGTGGCAGGTTTTGCTTTGGTTATTATAAGAGCTGATATTAATGCGATTACTGAACCTACACCTATTGCAAACTGTGAAGAATTGTCAAAATTAGAAAGGCTCATAGCTACTACTACTGCAGCAAATGCTAATATTAAAGATGGTATAAATATTTTGTTTTTAAGTTTATCTGCATGTTCTTTTCCAAAATTCTCATCTGGTTCTTCATGCTTTGCAAATACAACTTGTTTAGAAAGTGTTAATAAGCTAGATAATATTAGTATTATTCCGATTATATTGGCTGGAATCAATCTACCCAATATGAATGGTAGTGATATAAGTATCCAAAATAATGATGTACCATATTTCTTATTGTTATTTATGGTAGTAAAAGACCTATATGCTATGACAATCATTAAAAATCCCATTAATGCGTAAAAGATTTCTAATGAAATGTTTATAAAATTTTGCATTTTTATTCCTCCTAAATAAATCTATTTTTTATGACTCTTATTTAATTTTTTATCATATAAGGTAAACTGGATTGTAGCTACTACAAGTGCTATTACTGCCATAATAGTGTTAGCTTTTACAATATTAAGACCAGTTACATTGTAGCCAAATTGAGTCAGAGTAGAAGCTATAAGCAATACTCCACTACTACCTGCAAATAGGTTTTGTCCATAAAAGTTTCCATAATTTTCTGATGCAGCAGATAATGCTTTTATAGTTTCTTCATCAGATTCTTTTAGTTCGTCACTGTTACTTAAACCAGCGGCTTGAGCCATAGGATTAACAAGTGGTCTTACAAACTGAGGATGACCACTCATTCTAATTGATAAAGCACCAGCTATTTGTCTAGCTATCATGTATATAGTAAGTACTTTTCCTGTTGTGAGTCTCTTTAATTTTTCTATTAGAGAAACAGCTCTTTGTTTCAATCCATATCTTTCTAATATACCGATTACTGGCAATGTCAATATGAATAATGATACACCTCTGTTTGAGACAAAAGAGTCTCCTAATATTGTAAAAATTTGATTAAAATCTAACCCTGCAACAATTCCTGTTGCTATTCCTGCTAATAATACAGTAAATAATGTGTCGGTTTTAAGTATGAAGCCAATTACGACTATCAATATACCAATTAGTTTTATCATAAATTATTCTCCTTCCATTTCTCTATATTTTTAACTTAAATTCACTCAATAGATAAAATTAAACTCTTTTTATAGTATTTGCGTTAATAGGACTATTATTATAAAATTTAAGAAAATTAGAGAAGATATTTTTAAATATCAAAATAAATAAAAGTTAAGCAAATGAATTTAGATAAGAATGATTATATTTTAAACTAATATGAATTGATTTTATAAGTACATAATTTAAATGCTAAGGTATATTTGAAATAGTAGTTTTAAATTAGATATTAGATTATAAAAAGCCGTAATCAGACTTGAGTTGATTACAGCTTTTTCATTATAAATTAATAAAATGTATGCTAATGAATTAGTTTGTATTTTGTTAAAAGTAATAAAACTTTAATAAATATTAAAGACTATTTTTGATAATATTACTCAGAAAATAAAAAGCGTTTATTATAAAAATAAGTAATTTTATTTTAGTTATTAAAATTTATTAAAAAATCGTCTATTTTATCCTGTGATATTCTAAAGTTATCATAATTACCTTTTGTAACAGATTTCATGATAAGTTTATCTAGAAAGTTCATTTTTTCTAATCGAGCTTCGCCACCAAAAATCCCAATCGCATTTGCACTCTCTAACAAAGATGATGGAAAATTTGATTTTAAATATTTATCTGATTGTTCAGAAAAGCCACAACAAATGAAGATACCAACTTGTTTTTTGTTTAATAATTCTATATTATCGTTACATAGTACACGGATTTTTTTTGAAACTAAACCAGCATATATGGAACTCCCAATAATAATTGCATCAAATTCTGATAATTCAATTTTAGTATTATTATCATTAATATCAACAATAGTAACATTATCTGATAGTTTATTTTTTAGTATATTTGCACAGTCTTTTGTACAACCATATTTACTTGAATATATAATAATAGTATTCATATTTATTCTCCTTTTCGTAAAGCATTTTCTACGGCTTTTCGTATAGTATCACTACTATAAGTTGCAGAGGTTATAGCATCTACCTCTAAAGATTGTTGCTTAATAATATCTTTTATGATTTTTTCAGCAGGTTTACCTAAAAGAGTGTCGTGTTCTAGTATTCTAATATTTTGGATTCTAGCATCATTAACTTCAACAGATACAGTAGCTTTTACCAGTTTACTATCAGCACTTCCAGTATAAATACCGTCTTTCACATTGACAAGATTTATATTTTTAACTACTAACTTTTCTGGCTTTAAGTTGCTTGCAATTAAAATAATAATGCATATAAATACAAAACATAGAAGCATTGCTATTTTCAAAATTTTTGAAGATTTTTTCTTTTTACTATAAGTTTCATTATGAGTTTTCATTGTAAAGTCCTCCCACCAAAATATCTAAGAAATTTTCTATAATTTGAGTAAAATTATGTAAAGAATACAACTGATTTTCAACAATACATAAAACAAATCCTAATATTGCACTTATAAGCATCCATGAAGTTTTATCTATATTTTGTTTAAATATTCCTTGTTTAATCCCAGTGGAAAGAAGTTCATCAAGCATTTTTATACCATTATTACTAGGGGTACCATTTGTATTTTCAGATGCAAATAAAAAATTCATTTTACTATGCATAATAGCTTTTGACATCTCTGGTTCACTAGAAAGAGTTTTTATAAAGTTAGTCATAATTTCTATGATTTGCTTATCTATTGGTAGAGATGAATAGTTATGCATAAGATTAATAGTATTGCTTTCTATTTTGTTGTAAAGTTTATTGGTCATATCGCTGATAATCTCTGCTTTGTCTTTATAGTAAAGATAAATTGTAGTTGGAGAATAATCTATTTTTGTAGCAATTTTTCTTATTGATAAATTTTCATATCCATGTTGATTAATAATTTCGATACTAGCATCCATAATTTTTTTCTTCATTTCTGCTTTTTCATTTTTACGTCTTTCTTTAATACTCATATAATCACCCCTTTACTTAACAGTGTTAATTTAATTGACATTGTTATTATATGCTTTAATTTTAATGTTGTCAATAAACTATTATAATATAAGTTAATATATTTTTATAGATAATAAATTAAGGTTATTAATTGTAATATTTGAGATATTGTTGTATAATAATAATCGGTTTAAACGTGCCACATTTTGCTAAAGTTAGTTCTTAGTCTTAAACAAACTTTAATAAAATACATCAAAATATGATAAATTCTTTTATACTATAAAATTTATTTTGTAGTTGTCAAATCAGATGTTTAAAAATTTTTTGCTAATCTATAATAAAGAGCCGAAAACTATAATTTAACATCTGTACTTGTTCGAGAACTCCAAGTATAAAAAACTAAGGAATTATATAGTGGCAGTATATAATTAATACCCTTAGACACACCTTTTTGAAAGTGGAAAAAAGATGTGTAGTTCTCCTCGACCACAAATCAAGGAGGATAAAAAATGGAAAAGAGAAAAGTAATAATTGATTGTGACCCGGGAATTGATGATTCTTTGGCAATCCTTCTGGCTTTAAACTCACCAGAGCTAGAAGTACTTGGAATTACCACATGCTGTGGAAATGTTCCAGCAAATATAGGTGCAGAAAATGCACTAAAAACACTTCAAATGTGTTCTTCACTAGATATCCCAGTATATATAGGAGAAGAAGCACCACTAAAAAGAAAACTTGTAACAGCTCAAGATACACATGGAGAAGATGGTATTGGAGAAAATTTTTATCAAAAGGTGATAGAAGCTAAGGCAAAAAATGGAGCAGTAGATTTTATAATAAATACTTTACATAATCATGAAAAAGTATCAATAATAGCACTTGCACCACTTACAAATATAGCTAAAGCACTTATGAAAGATAAAAAAGCATTTGAAAATCTCGATGAATTTGTATCTATGGGAGGGGCATTTAGAATTCATGGAAATTGCTCTCCAGTAGCAGAATTTAACTATTGGGTAGACCCACATGGAGCAGATTATGTTTACAAGAATTTATCTAAAAAAATTCACATGGTATGTTTAGACGTAACTAGAAAAATTGTACTTACTCCTAATATTATTGAGTTTATAAATAGACTTGATAAAAAAATAGCAAAGTATATAACTGAAATAACTAGATTCTATATTGATTTTCATTGGGAACAGGAGGGAATAATTGGTTGTGTGATAAATGACCCTCTAGCAGTAGCATATTTTATAGATAGAAGTATATGTAAAGGGTTTGAATCATATGTAGAAATTGTGGAAGATGGAATAGCTATGGGTCAGTCTATAGTGGATTCTTTCGATTTCTATAAAAAAAATCCTAATGCAATTGTTCTAGATGAAGTTGATGAGAAGAAGTTTATGTACATGTTTCTAAAGAGGCTTTTTAAAGGTTATGAAGACACTATAGATTCTGTGGAAGGAGTGATATAGTGTGAAAAGAAAGATATGTGTAAAAACTATTACACTTATAGCTTTTGGTATTTCTATAAATATAATAGGTGCTTTTATAGCTATGGGATTAAGATTACCTATATACTTAGACTCAATAGGAACTATAATGATAGCCTCACTTTTAGGACCTAAATACGCTGTCATTACAGGTGTGTTTGGAAGTCTAATAAGTGGAATTACGTTTGATGTGTATTCTCTCTATTTTGCACCAGTTCAAATATCAACGGGATTACTTGCTGGAATAGCATTTAAAAAGAATTTTTTAAATGGTTTAAAAACTCCTTTAGGAGTGCTACTATTTGCTATTCCAACATCTATAATAAGTTCAATAATTTCAGCTTTTTTGTTTGGAGGTATTACATCATCAGGTTCTTCTTACATAGTACAAATCTTGAAAGTATTAGGGTTAGGAGATGTTTTTAGTGTATTTGTAACCCAGGTATTTACTGACTATGCAGATAAATTGGTAGCAGTTGTTTTGGTGAATTTAGGATTAAATGCAGTTCCAAAAACTATAAAAGTGTCATTGACTGAGGGAAGATAGGAGAAAAATGGATAGATACAGTGAGATAACAAATAAAAATCGAAGAGAAATTGTTTTGCTTAAAGGATTTCCTTGTATATGGGGAAAGTGTTCTTTTTGCGATTATATAGATGATAATTCTGATTTAGAAGAAGAGATGAATAAATTAAATCTGGAGGTTTTAAAAAACATAACTGGAAAATATGGAGTTCTTGAGGTCATAAATTCCGGTAGTTGTTTTGAACTACCTAAGGATACTTTAGAAAAAATAAAATGTATTATAAAAGAAAAGAATATAAAAAAATTATTTTTAGAAAGTCATTGGTCTTATAAAAACAGGCTTAAAGAAATGAGAGAGTATTTTGAAATTCCCATAATATTTAAAATTGGAGTTGAAACCTTTGACAATGATTTTAGAAATAATATTTTAAATAAAAATGCAAAATTTAAGACTCCACAAGATGTAAAAGACTATTTTGATTCACCTTGTATTATGGTTGGAATTAAAGGGCAAACAAAAGAGATGATAGATAAAGATATAGAGATTATCTTAAATACTTTTGAAAAAGCAACGGTGAATGTTTTTATAAATAATTCTTCTAGTATAAAAAGAGATGAAGAGTTAGTGAAATGGTTTATTAGTAAGTATAAATTTTTGGATGAAAATCCAAATATAGAAGTTTTATACAATAATACAGACTTTGGTGTAGGGGATTAGCATTAATTTAGTTTAAATTTTAAATTAAAAAATTTAGTTTGTTTTAAAAAAAGCTTCTGATATTTAGAAGCTTTTTTTTTAGAGTATTATGTTACAATAAGAAAAAAGGAATTAAGGAGTAAATAAATGATGATTAATAGGGTAAAATGGAATAAATTGGATTATAATGAATTTTTAGAATATATGAAGTCTATGCAAGATATCAAATATAGAGATTTTAACAAAAAGCTCATACCTGGGACAGAAAATATCATAGGTATTAGAATTCCCAATTTAAGAAAGTTATCAAAAGAAATAAGCAAAGGAAATTGGAAAGAATTTTTAGAAGTAGCAGAGGATACATACTATGAAGAAGTTGTACTACAAGGTATGATAATTGGCAATATAAATAGTAACTTTGAAGAAATTTTATACTATATAAAAAGATTTATATCTAAAATCAATAATTGGTCAGTTTGTGATGGATTTTGTTCTGGCTTAAAGTATACGAAGAAATATAATGAAAGCATGTATGATATACTTAAAAAATATGTTTATTCAGAGAATACATGGGAAATTAGATTTGCATTAGTTATGTTTTTAATATATTATGTTGATGATAAACATATTAAGGAAATATTTGAATGCTGTAATAATATACAAAGTGAAGAATATTATGTTAAAATGGGTATGGCATGGTTGCTATCAATTTGTTTTATTAAATATGAAGAAGAAACATTTCTATATATAAAAAACAATAATTTAGATGATTTTACTTATAATAAAACGCTACAAAAAATAATTGAATCAAATAGAGTAGATTTAGAAAAGAAGAATATAATAAGAAGTATGAAAAGAAAGACAAGAAGATATTGACGGAGGAATATTAATGAATAACAATAAGGAAAGAATTGATAAATTTTTAGAACTTCAAAGCAAAGGAATTAAATTTGCAGAGATAGCTCAAAATTTAAAGATTAGTCAAAGTACTTTAAGAACTTTTTTAAATAAAAAAGGGTATAAGTCAGAAAAAGGTAAATACATATTAAAAGACGAATTAAATTATAATGAAAACTTAGATAATAGAAATTTGGAAGAAGAAAAAGCTAGAGAATATGAAAAAAGTAAAAAGAATAATACAAGTAATATAAGAAAAGTAAGCACCAAGAAAAAGGCTTCTAATGAAAAGATTTTAAGTAAAAATGTCGAACAAATTGAGTTTAATGACACAGATTTAAAAAACACAAAAACCAAAAAAAATGTTAAGCCTAAAAAAGATAGAAAAATAAATATAACTCAAGAAGATTTAGACAAGCTTTGTGAAGTGTATGATTGGTATTTAGAGGTAAAAGACCACAATATAAAACCAAAAAAAGTATCTAATAAAAAAGATGTACATATAGATAATGAACCCTTAAATGAATTAAAAACAACTAGAATACGTATAGATAAAGAAATATGGAATGACTTTGAAAGGTTATGTAGCAATTCTAGTTTTGAAAAACATCAAATACTTACACAAGCATTGAAAGAATTTATGAAAAAATATAAAAATCTACTATAAAATACTACTATATGAGGTGCTTAATATGAATAAAATAGTAAAAAAAACAATTTTTCTAATGATTATATTAACAATATTTATTTTTACGTTGTCAGCATGTGAAAAAGAAGAACAACCTGATTCAGTTTATATTCAAGCAGAAGATAAAAATGAGGTAAAAATAGATGAGGGAAATGCAAAAGTGTTGAATATAGGAAAATCAGAAATTATAAATATAGATGAAGGTGATAAAGTAGACACATCCACAAAAATAGAAAATAATTCAACATTTAATATATCGAATGTTGAATTAATATATAATGAATATGATGAGAATAAAAAAATTATATCTTCAGATAGTAAGGCTTTGTTGGATATGACTCTAATGCCTGGGAAAGTTGCTTATATAGAGTGTGGGCATAAAACTTTTGTAAAGAGTGTAGAAGTTTATGCATATGAATATGAGGCAGAGGGTAAGATAGTGTATGTTAATTTAAAAGAAAATACTATTAATATAAGAAATAATAATATTAAGCTAGAAAATAGTAGTCAATATGAGGTACTATCTACATCAGAACTTAAAAAAGTAAATGAATCAAACGAGGGAATTACATATCAAGTAAAAGTAAAAAATTCATCATCAAAAGATTTAGGAAATATTATCCTTAAGACAGCAGAAGTTAATGAAAATGGAGAATATTTAATTGTAAATCGTGTGCCATCATATAAGATTTTAAAGGCTTCAGAAGAAATCGATATAGATATATTGTGTTCAACAAAAGCAAAAAGTGCTGAAATAGTGGGATATACATATGATGATATAAAAGAAAAAGCCAATGTAGATATTGATTTAAAATCTCATAAAGTTAAGATAGACAAATAAAGGTAGGGGATACTTATGAAGGTTTTGATAGTTGAAGATAATAAGATACTTTTAGAAAGTGTAGTAGAAGAACTTAGCAAACATTTTGAAACTGAAAAGTGTGAGGATGGAGAAGAAGCCTTATATTTAGTGAATCAAAATATATACGATTTAGTTATTTTAGACTTAATGCTTCCTAATATAAATGGAATTGATGTTCTAAAGAAGATGCGAGTTAATAATATAGATACACCTGTACTTATATTGACAGCTAAAGAGGCATTAGATGACAAAGTAGAAGCATTTACTATAGGAGCTAATGATTATTTGACAAAACCTTTTTATATGGAAGAATTAGTAGCAAGAGTGTATGCTATACTAAGAACTAATGGGAAGATAAAAGAAAGAAACGGATTAGAATTTAAATCTTTATATTTAGATACATTAGAAAAAAGAGTGTATGTTGAAAAAGAAGAAATAAAACTTCAAAATAAACAGTTTAACTTGCTTGAGTATTTTGTATTAAATAAGGGTTCAATTTTATTAAAAGAACAGATTTATGATAGAATATGGGGAATTGATTCAGATGCAACCATTGAAATAGTGGAGGTATATGTAAGTAATCTAAGAAAAAAGCTCAGTAAATATGGATATGATAAATACATTAAAACTAAACGTAAGGTAGGATATATATTCGATGATAAATAAGAATGTATTTACTAGTACCAAAAATCATCTAATAAAAATGTATATTGTTGTAGTAGGTAGCTTTTTAATAATCTTTTCTATATTTATATATTCATATTTTAGAGGGCTTACATATAGTGGAATTGATAGTGAGATAAATGATGAGCTTGAATATATAGTTTCTCAATTTAAAAGAACTTCGTTTTTGGACCCAATAAGACTCAAAGACCCTAAAGATATGGTATATGTATACGAGGATGGTAGGATAAGTTACTATACTCAAAATGAATACTTTGATGAGTTGCTTCCAGATAGAAGACTAGATAAAAACAATTCGTTTTTTAAATACACAGAAAACGGATATACTTTTAGAGAATTAAATGTGGATGTAGGTAGATACCAAATACAGATAATTAGAAATATAGATTCTGAGATGAATTCTTTAAAACAGCTTACATCTGTTCTTATGATTGGAATCTTAATTTCTGTAATAATCACTTACTTTGTTGCTGTATATCTTACTAGAAAGGCTTTAATTCCAATAGAAACAGCATGGAAAAATCAAGCTAAATTTATACAGGATGCTTCTCATGAATTAAGAACACCAATAACAATAGTTTCATCAAAATTAGAAAGTATGTTGAAATCTCCAGAAAGTACAGTAAATGATGAAGTTGAAACAATAGCCACTGCAATGAAAGAGACTAGAAGACTTAAAAAAATGATAACTGATTTATTGTCTCTTACTAAAGAAGACTCCATTGTCAAAATCAATTTAGAAGAAGTAGACTTAGAAAAATTACTGGAAGAAATATCAGAAGATTATATTGATATAGCTGAATTTCAGGAAAAAAGGTTTGTATTTAATTCTGAACTGAAGAATAAAATTATAATAACAGATAAAAATAAACTAAGACAGCTTATATTGATTTTTATCGATAATGCTTTTAAATATACAAAATTGGGTGATGAGATAGTATTAGAATTAAAAGAAGATATAGAAGATGAGGTAACTTTACTTATAAGTGATACTGGTATAGGAATAAAAAAAGAAGAGATATCTCTTATATTTGATAGATTTTTTAGAAGTGAAAATGTAAGAAATAAAGATTTAGAGGGTTCTGGGATAGGTCTTTCCATAGCACGCATGATTAGCTTAAATTTGTCTATTGAAATAAATGTAACCTCTGATATAGGTATTGGAACTACCTTTGAATTATCAATACCAAAAAAGTTAAAATAATAAAAAAATAAAAATCTGTTTTTACAAATAAAGAATGGGTATACTAATTAGTATAAAATAAAATATAAAAACACCTTATAAAAGTAAAATTATATTTACAAATATCATAGTATAATTATATAGGGATAATAAAGTTTAATAGGAGGATTTAAAAAATGGCAAAAGTTATAAATACATCTGAATTTAGAAATATTGTTGAAGGTAGTAAAGGGGTAGTTGTAGTGGACTTCTTTGCAACTTGGTGTGGACCTTGTAATATGTTAGGTCCTGTATTTGCAGAATTGGGTGAAGAAATGAAAGATGAAGCTAGATTTGTAAAAGTTGATATAGATGAGAGTTTAGAAATAGCTCAACAGTTTAGTGTGTCTACAGTACCAACTATGATTATATTTAAAGATGGAAAACCAGTAGAAACTTTAATTGGATTCATGCCAAAGAACAAAATTGAAATGAAAGTAAAATCATATTTATAAAAAATGGGTGAGTATTATGAGATATGATATAGCTATAATAGGTAGTGGTCCAGCTGGATTATCTGCTGCTATAAATGCAAAAATAAGGAATAAAACAATTATCATGTTTGGTAATGATAATTTAAGTAATAAGCTTGTTAAAGCTCCTTCAATAGACAATTATTTAGGTTTCTATGATATAAGTGGTGATGAATTAAAAGACAAGTTTAAATCACATATAGATAGTATGGATATTTCAATTGAAAATAAAAGAATAAATAATATTTATGCTATGGGAGAATACTTTGCAATAATGTCTGGAAATGATATGTATGAAGCTACTACTGTAATCCTTGCAACTGGGGTAGAGTATACTAGACCAATCAAGGGTGAAGAAGAATTTCTAGGAAGAGGTGTAGGTTATTGTGCTACGTGTGATGCACCACTTTATAGAAATAAAAAGGTAGCAGTTATAGGATATAACGAAGAATCTAAAGAAGAAGCAAATTTTTTAAGTGAACTCACTTCAAAGACTTATTTTATACCTATGTACAAAAAAGACAATCTTATGAGAAGTTCGGATAACCTAGATGACTCTATTGAAGTTATACATGACAGACCAGTACAAATAGATGGAGATAAACTTGTGAACAAAGTATCTTTTAAAGAAAACCACATTGAAGTTGATGGAGTATTCGTTATAAAAGATAGTACAGCTCCAAGTGCATTGGTTCCTGGAATAGAAATTGATGGTATTCATATTAAAGTTGACAATAATATGAAGACTAGTATAGATGGATGCTTTGCTGCTGGAGATTGTGTTGGAAAACCATATTCTTATATAAAAGCAGCTGGGCAAGGTCAAATAGCAGCATTAAATGCTGTTTACTATTTAGATAAATTAAAGAGGGCTTAATATTTATATTCATTAACTTTTTAAAAATATTTATAAAAAACTGTCTTGAAATAATTTGATTATTTTAAGACAGTTTTTTATTTATAAATTATTATTATTAAAAGTATTTTGAAATGTATATTTAATTACTTTTATTCAAAAAAATCCAACATTATATTGTGAAACATTAGAATTATTCATAATATATTCCAAAATTTATAAATAATGGTTGAAAAATATAATTAAGAGTACTATAATTTAATTAAGTAATTACTTAATCAAAAAGAGGTATTTATGGAAAACTTGGTCAAAATATTTAAAGCATTGAGTGATGAAACTAGACTTAACATACTCATATTAGTATCCAAGAGAAATATATGTCAAAAGGGGATTTCTAAATATCTAGGGATTTCAGATTCTGCTGTTTCACAACATATAAAAATATTAAAAGATGTTGGTATAATAACAGGATATAAAGAAGGATACTATGTTTTATATCATATTAATAAAGAATCATTTAATATATGCGTAGATTTTATAAACTCTATGTTAAGTAATTCTAGTGAAAGCTTTATAGATGTATTTGATATAAATACAATACATCTAGGATGCAGTAAAGAATGTAAATCTATAAAAAAATGTTGTAAGAGAAGGGAGAAATAATAATGAAAGTATGTATACCAGTAGAAGAGAATAAAGGATTGGACAGCAAACCATATGGACATTTTGGTTCTGCTCCAATTTTTGTTGTGTGTGATTTAGAAAGTGGAGAAGTTAAATCTTTAGATAATGGAGATTTAAATCATGAACATGGAAAATGTCAACCATTAAAAGCATTGTCAGGTACAACTGTAGATGCAGTAGTAGTTGGAGGAATAGGACAAGGAGCTATAGTTAAGTTAAATGGCATGGGAATAAAAGTTTACAGAGCAGAAGCTGATACTATAAGTGCTAATTTAGACCTACTTAAAAATGGAAAATTAGTAGAGTTTCCATCAAACCATACTTGTTCACATGATGGATGTGGACATCATTAAAAACAAAATAGCTGATGAAATGTGTATTTCATCAGCTATTTTATTCTTTTAATAATATTATTTTGAAACTTATAATTTAGGTTTTTGTGATTTTTTGGTAACGCCTTTGGTAAGGTCTAAAGTTTATAAGTTTACTACAATTTAGATTTTTTTTGTATGTTTTTCTATATAGTTAATATCATTTAATATGTCGTTAAGTTCATTATTGAGTGTTTTTAAATCATCACTATCTACATTGTAGTTTAAAAATAGTTCTTCTACATTATCAATGATAGCGTTGACTTTTCTGGTAACTTCAACAAATGTTTTAAAGTTACTACTATTTTTAGCATTTAGAAATTTGTTTAAATCCTTTGATATAAATGATACTATTTCATATTCATCATTAAATAGACCTCTACCAATAGGATATGGTTCAATTCTTTGTAAAAAGTATTGATCTTTAGCATTAATATTATAAGTATAAGATATTTCCCAACCGTCTCCTAAATCAAACTTGATAAAATATAAGGTACTACTTACTTTTGATATTTTTGTCGCTCCAAGTTGCCTTAAAAGAACTTCAATTGAATCACCTTGAACAGTATTAATATTCATATACACATCCCCTTTAGTATTATTATACTATATTTTTTAAAATTTTATAATCAAATAAACAGTGGATATAATAATAGATATAATCATAAGTGGAAAACCTATTTTGAAATACTCTTTGAAAGATATAGGATGACCATTTTTATTACCTATACCTGCTAGTACAACATTGGCAGATGCTCCTATTAGTGTTCCGTTTCCTCCAAGACAAGCTCCAAGAGATGTTGCCCACCATAATGGCATCACATTAATTCCTTTAGCTTGCATAGTCAAAATAAGAGGAATTAGTGTTGCAACAAATGGAATATTATCTAAGAAAGAAGAAACTATTGCTGATAACCATAATATTAATAACATTGTAAATATAAGATGTCCTTCTGTAAGCCCAATCAATGCCTGAGCTAATTTGTTTATTATGCCAACTTCTACTAATCCACCTACTACTACAAACAATCCCATAAAGAATAAAATTGTAGACCATTCAATACCTGCCATAATTTCATCTACATCTTGTTTTCCTATCAGAAGCATTATAGATGCTCCTGTTAGTGCTATAACAGAAGAGTCTATATGGATTGTACTGTGAAACATAAAACCAAAAAGTATGAATGCTATTAAGATAAGACTTTTTATAAGTAGAGGCTTATCTTTAACAGATTTTTTTTCATCGAGTTTTAATATTGCGTTTTTAGCTTTTTCATTTACAGTAAGTTCTTTTCCATAAATAAATCTAAAGCATATTATAGTTATAGCAAGTATTACTATAACAACAGGACCTAAATTTATTACAAAGTCCATAAAACTAAGATTGGCAGCACTACCAATCATAATATTTGGAGGGTCTCCTATAAGAGTTGATGTTCCTCCTATATTTGAAGCTAAAATCTGTGTTATTAAAAATGGAACTGGATTAAGTCCCAATATTTGTGTAATGACTATAGTCATTGGACCAATAAGTAAAACAGTTGTAACATTATCTAATACAGCTGATAAAATAGCTGTTATAATAGCAAAGCAAATCATTATCTTCCATGGGTCACCTTTAGCTTTCTTTGCAGTCCAAATAGCTATGTATTCAAATAGTCCTGAGTTTTTAACAACAGCTACAAATAGCATCATACCAACTAATACACCAATAGTATTGAAATCTATATGGCTTAATCCTTCATCAAGTGTAAGTATATTGAATATTATCATTAATAGTGCACCGCCAACAGCTGCTACGGATCTGTTTACCTTTTCTGTAATAATAGCTGCCATAACTATTAAAAATATACATATAGCTATTATTTGTTGAAATTCCATAATATAAGTACCTCCATTTGTATTATTTTGTGTCTAATGCTAGTACTATATATAGTATTACTTTTTTATTGTTTTTTCAATGGATGTATAAAAGTATATTATTTAACAAAGTTTTTATAAAACTTAACAGAATTTAAAGAAAATTTTTATTGTTTAAATAAATTTTTAAATTATTCCACTGTTAATAATATTAAACGACAAACGAAAAAATATACTCTTTAAAGTAGAATTTATTGTACCTAATAATAATTATAAAATATTAAATATATCTATATTATAAAAGTAATAAAAAAATTGAATTCGAATATAAAACTGCAATATATAAAAAAGATTATTCATTTCAAGCCTTGTAATTTGATTTTATAAATATTATAATTAAATTAATGAATTTTTAATAAGGAATTATTCATTTTTTTGATTTTAAGATTTATTGAGAAAACAAGATTAAATAGGGGAGGGGAATTAATATAATGGATTTTTTCAATGGTATTTTAACTAGCATTAATAATGCAGTAGTATTTGTAAACAATTACTTATGGTCCTATATCTTAATTATAATGTTAGTTGTAATTGGTATTTACTTTACTATTAAAACAAATTTTGTACAATTCAGATATTTTATAGAAATGTTTAGACTTCTGGGTGATGGTACAGCAAATAAAAATGCAAAAAAGGAAGGAAAAATATCTTCATTTCAAGCATTTTGCATAAGTACTTCTTCAAGGGTTGGAACTGGAAATATAGCTGGAATAGCAATTGCAGTAGTAGCGGGAGGTCCTGGTGCTGTATTTTGGATGTGGCTTATAGCATTGATTGGTTCAGCTTCAAGTTTTGTTGAGAGTACATTAGCTCAGATTTATAAAGTTAAAAATGGTCAAGCTTTTAGAGGTGGACCAGCATATTATATGGAGCAAGGTCTAAATAAAAAATGGATGGGTGTTTTATTCTCAATACTTATAACTATATGTTATGGTTTTGTATTTAATGCAGTTCAAGCAAATACTGTTTCACTTGCATTTAATAATGCATTTGGAATAAGTAAAATCGCTATGGGAATAGGTCTTGGAATCTTAACTGCAATAGTTATTTTTGGTGGAGTGCATAGGGTTGCAAAAGTTTCTGAAATAATAGTTCCTATATTTGCAGGATTATATATATTAGTTGCTTTAGCTGTAGTTGTAATGAATATAACAGAGATACCAAGTGTTATAGCATTGATAGTAGAAAGTGCATTTGACTTTAAAGGAATGGCAATTGGTACATTTATGGGAGTTGTAATGACTGGAGTTAAGAGAGGTCTATTTTCTAATGAAGCAGGTATGGGTAGTGCTCCTAATGCTGCTGCAACAGCACATGTAACTCATCCTGTAAAGCAAGGTCTAATTCAATCTTTAGGTGTTTTTACAGATACTATAATAATATGTAGTTGTACAGCATTCATGGTATTATTATATTCAGGTTATAGTAGTAGTGGAGCAACTGGAATTGAATTAGCTCAAGAAGCTTTAGCTCATCATATAGGACCAATTGGAAATGTATTTATAGCAGTTTGTATATTCTTATTTGCATTTAGTTCTATAGTTGGTAATTACTATTATGGTGAATCAAATATGGAGTTTATGAGTGAAAGTAAGACTAAACTTAATATATTTAGAGCTTTTGTTGTAGGTATGGTTTTATTTGGTTCACTTACTCAAGTAGATGTAGTTTGGAATCTAGCAGACTTATTTATGGCATTGATGGCGATAATAAACTTAATAGCAATAGCACTTTTAGGAAAATATGCATTCATTGCTTTAAAAGATTATACAAGTCAAAAAAAATCAGGAATAAAAGACCCTGTATTTATTGCAGATGAAATAGAAGGTCTAGAAAATGTATCAGAGTGGCATAGTGAATTACCTGAGGAACATTTAGGATAAAAAATAGTATAAAATTATGAAATTATTTTGAAAGACTAGAGTATGTATATACTTTATATAAATATAATATTGAATTAATTTATATTACTGGAATTTTTAATTCCAGTAATATTTTTTTAATTACAAGAATATTATGATGACTTAAAGACTGTGGAATCCACATATACACATTTTATTTTACAGACCCAACGAACCTATTTGGAACATAATCAAAACTCTTTTTTAGTTTTCATTATTAATATTAACTGACAAATTTAGTTTTTATTTAAATTTCTTAAGTGCATATAAATCGTATTCTTTGATAATCCCATTAAATCTGCAACTTTAACAACAGAATCCTTAATTTTAAAAATACCACTTTCATTTAAAATAGAAACAATAGATTTATTTTTATCACTGCTAGATATATTAGAATCATTTTCAACAATTACTTTTGCATCTTGGTATGATTTTAAAATTACTTCATCAGTATTTTCTACGATATTTTCTAAAACAGGAGCACTTTGCATAGCATTATGTTCCGGAATATATGAACCAATTATTCTTGTTAGTGGTGTATTAAGATAAAAATGTATGCAGAGTAGACCGATTATTTTATTATCAACTCCCCTTATCACTATATCTGTTGATTTTAAAGGTTCACCTAGTTTGTTTCTATTAAAATAACTGATAAAATCTCTATCAGCATCATTTTCGAGTTTATTAATGAGTGCCAAATCAAAATCAGTTATAATATCTCCTTCTTTTACAGTATTATATTTACCATTAGCTATTTTATTTATTGAATAGTGTACTCCATCAAATTTATATAAAATAAATTCATATCCTTCTCCCAAATACGCAGATAATCCATCCACTAGATTGTTATAAGAATCGAAAATATAGTTATCAGTCATATGTTACCTCCTAAGAAATATCTTAATATCATATTAACATATAAAATGAATTTAATGAAATATATTTCAGTTAAATAATAAATTGAATGAAAAAAAAACTATTGAATGAAATATATTTTAGTGATATTATTAAAATACAGTAAGGCAAACGTATTACTGATAGAATATATAAAAGATTAAAAATAGTATCTAGGAATTAAACAAATTAAAGGACTAGTGATTTGAATTTCTTTAGTATAATATGTGACTTCCAATTAATATTTATTAAACACCAATAAAATTGTAAATATGCTTAATAATATACTTTAGCGATGAAGTGAAAATATTTTATTTTTATGATTAACCTATAGGAATTAATTTAGCATACTGTTTAGCTAGTAAATCTAAATAAATTTTAGCTTTAGCTGATATCATGTTGAATAAAGTTTCTATTGGATTTTGTATAACAAAGGAGTGGGGAGATGGCACAAGATAAAATTGTGGTTGAAATTTTAGAAAGTATTGGTGGTAAGGAAAATATTAAGGAAGCAGCACATTGTATGACTAGACTGAGAATAAAGGTATATGATAGTTCTCAGGTAAATCAGGAAAAACTAAAGAAAATAAAAGGTGTACTAGGTCTTGTATTAAAAGGTGAGCAATATCAAATTGTTATAGGTCCTAATGTATCACAAGTGTATAATACTCTTAATGAAATTATAGGAATTATACCTGAGAAGGATAGTAAAAAAACAATATCTGAAGGTAAGCAAAATAGTATTGCAAAAATATTAGATACTATTGCAGGTATTTTTAATCCTATAGTTCCGGCACTAGCGGGTGCAGGTCTAATAAAAGCGATATTAGCACTACTAGTAGCATCAAAGTTTTTATCTGCAGATAGTGAAACCTATATGATATTAAATACAATATCTGATGGTGTATTTTCATTTTTACCATTTATGTTAGCTTACTCAGCAGCTAAAATATTTAAAATGAACACTTATGTTGCTGTAGCAATAGCAGGAGCAATGCTACATCCTAACTTCACTAATTTAATTCAACAAGGCTTAACTAAAATATCTTTTATCGGTATTCCGATGTCACTAATCCAGTATAACGGAAGTGTATTTCCGATAGTACTAACTATTTGGTTTGCATCGTATATAGAAAAAGGAGTAGATAAAATAACACCAAAGGCACTTAAGATAATATTAGTACCTGCATTAACTATTTTATTTGCAGCTCCTATAGCATTAATTGTTATTGGACCGATAGCTCAAATACTAGGAAACTATATAGCCGATGGAGCAAGTATCCTATTTGAAAGAGGAGGAATATTTGCAGGGTTAATTTACGGAGGAATTTATTCATTCATGGTAGTAACAGGATTACATCATGGTATGGTTCCTGTATTAGTAGATGGAATAACAAGATATGGATTTAACTATATAAGTCCTGTGTCAGGTAGTTCAAATATGGCTCAAGCAGGAGCTGCATTTGGAGTATGGTTAAAAGCAAAAGATAAAGATTTGAAGGCTGTAGCAGCTACAGCTACCATATCAGCATTAACTGGAGTTACCGAACCTGCAATATATGGAGTTAATTTAAGATTAAAGAAACCGTTTTTATGCGCTGCTATAGGTGGTGCAGCAGGAGGTGGATTTGCTGCATATTTCCAATGTAAAGCATTTGCTATGGGAGGTCCATCGTTTTTAACTCTTCCTATGTTTATAGGAGAAGGTGGACATGTAGGATTGGTAGCAATAGCATTTATAATAGCATTTATAGTATCTGCAATAGCTACCTATATAGTAGGATTTAAAGAAGATGTAACAGCAGATTCACACGCTAACTTATAATAAAGAGAAATTATTTAACATATCAAAAAGGAGATTGATTACTATGAAAATTTATTTAACTAAAGATTATGAAGAAATGAGCCAAGTGGCAGCACAAATGGTGTTAAAGTATATGTACCGCAATGATGATAAAAGAATAAACCTTTCTATAACAGCAGGTCAAACACCAAAAAGAACATACGAAATATTAACTGAATTTGTTAAGAATAAACCTTATTTTGAAAATGTACATTATTATAACTTCGATGAAATACCAATAAAAGGCGAAAAGGTTGGAGTTACTATAAGAAATTTAACTAATATGTACTTTAGAGAAGCTCAAATACCAGAAGAAAGAATACATGTGTTAGATGAAAATAATTATCAAGGCTTTGATAGAAAGATAGAAGCTGATGGTGGAATAGACATGGTATTAATGGGATTAGGTTGGGATGGACACTTCTGTGGAAATCTTAGTGGTACAGTTAACTCTTTTGATGAAGAGACAAGAGCTGTTTCAACTTATATAACAGATGATATGGCTAAACTATTAACAAAATCTGTAGGTGGAGATCCAGAAAAATTATTTGATTACTATGTAACATATGGACCTAAAACAATAATGCATTGTAAAAATATAATAATGATAGTAAACGGAAAACACAAAGCTCAAATATTAAAGCAAACACTATTTGGACCATTAGATTTATTATGTCCATCATCTTTATTGAGATTACATCCTAACTTCACATTAATAGTAGATGAAGAAGCAGCATCTGAAATAAAAGATTTAATATAAATAAGTGAGGAATTAAAAATTAAAAATGAATTTAGGTGCAAAGTAATATTTTATTTTGCACCTTTGTTTTAATAAAAAGGAGAATAAAAATGTATAATCATATGAAAAAAGTATTCCAAGGATTAGAGGGTGGGTTATTTTCAAGTGTAGAGAAAGCTGATGTAGGCGATTCTTATCAAAAATTAGGTGAGCAGGGTGTAAGTTTAATGGGATGGGCAGATCCATTTTTCCCAGATTACTGTATACCTAAACATATATTAGATGCAGCTACATTAGCGATATCAAGTAATATGTCAACTCATTATACAGCACCTATAGGTAATGATTTATTAAAAATTGAGATAGCAAAAAAATTAAAAGAAGTAAATAATTTAGATGTTGATTTTAAAAGAAATATATTAATAACTCCTGGGTCAGACTCAGGGCTTTATTACTCAATGTTACCGTTTATAAATGAAGGGGATGAGGTTCTTATACCAACACCATGCTATCCAAATAATATACAAAATACTAAATTAATGGGAGGAGTTCCTATATTTATAGAGTTAAAGAAATCAGATGGATATCAAATAGATATAACAGAATTTGAGAAGAGATTAACTAATAAGACGAAGTTAGTAGTTCTTACTCATCCTAATAATCCAACAACTACAGTATTTAATAAAGAATCTTTAGAAAAATTAGCTAAATTTATTATAGACAATGACTTAATATTAATATGTGACCAAGCATTTGAAGATTTTACTTTTGAAAATGAATTAATAACACCAGCTTCATTAGAAGGTATGTTTGAAAGAACAGTAACAATATTTTCAACATCAAAAGGTATGGGATTAAGTGGATTTAGAGTTGCATATATGGTATGTAGCGATAAATTAATGGACAAATACTATGGAGCAGCAGTAACAGTATTAGGTGCTACTAATACAGTGGCTCAAATGGCAACGATTGAAGCATTTAAAGATAGAAGCTTTATGAGGGATTTTGAAAGAGTTTTTGATAAAAGAAGACAAGAAGCATATAAGATAATCAATGAAATACCTAATGTATCTATGCAGATGCCGGAGTCAGGATTTTTAGGTTGGATAAATGTATCAAAACTTGGAACATCATCAGAAATACAAAAGTATTTAGTTGACGAGGCTAAAGTTTGTATTAACGATGGAATTAATTATGGTCCAGGTGGAGAAGGGCATTTGAGAATAATTTTAGGAAGCTATAAAGACGATAGTAAGGTAATTGGTGCATTAAATAGAATAAAAGATGCTTTAATTAAAAAGCAGCAATAAATAAAAAATAATTGGAGTTGAGTATGTTATCAATTTTTTTGTTTAGGGTTATATTTGTAATTATTTTAAGCTTTTAAAAGTAGATTTGATGGATAATGTATGATTTTAGAAGGACATGCAATTTGTTTGATAAGAATGTATATATGATTAAATTAAAAATACTAAGTACCAAAAAGAAGAAAGATAGTTTCTCCCTTTGGTACTTAGTATTTTGTATCCTTTACACTAATTTTTAATATTTATTAATGATATTATTTAATCTAGAGACTTAAATAGGTTTGCCATTTCTAATGCATTCATAGCACAATCATAACCTTTATTTCCAGCTTTTGTACCTGCTCTTTCAATAGCTTGTTCAATATTTTCTGTAGTTACAATTCCAAATATAACAGGTAATTCATTGTCTAAAGAGACCTTTGCTATTCCCTTAGAGACTTCACTACATACATAATCGTAATGAGAAGTAGCTCCTCTTATAACACATCCTAAGCATATTATAGCATCATACTTACCACTCTTAGCCATTTTTTGAGCAATAAGAGGAATTTCAAAAGCTCCAGGAACCCAAACTACTTCTATATTTTCTGGAGAAACATCATGTCTTAAAAGGCAGTCTTCAGCTCCTGATAAAAGTTTTGATGTTATAAATTCATTAAAACGAGAGTTTATTATACCTATTTTTAAATCTTTTCCAATAAGTTTTCCTTCATATATCATTTTTTATTTCCTCCAATTTTCTTTATGTTATAGATTTATATTTATAATATTATTTAATAGTAATTGTAAAAATTATTCAGTAGAAAAATATCTTCATAAACTTATTTATATAATATCTAATAGATGTCCCATTTTATCTTTCTTAGTTTTTAGGTATAGCTTATTGAAGTCATTAATTTCTTCATTAATAGGGACTCTATTTTCAATCTTTATTCCGTATTTTTCCAGCTGATTTATCTTATCAGGGTTATTACTTAAAAGGTTTATACTTTTTATGTTTAAATCTTTTAGTATTTGAGCAGCCATATAGAAATCTCTCATATCCTCTTCAAAACCAAGCATTAAATTTGCTTCAACAGTATCATAACCTTCTTCTTGAAGTTTATAGGCTTTAATTTTATTTAAAAGACCAATACCTCTACCTTCTTGTTTCATATAAATTAAAACTCCATTTCCATTTTCTACAATTTTCTTCATAGAAGATTCTAATTGCAATCCACAATCACATTTTAAAGAGTGGAACACATCACCTGTTAAACATTCAGAATGAAGTCTAACTAAAGTATTTTCTTCATTTATATTTCCATAAGTAAGGGCAATATGTTCTTCATTTGAATAAATATCTCTATATCCTATGATTTCAAAATTTCCATATTTTGTTGGAAGAAAAGCACTAGATACTTTTTCTATAGTAGTTTCATTTATTTTACGATACTCTATAAGGTCTTTTATAGTAATGATTTTTAAATTATGCTTTTCTTTGAAAATCATTAAATCATCAACTCTTGCCATAGTACCATCATCTTTCATTATTTCACAGATAAGACCGACCTCTTTAAAACCTGCAAGTCTAGCTAGGTCTACTGAAGCTTCTGTATGTCCATCTCTAACAAGAACTCCACCAGTTTTTGCAATTAAAGGAAAAATGTGACCAGGAGTTTTGAAATCTTTACTTGTAGCATTATCATCACAGAATAATTTTACAGTTTCAGCTCTTTCATATGCAGATATACCAGTTAGAGTATCTGCACCATCTATAGTAACAGTGAATGCTGTTTGAAATGTATCTGTATTTTCTCTAACCATAAGAGGTATATTCAAACTTTTAAATTTCTTTTCAGTAGCAGGTAGACAAATTAGACCTCTACCATATGTAGCCATAAAATTTATTGATTCAGGAGTAGCCATTTCAGCTGCCATCAATAAATCTCCTTCATTCTCTCTGCTTTCATCATCAACCACGATTACCATTTTCCCTTTTTTTATATCCTCGATAGCTTCTTCAATAGTATTAAACATGTAATTCACTCCTTTATTATTTTTAAAAACCATTTTTAAATAAAAAATCTTTATCTATATTTGATTTATAGTTATTAGTATTAGAATTTAATTCTTTACAGCTGTTGACCATAAAATTATTAACATACTTTCCAATTACATCACTTTCTAAATTAACAAAGTCCCCAACATTCTTTGTCAAGAGAGTAGTGTTAAATTTAGTGTGAGGTATAATAGAAACCTTAAATATTTCATCATCTAAATATGATACGGTTAAACTTACACCATCAATAGCAACAGAACCTTTAAGTATCATTGATGATAAAAGTTTTTTATCAGGTCGTATACTTACTAAAACTGCATTTTCGTCTTTTTCAAACTTGCAAATAGTTCCTCTACAATCAACATGACCTGTTACTATGTGACCACCAAATCTTGAAGAAAGACTCATAGCTCTTTCGAGATTTACCTTGTCATTTGCATTTAATGAACCTAAATTTGTGGAACGAATTGTCTCCATCATAACATCAGCTGTAAATTCATTTTTTCCAAGATTTGAAACAGTTAGACAAACTCCATTTACAGCTATACTATCTCCAAGATTTGTGCCATCTAATATTTTGTTTGATAGTATGGTTACTTTTCCACTCTTACCATTAGCAGTAATTTTTCTAAGTATCCCAACTTCTTCTACTATGCCAGTAAACATTCTAACCTCCTATATACATGTATTCACAAAATTTAATTTAAAACATCAGATTCTATCAAAACATCTCCATCTATTAAGGTTACGTTATTGATTACTAACTGTGTTGAATCTGACAAGCGGTTTATTCCTTCTCCAGAAACGAATGTAGGTGCATCTTTACCACCTATAATCTTGGGTGATAGAAATAATTTGACTTTATCAACTAACTTATTTCTAAAGAGATTGTCATTAAGAGTAGCGCCACCTTCAACTAAAACAGAATCAATGTTTAGTTCTCCTAATTTATACATTACAAACTCTAAATCTACTAAGTTATTTTTTGAAGGAGAAATTATAGTTTCAACATTATTTTCTTTTAAGATAGATAATTTTTTACTATCTTTGCAACATGTGAAAACTATAGTTTTACTGGTTTTATCCTTAACCAAATTACTACTAACTGGCAATTTTAGGTGTGTATCTATTACTATTCTTGTAGGATGAGATACTTTTTCTTGATTAAGCCTACAAGTCAGTAAAGGATTATCATTTAAAACTGTATTTATGCCAACCATTATACTTTGGTACTTATTTCTGTATTTATGAGTTAGATACCTTGATGATTCATTAGATATCCATTTTGATTCTAGTGACTTTGTAGCAATTTTACCATCTAGGCTTACTGCTGATTTTACAATACAAAGAGGTCTTTTGTTTTTTATGTAATAAAAAAATGCCTCGTTTAAATCCCTTGATTCTTCTTCTAATATCCCCACAGTAACATCGATGTTGTTATCTTTTAATTTTTTTACTCCATTACCACAAACAAGTGGATTTGGGTCTAATGTAGATATGACAACTCTCTTAATCTTATTTTGGATAATTTTATCAACACAAGGAGGCGTTTTTCCATAATGAGAACATGGTTCTAAGTTTACATAAAGAGTAGAGTCTTTTAGACTTTGTTTAGCACTGTTTATAGCATTTACTTCAGCATGATTAGAGCCAAATTTCTCATGATATCCTTTGCCTATTATGTAATTATCTTTAACAATTACACATCCAACTAACGGATTTGGATTTACAAAACCTTCTCCATTTTTAGCTAATTCAAGGGCTTTTTTCATATAATAAATATCTTTTTCTTTTTGATTCGCAAAATTCACAATATGTACACCTCCTGTTTAAATAGATATTTTTTAAACAAAAAACCCTGAGTTAATCCTCAGGGTTTAGAATAATCTACAATAACTGTTAAATAAATGTACAACAAAATTGTTCTACAAAAACACTCATTAAATATCTTCTTCCATCCAGACTTTACTGTCGGCTTTGGAATTTAACCAAATCAACCAAGTTTTACCTTAGCTCGCGGGCTATACCGCCGATTGGGAATTTCACCCTACCCCGAAGATTAAGTATTAAATTTATACTTAGAATGTATCATAAATTATTTTAATTTGCAAACTATTTTTTTGAAAATATATGTTAATATATAATATAGAATGTGTATAAACTTTGGAATACCACGATTGTGAATATAACAATAAAAATTTGAACATAATCAGAAAAGAAGTCTAATTAATTTAAATTAGGAGAGAAATATATGAATAAAAAACTTTTAGAAATACTATCAAAATACTATGGATATACAAGTTTTAGAAAGGGTCAAGAATCTATAATAAACTCTATTCTAAACAAAAAAGATGTCTTAGCTATAATGCCAACAGGAGGAGGAAAATCAATCTGTTATCAGCTTCCAGCATTGATTTTAGATGGAATAACAATAGTAATTTCTCCACTTATATCTCTTATGAAAGACCAAGTAGATGCTTTAAAAGCTATGGGGATTAGTGCTACCTTTATAAATAGTTCATTAAGTAGTAGAGAATTTAATGAAATATTAAATAATATTAGAAAAAATAATTATAAAATACTCTATATTGCTCCAGAAAGATTAGATGTTCAGGAGTTTCTTGAGCTAATAAATAATAACAATATAAGTCAAATTGCAATAGATGAAGCACATTGTGTATCTCAATGGGGACATGATTTTAGGTTGAGTTATAGAAGAATTTCTGATTTTATAAAGAGTTTGCCTAAAAGACCTATAATCACAGCATTTACTGCAACAGCATCAGAAGAAGTAAGAACTGATATAATAAATTTATTGTGTTTAGAAAATCCAGACTACTATATAACTGGGTTTGATAGAGAGAACTTATCAATAAATATAGTAAAATCATCCAGTAAAAATAAGTATATTTTAGATTATATTCAAAATCATAAAAATGAGTCTGGAGTTATATATGTTGCAACTAGGAAGGAAGTTGAAAATATATATAATGCGTTATCTAAGAGAAATATGTCTGTTTCAAAATATCATGCAGGTTTATCTAAAAACGAAAGAAGTAAAAATCAAGAAGACTTTATAAATGATAATGTGGATATAATGGTAGCGACAAATGCATTTGGAATGGGTATTGATAAACCTAATATAAGATGGGTTATACACTACAATATGCCTCAAAGTATAGAAAATTACTATCAAGAAATAGGTAGAGCTGGTAGGGACGGAGAAAAAAGTGAGTGTGTGCTTTTATTTTCTCCAGGAGATGTACATATACAAAAATATTTAATTGATATTGGAGTTGAAAATCCTGAAAGAAAGTTATTTCAACATAAGAAGCTTCAATATATGATTGACTTAGTTTACAGTAATTCATGCTATAGAAAGGCAATATTAAATTACTTTGGAGAAAATTATATAGACAATTGTAATAATTGTAGTAATTGTTTAGTAGAGGGTGAAATAGTAGATAAAACTGTAGATGCTCAAAAAGTCATTTCATGTGTAGCTAGAATGAAAAGAAGTTATGGTGTCACTACTATTGTAGATGTACTTAGAGGTTCTAAGAATAAAAAGATTTTACAGCTTGGATTAAATACTTTATCTACATATAACATTATGAGAGACTATTCAAGCGAAGACTTAAAGAATTTTATAAACACATTAGTTTCTCATGGTTTTTTAGATTTAGTTGAGACTCTAGGTAATGGAAATAGAGGGAGTTTTCCAACTATAAGATTGAATGAGATGTCTATGAAAGTTTTAAAAGGACAAGTGAAAGTAGAATTTAAAGAGATTGTGATGACAAAATCATTAGAAGTAGAAGATGAGTTGTATAGTGCTTTAAGAGAACTTAGACACTCAATTGCAAGTGAAGAAAGGATAGCTCCATATATGGTATTTGGAGATGGTACACTTAGAGCTATGTCTAGTAGTTATCCAGTTAATAAAGAAGAAATGTTAAATATTTCTGGAGTAGGAGAAATTAAATATCAAAAATATGGTAGAGATTTTGAAACAGTAATTAAAGAATATATCGAAAAAAATAATATAAATAAAAAAATGAATGAAAAAAATGTCGATTTGAAGAACGCTAATAGTGACTTCCTTGAGGTCAATACCGATAAAGCTCTATATGAAAAACTGTTGGTCATTAGAGAAGAGTATGCAACAAAGGAGAAATTGCCTCCATATATGGTTTTAGCCAATAAGGCTTTAAAAGAAATAAGTGGGAGGTATCCACTTAATGAAGAACAATTAAAAGATATTTCTGGAATAGGTGGTGTAAAATTTGAAAAGTATGGAGCTAGTATTTTGGATGTAGTCAAAGAATATGTGAAAGAAAATGATATTAATGTTATTTGGGAGAAAAAGAGTAAAAGGAAGTTGATACTAGATGGAGAAAGTAGAAAAAATAATGAAATAGCATTAGATTTACTGAATCAAGGAAAAGATATACAAAGTATCAGTCAAGAAATAGAAGTTTCATTATCAACCATTATTGGATATGTGCATGATTATGTAAGGGATGGGAATAGCATATCATTTGAATTAGGGTTAGAAAATTTTTATAATGAAGATAAAAAGAAAATGATTTTAGAAGTTTGCGAAAAAGTAGGCTATGATAATTTAAATAACATAAAAAGAAAACTTCCAGATTCAATAAAGTATGAAAACATAAGGGCTGTGATACTTGACTCTTATCTTGAAAGCTTAAAAAATAATATTATAGCAGAATAATTTTTAATATAATAAAAAATAAAATTTGTATTATTGTGTTGAACTAATATTTTTGCTATGTTATACTGAATTTGTAAAAATAATGAAAAATTAGAGCTAGGGGCGCTAGAATTGGCTAGCTGAGAGATAAAGCCGTAACTTACAAACCCTAATAACCTGATCAAGATAATGCTTGCGAAGGGAAGCTTTTTAATATAATTTTGTTATATAAATAGATAAATTATTCAATATTAGGGGAAATTTGTCTAAATGTATATATAATTATAAGAGTGCTTTCCAAACAAGGAGAAGCACTTTTTTTATTTTCAAAAACTATAACTTTAATCTTGGAGGATTGTAATATGAATTATACAACACAAATGGATGCTGCTAGAAAAGGCATAATAACTAAAGAAATGGAAATCGTTTCTCAAAAAGAACAGATAGATGTAAACGAATTAAGGGAATTAATAGCAAATGGACAAGTTGTTATACCAGCTAATAAAAATCACAAATCTTTAAGTGCAGAAGGTGTAGGTAAGAATTTAAGAACAAAAATAAATGTAAATTTAGGAATTTCAAGAGATTGTAAGGATATAGAAAAAGAACTTGAAAAAGTTAGAGTAGCAATAGACATGAAAGCTGAAGCTATAATGGATTTAAGTAATTATGGTAAAACTAGAGAATTTAGAGAAAAGGTGGTTGAAATGTCACCTGCAATGATAGGTTCAGTACCTATGTATGATGCAGTGGGATATTTGGAAAAAGAATTAAAAGACATAACAGAAGAAGAATTTTTAAATGTAATAAGACAACATGCTATTGATGGAGTGGACTTTATTACTATACATGCAGGTCTTACAAGAAGTGTTTGCCAAAAAATAAAAAATCATGAAAGATTAACTCATATAGTATCTCGTGGAGGTTCTTTATTATTTGCATGGATGGAATTAAATAATAAGGAAAATCCTATTTATACTAATTTTGATAAAATACTGGATATATGTGAGGAATATGATGTTACATTGAGCCTAGGAGATGCTTGTAGACCAGGTTGTATAAAAGATTCTACTGATGGTGTTCAAATTCAAGAACTTGTAGTATTAGGGGAACTTACTAAAAGGGCATGGGAAAGAAATGTACAGGTAATGATAGAAGGTCCTGGTCATATGGCTATTGATGAAATAGAAGCAAATGTAGTATTAGAAAAGAGATTGTGCCATGGAGCACCTTTTTATGTTCTTGGACCATTGGTTACAGATATAGCACCAGGTTATGACCACATAACAAGTGCAATAGGAGGGGCTTTAGCATGTGCTAAAGGAGTAGATTTTTTATGTTATGTAACTCCAGCAGAACACTTAAGATTACCTAATTTAGATGATATGAAAGAAGGCATAATAGCTGCAAAAATAGCTGCTCATGCAGGAGATATAGCTAAAAATGTTAAGGGTGCTCGTGAATGGGATAATAAGATGAGTAAAGCTAGAGCTGATTTAGACTGGTGTGAGATGTTTAGACTTGCAATAGACCCCGAAAAGGCTAAGAGATATAGAGATGAATCAACTCCTGCTCATGAGGATAGCTGTACTATGTGTGGAAAAATGTGCTCAATGAGAACAGTTAAAAAAATATTAAACAATGAAGAGCTTAATTTAATATAATTTGTGACTAGAATAAAAAAATTTGAAAAGAGGAGGTGGTTTAGTGAAGGTTAATGGCAAAGAAATTAAATTTGAAGAAGATTTGACTGTTATAGATTTATTAAATAAATACAATTTAAAGAGTGATAGAGTTGTAGTCGAAGTAAATCTAGAGATAATTGAAGAATCTAACTACAATACATATATATTAAAAGATGAGGATATTGTAGAACTTATTAGCTTTATTGGAGGTGGTTAAAATAAAAATATTTGTAAATGAGTTATTAACAGATGTTGAGGAAAATACAACTGCTTATAAAGTCAGAGATAGTTATAATAATAAATGCGATGTATTAGTGTTAAATGGATATCCAATTAAAACGGATATCCGCCTTTGTGAAAATGATAAATTAACACTTATACAAAAGGGAGTTAAGCCGTCGCTTGATGAGTTGGAAAGCTTGTTGATTGCTAGACATACTCCAAATATACATAATAAGCTAAAAAAAGGGAAGGTTGCTATATTAGGATTGGGGGGACTTGGCTCCAATATAGCTATCTCTTTAGCTAGAATTGGAGTAGGAGAACTTTTACTTATAGATTATGATGTTGTAGAACCATCTAACTTGAATAGACAGCAGTATTTTATAGATGATATAGGAAAACTAAAAACTGATGCCATGATAGCAAATATAAAAAAAATAAATCCGTTTATAAAATTAAATAAACGGGATATTTTTTTAAACAAGCATAATATGGACACTATTAAAGATTCAGACTTAATAATTGAAGCTTTTGATGATGCTTCATGTAAGGCACAGGTATGTAACTATGTATTAATAAATTTAAAAGATAAATACCTAATAGCATCATCAGGTATGGCAGGTTATTATGATTCAAATATAATAACTACTAAGAAGATAAAAGACAGGTTTTATATATGTGGGGATTTTGTAAATGAAGCTAAATTTGGTGAAGGGCTTATGGCTCCAAGAGTTGCTATCTGTGCAAATCACATGGCAAACTTGGCAACGCAAATACTTATAGATATGTAAATATTAAAATTAGATACAAAAAAGATTGAATATTAAAAAAATTGAACATGGAGGGAAATAATATGGATAAATTGATACTTGGTGGGCATGAATTTAGTAGCAGATTATTGGTTGGAACAGGTAAATATGGTTCAAATAATATATTGCCTGAGGTAATAAAAGAAAGTGGAAGTGAAATAATAACAATGGCACTTAGAAGAGTGGATTTAGATAACAAACAAGAAAACATATTAACATATATTCCAAAAGAAATGACAATACTTCCAAATACATCAGGAGCTACTAATGCAGAAGAAGCTGTAAGAATAGCTAGAATATCTAGAAAAATGGGATGTGGAGATTTTATAAAAATAGAAGTAATATCAGATACTAGATACCTACTTCCTGACAATGAAGAAACTATAAAAGCTACAAAAATACTTGCTGATGAAGGATTTATAGTTCTTCCATATATGACACCAGACCTTTATGCTGGAAGAAGACTTATAGAAGCTAATGCAGCAGCAGTTATGCCCCTTGGTGCTCCAATTGGTTCAAATAGAGGTCTTCAAATGAAAGAAATGATAAGAATAATGATAGATGAGTTGGATATACCAATAATAGTGGATGCAGGTATTGGAAAGCCATCTCAAGCTATGGAGGCTATGGAAATGGGGGCTGATGCAGTACTTGTCAACACTGCAATAGCTTCAGCAGGAGACCCTGTACAAATGGCTAGAGCATTCAAACTAGCTGTAGAAGGAGGAAGAGAAGCATATATCGCAAAAACAGGAAGTGTGTCAGAGTTTGCAAACGCATCTTCTCCTTTAACAGGTTTTTTAGGGAATTTATAGAAAGTGGTGATTGGTGATGAGTTTTTATGATGTAATAGAAAAATATAGGGATTTTGATTTTGATGGATATTTAAGTAATGTTACTGATAATGATGTTTTAAGAAGTTTATCAAAAGATAAGCTTGAAGATTTTGATATATTAAATTTGCTTTCTAAAACTGCTGTAAAACATTTAGAAGCTATGGCACAAAAAGCACATAAATTAAGTGTTCAATATTTTGGGAAAACTGTATGTTTATATACGCCAATGTATATAGCAAATTATTGTGTTAATCAATGTGTTTACTGCAGCTATAATATAAAAAGTGGAATAAAAAGAAAAAAATTAACTATGGATGAAATTAGAGAAGAGGGAGATGCAATTTCAAAAGAAGGTTTTAAACATCTACTTGTTTTGACTGGAGAAAGTAGTTTTCACTCAAGTGTAGAATATATAGGTGAGGCTGTAGAAATATTAAGAGAGAAATTTCCCTCTATAGGTATAGAAGTTTATCCAATGGAAGTAGAGGAATATAAGTATATTGTAGATAAAGGTGTTGAAGGGTTAACAGTATACCAAGAAACTTATGATGAGGAAATATATAAGAGGGTACATATAAAAGGACCAAAATCAAATTATAAATTTAGATTAGATGCCCCTGAAAGAGGGGCAAAAGCAGGGATGAGAACTTTATCAATAGGTGCGCTTTTAGGGTTAAATGATTTTAGAAAAGAAACTTTCTTTACAATATTGCATGGGAAATACTTAAAAACAAAATATCCTCATATTGAGCTTTCGTATTCAACACCAAGAATGAGACCTTTTAAAGGATGTTTTGAAGAATTAGTAGATATAAGTGATACTGATTTAGTTCAAGCTATGGTGTGTATGAGACTATTTGACCCTCATGCATCCATAAATATATCGACTAGAGAGAATTTGGAAATGAGAAGCCATATAATACCTCTGGGAGTAACTAAATTGAGTGCAGGTGTATCTACTGATGTAGGAGGACATTCTCAAGATGAACATGATACTGCTCAATTTAAGATAAATGATGAAAGTACTGTTAAAGATGTGGAGAAAATGCTAAACTCAATTGGTTATCAACATGTGTTTAAAGATTGGGAAAGATTTTAAATGTATTTGATAACAAACAGAAGGTTATGTAGTGAAGAGCGATATTTAGAAGTTATTAAAGAGTCTATATTGAGTGGTGTAGAAAATATAATAATAAGAGAAAAGGATTTAGAATATAAAGAGTTAAAAAAATTATATATAGAAATAAAAACTAAAATAAATTGTATAGATTTTCAAGAGCAAATGTCAAATGAAAGTTTGAAAACTAATATAAACCAGAAAAAATGTGGAAATAAATTCAAGGTTAACTTTATAATAAATAGCAACATTGAATTCTTTGAAAAAACGGATTGTCAAGGTATCCATCTTCCTTTTAAATTGTTCTTGAATTTAATTGAAAATAAGTATGATTTTAATAAAAACAAAATATTGGGATTATCTTTACACAAAATAGAGGAAGTAGAATATTTAGAAAAATTAATAAGAAATAAAAATATAAAAATAGATTACATAACATTATCACATATATATGAAACTAAATGTAAAGAAGGTTTACATCCAAAAGGGATTGAGTTTTTAAAAGAAGCTAAGAAGATTACTGATATTAAAATAGTTGCACTTGGGGGAATTTTACCATCCAATGTCAAAGAAACATTAAAATACTGTGATGATTTTGCTGTAATGTCAACTATAATGAAATCTAAAAATATTAAAAAAACCATATCAAATTATAATGAAAAGTTGAATTAGTAAATATATTATGTTGAATTCCTAATTTAAATAAAAAAGGGGTTGTCTCAAAATTGATTTTTTCTAATCAAATTTTAACCTCAACTCCTTTTTTGAATTTTTATATGTTATTCTTTATTACTTCTTTTTTTATTAATATCTTAAACTTTGATATTGAGGAAATTTGCACATAAGAGATTTCTTAAATTTATAGTATTGTTTTGTAATACCGAAGGCTCTTTCTACTTGAATAAAGTGATTTGTTCTAAGTAAAATTTCTAATTCATTTTTTATATTGTCTTGATTTTGTTCCCTAAATTTAGTTAAAACTTTGGAACATTCAATTCTTCTATTACTTTTTCCTTTAAAGTATTTTTTACGCAAAAAGCAATGATTACAACTTTCACACATATCACCTTTAATTCAGATGTATGTCTACTTTTATTTGTTCTCTTTTTTAGATATATAAATTATCGTCATTATATTCATTTAAAATATATTTATATTTGAACAATACTGACTTATTTAGAATAATAAAATTATCTTTAGGATGTTATCTTGTTGTATTTATTGATTGATTAGAATACTAAATAGTAGATAAAGTTATGGTACTGCTTACTATAAAAACACTAAAAAAGGAACTTTTAAAGGATTTATTTGAAAAATTTATAGCTTTTATATATATATTATTTTTTCATATTCATGCTTTAATATTTTAGCGTATAATCTGGCTTCATTTTCAATATTTATATTTATACTGCTTTGTTTCTCATTCAAAATTTAAGATGTAATTTTTATATGTGTAATTATTGATTCTCATACATCTCTTATATGGATTTTAAGTGAAGGTAGTATACTTGCAATAGGTACTGGTGTAGGAGTTATAATAAATATGTATATGATAACAAATATACATAAAATCCATAAAGTTCAAAAAAACTCTAAAAAAATGTATTATATTTATAAATATTACTGATATTCTTGTAAGTAGTAAAAAAAATTAGATATTTATCTGTTTTTATACACAAAAGAGTTTATACTGAATTTGAAAATAAAGTATTTTATTTTTATGTTTAACTGAATTAAAATAGTTTTTAATTAACTTTAGATATGCTCAAATAATTAGATAAAATAATTTTTATAAATAAAATAATATAATAATTATTTTACAATAATGTTTTGTATATTATTAAATTCTTAATGAGTATTATAAATCATCTATAATTTATTATTTCTTTTAACCTTTATGTCCATAATAGATGATAAATAAAAATCTAATGCTATATATAATCATTAGATTTTTATTTATAAAAGTATCATATACTATTGTCATTATTGAATAAGTTAATAATTAAGATGCTAATAATCGAAATAGATTTTTTATTTAACAGTGCTTTTTCTCAGACTATTATTAATTAAGATTTTTAACTTATTTAGTTTTGTGTTGAAGGTGTTATTAATTTATCCTCATCCTCAGGTTTTAAATCTAGATTTTCAGGAACATCTTGTTCTTTTTGCTGAGTTATGCCAGATTTTTCTTTTTCTGTATTTGATTGGTCTTTGTTACCTCCACAACCTATTGCAGTTACTGCTACCATAGATATTATTATTGCTATTGATAATTTTTTATTAATTTTCATACTCTTCTCCTTTAAGTTAAGTTTATTGTATTTCTAGTAATTTTATACTATATATAATTAGTATTTATTAAAAGTTAACCTATTAAAAATTGTTCATTAAATCTTTTTTTATAAGATTAGGTCATTCTTATTCTGATTTTAAGGCCACTATTGGCTGTAATTTAGATGCTTTGTTTGCAGGTGATATACCAAATATTACTCCCATAAATACTGCAAATCCTACTGCTACAAATACTACATTCCATGCTATATATGATTCAGCTCCTATAGAATTTAATATTGGCATAGAACCAAATATACCTATTAAGGAACCTATTATACTTCCTATAAAGCTTATCGTGAGAGATTCTACTAGAAACTGAGTCAATATAAACTTTCTTGGACATCCTAAAGCTTTTCTTATACCTATTTCTTTAGTTCTTTCTGTTACGGATACTAGCATCATATTCATTATACCTATACCAGCCACAAATAAAGATACACTTGCTATTGCTCCAACCATTAAGTTCATAATATCATCCATAGACTTCATAGATTCTAGCATTTCCTTATTACTTGACATATAAAAGTCAGTTGCTCCCATACCTTTTTTATTGAAATATGTTTTTATCTCACTCATTAATAATTTCACAGTATCATTTGAAGAAGCTTTTACATTTATTTTAGATATATCACTTAGACCTAAAATAACTTGTGATGTTTTAAAAGGGATATATATATTGTCATCTTCTGGACTCTCATAACTTTCATCAATTTTATTCAATACGCCTATAATTTTATAAGGTATAGCTTTTATGTTTATAGTCTTTCCAAGAGCATTTCCTGATGGAAATAAATCACTAGCAACCTTACTACCTAATACAGCTATTTTTGTTGATTTATCATCGTCAATTGGCATAATAAATCTTCCACTTTGAAGTTCACGATTATTTAATTTTGCATAATTTTCATCTGTTCCAACTATATTTCTATTGCTATCTTTTTTATCATAACTAACAGTTGCAGATTCACTTATTTCTGGTGATATTTCTTTTACATTAGCACTACCTTTTAGAACTTTCAAATCAAATTCGCTTATCTTTTTATCACCGTACACACTTATAGTTATAAGGTCTAAGGGCTTTGATTCAAAACTCTTATACATACTCTGTTTACTGCCTATAGATATAGTAACAAATAGGATTACACTAGCCGTACCAATCGATATACCCAATATAGTAAGAAATGAACGCAATTTATTGGACTTGATTTCTCTTAATGCCATCTTTATTATTGGAAAAAGGTTCATCTACGACACCTCCTATTCAAAAATTTCACCATCTTTTATTCTTATCATTCTTGTAGCATTTCTTGCTATGTCCATGTCATGAGTTATTATAACTATAGTTTTACCTTCTCTGTTTAGACCTTCTAATATATTAATTATTTCTTCACTCGTTTTACTGTCTAGCGCACCTGTTGGTTCATCAGCTAATAATATCTGTGGATTTGTAGCTAAAGCTCTAGCTATAGCCACCCTTTGTTGTTGACCTCCAGATAATTGATTTGGTTTATTGTGTTTTTTATCTTTTAATCCAACTCTACTGAGACAATCTAATGCTATTTTTCTTTGTTCTTTTGGTGTCTTACCTTGATATATAAGGGGTAATTCCACATTTTCTAAAGCAGATAGTTTACTTAATAAGTTGAAATTTTGAAATATAAATCCTATTGTCCTATTTCTTACTGTACTCAGTTCATCTTCATTTAGAGAAGTTATATTCTTACCATCCAATACATATTCCCCTTGTTCAGCTAAATCCAGACATCCTATAATGTTCATAAAAGTTGATTTTCCTGAACCTGATGGACCTATTATAGATACAAATTCTCCATGTTTTATATTCAATGAAACTTTTTTTAGAATTGTTATTTTTTCAGTTCCTATACTATAAGATTTAACTAAATCTCTGGCCTGTATTACATAATTACTCATAAATTATCACCTCTCTAATCTACTTGCCTATCCATATTTTGGTTTGATTCTGGATTTTCATTTGAACTTACAGGTGATTGTATACTTACAATTTCACCATCTGAAAGACCTTTTGTAACCTCTATACTTTCTGAATCACTTTCACCTACCTCTATGTATCTTTTTTCATTTGTTTTTACGATAGTTACATAATAACCTTTTTCATCTTTTTGAACTGTAGATATAGGTACTTTTAATATATTTTTACTTTCATGTACTAATATTGTACCTGTTACAGACATACCATCTATTAATTTTTGTAATATTAAATCTTCTTCTTGTAACCATCCAGTTGTTTTATCACTCAATTCGACCTTATACCAATTATATTTTTTATCGATTATATTAACTTTTTCACCTTGAACCAATTTTCTAAGATTTTTACTTCCTGATGAATTACTTTTTCTAAGGATTACCTCTTTCTTAGATATGTTTGACTTTATGTTTTCTTTTTCTAAACCTTTTGATTTAACTGTAGCTTTTGATACCCAACCTTCAGTGTTATTTTTTAATCTAATTTTGACCCAGTTATTTTTCTTTTCTAATATATAAAATACTTCTCCTTTTTCTATTTTATTTTCTTCCATATACTCTTTAGATGGACCTTTTCTAACAGTCACGTTTGAATGAGTATTTTCTCCTAATTCCATTACTGGATTATCCACTGATACAGTTATTGTATATGTAGGATTGTTACCTTCATTAGCTTTATTAGATACTTCAGTTATTTTACCGATGATATTGTCATCTGGAAATGCCTTTAATTTTACATTAACAGTTTGGTTTATTTGTAACTTAGATATATCATACTGGTTTGTTGATAATGTTATTATTATTGAATTTGAATTTGTTCCATTTTTATCGCTTAAAGAAACTTTTCCTCCTGCTTCTACAACTGTTTTTATATTTCCTCTTTGAACTTTTACAGTTTCATTCTCATTTATTATATTTTGCTGTTCGGCTTTTATATTATTGTTTTGGCTTATATATACCTGCAAAGTACCTAATAGACATAATGAAACAGCTGATATAACTAAAAATTTTTTTTGCCTTTTCATGAATTTATTCCTCCTTAAATATTATTTATTTTATAATTATATACTAGTAATTTATTTATTTTAAACAAATATAACATTTCAATGTTAATGCTATGTTTTAAATGTAAGATATTATTTCTACTTCTTAACTTTGATAGTAGCATAGCATTCTAATGTTAATCTAATGTTTATGTATTTGTATTGTTTATTATAATTAATTTTGAATTGTTTACTCTTTTGAGATATACTCTTTTTTATTTTATATCTTTGCTAATAAAAAATTGTAAAAAGGGAAAACTTTAGTCAGAGAGATTAAACAATATCCTAGAAAGATTTAAATTTTAGTAAAGTATGGAGGACATTATAATGACTGACAGTAAAAAGAAACGATTTATTATACCACACACTTTTACAATAATATTTTTACTAATAGTCTTAATGGCAATATTGACTTGGATAGTACCAAGTGGTGAATTTAGTAGAGAAGATGTAGAAGGCAGAATGGTAGTTGTACCAGGGACTTATCAAAATGTAGAAAGTAATCCTCAAGGATTTGCAGATGTTTTTAAAGCACCAATAGAAGGTTTTATTGATTCAGCTGAGGTTGTAGGTTTTGTTTTAATAGTTGGAGGTGCTTTTGGTATTGTAAATAGGACTGGAGCTATAGAAGCAGGAATAGCATCAGTTATATCTAAGTTTAAGGGAAAAGAACTTCTTATAATTCCAATATCAATGATTTTATTTGGACTTGGAGGCACTACATTTGGGATGGCAGAAGAGACATTACCATTTTATATGATATTTGTTCCGCTTATGACATCCTTAGGATATGATTCTCTAACCGCTATAGCAATCGTATTTATAGGAGCGGCAGCAGGAGCAGCAGCGTCAACAATAAATCCATTTTCAGTTGGTATTGCACAGGCATTAGCTCAACTTGCTCCTGGTTCAGGAGTAGCTTACAGAGTAGTTATTTTTATAGCCTATATATTAATCAGTATAGCATTTGTCATGTACTATGCTAAAAAGGTAAAGGAAAATCCTGAAAGTTCAATAGTATATGAGATAGATAAAAATAATAAATCAATACTTAATCAAACTTCAACAGAAATAAAAGAATTTACTTTTAAGGAAGTATCTGTTCTTGCTATATTTGGAATAGGGATGGCAATAATGATTTGGGGTGTTTTAAGTCAAGGATGGTATATTCCAGAAATATCAATGTGTTTTGCTGCGATAGGTGTACTTTCTGGTTTGGTTGGTAGATTGTCTCAAATTGAAATTTCAGAAAGTTTTATAGATGGAGCAAAAGATTTAGCATCAGCAGCTCTTGCCATAGCTTTAGCTCGTGGAATCGTAATAATCGCTCAAAATGGATTTATAATAGATACTATATTAAATTCCGCGGCAGCTTTTTTAGGTGGACTTCCAAAGGTCATATTTGTATATTTATCATTCTTCTTGGAGGCTGCATTGGCATTTTTAATACCATCATCTTCAGGTCTTGCTTCACTTACAGTACCTGTGCTTGCTCCTCTTGGTGATTTAGTTAATATATCAGCTCAAGTGATAGTAACCGCTTATCAATTTGGTGTAGGTCTTACAAACTTCATAACTCCAACTTCAGGAGTACTGATGGGAGCACTTGCAGTGGCTCATATTCCATTTTCAAAATGGGTAAGATTTATAATGCCTATATTGTTGATTTTAACAGCTGTATCTCTAGTCTTTTTAACAATAGGTATATATATAGGGTTTTAATTAAGTACAGTTTTATTTAAGATATTTAGTAATTAATTATATAAAATAATAATATATTTTCAATAAATTACCACTAAACTAATTAGTGGTAATTTATTTTTTGTATTTAGAAATAAATATATTTACTGATGTTTTGAGTTATTACCTAATTGGACATAGTTTTAATTGTTATATTTTTCATTTGGTTAAGTATTAATTTTTTATTTTTATCTATTTCATATGATAATATAAAAAATATTTTTTATATAATAAATGACAAAATTTCGTAACAAATGTATATTTTCTCGCTCAATTTCTTGAAGTGTACTCATTTAGTCTATTGGTTCTCGTTTTATATGTCAAATTAGTAAAAAAAATAAAATTAAAAGTAAAAAAACTAAATAAATTAATGCTAATTTGAAATATATATGAAGGTTTTTGGAGAATACTTACTTATGGTAAGAAAAAATGTTAAAATAATAGTGTAATTAAATATAAAGAACTGAAATAACTAACAGTTATTAAATATAGGAGCGTAAAAATTTATGGGATTAAAAGAATTTGATTTTATTGAAGAGTCTATCGATATGTTGAGGTCAATATCACCAACATTAGAAACCATATCAGATGAAATAGAAGAGTATTTTGAAAATATTTTGGATGAAAAGAACCAAGAATATATAAATGTAACCTCTAGAATAAAATCAGAATCAAGTTTAAGAGAAAAAATAATTAGAAATAGATATTTAAAAAAATATGGTGAAGCAAGTAATCTTGTTCATAATGTTTCTGACTTAATAGGTTTAAGAATTGAGTGCAGATTTATTGAGGATGAAAACAAGATATATAGGCTTTTGAGAAGGTATTTTAATAAAACAGATGACAAAATAAACTACTATAATAAAGAAAATAAGAATATTAAATTAAAATTATCTGAAAGGCAACCTAATAAGCAAAAAAATGGATTTGAAATATATAAAATAGATGGAGTTTTTACGTATTTAGATAGAGAAGTAAAATTTGAACTTCAAATTAAATCTCTTGTAAATGTGTTTTGGAGCGAAATAGAACATAAAATAATTTATAAAAATAATACATATTTACTTGCTGACAAATTTATAAAGGATATGATGGACTCTATAAAGAATAATCTTACTATGATAGACAATCAGCTTTTAAGTATTTATAAAAACTTTCATTCAGGAAAGTCTTTTAATATGAAAGTAAGCAAAAAAGAAATTGAAAAATTATTTGCGAAACTAGTATATGATGCTTTTTCTGAAAAGATGAACAAAAGTATAGGTTTTGTTGTGGATTTTAAAAAACCATGTGAGACTATATTAAGCTATTCTTTTAATAAACAGGACATAAGTGATGACGTTCTAGGTAGTTTTATGCTTGATGAGTTTGCAAGATTGAATGAAATTGTAAACAAGGATATAGATTTCAATGAGCAAATAGAATTTGAAAGAGAACCAACATTTGATGACAAATTTTGCAAAAAACTAGGAAATCACTTTAGAAGTAGATTAAACACGGAATTTCCATGGAATCTGTTTTTTAGAATATTATTTGAAATAGAGCCATGTAACAATACAGAAGACTTTGAAAACTTTGTAGAGTTTATAAAAGAAAATGTGTTACTAGAGGAAAATAGGGAACAACTACTATGCCAATTTGAAGAAGATAGTAAGTTTATAATTGAAGATATGTATGATTGTATATTTAATAGCATAAGTGAGATTGATAGTGTTGAAATTTTATATAACTATAATCTTGAAAAAATAAACTTCACATCAAGTGAAATTATAAATTGTATATGTAGAGAATATGAGTTCTATGGTGAATATTTAGAAGAAAAAGAAAAGCTTATGAATGCATTTAAAGAAAAGATTATTCAAATCTTTGAGTAATAAGTAAATATTGAAGTGGCGCTAATGCGCCATTTTTCAAATATATATAAATTAAATAAAATTATTTTGGAGGAGGCGATTTGTATAGAGAAAACAGGTGTGATTTTGGCTGGAGGAAAAAATTCTAGAATGGGAAGAGATAAAGCCTTTCTAGAGCTACATGAAAAGCTTTTTATTGAAATTGCAATAGGAGTATTTAAAAATTTTGATGAAGTAATAATAATATCTAATAATGAAGAATTATATTCTAAATATGATATTAGAGTTTATAATGATATAGTAAAAGATGTTGGTCCAATTGGAGGTATATATACTGCTCTTGAATATGCAAAGTATGATATAGTTACAATTGCATGTGATATGCCATATCTAAACAGTGAAGTTGTCGAAAGAATAGCTAATGAAATGAATGACAAAAGTGTGATTTCAGTGACAAATGGAAAGTTACAACCATTGTGTTCTGGATATAAAAAGAGTATAATAAATAAAGTATCTTTATGTATAGGGGAAAATGATTTAAAGCTCAGAAGCTTTATAGACAAAATAGATAAAAGCTATATATACTTTGATGATGAAGGTTTATTTTTAAATGTAAACACTGTTGATGAGTATGAAAAATTAACTAAAGTTTAATTAGCTATAGTTGTAAAATAGAGTAGGATTTATATGGAGGAGAGTTTATGAATTTACTTAAATGCGATTCTTGGGCAGTAATATTAAATAATAGCGATGAAGAAAGTAAAGCATATAAAATATTAGATGAACTTAGAAAGAATATGTACAAAGTTGTTGCTATAGATGAAGAGAAGAAACCTATTGAAGGTATAGACGTGTATGAGTGTTTAAAAGACGTTCCACACAATATTGATGTTGTAGCCATTATTGACAAACAATCCAAGATGGATGTAATTTTAGAAGAAGTAGAGCTTTTGGATATACAAAATATGTGGTTTGAAAAAGGAAGTTTTAGTGAAATGATGATTAAAAAGACTAAAGATTTAAAATTAAATATAGAATATAATTTAAGTTTATATGATGAGTTAACTAGATAAATTTATGTATTTTAATAATAAAAATATAATTAGTTAATAAAACATATTATTTTATAATATAAATTAGTTAATAAAACGTTAAATTGCAATATTTGTTAAAAAATTGTGAGCTACATGATATAATATATTAAATAGGAGACTAAGGAGTTGATATATTATGTTAATAGTAACTACAGAAAAAGTAGAAGGAAAAAAGATATCAGAAGTTCTAGGGTTAGTGAGAGGTAGTACAATAAGAGCAAAACATGTTGGAAAAGATATAGGAGCGAGTTTTAAAAATCTTGTTGGAGGAGAACTTACTGGATATAATGAAATGCTTACTGAAGCAAGACAAATTGCCATAGGTAGAATGGTTGAGGATGCAGAGGCTAAAGGTGCAAACGCAGTAATAGCATTTAGACTATCTTCAGCTTCAGTTATGCAAGGTGCAGCAGAAATGCTTGCTTATGGAACAGCAGTTGTTTTAGAAGATGATAATGATGTGGTTGAAAAATAAAATATAAATAGTTAAAAAGAGGTATCTTTTAAAAGTTTTATGGATGCCTTTTTTTATTTGAAAGAACTAATATGAGAAAGAATTTTAATTATTATGACAATAAAATTAGGATGATATTATATAAATAAGTAAAATTATATTATATAATGTATGGCATAGACTTTAAAAATTTTATTGGTAGAGAAAAATATGGACAATGTTATAATAATTATAGAAATTGAAAGTACTCGTACATGCGTTATATAAATTACATATATAATTAGTTTTATATTTGATACAGTTATGAAGTAATATCTTCATTTTGAGAACGTTGGAATAATAAAAAATGTATGTATTATAGGTGATATAATTAAAAAAATAAATATAATATGTTATATTACTGAGAAAAAAGTGAATAAAAGATAGTAGGGTTTATTAAAAGAGATTTTTATTTATAGGGACTTAATCAATGTATAGAGGGGTGAGAATATATGTTTAATGTTGCAATTGTAACACTTAGTGATAAAGGCTATGAAGGAAAAAGAGAAGATATAACAGGAAAAAAATTAACTGAATTTGTTGAAAATACAGGAGCTTACAAAGTTACTGAATATGTACTTATAAAAGATGATAAGGAAATGCTAAAAGAAAATATTATAAAACTTTGCAATGGTAATAAAATAGATTTAATTCTTACTAATGGTGGAACTGGTTTTTCAAAAAGAGATATAACTCCAGAAGCAACTAAGGAAGTGTTAGAAAAAGAGATACCAGGTCTAAGCGAATACATGAGAATGAAATCTACAGAAATTACCAAAAAAGCTATACTAAGTAGGGGTGTGAGTGGAATAAGAAATAATTCTATAATAATAAATTTACCTGGAAGTCCCAAAGGTGCAGTTGAAAATCTAAGTTTTATAATTGATGTTTTAGACCATGGCATAGAAATATTAAAAGGAGAAGCTACAGAATGTGCCACTAAAAAAAGTAAATAGTATATAATCTAGATAGATAAAAAATAGACAAAGAGGTAGATAGAGTATGATTGATAAGTATGGAAGAAAAATAGACTACCTTCGTATTTCACTTACAGATAAGTGTAATTTAAGGTGTGTCTATTGTATGCCACCAGATGTAAAATTTGATAAAAATTATATAAATGAAAATCTAAGTTTTGAAGATTACAAATTCATTATAAAGGCTATGGCAGAACAAGGTATAACAAAAGTTAGATTTACTGGAGGAGAACCTCTTTTATATCCTAAATTGAATGAACTTATAAAATTTACAAAAGAAGAATGTGGAATAAACAATATAGGAATGACCACTAATGCTATTGGGCTTTCTGATAGAATATTTGAGCTTGAAAAATGTGGTCTAAATAAAGTAAATATAAGTTTAGACTCTTTGAAGGAATATAAGTATAAATCCGTAACAAGAGGTGGAAACTTAAAAGATGTCTTAAAGTCAATTGAATCTTGTTTAAATTTAGGTATAAAAGTAAAGTTAAATTGCGTTGCTATAAGTGGGTTTAATGATGATGAGCTTAAAGATTTTATGTTTTTAACAGTTAAATCACCAATCGATGTAAGATTTATAGAGCTTATGCCATTAGGTGAGGCTAATAGAGTTTATAAAAAGGGTTATTTTAATGTAAAAGAAATGATTGAAAAAATATATGGTTTATATAAAGTTAAAAATGATGAAAAAAGTACAGCAGAATATTATATGTTTAAAGGAGCTAAAGGAAGAATAGGAATTATAACTCCGTTAAGCTGTTCATTTTGTAACACTTGTAATCGTATTAGACTTACTTCTAGTGGTGCAATAAAATTATGTCTACATTCAAAAGAGGAAATAGATATAAAACCATTTTTACATAAACCATTGTTATTTAGAGAATCTATGAAAGATATAATAAAACAAAAACCAGAAAAGCATCATTTAATAGAAAACAAATGTAGTGATACAAATAGGCGTATGTATGAAATTGGAGGATAAGGAATGTTAACACATATAAATGAAAAAGGGTATGCCAAGATGGTGGATATAAGTGAAAAAGATGATACTAAAAGAACAGCTGTGGCAACAGCTACAATTACTCTCAGTCAAGAAGCTTTAGAAAAAGTAAAAAATGGTCAGATAAAAAAAGGAGATGTGTTATCTGTAGCTCAAGTTGCAGGTATAATGGGAGCTAAAAATACATCTTCAAATATACCGATGTGCCATCAGATTAAATTAGTTGGATGTGATTTAGAATTTGATATAGATGATTCTATGTCTGCTATTAGGATATTCGCAACTTGTAAATCTCTTGGAAAAACTGGAGTAGAAATGGAAGCTTTAAGTGCATGTTCTTTAGCAGCACTTACAATTTATGATATGTGTAAAGCAGTTGATAAAAAAATGGTTATAAGTAATATACATCTTGTGGAGAAAACTGGTGGAAAATCAGGTGATTTTAAGTTTGAATAATTTAAGGATATTGGGTGAAAATTTGGAGGGAATATGGCTAAAGTAATATCAATAAATATAAGTGAAAAAAAGGGTGTAGTTAAAGTTCCTGTGCAATGTGCAGAGCTAAAAATAAATCATGGGATAGTTGGAGATGCACATGCAGGGAACTGGCATCGTCAGATAAGTTTACTTGGAAAAGAAAGCATAGATAAAATGAAAATGAGAGGTTTTGACCAATTAAAATTTGGAGATTTTGCTGAAAATATAACTACAGAGGGAATAGAAGTATTTTCCCTGCCTGTTGGCACAAAGTTAAGAATAGGGCAATGTGAAGTTGAAGTAACTCAAATAGGGAAAAAATGTCACAATGGATGTGAAATTAAAAAATTGACAGGTGACTGTGTAATGCCACGAGAGGGAATTTTTGTAAAAGTTATAAAGGAAGGTATTATAAATGTTGGAGATTCAATAGATATAATTCAATAAAAAATTTAATAAAGCATTATACTATGGAACGCCACAAATAAGGTGTTCCTTTTAAAATATTCAGATACTATCAATGTTTTTGAGAAAATATTAGGTCCAGAGTTAGAAGGTAGTTTAGGCATGTTTACAGATGGTTATTGGTTATGGTTTATTGGAAAGTATGTAGAGATGTCTGGTGTTGAAAGACATTTATCTAAATATACAAAGCATATGTTAAATGAATTTTTCATGATACAAATAAATGGATGTATAAGTAATGTATAAAGATGTATAAGAATATAAATATGATATAAAATTTGATGAAATTAAAAAAAATACATAATATAAGTATAGTAATAATATAAAAAATTACATATAAAACTAAAAAATGTAAGTAATTGACTTTTTAAGTTGACAAAATATTGCATATATATTATGATATAAATCATAAATTAACTACAAATCAATATTATATATTCGTAGAAGAAGAAAGTAACATGAAGGAATTTTACAGAGAGTTAGGTTTAGCTGAGAACTAATATTGGAATTTATGTGAAAAGAACTTTGGAGAATACTATTGTAATTGTATTATAATAGTGGTTTAATTCGCCTTAAGAAAATGAGTGAGTAAAATTAATTTTTACTAATAAGAGTGGTAACACGGATTTATATTCGTCTCTTGGATTTTTCCAAGAGGCGTTTTTTATTTAGAAGCTTATTTCAGAAAATTTAAAACTATATATTAAATGAAAAGTATAAAAATATGATAGTTAATAAATTTATAAATTAGAAAATTGTAAAATATGCTAGAGTCTGTGGACTTACGATTTAAATGGAGGGATGAAAATGGAAGAAGAAAAAATTAACTATGCTCTGGAGCAGGTTCCAGAGAATAAAAAACGTGGTTGGGTAGCTATGTTTTCAGTTTTAGTAGCAATAGGTGTGGATTTATCATCTGTTATTTTAGGGGCTGAGTTGGCACAGAGTATGCCAATGAAACAAGCAATATTGTCAGTAGTTGTTGGTTCATTTTTTTCTGCAATTTTGTATACTATATGCTCTTTGGTTGGTTCATCTACAAGTTTATCTACATCTATGATAACAAAGTATGTATTTGGAGAAGCTGGAGCAAAAATATTTTCTCTAGTTATAGGGGTATCTTTATTAGGGTGGTTTGGAGTTCAAGTAGGTTTCTTTGCCCAAAATGCACAGATAATAATAAAAGATATATTTAATCTAGATGTGAGTATGCAGATTCTAAGCCTAATAGGTGGTCTCTTGATGATGAGTACTGCAATTTATGGATATAAGGCAATGGAAAAGTTGAGTGTGTATTCAGTACCATTTTTATTAGTTCTTATGATGTTAACTATATTTTTAGCTTTTAGAGCTAATGGAATTCCAGTTGATGATAATATGAAATCTACTATGACCTTTGCAGGTGGAGTTTCTTTGTCAATGAGTATAATAATAGTTGGTGCAATAGTGTCTCCTGATATAAGCCGTTGGGCTAAAAGTAGAAGAGATTGTGCACTTTCAAGTTTTTTAGGAATACAATTTGGAAATGCCTTTATGATAATAGTTTCGATAGTATTAGTAAAATGTATGGGAACTTCAGATATTATGAGAATTTTTATTACATTAGGAATTGCTATACCAGGTATAATTGTACTTACATTAGCTCAATGGACTACAAATACAAGTAATGTATATTCTGCATCACTAAGTATAGCTCTTGTATTTAAAAAGGCTCCTGAGAAAGTATTAACTATAGTTCTTGGTATTGTAGCAACGTTATTAGCTGTATTTGGAATATATGAAGGTTTTATAGGATTTTTAAATTTACTTGGAATTGTAATTGCACCTGTTGGTGGTGTATATACAGCGGAATATTACATAGTAAAGCAAGAACTTAAAGGTTTTGATAAAGGTGTATTATATAAACCAATAGTTAAACGTTCAATAGTGTCTTGGATAATTGGTATATTAATAACCTATCTTTCAACATATGGACTTATAACTCTTACTACTATAGCTCCGTTAGATGGATTTATAGCAGGGTTTGTAGTACAATCTATTATTGGAAAAGTGCTCTGTTCAACAGAAAATAAGCAAGAAATAGACGAAGCAGTATAATGAAATTTGTTTATAAAGTATAAAATAAATTTGAAATATAAGGAGAAAGTAACATGAGATTTTTAACAGAAGAAAGTGTGGATAAAATAGCAGTTGGTGCAGCAGTGCTTGGAACTGGAGGTGGGGGTGACCCATATGTAGGTAAATTGGTTGCAAAACAAGCAATTAAAAAGTATGGTCCTGTAAAAGTAATAAGCTTGGATGAACTTGATGATGATGCTTTGGTAGTTCCAGTATCTGGTATGGGTTCTCCTGTAATTACAATAGAAAAATTACTTTCAGAAGTAGAATTAACTACACCTTTAGAGATAATGGAGAAATTATTAAACAGAAAAGTGGATGTTATAATTCCTATAGAAATAGGAGGGATAAACTCGCTTATGCCGATAGCAGTTGCTGCCAAAAAAGGGCTCCCTATATTAGATGCAGATTCCATGGGTAGAGCCTTTCCTGAAGCCCAAATGGTAACTTTTTATCTTGAAGGATATGAGGCATCTCCTGCTGTAATGTCTGATGAAAAAGGTAATTCTGCTATACTTTATCCTGTGGATGGAATTTGGTCAGAAAGATTAGCTAGAACTTTAACTGTAGAAATGGGAGGAAGTTCTTCTATCAGTGACTATAATTTAAGTGGAGCTCAAGTTAAAAAAGCTGCTATAGGTAACACACTTACAATAGCTGAAACTATAGGAGGTTTTTTACTTGAAAATAAATCTGATTCAAAAGGTGCTGTTGAGAATATACTAAAAGAATTAAATGGATACAAATTATTTGAAGGGAAAGTAATTGATATTAAAAGAGAATTAAAAGGTGGATTTACTAGAGGACATGCCTTTTTTGCTGGGATTAATGAATATGATGGAGAGTATTCCATATTATTCCAAAATGAGAACTTAATTGCAAAAAAAGGTGATACACCACTTTGTATTACACCAGATTTAATAGCAGTATTAGACTTAGAAACTGGATTTCCAATAACTACAGAAAGAATAAAATATGGTTCTCGTGTTATGGTAGTAGCTTTTCCTTGTAATGAAAAGTGGAGAACAGAAAAAGGAATTGAGACAGTTGGACCTGGATACTTTGGATATGATGTGGAATATAAAACAGTAGAAGAATTACAAGGAAAATAAAAGTTTAGGAGGAAATTTTGATGTATCGTGTAGGAATTGACGTTGGAGGAACAAATACAGATGCTTGTATACTGGATGGGGAATTAAAAGTAATTCATTCAGTTAAGGTAGCAACTACAAAAGATGTTGAAACTGGTGTTTACAATGCCTTAAAAAAAGTTATAGATGAAAGTAAAATTGACCATTCTTTAATAAAATATGCTATGCTTGGAACAACTCATTGTACAAATGCTATCGTAGAAAGAAAAAGACTTAATAATGTAGCTATGATAAGAATAGGGAAACCAGCAACTACTGCTATTCTTCCTTTTATAGATTGGCCAGAAGATTTAAGAGAAAAAATAGAGTTAGATTCAATATTGGTATCTGGTGGATATGAGTTCGATGGTAGAAAGATAAATGAACTTTGTAAGGATGAAGTTGTAGAATTTTGTAATAGAATAAAAGACAAAGTGGAAAGTGTTGCAATAAGTGGAGTATTTGCTCCAGTAAATAAACAACAAGAAGAAGAAGTTGCAAAGTGGGTTAGAGAAATTTTAGGGGATATTCCTATATCCTTATCAAATGAAATAGGCAATATAGGTATATTAGAAAGAGAAAATGGAGCTATTTTAAATTCTGCATTATCTCAAGTAGGAAAAGCTGTATCTTTAGGATTTGAAAAAGCACTTAAAGATTTAGGTATAGATGCTCAAATATATTTTAGTCAAAATGATGGAACATTAATGAATTTAGAGTATACAATGAAATACCCAATTTTTACAATTGGATGTGGAATAACAAATTCTATAAGAGGGGCTTCTTTCTTATCAGAAGTAAAAAATGCAATAGTACTAGATGTTGGAGGAACTACAAGTGACTTAGGTGTACTATACAATGGATTCCCTAGAGAATCATCAATTCCAGTTACAATTGGAGGAGTACATACAAACTTTAGAATGCCAGATGTTTTAACTATTGGTCTTGCTGGTGGGACATGTGTAAAAGGGGAGAAAGATAATATAAAGATAGGTCCTGAAAGTGTAGGATATAAAATAACTGAAGATGCAATAATATTTGGTGGAGATACTTTAACTTTATCAGATGTTGTTACAAAGCTAGATATGGCATTTGAAGATAGAAAAAGTAATGTTGAAAATTTAGATAAGGAGTATTGTAGTGAGGTATATAAAAAGGTGGTTTTAAAACTAGAAGATGCTGTAGACCAAATGAAAACTAGTCAAGAGGATGTTGAATTGGTTTTAACTGGTGGAGGAAGTATAATTGTTCCTGAAAAACTAAAAGGTATAAGTAATGTTATAAGACCTCCTCACTATACTGCTGCAAATGCTATTGGTGCAGCTTTGGGTCAAATAAGTGGAGATGTAGAAAAAGTATACAGTTTAGATAAAATGTCTAGAGAAGATGCTATAGAAGATGCAAAAAAAGAGGCTGTAAATAAAGCTCTAAAAGCTGGTGCTAAAGAAGATACTATAGAAGTATTAAATATAGAAGATGTTCCGCTTGCATACCTTCCTGGTAATGCACTTCTTATAAAAGTAAAAGTTGTTGGTGATTTAATTTAAAGAATAAATATAAATATTTCCAGAATCATATAAATATTTCTAGATTCATTTTTAAGCTTATTTTATCAATAAAAACAGCATAACTTTTGACTATCTTCTTATAAGTTTTCAAACAGCCGATATATCCCTATTTTTCAGGTTTATCGGCTGTTTGCTTTTGACAGGTACACCGTGCAACTGCACGCAAATCCTTATATTTCCACTCTAAATCCGACTCGCTTTGTCTGTGTAACAATATAGTTCTATTTGTCTATTAACCGGATTTTATACTTTTTATACAAAACTATTTTATATAGAATTTTCTGCCTTTTATCACATTCCAACTATTTTTCTTACTGTATTTGCTGTGCGAATTGTAATCTTATCGCTTACATTTGAACTGGCAGTCTTTGACCACCAATTTGTTTTTTGATAATCTTTACGACTAAAAGACCAAAAAATGGCATTTTTATAATGATATACTTTTTCATACTCTTCTTTAGGATTTCCAACCTCATCATAAAATTTGTCATAAGATAAGGCAGGAAACATAAAAATAAGGTTATCATATATTTCTTTGTTGTTATCTCCCCACCAATTAGGAGCATTATTTAATATATCCTCTAACTCCTCTTGTGAAATAATAAAAACTGGTATCTCCAATTCGAACTGTTTTTTTATCATCAATCCTATTGTATTTGAGAGAACCTTGCTATCATCTACTTCACTTAAAAAGATAACATTGCCGCTATTAAGGTATGTAGAAACTTCTGAATAACCAAGTTCTACAAAGCTTGCTTTTAATTCAGACATAACTATCTTGTTTTTGCCACCTATATTGATACCTCTTAATAATGCGATATATTTTTTCATATAATAATTTCACCTCTAAACATTCATATTTTTCTCTGTCACACAAACTGGAATTTGTATCTTTTAGAATTCTTTCAAAACTTCTTCATATGTAATTTCCCCAAGTGTAAACTGTTCTAAAGCAATATATTTTCTTTTGGATTACGTATTAATATGGATACCATCTGGACTTAAAAATAAGGTATCTCCTGTGACAAAATAACAGTTTTCATGGTTTTCAGCATATTTTTGAAGTTCTTTATTAATCAAGTTATATTCTGCACATCCTGCACCGAATGCAAATTTACATACTTTTTTAAATATAAAAAATCGGTGCTTAATTTGTACCGATTTTTGTTTTTCTTAATAAAGAACTCGTTTTTTTGCTTCTGCTATAGTTCTAGTAGCACTTTTTGCTTGAATTCTTTTTGCTTCTTCTTTTTTAAATGCATTTATTGTCTCATTTAGATTCTTATCATGTTCATTTTTTTCTTTATCTTCATTTTCTCTGTATACTAATACATAATCTATTATTGATTCGTTTATTATCTGGGATATACTTTTATTTTCGTTAATTCCTATTCTCTTAACTTCTTTAAGTAGCGTCTCATCAATATGAACCGTTGTTTGCTTTGTATTTTTTGCCACTTTAATCACCTCTTAAAAAAAATTCTAACATTAAAATTTTTTTTAGTCAATAAATTTTAATATTAAAATTCTTTAAATGTTTTATTTGATTTTCTAAAATTTTCTATTGTATTTATCATTTTATTTTTTATATTTTCACCTAGTATAGAAGACTTTAGTCTAGGATTTTCGATATGGTCATAAATTGGTTCTAAAAATTCGACTTCTACAGGAACAGAATTAATTTTACCAATAGGTTGGTATCCTTCATAAGTATCTTTTGAATTTTTTATTACTAATGGAACAATAGGGCATTTTGCTTTATATGCTATTTTTAAAGCTCCACTTCTAAACTCTGAAACCAGTGAATTTGGTTCTTTAATCCATGTTAAATCTCCTTCTGGAAATACTGCCATACTTTGACCTGTAAGTATATTTTGAGAGGCTTCAGCAATACTTTTTATACCTTCTCGATTGTTTTTTCTGTTTACATATACACATCTTAGCAATTTTGACCATTCTTTAAATATAGGTATATTTCTCCAAACTGGTTCGTCTGCAATTACACATCCAATTGGTCTTTCTACACTTGCTGTTAGTATAAAGCTATCAAGCATACTAGAATGATTTACAACAAATAGAAGTGGTTCTTTTGGTAGTGTCTCCTTACCAATTATATTAAGTTCTATATTTACTATATCTAAAGATTTTCTAGCTTGTTTTTGCATAAATTCAAATTTTTCTTTTAAGCTAAATTTATCAGGATTCTTTTTAATTTTAATGAGCCTAGGTATGGAAGATGTAAAGCCTATAAGTTGATATGTAGCAAATTTTAAGTAATTATTCATAAAATTATCTCCTTAAAATAAAATTATTTATTACTGTAAAGATTTTAACATAAAACAAAATTTAAGTCTATTTCAATTCCATTTTATAACATATATTTTAAATAGACAGAAATTAAGATTTTATACTTCTAATTTTAGTAATTAGACCTAATCAATAGATTAATATTCTATTAAATTAATTAAATAACCTTTAAATTTAATTATAAAAACTGTTGCAGATTGTTCTACAACAGTTTAAAAGTACTTACTTTATAATAAGGGATTATATTATAAGGCTACAACAGCCCATTCTTTACACTGAGCAATTCTTTTTCCATCATCACCTTGTTCTTTATCATATGCAAATTGATTAAGCATTTCACATGGAAATGCATCACATAGACCACAATGTGTAAGGTTTTTATCTTCACAACAGGATTTTACAGGACATTCTTCACCCCAAAAAGGCTTGTCAATACATGTACATCCTTTACAATTGACTTTTTCCTTGTACTCACATTCATAACACAAAATTCCACATCTTGATTCTATCATTCTAAGTCACTCCTTAAATATAAATTTTATATGATTGTATATCAAAATTTATACTTTTCATTGTAAAAATCGGACAAATTTTTTATATAAGTTGTTGGATTAACACCACAAATAGATTTAAAATCATTTATAAAATGAGATTGGTCATAAATTATAGATATTCATCAAATAAATATATTGAAGAAGAATAGATATAAACCAAAATTAGAAAATAATAGTATTACTTTCATAATAAATACATATAAATATATTTTTAAGAATAAAATTTATTATTAAATAAAAAATAAAGGGGAGTGATTTAATAGCATGGCATCAAAACAAACACCAAGAAACAATTTAGAAAAGTTTTTAAGAATAAGAGTCTTATCACATACAGGCGATAAAATACATATAAAGTTACCTGTAAATTTTGCAAAGAGAATGATTGAGAATAATGCTTTGGATTTATTTAATGGAAAAGATGATGTAGTAGATGGTAAAAAGGTTACTGAAATATTAGTCAAAGCATTTGACTATGATTTAACTGGAGAAGTAGTTCACTTGGAGAGAAAAAATGGAGACATTATTAAAGTTTCAATCGTACAATAGAACTATTTTATATGAAATTTATTTTTTAATAGTTATAAATAACTAGAAATTGGTAAAAAAGTATAACCTATTATTAGTAGTGGTACAGAATACACATTTATAATTTATAGATGTGTATTTTTATGTGAAAATTTAAATATATAAGAACTATAAGGGTTACAATTTTGGAAATAGATGTAAATATATGTTCTATAGTATAATAAGAGTAATATATCATCTAGTAAAAATAATCAAATAAATTTAACTTATGAGAGGGATAACTATGTAGAATAAGGATTTTAAATTAACAATATGTATATTTGCCTTTATAATTGGGTTAGTAGTATTGTTTTGCTGTACAGGTTTAGGTGAATTTAGTGCAGAGCATATTATTCAACAAAATGGAGGAACTATGGATACTAACCAATATAATATTTATCTAGACCAATCTATTTCTCAATATAAAAATTTTGGTTCTATATTAGCTCTATTAGGAGGAATAGGGATATTGTTTGATGAAAATATCAGAAAACACTAAAAATTATGTTTTATTTAAAATGAATTGGTTTTATAACTCTTTATATTGAGATATATCAACTGATGGCATTAAACAGTTAGACTTTATGGAAACTCATGTACAATTATTATCATCATATGACAAAGATACACTTTCAATTATTGATTCAGCATGTGGTAATGATATTCAGGCAACTGCATTAGCATTAAATGGATAAAGTAATTTTAGAAAATAAACATTTCACAGTTTATAATAAATTAAAATACAAAGGTAAAGAATACATCTCTTTATATTATTAGATATTAAATGGCATGTAAAAAGAGTTAAAAGTGGAAATATTATTTTAAGAGATTAATGAAGATAACAGTGTTAATTTATATGAAAGTGATTTATCATTTACACTATTTACACATGAAAGTTTAATTAATATATTAAAAGAAAATAAAATGGAAATTACTAAATATACTTTTGAATTAGATAATGATTGGTATTATGTTTATGCAAAACTCAAGTAGAATTTTACATATTTTAAATATGACAGTTTAAAATTATGAAAGAATGATAAGTTCCAGTTTGTAGGGTAGTTTTGATGAATAATATTAATATAATACGAGCTAAAAGTAGGAGTATATCAATATGATACCCCTACTTTTTTATTATTAAAATTGTTTATAATATCAACGCTACATTAAAACATAGCCTAAGCTTAAAAAACAAATGGTCTAGCAATATGTACTTTTTTCTATTTATTATATTCTTTTAAATTGAATTCTTTCATCTGAACATAAAGTTTCAAATCTATATGCATCTAGCATCTCATAAAAACCAAAAAATATAAAACCATCACGAGAAGTAAATTCATATTGTATATTTTCAATTTTTAATGTATTTTCTACCTCGCTTATTTTTTCGTTATATATAATTTCTACCATATAATTTATCATTGTAGAATCCCTCCTATTAATATGAAAATATCCAAGTATATAATAACATATTTAGATTATATAATAGTATCCAAATATAAAATAAACTTATTACATTGCTGAATGAAGATAAATAAAGTAAATATTGGTTATTATTGATGTTCTATAAAATAAATCATATATATTTGGAATATTCTAGACAGGAATTGTTTAATAATAAGAGAATACTATAAAAATTTGAGTATTATATAAAAAATAAGAAGCTATAAATGATATAAGCATTATCTATAGCTTCTTATTTCTTATTAATTAGGATTACATACAAAAGTAATCACTATATTTTTTGTTTAAGTTTTAATACTTGTTTTACTATATTTGTTGAGTGGTCAGAAATTCTTTCTAAATTAGTAAGTAAGTCAAGATAAAGTACACCAGCATCAATTGTACAATTTCCGTTGTTTAATCTAATCATATGTGAATTTCTAAAAGTTTTTTCTAAGTAGTTTACTTCATTTTCAACTTCTAAAACTTTATTTGCTAACTCAAAATCTTTAACATCTAAAACTATTAAAGCATCCTTGAAATTAGTAATAGTCTTATTGTATATTTCATATATTTCTCTTATCGCACTATCAGAGAAACTAATATTCATTTCCTTAACATTCATAGCTAATTCAGCTATATTTTCTGCATGGTCAGAGACTCTTTCAATGTCATTTACAGTATTAAAAAGTAAATCTGTTCTAAAACGTTCATCATCTCTAAGAGGTTCTTTAGAAAGTTTCAATAGATAGTTCAATATATCTTTTTGTAATTTATTGACAACTTTTTCTGATTCAAAAGCTTTATTAATATCTTCATTGCTCTTATTTAAAAATCCTGCAATTGAATATTCTAAAGAGTTTGTAGCTTTATGACCCATTCTTACAACTTCTTGTACAGTATTACCAAGTGCTATAGATGGTGTGCTAAACATCCTTTCATCTAAGTATTTAGTATTATTTACTATTTCTGATTCAGTTTCTTTAATAGGTATAAGTTTATTTGCTAATTTAACTATGTATTTAGAAAATGGTAATAGTATTATAACATTTGTAAGATTAAATAAAGTATGTGCGTTTGCTATCTGTCTGGCTGTATCAGTTGGGTCAAAATGAGTAACTATAGCTGATATAGGTTTATTTAAAACAAGCATAAATATTATTGTACCAATGATATTAAAACTTAAATGCATTACAGCTGCACGTCTAGCATTTCTACTTGCACCAACACTTGATATAAGTGAAGTGACACAAGTACCTATATTATCTCCATAAAGGATAGGTAAAGCAGATGATAGAGGAAGTATTCCTTGAGAAGCTAATGCTATTAACATACCCATAGATGCACTCGAACTTTGAACAATACCAGTTATAGCGAATCCTGCTAATATACCTAATATAGGATTTTTACTAAAGTATAAGAGTGCATCAGTAAATGCTTTATATTCAGCAAGTGGAGCTACTGCATCTTTCATAAATTCCATCCCTGTAAATAATATACCAAAACCTATAAGTATTTCAGATAAATGCTTTGTTTTTTGATTTGATGTAAATAAATATAATACAATACCTACACCTAGAGCAATTGGTGCTATTCCTTCAAGATTAAATGAAACTAATTGAGCTGTAACTGTAGTACCTATATTTGCCCCCATTATTACACCAATAGCTTGACTTAGATTCATTATACCCGCATTTACAAATCCTACAACCATAACGGTAGTAGCACTTGAACTTTGTATAATACCTGTAACAACTGTACCTACCAGTACACCCATAACAACATTACTTGTTAAGAGTTCAATAATTTTTTTTAATTTGTTTCCTGCTGATTTTTGTAAACCTTCTCCCATTAAACTCATCCCATAAAGAAAAAGTCCAAGTCCACCGATAAGGCTAATTACTATATTCACGATATTTCCTCCCTTAAGAAATTAATAAATTTTTTATCTGAATTATAAACTTTATTAACTAAAATTTATTGTTTCCATAATATAGAATAACAAATTTTGTCAATAAAAATATTAATGTTTTGTTAAGTGTACGTTAAGAGAATGTTAAATCTTTAAGTTGTTGTTAACTTTAGAAAATTTATGATATATAGTAATTTAAATACTTGAACTTAGATTTTGAGTATTTTATGTACAATTAATTTAACAAAGAATTAACTATAATTATAAAAACTATGTAAAAAATATCATCCTTTTTAGAACGATATTTTTTAGTTATAAATATTCTTATATTCAATTGGTGTAAGGTTATTAAACTTTTTAAAAACCATGCTATAGTAATTTTGACTATTGAATCCAACTAGTACAGCAACATCTAAAATAGATAAATCTTTTTCTAATAGATATTTTTTACTTTTTTCAACTCTAACTTTATTTAAAAAATTAGTAAAAGTATATCCACTTTCTTTCTTAAACAGAGAACAAAAATAGCTTTTATTAAGTTGTAGGTCATTACATATGTCGCTTACTGTTATATCTTCTGAGTAGTTTTTATGAATATAATCTATAGTTTTCTTTACATAAAAACTAAGAGCTGGCTTATGTTTCATTTTATCCTGGCATATTTCTGATAAAAGATTTGATATGTAATCTAAACATGATAAGGGCTTAAGTGGTATATTAGAAAATTCTATATCATTATTTATACATGATTTAAAAGGACCTACAATGAAGTAACCACTTGAGACATCAAACTTATGTATAGGCATAACTAAAAAATGTAGGTCATCACAAAAACTTAATATTATATAGGATAGATTTTTATTAGATATAAAATCTGTACTGTTTATATTGTTAAATATATTTAAACTTGAGAAATATATTTCTAAAGTAGTGTCATATCCAATACTGCAAATCTCTTTTAAATCCTTACTAAATACCTTTGTTGGAATATTACAACAGTCAAAAAAATCGTTGACGATGAGTTTCATATCATCTTTAAAATCTTTCAAAAAATCACCTCATTTAAATTTATACAAATATTTTTATAAAAAAACAAATATAGTTAAGAATTAAAAAAATATATCAATTAAAATAGTTATTGCGAATGATAATTAATTTCGTTAAATAATATTATGATGTAAGAGAGGTAGAAAGTCAATGAAAAAAATAGCTATTTATGGGAAAGGAGGAATTGGAAAATCAACAACAACTTCCAATTTATCGGCAGCACTTTCTCATTTAGGATATAAGGTAATGCAGATAGGGTGTGACCCAAAATCTGATTCCACAAAAAACTTAATGAAAGGAAAATTTATACCAACAGTTCTTGATGTAATGAAAGAAAAAAAGGAAGAACTAGAGCTTGATGATATAGTGTTTGAAGGTTATAAGGGAGTGTTATGTATTGAAGCTGGAGGGCCAACTCCGGGTGTAGGTTGTGCAGGAAGAGGTATAATAGCAGCTTTTGAAAAATTGGAAGAATTAAAAGCATTTGAAATATATAATCCAGATGTAGTAATTTATGATGTTCTAGGAGACGTTGTTTGTGGAGGTTTCTCAATGCCAATAAGAAATGGATTTGCAAAGGACGTGTACATAGTAACTTCTGGAGAAATGATGTCAATGTACGCTGCAAGTAATATATCTTTGGCTGTAGAACAATTTAAAAATAGGGGATATGCTTCTTTAAAAGGTCTTATATTAAATGCAAAAAACGTTGAAAATGAAAGGGAATTAGTTGACAAATTGGCTGATGAAATAAAAAGTGAAGTTTTTCATTACATACCAAGAAATAAAATTGTACAGCAGTCTGAGAATAATGGACGAACTGTTATAGAAGAAGATAAAAACAATGAAATGTCAGAAGTATATATAGAACTTGCAAATAAAATTATGCAAAATAACTAAAAATTTATGTTTAAAATTAAGTTTATTATGGAGGAAATTTTATGAAATTAAAAAAGTTATGTTCCGTATTTTTGTTTAGCTCATTAATATTAACAGGATGCTCAAAGCCATCAGATGGTGAGGTTAAAAAGACAAATAATAACGTAAATGTGGTTTCAGCTACAGTGGCAGCTACACAAGTATTAGATAAATTGGATGCTACATTGGTAGGAATACCAACTACTAAATCTGATTTACCAGAAAAATATAAAAACTTACCAGAAGTAGGTCAGGCTATGAATCCAGACCTAGAGATTGTAGCATCTCTAAAACCAGATGTATTTATAGTTGATAGTATGTTTAAAGAAAATGTTGAAAAAAGTATGAAAGAATATAACCTAGATACTTTTTATTTTGAGACTGGTACATATACAAAATTCCTTAAAAGTATAGAGAATTTAGGTGAAAAAATAAATAAACAGAGTGAAGCAAAAAAACTTATAGATGAATTAGAGGGAGTAGAACAATCTGTAGCAGAAAAGGCAAAGAAACAAGATAAAAAGCCAAAAGTGGCAATCTTATTTGGTGGTGGAAATAATTTTATGCTAGCTACAAAAAGTTCATATCTTGGAGATTTAGTAAAAACAGTAGGTGCTGAAAATATAGCTGATAACCTAACAGATAATGTGGAATCAGATTATATACAATTTAGTTTAGAACAAATTTTGAAAGAAAATCCAGATTATATACTTAGATTTGCACATGGAAATATTGAAGAGACTAAAAAAGCATTTGATGATTCTTTTGATAAAAACCCTGTATGGGCTACATTAGATGCAGTAAAAAATGGGAAAGTTATAGATTTAGATTCAAGTATATTTAATGTATCTGCAAATATACATGTTAAAGATTCAATAAATAAATTGGGAGATATCTTGTATGGAGATAAATAAACTTTAGGTGAATAATATGGATAACAAAAAAATTTTATTAATAGTTACAGGTATGATAACTGTAATTGCTTTGCTAATTCTTTTTTCTACTATAGGTAGTGTAAACTTAAGCCTTAGAGAAATATTTGATGCATTGATAAATGAAAATAATCCAATGGTTACTACAATTGTATATAAGATGAGACTACCTAGAAATATATTATCAGCATTGGTTGGAGCAAATTTAGCTGTTTCTGGTCTATTATTACAAGCTGTTATGAAAAACCCATTAGCAGACCCTGGAATAACAGGGATATCAACTGGTGCAAGTGTAGCTGCTATTATAATATTGCTTCTATTTCCACAATACACAAGTATGCTACCAATAGTTGCTTTTATAGGAGGTCTTATATCTTGTGTAGTAGTATATCTAATGGCGTATAAAAATGGTCTTAGACCAGAAAGAATTATACTAGCTGGAGTAGCTGTAAACACTATATTAGGTGGTGTGATATCGTATTTATCAACCATGTATAGTGAAAGAATTCAAAGTGCAATGTTGTGGTTAAATGGGAGTCTGGCAACAAAGACATGGTCTGATGTAAATATGCTGATATGGTATTCCATAATAGGTCTGATAGGAGCAATTTTTCTTATTAGAAGTGCAAATGTGCTACAATTGGGAGATGATGCAGCTACAAATCTAGGTTTTAATGTAAACAAAAGCAGGTTCATAATATCATTAGTGGCAATATTTTTAGCTGGAGTTTCTACTTCTATAGTAGGTGTTATTAGTTTTGTAGGTCTAATCGTACCACATATAACACGTATGTTACTTGGTAGTGACCATAAATATACAATCCCATTTAGTATAATACTAGGAAGCATAGTTTTATTAATTGCAGATACGTTAGCTAGGACAATCGGTGGGTCAATAGAGATTCCAGTGGGCGTTATCATGTCCATAATAGGAGGTCCATTCTTCTTATATTTATTAAGAAAGAGAGGAAGTTATTAATGTTCAATGTAAAAAATATTAAGATAGGTTATGAAGATAAGATTATCATAGACAACTTAAGTGTAAGTATTAAAAAAAGTGAAGTAGTATCTATATTAGGACCAAATGGTTCAGGAAAGTCTACACTTCTTAAATCATTGTCTAGAATTCTAAAAATCAGACAAGGTGACATATACATTGGTAAAAAAAATATGAAAGTTATGAGTAATAAAGAGATTTCAAGGCAAGTGGCATTATTAGCTCAACACAATGTATCTTTAAGAGATATAAAGGTAAAAGACTTAATATATTATGGAAGAATACCACATAAAGGTTTTTTTGAAGGCAAAAATAAGAATGATGATGAGATAGTGACTTGGGCAATGAGAAATACAGGTCTTGAAACGTATAAAGATAAGTTGGTGAGTAATCTATCTGGAGGTGAAAGACAAAGAGTATGGTTGGCAATGGCTCTTTGCCAAAAACCAGATATACTTTTACTAGATGAACCAACAACATATCTAGATATATCACATCAATTGGAACTTATGGAGCTTATAAGAGATATAAATAAAAAATTTAAAATGACTATAATTATGGTTTTACATGATATAAATCAAGCTAGTAAATACAGTGATAGACTTATTATTATGAATAATGGTTCTATAGTAGCAGATGGGCATCCAAATAGGGTAATAAGTGAAAAAATAATAAAAGAAGTTTACAAAGTGAAATGTGATATAGATATAGACCCAATTAGTAAAAAGCCTAGGATTCACCCAATAATGTTATGTAGAAGAACTAGTAGTATATGAAAATGTAATATTTATAAATAATTAGAAAGCAAAGGTTATTATCTATGCAAATTTATAAGTTTGAGTTTACATGGATAATAAGAGTAGAAAGGAAAACATATGTATACTTTAGATGTATTAAATAGATTAAAAGATATAGATTGTGATAAAGATATAAAGTCTTTATCATATGCTGTATTTCCAGGAACACATTGTCCATTGTTTGGAGTTGTATTGACTGCATCATATATAAAAAATATGGCTCTTGTAATAGTAGGAACGAATGAATGTACTTACTATAGTAAAAACTTTGCATATCATAGGCAATTTGGCAAGGATAGTGTTTATTCAGTAGTACTAAAAGATAAGGACATAGTTTTTGGTGCAGAAAAAAAAGTGGTAGAAGCTGTAAAGTATATTTCAGAAATTGATGAATTTGATGCAATAATGATAGTAACTACATGTGTACCAGAATTAATAGGCGAAGATTATAATGCTTTGTCTAATGAATTGGAAGATATGATTGGAATACCTGTTTTGACAGTTAACACAGAGCATTATACTTGTAATTCTCATATACTTGGGATGACTAGAGCTTTAAAGAGTCTATCATCAGTTATGGAGAGTTATAAAAATAAAGATGGAGTCAATATATTAGGTCATAGACAAGAAAATGTAGAGGATACAGAACTTGTAAAATTGCTCGTAAAAAAAGATATAAAAATAAACTGTGTAATCCCATCTAAGTGTACTATAAAAGACATTAAAAATGCATCTAGTGCTAAATTAAACATAGTGACAGATATGATAGCTTTGGATTTAGCAGAAGATATGAAAAATAAGTTTGGGATAGAGTATGTATATTTTGATAAAAATATGAAAGAATCAATTATAATAGAAAATTATAATAAACTTTGTAAAATTTTAGACATAGATATACAAGATGAATTATCAAAGCAGAGACAGAGATACAATTCATTATTGAGTGAATGTAGATATCTGTTGGAGGGTAAAAAATTGATTTATGGGAATACACCAATGATGGCATTTGAAACAGTCGATTTTTTAACTGAATTAGGACTGGTTCCAGAATTTATCCAAGTGAGAGAACTTTATGAACAAGATAGTTTATTTAAAGATAATATAATAAAAAAAGGATACAATCCATATGTAAGTAGAATTGCAAATATAGCTCCACTTAGAAGTTTGTATGAAAATATAAATGCAGATATTTATATAGGACATGAAAATCCAATGTTATTAAGAGAGAAAGGGCTTATGCAAATAACATTAGATGAACATGCACAAAAAATAGGTTTTGAGCTTCCAATAGGAATAATGAAAACCTTAATTAAATTATTTGATGTAGAGAAATCTGCAAGAAAGGAAGTAATCTAAGATGGAAATATATAAATATTTTCCAAATCCTTCTGACAGAATGGGAATAATATTTACAGTATCATCAATAAATGAAGCCTGTGTTATAGAGTTTGGACCATCAGGCACAACTCATTATGCTATAGAAGCAATTGGAAGCTTAAATGGAGAAGATAAGGCTAAAATTTATTCAACACATATGAGTGAAAGTGATGTTACTTTTGGAAATTATGATAGACTGGAGAAAGCTATAATTGAAATAGATAATAATATTAAACCAAAGTATATTTTTGTAATGGCTTCATCTGTATCTTCAATTATAGGGACAGATATAATTGGGATATGTAATATTTTAAGGGAATCTGTAAACTGTAGACTAATTCCAATTACAACAGGTGGGTTGAGAGATGACTATAACCAAGGAGTGGAAGAGTTTCTTTATATATTGGCAAAGGAAGTAGTCAAAGAAAGTAGTGAAAAATTGGATAGTTTTAATATAGTTGGATGTACTATAGACCAATTTAATTTTTTAGCAGATTGCGAAGAAATTAAAAGAATGATGAAAGTTTTTTTTAAAAAAGAAGTAAATGTAACCTTTACATCATATACATCAATAGATGAGATAGAAACTGCGTCTAAATCAAGTTTAAATATAGTACTTAGAAAAGAAGGTATAAAAGCAGCAACTTTTATGAAAGATAAATATAATATACCTTATGTATACAAGAAACCTTATGGAATAAAAAATACTGAAGAATTTATAAGTGAAATACAAAAAGTAACTACATGGGATTTAGATAAAAATACCTATGAGGCTGAAATATCTAATATAAAAAGGTATATGTTTAATATAAAAAGAAAGTTTTATTTTTATAAAGGAAGTAAAAAATGTGCTGTGTTTGGAGATTATGATACCACATTAGGGTTTAGAGACTTATTAGAGGAGTTAGGTCTTGAAATTGATAGGGTTAATGTATTACATAATATAGATTGTAATGACAAATCTGTGTATATTGGGAACGATGAACTGGATAGAAGCGAATATTTAAAAGAGAATGAATTATTAGCACTATTTGGAGATGGTGCTAGCATCGATATGAAACATAATTCAAAGTTAGATATGCAGATAAGTAATCCAAACCTAAAAAGTGTAAATATATATCCATATACTCCTTTTGTAGGATTAAGAGGAATTCTTTATGTAATTGAAAAAATACTAAATATACAGTATTAAATATATAAAAAATATTATTAAATACATATATAATACATAAAAAAGTGTTTATTAGGAGAATTTTTATAAAAAAGAAGCATATTTATTAAAAAATCAATCTCTATTTGCTAAAATAATTTATGAGTTATGTTAGAAACTGTAAGATATTGGATATAATATAATAAACAGGTAAACTTTGTATTAAGAGGATATATAGTTTATCTTAATTATAGGGGAAGTGAGGATATATTATGGAAAGATTAATGGAACTCATAGAAAGAAAATTTTTAAAGGATGTAGAACTTTTAGAATTAGAAGACATAGAAAATGTAATAGAATGCAAAATGACTAAGCCATATAATGCTCATTATAATGAATACCTAGTAAAAGTAAAGCATGAAGACAAGATAGAAGAATATTTTGTGTATTTAAAACATAGATAAACATAAAAGAGGTTTATATTTATTTGTATGATTATAAAATAAATACAAGCCTCTTTTTTTGATAAATATAAAATTATAAAAATTTTTATTTATTTAATTTTTTCAACTACATTAGTCAATATTGAATCTAAATCGTCGCTAATTTCTGTAACTCCATTATGAGTAATATCTATAATTTCTTTAGTCATAGGAAGCTCTCCTAAAAGCTCTAAGTCTAAATCATCTAAAAACTTTTCAGTAGATTCTCCTTCAAATAACTTGATTTTTTTAGAACAATCAGGGCATTGGATATAACTCATATTTTCAATAACTCCAAGAACATTTATGTTCATTTTTTTAGCCATATTAACAGCTTTTGATACAATCATAGATACTAAATCTTGAGGTACTGAAACCATAACTATTCCACTTATAGGTATGGATTGCATAACTGTTAATGCAACATCACCAGTACCAGGAGGCATATCTATTAATAAATAGTCCAATTCTTCCCAAAGTACATCAGTATAAAATTGCTTTACAACTCCTCCAAGTAAAGGTCCTCTCCAAACAACAGGTTCATTTTCATCATCTATCATAAGGTTTATAGACATTACTTTTATGTTGTTTGAGTTTTCTACAGGATAAATATAAGAGCCATCAGAATAAGCTTTTACATTTTTTACACCCATAAGTCTAGGAATACTTGGTCCAGTTATATCTGAATCTAATATACCAACCTTATATCCCATTTTGTTTAGTTTATTAGCAAGTAAAGCAGTTACAGTTGATTTTCCAACTCCACCTTTCCCACTCATAACACCAATTATTTTTCCAAATTTATTGTTAGGGTTATTTTCAATAGAACAATTTGATTGACTATTACAATTTCCCTTTGATGGACATGAATTACAATCTGCCATATCTATTACCTCCAAACTTTAGTATTTATTAGATTATTTTTAACCTACATATACTATTTTAGTACAATTGAATAATAAAGTCATTATTTAAAAGTAACTTAGAAAATTTTCTATTGATTTATTCATAGTATATAATAAAAAAAGAAGGCAATAAAAGAATTATAACCTTCTTAAGAAATGATTATTTCAATTGACCTATAGACCTTAATAATATAAATATATAAAAAATATTTCAACATGTTATAAATAACTGGTCATTTTATAAGTGAAATTGGAAATTAGATGCATGTTTTATAAAAATTTGATGAAAAAAACAATTAAAAATTGTAAAGAAAAAAGATATAATTAGAAATGTAGTAATAAATATTTTATTATAGGTAATAGAGTTTGGGTATCTTAAATAATATTTGGAGGAATATAGATGGAATCAATACCAAGAAGTGCAAAAGTAGAAGAATTTGATAAAGTAATAGAATTAATAAACTATGTATTTAGGATATCGAGAAATCATAAACCAACTATGATGGAGGAATTTCCTATTTTACTAAATAAAAATAATATAGAAAATATGATTATAATATCAGAAGATGATAAAGTGGTTTCTGATGTAAATTATCTAATTCAAGATGTATCTATTCAAGGAAGTAGGGTGAAGGTTGCAGCCATAGGTGGAGTATGTACTCATCCAGATTATGAAAAGAGAGGATATTCATCTAAGATATTGGATAAAGTAGAAGAAAAAATGTTTTATGATGGTGTAGATATTGTAATCATTTCAGGAACAAGAAGTTTATACAGTAGAAGAAATTGCAGTTTGATAAAAAGTTTCTACCAATATACAATAAAACCTGAAGATGTGAAAATACCATATGAAATAGTTGAATTTGATGAAACTAATTTTGAAAAAGATGATGATTTAGATAAAATGATTGAACTGTATAATCAAAATAGTACTAGATTTATAAGAACAAGGGATGAGTTTCAAAAATTATTGCATGCAGCAACTATTGCTTGGGGACCGATTGATTACAAAAAGATATTTATAAAAGAAAATAATGATGTAATAGGATACTTGATAATAAGAACAATAAAAAAAGAGGATTCTATTGTAGGAGAAGTGGCTGAGATAGGGTTAAATTCTGTAAATGTTGAAAATGTATTGAAATATGTTACAAATAAATTTGGATTAGAATATTTAAATTATAAAGTACATGTGAGAAATCTTAAAGACCAGTTGAAATGTAATAGAACAAAATCTTTGGACTACCAACAAGGAACTATGAAAATAATAAACTTTACTAAGCTATGTGATAGTTTAAGAAGTTATTTTAATCAATATGTAGATTCTAAATTATTAAAATACATGGAATTTAAACAAGTTGAAAATAAATATATTATTAAGTACAAAGAGGAAGAACTCGTAATAGAAAGTTTGGATAAGCTTAATAAACTATTTTTTGAGAAAAATGAAGAGCAGTACAATGAATTTAAACATCTAAAAAATATACATGAATTTGCTACAAAGGCATTTCCTGTAGATTTTCCATGGACTGCAAATTTAAATTATCAATAATTGTTATACTTTTAGACTGTATTAAATAAAAGAGAATTAATACCTAAAGTGAGCTCTTATTAAATAACAGAAATTATTGGATATTAAAAAAGAAATTTTGTAAGGAATTAGAAGGGATGAGTATTATATGGACATACTTGATGATATAGCAGAATGTATATTAAATATGGGTGTAGACAATATAGAAAATTTAGTAAAAATTGCTATAGATAAAAATATTGATGTGGAAGATATTTATGAATATGGTTTAAATAAAGGTATGATAGGAGCTTTAGATAAATTTGAGAATAAAGAATACTATCTTTCAGAAGTTATAGTATGTACAGACGCATTAAATAAAGGGATTAATCTTTTGAAAGGAACTGGAAAAGTAAAGAAAAAATCAAAGGGAGTAATTCTAATGTCTGTAGTAGAAGGAGATACTCATGAGATAGGAAAAAATATTGTAAAGGTAATGGTGGAAGCCACTGGATATAAGGTTATTGACTTAGGTGTAAATAGAAAAAGTGAAGATATAATAGAAGAAGCTATAAAAAACAATGTGGATATAATAGGCTTATCTTCAATGATGACAACAACGATGGAAAATATGAAATCAGTTATAGACGAGCTTAATAGGATTAATATAGATAAAAGACCAAAAGTAATAATTGGTGGTGGTCCTGTAAGTATGGAGTTTGCAGAAGAAATAGGAGCAGATGGATATAGCTCAAATGCTCCAAAAGCAGTAAAATTAATAAACAAACTTATAGGAGGTGAAGTTTAACGTGTTTTCAGATATGACTTTACTTCAATATATAAATAGTGAAGATAGAGGTTTTTTTCTTCCTGATATGGGTACAAATGGACTGTTTTTAATAAATAAAAAGGCATATGAAGTGTATGATAGTGTAGATTTACAATTAGAATTAGCAAAAACTATGGACAAGTATTTTGAATCAGACTTTATATACTCATTCTGTGATGGTATTACATTTTGCGAAACTCTGGGTTTAGAGACATTAAGGCCAGATTATGATTTTCCAAGTGTATTAACACATACTATAACTGACAGGGAAAAACTAAGAAAATTAGACGTTCCAGACCCTTATACAAGTGGACGTATGCCACTCAATATAGAAAGCTTATCACTTATATCAAAAAATATTAAAAAACCACTATATGAGTCGATACAAGGTCCATTTACACTTGCAGGTCAATTAGCTGGAGCTACACAACTTTTAAGATGCATAATAACTGATAAAAAATTTGTAGAAGAACTATTGGAATTTACAACTGAATTGGTAAGAAGATATGCCGTAGCTGCAAATAAAGCAGGAGCAAAATATATTTCAATAGCAGAACCAACATCAGTAACCTTAAGTAAAGATAGATTTGATGAATATATAGTAAAAAATTTAAATAAAATTTACGATGAACTTGATTGTTGGAAAGGTATGCATATATGTGGAGACACCAGAGAATTATTAGATAATATGTTAAGTTGTAATATAGATGCAGTAAGTTTAGACCAAATTTTAAACTATGAAGAAATTGCTCCAATGATTCCTAGAGATATAGTGTTGATTGGTAACTTGGACCCAATAAAACTTCTTGGACGTTCTAACCCAGATAAAATCAGAAGAGAGACACTAAAGCTGTTAAAGAAGATGAGAGGATACGATAATTTCTTATGTGATTTTGGATGTAACTGCTTAAATACCACTCCAGTAGAAAATTTACAAGCAGCTATAAAGGCAGGAAGAATTAGTTATAAAGAATTAGATAGGATTGATATTGATGAATTATAATAGTAATGAAAATGAATATCTTTTAGAGAATATAAATTTAGAAGATATTTTTATAGATAAGAACATTGTGCTAAAGTTTTTGGGGTATGGAAATAGAAAAGCACCCGATACAATTATTGAAATCGTGGAAAGAGAAATAAAAAATATAAATAATATTTTGGATATTAAGGTATATATAAGTGAAGTTGATATTGATAAAATGCCTAAAGAATGTAAAAAAGCATTTGCTATACTATATACAATAGGAGATAAAATTGACATCAAGATGAATGATTATATGAAAACTTGCAATATGATGGCAGGATTAGCACTTGACAAAATAGGTATAGTATATTTAGACTGTATTAATGAGAAAATAAAAATGTGCTTAAAAGAAAAATATGCTAGCTTCAACATATCACATGAGATATATCCGGGAGATAAAGATTTTGAAGTAGAGAGACAAAAGGATATTTATAACTATATAAAAAATAAATATAATAATATAGAAATAGAAATCAATGATTATCATCAACTATCTCCCATAAAAAGTGTCGCAATGCTTATTTTGATGGGTGATGAAGAAAATTTAGAATCAAGATGCAGTAAATGTCCTAGAAAATGTTTTTAGCCAGCTTTTAAGATTAAGATTTGTTTTATGTGTAAATTGCAATAATTTTTTTTGTTATTTTATATCTATAAACCAAAAAAATTATTGCAAAATAATATTATATTTAATATGTATAGCTTTAAGAGTTACAGTAGTTTCTCCAATTCAAGAAGTGTATTTTTTCAAGGTCAAGCCAAAGTTTATCGCTTATATTTCTATATGATTTTATACACTTCTCGAAATTAAGTTCTAAATCAAATTCAGATAGAAGTATTTTAAAAGCATGTGATTCACTCTTATTAAAATCAAACAAGATGTCATCTGAATCAAAACATATAAATTTATATGTTTTCATGGGTTTTATTCTTTTATAAGATGACTGCAAAAATTACTTTGCTTTCACTATTTGAATCATTTTGCCATTTATGTTTTGTTCCTAAAGGAATCTTTACACTATCCCCTTTGAATAAAGTAAACTCATCATCATCCATAAAGAGTTTAACTTCTCCTTCCAGAACATATGCAATTTCATCTCCATTATGAGTAATTCTATCAACACAAGAAGAAGTATTTGGAGATAAATCCATAATTGCAAATTCTAAATTACCACTGTAGTCTGGAATTAAAATCTCATATACAACTTCTTTGCTTCCAGGTAAAATAACTCTTTTTCTACTATCATGTCTTACTATCAAGCTTTTTTTATCTACCTCAGATACAAAAAATGTAAATAAAGGAACGTTTAGGGAAGAGGCTATAGATTTTAATGAGTTTACAGATGGATTAGCAAGACCTCGTTCTATTTGGCTTAATAATGATGGTGTGACATCAGCTAGTTTTGCTAAATCTCGAATACTTAAGTTTTGTTTTTTTCGAACTTCAGCTATTTTTTGTCCTAAATTTAAATCATTCATATGAATATCCTCTCTTTTTAATTTAAAAATATTAACTTAAAATAATCAAGTAAAAAGATTATATAGTATGAAATTATTATAACATATATAATGAAGTTTTGAAAAAACTATGTTCAATATAATTGAATAAATTAAAATATAATTGACAAGTGAATACAGGATACTTAAAATATATTTAAATAAAATTAAGTAAAAAATAATTAACTTATGATAGGAGGTGATATTATGCAAATAACAACTTTTGGAGCGATATTTGGATTATTAATAGCAATTATTTTAATTATAAAAAAATTTCAAGCTGTATATAGTTTAATGTTAGGAGCATTTATTGGAGGATTAGTTGGAGGAGCAAACATAACACAAACTGTAGATTTTATGACAACTGGAGCTATGAATATATCACCATCAATTCTTATAGCTTTAGCATCATGTATTAGCTGGAAGTTTAATAAAGACAGGGGCAGTAGATAAGATATCAGAACAGATTGTAAGAATATTTGGTGAAAAGAGAGTTTTGTTTTCGATTGCTGTTTCAATGATGGTATTATTAGCACCAATTTCAGGGGCTTCAATAGTAAATGCAGGCTCTAGTGTGTTCGAGCAATTACCACCTGGCTCATTATTTCATACTAGTGCAAGTAGTATAAATATGGATATAGGAGAAAGATTTAGATTAATTCCATATGAAGCACTGATAGGAATAGTAATAACTACAATTTCAACATCTATTCAATTAATTTTACAATAAATATAAATATTTAATGAAAAAAGTAGGATTTTGTTATTAAATATTGAATTTATTATAGTAAAAAAGAAGATTGGAGTTTTAAAGTGAATAAAAAAAAGATAGTTATTATAGGAATTATTTACTCTTTTTTAGTGGTGTTTTCACTTACAAATATGTATGTAAATATGGAGTATAATCTAAATGTATTTGAATATATTGAGAAATCACTTCCATTTACAGAAGAAGAAAAAAAGTGGCTAGAAAAACACAAGAATTTGATTTATAGCTCTGACCAAAGTTCCCCTCCTTTGAGATATAAAGGTAAAGAAGATGGACAGTATAAGGGAATTATTGTTGATTTAATAAATTCTCTGTCAATTCAAATTGGTAGAGATTTTTATTTTAAACCAAATACTTGGTGGAAAGAATCTTTCATAAATTCAATAGATGATAGTATAAAGTTTTTTGACTTGATACCATCAAAAGAAAGGGCAAGTAAATTTATATTTACTGACCCAATATATACTTTGAGTGCAAATATATTAAAAGATAAAAAATCTCAAGATATAAATAGTTACATGGATTTAAAGGGAAAAACAGTAGCAATTCCAGAAGGTGACTATTCTATAAAATTTTTGAAGCAAAAAGTTCAAGATGTAAATATTCTATTGACTCCAGATATAAAGACTGGAGTCAAGCATTTGATATCGGGAAGTGCAGATGCAGTTGTTGGTGATGAACCAGTATTAAGATATTATATAAATAATTATGGACTTTCAAATAAATACAATGTTTTAAGTAATCCTATATATACTAAAAAGGCAGTTCTTGCTGTACCTAAACAATATGAAGCGTTGGTCAGTATTTTGAATAAAGGGATTTTTAAACTTCAGAAAAATGGAGTGTATAAAGACTTAAAGAAAAAATGGTACTCTACATATAATGGAGTTGATGATATATTATATGAGAGAGGAGTTACGCCTAGTATTTATCTTTTTATAGGTATAATTTTAATATCAATTTATTTTTTTTATAGCTATACATATTTGTTAAAGATAGAAATAAAAAGAAAAACAGAAGAGGTAATAGAAAATAAAAAAACTTTGGAGGCAACCTTTAATAGCATCACAGATATAATAATGCTTGTAGATGAAAATAATAATATAGTAGAGTCGAACAAAGTACTATATGATTTTATAGGCGAAATAAGTTATAAAATAGAAGATTTGATTAACATGATAAAAGGTATTATTGAAAATACCTTTTCTGAAAATACGCATAAAACTAGAGAAATAGAAATACACAATAAGATTTTAAAGATAAACACTTTTCCTGTAGAATATAAAAAAAATAATACTGGGTATATAGTAGTTCTTATTAAAGACATAACTAATGATAAAATAGTAGAGGCAAAATTACTTAGAGAAAACAAAATGATATCTATAGGGCAACTAGCTTCTGGAGTAGCACATGAGATAAGAAATCCTTTGGGCATAATAAGAAACAATTGCTATCTTTTAAAAGATAACGTTACAATAGAAGAAGTAAATGATTGTGTAAAATCAATAGAAAGCAATGTAGACAGAGCAAGTAACATAATAACCAACTTGCTAAATTTTGCGAGAATATCAGATGATAATTTAGAACATATAAATATAAGAAATTTTATTGAAAATATAGTGAAACTTCAGTATAAAATCTTACAGCTAAAGAATGTTGAAATAAAAATCGACTGTGATAATAATTTAGTATGTTATATAAATGGAGAATCATTAAAACATGTATTTATAAATTTAATTTCTAATGCAGTAGATGCAATACATAAAGATGGAAAAATTATTATATACTGTTATGTAAAAAATCATTGTTTGTTTATAGATTTTAAAGATAACGGTGAAGGAATAAAAGAAGATGCTCTGAAGGATATATTTAATCCTTTTTATACTACAAAGCCAATAGGCGAGGGAACTGGTTTAGGTTTATATATTACTTATAACGAGATTAAAAAGAATAATGGAGATATAAGTGTTGAAAGTAAATTGGGGATTGGAACTTGTTTTCATGTAAAAATTCCACTAAATAAAGAGGTGACTATATAATGAAAATACTAGTAGTTGATGATGAGCTAGAGTATGGAGCGGTAATGAAAAAAATTCTACAAAAGAATGGCTATCTTGTAGATATAGCACTAAGTGGTGAAGAAGCTATAAATATAATTAGAAAAGATAAGAATTATGATTTGGTTTTATCTGATGTTATGATGAAAAATATGGATGGAGTACAGCTATTAGATAGAATTAAATCTATTAATAGAAATATAGAAGTTATATTAGTTACAGGATATGGAAGTATTGAAAATGCAGTTGATGCTATGAAAAGAGGAGCTCTATCTTATTTTATAAAAAGTAACCCCATTGAAAATTTATTAGAAGAAATTGAAAAAGTAAAGGCGGAGAAAGCATCAGTTTCTATACAAAAAAATAATTTAGAATTTACTTTAGAATCTAAAAATAGAGATTTTAATGATATTATAAAAATAGCAGAAAAAGCTGCTTGTAAAGATGTTAATATATTAATTTTGGGGGAATCTGGTGTAGGGAAAGATATACTAGCTAGATATATACATAGTATAAGCCCAAGAAAGAATGAGATATTTGTGCCTGTAAATTGCTGCTCTTTTTCAGAAAATCTATTGGAATCTGAGCTGTTTGGACATGAAAAAGGCTCTTTTACAGGAGCAGTGGATAGTAGAAAAGGCAGATTTGAACTTTCGAATAAAGGAACTTTATTTTTGGATGAAATAGGAGATATACCTTTAAATGTTCAAGTAAAACTTTTGAGGACACTTGAGGACAAATCCATAGAGAAGATAGGAAGTAATAAATCCATTAAAGTTGACTTTAGGTTAATTTGTGCGATGAATAAAGAACCAAAAGTAGAAATATCAAGTGGAAATATAAGAGAAGATTTTTTTTATAGGATAAGTACAATAACAATAACTATACCACCACTAAGAAAGAGAAGGGAAGACTTAACTACTCTTGTAGAATTTTTCTTAAATAAGTATCAAATTGAACATGATAAAAAGATATACTCAATTGATAAGGAAGTAAAGGATTTTTTATTAAATTACAATTATCCAGGAAATATAAGAGAATTAAAAAATATAATAAATAGACTTGTAGTTTTAAGTGAAGAAGGTAGTTTATCAAAAGATAATTTAAATTTAATATCAAATAATGTGTATATAGACAATAAAATAAGTATTAGACCTTTAAGAGAAATAAGAAAAGAGTTTGAATGTGAGTATATTGAAAAGGTTTTATCTTTATGTGGAAATAATATTTCAAACACAGCTAAAAAATTGGAGATTAGTAGAAGACAATTAACTAACAAAATATCAGAATATAATATTAAGTGAGAAAAAAACTTCTCATTAAGTGAGAAGAAAATTTCTCAAACTATATTAAAAGATAAGCAGAAAACTTCTGTTTATCTTTTTTATTATAGCTTTAAAAATTAATATTTACAATAATTATTGGTAAATTCAATACTGATGTAATTTAAAAATTCAAATTTCTATGATATTAATACATAGAATATATATTTTAAATAATTGGCATAGAAAATGCTTTATATATTAATAAACGTAATAATAAATACTTTTAATTGCGATTAAATATATTAAGGGGGATTTTCATATGAAGCTAGAGCTAGGGAATATATTTATAAAAAACATTGAATTTGGAGAAAAGACAGAAGTAAAAGATGGAGTACTATATGTAAATAGCAATGAAATAGAAAAGATAGCATTAGAAGATGAAAGGATTATAAGTGTAAATGTTGAACTTGCAAGACCTGGTGAATCAATAAGAATAGCTCCAGTTAAAGACGTAATAGAGCCTAGGGTTAAAATTGGAGATGAAAGTAAAATATTTCCCGGAATTATAAATAAAGTGAAGACTGTAGGAAGCGGAAAAACTCATGTACTTTTAGGAGCTTGTGTTGTAACTTGTGGAAATATAGTTGGATTTCAAGAAGGTGTAATTGATATGAGTGGTCCTACTGCTAAATATACACCTTTTTCAAAAACAAATAATATATGTGTTGTTTTAAAAGCAAAGGATGGTATAGATACTCATGATTATGAGGAAGCAGCTAGAATTGCTGGATTAAAAATAGGTGCATATGTAGGTGAAGCAGGAAAAGATGTTGAGCCAGATGAAGTAGTTGTATATGAGACAAAATCATTATTAAAACAGGTAAAAGAATATCCAGACCTTCCAACAGTAGCATATATCCATATGTTACAATCACAAGGGCTTTTACATGATACCTATTATTATGGGGTTGATGCTAAACAAATAGTTCCCACATTTATGTATCCAACTGAAATAATGGATGGAGCTATAATATCTGGAAACTGTGTAGCACCATGTGATAAGGTTACGACATTTCATCATTTAAATAATCCAGTTATACATGACTTATATAAAAGACATGGAAAAGATTTAAACTTTATAGGTGTTATTTTGACTAATGAAAATGTATTCTTAGTCGATAAAGAGAGAAGCTCTGATATGGTAGCCAAACTAATAGAATTTTTAGGAGTTGATGGAGTTTTAGTGACAGAAGAAGGTTATGGGAATCCAGATACTGACCTAATGATGAACTGTAGAAAATGTAGCGAAGTTGGAGCAAGTGTAGTTTTGATAACAGATGAATTTCCTGGAAAAGATGGCAAGAGTCAGTCTATAGCAGATGCTACTAAAGAAGCAGATGCAGTTGTTTCTTGTGGTCAAGGAAACCTAGTGGTTCATTTCCCAGCAATGGAAAAAATTATAGGAACTTTAGATTATGTTGAGATGATGATAGGTGGGTATAAAGGATGCTTAAATGACGATGGAAGCATGGACGTAGAGCTACAAATTATAATAGCGTCAACTATAGCAAATGGTTATAATCATTTGACAGCAAGATATTATTAAATAAATATTTGAATATAGAGTTTTGTTAGTGTAATCATTGATGTAATAACTATAAAGTGATTTGGAGGATTAAGAGATGAGTAAAATCAGAGTGGTTCATTATATAAACAATTTCTTTGCTGGTATAGGAGGAGAAGAAAAAGCAGATATTCCGCCAGAGAAAAGGGCTGGGGCAGTAGGACCTGGAATAGCATTTCAGAGTCAATTTAATGATGATGCAGAGATAATTTCAACTGTGATTTGTGGAGATACGTATTTTGGTGAAAATATTGAAAGTACAACTCAAGAACTTTTAAAAATGATAAAAGAAGAAAGACCTGATTTATTTATTGCAGGACCAGCATTTAATGCAGGTAGATATGGAGTAGCTTGTGGGATTATTTGTAAGGCAGTTGAAGAAGAACTAAATATTCCTGTAGTTACAGGAATGTATAAAGAAAATCCAGGTGTAGATATGTTCAAGTTAGATCTGCATATAGTATCTACAGGAAATTCAGCAGCAAGTCTTAGAAAGGTAGTTCCAATAATGGCAAAACTAGGTCTTAAATTGGTTAGAGGTGAGGAAATAGGGTCTCCTGAAGAAGAAGGATATATAATGAGAGGAATAAGAAAAAATTTCTTCCATGAACTTAGAGGGTCTGAAAGAGCAATTGATATGTTGGTTAAGAAGATGAAAGGGGAAAACTTTGAAACTGAGTATCCAATGCCTGAATTTGATAGAGTTACACCTGCGAAGGCCATTAAAGATTTATCTAAGATAAAACTTGCACTAGTAACTTCTGGAGGGATAATTCCAATTGATAATCCAGATAAAATTGAATCTTCAAGTGCTACTAAATATGGAGTTTACGATTTAACAAATATGGATTCTATGTCAAATAAAGAATTTACAACTATACATGGAGGTTATGATAGAGCATATGTCCTTGAAAATCCAAATTTGGTTGTGCCATTAGATGTAGTTAGAGAGTTTGAGAAAGAAGGTATAATTGGAGAATTAGCAAATTATTTTATAACTACTACAGGAACGGGAACAAGTGTTGGTAATTCTAAAAGATTTGGTGAGGAATTTTCTAAGAAATTGTTAGAAGATAATATTGATGCTGTAATTTTAACATCTACATGAGGTACTTGTACTCGTTGTGGAGCAACGATGGTAAAAGAGATTGAAAGAGTTGGTATAGCAGTTGTTCATATTTGTACTGTAGTACCAATATCACTTACAATAGGGGCTAATAGAATTGTTCCAGCAGTAGGAATACCATATCCACTTGGAAATCCTAATTTAGGAGAAGAAGAAAGTAAAAAAATTAGAAGAAATATAGTTTTGAAAGCTTTAAATGCATTGACAGAAGATATAGAAGGTCAAACAGTTTTTGAATAATAAAAATATAACGTAACATTGAGATAAAAAAAGATGTCATAAAATAGTTTTTGAAACTTATTTTACAACATCTTTTTTTATTATTATATATTAATTATTTTTTAAATTTATATTTTTTGCATCAGATTTTCTAATAGCCAAATCAAATCCTCTAAATCTAATCACTATAGGGTCATTAAGAGGAGCTATTTTTTTCACTTCAACCTCAGTGCCATCTATTAATCCTAAAGCTAGAAGTCTCTTCATAAGTTTTTCATTTCCAACTACATTGTCTATAATTCCCTTTTGTCCAAGTTTTAAATTGTAAACAGTCATTATTAACACCTCCTAATGAAAATCATTATCAAACTTTATATTTATAATATATAACAAAAAGAGTAAATTGTCAATATATAACAAAAAAATAAACATACTAACTTAGTATGTTTATGAAAAATAATATACAGGGAATACTGATAGCATCTAGCAAAAATCCACTTACTAGCGGGACTACCAAAAATGCTTTTGGAGAATCACCATATTTTTGTGTCAAAGAGCTCATATTTGCTAAAGCGTTTGGAGTAGCTCCTATTCCATGTCCAATCAGACCACTTATTATGATGGCAGAATCAAAGTCTTTTCCAAGTACCCCAAAACAGATAAATATAGAAAATAGAATTATAAAGATTACTTGGAAAGTTACTATTAGGAGAATAGGAGGTAATAGTGTAGATAATTCAAATAAATCTATGTTCATAAGTGATAAAGTCAAAAAAATTCCTAATGAAATTTCTTTTAGAAAATTTATAAGTTTAAAATTTAATTTTAGTATATTTATCTTGTCATTCAAATTTCTAAAGATGACAGCTGAAAACATACAAGTTACAACAGAAGGTAAAAGAATGTTAAACATTATATAGAAGGATCTACTTATAATTTCTCCTGTATTTATACAAATAAATATGAGAAGAACTTGTTCCAAAAACACGGTAGGTGTTATTGGTTTAGAGAAGTAATTGTTTTTTATTCTATTCTTATTTCTAAAAAACTTATTTCTTAATTTCTTTAGATTTCTATTATACTTAGGACTTGATAAGTCTATATTTGACGAGGGTTTTAATTTATATTTATTTATTAAAAATCTAGCTACAGGAGCTCCTAATATACCACCTATAATAAGTCCTATTGTTGCAGAAGATAAACCAACTCCAACTGCTCCATCTACACCAAGGTTTTCTATTGTAAGTCCAAATGCAGCTGAATAACCATGACCACCTTCCATAGACACATTCCCACACATGAGTCCTAAAAGAGGTTCAAGTTTTATAATTTTTGATATTGTAATAGCTAAGATATTTTGGCAAAATGCCAATACTCCACATAAAATCCAATATCTAAATAATACACTCCCACCCTTTTTTATAAGACTTATGCTTATTTCAAGTCCTATTGTTGTAAAAAAGAAGGTTATAAAATTTGGCATTAAACTTCCACTTACAGATATATCTACTATATTAAAATATTTAAGAAATAAATTTAAAAAACAAAATGATAGACCTCCTATTACTGGTGCAGGTATGCAGAAGTTATTTAAAAAAGTAATTTTATTTTTTAACAAATTACCAATTAAAAAAAATAATATGGATAGAGTTAGAGTTTGTATAGTATCAAAAGTTATGGTAAGCAAAATAAATCCTCCTTTGTGATTCAAAGTTTTAATTGTATAACTCAAATTCTTGTGTATTAGAATTTTATTATCGAATGTATATTAATAAATGTATATTAAAAAAAATCAGTAGATATAATTAGATAATCACAAATTAAAATATTTTAAAAAGATGTAATTTTTTTAGCATGAAAAACCTTAGTATATTGATATAATAGAAATAAGACTTAGAAACATATTGAGAATGTTATTTATAAGTATAGTAGGAGGATAAAATGTTTAAAAATTTACCTAAGATAGACTTACATTGCCATTTAGATGGAAGTGTTAGAGTAGAAACTATGTTTGATATAGCTATTAAGGAGAAAATAGATTTACCTTCAAATAATATTGATGAAATAAAAAAATTAGCAAAAGTTTCTTTTAATTGTACTTCACTTGATGAATATCTAGAAAAATTTGATTTGCCTTTAAAAGTAATGCAATCTAAGGAAAATTTAAAAAGAATTGCTTTTGAACTTTTGGAAGATGCAAATAAAGAAAATGTAAAATATATTGAAATTAGATTTGCACCATTGCTTCACACCAAAAAAGGGATGAGTATTAAAAGTATAATTGAGAGTATAATTGAAGGAATTAGAGAAGCCGAAAGTATTTATGATATAAAAGGAAATTTAATATTAGGCTGTATGAGAACAATGACTTCAAAAGATGCATTGTTAGTAATTGAAGAAGGAAAATCGTTTGTAAATAAAGGCGTTGTCGCAGTAGACTTATGTGGACCAGAAAAAGAAGGGTTTTGCAAGGAATATGAGGATGTTTTTAAATTGGCAAGAGAATATGGATATAAAATTACAGTACATGCAGGAGAAGCCGCAAGTGGCGAAAATGTTTTAGATGCTATAAATATTTTAAAGGCTGATAGAATTGGTCATGGCGTAAAAATTAATGAGCATAAAAGGGCTTATAATTCAGTTAAAGATAAAAAAATATTACTTGAGTTATGCCCGACTAGTAATGTACAAACTAAGACAGTAGATTCTTATGAGACACATCCATTTTATAATTTTTATAAAGATAATTTACATGTAAGTATAAATACTGATAATAGAACTGTATCAGATATAAGCTTAAATTCAGAGTTAAATGTTATATTTGATGCCTTTAAATTAGAATTAGAAGATTATAAAATAATTTATAGAAATACAGTGGAAGCTAGTTTTGCAGATAAGGAAACTAAAAAGTATTTAAATAGTTTAATTTAATAGATTAAACTATTTAAACTTTAAATCTACTTATTAAATTAACAAAGATATATTATAGTAGGAGAAAAAATGTGAAAACTTATGAAGACATTGCTTATATTAAATTAGCTAAAAAAGAAATTAAAGAATGAAAGAAAAATTAATGAATAACTGGGATGGATATGTAAAGAGTCTACCAGAAGACATCAATTATTTTGATTGGAGAACATTTCAACAAGAATATAGAGATTATTTAGATTTAGCTAAGTTTTTGAAACTAATGTCTGGAATAGGAACATTTGTAGGATTTTATGTGAATGGAAAGTTAATTGACAAATTACATGAAACTGATGTGTCTGATTATAGATTGAAGATTAGAGAGCTTAAGTTATAAAAATTATAAGAGGCAAAATTAGTTATACAATATATCTATATATATTTAAATTTGCATTGATAAAAACAATTATGGATAAAAGGTAAAGCATGATAGAATCTAATGTAGAGGTTTGTATTTTAATGGAAAAATTTAGTTTTTAGTGTTTTAAGATACGAATTTAATTATGAAGAAGAGTAATTGGGAGGAATATTTTCATGTCAAATTTGCCAAAACAATTTGATAGCTTCAATGAGGCTAGACAAAAAGGATTTATAAATGCAAAAGAACTTAAGGAAAGTGGGAAAAAGATGGTTGGAGTTTTCTGTACATTTACTCCAGTTGAAATTCCAATGGCAGCTGGAGCAACTGTAGTAGGAGTATGTGGTGTTAGTGAAGAGCCAATACCTGATGCAGAAAGGGTACTTCCAAGAAATCTTTGCCCTTTGATAAAATCAAGCTATGGGCATGCGATAACAGATACCTGTCCATATTTCTATTTTTCTGATTTATTAATAGGAGAAACTACCTGTGATGGCAAGAAAAAAATGTATGAAGAGCTTGCAAAAGTTAAGCCAACATATGTAATGCATTTGCCAAATACTTCAAAAGGTGAATTTGCCTATAAACTTTGGAAGGATGAAATGGTAAGATTAAAGGATGAGGTTGAGAAATCTTTAGGTGTGACTATAACTGAAGAGGATATAAGAGTTGCTATAAAAGATAAAAATGAAGAAAGAGAACTTTTAAAAGAGTTCTATGCACTTGGTAAATTACAACCATCTGCACTTACAGGTCTTGAGTTACATAATGTTTTATATCAAGCAGGTTTTAAATTTGACCGTGCAGAGCTTAAACATTCTTTAAGAAAAGTTATAGATGATATGAAAGAAAGATACAAAAAAGGCGAATGTCCAGTTAAAAAAGATAAACCAAGGATACTAATAACAGGTTCCCCTATTGGTGGAATAAGCGAAAAAATAGTTAAAACTTTAGAAGATGCGGGGGCATCAGTTGTGGCATATGAACTTTGTGGGGCTATTAGGTCGAATGATTTATTGGTTGATGAAGAAACAGAAGATGTATATGATGCTCTTACACAAAAGTATATAAATATAGGTTGTTCTTGTATGATGAATAATGATAATCGTATTGAATTATTAGATAGAATAATAGATGAATATAATGTAGATGCAGTAATAGATGTAGTTTTACAAGCCTGTCATACATTTAATATAGAAAGCTATAGAATAAGAGAGTTTGTCACAAAAGAAAAAAATAAACCATTTATGTCTCTTGAGACCGATTACTCAAAATCAGATACTGAACAATTGAGAACTAGATTTGAAGCATTTGTGGAGATGTTGTAGAGATAGATAAAAGTAGGAGGAACTATGTTTAGTATAGGAGTGGATTCAGGGTCAGTTGCAACAAAAGGTGTGCTATTTGATGGTGAAAAAATTGTTAAGAAAGTAATTATACCAACTGGATGGAGCTCTAAAAGTACATCTAAACAGGTCTATGAGTTGCTAAGTAGTGAAATTGATAAAAAAGATATAAAAAAAGTAGTAGGTACAGGTTATGGAAGAGGAGTAATGGATTTTGCTGATAAGAAAGTAACAGAAATAACTTGTCATACTAGAGGTGTTTACTTTTTAAATAAGAACATAAGGACTATTTTAGATGTAGGTGGTCAAGATAGTAAAGTTATAAATTTAGATAGAGATGGAAATGTATTTAATTTTATAATGAATGATAAATGTGCTGCAGGAACTGGTCGATTTTTAGAGATTACTTCTAACCTTTTAGGAAGTGATATAGAAAGTATTGATACATTAGCTAAAGGACATGAAGCAGTTAATATATCTAGTATGTGTACGGTTTTTGCTGAGTCTGAAATTGTAAGTCTTCTAGCTCAAAATATTTCTACTGGAGAGGTAGCAGCAGGGATACTTAAATCTATTGCAAATAAATCTACTTCGATGCTAGCAAGAGGTGAGGTAATAGATGAAGTTGCATTTACTGGAGGGCTTGCAAAAAGTAAAGAACTAGTAAAAATGATAGAAGAAATATTGGATAAAAAAATTTTTATTGCAGAAGATACCCAAATAATAGGAGCTTTAGGAGCTGCTGTAATAGGGTTTAGATAAAAATATATAAAAAATAAAATAAGAAACTGAATTTATCTTAAATAAATTCAGTTTTTTATTTTATTTTGTTTATTTTTAAAGGAAAACTTTGGTATAATTGATTTAAATGATTGTATATTTGTAAATACTTGATATTTAGCCATATATAACATTAAAATTTTAAAAATTAGCTCGTAGCAAGGGGGAGAAAATGTGAAAAAATTTACTTCAAAAAAAGTAGTAAGGTTTGTTGCACTATTTTTAATATCTATTTTAGTAATGTTAACAATTCCTGTATCAGCTGACAATAGCAATACATTGAATCAGATAAAAAGGGCAGAATACAGTGAAACTTATAAACAATATTTAAAAGATGCTAAAAATGGACGTACAGAAAAGTATAATGGGATTATACCAAATCCATATAAATTGGAAGGTACTCAAATTCAAAGTAAAGGAAGAACAGCTCCAACATCTTATGACCCTAGAAAATTAGGTCTTATGACATCAGTAAAAAATCAAGAAAATTTAGGAATATGCTGGGATTTTGCTGCAATGGCAACTTTAGAAAGTTTCTTGAAGTTAAATAATTATGGAGACTACGATTTATCAGAAGAACATTTAAGATGGTGGGCTTCAGATGGTGGATATGGATGGTCTGTAAATGACATGGATGGTGCTTTAAATTATGAAGCTATGGGATATTTAACATCTTGGTCAGGTCCTAAATTAGAAAAAGACATTCCATATAATGGTGAAGTATCTAAAGCACAAGGAGCTACAAAACCAACTAATATGGATACAGCACCAACTGTTTTTAATGTGACAGATGCTGTGTGTGTAAGTAATGATATGAATTCTACAAAAAATGCTATATTACAGTATGGAGCAGTAACATCTAGTTATTACGAAGATATTAAATATCAAAGTGAAGACCAAAATTCATATTATTGTCCAACAAAAAGTTTTAATACAAATCATGCTATTTCAATTGTAGGTTGGGATGATAACTATTCTAAAGACAATTTTAATACAAAGATTAAACCATCAAAAAATGGTGCTTGGCTAATAAAAAATAGCTGGGGAGATTATAATTCTGAAGATGGATATTTCTGGATATCTTATGAAGATAAGACACTTATGTCTGATATAGATAACTTTTCAATCAAAGGTGGTCAAAAACCAAATGATGATAAAAAGATGTATCAACATGACTATGCAAGTATTGTTCCTTTAGTCTCAAATAAGATAACAGCCGCAAATGTGTTTGATTTCAATAGAGGTGATGAGACTCTAAAATCTGTAATGTTTTTAACTGAAAGTATAGGTGCTAAATACGAAGTATATTATGCTCCAGTAGTAAATAGTATACCTCAAAAAAATAATATGAAAAAGTTAAAAGAAGGTACTACCCAATATTCAGGTTACATAACAGTTCCAATTGATTCTTTTGAGATACCAGAAGGAAAGGGAGCAGTTGTAGTCAGTATAGAAGCAAAAAATGGAGAGTCAACTATAGGTTCTGAATCAAATGTACCAGGATATGATATATTTAAGGCTAAAGCTAATTTAGGTGAGAGTTATATTATAGATAGTACTGGAGAATTCTTTGATATAAACAGAGACAGCAACTTCTACCCATGTAACTTTACTATAAAAGCTGTTACAGAAAAGTCTTCTGGTGAGAGTATTCCAAATGAGTCTTTAATTGGTAGTGATAGATATGAAACTGCTATTAAGGTTAGTCAAAATGGTTTTAGTTCTTCAGAAAATGTAGTTTTAGTAAATGGTAATTCAATAGTAGATGCATTGGCATCAACTCCTTTTACATCTGCTATAAATTCACCAATATTATTGACACAAAAAGAAGCTTTAAATTCAAAAACTAAAGCTGAAATACAGAGATTAGGTGCTAAAAAAGTATACTTAATAGGTGGAGAAAATTCCATAAGTAAAGAAACTGAACAGCAACTAAAAAATTTAAACATATCAATAGAGAGAATATCAGGAAGTGATAGATATAATACAAGTTTATTATTAGCTCAAAAACTAAGTCACATAAAGAATGTATCTCAAATAGCAGTTGTAAATGGAGTGAAGGGATTAGCTGATGCAATTAGTGTAGGTGCAGCAGCAGCAGAAAATAATATACCAATTATACTTGCAAATGAAAAAAGTGAATTGCAAGGAGCTGATGAATTTTTAAATTCATTAAACATAGAGAAATCTTATATCATTGGAGGAACAGCATCCCTATCAAACAATCTAGAAAGTAAGTTGAAAAATCCAATTAGATTATCTGGTAGCAGTAGGGATGAAACTAACTCAAAGATAATAGATAATTTTTATAAAAAAGATACCTTAAAAAATGCATTTGTGGTTAAAAATGGAATTAAAAATCAAAATGATTTAATAGATGGATTGTCAGTTGGTCCTTTAGGAGCAAAAACTGGGTCACCAGTAATTTTAGTTGGTGATAAATTAGCCGATAGCCAAAAAGAAGTTCTTAAAAATAAGTCTTTAGAAAAAGTAACTCAAGTTGGTGGAGGAGCAAATCAAAATGCATTTAAAGAATTAGTAAAACTAAAAAGTGCTAAATAAGATGCTTAAATATTAGTGTATACTAGTATGTATTAGTAACTTAACTAATCTCAATAAAAGCTGAAAATAATTACTTTAAATTATTGTTAAATAAGATAATCAATGATTGTAAAGTTTTGTTTTCAGCTTTAAATTTGTGTATATAAGTTTAAAAACATAAAAAAGGGTTACTTTATATAGAAAATCTTACATTTTATATATAAATAACCCATATTTAATTAACTTTTTATAGTGTTCTAATAGATATTATTGAGTTTAATGGTAAATATAATGTGTAAGTTTCATTTAAAGTTGGATTAGATTCGTCTATATATCTTGAGCAAAGTGTAATTGATAAGCTGTCTGCTTCTATAATTTCACCATATAGAGGGCAACTGCTAAAATAAGAATGTACTTCAACGTATTTGTTTAAGTTTTCTTGAACATAATCGTAAAAACGGTTTTTTGTAGTAGTAGCCATAAAATCAACTCCTTTATTTTTTATTAAAAACGAAATATTTAAAAAGATGAATATGATTACCTCTATTAGAAACTAAGTTAAAAAATAAGCAAATAGATATGAAAATTAGAATAATATATTATTTATATTTTAATTATAACACTAGATAATAAAAAATGCTATAGAAAATTCAGAATTTTCGAAAGTTTTTTAAGTTTATTTTTAAATATACTAATAAAACTATTGACATTAAACAAAAAAAGTAATATATTGACTATATAAAATGTTTTAGTCAAACTGGGGGGAGAAAAGATGCCTAAATCATATTCTGATAAAGAAAGAGAGTATATAATAAAAAGACTTAAAGAAGAAGCAAGATTGTGTATGGATAAATATGGTATTAGAAAGACTACTGTTGATGAGCTTGTAAAACGAGTAAAAATACCAAAAGGAACTTTTTATTTATTTTTTCAATCAAAAGAATTGCTCTTTTTTGAGGTGTTGAGAGATATGCATGATTCTATACAGAAAGAACTTTTATATGAAATAGAGAGACTAGATGAAAGCATTACATGTGAACAATTGACAGATATACTTATGAAATTTTATAGGATGATTGATAGTACTTCAATTTTAAACCTCATAGTAAATGGAGAATTTGAGATATTAGTTCGAAAGTTACCAGATTATATGATTGAAGAGCATTTTAAACATGATGATTTTGAAATTGAAGAGATTATATCTCGGATACCAAATGCAAAAAATAAAGATATAGAAAGCTTTAGTGGAGCGTTTAGAGCAGTTTTTCTTACTACGTTATATAAGCGTGAAGTTGGAAGGAATTGTTTTGAAAGTGCTTTAAGATTAATGATAAATGGATTGGTTATACAACTTATGGAATAGAGTTCAAATTTTGTTTGCTAATAACTTTTAATAAAAATTATTAACAAACAAAAAAATTAACTTTTATTGACTATATGATTAAAATAGTCAATAAAATAAAAAGATGATATGAAATGGTTAAAATTGATAATTTATCATTTAGTTATACAGACAAAGGTTTTTTACAAAATATTAATTTTAAAGTAGGAAAAGGAGAAATAATAGGATTTTTAGGTATATAAGGTAATTATGTGTTAGTACAAAAAATAAAATGAATTATTATAAAAAATTTATAGTAAGGTTTTTATTTTCATCAATAACTATAGTATCTATATTGCTAGTCCATAAGGTTCTTTTTTCTTGGTCACTTAAATCAAAGTATATTTCTTCGAAGTTAATTTATAAAAAACTTCTGATATTTTTAAAATTTATTGTAGATTTTTTTCTTCACTATTATTTTCTAATTTAATTAACTGTGTATTAAGTTTTTGATACTTAAGCTTGTAATTTTCTTTATCTATTAAGTCGTCAAAATATAAATCTTGAAGTTTATTTATTTGTTTTTTTATCTTATTTTTAAGTTGATTATTTTTATTGTTATTAGATTCATATCCAAAAGCAATTTCTTCTAATTATCTCCTTACATTTTTCAATAAAAAATCTTCAAGTTTTTTTCTGATAATCTCCTTGTATTGTTACATTTTTTAGTAGTTTGAAATACATGACATCTATAATATTTATAGATTTTCTATCAGAGCTTAAACAATATGTACCGCTCATTTTAAAAACCACATTTACATATCACGTTTACGTTTTTCTAACGTTTCCATTATTTTATAGTAATTTTTGACACCACGACTTAATCTGTCAATTTTAGTTATCATAACTAAATCTATTTTGTTGTTTTTCACATCTTCAATCATGCGTTGTAAATTAGGTCTTTTTGAGTTTGTTGCAGAATAACCTTCATCTATGTATTTATCTAGTATAATAAAATTATTATATTTTGCGTATTGTTCTAAAACTTCTGTCTGTGTTCTAATACTATTTCCATGCAATACTTGTTCTTCTTATTACTAACACGTATATAAAGAGCCACACGTTTTATTTTATCCATTGAACCCCCCTTACAACGTATGCCTTGTGCCTAATCTAAATTCATTAAGCACAATTAAATAGAATTAATTAATATTAAGTTTATTTTTCAAAGCTTCTTGCAATAACTGAGAAAAATTTATATTATTTTTTTCAGCTTCTTTATTTAGCCACGAAGGTATAGTTAAAGTTTTTTTAATTGACTTACTATCATATTCTTTTATTGTTTCTTTTAAATTAACTTTTACCAATATAGCAGTTTGATTTTCTTTAGTACTAATATTATTTAGTTGTGTAGGCTCTGGAATCTCTAAACCATCTGAATATAAGTCAAACAATTCTAACTTTAAAGCATCTTCTGCCATAAGAAAAGCTTCTTCTAAATTCTCACCACAAGTTATTATATTTGAAAAATCATAAAAATTAACTTCATAGTCACCTTTATCATGTTTTGCTATAACTGCTGGAAATATATATTCATTTTTATACATATTTTCACCGCCTTTATAAAATTAGTTACAAATATTAATTTTCTTCATAATAATCATGAGATTTTGCAAAACTTATAACATCCAATACTTTTTGTTCTATATTGTAATATCTAGCTACGTTAAGTACCTCATTATAATGTTCTTTTTCATTCTCATTATAGAAAATGTAATAGTCTAGAGCTTCCTGAATAAAACTATACTCGCTATCATATCTTATCATATCACAAATTGTTCTTGCAGGATTTGTTATCCAAACACCTTTTCTAACTTCTTCTACATAAGATAAGTCTAAATTTTTAACAGGGTACACCGTAAAATAATCTGTATCAATTTCTTTATCTATAAAAGCAGATTGAGCTATTATATGAGTATCTGGAAAATTAGTTATTCCTAATAAGCTTCCTGCATATTCTCCGCATAGTAAAACATTATCAAAAGAGTTTCTTATTACTCCTGTAAAATCCACCTATCATCCCTCCAAACATAATTTTTATTTGATTTTGATGTTATAAATGTGTGTATTGGAATTATAAAGTTGCTTACTCTTTTATAAACAATTGTAAAATCAGGTTTAGATTCAATACCTCTTAACCCATTATACCCATATTCTAAAGTATTAAAGTTCTCTAATTGGAACATGGGCATTTTTTCTGATATATTTTTATATTTATCTATGTACAATCTTACTAAATCATTGCTATTATATCCTTTTAAATAACTTAATGAGTATACATCAAACAAATCTTTCAACCTTATATTAATTTGTTTACTTTCACAAGCATGTATTTTATCAACTAATATTAGTTCTGGTGTATATCCATTAATTGTAACTAACCCACCCAATGAATATTTCTCTGAGTCTAAAGTAGACCACTTAAAGTTTATATCTATACTAAATCTAGTAATTAATTCCGCAGCTCTATAAACACCTATAGTTACACTTTCATTTTTAGTAGTTTCATTTATTGTTATTTCTTTTATAACTTTATACATTACTTTAAATCTACTATACTTAGAGCAAGCTATTATATCTTTTTTGAAATTAAGCCATTTATTATAATCAGTTCCATGTATATTTATATCTTTTGTTAATCTTCTATTACCATAATTATATTTTTTAAATGCACATAATAATGTTATTCCGCCTTTAAAAATCATATCATTAAAACTATTGCTATGACTCATACAATAGATAAAGTCCTCTATATAATCTAGTGTGCTGTTATTATCATGAAAATTGTTACTATTACTCCACTTATTATTAATCAACAGTATCATTCCCTCCTCTCTTTAACTATATTTATATTATAATAAAAATATTAATACGTTTAAATACGTTTTAACAAGTAACTTTTTGAGAAAATCTTTTTCTTATTTCTTTTATTATAAACTCTAAAGTTTTATTTTCAATGGGTTTAAGAGTTTTGTTTGTTCTTAGATTTTCTATTTCTACGATATTTTTTCTTATGTCAATAAATGTAATTTTCATATTATAATCTTCTCCAAAAATTTTGATTAAATTTTTTTGGCTATCCCAATTATAATCATTATTACTTAGAAATAGGAATACATTTTCAAATGAAGGAAAATATTTTCTGTTTTTTAATGCCCAATCCAAAGGGTAGTCTTTGCAATTTGCTTCAAAATCAAAATCAATAGAATTAAGTAAAGTGTCATTATTGGATTCTTTGATAAAGGTATCGGAGTTTTGTAACTTTTTGAATATTTTTAAACATGTTTTTGCATCCTCTAAGGAATTATGATGATTAAATTCTATATTATATTTTTTTGCAAGAGTAGATAGTTTATAGTTTTCTAAATCAGGTAATAAATCCTTTGCTAACTTTAAAGTATCATAAGACATTTTATTAAATTTTTCAGCGAATTTAGGCATTTCCATATTATATCTTTCACATTCCTGTCTTATACAAGCTAATTCCATGCTTCTTAGATTGTGTGCTATTACTAATGTAGATGGAGTTATATATTCTTCAACAATACTCCAAGCTTCATCCCATTTAGGAGAGTTAGAAACATCTTCTGGAGTAATACCGTGTATTTTAATATTGGTCTTTGAAAAGTCTGAATTAGGGTTAACTAAGATTTCTTTTTCTATCAAAATCTCATTATCTTCTTCAACTACAAAGCCGATACTACAAACAGAGCATCTTTTTGAATTTGCAGTTTCAAAATCTATAGATAAGATTCTAGTATGGTTTTTGCTATCTATTTCAGCGATAGAAAGGTTTTCTTCCAAAAAGATATAGTTTTCTGTTTTATGTTCTAAACTATATTCGCTCATACTGTATTCTAAATTGAAAAAATTATTATTATTGTAAAATTTAATTCTGTCATAAATATTTACAAAATGTTTTGTCATTACTTCATTTTTAGTTAAATTTGTATCCATGGCTTTATTAAAACCTTTTGTTATTGCAGTATGTAATACGTTTTTTGGAATATTCATTTTAGCATTAGAAAGCGTTAGAATTACTCCTTTTCTTGCTCCAGTAGATAAATGTACAATTAACATATTATTTTACCTCGACTTTATTATATATTTTGTTTACAAATAGTAACATATATATTTTACTTTTTTCATACTATACATGTCAAATGTAAACAAAGTATTATAGAAAAAGACGAATGATATATAAAAACTAATTGAAATTTTTCTTATACTTCAAGTAATTTTTTATAAACTTATGGAACTGTTTTTTTTTATTGAGTTTTCTAAGTTATCCATATAATATGGAAATTTAATTTTTTCTAGATAGTAATTTTGTATTAAAGCAATATTTTTATTAACTCCACATATATACATAATTTCATAAGGGTTTGCAATATCACAATATAATAGTATTATATCTGGGCATAACAAATACTCTGTAAAAATTCCTGCTCCTAATTCAAGCAATTTATTTCTAGAGTTTAATTTTACAATACTTGTTTTTTTAGTATGACCTAGTGCTATATGAGCTATTTCATGTGTAAGTGCCCAACGTACCGAATGAAAAAGCGAAACCTTGGCAGTCGTATTTTTCTATTATGAAATTAATATCTTTTTTTATTATTTTCGAAAATTCTATATATGTATAAACCTTGAAGTCACTACAATTATTGATGATTTCAAGAGGACAAATATAGTACTAATATATTATTACCATCAAGTGCGGGAAAATTTACATTACAAAAGATTATAATTGTCATGATAACTAATTAGAAAGAAAGTGTACTTGTAAATGGTAAAATATCTGCATTAGACACACCACATAATTTTATTATGTCAAAAGGAGCTATTGAAGTCAGATATACTTATTTTGATAATGGAGAAAAAACTTCTGAGTGTTTTTTGAATAATACTAGTAATGATAAAAATTTGAATATGCTTATTAAGAAAAATAAACTTTTATCATTACACAGTAGTGAACCAACATTAAATGATATTTTTATTGAGATAACAGGGAGACATTTACAATGAGAATGAAAAATCTTATCTTAGGAGATATAAAGTTTCAATTTAAATATGGTTTTTATTTTTTATATCTTGTTTTAAGTATTACATATATTTGTATCATCAATCTGTTTTCAACTTTTATGAGAGAAAAAATAGCTTTTATTACACATTTCATGTTCTTTTTTGCCTCTACAATGGTCATATTAGGAGAAATTGATGACAGTATTTCAAGATATTTAATAGTAAGCCCACTTGGCAAAACTGGTTGTTTTTTTCACGACTTGGAATACCAGCTATTTTAGCATTTATTATTACAATAATTCTACTGATATTTTTTTCTCTAACTAAAATTCCTTTCTTGTTAAACTTATCAATTTCTTTATTAGTTTTCTTACAAGGAATTATTATATCAATATTAGTAATTTCTTTATCATCAAATAAACTAGAAGGAATGATGATTACGAAATTATCAGGTGTTTTTATGATGGGTATTTTAGCACCATTTTTAATTTTAAATAAAGCGCAATATATTCTGTTTTTTTACCAACTTTTTGGCTATCAAAGGCAATTAAGGAAAATAATTATATATATGTTTATTTCAATTGTTATATCATTAATATGGATTTTACTATTATTTAAAAAGTTTAGTGAAAAAATAGTTAAATGAGATAATTTATTGAATAAATGTAAGGTTAACTTGACAGTAATGTTGAAAAATGTTACATTTAAAATGTAAGGTTAACATTACATGAATGGAGTATATATGAAAAATAAAATAAAGATATTAAGAGAAAAATTAGGATTGACACAAGAACAACTAGGAAGGTTAGTTGAGACATCTAGACAGGCTATAAATGCTATAGAAACTGGTAAAAATGAACCTTCAATATGGTTGGCATATGATATTTCAAGAGTTTTTAATGAACCAATTGAAAGCGTATTCTTATTTGAAGAAAGTGAAAGAAAATCAAGAGCACAGATAAGTAGGGGGGAATATTATGGCTCTAAGAGAGATTAGAAGATTTGATGATGAAATTTTAAGAAAAAAGAGTAAGCATGTAGAAAACGTAGATAATAAGATAAGAGAGATATTAAATGACATGGCAGATACTATGTATAATACTCCAAATGGAGGAGGATTAGCTGCATGCCAAGTAGGAGTATTAAAGCGACTAGTTGTTATAGATTTAGGAGACAGTCTTATTAAGCTTGTTAATCCGGAAATTATTAAAGAAGAAGGAGAACAAATTGTTGTTGAAGGATGTTTAAGTTTTCCTGAAACATGGGGAAAATTAAAAAGACCAAAAAAAGTTACAGTACAAGCTTTAAATGAGTATGGTGAGAAAATAGAGATTAAAGGATCAGGTCTTATGGCAAAATGTCTTTGTCATGAGATAGACCATTTAAATGGTATAGTTTTTACAGATAAAATTATTGAATATGTAAAATTGTAAGATAGATTGGATATTGAATTTAAAATATTTTATAGTTAGGAGTTAAATTATGAGATTATGGCATAAGGATTTAATTGATGTATTACCTAAAAATCAATTAGTAAGTCAGTGGAGAGAACTACTTGCTATAAAAGGTTCTATAGATAAAAAAGGTACTCCAAACCATCTATTAGTAAATAAAGTGTTGAATTATAGTATAGATGAATTTAAATTTTATACAAAAACTATACATGATGAAATGTTAAAAAGAAATTATAAGCCTAATGAACTTAAATATACAAGTATATTAAAATGGAAAAATAGCAGTTTTTCAAATGACATATCTAATGGGAATAGTTTAAATTTAGAAAATTTATATAATGGTTGGCATAATAGAACGTATTTAAAACAGTGCTTATATAATTTAGAAGAAAAAGCAACATGTGGAGGAATACCCATGAATGAATGGAATATATTACTTTGTAAATATGGTAAGGAGTATGAATTGTGGTCTGGAAATATTTTGCTTTAATTACTGTAGATTAACATCGTGATATTATTATATATAAAGAGGTGATTATTTGTATAAGAAAGTAAAATATATTCCAATAGATTGTGAAATAGCTTGTAATAAATTAAAAAGGAGTATGCCATATAAATGGGATTTAAATATTTATCGTGGATGTGAGCATGGATGTAAATACTGCTATGCTATTTATTCTCATAAGTACATCAATTCCAATAATTATTTTGAAGAGATTTATGTAAAAACAAATATAGTGGAAAAACTTGAGAGACAACTTAATAATGTACATTATGTTTTGCCTGGGACTTTATACTTAAGAGGTATAACTAGAGGTGTTTTTTTTGACTTTGTTAAAAAAGAGTTCCCTGAATTATTTGACAGGCTATCAATACTATATAGTGCAGGTTCACCTAATAGGGAGTATAAAAATCAATTATATAAAATGGTTAATGAGCTTAGACATAAATATTCTCTATCAAGTAGTTACTCTAAGGTAATGAAGGAAAAGTTAAAAAATTCAGGAGATTTACAAATGTCTTTTTTTGATTAGTTTTAGATAAAAAAATTTTCACTATAAGGTGAAGCATATTCTGATGATAGTATGACTATGGGATTAGTTTTACAAAAATAACAAATACTTTTAAAGGAATAAATAAAAACTTGAAACCTATAATAATAAAATAACATAAGAAAAGCTTACATATTGAAAAATACAAACTTTTATGTTAGTTTTAATATATTACAAATTTGATTATATAAAAATCAATGTTTGAATAGTTATTTCTATGTGAAATTTATCTAGAGTATATTTTTCTAAACAATCAATGTTATTAAAATTAATATGTAGTTAAAAATGTGTAGCTAAAAAGGATTTGATATTAATGTTAGAGGTTCAAGGAAAATGTAATAAAGCAAAGATATTTACAGATAATGTAGATAGTACAACTATAAGTCAGATAATAAAATTATGTAATCAGGAGTTTACGACAAAGTCTAAGATAAGAATAATGCCAGATTGTCATGCAGGTGCTGGATGCGTAATAGGTACTGTCATGACAATACAAGATAAAATTGTTCCAAATCTTGTTGGAGTCGATATAGGATGTGGTGTTTTATGTGCAAACTTAGGCAAAATTGATTTAGATTTAAAAAAATAGATGATTTTATAAGAGAAAAAATACCTCATGGATTTAATATAAATAAACACAGTAAGGCAAATTATAAAAAAGAAATAGAATCATTGTACTGCATAAAAGGTATAGGAAAAGCAACTGAAGAATATAATCGAGCAATTGGAAGTCTTGGAGGAGGGAATCATTTCATTGAATTAGATGAAGATGATGAAAAAAATAAGTATTTAATAATACACTCAGGTAGTAGAAATCTTGGAAATAGAGTGGCTAAATACTATCAGAAGAAAGCTTATGACTATTATATTAGAACTAACAATGAATTTGAAGAAGATAGTAAAAAGCTCATAGAAAAGTATAAAAAGGAAAATAGAGAAGATGAGATTCAAGATGCATTGATAAAGCTTAAAGAAGAACATAACTTTATTCCTAAAATAGCAAAAGACTTATGTTATTTAGAAGGCAAACTAATGGAAGACTATCTTCATGATATGAATATTATACAAAAATATGCTGAATTAAATAGAGATATAATGGCTAAGAGGATAATTGAAGATTGTATAGGTCTTAAATTTAATGATTTAGAACATTTTCAAACTATACATAATTATATAGAAGTTGAAAATCGGATATTAAGAAAAGGAGCTATAGCAGCATATGAAGGTAGAAAGTTATTAATTCCTATAAATATGAGAGATGGTGTTATATTAGGAGTAGGTAAAGGCAATTTAGATTGGATTAACTCTGCACCTCATGGTGCTGGACGTATACTTTCAAGAGGAGAAGCTAAAAGAAGTATAAATATGAAAGATTATGAAGATTCTATGAAAAATATTTTTACAACAAGTGTAAATATTAATACGATTGATGAAGCACCTCAAGCATACAAACCAATTGATGAGATTATTGAAAATATAAGAGATACAGTTGACATAATTAAAATATTGAAACCTATTTATAATTTTAAATCAAATTAATAATAATTAATATTAAAATATCAATGTTATCAAGGGTACAACATAAGAAGTACTATAAAAACAGTACTTCTTACTTATAGATATTAGGCAATAAGAAGCTTTTTATTATATTAGGCATATAGGTAAATTTTAAACATTTTTTTAGGGAACTTGACAATTGAGAAACAAGGGTATAATATGTGATGAATTTACTAAATTTGTAATTAGGATATATGATGGAATTGCCATTAATAGTCTTACTTTAAAAAAATATATGTTTAAGGAAATATAGTTTACTAATATTATTAGAGTCTATTTTAAAATAGTAAAGAAAAGAATTAGACAAGCAACCGGTGAATTGAATTGATTAGGTAAGTTGTTGAATTAAGTATAATTAAAAAATATAATATTATAATCTATAAAGATAAAAACACAGTCTGGTTGGTAGCCCAGACGCAGCAAGAGCTGTCAGTAACCTGCCTCCTTGGTTGTCCGTTTTTTAGAAAGTAATTAAATAGGAGGAACTAGCAATGGAAAAAATCAGTAGAAAATTGACAGTCTTATTTGAAAATCCATTTTGAATAGGCGTATTTGAAAGACAAGATGGTAAAAAATATGAAGCATGTAGGGTAGTTTTTGGGTCAGAACCTAGAGAGGTAGAAGTATATGAATTTATACTTAAAAGATTTTTCTCATTAGATTTTAGTAGTGTTAAGTTGGAAAAAAATGTGACCAAAGACAACATTGGATACAAAAGAATGTAGAGAAAAGTAAAAAAAGAACAAGAAAAAGAAACTATAGGTACTAAGGCTCAAAATGTTCTTAAGCTTCAATATGAAGAAAGAAATCAGGATAAAAAAAATCTATCTAAAGATAGGAAAGAAGAAGAAAAAGAAAGACTATTTAATTTGAAATAAGAAAAGAGAAAAGCTAAACATAAAGGTCATTAATTATAATTATGTATCTTTTTAATAATTGCTAGAAAAAAGGTGTATAAAATTAAAAATTTTATATACCTCAATTTATTGAAGAAATAAATTTTTATATTTCAATTACTTTAAAATATAAAAATTTACTAATAATAATTGTAGAAATATTATAAATGGTATACCAAATATAAATTTAATATGTTTAGTTTTATGTCTGAAAGAATACATTCCAATTATAGAACCTAAACTGCCTCCAATTACTGCTACAGATATAAGGGTGGCTTCTTTTACTCTCCATTTATTTTTAATTGCTCTTTTCTTATCTATATACATTGAAAAGAAAGCAATAAAATTAATCACTATAAAATATATTAAAATAAAGTTTTTCACAATCTTGCCTCCATACAAATATATTATACATTATAAAACAAGATATTTATTTTTAAAAGTTAAATTTGTAAGTAGTACATATAAAATATTTTATAAGATTTAGTATAATATAAATTGGAAAATTTAAAAAAATTAAACAATTACTAAATAGGGGGTATATTTATAAGACACAAAGTGATAAAATTTATTTAGAAAATAATGTAAAATAACAGGAGGATAAGACAAAATGAAATTTATAGTAGAAAAAGAAGTCTTTGATAAATTAGAAAATGTATGCTTTGGTGTAGTAGTAGCAAAAGGAATAGATAACACTAAAGAAATCGAAAGAATAAGCAATCTTTTAGATATAAGTATAGATAGAGTAGAAGATTACTTCAAAGATAAAAAAGTAAAGGAATCAGAAGAAATTATACCATATAGAGAGGCATTTAGAAGTTTAGGTATGAATCCTAATAAATTTATGAGTTCAATAGAAGCAATGGCAACAAGGGTTGCTAAAAATAAGAAACTCCCTCATATAAATCCTATCGTGGATTTAGGAAACTCTATTTCTTTAAAATATTTACTTCCAATGGGTGCTCATGATATGGATTTTAGAAATGATGATGTATATGTTAGATTTTCTAAAAAAGGGGATAAATTTGTGCCATTTGGAGAAACTGATGTTGAGTTAATGGAAGAAGGAGAATTAATTTATTCAGTTGGAGATATGGTAAAAACTAGAAGATGGATATGGAGACAAGGAGAGGAAGGAAAAATTACTAATAGCTCAAAAAATATATTTTTCCCTATAGATGGTTTTACTGATGCTAACTTAGATAAGGTAATGAGTGCAAGAGAAGAACTAGCAAAACTGTTAAAGGAAATCTTTAATTGCGAAATTAAATTAGGTTTTGTAGATAAAGATAACCCAGAAATGGAAATATAATAAGGCATGTTGAATATTTGTTAAGATATTATATTTACTTAATGGTATTAAAAAAAGAAAGGTCGTAGCAAATTTGAAAAAAACTATAATAAAGAATGTAAATCCAATGGTTGAAAATAAGTTTATAGGACTTTTTGAAATTGAGTATAAAAACAAATTAGATGAAGATAAAGTCTGGATGGTAGCATCAAGAAAAAATAGTGAGCAATTAAAAAGTATTTACTTGAAGAATGAAGAAGATAGTGTAGATGCAGTTGTGATAGTTGGACTTCATAAAAGTAGTAAAAAATTGATTTTAATAAGACAATTTAGAGTACCTATTAATGGTTATATATATGAATTACCAGCAGGTCTTGTTGATGAAGGAGAATCTATAGATATTTCTGTTGAAAGAGAACTTAGAGAAGAAACAGGACTTACTCTTTTAGAAATTAAAAAAAATAAAAGTAGCGATAAGGTATATTTGTCTCCTGGAATGAGTGATGAATCTGTTGCTTTTGTTTATTGTATATGTGATGGTGATATAACAGATGAATTTTTAGAACCAGATGAAGAGATTGAAGCTATCTTGGTTTCACAAGAAGAAGCAAAAGAGATTTTACAGAGTAATCATAAGATAGATATAAAAACATTTTTAATTTTACAGATGTTTGTGAACTTAGGAATTAAATTATTTGAATAGATATATATAAAAGAGATTATATAGAGGAGTAAAATGATAAGGTTTATTTTACTTGTATAAATTATAATCTCTTTTTTTATACAGTAAAGTATAATTTTCTGTATTTTTAAATAAGTGACCTTACTCTTAGTTTTTGCACCTCAAAGATTTTCCCCTAAAATAAATCAATCAAACTATTATTGGTAAAATAGGAGAAGAGCTTGTCACAATACATGCCCATAAATCCAAAGTTAAGTATAAATGCTAATAGCCAATGCAATTTTTTTATAATTTATAAAATATATTTTTAAGTTTTCAATTAGTAACAGTTCTAGGAGTCAATTAACAACAAGGTAATAAAAATTTATATATTGATATATAAATAATAATTATAGTAAATTTTAAAAATCTATGTATTTTTTGAACTAAGTAATAATTTATTTTATTTTTATTATTTTAAATTAGAGGAGATTCTTGAAGGTATCATATTTTTAAGAATGGGTCTAGTTTAAAAATTCAAAAAAAGATGGCAAAATATGTCCCAAGGGACATTGAGCAAAATAAATGACTTCAGCTTCTTTATATTAAAAAGTGTACACTAAATGGGGGTTGAAATAGATAAAAATGATATACTAATTATCTTTTGATAATAAAAAAACATAGAATTTAAGTATTTAATCAAGAAAAAGTATTGAACAAATGATTTATTTAGTGTACAATAATCATGTAAAAACATAGTAATGGAGGGAGACATTTCATAATGAAAATTAAGGTAGGAATGAACGGATTTGGAAGAATAGGAAGAGCTGTATTAAGAATAGCTCAAGAAGAATTAGGAGATAATATAGAAATTGTAGCCATAAATGCAAGAGCAACAACAGAATCTTTGGCACATTTATTTACATATGATTCATGCTATGGAACTTTTAGAGGTGAAGTAGAAGCAAAAGATGAAGACACACTAGTAGTAAACTCTAAAGAAATAAAAATATTAAGATATAATGACCCAGAAGAATTACCATGGAAGGAACTTGGAGTTGATATAGTAATAGAATCGACAGGATTATTTACACAAAGAGAAAAGGCAGAAAAACATATTAAAGCAGGGGCAAAAAAAGTAATTATAACAGCTCCAGGAAAAAACGAAGATATAACTATAGTTATCGGAGTTAATGAGGAAAAATATGATAATGAAAAGCACAATATAATTTCAAATGCATCTTGTACTACAAATTGTATAGCTCCTTTTGCTAAAGTATTGGACGAAAAATTTGGTATAGTAAAGGGACTAATGACTACAGTACATTCATATACTAACGATCAAAGAATATTAGATAAGAGCCATAAAGACTTAAGAAGAGCAAGAGCGGCGGCTGAATCTATAATACCTACCACTACAGGAGCAGCAAAAGCTGTGTCAAGAGTATTACCACAATTAGAAGGAAAATTAAATGGTTTTTCGCTTAGAGTGCCAACACCAACAGTTTCACTTGTTGATTTAGTGTGTGAACTTAAAGAAAACGTTACATCTGAGCAAGTGAACTCTGTGTTAAAAGATGCTGCTGAAGGAGAATTAAAAGGCGTTTTGGGATATTGTGACAAGCCACTTGTTTCTATAGACTATAAAGGAGATTCAAGGTCATCTATTATAGATGCTCTATCCACAATGGTTATAGAAGACAATATGGTTAAAGTAGTTTCATGGTATGATAATGAATGGGGATATTCTTCAAGAACTATTGATTTAGTAAAATATATAGCTGGAAAATTAAAATAATGCATAACTCTTAAAAAAGTTTTGAAAAAAATTCTATAAAACTAAAAAAAGATTATGAAAAATATTGAAGGAAAAATTTTTTCATAATCTTTTTTCTTTTATGTGAAAGATACAAGTTACAACTTATATTTGTATATTAGGTCGTTAGAGGAGTTTGTATGGATTTAGTAAGGAATCATACTTTTCATAAAATGAAAGATAAGATGTCGAAAACTTGCATAAATCTGAAAAATTTTTATTATTAAAATACTGATTTTTATTTTAAATATGATAAAAAAATGACAAATAAAGTTGCAAATAGTAATATTTATAAGTATAATTAAAAAAGAGAAAAGGTTTTGTTAAACTTTATAACAAAAAAGAAGGGATGATTCAAAATGGAGAAGTTAACAGACAGGAGACAGGTTAAGGCAGTAAGCATGGAAACCTTCATTTTCCTAATATTACTAGTAGTTGGCTTTGGGTATGTTGGTAGTATTATGGGTGCAGGAATGATGTTCAAAGTAATAATGAGTACAGCACATGCTTTACTATTAGAGACAGTTTTCTTAATTATGGCTATGGCAGTTCTTGCAGGCGCATTAAGTGCACTACTTTCAGAGTTTGGAGTAATAGCATTAATTAATAAAATTTTCGCTGTATTTATGAAGCCTTTATATGGACTACCTGGTGCTAGTATAGCAGGAGCTATAACAACTTATTTATCAGATAATCCAGCTATTATACCTTTTGCTAAAGATAAAACATTCACACAGTATTTTAAAAAATATCAAGTTCCAGCATTATGTAACTTAGGAACAGCTTTTGGTATGGGACTTATCTTAACAACATTTATGATTTCTCAAGGAACAGAATATGTACTTCCAGCATTAATTGGTAATTTAGGTGCAGTTATAGGTAGTGTCGTAAGTGTTAGAATAATGTTGACATTTACTAAAAAGTTTTATAAATACAATCCAGAGGAAGATAAAAAAACAGGAATATTAGAGAAAAAGGATGAGTTTAGAGAAATCAGAGAAGGAAATGTATTCCAGAGAGCTTTAGATGCAATTCTTGAAGGTGGTAAAATGGGAGTAGACATGGGAATGGCTATAATCCCTGGAGTCCTAGTAGTATGCACATTGGTGATGTTATTAACTTTTGGACCATCTACAGACCCTGTTACAGGTCAAGATGTTTATACAGGAGCCGCATATGAAGGAATAAAATTGCTTCCAGTAATTGGAGATAAACTTGGATTTATATTAGAACCATTATTCGGGTTTACATCACCAGAGGCAATAGCATTTCCTATAACTTCATTAGGAGCTGTTGGTGCAGCAATGTCTCTAGTTCCAGAGTTTATAAAGTCAGGAGCTGTAACTCCTAATGATATAGCAGTATTTACAGCTATGGGGATGTGTTGGAGTGGATATTTAAGTACACACATTGGTATGATGGATGCATTAAATGCTAGGCAATTGGCAGGTAAAGCTATTCTTTCTCATACAATAGGTGGTTTATGTGCAGGAGCAGCAGCTCACTTTATATTTATGCTTGTAGGATAAATGTAATAAGTATAACTAACTAAAATAAAAAATAACATAAAAAAATGGTTGTTGGTGTACAATAAAAAGTTGTACACTAACAACCATTTTTTTCTGATTAAAGATAATTTATAATACATAAACATTAAGTGGATATTAGAATTAAGTTATATTTATGTAAAAAGTAACAAAAATCTGTAGAAATTTATGACAAAATTTAGTACACTAACTATATGTTCTTATTTAAAATTTGAGGTTAGAATTAGAAATTACCTAGTAGAGTAAGATTTGATTAATAAAATAATCATAAAATAAAAATATTAGTCATAAAGATTATAAATAACTTACTTAAAATAAAGCCATAGAACTTACAAAAATTAAAAAAGCATATAAATATGGAGGGATACAATGGATGAATTATTTCATATAGGAATTGATGTAGGTTCTACAACGGTGAAGGTTGTGGTACTTAATAATAGTAATAATATAATTCATAAAGAATATAGAAGACATTATTCTGATGTGAAAAAATCAGTTAAAGAAGTACTAAATGGTATATATGAAAAGTTGGGAAACATAAATACTACTATTATAATAACTGGTTCAGGTGGAATTGGAATATCAAAAAAATTAGGAATAAAATTTGTTCAGGAAGTTATATCTAGTACAAAAGCAATAGAGTATTTCTATCCTGAAACTGATGTTGTCATAGAACTTGGAGGTGAAGATGCAAAAATAACATATCTAAGTGGAGGAATAGATCAAAGAATGAATGGTATATGTGCAGGTGGCACTGGAGCATTCATAGACCAAATGGCATCACTTTTAAAGACAGATGCCAGTGGGTTAAATGAGCTTGCTAAAGGGTATAATGTTATATATCCAATAGCTTCAAGATGTGGTGTTTTTGCTAAAACAGATATTCAACCTCTTATAAATGATGGTGCTAAACAGACTGATATAGCAATGAGTATTTTCAATGCAGTTGTCGTACAAACTGTAAGTGTTCTTTCTTGTGGAAGAAAAATAGAAGGAAATGTTGCATTTTTAGGTGGTCCATTGCACTTTCTATCTGAACTTAGAGAAGCATTCAAAAAAGTCTTGGATTTAAAAGATGAAAACATAATTTTCCCAGAAAATGCACAACTTTATATTGCTATTGGGGCAGGATTATTATCAGTAGATGAAGATAGTACAGAACTAAAATCTCTGATAGAAAAATTGGATAGTATAAAGAATATTGAAGATGGCGAAGTAAATTTATTAGAACCTTTATTTAAAGATAAAAATGAGTATGAAGAATTTTCAAGAAGACATGAAAAAGAAAAAATAAATTATGTGGATATAAATTCAATTAAAAGTAATTGTTATTTAGGAATTGATGCAGGTTCAACTACAACTAAAGCAGCACTCATTGATGAAGATGGAAGACTTGTATATTCTTATTATAATAGCAATGAAGGAAACCCATTAAAAACAACTATCAAAGTTATAAATGAAATATATGATATATTGCCAAAAGACATTAAAATATTGAGTTCAACCGTAACTGGATATGGAGAAGGTCTTATCAAGAAAGCTCTTAAAATTGATAATGGAGAGATAGAAACTATAGCACATTACAAGGCTGCTAAATTTTTCAATAAAGATGTAGATTTTATACTTGATATTGGTGGTCAAGATATGAAGTGCCTAAAAATAAAGGATGGAGTAATTGACAATATAATATTAAATGAGGCTTGTTCATCAGGTTGTGGTTCATTTTTAGAGACATTTGCGAGTTCTCTGTCTATGACAATAGAAGAGTTTGCACATGAAGGGATTTATTCTCAAAATCCTGTAGATTTAGGTTCAAGATGTACTGTATTTATGAATTCTAGAGTAAAACAATCTCAAAAAGAAGGCGCAAGTGTTGGAGATATATCAGCAGGGCTATCTTATTCAGTAATAAAAAATGCTTTATTTAAAGTAATAAAGATTAGAGATTTAAATGAGATTGGTAATAATATTGTTGTACAGGGTGGAACCTTTTATAATGATTTAGTGCTTAGAAGCTTTGAAAAATTAATTGGAAAAAATGTAATTAGACCTAATATTTCAGGAATTATGGGGGCTTTTGGTTCAGCACTTATAGCAAAAGAAAAGTATGAAAGCGGATATCAAACATCTCTATTATCTAAGGAAGAATTGAATAATATCAAACTAGAAGCAAGTGTAACTAGATGTAAAGGATGCTCAAATCATTGCCTTCTTACCATAAATAAGTTTTCTGATAATGAAATTTTTATTTCAGGGAATAGATGTGAAAAGGGTGAAGCTATTTACGGCGATAAAAAAATAGAACTAGAAAAGAAAAAAAACATAAATTTATTTAAGTATAAGTACGATAGAATTTTTAGATACAAACCGTTGGAAAAAGAAGAAGCAAAAAACGGGGAAATAGGGATACCAAGAGTATTAAATATGTATGAGGATTATCCATTTTGGTTTACTTTTTTCAATGATATGGGTTTTAGAGTTGTACTTTCAGATAGGTCATCAAAACGATTATATGAAACTGGTATAACTAGTATTGCATCTGAAACAGTTTGTTATCCAGGAAAATTAGTTCATGGACATATAGAAAATTTAATTGAAAAAGGGATAAAAACTATATTTTACCCAAGTGTAACAAATGAAAATAAAGAGGATTCAAATGCAGATAATTATTATAATTGTCCTGTCGTAATATCGTATTCTGAAGTAATAAAAAACAATGTAGAGAATATAAGAAATAAGAACATAAACTACATAAATCCATTTATAAGTCTAAATGATAAGGAAAAATTGAAAAAGAGACTCTATGATGAGTTATCAAGACATTTTTCTAGTATAAAAATAACTAAAGAAGAAATTAATCATGCAGTTGATAAAGCTACTGATGAGCAAAATTCATTTAAAATGGAGATACAGGCAGCAGGTGAAAGAGCACTTAAAGAAATAAAAGAAAGAAATATGAAGGGGATTGTGTTATGTGGGAGACCCTATCATATAGATCCAGAAATAAATCATGGAATGCCAGAGCTTATAAATTCTTTAGATATGGCAGTGCTTACTGAAGATTCTATATGCCATTTAGCTAATATACAAAGACCACTTAGAGTTGTAGACCAATGGGTATATCATTCAAGATTGTATAAAGCAGCTAGCTTTGTAAGAGATAAAAATTATTTGGAATTGGTTCAACTTAATTCATTTGGCTGTGGCTTAGATGCAGTAACTACAGATCAGGTTCAAGAAATACTTAATGAAAAATCGAAGATATATACTATTATAAAGATTGATGAAGGTAATAATTTAGGTGCAGCTAAGATAAGGATGAGGTCTTTAAAAGCAGCTATGTTTGAAAGAGAAAATAAAAATATAGATGTAAAAAATATAAATGTAAATAGGATACAGTATGCTAAAAATAATCGAATAACGAACAAACATACTATATTAGCACCACAAATGTCTCCAATACATTTTCAATTCCTTGAAAAAGCTGTGAACTTAAGTGGTTATAATATAGAGGTTCTAAAAGATACAGATAGTAGTGTAATTGAAGAAGGATTAAGATATGTAAATAATGATGCCTGCTATCCAGCTATAATAGTTGTAGGTCAGCTAATAACAGCATTAAAATCTGGTAAATATGATTTAAATAATACTTCTGTTGCTATAACTCAGACTGGTGGAGGTTGTAGAGCTACAAATTATATTGGATTCCTAAGAAAGGCTATGTATGATGCTGGATTTAAAGATATTCCTGTCATTGCACTTAGTGTAAATGGAATAGAAGATAGTGGTATAATGGATAATATATCACTAAAATTAATCAATAGACTTTTTATGTCTGTTGTATATGGTGATTTGTTGATGAAAGTACTCTATAGGGTAAGACCATATGAAAAAGTTACTGGAAGTGCAAATGCTCTATATGAAAAATGGGTTGATATATGTAAAACTTCTCTTGTTAAGGCAAAGATTTCTGTATTTACTAAAAATGTAAAAGATATAGTAAAGGAATTTGATAATTTAGATATATTAGATGTGAAAAAACCAAAAGTAGGCTTGGTTGGAGAAATATTGGTGAAATTCCATCCAATTGCAAATAATAATCTAGTAGATATATTAGAGCGAGAAGGTGCTGAAGCAGTCGTACCAGACCTTGCAAATTTCTTCTTAAGCTGTGCTTTCAATACTATATATAAACACACTCATTTAGAAGGAAGTAGAAAGAGTAGAATGATAGGAGAAGCATTTATATACATAACTGGAATATATCAAAAAGTGTACAAAAAAGCGCTTGATAAGAGTGAGAGATTTTATGCTCCAGGTAACATAAAAAATGTTGCAAAAAGTACAGAATCAGTAGTATCATTAGGTAACCAAACTGGAGAAGGTTGGCTTTTAACAGGTGAGATGGTTGAATTATTAAATGAAGGTGTAGAAAATATTATTTGTATGCAACCTTTTGGATGTTTACCTAATCATATAATTGGTAAGGGTTCTATAAAAGAATTAAAGAGATTATATAAAAATGCAAATATAATACCTATTGATTATGACCCTTCTGCAAGTGAGGTAAATCAGCTTAACAGGATAAAACTTATGCTCTCTAAGGCTTTTAAAAATATTTAAGATTGATATTTTGATATGTTAAAAGTTAGTGAATTTAAAAATATATTCTATATTAAATATTTATAAAAAAAGAGTTATCCTACCTTTTAGGGTAACTCTTTATTAATTAAAAAATTATATGTATACTGGTATTAAAGGAGGGAAGTAATATGAATTTAGTATATGATGTTTACCAATCAAAAATAGGAAATTTGTACATATTGAGTGAAGATGGTTTTATAGTTAGTGTAGATATAGGAGATGAAAAATTTAATAAGTTAAAAAACGAATATATTGAAAAAGGAATTGATATAAAGAAAAGCACGGAAGATTTAAAAGAAGCAATAAGTCAGATAGATGATTACTTCAATGGGAAAAGAAAGGTTTTTGATTTAAATATTCGTATTGAAGGGACTGAATTCCAAAAGTCAGTTTACAGGGAAATGTTAAAAATACCATATGGAAAAACATTGTATTATTCAGATATAGCAAAAAATATAAACAATCCAAAATCTGTAAGAGCAATAGGACAAGCAAGTAAATGTAATAAAATTCCAATAATAATACCTTGTCATAGAGTAGTTGGCAAAAACAATATTGGTGGATATATGGGGAATCATTCTGATTTGAAAGAGATATTATTAAATTTAGAAAAACAGAGTTAATTTAGAAAGAGATGTTTTTATTGTTAATATTTGATATAATGATAAAAAGAAGTATTTTTTTACAAAAATAGTAAAAATTTTATTTTAATTTACAAAACTGAGGGGGACTTTTAATGTGCAATAAGGTTATAGCATCAAAATATCATGAGAAGGGATTCAATTGTGCAGAATCAGTTATAAAAGCATATAATGAAGAATTTAATACAGATATACCAGTTTGTTTAGGAAGTGGATTAGGTTCAGGGTGTGGGGTTGCTAGTTTATGTGGTGCAGTAAATGCATCAAATATAATAATTGGATATGTAAAAGGAAGAAACCATGAAGATGAAAGTACTAAAGCTAAAGTATATGCTAAAGATTTAACTACAACAGTAAGAAAAGAGTATGGTTCAGAGCTATGTATAGACCTAAAAAAAGATTTAGTTGCATGTAGAGAAATAATGGATTTCGCATATGATAGTCTAAAGGAAACTTTAAAAAAAGAATTATAAGAAAAATAAACTATTAAGTATAAATTATTTGATAGCTTATTTTTATAGGCTATACTCAATAAATCAATAATATTTCAGAATTATTTCTTGGAAATAGAAAATGATAAAATACATTATCTAATATTAGTCAAATATTTACTATAAAAATTGAAGATTTTCTGGTTACAATTATTTATAACTAAGGTAATAAAACAACAATAGTACTAATTTTTATAGATAAATTGATTATGAAAAATTTATGTAGGTAAAATACATTGACATAAAGGTAAAATTTTATATATCAAAAGGGAATATTTACAGTAAAATGGCAGTTTTGAAATAATAAATCAAAACTGTCATTTTTATTTAAAAATCCTTTAGAAAAAGTATAATAGTGTTAATGTGTTAACTAGATAAGGTGTATATAAGAATTTGAGTAATATGATATAAAATATGTTGTAAATTAAATGTTTTCTTTGACAATATATATACAAGGATGATAATATCTATATGAATAAAAGCTAAGGTATTAAATTGGCAATATTAAATTATAAAATTATGTTATAATTACAATAAAGAATGTAATAATCTGTAGAAATTGAAAGTTAGCTATCTAAGTTTTCAAATAATTAAATCTAAACAAAATACATAATGTATGAAATAAACGATGATACTAAAATGATACTATTTTTATAGAAATTTATTAAGGTATATAATTAATGAAAATAATATATTAAATCATATAATAGATTGAGTTTTACATAAAAAAGAACTACAATCCCTATGTTATCATACAAAAGCAAAGGTGGGAATAAAAATGAAAGAAATTGATGATGCTATAACATCAGAGTATTTAAGCTATGGTATCAATGAAGATATTAGTATCTATGAAGGTAGGTTTTGCATATATTTAGATAAAAAATATAGATGTAATGGAAAAATTTATTATAAAATGACACCTCCAATATCGATAAATTTTAAAGCAGATATAGGTTGCATTGAAGAAATAGACAATGAAGATGACAATTTAGCTTTGGATTATGATAATGCTATTCTTGAAGTTCATGGATATAAAATTATTTCTATAACAATAAACATTTTAAGTGAATTTAGTATAGAAGGCTATATCAATGATGACTGTATAAAATCTAAAAACTCCTATGTTGAACATGTAGATTTTAATATAATAAACCTAGATAAAATACCTGGAAAACTCATTAAATACAATGATAAAGTATATGCAGGTAGAATTGAATTTGATATAAATGATTATATTGTAACTATAGATAAACGGTATGATTATAAAAAAGAATTCAAATCAGAGTTAAAGTCTAAATCTGGAGCAGTAATAACTCATATAGGTAGGATTAGAAGAAAAGATGGTAGAATTTTTAGAACAAATAATACAATAAATCTTTTAGATAGAATATCAACAGCTTTGAGCTTTATGTGTGGAAGATATGTAGGATTTTGTTTGGGCAAAGGGTATAGAAGTGGTAATGAAGTTTATAGAATATGGAATGAAAATCAAATATCTCCTTTTAGGTATGTGCCAACATGGTCAGATACACTTTCAAATTATCATAATATGGAAAAATATATAAGTCTTATGTGTAAAAAGTTAGAAGATTTTTATTATGGTTCTGCTATAAAGAGTGTTGTTGATTGGTATATAGAATCTCTTGGAAGTGTGACTATGGAAAACAACATAATATCTGTACAAATTGCACTTGAAACTTTATCATATGTGATTCTAGTAGAACAAAATAGGGTGCTTACAGATGAAGCTTTTGACTGTAATTTAGCATCTAGAAATATAAGACTGTTACTTGATATATGTAAGATACCATATGGCAAACATGAATTAAATATATTTGATAATATAATAAAAAATAAATTTGATGATGGAGTGGATTTAGTTATTTATTTAAGAAATAGCATAGTTCATCCAAGCAGAAAAACTCATAGAGCTGTGTTAGAAGTTGAAGATATTTGGAATACAATTTCAATAGGAACGAGATATATTGAGCTTGTTTTACTTTTTACTTTAGGTTATAGAGGAGAATATTCCAATAGATTGGTAGAAAGATGTTATGGTGAAGTGGAAGTTGTACCTTGGAACTAGATTTTTATATTTATTTTAAAATATATATTGACAAATATTGCCTTATGCTATAAAATCAATATCATAATAATTCAAAATAACATTAAATGCTGAGAAAAGAAATAGTAAAAGTAGTTAATCTTAAACAGAGAGTTTCCGATTGGTGAGAGGAGCAATAGATTTTACTTTGAACACATCTTTGAGCAGGACTCTGAAAGAGTAGAAATACTTTATTAGGAGCTTTCCGGAATCCTTGCACCCGTTATAGTGCTAGAGTATAATTATTGTACTTAAAGAGGTTAGTGTCGTGAGGCATTAATAAACAGAGGTGGAACCACGAGAGTTAACTCCCGTCCTCTAGCAGAAGCTAGAGGCGGGAGTTTTTTAATATAATTTTTTAAGCGCGCAGAGAATTATATTGCAACATATACATTTTTTGAAAATAATCAAAATATTTAAAAATTTAAAATGAGAGGGAGAATATTATGAAAAATATATTAAAAAAATTAGGAATATTTACAATTATGTTAGGTTTATTAGGTGGAATAGTAGGTTGTTCAAAACCAGATACTGAAAAGGATAAGGATGTTTCAAAAGAATCTAAGAAAGAAGTAATTGTAGGATTTGATAATACATTTGTACCAATGGGATTTTTGGATGAAAAGGGAGATACAGTAGGATTTGATGTAGATTTAGCTAAAGAAACATTTAAAAGACTTGGAATGGAAGTTAAGTTCCAGCCTATAGATTGGTCAATGAAGGAAACTGAACTAAATGATTCAAAAACTGTAGATGTATTATGGAATGGATATTCTATAACTGATGAAAGAAAGAAAATAGTATCATATACAGAGCCATATTTACAAAATAAGCAGATAATAGTTACTCTAAGTGATTCAAAAGTAAATTCAAAAGCTGATTTAAAAGATAAAGAAGTTGGGACTCAACAGGGTTCAACAGCACTTGATGCAGTGGAAAAGGATAAAGATTTTATGAATAACTTAAAAGGTGGAGCACCAGTTCTTTATGATACTTATGATAAAGCACTTAGAGATTTAGAGATAGGTAGAACTAGTGCAGTTGTTGGTGATGAAGTTTTAATTAGATACTATATGGGACAAAAGGGTGAAGATAAATATAAAGTATTAAAAGATGATTTTGGATTAGAAGATTATGTTGTAGCAACTTCTAAAGAAAATCCAGAACTTTGTGAGAAAATAAATGAAACATTAAAAGAAATGAAAAAAGATGGAACTTTTGAAAAAATTTATGATAAGTGGTTTAAATAAAAGATGAGTTAGCTGTTAAGAAGGGGGCACTAAAGGCATGTTACAAGGTTTAGAGATAGTTATAGCAATGTTTTGTATAACATTGATAGTATCAATTCCATTGGGGATTGGAGTTGCATTTTTAAGGTTATCAAAAAACAAATTAATAAGCGGTATTACACAATGTTATATATTGATAATGAGAGGTACACCTTTACTTTTACAAATGATAGTCATATTTTATGGATTACCTCTTTTAGGAATTGTATTTGACAGATTTACAGCTGGAATAGTAGCTTTCTTCTTAAATTATGCAGCATATTTTGCAGAAATATTTAGAGGTGGAATACAGTCAATAGATAGAGGACAATATGAAGCTTCAAAAGTACTAGGATTTGATAAATTTACTATGTATAAGAGAATAATCTTTCCACAAGTTTTTAAAAGAATATTAGCACCTATTTCAAATGAAGTAATCACATTAGTGAAAGACACATCTTTAGTATATATATTAGGATTAAATGATATTTTAAGAATATCTCAAATAGCAATGAACAGAGAAGCAAGTCTGTTACCATTATTTGAGGCAGGAGCAATATATCTTGTATTTGTAGCTATACTTACTAAGGGATTTGAATTACTTGAAAAAAAATATTCTTATTACAGATAAAGTTACAATATTATAGGAGGAGGTTTTTTATATGTTGAAAATCAAAAACTTAAATAAATCATTTAAAAAAAATAAAGTACTTAAAGATATTTCTTTTGAATTAGAAAAAGGTCAGATTGGAGTTTTACTTGGCAAGTCTGGTGCAGGAAAGACCACAATATTGAGATGCATAAATGGTCTTGAAGAATTTGATAGTGGAGAGATTATAATAGATAATGAGGTAATAAAAAATAAGAAAGATATGACAAAAATACGAGGGAAAATAGGTATGGTTTTTCAAAACTTTAATTTGTTTCCTCATATGACGGTACTTGAAAATATAATTGAATCTCCAGTTAATGTTTTTAAAGTTCCTAGAAAAGAGGCTGAAGAGAGGGCTAGAGAACTTTTAAGATTAGTTGATTTAGAAGATAAACTAAATTCCTATCCATTTGAATTGTCAGGAGGACAGCAACAGAGAGTTGCAATAGCTAGGTCATGTGCATTAATGCCAAAAGTTCTTTGTTTTGATGAACCTACGTCTGCACTTGATATTGATACTATTCAAAGAGTAGTCAATATAATGAATAGACTTAAAGATAAAGGTATGACTATACTAATAATTACACATGATGTTGTCTTCTCAAATAATGTTGCAGATAAAATTATAAGTATAAAAGATGGTATAGTAGAAAATGTTCAAATAAAAGAAAAAATTGTTTAGGGTTTTATAAATATAAATTACGGCATAATTTTATAATATAAATAACGGGCAAGTAAAATCAAATATACTATGCCCTTTTATTATTCTAAAATTTAATTTTATACTGAATGTTTAAGTTAGATTCAATCCATAATAAAAATATTATTTAAATATACAATGCAAAGAAATGCTTACTTTGAAATATGATAATTTTTTATGTTGAAAGCTTATAATGATTGTGATATAAATTGGTTATAGTATACAAATTATGGGTATAAAAATAAAAAATTAGAGAGGAAGTTTTATACAATGGTTAAATTATATGGATATACAAAATGCTCTACTGTTAAAAAAGCAAAAAATTGGCTTAAGGAAAATGACTTAGAATTTGAAGATATAGATATGGTTCAAAATCCTCCTAGTAAAGAGGAATTGGAATCAATTTATAAGATTAGTGGATACGACATAAAGAAATTTTTTAATACAAGTGGTATGAAATATAGAGAATTAGGTCTTAAAGATGTTGTAAAAACTGAATCTGATGATAAACTTTTAGAAATATTGGTAAGTGATGGTATGCTTATTAAAAGACCATTACTTTTTGATGGTAAAAATGTGTTGCTAGGTTTTAAAGAAGATGTATGGAAAAGTACTTTGCTAAAAAAAGATTAGAAGTATGTAGGTGTATTGATTAAAATTATTAATTAATACACCTATAAATTTATATATCAAATCTAATTTTTATAGGTATAAATTAGCAAATTCAAATCAAAGAAATTCATATCAATAAATATATTACTTCTTATTAAAAATAGTGTTGCGTATTTTATTTGAAATAGTATAATATTACAACGAATTATTACAAAATCACTTATTATTAACCATGAACATTTGTTTTGTGCTATTATATTTATATATAAGGGAATTGTCATAAAAAATATCTTACTCATACAAATTAATACAAAAAATAGAATAAATTTTTATTTTATATAAGTATATTTTGTAAATTGCATCTCTATTTATAGTTTTACAAATGATAATGGTATTAAAGAATTTGATGATTTATGTAGGCAAATAGTGAATTATTGATGACTTTTAAACATATTACTATGTTACACTATTTTTTATATATAGTGTAGTACAGTAATATGTTTAAATTATAAAGATTAAAAAATGCTTTGGTATTATAATTAATACACTTAAAGGTAATTCTAATTTATAAAATAAATGCTTTATATGTTATAATCATTAAGAATGTAAAAAATAATATATAGTTTTATGTTTCATATTTTCCAGATGTGGAGGTAGATTTTGTGAAGGAAAAAGAAAAATTAGATAAATTAAAAGAAAAATTACTTGAGTTAGGTAGTGTTGTAGTCGCTTATTCTGGAGGAGTAGATAGTAATTTTTTACTTAAGGTGGCAAAAGATACATTAGGTGAAAATGTTATAGCTGTAACTATTCATGCAATGATGCATTCGAGTAGAGAAATTGAAGAAGCTAAACAATATACTCAAAATTTTGGTGTTAAACATATCATATTAAACATAGAAAACTTTGACTTAAAAGAATTTAAAGAAAATGGTGTTGATAGATGTTACCATTGTAAAAAATATATATTCTCTAAAATAAAAGAGGTAGCAAAAGAACATAATATAAAGTACATAGTAGATGGGACAAATATAGATGATTTAGGAGACTATAGACCTGGGCTTAAAGCACTGAGTGAACTAGGAGTAATTAGTCCATTAAAAGAAAGTAGTTTGACAAAAGATGAAATTAGGTCACTTTCAAAAATCTTGGGATTAAAGACTTTTAATAAACCATCATTTGCATGCCTTGCAAGTAGAATTCCTTATGGAGTTGAAATAACAGATGAAAATCTAAGAATAGTAGAAAAGAGTGAAGAATATTTATCCGATTTAGGTTTTTCTCAATTTAGAGTGAGAATGCATGGAGATATAGCCAGAATAGAAGTTGGACAAGAAGAATTAGGTAAGTTTTTTGAAAATAACAATTTTAATAAAGTTGACACTAAATTAAAAATATTTGGCTTTAAATATGTTACACTAGATATGTCAGGATATAAAATGGGAAGTATGAATCTAAATGTGTAGATTATTTGAAAAATAAATAAGTTTTGTAGTTAACATAGGAAACAGGAGGTTTTATGAAAAATTATACATTAATATCGCCATGTTTTTTTGGGATGGAAAAAATGCTGGCTAGAGAGATTACTAATTTAGGATATGAAATAATAAAAACAGAAGATGGAAGAATAACATATAAAACTGATGAGTTTGGAATAGCAAAATCAAATATGTGGTTAAGATGTGCTGAAAGAGTACATCTTAAAATTGCTGAATTTGAGGCAAAAAGCTTTGATGAGTTATTTGAAAATACAAAAAGAATAAACTGGTCTAGATATATACCTTATGGAGCTCAATTTCCTATATCTAAAGCTTCTTCTATTAAATCAAAATTATACAGTACGCCAGATGTACAAGCTATAGTAAAAAAGGCTATAGTAGAAAGCTTAAAGAAAAGCTATTTGGAAGATGGTTTGCTTAAGGAAGATAAGGAGAAGTACCCTGTCTTTGTATTTATACACAAAGATAAAGTAACTATTTCTATAGACACAACAGGAGATGCTTTGCATAAGAGAGGATATAGAGAAAAAGCAAATAAAGCCCCAATAAGAGAGACTTTAGCTGCTGGACTTATTTATTTAACTCCGTGGAAAGCAGGTAGAGTTTTAGTGGACCCAATGTGTGGTTCTGGAACTATATTGATTGAAGCAGCTATGATTGGTATAAATATGGCACCTGGTTTAAATAGAGAATTTATATCAGAAAAATGGAGAACTCTCGATAAAAAAATCTGGTGGGATGTAAGAAAAGATGCCTTTAATAAGATAGATAATGAATCTAAATTTAAGATTTATGGATATGATATAGATTCAGAATGTATAGATATAGCTCGAGAAAATGCTGAAATAGCAGGTGTAGATGAATATATAGAATTTAATGTAGGAGATGCAACTCAATTTAAAAGTGAAGATGAGTTTGGATTTATAATCACTAATCCTCCTTATGGAGAAAGGTTAGAAGATAAAGATAGCGTTAAACAATTGTATAAGGAGCTTGGTTATGCATTTAGAAAATTAAAAAATTGGTCATATTATTTGATAACATCTTATGAAGATTTTGAATATGAGTTTGGGCAAAAGGCAGATAAAAAAAGAAAATTGTATAATGGTATGTTAAAAACTAACTTTTTCCAATATCCAGGTCCTAAGCCTCCTAGAAATAATAAATAAGTTTTACAGTATTCATTTATAAAAATATAAAGTTTTATTAAAATAAGTAAAACATTATAACGACTTGAAACGTCTAATTATTGTGAGGAGATTTTTATGACCAAATTTAAAGATTTATAGGATTAGGAGGAGTTAAATGAAAGTATTAAAGCTTGTTACTGTAGTAGCCTTAATGATGTTATTTGTTACTGGGTGTAATGTAAAGACTGAATCTCCAGAACAATTAGCAAAGATACCTGACTATGACGATACAAAAAAAGTATTGTATGATGGTATTGACCAGTTACTAAAACCGGATTCATCTATGATATTGCCTTCTAATACAAAAGAAGTAGGAAAAATAAATAAGGTAGATTTAAACAGCGATGGAGTTGATGAATTAGTAGTATTTGAACAAAAAGAAGATTTGAGCAATAATATTAGTCAGGTAGGGTTTGTAACCTTGAGTTACAATGGAGAAAAATACGTACTTGGAGACCATTTTTTAGAAAATGGTGAATCAATAGAATATGCTAATTTTTATGATTTGGACTCAGATGGATATAAGGAAGTTATCTTATTGATTAAATCCAAAGACAAAACGAATATGCATATATATAAAGTAATAGATAATGAAATAACAAAAATATATGACTTGGATGCATCATGGCTTCAAAATAAAGAAGATTTTAATGACATGAAAGTAAAAATTGGATATATAGATGGAGATGACAAATTAGATATATTGATGCTTCATTTGAATAATAAGACTAATGAAATGTTTGCAAGTGTTGCAAATTTTGATGAGAGTATGAAAATCAAAGACTATGTTAAGTTTGAAAATGTAAAAAATTTAAGCGAACTATATATAACATTAGGTAATGTCGCTTCATCTATTGGAAATTCCTCGGCAGCTATAAAAGGCGTTGTACTTGATATACCTATATTGAAAGATAATAACTATATTACACAGATACTTTATATGAAAGATGGAAAAATTAACAAAGCTTTTAGTGATTATGATAAAACTATTACTAAATCTTATTATATACCTGTAGATGATGTTGATAAAGATAAGATTATAGAAATACCTATAGTAGCAGGAAATACAGGGAATAATAGAAATACTTATAGCTCTAAGGCATCTGCAAATATAAGTTGGTATAGATGGAATGGAAATGAAGGTGCTAACTCGAGTTTAATATTTACAAGTCAGATATATTATAATTATAAATATAATTTTAAATTATTTATTCCAAATAATTTATTTGATAAAATACTTGTTGAACAGGAATTTGTTGGAGAAAAAGCAGTATTTAAATTTTACTATTTTGACTATTCAGACCGTAAGAATTTATTTAATATAGTAGTAGAGAGTAAAAACAAACTTGAAGATAGAAAAAATACAAGTACTCAAAATTCTATTGTACTTCAAGAGAGCGATGAATATACTTTTTTACTAGTTATAAACAATGCAAATGGAATGGATAAGCTAGATATTACTATAGACGCATTAAAAGAATATTTCTCATTAATATATGGTTAATATTATACTCAATTGGAGGTTTTATTTTATGAAGGAAAAGATACTTATACTAGAAGATGAAATTGGGATTAGAAGTTTTGTCAGTATAAACTTAAAAAGAGAAGGTTACGAGATAGTTGAGGCAGGTACTGGGAGAGAAGCTATAGAAAAAATGACAACAGAAAGTGATATTACAATAGCTCTTTTAGATGTGATGCTTCCAGATATAAGTGGAATAGAAGTATGTAAATTTATAAGGGAGAATTTTGACCAAGTAGGTATAATAATGCTTACTGCTAAAGCTCAAGAGGATGATAAAATAGAAGGATTTATTTCAGGCGCAGACGATTATATTATAAAACCATTTAGTATAAAGGAACTTTTAGTTAGAGTTTCTGCTCTTATTAGAAGAGTAGCAAAGGATGATTCAAGTGTTAAGTCAAGTGAAATAGTATCTCCACCATTTATACTTGATATAGACAAAAGAAAATTATTTAAAAATGGAAAGGAAATTGAACTTACACCAACCGAATTTTCAATAGTGAAATATCTGATATCAAATGCTAAGCAGTCGTTAAGTAGAGACCAGATATTAGACGAAGTGTGGGGAACTAACTATTTATATGATTTTAAAATAGTCGATGTAAATATAAGAAGGATAAGAAATAAAATAGAAGATGACCCATCAAAACCAAAATATATACAAACTATTTGGGGTTATGGATACTGTTTTAGAAAGGAAGAGTAATAGTGTTACATTTTGAAGGTCTGCGAAAAAAAGTAATAAAAAACTATTTTATAATAATTATTATAATGGTTACTCTGTTTGAAGGAGTGTTTATGTTTTATATACAAAACTATTATTATGATTCTGTCAAACAACTACTTGAATCTGAAATAAAATATACTGATGAATATAATGCTATTACAATGGAAACTACAAGTTTTGAGAAAAAAGTAAAAAATATATTTGATAAACAACCCTTAACTAAGAATTCAGAATTTGGAATTTCAATAATAGATAAGGATAAAAATATTATATTAGACCAATATGGTTTTAAAAGTAAAGAAAAAGCAAATTATGAAGACGTTAACAATGCACTAAAAGATATAAAAACCAAAAATTTAACACCATATACCTATAGAATACAAGATACAGGAGAGCATGTTATGAGTATCTCCTTACCACTTAAGGTAAATAATATAATAGAAGGTGTTGTTAGATATACAGTTTCATTAGATGCTATTGATAATGCAATATTAAAGCAAGCTACATGGCTTATATTAGTGGGAATATTTATACTTATTATAGCAATACTAATAAGTCTTAAATTTGCTGAGACTCTTATAAAACCATTACGAGAGTTAAAGAAATTTGCAAATGAGTTGGCTGTAGGAAATTACAATATAAAATTAGAAAAAATGAAAATTGTAGATGATGAAATTGGTGATTTAGCACAGACATTTGAACATATGGCACATGAGATTGATAAGAGTGAAAAATTAAAAGAAGAATTTATATCCTCTGTATCTCATGAACTAAGGACTCCTCTTACATCCATAAAGGGGTGGAGTGAAACTTTAGGTTATGAAAGTATAACAAGAGAAGAGTTAGACTTAGGTCTAGGTATCATACAAGATGAAACGGAAAGACTTATAAAACTAGTTGAAGAGTTGTTGGACTTTTCAAGACTTTCTTCAGATAGGATAAAGCTTCATGTTGATATAGTTGATGTTGAAGGCTTGGTTGTAGGTGTTGTAAATCAACTTAAAGTTAAAGCAGCCGAAAAGGATATATCACTGTTATTTGAATTTGAAAATGAGTTTATAGAAAATATTCAAGGAGATAAGAACCGATTAAGACAAGTTCTTATAAATTTAATACAAAATTCATTTAAATTTACCAGTCAAGGTGGTTACATAAAAGTTGTAGCTTCTCAGGATGAAGAGATAACGACCATATCAGTTGAGGATAATGGTTCAGGTATAGAAAAGCAAAATCTAAATAAAGTGTTAGATAAATTTTTCCAAGAAGATTATAATAAGGCTGGTAGTGGATTAGGATTAGCAATCAGTAATGAAATTGTAAAACTTCATGGTGGAAGAATGAAAATAGAAAGTGAAAAAAATGTAGGAACAAAAATAACTTTTAATATAAAAAATAAGTTTGCTAAACAAGCATAAATTCTTAGAAAGAGGATTAAAATGAGAAACATAAAAATGATAGTAGCATATGATGGCTCAAGATATAAAGGATATCAAAAACTAGGTGATAATAATATGACGATACAAGAAAAACTTGAAACAGTCTTAAGTAAAATGACTAATGAAACAGTTGAGATAATTGGTTCTGGTAGAACTGATATGGGAGCTCATGCGAGAGGACAAGTGATAAATTTTAGAACTAATTGTATGGATTCAGTGGACAAAATTCAAAAATACTTATATGAATATTTACCAGAAGATATAGTTGTAAAAGCTGTTGAAGAAGTTGATGAAAGATTTCACTCAAGATACAATGTAAAATCAAAGACTTATATGTATAGAATTGACAATAATAAATATCACAATCCTTTTATAAGAAGATATGCTACTCATGTAAGTAAAAAATTAGATTTAGATAGGATGAGAAAAGCAAGTGAATATTTAATAGGAGAACATGATTTTACTAGTTTTGCTTCTTCTAAATCTAAGAAAAAATCAAATGTAAGAGAAATTTATTCAATAAATATAAAAGAAGACGATAATATTGTAGAAATATATATAGAAGGAAATGGATTTTTGTATAACATGGTAAGAATAATAGTAGGTGCTTTGATGGATGTTGGACTAAAAAGAATAGCTCCACAAGATATTAAGTATATGCTTGAATCTAAGGATAGAAGTCAGTCATCAGATACTGCACCAGCTAAAGGGCTATGTCTTTGGAAAGTAAGATATTAGTCAATTATATAAAACTCTTTTTAAAATAAAAAATAAAATAAATTATATAGTTGACATAAATGGAAAAATAAACTATTATATATTTTATAAGAGAGATATAAAACTTTATATTTAAATCCTGTGAGAAAGAGAGTAACTTCTATGTGTTTTATAGAGAGCTGAGGATGGTGGAAGCTTAGCAAATGAATATTAGTGAAAAGAACTTTGGAGGATACTAATTGAATTTAGTATGTTAGTAGGTAATCTCGCCTTAAGAGAAAGAGTGGATAAGTTTATCTTATCAATTAGAGTGGTAACGCGGATATATTTCGTCTCTTGGTTTTTCCAAGAGGCGTTTTTTAATATATTTAATTACTAATGTTTATTTAGTATGTTGAACATTTACTAATTGATTAGCTAAGGTTTATCAATAAGAGTGGTACCGCGGATATTTCGCCTCTTAGTATTTAAAAATACTGAGAGGTTTTTTTAGTATTAAAATGATTTTATGTAAATCTAAATTCTAAAAGTCATTCAATATTAAGAATTTCTATTAAATAAAAATCATAATTTGAGATTGGGAGGAATTAAAATGAAGGAAAAAGTAGTATTAGCATATTCAGGAGGACTTGATACATCAATCATAATACCTTGGTTAAAGGAAAATTATGAAGATATAGATGTTATAGCTGTTTGTGGAAATGTAGGTCAAGAGGATAAAATGGAAGATGTTTATGAAAAAGCTTTACAAAGTGGAGCTTCAAAGGCATATGTGGATGATATAAGTGAAGAATTTGTAACTGAAACTATATTTAAAGCTGTAAAAGCAGAAGCTAAATATGAAGGAAAATATTTATTAGGAACTTCTTTAGCAAGACCTATAATAGCTAAAAAATTAGTTGAAGTTGCTCATAAAGAAGGTGCAAAATATATATGTCATGGATGTACAGGAAAAGGTAATGACCAAGTTAGATTTGAAGCTACAATTGCAGCTCTTGACCCAACTATAAAAGTTATTGCACCTTGGAGAATGTGGGATATAAAATCAAGAGAAGATGCTATAGACTATGCTGAAAAACACAATATAAAGGTAACAGCAACTAAAACTAAAATATATTCAGTAGATGCTAACCTTTGGCATGTATCAACAGAAGGTGGGGATATAGAACACCTAGAAAATGAACATAAAAAAGATGTTTACAAACAATGTGTAGACCCAGAAGATGCATGTGATGTAGCTGAATATGTAGAGGTTTACTTTGAAAAAGGTGTTCCTAAAAAGATAAATGGTGAAGAATTATCTCCAGTTGCATTGATTCATAAATTAAATGAGTTGGGTTGTAAACATGGGATTGGTGTTATAGATATAGTTGAGAATAGACTTGTTGGTATGAAATCAAGAGGTATATATGAAACTCCAGGAGGAACAATTCTTTATGAAGCACATAATATTTTAGAAAGTGCTACTTTGGACAAAGATACATTACATTTCAAACAAATGGTGTCTTATAAATATGGAGAACTTATTTACAATGGATTATGGTACTGTAAATTAAGAGAGTCTATAGATGCATTTATGGAGCAAACTCAAGATAATGTTACAGGAACAGTAAAAGTTAAACTTTACAAAGGAAATATAAAACCTGCTGGAATATTTACTGAAAATGCTCTTTATGATGAGGGAATATCTTCTTTTGGAAATAGTGAACTTTATGACCACAAAGATGCAGAAGGATTTATTAATTTATTTACTTTACCATTAAAAATCAGAGCTATGAAAGCAGGAAAATAATAAAATAAATTATAGTCTCAAATAGCCTAGTAATATTAAAATATAATAGATATTGACTCTCTTATTGTAAGAGGGTTATACTGAATCTAACAATTATAGTGAGGAGATAGGTTATATGAGAAAAATAATTGAAATTAAACATCATTCACATGATTATGAATGTATGTGGAATGGTATAGAAGATTTATATATAAATAAAACAGATGAATGTCTTCCAAACGATTTTTTCTTTTTACTATCAAGTTTTGGTTCGTTTTGTTATATGAAAACAAATAAAGCAGAGTTAAAAAGAATGGTAGCTTTGGGAGATGGAAGGACAAAAAAGATGTATGAATTTTTAGCTCCAATTGTGGGTTTTGAATACAAACATTATGAGTTTAAAAAATATGAGCAAGCATTAAAGAAAGCAAAAATTGAAATTGATAATGGGTGTCCAGTTATTTTAGGAGCTTTAGATATGTATTACCTACCATATTATAAAAAGTTATATCATAAAGAACACATTCCTTTTCATTATGTGTTAATGGTGGGATATGATGATGAAAGAATATATTTGTATGACTGTGGAAGAACAGAACTATTAGATATTTCTTATGATGAATTACGTGAAAGTATGAATTGTAGTTATCCTGGATTGAGCAAAGAAAATACTATTTGTACAGTAAGAATGAATACTTCAAAGAATAAATATAGGATTGCTCAAGAAGCTATTTCCATAAAGCGTGATATGTTTTTAAACCCATCTAAAGGATTTTTGGGATATAAAGGTTTTGAAAAGTTTATTAAAGAGTTGCCACAGTGGAAAACTGAATTGCAGAAAGATGATTATGATAAAATTTTAGCTAATATGGTTATGTTTTTTGGGACAGTACCAACAATTCCAAATGCAATCAAAGGAATTAAAGAACCAGATACTGTTCAATTTAAAGGTGGATTTGATAAAATGAGTAGAATGCTTAACAGTATTGGTGAGGAATATAAAAACGACTCTTTTATACAAGTAGCTCAGATTTTTGATAAAGGTGCTGTTATAATTGAGAAAATATCCAATATTATAATAGATTATTTAACTCAAAAATGTGATGATACAGAGCAACTTCCGTTATTATTCTCTGAGGTTTTAAAGCATATGAAAACAGGATACTTGATGTTGGATATATAAAAATATATTATTGACCCTAACATTACATAATAGTGTAATATTAAAATATAGCTTGAATAGATTAGTAAATATTGATAGCTATAAAATCAAATTTTGAGGTGTAGATATAAGAACAGTAAAACAGGTTTCTGATGAGAAAAGTTAAGGCGATAATGTCAAGTCAACATTTTTATAATAATAAGTATTGAAAATTTAGAAGCAAAAAATAAGGATATAAATTACTTGCATCTATATCCTTATTTAAGATTATTAAAATATATAGTTTACATCAAACTTAACACTTTCAACGATATTTCCCAAATATGTTTTTATACTTTCAACTTCTTCTAAAGATTTTAATTTATCTTCAGTATAAATTGCTTTATCGAGAATATTAAACTTTAATCCTATTTCATCAAAGTATTCATGATTTAAAACTTTGTACCAATGATTTTTTTCTTTAGCCCATCTTGTAGATATGGAATCAGCCTCTTTTTGAGCTTTTTCCCAGTCTTCATTTTCTATAGATTTTTCTAAAACAGACATGTTATCTTTATATTCATCTGTAAAATCATATAGTTTATTATTAATGTAAAATCCAAATAATACAAATAAGATAGTCCATAGTATAACAAATGTTGCAGATTTCAATATTAATCACCCTTTTTATTTTGAATAAATATTTTGTCGTTTTCATCTAAAACACAAATAAGAACATCTTTAAAAGTTTCTATGTGATTAGACTTTAAAATACCCATCAACCAATTAGTATCCTTTTTAGCTATGTCTAGATTTTTATTTATTATTCTACCATCCAATATAAGTGGAATTGGTAAATGATTAAAAGCTTTTGGAGGAGTACTATTATAAGTTGATGCTGGAACGACACTTAGGTTACCATCAGTTTCCAAAATAGCATATTGTACATCTTTTAAATTGAAGTAACCCTGAACTCTAAGTTGTTCCAATAACTCATCTATAGTAACCCTCTCATTTTTTAGTTCTTTATATATAATTTTTCCCTTATCTATTAGCACAGAAGGTTTGCCTGATAAAAATGAACTCAATTTTCTGCTTTTTAAGGATAAAAATGAAATTAGAGTTTGCATAATTACAAGTCCAGTTATTGCTGCAACACCATTTATAATTGGTATATTATTATTTTCCATTGGAACTGATGCAACTTCTGCAATTAAGAGTGTTATAACTAAATCAAAACAGTTCATTTCAGCTATTTCACCTTTTCCCATGACTCTAAGTGCAATTAGCACTGTTATGTATAATATAATACTTCTTATTAACACCACTGTCATATCTATCAATTACTCCTTTAAAAAATATTTATACTTAGTTAGTATGTCCTGTATAAAAGTTTTAATTCAAGGTATCAAAAATACCTTAAATAATTGAATTCAACTATTTAAGGTATTTCTGATAATTTTAATATTAAATTTTTTATAGATTTTCTGTTGCTTTTATTTATCTTAACAACAGATTCAACAAAACTCTTTTTATCTCCTAATTTTAAGACAAAATCAGGATATTCTTCAAATTCATTGAGCTTTATTAATTTGAAAGAAGAAGAAAGATTTTTAAAGTTAATAATTTTAGAGTTATTCACTAATACACTTCTTTTTTTAAAATAAATTTCTTTTTTACTTATATTTAGTATGTTTAATATTTGTTTAAGATATATTATTATATCTTCTGGAGTTTTATCAAATTTAAGTTCAAAATTTTCATCTTCAAAGTAGGGCATATAATATAAAGGTGTTTTTAGAGGAGGTAATTTATTGTACAATTCTTCAAGAATATCGACATTTTTAGCGGAGTTAAAGTAAAAGCATTTACATACGTTCATTAAATCCACAGCGTCTGAAAGTGAGTTATGTTTAATATCTCCTTTTACAGAAAAAATCTTTTTCATATTCAGTAAAGATAGTTGTCTAGATAAGATTCTATTATTGTATGTAATATGTTGAGATATAAAAGGTTGAATGTCAATCATCATATTAAACAACTCTAAGCATTTACCTGTATATTTATATACTCTGAATGAAGTTAGAAGACCAACTATATCAAAATCACCCCAATTATATATTGTAACATCATTAAATTTACAAAACCATTTATAAAAATCATCCAAAACATATAAAAGATTAGGAGCATTATTAATATCTAATTGGTTCAATTTAGTTAATTTTTTACATTTATTTGAAAGTATTGTATTGTATCTTGGCTTAACCAAAGAGTAATATTCATCTATTATATTAAATTTATTATCTACTAAAACTCCTCCAATAGAGATTAATTCGGCTCCATTATATTCTTTTGGTTTATTTTTATTATCATCTAATATATTAAATTCAAAATCTATAAATAACTTGTATTTCATAAGTCTAAAGCACATCCTCAAGTATATTATTTATTGAGTCTAAACATCATAAGAATCAATAGATATAATGACTCTAAACATCAAAGGCTCATTACAACTTTTATTTATTTCATAATTTAATTCAAATAAATCTTTTAAGATATAATTTATAAGTATTCTTTCCCAACCCATTTTTAAATTAACCTTAGAATCTAGCAATATATTTTCTATTTTTTTAAATATTTCTATATTTGCTGGTATTATACTGAGCTCAATATTACTTTTAAACGGGTTAGACTGTAAATCAGTTATAAGTATACTTTTTAACTCTTCTGTAAGCTCGGAAATTAAACTATCACCTATGTATTTTTTTATTATTTCCTCTCTAATTTCTCTTAAATTTAGCAATATTAGTACCTGCTACTTACGTTATATTATATAAAGTGCAGTAAAAATCTAAGTAAATTTTTTATTACACTTAAAATAGTAGCTTTTCCTTTCTTTTTAATACTATTATTTATTTTTGAGTTTTATTTGAATACATTTTTTTATAGAAGCAACTATTTATTCAGGAGCAAAACTCATAGCAGTAATAATATTAAAAGCATTTATATGAATAAGTTTATCGGATGGATCTTCGATTAAATCTACTATTGATTGAAGTGCATCGGGAATATACATCATATCCACCTTTGTACTTTCTGCTATATAAGATTTATATCTTTTATTTTTAACGCTTCATAATTATAGTGTCTACATCATATTTTTTTCAATTTGATGACCTACTCAGGATTTAATTTATGTAATCTTATTTTTATTTTATCAAATCTTTTGTTTAAATACAAAGAATTAAAAATAATAATATATGAATTAATTAAATGAAGTGTAGTGAATGTCTAAAAATTTAAAGTTAATATATGAGTGGATATTATATAATAAAAGACTAGATTAAATTATTATGTATAGATATAGATTGTGTGACTAAGTCACAGAAACTATAATAAATTTAATATATAATAAAAGCATATCAAATAAAGAATTAAATTAAAGTAACTTTATAAATAAAAAGTAATATAAATCGAGAAATTTATAAATTTATTTATAATAAATATATTTTAGATTTTATAGATACAAAAAATATTATATAAAATATGGGTACTATTATCATGTTTAAAAGTAGTAAAAAATATAAAATAAAATTTGAAAGGAAGTATAAAAATGACAAGACCATCAATATATCATAGCCAAGGATACACTTGTGCAGAGGCATTAATAAAGTCTTATAACGAGGAACACAACACAGATATACCAATCTCAATAGGAAGTGGTATGGGAGTTGGAATTACTGTTGGAAGTGTCTGTGGAGCTGTAAATGCAGCTATTGTTATAATAGGATATTTAAATGGACGAAATAGTAATTTAGATGAAAATATAGCAAGAAAATACTCAAGAGAATTAATGAATAGAGTAAGGGGTAAATATAGCACAGAAATATGTTCATCCTTGAAGAAAAATAAAGTGAGTTGTGAAGAAATAATAAATTTCACATACGATGCTTTAAATGAAATGCTAGAAAATCAAAAATAATTATAAAGAACAAGTATTTTGCATTTGATAGAATACTTGTTTTTTTATGTTATTTTTAATAAACTTTGGGTGTAGTAGGCAAGATTAAAACTGGATAATAACACATAAAACTGGATAATAACACAATTGTATAGTATTTATAATATTTTAAGTTGATTTTCACATATATGAGATGAGTAAAAAACAAAGATTATTCAATACTGGAGGGGTAGTTTAATGGAATATAGTTAACTTTTCAATTAATACAATCTAAAATTAATTTGACAATGTCGGATATTACTACTTGTTGTGTATTTTATATAAAATGGAATTAGTAAATAGTTATTATAAAATAATAATTTGTAAAGATATACATATGTATATCTTTACAAATTATACTGATTAGTTTTTTAATTCTTAACTAAATTTTTTTACATATGTCAATGCTATTTATACAATTAAAACATTTATCATTAGCACAGAGCTCCACCTGTAAGGTGTAAAGGAGCATCAAGTATATCTTCTTTTCTTTCCAAAACGTCATCTGATAAAAGCATTTCTATGAATTCATCAACACCTATTCTGTCTATAGTTATTCCAAAACGTTCACCTGTTTTACCTTGTTCTCTAAATAAAAGAATTGCCTTTTCAATTAAAGTCATAAGTTCCTGTTTTGAAAATAATCTATCAATCTGTGTTCCAGGACGAACAGATTTGCCCCATTTTCCTCCAATATATACTTTATAACTAGATTCTTTTTCTTCAATACTGTCAAAATTACAACTTTCTATACATTTACCACAGTTATTACATAGATTACTGTCTATTTCAAGTTTACCTTCATCTGTTAATTTAGCTGCTTTGACAGGACAGACTTCTATGACAGCACATTTTTTACAACCAACACAAAGTTCAGAGTCGTAATCAGGTACACGTTGACCAACAATTCCAAGGTCGTTTAAGTCGGGTTTAATACAGTTGTTAGGGCATCCTCCAACACCAATTTTAAATTTATGAGGTAGCTTTACATCATACCAACCTTTGTAAAATTCTTGATGTATTTTAGCAGCAAGTGCCTGTGTATCAGTTAAACCATGAACACAAACAGTACCCTTACAAGCTACAACAGGACGAACTCTTGAGCCAGTTCCGCCTGTGATTAGATTTTCACTAGCAATAAATTCACTTAAAGCTTCAATATCTTCAAATTTTACACCAGGTAATTCTACTGTTAATCTAGTAGTAAATGCTAGTTGACCATTTCCAAATTTTTCAGCAGCTTCTGTAATTTTTTTTGCTTGTGCTGTATTTATTACACCATTTACAGTTATTATACGTGCTACAAAATGTTCTCCGTCCCTACTTGGTATAAAACCTCTACCTTTTAATTCTTTTTTTTGTTCTGCTGTAATATTACTCATAATTACTCCTCCATTACCTTAAGATTTGGATAAAATAGTATTCCGCCTTCAAGAACTTTTGTATTTGTATAGCCAAAGCGTCTTAAGCGATTTTGGGCCATATAGCTATTTTTACCTTTAGCACATATAAGAAGAATTTTTTCGTCCTTAGCAAGACCTTCAATTTCTCCATTAATTTCACCAACAGGAAGATAACGCAAACTAGGAATAGAAGGAGCTTTTGAAACATCAAGTTTAGTCCAACTGTCAAAGTCTTCAATTTCGTCAAGTAAAACACTATCAAGTTCTCCGTTTAGTTTGTTTTGTAAAACATTTACTGATACTACAAATGGATGAATAGCAGTTGAAAAAGGTGGTGCATATGCAAGGTCCATACTTTCTAATGAATAAAGGTCAGCTCCTAAAGTTATTGCAGTAGCAGAGATATCTACTATTTTATCGACTGCTCCAGGTCCCATAACTTGAACACCTAATAATTTTCTTGTATTTTTTTCAGCAACCATTCTTATAATAAAATTAGAAGCACCTGGATAATAGTGAGCCTTATCATCAGTAGCTATGGTTACAGAGCAAACATTATAACCTTCTTTTTCAGCTATTTCTTTACTTAGACCTGTTTTTCCTACATTGAGTTCAGGTAATTTTACTACTGTTGTTCCAAGAACACCATTGTAAGTTTTAGATTTTCCAGATATATTTTGTGCACAAATTCTACCTTCATGATTTGCAGATGACCCCATAGGTGACCACGTAGGTTTATTTGTTAAAGAATTTTTTACAAAAGCACAATCTCCAACTACATATATATCTTTATCATTTGTAAGCATATATTCATCTGCAATAAGTGTGTTATTAGGAGCAAATTCTAAACCTGTGTCTTTTAGAAAACCTGTGTTGGGACGAATTCCAACTGACATGACTACCAAATCTGTTTTAATAACTCTATTTTTAGTACGAAGTTTTTCAACCTTATTTTCACCTTCAATACCTACAACTTGGTCACCTGTAAAAATCATTATACCTTTATCAGCCATATGATTTTCAACATATTCAGCAAAATCAGTATCAAATCCAGGCATGACATGTTCAGCCATATCAATAACACTTACACGTATACCCATTGCAGAAAGGTTTTCAGCAATTTCAAGACCAATGAAACCTCCGCCAATAACAACAGCTCTCTTAATACCATCTTCAATAGAATCTCTTAGTTTTATAGCATCATTTGGAGTACGCATAAAAAATATTCCAGGTAAATCAATTCCAGGTATTGGTGGTTTTATTGGGTCTGCTCCTGTAGCAATTACAAGTTTGTCATAGCTTAAATTTTCTTTTTCTCCTGTTGAAATCGTTTTCGAAGTTACTTGTTTTGCATTTCTATCAATAGATGTAACTTCAACTCCACAACGAATTTCTGCTCCTGTCAGTTTTGAAAAACTTTCAGGTGTATTTACGATTAAAGATGATTTGTCTTTAATAACCTTACCAACGTAATATGGAAGACCACAACCTGCGTAAGAAATATCATCACCTTTGTTTAGTATTGTAACAGAGCAATTATCACCCATTTCACGTTTTATTTTTGCAGCAGTTTTTGTTCCAGCAGCAACTCCACCTATAATTAATACTTTCACAATATACCACACTCCAATCTACTTTATAACTCTATGCTAAAATTATACTTCTTGACAATGTATTTGTAAAATACTAAAATATTAATAAAATCATAAGCATTTACTAATGTTTGCTAAGGTTGTGATAATATGACAATTCGTAGTCTTGAGATATTTGTTAAGGTTGCTGAATGTGGTAAAATGAGTGAAGTAGCAAGAAATATGTATATTACACAGTCATCAGTTAGTCAAGTTATTTCAGAAATAGAAAAAGAGTATGGAGTTAAGCTATTTGATAGAATTTCAAAAAAATTATACTTAACAGAAGCAGGAAAAAAACTTCTTGGATACGGAAGGCATCTTTTAGCTGTAAATGAAGAAATGAATGATTGCATGAAACACTGTGCAAAAAACATTCGTATAAGAGTTGGAGCAACAGTAACTGTTGGTACATGTGTAATAAGCCCAATAATATTAGAGTTATATAAGGTAAATCCCTTGATAGAACCAGAAGTATTTGTAGAGGATACAAGGTTGATTGCAAAGAAACTACTCAATAGTGAATTAGATATTGCAATTGTAGAAGGGAAAATTAAGCATCCAGATATTATTACAAAAAGTATTATTAATGACCATCTTGTACTTATATGTTCAAATAAGCATAAATTCTACAAAAGAGATTCTATAAAAGTTTCAGAACTTTCAAATCAACCATTAATTATGCGTGAATTAGGAAGTGGTACAAGAGCACAATTAGAAAAGCAATTAAAAGAATTAAAAATCCCAATGAATATTAGATGGTCATGTTATAATTCTGAAGCTATATTGAGAGCAGTTGTAGATAATTTTGGTATTGCAGTTATATCTGAATTACTTATTGAGGATTATTTAAAAAAGCATCTTTTGTGGGCTTGTGATATTGAAGGTATCAACTTACATAGAACATTTGATATTGCATATCATAAAAGCAAGTTTTTTACAGAAAATATTTCATCATTTTTTGATATTTCAGTAGAATTTGGAAAAAAACAAATGAGAAAAAAGAGTATAAGGGTCAACAATTTATAATATATCTAAGTAAAAATATTTAATAAAAATAAGAGCATATTAATATGCTCTTATTTTTATTAAATATTATATTACTAGAGAATTAAAAAAATCTCCTTATTATTTTAAACTACTTAGCATTAACCTATATTAACACCAAAATTTCCACATAATCCTGCAAGACCATCTTCAAAACCAGAGCCTAAGGCATTGAATTTCCATTCTCCATTATGTCTATATAATTCTGCAACTACTATTGCTGTTTCTATACTAAAATCTTCCCCTAACTCATATTTAATAAGTTCTTCATTAGTTTCTTCATTATAGATTCTTATATATGAATTTTCAACTTGTCCAAAATTTTGTCTTCTTGTAATGGCTTCATTTATAGTAACACTAAATGATATTTTAACAATGTTTTGTGGTATCTTAGATAAGTCCACATTTATTTGTTCATCATCACCATCACCAACACCTGTTCTATTATCACCCATATATTCAACTGCCCCAGAAGCGTGTTTTAAATTATTATAGAATATAAAATCTCCATCATTTGTTACTTTACCATCAGCTCCAGTTAAAAATGCAGAAGCGTCTAAATCAAAATCAAAACCACCATCATATTTATTAATATCCCATCCCAGTCCTACTATTACTTTTTTTAGACCAGGGTTAGTTTTTGTTAAACTTACTTTTTGTCCTTTTGCTAAAGTTATACCCATTTAAACCAACTCCTCGTTATAATTTTTTTTATTGTAATTATTATTTATATGTATTAGATAATTCACGAAGTTCTTCATTTTGACCAAGCCCTAAAGCATTAAATTTCCATTCTTCATTTCTGCGATAAATTTCCCCTGCCAAAACTGTTACTTTACCAGAGAAGTCCTCTTGAAGATTATATTTAAATAATTCTTGTTTGGAATTTGAATCAATTAGTCTTATAAAAGAATTATTCATTTGACTAAAATCTTGGTCTCTTTTTTTAGCTTTGTATATAGAAACTCCAAAAATTATTTTATGTACATATTCAGGTATATCATCTAAATTAACAATTATTTGTTCATCATCACCTTCGCCTCTTCCAGTTAAGTTGTCTCCAGTATGTATAATAGCTTTAGAAGGGTGTTTAAGATTTCCAAAATAAACTAAGTCACCTCTAGAGCTCATTTTATCTTGGTTAGTCAATGCTATTGCAAATGCATCTAGGTCATAGTTTTTTTTACCCAGTTTATTCATATCCCATCCTAATCCTACAACTAAATTTTTTACAGGATTATTGTCTTTTACTAAGCTAACTCTTTGTCCTTTTTGTAAACTAACACTCATTTTAAGTTCTCCTTTTTATATTTTTAGTTTGATTGTCAGTGCCAAGCATAAGAATCATGTTAGATATATTATATACGTATTTAGACTAATTTGGCTATATTTATAAATTATTTATTATATAATTACATGAATATTTTACAATTTAAACATGTCACTATTATATGGTTTAAATTATTTTGTAGTGTTATAATATTTAAATTTGTATTTGATTGTTACAAAATGGAGTAGGTATTTCAATCAGAGAGAATAATTTTTAAAGTTACTATTTAAATGAGAGTAAAGCTAGAAAGACTTATATAAAATAATAATTAATACATTTAATTGTTTATTTCAAAAAAAGCAAGTATGATATAATATATAAAAAGTTACATTTATATATGTTAATTATACTTGCTGTTTGTTTTGTAATTATTCTATTTTTTTAAATCCATTACCTAAAGCTTCATGTATATCTGTAATTATAATGAATGCATTGGGGTCGACATTTTTTACTAATTTTTTTAATTCGACAACTTCTTTCTTTTCAACTACTACTAAAAGCACATTCTTATTTTCTCCAGTATATGCACCTTCGCCTTTTAGGATAGTTGCACCTCTATCTAAGTCTTCCATTATTTTTTTACTTATATCTTTTGAAAGGTCAGATATAATAGTGAATGATTTTGAATAATTAAATCCTTCAATAAGCAAGTCACTAACTTTTACTAAAATGTATAAGGCGACAGTTGAATAAAGTGCAATTTCAACCTGTCTATTTACTATACCTGATAGAACTACTACAACGCAGTCAACAATACCCATTAAAACAGGTATACTAAACGTAGGAAAATATTTATTTAGTAGGAGTGCCATCAAATCAGTTCCACCTGTAGAGCCATTTATTCTAAAAATAAGACCTTGACCAACTCCCATTAAAATAGAACCAGATATAATTGCAAGATACATATCATTTGTTATATCTAATGTAGACATATTTGCAGTAAGTTTAAGTGCTATAGTAAGAAAAATTATTCCTAAAACTGTTTTAAAACAATCTTTCTTTGAAAGTATTTTGTAAGCAAATATGAATAATGGAACATTTAAAAGTAAATTGACAATCCAAAGTTCTACACCAAATAATGAATTTAAAACAACTCCAAGCCCAGTTATACCACCAGCAGCAATTGCATGTGGATTAAAAAATAAGTTAAGGGAAATTGCCATTAATATACAGCCTACAATTAATATTAAAATTTCTGAAAAAGTTATTCTATCTTTTTTCAATAACATCACTCCTTATATATAGATTATAATATATATTATATAGTTTTTCCAATTTTTAATAAAAGAAATAAAAATATATTATAAAAATAATTTGATTAGAATTTTCAGAAAATAAATGCTATAATTAAAAGTAAATTTAAGGGGAGGTCATAAAATGGCTAAATTAACTCTAGAACATATAAAAGGAAATACATATTATATTGCACTTCCTACAATAATAGGTGTATATATAGATGGTAATGATGTAATTTTAATTGACAGTGGAAACAATAAGGATACAGCTAGACAAGTTTTAAGATTGTTAGAGGAGAATAATTTAAATCTTAAATTAATAATAAACACTCATTCAAATGCAGACCATATAGGAGGAAATGCATATCTGAAAAATCAAACAAAATGTAAGATTGCCACGACTAAAATAGAAGGATATTTTACAGAAAATCCAATATTAGAATCAGTATTTCTATATGGAGGTTATCCAAGTAAAGCACTGAAGAATAAGTTTCTATTGGCAAAGGAAAGTGAAGTTGATTATATTATACCTTCAAATGGAAAAGTTGTAGACACAGAACTTGAAGCGATTTCTCTTCCAGGTCATTATTTTGAAATGATTGGTATTAGAACTCCAGATAATGTTTTGTTTGTTGCAGATAGTCTTACACCAGAGAATATAATTACTAAATATCATTTCTTCTTCCTATTAGATATAGATTCACAATTTAAGACACTAGAAAAATTGAGAATGTTAGAGGCAGATTTCTTTGTCCCAAGTCACTCTGTCAAAACTACAGATATAAAAAATTTAATTGATATTAACAAGAAGAAGATGGAAGAGATAATAGATAATATTAAAAAGGTTTGTTGTGAGCCAATTATGATTGATGAAGTTATTGAAAAAATGTGTGATTTGTACAATGTAAAGCTGGATGCTAATCAATACGTATTAGTTGGAAGTACAATACGTTCTTATATAACATATTTATATGAGAATGATATAGTTGAATATATATTTGATGGCGGTAAGATGATGATAAAAGCTGTGTAAACAGTCATAATTTTAAAATTATACAATTGAATTATTTGAGTATGACTGTTGTAATAGGAATTAATAGGTATGAAACAGCAGGACCTATAGGAGATAGACAGACTTATGATACGGTAATATTGTCTAATGTATATAAAAGTCTATCTGATAAACTTTCATCAAGTGGATTAGCTGGAGCTATTAACGTACCAATACTTTTGACTAAAGAAATGAAATACCAAAAGTTACTTCAAATAGACTAGATAATAAGAATTTTAATGTTGTAAAAAAATTATATATAATTGGTGGTTATAATACTATTGAAAATTCAGTAGAAAAAGATGTAAAAGCATTGACTGGATAAATAACTATATTTTATTTTAAATATATAATATAATAAAATAGAATATATCAAATGTAGAAGGTGATAGCCTATGAAAAAAATAACAATAAATGATATTGCTAACTTGGCAGGAGTATCTAAAAGTACTGTATCAAGATATCTAAACAATAAAGATATCAGTGATTCTACTAAAAAGAAAATAAAGAAAATAATAGATGAACATGGATATGAGCCGAATGCATTTGCTCAAAGCCTGAGAGCTAAAAAAACATACTTTATTGGTATTATAGCACCTTGTTTAGATTCTTTTGTAAAATCTAAAATTATGATGGCAATAGACGAAGAACTTAAAGAGTTAAAATATACATCATTAATTATTAATACTAGTAGAAAAATAAGGTCGGAAATAGATAGTATATCAAAATTAGCTAGACTAAAAGTTGATGGAATAATACTAGTTGGTACTGAAATAACTAAAGAACATAAAAATGAAATTGAAAAGTTAGATATACCAATAGTTGTAGTTGGACAAAAGGTTGATGGTATCAATAGCATAGTGAATGATGATTATGAGGCAGGGTATACAATGGGTCAATATATTGCTAATAAAAATTACAAAAAAATTGTATATTTAGGTGTTGATGAAAATGATATATCAGTTGGTTTAAATAGAAAAAATGGAGTACTTAATGGTTTAAAAGATAAAGGATATGATGCAAAAGTATTTTATACTGATTTTGACCAAGAAACATCTATACAAAAAAGTAGAGAAATGTTAGAAAATGAAAATCCAGATATGATAATATGTGCAACTGATAATATAGCAATAGCAACAATGAAAGAAATCAATAAGATAGGTAAAAATATACCACAAGATATATCTGTAGCTGGATTTGGAGGATATGACGTATTGTCTATTATAAGCCCTAAACTTACAACAATAAAGTTTGAAAATGAAAATGCAGGTAAGGTAGCAGCAAATACAATAGTAAACTTAATAGAAGAAAGAAAAGAACCATTATTAAAGGAGATTAAATTTGAATTAATAGAAGGCGAAAGTACAATAAATAAAACTTAGAATGCACATTACGTATATTAGTAATGTGTATTTTTTTATTAAAAAAGAACTATAATTCTAAAAATAGGAAAACTTTTTCAAAAGAAGTATTGCATTCGAAATAAATTTATGATAATCTTTTATTAAACCGGTTTCGAAACCGGTTTAATAAAATCGAAAGGGAGAGCAAAATGAGTGCAAAAATAACTGATTACAATAAAGTATCAAAGCAATTATTAGAGTACATAGGGAATAAACAAAATATAAAAGGCGTAGCACATTGTGCAACTAGATTAAGAATTGTTTTAGATAGCAATGATAAAGCAAATATAAAAGCAATAGAAGAATTAGACGGAGTAAAAGGAGTATTTATAGCATCAAACCAACTTCAAGTAGTATTTGGAGCAGGAATAGTAAACAATGTTTATAAGGAATTTAGTAAAATATCAGGATTTGAAAATATGTCATTAAGTGATGTTAAATCTGAATCGACTCAAAAACAAAACAAATTTCAACAAGCTATAAAATCTTTATCAGATGTATTTGTGCAGATAATACCGGGATTATTAGCAGCAGCATTGCTAATGGGTATTACAGGGCTTTTAGGTCAAGAAGGAATATTTGGAGAATTGTCAATAATAGAAATGTATCCTCAATTAGCAGGGCTTAATAGATTTATAAGTATAGCATCAACAGGAATATTTACTATATTACCAATGTTAGTAGTATATTCTGCAACTATGAGATTTGGAGGAAGTCCAGTATTAGGTCTAATAATAGGAGCTATAATGCTTCATCCAGAACTTGCAAATGCATATGCAGTAGGAAATGGTAGTGTAGTACCAGAAATAATAGATTTATTTGGATTAAAAATTGAGTTAGTAGGATTCCAAGGTGGAATAATAGTAGCTCTTATGATGGGATTTGTAGTAGCTAAGTTAGATAAATTCTTTAACTCAAAAATACATGATATGCTTAAGTTATTCTTAGCGCCGATATGTACAGTTATAGTAGCATCATTTTTATTATTTGTTGTAGTTGGTCCATTAGGAAGAGGCTTAGCAAACATAGTAACATCATCTTTATTATGGACGACTGAAAACTTAGGAATACTTGGATATATGATATTTGCTGGAGTACAGCAAGTTATAGTTATAACAGGACTTCACCATGTTATAGGAGCTGTTGAAGCACAACTTATAGCAGATACAGGAGTTAACTTTATAATGCCTCTTATGTCAGTAGCATTAATAGGTCAAGGTGGAGCTGTATTAGGATACTTAGTATTAAATTGGAAAGATATAAAAGCTCGTCAAATAGGAATATCTTCATTTGCTTCAGTATTATTTGGAATATCAGAACCAGCTATATTTGGAGTTACTTTAAAATATAAGTATCCATTAATAGCAGGGTGTATAGGTGGAGCAATAGGCGGTGCGTATATATACATGATGAAAGTAACAGCATTGGCATTTGGAGCAACAGCAGTGCCAGGGTTAGCGATAGTGTCTACTCAAGGTGGGGGACATATTCAATATATATTAGCACATTTAATAGCAATAGTTGTAGCTATGATAGTAACAATATTACTTGGAAAATTACAGAAAAAATCAGTTAATTAATAAATTATAGATAGCATTAAAAAATGCTATCTATTAATGATTTTTAAGACTATATAAAATTATAAAAGAAAAGGAATAAATGTATGTACAAAGAGCCTAAATATAGAACAATATTAGAATCGACAAAAGAAGAATTAAATAGATTAAGAAATATATCTTTAAATGATAAATATAAACCACTATTTCATATACATCCACAACATGGACTACTTAATGACCCAAATGGATTAGCATATTATAATGGTAAATACCATGTATTTTATCAATGGTATCCATATGATGTAACTCATGGAATGAAGCATTGGGCTTATGTAAGTTCAGATGATTTTGTAAATTGGAATAGAGAAGATGTAGCATTAATACCAATTAAAAGTTATGAATCTCATGGAGCATATTCAGGAAATGCGATAGAAGTAGATGAAAAACTACACATGTATTATACAGGGAATATAAAGTATAGTGCAGAAGATAGATATGCATATCAAAACTTAGCTATAATGGATAAAGACGGCAAAATAACTAAATATGAAAATAATCCAATAGTAAGTGAAATACCAAAAGGATATACAGGACATGTAAGAGACCCAAAGGTATTTAAAAAAAATGCTAAATACTTTATGCTACTTGGAGCACAAACAAGTGAAAAAAAGGGAGCTATAATAGTATATGAATCTGAAAACTCTATAGATTGGCATTTTAAAGGAGAATTGAATGTAAAAAATATAGATGAAGATTTTGGTTACATGTGGGAATGTCCAGATTATATTAATATAGATGGAAAAGATATATTAATATTTTCACCACAAGGAGTAGAACCTAAAGGATTTGATTATCAAAATATATATAACGTAGTATATGCTATTGGTAATATGGATTTAGATAATTTAGAATTTGAAATAGATATAATGAAAGAAATGGAAAAAGGATTTGATTTTTATGCACCACAAACATTTGTAAAAGACTCACAAACAATACTATTTGCATGGGCTGGAATGGGAGAAGTTTTATATCCTACAGATAAAAATAAGTGGGCACACTGTCTGACTGTTCCAAGAAAATTAAATATAAAAAATAATAAGTTATTACAAATGCCTGTAGATGAATTAATTAAATTGAGATATGATGAAACAAGTGGACAAAATACTATAAAAGATAATATCGATATTATAGAAAATGATGAAAATTTATATGAACTTAATATTAATATAAAAAATATTGATAGTGATAAATTTGGTCTAGAATTATTTGCATCACAAGATGAAGGTGTAAAATTAGAATTTGATAAGGTAGAAAGCACAGTAACTTTAGACAGGAGCAACTTTGAAAAAGTTTTCGGTGTTGAGTATGGAACAAATAGAAAAGAATATATAAATATTGATGAAAATACTAATATCAAAGCACTAGCAGATAGAAGTATTTTAGAAATATTTATAAATGATGGTGAAACAGTATTTACTAGTAGAATATTTGCTAAAGCAAATTCTAGTCAAATAAAGGTTTATAGTGATAAAATAGTAAAATATAAGTATACTAAATATAAATTAAAGCAAGGTATTGAATTATAAAAACATATTATAAGGGGTAGAAAAGATGAAAAAAGTAATTAGCATAGGAGAAGCTTTAATAGACTTTATACCTAATCAAAATGGTTGTAAATTAAAAAATGTATCAGGATTTAAAAGAGTAGCAGGAGGAGCTCCAGCAAATGTTAGCGCTGTTGTAGCAAAACTTGGAGGCAAATCAAGTTTTATATCGAAGTTAGGGAAAGATGCATTTGGTGATTATATAATAGATGTATTAAATGAAGTAAATGTAAATACTAATTATGTATTAAGAACAAATAAAGCAAATACGGGGCTTGCTTTTGTATCATTAAAAGAAGATGGTAATCGTGATTTTTCATTTTATAGGAATCCAAGTGCAGATATGCTTTTAGAAGCTGATGAAGTTAAAAAAGAGTGGTTTGATAATTGTCATAGCCTACATTTTTGTTCAGTAGATTTAATAGATAGTCCAATGAAATTAGCGCACAAAAAAGCAATAGAATATGCACTTGAGAATAATAGTATAATAAGTTTTGACCCTAATATAAGGTTACCTTTATGGGATAGTGAACAGTCTTGTAAAAATGCAATATTAGAATTTTTACCTTTTGCTCATATTGTTAAGATATCTGACGAAGAATTAGAATTTATAACAGGAGAAAATGATATAGAAAATGCACTACATAAGCTTTTTGTAGGGAGTGTTGAGTTAGTATTATATACAAAAGGAAAAGATGGAGTAGATGCATACACTAAAAAAGTAAAAGGCATGTGTAAAGGGGTCAAAGTAAATGCAATAGATACAACAGGAGCAGGAGATTCTTATATAGGTTCATTCTTATACACATTATTAGATAACCAAATAACATTAAATGATATAAAAGAAATGAAGCAAGAAACATTAAATAAATATTTGGAGTTTTCTAATTATTATGCAGCTCGTAGTACAACTATCAAAGGCGCTATAAATTCATATGCAACAAAGAAAGAAATAGCTGAATTTATAAATAATTTATAGTAGTAACAAGTAATTGGATTTGAAGAGGATGGTATTTCAAAGAAAATTATTTATGATATAAATATTGGTAGGTATTTTTCGTTAAAAATATTTTAAGTGTGTGTTTGAATATGTAAATGTTGTTGGAAATCTCTGTACTTCATTAGATTTAATAGCAAATAATGTAAAACTGAAAAAAGCAAATATAGGAGATTTGATTTCAATTAGTAATGCTGGGAGTTACTCATATTCTTTATCTCCACTGCTATTTTCTAGTTATGAGCTTCCTAAGCAATATTATAAAAGAAGAGATGGATACATTGAATAAATTATATTTTAAATATTTAGTTTAGGATATATAATTTTTTATGTATAATGATGAAAATATATATAGTTTTGAGTGACAAAAGGTATAGAGAGCCATAATAGTTCTTTATACCTTTATTTTGTTTTGTAAATTTACTATATTTGTTTTATGAATTTACTATTTCAATAATTGTGCCTTCTGGAAACAATGTTCTAAAAATAAATCTGACTAATGGTCCTGCAATTAGCAGTTGTAATGGTAATGCAATAATAAAATTATTTACTATATTTATAATCCATATAGTGATAAGTGTACTAGAAAACCCAATTGATTTAATGGCTCCAAATAAAGACATACATAAAACCATTCCACATACCATACAACTTGATATAACAATAGCCTTTATAATTTGTTTAGAATCTGGGCTTATAATACTAAATGCTATTTTCTTTGCAATATTAGAAACAATAAACCAGTCAAAAATCATAGCTATGATATATGTAATTGGAAAATCCAACCATGCATCTTTAAAAGTATCTAATGAGAATTTATCGTGTATAGAAATATTATAAACGCTCATAAAAAAGACCATAAAAGCACACATAAGTACTGTAAATATTAAACTTTCTTTTCTATTTTGTGGCATATTCATCTACCTCCAAGTGTAATTTATTTCTATTAGGATTATACATGAAGAAAAATTTTGTCGTAAGTAAAATTTTTAAAATTTTAAATTTATTTTTAGAACGGACTTAAATGAATATAAAAAAATTTTATTTTTTATAGTTATCCATAGAAATTGGTTTTTTATCTATTTTAATTTTATATTGTAGAATAAAGATTTATTATGTAATTTGTTATGAAATTATATCAAGAAATAGTTCTTGGTAAAAATTGGAAAATATTATTATCGACAAAATCTTTGACTTAAAAACTATATTGCGATAGTATTAATTTAATAAAAGTTTGAGAGGGGCGTAAGGTTATGACAATTTCAAAAATACCACAAGCAGAATTAAAAGTTATGAAGTTTATTTGGGGGAAAAATGATACAGTAACATCAAAAGAAACTATTGAAGCTATGGAAAAAAAATATGGATGGAAACAAACAACTACATTGACACTTTTATCAAGACTTGTTAAAAAGCATTTTTTAAATGCAGAAAAAATAGATAGATATACTCATTATACAATAGTTGTTGGACATAAGGAGTATTTAAGTGTTGAGACAAAAGATTTTTTAAGTAATATACACGACAATTCTTTACAGAGTTTGGTTTCCGCACTACATGACGATGAAGTCATAGATAAGGATACATTAGATTTATTTGAAAGTCATTTTAAAAACTTAGAAGAGGAGTAATTATGTAGTCTAAAACTCTAAGATTTAAATTAATATATGGCTGAAAAAATCCATAAATGGTATTATTTAATCAGTTACTCACTATTTCATAAAGTAATATTAAATAGGTTTTAATTAGTAAAGTACCTATAAATATTTGGAATAGGAGTATCAAATTAAATGATACCACTTATCCTATTAAATAGTGACTTTTAACATTTAAAATAATTTTATAACCTATCAATATTTACTAATCTAAATCATTATTTCTATTTAACCATATCAAAATATACCCCAATACAATTTATTCAAATAAAAAGCTAATATTTACTTTTTTATGTATATTTTTACATAATTTTATATAAGAGTTTTTTTATTAAAGGTATATATACTTATATATAGAAATATTATTTTAAAAAGTATTTTTAACTTTAAAAATTAATGTTAAAAAGTAAGCTTATAAACTAATATTAAAAATTATATTTTAAATATCTTAAATGAACCAGTCTTACATATATTTCCGATAGATTATATTGATAAAAAACACTAAAATTAAATTAATAAAAGTACTTGGAGGGATGGTAATGAAAGAGGAAAATTTTATTAATATTGAATACGAGGATAAACGTTTTTCAATTAATAGCAAAGAAGTTTTGTACATAGAGAAGCAAGAATATGAATCAAAGATTTATACAGAAAATGGTAATTATGAAGTTGGAGAAAATGCTCCTTGTATAAGAAAACTAATAAAAGAAGAAAATTTTTTCAAATGTAGTAATAGCTATATTGTAAATTTAGACAAGTGTGAATTTTATCTAAGCAATAATTGTATTTTTGTGAATAATAATTTTATAAGAATTTTAGGTTCAGAAAGAAAAAAGAAGTTAAAAAAGAAATTAGAAAAATTATATGATTATGAAGATTAATCTTGAGAGGCTGTATTTTATACAGCCTCTTTATTTATTGTATTATTAATAAATTTCAAATTATGATAAAATATAAAACAAGTAACTTATTTCAAAATAAAATACTTTTAAAAGAAAGAGACGAGATATGGGAGATTATAATAACATGCTTGAATTAAAAAATAACTCAGGTACTAACGAAAGACAGTTAAAATATCCTTGTATCTATAAACATTTCAAAGGAAAATATTATGCTACAATGGGGATTAGTAAAGCTATTGATAATGTAGAAAACATATGTGAACTATACAGTGGAGAAAATTTAATCCAAAATAGAAATAAATATAAGTTGATTATTAGACATACTGAAAGAGAAGAAAATATCTATGTATATATGGATTTAGATGGAAATTTTTATCATAAAAAAGAAAAAGATACTAATGATTTAGTTTTATACAAGACTTTATATGATGATACAGGAATATTTGCAAGACCTTTGGATATGTTTTTAGAAAAAGTAGATACAGATAAGTATGTTAATCCAATTCAAAAGTACAGATTTGAAGAAGTTTATAAATAATATAAGAAAGATGTGTTTATAAATTTAGAAAAATCCTTTAATAGTACAATAACTTGTAGAAATATAAATGAGATTTATTGTAAATAATATGTTAGATTAGGTTATAAAATAGAAACAAAGTAAAGTATTATATGATATAATTAAGTTTTGAGAAGTGATAATTTACATTTAATAAAAATAGCATATATTAGGAGGACATATGGGAAATACTTTTTATATAGTTAGACATGGACAAACAGATTGGAATCTATTAGGAAAAACGCAAGGTCATGGTAATTCTGACCTTACACCTCAAGGTATAAATCAGGCAAAAGAACTTTCTGAAGATATTGGAAAGTATCCAATTGATTATATTTTTAGTAGTGACCTTGGAAGAGCAATGCAAACAGCTCAAATTTTAGGAGATAAGCTTAATATTGAAGTTCAAAAAACTGAAGCACTTAGAGAAATGGGATTTGGAGTTTGGGAAGGTCTTTTAATAAAAGAAATTCAAAAAGATTACTCAGATATATATTCAACATGGAGAAATGAGCCACACTTAGTAAATATACCAGAAGGCGAAACTCTTAAAATTATAAAAGAAAGAGTAGATGCTTTTATAAAGGAATTAAATGAAAAATATGATAATAAAAATATAATTCTTGTTACACATTCAATTACATTGAGAGTTATGTTATTGTCATTTTTAGAATCAGGTATGGAAAATATATATAGAATTAAGCAGGATAATACTGCTTTAAACATAGTAGAATTTAAAGATTATGGACCTGTTATAATAAAAATGAATGATACAAGTCATATAAAAAATCATGTAAAGATAAATAATTCTGCATTAGAGTAGGAATCAATTATAAGGAGAAATTTATGAGTAAAGTTATAGTAGTTGGTGGAGGTGCCTCTGGAATGATGGCAGCTTTGGTAGCTTCGAAAAATAATAATGAAGTAATATTAGTTGAGAGAAATGGAGAATTAGGGAGAAAGCTAAGAGCAACTGGTGGAGGTAGATGCAATTTTACCAATAACAGGGAGATAGAAGATTTTTTTGATAAAGTCGTTAATAATAAAAAATTTCTTTATAGTAGTTTCTATACGTTTACAAATAAAGACCTTATTTCGTATTTTGAAAGTAGAAATTTAAAATATAAGATTGAAGAAGAAAATGACCACAAAGTATATACTAAAAATGATAAATCTATAGAAGTAATAGAAGTATTAAATAAAGATTTACTCAATCACAATGTAAAGATAGTGTATAATAAAAAAGTTGCAGACATTATAACTGAAGACATTGCTCCAAAAGATGACTTTAATAAGGACAAGTCAAAGTATCTAGTAAAAGGAATTATTTTAGATAATGGAGATAAGATACTAGGAGACAAGATTATTATATCAACTGGAGGAGTGAGTTATCCAAAAACGGGTTCAGATGGTTCAATGTACAAGATTCTTAAAAATCATGGACATACATTAAATAAACTATATCCTGCTTTAGTTCCGCTTAGAATAGAGGAAAAATGGATTAAAGATTTGCAAGGAATATCCATGAAGAATGTGGAAATATCTTGTAAGATTAAGAAAAAGAAAATATCAAAATCGGGGGATATGTTATTTGCACATTTTGGGATAACAGGACCTTGTGTGCTTATAATGTCTTCTTATATTAATAAGATTGTTGAAAAAGAAAAGGTAGAATTAAATATAGATTTCTTACCAAATTTAAGTCATGATGAAATTTCTAGTATAATCAGAGAATTTCCAAATAAAAATATTATAAATAATCTTAGGCAAATACTACCTCAAAATTTCTTAAAAGAAATACTATCTCTATTATCTTTGAGTGATAAAAAAGCAAGTGATTTATCTAAGGTAGATGAAATTAAAATTATTGAGTATATAAAAAATATGAAGCTAACTTGTAATGGAACTACAGGTATAAACACTGGTATGGTTACTTCTGGTGGTATCTCAGTTAAAGAAATTAATTCCTCTACTATGGAATCTAAATTAATTAAGAACTTGTTTTTTACAGGTGAGGTAATTGATATAGATGCAGAAACTGGTGGATACAATTTACAAATAGCGTTTTCAACTGGATACCTTGCAGGTATTAGTGTATAAATGTAGTTTTTTTATTAATAATTAAATATAAATAGAGGTGTATATATGGGTAATTTAGTTATAGCCGTAGATGGTCCAGCAGGAGCTGGAAAGAGTACAATAGCTAAGATAGTAGCAAAAAAGTTAAACATAAATTATATAGATACAGGTGCTATGTATAGAGCAGTTACTTATAAATGTTTAAAAAGTGGTATTGATGTCAATAATGAGAAGGAAGTTATTCAAATAGCTAGAAATTCAGATATAGATTTTAAAAATAATAGTATATACTTGGATAAAGAAGTTATAGACGAAGAAATAAGAACAATAGAAGTAAGTAACAATGTTTCTAATGTAGCTAAGATAAAAGAAGTAAGAGAGTTAATGGTTGAAGTTCAACGAAAAATAGGAACAAAAAGTTCAGTAATATTAGATGGTAGAGATATAGGTTCATATGTTTTCCCAAATGCAGATTATAAATTCTTTTTAGTAGCTACTCCAGAAGAAAGAGGAAGTAGACGTTATAAAGAACTTTGTAATAAGGGATATAATACTACTTTAAAAGAAGTAATTGAAGATATAATAAAACGAGATGAAATGGATTCAAATAGAGAATTTGCTCCATTAGTAAAAGCTAATGATGCATTAGAAATAGATACTACAGGAAAAACTATAGAAGAGGTTGTGTATGAAGTTGTGTCTAAAATAAATCTTTAGTTTAATGTATCAGAATGAAAATATAATGTAGTGTTGAAGGGAGATAAACGTGAATTTTTATAGATTTGCAATAAATATTTTTAAGGGTTTTTCTAAATTATTTTTTAAGTATGAGGTTATAGGTGCACAGAATATCCCTGATAGAGGGAATATAGTAATAGCTTCAAATCATAAGTCCAATCTTGACCCTATATTCTTGGCAGCGGCTATAGAAAATAGAGAAATAGCTGCAATTGCAAAAAAAGAATTATTTGAAGTAAAGCCATTAGGATTTATATTAAAAAAATTGCATGTTATGCCTATAAATAGAGAAAAGCCAGATGTATCTACAATAAAAACTATTTTAAGGTCAATTAGAGATGGTTATGTATTAGGAATATTCCCGGAAGGGACTAGAATAAAGGGGGATTCTTTTGGTAAGGCTAAGGCAGGTCTTTCTGTATTTACAATAAAAAGTAAGTCTAAAGTTGTTCCAGTATCAATAATATCCAAATATAAACTTTTTAGTAAAGTAATTGTATATATTGGAGAGCCAATATCATTTGAAGAACATTTTAAGGAAAAATTAAGTAATGATGACCATGAAAGAATATCACAAGAGATTTTAGAAGTGATAAAACAAAATTACTTTAAATATTCAAAATAAGGGGGTAAACTTGTGAATGTAAAAATAGCAAAAAATGCTGGCTTTTGTTTTGGAGTAAAAAGAGCAATGAAAATGGCATGGGACGAAGTTGAAAAAAATGATTCTGGCATATATGCTTTAGGTCCTCTTATTCATAACAAACAAGCAGTAGCAAAATATGAAGAAAAAGGTCTTAAGACTGTAGATGAAATTGATATAATACCAAACTATGAAAATATGATAATAAGGTCTCATGGAGTTCCTGAGAAGATATATAAAGAAGCAAAAGATAAAAAACTAAAAATTGTGGATACTACATGTCCATTTGTAAAGAAAATACATACAGTAGTAAGTGAGTATCATAATAAAGGCTATGAAATAATAGTTATTGGAGATATGAAACATCCAGAAGTTATAGGGATAAATGGATGGTGTGAAAATTCAGCTATAGTAATAAAGACTTTAGAACAAATGGAAAATATGGAGTTTGATAATTCAAAAAAATATTGTCTTGTTGCACAGACTACAATAAATCCAGATTTATATCTAAGTATAGTTGATAAATTATCAGATAAATTAGAGAAGATAGTATTTAATGATACAATTTGTTCAGCTACAAAAGCAAGACAAGAGTCAGCTAAAGAACTGGCTAAAGAAGTTGATTGTATGATAGTTATAGGAGGCAAACATAGTTCAAATACTCAAAAGTTAGTAAAAGTTTGTGAAGACTTAGTACCAACTTTTGCAATAGAGACTAAGGATGAACTGGATGTAAAAATGCTTAAAAAATATAAAAATTTAGGTATTACAGCAGGGGCATCTACACCTAATTGGATAATAGAAGAGGTTGTAACATTCCTTGAAAATTTATAAATTTGATAGATAATAAAACAGGTGGATATTGTTATGATGTAGAACTTATCATAATGTCCACCTTTGATTTCATATTACATGTGGTAAATAGATAACCTAATATTAAAAAGTGTGTATCTTAATACGAAAAATTAATAATATAAGATACGCACTTTTTAATATTAGAAAGTTAAAGAAATATTGATATTGATTATCAATAGAAAAAGAAATATAATATAATTATTGCAAAATTAGTATAGGAGGTAAATTAATGGAAATGTTAATATCTGCTTCTGAAGAGGCATTTTTACATGTAGGCTCTATGATTGGATTTTTTATTTTGTTATTTGGATATATTAATTATAAAACTAGTGGAAATTTTACTAATATCATATCAAAAAACAGAAAACTTCAGCCTTTAATGGGTGCTTTAATTGGAGCTATACCAGGTTGTGGGGGAAGTTTGGCAATAATGCCATTGTATATAAATGGGAAATTAAGCTTTGGGGCAATAATTGCGAGTTTAATAGCTAGTATGGGAGATGCTGCATTTATACTTATTTCATCAAATATTAAAATGTATTTTTTTGTCACTATAGTTAGTACCATTACAGGAATAATAACTGGGCAACTAGTGGATTATTTTAAACTAGAAGAAAAATTAGGGCTAAAAAAGCGTAGAGAATCGGATAAATACAATATAAGTAAAAATAATTCTAAAGAGAATAAAGAACAACATAAACATGATGAAATAATTTTGGACAATCTAGCTAAATCTCATGGAAATACAAATAGACTTGCATTTATAATAACACATGGAAAAGGATATAAAATTTATATAGGAATTATATTAATCGGCTTTATATTTATGTCACTTGCTCACTCTGGACTTAATCTTCCTATAATTGAGAAATTACATTCATTAGAAGAAATGATAGCAGTAATTGGAATATTATTTTCAATAATTTATATGTGGTGTTTTAAAAAGGTATTTAAGAATTCTAATCAAAAAGAGGAAGAAAATAAAAAGATTTCTCTAAGAGAAATGCTGATACATTCTGTTGGTGAAATATCATTTGTAATTACATGGATTTTTATTGCATATCTTATCTACGATTTGATAATATTAATTTTAGGTGGAGATGAATACTTGGTTAAGCTAGTATTATCAACAGGTGTAATAAGTGTATTTATAGGTGCAGGTCTTGGGCTTATTCCAGGTTGCGGTATACAAATTGTGCTTATGTCATTTTATTTGAAGGGAACTATACCACTTGGGGCAGTGATAGCCAACTCTATATCTCAAGATGGGGATGCACTTTTCCCACTTCTAGCAATGGATAAAAAATCTTCTTTATGGGCTATGATTATTACTACTATACCAGCAATACTTGTAGGTATGATAGTTTATGTATTTTTAGGATAAATATAATTATGAATAAAAAAAGTATTGATAAAATAATAAGATACATAAACTTGTTTGTAAGAATAGTGAAGATTAAATATAGAAATAAAAAAATTCAATATTACTTAAATATTAATGAGAACATGGGAAATAATATTATTCCTCATGTTCTCTCTATTTAATTAAATTGGTAATGGAACAAATTTCAAGTGATATTTTCTATTAAAACTCATATATAATATATATTAATAAATCAAACTATGATATGTAATACGACTAGTATATTGATATAAAAACTTAAGAGGAGTTGTAAAGCATGGGTAATTTAAAGAGACAGTGTGATGTGGCAAGTGGAAGAGAGAAAGCTGACATTGTACTTAAAAATGGGACAATCATAAACGTATTTACAGAAGAGCTAATAGTAGGAGATATAGCAATGGTAGGAGATACTATTGTTGGTATTGGTGATTATAAGGGCAATGTAGAAATTGATTGTAGAAATAAATATATATCACCTGGTTTTATTGATGCACATATGCATATTGAATCTACAATGGTAATGCCAATTGAACTATCAAAAACAATATTAAAATCAGGTACAACAACTATCATAGCTGACCCACATGAGTTAGTTAATGTAAAGGGAGCAAGTGCAATAGATTTTTTATTAGAATCGACAAAAGATATACCACTTAATGTATATATTATGATGCCTTCATCTGTACCTGCAACAAGTTTTGAAACTAATGGAATTGGTAAATTTAGTGCAAAAGACATGGAGAGATACATAAATAATCCTAGAATTTTAGGTTTAGGAGAGGTAATGTGTTTCAATGATGTTATAAATTCTGAAAATGAAATCTTGGATAAACTAGAGCTTTTTAAAAATAAGGTGGTAGATGGACATGCACCAAATGTAAATGGAAAATCACTTCAGACATATGTATGTGCAGGAATAGAAAATGACCATGAATGTATAACTTTTGATGAAGTATATGAAAAATTGAGAGCGGGACTAAAAATTTTAATAAGAGAAGGAAGTGCAGCAAAAAACTTAAAATCTATAGTAAGTGGTATGTTAAAGCATAATTTGCCAATTGAAGAATTTATGTTTTGCACAGATGATAAGCACCTAGATGACATAGAAAAACAAGGTCACATAAGATGGAATATAAAATGTGCGATTGATTTAGGTATGGAACCTATAAAGGCTATAAAAATTGCAACTTATAATTCTGCAAGAGCATATGGGTTAAAGAAAATTGGAGCAATAAGTGCTGGTTATAAGGCAGACATTGTTGTATTGAATGATTTGGATAAAATGAAAGTGGATAGTGTTTATAAAGATGGTAAATTAGTAAAAAAAGAAATTTTCTCTACTTACAATTATGAGATTAAAGATAAAGAATTACTTAATACAGTTAAATTTAAAGATATTAATAAAGAAAAAATACAGTTAAAATTAAATGAAAAAAATTATGTAATGGAAATTGTGCCTTATCAAATTTTGACAAATAAGTTATATGAATCTCTACCAAGTTCAGATGGATATTTTGTTCCAAATGAAGAGTATTCTAAGCTTTGTGTTGTTGAGAGGCATAGAATGACTGGAAATATATCAGTTGCTCCACTAAAAGGATTTGGCATAAAAAATGGAGCAATAGCTACTACTGTGGCTCATGATTCTCATAACATTATAGTTGCAGGAGATAACGATGATGATATTCTAATTGCAATAAATTATTTAAAAGAGGTTCAAGGTGGTTATGTGATTGTATCAAATGGAAAAGTTATTGCACACTTAAGTCTTCAAGTAGCTGGATTAATTAGTACTCTTACAGCTGAAGAAGTACAAGAAACTACTGATAATATGTTGGAGATAGCAAGAAAAATGGGAGTTCCAAAGTATGTAGACCCTTTTATTACACTTTCTTTTATGGCACTTCCTGTTGTTCCACAAATAAGACTTACTGATTTAGGTATGTTTGATGTTGAAGAATTTAAATTTATATAGATTAAGACATTATAAAAATAACAATAAATGGAGCTGTCTCAAAATAGAGGTAGGTTTCTTTTTCATTGTTGAAACGATGAAAATATATTAATTTATTATTTAACCTTATTTTAAGTTCAAATATCCCAACAAAACTATTTTCAGCCTATTTTAGCACATAAATATATGAAAATTATATGTTTATAAAATTATATAAATAAAAAATAAAATATTTTATTTATATATAGATTTATAGGGTAGTAATATAAGCATAATATAAAAATTATCAATAAAAACAAAAGGAGAGATATTTATGTTGAGTATAGGAACAAAAGCACCAGAATTTACACTAGAAGATAAAGATGGAAATAAAGTAAGTATATCAGATTTTAAGGGGAAAAAAGTAGTAGTGTATTTTTATCCTAAAGATAACACACCAGGTTGTACACGTCAAGCTTGTGCTTTTAGAAATGCGTATGATGGATTTAAAAAGGATGATGTACAAGTTATTGGCATAAGTAAAGATAGCATAAAATCACATCAAAAATTTGCAGAAAAGCATGAACTTCCTTTTATTTTACTTTCTGACCCTGATTTAGTTGCTATAAAAGCTTTTGATGTATGGAAAGAGAAAAAAATGTATGGAAAAACTGCATTTGGAGTTGTACGTGCGACATATATTATAGATGAAAATGGAATTATTGAAAAAGTTTTTGAAAAAGCAAAACCAGATACAAATGCACAAGAGATTCTTGAATATTTGGAAAAACAGGAGCAATAAGAATTTATGATTATAATGTTATCACCAGCTAAAAATATGAAGAATATAGAAGTATTTGATAGAGATTTGAATTTGCCCTGTTTTATAGATAATACAAAAGAAATAGTGAAAAATATAAATACATTTAGCATAGAAGATTTTAAAAATAAAATGAAGATTAATGAAAAATTAGCTGTGTTAAATAAAAATAGATTTGAAAGCATTAAGTTCGATAGATTAGGAAGCCCTGCAATCTTAACTTATGATGGAATACAGTATAAAAATATAGAAGCAGAAAATTTTACAAAGCAAGATGAAGAATTTGCAGATAGTTGTATTCGAATCATAAGTGGATTGTATGGGCTTGTAAAACCATACGATAGTATATATGAATATAGGTTAGAAATGCAGACAAAATTACAGATAGGTGAGTTTAAGAATTTATATGAATATTGGGGAAATCGCATATATAAAGAATTAAGCAAAGAAAAAACAGCTATCATTAATCTTTCATCAAATGAATACAGCAAGTCAATAGAAAGATTTATTAAAGATAGTGATACATATATTACATGTACTTTTAAAGTAAACAAAAATGGTATATTGAAAGTGGAATCTACACAAGCAAAGAAGGCTAGAGGTATGATGGCAAAGTACATTGTAAAAAATAGGATAATAAATATTGAGGAGCTAAAAAAGTTTAACTTAGAAGGATATAAGTACCAAGAAAACTTATCTGATAATAGTGAATACATATTTGTAAAAGAGTAGAATTTTTTATTAAGTATTAAATGGCATTGTTAAATTTAGGTAAAATATACTTATTGTGTATTGAACTGAACTTGATTTTAAAATATAATTACTCTTAAATCAAAAAAGAAAGGAGTGGTCTTCCAAAATGGAAAATCACAAACAGATGCCTTGGCATTCAAGAGCAACTCATGAAATTTTAGAAAGTCTAGATTCATCAGAGGAGGGGCTCACCGATACCGAGGCGGAAAAACGGCTTAAAAAGAGTGGTTTAAATGAACTGAGGAAAAAATCCCCTAGAACAACCTTACAAATGCTTTGGAGTCAAATTACAGATGCTATGGTTCTCATACTAATAGGAGCGGCAATGTTGTCTTTAATATTTGGCGAATTTACAGAAGCTTTTGTAATACTAATAATTGTAATAGTAAATGCAATTATTGGTATTGTTCAAGAAAAAAAGGCTGAAATATCATTAGAAGCATTAAAAAATATGAATTCACCTATAGCTCGTGTTATGCGTGATGGTGAAGAATGTGTTATTCCAGCAAGTAATCTTGTAGTAGGAGATATTGTTTTTTTAGAAGATGGTGCTATGATTCCAGCAGACCTTCGTTTGATAGAAACATCAAGTTTAAAAATTCAAGAGGCTTCTTTAACAGGAGAATCTGTTCCATCAGAAAAAGATGCAGATACAATCTTACCTGAAGAATGTGTATTAGGAGACCGTAGCAATATGGCTTATACATCTTCAATCGTAACGTATGGTAGAGGCGTAGGTGTTGTAGTTGCAACTGGTATGGATACAGAGGTGGGTAACATAGCACATCTTTTAGATTCACAAGATGATTTTGACACTCCTATAAAACGTAAGCTTAATACCGTTGGAAAGACATTAAGTGTCATAGGTATTATTGTATGCGTTGTTATATTTGCAATAGGTGCATTTTATCAGAGACCTCTCTTGCCAATGTTTATGATTGCAATTTCCCTTGCCATATCAATTATTCCAGAGGGATTACCTGCAACAGCTACTATTGTAATGGCTTTAGGCGTACAGCGTATGGCTAAAAGAAATGCTTTAATTAGAAAATTGCCTGCTGTTGAAACATTAGGAGGATCTACAGTAATATGTTGCGATAAAACTGGTACATTAACTTTAAACAAAATGACTGTTACACATATTGCTGTAAATGGAGATTTTGAATCTGGGAAAGTGACGTCAATAGATACTGCATCTGAAAAACATCCACTAGTATATAAAGAGATTGTTTATGCTGGTGCTCTTTGTAATGATGCATGCATTAATCCAGATAAAACTGATGAAATATTAGGTGACCCGACAGAGGGCGCATTAATTTTTATGGCTGACAAATTTGGAATAAATCAAGAGGCTCTTGAAGAAGAATATCCACGTTTATTTGAACAGCCTTTTGATTCTGATAGAAAATGTATGACAACTGTTCACAGTATAGATGGAAAGATTACTGCCTATACAAAAGGTGCAGTAGACGAAATTCTTGATTTATGTACTAGAATATTAACATCAAAAGGTGAAAGAAATATTACTGAATTAGATAAAAAGAATATACACGAATTATGTCTTACAATGTCTAAAGATGCATTGCGTGTACTTGGTTTTGCTAAGCGTGAGATTTCATCTATACCAAAAGAAGAAAGTGAAAACATAGAATATGATTTAACATTTATAGGTATGGTTGGTATGATTGACCCACCAAGAACTGAAGTAATTGAGGCAGTAAGTACTTGTAAAGAAGCAGGTATAAGAACCATAATGATAACAGGTGACCATAAAGTTACTGCTACAACAATAGCTCATGAGTTAGGAATATGGAGTGAAGGAAATACTGTAATATCTGGTGATGAACTTGATAATTTAAGTGATGATGAACTAGATGAAGCTGTTAAAAATACTACAGTATTTGCTCGTGTGTCCCCATTTGATAAACTTAGAATAATAAAATCTTTAAAAAGAATTGGAGAAGTACCAGCAATGACTGGGGATGGTGTAAACGATTCTCCTGCCTTAAAATCTGCTGATATTGGTATAGCTATGGGTATAAGTGGTACAGATGTTGCAAAAGATTCTTCTGATATGATTTTAATGGATGATAGCTTTACAACAATTGCTTATGCAATAAAAGAAGGTAGGCGTGTATATAGGAACATACAAAAAGTTATACAATTCTTGCTTGTTGGTAATATAGCAGAGATACTTACACTGTTTGTAGCAATACTATTAAATTGGGATACTCCACTTCTTGCTGTTCATATTCTGTGGGTAAACCTTGCAACTGCTACACTTCCAGCTCTTGCTCTTGGAGTTGACCCACCAAGCAGAAATATAATGAAGCATCAGCCAGTGAAATCAACCACTTTGTTTGAAAAAAACCTTATACAAAGAGTTGTTACCCAAGGTATATTTGTGGCAATAATGACTATTTTAGCATATAAAATTGGTCTTAATATAGAAAATCATTCTGTAGGTCAAACAATGGCGTTTTGTGTATTAGCATTTTCACAGATGTTACGAGCATTTAGCCAGCGTTCAAATACAGATTCAATGTTTAATAGAAATAATGGTAAAAATCCATTTCTTTTAATCTCGTTTTTAACTTCTGCATTGCTAATAGCAGTAATACTGTTTGTACCTGTTTTTAGAAATGCTTTTAGTCTAACTATTTTAAATAGTTCAGAGTGGCTTATAACAATTGTTTTAGCTGTAATGTCTGTAGTTCAAGTAGAGGTTGGGAAAGTTATTAAAAGAAAAAAATTAAAAAAATAGTTGACAAAATTAGGAAAAATATATAAGATATAAAACATAGAAAAATTAAATAAATCTTATCCAGAGAGGTGGAGGGACTGGCCCTATGAAACCCGGCAACCAGTATATTTATATACATTGGTGCTAAATCCTGCGGCGAAAGCTGAGAGATGAGTATAATTAAGCTTATACAGAGCCTGAGTTATATACTCAGGCTTTATTTATTTTAAATCTCATCTGATAAATAGTTTAATTTTTTTAATAAAATCTAAGGGGGATATAAAAATGTATAATAAAGAGACAATATGTGTGCAAGGAAATTATAAACCAGGTAATGGAGAACCAAGAGTATTACCTTTATATCAAAGTACAACTTTTAAATATAGCAGTATAGACCAACTTGCTGAATTATTCGATTTAAAGGTTGATGGACATATATATTCAAGAATAAGTAATCCTACTATTCAAGCTTTTGAAGAGAAAATAAGTTTACTAGAAGGAGGAGTATCTTCTGTAGCTGTATCATCAGGTCAATCTGCAAATATGTTGGCAGTTTTAAATATATGTAAATCAGGAGATAGCATACTTTGTTCTTCAAAAGTATATGGAGGAACATTCAATTTATTAGGACCTAGTCTTAAAAAATTTGGTATAGATTTAATATCGTTTGACTTAGATTCAAGTGAAGATGAGATAGCAGAACTTGCAAATGAAAATACTAAAGTTGTGTTTGCAGAAACACTTGCAAATCCAACTCTTGAAGTTATAGATTTTGAAAAAATAGCAAATGTAGCTAAGAGAATTAATGTTCCATTTATAGTTGATAATTCATTAGCATCTCCAGTGCTTTGTAACCCTTTAAAGTATGGAGTAAATATAGTTACTCATTCTACTACAAAATATTTAGACGGGCATGCTTCAAGTGTTGGGGGAATTATAGTAGACGGTGGAAACTTTAACTGGGATAATGGAAAATTTCCAGAATTAGTTGAACCAGACCCAACGTACCATGGAATAAGTTATACTGAAAAATTTGGAAATGCTGCGTATGCAACTAAAGCAAGAGTTCAATTACTTAGGGATTATGGAAATTGTTTAAGCCCGTTTAATGCATATCTTACTAACTTAAATGTTGAAACACTGCACCTTAGAATGGAGAGACATAGTGAAAACGCACTTAAAATAGCTAGGTTTTTAGAAAAACATGAAAATGTAGACTGGATTAATTATCCAGGGCTTGAAGATAACAAGTATTATGAGAATGCTAAAAAATATTTATCAAAAGGGTATAGTGGAGTTTTATCATTTGGAGTAAGAGGTGGGCTAGAAAATGCAAAAAAATTTGTGGAAAAACTACAGATAGCATCTTTGGTTACGCATGTTTCAGATGTAAGAACATGTGTTATACACCCAGCTTCAACTACTCATAGACAATTAACAGAAGAACAATTAATTGCATCTGGAGTATTGCCTTCACTAATAAGATTGTCAGTTGGAATAGAAAATGTAGAGGATTTAATAGCTGATTTAAATCAAGCTTTAAATTTCTAATATTCTAAGAGAAAGAGAAGTGAAAAAATATGGCTTTAATACTACCAAAAGGATTACCTGTTATTAATAAATTATTAGAGGAAGGAATAGATGTAATTTACAAAGAAGATTTTAATAAGGAATTAAAATATGAAGAAAACATAGATACTAAGATAGCTATACTGAATCTAATGCCTATAAAGATAGATACAGAATTAGATTTACTAAGAAGGATAGATAAAACAGGATTCAATGTATCTGTGGAATTTATTAAAATTTCAACAAGAGAGAGTAAGAGAAGTTGCAATGAATATGTTAAAGAATTTTATAAAACATTTGATGAAGCCAAAGAAGAATACTTTGATGGTCTTATAATAACAGGAGCTCCAGTTGAACAAATGGAGTTTGAAGAAGTTGATTATTGGAATGAACTAGAAGAGATTATGGATTATTCTAAAAGAAAAACTAAATCTACATTATATATATGTTGGGCGGCTCAAGCAAGTCTTTACAAATACTACAATGTAAAAAAACTTCCACTAAGTCAAAAATGTTTTGGAGTATTTAAGCATAAAGTAGATAAGAATAGTAAGATAGTAGATGGGTTTGAAAAAGAATTTTTTGCCCCACATTCAAGACATACTACTGTAAATATTGAAGCTCTAAAAGAGAATAAAGAGTTGAGCATTGTGAGTCATTCTAAAGAAGCTGGTCCTTATATAATTACAAATTCGAGAGATGTATTCGTAATGGGTCATAGCGAGTATGATAAATACACTCTTGATAAAGAGTATAAGAGGGATATAAATAGAGGCGATGAAATATCGATACCTCAAAATTACTACATTAATGATGACCCTTCAGAAGAGCCAGCTGTAAAATGGAAAAAACATTCAGAATTGTTGTTTAGAAATTGGATAAAAAACTATTTGATACAATAAATTTTAATAGTATATAAATGTTAACTAAATAAAATATAGAGATTTATAGGTATAAAGTTAATCTTAATGATTCTTTATACCTTATTTTAAAAAAATTTGACCTTATAATAGTAGTTTTATATATTATGGAAATCACTTTAGGTGCAGATAAAGGTAGTTTTAATTTTATACATGATATGATAATGGGAGATTAAACCTTTAGATTATCAATAAATTTGTATTTTAATTTTTAAAATAGATTAAAAATGGAGAAATCGGTGTAAAATATATACATCGATTTTTTATTAAATTTTATCAAAAACATCCTGTATAAAATTAAATATCCATAAGATAACAAAATTCCAACTGAAGTTACAATATTGTAATTGACAATGAATACTTAATACTATAATATTTAATACATTAAACATTATAGTATTAAGTATTCATTTACAGGATAAACTTAAGCCTAAAGTTAATATTTAGAAAAATAAAGTATTTTCGTAGGGAGCGTTTGTATGGACGAGATGAGTTTTAAGAAAGAGCTATTAGAGTTGACTAGAGACATAAATATGAAGTTTACAACTTTATTAAGTAAGTTTTATCAGCCACTTGGTATTACAGCAGTGCAAGCTTTGATTTTATCAGAGTTATGTGAACATGGAGAGAAAAAGATAAGCGATTTAGGTAAAAACTTAAACATGACAAATAGTAATCTATCAGTAATCTGTCAGAGACTTGAAAAAAATGGTTTTTTAAATCGCATAAGAGATATAGAAGACCAGCGAATTGTGAAAGTAAAAGTTACAAATAAATCATTGGATATACAAGAGAATATTTCAAGTAGTATTTTTGATAGTTATTTTGAAAATATGACTAGTGAAAAATTGCAAGATATGGAAGATATAATAGAAGGTTTAGAAAAATTAAATAAGCTTTTAACTCACATTGATTGCAAATAACATAAAAATAATTTAAAGGAGAATAAAATTATGGATGAACATAAACCCCAAAAAAGGTCTGCACTCTATTATTATACAGTTATAATAATAGTAGTAATGTTTTTAAATGCTTTAATATTTCCAAGTTTAATGGATAAAAAAATGGTTGAGATTGACTATGGGAAGTTTCTTACAATGTTGGATACAGGGAAGGTTAAAGCCGTTGAGATAGAAAACAATAGAATAGCAATAAATCCATCTAGTAGTAAGGATAAGAATATATACATAACTGGTAGAATGGATGACCCAGAATTGGTAGATAGATTAAAAAATGCAAAGGTAGAATTTACTAAGGTTATTCCCAAGGAAAATTCACCTCTTCTAAGTATTTTACTTACATGGATAATACCTATAGGTATTCTTATGCTATTTGGTAATTTAATGATGAAGTCGATGCAAAAGCGAATGGGTGGTAATGCGATGCAATTTGGAAAAAGCAACGCCAAAATGTATGTATCTGCTCAAAGCGGAAAAAGATTTAATGATGTGGCTGGTCAAGATGAGGCAAAAGAAGCTTTAAGTGAAATAGTAGATTTCTTACACAATCCAGAAAAATATAAAAAGATAGGAGCACAAATGCCTAAAGGTGCACTTTTAGTAGGACCTCCAGGTACAGGAAAAACACTTCTTGCAAAAGCTGTAGCAGGAGAAGCAAATGTACCATTTTTCTCAATATCTGGTTCTGAATTTGTTGAGATGTTTGTAGGAATGGGAGCTTCTAGAATTCGTGATTTATTTAAACAAGCAAAAGAAAAAGCTCCATGTATAGTATTTATAGATGAAATTGATACTATTGGTAAAAAACGTGATAATGGAAGTGGATTAGGTGGAAATGACGAACGTGAGCAAACTTTAAACCAGTTGCTAAGTGAGATGGATGGGTTTGATGGAGGAATAGGTGTAGTAATACTTGCTGCTACAAATAGACCTGACAGCCTTGATAAAGCATTACTTCGTCCAGGAAGGTTTGATAGACGTATACCAGTTGAGCTTCCAGACCTTGGAGGGCGTGAAGCTATCTTAAAGGTACATGCTCAAAATGTAAATGTAAGCTCAGATATAGATTATAATGCAATTGCAAGGTCTACATCAGGAGCATCAGGTGCAGAGCTTGCTAATATTGTGAATGAAGCAGCACTCTTAGCCGTTAAATCAGGTAGGGATATAGTAGAGCAACAAGATTTTGATGAATCTGTTGAAACTGTAATTGCTGGGTACCAACGTAAAGGAGCTGTAATTTCTGATAAGGAAAAGAAAATTATAGCCTATCATGAAATAGGTCATGCACTTGTTGCCGCTATGCAAAAACATTCTGCTCCTGTCCATAAGATTACTATAATACCTAGAACTTCAGGTGCATTGGGTTATACTATGCAAGTTGCAGAAGATGAAAGTGTGCTTATGTCTAAAGAAGAAGCAATCGATAAAATAACTACTTTTACAGGTGGTCGTGCTGCTGAAGAAGTTATTTTTAATACTTGTACATCAGGGGCATCAAATGATATAGAGCAAGCTACTAAAATTGCAAGAGCTATGGTTACTCGTCTTGGTATGAGTGAAGAATTTGACATGGTTGCTCTTGAGACAGTAAGTAATCAATACCTAGGAGGAGATACTTCTCTTGCTTGTTCTTCAGATACTGCTGCTAAAATAGATGAAGAAGTATTTAAAATAGTAAAGGCTTGTCATAAGAATGCAATTGAAATTTTAGAGAACAATATTGATAAGTTGCATGAACTTGCTGAATACTTATTAGAAAAGGAAACTATTACAGGTGATGAGTTTATGGAGATACTTAACTTAAAATAAATATATTATATAAAAAATAAAAATGCCTATTATTGGGCATTTTTATTTTTAGTTAATAATTACTTATATTTTTTTTATTTATATTTCTATCTTTACATAATCTTAATCATTAAAAATATATTTTAACTACAATTTTATACTGGAATTGATATTATAATAGTAATGAAAGATGTAAGGAGGTTTTTAATGGATAGACCTAACCCTGATATTCTGTTAGAAAAAATTAAAAATGAAGAAGAAAGACTAAGTAGAGGACAATTAAAAATATTCTTTGGTTATGCAGTAGGAAAGACTTATTCCATTGCAAAATGGATAGCTCTATATGTTGAAATTCCAAGTACAGCAAGACTAGCCCTTGATGAACAAAAACAATTAAATAATCTAAAATTAGCTAAGAAATTAGGTGGTGAAATAATTGTTTTACATGGTGAAAATATAATAGAGCAAATGCTTAGAATTGCAAAACTAAGAAATGTAACAAAAATCGTAATAGGTAGAAATCAATCAAATAATAAGAAATTTAGCAAAAAGTTTAAAAAAGATATAGTTGACAAATTAATTGATGAAGTTGATTATATAGATATACACATAATTCCATATAAATTTGCTTTAAACATTAAATATAAACCTAAAAAGGGTAAGTCGTCAATAAAATCAAAGTTAAAAATTAGCAAATTAGATTTTCTAAAACTAATAATGATTACTTTAATGATAAGTGTTTTAGCATATGCAGTACAAAGTATGGGATGTTTATTGTGTTCATTATTCCTTTCCATTTTTAATATATTAAGTTATTATCTTAATACGCAAATACAAATCCCAGTTTGTAAGTATCTTAAAAGGACAGGAATTAAACTATCATCATTTCATTTTTATGCAATATCAAGACTTTTATATTCATTGTAATTCAGTAGTAGAATAAATGGTTTTAAATTGATAAATTGATAATATGTGTAGCGTTTATGAGTATAGTTGTTATTTTTATATAAAATTTAATATAAATATTAAATAATAATTATTCAAATAGTGTAAAATAATTACAGTAATGATTGTAGAAAATTTTTAAAGTGCAAATTGAAATTTAGGAGTGGATGTATGTATATACTGAATTTAAATACAAGAGATATTATTGAAGATTTTAGAGATAAATTTTATATAGCAGAAAATTCTTATCTCATATTAAGTGCTCCAAAAAATTTAAAATTGCTTAAGGAAATCCTGGATATAGATGAAATAACTTTTAATGATTGTCTTAAATTTGATGAAATAACCAAACTTGATTTATTTGATAATTATGATTTTTTGAGCTTAAATACATTTGAATTAAGAGAAGGAGAAGCTGTTATAGAAGAAGTAAACATGTATTTATCAGATAATTTTATATTGGTTGTAGTTAATGAAGAGCACTTTTTATTTGAATTTGTAAAAAATATTATTTTGAAGAATTCTCAACTTGAAAAAAATCCAGTTATCAATCTATTTAAGATAAACTATTTGATTTTTAGAGAAGTTATAAAAAATGGTTTTGAGTCTTTGGAAAAGGTAGAAGAGTTAATTCTTCAAATAGAAGATGAGATGATGGACAAGATTGACAAAAAACATGTATCTAGAATAAGTGATGTAAGAGGATTAACAAGGACTATAGTTAAGAATACCAGACCCCTTTTGTATATTGGAGATAGAATAGTCAAAGAGAATATAAGGTATTTAAAATATTCAAATGTGAAAAAGTACAATTTAGAAACTTTTCAAGGTATAGATTTTGGAATTGACAAATTATACAATTTCGCATTATCGACACGAGAGTTAGCAGATAAACTATTAGATATTTATTCTTCTAGAGTAGGTGAAAAAACAAATCACTTAATTACAAAATTAACCTTATTAACAGCTATATCGGCACCACTTACAATTATAACTGGTATATATGGAATGAACTTTAGATATATGCCAGAGTTAAATTGGATTTATGGATATCCAGCAACTTTATTTTTTATGTTATGTATAATTTTTGTTGGAATCATAATATTTAAAATAAAAAAATTATTGTAAATTACAGATTATTTTTAATTGATTTTATAAAAATACATCAATTGAGAAACTAATTTAAGTAAATAAAAAATATTTTAAATTGAAAATATTTATAGAAAATATTGACAATTATATTTTCTTTGCTATAATTATTAAACAAGAAGAGCAATAATTATAAAAATGGAGGATAATACTATGAAAGGAATATTAAAAGAACTAACAGCAAAACTTTATAGCTTTTTTTACTTTATGTTCTGGGGCTTTTATTTTAGCGCTGGCTATTTCTTTTACAAAGATACATGTAATTTCTTTCTGGTGAGGCCTTGTTTTAATGACTTTGAGCATAAGTAAATTTTATAAAAATAATTATTTTATATATTTATGTAAGATTTAATGCTTGATAGATTATCTTAGAGAACTCATTGGTGAGTTCTCTTTTTTATTTTAAATATAAAATTATAATACTAGGAGGTAGTAAAAATGATAGTAGTACTAAAAGTAGGAGCAGATAAAAATGAGATTAGGAAGTTAATAGAAGCTATTGGCAGAGAAGGAGTAGAAGTTAATCCCATAGATGGTACAGAATTAACTGTTTTAGGTTTAGTTGGGGATACTAGTAAAATAGATGCCAAAAGAATAGAAGCAAATAAGATAGTTGAAAAAGTTATGCATGTAGTAGAACCTTTTAAAAAGGCAAATAGAAAGTTTCATCCAGAACCTTCAATCATAAACGTAAATGGTATGGAGATTGGGTCAAAAAAAATCGCTATGATAGCTGGACCTTGTTCTGTTGAAACAGAAGAACAAATAGTATCTATAGCTGAGGATGTAAAAAAATCAGGTGCAGGATTTTTGAGAGGAGGAGCATTTAAGCCAAGAACATCACCATACGCTTTTCAAGGATTAAGATATGATGGATTGGACTTATTAAAGAAAGCAAAAGAGAAAACGGGTCTTCCTATAGTTACAGAAATAATGTCAACACAAGATATAGATATATTTGAAGAAAATGTGGATGTAATTCAAGTTGGAGCTAGAAACATGCAAAACTTCGATTTGTTAAAAGAATTAGGAAAAATAAATAAAACAATACTTTTAAAAAGAGGATTATCTGCTACAATTGAAGAGTGGTTAATGTCAGCAGAGTATATAATGGCTGGAGGAAATGAAAATGTAGTTCTTTGTGAAAGAGGTATAAGAACTTTTGAAACATATACTAGAAATACTTTAGATTTGAGTGCAATTTTAGCTGTAAAGAAACTTAGTCATTTACCAGTTATAGTTGACCCAAGTCATGCCGCAGGAAAATCATGGATGGTTGATTCTCTATCTAAGGCAGCAATTGCAGTTGGAGCAGATGGTCTTATAATAGAAGTTCATAATGACCCAGCACATGCACTTTGTGATGGTAAACAATCAATTAAACCAAACGAATATGATGAATTAATAAGTGAATTAAAAACTATCGCATCAGCGGTTGGAAGAGAAATATAATCTATAAAAGGATGGTTAAAGGTGGAAAAAAAATTATTAGTAAATTTAAAAGAGAATAGCTACAATATATTTATTAAAAAAAATATACTAGAAAATATAGGAGAAGAAATAAAAAAAATATATTCTGGGAATAAAATTTTTATTGTAACTGACGAAAATGTATCAAAATTATATTTAAATGAAGTGAGAAGTAATTTGAGTGAATCTGGATTTGAAATTAAATCTATAGTATTAAAATCAGGTGAAGAAACAAAGTCATTTAACACTCTTCCTAAAATATACGATAGTCTACTTGACTTTAAGTTAACTAGAAAAGATTTGATTATTACTTTAGGCGGAGGGGTAATAGGTGATTTAGGTGGATTTTCAGCAGCAACTTTTTTGAGAGGTGTAAACTTTATTCAAATTCCAACATCTCTATTAGCACAAGTTGATAGTTCTGTAGGTGGAAAGGTTGGAGTTGACCTTGAGAGGGGTAAAAACTTAGTGGGAAGCTTTTATCAACCTAAAGCTGTATTTATTGACCCAAATGTATTATTATCACTTCCAGAAAAATTCTATAGAGATGGAATGGCAGAAGTTATAAAGTATGGATGTATAAGAGATAAAACTTTTTTTGATAAGCTTTTAAGTTTGAAAAATAGAGAAGAAGTAATGCAACATATAGAATACATTATACATAAATGTTGCCTTATTAAAAAAACTGTAGTTGAAGCTGATGAAAGAGATTTTGGAGATAGAATGCTTCTAAACTTTGGTCATACATTAGGTCATGCTATTGAGAAACACTACAATTTTACGGGATACACTCATGGAGAAGCCGTTGGTATAGGAATGTATAAGATAACTTTGGAAAGTGAAAAGATAGGAGTTACAAAAAAAGGTACATCAGAACTTATAAAAACAATTTTAATGAACTATAATTTACCGTATGAGATTGAATTAAGTGATAGCAAATCTATAATAGATGCTATATCTCTTGATAAAAAAAATCTAGGTGATACATTAAAAATAATACTTTTAAAGGATATTGGAGAGAGTATTATATATAATACTACTTCTAAATTTTTTCAGGAGGTAAAATAATGGGAAGTCTAAAAATATATCCAAGTAAATTATCTGGAGAGGTAAAAATTCCACCATCAAAGAGTATGGCACATAGGGCAGTTATTTGTGCATCTTTAAGCAATGGAAAAAGTAGAATTTCTAATATTGATTTTTCTGATGATATTATAGCGACTATAAGAGCTATGACATCATTAGGAGCTATTATAGAAAGAAAAGAAGATTTTTTAGAAGTTTCAGGAATTTTTTCTGAAGAAGGCATTTTAAATAGAGATAATCAGTTGAATCAGCCTAAATTAACAATAGATTGTAATGAATCCGGCTCTACTTTGAGATTTTTAGTACCTATATCTTTAGCATTTGATGGTGTAAAAAGATTTATAGGTAGAGGTAATCTTGGAAAAAGACCACTTGATACTTATTATGAAATATTCGATAGACAGAATATAGAATATAGCTATAAAGAAAATCAATTGGATTTGATTGTATCAGGAAAAATTAAGCCAGATGAATTTAGAGTAAAAGGAAATATAAGTTCGCAGTTTATAACAGGTTTATTATTTATATTACCTACACTAGAGACTGATTCAAAGATAATAATTACAACTGAGTTGGAATCTAAAGGATATTTGGATTTGACTATTTCAACTATGAAAGATTTTGGAGTAGAAATTATAAATAATGACTATAAAGAATTTATTATAAAAGGAAATCAAATCTATAAAGCAAGAGATTATAAAGTGGAAGGAGATTATTCTCAAGGAGCATTTTATTTATCGGCAGATGCTATAGGAGAAGATATTAGTATATTGGACCTTAGAGAAGATTCTCTTCAGGGAGATAGTGAAGTAATTGAGATTTTATCTAGGATGGGTATGGAAATATTAAGAGAAGATAACAAAATCAAAGGAATTGCAAATTGTTTAAATAGTACTTTGATAGATGCATCTCAATGTCCAGATATAATACCTGTATTATCTGTAGTAGCTGCTTTAAGTAGAGGAAAAACCACAATAATTAACGCTGGGAGACTTAGAATTAAAGAATGCGATAGACTTCATGCAATAAATGTTGAGTTAAGTAAACTTGGAGCAAATATAGAAGAGAAAGAAGATAGTTTGATAATCGAAGGAGTAAGTAAGTTAAATGGTGGAGTAGAGGTGTGGAGTCACAAAGACCACAGAATTGCTATGACACTTGCAATTGCCTCTTGTAGATGTGATAAACCAATAATATTAAAAGATTTTGAGTGTGTATCAAAGTCTTATCCACATTTTTTTAAAGACTTTGAGATGCTAGGAGGACGAATTGATGAGTGGAATATGGGGAAATAATTTAAAAATATCCATTTTTGGAGAATCTCATGGAAATGCTATAGGTATAAATATAGATGGTCTTCCTTCAGGAATTGAACTTGACCTTGAGAAGATTGATAAAGAAATGAAGAGAAGAGCGCCTGGAAAAAATTCTATATCTACCTCAAGAAATGAAAGTGATATACCAGAAATTCTAAGTGGATATTTTAATGGAAGAACTACAGGAACGCCATTATGTGCAATCATAAGAAATAGTGATACTCGCTCAAAAGATTACGGAGAGCTTAAAAATTTAATGAGACCAGGACATGCGGATTTCACAGGACATGTGAGATATTCTGGATTTAATGACTACAGAGGAGGAGGTCATTTTTCAGGTAGGATAACAGCTCCATTGGTATTTTGTGGTGCTATATGTAAACAGATTTTATTGCAAAAAGGAATAGAGATAGGTGCACACATAAAAAAAATTAAAAATATAGAAGATATGAGTTTTGATTATGTAGGTATTACAAAACAACAGTTATCAAATTTACAAACTTTAGAACTACCTTTACTCGATTTATCAAAGGAAGAGGCTATGAAAAATACTATTATAGATGCAAAAAATCAAGGAGATTCAGTTGGTGGCATAGTTGAATGTGCGGTGGTAGGTGTTAATGTAGGAATTGGAAATCCATTTTTTGATTCTGTTGAATCTACTCTATCACATTTATTGTTTTCTGTTCCTTCTGTAAAAGGTGTAGAGTTTGGTTTAGGTTTTAAACTTACAGATATGTATGGTTCTCAAAGTAATGATGAAATGTATTATGAAGGGATTCAAGTTAAGAGTAAAACAAATAATAATGGGGGAATCATTGGAGGTATTACAACTGGAATGCCAATAATTTTCAAAGTAGCAATAAAGCCAACACCATCAATTAGTAGACAACAGAACACTGTTAATATAAAATACAAAAAAGATGATATTTTATCTATTAAAGGCAGACATGACCCTTGTATAGTTCAAAGGGCCATACCTGTAATAGAAGCAGTAACGGCTATTGGAATTTTTGATTTGATGAAAGGACGATAATAATGGAGGATTTAACAAGATATAGACATGAAATTGATAATATAGATAAAGAGCTTATTCAATTATTTGAAAAGAGAATGAATACAGTTCTTGAAATTGCTAAACATAAAATGAAAAATAACACTGCTATACTTCAAAAAGATAGAGAAGAAAAAGTATTAAGTAGAGCTGTAGATAATTTAGATAATAAAGTATATTCACAAGAAACTATACAATTTTTTAATTCTATAATGGAAATTAGTAGAGGGTTACAAAAAAGATTAATGGGTAATGATAGTGAGCAGAAAATTGAATATAGTCTAGATTCATCAAATAAGAAATTTGATTTGTCAAATATAGATAAATATAAGTCTTTGAAATGCGAATTAAATAAAAAAAATATCCTAGTAGGGTTTCCAGGTATATCAGGTTCATTTACAGAAGAAGCACTAAATAAATTCTTCAAAAAAACAATTTCAAAAAAACAATTTAAAGAATTCGAAGATGTTTTTATTGCTCTTAAAAATAAAGAAATAGACTATGGAATAATACCCATAGAAAATTCATCCACAGGAGCTATTTCTGAAACTTATGACCTATTAAAAAACTACGGTTTTTATATAGTTGGAGAAGAATGCATAAAAATAGACCAGAATTTAATTGGGATAAAAGGTACAAAACTTGAAGATATAAAAGAAATATATTCTCACCCACAAGGTATAGGACAAAGTAGTGAGTTTTTAAAACAAAATAGTACTTGGAAGCTAATACCATTTAATAATACAGCAACAAGTGCTGAACTTGTAAAAAAACTTCAAGATAAAACAAAAGCAGCAATTGCAAGCAAAAAAGCTGCAAGTATTTATGGATTAGAAATAATAAGCCCTTGTATAAATGATATTACAAATAACTATACAAGGTTTGTGGTAATCAGTAATCAAATACACATTGAGGAAGAGTCAAACAAGATGAGTGTAGTATTTTCTGTTGAACATGAAGCAGGAAGACTTTATAAAGTGCTTGGATACTTTGCGGAAAATAACATAAATATGACAAAAATAGAATCAAGACCTATGAAGAACGCTTCATGGAGATATTTCTTTTATATAGATTTTGAGTGTTCTATATATAACCCTAAAGTATATGATTTATTAGAATTGATAAAGCATAATACAGCATATTTTAAATTTATGGGAGTATATAAAAATAAAACTGAATAAATAAGATAAATTTTTATTTAATTGTAGCTATTAGGAGGTGTAAAGATGAATTTTTTTGGTCTAGTAGGTGAAAAACTTTCTCATAGTGTTTCACCTCAAATTCACAAGAGAATATTTGAGATACTAAATATTGAAAGTGCATATAAAAACTTTGAAATTTCAAAAGAAGATATATATAAGTTAGATGGTGCTATAAAATTATTGGGAATACAAGGAGTAAATGTTACCGTACCATATAAGGAGCGTATTATGAAGCATCTGGATTTTATATCATCAGAGGCAAAACGTATAGGAGCAGTTAATACAATTTTACTTAGAGAAAATATGTTATATGGTTACAATACAGATTACTTTGGTCTTGATAGTATGTTTAAAATGCTTAATATTGATGTTCTAGGAAAAGTAGCTGTTATATTAGGAACTGGTGGCGCTTCTAAAGCAGCTCTTACATATCTTCTTGATTCTGGCATAGAGAAGGTTTATGTTGCCACTAGAAAAAAGGATAATAAAAAATTATTAAATAGTAAAGCTATATTGATAGACTATGAAGAACTTAAATGTATAACAGGTGATATAATATTAAATGCTACACCAGTAGGTATGTACCCTAATGTAGGAATTTCACCAGTGCCAAAATCTATTATACAAAATTTTGATACATTAATAGATTTGATTTACAATCCTGGAGAAACAGAGTTTTTAAGGATTGGTAATAGTATAGGTAAAAAAACTTGTGATGGCTTGTATATGTTGGTAGGGCAAGCAATAAAATCTCAGGAAATTTGGCAAGATACTAAAATAGATAATAGTATTTTAGATGTCATATATAATGAATTAAAATTAGAATTTTTTAAGGGGAATTATTATGATAAATAAAACAAAACAAAAATTGATATTAATAGGTATGCCAGGTAGTGGAAAGACTACAATTGGTAAACTTTTGGCTCAAGAGTATAATTGTAGTTTTTGCGATATGGATGATTATATAAGTCAAATATCCCAAAAAAGCATAGCAGAATTGTTTACAAAAGGAGAAGATATTTTTAGAGATTATGAGACTCAAGCATGTAGGGAACTTTCTATAAGTGATAAAACAGTGATATCTACAGGTGGAGGTGTAATAAAAAAGGATATCAATATGGAGATATTAAAAGAAACAGGTATAATAATTTTTATTGATAGACCTGTACAAAAGATTTTAGAAGATATAAATATTAATTCAAGACCCTTATTAAAAAACGGAAAAGATAGATTGCATAATCTTTATAATGAGAGAATAAATCTTTATAAAAAATTCTCAGATATAGAAATTTTAAATGATAAATCATTAAATAATGCTGTATATAATATTACAAATATAATCAGTGAAAATTTTAAGTTTGAATTTAAAGAAAAATAATCTAGGGGGAAGTAAGAATAATGAATATTGTTATTGTAGGACTAGGAGTGATAGGAGGCTCTTTTGCCAAAGCATTAAAAAAAGCTGGATATGAAAATGTATTTGGGGTAGACGTAGATTTAGAAACTTTAAAGAAAGCAGAAAAAGCAAGAATCATAAAAAAAGGATGTACTACAGGTGAAGAGTTATTTAAAAAAGCTGATTTAATTATATTATCTATATATCCTAGATTAGTTGTAGATTTTTTGAATAATAATAAAAGCTTTTTTAAAAAAGGAACTATAATTACTGATACTACAGGAATAAAAGAAACACTTATCAATGATGTATTGCAAATTATTCCAGATGATATAGATTTTATATTTGGTCATCCTATGGCAGGTAGGGAAAAAAAGGGAATTGATTTTGCAAGTGAACAGGTTTTTAATGGTGCAAATTACATAATTACTCCAACTGGCAGAAATAACGTAAAGAATTTAGAATTAGTTGAAAATTTAGTTTTAGAGATAGGATTCAAAAGAGTAAAAAAGCTAACTTCACAAAAGCATGATGAGATTATAGCTTTTACATCTCAGCTACCTCATGTTATGGCAGTTGCTCTTATAAATAGTGATGAAGAAGGTAGAGATACAGGTAAATTTATTGGAGATAGCTATAGAGACTTAACTAGAATTGCAAATATGAATGAAGATTTATGGAGTGAACTTTTTTTAGGAAATAGAGATAATTTACTAAAAGTTATAGAAAATTTTGAATCAGAAATAAACTTAGTAAAAGATGCTATCTTCAATGATGATAAAAATAAATTGATAGAATATTTTAAAAAATCATCAATAAGAAGAGAGGCTTTAGAAAAATAAAAATGAATATTTAAGCTATATATAGATGGGTATAAATATAAGCGATAGTATATTTAATTATATTAGTAACTATAGATTCAATATAATTAAATATGCTATTGATATATTTGTACCCTTAAATATTATTATCCTTTAAATGATATTTATTTAAATTGCTCTTTATTAACAATTTATAAAACTTAATTGTAAAAAACAGCTATTAATAGTAAAATAAAGTGAATCAATTATATTATAAGCGCTAAGGAGGGTGAGGTGTAGCTATTTGAAAAAAAGTAGACCAATAGTAAAAAATATGTCAGTAGCATTTATAGTACTATTCTTTTTTAGTATATTTGCATTTTGTTATGTAAGTAATATGGATAGAGTATTAGAATATGAAACAAAAAATTATTTATCCGAAATTAGTGAAGAGAGCAAAATTGCCATTAATAGCAAGTTGACAAGTAATTTAAATGAATTAGAAAATATTTCTAAACTTCTAGAAACAGAGGATGACTTCGATTTAGAAAAGACTTTAAGAATGTTAAAGTCATATAATAAAAGCAGTGATTACAATAATATTGGAATGATTCTACCTAATGGGAAAGGATATGCTGAAGGAGTTTTTGGAACAGATTTTTCAGATAGAGACTATTTTAAACTTGCTATTAGAGGTAAAGCTAATATATCAAAACCATTAATAGATAAAACTACTGGAAAACTTACTAAAACATACGCTGTACCATTGTATAATAAAGAGAGGATAGTTGCTGTAATTGCAGCAGATTATAATGTTGAGTTTATATCTGAATTCTTATCTATTTCTACATTTAAAAATATGAAAATATCAGACCAAGGTGTAGTAGAAGTTAAAGATTCAGAGAAAAAATTTTATATGGCATATACATCTCTAGAAATCAATGATTGGTTTATAGCATCTTTTGTTCCAAAGATGGTTGTATCTAAAAAACTAAATGGATTAATGATAGTTACAATTATTGGATGGATTATACTTTCACTTTTATTTTTAGGCATCATAATTTATATACTGTACTCAAAGGCAAAAAGTCAAAAAACTATAGAAAAAATAGCATATACAGATTCTGTGACAGGTTATTCCAATTGGAAAAAGTTTGAATATGATGTCACAAACTTATTGAGGAAAACATCACAAGATAATAAGCATGCAATGGTTATATTTGATATTGATAAATTTAAAGCAATTAATGATATATATGGTCATAAAAGGGGAAATTTAATCTTAAAAAACATTGCCGATACTTTAAATGAATTGACTGATAGCAATGAAACTTTTGCTCGTGTAAGTGCTGATAATTTTAACATATTATTAACATATAATACAAAAGAGGATATAATAAATACTATAAAAAAGATTATGATAAATAATGAACTTGTAAACTTATCTTTTGGAATTTATGAAATTAAAGATAAGGCTCTATCTGTAAGTGCATATAGTGATAGAGCTTCGCTTGCAAAATCTTCAATAAAAAATAATCGTGATGTAAACTTTGCATTTTTTAATGATAAATTAAGAGAGAAATTGTTACTTGAAGATAAGATAGAAAAAGAAATGGAGTATGCTCTTGAAAATGGTCAATTCGTAATGTATCTACAACCAAAATATAATATTAAATTAGATAAATTTTGTGGAAGTGAAGCCCTAGTCAGATGGCAATATACAGAAAAAGAAGTCATATATCCAGGTGATTTTATACCTATATTTGAAAAAAACGGATTTATTAGAAAGATTGATATGTACATATTAGAACAAGCTTGTAAAGAAATTAGGTCTTTATTTGATAAAGGAATTTCACCTCTACCTATATCTGTAAATTTCTCAAGAGTTGATTTTTTAAAAGAAGACTTCATTTCAAAAATAGTAAATATATGTGATAGATATAAAATACCATATAGTTTAATAGAGATTGAAATTACTGAATCTAGTATGTTTGAAGATACTGATACTTTATTTAATGTAAGTAGAAATCTACAGGATATTGGTTTTATAGTTTCAATGGATGATTTTGGGTCGGGATATTCTTCTGTAAATATGCTTAAAAATATACCATTAAATGTAATAAAATTAGATAGAGGTTTTTTTAGTGATGATAAAGATGCTGATAAGAGTCAAATTGTTATAAAAAGCATAGTCTCTCTAATTAAACAATTAGGAATAAGAGTTGTTGCTGAAGGAATTGAAACAAAAAGTCAAATAGAAATGTTAAAAGAAGCAAATTGTGATATTGTTCAAGGATATTATTTTTCAAAACCATTACCAGTTAAAGAATTTGAAAAATTAGTCTATAAAATATAGTCAATAAGTCTTAAATGGAAGGTGGTGATTAAGTGATAAGAGCAAAATCTTTAAAAAATGTACTGAGTATTGTTTTAATATTTTTATTTACAATAATTTCTTTTTCTGATTTTGCATTTAAAACTAATGTTCAAGAAGAAGAAAATAATAAAGTTAATTTAAAGAAAATATCTTTACAAAGTTCTAATGCTATAAAGATAAAATTAGATAGTTCTTTATCCTTTATTAAAAATGTAGCAAATATGGTTTCATACTTTGATACTATAGATAATTCAGAAATAATTCCATTACTAGCTAGTATATCAAAAGAATCTGATTTTCAAAGAATCTCTATTGTATCTCCTGATGGAACAAGCCATACTAGTGATGGCAAAATTATCGATGTGTCAAATTATCAATACTTTAAGAAAGCAATTAGTGGAGAAAGTAATATATCTGAAGTTGTAAAATCTCAAATTGATAAAAAAGATACTTTTGCTGTAGCTACTCCTATATTTAATAAAAATAACAAAGTGATTGGTATTTTATATGGTTCTTACTATAAGGATAAATTAGCTGAATTTATAGATATAACAAGTTTTAATAGTGAAGGATATATAGATATATTTGAATCTAGTGGGAAGTTTGTTCTAAAATCTTCACATACAAATAAGTTGATTAAATCAAGTAGTAATAATATATATGACATACTTAAAAAGGCTTCTTTTGATGATGGATATAGCTATAAAAAAATATATGAAGATATAAAAAATAACAAGAGTGGTTTTGTGTCATATGAATACAAAGGAGAAAATGGTTATGCTACTTATACGCCAATTGATATAAATGATTGGTATGTGCTTTCTGTGATACCACAACATACTGTAAGAAAAAATATTGATAAAATAAATCAATTAGCATTTTCTCTTATTTTTAAAGTGTTCTTGTTGTTTATTATACTCATAATATATATATTTTATAAAAATAATAAATCTCAAAGACATATACTAAAAGCCAACAAAGAAATATCATCCATTACAAATAGCATTCCTGGAGGAGTACAAAAATGTACTCTTGGCGAAACATGCGAGTTTAATTTTTTAAGTGATGGATTTATAGATTTATTCGGTTATACAAGAGAAGAAATAAAAACATTATTTAATAACAATTTTTATAGCTTAATACATAAAGATGATGTTAAAAGGATAAAAAGAGAAATCTCTGAACAAGTTTGCAAAAACAAAACTATTGAATTAGAATACAGAGTTATAACAAAAAGTGGTGATACAGTATGGGTTTTGGATAAGGGAGAACTCATAACAGAACCTGATGGAAAAGAGTATTTTTGTTGTGTTACTGTAGATATTACTAGAACAAAAAAATTAGAAAAAGAAATGAAACAAAAAAATCTAGAACTTGAAATGGTATCAGAAAATATTTTAGGTGGTATACTTATAACAGAATTTAATGAGGATTTTACTATAAAATATACTAATTCTGGTTATCTTTCAATGATTGGATATACGCGTGAACAGTTAGAAGATGAACTTCAATCCAAAGCATGCAATCTTATTTTCTACGATGATAGAAAAAAGGCTCTTGAAAATATACAACATCAGTTAAATACAAAAGGTATAGCTGTATATGAACATAGAATAAGAAGAAGAGATGGTAATATTATTTGGGTTTCTATAAAAGGAAGACTTATTATTGACGATGATGGTATTAAAAAAGGTATTTGGATTATAACTGATATAACAGACTTGAAAAATGCAGAACAAAAACTTAAAATCAATGAGGAAAGATTTAGAATTGCATTAAAGCAAACATCAAACACCATATTTGAGTATGATATAAAAACTAAGTCGCTTTTAAATACTAGTAAAGAACTTGACAAATATAATATTTATAAAATTGTTGAAAATGTTCCATATTCTCTAGTAGAATCAGGCGTTATTCATAAAGATTTTAGTGATGATTTTATAAATATGTATGAGAATGTAATAAATGGAGCAAAAACAGCAAGTTGTGTAGTTAAGATAAAACTTCCAGATGGAAGTTATATATGGAACAAGATTACTTTGACTACTATTTTTGATGAAGATGGTAATCCTGTAAGGGCAATTGGTATACAGGAAGATATAAGCAAACAAAAAGAAGCAGAGATAAGGTATAATGAAGAAGGTAAATATCATTCAGCGATATTGTCAGAAGCAATGATAACTTATGAAATAAATGTATCAAAGGATACTTTTATCAAAGGAAATGAAAGCTGGCACAAACCATTTGGAATTAAGCCTGACAATAACTATTCTGAAATGGTAAAAACTATAGCAAACAGTATTATCCACAAAGATAATAAAGAAGTATTTTTAAATACATTTTTGTGTAAAAATTTATTAGCTGCATATAAAAACAATGTAACTGAAATAAAATTAGAATATAGAAGAATGAATCAAGAAAATAAAATGATTTGGGTTGTTTGCACAATGCACTTAATAAAAGATTCTATTACAAATGATATAAAAGCTCTTGCTTATGTCAAAGATATTGATAATCAGAAAAAAGAAGAAATCAGATTAAAACTAAAAGCTGAAAGAGATACTCTTACAGGATTATATAATAAAGGTACTACAGAAAAGTTAATTAATGATTTCTTGGATTCTGAGGAAGCAAGTTCAGGAATTCATGCATTTTTAATTGTTGATATAGATAATTTTAAATCTGTGAATGACAATTTAGGACATGTATTTGGAGATAAAGTATTATTTGAAGTTTCTAAACACCTAAAACCTATATTTAGAAAAGATGATATAGTGGGTCGTATTGGTGGAGATGAGTTTATAGCATTCTTAAAAAATATTCAATCTTTCGAGAATGCTAAAAAGAAGGCTGAAAAAATATGTGATATATTTAGGAATTCTTATACAGAAAATAAGAAGACATATAAGATATCTGGCACAGTTGGAATTTCATTTGTTCCAGAACATGGAACTATATTTAAAGAACTTTATCGAAAAGCAGACGTGGCACTTTACTATGCAAAAAGCAAAGGTAAAGATAAATATGCACTTTACGATGATTATATCTATCAGAATGAACTTAAAAATAATATAAGTGATAACAATATAAAAGAATTAAATGAATATGAAAAATCTAAACCAATACTTAAAGAAGTTATTGATTCTATTGATAATTATATGTATATAGTAAATCCAAATACTTATGAACTTATCATTGTCAATAATAAGATAGAAAATCTAGATTTAGGTATAAAATCGGGAGAAACTTGTTACAAGGCATTATTAAAATCTAACAGTCCTTGCAATAATTGTCCTATTAAGGGATTGAAAGAAAATAGACATTCAAAATTCAAAACGGAGACAAATACCTTTGGTACAAACATCAGTATAGCAAGTTGGATTAATTGGATGGAAGGAGAATATAACTGCCTTATAGAGTGTATAGATATTTCTTTATACAAAAAATAAATAAAAAGGATTTTGATGATATGTTAAATAGTATAAGTTTGGTTTTAGGTGTAATATTTACAACTTACTATTTTTATCTTAAAATGGTTTTTGGTAGAATTTCATTTAGTGAAATTTTCTTAGTTGTAGGAGTTCTATTAATTATTTATCAAATCTTTAAAAATAAAATTAAAGAAAAGAAGGTTTTTTGTAAAGTGCTAAAAATAATGAGTAGTATCTTTCTAATAATATTCATAATTACTGAGAGTTTAATAATTTTTTATCCTAAAAACAGTATTGAATCAAAGAGTAATTATCTCTTGATTTTAGGAGCTTCTGTGAAAAGGAATATACCAGGTACAACTTTAAAGGGAAGATTAAATACTGCTTTAAAATATCTAGAAATTAATAACGATTGTTATGTGGTCGTATCAGGTGGTAAAGGTAATGGTGAAAACATAAGTGAGGCAAAAGTTATGAAAAATTATCTCGTTAAAAATGGTATAGATAAGAATAGGATAATAGAAGAAGATAAATCTACGAATACTTATGAAAATTTTAAATATTCAAAGTTAAAGATAGAAGAACATAGTGGAAAAGCAATAAAAGATATAAAAGTAAAAATAATAACGACAGATTTTCATGTTCTTAGGAGTAAAATACTAGCAAATAGAAATGGATATAAAAATATTTCTTTTTATGCTAGTAAGTCAAAGATTTCATTTGTTCCAACTTATTATACAAGAGAATTTTTTGCAATATGGAAAACAATTGTTTTTGACAGATGCTAAATAACGATAAGTAAAAAGAGGCTATCTCAAAATAGAGATAAGCCTTTTTTCATTGTTGAAATTATGAAAATTGATATTATGAATATAGATTGAATATCCATAATATTAATATAAAATAATGTAAAAATAATTTTAATTTTATATTGATTATTCAGAATATAAATAAAAATTGTAAAACTCATTATAAGTTTACATAATATAAATATAGTTAATTAATTTAAAGGTCTTTCAACTTAAATATAGAATTATCCATTTAAATGGATTTTAAGCTTGTTTTTATTAAATAGATATAAAATATCGTATAAATTAATAGCACGTATTTAAAAACTAAAATATAAGGTAGTTATTTTAGAATAAAAATCATAAGTTCAACTAGAGTAAATTAAATGTTGAAATATTTAAGATAAACAATATAAAAATTTTAACTAGTCTCAATATAAAATGCGAATTGAAAGTTATCTAAAACTTAAAAACTATTATCAATAATGCTAAAATTTAAGAGAAACTTTATCATTAATATAAACGTATTTAAATTAAAAATATAAAGTGTAACATAAATATGTGGGGGTAAAATTTATCTTAAAAATGAAAAAATAATAAAAAAATTACTGACATTTAACTGACAAATTAGCATTTTATTTTTATCAAACCATTAAAAATACTAGATATATAAAAAAGAGCATATAATAATGTATTCTATGCCATTTGCTATTATTTGATAGTTTATCAAGTAATGATATAAGTTGTTTTTTTACATACATAATAAAATATTAAAAAGTTGATAGTACAAATAGAAAAAAGAGATGTTATAGAAAAAGAACATAATTACAGTATTAAAATGAAGTGGTACTTTTTTAATTCATTACTATGATTTATTCTATATAAACGTTAAACACACTAAATAGTTTTAATTTTTTAGAAAAAATATTCATATATTTTATTCATGTTAAAGTTTATATATCTAAAAATAATTTTAGAAATTATTATTTTATGTTAATTTTTTATATCTTATAAGGATTATACTTCTCTAGCTAGAAAAATATATAATCTTTGTGTTTTAAAAATAAAAGAATTTTATTCCTATTGTGCATGATGAGAATACTATTTTCTTATATTGGAATAATAATAGTAAATCTATAATATAGAAAAGAGGTATTTTTAGTATGCATGAAAATAAAAAGAATCTATTAGATGGAAGTTTAGCTCAATATAATGATGTAGCAGTTCCAAAAATACCAGTATTTGCTGGTAGTGATATAACTTCAGAAGTTTATTATTTTAAACCTGACCAAGTTCTTAAGGCTCATAGACATCCTAATGGCGAGCAAATATTTGTGTTCCTAAAGGGAGAAGGTAAAATGAAGCTTGGTGAAAATGAATGCGACGTAAAAGATGGTGATACTGTCTTTGTACCAACAGGAGAGTGGCATGAAATTACTAATGGAAGCAAGGAAGAAATGATAGCTGTTCAAATTACAAAAATTAATGCTGGAGCAGAATACAGAGGATAGATATATAAGTACAATTAGTACTTTGATTTCTATTTTATTATATAAACTTTAATCTCAAAATATAAAAAGAGTCTTTTGAAAGACTCTTTTTATATTTTCATATCTTTTATATAGATTTTTTAATTAAATATTCTACTTAAATAAGAAATTTTTTAGTTAAAATTAAATATAGTTTTATTTTATAGTTTTTATGGCAGTCTCAGCAAATTCAGTGTTTACAATATCTTTATAAAGTGCTTCCTTATCTAATTCTTTAGCCTCTTTCATAACAGCCATTAATTTCTTTAATCCTTCTTCTTTTAATACAGGATTTTGAGACCATGCATCTATTGATTTATATCTATCTACAACTGTAATTAAATCTTCTAAAGATATGTCTTCAAAAAAAGGTTGCATAGCTTTAGCTATTTCTTTACTAGGTGCTTGTTGAACCCATAATTGACCTTTATAAACAGCATTTGTAAATCTCTGAATTAAATCTTTATTATTTTTCAGATATGATCTTGTAGTAGAGTAAGCTGTAAAAGGTATTTCTCCAGAATCTTTTCCTATAGATGTGACTATATATCCACTACCTTCTTTTTCCATTGCTGTTGCTGTAGGTTCAAATGCTGTTGTAAAGTCACCCTCTCCACCTGCAAAAGCTCCAGCCATTACACCAAATTGTACATCAGTTCTTACATTAACATTGCCTGCTTTTAGGTTTTCTCCGAGAGTAAGACCTTTTTCTTTTAAAACATATTCAAAAGTCATTAGTGGAACTCCGCCTTTTCTACCACCTAATATTTCTTTTCCTTTTAAATCTTCATAAGAGAAATTAGGCATTTTTTCTCTAGCAACTAAAAAACTACCATCTCTTTTAGTCAATTGAGCAAAGTTTACTGCATAATCGTTTTTGTTTTGATTATATACATATATAGATGCTTCAGGACCCATTAAACCTACATTTGCTTCACCTGAAATCAAAGCAGCCATAGTTTTATCTGCACCTTGAGTATTTATAAGGTCAATCTTTATACCTTCATCTTCAAAGAAACCTTTGGTAATAGCAGCATACTGTGGAGCATAAAAAACAGAATGAGTAACTTCTGCTATAGTTACTTTATCTAGATTTTTGGATGAAGAAGATTCATCTGTTTTGCCATTAGAGTTAAAATCACATCCAGTTAGACATATTGTGCTTACAATGATAGAGCTTACTATTGCGACTATTTTTTTAAACATAACAAATACCTCCCATAAGACATACGAATAATATATAGTATTAAATACTTATTATAGTTGTTACAAAAATTTATCTCTACTTATAATATTTCTACAAAAACTTAATAATAAATTTGAGTTTTATGTTTAGTTTTTTTAGTAATGTGTAATATTGAATAAATTATATTGATTATTTATAAGCTAGGTAATAAAATTAAAATAATATCATTTTTTGCCTATTATATATAAAGAAAAAATTTGTTGATAATATAAATTAGATTAATTTATATGAAAACAATTTATTTATATAAACTTTTATTATTTTTGTGTGAAATAATAAAAGTTTATCTTTTGTATTTAATAGAGTGTTACTAAACAAAAATAATTAAAATGGAGGAAAATATATGAAACAGAATAAATATGATAATAATGAATTCTTTGACAAATACAGTAAAATGGAACGTTCTATAAATGGACTAGCAGGTGCTGGAGAATGGCATATTTTTAAAAAAATGTTACCTGATTTTAAAGGAAAACGAGTTTTAGATTTAGGTTGTGGATTTGGATGGCATTGTCAATATGCAGTTGAGAATGGAGCAAATTCTGCTGTTGGAATAGACATTTCAGAAAAAATGCTAAAAGAAGCTAGAAACAAAACACAATTTGATAATATAAAATACATATGTATGCCTATTGAAGATATTAATTTTCCAAAAGATAGTTTTGACGTAGTTATTAGCTCTTTGGCATTTCATTATATTCAATCATTTGAAGAGATATGTAAAAATATAAGTAGTTGCCTTTCAAACGGAGGTGACTTTGTATTCTCTGTTGAACATCCTATATTTACTGCATATGGAACTCAAGAGTGGTACTGTGATAAAGATGGTAATAATCTACATTGGCCAGTAGATAGATATTTTGAAGAAGGAGTACGTAAGTCAAATTTTCTAGGAGAAGAGGTTATAAAATATCATAAAACACTAACAACTTATCTAAATACTTTAAATAAAACTGGGTTTGAAATACTAGAAATTATTGAGCCTCAACCAGAAGAAAAGCTGTTAGATACAATTCCTGAGATGAAAGATGAGCTACGCAGACCTATGATGCTACTTGTAGCTGCACGAAAAAAATAAATGAAAAACAAAGAACTATTGTAGAAAGTAACTATACTAGTGGTAGGCAAAAGTACTGAGTGCTTTTGCCCTTTTTGTCAATTTAGAATTATACTTCAACGTAATATATTTCATTTCCATTTTGTTCTATAAGCTTTTTCATATCTTCAAACTTTAAAAATACAGTAGCAGTATTATCATTGGGATGTATACCTATTTTATCCATTTTTAATAAATCTTTATCAAATACAACTTTTACAACAGCCTCGGTATCATTTAATATACCAAAAGGAGTCACAGCTCCTTTAGTAAGTTTCAAGTATTTTTGAAGTCTTTCTTCTGATGCAAAACTAAGAGGTTTACTATCAATTTGTTGACGAATATCTTTTAAATCTGCTTTTTTGTCTTTACCTAATACAACTAAAAAATGTTCTTTTCCCTTAGCATCACGAAGAAATAAATTTTTTACAACGAATTCCATATGTAATGTTTTTAATTTTTCCATTTCTTCAATCGTATAAACTGGTGGATGATTTACAGTTTCATAGGATATATCTAATTCATCTAATTTTTTATATACTTCCTGCTGTTGATTGTTCATATTATCCTCCTATTAAAAATTTGTATTATATATAAATAATATTATCACAGAATACTTTAAAAGAAAACGCTTTATGTAATATAAACAGTAGATTATCTTTTTATAAAAAATCAAGAATACTTAATATAACTTAAAAAACTAAACAATTTCTAAAAATAACTTGAAAATAGAACCTTATTTGCCATTTATAAATTATATAAAAAGAGATTATATAAAGCCATATATGAAAAAACTATATTATACTATCTTTTCTTTTTGGAATAAACTATACTTTAAATATAGATATTTAATTTTAATAAATTTTACAGTATTAACAGTAAATTATCTTAGAAAGGAATGTGCTTTATATGTCTACAGACAAAGTTGTTGGAATCATAGATGAAGAAACGGCAGAACTCGCAGGAATTGAATATACTGGTAAAATTTATGCTTCTTCTGGTGTTATAAAACATATAAAGAAAAAACATAGATGTCAATTGAGTAAGGATATTGTTAGGGATATAATAGATACTATAAAAATGGTACTAAAGTCCCCTGAATATATAGGAAGTCATCCTAAAAAACCTAGAAAAAGCGTGGAGTTTATAAAAAAAATTGATGATTATATTTTAGTGGCTACAGAATTAGATACAAAAAAAGGCTATTTATATGTCTCTTCACTGTATGCTATAAAAGAAGCAAAGTTAGAAAGTAGAATAAACAGTGGAAGAGTAAAACAATATTATGGTTAACATAATATTATTAAATTTTCAAAAGTATTGAAAAATATTATCATATAAGTTATAATATAAATATACATGTAAATATTTATTAGTTAGATTTGAGGTTGGAAAAGGCACCCAATACGCTACTATGGAGTAGTTAATAGAGATGCAGGATACGCCGCCCTGCCAGGTCTAATTAAATTAAAAAGAGAGGATTAATTCCTCTCTTATTGTTTTTTGAAACACTAATTTAATTTATACAGAAAGATTGAAGTATATTTATACTAAAAAAGTTTTTAGTCATCCATGCTTATTTAATCAAATAAGATATTTAATTTATCATCTATATCTGATAAATATTATATTTAATAAAATAAAAATATATAGAAAATCCTTATAAAATTTTAGATTGTAGCAGATAGGGAGCAATTAAAAGAATTTTTATTGATTTTTAAAAATTTAGTTAGAAACTATATCATTATGGTAAAAAATGTATTATAATGTTTAAAAATATTATAATAAGGAGCGATTAAATATGAGTTTATCAAAGAAAATAGAGGATAAAAGAAAAGCTAAACAAAGAGCTGAAAAAGTTAAAAAAGCTAAAATTGCTACAGCTGGTGTGGTATTAGGAGCTGTTACTGGTGCAGTGAGTGGAGTACTGTTGGCTCCAAAATCGGGAAAAGAGACAAGAGAAGATATAAAAGATGCTTCACAACAAATTGCTGAAAAAATAAATATGAAAACTGTGGATGTAAAAGGTAAGGTATCTGAGAAGCTAGAAGATAGAAAAGGAAACTTTATAGAATCAAAGAAAAAAATAAAAAAATATATAGATAATAAAAAGAGTATTGAAAATTCTAATGAGGAAGATAAAATAATGGATATTGTTGAACCAGTTAGTGTTACTGAGGAATAATATGAACAATACAATAACAATTAACATAAGTATAATATATGTATTATTAGCTATACTTGGGTGTATTGCTTTAGTTTATTTAATTATTGTACTTTCTAAACTACATAAGATTTTAAATAATGTTGGGACTATGTTAAGTGAAAATACTCAAAATATAAATGCAACTTTAAATAATCTTCCTAGTGTTGTAGAAAATTTTGGAGAAGTAGGGGAAAACATGAAAGACGTAACAGAAGTGGTTACTGAGGTTACAGCAGATTTTCTTGTTACTAAAGACAGTGTTAAATCAAATATGGATGTTATAGTTGATATATTGACTATAATTAAAAATATTTTTCTAGATAAAAAATAATATGTTTAATATAAAAGAAGTCTAGAAGATATAATTTAAACGACCTTAAAATAGTATTTATAAGGTCGTTTTTTATTAGTTTAATTTGATATTATGTGTTTTAATTATTGGTAATATTCCTCTTTATCATTTGAACATATATATCTATGCTTGTTGTTTCAATTACATCCATAAGAACATCTTTACATTCAAGCTCAAAATCTTCCATTCCTTCTAAATAGTCATCATCTTCATCAAAAAAGATATAAGAATTATATAACCATTCTTCAAATTTTTCTTCAAGTACATCCCAATACGAATTCCAAAATAATCCACAACCTGACATATAAGATGCTCTACTTTCATTTATATAAATCTCGTTTAGGAGCTTTTGTAATTTACTGCTATAAAGTAAATCTGCTTTTCCACTGCTTGATATTAATTCATTTAAATCTTCTATTGACATTAATTCAACTTTACCACTTTTATCATAAGGAGTATAATTTTCATCAACCCATTTATATGGTTTGTTTTCTCTGCATACTGTTGCTATTAGCTCTACAACTTTTGTTCTTATCATTTTTTCTTTGTCCTAACTTATTGATTTTTTTATAAGATAATCATAATTTTATAATTTATCTATTTGTTTTAATGCTAATTTAACAGTTTCATATCTATCAGCACCATTTATTACGACATCACCTTTTACAAGTTTATTAGCTTCCCCACCTACAACATAAACCTTTTTACCTAAACCTTGCTTATAGCTAGATGCTTCAACTATTAAAGAATCCTTTAATTGCCAGTGTAAAATTTGAGCAGTCACTTTGTCAACATCGCCTGCATAAACGATTACATTTTCGTACATTTTATTTCCACCTCCTCCTTGAGAATTTGATATAGATTTGTTTAATATACCTTCTGCTATCAATTTAGCGACTTTATCTTTATTGTTAACATAATAATCTGTATCTGCTTTACTATCTACAAAACATACTTCTATTAATATTGCTGGTGCAATGGTATGATTAAGCCAATAAAGACCTCTAACATCAGACTTTGCACCCCTATTTTTGAATACTGTAGCTAACTTAGTATTCACTCTTTCTGCATATGTTTTTTCACTATTAGTTTTATATATTGTTTCTGTTCCTACTGGAACTGAAGTTGTGACATTTGAATTAAAATGAATTTGAACAGCTAAATCAGTTTCTTGTTTATTTGCTATAGCACACTGGTCTGCTAAATGATTATTTGATTCATCAACTCTTCCTGTATAAACAGTAGCTCCACCTATTTTAAGCCATTTAACAATTAAGTCATTCAGTATTCTTGTTTCTTTGCTTTCGTTTATATACCCAACAGCTCCTGTACCTTTTCCAATTAAAGTGTGTCCTGGTATTATCACTACTTTCAAATTAATATCTCCTTTACAATTAAATTTAACTTCTATTTAATATATGCATAGCTCAGAATTTTGTTTCTTTTTATATCTTATACTTTTATTATAATCAATTTTGTAAAATTATAGAATATTAAGTAAGAAGTATTAAAGTCATAATTTTGTATATAAGACATTACTTGATTTCAACAATTTTAGAGCATATTCATCTATTCTATATCCAGTTCTATAATATATATGTTTAATTCCAGATTGAATTATAGCCTTAGTACAATTTAAACAAGGAAAATGAGTTACATAAATAGAGCAATCTTTAACTGAAATACCTTCTTTTGCACAATAATAAAGGGCATTTTGTTCAGCATGAATGGTTCTAATACAGTGTCCATCTCTCATTTCATGACCAACTTCACTACAATGCTTATCTCCAGAAATGCTACCGTTATATCCAGTAGACACGATTCTATTTTCAGAGTTGACAATTATAGCTCCTACATAAGCTCTATCACAAGTACCTCTTTCAGCTACTGTTTCACACAATCTCATAAAATATTCTTGCCATGAGCATCTGCTTTCAAGTTTTTTATCCAAATCATATACCTCCAAAATTTATATCTAATATATAAGATTTATACCTTAAAAATAACATTAAAAACAAATTTATATGACAAATAAAGTTTATTAATATTAAATTTATTTCAAGTTATTTTACCTTAAATTAAAGTTCTAAGGAAGTTAAAATTATATATATATTTCGTCATAATATAAAATGTTACAATATAAAAAACTGTCTCAATAAAATAGAGACAGTTTTACAGTCAAAGTTTATAATACAAGTTCATATTTTTCTTTAAATTCTTTTACAGCTTCAGGCCATGCCTTTTGTTCTGTAATACCTTTTTCTTTAGCTATTTTAATTGCAATTTCTCTTATCATTGCAGCGCCCTCTAATATTCCCATTTTTAATCTCCCTTCAAATATCTTTTTGTATAGAATATAAATAGTGCTAAGATTTATTACATGCTGCATATACAGTATCTATACAACACATAACTTATAAATTCCTTTTATTTTCATACGTCTTTAACCGACATATAATTATATTCAATAAGTTTTAAAATTATGAACTTAATTATAATTTTTTTTATTTTTTTAGAATCTAAACACTAAAAATTGTAGGTAAATTTGTCTTATGCCTTTACAAATATTTCTACAGTTTTAATTATTAGACATATCTATTTTTATTAGAAAAATAGTATAGAAATCAAGATTATCTCGATAAATACAGAGTTTTAAGGGATTTAGGAGAAAAAATTTTAAGAATTTACAATTATATTATAGCAAATGAAAGAATCTTATTTGTTGGAGCATGGTTTGTTAAGAGCCTGTTTCGGAAGAAATTCCATAAGATATTCTTGATAAATTATGTGGAAATAAGTATTATCTGCGAAATTAGAAAAGAAATGACTTTATAATTTATCCATGTTATAATTATTGATGAGAAATCAATAAATCGGAATGACTTTTGGAATTTAACAACACTAAGTAAGGAAAAAGTGAATGATTTTTGCAAGGAGGTGTTAATATCAGACAAGTAAAGTCTTTTGTTTTTCCAGTCATATGCTTAATATTCTTAGACCAAATTAGCAAATCTCTTATAGGATTATTCTTAATGGACTCTGAATTTGATATAATTGGAAAATTTTTAAGATTTAATCCTGTTCAAAATACAAATCTCTCTTATGGTGGAAATTTTATTGGGATTCTATCTAATTTATGGGTACTGATATTGTTTAACATTTTGGTTATCCTCATTATTGTATCTGGATATGCTTTTTACAAATCAAAAAATAAACAAACGAGCTATTCAGTAAAAGTAATTATATCTTGTGGGCTTGCTGGGGCAATATGTAGCTTGATAGATAAAGTATTTTGGGGAGGAAGTTTAGATTTTTTGCAGATACCAAGCTTTTTTATTTTTGATTTAAAGGACTGCTATCTTACTGTTGCAGAAATAATATTTGTTATCATAGGAATTTTGCATAATAGAGAAATATCAATGAAAGAATACATATATTTTTGCTATCGTCAGTTTAGAAGATAAATTCCAGTTTCAAGGTAAACTATTTAATTACAGCAAATGGCTGGCTCGCTTCAGCTGTTGATTATCTAACAAGAGAAGCTCAAAATATCGAATATGAAACACAGTTAATTTTGATTAAAAAGTTGACTGTCTTTTCTTTTGTAGAAATTTAAGCATAGGTGTAAATAAATGACTACATTTAAGTATTATGTTATAATTGGATGCAATAAAAAGCCAGCAAAGCCCACAAAATAGAGCTATGCTGGCAACATGATGAAATATTCTAAATAAAATTTTTATTTATCTGGAATTGTATATTTTTTCTATAATATTAACTACAGCGTACATTGCCCAAGCACAGATAGCCAATACAAATACTCCCATCATTACTAAATCTAACTTAAATACTTGAGAGCCATATACTATCAAGTAACCTATTCCATATCTTGAAACTAAAAATTCTCCAACGATTACACCTACCCATGCCATACCAATATTAATCTTAGTTAAATTTATTAAATTTCCTGTATTTGCAGGTAATATGAGTTTAAATAATATCTGAGACTTACTAGCTCCAAAACTCTTTAACATCTTAATTTTTTCTTCATCTATATTCATAAAATAATTATAAGCTGAAAGTATAGTAACAACAACAGAAATAGTTACTGCTGTTACGACGATTCCTTCTATTCCAGCACCTACCCAAACTATAATTATAGGAGCTAAAGCAGTCTTAGGAAGAGCATTTAAAACTACCAAAAATGGGTCCAATATTTTTGATAATTTTTCTGACCACCAAAGAGCAATTGCTACCAAAATACCTAAAACAGTCCCTATAACAAGACCAAGAATAGTTTCATATACAGATATTCCAATATGTTTAAATAATTGACCACTAAATGCATATTGAATAAATAAATTGTAAATATCACTTGGTTTGCTAAATAGAAATGTATTTATAACATTTAAGTCAGCTAAAAGCTCCCATACTACAATAAAACCGATTAGAATTAATAGCTGGTAGAATAATACATTTCTTTTTTCTCTTTTTACACCTTTAACATAGTTTATATATCCTTCAGATCTTTTATTAAGCCTCATGTGTATCTAGCTCCTTCCATAATATGTCGAAATACTTTTGAAAATCAGGAACTTTACGTGTTTTGAGAGGCGTTTTTGTTCCATCCATGTTAAGTTCAATATTATAAATACTTTTTATGGTAGCTGGTCTTTTAGATAGTATTGCAACCTTATCTGATATGCTTATTGCTTCTACTATAGCTAAAAAAGTGCAACTAATTGCTTAACTAAACAGAATTATCCATTTCAGCACCCATATAAACAATATTAAGATTTCCCAAACTACTATCCCAAACGATAAAATTAATAATAGTAGATAATAACAATCTCTTATCATCTAAACTGGCGTTATCAACTTCGTCATTAAATCTCTTTAAATTACTAACGATAATATCAAGATTAATACTTCCACTATTAATATTGACGTTACTAGATTCCAAAGTATTAATCTTATCCTTTAAAATACTAATCTCACTATTTAAGCTCTCAATTTGAGAAACTATATAATCAGAAGCACTGCTACTGGTATTTTTTGCAAGTTTTATAACTAAATTTTTAATAAACTTTTCTTTATCTAAAATTTGATTTTTAAGTAAATTAGTTTCAGATTTTAAAATATTAAAAACATTATCAGTTTTAATGTTATTACTATTAAATGAACTTATGATAGACTCCTCTTTACAATTTTTAATTTTATCTATAACTAAACTTTCAACTAATGGACCATTAAGGTTTTTGCAGTTACAACTATCAGCACCAAGTGTTTTTTTAGTGCCACAAATATAATAATATTTTAAATCTTTATCAGTTTTTTTACCTTTATAGGTAATTCTCATATTAGAACCACACTTACCACATTTTATAAGACCAGATAAAAGAGCAGTTTTTCCAGTTGCTATTCTTGGTGTCTTATCACGATTTTTATCTAGCTGATTTTGTACTTCAAGCCATATTTCGGGTTCTATAACTCCATGGTGTTTTGCAATTGCTGCTATTGAGTCAGACGTATTTTTAGCATATGTAAGGATTCCACATTTTCTATCTGGAGTGCCTACAACGTCCATACCATTATTTCTAAGATACTCTAAAATTTTATCATTAGCTTTTACGTATGCTGGATTTCTAAGTATTCTAGATAAAGAACTAGGGTCAAATTTACCACCACGAGAACCTCTTATTCCATTATGATAGACATATTTATATAACTTGGATAATGACCTAAGTTCTAAGTATTTATTGTATATTAGCTTTACAACCTCCATTTGTTCATTATTTACTTGAAGTTTATACATACTTCTTTCTTTTAAATTTTCATCTAAAAATGTGATTTTTTCACTGTTAAATCCATGAGGAGTATTGCCCCCAAGCCATCTACCACTACGAGCTAGTTCATACATATTATCTTTTATACGTTCTGCTATTGTCTCTCTTTCTAGTTGAGCAAATACACTTGATATAAACATCATAGCTCTTCCCATTGGAGTTGAAGTATCAAATTGCTCTTTGATAGATATAAATGATATGTTTAGTTCATTTAATTTTTCTATTAAAGTCGAGAAGTCAGATACATTTCTCGATATTCTATCTAATCTATAGCAAACTAAATAATTGAATTTCTTATCTTTAGCATCCTGCATCATTTTTTTAAATTGTGGTCTATCTATATTACTGCCACTAAAACCCTCATCTTCATATATCAAAAAATCTTTTATACCAATAGACTTTGTATAATCCATACATAATTGTATTTGATTTTCTATAGATTCACCTTTTCCAGTAAATCTTGATTTTCTTGAATAAATTGCAGCTTTCAAAATTAAAACCTCCTATAAATTAGGATATATATTTGAAATTATTTATATACAGCCTTTCAAGTAAACTTATTAGAATGAATTTATTAATTAGGCAAATTTATATAATTCTACTTTTTATAATATATGACTATTTATTTTATTTCTTTACTATTCAAGTTTTAAATCAATAATAAATTTTGATACTTAATTGTATCAGGACAAATCTCTAATTTCATAGATTAATATAAAATCGTAGTTTACTATGAAAAAGTTAAAATTTAAATATTTTAAGTGATAATTCTTTGAAACTAATAGTTATAACAAAAATTTATAGGGGGCTTGCATATGGAAATCAATGTTATAGAGATTTTTCCTAAAGATGAAGCTAAACTTAATGAAATAGAAATGGCTAAAGCTAGTTGGTTTGTAAATATAATAGGTAAAAAATACCCTAAAGAAGTTTTAGATAAAGCATTTAGTACTTTAGAAAAAGAATTAAATATAAGTAAAGCTGATACATAAGCTTTGATTATTGATTTTATATACTATTGACTTGACATTATATTAATCAAATAGTATATTTTTAAATATAGCACAATGAGGTGTTAAAAGAGCAATGGAGCTCCATAGATAAAGTCTATGGAGCTTTTTTGTATATTTAACTTAAGGAGGATAGAAATTTGAATAACTTTGAGATTAAAACAAGAATAAAATTTGGAGAAGGTTCACTGAAAGCTTTACAAGAATTAAAAAACAAAAACGTATTAATAATAACGGACCCATTTATGGTTAAATCAAAAACAATAGATAAAATAACATCTAACTTAGTAAATTCAACGTATCAAGTTTTTGAAGAAATAGTACCAGACCCGCCAATAGAAATAGTAGTAGCGGGAATAGAAGCATTTAAATCTATAAATCCAGATGTAATAATAGCTTTAGGTGGTGGTTCTGCAATAGATGCAGCAAAATCTATAATGGATTTTTCTAAAAAAATATTAAAAACTAACGAAGTAGAATTTATAGCAATACCAACAACAAGTGGAACAGGTTCAGAAGTAACATCATTTGCCGTAATAACGGACAGTCAAAAGAAATGTAAGTATCCATTAGTAAGTGATGATTTACTTCCAGACATGGCAATACTAGACCCAGAACTTGTAAAAACTGTACCGAACTTTATAACAGCAGATACAGGTATGGATGTATTAACACATGCCATAGAAGCTTATGTATCTACAAATTCTAATGACTTCTCAGACGCACTAGCTGAAAAAGCCATAAAGTTAGTATTTAAATACTTAATAAAAGCATATAAAGATGGAAATGATATAGAAGCTCGAGAAAAAATGCACAATGCATCTTGTTTAGCAGGTATGGCATTTAACCAAGCATCACTTGGTATAAATCATTCTATCGCACATGTATTAGGAGGAAAATTCCATATACCACATGGAAGAACAAACTCTATATTACTTCCTCATGTAATAGAATATAATTCATCAATAGTAGGATATACTAATACAACTTACTCAGATACAGCTAAAAAATATGCACAAATAGCAGAATTAGTAGGACTTGGGAATGGTAATATAAGAATAGCTGTTAGAAATTTAGTAAATGAAATAAAGAAACTACAAAAAGAAATGAATATGCCAACTAAATTGACACAGTGCAAATTAAGTTTAGAAGATGTAACTAACGAAGAAAGAGAAATAGCAAAACTTGCTATAAAAGATTCTTGTACATTAACTAATCCTAAAGTTCCAACTGAGGATGATATAATAAACATATTAAATAATATTAAATAACTATATTTTATTACATGTAAACATAATATTATACAAGTAGGGAAAATGTTTTTAAAAATATAAATTATATATTGACAAATATAAAACATAAAACTATAATGAAAGTATCACAAAGGCGTGATACTTTATGTAGAAAGCAATGGAGCTTCTTAGGAATATTAATATTATTCTTATGAAGCTTCTTTTATTTTAAGCAAATAACTTTTTAGTAAACTATATTTAAAGAAAGCAGGGAATAAATTTGACTGAAGAATCTAAGCAAAGAGTTATTCAAGAATATGTTCCTGGAAAGCAGGTTACATTAGCACATATAATAGCTAACCCTAATGAAGATATATATAAGAAGTTAGGATTAGTACTTGATAAAAAAGATGCAATAGGAATACTTACAATAACACCAAGTGAAGCATCAATAATAGCAGCAGACGTTGCCACAAAAGCTTCAAATGTATCTTTAGGTTTTATAGACAGATTTAGTGGTTCTGTAGTAATATCAGGTGATGTAAGTTCTGTAGAATCAGCGTTAAACGATGTTTTAGAAGTCTTAGGAAATATGTTAAACTTTTCATCTACAAAAATAACAAGGACATGATGTACAATGAAGAATATAATATTTATGGGAAAGACAGGTAGTGGCAAAACTACCTTATGTCAAAAACTAGACCAGTTAGAATTGAAATATAAAAAAACTCAGTCAGTAGAACTTTATAATAATGCAATAGACACTCCTGGTGAGTATATGGAAAATAGAAGCCTATACAATGCCTTAATAACAACATCAGCAGATGCTAAAATTATAGCAATAGTGTATGATGCTACACAAGAAGAAAATTATATAGCACCAGGTTTTGCAAGTATGTTTTGTAAAGATGTAATAGGGATTATAACTAAAATAAATAAAGCTACTGAAAACGAGGTAAATATAGCTTACGAAAGACTATCACTAGCAGGAGCAAGTCAAATCTTTAAAATAGACACAGTTGATGATATAGGACTTGAAAAATTATTTAAATATCTAGAAAAATCTAAAAATATAGAGGAAATTTAAGGGAAAATATTTTTTTACTCAAAAATATGATAAAAATATGATAAAATAAAAAATATATAAACTATTCTAAGAAGATTTAATCTTTAAGTGAGGTAGGAACATGGGGAAAAAAATACTATTGGTTGATGATGAACCACTGTTAAGGATGGATACAAAAGATATACTAGAAAGTCATGGCTATGAAATAATAGGAGAAGCAAGTGATGGATTTGAAGCTGTTGAAATGTGTAAAATACACAAACCTGATTTAGTTATAATGGATATAGAAATGCCAATATTTGATGGGATAAAGGCAGGCAAAATAATATGTAAAGAAAATCTAGCTGGTGGAGTACTTTTATTAACTTCATTTGAAGATAAAGAATATGTAGAAAAGGCCAAAAGTATAGGTGCTTATGGATACTTAGTAAAGACAGCAAGTGAAAAATCACTTATACCAACTATAGAAATGTGTTTAAATAAGGTGAATGAATTTGAAAAAATGAAAAAGGATTTAGAAAAGGTAAATTCTAAATTGAATGAAAGAAAATTGGTAGAAAGAGCAAAAGGTATACTTATAAGAGAGTTTAAAATTTCTGAGGATGAAGCATACACTAGAATAAGAAAATTAAGTATGGATAAAAGAACTACAATGATGGAAATTGCCAAAATGATTATAATAGGATACGATGACTAATACGATAAAAAAAATAGCAACTACACAAACATACTTAAATAACAATGAAATTGAAAAAATTATAGAAGTATCAAAATCCTTAGATTTAATGGCTTCCTTTTATGAGGCTGATGTTTTTATAGATGTATTAAGTAAAGTTGATGATGAAGCAATTGTTGTGGCACATAGTAGACCTAAAGAAAAGTCAGTGTACTGTGAAAATGTTATAGGCAAAAAGGCTCTACTTGAAAATGAACCAGGAGTTATAAAGTGCTTAAAAACAGGAGAAAGAGTAAGAGATATAAAAGCTTTAACACAAGAATATAAACTGGTTAAACAAAATATTCAGCCAATAACATTGGATGACAAAGTTTTAGCAGTATTAATAGTTGAAAAAGATATAAGTAGTGAAGTTAAGAATGAGTTTAACACTAGTGAAGATGAAGAAAATAAGAATTTGCATCAGTTTATAAAACTAATAGGAAATAATGATTTTTTAGTTGATAATTTAAATTCAGCTATACTCATATTTGATAAAAATGGAAAATTAAAAATTAAAAATCGTATTGCAACTGAGATATATAAAAATCTTGGATTTGAATGTGATATACAAGATATGCATTATAACGACTTGTATATAGAGACTAAATTATTTGAAGATATATTAATGGATGAAAATTATGATGAGACAAATGAAGTTTCAATAGGTAATATGTTTTTCAAAATAAAAACCATGTACATCAAAGATGATGAATTTAAGGTTTGTAAAATAGTACAAGATATAAGTGATTTAAAGAGAAAAGAAGAAGAATTAGTTTTGAAAACAGTAGCTATAAGGGAAGCTCATCATAGGGTAAAAAATAATCTTCATACAGTAATATCTATAATAAAAAAACAAAGTAGATTATCTCAAAACGACGAGGTTAAACAGTGTTTAGATAATATAATAAACAGAGTATTTGCAATACTTTCGACTCATTATTTATTATCTAAGGAAGTGGATAATAATATATCTATACGAGAAGGTATCAATTTATTAGTGTCAAATATTCAAGGCGGGTATTTATTTAGTAAAGATATAGATATACGTATAACAGGTGAAGATTTTAAAATTAGTGGAGAGAAAGCAACAGCAATACTTTTGGTTATAAATGAAATACTACAAAATTGTTATGACCATGCCTTTACTGGTAGGGAATATGGTAGTATACAAATATTAATAAACAAAGATAGTGATTCGAGAAACATTGCCATTATAGATGATGGAGTTGGATTTGATAGTGACAATATAAATAAAAATAGTTTAGGGACATATATAATAGATAGTTATATAACACAAATGTTAAAGGGCAGTATAAGTAGAAAAAGTAGTAAAAGTGGTACAGAAGTATTAATTACTATACCTACACAAATTAATATTTAAATAATAACTCATCTACAAAGTGGTAGTTTTAATTGAGCAAAGAGGCTTAAGGTTATTAATAGATTAAGTTAGTTGAATGTATTTATAAAAATTATAAGTATATATTCAATTTAACAGATATTTATTATAACTTTGAGCCTCTTTGCTTGTTTAAGACATACTTAAATTTTAGGAGGTGAGAAAATGAGAGAAGAGTTATTAAGTGTTGGTATTGACATTGGAACAAGTACTACTCAGTTGATTTTTTCTAAATTAATAGTAGAAAATACTGAATCAAATTTTTCGGTACCTAGAATAAGTATAGTAGACAAAGAAATTATTTATAAAAGTAAAGTTTATTTCACTCCTCTTATTTCAAATAATGAAATAAACGGTCAACAGATAAAAGATATAGTTGAAAATGAATATAAAAAAGCAAATATATCTAAAGTGGACATACATACAGGAGCAGTAATAATAACTGGTGAAACAGCTAGAAAAGAAAATGCAAATGATGTACTTCATACTTTAAGTGGATTTGCTGGAGACTTTGTTGTTGCAACAGCAGGACCTGATTTAGAAAGTATAATATCAGGAAAAGGAGCTGGAGCTCATATCTATTCAAAAGAACATTCAACTACAATTGTAAATATAGACATAGGTGGGGGAACTAGTAATATAGCTTCATTTAAAAGGGGAGAAGTAACTGATACTGGGTGTTTGGATATAGGTGGAAGGCTTATAAAGATAGATAAAATAAGTAAAAAAATAACTTATATATCACCTAAAATAGATAAAATCATAAAAGATAATAATTTAAATCTTCAGGTAGGTACAGTGGCTACAGTAGAAAATACAAAGCCAATAGTTGACATAATGGTTGATTTATTAATGGAAAGCATAGGATTAAAAAAACAGACACCTTTGTTTGATTTTATAATAACCAATAAGTCAATAAGTGTAGATGAAAATATTAAAAATGTTTCATTCTCTGGTGGAGTAGCTGATTATATTTACTACGATGGAGAAATAAATGATTATTTTGAATATGGTGACTTGGGAATTTTACTGGGGCAAGCAATAAAAAATTGCGAATACCTTAAAAAAGTAAATGTAGTTAAATCCATGGAAACAATAAGAGCCACAGTAGTTGGAGCAGGTTCTCATACTACTGAAGTAAGTGGAAGTACAATAACTTATACTAGCGAAAAGTTTCCACTTAAAAACTTGCCAGTTTTAAAATTGTCAATTGATGAAGAAACAGGTACTTCAAAACAAATCAGTGAAGCTATAAAAAACAAACTTAACTGGTTTAAGCTAGAAAATGATTTACAGAAAGTTGCTATAGCTATGATAGGAAAGAAAAATCCAACCTTTTTAGATATACAAGAGTATGCTAAAGGTTTTGTAGATGGAATGCAACAAATCCTAGAAAATGATTTACCTTTTATAGTAATCGTTGAAAATGATATGGCAAAAGTATTAGGTCAAGCAATCTATGCATTATTAAATTATAAAAAAGAGATTGTTTGTATAGACAGTGTCAAGGTTGAAAATGGAGACTATATCGACATTGGAAAACCTATAGTTGAAGGTAAAGTTTTACCTGTGGTAATAAAAACATTAGTTTTTAATTAATAGAAGGAGGTAAGTAAATGATTTTAAAGACAAAATTATTTGGACGTACTTATCAGTTTAAAAGCTTATATGATGTAATGGCTAAAGCTAATGAAGAAAAATCAGGAGATAAATTAGCAGGTCTTGCAGCAGAATCAGCTGAAGAAAGAATAGCAGCAAAAGTTGTTTTATCACACATAAAGTTGGAGGATATAAGAAATAATCCTGCAGTAGCATATGAGGAAGATGAAGTAACAAGAATAATACAAGATGCTGTAAATGAAAAAGTTTATGAAGAGATAAAAAATTGGACAGTATCTGAATTTAGAGAGTGGATATTAGATTCAAATACTACAAGTCTTGATATAAGAAGAATATCAAGAGGATTAACTTCTGAAATGATAGCAGCAGTTGCAAAATTAATGTCAAATATGGACTTAGTTTATGCAGCTAAAAAGATAAAGGTTACTGCTCATTGTAATACAACTATAGGAGAACAAGGAACATTATCAGCAAGACTTCAGCCTAATCATCCAACGGATGACCCAGATGGAATACTTGCATCGCTTCTTGAAGGTTTAACTTTTGGTATAGGAGATGCAGTACTTGGATTAAACCCAGTTGATGACTCTGTTGAAAGTGTTACTAAAGTATTAAAGAGATTTGAAGAAGTAAAACAAAAATATCAAATACCAACTCAAACATGTGTATTAGCACACGTTACTACACAAATGGAAGCAATAAGAAATGGTGCTCCTGCAGATTTAATCTTCCAATCTATAGCAGGTTCTGAAAAAGGAAATGAAGCATTTGGATTTAATGGCGATACCCTAGAAGAAGCTAGAAAGCTAGCTTTAAAACATGGTACAGCTACAGGACCTAATGTTATGTATTTTGAAACTGGACAAGGTTCAGAATTATCTTCAGAAGCACATCATGGAATAGACCAGGTTACTATGGAAGCTAGATGTTATGGATTTGCTAAAAAGTATGAACCATTCTTAGTGAATACAGTTGTTGGATTTATAGGACCTGAGTACTTATATGATGCTAGAGAAGTTGTAAGAGCAGGGCTTGAAGACCATTTTATGGGTAAATTACATGGATTACCAATGGGTGTTGATGTTTGTTACACTAACCATATGAAGGCTGACCAAAATGATATGGAAAACTTAGCTATACTATTAACAACAGCAGGATGTACGTATTTTATGGGAATACCTCATGGAGATGATGTTATGCTTAACTATCAAACAACAGGATACCATGAAACAGCATCACTTAGAGAAATGTTTGGACTAACAGCAATAAAAGAATTTGATGCTTGGATGGAAAAGATGGGATTCTCTAAAGGTGGTAAGTTGACAGAGTTAGCGGGAGACGCATCTGTATTATTAGGATAGGAGGTATTTAGTATGAATGAGAAGGATTTAAAAGCATTAGTAGAACAGTTAGTTGGACAAATGGTTGGAGAATTAGATACTAATGTTGTATCTGAAACTGTTAAAAAAGCAACTGAAATTGTAGTAGACAACAATGCTTGTATAGATGATATAACAGAAGTTGATATAAGAAAGCAATTACTAGTAAAAAATCCTAAGGATGCAGAAGCTTATTTAGATATGAAAGCAAAAACACCTGCAAGATTAGGTATAGGAAGAACTGGTACTAGATATAAAACAGAAACAGTTTTAAGATTTAGAGCAGACCATGCTGCTGCACAAGACGCTGTATTCTCTTATGTAGATGAAGAATTTATAAAAGAAAATAATATGTTTGCAGTAGAAACTTTATGTAAAGATAAAGATGAATATTTAACAAGACCAGATTTGGGAAGAAAATTTTCTCCAGAAACTATAAATAATATAAAATCTAAATTTGGTACAAATCAAAAGGTTTTAATATTAGTGGGAGATGGACTTAGTTCAGCTGCGATAGAAGCAAATTTAAAAGACTGTGTACCAGCTATAAAACAAGGTCTAAAAATGTATGGTATAGACTCAAGTGAAATTTTATTTGTTAAACATTGTAGAGTAGGTGCTATGGACCACTTAGGTGAAGAATTAGGTTGTGAAGTTATCTGTATGTTGGTTGGAGAAAGACCAGGATTAGTTACGGCTGAATCAATGTCAGCATATATAGCGTATAAGCCATACATAGGAATGGCAGAAGCAAAGAGAACAGTTATATCAAATATTCACAAAGGTGGAACAACTGCAGTTGAAGCAGGTGCTCATATAGCTGAACTTATAAAAACTATGTTAGATAAAAAAGCTTCAGGAATAGACCTTAAATAAAGTCGAGGGAGTGTAGAATATGAAAAACGATGTAATTCGTCCTAATATACTAGGAATTAAAATAATTTCGAATATAAGTCCAGAAATGGCGCAAAAACTAGAACTAAAATCACATCATAAAAGTTTAGGTTTAATAACTGCAGACTGTGATGATGTTACGTACACAGCTCTTGATGAAGCAACAAAAGCTTCAGAAGTTGATGTTGTATATGCAAAATCAATGTATGCAGGTGCTGCAAATGCTTCAACAAAACTTGCTGGTGAAGTTTTAGGAATAATAGCAGGACCAAGTCCAGCTGAAGTAAGAAGTGGTCTAAATGCAGTAGTTGATTTTCTAGAATATGGAGCAACTTTTATAAGTGCAAATGATGATGATTCAATAGCATATTATGCTCACTGTGTATCAAGAACAGGTACATACCTTTCAGAGGTAGCAGGAATAAGAGAAGGTGAGGCATTAGCTTATTTAGTAGCACCACCACTTGAAGCAATGTATGCTCTAGATGCAGCAATGAAGGCTGCAGACGTTAAGATGTGTGAATTATTTGCACCTCCAACTGAAACAAACTTTGGTGGAGCATTACTTACAGGTTCTCAATCGGCTTGTAAAGCAGCATGTGATGCATTTGCAGAAGCAGTAAAATCAGTTGCAGACAATCCAACAGGATTTTAGGATAGTTAGATGGATGCTATAGGCTTAATAGAAGTAATAGGATATGTTGCTGCAATAGAAGCTTCTGATGCTTGTTTGAAATCTGCAAATGTTAATATTGTAAGAATTGATAAGGTTGGAGCGGGTATTGTTACTTTAACAATATGTGGAGACGTTGGTGCTGTAAAATCTGCTCTAGAAGCAGGTGAAATTGCAGCTTCTCGAGTTGGTACATTAAGAACATCACATATTATACCAAGAATCCATAATGAAGTAACAGATGCTTTATTTAAAAATAAAGAACCTAAAGTCTGTGAAGTTTCAGAAGATAAAGAGAAAAACTTTGAAATTACATTAGAAATAACTGATAATGTATCGAAAAGTTTATTGGAAAAAAATAATGTAATTTTAGATGTCACTGGGAATAGTGAAAATAATGATGAAAAACTATATAGTGACGTAAATAAAATTAACAAAGAAATTGAAATAGTTGATAATAGTTTAACTGAAATTAATGAAGAAAAAATAGAAAATACTAATGATAATAAAGAAGTATTAGAACAAGTTAAAATAGAAAATTCTGATTTTGATAGAGATGATTTATCAAAGAACAGCGTGAAAAAACTTAAAGCTATGGCTAAGAAATTAGACTCTTCAATAACTTATAAAGATTTAAATGTTCTTAAAAAAGAAGAATTGATAAACTTAGTTAAAAATCTTAGCAGAGGGGATAGATAGTTATGACACTTTTAGATAAAGATTTAGTATCTATACAAGAAGTCAGAACTCTTGTAAAAAGAGCTAAAGTGGCTCAAGAAAAACTTTCTAAAATGAGCCAAGAGCAAATAGATAAAATAGTGAAGTCTGTTGCAGATGCAGCATTTAACAATGCTACTAAATTAGCTAAAATGGCAAATGAAGAAACTGGATTTGGAAAATGGGAAGATAAAGTAATTAAAAATACTTTTGCATCTATGGGAGTTTATGAAACTTTAAAAGATACAAAAACTATTGGAATAATTAGGGAAGATAAAGAAGCAAATACAATAGATATAGCTACACCAGTTGGAGTTGTAGCAGGTCTTATACCTTCAACAAACCCTACATCAACAGTAATATACAAAACTATAATATCTTTAAAAGCAGGAAATACTATAGTTTTCTCTCCACATCCAAATGCAAAAAAATGCATACTTGAAACAGTTAATATAATAAGTGAAGCAGCTATAAAGGCTGGAGCTCCAGAGGATTCAATATTATGTATAACTAACCCAAGTATAGTTGGAACGAATGAATTAATGAAACATAAAGATACAAACTTAATATTGGCAACTGGAGGAGAAGCAATGGTTAGAGCTGCTTACTCTTCGGGAACACCAGCTATAGGAGTTGGACCTGGAAATGGACCAGCGTTTATAGATAAATCGGCAAATGTTAAGTTGGCAGTTAAAAGAATTATAGATTCTAAAACTTTTGATAATGGTGTTATATGTGCATCAGAACAATCTATAGTAATAGAAAAATCTATGGAAGAAACTGTTTTAAAAGAACTTAAAAATCAAGGTGCATATGTTTTAAATGAAGAGGAAAGCGAAAGATTGGCAAAATTCATATTAAGAGCCAATGGTACTATGAATCCACAAATAGTTGGAAAGAGTGTTGAGGTAATAGCAAATTTAGCAGATTTAACAAATGTGCCTAAAAATACAAAGGTCTTAGTTGCAAGAGAAAATAAAGTTGGTCATAATGTAGCCTATTCAAGAGAAAAACTCACACCAATACTAGCGTTCTATGTTGAAGAAAATGTAGAGGCTATTATGAATAGATGTAGAGAAATATTGTTAAATGAGGGTGCAGGTCATACATTCTCAATGCATGCAAATGATGAAGAGTTGGTAAAGAGATTTGCTCTTAACATGCCAGTATCAAGAATACTTGTGAATACTCCTTCAGCACTTGGAGGAATAGGTGCATCAACAAACCTTGTACCAGCATTAACACTTGGTTGTGGTGCAATAGGTGGAAGTTCAACTTCAAACAATGTAGGTCCACTTGATTTAATAAATGTTAAAAGAATAGCTTATGGAGTCAAAGAAATAGAAGAACTTGGAAGAGATAAATCTCAAGTTGAAAAATCAATGTTTGACTCAATGGATAAAGAAGAATTAATAAATCTTCTAGTTCAAAGATTAGTCAAAGAACTAGCATAACTAAAATAAACAATGAAACTTATAGCTATAACTATAAATTTCTAAAATATAAACTATATAAAACTATAAAATTAAATTTTTGGAGGATAAGATTATGGCAAGTGCAAACGCATTAGGAATGATAGAAACTAAAGGATTAGTAGGAGCAATAGAAGCAGCAGATGCAATGGTTAAAGCTGCAAATGTACAATTAGTAGGAAAAGAACAAGTAGGTGGAGGATTAGTTACTGTAATGGTAAGAGGAGATGTTGGAGCTGTTAAAGCTGCTACAGATGCAGGAGCTGCAGCTGCTGAGAGAGTTGGAGAACTAATATCAGTTCATGTTATACCAAGACCACACTTTGAAGTAGATGCTATATTACCAAAAGTATCAGCTGAGTAATATAAAAGTAATTTTAAAATTTAAATTTTGATTAAAAAAGAGGCTATCTCAAAAATGAGTCTTACTAATAAACTCAATGTATTTTGAGGTAGTCTTTTTTATACATCTAATAGGAGATGTGATAAAATGGGTGTTTTAACAGAAAATGAAGTAAAAAGAAAACTTGGAAAAAACAAAGATAATATAACTGAATTCTATATAGAAAAAGGTCAAATAATAACTCCTTCTGCAAAATCTTATTTAGCTGAGAGAAGTATTGAACTTAAATATGTTGATAAACTTTCAGATATAAATAATGAACCTAAGGAAGTTATAAAAGAAGTAGTTAAAGAGAAAACATATAAATATACTACTGTGTTTGGTGCTAAACTAGATGAAAAACCAGAACATATGACTCAATTAAATGGAAATCTTTTAGTCTTTAAAGACCATAAAAGAATAATACTAAGAGGTAAAATCGACTCTCTTGAATCAGAAATACTAAAAGCACAGATTCTTTGTCAAAAACTAGGTATGCCAAAACTTGTTAAGGAATTACAAGAAGTATTAGACTTTGTAAGAAATATAATGAGATGTGAAGTTTTGGAAGAGAAACTAGAAGACTTTAAACTTTTAGGGTTAACTCCACAAGAACTTAGAGAACAATCTCACTATCCTAAAAAATATTTTGGCATAGGACACGAATTCCCAAGTTATGAAATGGGAGAGGTAGTAGTAGCTATAAACAGTATAAGAAGTAATACACGAGAGGTTGAACTTGCAGCTTATGAAGCATTTAAAGGTGAGTATGGAAATGTTCACAGAGAAGATTTAATAAAAGCGCTTAATAGATTATCATCAGTATTTTGGATAATGATATATAAAGTTAGAACTAATAAGTATAAGTAGTTGGAGGACACAATGGAGAGTCTATTAAATGAAATAGTAGAAGAAGTAATAAATAGAGTTAAAAAAGAAGCATTCATAGAAGTTGAAGCATCAGGAAGACACGTTCATTTAAGTAGAGAAGATGTAGATAAACTATTTGGAGAAGGATATACTCTTACAAAATTAAAAGACTTATCTCAACCAGGTCAATATGCTTGTAAGGAAAGAGTTACAATAACTGGTCCTAAAGGAAGTATAAAAAATGTAGTTGTACTTGGACCATGTAGAAATGAAACTCAGGTAGAAATATCTTTAACAGATGGTTCAACTCTTGGATTAAAAGCTCCTATAAAACAAAGCGGAGACTTAGAAGGTACTTTAAGTATTAAAATATCAACACAACATGGTGAAGTTGAACTTGACAAGGGGTTAATGGTTGCTAAAAGACATATACATATGACTCCTAGTGATGCTGAAAAATTCAATGTATGTGATAAAGAAATAGTTGAAGCTAAAGTTATGGGTCAGAGACCTTTAACATTTGATGATGTAGTAATAAGAGTTAGTGACAGCTTTAAAACTTACATGCATATAGATTATGATGAGGCCAATGCATGTGGTTATTCTAAGGGAACTGTTGCTAAAATAATAAAGAAAGCATAAATTTAACCTACTATATAGATTACCTCTAGGGAGGATTTAATATGAATTATGATAACCTTGTAGATTTAATAATGGAAGAAATCTATAAAAAAATAAACAGTAATGAACTAAAAGTATCTAATAAACCTAAGGCTGTGATTGTATTTGAACAAGACAACAATAAATTTAACTTATTAAAAGATGAATTTGAAATAGTAGAATTTGATAAAAGTATAAAAGAATGTGAAATAGTGATAGTTTCAAGACTTTGTATGAGAGGATTATCAAATATAGCACTTGGAAATTCAACAAGTGAGGAAGAAAGATTTATACTAAAAATGATTATGAAGGGCAAAAAGGTATATGTCCTAGATGAAGGAATTGAATATAAAAAATATAAGGATACTGCACCAAAAGCACTATATAAGAAATTTATGTCATTTGAAGATGAAATGTGTAAATTTGGTGTAGAAATTATAAAAGACTTAAATACTATAACTAAAAATAAGTTAAGTATAAAAAATGAAGTATCAAGTGCTATAGTTTCTAAAAGAGAAAATACAGAAGTTTTAAATAAAGATACTGTAAATTTAACCAGTGTAGAAAGTATGAAAATAGATAATGAATTTAGTTTAGATTTAAGAAATAAAAAACTTATATCAGAAGCTGACTTAAGAAAACCAACTATAAATGGGGTCAAAAACATACTAGTTAATAAAAAAAGTATAATAACACCATTAGCTGTAGATTTTATGAGAATACACCATCTCAAACTAAAGAGAGTGTAAGGAGGTAATTTTATGGATATAGGAAAAGTTGTAGGTAATGTTTGGGCCACAAGAAAAGATGAAAAATTATGTGGTCAAAAACTTTTAGTTGTAAAAATTTTAAAAACTAAAGACACGTACAAGGAAGGCTTCATGGTTGCAGCCGATAATGCAGGAGCAGGAAATGGAGACTTAGTTCTTATATCCAAAGGTTCCTCAGCTAGAGAATCGATCGAAAAAGCTCATGTTCCAGTAGATGCAACTATAGTTGGAGTAGTCGATTCATTTGAGGTGTTTGATGAATAAAAGTATAGGAGCTATAGAGTTTAAAAGTATTGCTAAAGGTATAGAAGTATCCAACGAAATGGTAAAGAAATCTTCAGTTGATGTATTGTACTTAAAAAGTATTTGTCCAGGTAAATTTTTAATAATAGTAGGTGGAGAAACTTCTTATGTAAATGAATGTGTAGACTATGGAATAAAACTTGGAGAAGGATATATTGTAGATAACTTTGTAATAAATGCAATTTCTAAAGAAATATTAGATGGATTTAAAAATAAGTACCAAGAGTTAGATAATATAGTCTCTATAGGCGTTGTCGAAAGTAGTAAAGTATGCGCTGGAATAAAAATGCTTGATAAGACTTTAAAATCAGGCGACTTAGTATTAGTAAAACTTCAATTATCTTTTGCTATAGGAGGAAAATTAGTATATATAGTAGCAGGGGATTTAAGTAGTCTAGAATATGCATTAAAAGAAAGTGAAAATGTAGTAAGAGAAAAGGAAGTAATATATAAGACTGTAATATCATCAGTAGACAGTCAAATAATAAAAAGTCTAATAAAATAATGGGGGGAATTATGAGTATAAACGAAATTATAATCTATGTAATGGTAGTCTTCATGGTACTTGGAGCTATAGATAAATGTATAGGTAACAAATTTGGTCTTGGAGAACAATTTGAAGAAGGTATAATGGCAATGGGTTCACTTGCAGTTGCAATGGTTGGTGTTATATGCCTAGCTCCAGTGCTTGCTAATGTATTAAGACCAGTTGTAGTACCAGTATTTGATATGCTTGGAGCTGACCCAGCTATGTTTGCTGGAAGTTTATTAGCTAATGATATGGGTGGTGCACCACTGGCACTTGAACTTGCCAAAGACCCTAATGCTGGGTTATTTGGTGGATTAATAGTAGGTGCTATGATGGGACCTACAATAGTATTTATAATACCAGTTGCACTTGGAATAATCGAAAAAGAAGACCAAAAATTCTTAGCAACAGGAATACTTGCAGGGATAATAACAATACCTATTGGAGCATTCGTTGGTGGATTAGTTGCAGGATTTGAAGTAATGATGGTTCTTAGAAATTTAATACCAATAATAATATTTGCAGTAGTTATAGCACTTGGATTATTGAAATTTGAAAATGCTATGATAAAAGGATTCACATATTTTGGAAAAGGTGTAGTAATAGTTATAACTTTAGGACTTGCTGCAGCAATAGTTGAAGCTTTAACAGGAATCGTTGTAATACCTGGAATGAAACCAATAGGTGAAGGTATAAAAATAGTTGGAGATATAGCAATAGTTTTAGCAGGAGCATTCCCATTAGTATTTGTTATAACGAAGGTATTTAATAAACCATTAATGGCTTTAGGAAAAGTTCTTGGAATGAATGACGTATCAGCAGCAGGGCTTGTTGCAAGTTTAGCCAACTGTATACCAATGTTTGGTATGATGAAAGATATGGACAATAGAGGAAAGATAATAAACGTAGCATTTTCTGTATCAGCAGCATTCGTATTTGGAGATCACTTAGGATTTACAGCAGGATTTAATGCTAATATGATAACACCAATGATAGTTGCTAAATTAGTCGGTGGTATAACAGCAGTATTATTAGCTATGGTTATCGCAAATAAGACACTAAAAAAGGAGAATGCATAAGATGGATATAGCAAATATAGATAAAAATTTAATTGAAACATTAGTAAGACAAATAATAGAAGAAAAAATAAATGGAACTAAAGATACTGTAGACTTTGTTAGAAATAAAGATGTTAGTGGAATCACTTCTATAAAATTACCAACTGTAAAGGTTAGTGAGTCTGATAGATTAGATACAGGAAACCCAAGTGATGTAGTTTACACAAAAGATTTATTTACATTAGAGGAAAGCCCAAGATTAGGCTGTGGCATGATGGAAATGAAAGAAACAACTTTTGACTGGACTCTAAACTATGATGAAATAGATTATGTAATAGATGGAACTTTAGATATAATAATAGATGGAAGAAAGGTTTCTGCTTCTTCAGGTGAGTTAATATTTATACCAAAAGGAAGCAAGATACAATTTTCTGTACCTGATTATGCTAGATTTATATATGTAACATATCCAGCAGATTGGGCATCTCAAAATTAACAAGAAACTAAATTAAGTTAATAATAATCAAATAAATAATTTAAAACACAAACTATCAATAATTAGGGGTGTCTCAAACTGAGCTTTTTAGTTCATGAGGCACTCTTTTTGTATGAAATCAAATATATTTTCATAATTTCAACAATAAGAAGCTTATCTCTATTTAAGACAACCCTTTTTAATTATGAAGAGTGTTAGACTTTAGGCGTGCTTTTTCTATATTTACTAGGAGACATATTATATTTTTTATTAAACAATCTAATAAAATGCTCTACATTTGGGTAACCAACATTGTTGCTAATATCAGCAATAGGAATATTTGTGTTAATTAACAAACTTTCAGCTCTTTCAAGTCTAATTCTTTGTAATAATTGAGTAAAATTACAACCGGTAATTTCTTTAATAATCTTAGAACAATAAGGTGTAGAAAAGTGGAATTCATTAGCAAGTTTTTCTAAAGTTATATCAACATAATTATCTTGGATATAAGTAAGAATATTTGTGTGTTTTAAATTATCTTTCTTCGTCATATCAGGAACTTCTATACTATCTTCATAGTCTCTAAGTAACTTTGCAAAAAACACCATTATTAAATGATTAAGTATACTATTGTAATACCTATCTTGTTTATTATATTCTGAAAACATCTCTAAAATAGATATTTCTATTGATTTATCATCATTTGTATGAAAAAGAATATAGTCATTTTGCTTGTCTTTATAAATACTATTTAAAAAGAAGGAGGAAAGTAAATTGTTATTTCTTAAAAAATCAAAGAAAGCATCTTCAAAAGTACTCCTACGTATTAATACATTGATAATAATACTATCATCAAATACTCCTATAGAATGTTTTACTCCAGGTGAAACTATACAAATATCCCCTTCTTTCATATGTATGCTATGATGACTAATTACCTGGTGGCACTTACCTGATAAAACATAAATCATTTCAAAGAATATATGCTCATGCATAAATTGAGGTGTGTAGCGATTATGTTTTATAAGTATAACGTTATCCTTACTATTATGCTCAAAATAAGTTTCATCTCTCATAAGTTGAGGAATCTTTTCATTATAAATATATGGAATAATTAGATTATTATTAGCTATGTAATCCTCATTTAAATTATCAATAAATAGCTTTAGTGATTCTGGATTTTGCTTTGCAAAATAATAATTTTTATAAAATAATTCAGATTCATTGTAAATATAAAGACTTTGAAATAATTTAGTTAAACTCATAAAATCTCCTTCACCTTTAGGATTGTTAAATATAAAATAAAAATATCATAAATATAAAAATAAATCAATTAAATTGGTTAAAAACGACAATAGTACAAGCGTTTTCTAAAGGATATAATGATATTAAGTCATTAGAAATAATAAAAACGACAAAATAAGGAGGATTATAAAATGACTACTTTAGAAGTTGTTAATGAAAAGAATGGACCAGGAATTTGGCGTCAAAGAATAGGCTATGGGTCATCTGACTTGGCTTGCAACTTAATTTGGCAAATGATATCGTTATATCTTCTATATTTTTACACAGATGTTATGGGATTAAGTGCAGTGGCAATAAGTTTTATGTTTATTGTCACAAGGGTAATTGATGGAGTTACAGATTTATTGGTTGGTTATTGTATAGATAAAACAAATACTCGTTGGGGTAAATCAAGACCGTATTTCCTATTTGGTGCAGTGCCATTTGCATTGTTTTCAGTACTAGCATTTAGTGTTCCAGATATATCGTTAAATGGAAAGTTAATTTATGCTTATGTTACATATATTGGATTATCTTTAACTTATACTATAGTAAACATTCCAATGGCTTCAATATTACCAAGTTTAACAGATGACACTAACGAGAGAACAGCATTATCAACATCAAGAAAATTCTTTGGATTCTTAGGTTCAACAATAGTAAGCTATAGTGCTTTAAATTTGGTAGCAAAGTTTGGGGGAACTGATGAAGCTCTAGGGTTTAGAGTAGTTATGATGCTATTTGCATTTATAGGATGTGCAATATTCTTATTTACTTTCTCAAATGTAAGAGAACGTGTTGAAATAAAATCTGAAAATGTAACCTTATCCCAAACTATAAAATCATTAAAAGAAAATAAACCTTGGAAATTATTTGCTTTAAACATATTATTCATGTGGACTGGATTCTTTATTCAATCTAGTGCATTAATATATTACTTCTCATACAATGTTGGAAGCAAAACTTTGGCAACAACAGTAGCTACAATTATGTCAATGGTACCAATACTTGCAAACTTCTTAGTACCAATTTTAGCTAAAAGATTAGGAAAACGTAATCTATACATAACTTCAGCAGCAGTACAATTTATAGGTCTAGGAATAATACTAATAGCTAATTTAAATACAAGTTTAATTATAGCAGGCTCTATAGTTTCTGCTTTTGGTTATGGAATAAAAGAAAGTATATATTTCTCAATGCAAGCTGACCCTGTTGATTATGGAATTTGGAAAACAGGGGTAAATACAACTGGAACATTAAACTCAATAAATGGATTTTTAGGAAAATGCGCACAAGCTATATCAGGTGGGTTAGGTGGAGCACTTCTAGCTTGGGGTGGATACATAGCTAAAGCAGAAGTTCAACCAGCAAGTGCATTAGTAGCAATTAAAGTAATGTATGTTTATATTCCAATGGCACTTTTAATATGCTCAATGATAACTATGAAATTTTATGACTTAGATAAGCAGTATCCTAAAATAAAAGCAGATTTAGATGCGAGAAATAAATAATAGTGACGCAATTAAGGAGAAAAAATATGTCTGGTATTACAAATAGTATAAAAGATTTCAGAATGGAGATTAATCAAGATTTCATAGATAAAGCAGAAAGACTAAAACCAAACCTTATAGAGAAATTAGTTAAACCTAAGCAAATTGTTAATATTAAAATGGGTAAAAATGATTGGGAAGTTGTAGATACAAAATCAATAAATGAGTTATCTAATATAAGTTTAGGCAAGGGTGAGAGCATTTGTATTGACTTTGGAAATCACCAAGTGGGATATGTAAGCTTTAAAATAAAGCCAGTAGGTAGCCCACCAGATGCACCTGCCCATTTAAGAATTAAATTAGGAGAAACACTATGTGAAATAGGAGAGGATAGTTCAACTTACAAAGGAAGTATAAGTGGTAGCTGGATTCAAGAAGAGACTATGCATATAGATATTTTACCTGATAAAATTAATATGAAAAGAAGATATGCATTTAGGTATTTGGAAATAAAGGTATTAGATACATCTCCTAAGTATAAAGTAATAGTAGAAGATGTGTATTGTAATTTTGTATCATCAGTGGATATGTCAGAGATAAATTATTTATCAAATATTGATGATGACTTAATTCAAATAGATAAAATAGCTTTGAAAACTATGCAAGATTGTATGCAAACTGTTTTTGAAGATGGTCCAAAACGTGATAGACGCCTTTGGATAGGAGATTTAAGGCTACAAGCTATAACAAATTATGAAACTTTTAAAAATAATGATTTAGTAAAAAGATGTTTATATCTTTTCGCAGGGTTAACTCAAAATAGAGGTCAAGTAGGAGCATGTTTGTTTATAGAACCTAAATTATTAGTGGATGATACTGCTTTATTTGACTATTCATTATTCTTTATATCATGTTTATATGACTATTATGAGGCAACTAAGGATATGGAAGTTTTAAAAGAATTATGGAAAGTTGCATACATTCAAGTTCAGTTAGCTTTAGAAAGAGTTGGAATTAATGGTGTGGTTTATGATAGTAATGATTGGTGGTGTTTCTTAGATTGGAAAGAGGGATTAAACAAACAGGCAGGGGCACAAGGAGTATTAATATATACTTTAAAACAAGCTCATAAGTTAGCTGTAATATTAGGCGATAATGAAAAAAAAGAAGAGCTTGAGTATGAAATAGACAGAGTGGTTCAAGGTGCTAAAAATCATTTATGGGATGAAAAACAAGGATTCTTTGTAAGTGGCAGTGAAAAGCAAGTTTCTTGGATATCTCAAATATGGTGTGTTCTTGCTGATGTATTTGATAAAGAAACAAATACAAAGATATTAGATAACTTATTAAATAATCCACCTGATGTGGATATAGTTACTCCATATGCATATCATCATCTAGTTGAATGTTTAATATTAAATAATAGAAAAGAAAAAGCCCTTGAATGTATAAGAGGTTATTGGGGTGAAATGGTTAAGGATGGAGCTGATTGTTTCTGGGAGCTATATAATCCAAACGATAAGTTTGTATCTCCTTATGGTTCAAGGATAATAAACAGCTATTGTCATGCCTGGAGTTGTACACCGTCTTATTTTATAAGAAAATATTTTGTATAGATTGCAGAATAAATAAGAAACTTTTCCAATAGTTTCCTTTATTGATTGAAATAAAAGTTAATATGGTATAATATCTAAAAAGAGAATCTTATCAATTAGAACATATATAGAAACAAGTGACTTAAAAGGAGACGCTATATGGAAGAGATAGTAAAGAAAGAGCAAGCAAGTATGAATGATATTTTTTTGTATCTTAAAGCGAAATCAAACTCATTATATAAATTTGTAATATTATATAATGAGTTTATCAATAAGCCTAAAGATTATGGGACTGGGGAACTTATAAACATGGCTGAGGTGCATATGCTAACAGCGATTGAAGAAAATCCAGGAATAACTCCAACTCAATTAGCTAAAATGTGGAATAGAACTAAAGGTGCAATATCTCAGACTATATCTAAATTAGAGAAAAAAGGTTATATAACTAAAGAAAAAAAAGAAGGAAATGCAAAAACTATATTGCTATATCCGACAACATCAGGAGTAGAGTTAAGTAAGGCACATAAGCTATATGATACCATAGATGTTACAAGAACGTTTGAATACTTAATCAAAGAATGTACATTAGAGGAAATAGATAGTTTTTATAAAGTAATTGATTTGTTTATTAATTTATTAGAAGAATCTCCACAGGAAAATAATGATTCTGAAAAAGAGTAGCTAAGATTGAAACTAAATAGAAAGAAATAGATGATATATAGCTAATATATGGAGGTAGTGATTAAGTATATATTATATGAAGATAAAATATAATACTTATAGAATTAAAAAGTTTAGTGGTTTAAAGTTTAACTGCTAAACTTTTTTGATGTTTAGAATCTAGTATTATATAATTTGTTACAAATAAAAAAATTTCAATAGATTAATATGAAAATAGAAATATAAATAGAAAAATGCTATAACTTATCGACTTAATGCAGAAAAAAATTAAAATGATTGAGAAAAACAAAAATGAAAACGTTTTATATTGACATGGGGAAAAAGTAGTGCTACTATTTAAATATAGTTTAGACGCTAAACTATATTTAAATTATAATAACTATTTTAGGGGGATGTTATGAATTTAAAACAATTAAGTGAAAAATATGAAGACTATGTAATTCAGATGAGAAGAGAATTCCATAAGTATCCAGAATTATCTTTTAAAGAAATAAGAACAGCTCAAAGAATAAGGGAAGAACTACAAAAAATAGGGGTACCTTTTGTATCTATTGAACCAAATATTGTAATAGCTACGATAAAAGGTAAAAAAGAAGGTAAGACAATTGCAATTAGAGGAGATATAGATGCACTTCCAATGAAAGAAGATTCAGATGTAGAATACAAATCAGAATATGATGGAATAATGCACTCTTGTGGACATGATGCTCATGGAGCTATGTTACTAGGACTTGCACATATGTTAAATGATATAAAAGAAGATTTAGAAGGTAGAGTATTATTAGTTTTCCAAGCAGCTGAGGAAGTTGGTGGAGGACACAATGAGATAATACAGTACTTTAAGGAAAATGGAGGGCCAGATAGATTAATAGCTACTCATGTTTGGTCAAATATTGAAGCTGGTAAAATTTCTGTTGAACCAGGACCTCGTATGGCTGGTGGTTCTGGTTGGAGAATAGATATAACAGGTAGAGGTGGTCATGGTTCTAGACCGGATCAAAGTATAGACCCGATAAAGCCAGCTTGCGATATAGTTTTAAAAGTATCCTCTATACCAGTTAATCATGTAAGTGTACTAGAACAATGTGTTGTACATGCATGTGCAATACATGGAGGAACTACAATAGGAAATATTATTCCAAACAGTGCAGAGGTAATAGGTGGATACAGACATTTTACTGAAGAGTCAGGTAAAAAAGTGTTTGATACTATAAAGCAAATAAGTAAGGGTGTTGGACAAGTTTACGGAGTGGATGTGAAAGTTACTCATACTGGAGGTATAGGACCTGTTATAAATGATGAGGAAGCAGTTAAGATGGCTAAAGAAGTAGTTTCTAATATAGATGGATTAGAGTTAGATCCTTATGAGCCAATATGTGCATCAGATTGTTATGGTGAAATATTAAAAGAGTATTCCGGTTTTTATTGTTATCTAGGGGTAGGTAACAAAGAAAAAGGAATAATATATGCACAACATCATCCTAAGTACAATATAGATGAAGATACATTAAAGTTAGGTTTAGAATTTATGGCTAAGTATGCAGTTGAATTTTTAAATAAAAAATAATAACTAAAATAAATCTAATTTTATAAATGGGGGGATAAAAATGCAAAGTGCATTAAAGGAAGATAAGAAAAAAAGCGGTGGAGGATTTTTAGGGTGGATTGAAAGAGTTGGAAATAAAATGCCACATCCACTAGCATTATTTACATATATTACATTGATAGTAGTAGTATTATCTGCAATAGCAAGCTTTTTAGGTTTTTCAGCAACAAGCCCTGCTACAGGCAAGTTAATAGAAGTTATGAACTTAATAAGTGCAGAAGGTTTAGTACTATTTATGCAAGGGTTTGTTAAGAACTTCCAAAACTTCCCTGTACTGGGGGTAGTTCTAGTTATGGCAGTTGCAACAGGGGTTTGTGAAAAAACAGGATTTTTTTCAACTGCTATAAAAATGAGTTTATCAAAAGTTAAGGGGAATGCGGTTGTATTTATAATAGCTTTTATAGGAGTATTTGCTAATCAAGCTGGTGATGCTGCTTTCGTATTAGTACCAACTCTTGCAGGGGCAATATTTTATGGATTAGGTAGAAATCCATTAGCTGGTATATTTTGTGGATTTGCATCAGTTGGTGGTGGATTTGCAACAGCTGTAATTCCTGGGGGATGGGATGTTACGCTAACACCAATAACTGTATCAGCAGCTCAAACTATTCAACCTGCGTTTGATATGACATTATTAGCTAGTTATTATGCACTATTTGTGTCTGCATTTATAGTAGCTATAGTATCAACAATAGTAACTGTTAAATTTATAGAACCTAAATTAGGTAAATATACTGGTAAGCCAGAAGGCATGGATGATAATCAAGGTTTTGAGGTTACAAAAGAACAAGCAAAAGCAGCGAAGTCAGCAGGTTTTACCGTGTTAGCTTACGTAGCATTATTAGTTGCTTTATGTATACCGGCTAATAGTTTTTTAAGAAGTCCAGAAGGTTCTTTAATATTTGGGGCACCACTTATGTCTTGCTTACAGTTTTTTATAGTGATACTATTCTTTTTACCAGGGATTGTGTATGGAATGAAGGTTGGTAAAATCAAGACTGTAAAAGACTTAAATGATATATTATGTCAATCAATGGCAACAATGACACCGTTTATCGTACTTGCAATAGTTATAGGTCAGTTCTTAACACTATTTTCAGTGTCTAACCTAGCACAGGTACTAGCTATAAAAGGTGGAGCATTGCTTAACTCATTGCCATTACCACCGCAAGCTATAATACTGCTATTTTTGGTGCTAGTAGCATTTATAAATATATTTGTTATAAGTGGAAGTACAAAATGGATGATATTTGGACCAGTATTTGTTCCGATGTTAATGCAATTAAACATACATCCAGCATTTACTCAGTTTGTATATAGATTAGGGGATTCTGTAACTAATCATTTATCACCATTAAATGCATTCTTTATAATACTTTTAGCAACAGTTCAAAAATACGATAAAAATGCAGGTATGGGAACTATATTCTCAGCTATGATACCTTACACTATAGGATACTTTGCAGTGCTTGCAGTTTTAGTAGTAGTTTGGATGACAATAGGTATACCAGTAGGAATAGGTGGACAAGTTTGGTTATAAAACACATTTAATAATTTTGGGAGGAAAGAAAATGGAAACAACTGAAGTAAGATACAATTTTGATGAGGTAATAGATAGAAGTGGAACAAACTGCCTTAAATATGATCTTAAGACTCAATTTATGCCAGGGTCTTCAGAAGATGCACTACCACTATGGGTAGCAGATATGGATTTTGCATGTGCTCCTGAGATAATTAATGCAATGCATGAAAGAATAGACAGAAAAATATTTGGATATAGTTCTCAACAAACTGATGATTATTATGAAGCTGTATGCGGATGGTTTAAGAGAAGATTTGATTGGAAAATAGAAAAAGAGAATATATTCTTTAGCCCAGGGGTTGTACCTGCATTAGGCTTTTTCATACAAATATTGACACAAAAGGGTGATGGTATAATAATAGAAAAACCTGTATACTATCCTTTTGAAGCTAAGATAACTAATAATGAAAGAAAAGTAGTCAATAGTCCTTTAAAGTTTGAAGATGGTCATTATTCTATGGATTATGATGGATTTGAAGAGTTGGCTAAAGATGAAAATAATAAGGTGTTTATATTATGTAGTCCTCATAACCCAGTTGGTAGGGTATGGAAAAAAGAAGAGCTTAGAAAAATAGTAGATATATGTAAGAAATATGATTTATGGATAATATCTGATGAAATACACTGTGATATTATTCGTAAAGGTGAAAAGCACATACCATTAGAAGTAGCATGCCCTGATTATAAGGACAGAATAATAACTTGTACAGCTCCAAGTAAGAGTTTTAACTTAGCTGGTATGCAATTATCAAATATAGTAATAAATAATAAAGAATTACAAGAAAAATGGATACTTGAAACAGATGCTAAATTAGCCATATTCTTACCCAATCCATTTGCAATAGTTGCTACTAAAGTTGCTTATAATGATTGTGAAGATTGGATGAATCAAGTAAATGAGTATATAGATAACAATATTAAATATGTAGAAGATTTTGTTAATGAGCATATGCCTAAAGTAAAAATGATAAAATCTCAAGGGACTTACTTAGTTTGGTTAGACTTTAGAGGGTATGGGTTGGATGCAAAACAGCTTGAAGATATAATGTTTAACAAGGCGAAGGTATTGCTAGATGAAGGATACATATTTGGAGAAGAAGGAGCAGGATTTGAAAGAATAAATGTTGCTTCACCTAGACCAATTATAGAAGAATGTATGAATAGAATAAGAAGTGCATTTGAAGGATTATAAAGTAATATCTAAAAATAATATATTTGCGTATTTAAAAAAGACTATGCTTTGAAATATTTCAGAGCATAGTCTTTGAAAGTTTTGGGATGATTTTAAAAAATTTCAAAGCGTGACTGTTGTTGATAATCTTCACTTAGATGTTTACATTAGAAATGATTTTTTCTAAAGTTGCACTTTTATAGATAGAGCATCACCAATATCATGTGTAACTAAAATAGTGGACTTATTCTCATTTTTAATAATACTATAAACATCATCACAAACTAATAATCTAGTCTGATAATCAAGAGCTGAAAAAGGTTCATCTAAAAGTAAAATATCTGGATTTACAGAAAGTGTTCTAATAAGGGCAACTCTTTGTCTCATACCTCCAGATAATTCTTTTGGATACATACTTCTAAAATCCCATAATCCATAAGTCTTTAAAAGGCTTTCAACTCTATCTAAAGATTTTTTATCTTTTTTGCTTTGAATTTCTAATCCAATAGTTATATTATCCATTATATTTCTCCATTCAAGCAAATTATCTTTTTGAAACATATATCCAATATTTCCAGTAATCTTTATATCGCCACTAGTCGGTTTTAAAAGATTAGTAAGAATATTTAAGATTGTAGATTTACCACTTCCAGAAGGACCAAGCAAAGTTAATATTTCTCCTTCTTTCAAGTTAAAATTGATATCCTTTAATACTTCAAGCTCGCCTTCCTTAGTGTAGAAGTTCATATTTATATTTTTAACTTCTACTATGTTGTCATTCATTATGCCACCCCCTATAACTTTTAGCTCGTATATATTATGTTATTAACAATATGACCTATTTGTACCATTTTTCATAAATATAATATAAATATTTTGTTTATTTACGTATTTTCTTAGTAACTTGTACGTATAAATTATAGATAAATAAATTATAAGGTAGGGGATAAAATTGAGTAACATAATAACTAATTTAATAGAGTCAATATTTACTAATCCAATAACTATATTGTTTTTACTTGCAATAACTGTATATTCTGTTTTTAAAATACTAGAAAATAACAGAGTATATTCATTTGTAAGTTCAAAATTAGAAGAAATCAATAGAGATTATAAAACGAGTGAGTTTTATAAAAAGGTAAGGGATGATTACTATGTATATAGTAAAGAAAATCCTTATGCAGACGTAAATATAACTTCATTCATAGAAGAAGTTGTATCTGATTTAAAGCATAATAATTTGCCATTGTTAGAGAAGATTAGAAGCATAAAAAATTCATCTTCAATAAGTATATTACTTGGAGTTTTAGGTACATTTGTTGGGCTTTCTGCAATGCTTTTATGTGTTGATACTAAAGACATTATAAATTCACTTCCTTCAACTATTAGTAGTATGCAAACTGCATTTACAACTAGTATATTTGGAGTTGTATTTTCTCTAATTATAGGTTACTTTACTAAGATAAAAGATTGTGAACATGTTTTGATACAAATAATGTTAAAGTCTGAAAATTTATTAACATCTGAGATAACTCATTTTAAATCAGAAAGAATGGATTTAAAAGTAGAAGATGTAAAAAATACTATAAAACAAATAAGTAAGTCTATAGAAGCTATTGAAAAATTTGATAAAATATCTAAAGATTTAAATGACTTTAATGATGAATTTATCAGCGGTATAGAAGCTTTAAAAAGCCTTCTAGAAGGTTCTCAGAGTTCTATTAAGACATTTGACCAGAGTGTAAGAAAATTAGATAAACAGTTTAATATTTTAAATCTAAAATTTGTAAAGTTGTTTGATAAATACGATAATCAAGATAATATAAATAAAGAGATTTTATTTGACATAAAAGAATCTTCAAAAAATATATATAATGCGACTGAAAGCCAGTTCAAAATTAGAGATTATATAAAAAATATAAATGCAGGATTTGCTCTATATGAAAGAAGTGCTCAAGATTTATTAACTAAATTAATGACTCATGAAAGTAAAATATCTCAAAATCAAAAAATCCTTTTAGATGAAAAATTTACATTAGATGACTCAATAAAAAATCTTTCAAGTATTATTGAAAACTTTTCTAATGACCTACAAGTTAAACTGGATATAATGTTTGAGAATTCTTTAGATATTCAAGATAAGTTAGATGTTATGTTTAATAATTCTTTTATGCACGATGAAGTTCCTCTTGATAGTGAAGAATTATTTAATGATGATGTTGATAGTGTATTTAATCCTTTTAGTGAGGAGATTTATGAGATAGAAGGTAAAGAAATAAAGGTCGTAGGTGAGGATGAGTTAAATGAATAATAAATATAGAAGAACTATTAACAGAGAATTTGAAAAGAGTAGTTTTTGGCCAACATTTACAGATTTATTATCTACTGTATTGATGGTTGTGATTCTTATCCTATTTAGCTCAGAAAGTATTTCAGGTTCTGTCGAACAAGATTTAGCTAAAAACGTCAATGCTTCTGTTGAGGAAACCTTTAAAAAAAGCGGAATACCTGTGAAAGTAGATAAAACTAATGGTCAAGTAACTTTTGGTGAAAGAACTATGTTTGATGTAGATAGTGATGTTTTAAAACCAGAGGCCAAAGAAATGTTAAAAATGTTCGTTCCAAAGTACATAGAAACTATTTATAAGGATTATGGTGATTATATATCCAAAATAGTTATAGAGGGTCATACAGATGATGTGGGAAGTTATATATACAACTTAGATTTATCGCAAAGAAGAGCATATAGCGTTGCCAAATTTATAGTAGGAGATGAAATAGGTGATTATAAATACAAAGATAAAGTGACTAAACATATTATCGCAATAGGAAGATCAAAAGCTGAACTCATAAAAAATGGCGATAATAATGTAAATAGAGATGCATCTAGAAGAGTAGAACTAAAATATGAAATAAATATTAATCAAACTAAATAATTAAATTTTTGTAAAAAAAAAGAAGGCAGTTGGTGTGAGCTTTAAGCCTTCTTTAAGGAAAAAGTTTATTTATTTTTGTTGATACTTAACATATTATAGTTTTTGGGAGAAGTTTGCAATATATCAAACGTAAATGGTCGTTTAAAATGCATAACTGGGTACTACTGATGTAAAATGTTTCATTTTATATAATATAAAACTTATACAGTGTCAATTTTCTATGTTATTGTACTATAATCTATTATTTAAAATATTATGTAAAAAAATATCATAAAAACGCATATCATGTTATAATTACTAGTATATTGTGAATATGGAGGCGTAGTTTGTGATAGAAAGAAGTATAAAAAATAAAAAAAATTCTAAAATTAAAGCTTTGATACTTTTATTGATAGTATTTACATCAATTTATTTAACTGGTTGTGCTACATCAAACAACGGAAATAATCAATCAAATAATCAAGATTCTTTATCTAGTAGTATATCAAGCGATAAGAATGTAAAAATTCATTTTATTAACACTGGAAATAGTGATGCAATATTAATTCAAGATGGCAAAACTTTTACATTGATAGATGGGGGAGATAACGACGATGAGAATTTAATGGTAGACTATCTAAATAATCAAGGTGTAAAAGATATTAAATATCTTATAGCTACCCATTCTCATGCAGACCATTTAGGTGGACTTGATTCTGTTGTCAAAAACTTCAATATAGAAAATGTTTTTGTATCGAACGGCTCAGCAGAAACAAAGAGTTATAGAGATTTTATAAATGCTTTGGCAAATAAAGATTTATCTCCAAGTGTACCACTTGAAAATAATAAGTTTTATTTAGAAGATTCTTATTTTGAAGTTTTAAATACAAATGGAGGAGATACTACTAATGAGCAATCTCTAGTCCTTGTATATACTAATGGGAATGATAAAGTTTTATTTACAGGTGATGCTGAAGAAGGCACTGAAAAAGAAATACTACCGAAACTTGGTAAAGTAGACCTTTTAAAAGTAGCTCATCATGGTTCTCGTAGCAGTTCATCTCAAGAGTTTTTGAATAAAGTAGACCCTGAATATGCAGTTCTTTTAGTAGGCAAGGGCAATTCATATGGTCATCCACACCAGGAGACAATGAATAAATTAGAAAAAATGGGAGTAAAAGTACATAGAAGCGATGAATGTTCAGATATAATATTTGAATCAACAGGTGATGGAGTATTTACAAGTTGTGAAGATGGAAGTTATAACAAAGGTGTTAGGGAAGATGGAAACTATGGAAAATCAAACAGTAATACAAGTAAAAATGATTCTTTTAAAAATAAACAAAATACATCCAATTCAGAAGAAATAGTGTATTTTACTCCAAAAGGTAAGAGTTATCACTCTACAAAAAATTGTAGTGGGCTTTCAAGAAGTAAAAAAATATTATCAGGCACAATTGCAGAAAGTAAGAAAAATGACCCATGTGATATATGTTATGGAAAATAACAAAAAAACAACCAATTTATCTATAAAGCTTCTGAACTTTAAATCATTTAAAAAATAAAATAAATACATAAAAAAATAAGCTATAATCAATAGATAACACATTTTATCTATACGAATAGCTTATTTTTTTATGTATTTTTTAATAGCTATTTAATAACTCTAAATACACCAGTTACAATACCTACAATTTCAACTTCTGAGTCATTGAGCATAATTGGTTCCATAAAATCATTTTCTGGCTGAAGTCTTATTAAATTTCCTTCTTTAAAAAACCTCTTAACTGTAGCAGATTCACCATTTATAAGTGCAACTACTATCTGAGAATTTAAGGCTGTATTTTTTTTGTCTACTACAACGTAATCTTCATCTAAAATTCCTGCATTAATCATACTTTCGCCTTTTACTCTTAATACAAAATTATTACTGCCCTTTACTAAACTGGCAGGGAATGGAATGTATTCCTCTATGTTTTGTTGAGCTAAAATGGGTTCTCCAGCTGTTATTTGACCTACTAAAGGGAGTTCTATTATTTCTTGATTAGCTCCAGAAACATCATTTACTTTACTACGTTCTAAAACTTCAATAGCTCTTGGTTTAGTAGGGTCCTTTCTTATGTATCCCAGTTTTTCAAGTTTATTTAGATGAGAGTGCACAGTTGAAGTAGATCTTAATCCTACAGCAGTACATATTTCTCTTACAGCAGGTGGATAACCTTTTAATGTGATTTGAGACTTTATAAATTCCAATATCAAGACTTGCTTTTCAGTTAGATCTAAATACATAACATCACTCATTTCCAAACATATTTTGTTTTTATTTCCATACACTTTATATTTTTAATTATAACATAATCCATTTATATCTGCAAACATTTGTTCCTAATTTTTAATCGTCCTCAATCCATTCAAAATTCTTAACTATATCACGTTTTACGTTTTTCTTATGAGCTGCATAAAGCTGAGTAGTTGTGACATTATCGTGGTCAAGTAAGTTTTGAACATCATATATAGAAAATCCTGTTTGGATTAGAGAAGTCGCAGCTGTTGCTCTTAGTTTGTGAGGACTATATCCATTATTTCTAGTAGTATCAAGTGGAATAGATGTATATTTTTTTACTAGTGTTCTTATAGCTTTTGCTGTAATTCTCTTATTTTGAAGAGATAAAAATAAAGCATCTTTTTCCTCATCATTTAATAAATCATCCCTTGTTCTTTCGTTTTGCAAATAGTCTTTTATTACATGTTCACAAGTATGATTTATAGGCATTAAAACTTCTTTTCCACGCTTTCTATATATTTTAAATTCACCTCTTGAAAAATTGAAAGAGGAGATATTGAGTTCTCTAAGTTCATTTAATCTAAGCCCATATGTAACAAATAAGGCCAATATAGCTTTATCACGTAACTTAGTTTTTCTCCAGTATACCTTTTCTTTTTCTGTAAGACCTTCACCTGTTTCTACTGATTCAAGCATCTTAGCAACTTCATCTATCTCAAGGCGCTTAATAGCATCTGGCTGGGGTTTAGGAAGCTTTATTGGATTGAACCCATCAGTTATATTATTATCTATTTGAGAGTTTCTGTATAAGAATTTAAATAGAGTAGAGATGGATGATTTTTTTCTTGCCAAAGCTCTATTGTTATTTTCAAAAATTAATGTATTTTTTTCTGTATTTTTATAATATCTACTACAATAGTCACCTAAGAATAAATTTATATCTCTTGATTTTATTTTATTAAAATCATCTTCTGTAATATCTTTTATACAATCTGCATTTGTTAATTCTTTGGTTTCAATCAAATATGAGCAGAAAAAATTTATGTCTTCTAAATAAGCAAGTCGTGTGGAAACTGCAACAGAACCTTTTAGATATATAAAATAGTCCTTCATAAACACGGGAAGTTTATTTTCCAAAAGTAGACATTTTTCTATGAGTTCATTTTCTTTGATGACAATATTGTCAGGTTTATCTGATTTATTATGTACTTTTATAATTTTCTTATCATTATTCAAAATTAAACCTCCTAAAACTAAAATATAAATCTTTTATATTATTTTTTGATATTTATACCAAGTGAGTATAAATATTTAATTTAATCATTTTTTACATTTTTTACATTTTTAAGAGATTAGCAGTGCTTTAGATGAAATTATAACTAACTATTCCCTAAATCCACATTTAAAGACTAGTTTAATTTAAGTACTCTTTTTTTATTTCTCAATATATTTATAGAAATATTTTAAAATATATTGAGAAATTTTTTATGCTCTACTAAAATCTTTTTTATATAATATTTTTATATGTTTCTAACGAAACCAAATATTAGTAAAATATGTATTTATTTAACTAAAGTTTTTAAATGGGCTGACTAAGCTTAAAATATAGGATATTATGAGAGTTACTATTGAAAAAATAAACCCTATTGCCATAAAGAAACTTATAAATATGTTATACTTAACTATTAAACTGGATATATTCAAGTTATCAAATCCAAATAAGTATGTAATTGAACTTATTACAAAAATAACTATAACTATAAAGCTCAGACCATTTAAGCTATTTTTTAAATCAGCACTACTAAGTGACATATGTGTAGATATAGAATACATTAAAAACATAAATATAAAATACTTCAATGAATATACACTAGGTGTTAACAACATTATTCTTATAAAATTGGAAATATCACCTAAAATAATGTGTATAAAACCATTTATATTTAAATTATTAATCATACTTACATATAACTTTAAATCTATATTTTGAGTCACTTTCATATAACTATCTGGCAGTAATATCTTAAAAATTAAAATAATCATTATTGTTCCACCTATAATAGGTGCAATTCCTATAAAGAAATTTCCTATACTTTGATAAAGATTATCTTTTTTATAGCTATGACTTACATATCCTAGTATACCATCATTTTTACTTTCTATTGGTCTGAAAAACTTAACTGAATTTATTTTATGCATGAAAATCAAACACATTCTGAACCTCCCATGACTAAAGTCACAAGGTTCCTGCTTCATAGAATTTTGCATACTAAAATATGTATTCTCCACAGGCTATCCCCGTAGTTCCTACGGTTCTTACATACGTTATTTATTTTGAATTGTTATTAGTCTTAATCCTTCTTTTAATATATTTATACTTGCATTTATATCTCTATCGTGAGTTTCATTACAACTAGGACAAATCCATTCTCTTATATTTAAGTTCTTAACTTCCTCGTTTTTATACCCACATTTATTGCATATTTGTGAACTTGCAAAGAATTTGCCTACTTTTACAATTTTTCTACCATACCAATTAGCCTTGTATTCTAATTGACGAACAAATTCTGACCATGATACATCAGAAATTAAGCGAGATAGTTTATGATTTCTAATCATATCCTCTGTAAATCTTCTATGCAAATAATATCATTCTCTTTTATTAATTTAGTAGATAGTTTTTGTAGAAAATCATTTCTTTGATTAGCTATATGTTCTTGAAGTCTTGCAACTTTTAATCTTGCTTTATTTCTATTTAAACTACCGATTGTCTTTCTCGATAATTCTCTTTGTAATTTAGCAAGTTTGTTTAATGACTTCTTAAGATACTTAGGATTTTCTATAAATTCTCCACAACTTGAGATACAAAATTCTTTAATTCCTAAATCTAAACCTATATGATTATTAGTATTTTCAAATGCTTCAATATCTACATCAGTACAACATAATGATACATAATATCTACCACTTGGTTCTTTAGATATAGTAGCATTAAGTATTCTACCTTTAGGTACTTGTTTATCCCTTATCTTAACCATACCAAGTTTAGGTAGTTTTATATGTTGACCACAATACATAATGTTCCCATTTGTAAAGTTAGTTTTATATGAAAATCTATTAGTTTTCTTTGATTTAAATTTAGGAAATCCTGCCTTTTCTTTAAAGAATTTTTCATATGCGTTTTCTAAATCTTTTAAGGCGTTTTGTAGTGAAAATTTGTCAGGTTCCTTAAGCCAATTTAATTCTTTTTTTAAATTGGTCAAATCAGAACTACACTGTTTATAAGTAAAAGTTTCTTTATCTTTTTTATAAACTTCTATTCTTTTAGCAAGATACTTATTATATACAAATCTACAACATCCAAAAGTTTTGTTAATTAACTCTTGTTGTTTTTTATTTGGATACATTCTAAACTTATAAGCTTTTTCCACTGCTATCACCTCACTTTAATTGTTTTTTGATACACTTTTTAATGATTTTATCATATTTAATATATTATATAATACTGTGGTGAACAATTTATTAATCACCTATCATAATATTAACAAATGTAATTATTTAAAACAATTATTTAGAAGGTTTTATATTTAATTTTAAATAACATATTTAAGAACCGTAAGTCTTAACTTTTATCATTTTTGAGGTTGTCGTTCACATAAGTTCGCTACTACCTATGCAGTTCTCTTATGAACTTCTTACACTTTCACGTAAGCACAGACTATATCTTATCCTTCGGTATTATCCGTTAAGGTCTACCCACTTCCACTACCGATAACTTGTAGTGTACTTCCCTCAAGAGGAATAGTCGTTGAAGTTTCTCCTATTCGGAGTTTACCTGCTGATTGCCCATTTTAAAGTACTTAGGGTTTAACCTTATACCATCTAATCAATTTTTTCTACTTTCGTAACTTTCACACTTAGGTTTATTTCATCCTTATGTTTTAGTTTGGTTAGCTTTAGGGGTTTCCAGCAATTCAAGTAGTATTGGATAGGTTCTATCCTATCTATACATATAGGTTTCCCTATATGCTGACTATTATAGCTACTAACTCATGACTAAAGTCACGAGTGTGCGTAGCTATTTTTTAATCAAATGACTCAATTCATGAACAAACGTTCCTATAGCTCCAGTTACAATAATTCCAGTTTTTCCAAAAGATGAAAAGATAAATTTATTATTTAGATTTTCTGTAATGCTAAAAATCAATCCAAATACAATAAATATTCCTATAAAACAAAAAATATTTATTACACTTATTTTTAAAATTTCGACTATATAAATCATAAGTTAAAGCCTCATGTAAAAGTATTTAACTACTCTACTTCATATCCATTACAGTTTAAAATTTTACAAGCATTTTCTATATCTTTTTCTTTTATTAAAATATAATCTGTATCATATGTAGAAATTGCAAATATACTTATTTTATTTTCTGCTAATAAGCTACTTAGCTTAGATAAAATTCCTACAAGTGAAAAATCTAAAGGACCTAGTATCTTAAGTATTCTCCATTCTTTTTCTGACTTAACATCAGAAGGAATATTATTATTTAAGCATACAACACTTAATTCATCATCAGTTCTAGTTATAGAGTAAAACCCTTCTGTATCTATCCATGTTGGTATTTTACTATCATTACTTAATCTACATACTGCATACTCTTCTAAAAATAATTTTAATTTCATAATGTGTATCTCCTCCAATCTTATTTGTTTACTTAAGATTATACATTAAAAGTTATATAAAATAAAACATATAAAGCAAAAAAGGTTCACTATAGCATCCTATTTCTATAGCCAACCTTTAAAACTTAATTAAATTCTAATAAAGAGATATATTATCTAGGTTCAATTATAAGTTTAATGGCTGTTTTCTTATCACCCTCGATTTCTATATCAGTAAATGCGGGAATGCAAACTAAATCCATTCCACTAGGTGCAACAAAACCTCTTGCTATTGCAATTGATTTTATCGCTTGATTTAGAGCTCCAGCTCCTATAGCTTGTATTTCTGCAATACCTCGTTCTCTCAGTACTCCAGCCAAGGCTCCAGCTACAGAATTAGGATTAGATTTTGATGAAACTTTTAGTACTTCCATTTCAACATCTCCTTGTTAATTTGTTAAAGTATCCATTACCTAAAGTACTAAATCATAATTGCCATTTACTAATTACAATCATCATTTAAAGTATACTTTTATAAAAATATACTTCTATAATCGTTTTAAGAAAACCTTTATTTTTTAAAACCATTTTATGCTGAAAAAACTACAAATTTCTTTATATTCTATAAGCATTTTCCAATATTTCTAAATTTATTATATCTTTGAGTCATAATTTCTTCTTTATCCATATCTTTATAATGATTTAATCTTTCTAAAATATAAGCTTTTATTTCCTTTGAAACAGCTTCTATATCTTTTTGTGCTCCTCCAAGAGGTTCTTTTATAATCTTATCTATTATTTTTAAATCATATAAATCGTTGCTTGTAAGCTTCATAACATCACAAGCTTCTTTAGCTTTAGATGAATCTTTAAATAAAATACTAGAAAGCCCTTCAGGTGAAATTACAGAATAAACTGAATGTTCTAACATACAAACATCATTGCCCACTCCAATACCTAAAGCTCCTCCACTACCACCTTCACCAATTACAAAAGTGATTACTGGAACAGAAAGTTTACTCATTTCGAGTAAGTTTCTTGCAATAGCTTCTCCTTGTCCTCTTTCTTCTGCTTCTAGGCCACAAAAAGCTCCTGATGTATCAATAAATGTTATTATCGGTCTATTAAATTTTTCAGCTTGTTTCATAAGTCTTAACGCTTTTCTATATCCCTCTGGATGAGGCATTCCAAAATTTCTTTTTATATTTTCTTTTGTATCTCTTCCTTTTTGGTGACCAACTATAGTGACATTAAATCTTCCTATCTGACCGATTCCTCCAACTATAGAAGGGTCATCTTTAAAAAGCCTATCTCCATGAAGCTCTAAAAAATTAGAACAAATATGTTCTATGTATTCCAACGTCGTAGGTCTTTTTATATCTCTACTTAACATTACCTTCTCATATGGTGATAGATGTGAAAAGGCATCTTCTTTAAGCTTTTCCAATTTCTCATTAAGTGAATTTATTTTATCGCTTAAATCTATATTATTTGCCTCAGAAATAGTTATTAATTGTTTAATATCATTTTCCAAAACCTTTATTTTTTCACTATTATTTTCAATCAAAACAGTTCCTCCTTCATGCCCTATTTCTTGTGCATAGCAAGAATTTGATATAATACTTCCTTCATTTTTCTTCTATCTACTATCATGTCAATAAAACCTTTTTCAAGTAAAAACTCAGAAGTTTGAAATCCTTCAGGAAGTTTTTGATTTATTGTTTGTTCTATTACTCTTGGACCTGCAAAACCTATCAAGGTATTTGGCTCAGAAATTATAATATCTCCAAGCATAGCAAAACTAGCAGTTACTCCTCCAGTAGTAGGGTCAGTTAGAACTGATACATATGGTAATGATTTTTCTTCAAGTTTAGAAAGTGCTTGAGAAGTCTTTGCCATCTGCATAAGAGATACCATACCTTCTTGCATTCTAGCTCCTCCTGAAGCAGAACAAATAATTATAGGTAAATTATTTTCAGCAGCATATTCTATTGAATAAGTTATTTTCTCTCCAACAATAGAACCCATACTTCCCATCATAAAATCAGGATTCATTACACAAATAACTGTTTTAATTCCATTTATTCTTCCATAACCTGTGACAACAGCTTCTGACTCGTTTGTTTTTTCCTTATAAGAGTCTATTTTTTCTTTGTAGTTAGGAAAATTCAGTGGATTTTGAAATTCTACATCAGAATTAAATTCCATAAAAGTTCCCTTATCAATCAATAAGTTTATTCTTTTTCTTGCTCTTAAGCCATAATGTCTTGAACATTTTGGACATACAAATGAATTTTCTTCTATGTCCTTTCTAAATACATGACTATCACAACCTTTGCAATAGGTCCAAAATTTATCATCTACACTATTTTTTTTAAAGTTGTCATCTAAAGAAATCGTAACATACTTAGATTCTTTTGATGATAAAAATTTTTTTATCATAATCTATTTACTCCTTATAATGTAGCAAATTCTTTCTTCATAAAGACATCTTCTATAAATTTGGTATGATGAGTATCTTCTCTAAACTCCTCACTTGTTACAAGTGCCTTTTGGAATTCTACATTTGTATTAATACCTTCTACAATAATTTCATCTAGAGCTCTATATATTCTATTTATACATTCTTCTCTAGTTTCAGCCCAACATATTAATTTACCTATCATAGAATCATATAAAGGTGGTATAGTATATCCTGCATATACAAAAGTATCAAATCTAACACCAAAACCTCCAGGTAAATTTAATGATTCTATCTTACCTGGTGATGGAGCAAAATTCTTTGATGAATCTTCTGCATTTATTCTACACTCAATAGCATGACCTCTAAAAGTAATATCTTCTTGTTTAAAAGGAATTTCATCCCCATTAGCTATAGATATTTGAAGTTTTATAAGGTCAAGATTTGTTACCATCTCTGTAACTGGATGTTCAACTTGTATTCTTGTATTCATCTCTATAAAATAAAAGTTTTTATCTTTGTCAACTATAAACTCAATAGTACCAGCACCGATATAACCTACACCTTTTACTATATCTACTGCGATTTTATGAAGTTTTTGTCTTTCTTCATCTGAAAGGTATGGACTTAAAGATTCTTCTATTACTTTTTGATTTCTCCTTTGCATAGAACAATCTCTATCACCTAAATGTATTGCATTTGAGTGTTTATCTCCAAATACCTGTACTTCTATATGTCTAGGATTTTCTATAAATTTTTCCATATATAAATCGCTATTAGAAAATGCTGCTAGAGCTTCTGAGCTCGCCATATCAAAACTTGAAAAAAGCTCTTCTTCTTTTCTAACGATTCTCATACCTTTTCCACCGCCTCCGCTTGAGGCTTTTATCATAACAGGATATCCAATTTCTCTTGCAACTTCTAAAGCTTCTTCCTTAGTTTTCAAAACAGATTCTGAACCAGGAACAACAGGGATATTTAACTCCATCATAGTTTCTCTTGCTCTAGATTTATCTCCCATCAAAATCATTTGTTCTCTTGTTGGACCTATAAAAATAATGTTGTTCTCTTCACATTGCTTTGCAAATTCAGGATTCTCTGATAAAAATCCAAAACCTGGATGAATAGCATCACACTTTAATTTAAGAGCAAGATATATTATATTTTCTATATTATTATAGCTCTTGCTTATATTGTTTGGTCCTATGCAAATAGATTCATCAGCTATATATCTATGAAAACAATCTTTATCTATTTCAGAATAGATAGCAACAGTCTTTATACCTAGTTCTTTACACGTTCTGATGATTCTAACTGCTATATCGCCTCTATTTGCAACTAGTATTTTTTTTATCAACTTAAATACCTCCTACTACAATGGTTTTATCTTAAATAAAGGTTGATTATATTCTACTAGTTCTTCATTACCAACTAATACTTCAATTATTTCACCTTTAATTTCACTTGTTATCTCATTCATAAGCTTCATTGCTTCTAATATACATAAAGTATCGCCTTCTTCAACTACATCGCCAACCTTAACAAAGCTATCTGCATCTGGGCTTGGAGAATCATAGAATGTCCCCATCAAAGGAGCTACTACTACCGATAAATTCTCATTAGATTCGACAGGTATATCATTTATAACTGGCTTTTCTAAGGAAAGATCTACTACTGATTCTTGTTGTACACTTAAAACAGGTGAATTTGTAGCTTGAGCTTTTTTAGATACTTCTAATTTTAAATCACTATTTTCAAGTTTTACATATTCTAAGTTAGTTGAGTCTATAACCTTTAATAGTTCCTTAATTTCATTGATGTTCATGTTGTTACCCCCTTGTATTATTACCTGGTGCTAATATTATATCACAAAAAACAAATTTATAAAAGAAAAAGTGCTGACTAGAGAATCAACACATAAATATATATTTTTAATTTTAAATTAACAACCAGTAACTTATATTTGTTTTAATTTTCCATTATTAATATAAATTATAAGTATAAAATGAATAAAATTCAATATTTTTTGCAAAATACAAGAGAATGCAAATTAATATCTCGGGAATTTTTAAGACAAATACCAATATTATGCAATTTAGACTTCGCTTTCTTTCAAATTAGTATCATTTTCTTTATTCTTACATAGTATACACTTTAGTTTATCTATTAAAATATTGCTATATAGGTTAAAAGTTATTAAAATTGCAGGAACTATAAAATAAACTCTAGCGCCTATAAAACCAAAAACTACTGTAGTAAGTATTAATCTTTTATTTAAAGTAAAAAAAGGTATATTAAAAATACTTTTGTCGGATGTTTCTGGAGTATAAGAATATATAACTCCAAATACCAAAGTAAGCATACAAAGTGGAAGTAGTGTATAACTTGAAATTATTCCCAAAAATCCTATACTTTCAAAATATTTGCTAGCACTATTTGTATAAACAAACATGTATCCATTTAAGTAGGCGCATATACATGATATAATGCCAAAAGTTCCTCCTAAGGATTGAGTGTACCAATTAAAAAATTTAGATTCCATATACCTCACCTCCTAAAACTGTATATATAATGATATGCACTTAAATAGTGAAATATATCTTTATATGCTTATGAATAAAATTTTGTTAATTTCATTAATTTATGTTTAAGAAATTTAAAGTATAGTGTAGTATATATTAATGTAGGTAAAGTTTTATAGTGCTTAATTGAGTTATATTATTATAGATTTAGTACAGGCTTAAAAGTTATTTATAGGGTTTTATATTTTTGTTGAGCTGAAAATTTATTATAAATGAAGGGATGTTTTCGCTTTGGTAGATACATTAGAATTTGGTCTTAAAATTTTATTTTTTATATTATCAATAATTTGGATGGGTAAAATAATGATTTTAAGAACTGATAAGCAAATAGTAATCAATCCTTTGCTTATTGGTATATCTGCAGTCCTTGTGATGTTACATACCTCACAGAATAACATTGAATTTTTTGGATTAGATGTCCAGTATATAAGAATAGTTTTGTATATAATATATTCATTGATAATTTTAATAGGAATATGGGCTACTAACAGAAGAAATGGAATTTTTTAGATAATCTATTTTTTTATAGATTTCTATAAGGTTGCTAGTAACAAAGCACTAATATTAGTGTTCTGTTACTAGCAACCTTTATTTTGATTATACACTTAAATTGAAAATAGAATGATTGAATAAGTTTACATATTATTTTACATTGACAGTAATTAGAACTTCTTGAGATGTATTTAAATCATTTTTGTTGCTTAATATAACTTTTACTACTGCTTGACCTGTTTTATTACCTTTAACTATCATATCTTCACATGAAAGTACACTCTTATCACTTACAGACACAATAAAATCTAAATCTTTTGGAAGGTTATCAGTAACTTCCCAGTATTTATAATAACTATCAATTTTCTTCGTAATTATTTTTCTCAAATCAATACTTTCACCTTTTGCTATATCAACATTATGATATTTAGAGTCCAGTTTATACTGATTATCTTTTGTATCAATAAAATTTAAATCGTAATTTACATCTACACCATTATGAGAAAGAGAATTTACTACACCGTCATCAATCAAATAATTATTGGCAAGATTGATTGAATCCATATCTTTTAGACTTAAAGCTTCTCTAGGAACTTCTTTTATATTATTGTTCCAAAAAATAAAATTGTCTACATTTTCAAGATATGATATACCTTTTAAATTCGAAATGCTCTCACCAGTTGCATAAAATTCTCCATCTAAAGCCTTTATATTGCTTATAGTCATCTCATCTGGGTTTATATATCGTTTTACAACTGCTCTTAGATTCGCATCAGGAAAAATATCTTTAAGTTGATTTTCACTTAAAACCTTATCATTTGAATTTATTGGACTTAAAGCTGCTGCAGAAATAATAAATGGTATTAAATTAGCTAAATTCATAGTACCCTCCCACATAAATTTTTTATCATAGTAATTTAATTTCTATGAGAGGGTTCTGTTTCCTTGTTATATATACCTACTTTCGTACACTTTATTAATATAAATTAAAATAAATTTCTACTATTAAACTTATAAACATATTGCTAGTTACGTTTTTTAGCTTCACATCTAAATATTCGCATACCTTGTGACATAAATTTGTCTTCATACTCTGTTGTAACATTATTTTTATACTCACTATTTCCTAAATCAAGAGAAATATTCTTCAATAGCCAATTATTTGCAGCAATTTCATTTAAACTAAACTCGAATAATTTTTCATTATCTGTTTTAAAGTGAATTTCGCCATTATCTTTCAAAACCTTATTGTACATTTCTAAAAATCTAGAATGAGTGAGCCTTCTTTTACTCCATCTATTTTTAGGCCATGGGTCACAGAAATTTATATAAATTCTCGATAATTCTTCAGCTTCAAAGTAATCTAAGATACTACTTACATCTCCCCATAAAAATAGTATATTATTCAAATTAAAGTCATCTGCTTTTTCAACAGCTTTTAAAAGAACTTCTTCCTTAAGTTCCATAGCAATATAATTTATATCAGAATTCTGTTTGGCTAAAGTTGTTATAAACTTACCTTTTCCAGTTCCAAATTCAACGTGTATTGGATTATCATTTCCAAACTTCAAATTCCACTTGCCCTTTAATTTTTCTATATCGTCTCTTAAAACATATTTTGTATAACTTAAAAGTTTTTCATCTGCACCTTTTTTTCGTCTTCTTCTCACAATAGTTCTCCTTACATATAAAAAATTAGTAAAATACATTTTTTATTATACATTATCTCACAAAAAAATAAAAAGAACTCACTTAAAATAGAAATTTATTTCTATAAAGAGAGTTCTTAACTTACTAAAAAGTTAATCTTAGTGGCACCCTGAACAACCAGAGCATCCTCCTCCACCTTGATCTTTCATATTTTCAGGAATAACTCTAAATCCAAATCCTGTATCTTCTATTATTATATCTCCATACTGACTATACTCATCAGAGCTCATTACAAATTGTAATTCTCCAACTTCATAAGTTAAGTCATCTTCTTTTTTCTCATCTAAAGCTAATCCAAAAGAAGGACCTCCACAACCAACACCTGCAAAGTATACTCTTATATTATTAGGTTTATCTTGATTGTCTTTTAAGATACTTTTTAAAGTATCAATAGCTGTTTCTGGTAAAGTAATTTTCATCAAATCATTCCCTTTCAAATATTTTATTAAAACAATATCTATTATATACCCATACAAGGTACATAATCAATTAGTTTTTGCATATTTTACTAAAACTTCTACCTAATATTACCTAAGACTTTAAAATATTTTATATAATATTTTATTACCTTAAATAAATACCCTATCATAAACTTAGTAAACAAATAAAATTATTATTCTAAAAAATATAATAATTTTATTTGTTGTTTTAATATTATAACACATTTGATAATGTCCAATTCATATATGCAAAATTTATATACTTTAAAATATCTAAGAAATTATTCAATAAAAAAATACTATTTTTTAAAAATTATCATTATTGATAAAGCTCTACTATTTATATTTTTTAGTGTATTCATGTATAATAAGTAAAAGCACAACGGTATATACTGTTGTGCTTTTTTGTAATTAATAAACAATATTTTGATCTATAACAATGAAAAATGGCTACTTTCCATAATTGATTTCATCTGACATAAGCAAAAAGGGTGTCCAGCTGGGTCAATCATAACTCTCCAGTCATCAGTAAATTGCTCCTCTGCGATTGTAGCTCCACAATGAATTGCATATTGAACTGCTTCTTCTAAATCATTAACAGCGAAATCCATATGAGCCATTTGCTGTTGAGATTCAGGTTTTTCTGGCCACACAGGCGGTTTATACTCAGAATTTCGTTGAAATGTTATACCAGGATATGTTCCCTGATTTGTTCCTTGAGCACCAACACATGCATATTCTTCATTATAAAATGCTATTTCCCAATTGAGTAACGCTGCATAAAATTTTGCTAATTCATGTGGGTCTTTGCAATCCATCGTAAATGAGTACATTTTGATTTTCAGTTCATCATGCATAACGTAATTACCTCCAAGTATAAATTTCTTCGTCTTTTCATTTTTAAGCTAAATTCAAACATTAAGTATGTAATTTATTTCAAGTATTTTTCTATTATGCCCCAAGCCTTTGTTTTTTGCAATATAAAGAAAAAATTATATATTTTAATATTTTATAATTGTTGAAATTGTGTAATAAATTCAACTGGATACATAGTGCGTTTTGAAATTTCTTCTAAAGCTAAACCTTGTTTTAAAAGCCTCTTTATGACGCTTTCCATACTTTCTGAAATTTCTATAATATTTTTATCAAAATCATAAAACCTAAAAGTTCTTTGACCCCATGGGTATTCTTTTATATAATGTAAAAATTCAATATTTCCTATTCTATTTATCTTACTTTCCCATTGTTTGATATCATTAACCTCAAAATACAACTGAAAGTTATTTGATTGTTGATATATTGGTAAATCATATCCAATTATAGCTTTATAATTACTTTGTAATCCAAATCCATTTTCAAATGATACATGTTCTCCTAAATCTAATGTGATTTTTTGCTCCATAACATCTTCATAAAACTTTTTTGATTTATTTATGTCTTTGACAATTAGCAATACTCCTCCAAATTTCATCTTATCACTATCCTTTCTTTGTTATAAGTATTATAACTTAAAATTTTGCAATTTCACTGTAAAAATCAGACATATTAGCTCGGTATTTTTGAGGAGTTATTCCACAGACAATTTTAAAATCTTTAATAAAATGTGGTATATCATAGAATCCTAATTCATTACATATAGACATCAATGAAGTTTTATTATTGTTTAGAAGTTTTATAGATTTATTAATACGTACCAAACGAGAAAATGACTTCATACTCAACCCTAGGTACTGATTAAAGAGTCTGTTTAAATGCCTAGAACTATAAAATACTTTTTTAGAAATTTCTTGTGAAGATATGTTTCCATAGTTTTGAATAATCAACTGAATTGCCAAAATAAACTCATATGAGTATTCAATTTTAATATTAGAAATCAATAATTCTTCCAACTTTAAAATCAATTTATCTATAGATAAAGATTCATTAAATATTTTTTTAATTTCTAAATCTAATGAAGTATTAATTATAGAAAATGGAACAACTTTATCAATAAGTTCACTTTGCTGTATACCTATAAGCGGGAAAAAACCAGCAGGTTGAAATTCTATAATTAGTATAACATCACATCTATTAGCAATATTTCCTACTGTTTTTGGTTTAGTAGTTGGACCAAATAATAGACTATGTAACCCTGCGGCATCATAAAAAAACACCAAAGTTACACTTCCATGAGGAATAATCGTATAATTATCAGAAATTATTGTTTGATTTGGAAACGATATAGTAAAATTCGATATCCAATTTTTTAATTGCATACAAGGCAAGAGATAAACAAAATTGTCTTCACAAACTATAAGTGACCTATTTTTATTTATAAAATGAATACTTTCTTTTTTTAACATATATTATATCCTGTCCTATCGTGAATATTTATTAAAGGAGTATCTTCATTCAAAATAACAGAACGTTTATCATTAAAAGCTTCTATTACTTGTTTTTTTATCTCAAAATTTGTATAATTGATTCCAAACATAGAGTTATATAGTTTTATATTATCTGTACCCTCTAGTCTTGATAATGTTACACCATTACCAGAAATCTCATTATTCATAACATAAAGAGGTAATATTTTTTTAATTCCATCCATATGTCTAACATCTTCAATAAACTCTTCATTCATCTTTCCATCTGCAAAACCTTGTAATTCTGCGTCACGAAACACATCTGTTATATAAGTTTTAACAAAGTTACCAACAACACTTATTGCAATAACTGCAGAAATACTTATAAATAGTAAAGTGATATTCTGTATTATATTTTTGTTATTTTTCATATTTCTAGCAGCTAATTTACCCTCATTCCCTAAAATATTTTTATAAACAAACTCAAAAACTATAGACATGATATCAGTAATAAGAGGAATCAACACAATAGTAGCTACAATTAATCCCAGTAATGAAAATCCACCAGCTAGATACAATGTATTTTCAGGGGATATTCTTGGAAGTAAAATAGATAAAATAAACATTATACTTCCTATAAAAAGTATAGAACGATTTGAAACATTCTTTTCTTCTACTGTTCCTAGTACAATATTTTTTATCGGCAAATGGCTAGCTTTTTTAACAGGTATATATGCACTAAATGAAGAAACGATTATTGCTACTATAACAGATATAATCACTCCAATGGGTGATATTACTACAATTGATATTCCTTGTTCGAGAGAATTTCCTAACCCATGAAGCATTAAATTTAAAACAACTACACCAATAGGAATAGCAATTAATCCTCCCATACTTCCGTATAATATACTTTCAAGCATCAATATACGAGTTACAGTTTTTTCATTGGCACCAATACTTCTAAATGTTCCAATAAAAGGAAGACGTTCTAATGTAATAACCTTATAACTGCTGTATATGATAAATATACTAAGGGTTAACGCAAAAAAACTTATTAAAAAGAAAGGCATTGTCTTTTGTCTAGCATCTGAAATTATCTTAGTTTCATTTATAGTATTTGATACCATATATTTTTCAGTAGAAAGTTCTTCGGATAATTTATTTACTAGATTTTCTGTAATTTCTTCTTCTGACTCTATAAGAACTCTTGTATATCCACTGCCTTTATTTATAATTTTTGATAGAGTCTCTTTGGGTAGCAGTGCATTTACACCTCTTGTATTCCTCAAAAATACTGTATCATAAGATGCAATATCACTAACTTGAAAAGTATAAGACTTTCCATAAATCTGTAAAGTAATAGAATCACCTTTTTTTATTTTATATTTTGATGTAAAGCGATTTGGAAGAATAATTTTATCACCAGAAAAATCAGTAATACTATCGCCATTTTCTAATCGTGGCTTGTTGATTTTATTTAGTTGACTTAAGTCTGCTGATATAAGACTAAATTCTTCATAGTATCCCCCTTTATTATAAATAGCAGAGCTTTCCAATACACCAACCTTTGATTTTATAGCATTTAAATCAGGTATGTCTTCTAAATTGGTTAATATATCTGGATTTTTACTTTGGACAGATATAGTCGCTGTACCATACATACCTTTTGCCATTTTTCTTTGTGCACTTTTATAAGATAATCCAATTGAGAATGAAACAAAAAGTAAAACTGTTGATAAAACTAGGGACAATAACATAACTGCTGTTCTAATTTTTCGTTCTTTAATATTTGTGAAAATATACTTTAATATAATTTTCAAATTTACACCTTCTTCCCTTATCTAAGATATTTCAATCTAATATTTTTATGCTTTAATCTAAATTAAATCTCTAATAGACTCCTCCATACTTTTATCATTCTATTTATAATATTTTTAATCAAATCACCTCTTAAATAAAAAAGATTGATAAACTACTATATAAATATAATAATCTATCAACCTTAATATATTTTTTATTTGACCTTAATTAACCTTAATTAAATAGGAAAGATGATATAAAATGAGCTACCTAATCCAGGTATACTTTCAACAGATATATTTCCTCCATGAACTTCAATAATTTGCTTCGTTATTGCTAGTCCTAAACCAGTTCCTTCTGTTTTTTGTTTTGTATTGCTTCCTCTATAATAACGATTAAACAAATTTGATGCCTCTTCTCTTGACATACCTTTTCCATTATCAGATATAATGATTTCAATTCTTTCATTTAATGTTATATGCACACAAACTTTAGTATTTTTATCTCCATATGTAAAAGCATTGACAATAAGATTACTAAAAGCTCGTTTTAATAGTGTACAATCAAAATCAAAGTTAATATTATCTATATTACTCTTAAATTCAACTATATTTGATTCATATTCTGGATAATTTAAAATATCAATGGATAATTCTTTCAAGAATCTTACTAAATCATATTTATTTTTATTTAAAGGAATTATTCCATTTTTTAATTGATAGGTTAATTTTAAATCGTTTATAAGTGTATTTGTATATTCTATATTCTTTAACATGATTGAAGCATATTTATATACTTTTTCAGGTGAATAATTAGTACTACTATCTGTAAGAAGCTCTGCATACCCTTTTATTGGTGAAAGTGGAGTTTTTAAAACATGAGTTATATTTGAAATCCACTCTTCTCTCATAATATCAGTTTTATTTTGTATCTCATCACTTCTATGAATTTCTTCATTTAAAATATTTAAACTATTATATATATCAGCAAAAACACCTTTAATATTAACTGGAAGATAGCTTCGTTTTGAAATATCACTAACAGCAGATGTAATATTTGATATGCACTTTGTTACCCAGTAACCATAAGCAATTCCAGAAATCAAAATTATTAAAAATATAATCCCTATGATTGAAAATACAATTGATTTACCACCTATAAATTTACCTCCATCAAAAAACATCTTCACTTTAGATATATTTAATGGAAAATATATAATATAAATATAGTCATTTTTATTATTTTTAATTGTATTAAAGTATACAGTTCCATTACTTGAATTATTTTGGTTAGCTAATGTTAATAATTCAGAATTAGAATAATAATCTTTATGCTCTTTTGGTTCTAAAAACCCATAAACTCTATTTCCACTAGAATCTAAAATTTGCAACCACAATTGATTTTCTCGAAGCTTTTCTAACCCAGACTGTTTTACTTGTGGCTTATTATCTATAAATACGATTTGTTCATTAAAGTTTTCTGTAAATTTTTTCGGCCAGTCACTACGAATAAATTCCCCATTTGGTTTCTGAATAGTAATAAGTGATAAGAAAATACCTATTACTGTCAGGATTAAGCAAATAAAAATCATGAAAAAAATAATGTATGAATGAAATACTGTTTTATAACTAGGTTTATGCATTTAATCAACTCTTTTCTTAAACTTTTATTTTAGTTTGATTGTTGCTTATATAAAATAGACAATAATTATTGATATGTAAAAATTTATTTAAAAATACAACTATCTACATAAATTATATTTATATAATTATATGTTATCAAGCTGTCTGTTGTATTTAATAAATCCTTTTGATAACATATAAAAGTAAGATAAATTTTTCCATTAAATACCTTATAATTATACACAAAATCTCTATATACGTTAAACAGTATAGAGAAAATTTTCATAGAACCATCTTTATAGGGGATACTTTATAAAAGAATAAAAAAATTATAATATATAAAAAACTTCATAGGAGTGTAACAACATCAGTAAAGATATGAAAACACTATATAAAAATTCAAAAATATTAAGAATAATGAAATACTTGAAATTACTTATATCAAGAAATTTTATATAATATAAACTGGGCAAATATGTTATAATATTAAATTGTGACAAGTTCATGGAGGTGTTTATATGAAAAAACAAAAGTCGCCAATTTTACTTGAAATGCTTGGACTATTTTTGGGTTGTATATCAATGAGTATTGGTATAAATATGTTTTTAAAACCACATACAATTGCTCCTGGAGGACTTAGTGGTCTATCATTAGTACTAAACAAGGTTACAGGACTTCCAGTATCAGCTATCATGTTAATTATAGGTGTCCCATTAGTAATACTTGCTTTTAGAATTATGGGTACAAAAAATTCATTAAAAACGTTATTTGGAACAGTCGTGTTTTCTGCTATAGTCCAATTAACAGACCCATTATCAAAGTTAAGATTTACTAATGACTTACTATTGTCTTCTATTGCAGGAGGAATCTTAGTTGGTATAGGTTTAGGAATAATGTTTAAATCAGATGCTTCTACTGGGGGAACAGACTTAATTGCACTCATACTTAGTAAGAAATTCCCAGGAATAAAAGCTACAAAATTCATGTCGTGTTTAGATGGAATGGTTGTTATATCTTCTGGTATAGTAAATCGTAGTTTAGAAACTGCTCTTTACTCTGGTATAGCACTTTGTGTATTAATAAAAATAGCAGATATGATAATGGAAGGATTTGACCATTCAAAAGCATTTTTTATTATCTCTGATGAGCCTGAAAGTTTAAGACAAGCTATAACTGAAGAACTTGATAGAGGTCTTACTATTCTTGATGGTAAAGGTGGATACACTAGAGAAAATAAAGAAGTTCTATTAGTCGTAGTTTCTAAAAAACAAGAACTTTATCTAAAGAGATTAGTTAAAAGAACTGACCCTACTGCATTTGTTATTGTTACAGATGTACATGAAGTTCTTGGAGAAGGATTTAAAAATTTAGAGAACTAATAAAAAATTAATACTTTAAGGATATATACTATTTTAATTAAAATACGATTTATTCAAAAAGAGTGTCTCGCGAACTAAAAAGTTAATGAGACACTCTTTTTTTATAAAATCAAATGTATTTTAGGTATTTCAACAATCAAAAATAGGCTTATCTATATTTTGAGGCGACCATTTGAGGCAACCACTTTATTGAAATTTTATTTAGAAAACAATCATTACTAAATAATTATCATAAATATTAAATGGTTATATCTATTGTTTTTTCAATTCATATTGATAACAAGGAATATTTTTTACAATGTTTCCAGCATGAATTTTTTTGATATATTTTCCTGTGAATTTAAATCCTAATAAATCTAATGATTTTGTAGAATTTTGGTTTTCTTCATAGGTTATTGCAATTATTTTATTTAAGTTTAGTTCTTTAAATCCATACTGTATTACTCTCTTGGTTATCTCAGTAGCAAAATCATGTCCCCAATAGTTTGGATTTATACATATACCTATTTCTGCTTCCAATGCTTTAGGATTTATATTATTAAACCCCATATTTCCAATAACTTTATTATCTCTTTTATATACTATAGCAAAGTGTCCAATTTTTCCTTTTTTATATGGATTTAGAAAAAAGGATTTTATAAATTTTCTTGTATCTTCTAAAGATTTATGCTCACTAAATGGTAAATGTTTTACTACTATTTTATTTTTATAACAGTCAAAAAAATCTTCAACATCATCTAATGATGCAGGTCTTAATATACAATTTCTAGTTTCTAAGGTTTTCATTTGAGGATATTCAGAATCAGACATTTCTAATCCCCCTTTATACATTAATCTAAATACACTGTTCATATTTAAAATACGATATTAATTATATAAATGTTCTCAAATTAACCTTATTTTTATTTTTAATAAAAACTAGTTATTATATGAATCTTTTAAACTTACTAACTTATCTCTATTTTTATATTAATCTACTTGTAAAATATGTATTATAATTTATATATTGCTAGATATCATACTTAAAAATTCTTTTGTTGCTAAGGACAAGGATATATCTTTTAAATGACAGTAACCTATATTTCTCTTAGGTATTGGCTCTTTTATATCCAATTTAAATAATTTTCCGTTTTCCAGATAATCTACGCTAAATTCTTCTATAACACAAGATACACCAAGATTTATATACGCAAATTCTAAAAGTAATTCATGAGAACCCAATTCTATATCTGGGTTTAGTTTTATACCTTTTGATAAAAAATATTCATTTACATAAAATCTTGAATTTGCTTTATTTTCTAGCATTATTAAGGGCAATGTATTTAATTCTTCTAGTGATATTTTTTTATCTTTGTATTCTATGTAATCATTTGCACACACAAATATATCATGTATTTCAATACATTCAACAATATTTAGTGTATCATCTTCTATTGGCATGTTTATAATTGCTATATCTATATTCCCATCTTTGAGTAACGATATAAGTTCTCTACTCGTTCTATTTATTGTAGATACATGTATGTGTGGATACTTCTTATGAAAAATTTCTAAATATTTTAATAAGAAAAAACGTGCAGCTGTATCTCCTACTCCTATTTTTAGAGAACCATATTCTAATTTTTTAAATTTATTTATTCTGTCCTCTCCTGATGCTATTAACTTTAATGCAGTATTGACATGTTCACTTAGAATTTTTCCCTCTGGAGTTAATTTTACACCTTTATTATTTCTATAAAACAACAAAGTATCTAATTGTTCTTCTAATTGTTTTATTGACTGACTTACAGCTGGCTGTGACATAAACAATTCTTTAGCAGCAAGAGAAAAACTCTTATTATTTACAACTGCGTTAAAAACCTTATATAATTCAAGTTTTATATTCATATATAATTACTCCTTATGTCAAATATTAGTATTATTTATTTTACTTATAATCATATTTGAATTATAATATACATGGTACTAATATGACAATATTAATTCTTTAGGAGGATTTTAGATAATGGATAGATTAGTTGGAACTGTTTCAAGAGGGGTTAGAGCTCCTATTATAAGACAAGGGGATGACTTAGTTAAAATAGTTGTTGATTCTGTTTTAAATGCATCAAAAAGTGAAAACTTTGAAGTTAGAGATAAAGATGTAATTGCAGTTACAGAAGCTGTTGTAGCTAGAGCACAGGGAAATTATGCCCATGTTGACAATATTGCAAAAGATATAAAAGATAAATTTGAAGAGGACACTGTTGGTGTTATATTCCCAATTTTAAGTAGAAATCGTTTTGCTATATGTTTAAAAGGGATTGCAAAAGGATGTAGAAAAGTTGTATTAATGTTAAGCTACCCTTCTGATGAAGTTGGAAACCACTTAATAAGCATTGATGAGCTTGATGATAAGGGAATAAATCCTTGGTCAGATGTTTTAACAGAAGAAAAATATAGAGAGCTATTTGGGTATAACAAACACACATTTACTGGTGTAGATTATGTTGATTATTATAAGAATTTAATCAAGGATTGTGGTGCAGAAGTAGAAATAATATTTGCTAATAATCCAAAGACTATTCTCGACTATACAACAAGTATTTTAACTTGTGATATACATACAAGACAAAGAACAAAGAGAATTTTAAGACAAAATGGAGCTAAAAAAGTATATTCACTTGATGATATAATGACAACAAGTGTAGATGGTAGTGGTTATAATGACCAATATGGACTTTTAGGTTCAAACAAAGCTACAGAAGAAACAGTAAAATTATTCCCTATAAATTGTGATGAAGTTGTAAACAAAATCCAAGGTGATATAAAAGAAATCACAGGGAAAAATGTAGAAGTAATGGTTTATGGAGATGGAGCTTTTAAAGACCCTGTAGGAAAAATATGGGAGTTAGCTGACCCAGTAGTATCTCCTGCTTACACAAAAGGGCTAGAGGGAACTCCAAACGAAGTAAAATTAAAATACTTAGCAGATAATGATTTTGCTGACTTATCTGGTGATGAGTTAAAAGAAGCAATTTCAAAATACATAGTTGAAAAAGATAATAAATCTGATGATTTAACAGGAAACATGGTTTCTCAAGGTACTACTCCAAGAAGATTAACAGACCTTATAGGTTCTTTAGCAGATTTAACATCTGGAAGTGGAGATAAGGGGACTCCTATTATTTACATACAAGGATATTTCGATAACTATACAAAATAGTATATTTTAATTAGAGTTAAATTTTTTAGGTTAAATAGATTAACTTGAAAATTTGTTAAAACCTCTTAATAGATACGACTCTTCAAGTTATATCTATTGAGAGGTTTATTTAATGTTCCTAGATAAGATATATTTAGATAATTTAAACAAGATTATTAGAAATTTATATAATTCTAAATCTTACTTATGCCCTAGGATTACTCATTTTGGGAGTATATTTTATAAAACATTTTAATTGATTCTAGGTTATCATTAGTTATAATAGGTATACCACTTTCACTTAAAAATTTAGCTAAAAATTCAATACGCCTAAATTACACTTAAATTGAAAATATAACGTTGTTCCTATATAATTAAATTATACAACAATAGTGTTATATTTTTTAAATATATTTTTACTAGGGGGAATAGAATTGAAAAGGGTTGATGAGAGAAATACTATGTTTGCAAGGGCAAATTATAAAAAGGACAGCAATGCTTACAATGACTATTATAAGAAAAATCCTGACAAAAAAGAAATTGATGATAGTATAAGAAATAGACCAAATTTATGTAGTGAAGGAACAATGACTTACAACGAATTAAACTCTCCAATGGCAAGTAGTGCATTTGATTTTCTATCTGACATCAAATCTTTATGTGAAGGAAAAGTTTCTGATACTAAAGTAGATGTAGATGCAAAGTCAATGGCAAAAAAAATAAAGGGTCTTGCAAAACAATATGGAGCTTCTGTAGTTGGTATAACTAAATTAAGAGACTATCATATTTATACAAATAGGGGTAGACATGAAGAAAATTATGGTGAAGAAGTTAATCTAACTCACAAGTATGCAATTGTATTTGGATGTGAGATGGATAAAGAAATGATAAATAGAGCTCCAATGATATGTGAAGTTATAGAAACATCAAAGTGTTATGTAGATGCATCTATCGTCGGTATGATTTTAAGTTACTATATAAGAAACTTGGGATATGATGCTAGAAATCATATGGATGCTAATTATTTAGTAATGCCTGTTTTTATAGCTCGTGATGCTGGCTTGGGGGATATAGGAAGAAATGCTATACTTACAAATAAAGATTATGGCTCTAGACTTAGATTAGGTGTTGTTACTACAGATATTCCTCTATTAGAAGATGAATATGTTGATTTTGGACTAGAAGATTTTTGTAAGGTATGTAAAAAATGCTCTTTTAACTGCCCTTCTCATTCACTTTCTAATGATATTAAAATTAGTGATGATGGAAAATATAATTGGGTAATTGAACATGAGACATGCTATATTAAATGGAGATATTTAGGTACAGATTGTGGTATGTGTATATCTGCTTGCCCATTTAGCCAAAATCTTGAAACTATAAAAAATACCACTTCTTTTAAGGGTAATAACGAGCTTATTGAAAAAGCTTTAGATGAGTATACTTCAAAATTTGGTAAACGAATATTTATACCTGGAAATCCTTCTTGGTTAAAATAATTTTATTTAATAAAGAATCTGTCCTATGATAATAAATTCTAGGACAGATTCTTTATTAAGTTTGAGTTTCAAAGGTCAAATTTTCCACTTAATTTTTAACCAGAATGTTGTGTGTAATAAGTGTCCAAATTATGCATTTGCAAAAGTATATATAGCATTAACTCTTGCTACATATAAATTCTCATCACTGCATCCAATATATTTAGCATATTTTTCTATCTTTTCTTTTGCATTTTCAACATCATTTTCATCGCTCTCCATTAACTCATTTATGTAGATATCCATTAATGATGCTTTATATTCTTTTATATCATAGCCTAAAAATTCAGTTAATCTCTCAATTTCCTTACTAAAATCTCCATCTTCTTTTACCAAAAATTCGTATACATCTTCCCTATATGGATTTAAAGTTATTATTTGTTTTACGACTTTGCATTCATCAGCCTTACCAATAAAACCATCTTTATAATTATTAAATAAGGCATTAGATTTTTTTATAGATTCTTCATCAATATAAGAATGTACCTCAGTTATTCGATTTTCTATAAGGGCATCTACAACAGCATAATGAATTTTAAAACAATCATTGTATAAATAATTGCTCATTTTCTTTACTGTTGATTCTATTTCTAAAAAACTAGCATGACCATTTTTTTTATTTTTATTTGGTATAATAAAGGTTTTATTCAAATTATTAAAAAGTCTCTTGAAGTCTAAATATTTTTCACAATAAACACTTTTAAAGGTATCGATGTCTATAGTTATAATTCCAAAACTCACTATAGTCTCAATGCCCTTCTTAAAAGATTCCTCTATATATTTTTCTCCTAGACTTAAACCTCTATCAGATATTTGCTTTAGATTTTGAAAACTATTCAGACACTCTCTTTCAAAGTTTTTAGAAATTTCTAAAGCATATAATTTAAAGATTTTCCTTATCTTATTATAATTATTTTTTGTATCATCAAATCTGATAATAGCTCCATTTACATCAAAAGTAATCATTGAGTTTTAACCTCCCCATTAGTTTCATCAATAAAATAAATTTAATATAAACTTTATAATCATAATATTAAACTTATTTATACTATAATTATTAATTTGATGATAAAAGCTATTCTCCTTCTAAATAAAAAATTTGTCTAAAGTTTCTAAAAAATTTAGACAAATTTTAGATTATTATTGTTTAAATTATTCCAAATGTGCCAAATAATATTGGTATAAATATAGCTGGCAACAAATTTGCTACTTTTATATTTGTCAATTTAAGTACATTTAAACCAAGACCTATAATCAATAAACTTCCAGCTGCTGTCATTTCTGTGACTACAGGCTCACTTAAAAATCCATTTAAAAATGATGCTCCCATACATATAATACCTTCATACAAAAATACAGATATTGCAGAAAACATTACGCCTATACCTAAAGAAGCAGTAAATATAACTGAAGCTATCCCATCTATAACGGATTTTACAAATAAAGTATCGTGACTTCCTGTAAGACCACTTTCTAATGACCCAACTACTGCCATAGCGCCTATACAAAATAATAAACTAGATGATATAAAACCCTCTGCGATAGAATCTTTTTTATTTCCTTTAGAAAATTTACTTTGTAAAAAAGCACCCAACTTATTTACCCATTTGTCAATATCTATTAATTCTCCTATCAAAGCACCTACAGCTATGGATATTATTGTTACTAATGTATTTTTTCCCTCTAATGCTCCTGATATACCAATGTACAATACACATAAGGCAATTCCATTCATTATAGTATCACTTACTCTTTGAGGCAATCCACCTTTAATTATAAGACCTACTATACATCCACCTGCAATTGCTAGACTATTTACTATTACTCCAAACATTTTTTCTCCCCTCGATTAGCTAATTAAAATTTACTTCAATTATTAAAATTTAAATGTCAATACTTTGGAGTGGATATTTTAAATATTCTAAAAATTCTTCAAAACCTTTTCTAGATATATTTACAGTTTTAGTATTTATATTAGGATGAAAATTTAAGTAATCTTCTTTAATTACATCCTTGTCTATGTAAAGCTCTACTTTTCTTTCTGTGTCATTTATCAATGAAAAAGGATTTACACTTCCTGGAAGAATTTTAAGTACATTGTATAATCTTTCAGGTGAAGCAAATGATAATCTAGAACTTCCTATCTTATCTTTAAGTGAGTTTAAATCGACCTGTTTTTCTCCTTTAACTACAATAAGGTAATACTTATTTCCTTTAGCATTTCTTAAAAATAAATTTTTACATTGACACCCTTTTGTTATTTCGTCTAAAATTACTAATTGCTCTGCCGTATATACAGCTTCATGTTCTACTACATCATATTCAATATTTAATTTATCCAAAACGCTATATATTTTAGTTTCATTTATTCTCACTTCATTTTCATCTTGCTCTTTTATAATTTTATCTTTCAAATTACTCATATTTCTCTTTTCTCCTTAAACACTTTGTTATTTCTATACCTCTTTAAGATATTACTCTACAATAGCCATTGCTCTTACCGGAGCACCATCAGCGTCATTATACTTAAATGGAGCTGCTATAAATAGGAATTTTTCTGGAACATTTTCTAAATTTGTAAGATTTTCTATGATTATTTTTCCTTTTTCAAATAAAATATGATGCACTTTAAAAATTGATGTATCATATCTATCCACTGATAACATGTCTATACCTATACCTTTTATCTTAGTATTAGCTATATAACTTGCAGCTTCTTCTGTTAATGTAGGATAGTCTACATAGTACTGTTTTTTATCCCAAAACTTTGACCAACCTGATTTAAATATTATAAAATCACTATTTTTTATTTCATCTTCGTATTTTTTTAGATATTCTAATTCTATATTCTTATTTCCCTTTTCAAGCTCCAATACATAAGCTTTACCAACAAAATTTTCTATATCCAACTTATCTAGGGTATCACCTTTAGTATACATATGTCTTGGTGAATCCATATGAGTTCCGTTGTGAGAAAATACACTAATTAATGTTTCTTGATAACCATTTTCTTCAATAATAGCTACTTTCTTGATATCTGGTCTGTTAGGCTCTGCATATACAGGCATGTCGTTATGTGTAACATGAGTTAAATCAAAAACCTTCATTTTTATATACCCCCTATGTTTTTATTTTCTATTATATACCTAAATTCATTTTATTTCTATCAGATTTTATTCCATTATATACCACACTAGTATATATTTTTTATAAACTTCAAGGGATTTACTGAAAAATCTTGAAAAGAATTATTAGTAAATATAACATCTTCGCCTAAAAAACGTTTATACCTTTCTTCTTCTTTCTTTAAAGTAATTATTTGTTTTTGTAAATGATTATTAAAAACCATTATCTTAAGTGGAGATTTTTTTCTATTTGTTTGAACTCTTTTTAACATGTATTTTATGTGCATATCAGCTTCAGGAAATGAATATCCACAGAATATTAAAAGGTCAGTATCTCTTAAAGTTTTTTCTGTTTCATTCCAAACATTACTTAAAAATATGTTCGACATATTCTTAAAATATGTTGGTGGCACTATAATAGGTTCTGTTAATTCACCACACTCTAAACATTTTGTTTCTGAACTATTTTTGATAAGTTTCATGACACCACCTTCGTGTGGTGTAAGAGTTACACTATTACAAATAGGGCAATAAAGCCAATTTAATGACCCATGTATCTTGTATAATTTTATTAATGGTTCTTTTGGTTTTCTCCAATTTAACTCTTCTTTAAAATTTGTAAACTCCACGCCATAATCAAGCATAATTGGCAAATCATTCTTATCTCTTAAACCCGTAACTGTATTGTCTATATGTATATCATAATTTGCACTAATAAAAGTAGTATCAAGAAGCAAATCATTTTCCAAAAGATTTTCAACCAAAAGTTTGTGATATTTATTATCTGTTCTAGGTGTATTATGAATTGCTTCAGCCATTAATAGTATTAAATATTGTCTTAAAAAACGTATACTATCACTTTTGTTATTTAGATTTTCTAGTCCAAAATTTCTAAATGCTTCTTTTCTTTGTTCTGCTAAATCCAAAAGCCCTAAAACTTCTTCAAAGGTAGGAAAATTTGCATTATCTATATCATCTTTTACTATATCAATTTTGAACATCTGTTTAAAGAAAATATATAATTCTCTATTCATATCAGTATTACAGTTTGTAGGATTTAGCTTTTTAAAATATTCGCTAAACAGCTCATTTTGAATAGGTAGATTTTCCGCTGCTGAAGCTCCTGCTCCCAAAAATATGGCTATTTTCATATAGTTCCTCCTAATATAAATATTACTATTATTTTTATATCTATTAAATATTCATATCATTTATTTTATGATACAACAATAAAGCTGTCTCCTACTAGAAAAAATCCTATTACAAGACAGCCTTATATTATATTAAATCTTTAATAATTCATAAATAGAAAGAGCATATATTTGAGCAGCCTTTACAATATCCTCTACTATTAAGTATTCATTAGCTTGGTGTTCTGTTTCTGGTTTTCCTGGAAAAATAGCTCCAAATGCAACACAATTATCTAAAGCTCTTGCGTAAGTTGCTCCTCCAGATGAAAGTGGTGTTCCATCAAGACCAGTTTCTTCTTCATATACTTTTCTAAGTGTCTTAACAAGAAGCGTATCTTCTGGAACGTAGATTGAATCCAAGAAATCATATTCCTCATAGGTTAAATTGTATTTATCTGTCATTTTCTTTAATTCTTTTACAAAATCATCTTTTTTGTATGTTACTGGAATTCTTACATCTATTCCTGCAAATTCTTTTTCACTATCAATGGTTACTCTACCTATGTTTACTGTTAGTTTACCTGATACATCATCCTTACAGTTAGGAATTATATTATTTCCATTAGCATCTTCACCAATAGCCTCTGCTAAAAATTTAATTATATTAGAATCAATACCTATATTATTAAGAGCTATACAAAGTCTTGCCACTGCATTTATACCAGTATCACTTGCTGCTGAATGGACACTTTTTCCTATTATACAGATTTTATTACCTTCAACAGTATATTCAAAATTTAATTTATCAAGTTCTTTTTTTAATTTATCAGAGTATTTTCCACTATAGATTGCTTTTCCTGGAACTGCATTTAGAGCCTTTCCAACTGATAATTCTATATCACTTTTGCTAGCACAAGTTAAATGAACTTGTAAAAGTCCTTTTTCTGCATTTGTTATTGGGAATCTAGAATCTGGAGTAAATCCATAGTTTGGTATTTCTTCATTATTTTCTTTATATTTATTTATACATCTCCAAAGATTTTCTTCATCAGCCCCAAAAATGAATCTTATTCTTTTATTAAAGTCTACATTTAAATCCATAAGAGCTTTTACTGCATAAATTGCTGATATTGTAGGTCCTTTATCATCCTGTGTCCCTCTTCCATATAATTTACCATCTTCTAAAACGGCTTCAAAAGGAGGATAATTCCAGCTTTCTAAATCACCTTCTGGAACTACATCAACATGACCAAGTATACCTATCATTTTTTCACCTTGTCCTATTTCTGCATATCCATAATATCCATCTTTATATACTGTATTAAAGCCTAGAGATTTACATAAATCTAATATGCCTCTTAAAGCTTTATCTATATTCTCACCAAATGGACAATTTTCAGTTGCTTCAGATATAACACTAGGTATTTTTACACTTTCTTGTATTGAAGAAATCATTTCATCTTGTAGAGAATTTACTTTTTCTTTAATTTGCTCTTTCATATTATCACCCTTTAATTTTCATCATAATATACTAATAAATATTTTGACCTTTTAAAAAAAAAATATGCTTATTTTTTTAGTTTTTTTATAAATTCAATTGCTTTCAAAGTCCCCATTTTTGAATGGTCAAATGTAAGCCCACCCTGGAAATAAACGTTATAGGGAGGTCTTATTGGAGCATCTGCACTTAACTCTATAGAAGAACCCTGGATAAAGGCTCCTGCTGCCATTATGACTTCACTTTCATATCCAGGCATGTCCCAAGGAACAGGTTTTACATAAGAATCAACTGGTGCAGCTTCTTGTATACCTTCACAAAAACTTATTACTTCATCAGCATTATTAAGTCTAATACATTGAATAATATCACTTCTCAAATCATCGTATTTTGGTAATACATCATAGCCTAATTTTTCAAAAGCTCTTGAACAAAAGATAGCTCCCATCACAGCTTGAGATACTATATAAGGTGCTAAGAAAAATCCTTGAAGTACATTTCTAGTAGTTCCAAAAGTAAGACCACATTCTTTTCCTATTCCAGGAGAAGTCATTCTATAAGATATAAGTTCAATTAAATCTTTTCTACCAGCTATATATCCACCTGTCAATGCAAGCCCACCACCAGGATTTTTTATTAAAGAACCAGCCATAACATCTGCTCCAACATCAGTAGGCTCTTTAGTATCTAAAAACTCACCATAACAATTGTCAACCATTACTATAACTTCTGGTTTGACAGACTTTATTACATCAATAGCTTCTTTTATATCACCAATTGAAAGTGATTTTCTCCAAGAATATCCTTTTGACCTTTGTATCATAACAAGTTTAGTTCTATCATTTATTTTATTTTTAATTCCTTCTAAGTCTAAATTTCCATTTTCTAAAAAATCTACATCATCATATGTAACACCATATTCTTTTAATGAACCTTTTTCTTCTCTTATACCTATAACGCCCTCTAAAGTATCGTATGGTCTACCAGTAACAGATAAAATTTCATCTCCTGGTCTGACTATCCCTTGTATACATAAAGTAAGTGCATGTGTACCATTTACAATTATTGGTCTTACAAGAGCATCTTCTGTATTAAAAACTTTAGAATAAATTTCCTCTATTTTTTCACGCCCAATATCATTATATCCATATCCTGTAGTCCAGTTAAAGTGCATATCACTTAGTTTAGATTCTTGCATAGCTTTTAAAACTTTATATTGATTATACTCTCTTATTTCTTTTATTTCTTCAAACTTATCTTTTATATCTTCCATTACTTCTTGTGACAGTTTAAAAGTATCATCATCTATTCCATAGTAGTCTTTTAATAATTCTTTTGTCTCATTAAGCATTTTATCACCTGTCTCTTTATTATTTTATTTAAACATGTAAAGGAGACTATTTTACTAAAACAAATAAATTATAGTTTATAAGTTAGTATAAGTCTCCTCTCAATCATCTTAAATTAAATTAGTCATCTATCTGTTGTTATTATTATTATTTTGGTTTTGATTTGTTAGATTAATATACTTCCCAGGTTGTATAGTTGAAACAGCATGTTTATAAATCATGTTTTGTTGTCTATTATCACCTTCTATTAATATTATATAACTATCAAATCCTTTTACAAGCCCTTTAACTTGCACTCCATTGACTAAATATATAGTAACAGGTATTCTTTCTTTCCTTGCGTTATTTAAAAACAAATCTTGTAAATTTAAAACTGTATTTTTCATTAGATTTGTACCCTCCCAAGATTAAATTGAACTTCTAAAATATTCCTACCTTATATTCTATATAAGTTATAACAAATTTTCAATATTAAGTTGTATACTTAAAAATTTATATATTATTTTATAGAATCTTTAATATATAAGATTATTTCATTTTTTAATTCGTCTATATTTTCATATTGGTCTAAATCAAACCATTTTGCTGTTTCATATCTTTTAAACCAAGTTATCTGACGCTTTGCATACCTTCTAGAATCTCTTTTGATTATTTCAATAGCTTCTTCGTATGTATATTCTCCATCTAGATATTTCAATATCTCTTTATAGCCTATACCTTGCATAGATACCATATCTTTTTTAAATCCCATACTTAAAAGTTTTTTGACTTCTTCAACCAACCCATTTTTAAGCATGATGTCAACTCTCATATTTATTCTTTCATATAAATGTTCTCTATTTCTATTTAATACTATTATTATAGGTTCATATTCTTCATTAAATTTTAAATCACTTGAAAAGTCATTCATTTTCTTACCGCTTAGACAAACTTCAAGTGCCCTTATAACTCTTTTAGTATTGTTCTTATGAATTCTATTAGCAGCTTCTTCATCAAGCGATTTCAATCTATTATGCATGTAATCTATTCCTTTTTCAGCAAGCTGATTTTGAAGTTCTTCCCTTAATTCATTATTGGCATCAGATTTTGCAAAATCCATATTATATATTAAAGAATTTAAATAAAGTCCTGTACCTCCAGTCACTAAAACACATTTTCCCTTTTCATTTATTTCATATATATATTTTTTTGCTCTTTGTTGAAACTCTGAAACTGAAAATGGATAGTCAGGTTTAACTTCATCTATAAGATAATGCTTTACTCCTTGCATCTCTTCCTCTGTAACTTTTGCACTTCCAATATCCATATATTTATATATTTGCATAGAATCAGCTGAAATTATCTCTGCATCCATATCTTTTGCTAATTTTATTGACAAATCTGTCTTTCCAACAGCAGTTGGACCTGTAAGTATTATAAGTGGTATTTTTTTCATAACATTCCTTTCCATATATTTTAAATATCCAAATATTTTACATAATCCTTTTAAACATTTTTTCTATTTCTGTCTTAGATATTTCGACCATTATAGGTCTTCCATGAGGACATGTAAATGGGTTCTCACACTTTTCTAGCTGTTCTAATAGACTTTTTATTTCAATATCATATATTTTATCATTTGCTTTTATAGCAGACCTACATGCCATAGATGCAAACCGCTCTCCTTTTAAATCATAATTGCTTGTAATCTCTTCTATATTATCAATTATTTGAAGTATAAATTTTTCAGTTTCAGGTACTCCAAATATAGTAGGAACACATCTTACCATTATATGATTATTGCCAAAGACTTCTAATTCAAAACCAAATTTCATAAATAACTCTAAGTTATTTTCAATTTGAAGCATATCTACATTTGATACTTCAATCACCACTGGGTCTAAAAGTATTTGCATATTAATATCCTGTCTATAGAACTTTTCCATATATCTTTCATACAATATTCTTTCATGTGCAGCGTGTTGGTCCAACAAATACATACAATCATTTTTGCTCAAAACTATATAAGTATTAAATACAACTCCAATTACAGAATACCCATATAAAGAAAATTTACGTTTTGAACTACATAAGTATTCTTCTTCACTATCCCTAATACAATCTCCCAAATAATAGTTTCCTTCATTTCTAATTCCATCAACTTGAAATTCTTCTTGTATATTGTTATTTACACTATTTTCACTTAGATAATTAATATTTTTGTCTTCTACACTTGCATTTAAGACCTCACTTACAGATTGAAATTCATTTATTGGTTTTTCACTCGATAAAGTAACAACTTCAATAACCTCATCCTTACCTTTAACCATATTATTATTTTGAGGATTAGATTCTAATAAATTATTATTTCTTAATTCATAATCTGTACTTTTTTCTCTATTATTAATAGCAATTCTAGGTTGTGTTTTTTTATCCTTATAAGTGGCATATTTTCCAATAAGATTTGAGTGTATTAACTTAACCTTTAAAAAATCTCTAAGTTCTATATATACTTCTTGTTCTTTTTCAAATTTAATTTCAAGTTTATTGGGATGTATATTTACATCTATACATGATGGGTCTACTTCTATATTCAAGAAGCATACTGCATGTTTACCTATTGGAATTATAGATTTATAACTTTCTGTTATTGCATCTATGATTATTTTACTTTTTACAAATCTTTTATTTATATAGATATGTTGTAAGTTTTTGTTAGAACGGTATATATTGTTATTCCCTATATATCCATTCATTTTAAAGTGATTACATTTAAACTCTACATCTATTATATTTTCAGTTATTTCTTTTCCATATATACTTCTAATGGTGTTTACAAGCTTTCCATCTCCTGGAGTATTTAGCATCTGTTTATTGTTATTTGTATATTTAAATTGAATGTTTGGATTACCTATTGCAAGTTTATTTATCAAATCACTTATATTTATAGTTTCTGCATGAGTAGATTTTAAAAATTTCTGTCTTGCTGGTGTATTAAAGAAAATATCCTTTATAATGATTGTAGTCCCATTAGTAGAACCTATTGGCTCTTTTGATATTATTTTGCCACCTTCAACATATATTTTAGTTCCTATTATTTCATCTTTGGTTTTAGTAGTCATCTCTAATTTTGATACAGCTGAAATAGATGCCAATGCTTCTCCTCTAAAACCAAGAGAATACAAATCATACAAATCATCAATTTTTTTAATTTTACTAGTAGCATGTCTTAAAAATGATTTTTCAACTTCACTTGAAGGTATTCCTGTTCCATTATCTGTAATTTTAATTAAACTTTTTCCTCCATCAACTATATCTATAGAGATTTTATTTGCACCTGCATCAATGGAGTTTTCAATAAGTTCTTTTACTACAGAAGAAGGTCTTTCTACAACTTCACCTGCTGCTATCTTATTTATAGTCAAATCATCTAGGATGTTAATTATACTTTTCATTTTTACACCTCTAAGATTTTATTTCTTTCGCTTTTTTCTGAAGATTATAGAGAGAATTTATAGCATCTAATGGAGTCATATTTAAGATATCCAGATTTAGAATCTCTTCTGCTAGTATATCTCTATTTACACTATCAAAAGAAATTTGAGTTAAGGCTACTTCTTTTACAGAATCCTCTTTATTAGCTTTTTCTTTATCATCATTTTGTTTCATTAAAGTAATTTCATCATTTAATACTTTGAATTTAGAATTTAATTTATCATAATCTTTTTTTATATGTTTATAGTCTTTTACTATAAGTTCATGTTCTATTTTTAGAGTTTCATATTTATTCTTAAAATTACTTTGATTTACCTTAACTAATTCTTCATCTAAATTCCTATTAATTATATTAGTTTTTTCTTTATCTCCATTTATTGCAACACTATTGTAAACATGATTTTTTTCTAAGTCTTTAAGTATATATTTTGCTCTTTCTATAACTTCATCTGGTAATTTAGCTAATTTAGCAACATATATTCCATAACTCTTGTCTGCTCCTTGAGGAATTATTTTTCTTAAAAATATTATTCCTTCCCCATCTTCTTTGACTGCTATTGAATAATTCTTAACCTCTTTAAACTCTTCTTCCAAATCGGTAAGTTCATGATAATGTGTTGCAAATAATGTCTTGCATCTAATATTCTTTTGAATATATTCCACTATTGACCATGCTAAACTTATACCATCATAGGTACTAGTCCCACGACCTATTTCATCTAATATAACTAAACTTCTCTCTGTTGCATTTTTTAATATAAGAGATACTTCGTTCATCTCTACCATAAAAGTAGATTGACCTTGAGACAAATCGTCACTAGCCCCAACTCTTGTAAATATTCTGTCTAATATTGGAATATCAGCGTACTCTGCTGGTACAAATGAACCTATATGTGCCATAAGCGCTATTATAGCAGTTTGTCTCATATATGTTGATTTACCAGACATATTAGGACCAGTTATTATGTTAATAATATTTTCTCCACTATTTAGATACGTGTCGTTTGGAACGAAATTTTCCTCACCCACTATATTTTCGACAACAGGATGTCTACCATTTCTTATATCAAGCTTATTATTTTCATTTATTGCTGGTTTTACATAGTTATTTATGTGTGCAACTGTTGCAAGAGATACAAAAACATCTATATTAGCTATAGTCTTAGCTACTTTTTGTATTCTGTCTATGTTTTTGTATATAGTATCTCTTATCTCTACAAATATATCGTATTCTAAAGATTTAATTTTTTCCTCAGCATGTAATATCTTTTCTTCTATTTCCTTTAGTTCTGGAGTTATATATCTTTCTGCATTACTAAGTGTTTGCTTTCTTATATATGTTTCATCTAGCTTTGCCTGTTTAAAGTTGGCTTTTGTTATTTCTATATAATATCCAAACACTTTGTTAAATCCTATTTTTAATGATTTAACTCCTGTTTTTTCTCTTTCCCTGTTTTCTATTTCTTTTACAAGAAACGCTCCGTTCTTAGAAATCTCTCTCAATTCCTTAAGTTCATCACTAAACTCTGATTTAATTATATTTCCATCTTTTATTGTTATTGTAGGTTCTTCTAGGATAGCTTCATCTATTAAATTGTATATATCATCCAACTTATCCATTTCTGAAACATACTCTTTTAGGATTTTTGCATTTGATAAATCTATTGTGTCTTTTAAATTAGGTAACTTTTCTACTGAATTTTTTAAGTGAATTAACTCTTTTGGTGTTACTCTTTCAAACGCTATCTTTCCACATATTCTTTCTATATCGTATATATTTTTAAGTATATCGTTTAAGTCTTCTCTCAATATAAAGTCATCTTTTATTTCTTCTATTACATCCAATCTATTTTCAATTTTAGATTTGTTTATCAAAGGTTCTTCTACATATTTTCTTAAAAGTCTACCTCCCATTGCTGTAGAAGTTTTATCAAGGACATGCAATAATGAACCTTTTTTCTTATTACCTCTTATAGTTTGAGTAAGTTCTAAATTAGTCCTAGTAAACATATCTAAAACCATATATTCTGATGAATTGTATATATTTATATTATTAATGTTAGATGTTATTTGTTTTTGAGTATTGTATATATAATTCAGAAGAATTGATAAGCTTGACTTTATGAGACCTTTGTCATCAAACTTTAGTTTTTGCAGGTAAACATCCGGAAAATATTCTCTTAATATGTTTATATCCAAATAGTTATCGCTAAAACTTTCATTTATGTATATATTACTTACAGTAGCTATATCTCTAAGCTTTTCTATAAAGTCTAAATCATTTATAATTATTTCTGTTGGATGGATTTTTGCAATTTCTTCAATGACTTTATCTTCATTTAAACATGTTGCATTAGTTTCTCCCGTACTTATGTCAACATAAGTTAGACCTATATTAGTACCATCCTTATATAAAGATAACAAATAATTATTCTTTTTATTTTCAAGTAAATTTCCATCTAAAACTGTTCCAGGAGTGATGACTCTTATAACCTCTCTTCTAACAATTCCTTTTGCTGTAGATGGGTCTTCCATTTGTTCACCTATTGCTACTTTATATCCATTTTCAACTAATTTTGATATATATGAATTGGCTGAGTGGAAAGGAACACCACACATAGGAGCACGTTCTTCTAAACCACAAGCTTTTCCTGTCAATGCTATTTCAAGAGCTTTTGAAGCTACTAATGCATCTTCAAAAAACATTTCATAAAAATCTCCCAGTCTAAAAAACAGTATACAGTCTTTATATCTATTTTTTACTTCAAGATACTGTTTCATCATAGGAGTTAATTTATTCATATCTATTTGCATTATCAAACCTCCTTCTTTTCTAATTAAATATTATATCATAGTAGATGATTATTATTAACATAATATATAAAATTTTGACGTATAACTAAAAACAATCCAAAATGTATACTCGCATTTTGGATTGCTAGGTTTAATACTTATTAAATAAAAATATATATTATTTTTACAATAAAGATATTATTTCTTTTTTAAGTTTAATGATATTTTCAAGATTATCTTCATTTAAATTTCTACTATCTATAATAAATTCTTTTTTTACTATTGATGGTTTTTTTGAAATAACATAAATTCTGTTTGATAGCATTATAGCTTCATCAATATCATGAGTTATAAGAAGTATCGTTGAATTTACTTTTTTCTTAACATCTAAAAGCCATTTTTGCATAGATGTTTTAGTTAATGAATCAAGTGCGCCAAAAGGTTCATCTAAAAGCATTATGTCATTAGAGTTTACAAAAGTTCTCAAAAAATTAGCCCTCTGTTTCATTCCTCCAGAAAGTTCTGAGGGATATTTATCTTCATATCCATTTAGTCCAAACACTTCAAAATAAGGTTTTACCAACTCCCTTGCTTTGCTCTTTTTTTCTTTTTTTAAAACTAGTGGTAGTGACACATTATCTATTATAGTTTTATACGGCAAGAGTAAATCTTTTTGATACATATAGCTATATTTACCATTTACATCCACCTTGCCACTATTATAATCTGTAAGTTTAGTTATAATATTAAAGATAGTGCTTTTTCCACATCCACTTGGTCCTAATATAGAAACAAATTCACCTTCATAAACTTCAATACTTATATCTTTTAAAACTTTAATATCTTTATAGACTTTTGATACATTTTCTATAGATATTTTTACTTTTTTATTGTGGTAAGAATTCATTTGTGTAAGCATCACTTGCCTTCATATCCTTATCTATTAATTTATATTCTTTTAAGAATGATGTATAGTTATTCCATACACTATCTTTCATTTCTCCCCATCGTGGTGAGTCATCTTTGTACTTGCTTGCTAAATATTCTTGACTCTTTAATGCTAGTTTTTCATCTACTTCTGGTGCATGTTTTACTAAAATTTTTACTGCTTCTTCTGGATTTTTTATTGCATATTCATAACCTTTTGTTGTAGCTTTTAAAAACTTTTTAGTAAGCTCTGGATTATCCTTAAGCACAGTTTCATTAGAAATTATAAGAGGTGTATAATAATCTAATCTCTCATCTAAATCTTTTACTGGTATAAAGTTTAAGTCATATCCAATTAAATCAGCCTTAACTGCATCCCAGCCTTCGAATATCCATGCAAAATCTACAGTTTTCATAGCTGCAAAGAAATCATCTTGACCAGTATTGACTATTTTTAACTTATTAAAATCAGCTCCATTTTTCTTCATAACTGCTTTAAAAACAGCTTCTTCTGATGGAGAACCCCAACCACCATAAGTTTTTCCTTCAAAATCCTTAGCTGTAGTGATATTTTTTTCTTTTGGTGATGCAAATCCAGAAGTATTATGCTGTATAACAGTTGCTACAGCTTTTATTGGAAGAGGGTCTTCACTAGTCTTTGCATAAGTAACTTGTTCTTGATAGCTTATACCAAAGTCAGCCTTCCCTGTTGCTACTAAAGTCTCAGCTCCACTTTCGGGTGGTTGTACTATTTCAACATCTAGACCTTCTTCTTTGTAATAACCTTTATCAAGTGCTACAAATAATCCAGTATGATTTGTATTTGGTGTCCAATCAAGTACCATAGTTACTTTTTTAGAAGAAGTATCTTTATCATTACTTTTGTCTTTATTATTTGAAGAACATCCAGTTATTGTTGCCAATGTAAAAGCACTTACTAAACCTAATATTCCTAATTTTTTAAAATTCATAATTGCCTCCCTCAAATACTTTTAATCTGTTAATCTATACCTTATAACAACCTTTTTTACAGCCTGTACAATTCCTACAAATATTAAACTAAATATAACTACTAATATAGTAGATGCAAATACTTTATCAAGTGCATATGCGCTTTTTGACCTAAGCATATAAACGCCAAGACCTTTTGTTCCACCTAGCCATTCTGCAACAGTTGCTGCCATTACAGCATAAGTTGCAGATATTTTAAGCCCAGAAAAAAATTTATCCATTGCCATAGGAAATTTAAGGTGAATGAATGTATTAAATTTATTTGAATTCATAGTCTTAAATAAATTTAAATAATCTTTATCAATATTCTCAATACCATCTACAAAACTTATTAATATAGGAAAAAAACAAGTAAGCGTTACCATCAATACTTTTGGCATTGTCCCAAATCCAAACCATATCATAAAAAGTGGAGCTATAATTATTGTAGGTATCATCTGAGTAACCAACATAATAGGATAAAGACATTTTTTTATTATCAACACAAAGTCCATCAATATTCCAATTATCAATGATATTATAATTGCAACTATAAAACCAAGAATTGCCTCTCCTATAGTAACTACAGCATGCATAGATAAATTTTGGGAATCTTTAAAAAATACATTAAGTATATCTACTGGCGTTGGTAATATATATTGTGGAACTTCTAAAACCTCTACCATAGATTGCCAAATAATAAGTATAAACAAAAATGTTGCTATTGGATATATACTGTCTTTGGCTTTATCTATGATTTCTAAGTTTTTCATCTATAGTCAAGCCCCCAGCTTTTTCATCTACTCTAGCTACTGTTATAACTCTTTCACATCCAAGGTTAAAAGGGATTTTATGTACCTTTTTTAATAACTCAAAAACTTCATCAAAATCACCTTCAACAGTAGTGCTCATTGCCCCTATTTCACATTTAAGACCATTCTTTTCAATTTCAGCAATACAAGCATCTACTACTTTATACATTTCTTCTTCACCTTTGTAAGGTCTTAGTGGCATTACTGCTATGTCTGCGATTACCATTTAAATCACTCCTTTTAAAATAATTAATACCTACTAGGTATATTTTATTATTTATATTAAAATTTTACTACTAAAAACACAATATATCTAAGTAAAATAAAAGTCTTATCCAAAATAGGATAAGACTTATTTTTATCTTTACTAGTCTCCCTACACTGGCATTATCCAAACAGGTTCAAAGGGTCGAGATAAAATCTCCTCTCAGCATATTAGCTCCCCAAATATATTATATCTTTTCTACTTGATTATACTACACTTATCATATTTTAACAAATTTTTTATTCATATTAGATATTTTATCCATTTGAAAATATCTAATGCAAAATGACACTTTTTCATGAAAATCTAATTCTATTCATATATACTTCTTGCAAATTATTAAAATTTAATTAAATTTTAATAATTTTCCATAGATATAAAATTTTATAGTGAATTTTTTTATTTCATTATAACTATACCAAATTTATAGAAGATATTTATCTTTGTTAAATTTTATTTTATTAGACTATCTTAACTTAAACTAATAATAAAAGTCTCTTATTCTAATTTATATATAAATTATATAATATAATTATTTTACCTAATTTATTTTTAAGAAATAAAATATTTTTTAAATTTTTAAATTTTTTAATATGTAACTTGAAAAATGAAACGTTTTCCTATATCATTGTAATTGTAGAATAAAACTAAATAGGCAAAACTAGAGAAATTTAGTGACGCAAAGCTATAGGGACTAAGACTTACAAAATGAGTTATGTCAGCCAGTTGCCAAAAAGATATTTTCTTTTTGTTTTTATGAAAGTTTTTTAGGGGGATAAATGATATATGTTTATAGATAAAATGGATAGATGTACACATATACTAACTGCATATATATGCAGTTCATACGATTACTGCAATTTTATAGACACACAATTAAATGATTTTATACTAGAATACGGAGAGAATGTAGTAGAATCTTGTTTGCATCAAGTAATGGTATTGGTAAGCAGATACAATTAAAGAAATTTTATTTTCTAGAAAATCCTTTTTAGTTTTATCTACGTTTTGTAATGCATAAATAAACAATTAAAGTAATCTTTATTGTCTACTTTTTATGAAATAAACAGTTTAGTTTATCTCATATACTATTTACACCAATTATACAATTCTAATAATATAGATTCTAATGATTTCCACGTTTAATAGATTAATATTCCATTCTTGGAGACCTGCTATTGGTACTTTAGAAGAACCGGTTACAGCAAATGCCAATGGACTTTTAGGAACATATCTTGTACAAACGTAATACCTATACCTTACAGAGAACTTATATACAATTAAATTAATTTTTTTATTATTTGTTAATATATATTTATCATTATATTATATAATAATATAGATAGTTACTATATCTTAAATTAGATAAATCATAATTATATATATTATTGTTAAAACTCAATTATGCAATTTTTAATAATATTATTTCAGGAGGAAAAAATGATAAACGATATTAAAAATAAGTTCAAAGATTACAAGCCATATATAAACGGATATAAAAATATGAAAAGGGCATCTGTTTTAGTTCCAATAGTAGAGATAAATAACATACATCATATATTATTTGAAGTTCGCTCAAAAAATTTAAAACATCAACCTAACGAGATTTCTTTTCCAGGAGGTAAAATAGAATCAAACGAAACTCCATATGATGCTGCTATCAGAGAAACTTGTGAAGAACTAGGTACTTTTAATGACAATATAGAAATCATATCTAGTCTAGACCTACTTATAACACCTGTAAAATTTATTATACATCCGTATTTAGGATATATAAAAAACATTAATAATTTAAATATAAATAAAGATGAAGTTGACCATACTTTTTTGGTGCCTATAAAATATCTTTTAGAAAATCCTCCAAATACTTATAATAATACTGTAAAAGTTTTTCCTGATGAAAATCTACCTTATGGTTCAATCCCAAACCAAAAAGATTATAAATTTGAAAGTGGAAGTTACCCTATTCTATTCTATAAATATAAAGATTATGTAATATGGGGTATGACAGCAAAAATACTAGAAAACTTTTTAAATTTCTTATCAGAATAATACTTGTAAGTAAACATTCAAATTTTTAAATAACAAGTTTTTCTAATTTTAAAATGTAATAATTCTAAAAAATACAAGAAATTATGTTTCACATTTTTTTATTTGATTATTGTCCAGTTATTATTACATAATTACCAATACAATTTCAAGGTAAATACTAAGTATTATTATCACACTATAGATAAATTATAGCATAATAATATATCTAATAAAGTTAAGATATGAAATAAATGATTTTAATGTATGTTTATGGTAAAATAAAATAAGTTAGTAAATTGTAAGTCAAAATATATGGAGATGCTTATAATGTTTGCAGTAGGATTTATAGTTATATTCGCAATTGCCTTTTTCATTTTAAGTATATTGTTATTTAATGGAAAAGCAAGTATGCTATTAGCAGGTTATAATACTATGAGTGATAAAGATAAAGCTAGATATGATAAGAAAAAATTATGTAGAAGTTCTAGCATTGTTATTTTTATTGTATCTATAATGTTGTTTATTATGGCATTTCTTGGTTATAGAGTAGAAAGTGGACAAATGGATGAAAAAGAAATGTTTCCATTTGTTGTGATATTTATAATCGTTACACTTGCTAGTGTGGTTTTCAATATCTATTACTCTAATAAGAAATGTAAAAAATAATATTTAGTAGGCTAAGCAGTTAATTATGAAAGATTAACTACTTTTTTATGTTTATTCTATAATATATTAGTATATAATAAGGAAATACTAATATATAGTTAGGTAAAACTTGATAAAATAAAAATAGATGTACCATCAATTTACATTTTATATCAAATTTATTTATGATAAAACTGAAATTAACATAACATATGTAATGTATGTTTTTAAAATTTAATATATTTTGTTTTATAGTACATCTATTTTAATAAGTTTACATAATTTTATTATATTGTACAATATTAATCATTTATTAGTACTCCATTTAATGAAAAAGTTCTAGGTTCAGTAATTCTAACCATAACTAATTTCCCAATTAAATCATCATTTCCGCCTTCGAAATTTACAAGTTTATTTTGTCTAGTTCTACCAGCAAATTTATTCTCATTATTTTTACTTCTTCCTTCAACTAAAACTTCAACTATTCTATTTTTATATCCATTATTTATATCTGCTGAAATCCTATTTACAGCTTCTAACACTCTATTAAATCTCTCATGTTTTATTTCTTCTGGTATTTGATTTTCCATTTTAGCAGCAGGTGTTCCCTGTCTTTTGGAATAAATAAATGTAAAGGCTGAATCATATCTAACTTTTTCAACTACATCTAAAGTATCCAATAAATCTTCTTCTGTTTCTCCTGGAAAACCTATCATTAAATCTGTTGAAAAAGCAATGTCTGGTACTTCTTTTTTAGCCTTTTCTATTATTTCTAAATAATATTCTTTTGTATAATGTCTATTCATTTTTTTCAAAAGACTACTGCTTCCACATTGTATTGGTAAGTGTAAAAATTCACATACCTTATCACAATCTCTAATTGCGTATATTACTTCATCAGATATATCTTTTGGATGAGATGTCATAAATCTAACTCTTTCAATTCCTTCTATCTCATTTACTTTTCTTAGAAGTTCTGCAAATGTAACTGGATTTTCAAGTGTCTTACCATAAGAGTCAACATTTTGTCCAAGTAAAGTTATTTCTTTCGTTCCATTTGCTACAAGTTCTTTTATTTCATTAATTATATCTTCAGGAGTTCTACTTCTTTCTCTTCCTCTTGTATATGGAACTATACAATACGTACAGAAATTATTGCATCCATACATTATATTTACAAACGCTTTTAGTTCAAATTTTCTATTACTTCTAAGACCTTCTATTACCTCTCCATCTACATCCCATACATCTACTAACATTTTGTCAGAATTCATTGATTCTGTAAGTAATTGTGGAAATTTATATAGATTATGTGTTCCAAATATAAGGTCTACATGTTTATATTTTTTTCTTAGTTCTTCTACAACATGTGGCTGTTGCATCATACACCCACATACAGCTATTTTCATATTTGGATTTTTTCCTTTTAGATGTTTTAATTGTCCTAAGTTGCCATATACTTTTAGCTCTGCATTTTCTCTGACTGCACATGTGTTATATATTATTAAATCACTTTCTTCAGCCATCATTGACATTTGGTATCCCATTTCTTCTAGCATTGAACATAATTTTTCTGAATCATGTTCATTCATTTGGCATCCAAATGTTTGAGTAAACACGAGTTTCCTCTTTCCTGTTCTGTTGAAGTATTCTTCGTTTTGTCTGTGTATTTGTTCTATATATTTATCTTGTTCTTGTATTTTCTCTATAGGTATTGTTACTTGTTTTCTTTTGCTCACGTCTATTCCTCCTAGTTAATTTCTTATATTACACATAACCTTAATTATATCAAATAAGAAAAATCTTTTAAAGATATTATTTTTCTACATATGTTTTGATGATAAATTTAATAATTTAAATATAGTATATTTCTAAAAAATAAAAATAGATATTCCTTATCATAACAGTAAAAAAGATGTTTTAAATTTTAGTTTAAAACACCTTTCTTATATTAGAATACACAATTTACTCTTGAATATAATAAAATCTATTCATTCTCAATCAAATAACAATTTTTAATATTAAATGTTGTCCTTCCTCAACTGTTATTATATCTACTTCCTGAGAAAACATCACTAGTAACTATTCCATCTACATCACCTAAGCTGTCATTTCTAACTTCATATCACTTCCAAACTTACCATTCTTAGCCATACATACCAGCTTTTATAGTCTTTGTAGTTGGCTTAGAATCATCTTTAACAATCCAGTATTAATATCTCCAATTCCATTTGTTACATTTAGACATTGCTAAATTATATTCGAATTTATATATCCTATAAAAGTATTATTTCATATTTAAGCTTGATAACTAACTCTTCTTATTGATAAACTAACAATCTTGAATAAAAATATTCCTGCAACTAAATTTATTAAAACAGCTGGCAATACTACTGCTAAAAATAAAGCTGTGAATGAAGCACCTGGAAGACCAACTATAGCCTGAGCTGCTAATAAAAAAATTGTTCCACTTACAAGTGTTCCTACTGGCATTATTATTGCAACTACTATAGTATCTTGTGTCTTCTTAGCTAATCTTTTTATAAAAGGCATTTTATAACTAATGCTCATTAATAAAAATACTACATTTGCTGTAAGAGTTTTATCTATTACATTAGGAATTTGACCTCCTGGGAAACTTGATGTAAGTGCTGTAAATATTCCAGTTACTATGCCTGCTATTAAACAAGTTTTATAATCATCTCTATTTAAAACTAATATTACAAATAACATTGCTAGTGGTATATCTGGTTTCATTGGTAATCCTATAGCTGGTGTAATTTGATGTATCAATAATCCCATCGCTAAAAGTATTGCATTTAAAGTTAGTTTTTTTGTATTTGTTTTCATTTTTGTAGTTCCTCCTGTTTTTTTAATTTTCAATTTATTTTTTTGCCAATTTACTATATCATCATCTTTAACTTTGGAAATTCATAACATCTTTCTCACCACCCTCTATATTTTAAGTTTTCAATAAAATAAAAAACTCCGTCCTAAACTAATAGGACGGAGATTATCCGCGTTGCCACCTAAATTATATAAAAATTAATATAAAATCAAATTTTTATATATCTCATTATCAAGTACTTACATACCTTATTCGCTGTAACGTGCGACTGACGATAAAGTCTACTCTCAAAACTATGATTTCAATTTACTCCTCTAAGGGCCATTCATCAAATTTTTTCTTGCTAAGATTCCACCATCCTCAGCTCTCTATACTGAACCTAAATTCGACTACTCTTCCTTGTCATAGGATTTAATTTACTTTATTAAATTTTGGCGTTGAAATAATAATATTATTTTTCCTAAAAAATGTCAATATGTTTTTATAAATTTAAAAATATATTTTATAATCTATTTTTTCTAAAACATAGTAAATTAGCTTATGCATTTCTTTTCACATCCAAAATTCTATAAACAATTCCTTTAATAGTCTTTTTTTTACTCTAATTCTCCCTCTGTCAGTTCAGTTAATGAATCTTGATGTAATAATCAATATTGTATATAATACAACAAAATCACATAAAACAACTATATAATTTTTATTATTGTATTTAATAAAATTTCTTCTTTTTTCTTTTAACAAGTATTAGTATAACTAAAACTATAACAATAAACATAACTATTATTGAAAGTACCAATTTTGATAAAATATTGTATCTTCTTATACCTTGTCTTTTGTGTTTATTTAGAATTCCATGTCCATATGTTTTAGTTCTTATAGTTCTTTTTTTTAATTTCACTCTACTTTTACTAAATTTACTACGTTTGTGTTTAGTTTTAGATTTAATAGTTTTAAATCTAGTGTTATTAGATATATAATTCTCTTGTGTTGAAGAAATATATACACTAGAATCAGTAATAACTTCTGCTTCAGCTTGTAATGGATTTATAATGCTGATTATAAGTAAAAAAGATATAACTACTCCAATCATCTTTTTCTTTTCTTTCATATTTTCCTCCCTCATAAAAACTTATGTCTAGTTTATTATAATATATTAAATTAAAAATTACAAAAATTTTCAAATCTCTTATATATTTTCTTATCTTTAATATTATTTTTATTCTATAGACTTTATCTTTTATTAAATTTTTTTTAAGTAATACTAAATTATGATACTTAGTACACAAAATACAAATTAAACCTACTTCAACTTCTGCCCATATTCCATCAATATATTTTAACTTAACAAGGAGATGAACCTACAGTTTCACTTAACTCCAAGCTAACAAATGAAGTAATTGATATTCTTATAAATGTTAATAAATTAGGAACAACTATTATGCTTGTAACTCATGATGCCAAAGTAGCATCAAAAACAGAAAGAGTATTATTTATGTCTGATAGTATGATTGTTGGTGAAATTAAATTAGAAAAATTTAATAGTAATGATTTAAAAGAAAGAGAAAATAAACTGATAAGTTGGTTATTAAAGCTGATGACTTATTCAATATTTGATGCTAAAATATAATTAATAAAATTTAATTATAGGTGATTACATTATGAATATTACTAAAGGCATAACTTTACTCTTAACATTATCAATTGTAATATCTGCAGTGGGATGTTCTCCAAAAGAAAGTGCTACTGAAGTAGCAAAAAAATATATTGATAGAATGAACTCTGGTGACTATGAAACAGCATATAGTTTATTAAGCAAAGATAGCAAGAAAAAAATTAGTCTGGATAATCTTGAAGAATTTCAAAATATTTTAATTAAAACAAAAAGAATAATTAGTTATAAAATAGATAAAGAAAAAACTATAGAAACTTATAACTATGATGGAAAAAAGTATAAAAATGTGGTTAAATTAGAAGAAACTTTTGAAATAAAAAATCTTCTTTATAAAAAAGATGATTCTTTAAAGGTAAATAGATACTTTGTAGTTGAAAATAATAAATACAAGCTCTTGTTCTATGAAGATTTCAAAAAAGAATTTGGTATTAATAGTATGGATTTTGCCCAACTTAAACTTGATGATTTTGAACTAAAAACCTTTAAAGAAGTTGAAGTCATACTAAAAAAAGCTATTGGTATTAATCCTACTGACTCAAATCTTTATTATGCACAGGCATGTAATTATATGCGTTTCGATGGATATCCTGATTATTCAGATGCAACATACAATGCTTTAGATTCAATTAATAACTCTTTAAAGTATCTAGATAAAAAGGATTCTGACTATAAAAAAAATGCAAGTAATGTGTATAACTTAAAAGGAGTTATACTCATGTTTCATAAAAGATTTGATGAAGCTCAGCAATGTTTTAATAAAGCGTTATATTTTAATAAAGATAATGAAGATTCAAAACTTAATCTCAATACACTAAAAAATAGAGAATGTATATAGATTTGTGTAAATATATATTTTTGCTATTAAATATTACTGGAAATTTTCAATTCTAGTAATATTTTTTTATTATCAGGAAATACTAATAATGGTATTTTATACACATTTATTGTATGTTAAATTTAGGTTTTTATACACTAAATGTACCATTTTTCAAAAAAATTATATTATATAATTTTTAGGAATTCTATCTCCAAACATTATTGTAAGTTGACCTAATGTAGCTGACCAATTTTGATTTGGAGAGTTCCATTTCTCAATAATTTTCATAGTTGATAGGTATAATGATTTTCTAAGTGACTCATCTGTAGGAAATACTGTTCTGACTTTAGTATATTTTCTAAGTTGCCTATTAAAACCTTCCAGTGCATTTGTAGTATATATAATTCTTCTAATATCTTCTGGGTATGCAAAGAATGTTGATAAATTACTCCAATTATTATACCAAGAATCTATTACTACTGAATATTTTTGATACCATTTTTCCTTCAAGGAATCCAAGTTCAAGAGTGCTGTTTCTTCATTAAATGCCTTGTAAACTGATTTTAAATCTTTCATAAATTCTTTTTGGTCTTTTGATGCTATATATTTAAAACTATTTCTAATTTGATGAACTATACAGGTTTGTATACTTACATCTGGATATACCGTTTTTATTGCTTCTGGAAGTCCTTTTAGACCATCCATACAGGCAATCAATATATCTTCAAGCCCTCTATTTCTAAGGTCATTGCAGACTGATAACCAAAACTTAGCACCTTCGGCTTCACCTATCCAAATACCTAGAATATCTTTTTTTCCAGTCATATCTAAAGCCATACATATATATGCAGCTTTAGAAACTATTTTATTATCATCTCTTACCTTAAAATGCATAGCATCCATATATACAATTGGATAAACTGATTCTAAAGTTCTACTTTGCCATTCGGCGGCAGCCTCCACAACCTTGTCGGTTATTTTAGATATCATTGATGGTGATACATCTATTCCATACAGCTCTTCCATTTCTGATTGAATATCTCTTACACTCATGCCACATGCATAAAGACCAATTATTTTTTTATCTAGTTCATTACAAACCGTTTCATATTTTTTTACAACCTTCGGCTCAAACTCAGCATTTCTATCTCTTGGTATATCTAAATTTACCTCTCCAAAACTGCTACTTACATTTTTAGAACTATATCCATTTCGATAATTTTTATCACACATATCTTTTCTTTCATATTTATTTCTACCTAAATGCTCCTCCATTTCTGCATCTAATAGTTGCTGAATAACATCTTTGAATAGTTTTTGCATAAGGCCATTTTTCCCAACCACATCTTCCATTGTCTTGCATTTTTTAACTTCTGTTTGATAATCAACATCTGGAACAATTATATCTTTCATTTTCAAAACCTCCAAAATTTTTTATATGAATATTATTCCAAATTTACCAATTTTGTATACCAAAAAGACTATAGGTAAATTTGTTTTTACACAAATCTACTTACAGCCCCAAAAAATAATCTAAAATAACTATTCAAGTTTTAACTCTCTAAAGTATTTTTACATATAATTCATTGCTAAATCATAATTTTTACAAAACTAATTACAATTTTAAATTATAAAGACTTATTGCTATATAAATATTAATCTATAACAATAAGTTTTTTATTTAAATTTAAAAATATAACTGTTAAAACTTAGTTATAAAAATTTAATTTGCTAATCTTAATAATTTTTCAATTATATTATTAATAATATATTGACTAAATTCACATCGCTACATCTAGATATTATTTGATAAGTACTCTACACTATACGTATAAAGTCAACTAAATCACACGATTTCTATAATACATAATCTAAACATTATAATATATCTAAACTTCATTTTTCACTAATTTTTCTATATCTTTAATAATATGTTCTTTAGATTTTTTTCCAGCTATAGCATCAAAAATTGCAACAGCCTTTTTTTCTCCAAACTTTTCTGCTACATCATTGAAGTCTAGATATCTAACACTTTCTTTTGGTTTACCAAACATATAACACCTCTCATATATTTTTATATATTTATTTATATATTTATTATAACTTCTATATATTTATTTTTCACCAATAAACGTTAGACAAATTAGTGCCTTTATTTTTTAGTCTGATTTTACTTTCAAAATTCTTAACAAAAACAGTTTATTCTACTCTATAAATAAACTCAGAGCTAAAATAAGTATATTAATAAATTTCTTTATATATTTTAGCTCTGAAATGTATTCTATTTATCCAAATATTATGATAGTAATTGATTATATTAGTTATTTCTAATTGAAACTCTATATAGTAAATAAGAATATATAAATGGTAGTATTACAATTGCAAAGATTACAAAGATATTATAAAAAGGGATGCTAATAAAAGCATTAATAATTAATAATATCCCACCAATAATCCAAATCCATCCAGCTAAACGATGTGTCTTATTCCAATTTTCTTCATCATTAAGAGCCCATGGTGAAATTATTCCCATAGAATAATTTCTCTTACATTTAGGAAGATAATTTCCAAATAAAATAACTAATATGCCTAAAACCAACCCTGTATAAAAATTAAAATCCAAACTAATTCCTGTTGAATACAAAACCATCATTATTTGTAAAATGACTGAAAGTATAGCAACTCCCCATTTTGATAAATGTTGCATAACGTTTGAAAAACTAGCTTTTTTAGGTTCATTTTCAAGTCTAAACCATGTATATAAATGGACACATAGCATTAAAAATGGTACACCAAAAGCTGCTATAACCTTTGGAGCATAATTATTTGGATTTCCATAATTATCAAAATGAATTGCAACTTCATTTGGTAATCTATTATAAAAATAGATTGATATAATAAATGGTATAAAACATATTAAAGTAGATAAAACAAATTGTTTATTTATCGCTTTTTTCATTATCTTTTTCTCCCTTCTCCATAAATTGTGAAAACCAAAGCATAACCTCTTCGAAAACTGAAATGTTTATTTCATAGAAAATAAAGTTTTTATACTTTGTCTCAAATATGAGTCCTGCTTTTTTTAGTTGAGATAGATGATAAGAAATTGTAGCATTTGTCATATTAAATTTTTCACTAATTTCTCCTGCTGACTTTTTATTCTCCCTCAGCATAACCAATATTTCTCTTCTTATAGGGTCTGAAAGAGCTTTGAATGTTTCTGGAAACCCCAACACCATCACCTCGCTATTTAGAATTTCATCTAAATAGAATATAACATAATTCTAATTTTATTTCAATAGCTATTTAGAAAAATTTCTAAATAATTATTTCTAAATAGTTATTGAAAATTTTCATATGAGTATTTCCAATTTACTTAAGTTGATTTTATTCAATTCTTATTTTATCTAAATTTTTTAATTTAACAAAAGTTGTTGTCTCAAGATAAGCCTCTTTTTCATTGGTGAAATGATAAAAATATATTTGATTTCATACAAAAAAGAATGACTCATGAACTAAAAAGTTCATTTTGAGACACTCTCTTTTATTTTGTATTTTTCCTATATTTAAAATATCACGCATATCATTATGCAACATATTCATATTTTTCTTTATATTCTCTTATCGCATCATTCCAAGCGTCTTGTACTGTTACACCTCTTTTATTAGCAATTTTTTGTGCCAGCTCAATTATCTTCATAGCTCTTCTTGATATGTTCATAAACATTCCTCCCACAAATTATTATATATTTAATATACATAAATCAAAGTTATATTTTTATGATATATAATTCTTCTATTATAATATTACAATTTATATGTGTATTATATATGAACTACATTAGAAGATAACTAGAATTTTTATAAAACTATATAATTAGGTTAAGTCTAAAAGTTCTACAATTGATTATAAAAATTAAAAGCTCAATAAACTAAAGTAATGTTTGATATACCAATTTTATGACCATAAACAATGCCATTATTAAAAATATTGGTTTTATCATCTTTGAACCTTTCTTTATAGCAACTTTAGCACCTATATAAGCGCCTATTATCATTACTAATGCAAACACTATAGCAATCTTATAATCTACTTGACCATTTATCATGAATAATAACAATGAAGTTATATTACTTGTTAAGTTTAATATTTTTGTATTTGCAGAAGCATGTAAAAAATCATATCCATATATTTTTATAAATCCAAAAGTTAAAAAAGTACCTGTACCTGGACCAAAAAAACCATCATAAAAACCCATTATAAGAGCCATAAACATTCCTAATCTTAAATTTTTCTTATTAATAGATTCGAAATTATCTTCTTGCCCTAAATTTTTAGAAACAAAGGTGTAAATAGCCACTATTAAAATCATTACTACAACTAAAACATTTAATATATCTTCACTTATTGATAGCACACATCTCACACCTAAAATACTACCAATAATAGTAAATGGTACTAATTTTTTTAAAAGGTCATTATTTGTTTTTCCAGACTTTGTGTATCTATAAGCACTACTTATACACCCTGCTGATGCTGCAAATTTATTTGTACCAATAGCAAGATGCACTGGCACTCCAATTGCCATAAGAACAGGCATGCTTATAAGTCCTCCCCCTCCTGCTATAGAATCTACAAAAGCAGCTAAAAATCCCCCTATACATAAAAAAATAATTGCAAACATAAAATTCCTCCATCACTCTCTTCCAATTTTTCTTACAATATATATCTTATATAATCTTATTTAAGGTTTATTATCTAGCATATTCTTTCTATATTCATTTGGAGTTATATTATTAAACTTCTTAAATATTTGTGAAAAATAACTACTATTATTAAAACCTACTTTCTTACAAATATCACTAATACTCACGCTTCTATCTAACAGATATTTTTTAGATTCTTCTATCCTAAGAAGATTTATATACTCAGTTATTGAAACTTTATTTTTTTCATTAAAAATAGAACTCAAGTAATTTGGGCTTATAAAAAAGACCTCTGATATACTATTCAAATTTATATTTTCTTTATAATATTTTTGTATATATTCGTTTATATTTTCAATCAGATTTCCCTTATCTTTTCTCCAAAATGTTCTATTCTTATCAATGCATTCCTTGGAAAATTCAAATAACACATCCCATAAATCTTCATCACTGTTTACAAGTGATATTTTTTTATTGTATTTATTTCTTAAATAAGATATAAGTTTTAAATCTCCTAAATCTCTAAGTGCTGTTCTAGACAATACAAATATCATTTCCTGAATAATACCTCTAACATCATTATATATTAATTTCTTTGTATCTATTAGATTATAAACACCTTCTAAGTTCATATTTTTAATTTCTTTTTCAATATAAAGTTCTAATTCAAAAGGATATTCTTTTAAAGCATTATTGAACATATATATCGGATTAATAATGTACTCTTCTTCTAATAATCTACTATTTGCTTTTTTAAGTGCTTCTTCAAGCCTTATATTTTCTTTTCTATTCTTCAATATTTCCTCATCTTTTATACTAAGTTGATTTTCAAAGAAATTTCTCCTAGCTATTTCCTGAATAAATTCAGACATCATTAATAAATTTTCTTTTAATACATATAATCTACTTTTAGGATTTAATGGAAATTCATTGTAAATTTTGTTTATGTATTTTATGTCAATCTCTGAACTACTTGATAATTCAGATAAATTTTTATCTATATCAATAGACTTATATACTATAAAATTGCCACATTCTATATATCCAACTATATTTTCTTCTAATACTATAGGTATCTCTAAACTGGAAACACCATACTCACAATGATACACTTTTGCAAAGTTATCATTATTTATACTTTTAACAAGCTTTTTAGTGCACATTTTTATACCTTTACAAATATCGCAAAATTTGTTTTCTTTCTTAGTCTCAAATATTTTTTTGTGTTTTGAATCATATACAGATATTCTAAGCTTCAATATATTAGATATTTGATTTGCAAGATTTTCAATTATATTTACATTAATTAACTCTTGTATAGTGTTTTCAGAAAATATGATAGGTATTTGTCTCAAGCTTGAAAATTTATGAGGAACATAAGTGATTAATATTACTAAATCGATTTTACCAGTGTTTATAATTTCATGTTCTGAACATGGTGGACAATAAACTATAGATGTCTCCCTTATATTGACCTTTTTGCCATCAACTATTTGTATTCCTTCTCCCTGAATTACATAAAAAAGTTGTTCTTCACTTAAATGAAAATGCTTTTCTTGACAGTTCCCTGGAAAAAATCTTACAATCCCAGCACTAAGTCTATTAAATTGTGTTTTTGATGGTTCGTGTATCCATGTAACCTCTCCCCAATCAAATCGTTGTACCTCATTATCTGACTCACTAAAATACTCCATAAACTCACCTCTTAGTTTTTGTCTAAATATTTTTTCTTTATTATGTTAAAATAATATCATCACCATCAATTTTCATTAAATCAAATAACATATGGAGAAATATTTGTTATTTTTGATGCATCAATTATGGAATATTTCATATTTTTACCTCCCTAAAATTTTATATGAATAAGAACATTATAAAAATACTTTATATAATAGTCAATAAAAAGTATTGACTTCAAGTTAGGTTGAAGTCTTATTATTTGAAGTGGAAAAAGGAAAGAATGATATAAGTAAAAAAATAGATGCTGGGATATTTCTAATTATTTTTGGAAACCATATATATTATAGTAAATTTTTGGGATATGATTTTTAAAAATTATATTCTATTATCTAAGAATATAGATTCTATATCAAATAGATGGATTAAGAAACTTGAGTCTACAAAATAATATACTTAAAACAAATGGTAGTTTACCAATATAAATAAATTAGTCCTGTTTTAAGAATTCATTTCTTTATTCAGCTTTTTTACTTTTATACTCCAAAAATATTTATATTAAAGTATAGTAGGGCCTAATATATTAAAATATTTTTTCAAAAAAAGTAAATCTATCCCATATTATTCAAATAAAGAAAAAATAAGCTATTTTAAGTAAATAAAAAAATAAATTGCATTCATTAGTCAATTAAATAATAAGGGAGGTAATTATATATAAAAAAGAGATTAATTAAGAAAAAATTGATATAATAAAAAAAGAGGTGTTGATATGAGAGAAAAATTAGAAGAAAAATCTAAGATTATTAAAACATCAAAAGAGTATAAACGAACTATAGTTGAAGAAAAGGACAGAGAATGGATTACGATTTACTTGTAAATTTTATAAATGATATTCTCAAAGATGCTCCACATGCTAATAGAAACATTAAACCTTTTACTCAAATAAAAAAAATAATCCGAGTTGAAACTGATCCAACGATTAATTACATTGGTGAGAAAAGACCTAGACTTGATATTTTAGCTGAAGATGAAGAAAATAATCATATAAATATTGAGATGCAAAGAGCACTTGAAGATGATTTTTTAGAAAGGGCTGAATATTACCTTAGTCGTGTACATGGTAGAAAATTAGAAGAAGGTAAAGAATATAAAGAAATTGGAAAAACAATTGGAATACATATACTAAATCATGTAAAATATAATCAAATAGATGATTATATAAACTGCATGAGATTAAGCATGGATGGTCACCCAGATATTTATTCAAAAAAAACAGCATTGTACTTTGTAGAGCTTCCTAAGATTAGTAGACACAATAATATAGTAAATAGAATCCTATTATGGGGAAAACTCATTAGCAATCCTTCTAATTTAGATGTTAGGATTATAGCTAATAATGACTATGTTATTAGGAAAGCTTTAGATAGGTTAAAAGATCTAGGAAGAAATGAAGAATATTTATTAAATCTGAAAAGAGGTGCATATATTATGAATAAAAGTAGAAACTTCAAGGAAGAAATTTTTAATGAAGGTATTGAAAAAGGTAAAAGAGAAGAAGCTAGAAGAAAAGATCATAAGTTAATTGTAATGTTAAAAAAGAATGGTTTTAAATTAAATGATATATTAAGCAAATTTGATGATTTTGATTTAAGTGAAGATGAAATTAAAGAGATTTATAATAACAATTAATCTAAAAACATTAGCTATCTAGCTAATGTTTTTTCTATAAAATCAATAATAAATTAGCTGAAGATGAAGAAAATAATTATATAAATATTGAGATGCAAAAATCACTTGAAGATGAAGTCCGTCGTAGTGAAAGGTGTAAAGGACAAGGGATTAATCAATAGTTAGTAACTAACATCTAAAAAATAAAAGATTCCTTTATTTAAAATCTCTTTGTTTTTCTAAATATAGAATATCATAATTATTTTTGAAATCCAACGCTTATTGATAATGTTTATCATTTGTATTTTATATTACTTTATTTGTACCACAACATTATATTGTATTTCTAATCTTTCATAAGAAAGTTTTTAACTTATAGTACTTTTATATCTATTCTAAATTATCTTAAAGGTCTTTTTATATGTATAAATACATAGAAAAACACACCTTTTTCAGATGTGCTATCTATAATATCGTATATTTATTTTACAACTCTAATTCCCTAACATGTCTATAAACTTTATTATTCAATATCTTTATAAATATATATAAGATTCTACACCTAAATAATTTATATTATTTATCTCAACTATATATAATATAACTATTTTATCATTAAATTAGAAATTATCTTTTGCTATTATTCTTATATTTATAAAGATTTAAATATAAGTATCCATTTCCTTGTTCTGTTCTAGGTATTCCAAGTGCTCTTGTACATTTTATTAATTGTGCATACAGTTCAGCTTCATCTAAATCTCTTTCAAACTCCTCTCTTGCCCATTCTTTAATTAGCGCTAGTGACCCTGATACATATGGTGCGCTCATACTAGTACCACTCATAATAGCAAGTTTATTATCCATATAAGTTGATATAATATTTCTTCCTGGAGCCACCAAATCTATTGTAGTATTTGAATTACTAAACTTCTCAACTAAATAGTTTTCATTTATTGCACCTACCTCTATTACCTCAGCATAACTGGCTGGATAACTATACTCACTTGTACTAGAATCTCCATCTCCATTATTACCTGCTGCACATACTACAGAAATATTATTTTTTACTGCTTGCATGACAGCATTTTTCAAATTTTTATCATCTTTGTTTCCTCCAAGAGACATAGATATAATATCAACCTTGTTGTTTACAGCAAAATTAATGGCATTAATTATACTTTGATATGTTCCAATACCATCTTTATTTAATGCCTTTGCTATTAATAATTTACAATCGGGAGCTACTCCCATAACCTCATTATTATAATTAGATGCAGCTATAATTCCCGCCACATGAGTTCCATGCCCATTAAAATCCTCATATATATTTTTATTTCCATTACTGTCATCACTAAAGTTTGCTCCACCAATTATTTTGCCTTTTAAAAGAGGATGGGATATATCACAGCCTGTATCTATTATACCAACTACAATATTTTTACCAGTATAACCTTCATCCCACATTCCTCTAGCATTCATTTGTTTTATTCCATATGGAAACTTATTTTTTGTACTTCTTGGACTCTCATTTATTTCATATGGAATTAGTTTCATTCTTTTATTCATCATATATCCTCCTAAAAATTCTATTGCTTATAAAAATTATAAATTTTATTTTATAACAGGTTTATAAATCAAATTAAAACCTATATCTACTTATTTATATTTATGATATATTTTTTATTTTTAGGAGTCATATTTTATTGTATATAAAATAATATTTAGATAACTATATTAAAAAATACATGTTTGCTTGTATATACAAAATTTACTAGAATGTCTTTAATAGTTTTGTATACAAACATTATATTTTTTATATAAAAAGCTCATAAAAATTTTGATTATCTTTTCATAAGTTAACAAATGTTGGTATAATCTGTATTTACAAAATTCCTCTGTTTGTATAGGTGATTTACCAATGCACCACCACACAAAAGCTATATTTGAGTTTATAGCAGATAATACATCAGAAACTGGTTGTGTATAGTAAAAATACCAGTCCAGTATCTTTTCATGTTTCCATTTTCCATATTAAATTTCCAACGTTTATATGTATATTTTTAACAAAGGTATTTACTTATTTAAAAACTCTAAAACTCTTTCGTTGAAATCCTGTGCTTCTTCATATGTGGCGTGTCCCAATCCCTCATAGATAAATATTTCGCTTCTTTTAATTTTTTCTGCTAAATAAAAAGAAGCTTTATTTCCAACAATTTTATCGTTAGCACCACCTATAATTAGGGTTGGACACGTTATTTTATTTAATTCTGAAAAGGCATTATGTTCTATGCAAGAAGTCGCTTGAATAATAAATCGTTTGAAATCCTTTGGTTTACCTACTTTTCCTAAAAGAGGAATAAATAATCGGTATTTTTTTAAATATCTTTCAGAATAGGATTTGTTTGCTGTGTCAATCATTAAACCATTGTAATTCTGCTTCTTAGCCATATCAATCCAACTACAAATAACGTTTTGGATAGTGTCATTTTGCTTAGAAGAAGTAACTGTCAACACAAGTTTCTCAACTAAATCAGGATAATCAATTGCCAGATATTGAGCTATCATTCCACCTTGGGAAACACCCATTACTTCCGCTTTCATAATTCCAAGTTTTTTCATTATATCTGCTTGATCTTTAGCCATATCCCTTGTAGAATATTTTTCTGTAATTTGATTTTTTCTACTGAACATATAAACCTTATAATCTTTTGCAAATTGCTTATATTTAAAAGCAAAAGCAATTGCCTGTATTTTTCCATGTAAAGGAAATAAACCATCCCCTAATCCTGGCAAAATAATTAGTGTCTTCTTACCACTACCAAACTCAATATAGTTCACTGTATTACTGCCTATCATCATTTGACAACTTTTTGCATTATAAAACATAGTCTATTCCTCACTTTTCCTATTATCATTGTTTTAATAAATTCTTAAATTTTTGAATACCACACTCATCAATTAGAGAAATATCCATTTTTTTTAACATGAACAGTAAAAAATCCAACCTATTACACACTTCACTGTATTCACGTTTAAATAATACAGGGTCAAGTAAAATGTCAATACTAAAAACGAGCATTTCAGCTAATTCCTGTGGATATTCACAAGAAAATTCTTTATTTTCAACACCTTGTTTAATTATCTTAGCAATATTGGGTGCAACTACATTATTGAGATTACGAACTTCCTCTATTAAAGCGAATGGTATTTTTTCTAACCAGCTACAATGTACCATTTTTCTATGTGTATAATCATTCGCACTATGAACAACAAATTTTATTATTTTTTCATTTGCTGTAAGGGTATTATCAGCAACAAGATTTTCTAAAAAATTATTCATTTGTGAGTAAAGTTCTTTTGTAACACTTCTCAGTATATCTTCTTTAGTTTTAAAGTGATGATACATTGCACCTCTGGATAGACCAGATAAATTGATAATATCTTGTGTAGATGTTGAATCATATCCTTTAGACGAAAATAGTGAAAATGCCGATTGAATAATTTTTTCTTTACTATTTTTACTTTTTTCTTCTCTATTCATATTTCCTCCTATAAACAGATTGTCTGTTTGTTTTTTTATTATACATTTTAATATTTATTCTGTCAAGAATTAACTGCCCTTTAAAAATTTATATTACCTCAATAGTGTTGACAAGATACATCTCTATGTTGTACTCATATTCCTTTAATAGAGATACATTGTTTTCAGAGATAATCAAGGTTTTGCTGTGTTTTTATTTTAAATAAAAAGGATATCTCATTAGTGCTACGACACCTAAGATATCCAATTAATATTTTATTAACTTTTTCTAATTTTCGTAAATATAGTCCACTATTTTAAGACTGCTCCTGTATTTGCTGATGTTACTAGTTTAGCATATCTACTTAAGTATCCATGCTTTATTTTCGGTTCTAAAGGTTCAAATTTTAATTTTCTATTTTCTATTTCAACTTCATCTACTTTTAACTCTAATTTTTTGTCTGGTATATTTATAGAAATTATATCTCCTTCTTCAACTAGTCCGATTAAACCACCCTCCATAGCTTCTGGAGAAATATGACCTATAGACGCGCCTCTAGTTGCTCCTGAAAAACGACCATCAGTAAGAAGTGCCACATGCTTATCAAGTCCCATTCCTGCAACTGCTGATGTAGGAGATAACATTTCTTTCATTCCTGGACCGCCCTTTGGACCTTCATATCTTATGACTATAACATCACCTTTGTTTATTTTTTTACCAAAGATAGCATTTACAGCTTCTTCTTCTGAATTAAAAACTCTTGCTGGTCCTTCATGAACTAACATTTCTTCTGCAACTGCTGACTTTTTTACAACAGCTCCATTTAGAGCAAGATTTCCTTTCAATATTGCAAGCCCACCTTGGTTACTATATGGATTTTTTAATGTATGTATTACTTCTTCATTTTCTATTTCACAATTTCTTATATTTTCTCCTATAGTATTACCTGTTACAGTTTTACAGTCTAAATTTATTCCTTTTATCTTTGAAAGTTCATTCATTATAGCTGGTATTCCTCCTGCCATATGTAAATCTTCAATATGATGTTTTCCACTTGGACTTAGTTTTGTTAAACAAGGAGTTTTTTCACTTATTTCATCAAAAAAATCTAAGTTAAGCTCTATTCCTGATTCATAAGCTATTGCAGGTAAGTGAAGTACTGTATTTGTAGAACCAGCCATTGCCATATCTACAGTTATAGCATTTTTAAAAGCATCTACTGTTAAAATATCTCTAGGTTTTATGTCGTTCTTAAGCAACTCCATAACATACATACCTGCATATTTTGCTATTCTTTTTCTTTCTCCAGAATGCGATGCAGCAGTACCATTATATGGTATACCCATACCTAAGGCTTCTGTTAAACAATTCATGCTATTTGCTGTGAAAAGTCCAGAACATGAACCACATCCAGGACAAGAACTAATAGCTAGTTCTTCTAATTGTTCTTCACTTATTGTTCCATCTTTACAGGCTCCAACACCTTCCATTGCAGAATTAAAATCATACACTTTTCCATTTTTTTTACCTGGAAGCATAGGTCCTCCACTTACAACAATACTTGGTATATTAAGTCTTGCAGCCGCCATTAACATCCCCGGCACTATCTTATCACAATTAGGTATAAGTACTAAAGCATCAAAACCATGTGCCATAGCCATAGATTCTATTGAATCTGCTATTAATTCTCTTGAAGCAAGTGAATAATTCATTCCTACATGTCCCATAGCTATACCATCACATACTCCTATAGCAGGAAATTCTAATGGCAAACCACCACTCATTCTCACTCCATTTTTTACAGCTTCTGCTATTTCATCAAGATGAAGATGACCAGGAATCACCTCATTTTGCGCATTTACTATACCTATTAATGGTCTTTCAATTTCTTCTTTAGTAAGACCCATTCCATACATTAACGCTCTCTTTGGAGCTCCTTCTATTCCTTTTTTTATATCACTTCTCATAATATTACCTCTCTCTTACTTTTTAAAATTTTCATAATATTATTATAATATATTTTTCTATTAATTAATTACGAAAAAGGTAAAAAAATATTAGCATATATTAATGAAAAATTATTACGATTTTTATCAATATATTACACAATCATATTATATAATTATCTTTTCAATATATTTTACAAATTAATATATTTTACAAATTGCTCATTAATATTTTTTATGCTCTAAATCAGAAGAAGCACTTCTATAATAGAAAGTGCTCAACTATGAATAAGGTTACAAAATACTTACCCTAGAAATCTAGACTTTTATAAATATTACAGATTAATCAAATCTAATATTTGAAACTTTATTCCAGTTAATCTCCCTTGAATAGTCTTCAGGATGTGATAATCTAACTATATGAGTTGAATTGTTATAGCTGTAATAAATTGTAGTAGTACCATTAACTGGATTCTTTTTATACCCTTGATATACAGCACTACTTGGCACTTTCTTTTCAATAAAACTATATGCAGATGAAGTATCAATCGTTTTTGTTTTACTAGGAATTATAAACATATAAAAAGCTACTACTGTAAAAATACATATGCATGTAATACTATACCATTTAATCCATTTCATAAAAATCCTCCTACTTTACCAAAATATACTATTATTATTTCCATATATTTATAATATTTATACATACGATAAAATTTTTTATACATCTATATATATTTGTAGAAAATTTGGTTATCTATATTTTTTTAGTATTAATAATATATTTTTATAAGTTAATAAATTTTTAATATTTTATTAAAAGATTTTTAAAGCTTACAGTCTAATATAAAGATAGTACTAAAGCATATATTTTTTTAGCACTCAGTAAAGCTGGTATTGGGAGCATATGGGATAATGGGATATAGGAAAGTATAGTATTACTAACTTTAATTTGGAGAAATTTTAGAAATATTATCAATGTGTAACTAATTGGATTAAGTTTTTCATTAGCAATTGAATTCTGTCAATTATTTAATTTCAGAGCTACATATATTGATGATTTAATGATGAACACATTAGGTGCTGTTTTAGGAGAATTCCTATTATTTAATTGGTCCATTATATACCTTATTAAATAATTTACCGATAAAACAAATATATTTCAATATTTATAAATATGTAAAGCCCTCTTTCATACTGTATAAAAGAAAGTGGGCTTTAGTTCTTAAACATAAAATACACACTCACTACTTAATTGGCATCTGAAATATTTTATTGATATTGTATCTAATTTTATTAGATGTTATATAATCATATTTTGTTCCATTTTCAATAAAGTTTTGTATATTATCCAATACTTGTATAGCTCTTTTGTTACTTTCATAATCTCCTATTTTTATAGTATCAATGCTATTTTCAAATACTACATACACTTGACCACCATTTATTTTAATTCGGTTTGCCTTCATTAAATTAGTTTTATCTTGGCTTCTAATTATTACCATATCAATTCCTCCATTTACTTAATCCATTTTAATTTCTAAAAAGTAATATTATATAATTTATTTATAGATTATTTAATTTTTAAACTTATTATTTCATTTTTCAATACGATTACCTCTATTAATTACATATCTAATAAAAACTTATCTTAAATAATACTATTTTAATAATACTTTGCTTTATTGCTAAACCACATTTTGAGCTATTATAACTGAATTATATCATCTATATAAAGCATCAAATTATCAATTCTATTGAATTATTTTATACATTTGGTAATTTTATTATCAAAAATTCTTATATGTATTGTTTATATCTCGATTAAAAATATTCAACAATTTATATATATTTACTAACTTAATTCAGTTTTTTATTTTCAACATATCACCTCTCAATCAATTACCATTTGTATAATTCATATTATACATATACAAATGGTAATTTTCAATATATTTTCTTATTTTAATCTTTTTTTTTTATATTTTTGGTAATTTTATTTTACTTTTTATCAAAATAACTTATAATTTCGGTAAGGAGTGATGTACATATGGAAAGTTTAGGAGATAGAATAGCAAATCTACGAAAAGAATTAGATATAAATCAAAAAGAACTTGCTACTAAAGTTGGTATAACTGAGGCTAGCTTATCACGTTATGAAAATAATTTGAGAGAACCTAAAAGTGAAATAATAGTGAGATTAGCAAGAGCACTGAAAACATCAACAGATTATTTATTAGGCGTAAATGAGAATACAAAAATAAGCAAAGAAGATAAATTAATCATAGAGAACTTATCCGTAAGTGAAAAAACAAAACAGCTTTTAGAGAAAATATATTCTCTTGAAAAAGAAGATAGAGAGGCTATAGAAAAAATGATTGATAATGCCTATATAAAAAGATTCCTTAAAGAAGAGAATTAATTCTCTTCTTTTTCTTTATACAAAATCTCAAGTAATAATTCATAAAAAGCAATATCTTCACTCAATAAATGTTCTAATTTCATTCCTATATCTTCAATTTTTTCTTTTTTTGTAACAGCAGTATTTGACTTTTCCACATATACCATCCCCCAACAAACTTACGTTCTTAATGCTAGTTAGAAATTCTCAACAAATTTTTAATAAAGTTTATGTAATTATATTTTGATTTTATAAAATATATTTTGATTATCCAAAATTTTCCTAGATAATTATCTTAATTATATAATAATACTTTTATTCTACAGTTGCAATAAAAAACTCGTAATAATAACAAAAAAATCTATTATTGTAGAATCTTGTATATTTTTTCCATTTTTATATATTTTTCAGGGTGATTTTTATTATAAAATTTTTTATAAACATATAATTTTTTTATATTCATTTGACGTTCTTTTAATTCTTTAGGATGGATTTAAATTTTCTATAAAAATCATTATTTTTAAACTTTTATTTATTATATGTTTAGATTATTTATTTTCTTTTTCAAGTTTTAATAAATATTCTTTTATCTTTATTCCTCCTAAATAACCTCTTAAACTACCATTAGAACCTACAAGCCTATGACAAGGTATAAAAATAGAAATAGGATTTTTGCTGTTAGCCATTCCTACTGCTCTATATGATTTAGGATTATTAATTATATTTGCTAGTTCTATATAAGTCTTTGTTTCACCATATGGAATTTTACAGAGTTCATTCCAAACCTTTTTACTAAACCCACCACCTGACAACTGTAGCGGTAAATCAAACTCTTTTCTATATCCATCTAAATATTCTTTTAGCTGTTTACTTGCTTCTTTTATAATTTTTGTTTCTTTGGCTAAATATCTTTCAGAATCTAATCCAGACGTTCCAAAAAACAGATTTGTAATATAATTATTTTTTTCTGCTATTCCTATTTTTCCAATTTTAGTTTCATAGTAAAATATATTTTTCATAGACATTATCTCCTTCTCATTTATATTTCCAATTATATAAGTAATATTACTCTTTTATATCTTATATTTTATTAATGTTTATTAAAAAAACTCAAATATTCAAAAATATATATTTCCTATAAAGTATACTTATGAGTTATTTTATATTGTCTTTTAAAAAAACATTACTAGTATCTCTATGTTCATGTCTATACTGAGTTGGAGATATATTATAATTCTTTTTAAATAAACGACTAAAATAATTTATGCTATCAAAACCACATTTCATAGCAATTTCTGTCATATTTAAATCTGTTTTATTTAAATAATATATAGCTTTATCAAGCCTGATTCCATTTATAAAATCGACTGTAGTCTTACCTGTTATTTGCTTAAATGTTCTACAAAAATGGGGTATACTCAAGTTCACATGACTAGCAAGTTCTTTTAATGTAATTTTATCCATATATTTTTCTTCTATAAAATCAAATATACATTCAAATTTTTCTAAAGAATGCTTTCTTTCTATAAATTCATTTTCAGAAAATATTTTATAGACATGACTTCTTAGTAATAACACTATCAATTGATAGATATTAGCTTTTATAGATAACTCATATCCAATTTCTTTATTGTTATATTCATAAAGTATAGTTTTAATACATTTTAAAATAAGATAATCATTTTGAATTAAATTATCAAATACAATATGGTTTAGAGCTAATGGTGCTAAGTATTTAGTTTGTAACAAATCAACTTGATTGCTAAAAAGGAATGTGGGTTCAATACGAATAATATAGAACTTTAAATTATCTGATAGGCTTTCTAAATAATGTAATTCATTACTATTTGCTATTGCAATATTTCCAGACACTATCTTAAAATTATTCAATCCACATTCAAGATATGCCATACCATCAACAAAATAATATACTTGTAGATGCTCATGCCAATGTCTTTTAAAATTTGCTCCCTTTTTAATGTCATCCTTAAAAAAAATATCTATAAAGTTTTCTTGACCTTTTCTGTCAAAATATGTGTTTTTATCATTCATTATTTACCTCTTATCAAAATAGTGCTAATTATAAGCAATATCGTTATTGTATTTATTATTTCATATCGATATTATATAAAATGTAACTATTCTTGTAAACATTAACGTAATGTCAGTCATTATAATAAGGAGGTAATAAAAATGACAAAATCTTTTAAAAAAGATGAAAATAAAAAAAGAATGACAGTTTTATTTGTAGTCATTGCCATGACTTTTATGGCAACATTAGATTCTAGTATTATAAATGTTGCTCTTCCAGTTCTAGCAAGTAAACTAAATGTATCTCTAGCATCTATTGAATGGGTAATAGCAAGTTACTCAATTATTATTTGTTCAACACTATTATTTTTTGGAAGACTTGGAGATATTATTGGTAAATCCAGAATATTTCAAGCAGGCACTATTCTTTTTACATTAGCTTCACTATTATGTGGATTAAGTAATTCTTTCACTTTGCTTATAGTTTGCCGTTTTATTCAAGGAATAGGTGCTTCTGCTTACATGGCAAATAATCATGGAATTATCACAGAACTGTTTCCAAAAGAAAGCAGAGGAAAAGCCCTAGGAATTTTAGTTACTGCAGTTGCCATTGGTAATATGGTTGGACCATCTGTAGGAGGATTTATTTTATCAATATTTGATTGGAATGTTATATTCTTTATAAATATTCCAATAGGTATTATTGTAATCCTTCTAAATACAAAATTTCTTCCAAATAGTAAAAAATCTTCAGAAAAGATGGATAAGCTTGGTGCTATACTTCAATTTTTAGGGACAACATTATTTTTTAGTGCTCTAATTAGTGCTCAACAAACAGGATTACTAAATCCATATATATTAATTGCACTATTACTATCAATTATTTTTATTATATTATTTTTGATATTAGAAAAAAAACATACCCAACCACTTCTCGACCTTGAAATTTTTAGAAATTTTAAATTTTCATTGAATTTAATTTGTGCTCTTTCATCATTCATTTGTATTGCATCATCTAGTATTTTAATTCCATTTTATTTACAAAATACTATGAAGCTTTCCCCAATGCATGCAGGTTTATTTATGATATTATCCCCTTTGATTTTAGCCATTTTTTCACCTATATTTGGGAATATATCAGATAAAATTAAGTCAGAAAAAATTATTTTAATTGGTCTTATTGTTATGAGTTTTGGATTTTTCTTAATGTCAAGATTGAAAGAGAGTTCTATCCTTATTTTATTCGTTATTTCTGTATCAATAATATCAATAGGACAAGCTATATTTCAACCTGCCAATAATGCTCTGATAATGTCAAATTGTCCTAAAAGTAAATTGGGAATTGTCGGAAGTATAAATTCCCTTGTAAGAAATTTAGGGCAAGTTATAGGTATTACCATTTCTACAACACTTTTATATAATTTTATGAGTATTAAAGCTGGGTATAGGGTTAACGATTATATAATTGGTAATGATAAAATATTTGTATTTGGAATGAGAAATGTTTATATCATTATTACACTTCTTTGTTTAATAGGTGCAATATTAATTGGTTTTTATTTATTTAGACCTGATAAAAATAAGCAATAATTTTTTACAATTATCTTAAATTTATGACTATCTTAAAAATATAAATATATTATAGAAAGCTTATTAAAATACTTACTTTGAATCAGATTTAGTTTGTATATATTGATTTAACAATATTTTTATTAGTTCGGCAAAACATGTATCTTATTATAGTTTATAAATTAAAAGAAGCAGAGTAAAATATTTGATATATTATACCCTGCTCCTTTTTTCATTACTTAACTAAAACTTCAATATTTTCATCTTTTCCATCTATAACTATAGTACATCCATTGTACACATCTCCAGCAATAAGTTTCTTTGCAATTACAGTTTCTAATGTATTTCCTATATATCTTTTAAGAGGTCTTGCTCCATATACAGGGTCATACCCTTCTCTCACCATAACATCTTTAGCTGAATTTGTAACCTCAATAGTAATATTTTTTTCTTTCAATCTATTTTTTAAATCTTTCATAAATATATCTATAATTTTCTTGATATTTTCTTGGTCTAGAGGCTTAAACATTATAATATCATCTACTCTATTTAAAAACTCAGGTTTAAATCTATGCTTCATTTCGTTCATTACTAAATTGTTGGTAGTCTCTGTTATATTTCCTCCTGCTTCTAATAGATAATTACTTCCTATATTAGAAGTCATTATTATAAGAGTGTTTTTGAAGTCCACAGTCTTACCTTTATTATCAGTAAGCCTACCATCATCCAATATCTGTAAAAACATATTAAATACATCCTCATGTGCTTTTTCTATCTCATCAAATAGTATTACAGAGTAAGGAGAACGTCTAACTGCTTCTGTAAGTTGACCACCTTCTTCATATCCCACATATCCTGGAGGAGGCCCAACCAATCTTGATACAGCATGTTTTTCCATGTATTCAGACATATCAATTCTAATTATATTGTCTTCACTATCGAATAAATTTCTAGCAAGAGTTTTTGCAAGTTCAGTTTTACCAACACCTGTAGGTCCTAAGAAAATAAATGAACCAATTGGTTTTCTTTCATCTTTTAACCCTGCTCTTGCACGTATTACTGCATTTGAAACTGCTGTAACTGCTTCATCTTGTCCAATAACTCTTTTATGAAGTTCATCTTCTAGTTTAAGTAATTTTTCTCTTTCTCCTTCAACTAGCTTAGTTACTGGTATGCCTGTCCACTTTGATACAATACTAGATATTTCTTCTTCAGTAACTTCTTCTTTTAAAAGAGAATTTTCAGAACCATCGTTCATATTTTCTTCGTACTGCTTTATTTGTTCTTCTAATTTAGGTATTTCACCATATTTAACCTCTGCTGCTTTGTTAAAATCATATTCTCTCTCATACTTTTCAGCTTTACCTTTAGCTTCATCTAATTGAGCCTTTAAGTTTTTAATATCTAATATTTGACTCTTTTCTTTTTCATATTTGGCTGTCATTTCATCATTTTTAGATTTTAACTCTGCTATTTCTTTTTGAATATCATCCAATCTTGATTTACTTTTATCATCATTTTCTTTAAGTAATGCTTCTCTTTCAGTTTCTAATGTAAACAACTTTCTTCTAACAACATCTAATTCTGTTGGTAATGAATCTATTTCACTACGAATCATAGCTCCAGCTTCATCAATTAAATCAATTGCTTTATCTGGTAAAAATCTATCTTGTATATATCTATGAGAAAGTTTCGCTGCTGCTACAATAGCATTATCATGTATTCTTACTCCATGATGTATCTCAAATCTTTCTTTTAAACCTCTAAGTATAGATATTGTATCTTCAACAGTAGGTTCCTCTGCAATTACAGGCTGAAAACGTCTTTCAAGTGCCTTATCTTTTTCTATATACTTTCTATATTCATCAAAAGTAGTTGCACCAATACAGTTTAATTCACCTCTTGCAAGCATAGGTTTAATAAGATTACCTGCATCCATTGAACCTTCTGTTTTACCAGCTCCAACTATAGTATGAATCTCATCTATAAATAGTATAATTTTTCCATCAGAACTCTGAACTTCTTTTAAGACTGCCTTTAATCTTTCTTCAAATTCACCTCTATATTTTGCACCAGCAATTAAAGCACCCATATCAAGTGAAAATACAATTTTATCTTTTAACCCTTCTGGCACATCTCCTCTTACTATTCTCTCTGCTAAACCTTCTACAATTGCAGTTTTACCTACACCTGGCTCACCAATTAATACAGGATTATTTTTAGTTCTTCTTGATAAAATTCTTATAATTCTTCTTATTTCTTCATCTCTTCCAATTACAGGGTCTAATTTATTTTTCTTAGCTAAATCTACTAAGTTTGTTCCATATCTAGCAAGTGCATCATATGTTCCTTCTGGGTCTTGTGTTTCTACTCTTTGACTTCCTCTCACTTGTGATAAAATATTTAAAAAGTCATTTTTATTTATATTATATTGCTTTAATATTTTACCAACAGCTGATTTTGATTCTGTTTCCATCATTGCAAGCATAACATGCTCTACACTTATATATGAATCTTTAAATTCTTTAGAAATACTCTCTGCCTTTATAAGCACCTCATTTATTTTTCTAGTAGCTGATACTCCTTGTGAGTCAGCACCTTCTCCATATACTTTTGGAAGCTTATCAATTTCAAAGTTCACAGTATTTCTCAAAGAATCAATTGATATATTCATTTTTTCGATTATATTTGGTATTAATCCATCTTCTTGATTAATAAGTGCTGAAAAAAGATGAATTACATCTACTTGTTGGTTATGATTTTTTACTGCTTCATTATAAGCCTCATTTAAACTTTTTTGAACTCTTAAAGTCATTTTTTCTACGTCCATATAAATCCCTCCATTTTAATATTATATCCAAATAAATTAAATTCTCTCATTTATAATTATTGATTTTCTAAGCTCTAAAAGACTATCAAGTAAATTCTCATTTTTTTGTATATCGAAACTCAAAGTTAGATTAAACGTTCCATCTGAATTAAAAAAATCGAATACTTCTTTTGATTTTGCTATTAAATATAAGTCTTCATCTATAAGTCTTTTTTCACCTATTAATAAATACTGACATTTATCTATAAAGCTCCTTTTAAAATCAATAGTGTATAGATTTTCTAAAATATTATATTGATAAATAGCAATATTATTAAACACTTTTAATATGTTTGAATTTACAAAATTGTAAATTTGATTATTGTTATACAGTGATATTTGTTCGTATATATATTCCCTAAATAAAGGATGAATGTTTTGTTTAAGTTTTAAAGTAACTTCAGCTGGTATTTCAAAATAAAGCTTCCAGTACTTAGAGTTATTTTTTTCTAGTATAAAAGCTACTTTATTCAAACTAGTAGAACTAATCTCCTTTAACGTACAATTAAAATTGTAATGTCTTAAACTAGTTTTTTCATTCTCAAATACATAATCAAACCACTGTAGAACATTTCTATCAAGTTTTAAACTCATATAAAAACCTTCTTCCTTATTTACTAACCTTATTAGGTCTTTTTATCTGATTATATTCTGTTAATAAACTTTCTTTATCAGCTCTACTACCCTTATATGCTATATGTGGATTTATCATATACTCACCATTTTTCACTCTTTGTAAAAAATCCATTTTTTTCAGTTCTGTAAACAATGAAGATAAAGAAGTTTTTGGATATTCAAATTCACAAGATAATTCATATAACGTTTTTCTAATCTTATTATTTTTATCCATAGAGTTTATCAATTTTAATGGAATTAAGTCTCTCTTAGTATACATTCCTTCTACTACTTTAATATAGTTCTTAAAGCAAACATTCATGTACTTACTTTTATTCATAACTAAACTTTTACTCTCTGTGTATTCCTGATTTAAATCTTTTTTTAATGTCTTATCTAAGTTAAATATCTCTTCTCACTCTCCTTATCTCTAATTGATAATATAAATATATTATAAAAAAACATGTATGTCAAAACTGAAAATACAAAAAGTTTATTTCTTAAGTAAACTTTTATTTAGCTGTAAGATAAACTTTAATACTTTTTTAATTTAGTATTTCCAATTTATTGGTAGGATTTTTGAATAATATTTATAAATTTTTTTAAAAAAATTTGAACTTATTTAATAAGTGAGTCTTTTATAAAATACATTTATCAAATGTACAATATTTCCAATCAGTTTTTTTCTAAAATCAGTTGACATATTATATATATATTTATATAATGTGTATATACTATATATACACTTTAAGGAGGTGTCTTGTTGAATATAGTTATTAGTAATTCGAGTGGAAAGCCAATATATGAACAGATTACTACACAAATTAAAAGTATGATTATAAGCGGAGAGTTACCAGAAGGATCAGCTCTTCCAAGTATGAGATTGTTGGCAAAGGAACTTAGAATAAGTGTAATTACTACAAAGCGAGCATATAGCGATTTAGAACGAGATGGATTTATTGAGACAGTTACTGGTAAAGGTAGTTTTGTATCTAGTAAAAACATGGACTTTGTCAAAGAAGAACAATTTCGTTTAATTGAAGAATACCTACAAAAATCAGTTGATATAGCCAAAAGTAGTGATATTACATATGACGAATTAAAAGATATTTTATTTTTATTATATAAAGGAGAATAATAAGTATGGATGCAATAAATATAAAAAATTTAAACAAATCTTATAAGGATTTTAGCCTACAAGATGTATCTTTTTCAGTACCAAAAGGGAGTGTAATGGGATTTGTAGGTGAAAATGGTGCGGGAAAAACAACCACATTAAAAGCAATTTTAAATTTAATTTCTTATGATAGTGGAAACATAGAAATCTTTGGTCTTGATAATAAAAAAAATGAAAAAGAAATTAAAGAACAAATTGGTGTTGTGTTTGAGGGAAGTAACTTTCACGAAAATTTAAACACTGACCATGTTTCAAAAATCATGAGTAAAATCTATAAAAATTGGAGTCACACATTATTCAAAGACTATTTAAAAAAATTGAGAGTCCCAGACAATAAACTAATCAAAGAGTTTTCAAAGGGTAATAAAATGAAACTTAGTATTGCTGTAGCATTATCACATAAGCCAAAACTATTAATACTAGATGAAGCAACTAGTTCTCTTGACCCTATTGTTCGTGAAGAAATACTAGATATATTTTTAGATTTTATACAAGATGAAGAACACTCTATTATTTTATCTTCACATATTACAAGTGATTTAGATAAAATAGCAGACTATATTACCTTTATACATAAAGGAAAAATTGTATTTAGTGAAAATAAGGATGAATTAATTGATACTATGGGAATTTTAAAATGTAAGCCTAGTGACTTTGATAATCTTACAAAAGAAGATTATTCATATTATCGTAAAAGCCAATTTGGATATGAGGTACTTCTTAAAGATAAATATAGATTTATCTCAAGACATCCAAACTTTATTGTTGATAATGCGTCTATAGAAGAAATTATGTTATTTTATGTGAGAGGTGATAAATAATGAAAGGTCTAATTTTGAAAGATTTACTTAATTTAAAGGGAAATGTAAAGTTTATATTTTTATTCATCATTATGTTTGGACTTATGTCTTCTTTTGGAGATGGAAATGTTAATAATTTTATGGGTGTTATTATAGTTTTATGTACTATAATGATTGTTTCAACATTTTCATATGATGATTTAAATAAATGGGATAGTTATGTACTTACAATGCCAATTAAACGTAATGATATTGTATTAAGTAAATATTTAACTATGTTAATATTTAGCTTTATAGGTATCCTTGTTTCACTTATCGTTAGTGTCATTATTGGTTATTTTAAACATACACTTGTATTAGGTGAAACTCTACTTATTAATGCATTAATCTTATCAGTTTCAGTATGTTTTGGTAGCCTTATCCTACCACTTATTTATAAATTTGGTACAGAAAAAGCCCGTTTGTTAATGATTTTATGCTTTTTAGTTCCAACACTAGTTTTATTGGTTTTTAAAAACATTTTAGAAAGTACTAGTTCACCTCTTTCTATAGAAATTATACTTAATACACTAGTATATTCTCTTCCATTTATTGCTATTGTTCTATTTGTGATTTCGTATTTTATCTCATCAAAAATCTATAGTAAAAAAGAAGTATAAAATGTACTGTATAATATGTTTTTGTATTTAAGTATTTTAAGTGAAATGCTATCAAATCTTTTTTGATAGTATTTTATTTTTTTTATTAATCTCTACTAGGTATTTATTATTTTATTACTTATCTTTAATAACGCTCTATTACTTTATAGATTTATTTATACAATATAATCAGTTTATAAATTTAATTGCTAACAATATTATTGAGCATAAAAACAAGATAACATCTAAAAATAGTCCTTATATAGTAAATTAACTTATTTTAATATTCAATGATTTAAGATTACTAAATTTATCGAGAATTTCTTTTAATTAACTTAAACTATATCTTAATTTTTAAAATTTTAATATCAACAATATTAAAGTTAAGAATCAGTATTCTTAGTTTGACATCAACATAAATACCTATTAGAATAATATTAAACTATATTCTTTCAACTGATTTTCTTAAAAACAGCAATAGATAAAAGATTATACAAGGAGATAATTCAAATATGGAATTAGAAATTACAGAAAAAATAGAAAAACAAGATGAAAATACTATTTTTCAAGGATTATTAAAATATAATCTTACTAGACTTGAAGATAAAAATCCAGTGGATTTGGGAATATATATCGAGATAAAACAGGTCAAATTATTGCAGGTTTTATAGGTGTTACTCATGGTAATTGGCTTTTTATAAAATACTTATGGTTTAGTGAGAAGCTTAGATGTAAAGGTGCTGGAAGTCAACTTTTATATAATGCTGAAAAAATTGCTAAAGAACGAGGTTGTAAATATGCTTTTTTAGATACATTCAGTTTTCAAGCACCTAAATTTTATGAGAAATTTGGATACCATAAAGTATTTTCACTTGAAAATTATCCTATAACTGGAAGGAGATATTATTTTACAAAACTACTATAGTAATGAAAATTATATCTTTAGGAGGTAAATATGCTAGGAAAAAAATGTATGGATTATCTGCAAACACTAGGAAAAATAAGTTCAACAACGAATGGTCTTACAAGACTTATATTAACTGAAGAACATAAAAAATCTATTGATTTAATTAGTTCGTGGATGAAAGATTTGAATCTTGATATTGAAATTGATGACATTGGAAATGTTATAGGTACATATAAATCAAGTTTTCCAAATGCTCCCACATTAGTAGTTGCATCTCATCAAGATAGTGTAAAATGTGGAGGTATATTTGATGGTATGTTGGGTATAATAGTTCCTCTAGTTGGACTTGAAGAAGCAAAACATAATAATAAGTCTTATCCTTTCAATATTAAGCTAGTTGCTTTTGCTGAAGAGGAAGGAACTAGGTTTGAAACTTCTTTAATGGGAAGTAAAGTTTTTGCTGGTACTTTTAAAGAAGATCTTCTTAAATCTGTTGATGAAAATGGAATTACACTTGAAGAAGCTATAACAAAGTTTGGGTTTAATACTAAAAACTTAATAAATTTACATCCTAGAAAAGATATAGATGCATATTTAGAATTTCATATCGAACAAGGACCTGTTTTAGAAAATGAATCACTTCCTGCTGGAATTGTATCAAGTATTACAGGATTCAAAAGTTTTAAAATATCAGTACATGGTAAATCTGGACATGCTGGTACACTACCAATGAATATGAGATTTGATGCTGGATGCTGTGCCTGTGAATGTGTATTAGCCATTGAAAAAATAGCTAAAATGACTACTAATTTAGTTGCTACTGTTGGAAAGATGAATTTCTATCCATCTTCATCAAATGTCGTACCTGAAAGGGTGGAATTTACTCTTGATGTACGTTCTTGTTCTCAAGAAGTTCTTGATAGCTCAATAGAAAAGATATTCAACGAAATATCTCATATATGTGAGAATAGAAAACTTAATTATGAAAGTGAACTTTCTTTTGAAAATGTCCCTGTACCATGTTCCAATAAAATAACTAAAACTATAGAAAAAAGTTTTATAGATTTAAATCTTAATCCTTTTTATATTTATAGTGGAGCTGGTCATGATGCTCAAGAAATGGACAATATAACTGACATTGGAATGGTGTTTATAAGATGTTCTGGAGGTATAAGTCATAATCCTGATGAAAGTGTTTCTGTAGATGACTTAGATACTGCTATAAAAATATTTCTAAAAATATTAGATAATCTCGATTTAAAATAATTTTATATCAAAAATATACAAGTAAAAACATATTATCACTACTAACCTTATACTATATAATTGTATAATATTATCTATTATAAAAACAGACTTTTATACTCTTATAGAATAAGTTTTGATATTTTATACCTAATACAAAAATATATATTTAAGGAGATAATTTTTATGAATGAAAAATTAATTGGAATTTTAGCTGGAATGGGTCCAAGGTCAACTGCTCCCTTTATGGATTTAGTTATTGATGAATGTCAATTTCAGTATGGTGCAAAATATGATGATGAGTTCCCAAAGATGATGATATATTCATTACCTACTCCATTTTATATTGACCGTCCAATAAATCACGAACTTATGAAAAAAACTATTATTGATGGGTTACAAAAACTTGAATCAATTGGAGTAAGTTTTATTGCTATGCCATGTAATTCAGCACATATATACTTTAAAGAATTAAAAAAATCAATTAATATACCTTTGTTAAATATTGTAGAAGAAACAGTTAAGAAACTTCCTATTATCCCACAAAAAGTAACTCTTTTTTCAACTAATTCAACATTTGAATCTAAAATTTATCAAGATGGCATACTACATAATGGGCATGAGTTTATATTTAAAGATGAATGGCAGACAAAATTAAATACTCTTATTCAAAGTATAAAAACAGATAAAGGAAATCCATATAATATTGATATTTGGAATGAACTTATTGAAGATGTGAAAAAAGAATCTATTGAAAATGTAATAATTGCTTGTACCGACTTAAATGTAGTTTTCGAAAAATCTCATTCTTCAATTAATATTATTGATTCATCAAAATGTTTAGCTAAAGCAACTATCAACAAATATCTAAAACTAGTTAAATAAATTTTTAGATACTATATTTTAGAAAATATACATGTATTTGTTTAGTTAAAAAAATATAAACCTATAGTTTTATATTATAGTTCCTTGATGATATAAAATTTAACCATGTATTATAGTATTTTAATAGAAAAGGATACCAATACTGGTATCCTTTTTAAATATTTTTATATTTATTGCACTTAAGTTTATACTATTGAATAGTACCCATAGAATTAGATAAATCTCGTCCTGCTGTAACAAGATTAGATAATAATACATCAGCTACTGCATCATTAGCTGAACTTATTATCCATTTGTTATCTTTTTTAGAACATTCAAACTCTACAGTTTTTGTTACATAAGTCTCTTTAACACTTTTTTGTTTTTCTTTCATAATTGATACTAGCATTTCAGTTGTTTTCTCATCAGTTAAGTCTTGCCCTGAAAAACTCATACCAAGCATCTTTGTAAATGCTTCAGCTACTATCTCTTTAAGTAATGGTGTTGAATCTACAAATTTACACTCTACTTTTATTGTAGCCTTATTATCTTTAATCTCACTATCTTTTATTGTATATGTGATTTTAGATGCATTCTGTTTTAGATAATCTAAAACATACTGTGCATTTGGGTCTTTTGTGTCTAGTTCTTTTAATACATCTTTATATTTCTCGTCATTATTTTCCATTACCTTATTCATGCCTTCAAAGTCAAACTTCTTTGCACTGCTAAAAAAACTATCTATTGTATCTTCTGGTTTTGCACTTGAACATGCTGTTAAAGATATTGCCAATAAAAAAGTTGTTAAAACTAATATGATTTTTTTCATATCTCAAACCCTCCCTCTTAATTTGTTGATACATAAGTTATTTTAACATATAATGAGAGTTTTTGAATGATATATTTAAAATATTTTATAAATTTTCATTAAAGCAAAATTTAGCTTAAATTATATCTATATTAAATTATTGTTCATATTTACATCAATCATAGTAGAAACCATAACAGCTTTTATTGTATGCATTCTATTTTCAGCTTCTTCAAATACCTTTGAATATTTTGAATTAAATACCTCGTCTGTAACCTCTAGCTCTGATAATCCAAACTTTTCATAAATTTCTTGAGCAACTTTAGTTTCTAAGTCATGGAATGCTGGAAGGCAGTGTAAAAATATAACATTTTCATTTTCAGTTTTCTTTATCATATCCATATTTACTTGATAATCCTTAAGTTGATTTATTCTCGTCTCATATTGCTCTTCTTCTCCCATAGAAACCCATACATCTGTATATATAACATCTGCACCTTTAACATCATCAATACTTTCAGTCAACATTATATCTCCCTTAGATTTCTTAGCTATTTCCTTCATAGCCTTAACTAATTCTTCATTTGGCCAAAGTTCCTTAGGTGCAAGTGCTACGAAATCAATTCCCATTTTAGCACATCCTATCATCAGGGAGTTTCCCATGTTATTTCTAGCATCACCGACATATACAAATTTAACTTTATTCAAATCTTTATCTACATTTTCAATTACTGTTAAAAAGTCTGCAAGGATTTGCGTTGGATGATATTCATCTGTAAGTCCATTCCAAACAGGTACACCAGAATATTTTGCTAAACTTTCAACTGTTTCTTGTTTAAATCCTCTAAATTCTATTCCATCATAGAATTTTCCTAGAACTTTTGCTGTATCAGATACAGACTCTTTTTTACCCATATGACAGTCATTAGGACCTAGATAAGTTACATGTGCACCTTCGTCATGAGCCGCTACTTCAAATGAACATCTAGTTCTTGTTGATGTTTTCTCAAACAATAAAGCTATATTTTTTCCTTGTAATAAATCACCCTTTATACCAACCTTTTTCTTAGTTTTTAAATAACTAGATAAAGTTAATAAATATCTAATCTCCTCTTTTGTAAAATCCTTTAGTGTCAAAAAACTCTTCCCTTTTAAACTTATATTATTCATATTAATTCGCCCCTTTTTATAAACTTTTTAAACTCAATTAAACTTGTTAGCACTTTACTTTTTTATTTACTTTGAATTCTTGTCTTTAATCGTATATTTTTGAATATTTAGTTAATTTTTAGTAATATATCTTTTAGAATTTCAAGAGCCTCATCTATTTCTTTATAACTGATTGTTAATGGTGGTAAAAATCTCAATACATTTTTGCCAGCAGTCAAAATAAGCAATCCTTTTTTTCTAGCTTTCTCTTCTATAATACTAGATTCGATATTGGTTTTAATTCCTATCATTAAGCCAATACCTTTTGTCTTTAGTACAACTTTACTATTAAAATTTTCAATAGATTTTCTTATATAATCTCCTTTTTCTAATACTTCATTATAAAAACCGTCTTTAGACACCTCATCTAATACAACTGAAGCTGCCACCATAGCTAATAAATTACCTCCAAACGTTGTACCTTGGTCTCCTTTTCCTAGTACTTTTGAAAGATTTTCATTTACTAATACTCCGCCTACTGGTATTCCTGCTCCTAATCCTTTTGCTACTGTAACTATATCTGGTTTTACATCAAAATATTCATATCCAAAAAGTTTACCAGTTCTTCCTATACCGCATTGGACTTCATCAAAAATCACTACGATGTCCTTTTCTTTGCATATTTTTACTAGTTCCAAAACATAATCTTTTTCAAGAATATTAACTCCACCTTCACCTTGAATTGCTTCAAGAATTATTGCACAAACTGTCGAATCAAGATTATTTTTTAAATCTTCAATATTATTTCTTTCTATGTATTTAAAACCTTCGGGAAGTGGATAAAAGTACTTATGATATTTATCCATACCAGTTGCCATTAAAGACATCATTGTTCTACCATGAAAAGAATCTTTCAAACTTATAATAGTTCCTCTATCCTTACCATATTTATCACTACTATACTTTCTTGCTATTTTAAACGCTGTTTCATTTGCTTCTGTTCCAGAATTACAGAAATATATTTTATCCATTCCACTTGCATTGATTATTTTCTCTCCTGCACACAACACCGGCTCATTAAAATATAGATTTGAAGTATGTAATAATTTGTCCACTTGCTCCTTTAGAGCATTTTTTAAATTATTATTGCTATATCCAAGAGAAGATACTCCATATCCACTTGTAAAATCTATATATTTATTACCATTAGTATCAAAAAAACAACTTCCTTCACCATAATCTATAACAAAATTAGGTTGGTTATATGTGTCTATAAAGTATTCATTCCATTTTGAAATTGTACTGTTGTTATTCATTTTTATTATCTCCTCTTAAATTTGTAATTTTATTATATTTTACTTATTATTCATTTTCTTTTCTTATTAGTGTACCTATTCCACTATCAGTAAATAGCTCTGTTATTATAGAATGCGGAACTCTTCCATCCAAAATATGTACTCTATTTACTCCATTATTTAAAGCATCTACACAGCTCTGTATTTTAGGTATCATACCTCCAATAATTATACCTTCTTCAAATAATTTGTCGATATCTTCTAATATAACTTCTGTTATTAATGATTTTTCTTCATCTGGTTCTCTTAATAATCCAGGCACATCTGTAAGAAGTATCAATTTGTCTGCATTTAACTCTTTAGCTATAGCAGAAGCTGCTGTATCCCCATTTATATTATAAGTCTCTCCATCATCTCCAACACCTATAGTTGCAATTACCGAAATATAACCTGACTTTAGACAAGATTCTATAAGCTCAACATTTACTTTTTTGATTTCTCCTACAAACCCAAGTTCATAGTTCTTATATGGGTCACATAAAAGCATATTATTATCTATTCCACAAAGCCCTACTGCTTTTCCACCTTTTGTATGTATTTTATTTACTAGGTCTTTATTCACTTTCCCAGCAAGTACCATTTTTACAATTTCCATAGTCTCTTCATCTGTATATCTAAGACCATTTACAAATTTACTTTCTATATCCACTTTTGCTAGCATTTTATTGATTTCTGCCCCTCCACCATGTACTAAAACTATATTGATTCCAACATAACTCATTAGCACAAGGTCTTCCATAACAGATTCTTTTAGACCATCTTTTTTCATTGCACTTCCACCATACTTAACTACAATAGTCTTTCCCTGATGTTTTTCTATATATGGTAAAGCTTCTATAAGTGTATTTGCTTTTTCTATATTAATCATTAAAGTATTTCCTCCTAATTTCTATAACTTCCATTTATTCTTACATAATCATAGCTTAAATCACATCCCCATGCATTTCCCCTAGAATTCCCCATATTTAAATCTACTAATATACTTATTTCGTCATCTTCAAGAATTTTTTTTGCTTTTTCTTCATTAAAATCTAATCCATTTCCATTTTTGCATACTTCAATATATCCCTTCATGCTCTCAAAAATAATATCTACTTTTTCCATGTCTATTTCTTCACCTGCATAACCTAAAGCGCACAATATTCTGCCCCAATTCGCATCAGCTCCAAATACAGCTGTCTTTACTAGTGAAGAAGATATTACTGTTTTTGCTAATTTTACTGCATGTTCTTCACTTAATGCTCCATTTATATAACATTCAATTAATTTTGTACATCCTTCTCCATCCTTTGCAACAAGTTTAGCAAGCTCTATACAAACATATGTAAGTGCACTCAAGAATACTTGATAATGCTCATCTTTTTTGTTTATTCTATCGTTTTTTGCTTTTCCATTTGCTAGAATCATTACCATATCATTAGTACTTGTATCTCCATCTACGCTAACTCTATTAAAACTTTTATCGACAGCAATTTTTAAAGCTTCTTTTAACAAAACTCCATCAATATTTGCATCTGTAGTTATAAATCCTAAAGTTGTTGCCATATTCGGATGTATCATACCAGAACCTTTTGCCATACCTCCAATAGTTATTTTTTTATCTCCATACATTATTGCTACTGCTATTTCTTTTTTTATAATATCAGTTGTCATAATCGCTTCTCTTGCTCCGATATGGCCTTGTTTACTTAGACTGTTCACTAACTCATCCATATTTTCTTCTATTACATCTATATTTAATGGCTTTCCTATAACACCTGTAGATGCAACTAAAACATCATTTTCTTTAATATTTAATTTATCACTGGTGAATTTAGCCATTTTATAAGCATTTATAAGTCCTTCTTTTCCATTAAATGTGTTAGCATTAGCACTATTTACTATAATAGCTTGTGCTTTTCCATTTTTAATGTGTTCCTGTGTAACATAAACAGGATTTCCCTTTACTTTATTTTGAGTAACTACTGCCGCTGCATCACATAAGACATCTGAATAAACCAAAGCTAAGTCTCTTTTTTCTTTATTTTTTCTCAAGCCACAGTGAATTCCTGAAGCAAAAAATCCTTCTGAAACTGTAACTCCACCCTTTATAATTTCCATATTTATCCTCCTAATTATATGAGTTTAGTATTTTTTCATTCCTAAAATGATGGTGAAATATTTTTTAAACCTGTATTTTCATCAATACCAAACATTATATTCATGTTTTGTATAGCTTGTCCTGCTGCTCCCTTAATCATATTGTCTATAGCTGAACAGATTATCAATGTATCTCCATTTTCATGCAATGATATTACACATTTATTTGAGAACCTAACATTCTTTAAAGAGGCTACATTGTCTAAAGGTAGAACTTCTATAAATTCTTTAAATTCATAATAATCAGTTAATTTCCCATGTATGTCATTTATAGAAATATTATCTTCTTTTGTGCAATATATAGTTGATAGTATTCCCCTATTTACTGGAATTAGATTTGGTGTAAAAACTACATTTACTTTTTCTTTACAGGATTCACTTAAATTTTGTTCTATTTCTGGAGTATGTCTGTGTTTCCCTATTTTATATGCAGTTATATTTTCATTAACCTCAGTAAAGTGACTACTAATTGATAATTCTCTACCAGCTCCCGTAAGACCGGATTTAGAATCAATTATTATATTATTGTTTTTTATCAATTTAGAACTTAATAATGGCATCAATGGTAAAGAAATACTAGTTGGATAACATCCAGGATTTGCAATTATATCTGCGTCTTTTATATCATCTTTGTATATTTCACTTAATCCATATACAGCTTTTTTATGTAAGATTTTATCTATAAAAGATACTCCATACCATTTACTATATATTTCTTCATCTTTTATCCTAAAATCAGCACCTAAATCTATAACTTTCTTTTTTGATTCAATTGCTTTTATTGCGAACTTTTCACTAACTCCATGTGGAAGAGCAGTAAACACAACATCACACATATCAATAACTTTTTCATTTTCTATACATATCATGCTATTTTTATATCCTATACTTGGATATATCTCAACTATATCTTTTCCCACATACGAATTTGAACCTATTGCTGTCACTTCGACTTTATCATGATTTATTAATAATCTAATCAGTTCTGCTCCAACATATCCAGTTGCACCAATAACTCCAACTTTTATTTTACTCATCTTGTTCCCTCCATTTTTATATTCAAATAATCTCAAATTTCTATTTTTTATTATATGATAATCATTTGATAATATACAAATTAAAACCTTCCAATTAAAACAAAAAACCCCTTAGTATTATAAATACTAAGAGGCGATTTTCCGCGGTACCACTCTTATTGGTAAAATTACAATAATCTTTAATAATCAAATTAAAAAGTATCTACAAATGCATGTTTAAAATTAAAAAAGCCTCTTGGTCAAAGACCAAGAGACGAATTATACACCCGCGTTACCACTCTAATTGATAAGATAATCTTACCCACTCTAATCTCTTAAGGCGAGACTCACCAATTACCATACTATTAATTCTGGTAATCTTCTCCAAAGCTCTATTCACAATAAAATTCATTACTAGGCTTCCACCATTCCCAGCTCTCTATCAATTAGTTTTATGCTACTCTCTTTTTCATAGAATTTTAATTTATTTTCTTATTGTTTTATATAATAGTTTATTTTTTTAACTTTGTCAATATAATTTATAAATTTTTGGAAATATTTTCTATATGGTTAATTTCCACCATTTTGTATCTAAATTGCAATATAATTTTTATATTATCATTTGTCAATTTAAGAAATGCCTAAAATATGTTACATTATAAAATAATATAATTTCAAAATACAATATCTATATCTCTTTTTGGTTAAACTTATTGGAATTATTAAATTGTATATATAATTAAATACATTCTATGGTTCAACTACACTATATATAAATTATATGTTATCATAATATTCTAAATTTATAAAACAAATTGTATTGAATTAAATTTATTTAAGGTATATAATTATAATTAAAAATTTTAATAATAGAGGTGCTGTTTATGATGTTTAAAGAATACTTAATAAGAGAATTAAAAGAAGATGATATTAAAAATGCATTAGACTTAATCTGGAACGTGTTTGAAGAATTTGAATCTCCAGATTATTGTAATGAAGGAATTAAGACATTTCATAAATTTATAGAATATAACTCTATTATTGAAAAAGTCAAAGAAAAATCACTCTTATTTTGGGGTTGTTTTGATTGTGAAAAGTTAATTGGAACCTTAGCCATTAGAGACTTAAATCATATATGTATGTTATTTGTAGATAAAAACTATCATAAACGTGGTATTGCAAAAAAACTGATGGCTACAGGTATGGAATATTGTACTTTTAATAAAACTGATTTAACTGAAATAACTGTGAATTCATCACCTTATGCTGTTGAAATTTATCACAAATTAGGATTTAAAGATACTGCTGTTGAGCAAATTGCTGATGGTATACGTTTTACACCTATGAAATTGTTAATATAATAAATCAAATAAAAAGCAAAGTCTCTTAAATATTTTATAATGACTTTGCTTTTAAATTAAGATTTAAAAATAATACTATCTTTTTTATTTTTTTAATAATATACTTTAAAAACATTATTAATATGAAACTCTGATTTATTCTTGATATCTTTTTTGACTAATATATAAATCAATTCAATTATTAAACTTAAATCATGCGTTTTCTCTTTATATCTCCTCTTTATAAGCACGATTGTTCATTGAAAAATAAATTTTCTTGAAATACACTGCTGTCCTGTGGCTTTTCCTTTAATACAAATGATGAAATTTTTATGATGGAATTTTAATTTGTATACCTTACAAAAAGGTGTTCAATAAACGCATTAGAGTAGTTGATTTACCTACTTAATCGTATTTTTTATGAATACCTAATAACACAGTATCAATAGAATCAATTAAACCTTTTATAGCTTCTTCTTTATTCAAAAGTGATTTCCCAAGTTGCAAAGTCGAATAACCATGAAGTACACTCATTATTAGGTTTAATACTTCACCTGTATTCTTTGTCTTTAGATTACAAGAAAGAATAAGTTTTTCTAATAAGGATTTATATTCATCAAAGATTTCTAATGTTTCATTATTTCCATGCCAAGTAGCCCACTGAATAGTTTCATAAACACCAGGATGAGCAATTATAAAGTTAAAATATGCAATACTTATACATTTTATAGCTGTATCTCCAAAATTGCCAATAGCCACCTTTGTCATCTGATTATTCATCTCTCTCATTCCTTTATGAGCTACTTCAAGCAATAAGTCATCCAGACTTTCTATATGATTGTACAAAGATGGTGTACGTATGCCTAGATTTTCTGCAATAACTTTTAAAGAAACCTTGTTAAGCCCATCTTTATTAGCTATATCTGATGCAGCTTGTATAACCATTTCTCTACTAACACGCATTATTCTCCCTCTTTCATTTAAAATTAATTACCTTATTAGTTTAGCTAATCTAATTAGTTTCGTCAATCATTGTAATTTATAAAATTCTTTATACTATCATAAAATCTTGACAATTTAATACTAATATCATATAATACTAATTAAATTAGTATTAAAACTAATATCATTAGTATTATATTAAATTATATATTACAATTTTATTTTAGAGTTTGATTAATATAACAATCACTAATATATCAAACTGAGAGGAGATTTTTATGGAAAAAAAATATTTCAAAATTCATGGAGTTCCTTCAATCCTTTGGGGAAATCCTTCAAGTAAATTATACATTTACATACATGGACAATGTGGTAATAAAGAGGAGGCTGAAGATTTTGCTAATATTGTTGTTCCCCATGAATGGCAAGTTTTAAGTATTGATTTACCTGAACATGGAGAACGTAAAGAAGAAAAAAATTCATTTAATCCATGGCATGTTGTCCCAGAACTAGTATCAATTATGGAATATACAAAGTGCCACTGGAATCAAATTTCGTTATATGCAAATAGTATTGGAGCATGGTTTAGTATGTTGAGTTTTGAAAAAGAGAACTTAGAGGAGTGTATTTTTGTATCTCCAATTCTTGATATGCAACAGCTTATTTCAAATATGATGCTTTGGGCAAATGTATCAGAAGAGCAACTTAAACATGAACTAATTATCCCAACTTCATTTGGGCATACTCTTTCATGGGAATATCTACAATATGCAAAACAACATCCTATCACTCAATGGAATGTACCAACAAAAATATTATATGGTAGGTATGATGAACTTACTGAAATCAGCGTTGTAGAGAAATTTATAGAAAAGTTTAATTGCAACCTTACTATTATGGAAAATGGTAAACATTGGTTTAACACACCACAAGAATTAAATACATTATATGAATGGCTAAATACTTTAGTTAAATAAAAAATAATTATATTATTACTATAATTACATTGTTTATAAATACTTATTTAATTAACTTTATTTTAGTATTATTAAAATAGTTACATAAATAACAAATCAGTCATTGTTACAGAACCTGAAAGTATACAGAACATTAAGAAGTCTTTAATGATTAATCAGAATAGAAAAAAGAGAGATGTAATATTGTACAACTCTCTTTCTTCTATAAAGCTGTATAACTTTTATTTATCACTATCAATAAATTATAGTTATCTACAAAATTCAATCTTTCATTCTCTATTAATATATACATATTTATTGTGTCATTAAGATATAGTATCAAATAAAATCTAACAAAATTAACTATAAAACATCTATTATATAAATATTAACTCTTAAATTTTAAATATACTATATAGTTTTATTGTTATCATCATTTATTTCGATAATTTTCTTATGCATGATACCTATGTTTTTATATGATTTCAGTTCTGATAAAGTAATTACTTTAATTGCAAGAATACTATATTTTTCCGACTATCTTATAGTCATTTTATTCTTGATATTTATAATTAATGGTACTAAATACTCCCCATTTATACTTGAAAATATAAAAAGGTTCAAAAAAGAAATTTATCAATTTCAGAAACTGGAAAAGCAAAAGCTATTCTATTTACTACTCTAAACGAAATTTGCAAAGCTCTATAGTGCCAGACAGGTGATATACTTAAATCTGTAGAAGATAAAAAAGATAAAAAAAGTTTGTTCAAAAGCACTCCTTTTATTGAATTATATCCCTTTAAGATACAGTTAAAATATGTAAAACTATCTAACTCTAGTAGAGTTTTATTATGTCCAAAATTAAGGTATCATTAGAATAAAAAATCAAAACAGTTGAATTACATTTTTCTAAAGAGTTTAATTTAATAGCAGAAAAACATTTTGTTCTATACAATAAAATTAGAATATGGATTCTTAAATATAAAGAAAAATGGATTGATTAGAAAATCAAAAAGGTAAGTTAACTCAATTAGACGAGATAAAATTGGAATTGAAAATTTTAAAATCATGAAACACAAATTACAACTAGAGAATAATAATTAAACTATCCCAGAATTAAGATAAATATAAAGTGATTAAATCTTTATTCAATGAGAAGAAACTTCTATTATCCAGCAGTAAAACATTTACATTCCATATAGTTAATATAAAACCTACTCTAGAAAGAAATATAAAAAAATTAGAAAAGTATTTACATTCCATATAGTTAATATAAAACGTAACTTATCTCAAAGTGCAAAAGAGCTTGAAATATCTATTTACATTCCATATAGTTAATATAAAACCATTAAGTAGTACAACTATATTTGCAGATTCATTTGTATTTACATTCCATATAGTTAATATAAAACCCCAAAATAAATTGAGTATTTCCAACGCTTATACATATACCATCCTCTTAAATTTGCAGTGAGCGAGCAATAGTGCAATTGATAACAGTTATCATATGCTCTCAAAGCTTTATATTTCAACTGTTATGCCCTACTTTATCTCAAAAATCGCTCACTGCAAAACTTCTATATTTTTATTATATCATAAAACTCACATTATAAAATAAAAATGGGATAATTTAGCAAAGTAAGAGCATCTATATGTTTGTAAATGCTTAACTATACTCTCTATTCCAATAATACCTTTTTCTTTTTAGGTTTCTAAAATATTTAATATAATTATAATTATCTTCTTTTCTGTAAAACATATACGCACAACAAAAAGTTATCTTAAATAAAAATAACTATGTATAGGTATTCTCATTTAGAAGAAACGGATAAAAAGACTTCTGACAATTTAAGCAAAATATTATTTACATAAAAAAACTGACTGTCAATTAAACCTAAAAAATGGTTTTGTCAGTTAAATGTCAGTCAGTTATTTTATAATACTTTTGTCCAAACATCGCTATATTTGAACCTTTTAATAATCAACAATACTTATTAATATACAAATTTTACTCATACACAGAATATTTTTTCCAAATTTGCTCTAAATCATCAAAGTGTTGTTTAATATCTTCTTTTTCCTTCATCCCAACAGATATAGCAAGAGCATTTGAAATACTAAGAGCTGGAACTAGAGAATCTACAAACGAAGCCATATTACTTTTAACTAAAAGAGTATTATCTGCAAGTGATGCTACTGGTGCAAATAAGCTATCTGTTAATGATATTACATGAGCTCCTTTTTCCTTGGCATAATTGACAATTTGATAAGATTTCTTCGAATAACGAGGGAAACTAATCGCAACTATAACATCTTCTTCATTTATTCTTACAATCTGCTCAAAAGCATCTCCCATATCCATTCTAATTATATGAACATTGTCAAGTATTATATCTAAGTAGAAACCTAAATATTGAGCTACTACAAAAGAACTTCTCATTCCAAGTATATATATTTTTCTCGCTTTTAAAAGTTTATTAGAAGCTTCTTTAAATGCTCTTTCGTCAATTTCTTCTAATGTAGATCTTATATTATCTATATCACTCTTTAAAACTTTGTTCAATATTGCGAAATCATCTGAATAATCATTTGCCATTTCAACTCTTTGTACTGTAGTTAGTTTATTTTTTATGAGTTCTTGAAGTGCAGCTTGTAATTTAGGATATCCACTATAACCTAAGGCATTTGCAAATCTTACAACTGTAGATTCACTTACTCCTACAGTTTCACCCAATTTGCATGCAGTCATAAATGCAACTTTATCATAATTATTTAAAATATATTGCGCTATAAGTTTTTGTCCTTTACTCAATCTCGTATATTGAGATTGTATATTTGATATCAAATGTTTACTGTCCTTCATTTCATTTGTTTCTTCCATTTTTTTCTCCTTTTAGTTATTAAACTATTTTGTTTTTATTAACACTGCCTTTTTCTCTAAAAATTTTATTACTTTATTTTTTATCTCAATTTCATCTTAGTTTTTATTATAGCTTCTTAAACTCATAAAATTCTAACTTTTCTGTACCTTATACTTCACATAGTATTTTTGATTAAATTTATTATACCATCTTTTCTTGCATTTTTTAATATTTATCCAATATTTCTTTTAAATTTTTCAATTTTTACTCATTTAAAAGTTATCCATCTTATTATGCATATTTAAGTGTATATTTTATTTTGAAAGTAAGTTATCATATACTTATTATTTAAAGTATTTTTAGTAGGTCACAATATATATATTAACTCTTAATAGAATCTTGTCAAGTTTTTTAGTATTTATTGTGATTTTTTCTTTTCAATTAAAATCAATTGTGGTGGGTTATTGACTTGATTTAAAAACTTGGATTCTAAAACATTAAATTCATCTTGATTTAAATTATTGACAAGGTTATATATACAATCTTTTTCCTCTTGACCTCCATCATGCCCTGTATATATGGCAATGCTTATTACTCCATTTTCTTTTAACATTTCTAAACTCAATTTTATAGCCTTTAAAGTTGTATCTGGTTTGGTTATAATTGAATGTTTTGCTCTTGGGAGATACCCCAAGTTAAATAAAACACATGAAACTTTTTCTTTTATATATTTATTCATATTTTCATGCCCATCAAATATCAATTTTACTCTGTCTGTATATCCTTCTTTCTCTAATTTCTTTCTTGTAGACTTTATCGCTTCCTCTTGTATATCAAAAGCATATACAAAGCCTTCTTCCCCAACCTTTTCAGCTAAATACCTTGTGTCATGCCCATTTCCCATAGTAGCATCAATTACTATATCACCTTCATTTATAATATTTTCTAAATAAAATTTATTTATATCTGTAATTTTAGTTAAATATTTTGCATATGCCATAATACCATTTCTCCCTACCATTAACTTTATTTCATTTTTTTAGTTTATTTTTATCTTATTTTATTGATTTTAAATATTTTATTTCATCTTCTGTTAAGTATCTGTATTCTCCAATTTTTGTGTCTTTTAATACTATTTTCCCTACAGAAATCCTTCTTAAATTTAAAACTGGATGATTTATAGCTTTACACATTTTTCTTACTTGTCTATTTCTACCCTCATGTATAGTTATTTCACACACTGAATAATTCTTTTCTTTATTTTCTTTAGTTACTCTTATCTTGGCAGGTGCTGTTGTGTAATCTTCTATTTTTAATCCTGTTTCGAATTTTCTTATTTCATCATTACTTATAATCCCCTTCACACTTGCCACATACGTTTTATCAATTTCATGTTTTGGATGAGTAAGTTTGTATGTCAAATCGCCATCATTAGTAAGTATTAATAACCCACTAGTTTCATAGTCTAATCGCCCTATTGGATATACTCTTTCCTTCACATCTTTAAGTATATCTATTACACTTGGTCTGTTAAACTGGTCTTTTACTGTAGTTATATATCCCTCTGGTTTATTTAATACTATATAAATATAATTTTCACTTGGCTTTACTTTTTTATTATCAAATTCTACTATATCTTTTTCTTCATCAATATTAAAAGACAACTCTTTTACTACACTTCCATTTACTTTTATTCTTCCTTCAAGAATTATTTCTTCTGATTTTCTTCTAGATGCAATTCCACAAGAAGCTATATACTTATTAATTCTCATACATAATCCTTCCTTATCCTAAATTATATGTTATTTAATATTTTTATCAATGTTAATTTTGCTACATTATTATACTATACTAGACCTTAATTAAAAACAAGCTAAAAAATTATTTAATTTTCCTAAATAATTGTAATTTCTTTTCACATACTATTAATATGTAATAGCTGACTAAACACTATTTTAAGGAAGTGATTATTATTTCAAAAGAAAATATAAAGTATTATTTAATAGTCGTGTTTATTGGAATTTTATTTTTTAAATTTATTAATACTCCATCAGATTTTATATCTAGCATTGAAGGATTCTTAAAGTTTTTTAGCCCATTTTTTCTAGCTATTTTACTTGCTTTACTTTTAAATCCACTTGTAATGCTCTTTGAAATAAAATTCAAAACACATAGGCTTTTAGCCATTTTTTTATCTTATATATTTATAGGTATTATTTTAGCTTTTGCCATTAGGTTGTTAATTCCATCAATAGCCAATACATTAAATAGATTGATAAATGAAATGCCTATGTATACTGATTATATGAACAATTTTATAGAAAAAAATATGTCAAACATAGATTTTCTAAAAGCTTTAATTCCTCATATACAATATAGTTTAGATAATGTATTAAAAGAAGCAAGTAATTTTATTAGTAGAATTCCTAAAAACGTCTTAATCTATACACTTAGCATATCCTCTATGTTATTTAATATGACAATGGGGTTTATACTATCTATATATATTATATATGACAAAGAAAAAATCGCATTGGGATTTAAGAGATTCCTATACTCTTCTACTGCTAGAAACAAAGCAGATAACATTATAGAATTTTTTAGAACTACTCATGATATTTTCTATGATTATTTGCTTGGTAGAATATTAGACTCTCTTATTATTGGTATAATTGCATTTTTAGGATTTCAATTTGTTATCCGAATAGAAAATGCTTTATTTTTAGCTTCAATAATATTCTTAGGTAATATAATACCTTATTTTGGTCCTTTTATTGGTGCAATCCCTCCGATAGCCATGACAATATTATATAGCCCTCAAAAAACTATATGGGTCATTGTATTTATATTTATATTGCAACAATTAGATGGAAATTTTATAGAGCCAAAAGTTATGGGTAATCAGGTTGGTATAGGAGCTATATGGGTAATTTCTGCTATTTTAATAGGTCAATCTCTATTTGGTTTTATAGGAGTTTTTCTTTCAGTACCAATAGCTGCTGTCGTAAAAACTTACGTCGATAAATATATAGATAATCGCTTACAATAGCTTATATATACTGTGATTTTAATTTTTAGTTTAAAAATTGACTGTTATTTGTTAAATTATTTCTCAAAAAAATATCTCTTAGTAAGAAAACTTGCTAAGAGATATTTTTTATAATATATATTTTGTTCATTAAATGCATGTAGACATTTTATATTTATTAATTATTTGAGTTTTGAGAATTTCCACTATTATCTGAACCACCACTAGTATCTTGTGGAGTTGGTACTGGAGTTGGATTACTACTATTTGGCTTTTCTTGAGTTTGAGAAGAATTGTTATTATCAGGCTTATCGCCTTTTGACTTTTTATTGCTATTTTTAGAACTAGATTTATTATTCTTATTACTTTCACTATAAGAAGATTTCCTTGCATCTGATTCTACTCTATACCTATCTTCTCCCGCCGTATCTTTTGCCTTTTTCTTTCTTTGTTCTTCTGCTTCATTTTGTTCTTTTTCTAATTTAGTTAATTCTTCTTTCTTTTTAGTTGCCTCTTCTTTAATAGCAGATGAACCATTTTTTATTTTTTCTATAAGTTTAAGTTCCTTAATCGCATCCTCATAATTTTTTAATTCTTCAAACTCAGTCATGTTTGACATTCTCATAGCTTGCATATACATAGCTCTTGCATTCTCATTAGTATTATCTTCTTCTAATGCAGAGGATAATGATTCCATAGCTTTTTTATAGTCATGTTTTTCTAAATATGTTTTTCCCTGCTCTACTAAATTTATTTCATCTTTTTTATTAAATGAACATCCTACAAGAAATATAGATAATATCGATATTAATAAAATTACTCTTCCTCTCATTAAATCCCTCCTTGTCATATACTTTAAATTTTATCATAATTAGAAAGTTTTTAAAATATTTTATATTTATTACAAGAAATTTGCTAGTAAAGCGAAAAATAAGCAGATATACTAAGAATGATACAACAAACTAAAAATTAATTTAGAGATACATATCTTAGCAAATCTGCTAGTAATAAACTTTAATATTTAATTTTTATTATATACTTCTTTATTTTATATCTCTAAAGCTAATAAGTCTTCATAGCTTTGTCTCTTACAAATTAGCTTATCATTTCCATCAAACACTGACACTACTGCTGCTCTTGGTATTTTATTATAATTTGAAGACATTGAATATCCATATGCACCAGTTGATGTTGTTATAAGTATATCTCCGCTTTTAATGTCCATTATATTTATATCTCCAATTAATATATCCCCACTTTCACAACATTTTCCAGCTATTGTTACATGATTCATAGTCTCATGGTTAATTTTATTCACAATACTACATTCATAACTAGCTTGGTACAACGAAGGTCTTACATTGTCTGTCATACCGCCATCTACACTTACATAAACTCTAACATCTTTTATATCCTTTATCGAACCTACTGTATATAATGTACTTCCTGCATTTGCAACTATTGACCTTCCTGGCTCTATTACTAATGTAGGCACTTCTATTCCAAGCTCTTTACATGAATTTTCTGCTTTAATGATTATAGTTTCACAGAATTCTTTTATAGTTTTAGGTTTATCTCCTTCACTATAATAAACTCCAACTCCTCCACCTAGGTCAATTTCTGCTAATTGTATGTTGAATTTTTCTTTTATTTCTTTTACTAAGTTCATCATTATATCTACTGTATCTATGTATGGTTCTACATCAAATATTTGTGAACCTATATGAGCATGAAGACCCACAAGTTTAATATTTTTATATTCACTTAACTTTTCTATTGCTCTAAATAAATCTCCATTTACTAAAGCAAATCCAAATTTAGAGTCTATCTGTCCAGTTTTTATATAATCATGTGTATGAGCTTCTATACCAGGAGTTATTCTAAAATATATCTCTTGAGTTTTACCTTTATCTTCACATAACGCTTCAATCAAGTCTAACTCATAAAAATTATCCACTACAAATTTACCTACACCTAAATCTAATCCCATGTTTATTTCTTCTTTAGTCTTATTATTTCCATGGAAGAAAACTTTTTCCATAGGAAAATTTGATTTATAAGCTGTATATAATTCTCCTCCTGAAACTACATCTAGACACATTTGTTCTTCATTTATAAGATTGCACATATAAAGAGGTAAAAAAGCTTTCCCCGCATAAGCAACCTTATTTTTTCCTTCTTTGGCTTTAAAATATTCTATATATTCTCTACAATTTTGTCTCACTAAAGCTTCATCAAATACATAAAGTGGAGTTTGATATTTTTTACTAAGCTCTAAACAACTTACTCCTCCAATATATAATTCATTATTATTTACGGTCATAGTTCCATGAAGTTTCATAATAGCCTCCCCAAATTTTATATATTAAATACTTCTGCTATTTTCTCTATAGCTACTTGTTTATCATCAGAATTTATAGCACAAGTTATACGAATTTCTGATGTAGTTATAAGTTTTATCATTATACCATTTTCATTGAATATCTTAAATACTTTAGCAGCAACTCCAGAAGTATTTTTCATGCCAAGACCTACTAAAGAGAATTTAGTAATATTATTATCAATTACTACATGTTCTTCATCTGTATATTTAGATACTATCTTTTTACATTCTCCTAATTCTTCTTTTGGAACTGTAAATGATACACTTATCTTATCTAAAATAGGTGCAGTTTGGCTTATCATATCTACACTTATACCCATAGTTGCTATATCCTCAAATAAACTAGATATATTTTCTGTTTTAAAATCTTTTATTGTTATAGAACTATCATCATCACTAGTAGCTAACCCTGTTATTACTTTATCCTCTAATTTCATGTATTTTCCCCCTCTTATATACGTTCCTTTTACTGCACCACATGCACGTCCAACATAGATTTCAACACCATATTTTTGTGCAAGTTCTATACTTCTTGAATGCATTACTTGTGCACCTAAACTTGCTAGTTCAAGCATTTCTTCATATTCAATCTCATCAAGTTTACTAGCCCTTGAATATTTTCTTGGGTCTGTAAAGTAAATCCCATCAACATCTGTATATATCTCACATTTTCCATTTAATTTAACCGCAAGAGCTACAGCAGATGTATCTGAACCACCTCTTCCAAGAGTAGTTACATCGCCATCTTCATTGATTCCTTGAAATCCAGTTACTATCACGACATTTCCTTCATCTAAGCTATTTTTAATTCTTTTTATGTTTATATCATCAATTTGAGACTTTCCATGAAGACCACTCGTTTTTATATTTAACTGATAAGCATTATAGCTTATAGCTTTACAACCAAGTGCATTTAATGCTATTGATAATAAAGATGCTGAAATCATTTCGCCAGTAGACATCAAAGCATCCAATTCCCTCTTACTAGGTTCATTACTTAATTCTTTTGCTAAATTTATATATTCATCAGTGGATTTTCCCATGGCAGACACAACTATTACCATTTGTGGATTTTCTTTTCTTCGTTCTATTATATTTTCTGCAATTAATTTTATTTTGTCAGTATCTGCTACTGAACTTCCACCGTATTTTTGGACAATTATACTCATGCTTTTTCCCCCTCAAACTAAATTTTGATAAATAAAAACGCCCAAAGGTATACTTTGGACGTGTAAATTTCATAGACCAAGTAACCTTGTAGCTCACCACTTTAAAAGTGACAGCCTTATGCATATTCTGCATAAGTCCAGAAAATTCGTTCGTCAACAAAATTTCTTCGGCTATAGACCCTTTCATCAATTATCAACACTTACCAGCTCCTATTGAATACTATTGAATACAGCTACCTCTACCCTAGGCTCATTATTTTTAATTAATTTATTAATATAGTTTTATCACACTCTATATAATATTGCAACAATTATTTTACAAAATGTGGCAAATCGCTAGTCTTCTTTTTAAAATTAACTTATATACAATTAAATAGTTTATTTAATCCTAAATCTATAAAATTTATACTGTACTCATTATCATATCTCTCTAAATCATTTAATTCAGATAAGTTATCTGGTGTAACTACCAAAACATTTGGCACTTTAAAAAACGGAATTGTAGATTTATCTATTTTTTTAGAAAGATTTTCATATTTAGAAATGTCTATTTCATTATTTAAATCAACGTCGACTAAAACTTGCTTTATACTACCAAATTGGTCTGTATATTCAATAAATAAATCGTATTTCACATCATCTACACTAACATTTCGGTAAAATCTTTTTACATCACAACCTGCAGTATTGATTCTAACAACTAACTCTGACCCTACTAGAGCCTTTATTAAATCATCTCCCTTAAAAAGCTTGCTACCATTTAAATAGTATACATAAGAGAGGTCTTTATAATTATAATAATCCACATCACAAGGATATTTTTTTAGTGTATATTCACTACACATTTTTCTCAAAGTTTTTTTGAAATTTTTTTTATTGTATCTCTTTTGCTCTCCATAAATTTTTCTAAATTGAGATTCTGTAACACATCTAACCCTGCTAATTAAAAGTAATATCTCTTTTTCCATATTAGTCATAGTACATTCTCCTTGAAGTATTATTTGCAAAGTTGTACTAATATTATATTAATTTTATGATATTAAATTTACAAAGAATTAAAATAAAATAGCTAATTTTTATAGAAATAAATTCTATAAAAATTAGCTATTAACATACTAAATACTATTATCAATTTTTTTATTTAAACTATACATTACCTTGATTTTCAGAATCTTGAGAACCCGTATTTTCATCAGTTTCTGTTCCTTCTTTTGCTTTTTTATCTTCAAAGTTTGCAATATTTAGGTTATCAAATTCTGACATTTCAATTACACCAGATTCTTCTTTTGAATACGATATTTTAACTTTATCTCCAACTTGAGTCAGTGGTAATTCGCTAGATACTTTTGAAGTAGCCTTGAATATTATCTCTTTATTTGAATCTAAAGTTACATAATAATTAGTATTTCCGCCTCGTACATCTGGGCTTATTCTTGTCACTGTACCTTCTATTACCTCATCTTTTAAATCATTATCAAGTTTTAAATCATTACCTTTAGATTCTAGTGAATCTTTATAGTTTCTTAATGCTTCGTTCTTATCTTCACCTATTCCAAGTACATTATAATCTTCAACAGATACAAATGCAACTCTCTTAACAAGACCAGCCTTATCTTTTAATGATGATACATATGTTGGCTGACCCAATATATTATACATTACAGGGAATGTAGCTTCATAATTCTTTTCTTGAACATTACCCTCAGCTGATTTCATTGCAGCCGTTTCAGTAGCTCCTGGCTGTTTATACAATCTAGCCTCTTTTGTTCTAGAGTCGACTAACATAAATCCAATTGTAGATTCATCTCCACCTGAAGATGTTATACCCGTATACCAATAAGACCTATTATCATTACCATAAACTAACGATGTACCTTCTGTTGGTACTAAAACTCCCTTTTCTGATATAACAGAATTTAAAAATCCATTAACATAAACACCCCAGTCTTTAATCTGGTCTGTTATAAAGTTTTGTGGCTGGATTCTATCCACCCATTTAGGTGTGTTCTTAACATCATAAACCTTTATTTTTCCAGTTTCTGCATCAACAGTGGCTATTCCTGTAGCATTTGCTCCTCCATAACCAATTTTATGTTCATATAAACTTACAACCCAATAAGGTCTTCCTTCATCATTTATTTCAAGAGTGAAATCTGTCATGCCAGCATTTACAATACCATGTATGTATAAATGTCTTTGTAAATCTTGATGTAAGTAAGCTTCTGGTTGGTAAACTATCTTTATTGGCTTTCCATCTATTTCTTGAACCAATTGAACGTCTTGAGGATTACTAGCTGATACTTTTACATAACCACTTGTCCCACTTAGAGATGTTATCCATTTAATTATGTCTCTATGAACAAGAGGTGCTACCCAGTACAACTCTCCATCCACATTTTGTATATGGAATTTTCCTAATTTTGACACACTACCTATTGCTGGAACTTCTCCAAGTTTTTTGTCACCCAATTTCATGGCCATATCTTCATCTACAAGACGAATGTCATTTACACTGACAGGACTAATGTCATCAGTGAATTTACTTTCAGTTACTTTTCCCAATAGTTCTTTATATGATTTTGCATGAAATACAGGTGTAGAAGTTATAAAAGGAACTACTACAATATACACAAGTAAAGCTATTGCTATTGAAAAATTATACTTAGCAATTTTAGATGCTCTTTCATTTCTATCTAACATCATATCTAGTATCCCTGCTACAACAAAGAAAATTATTCCTACTGAAAATAAAGATGTGAAATCTAATCTTAGTACAGGTAATTTAATAAATGCATAAATTACTACAACTATTAATGCAACTCCATATGTTTTAAGATATCGTTTCATTTAATACTCCTCTCTACAAAATGTTATTATTACTATTATATCCATATATTTACAAAAAATAAATATTTATCATATTTATTATGTGTTAAGATATCTTTATATATTTATACTTCTGTTTATTTAATTATATCTAATATATATATCCAAAAATACTATAAAAATACAAATAATAATAGAAATTTAAAGACTGAAGAAAGTATTCTAACTAAGATTTACGAATTCTTAATTCTCTCGAAGTTAAACTACTATCTTCAGCCTAATTATCTAACAATATTTTTTTATATGAAAAACTCTAAAATAAGTTTTTAGATGTTTGCAATTTTTGATACATAAGAATGTTGTCTAGAATTATATTCTGATAATAAACCTTCATATTCTAAGGTTAAACCAGATAAATTATAAAAATCATTTGGTGTTACTTCAAATGCTTGTTTATTTAAAATGTCTATCTCACTTTTTTCTAACATATCAGCAACAAAATTTGAACATACATATTTATATTCAGATTGTCTATGAATATTCATTGGCAAATATATTAATGCCATTATATCGTAATAGTAATCTTCTCTATAATCACTAATTAATTTTATATTTTTATATAGATTTTCATATTGTAAATTATTTACTTCTAATGAATATACCCTACACACAGTGTTTTTTCTTATAGCATATAATCCTTGATTTATATTTTCTTCAACAAACCCTCCAATAAATGGATTCCTTGGATTTAATCTTCCAAAAGAATACATTGGTTTTAGATTTTCATTTAGTGATATTGACACATGTGTATACAATTTTTTACTTATATTCCTTATTAAGTAAGATAATACAGTTCCTGTATATGTTGTTACAATATAGACTTTATTCATCATTTCCCCCCAATCTAGTAATTAGATAATATTATACACTTACAATTTAATGCCATAAAATATTCTAACATAATAAATGTTGTTTTACAAATTTTGATTTTGAAGTGTTTTAACATTATATAAAATATAATAAAAGTATAAATGTTCTATATTTTTAACCAACAGACGTTTTCTTTAAATTAATCAAATGATTTAGTATATCCTGAACCCTTCCAGAGTCCTTTAAATATCCTAATGCTCCATTTATTTGCGATTTTAAATCTATTTCTACTTCCATATCCAAATCAACATTTCCTTTTTTTATAGATATATTTTTAAGTGTTACTGGATAAAGATAACTTTTTTCTAAGCTAATCTTATTTCCATTAACCTCAAATGGAACTTTTTTATTGTAGTTATTTAATATTTTTTCCAACACTTTATCACTTATCTTGAATTTTCCAAGTTTTACATTTTCAAGACTCACAACTAAATTTTCATCGCTTAAAGTAGGTCTCAATTCAAGTTCATACTGACTATTTATCAAACCAAAAACCTTATATGGTCCTGCTACCTTTATTTTACCATCTTTCATTTCAACAAAATTATTTTCAAGTTCCTTAATGTCATGCTTTTGCATCAATGTATATATTAAATTTTTAAACTCTTCCTCTGAAACAGATACTTTTCCAACCATTCTAAGCGGATTTTTTACTACTTCCATAGAATTTATATATGAGCCTTTTGATAAGTATTCTTCATCTATGATTTTATTATTTTGCGAACTAACATCATATCTCTCTTTTGGTGTCAAGATATATACAACAATACCTGCAAATACTAGAACAATAACAATTAAACTTAATAAAATCTTTGCAACCTTTCCCATAATCGTCTCCTTTATAAATCTGTCAACAGATTTAAAATAAATTTAGATAACTAACTTCACATAATATTCTTAACAATATACATACTATAATACAGTCTTTTAAAGATTAATTCAACCAATCTCATTTTTTGTAAATAAACTGTAAAAACATGTTTTTAGTATAAAAGTTAATATTTTGCATAATACTCTTAATTACACCTTTATTTTTTTCTAATCTTGGATTAAAATTAATATTATGCAATACAGTGTAGTGTTCTGTATTATAATCAAATTAAATAGGAGGTATAAAATATGTCAAATGAAACGAACTCATCTAACTTTATAAAAAACATTATTATAAATGACCTAGAAACAGGAAAACATGACAGTATAATAACTCGTTTTCCACCTGAGCCAAACGGATATTTACATATTGGTCATGCAAAAAGCATATGTCTTAATTTTGGATTAGCTAAGGAGTTTAATGGAAAAGCTAATTTAAGATTTGATGATACAAATCCATTAAAAGAAGATGTTGAATATGTAGAATCCATAAAAGAAGATGTCAAGTGGTTAGGATTTGATTGGAACGAATTAAATTTTGCATCTAACTACTTTGATGAAATGTACAAAAGAGCTTTAATACTAATAAAAAAAGGTAAAGCTTATGTATGTGACTTGACACAAGAAGAAATGAGAGAGTATCGTGGTACTCTAACTGAACCAGGAAAAGAAAGTCCTCACAGAAATAGAACTATTGAAGAAAACCTTGATTTATTTGAAAGAATGAAAAATGGTGAATTTAAAGATGGTGAAAAAACATTAAGAGCTAAAATAGATATGTCTTCTCCAAATATAAACCTTAGGGACCCAATTATATATAGAATATCTCATTCAACACATCACAATACAGGAGATAAATGGTGCATATATCCTATGTATGCTTTTGCTCATCCAATTGAAGATGCAATTGAAGGAATAACTCACTCTATATGTACTTTAGAGTTTGAAGACCAAAGACCTCTTTATGATTGGTTTATTAAAGAATGTGAAATGGAAAACGTACCTAGACAAATAGAATTTGCTAGACTTAATATAAATAATACTGTCATGAGTAAAAGAAAATTAAAACAACTTGTAGATGAAGGTATTGTTGATGCTTGGGATGACCCTCGTGTTCCTACTATATCCGGAATCAGACGTAGGGGATATACTGCAGAAGCATTACGCAATTTCTGTAGTGAAATAGGAGTATCAAAAGTTAACTCTACAGTAGATAGTCAAATGCTTGATTATTTCCTAAGAGAAAATTTACAACCAAAGGCTCCTCTTACTATGGGAATTTTAAGACCTTTAAAACTTATTATAACTAATTACCCAGAAGATAAGATTGAAATGCTTGAAATAGAGAATAATGCTAAAGATGAATCTCAAGGAAAGAGATTAGTTCCTTTCTCTAGAGAATTGTATATAGAACAGGATGATTTTATGGAAGAACCTGTTAAGAAATATTTCAGATTTTTCCCAGGAAATGAAGTCCGTTTAAAAGGTGCTTATTTTGTAAAATGTACTGATGTAATTAAGGATGAAAATGGAAATGTAGTTGAAATACATGGTACTTACGACCCTGAAACTAAGAGTGGCTCTGGCTTTACAGGTCGTAAAGTAAAATCTACAATACATTGGGTTGATGCTAAATCAGCTATACCATGTGAGTTCAGATTATTTGAACCATTAATCCTTGATGATATACCTGAAAATGAAGGTAAACATTTCTTAGAACAAATAAATCCTAATTCATTGGAAATATTACAAGGTTTCGTTGAACCTACACAGATAAAAGATGCTAAACCTTTTGATAAATTCCAATTTGTTAGAAATGGATTCTTTAGTATAGACAATAAATATACAACTGATGAAAAATTTGTGTTTAATAGAATAGTTCCTCTAAAAAGCTCTTTTAAACCGACTAAATAATCTTACAATCAAAAAATGAAGACTTAAAATATAAATTACTTCTACTATAAATAACCTTAGTTAGAAGTAATTTTTTATTTTAGTCTTCATCATTTACTTTAAATGATTAACTTTTTTCGCTACAGATTCCCATAACTTCTATTCCATCTTTTATGCATTCTATGCTAAGAGGAAAGTCTGGTCCTTTTTCTCCATCAATATCTGTTATAAGGGAATCTTCACATTCTATATATAGCTTTTTAGTTTTAAAGTATAGTATTTCATTTCCATTATATTGATCTAAATAATCACCTCTAAGCACACTTATCAAAACTGGTATTGATTTTGGTATTGGCATTCCTTTAAAAATAATTACATCTAGATATCCATCATCTATTTCAGCCTTATATGCTAGATTTATATTTCCTGCTGTTTTGCCATTAAAAATCAACATAAGATACATATCTCCATCATAATACATTTCCTCAGAAGATACTTTTATCTTAAATTTCCTCATATACAATGCTTCTTCTATTCCCTTTATATAATAAGAAATTCTTCCAAATGAATTTTTTAAGTCTGTATTTATCCTTTGTGATACATCCGTAAACATACCAGCACTTGCAACATTTATAAAGTACTTATTATTGACTTTCCCTATGTCTATTTTCTTAGGTTTTGAATTTATGATTTCATTTATAGCTTCTTTTATATCAAATGAAATTTGAAGAGCATTTGAAAAATCATTTGCAGTTCCTGTAGGCAAAATTCCAATTGGAGTTCTTATGTCTAATTCTTTCATTGCATTTACTACTAAATCTACAGTACCATCACCACCAGCTATCAATATGTACTCATAAGAACTATCCACTTCCTTAAATGCATTCTTTAGAGGTTCTTTAATAGTCAATCTATAGGGTATCAATAAATAATTTTGTTCCTGATATAATTCTATAATAGTGTCTAAATTTGATAATATCTTTTTTTCACCTGAATTAGGATTGTATATAAGTTTTACTTTTTTCATTATTTCTCCTTACTCATTTTATTCTTTTAGTATCCAAAATCTTCATTTAAAAAAATCACATGTATTCTTTCTGGTGTTAATTGTCTTTTTATAAGCGTATAACTACAGCATATTCTTCCTGGACTTGAGCAGTCTATACATATACCAGTAGTCTTACATCCAGTATTTGTACTCAATCTTTTACAATTCGCTGGAGCAGCTATTGTTTTTGTTCTTTTTATAGCTTCGTCTACATCTTTAACTATTTTATTTACTCCTGCTATAACTATTACTTTATCAGGTCCATATATCATAGCAGCTACTCTATTCCCATTTCCATCTACATTGTAAAGCTCTCCACTCTCTGTTATTGCATTAGTACTTGTAAAATAAGCATCTGCAGAAAATGATTTTCTGTATATTTCTTTCATTTCTTCTGGTTTGATACCTTTTGCATATCTATCAAGAAAATCATATTTTTCTCTTATAAAATCAATCACTCCTGTTTCAAATAAGGTCATAGAACCTCCACATCCTACTAGAGAGCCCTCTTTAACTATTTCTTCAATTTTTTTAAGAAGCTCTTCTTTATTACTTACTAAATACCCTTTCATATTATTGTTTTCTAGAGATTTTATTGTTTTTTCTATTCTTTTTTCATTAAGCCAATTTAAATTTTGATCCATTTTAACTTCCCCCTTATTTTTAATATGTACTTAATTATTTATAAACTTTATTCTCTTTATAAGTTTATTTTAGTACATCTAAAAAAAAATACAATATAAAACTTAAATAGTTTTCCATAATTTTTTCCAAAATAACTTACTCAATCAAAAAAGGAAAGTAGATGTACTATTCTACTTTCCCTATATTGTATGTAGTATTATATATTGCCTAAAATCTATATATTAATTATATGTTTAATGTTATAGAATATCACAGTTAATTTAAATGTAATACTATATTCTTTTTAAACATATAAATTGTATTATTAAATTTAATATATCCAACTTCAATAAATCTTATTAATTTGATGAAGAAGATGCTATAGCTGCACTTGTTGCTGCCATTACACATGCAATTTGAATAGCAACAACAATATTTAAAAATATATTATTAGTTATAGAGCCTATATTATTCTCATTTTGTATCAAATCTGCATAAATTGAAGCTACAATAGCAGAACTAATCATTACTCTATTACTTTTTCCTAAAGACCAATTTCCAAAGCCTTTTTCTTCTTTCAGTTTATTTGAAACATTTTTTATCTTTTCTATTATTTCATCTTCTCTATAATCTAATAATGAAATTGCTCCTATTATTGGATATCCATAATAATTCATTTTACAATCATTTTCTTTAAATGCTTTTTTAAGTTCAATAGTCTTTTTACATTTAAGCATAGTTCTATCATCACTAAACAAAAGAATTTGGGATAATGCTTGTAAATCATTTCCTTTATAAAAACCATTTTCATTTAGAAATTCATAACATTTTTCTATGTGTTCTAAATCTTCGTCTAAATTTTTTGAATGAATTGCAATAAGTGCTATATTACAATAGTCATCACTAGAAGTTAGAAATGGATGTTTTTTCCTCATGTAGTCATATATTATTTTCATTTTTGATATACATGTAAGATAATCCATTTTCTCTCTATTTTCATAAACTATTGATGCTGTAAATGGTAAATATGTATCGCCTCAAAACTTTACACTTTTAAGTTCTTTGTATATATCTAAAATCATCTTAAAACTACTTTCTGGATTTGATTCAAATGAAAGTAGTGTTGCCATATAAAACATATTATATCCTCTAAAATTAGAGAATAAACCAGTATTTTTTTTAATAAGCTCTATTCGTTCTTCTATTAGTCTAGGGCTTATTATCTTGTTCTTAAGGGTAAATGCAAGTGCACAACTATGTTGTATCAATCCCATTTGCCAAGAACCTTTAACTTCATTTAATACTTTGTAATTTTCTATTAATAAGTTTACTTTTCCATTTATAAAAGATTGTTCCATATTGCCCTCCTAGTAATATATCTCATTGTACTAATAGTTTTATATTTATTATATATATGTTAAATACTACAATCAATAAATATTACTTCAAAGAACATCATTCTTCAACAATAATGTAGCCTTTTTTGTAATGCCTTCCCATATTATTAACTCTATCATAGTACTCTGATTCACTTTCATTACTCCATTTAGGCACAAATACATCTATCGCATTAGAATTACTAAAATACTTACTAGACCCCCTATCCATAACAGTTTTTAATTTTCCATCTACAATAATCTTAGTTCCAAAACTCAAGTGATTGTTTGCTACAAAACCATCTTCTAAATCATCTCCTGTAGCAGTTATCGCTCCATATCCATTTTCTTGATTAAGGCTTGTGTAATAACTAACTTCAAAAGTTATAGGTACTAACTTTTTTATTTTAATACCTAACTGATTTTGTAGTTTTTCCTGTTGTACTTTTAACTTATACTCATCACTATTTTTATAGTCTTCCATACCTTGATTATACTTGGAGTTAAAGCTTTTACCTGACTTTACTATAGTATCTATATTTACTATAGATTCTTTACAATGCTCTGCATCTATTTTTGTTTCTCCATTTACTAATAGCGGAGTTAAACATACACTACATACAACACATGTAATCAATGCTTCTTTAAGCTTCATAAATTCCCCCCTTATTATTTTGATATATTAGCATATTTAATATTATATGTCTACATTTAGATTTAAATACCACACCCATTTGCTTTAAGAAGTTGTCTTATATTTAATTCACCTTAAGCACTTATAAATCCTTTATCTTAGAATTATATAGAGTAAAGCTTTTATCATTAAATATATTTTATTAATCTGTTAAGACCTAAAACTGCTTTTATTTAATTTTTCTATTTTTTAGAATTTAAGAATTAAAATTCTATAATTTTAAAACATATTGAATTTATTTTTTTGAGGTGATATAATTTTTTCAAGAGGTGGTTAATATGATAAAAAATACAAAACAAATTACAGTAAAAGTTAATGAAATTTTATTACAAGAAATATCTAAGATGACTAATGATGAAAATAAGATTTTGACAGATTTAATAAATGAATCAATTATAAATTATATTCTTGAAAACAAAAAAAATAACATTGAAAATAAAGACTTAGAAGAAGTGATTAAATTTTATAAAAAAGAAAATACTGAAAAACCTAAAAGTACAGCAAGAGCTATTGCCGAGGCAAAAACTCACACTTTGTATTAAGCAAATAAAAAAGTTCCTAAAAACTAGGAACTTTTTTATTTTAATAATTATTAATATATCTCAAATTTATAAATATAAACATATTTAATACAATCTATTGTATACTGACCTTACTCTAAAAATAATTAAAACAAAAATAAAATTATGCCTTTTGTATCTAAAATAATTAATTTACATGATTAACATACAAAAAATTTTACTTTTAAATTCGTATACAATGCCAAGTTAGAATAATATTAACCACAAATCTAATATAAACTAAATTCTAATAGGTTTGATTTTATATCAAACTTATTGTGTTAATATTATAATAGTAAGATAAAAATACTAATAAAAAATTACAAATTTTACATAAAACTTTATATTTGATTTATTTGACCAATTATTGTAAAAACTATTTATTTTATGATAATTAATTACACCAAATTATTCATCTTTTTTAATATCTTTAACCCACTTTTCAACAGAATTCAATTCTTTTTCATTTACCCCCTTCTTGAACAAAGATTTCATAAAACTCTCAATAGAACTTCCATGCATATTATCTAAAAAAGTTTTTGTTTCAAAATGTAAATACTCTTCTTCTTCAATAAGAACTGTATAATGTGTATGTCTATCAATCTTTCTCGCACTTAAGAATTGCTTATTTACTAATCTTGATAAAAGTGTTAGTGTTGTAGTTTGCTTCCAATCATATAGTTTTTCCATAGCTTCAATTACATCTTTTGATGCTACAGTAAAATCTGAACTCCAAATAAATTTCATGACTTTTAATTCTGCTGGTGGTATCTTAGTAATAGTCATATGATTTTACACTCCTCTCAAACTTCTACATAATTAAATACTATATTAATAGACTTTTAGAGTCAAAGGTTTTATTTAAAATATCCAATCCAATTTTATTAATATAAATCAAACACACAATCTATTAATATAAAAATAAGTATCTTTTATATAAGTATAACAGATTATTAAATTAAAATTCTAATATTTGACGTAATATATACATTTTTGTAATAAATATATACAATATATTAAAATGAATGTAGCTCTATTTCAAAAACTATTTTTAAGTATATATATGTTATAATAAATGTATAAAATTTTGATTGGTGGGTTGTATATGAATGCATTTATTAGAAAAAGAAATAAAAATTATATTGTTTACCTGGAATTTATAGATGAAGAAACAGGCAAAAGAAAACAAAAAAATATGGGTACTTTTGATAAAAAAAGAGAAGCAAGTAAAAGATTAAATGAGGTAAAAGAAAGCTTATATAAGGAAGGTTTTTTAGTTCCAAATGAAATTACAGTCTCAGAATTTCTATTAGATTTTCTAAATAAATATAGTGAAAATATATCTTTATCTACATACAATAGCTATGTTAGTATCTGTAAGAATTATATTAATCCATCTATTGGGAAATATAAAATACAAGACTTACATCCTATTCACATACAAAATTACATAGATAAACTTTCTTATAAACTAAATCCTCAGTCAATTAAGATTCATATAAATATATTGAAACTTGCAATAAAAAGAGCTTATAGGCTCAAATTAATAAAAGAAAATGTTATGGATAATATAGAAACTCCAAGGTATAAAAAATTTAAAAATGAAATTTATGATAGAGAACAAATGATAAAATTATTAGAATTAGTAAAAAATACAGATATGGAATTACCTATTAATTTGGCCATTGGATTAGGTCTTAGAATTTCAGAAATTTTAGGTCTAACTTGGGATAGTATTGATTTTGAAGAAAATACAATAACAGTAAATAAGATAACTTCACGAATTAATGGTTCTGTAATTCTCAAGGAACCAAAGACAGAAAACTCTATAAGAAAAATATCTGCTCCAAAAGAATTAATGTCTTTATTAAAAGAATATAAAATAAAACAGAATAAAAATTTATTAAAATCTTCTATTAGAAATAATAGTAATTTGTTGTTTTTTAATAAGAAATGTGAACCTATTGCTGAAGACGTTATGAGTAAAAGATTTAAAAGATTTTTAGAAAAGAATGACTTACCTCATATTAGATTTCATGATTTAAGACATTCACATGTTACTTTACTCATAAATTCTAAAGTACCGATAAAGGTTATATCTGAAAGAGTTGGACACTCAAATATAAATACTACTTTAAATATTTATTCTCATGTACTTAAGGAAATGGATAAAGAAGCTTCTGACAAAATTTCTGAAAGTCTATTTAACGCTAATTAACACTATATTTGAATTTAGACTTTTTAACTATTATAATTGCAATCTAAAATTATAATTTTTGAGTACTATGTCTCCAAACTTTATTGTAAGTTTACCCAATGTAGAGGAACAATTTTGATTTGGAGACATTCACTATTCTATAATTTTTTCTTACTTTTATACTAATACCTTAAAACTATTCTAATTTTACAAACCATAGAATCGCTAGGATAAACTACACTTATTTGCACTATTTAGTTACAATTTTAAATCTTTCTTCTAATATTATTTATTATAAATTTACTTTCAGGAAGCGTAGGTATCCTGCTTAGATTATAATTTAGGTTCTGATTTGGCACATCATATTCAATCTTATTTACGAGAAAATCCAAACTAGACTTCATGATTTCGATAGTAATCCCTTCTCCTGGACATCGATGTCCTTTAGCAGGATTTCCTCCACCTTGAGGAATAAAATCAAACAAGTTATCCTTTCTCTCTCTAAAACGTTCTGGCAAAAAATTATCAGGATTATTCCATATTCTAGGGTCATGATTCATACCATAAACATCAAGTATCACAAGTGTTCCTTCTTTAAATTCACACTTATTCCAGATAAAGTCTTTCTTAACTCTTGCACCTAAAAGAGGTGTAAATGGATAGTAGCGTCTAACCTCCTGTACAAACATTTTAAGTTCATTACTATCTCTAGTTAAGAGTTTCTCCCTACATTCTGGATACTCATGTAGTGCTAAAGCTGAAAATGTAATAAAGGTTGAAATAGCAACAATAGGACGTAGTACATTAATAAGCTCTACTCCAGCCATATGACTATCTAACTGATTTCCATTCAAATCTCTATAAAAAGCTATAGCATGAAGTGCTGTTCCTTCTTCTGCTTTAATCTCGCCTAACCGTACCTTTTCTATGATATCTTTTATCCACTCTTCTGATTTAGTTCTAAATCGTCTTCCTTTCAAGTGCCTAATCCCAACAGCACCAAATGCATCAATCATTGAACTAAATTCTTTTGCTAATTTTTTGGTTTCAGATTCTTTTAATGGAACTCCAGCCCATTGACAGGCTACTCTACATAATATTTCATTTAGTTCATCAAAAATAATAATCTGCTCTTCATTTTCCCAAATTTTAATAGAATTTTTAAGCTTCTCCATTGTAAGTTTAGCAAGTTGATTTTGATGTGATGAAGTCATCAATGACATGAATAAACGCTTTCTATGAATATGAGCTTCTCCATCCATAGATTGAATAGCTCCAACTCCAAATAATGTTTTTTGTACTCTTTTAGGTGTTGCACCATTTCTATAAAAAAGTTCTGAATCATAAAAAATTTTTGCAGCCTCTTCTCCAGTCATGCAAATCACTTTTTGTCCAAGTAGGTGAGTCTCAAATATATCAGATTGATACTGACTAACTCTGTTTTTAATAAATAAATATCCCTCATGTAATAAATTAAGAGTGTTATCTAAGCCTTCATCATATGGAACTTGTTTCTTAATTGACATACTACTATGCTCTCCTTTTCTTGTTAACTCTAGAGTTAGGTTACTTTAACATAATTATCTCTTCTAAAATACTTTTTTAGAACAATAATTCTACACCATTTTTATTATTATCTATATCATCATATATAATACTTCTACAGTTTAATTTATTTAGTAGACCATGTAATTGTACCACTTGCTCCTCTTATATCTAGTTCTAATAAAAACTCCTCTATTGCATCTTTTAATTTCATAAAAAAAGTACCTCCTTGTTATTTTTTATAAGCTAGAAAATCAATATATAACTTTCTAGCTTATATAACATGTAAGATACTTTTAAACGGGTTCTATATTAAATTCAAGATTAATAACTAGAGTAATTTATTTATCTTTTCCATACATTTTAGCTAATTGGTCTTGTATTTCCTTACTTTCTAAATACTCGTCAAAATCCATCTTTCTATCCATTATTCCATTTGGAGTTATCTCTATAATTCTATTTGCTATAGTAGATATAAACTCATGGTCATGAGAAGTAAATAAAAGCACTCCTGGGAACTTTTCAAGACCTTTATTAACAGAAGTTATACTTTCTAGGTCTAGGTGATTAGTAGGGTCATCTAGTACAAGTACATTTGCATTTGAAAGCATCAGCTTACTAAGCATACATCTAACCTTTTCTCCTCCAGATATAACTTGAGCTTCTTTTAACGCTTCTTCACCAGAGAATAGCATTCTACCTAAAAATCCTCTTATAAAGCTTTCACTTTTTTCTTCAGAGAACTGTCTAAGCCAGTCAACTAAAGAATATTCTACTCCGTCAAAAAACTTATTATGATTCTTTGGAAGATAATCTTGAGAAGTAGTTACTCCCCATTTATATTCTCCACTGTCTGGTTCAAGCTCTCCCATAACTATGTTAAAAAGTGCAGTAGTAGCTATTTCATCACCCATAAACACTACTTTATCATCTCTATCCAATCTAAATGATACATTATCAAGAACCTTAACTCCATCTATAGTTTTAGTTAAATTGTGTACTTCTAAAACTTCATTCCCAATTTCTCTTGCAGGTGTAAATCCTACATATGGATATCTTCTTCTAGATGGTTGTATATCTTCAACTTCTAATTTTTCTAGCTGTTTCTTTCTTGATGTAGCTTGCTTAGCCTTTGATGCATTAGAACTAAATCTAGCTATGAATTCCTTTAATTGAGCTATCTTTTCTTCAGTCTTTTTATTTTGGTCCTTAGCAAGTTGTAAAGCTAATTGACTTGACTCATACCAGAAATCATAGTTTCCAACATACATTTGTATTTTACCAAAGTCTACATCAACTATATTAGTACATATTTGATTTAGGAAATGTCTATCATGTGATACTATTATAACTATAGATTCTTCTAAATCCATTATAAAATTATTTAACCAGTTTATTGATTTAAAATCCAAGTGGTTTGTAGGCTCGTCCATTAATAGTATTTCAGGCTTACCAAAAAGTGATTGTGCTAGCAATACCTTAACCTTTTCTCCACCAACTAATTCTTTCATTTGTTTGTAATGCATATCTTTAGTTATACCAAGACCCATAAGTATTTTCTCAGCGTTAGTTTCTGCATCCCATCCGTCAAGTTCTGCAAATTCACCTTCAAGTTCAGCAGCTTTTATCCCATCTTCTTCGTTAAAATCTTCCTTCATATATAGTTCATCTTTTTCTTTCATTATGTTCCAAAGTCTCTCATGACCTCTTATAACAACGTTTAAAACAGTTTCTTCTTCATATTCAAAGTGGTCCTGTTTTAAAACTGACATTCTTTCTTTATCAGTTATAGATATACTACCTGTATTTGGTTCTATTTCTCCTGATAATATTTTTAAAAAAGTAGATTTTCCCGCACCATTGGCTCCTATTATTCCGTAGCAATTACCTTTAGTGAATTTTAAGTTGACATCTTTAAATAGTTCCTTATCACCAAATCTAAGTCCAACACCTGTAACTTGTAACATTAATATATTTTCCTTTCTTTTTGCTCATAATTTATTTTATCATAAAATTTTGATAACATTTTTATTATCTATTATCACGTAAATAGTATATTTTTTATACTAAAGTTGTGAAATATTTATTAAAATAATACTAAAAATTGTAAATTTATAAAAATTAACAATCTATTATATTATACTTATAAAGAAATCAAATTGCAACTTTATTCATTCTTTTACATATTGAAAATAAGTTATTACAACTTCTAAATAAATTATACTTTTCTTAAAATATCATTTGTTTATTTTGTTTCATATTTAAAAAGAGTACTTAATTTGTAAATACTCTTTTTTAATAGATTTATATTTTAGCAAAATTACATGCTGGGTAAGTACATACATCACAGTTCATACAAAGACCACCATGACCGTATTTAGCTATATCATACTTATCAAGTTTTTCATCAATCAAAATTCTAGATAAAACTATATCAAATACTGTAGTTTTATGATACATTGCACACCCTGGTATACCCATAATTGGAACTTCTCCATAATAAGCAAGTAAAAACATAGCTCCTGGTAATATCGGTGACCCATATGTTACTAAATCAGCTCCAGTTTCTTTTATGGCTGTTGGCGTAACATCATCTGGGTCTACACTCATACCACCAGTACAACAGATAAGTTCTGCTCCTTGACTTATAAATTCCTTTATTGCATTTTTTATAATTTCTTTATCATCTGGACATATAGTCTGTCCTATAACTTCACAACCAAAACCTTTCACTTTTTCTTCTATTACTGGTCCAAATTTATCAACAATTCTGCTATAGAATACTTCATTTCCAGTAGTAACAATCCCTACTTTTTTAGGTTTAAAAGGAACTACATTTACTATTTTTCTATTACCAACTACCTTTTTTGCATCTTCTAATTTTTTCTCATCTATAACTAAAGGTATCACTCTTGTTCCAGCTACTTTTAAACCTTTATTTACTATAAAATTATTATGAAGAGTAGCCATCATTATTTCGCCAACACAATTCAAATCAAAAAGTGCATCAACATCTATCTTTAAAAGACCATCACATGCTGCTATAAAGTCTATCTTTCCTTCTTTTATTTCACTAAAATCCAAATTTTCTCCAGCAGTTAGTTCTTTTAAAAACAATGCACCTTCATTTTCATGAATCATTCCTTCTGATTTTTCCCATACATACAAATTATCTTTACCAAGAGATAATAAAACTGGAATATCTTCTTCTTTTACTACGTGACCCTTTTTAAATTTTCTTCCTTTAAATTCTCCAGGTATTATTTGAGTTATGTCATGACATAAAACTTGTCCAACAGCATCTATAGTTTTTATTAGCTTCATAATTTACCCCCAATTCTTTCGTAGTCCATTTTTGTATCAATATCAAATAACATTTCTTTAGGAACTTCTACGTACTTTATTTTTGATGAACTTTTTAAAATAGTTTTACCTTTTTCATCTTCTTTAAGTTCTAATAGTTCTTCTCTTTTACTATATGGGAATATAACTGGATTTCCACATATATCCTTGTATCTTGGAATTACTATAAAATCTCTATCTAATTTAAAAGTGTTTATAATTTTATCTATATATAAGTTATCAATAAATGGCTGGTCTCCTACAAAGAACATATAACCATCACATTTTGAGCTATTTAAAACTCCCAATTTTATAGATTCACTTTGACCTATATTTGCATTTTTATTATCTATATATTCAAAACCATATTTATTACACAATAACAAAACCTCTTCATATTGACTTACCACTACAACTTGATGAAAATTAGTCTTACTAACTGCTTTAAATACATGTTCTATTATAGAACAGCCTTTATAATCTAATAAAAGCTTATTTGCTCCCATTCTTCTGGCAAAACCTGATGCCATTATCACTGCATTTATCATATATATCATCCTTAGTATTTATAATATATTGATAGTTCTATGATTTTTATAGTATCACTATTGATATTATCTATATATATAATATCATATAAACTATTTTAATACTTCAATATCTTACACAAAATTTTTGTTTTATACTTCCATAAAATATCTCTATTCCGCTTTCATACTTCTTAATATTTTTTATTAATTTTATAGCTAAATTTTTATATTTTTCATTTTCAACTTTATTAATAAATAATACTCTTTTTCCAGAATAATTTTTAAATAATCCATTTGGATTTAATACTATATTTTTTAAGTTTTCTAGACTTACTGTAGAGCTACTAATACTACATGTATCTAAATTTGCTATTTTTTTAAATATATCTACTCTGTGTATATTCTCTTCATTAATATTCATTCCAAATGATGTTATATCTAATATACCTATAGTTTTCGTAGTTTTATGGTATACTATCGGTTCTTTAGCATTCCAACCTTTAAGTTTTTTTCTCTTTGAACCATCTCCCTCTATTAAAGCTAAATCAAATTGGTCTACAATTTCATCCAAAATATAAGAATCAATACCTACTACTTTATTTTCATTATTTATATAGCTACCACAGACTGTTATTCCATGACAAATAGATGGAATAATAGTTCCATCTATTGTCATAATTATATTATCATAATCACTTGGTACATATATTTTAGTTGTTGTTGTAAGGAGAACTTTCAATTTATCTCTATAAAAATCTGCAAAATAGTTTATAAATGAAGTTTTTCCTCCTGCTCCAACTACAGTTATTATTTCATTCTTTTCTATTATATTTGACAGTTCCACACTTTCACCTCTTATAACTAGTTTATAATTTCTTAATTTTTATAGCTAAACCTTTTTAGTAAAAGTGATTTTTGAAATTCCATAAACTCGAAAGTAAATAGATTCTGTTGTAAACAACAAGGCGGATCCAATTCGCCGCTAAGCTGTAAGCTTACGCTATCAGTTTATCTTTTAAATATAATTAAGATATTCTTACTCTTTGTGGTTGCTTTAATATTTGAGGATTATTCTGCAAATTAGATAAATTAACTACTTGTGATTTTTTTAATATATTAAGACTCGCATTTACATCTGCATTTATAACTATTCCAATACTAGATTTGTACTGACCACGTGTTATTCTTTCCCCTTTAAAGTCATATTTTTTCACATTGTCCACATTTATATCAGGTAGAAAATCATCAGCAAAAAAATCAGATTTACTGGTATAGCTTTCTTCCTGCCTAATAAAATTGATATTTTTTATTTTACACAGATATTCTAATTTTCCTTTTATCTCTCCAAATGGAATTCTTATAAAATTTCTATATATTTTCCTCTCCATATTATCACTTTTTTCCAACTTAGCATTATATCCTACAATTAAATTACCAATATTATTTTTTACACAATAATCAATTATGTAAAAACAAGTTTTATTTACATAGTCTTTAACTTGATTATTTCTCTTATTCCAAACCTTAAATTGTTTTCTTGTAATTGCAGTTATATTCTTTTTCAATTTTAAGGCCTCTATCTTATCATTCTGTTTGTTTGCCCACTGATTCACAGATTTGAGCCTTTTTCCATCTATGATAAAACTATCACCTAAATTGGTAACACATGTACATAAGTTTTCTAAACCTAAGTCTATAGCTAGTGCATTTTTTTGATTTGAAACTTCCTCTGATTTCGGTATCTCATAACAATACTGAATTTCAAAGAACCTAGCCTTATGTTTAGGTATTATTCTTATTTCTTTAATTTTTTTCTCTAATATATTTTGGGGAACTTTTATGCTTACTTTTCCATATAATTTTTTAAACGCTGGAGACATGGGTACATTTAGAGTACCATCTCCTTTAATTCTTATTTGACCTATTATTATACTAAAAAACCCATCCTTATCCAAATATTTAGGTGACTTTATCCCTCTAAAATCATATTTTCCTTCTTTTGCTAATTTAATTAACCCAAAAAATGACTTAAATGAACTATCAACCTCTTTTAATATTTGTTGTGCTATATTACTATTGAGAAGCTTATAATTCTCATTTCCTTTACATACATGATAATTGGCTTCATAATTGAGATGTTCTCCTTGATTAAAATAATGCTTTCTGACATTATATGTACCAACATTATATAAGTTCTTAGCTAAGAAGCACATCTCTCGTAGAGCTTGATATTCTTTTTTAGTTAAGTTTTTTAATTGTTGTCTCTGAGTTCCATAGTGTATATTTTTTATTCTATTTGGCATGAACTCACCTCCTTTAGAATATACTCTACTAGACATTATATACGGTATTTTTACAAAACACCATATATAATGTCCATTTAATTACTTTATTTTACAAAATAATTTAAAGTTACATATTTTTATATACCAGTTCACTTATTATAATTGTTTATTATTATTTTTAATACCCATATAAACTTTTTCAAAAGTCATAGGAAGCTCTCTCATACGAACTCCAGTAGCATTAAATATTGCATTTGCTATAGCTGGTGCTGGTGTATGTATAACTATTTCGCCTAATGATTTAGCACCATAAGGACCTCCTGGGTCGAAATTATCAGCAAAATCTACCAATATATTTCCCACTTCTTTTTTTGTAGGAACTTTATACTGTAAGAAACTATCTGTTAACAATCTTCCATCTTTATCAAATCTAGGGTCCTCATACATTGCAAATCCTATCCCCATCATTACTCCACCTTCTACTTGTATTCTAGCCAGAGTTGGATTTATAACTGTTCCACAATCAGGTACACATGCAAAATTTATTACCTTATATTCACCTGTACTTTTATCTAATTCTATCTCTGCAAATCCTGCTATAAATGGTTTTATTTTTTTTAACATACCAAAGGATTCTGTTGCTTCCAAAACTACTGGTACATCATCACTAGCAAATCCTATACCTCCAACTGATTCTCTACCCAATTCCTCTAATAACACAAACTTACTATTATCGTTTTTAACAAAAACTCTGTCTTTTCCCAACTCTAAATCTTCTTTTTTAAATCCTAGCTTTGATTCTGCTACTGAAAGCAATATCTCTTTTAATTTATTTGCTGTCTTTATTGTTGCATTTCCTGTAACCGTTGTCGTACAAGAAGCAAATGCTCCTGTATCGTATGGACACAAATCTGAATCACCTGTGTAAATAGATATTCTATCTACAGTAGTATTTAAAGCTTCAGCAGCAATTTGTGCTTGAATTGTATCAGCTCCTTGACCTAAATCAGCAAGACCAGATAATAGCTTGTATGTGCCATCTTCATCCATTCTTATAGTTACTGTTGCCATATCTACACGTGGTATACCAGAACCATGATTTGCCACTGCCATACCTACTGCTCTTACTTTGTTATTTCCTATATCTTTACATGGATATTTATCATCCCAATTAATTAATTTCTTACCCTTTTCTATACATTGTTTCAACTCACAACTTAATATTTCGTTTTCAGCTGCTTTTCCGTTAGTATATCTATCTATTATATTTTTAATTCTAAATTCAAGTGGGTCCATTCCAATCTTATGTGCTAATTCATCAATAGCACTATCTATTGCAAATATTCCCTGTGTAGCACCATATCCTCTAAGTGCTCCTGCTGGTATCCTATTAGTATATACTGTTCTAGCATCAAATCTAACAGCATCAATATCATTATATATTGGCAAGGTATTGTGTCCAGATTCTGAAGAAACAGACACACCATTCCCGCCGTAAGCACCTGTATTGTTTAATGACTTTAACTCTATTGCCTTTAAATTTCCTTCTTTATCTGCACCAACTCTAACATCAAAAAACATTTCATGTCTACTATTAGAACCTACAAAAGTTTCACTTCTTGTAAATACAAATTTTGCTGGTCTACCAGTTTTCATAGTAACAAATGCAGTGAATATATCTGTAGCCGCTATATTCTTTCCTCCAAATCCACCACCTATTCTAGGTTTTATTACTCTTATTTTTGAAGAAGGAATACCCAACACTTTTCTAAGTATTCTCTTTACATTGTGTGGTGATTGTAATGATGAAACTACAACGATTCTATCATTTATATCTTTGTATGAATATGACCTATGAGTTTCCATCATGCAATGTGATTGACTTTGCGTCTTATATGAGGATTCAACAACAAAATCACTTTCTTTAAATTTAGCTTCGACATCACCAAATTCAAAAAATTCCTTTGACACTATATTATTTTTTGCATCTAATCCAAAAGGGTATGGCTCTACTATGTCTTTTTCTGGATGTATAACAACTTCATTTCCTTCTGCCTCTCTTGCATTAAACACAGGCTCTAAGACTTCATAGTCTACCTTTATCATTTTTAAGGCTTTAAGTGCTGTTTTTTCATCTTCAGCTGCGACTAAAGCTACTTCATCCCCAACAAATCTAACTGTATCTTCAAGCAAAACTCTATCATAAGGAGATGCTTCTGGCTCTGTTTGACCTGGAACACAATATCTGACTTGTGGTACATCTTTATACGTATAAATACCCACAACCCCTGGAATTTTTTCGGCTCTTGATGTATCTATATTCTTTATCTTAGCATGAGCATGTGGGCTTCTAAGCAATTTTAATGTCAAAACATCTTTATGCATAATAAGGTCTTCAGTATATAGAGGTTTTCCTGTAACAATTGCTGTACTATCTATCTTTCTTATCCCCTTATTAATCATTATCTATTCCCTCCCTCAATAGCATTATACATCCTTTTAACTAATGCACTTGCCATGTCCATTCTGTACTCTCTACTAGCTCTCATATTGCTTCCATAAGTCAATTCCTTACTTGCAATAGTAGATGCCTTATCTATATCTTTTTCTTTACTTAATATGCTACTTGCTTCAAGTGCTAATCTAGCTTTTTGAGGTCTTGCACCAATTGCTATTTTGTAAGCATCATTTTCTTTTAGCATCGCTGAATTTAATACAGAAAAATCTCCTGTACATTTTCTTATTGAATCAAAAACGGCTATTGCATCTCTTTTTGGTAGTATCACTTCAACCAATATATCTTTACTTAATTCACTATCTAAAAACTCACTTAACTCCAATATTCCTCTATTATATAATCTTACCTTAGCCCCGACAACCAGAAGTGCTGGTATTAAATCAGAAAAACCATACTTTGAAAATACACTTGCACCAATTCTAGCACCTTGTCTAAATTGAACGCCAACTATATGAGAAACAGCTTTTGAAAGTATTCCACTACAGTAATTTTTAATAGTTTTATCGATTTCCAAACTTCTAAGAGAAGTATCTGCACCTATCAAAATATTTTTTTCATCTTCTTTTATATAGTTTAGATTTATATCTTTTAAATCTATAGCTGTTCCTATATTTTTATTGCTTAATTTTATAAATCCGCATCCACCTAAAATAACATTATTTTTTTTAGAAGTTAAAATTTTATATGCTTCTTCTAAACTCTGCGGAACTGAATATTCTTTTATAGTAATCATCTTATCCCCCTATCATTAGGTTATTAAACCCAGAAATTTTAATAAATCTTTTAATTTATACCTATAACTTTAATAGGTTTAATTCGCATATATTAACTATTTACATTATAAATTTTCATTTTTGTCCTCAATCTTATCATTCTTATTTTTATGAAATTTTACCATATATAAAGCTTGAATTATTATTGCTACCATAGCTCCTGAAACTACACTTGAATCTGCAAGTAACGTTTCTATAAACTTTGGAAATTTTTCAAGGACTTGAGGAGCTACCATAAATCCAATACCAGAAGCCATAGAAAGACCTAATATCATGCTATTTTCTTGATTGAATCCATCCATACTAACAAGTCTTAAACCAGATGTTGTAAGAGTTGAAAATATAACAAGTGTTGCTCCCCCAACCACACAAGGAGGAATTGTTCTGATTAAATTAGCTAATAAAGGCGATATTCCTGCCAAAAATAGTCCAATTCCCCCAATAGCTAATACAAATTTACTTACAACCTTTGTATTGGAAACGATTGCAGAATTTTGACCAAACATCCCCATTGGAGTTGCAGAAAATAATGCACCTATTGTAGACAGTACTCCATTTCCTAAGACAGCAGAAGAAAGTTCCTCGTCTGTTACTTGTCTATTAAGCCCTCCTACTGCCGAAAGTGTACAAGCCCCCATAATATCAGCTATCTCAACCAAATATATTATTGAAAACATTACTACAACTTCAAGTCTTATATCTAGACCAAAAGCAAGTGGTTTTGGAAGTGCAATCAAAGTAAACTCTCGAATTGAAGAAAAATTTACTATTCCTAACATTAGTGATAAAATGTATCCAAAAATTATGCTAACTAATATTGACGCATCTTTAAATAATCCTTTTCCATACTTATTTAATCCTAGTATCATAAGAGATACAGATATTCCAACTATAAAATTAATTGGATTCCCAAAAGTTTCATTGCCTACACCTCCAGCTAAGTTTTTTATAGCTATTGGAAAAAGACCAAGACCCATACATGCAACTATCGTTCCAGATACGACTGGAGTAAATATAAATCGTATTTTTCTAAGACCAAAACCAATTATAATTATTACTATACCAGCTACTATTTGAGAACCAAATAAGACTGGTAGTCCATACTTACCTGCAACAGATACCCCAGCTCCTATAAACATAGCTGTAGCTCCCATTATAACTGGTATTCCTCCCCCCAATTTAAATCCTTTAAATAAAGGTATTGGATATAATTGTAATAAAGTTGATAATCCTGCAAAAATTAATGCTGCTTGAATCAATAACGTTGACATCTTATGATTAAGTCCAGCTGCATTTGCAACCAATATAGCAGGTAAACAACTTCCTATTACCATTGCCATTAAGTGTTGTAACCCTAAAGGAATTGCCTCCTTTAGTGGTGGTATTCCGTCTAATTCAAATTTTGATGTACTTTTTGCTTTCATAATAAAAACTCCCGTTACATAAAACTTATTGAATTATATAAATACTTAAAAATCTAATATATTAAACTAATGACGTTCATAAATCTTTACTATACTCCAGTATATATTTAAGTTTTTGACCTCAAAAAACAGGTACAATAAATTTAATTATTAACAAGTAAACTTATTCTTTCATTTTGTATATGTTATATACAATGTTTTACAAACATAAGAGTATTATAGCTATAAATTTTTTATAGTAAATTTAATCTAGTTTAAATCTTTCAATCTTAATCATTATAAGTTATAAGTTTTCATAAGTATTTATATTCTTCAAGTTTTAAACATTTACCTATAAACGCTACTTTATAGATGTCACTTTAAATTTAGTGACCTCATACTTTCATATGAGCGTAGACTATTTCTTCATCTTCAGCATTACCTGTTAAGAGCAACCCGTTTCCACTATCAATCGCTTATAGTGTACTCTCTCTCGAGATAGTCGTTTGACCTTCCTATTTCTAGGCTTGGCGACCAAATGTCCATTCTTAAGTACTTAGGCTCTCACCGTATACCATCCTCACTATTGTTTCTGGTTTTCACCACATTCATAAAAGTTTCTTTCTATCTTTTATTGTAGTTGCAAGGCTTTAGGATTTACTGGTTTTAAAGTTGTGTCCTACATAGATTTCTCTATGTACGGGGCTAAAAGTACAGTTTATTTAATATACTTTGCTTTACCCCCTGTAAATAATATTATTTACTCTTTCACTGTTTTTGTTATTAAATTAATTAAATAGCAATTAATCTAAGCATTAAATAATTTTTTAATTTAAACTCAAAATATTTATGAATATTTTATAATATAATTCTCATAAGACAGAAAAACTTAATAAGCTATGTATCTCAGTTGTACCAGCGTACTCTCCTTTACTATATTTGTATCTGCAACATAAAATATACAAGTTTCTATCTATTTATAGATATTAATATCTATAAGTAAAATAGCAATATTATTTTTATAGTAAAAATTTTATTCATATTACCATTTATAATTTTTATAAAGCAATTTTAGTGCCAATATTTGTATACATTTACATAGCATAAAATTTTTATGTTTTTATTGATAAAATTTTACTTATTTCAAACGTTCTATCACATTTTATCATTTAAATTTTAAGTTTTATTTTTATAAATCAATTATATTAAATAAAAAAAAGACCAAAAAATAATTTTTTAACGGTCTTTTCTCAATTTTTTATTTTCATTTTTAAAATTTATAATAAATAGTAAGAATACTATAAATTCTTTTGTATAAGATTCTTAGTTTGTGGATGATAAATTAGTGAATAAAAATGCTATTTTACGGGGCTGTAAGTAGATTTGTGTAAAAACAAATTTACCTATAGTCTTTTTGGTATACAAAATTGGTAAATTTGGAATAATATTCATATAAAAAATTTTGGAGGTTTTGAAAATGAAAGATATAATTGTTCCAGATGTTGATTATCAAACAGAAGTTAAAAAATGCAAGACAATGGAAGATGTGGTTGGGAAAAATGGCCTTATGCAAAAACTATTCAAAGATGTTATTCAGCAACTATTAGATGCAGAAATGGAGGAGCATTTAGGTAGAAATAAATATGAAAGAAAAGATATGTGTGATAAAAATTATCGAAATGGATATAGTTCTAAAAATGTAAGTAGCAGTTTTGGAGAGGTAAATTTAGATATACCAAGAGATAGAAATGCTGAGTTTGAGCCGAAGGTTGTAAAAAAATATGAAACGGTTTGCAATGAACTAGATAAAAAAATAATTGGTCTTTATGCATGTGGCATGAGTGTAAGAGATATTCAATCAGAAATGGAAGAGCTGTATGGAATAGATGTATCACCATCAATGATATCTAAAATAACCGACAAGGTTGTGGAGGCTGCCGCCGAATGGCAAAGTAGAACTTTAGAATCAGTTTATCCAATTGTATATATGGATGCTATGCATTTTAAGGTAAGAGATGATAATAAAATAGTTTCTAAAGCTGCATATATATGTATGGCTTTAGATATGACTGGAAAAAAAGATATTCTAGGTATTTGGATAGGTGAAGCCGAAGGTGCTAAGTTTTGGTTATCAGTCTGCAATGACCTTAGAAATAGAGGGCTTGAAGATATATTGATTGCCTGTATGGATGGTCTAAAAGGACTTCCAGAAGCAATAAAAACGGTATATCCAGATGTAAGTATACAAACCTGTATAGTTCATCAAATTAGAAATAGTTTTAAATATATAGCATCAAAAGACCAAAAAGAATTTATGAAAGATTTAAAATCAGTTTACAAGGCATTTAATGAAGAAACAGCACTCTTGAACTTGGATTCCTTGAAGGAAAAATGGTATCAAAAATATTCAGTAGTAATAGATTCTTGGTATAATAATTGGAGTAATTTATCAACATTCTTTGCATACCCAGAAGATATTAGAAGAATTATATATACTACAAATGCACTGGAAGGTTTTAATAGGCAACTTAGAAAATATACTAAAGTCAGAACAGTATTTCCTACAGATGAGTCACTTAGAAAATCATTATACCTATCAACTATGAAAATTATTGAGAAATGGAACTCTCCAAATCAAAATTGGTCAGCTACATTAGGTCAACTTACAATAATGTTTGGAGATAGAATTCCTAAAAATTATATAATATAATTTTTTTGAAAAATGGTACATTTAGTGTATAAAAACCTAAATTTAACATACAATAAATGTGTATAAAATACCATTATTAGTATTTCCTGATAATAAAAAAATATTACTAGAATTGAAAATTTCCAGTAATATTTAATAGCAAAAATATATATTTACACAAATCTATATACATTCTCTATTTTACTGATTTTAGCTTGACAATATCACTCCAATTTTTACTAGTGGCTAACTCTACTAAATTCAAATCTCTTCTTATTTCAGCTACATCCTCTTTTATAGCATTAGTATCTCCTTTTATATATGCTATGTTATGTTCCATATTATCATGAGTAGCTTTATTTATTTCAGAATTATGTAATAAACTTCCTAAAATATTATTCTGTTCTACCTGTATCTCTTTCATTGATTTATCTTCACTTTCTAGACTATCAATTTTAACTTCAATTCCATATAATTTTTCGTTTGCTATGGCTACTTCTTCCTTAATTCCATTCATATCTTCATTAATATTATTTATTTTCTCTTGCATAAAGTTTATTTCTGATTTAACTTCAGAGACATCTTCTTTCATTACAGTTATTTCTTGTCTTACTTCTGACATATCTTCTTTCATTACAGTTATCTCTTGTTTTACCTCTGACATATCTTCTTTCATTACAGTTATCTCTTGTTTTACCTCTGACATATCTTCTTTCATTACAGTTATCTCTTGTTTTACTTCTGACATATCTTCTTTCATTACAGTTATCTCTTGTTTTACTTCTGACATATCTTCTTTCATTACAGTTATCTCTTGTTTTACCTCTGACATATCTTCTTTCATTACAGTTATCTCTTGTTTTACCTCTGACATATCTTCTTTCATTACAGTTATTTCTTGTTTTACCTCTGACATATCTTCTTTCATTACAGTTATTTCTTGTCTTACTTCTGACATATCTTCTTTTAACACATTTATCTCTTGTTTTACTTCTGACATGTCTTCTTTCATTACAGTTATTTCTTGTCTTACTTCTGACATATCTTCTTTTAACACATTTATCTCTTGTTTTACTTCTGACATGTCTTCTTTCATTATATTTATCTCTTGTCTTACTTCTGACATATCTTCTTTTAACACATTTATCTCTTGTTTTACTTCTGACATATCTTCTTTCATTATATTTATCTCTTGTTTTACTTCTGACATATCTTCTTTTAACACATTTATTTCCTGTTTTACTTCTGACATATCATTTTTTATACTAACTACATCTTCATTTATAGTATATAATAATTCTAAAATCTTCTCTTGCACTTGCATCACCATCCCTATTAATTATTATAACATTTTATACAAATGCTATACAATGTTAACATCTATATAAGAATTATTAAAATTTTAATTAAGAAAAATTAGCATACTTGATTGCTTCAAAACTAATTAATATCTAAAATAATTACAAATAAACAAAGAGGAGGGCAATAATAAAAAAGGCTTATCTCTATTTTGAGATAGCCCTTCTTATTTTTATCTAAAGTTTTATTTTTATAAGATAATCTATACATTCAACTCTGAACATGAAATTTTTCTTCCAAGTGCTTTTGGTTTGCAAACTGATATACAAAGACCACAATATCTACACTCTTCTTCATTCAATTCCATATTATCATTTAATTTTCTTGCTTGATATGCACAAACTCTCTCACACATCTTACATTTAGTACATTTTTCTTCATCATAAGTAAATTCAAAACTAAGTCTTTCATTTACATCTCCCATATGATTATGTACTATACCGCAAGCATTTTCTATAGTGTTATAACCTAATCTATTAAGATTAGATTTTAAATCATCATGTATTTTAGATATTACTTGTGCACCTTTTAAAATTACTACTGAACATATACCAACAAAGTCAGCACCTGCCATAATCATTTCTAAGGCATCATCTCCACTTACACATCCGCCTAATCCAATTATCGGTATATTAACCTGTTTTTTTATTTCATATATTCTTTGTAAAGTTATTGGTTTAATAGTTTCTCCACTTAAATAGCCTATTCCATTTCCCCCTAATAAAGGTTGCCCTGTTTCTATATCTATTCTAAATGCTGGTCCTACAGAATCACAAGCAGTTATTGCATCTGCTCCTGCTTCTTCTAATTTTTTAGCAAAATCTCCTATTTCATCTATCATAGGAGGAAGTTTAACTATTACTGGTATATTTACTCTCTTCTTTGCATCTTTAAGCATTGGTATCAAATCTCTATAGTCATAAGACACTAATTCAATAAAGTCAGCTCCTGCATTTGCAACTTTTTCTACTAACTCACTACTTTCTTCAATCGTATGACCTACTGAAGCTATACAGACAGTCCCATCTCTTTTCATTTGTGGTATTTCAAAATCTATCCATTGCTCTGGCTCAAAATCTGTCCATTTCTCATTATTTAAAAGAGCATTAGCTGTATTTCTAACCATATGTGGTGCTGGATTTATAGCTCTTTCTTTTCTTATAGTCTTAGTAACAACTGCCCCTGCTCCTGCATCGCTTAATATCTTACATCCAGCTGCACTATATGTCAATGGGCCTGAACCTATTATAAGTGGTGATTTTAATTCTTTACCTAAAAAATTATACATTATCTGCTTCCCCTTTTCATATATATTTACATTCATTAAAACTTCCAAAATTCACAAGCAACTTCTTTCATTTCTTTAATAATAGCCTTTTTATCTAAATCAACTAACTGTTTTTCTTTTAAAATATGTCTACCATCTATGTATACATTTGATATAAATTCTTTTTTACCTTGAACTACTATCTGGTCAAATATATTATCAAGAGTAATAGGAGTTTTAAATTCATCTTCCATAACTATTATATCAGCCTTATTACCAGCTATTATTTTGCCAGAATTTTGAAGACCTAACACATAAGCACCATGTTCTGTTGCCATCTTAAATACTAAATTTGCTGGCATTACTGATGCATCTTCTTCAACTGATTTATGCATTAAAAATGCACCTCTCATAACTTCAAAAAAATCATTTATATATCCATCAGTACCCAGTGCTACTTTTATGCCTTTTTTAATCATTTTTGGTACTGGAGAAAAACCTCCACCTACTTCACAGTTACTAAGAGGCATATGAACCACTTTTACGCCTTTTTCTTTTAATATATCTATCTCTTCATCACTCACTTTTACACACTGAGAGGCTAATACAGTTTCATCCAATATATCTAAATCATTATAGTGGTCAACTGCTTTTTTACCAAAATATTTTTCAGCATAGTTTGGTTCATAAATACTCTCACATAAATGGAATTGCATTGGTGCATCTAATTTTTTTGCTTCATCTTTAGCTTTCTTAATAAATTTATCCGAACATGTAAAACTTGTATGAGTACACATTATTCCATTTATTAATTTACTATTTTCTCTGCTCCACTTTATCAAATTAGAATTTTCATCTAAGCATCTAAGTCCATTTTCATAGCTTATTCTCTCACAGCTTTCCAGGGATAAAATCGCTTTCATCCCTATCTCTTCTAGTATTTTACCTTGCTCAATTAAAGTTCCTACCTCTGTGTTTGGAGCTTCTAAGGTATCACAAAAAGCTACTACACCAGATTCTATAAGTTCTATCGCTGATGCTTTAGTTGTCGCCTTTACTTCTTTTAATCCTATTCTATTTTCTATAAATGGCCACCAATAGTCATTTAAGAAGCCCTCAAAATCAGTAAAATGTACATTTGCTGGTATTCCTCTAGAAAGTACTCCATATTGATGCATATGACCATTTACAAATCCTGGCATTACTATAGCATCTGATTTATCTATTATTTCTTCAATATTTTTGTATTTTATTTCAACTTCTTCATTTGGTAATATATCTTTTATAATGTCATTTTCTACTACAACAGCATAATTTGTATATATTTCATCAGCAGAAGATATTAAGTATTTACTTTTTATAGCAATCATTTATTTACCTCCCTGATTTAATTTTTTCATAGCCATATAAACTTTCTCAGAAGTTATAGGAAGTTCTCTTATACGGACTCCTGTGGCATTGTATATTGCATTTGCTATTGCTGGTGCAGGTGTATGAATAACTATTTCCCCTAAAGATTTAGCCCCATATGGACCTGTTGGGTCATAATTATCTACAAAGTCAACAAATATATTTCCTATATCTTTTTTTGTTGGAACTTTGTATTGCAATAGATTAGAAGTCTGAAGTTTTCCATCAGAACCATGTCTAGGGTCTTCATACATTGCAAGCCCTATACCTTGAGTTACACCACCTTCAACTTGTATTCTAGCAAGTGCAGGATTCATAACTGTACCACAATCAGTAGAACAAGCATAATTTATTACTTTAAACTCACCTGTTGTTTTATCTAACTCGATTTCAGCAAATCCTGCTAAGAATGGCTTAGCACTTTCTTGTATACCATAAGATTCAGATGAATATAAAACCTCTTGATTTCCACCACCAACAGATTCTCTTCCTAATTCACTTAATAAAACAAATTTCTCTACATCCTCACTATAACAAACTCTGTCTTCATATAGTATTAAATCATCTATTGGTAAATTGAGTTTCTTCTGTGCTACTTTTAATATCTTCTGTTTTAAACTTTCAGCAGATTTTATTGTAGCATTTCCAGTTACATAAGTAGTACAAGAAGCATATGCACCAGTATCATATGGACACATATCTGTATCTCCTGTATAAACGGAAATTCTGTCAATAGATGTATTCAATGCTTTTGCAGCTATTTGTGCAAGTATTGTGTCAGAACCAGTTCCTAAGTCTGAAGACCCAGAAAACAACTTATAAGTACCATCTTCGTCCATTCTCATATTTACTATTGCCATATCTATGTTAGCTATACCAGAACCATGAGTTCCCACAGACATTCCAACAGCTCTTACCTTATTGTTTCCAATATCCCTGACAGGATATTTTTCATCCCATCCAATAAGTTTTTTACCTCTAATTATGCATTCATCAAGTGCACAACTTCTTATTGGAAAATTCATTATTCCGCCTTCAGTTTGCTTTTTTATAATATTCTTCAACTTTATTTCTGTTGGGTCCATGTTAAGTTTATGTGCTAATTCATCGATTGCACAATCAAGTGCAAACGTACCTTGAGTTGCTCCATATCCTCTCAATGCTCCCCCTGGAACTAAATTAGTATATACAGTTCTTCCATCAAATTTTATTGCAGGTACATTATTATATGTTGGAAGTACATTATGCCCTGATTCAGAGCAAACAGAAGGTCCATTATCACCATAAGCACCTGTATTGTTTAATGCTTTCATATCTATAGCTTTTATGTTTCCTTCTCTATCTGCCCCAACCTTTATATCAAAAAACATCTGATGTCTAGTGTTAGTCATTGCAAAAGTTTCTTCCCTAGTATAAACAAGTTTTGCTGGTCTTTTCGTCATCCAAGTTACAAATGACGCATATATCTCTGTTACAGCTATGTTTTTTCCACCAAAACCTCCACCTATTCTTGGTTTTATTACTCTTACCTTTGAAAGAGGTATTCCCAATGCTCTAGAAACCTGTCTTCTCATATGATAAGCTGATTGATTTGCAGAAGTTACTACTAGTCTACCATTTGTATCTATATACGTATAAGCTCTATGAGTCTCCATCATACAATGTGCTTGTGATTGAGTCATATAAGATTGTTCTACTATTACATCACTCTCTTTAAACTCTTTTTCTACATCTCCTTTACCCATTTTCTCTCTTGATACTATGTTTTTTGTAGCATCTAATCCAAAGTCAAATGGACAAAATAAATCATCTTCTTCATGTATCAAAATTTTATTTCCTTCTGATTCCCTTGCATCCAATATTGGAGTCATTACTTCATATTCAACTTTTATAAGTTTCATAGCTTTAATGGCAGACCTTTCATCTTCAGCAGCTATTATAGCAACTTCATCTCCTACATATCTAACTATATCTTCAAGTATTAGCTGGTCATGAGGTGATGCTTCTGGATATGACTCTCCAACCATTGAATATCTATAATTTGGAACATCTTTATAAGTGAATATATCTACTACACCTTTTACTTTTAATGCATTTTTTATATCGATGTTTTTTATCTTAGCAAAAGCATGTGGACTTCTAAGAAGCTTAATAGTTAAAACATCCTTATGAAAAATTAAATCTTCTGTATATATTGGTTTTCCAGTAACAATGGCTTCACTATCTATTTTTCTTACCTCTTTATTTACCATCACACTCACCCCCAATACTATTATACATTCTCACTACTAAGGCTTTTGCCATATCTTTTCTATATTCTTTACTTCCTCTTATATTGCTTCCAAATGAAAGTTCTTCACTTGATACTTCGCTAGCTTTTTCTATATCATTTTCTAAACTTAGTATTTCACTTGCTTTATAGGCAATTTTTGCTCTTCTTGGTCTAGCTCCTATTGCAATTTTATAAGTATTTCCTTCTTTTAACATTGCTCCATTTAATACTGCAAAATCACCTGTACATTTTCTTATAGAATCAAATACACCTATAGCATCCTTTTTAGGTAATATAATTTCTATTAATATATCTTTTTCAAGCTCACTTTCTAAAAAATCAGCTAAGTTCATAACCCCTTTTTTATATAACTTAACCTTTGCATCTACTACTAGTAATGAAGGTATTAAATCTGAAAATCCATACTTAGCAAATACGCTAGCTCCTACTCTAGCTCCACTTCTAAATTGAACTCCTACTATATTAGAAACAGCGTTTGAAATTACTCCATTACAGTAATTTTTAATAACCTTATTTAATTCTAAAGTTCTTAAACTTGTATCTGCTCCAATTAATATGCTATCATCAGTTTCATTTATATAATCTAAAGCTAAGTCTTTTAAATCTATTGCTGAACCAATATTTTTACTACCTAGTTTTAAAAATCCGCAGCCTCCAAGTATTATGTTGTTTTTTCTTGATATTAGCAGTTCATAAGCTTCATCTAAACTTTTTGGAACTACATATTCCTTTATAGTTATCATATTCTCTCCCCATATCAATTTAATTTTCACTTAAAAGTTTAAGTGTTCAAATATTTATGTATTGCTCTTAATTGACCTTTATATCCTGTACATCTACAAAGATTACCATTTACATAATCTATAACTTCTTCTTCTGTTGGATTTTGAAGCTCTCTTTTCATAGCTAAGACCATCATTATAAATCCAGGAGCACAAAATCCACATTGGTCAGCTCCTTCATCTGCAAGAAAATCCCCAAATTTCTTTGCTTCATCCAAGACACCTTCAAGTGTTGTGATATGCTGACCATCTACTCTAGCAGTAAGATAGTTGCAAGAAAGCACTGCCTTGTCATTTACCATTACTGTACACAAACCACATGAACCTGTATCACAGCCTTTTTTAACGCTTACATATCCATTTTCTCTTAATGTATCTGCTAAAAAGTCATCTGGTCTTATACTTAATTCTTTTTCTTTATTATTTATAGTACATTTGATAATCAAATAAATCACCTCAAAACTCATATTTTTAAGCTAAAGTTTTTACTATACTTCTTTATAAATAAAATCACATTTATTAGTAAAGGCTATTCCATTTATGACCTTCCATTCTATTCTTTATAGTCCCTCTTACACAAAGTCTCTCAGCTGTATCTTGAGCATCTTTCAATGCTTTTTCTTCATCAGTTGTTAATATTTTTGAATCTTCCATTATTATATTTCCATCTACTATAACACTCTCTATATTTTTCATGCTAGAAGAATATACTAATGTAGATACTGGATTATGCATAGGTATTGCTTTTGGAGAAAGCATTGGATTGAATATTAGTAAATCAGCTTTTTTACCTATCTCTAATGAACCTATCTCATCTTCCATTCCAATAGCTCTTGCTCCATCTATAGTTGCCAACTCAAGAACTTTTTCTGCTGACATTGCTAATGGGTCACACTTATTAACTTTATGTTGAAGTGCTGTCAATTTCATAAGCTCAAGCATATCTTGAGAGTTATTACTAGCAGCTCCATCTACACCTAAACTAACTGTTATTCCTTTTTTAAGCATTTCTGGCACTGGCGCAACACCTGAAGATAAGTACATATTACTTGCTGTATTATGAGACACTTTCATATCATATTTTTTAGCAAGTTCCATATCTTTTTCAGTTAAATATACACAATGTACCATAAGCACATTTGGTCCAAGTATTCCTAATTTCTCTAAAACATCTATGTCATATTGACCATGCAATTCTTTTGCTGCTTCTCTATCAAAAGGAGTTTCTGATATATGTACTGTAAATAAAGCATCATCATATTCTTTTGTTATTCTCCATAACATCTCAAGCATTTCTTGAGAATTTGACCATATTGCTGCTGGAGCTACTCCTATTTTGATTCTTCCATTTTCTGTATTATGGTGTTTTTCAAATAATCTTCTTACATCTTTTTCAACTGTTTCTACATCTTGCATTATTCCAGGATGAACTCCAAATTGAGCTCCTGTATTCATACATCCTCTTCCAAGTATTCCTCTTATTCCTAATTCTTTATAAGCATCTATTATTCCATCACAAAGACCTGGTTTGCTGTGAGGATACATATAGTCAACCATTGTTGTTATACCACTTCTAAGACCTTCAATACATCCAAGCATTGCAGCATCATAAGTATCTTTTGCTTCTAAATAGTTAGCTGCTGGAAACGTCATAGTTTCTAACCAATCTTTAAGTACCATATCATCTCCCAATCCTTTTAATAAAGTTTGGAATAAATGAGTATGTGTATTTATAAAACCTGGGAATAAAACTTTACCTTTAGCATCTATCACTTTTTTAACATCTGTATATTTACTTTCTATTTCTTTAGAGTTCCCAATATCAGCAATCTTGTTATCTTTTACTACTAATGCCCCCTGAACCTCCCATGACTAAAGTCACAGGGTTCCTGCTTCATAGAATTTTGCATACTAAAATATGTATTCTCCACAGGCTATCCCCGTAGTTCCTACGGTTCTTACATATGCTATCTATTTTGAACTGTTATTAGTCTTAATCCTTCTTTTAATATATTTATACTTGCATTTATATCTCTATCGTGAGTTTCATTACAACAAGGACAAATCCATTCTCTTACATTTAAGTTCTTAACTTCCTCGTTTTTGTACCCACATTTATTGCATATTTGTGAACTTGCAAAGAACTTACCTACCTTTACAATTTGTCTATCATGCCAATTAGCCTTGTATTCTAATTGACGAACAAATTCTGACCACGATACATCAGAAATAGAGAGAGATAGTTTACGATTTTTAATCATGTTCTTTACTTGTAAATCTTCTATGCAAATAATATCATTCTTTTTTATTAGTTTAGTAGATAGTTTTTGTAGAAAATCCTTCCTTTGATTAGCTATATGTTCTTGAAATCTAGAAACTTTTAATCTTGCTTTATTTCTATTTAAACTACCGATTGTTTTTCTCGATAATTCTCTTTGTAATTTAGCAAGTTTTCTTAATGACTTCTTAAGATACTTAGGATTTTCTATAAATTGTCCACAACTTGAGATACAAAATTCTTTAATTCCTAAATCTAGACCTATCTGATTATTAGTATTTTCAAATGCTTCAATATCTACATCAGTACAGCATAGTGATACATAATATCTACCACTTGGTTCTTTAGATATAGTAGCATTAAGTATTCTCCCTTGAGGGACTTGTTTATCCCTTACTTTAACCATACCAAGTTTAGGTAATTTTATATATTGACTAAAGTACATAATGTTTCCATTTGTAAAGTTCGTTTTATATGAGAATCTATTAGTTTTCTTTGATTTAAATTTAGGAAATCCTGCCTTTCCTTTAAAGAATTTTTCATATGCGTTTTCTAAATCTTTTAAGGCATTTTGTAGTGAAAATTTGTCAGGTTCTTTAAGCCACTTTAATTCTTTTTTTAAATTGGTCAAATCAGAACTGCACTGTTTATAAGTAAAAGTTTCTTTATCATTTTTATAAACTTCTATTCTTTTAGCAAGATACTTATTATATACAAATCTACAGCATCCAAAAGTTTTGTTAATTAACTCTTGCTGTTTTTTATTTGGATACATTCTAAACTTATAAGCTTTTTCCACTACTATCACCTCACTTTAATTGTTTTTTCTGATTATGTTAATAGATTATGTTAATACTGGTTAATAGATTATGTTAATACTGAATGTCTATATTTTACATACTATACTATATAGTATTGTACTAAATATACATATCTGATTCACTTCCATTTTCATCACCCATACTAATATTAACAAACGTAATTATTTAAAACAATTATTTCGAAGGTTTTTATATTTATTTTTAAATAACATATGTAAGAACCGTAAGTCTTAACTTTTATCATTTTTGAGGTTGTCGTTCACATAAGTTCGCTACTACCTATGCAGTTCTCTTATGAACTTCTTACACTTTCATGCAAGCACAGACTATATCTTATCCTTCGGCATTATCCGTTAAGGTCTACCCACTTCCACTACCGATAGCTTGTAGTGTACTTCCCTCAAGAGGAATAGTCGTTGAAGTTTCTCCTATTCAGAGCTTACCTGCTGATTGCCCATTTTAAAGTACTTAGGATTTAACCTTATACCATCTAACCAATTTTTTCTACTTTCGTAACTTTCACACTTAGGTTTATTTCATCCTTATGTTTTAGTTTGGTTAGCTTTAGGGGTTTTTAGCAATTCAAGTAGTATTGGATAGGTTCTATCCTATCTCTACATATAAGTTTCCCTATATGCTGACTATTTTAGCTACTAACTCATGACTAAAGTCACAAGTGTGCGTAACTATTTTTTAATCAAAAATAACTTCTCTCTCTTTATTCACAGTTACTATTATGGCATTCTTAATAAGTATATCCATCATTCTTATTTCCCCCCGCATTATTTAATAATTTTTCTTTTAATATATTGTCCTGTTGGCTGTTCTTTAATATTACAACTTTGTACTACATGGTTTCCTCTCAAAAATACATCTTCAACTTTACATTTAATCTTAAAACCCTCATATGGAGTATAATCTACATTTTGTTTTTGAGTTTTATAACTAATTGTTTCTTCTTTATTAGTATTTAAAATGACTATATCTGCATCACTTCCTACAGCTATCTCACCTTTTTTAGGATACATTCCAAATATTTTTGCAGCATTTGTAGAGGTAACTTCCACAAACTTATTTGCACTTATTCTATTTTCTAAGACTCCATATGTATATAAAAGGGCTAATCTGTGTTCAACACCAGGTGCTCCATTTGGTATCTTACTAAAATCATCAATTCCCAAATCTTTTTGCCCCTTAAAATTAAATGAACAATGGTCTGTGCCAACTGTTTGAATATCCCCATTAGCTAATCCTTCCCAAAGATAACTTATATCTTCTTTTTTTCTTAAAGGAGGAGACATTACATATTTAGCACCTTCAAATCCATCCTTATCATATAAATTATCTTCCAATAATAGATACTGTGGACATGTTTCTACTATCACATCTATATTTTTTTCTCTAGCAATTTTCACAGTTTCAAGTGACTCTTTACAACTTAGATGTACTACATAAGATTTTGAATTAGATAATTGAGTTATGTCAGCAAGTCTAGAAACAGATTCTTTTTCAACTATATTAGGTCTTGTAAGTGGATGATATTTTGCTCCTAAATTACCATTTTGTACATTTTCTTCTATCAATACATCTAGTAAATCGCCATTTTCACAATGAAATTCAACTATACAACCTAAGTCTTTAGCTTTCTTTAAAACCTTGTATATTGTTCCATCATCTACTTTCATGCCATCATATGCCATATACATCTTGAAAGATACTATGCCATCTGAAATAAGCTTTTCCATATGATTAAATGTATCTTTATCTAAACATGTAATTGTCATATGAAATCCATAATCACAATAGCAATTTCCGCTTGCTTTTTTATGATATGTTTCTACACCTTGTAGTAGATTTTCACCTTCACTAGCTTCTGCAAAATCTAATATTGTAGTAGTTCCTCCAGCTATAGCTGCTCTTGTTCCTGTTTCAAAATTATCAGCAGTTGTGATAGAGCCTGCATTCATATCAAAATGAGTATGTGTATCTATTCCACCAGGAATTACAATTCTACCTGTAGCATCAATGACCTTATCATCATTTATTTTTAAATCATTTCCTATTTCAACTATCTTTTCATCTTCTATCCTTAAATCACTTATATAAGTCTTATCAGAGGTAATTATAGTTCCACCTCTTAGTATTGTTCCCATATATACCTCCTAACTTTTAAGATTTAAAGTATTTTCTAAATATCATAATCTTATTTAAAATTGTATTTTCTAAAGGTGCTATATCCAGCACCTCTAGAATATATTTAAATAATTTATTGTGAACTAACTATTATTTTCCATATACAGATTTTAATATTCCATAGTAACCTTCTGTTCCTATAAATAATTGTTCTTGTTCTATATACTCATCTATTGTATGAGCAAGATTTTCTTTAGAAGGACCAAATCCTATAGTTTTTATTCCAGCCTCACCTGCATAGTGGCTTCCATTTGTACAGAATGAGTATTGAGTTATTTCTGAATCTATTCCAGCTTCTTTTAATCCTTTATATGCTGCTTGAACAAATTCATCTTCTTCATCATATAACCAACCTGGGAAAAATCTTTCACTCTCTATAGTATTTCCTGTGTAACAATCAGCTTTTTCAACTGCATAAGAAACTTTTGCATTTAATTCTTTATCTTCTTTCATCATTTCATCTAGTAATGCTTGTATTGGAGCTAATACTCCTTCTCTTGTTTCTCCAACTAATAATCTTCTGTCAAAAGTTGCTTTACAGTAATCTGGCACTACTGAAGCTCCTGGATATGGAGAAGACTTTATATCTGTTAAAACTAGTATTCCATCACCTAAAACTGGATGAGTTGGAGGTACTAATTGTTGTATCTTTTGGATTACATTAGCCATTTTGTAAACTGCATTTACACCTTTTTCTGGATTAGCAGAGTGAGCTGGTTTACCAAAAGTCTCTACTACTATTTCTCCTCTACCTCTTTGACCAATCTTTAAATTTAATTCTGAAGATTCACCTATTACAACATAATCAGGTTGAACAGCCTTACTTATTTCTCTAGCTGAAACTCCTTCGAATATTTCTTCGTGAACAACTCCTGCTACGTATAATTCACCTTCAAAATCTTTGTTAGTATCTTTTGCAAAGTATGCAACTGCTGACATCATTGCTGTATATTGACCTTTCATGTCAGAAGTTCCTCTACCATATATCTTTCCATCTACTATTCTTCCTTCAAAAGGAGGAACGCTCCATTTACTTTCATCTGGAACTGGAACTGTGTCTATATGTCCATCAAATAATATTTTTTTACCTGGTTTGTTTCCTTTTATACATCCTACTATATTTCCATATTTATCTCTTGACCAGCTATCAAAACCTAACCTTTCAAAAGACTCTTCTATTGCTTTTACAACTCCTTCTTCGTTTCCAGAAGAACTAGGATTTTGAATTAATTTTTGACATATTTCAGTTACTTCTTGCTTTCTTTGTTCGTTTAACATTTCATTATCCCCCTAGATTTTTTACAATGTATGTATTTTATATGTTATATATTTTCTAAATTTTAGAATTTATATATCTTCTAAATATGTAAACCAATATTTAATAATTACATTTTAGTAATTACTTATATACTTGGATACTCTCCATCCCAAACTATACTTCTGTATTTATCAGGGTCAGTATCTCCTTCTGTACTTATTAAAAGTATTCTTGAATTTTCATCTAATTTTAAATCTTTTCTTAACTCTTTTAAATCGTCTCTTTCCATAGCTGCTATTAAAAGACCAGTTGTAACTGCTCCTGACTCTCCAGAGATTACCTTCTCATCACCATTTAAAGGATTACCTAATGTTCTCATACCTTTAGCAGAAACCCAGTCTGGTGCTGAAACAAATGCTGCTGCATGATTTTTTAATACTTCAAACCCTATAGTATTTGGTTCTCCACAAGCAAGCCCTGCCATTATAGTTGGCATATCTCCTCCAACAAATCTTGGCTTTCCATCTCCTGCTTCTGCTGATTTATAGTAACAGTCAGCTTCATCAGCCTCTACTACTACTGTTATTGGGCATTCATCATATATTGAAGCAATATATCCTTGTACTGCACCAGCAAGTGAACCAACTCCTGCTTGCACAAACACGTGTGTTGGTCTATCTACTCCATACTCTTTTAATTGCTCTATAGCTTCTTGAGCCATAGTTCCATATCCTTGCATTATCCATGCTGGTATTTCTTCATATCCGTCCCATGCTGTATCTTGAACCATTACTCCATGGTCATCAGCTTCTGCATAATCATTAGCTAATCTTACTGCATCATCATAGTTTAAGTCTGTTATACTAGCATCTGCTCCTTCTCCTTTAATTTTATTTAATCTAAATTCAGAAGAACCTTTTGGCATTAATACAACAGATTTTTGACCTAATTTATTAGCTGTCCAAGCAACTCCTCTACCATGATTTCCATCTGTAGCTGTAAAGAAAGTTATTTCTCCTAATTTCTCTTTTATTTCATCTGAAGTCAATTTATCATATCCTAATTCAGATATATCTGTATCTAATCTTTGAGCTAAATATTTACCCATAGAATAAGAACCGCCTAAAACTTTAAATGCATTTAATCCAAATCTATAAGATTCATCTTTTACATATACTCCTGCAACACCTAATTTTTTTGCTAAACCTTCTAGATTTACTAGTGGAGTTTCTTTATATTGAGGAAAGCTTTTATGAAAGTTTCTAACCTTCGTTATTTCTTCTTCATTTAAAAATTTGATACAATTTTCCTTATCGCCCTTTGGCAAATTATTTACTTTCCATTTAATCTCTTTTAACATCTAAAATACCTCCAAATTATTGTTAAATTTTTATACTTTAATATGTTAGCAATTAACATGCCAACACTAAATATATATTGGATATTTTTCTATGGTTGTTTAATATAGAAATTGCAATGCTTTTATTGTTTTTGCTCTTCTGTCTTTGACTGATACAATGTCTACAGAATTTAATAATTGAAAAACCTTTTTTATCTTCTCACTTTTTAATTCTCATTTTTAAAATTTAAAAATAAATCTTAAAACACTTTGTCTGTATATTTTTTAATATAAAACTTACAAAATCTAAACTAAAACATAAAATAGTGATGCAATAACAGATTACATCACTATTTTTATACATCTAATAATCAATAATAAAATAAGTTTCTAGTGGTCTCTAAGAGGAGATTTCTCATCCTTTTTAACATTTAACTCTTCTTTTACAACATTCCATTTTTCAAGACCAAACTTAGAAACCATAACAGCTTCTGCAGCACCTTTTCCAAGTCTTCTTACAGTATCCATACCTGTCTCGTCCTCTTGGGCACCTTTTGCTTTTCCATCTTTACTCCATATTGTACCACCTATATAGCATCCACCTAAACCTCCAGATACTAACATTTCATGCATTAGGAAGAAATTTATTATAGGAAGTTTTGTAAGTTCTTGACCACCATATCTAGTTCCACCAGTAGTTATAGCTGCCCCAATCTTATTTTGAAGTTTTCCTGGATGAACTAAATACATTGGACGAAGTCTATTAAATACTGCTGTAAGTTGAGCAGTTATATTCATATCATAAACCGGAGAACCTACTATAATTCCATCTGCCTCCAATATTTTTTGCTCTAATTCTTGTATATCATCTTTTATGATACACATAGTTTCTTTTCTTATACATGCATCACAATGTACACAAGGGCTTATTTTTTTCCCTCTAACTGACCAATACTCTGTTTCTATACCAGGTATAGTTTCTGCTTCTTTCAAAGCTTCTAATACTGCATATTCTGTTGCTCCTTTACGTGGACTTCCACAAATACCTAATATCTTTGCCATAGCAATATCTCCTCATCAAATAAATCTATTTTTATTATCATTTACAAATACAATAAATTGTTATTTCTACTTTAACTTCTATTATTTTAATTTTATTGGTAATGAATGTATTTCTACATCAGTTGCATTATATACTGCATTTGCGACAGCTGGTGCAACTGGCACAACAGCACATTCTCCAATACTTTTACCACCAAAAGGTCCAGCTTTTTCATAACCATTTACAAATGCAATTTGACACTTTGGCATATCTACAGTTCTAAATAATTTATACGTTTTAAAATCAGTAGCCTTAGGTCTACCTTGCTCATCAAATGCCAACTCTTCACTAAGTGCATATCCTAGACCCATATGAATTCCACCTTCTAATTGACCTTCTAAATTTAGAGGATTTATAACTCTACCAACATCATGTACAGCTACAAAATCAACTACTTTTATATCCTTAGTTTCTTTATCTACTAAGACTTCAGCAAAATGTACACCATAAGAAGTACGTCCAGCTGGTGAAGAATAGTCTTCAACAACAGTTAACTCTCTTAATGATTTACTTTGACTATATACTGCAACATCAGAAAGCGATGCTTTTATATTTTCATTAAGTTTACTAATTACATATCCACCATCTAGATATAACTCTTCTTTTGATGTTTCAAGTAATTTTTCTGCTTCTTCTAATATAAGTGTCTTTAATTTTTCTGCTGTCTTTTTAGCTCCTCCACCTTCTACAAATACCCCTCTACTTGCATAGTCACCAAGGTTGAATGTACATGCATCAGTATCAGTTTCAAATGTATCAACTTTATCAGGTGTTATTCCTAAAACTTCAGCTACCATCATTGTTTGCATAGTTACAACACCATTACCCATATCATGTGCTCCTGTAAGTAGTGTCAATGTACCATCTTCATTTAATTTAAGAGTCAATGTGACAACATCTCTATGTGCACCAAAAACTCCATTACCATGTGCACCTATTGCCATACCTATACCTCTTAAATACTTTCCTTCTTCTTTTGGAAGTTTTTTCTTCTCATCCCACTTAAACATCTTCTTGCCTTGCTCTATACAATCCAATACTCTAGGATTTCCAAGAGAACCATGGAAAATTATATCAACATCATCTGGTTCTACAGCATTTTTATTTTGGAAGTCAACCAAATCCATCCCTATTTCCTTAGCTATCTTTGCAAATTGAGCTTGTTGAGCCATAAATATTTGAGGTGAACCATAGCCTCTCATAGCTCCTGCAATTGGTGTATTTGTATATACAGGCATTCCAGTAAACTTTATATTTGGTATTTTATAAACTTTAAACACTTTATGACTAAGTGCTCCTATAACATTTAAAGCACTTGATGCATATGCTCCTGTATTTGTGTATATTTTTATATCTTGTGCTATTACTTCTCCATCTTTATTTACACCAGTTTTTAATTTTACAAAAGACCCATGACGAGTTCTTGTTGATATCATAGATTCTTTTCTTGTGAGAACCATTTTAACTGGTCTTCTCGTCATTTTTGACAGTGCAGCTGCTACTGGTTCAATTGTAAGTTCTAATTTTCCACCAAATGAACCTCCAATAGCAGGTCTTATAACTCTTACTTTATTTAACGACATCCCAAAAATTTGAGACAATATTATTCTAAATCCAAATGTATTTTGGCAAGGTGTATGTACAGTTAATTTATCATTATAATCATAGTGTGCAATTACACTATGAGTCTCTATTGCACTATGATGTATCGCTGGAGTAGAGTATTCATCTTCAAATATATAGTCACATTCTTTGAAGCCTTTTTCTACATCTCCTCCATTTATATTATTTTGTGAAACTATGTTTGAATCTCCATGTATACATATGGCATCTTCTTTTATTGCATCTTGTATAGTAAATACAGCTGGTAACTCTTCATATTCAACCTTTATAAGTTTTACAGCTTTTTCTGCTATTTCTAGTGTTTCCGCTGCAACTGCTGCAACACGGTCACCAACAAATCTAACTGTATCTGAAAAAACAACTTCATTTTCAGGTATATTATGCTCATAAAATCTTAAAGAACCATTGTATTTTCTTTGTGATGTATTAAGATGAGTGGCTATAGCTCTAACACCCACTACTTTCTCAGCTTCACTTGTATCTATACTTTTTATCTTTGCATGTGCTACAGGGCTTAAAAGCATTTTAGCATGAAGTACATTTTGTGGTTTCATATCAGCCACATATTTCATTTGACCAGTAACTTTTAAAGCTGCATCTTTTAGAGGGTATGATTTTCCTATTACCTTTTCCATAATTATCTACCCCCTAATCTAGCTGCAGATAATTTTACAGCTTCTATAATTTTTACATATCCTGTGCATCTACAGAGATTTTCCTTAAAAGCCTCTCTAATTTCATCCTCATTAGGAGATGCATTTCTATTTAAAAGAGCTTGTGTTGTTATAATCATACCAGGAGTACAATATCCACATTGTACAGCTCCAACCTCTATAAAAGCTTCTTGTATTGGATGAAGATTTTCCCCATTAGCAAAACTTTCTATAGTGTATATAACTTTACCTTCACAGTTTATTGCAAGAAGTTTACAAGATTTTATGTCAACACCATCTACCAAAACTTTACATGCTCCGCAACTGCCACTATTACAACCTTGTTTCGCTCCAGTTAGATTTAATTTTTCACGAAGTACATGTAAAAGAGTTTCATTCTTTTCAACTTCTACTTCATACATGTAATCATTAATATTTAATTTTATTTTTTCCATTTTCTCCTCCTACAGATAAACTAATGTTGTAATAGAATATTATTACAATCTCATTTTAATATTAGTATAAGCTATTCCACTTATGTCCTTCCATTCTATTAGTTACATTAGCTCTCTTACATAATTCTTCTGCTGCATGTTGTGCATTCAATAATACTTGTTCTTCACTTTCGATTGTAGTTACTTTTCCATCTTCAAGCACTATATTTCCATCAACTAAAACACTTTCTACATTATGCATACTAGCTGAGTATACCAAAGTTGATACAGGATTGTGAAGAGGTATTGATTTTGGAGAAAGCATTGAATTAAATATTACTAAGTCAGCTTTTTTTCCAATCTCCAAAGAACCTATTTCGTCTTCCATTCTAAGAGTTCTTGCTCCCTCTATTGTCGCCATTTCAAGAACTTTCTCTGCAGAAATTGCAAGAGGGTCACAATTATTTACTTTATGTTGTAAAGCTGTTAGTTTCATAAGCTCTACCATATCTTGTGCATTATTACTTGCTGCACCATCAAGACCTAAACTTACATTTATGCCTTTTTTTAACATTTCTGGAACAGGTGCAACACCAGAGGCAAGATACATATTGCTTGCTACATTATGAGAAACTTTTATATCATACTTTTTAAGCATTTCCATGTCCTCATCAGTTATACATACACAATGTACTGCTACAACTTCTGGACCTACTATACCCCATTTTTCAAGCAATTTTATATCGATTTCTCCATGTATATCCTTTGTTGCTGTTCTTGCAAATTCTGTTTCAGATATATGAACTGTAAAATACGAATCATATTCTTTAACTATATTCCAAAGCATTTTACCCATTTCTTCAGATATAGCCCACATTGAAGAAGGTGCTACACAGATTTTTATTCTTCCGTTTTCTGAATTATGATATTTTTCAAATACTCTTCTCAAATCTTTTTCAACCGTTTCCACATCTTCTATAAGTTCTTTATGAATACCTAAATCTATACAGCCTCTACCTACAACTCCTCTTATACCTAAATCTTTATATGCTTTTACTATTCCATCTGTAAGCCCTGGTCTATTATGTGTATGCATATAATCAACCATTGTAGTTATACCACTTTTTAAACCTTCCATACATCCAAGCATTGCAGCATCATAAGTATCTTGTTCTGTTAAGAATTTTGCTGATGGAAACATCATTGTATTTAACCACTCGTGCAGTGCCATATCATCGCCTAAACCTTTTAATAATACTTGGAATAGGTGATTATGAGTATTTATAAAACCAGGGAATATCACTTTTCCATTAGCATCTATAATCTTTTTAGCATTGAGATACTTAGGTTCAATATCAGCGGTATTTCCTATATCCACTATTCTATCACCTTGAATAGCTATTGCTCCATCGAATATGACTTCTCTATCTTTATTAACTGTAACAATTATTGCATTTTTTATTAGTATATCAATCATCTTAAATCCCCCTTCGAATACTTTCATTACAACATTTTATCATATAGCTTTCTCATATTATATCTAATACATTTATCCAATATTTTCCTCAAAGTTTGAAGTAACGTTTTCAGCATTTTTACTTGACTTTAATTTAAATAATGTTTGAAGTAATATAGCTATTATTGCTCCAGAAACTATACTTGAACCTCCAAGGACAGTTCCAACTGTTGCTGGAAATTGGTCTAAAACTTGTGGAGCAGTTGTAAGACCTATACTTGTTGCTATAGATACACCTGCTATAAGATTGTTTTCTTCAGTAAATCCATCCATACTCATAATAGAAAAACCAGACATTGCTATTGACGAGAACACTACTAAAGTTGCTCCTCCAACAACACAAGATGGTATAGTTGTCATTATTGCTCCTAGTGCTGGAGATATTCCTGCTAGTAATAATACAAGTGCACCTAGTGCTATTACAAATCTACTTGTAACTTTATTCATAGATACAATTACTGTATTTTGGCTAAATACTCCAGTTGGAAGAGCTGCAAATAATGACGAAATTATAGAAGTTACAGAATTTCCTAAAACAACTGATGATAACTCTTCATCAGTTACCTCTCTATCCATTGCTCCTATTGTAGCTATTGTACATGCACCCATCATATCAGCTATACCTATTATGTAAATAATAGTAAACATTACTATTAACTCTGGTCTAAACTCCAATCCAAAAGCTGCTGGTGTTGGTAAAGATACTATAGATGCTCCTTGAACTGCTGAGAAATCAACTAATCCTAAAACTAAAGATATAGCATAACCTACTAATATTCCTATTAATATTGAAGAATTTTTTACTAGACCTTTACCGTATTTGTTTATCATTATTATTACAAAAGCAACTATAATTCCCACTGCAAAGTTTATTGGATTTCCAAACGTTTGTGCACCTTCTCCGCCAGCTAAATTCTTTATAGCTGTTGCAAATAATCCAAGTCCCATACATGCTATTATAGTTCCAGAAACTATTGAAGTGAATATATGTCTAATTTTCTTAACTCCAAATCCTACAAAGAATACGATTACCCCAGCAGCAATCTGTGCCCCGAATAGAGCGGCTAAACCATCTTTAGCTGCTACTGAAAGACATGCTCCTAAAAATACATAACTCATTCCCATCATTACAGGTAATCTTGAGCCTAACTTAAATCCTTTAAATAAAGGTATTGGATATAATTGTAAAAATGTTGCCAAACCTGCTGCTAACATAGAGCCCTGAATCAACATTGTTGCTTGCCCCTGGTTAAGTCCTACCACGTTTGCTATTAATATCGCAGGTACCATATTTCCTACTATCATTGCCAATAGATGTTGCAAAGCTAAAGGTATTGATTCCTTTAGTGGTGGTATCCCATCGACATCATATTTTGAAGTATTACGTGTTTTCATAAAATAAATCCTCCCATACATAAATATCTTGACTAAATATTTTTATAATTATTTTCTATAAATATTTTTATGACCATGAATTTATTGCTCAACCGATAAACACAGCTAAACTGAGCTATTTTTATAAAAAATTAACAAACTTGCAAATATTCCCTCCCCGATTTCCTATTTGAATAAACATTAATTGCCTGGTATATATTTATTTGCTAAATTTTTTATTAAAATGAATAGCTATCAAAAACAATCTAACAATCTCATAATAAATGATTTAAACAACCCTTTCAAATTATTATGTCTTAATTAGTCTCTTCCATAACAGCTCTTTCTTTAGCTTCATCCTCTAGACTTTTATTTGGTATTATTAGATTTAAAACGAATGCAACTAGTGTAGCAATTACTATTGGAGATTCTCCAAATACCAATTTTACAAATGAAGGAAATGCCTCTTGGGCTGCTGGGACTGATGTTATTCCCATTCCTAAAGCAATTGCCAAACCAACAATAGTAATATTTCTTGATGACAACTCTTCTGTAATAATTAACTTTATCCCTGTCATTGTTATCATACTAAATATAGATATTGTAGCTCCTCCTAAAACAGAATATGGTATAGTAGTCATTAATGCACCAAATTTAGGTACAAACCCCGACAATAACATAAATATACCAGCCATTCCGAGCACAAATCTACTTATTACTTTGTTCATAGCTACCATTCCCACGTTTTGGCTATATGATGATGGTGGCAAACCTCCAAACAAAGCTCCTATCATAGTACAAATTCCACTTCCTATTACTCCACTTGATAATTCCTTGTCCGTGATATTCCTATCCATACCTCCCATTGTAGTAGCTGATAAATCACCAATTGCTTGAACAGCATTGATTATACTTACAATTACTACCGATATTATTACAGGCATATCAAATTCCATTCCAAATTCAAGTGGTTTAGGTACTGCAAACCAAGCTGCCTCTCTAATAGGGTCAAAATTTATTATACCCAAAGCTAAAGATACACAATATCCAACTATAATTCCCAAAAATATTGCTGCCAATTTTGCATATCCTTTTGCAAATTGACTAAGACCTATAACTACCACTAGTGTTATAGCTGCTACTGCCCAATTTTGCATGGAGCCATAAGTAGGGCTATTTACACCACCTGCCATATAATTTATTGCTATAGGATACAAAGATAATCCAATTGTAAAAACTACGGTTCCTGCAACTATATTCGGAAAAAATTTTCTTATCTTTTTTATGAATACCCCTATTAATACTATAGCCACTCCCCCTATTAATTGTGCACCCAAAATGCTTGCTAATCCATAATTTCCTCCGACTGCTACAAGTGTTGGTACATAAGTAAAACCAACTCCAAAAATTATAGGCAATCTTGAACCAATATTTCCTATTGGATATAGTTGTATAAGTGTCGATATGCCAGCTATTATTAATGCATATTGCACCAAAAGTGTTATTTGTGTAGGGCTAACACCCACAGCTCCTCCTACTACTATAGGTACTGTAACAGTCCCAACTATCATTGCCAATATATGTTGCATTGATAGTGGTAAACACTTTAAAATTGGTGGCCTTCCATCAATATCAAACATAGAAATATTCTTTTGATATTTACTCAAGGTTATCACTCCCAACTATTTTTTAATGACAGTTATTATTATCTCACACAACATCCTTTCTTTTTTTATTTTGTCATCTTAATTCAATATGAAGCAATTATAATGCCAAATTTTTAACAAAATTCTTTTACATATATAATTTTTATTATATTTGTTAGTATTTGATAATTTGTTAAAACATTTATTTTTTTAAATTCTTTTAAATTTTTTTTATTTTTGGATAATAAAATACTATTACACAAAAAAACACTTAGATAATAGTTTTCTAAGTGTTTTTTATCAATTTTATAATTTCAAATTTTAGAATTGAGAATAAAAAGTCTAATTATTATACATCTATTTTTCTATACAATGTAGCTAGCGATATTCCAAGTTTTTTAGCAGCTAGTTTTTTAGATTTAGTATCATTTCCATAAAATTTTAATACTTTCTTTATATACGCTCTTTCAAATTCTTCAAGCGTAAGTATGTCTTGTTCCATACTTATCTCATAATCATTTTCCTCAAGCAGTTTTATATTTATATTATTTAACTTAAAATATTCAATTATCTTTCTGTTTATTATACCTTTATGTATTATCCCATCTTCTTCAAGAAGATTTAAGGCAAGTTCTATAGTATTTTCCAACTCTCTAATATTCCCTGGCCAAGGATATTTAAGTAACATTTGTTCTACATCTGGTTCTATATGGTACACGTTTTTCTTCATCTTTCTAGAATATTTGTCTATAAAATTGTTTATTAATATTTGTATATCGTCTCCTCTTTCTCTAAGTGGAGGTACCTCTAAAGGTATTACATTTAATCTATAGTATAAGTCTTCTCTAAATTTATTTTCCTTAACCAACTCAAATAAATCTCTATTAGTAGCTGATATGATTCTAACATCTATATCAATTAGTTCATTTGAACCTATTCTCGTAAACTTCTTTTCCTGTAGTACTCTCAATAGCTTTGATTGCAGTTGAATTGGCATATCTCCTATCTCATCTAAAAATACTACCCCTCCATTGGCCAATTCAAATTTACCAATTTTACCTTTTGAATCTGCTCCACTAAAAGCTCCTTTTGTATACCCAAAAAGTTCACTTTCTAGTAAAGGCTCTGGTATAGCAGCACAGTTTATAGCAACGAATGTTTTATTCCCTCTGTTTCCTGCGAGATGAATGGCTCTTGCTATTAACTCTTTTCCAGTGCCACTTTCTCCAGTTATAGCTACAGTAGAATCGCTATTTCCAATTTTGCAAATTCTATCTTTAAGAGCAAGCATTACATCAGACTCTCCAATTATAGAGTCTACTGTTGTTGTTCCCCAAATATTGTATACTTCCATTCCACCATACATTACTGAATCACTGTGTTTGTCCATAAAATATCAACTCCAAATAAGTATTCTATATAATAATCATTCACATTATCTATTTCATTATATCATAATAGAAAAGCTTAGTTATAATTTAATAATATTATTTTTAAAACAATACTTAATAAAAAGTATATCTACTTAGTTTCAATTTAGTAGATATACTTCTTTCATTTTACAAGAATCCTCTATTAAATAAGCAATTACAATGCCATATTTTATATAGAAATAATTTTCAAAAATTTTAATTTAAATTCTTTAAAATTTTTTTACTATTAAAAATTTTTATATCTGTATAAAATTACTTTTATAAATTTTAAAATTCTTATTTTTAAAATTTATAATTAAAAATTATCTTTTTCAAATCATTTTTTGTGTTTTTTATATCATCTAATCTCACAGTTTTTGCTTCTATAAACTTACCCTTAAATGATTCTGATAATTTCCAAGAACTATAATTTTTATCTTTTTGAATACAGGGATATAATAATATACATCTTTTTGCATTTTCATATGTTGTTATATATGCATACATCTGATATATATCACTTGACCTGTAAAAAACATTTGAATCTACTTCAATAGCTTTCCATTTAGTGTCAATTATAATTTCATATTCATTTTTTAAGTCATATAAAACTATATCTGGTCTTAAATTAAAATTTTTCTTCCCTGTTTGTTCATTTTTTAAGAGAAATTTACTCTTATCTTGTATGTACGTCTCTCTAAATGAATTATCCCATATACTTTTTATTAAAACTCCTATATATTCTTCATACAAAGTATTTATTTCAAATAATATAGAAAATGCATCTTGATTGTTTTGACTGTTATCCATAGATAAATTTAAAAGTATAAGTCTAGCTAGTAAATAACAATCTTTAAATCTATCATTATTTTTATAAAATTTATAATCTAATAATTTTTCTCTATCTACATAAATTAAATCTACATTTTGAAAATAACTTAAAATTTTTTTAATTTTCCCTTGAATTAAATTATCATTTATTCTACATAAAATAGATACACATGCTTTTTTAAGAACTTGATTTAAGAAATTATTTTCACTATATTCATCATACTCACATTTTATTTTCATTGGAGAAATTTGTTTTTCTCTTGCATATGTACTTAATAATATTTTGCCCCTTATAACATTCAAGTTCTCTATTTTATTTATATATTCAAAATGAATTCCTCTCTTCATCTGTGTTTGCATGCTCTCAATAAAATACATAACAAAAAAATTTAGGAGATTATAATTTTTCAAACTCAATCTTATTTTTTCGTTCATTATAATTGGAATTTTATTGCATGTAGAAAGCATCTGTAGTAACATTTCTCTGTCTTTTACAAGATTATCACTTAATGACAATTTAGGAAGTATTTCAAGTATTACATTTTCAAAACATATAATACCTACATAGTTTATGAATCTAAGTTTTTTGTATTTAATATCTATTATATTACTCTTTAATACATTATTATTGTTCTCTAGATATTTAAGCAATTTTTCATATTCAATTTCTGTAAGCTCATTTGCACCATTACCTACTCTTATCCATTCGTAAGTTTCTTTAACATATATATTTTTACTCATATATATTTTTTAACTCCTCACTAGATATGTTTTGTTTTATACAATAGTTAACTTTACTCTCCATTATTGATGTATTATTATTTTTAAATAATTCAGAAGCTATAAGTTCTTCTTTGTAAACAATGTATTTATCTTTTTCATTTCTTCCAATTCCCCCCAAAACCATACCCACTTTCTCTGAATCATAATAAAAATACTCTTGAAGAAGTGGTATTATTTTACTTCTAAATACTACTACTATATCATTAATATTTTCTACACTAAGTAAATAAGCTTGTCCAATGACATGGTCTCTATCATATAAAAACTCTATTCTTTTGTTAATTGTAGATAGCATTTTTCTAATATCTATATCACCTATAACAGGCAATAAATCATAATCTGGCATAATTTCTTCGAAATTAAACCTTCTTCTTAAAGCTATATCTAAGAGTGCTATTGATTTATCTGATGTGTTCATAGTTCCAACTATATACAAATTTGGAGGTAAAGAAAATTTTTCTTTTGAATATGGTAATTTGACAATGGTCTGATTTGATTTAGTGAGCCTTTTATCATCTTCCAATAATGTTATTAACTCACCAAATATTTTAGATATATTACCTCTATTAATTTCATCTATTATTAAAACATAGTTTTCTGATTCTTCAAAATTAAAACTATCACTAGATTCTATATTTTCTAATACTAGTTTCTTTTTTCTCGTTTTTATAGCTTCTAAAGTCAAGCTATCTTTTTCTAACTCAAGCTTCAATTTTTTTTCAAATTTCAATGCATCATAACATGCTTCTATGGATATATCCTTTAATATTCCATCTTCTGGTTTAAAATTTCCTTCACCATCAGACTTAAGGCCCTCTATAAATTCCTCATATCCATATGATTGATGAAATGTACAAAATTCTACATTGTTTTTATAATCTGAATAACCTGTATAATCCCTGTTTTTTAAGCTAGTTTCATTTACTAGATTATAAACCATTTGCTTTGTATTGTATGTTTTACCAGTCCCTGGTGGACCATAAAGTATAGTATTTAAGGGCATTTTATTGGTAAATCTTTTTACATACTTTTCAACTAAACTATTGTTTTCAAATACAACCCACGCATTTCCATCTATATTCTCCTTTTCATACTCTATCCACTTAACAGGAAAAAAGTATCCTCCCTCCAAAGTACTTATTTTCTCCTTATCGAATCCTTCCATAACTTGACATACACCAAATAGACTCTTCATTGTATGGTCATTTTCACATATTACTTTCTCACTATTATATAATAAGATATAATCATCTGCATTTATATTTTTTAAGTATTCCAACTGCTCTAGATTAGTAGGTTGAATAAATAATTCTTCATCATCTACACATTTATCTACATTTTTATAATAATAGTTTTTTAAATACCATTTATTATTGTCACTTTCTTCTACTATTCTTTTTCTCAGTGATTTCTTATCTTGTAACTTAATAATTTCTAAGTACGAGCTAATCTCACTATTATTTAATTTATAAAATTCACTTGTATATACTTTACAACTTGAAACTATATCAAAATTATGCATCCATTTTACTGGTAGTGTATGTCCTAAAATATGACTTAATTCATATCCATTCTCAAAATTTTCTTCAACCATACCAATAGACACATTACATTTAACTTTTTCTTCTATATTTTGATATGCTTTATATAAAAAATAATCTCCTTTTTTAATCGACATAAACTTTTTTATAAAATCTTTGTCATTACAATTCTCATTAATATACTTTTCTGATTTTTTTCCCATACTGAATACTTTTTTTAAATTTATTTTTATATCAAATCCAAGTGCAATTATACTTTCTTCTCTAAAAATCTGTGGCGTGTCTGTTTCCTGATAAAAAAATTCTTCCATTAACCAATACTCTTTAACTCCTATATTTTCAGACATGTATGCTCTCCTTAATATCTAAAATATACTAATTATACAATAAACCTACTTTAATGTTTCCATCTAAATTTTCATTTAGATATAAAGAAAATATTACTTCATAACTCTCTTCTATCTTGCTCTGAATATTATTTATTAAATCATTCAATTCCATTATAGAAAATTTTGGATTTCCTTCAACAAATATAATTCCTTTTTTACTTATAAATTCTTCACCGATATATTCCATTCTGTCAAATAAAATATCAGCCATTTCACTATATCCCCTTGTATCTTCAAATTCTTCAAAAGAATACTTAATTCCTTTATCTCCTAAAATAGCTTCTTTTAAATCAGTTATATCTATATTTATCATACAGGAATCCGAAATAGACTCTATCATGATATTCATTAAATCAACAAATTTAAATACACTGTCACTATTGATTTTAAATTCTCTTCCAAGCTCTAAATCTTCTTTATTTTCTTTTTCTGAACAATCCATTCCTATAGATAAGATTCTTCTTTCATTCGACATATATGAAACAGCTTTTATAATCTCTCTAATCTGTTTATCTTCGGATGAATATACTAAAAATAATATATCCACTCCATCTAAAAGACTTCTAACATATTCTTTTTCTATATCTTGACTTATATTTATTTTTTCTATATCCATATTTGCTTTTATTTTTTCTTCTATTTCATTTATTATATTAATACCCTCAACTCCAATACCAATTATCTTAGCATTCTTATTAAAATTTTCCATTATAATATATATCTCCTTAATAATTATTTAATTTCAACATTTCTAAATATTATACCATATTTTCTTCATAAAAATATCTTAACTCATCTGCCTTATCATAAAGCAACTTATTAATAAACTTTGGCTCCATAACTTTAGCATCACTTCCAAGTGAAAATAAAATAGAAACATACCAATCTATTTCTTCATGTTTTATGAATGTGTTAATTACTCCACTGCCATCTTCATTCAGCTTTATATCTAAATCATAAGAACTACTCTTTATTTTAGAAACACCTTCTTTAGTTAATAATACATTTAGGCAAATAGTTTCACCAATTTTTTTAATACTTAATATACTTTCATATAAATTACTATATGCTGTTTCTAACCACTCGTTCAAACTTATATGTACTTCTTTGCTTTCACCTACTTTTTTAATCTCAATTATCTTATCTATACGAATTAAGATAATTTTATCACTTTTATAATCATATACTGGTGAAAACCATGTTCCTTTATTTAAATATATACCTATAGGACATATATTTTTTTCCAAAACTTGATTGCCAAACTTATACTTAATATTTAAAATTAGAGACTCTGAGGAAGCTCTAAAAAACTCAGCCACATCACTACTTTTAACAGCTTCATCATTAGCTACAAATCCAATGTACCTTTTCATATTTTCTATGCCTATTCTTATATTGCTCTTACGCTCATAACTGACTTTTCTCATTATAGAATTAATTTCTATTTCCATTAATTTATAATTATAAATCTGAAGTGACTTAAGTGCAAATAGTATAGTCATAACCTCTTTTTCTGTAAATACAACAGGAGGTATATAGCTATTATTTAGTACTCTATACCCTCCATTTCTACCTTTCTCTGTCTGAATTGGAAGTCCCATTTTATTTAGTTCTATTAAATATCGCTGGATAGTTTTAGTTGAAAGATTAAATTCCTCTGACAGCTCTTTTATTGTAAACTTTTGTCTATCATTAATATACGTCCAAACATCAGTCAATCTTTTTTCTTTTGACAAATAAACACCTCTTTTCATTAATAATACTCTCAATCAATTAAGTAACTATATATTATTTAAAATTTAATATTAATAATATTTTTATATTTTTTCATTAAAAAACAAAAAAATGGTACTCCTATAATTGTTACTACTACAAATTCTCCAAAACCTACCTGTATCATAGATAAAATTAATGGAAGCCCAAAGAATATATTTAACATTAGCCCAACCACAATCGAATTTATAATAGTAGGCCATATAGAAGCTATAATTAAAGTGATTTTATTTTGCCTACCTAACTTTCTAGTAATATAAATCAGACCTGCACTTATAAATGTGGCTAATGTTCCAAAGATTATATCAGGTACACCATATGGTCCTATTACATTTGCTAAAAAACAACCTAATGTAAGACCTACTATATATCCTTTATCTAAAAATGCCAAAAGCATCATAATCTCTGCCACCCTAAATTGTATTGGACCATAACTTATGAATCCCAATGATAATGTCAAAACTGCATAGATTGCTGTAACAGCTGCAGTTAGTGCTATATTAATACTGTTTTTTCTCATATCTGTCTCCTAGTAAAAGTTTTATTTCTAAAAAATTAATAACATAACTTTATTTTATACAAAATCTATAAACTTAAACAGTTATTTTATACAAACAATTTATTTTAACGAACTATTTTACTAATTCAATTTACATTATACAATATAATACATATAAGCTCAATTTTCTATATATGAAATATATGATATTACAATTATATACAAACTAAAAATAAATTTTCTATTGTTGATAAAAAACAGTAAAAAAGAGCCTTAAAATTAGGCTCTAATAATTTATTTTAAAATCAGTGAACTCTACCGTCTTTTAATTTAGATAATATCATCCAAGTACCTATACAATCAATCTCTAGTTGTTTCTCTATTTCATCGTATAACATTTCCTGATATGATGTATTTAGAACAACATTTTCAACTATTTTAGAAATTTCTTCTTCTGCAAAATCAATTTCTATTTGATTTTGTTTTTCTTTAAAAAATACCTTCACTTTTCTCTGACTTATTGAACGACCCTCAAAGCTGACTAAACATTCTAAAATGTTCTTATCTCCTCTAAAATTATTTACTGCTCTCATATTATTTAGATTTCCAGCCAAAACATCATCCCCTTAGTTAATTTTGTACTTTATAAGTAAATTTCATAATATTATAATAACTACTTATTAAATATCTTTCAACAGGTATGACATAACTGGTTGTTTAACATGTAAAACTAGCCTAAAATTTTATAAGTAATTATTTATTCATTGCCATAAAAACTTTTTCAGGTGTAATAGGAAGTGTATTTATTCTCACACCACTTCCATTAAACACAGCTTCTTGTATCGCTGGTAAAGGTGTATTTATAACAACTTCTCCAACAGATTTAGCACCAAATGGCCCTGTTGGCTCATAAGTTTCAACAAAATCTACTTTAACATTTCCAATATCACATCTAGCTGGAATCTTATATTGCATAAATGTATTTGTATCCATGCTTCCTTTTTCTGTATATCTAACTTCTTCAAATAATGCCATTCCAATCCCTTGAACAATTCCACCTTCAACTTGTATCTTAGCTAGATTTTTATTTATAACTGTTCCACAATCTACTACAGCCACATAATTTACTAAATCAACTTTCCCAGTTTCTTTGTCAATTTCAGTTTCTGCAAAACCGGCTATAAAAGGTGGTGGCGATACAGGGCTACCATGAGAAGCAATACCTATCAATTGATTAGTATCTGGTCCGATTGTAGAATCTACTGCTATATCAAATAGTAACGTACTACCTTTTTTACTAGTTAACTTTGCACCATCAAATTCTACTTCATCCTTATCAACACCTAGTTTAGTTGCTCCAGCAGAAATTATTTTTTCTCTTAAATCTTGAGCTGCCTTAACTACTGCCATACCTGTTACATAAGTAGTGCTTGAAGCATATGAACCTGGGTCATATGGAACTAAGTCAGTATCAGCTGATATAACTGTTATATTTTCAATACTTGTCTCAAGAACTTCAGCAGCCATTTGAGCTAAAATTGTATCACTTCCTGTACCCATATCGGTAGAACCTATCATAAGTGTATAATCTCCACAGTCATTCAATTTTATTTCAGCTGAAGACTTATCAAGTCCTTCTATACCAGAACCTTGCATAGTAATTGCCATACCTACACTTCTAACTTTTCCATTCTCAAGATGTTTACAAGGATATTTTTCATTCCATCCAATAAGCTCTTTGCCTTTATTTATACATTTTACTAAATCTACACTATTTAAAGTTTTCCCATATGCAAATGTAGTTTCACCTTGTGTTACCACATTTTTTAACCTTAAATCAGTTGGGTCCATTTTTAATTTATCAGCAAGCATATTTATAGTTGATTCAACAGCAAAACATCCTTGAGATGCTCCATACCCTCTAAGTGCTCCCGCTGGCATCTTATTAGTATACACTACATCTGCAATAAATCTTGTTGCTTCAACTTTATTGTACATTGGTAAAGTTTTTTCTCCAACCAAACCAATAGTTGTAGATGCATGCTCTCCATATGCTCCTGTATCAGAAAGTGCATTTATATCTATAGCTTTTATTATTCCATCATTAGTAGCACCTAACCTAACCTTTAATCTCATTGCATGTCTACTTGTTGAACAATTAAAAGTTTCTTTTCTATCATAAATTATTTTAGCTGGTTTACCTGTTTTTAAAGTTACAATTGCCGAAAAAATCTCAACACATGCCGTTTGTTTACCACCAAACCCGCCACCAATTCTAGGTTTTATAACCCTAATTTTACTAGCTGGTAGCTCTAAAGCACGAGATAAATGTCTTTTCACATGAAATGGTATTTGAGTTGAACTTACTACAACCAATCTTCCAGTATGGTCTAAATAATTGTACGCTCTATACGTTTCCATCATTGCATGTGCTTGAGCTTGAGTATAATAAGTTTCTTCAATCACTATATCACAATTACTTAATACTTTTTCCACATCTCCTTTTGTATAATCATGATGTGATACTATATTCTTTTCTCTTTGCATACCTATATCAAAGTTACAATGTCTATCTTCATCATGTACCACAACTTTATTTCCTATTGCCTCTTCAAAATCCAAAACAGGTGTAAGTACTTCATATTTTACTTTGATAAGATTCATGGCTTTAATTGCAGTCTTTTCATCTACAGCTGCTACTATGGCTACTTCATCACCTACATATCTTACAACATCTTCAAGAATTAATCTATCATATGGAGATGGCTCTGGATACGTCTGACCAGCAAGTGTGAATCTAGATTTTGGTACATCTTTATATGTTAAAATACATTCAACACCATCAACCATTTCTGCCCTTGATGTATCTATATCTTTTATCTTTGCATAAGCGTGAGGACTTCTAAGTATCTTTACTATCAAAGCATCTTTTGCCGATAAATCATCTGTATATACAGGTTTTCCTGTTGTGATACTCATTCCGTCTATTTTTTTGATTCCTTTTCCAACTATATTCATATTCTATTTTACCTCCAGATAAGTTTTGATAGCTCTTAACTGTCCCATATACCCTGTACATCTACATAGATTTCCTGTAAGATAATGCTTTATTTCTTCATCTGTAGGATTTTCAAGTTCATCCTTCATTGCAAGTACAGTAAGTATAAAACCAGGAGAACAGAAACCACATTGCTCAGCTCCCTCTTTTACCAAAACTTCACTAAATTCTTTAACTTCATTTTCTAAACCTTCAATTGTAGTTATTTCTTTATTTAAAGCTCTCAATGTCAATGTTGCACAAGATAATGTAGGTTTCTTGTCAATTAAAACTGTACAGAGACCACAACATCCTGTGTCACAACCTCTTTTCACACTTAAATTACCAACTTTTCTCAAAGTATCAACCAAATATTCTTCTGGTTCTATATCGACACTTTTTTTCTTCCCATTTATATTAATCTTCACTAACATTAAATAACCTCCATTATAGCTCTTTTTAAAAGTACTTTACTCATAGCTTTTCTATAATCCCTAGATGCTCTCATATTAGAACCAAAAGTTAATTCTTCTGATGCTATTTCTACTGCTTTATCTATATTAATTTCGTTGATTTCATTATTAGATAGAAATTCACTAGCTTGTTTTGCAATCGTAGCTTTCTGAGGTCTTGCTCCTACACATAACTTAAATTGTTTCATGTTTTTTGATACAGATACATTTAAGATTGGATAATCACTCTTTGCATTTCTAAGTGATTTATAAGAAGCACTCTTATTTGTCTTCTTTATGTATATCTTAATAAGTAAATCTTTCTCATAATCTCTATTTAGAAACTCTTCAAGACTAATTCTTCCAGTCTTATATAATTCTACTTCCGTATCCAATGAAAGCAATGCTACTATCAAGTCAGAAAAACCATATTTAGAAAATACTGTTGCACCAACTGTTACTACATTTCTAAACTGAATACCTATTATATCTTTAACTGAATCTTCTATTATTCTTCCAAAATTATTTTTTATTACCAAACTTGTTTCTAATGCTCTAAAAGTAGTCATAGAGCCAATCTCAACATAATCTTCATCTTCTTTTATATAATCTAAGTTTAAGTTAGATAATTCTATTCCTGTTCCTATTCTTTTTTTCCCCATTCTTAAAAAAGCACTTCCACCAATCACCTGATTAGTTTTTCTTTTATTTAAAATTGAGTACGCTTCTTCTACTGTATCTGGTTGTACAATATCCATAACCGTAAACATAAATTTCCTCCCTTATTTGCTATTCTTATTTTAAATACAACTAATTATATCATAGCTTCAACAAATTTTGATAATAAATATGTTTAATATGTAAATTCTGTAAATTACTTATACATAAAAAAGGACTATTTCAATAATTATCATTAGACAATATTAAAATAGCCATTAATATTTATTATTTAAAGCAAAATCTTAAAAAGTTGATACTTTTTCACTTATATTTATCACTTCTTCTTCTAATAATCCAAGTTTTTTAGCTACCAATTTTGTAGTGCTTCCTTGTATTACTAATGTAATTAGTATAGTCATGAATACTACTGATGAAATTACTTCATATCCAGGAACTTTCATTGCTGAAATAATACCACAAAGTGCTGCTGGTATTACACCAGTTTCCCTTACCCACATCATAAATAATATTTCACTTTTACTCCACTTTGCTTCTCTATCTACAAGTGTACAAACTAAAACGCAAAGTGGTCTTGCTATGAACATTAAGACTAATACTGTAATTACAGAAGGTATAAAATATTTACCTAATTGAGCTAAATTAACTTGGCTACCCAATATTATAAATATTGCCATACGACAAATAGTACCTAAAGTTTCAGCAACATAAAAATCTGCATCATAAGATTTTTGGCTTAACCAAATTTTAAAGTTTTTCTTATTACCAGTTATTATACCTACAATAAAGCAAGACATATATCCACTTCCACCTAATTTTGTAGATAATTCATACGCAACTACAACTGAAATAACAGATATTATTGGTGCAAAATCTTTGAATATTCCATAAGGTTTATCATTAACCAATTTCAAAAGCAGTATTCCTGTAATTAAACCAACTACAACTCCGACAATAACCATTGTCCCCAATTCATAAACATTTTCACTTAATGAAAATTTATTTGATAAAATTACAGCTAACACTGCTGATGTTAGTATAGCTCCTGTTGCATCATTAAAAGCTGACTCACTTATTACAGTTTGCTTTACCCTATCCTTTATCCTTACCTGATTAAATATAGGTACAAGAGTAGCTGGGTCTGTTGATGCTATTATAGTTCCTGCTAATAAAGCAGTCATTGTGCTTATTCCAAAAGTAAATCCTATCACTTGTTGCATTATAAAAGCAGATATCACAACTCCTAAAGTAGCTAGTAAGAATACAGATATCTTTACATTTCTCAACACTTTTAAACTTATTTCTTTTCCTCCTAAATATAAAATAAATGCAGAACCAAATGTAAGTATTAGTTGATTTTCTATTTGAAAACCACGAATATCTATAAATTTTAAAAAGGATGGTCCTATTAAAATACCTACAAGTAAAAATAGCACTACATCTGGAACTTTTATTATTTCACTAAGTTTACTACAAATTATTCCAGTTATACTTACAATAGCAAAAATTATCAATAAATTATTACTAGCAATTGTGTGTATAGATGATTCCATGTCAGTCTCTCCTCCCAATATGCATACATTATGCAATATACTTATTGTTTTCCTATATAATTATAGCACACAAATAAATGTTATCAATCATATTTTTTAGCATATGCAATTTACCCTTCATTTTTGACAATTAAATAACGCTTATATAATTTTGCTATTTTTTACTAGTAATTAAAAGGTTGATTTTGTCAAGTTTATAGTATATATATATTAATATTATTTATATTCATATCTTTTTTAGATATTTTTCGACTTTTTCTTCTATTAAAATAAGTTTAAATTTAACAATAATACATTTCATTATATATATTTTTTAAAATGTACTATTTTCAATATTTTCATTAACTTGGTCGATTCATTTTTTTCTTATCTATTCTATATCCAAGCATATTTCCTATATTTTTACTTGGATGTAACTCTTGAGCTATTTCAAGTTTATTATCAGTACTTTGTTTTATTTTAGAAATCCTACTTTGTTTTTCATTTTTTTTATCTTGTTTCATGCTTTCTCCTTCCAAAACAATATAAATTTTTCTATTTATTACTTATTATTTCAAATTTCTATAATTTTAATCAAAAAAGGGAAATATCTTAATATAATACAGCTTATCTAACACTATATTTATATATAGAATTTCCCTAATTATTTTGTTAATTCAATTTTCAATAACTTCATCTAAATTAGAATTTATTTTATCTTCCTTTTTCCAAGAATTTAATGTATAATGCGTCCTAAATGTAAATATCCCTGAAATTATTAATATAAAATAGTATACAAACCCACTATATAGGAGTACTGAATACCCCAATAATTCTTTTGGAATTACATTGGAGAACATAGTAAAAAATGTAACCTCATTAGCCCCAACATTTCCTGGTGTTGGAACTGGTGATATTGCCATATATAAAAACACCTGTAGTGTCATTACATGTATATATGATATTCCTTTTAAATTTGAAGCTTTATAAACACAATAGACTATACTAAAATACGCTATTAATTGTAACATAGTAAGTAATATACTTAAAACTAGAACTCTCACATTTTTAATAAATATTTTTATAGAATAATTATAATCATCAACATAATGATTTACTCTGTCACGTTTTGAATCTAAAAATTTAAAGGTTTTAAATTTAGATAAAAAATTAATCAAAACTTCTGCTACCATTTTTACTTGTTTTGGACTAAATACTATTAGTAGTCCACCTAACAACATACTTACATTCATAATCATTCCAACAGTTATCAAAACTCTTACAGAATGTACTTGAGCCATTAGCAATGACTTATTTAGCAAAATTAAAATTCCACAAAATGCGGTAACTGTACTTTGAAATACTACAGTCTTATTAGTAACTATAGCCACTGATTTGCTAAGACTCACATCATATTTTGTAAGTGCATATATTTGCATTGGTTGACTTCCAGATGCAAATGGAGTAACTAAGTTATAGTAAAATCCCATTGTAGCCATTTTAATACCAATAAATTTTACTTTTGTTTTTTGAACTGCATTTATTATCAAATTAGTTACAACAGCTTCAATTAGCATATATACTATAATTATTAATATACCAAGGAATATATAATTTTTATTTACTTGTCTTATAACTTTAGGTATTAGTTTTACATCTAAAGTAGTTAATACTAAATAAGTAGTAATACATATCAAAAATAGTAAAAATCCATATTGAATAAAATCTTTCTCTCTTTTGGATAATTTTCTCATTTATTTTCTCCTAAATTTTTTCATATCACTATACATAGTATACTACTTAACATATTCTTTGCAATACTAAAAAAATAAGTCTTTATTTGACATAAATACATCTATAAATCTTTAAATATTTTTACTCCTTTAGTAGAAATAATTCTCCATATCATAAAATCTAATATTAATGTAAGTATACTTACTAAAATAATATATATATTTAAAAACGAAATTCCAAGTAATATATATATACCTCCAAGTATAACTACATAAGCTAATGATACTAATATTGTAATTATCATACTTGCACTTCTCTTTACCACAGCCACTTCATTTTTCCAATCAAGATTTGGATATAATAAATTTAATAATAATCCCATCAAGGCTATAAACATTGAAAAACTTATAAGTAAACAGATTGATACAATAATAAACTGAATTCCAAAGTCTAGTCTTATAGATACTAATATTAAACATAAAATAGATAATGGTGCATTCAATAAAAAATTCATCAATATTTTTGACCAAAATATTTCTCTTTCATCTATTGGAGAAGATTTCAGTATCCATAAATTTTTTCCTTCAAGAGAAATTGAACAGTATGTTGTACAATTCATTACTATTATAAGGAAGAATACTCCTAATAATTGTATTTTTATAAAATTAAAATCTATATTCAATTTTAGTAACTCACCGATTTTATCTACTCCAAATAATAATATTAAAACTGTACCTACTATCAAAAATAACAGACTGGCAGATGAATTTAAAAGGTATATAAATGAAGAAGTATATCTCTTAAATTCCTTTTTCAATAGGGCTTTTGAAGGTCTTGAAGTTTTTTGACTCTTAAACTCATAACTTTTTGACTTATATCCTTCACTCATCCTAGCATTTATATTTTTAAATTTTTTTGCAAATAGAGTTACAAACATAAAAAATGGTATTATCGAAATTGCTATAAATATTAAAAATGAAACTACACTTCCTGTTTTAAGAGCATCAACAAAATAATATATAGGTGGATATATTTTTCTAATCGACTCTAAAATAGACACACTATTCTTTAACATCTCAACTGATATAGAATTAAGTCTTGACATGAGTAGAGTATAAAGCAACATCAATATAATACTACCTATGATTAATACTAAATTTTTGTATTTTATTTTTGATGATATCTGTCCTATAAATATAAAAATTATTGATGAAGCAACTATTGGTAATAGTGGTAAAGCTAAAAATAGCAATATCAAATAAGGGAAATAGGTTATACTTACATCAGAATTTAAAAAGTAAACCACTGCTGGTATAATCATACATATTGAAGAAAATAAATAGTTTGCTCCAACCAACATTAATATCTTACTTGCTAGTACTGTAGATTCTTTTATAGGTAAACTATTCAAAATGTCTAAATCTTTTGCTTGAAATAGATATGATGATGTTTTATATAATGATGTAACAATAGTTGTTAGTGTCGATAATCCAAAACCAAATATCAGTAGCATTTCCGTCTGATTTGTTTGCTTTAAGATATCAACTAAAGAAAGACTTAAACTCGTTACATAAAAAATTAATAACCCTGCTATGATAAAAGCTGAAAGTATCATTCCCATTATTTTTTGTTTTTCTCTATCATCAGCTTTTTTTAATGCATTTAATTTAAATTCATTTATTATATTAGTTTTTATTAATATACTTAGATTGCTCATATTTTATCATTCCTCACTTTAGACACTATATTGTATAAAAAACATTTTATTTTTCTATTAATTCCATAAAGATACTTTCAAGTGAATTACTTCCCTTAACTTCTTCTGTAGTTCCATAAGCAATTATATTTCCATCTTTTATTATGGCAATCTTATCACAAATTTTCTCAGCAACTTCTAAAACGTGTGTTGAGAAAAATATACAACCACCTTTGTCACAAAATTCCCTCATAATTTCCTTCAATATGAATGAAGCTTTTGGGTCAAGACCTACAAAAGGTTCATCAAGAATTAAAATTTTCGGGCTGTGTACCAAAGCCGAAATTATAGCTAATTTTTGTTTCATACCATGTGAATATGAAGATATTAAATCTCCTAATGCTTTATTAAGTTCAAACTTATTTGAGTAATATTTTATTAAATTTTCTCTTTTATCTTTAGCAACTTCAAATATATCTGCTATAAAATTAAGATATTGTATGCCAGTTAGTGATTCGTATAAGTCTGGATTATCAGGTATATATGCCATTTCCTTTTTACATTCAACAGGCTGTTTTTTTATAGATTTAGAATTTATTAGTATCTCTCCCTCTTCAAAATCGTGTATCCCAACAATTGCTTTAATAGTAGTAGTTTTACCTGCTCCATTATGACCTATAAATCCAAAAAGTTCTCCATCATTTACATCAAATGAGATGCTATTTACTACTTTTTTATTTTTATATGATTTAGATACATTGATTACCTTTAACATAATTTCCCTCCATATTATAGTTTTGATATTTGTTATATATAATATATAACAAATATCAAATAATTACAACTTTTATTTGTTTCTTTTAAAAATTTATAAAATACAAAGTTATCAGAAATATAAAGCTAAAAAACACAAACCAACTGGTAGAACTTATTATTAATTCTTAGCCACCAAGAATCCCCTTGTTTTAGCTATGGGGAGTGTGTCAAACATAATTATAAAAGAATATATAGTTCAATTTGCCTAAACAATGTATAATAAAAAATAGTTGACTATAATTATTAAATATAAGGAGCAAAATATGAATACATTTGAACAGCTAAAAATAAGTTCCACTCTAATAGATGGACTTAAAAAACAAGACATAACTTCTCCAACAGAAGTTCAGTCACTTGTTATAGGAAATATAATGCAAAATAAGGATTTATTGATTAATTCACAGACTGGAACAGGAAAAACACTAGCGTACCTTTTACCTATATTTGAAAAAATTGATACATCAAAAAGAGAAACACAAGCTCTTATACTTGCACCTACGCATGAATTAGTAATGCAGATTACAAATCAAGTTGAATTGTTGGCTAAAAATGCAGAAATCTCTGTTACTTCTTTAGCTTTAATTGGAGAGGTCAATATACAAAAACAAATAAAAAATATAAAAGCAGTAAAACCACACATAGTAATTGGCTCTTGTGGAAGAGTTTTAGACTTGATAAAACAAAAGAAGTTAAAATCACATAATATAAAAACCATTGTTTTAGATGAAGTGGACAATCTATTGAATGGAAAAAACATAACTTGTATAGAAGACATAATAAAAACTACATTAAGAGATAGACAAATTATAGGCTGTTCTGCAAGTCTTACTGATAGCACTATAAAAATTTGTGATAAACTTATGAAAGAATTTGAAATAATAAAAACAATGGAAAAATCACAAATAAATCCTAACATAAGTCACTCATATTTATTAGGTGATATAAGGGATAAGTTTACTTTTCTTAGAAAAACATTATCTGCTACAAATCCAAAAAGAGCTATCGTATTTGTAAATAATGAAAAAAATATAGAAGTTCTAGTATCAAAACTAAATTATCATAATTACAAAGCAATAGGAATTTTTGGAAACATGGCAAAAGAAGATAGGAAAAATGCAATAAATAAATTTAAACTTGGGAAAGCAAAGATTTTAATTACAACTGATTTATCTGCTCGTGGACTTGACATAGTAGATGTAAGTCATGTTTTTAACTTGGATTTTCCAAAAAGTAAAAACGAATATCTGCATAGATGCGGTCGAACTGCTAGAGGAAATCGAAATGGTAACACAATCTCAATAATAACAAAAAAAGAATTAGACATTATAAAAGATTTACAAAAAGAATTCAATATAACAATCACACCTAAAGCTTTACAAAATGGAAAACTAATAGACATTATTAAATAATATAACAAATACGAAAGAGCTGTAATTTATCATTAAAATAGATTAGAAATTACAGCTCTTTACTTTATATTAAATTAAAATTTTAAATAATATCTATTATAATAGCCAAAGTTTTATTATAAATAGTATAGCCAGAACAATCATTACCATAGAAACATGTTTTTTATCTTCTGCCTTTTTAGTTCCAAATATATTATAAAATACATTTACGAAAACATAAGTTAATATACCTAAAGTTAAACCATCACCTATACTATATGTTAATGCCATACAAGCAATAGTAACAAAAGCTGGAACACCTTCAGTTATATTATCAAACTCTATGTCCTTAACTGTACCAAGCATTAAGTATCCAACATATATTAAAGCTGGAGCTGTAGCACATGATGGAATTGCTATAAATACAGGAGAGAAAAACATTGCAGCTAAGAACAAAATTCCAACTGTTACTGCTGTCCATCCAGTTCTTCCACCTGCGATAACTCCTGTTGAACTCTCAACATAAGTTGTAACTGTAGATACTCCAAGTCCTGCACCAACTGTAGTTGCAACTGCATCTGTAAGTAAAGCTCTACCTACATTAGGAACATTCCCTTTTTCATCTAGCATGTTTGCTTTAGAACAAACACCTACTAATGTACCTACTGTATCAAAAAAATCAACAAATAAAAATGTGCAAACTACTACTAAAAAACCACCTATGTTTGTTGGATGTAGTACATATCCTAAATCTATTTTACCTGCTATTGGTGCTAAACTTTCAAATTTAAATATTCCACCAGGTAAATATATACCTAATTTTTGTGCATACTCTGGATTCATAAAAGCAAATGCCCAAGCAAGTAATGAACTTACTACTATTCCAAAAAGTATAGAACCTTTAACTCTTTTTTTATCTAATACAGCAATAATTATTAATCCTATACAAGTTATTATTACTGCTGGTGTAAATTTACCCATTTTAATAAGAGTGGCTTGGTCTCCAATGACAATTCCGCTATTAACTAAACCTATAAGTGCAATAAATATCCCAATACCACCTGTAACAGCTAGTTTCATATTTCTTGGTATTGCATTTACAACAGCCTCACGAACTCCACTTACTGATAATACTATAAAAATAATACCTTCTACAAATACTGCTGTAAGAGCTACTCCCCAAGGAACACCCATTTGTAAAACTACTGTATATGCAAAAAATGCATTAAGACCCATACCCGATGCTAAAGCAAAAGGAAGGTTGGCAACTACACCCATTAAAATACATCCAAATGCTGCTGCTAAACATGTACCTGTAACAAGTGCACCTGCTGGCATACCTGTTTCAGACAAAATATTTGGATTTACAGCTATTATATAAGCCATAGTTAAAAAAGTAGTTACTCCTGCAATTACTTCCTTCTTCATGTCAACATTTTTATTAGTTAAAATTGGAAAAAGTTTCTGCATAGTACTACTGTTTGTTGTTTGCATAACAACACCTCCTATTAAATTTTACAAAAAACGGCACAGTAGTTGATAAGCTGAGCCGTATCCTTCATGATTCAGTTAATTAAATATTTAATTAACTGAATTATAGTATACATAGTCAGAATATTTACGGTATTCCGGTAGAAACTTATGACCCATATTGTCAAAATTATATGTTATACAATAAAAAACATGATTTTTATTTACGAATATTATTTTAATTTATATAGTTAATTTTGTCAATATATACGTATATATTATATTGATTTCGTATTAATATTCGATTATATTAAACATTGATTTACTCAATTCAAATTATAATTATATTCTTTACATTTTTAAAAAATATATTATGCTTTGATACAATTTATTTATAGTTTGAATATAAAATTTATGTTAAGATTATATTATAATAAATTAATAAATTTTTTATTTGGAGGAATAAAGTGAAAGATTTAACTATAGATCATGAGGGAAAATCCATATTCTTTTTTGCCATGCCCATGCTTATTGGCAGTTTATTTCAACAACTATACAATACAGCTGATAGTATTATAGTTGGTAGATTTATTGGAAAAGAAGCAATGGCAGCAGTCTCTGGAGCTAACCCTATAATGTTTTTATTAGTAGCAATGCTTATGGGTATTAGCCTTGGATTTTCTATTTTAGTGTCACAATTTTATGGCTCAGGAGATTTAAAAAAAGTAAAAGCAACCATTGATACCACATATATACTTTTATTTATTGGTTCTATATTAATAAGTGTTCTTGGAATAATATTTGGTGGACCCATGCTTAAGCTTATGAATACACCAGAGTCAGTCTTTGCCCAATCAAAATTATATCTTACTATAATATTTGGCGGAATACTATTTTCTGCTGGATACAATTCAGTGAGTGCGATACTTAGAGGGCTTGGAGATTCAGTAACTCCACTCTATTTTTTAATAATAGCTACAATTCTAAATATAGTTTTAGATTTAGCTTTTATTGTAGTACTAAAAATGGGTGTTGAGGGAGTTGCACTTGCTACTATAATGGCTCAAGCAGTATCATTTATAATCAGTATAATCTATTTAAACAAAAAACATGAAGTGCTTAAATTCAAAATCAAAGGAATTGTATACGATAATAAAATCTTTAAAGATGGGCTTAGATTAGGGCTTCCAAGTGGAATTCAACAAATGTTATTTTCAATTGGAAATATGGCTCTTCAATTTTTAGTTAATAGTTATGGGACATCTGCTATGGCAGCTTTTGGAGCTGGTCTTAGAATAGAAAATTTTATAAGCTTACCTATCATGAATCTCGGTTCTGCTGTTTCTACTTTTGTCGCTCAAAATATAGGTGCTGGTGAAAAAGAAAGGGTTAAAAAAGGAATTCGAGAATCCATAAAAATGGCTTTAATTTTAGCATTCATAGTTGTTGCCTTAATTTTATTGTTTAGAGAAAATCTAATTGCTTTATTTAATACTGATAAAGATGTCATTAAAATTGGCTCTTCTTACTTATTTATAATAGGACCTTTTTTCTTATTTATTGGTACCTCTTTTGTACTTTCAAGTGCAATGAAAGGTGCTGGTGACTCTATGTTTGCCCTTATAAGTTCCATAGTATCTTTATGGCTTGGAAGAATTCCAGCTTCTTATATGCTTTCTAGATTTTTTGGAACAGATGGAATTTGGATGGGTATTCCTTTTGGTTGGACTTTAGGTCTTATTGTTACAGTTATTTACTATAAGAAAGGGCGTTGGAAAACTAAAGCTATTGTAAATCATAGAATCAATGAATAAGCTTTTTATAAAATGTATTCACCTTCATTATGATATAATAAATTATGGAGGTGAATATAAAAATGGGTATTATTCTTAAGCCAAAACAATTTTATATGACTGTTATAGCTACCATAATTCTCTACTTATCTCTTAATTACAGTTTCAATATAAAATTTTCTATCTGCTTATCTTTTTTGACTATCTTGATATGGGCCATAGACTCTGCTGAAAAAACTGTGGTTGCATTGTTTTTTGTAATTCTAGCTTTTATTTTTAACATTGCACCAATAAATGTTATTTTACAATTTTTATTTACAGAAAATTTTTATATAATAATTCTTGCATATATAATTACTAATGCAGTTACAAAAACAGGTGTTGCAAAAATTATTTCTGAAAAACTTATTTTAAATACTGTAAATACCCCTAAAAAAATGATTCTTTTATCATATACTTTAGGTATACTTTTAATATTTTTTATCCCACAACCATTTCCAAGGGTTATTCTTGTGTCTGCTTTTTACAAAGAATTTTTAAAAGAACAACAAATAACTGAAGATTCAAAATCTATACTTTTATTTAGCATATTTACAGCCTCCACCTTTACATCAATGTTTTTTGTAAATGGAGACACTCTTCTAAACTATGTTGTACTAGAACTTGGAAACTGTAATATAAATTGGGGTCAATGGGCTTTTTACATGTCTGTTCCAACTATAATTACTTGTTTTATAACTTATTTTTTATTTATCTTTGTCTTTAAAAAAGAGTTGTATTCAATAAAATTTGTTTCTCATGAAAATCTTGATATTAATAAACCTCAGTTTTCATATTCTAATTTAAAAAAAGAATTTAATTTACTAAACAAAGAACAAAAACACGTATTTTTATGCCTAGGAATAATGTTTTTTATGTTTTTAACTCAATTTCTACATAACATAAATACATTAATTATAATGTCAATTTGTGTACTTCTTTTATTGCTAAGAAAAATAATTGGATTTAGCACTTTAAAAGAAATAAATTGGAAAGTACTTATTTTTTTCATAGCAGCATTTTCAATTGGAGGAGTATTAAAGTATTCTGGAGTTGTAGACATAATGGGGAATTATTTAATAAAGTTTATACCAAACTCTTCAGAAATTATTTCGATATTATTTTTGATAACTCTCACAATAATCTTGAATATATGTCTTGGAAGTGCTGTCACTACATCATCTGTAGTAATACCATTACTTGGAAGTTTGCACATACTAAGGGAAAATAGTATTACTTTATGCCTATTTGTCTACATTATAGTAAGTATACAATACATATTACCATTTCATCATGCTACAATAATGGTTGGACATGGTGAAAATCTATACAATAGCAATGTTATTTTCAAATATGGCTTAACTTTGATTCCTTTAACTTATTTCATAATAATATGTATAACATTCCCTTGGTGGAGATTTATAGGTCTAGAAATTTAAAAAAGCTGAAAATATGAATTTTCTTTTTAATAATTTAAGTTATTATCTTAAGTTAATTCATATTTTCAGCTTTTTATATAAATCAATTTATAAGTTAAACATAAGGCTACTCTTTTATAATAATACTAAATATTATTTGTTTTACTTCCTTTTCCAAAAGTATTCTCCCAATCCTCTATAAATTTATCTACACTCCAATCAGTTAATGGATGATTCATCATAGATTTACAAATATCATAAGGTACTGTAACACTATGCACTCCATGTTGCATTAATTCTATAACCTGTTGTGCATTTTTAAAACTTGCTGCAAGTACTTTTGTATCCATTTTATAAGTATCTATTATTTTTATAAGTTCTGAAACCATAGATACCCCATCCCCAGATATATTATCAAGTCTATTTACATAAGGTGCAATATAATTTGCTCCAGCCTTTGCCGCTAGAAATCCTTGATGAGCTGTAAATATTGCAGTAGCAGTTATTTTTATTCCTTTTTTATGAAGGTCTTTTATAGCTCTTAAACCATCTTGCGTTACAGGTATTTTTACATATATATTTTTTCTCAAGCTACTTATATATAATGCTTCTTCTAATATTTCTTCATACTTTGTACTTAACACCTGAGCATGTATAGGCATATCTTCACCTATAATTTCACCAATTTCACTTATAAGTTGCTCAAAATTCTTTTTTTCTTTTGAAATAATACTTGGATTTGTAGTTACACCATCTATTGGTAAGCAAGTACATAACTCCTTAATTTCCTCCACATTACCTGTATCTAAGATTAGTTGCATTAAAATATCCCCCTTTAATCTTTATTTATTCTTATTATATATTTATTTGGTATTATTTTCAATATTTTGTTATTGTTTTTTCTTCTTTATTATTGTTTTAGTTTTCTATTTAATTTTATAATTTCTTTATTTATTAAATTCTAAATAGATGATTAAAAAAAACATACTTTTTATATTAAATTAATTTTGTATTTCATGTTAAAATAGTTGATATATTGTATTTTATCTTATAATATTTACTATAATACTATATTGGGAAAAGAGGTAGAAAATGTTTGCAGAAGAAAGAATTCAAGCTATATTAAATATCCTAAAAAAAGAAGGTAGAGTTACTGTAAAAGAGCTCAGTTCTAAGTTTAATGTTACAGAAGATTGTATCAGAAAAGATTTGAAAAATATAGAAAAAATCTCTTCAATACGAAGAATTTATGGAGGAGCTGTATTAGCAAGAGAAACTCTAGAAAATCAGGACACAAAAGATAGAAAAGAAATTAATATCCCGACAAAGAAAATAATAGCAGAAAAAGCATTTAATTTAATTGCAGATAGAGAAACTATTTTTTTAGACATCTCTACAATTAATATCTTGCTTGCAAAGTTATTAGCTGAAAGTAATAAAAAAGTAACACTTGTTACAAATATGTTGGACATACTAAATGTAGTTACTTCAAAACCAAATAATTTAAATATAATTTCCACTGGAGGTTTATTAAATCTCAGTCTAGATGGTTTTGTCGGTACTCCAACTATAGAGTTTATATCTAAATATAAATTTGATAAGACTTTTATGGGTAGTTGTGGAGTGGATGTATTCAACTCTTCACTTACAACTTTTGAAATTGAAGATGGTCTGACAAAAAAAGCTATAATAAATTCAAGTAAAAAGGTGTTTATAGTTATGGAAGATAAAAAATTTAAATTTGATGGAAATTTCAAATTTGCTCATTTAGAAGATATTAGTTCTATAATTACAGAAAAAACTCCTACTCCTGATATAGTAGATATTCTATCAGAATTTAACGTAAATGTTTTATAAGCTTAATTATATATTTTATAGAATTTCTTGTAAATATAAGTCTTTATTTGATAGCTATTCTTAAAAACTTAGTTCTATAATATTTATTTTATCTTTGCGTCTATTCTTAAAAATTTAGCTCTATAATATTTATTTTATACTTATGTCTATTCATTAAAACTAATTTGAAATAGACTTTCTAAATATAATACAGTTATTTTTAGAAAGTCTATTTCCTTAAATAAACCATTTAATAATACTAGCTACTTTTTATATGAGTACAACAATGCGTTATTCATAAATAAAATCTTATTTCATTTCATTTTTCATTTGCTTTTCTAATTCTTTAGAAAATTTCTTTTGTTCATATCTTTCCATCATCTCATCTTTTTTCATTTCTAAGTTTACCATAGCACCTTGTGCATCATCTTTTAAATCCTCAGCAGTATTTTTCATAACATAAGCTGTCTTTTTAACGCCTTCTTTTAAATCTTCTTTCATATTTTTCATATCTCTTTTTAATCTGTCCATCAAAACTACCTCCTCTGTAAATATGATACTTGCTATATTTATTTTTCCCAAAGTACATATATTTATTTGTAATATCAATTATAATTTTTAAATCCTTAAATATAATTTAAGACTATCTAAATCCATACATTTCAATAAGTTAGATATTTTTTATTTCAAAATAAAAATAACACTAAGCATAGATTATACGCTTGGTGTTATTTTTTAAATTCACAGTAACTTAATTGTTGGGTTACTATAATGATGACTTATATGGAGGATGTAAGGAAATCTCATCATTATAGTTTGGTGTATTTCATGGTTTAAATCTTCTTTATATTTACATAATACATTTTTAGTATGAATTTTTTGTGATTTTAAAATGAACTATTATTGAAAGTTATATATTATTTATATAGTTAAGTTAATTTTTAAATTCGACTGTGAATACTACAGAATTTTCTTTATTTTTTATGCTATAATCAAACCCATGACTTTTAAAGATTTGACTGACTATATAAAGTCCTAGTCCACTTCCTCCAGTTTTTCTTGAACGAGATTTTTCTATTCTATAAAATGGGTTAAATATCTCTTCTAAATAACGTTTCCCTATAGTTACACCAGTATTTTCAATTTCTAAAACTACTCTTTGATTGTAAATCCTTTTATTTACTCGTTTATTTTTATCATAGAGCCTAATTATAAGCTCTGATTCTTCAGGAGAATATTTTATGGCATTATTTATTATATTATTAATTGCCTTAGTTATCCTCTCTTGGTCTGCTTTAATTTCTAGCTTTTCTTCTATTTTTAAAATAGTTTTCATATGTTTTTCTTCTATTAAAAATATTTGTCTTTTTACAAGTCTATTTAATAGTTCACTTATATTTATTGATACCAACTTCAAATCTTTTTCAAGTATTTCTGATTTTGAAACCTGTATCATCTCATTTACCAAATCTTTTAATTCTTGTGTACATTCATACGATTTTTTCAGATAAGTATCCCTATCCTTATACTTACCTACATTGTAAATCATACCTTCAATTTGACCACTTATTATGGTTATTGGAGTTTTTAGCTCATGTGATATTGTAGCAACAAAATCTTTTCTTCTATATTCCTGTTCTCTCTCACTCTCTATTATGTTTATAAGAGGTTTTGTTATCACGATTGAATATATATATGCTCCAATAATCGCTATCAATATTGCTATTGATATAATATATGGCATTAATTTTCTTATAACTTCGTTTGCTTCGTCAATTGGCTGTAATGGCATAACGAGTTCTAAGATATATGGTCCATCTTTTGAATCTTTAGTATATATGGGTATAGATGTTCTATACTCATCCTCAAGACTATTAATCATGTACTTACTATATCTTAAAATAACTACTTCATTTTTACCATATACAATTTTTCCTTGACTATCCTTTAATAAAATAGCCAAATTTTGGTCTTTAGCCATATAATAAAGTCTTTCTTCTAAAATATATGTATCAAAATGAATTGAATTATCTACCAAAGACTTTAAGCTTTCTTGAAGAGACTCAATTTTATACTCATGATAATATGATGGCAATAAAAAATATAAAATTAGATATATTATTAAGGCTAATGCTATTAATAATGATGTCGTTATTGAAAATAACTTATACTTTATACTTAATTTTTCCCATTTATCAAATATCCTTCTCAAGTGTATATCCTATTCCTTTTACAGTTTTAATATATGGTAATGATATTTTTTTTCTTATATTTTTTATATGTGCATCAACAATCCTAGTATCGCCATAATAATCGTAACCCCATATACTATCCAAAAGACCTTCTCTAGTTATAACCTGTGGATACTTTTCTATCAAAGCTTTTAATATATTAAACTCTTTCAGTGTAAGTTCTATAGGTTCTCCATCTATCTCTGCGATATATGTGTTTAAATCTAACTTTAATTTTTCAAAAACTATAAATTTGTCATTTATAGTCTTATTGCTTCGCCTTAAAATTGCTTCTACTCTTTTTATAAGAAGATTAAATGAAAATGGTTTTGTTATATAGTCATCACATTCTAAATCAAACCCTTTAAGTTGGTCTCCTTCATCATTCAAAGCAGTCAAAAATATAATTGGAACACTTGATGACTTTCTTATCATTTTACAAACTCCATAACCATCTAGATTTGGCATCATTATATCTAATATCACTAAGTCATAACTTCCTTGCTTAAACTTTTGTATACCTTCCAGCCCATCATTTGCTGTATCAACTTGATAACCTTCTGCACTTAAAAATTCTGATATTAACTCTTGTATATTTGAATCATCTTCAATTACAAGTATTGACGAATTCATTCTATCAATCCTTTCTATTTTATTTAAAATTTCATATATTACTTATATTTTATCTTATTGTTGTGAATTTTACATGAAAAAAGAGCTATCTTAATTTGTAAATTAATCCTTTTAATTTAAAGATAGCTCTTTTGAATACATTTTATTTAATTTATTAATCTAATCTCTCTTATAAGCCTTGAAGTTTTTAAGTCTAAGTGCATTTGAAACGACTGAAACTGAACTTAAGCTCATGGCTGCTGCTGCAATCATGGGATTTAATAGAGGTCCTCCAAATATATACAATAATCCAGCTGCTACAGGTATACCAATCGTATTATATCCAAATGCCCAAAATAGGTTTTGTTTTATATTTTTTATAGTTTCATGGCTAAGTTTAATTGACGTTGGAACATCAATTAAGTCACTCTTCATAAGTACTATATCCGCAGACTCAATAGCTACATCTGTTCCACTTCCTATTGCTATCCCTATATCTGCTTTTGCAAGGGCTGGAGCATCATTTATTCCATCTCCTACCATTGCAACAAACTTACCTTGATTTTGTAGTTTTTCAACTTCTTTTGATTTATCTTCTGGTAAAACCTCTGCCAAAACCATGTCTATACCTACTTGATTTGCTATAGCATTTGCAGTTTTTACATTATCTCCAGTTACCATTGCAACTTTTATTCCCATATCATGAAGTATTTGTATTGCTTTTTTACTGCTTTCTTTAACTACATCTGCAACTGCTATTATGCCTGATAGATTTCCATCTACAGCTATATACATAGGTGTCTTACCTTGGCTTGCCAATACATTTGATTTTTCTTCTAAATCCCCAAGCTTTATATTATTGTCATTCATAAGCTTTCTATTTCCAAGCAATATACTTTCATTATTAATAGTAACCTGTATACCAGCACCTGGTATAGCTTTAAAATTATCAACTTTCTCAAATTTTATATTCTTTTCTTCTCCATACTTAACTATTGCTTCTCCAAGAGGATGTTCTGAGCCTTTTTCTGCACTTGAAGCAATCTTAATAAGATATTCTTCTTTCACATTATTATTTAATACTATATCTGTTACTTTTGGCTTTCCTTCTGTTATAGTACCTGTTTTATCAAATATTACTGTATTTACTTTATGTGCAGATTCTAGTGCCTCTCCTCCTTTTATCAATATTCCATTTTCTGCTCCCTTTCCAGTTCCAACCATTATGGCAGTTGGTGTTGCTAATCCTAATGCACAAGGACAAGCAATTACCAGTACTGATATAAATATAGTAAGTACAAATACTATATCTTTTCCTCCTATTAAAAACCACAATAATGATGCAACTACAGCTATTGCAATTACTATTGGTACAAAATATCCAGATACAGTATCAGCAAGTTTAGCAATAGGTGCTTTTGTACCTTGTGCATCTTCAACTAACTTTATTATTTGAGCAAGAGCAGTATCTCCACCAATTTTTTCAGCCTTAAACTTAATAACACCATTTTTATTGATACTAGCTCCTGTCACTTTGCTTCCAACATTCTTTTCTACTGGTATACTTTCACCAGTAAGCATTGATTCATCAACTGATGTATATCCTTCTATTACAACTCCATCTACTGGTATTTTAGTCCCTGGTTTTACTAATAGTATATCTCCTATCTCTACTTCTTCTATAGGAGTTTCAACTTCTTTACCATCAACTAACACTATTGCAGTTTTAGGTTGTAGTCCCATAAGCTTTTTAATTGCTTCTGATGTTTTTCCTTTTGATTTTGATTCTAAATATTTACCAAGTAAAATAAGTGCTATTATTATTCCTGCACTTTCATAATACAACTGATGATGATGCATACCTTGAATTTGTCCATTTGCTATTTGCATTGTTGTGTATAAGCTATATAAAAATGCTGCTAATGTTCCTATTGCAACTAAAGAATCCATATTGGGGCTTAAAGAAAAAAGTGCTTTGAATCCATTTATATAAAATTTATATCCAGCTATCATTACTGGTATTACTAAAATTAACTGAACCAATGCATAATTAAAAGTATTTGTCATGGGATTTATAATTTCTGGCAAAGGCCATGGCCCTATAGGCTTTATTATCATAGGTCCCATTGCTATATAAAACAAAGGCACTGCAAATACTATTGCAACTATGAATTTAACAAATAAAGACTTCATTTCTCTTTCTTTTCTCAATTTATCTTCATCCACATCAACTTTATTTCTTACCTCTTCTATTGGTTTATACCCAGCTTTTTCAATAGCTGCTTTTATTTGAGATAATTTTACTTTTGATGGGTCATAGTCTATATTAGCTTTATCTGTTGCAATATTCACACTAATACTTTCTACTCCATCTAATTTTTTTACTACTCTCTCTACAGCTTTTGCACAAGCTGCACATGTCATTCCATCAATTTTCATATCAATTTTTTTATTACTTTCTTCCTTTATTATTCCATATCCTGCTTTTTCTACAACCTGCTTTATATCATCAAAACTAACCTTAGAATTGTCATATTCTATTTTTAGTTTTTCAGTAGCTATATTTACACTTTGGTCATATACTCCATCCATTTTCTTAGTTACTCTCTCTACTGCCTTTGCACAAGCTGCACATGTCATACCTGTAATTTTATAACTCTCTACCACTTTATTTGAACTCATAATAAAATCTTCCTTTCTTTTAATATATTTTCAACTAATTTGTAACGTTTTATTTTGATATGTAATATTGATAAATTATATATTTAGAAATCTATATTTTTATTATACCCCCTATAGGTATACTTAATCAATATTTTTTTAATAAATAAATGTATTAGTTATATTTATTTGTATTTACTAAAAAAGTATACCCATAATTAAATATATACATAAAAATAGAGCATATAAATTGTTTGATACTTATACAATTTACATACTCTATTTATTATAATTTATATTTTATTTATAATTTATTCTTTACATGCTTCAAAGAATTCTGCTTCTGTTTCCTTTATTTCAAGCTCATTGTCTATTATTCCAACGGCTTCTTTTTTAAATGCTCTACACTGACCTATACAACCAGTCTTTACATTTTCTTCTCCAACCAAAGTTTTTAACTTATTTACATCCACATTTGAACAGTTTGGACATACTCTTATCATATTTAAGTTCCTCCTAATTAATGTCTAGTTAATACTTATATACCCAAATATAATCTTTATAAAAGTTTTTTTAATATAAATTATTACCATATATTCCATATTTATCCTATTATAAACATTGTAAATTAATTTTATATACTATTAATATTACATGTATGGTGGTATCTGTTGTTTTCTTACTATTTCCAATTCCTTAATTTCTAAAGACTTAATCACATTTACTTTATAGTTTTCTTTAGACTTTATATATAAAACATCTTCTATCTTTTTACCTTCAATAAATTTATGAGACCACTTAAGAAGTTCGTCAAAATTACAAACTTCTTCTTTTACGAAAATATCACTTTCACTTGCAAAATATTTAATTATTATTTTGGTTACTTCCAACATATATCATCCTTTACTATTTTATTAATATTTTCATCTATTAAGATTATTATTTGTCTAAAATTTTTTTTTAAACAGAATAAATTCTACATACAAAACTAACATTTTTGTCCAATTTAAACTACATTAATACAATTTAATATATTCCTCCTTGTACCTAATAATATATTGTGCTATAATTAATAAGTTATTTTAATCGAAGGGAGCAACAAAAATGTCACAAAAACATAAAATTATAAATATCGCAGTTATAGCCCACGTTGATGCTGGAAAATCAACATTGGTTGATGCTTTCCTTTCTCAAAGTGGTGTTTTTAGAAAGAACGAAGTAGTTAAAGACTGCGTTATGGACAGCAACGACCTTGAAAAAGAAAGAGGCATAACTATATATTCAAAAAACTGTGCAATAAACTATGAAGATTACAAAATAAATATAGTTGATACTCCAGGACACAGCGACTTTTCTTCTGAAGTTGAACGTGTCATGAAAACTGTTGACACAGTTATTTTATTAGTTGATGCTAGTGAAGGTCCAATGCCTCAAACTAGATTCGTTTTACAAAAATCTTTAGAGTTCGGTTTAAAACCAATATTATTTATAAACAAGATTGATAAAAAAGACCAGAGAGCGGAAGAAGTAGTTAATGAAGTTTTTGATTTATTTGTAGACTTAAATGCTACAGATGAGCAATGCGAATTCCCTATAATATATGGTATTGCTAAACAAGGTATTGCTAAACTTGAAATGGATGATGATAGTGAAGACCTTTCTCCTCTATTTAAAACTATTGTAAATCACGTTGAAGCTTATCCTGATTACGATAATGAACCTCTACAGTTCCAAATATCAGCTCTTGCATATGATGATTATGTAGGTAGACTTGGTATAGGTAGAATTTACAAAGGTACTCTTAAAAACAATACACAAGTTGCTATATGTAGAGAAGATTCTGTTGTATCTAAGGGAAAAGTATCAAAACTTTCTGTGTATGAAGGTTTAAAACAAGTTGAAGTTGATGAAGCTACTAGTGGAGAAATAGTTGTTATAGCTGGTATACCTGATATATCTATAGGTGAAACTATATGCGATTTAGATAGCCCATTACCTATGGAGATGATAAAAATAGAAGAGCCTACTCTTTCTATGAACTTCTTAGTAAATGACTCTCCATTCGTTGGAAAAAGTGGAAAATTCGTTACAACTAGACATTTGAAAGACAGACTTGAAAAGGAACTTGAAGTAAATGTTGGTCTTAAAGTTGAACCTCTTGATACTACTGATGGATACAAAGTTTCTGGACGTGGAGAGCTTCACTTATCTATACTACTTGAAAATATGAGACGTGAGGGTTATGAAGTTGGTGTTTCTAAACCTGAAGTTTTAATGCATAAAGAAGATGGAAAACTAATGGAACCAATAGAGAGAGTTGTCGTAAACTGTCCTGAAGTTTACTCTGGTACTATTATAAATGAATTAAATATGAGAAAAGGTATGATGGAATCTATGTCAATAGAAGGAGACTATGTAAAAATAGAATTCTTGGCACCTACTCGTGGTCTTTTAGGATATAGAAGTGAATTTATAAACGCTACTCGTGGAGAAGGTACTTTAGTTCGTTCATTTGAAAAATTTGAAGAATTCAAAGGAGAAATACCTTCAAGAGGAAATGGTGTTTTAATAGCCCAAGGACCTGGTGTTACTATGGGATATTCTCTTAATGCTTTAAGTGATAGAGCTGTAATGTTCGTAGACCCTGGTGTAGAAGTTTACGAAGGTATGATAATTGGTATGAATTCTAGAAAAGATGATATGGTAGTCAACCCTTGTAAAAACAAGAAAATGAGTAATGTACGTGCTTCTGGTTCAGATGATGCTATAAAATTATCTCCTCCTAGAATATTTACTCTTGAAGAGGCTCTAGAATTTATAGAAGATGATGAATTAGTTGAAATTACACCTGATTCTATAAGACTTAGAAAAAGATTCTTAAATGAACATGATAGATTAAGATATAACAAGTCTAGACAAGGTAAATAAAACATATATTTACCTCTAGTTAGCAAAATAACCATATAATACTGAAAGATGATTTCAGTTTATATGGCTATTTTTATTTGAAATTTATACTATTCAACATTTATATAGTTAGCTGCTTGAACGGCTGCAATAGCTCCATCTGATGCTGCTGTTATTATTTGACGCAAAAACTTAGTTCTACTATCTCCTGCTACATATACACCTTCTATTGATGTTGTACAAGACTCATCTGAAACTATATATCCACCTTCATCCAAATCAAGAACATTTTCAAACATTTTATTATTAGGTTTAAGACCTATAGCAATAAAAATACCACTAACATCTATAGTTCTTTTTTCTTCGGTCTTTAAATTTTTTACTTCTATTTTTGATACAGTCTTTTCCCCTTCAATTTTTTCTACACTATGACTGTAAAGTATCTCAATATTCTTTCTTGCTTTCACAGATTTCTCCAATACTTCTTCACCTCTAAAACTATCTCTTCTGTGAATTAAATACACTTTTGTACAATTATTGGCTAAAAACAAAGCATCTTCTAGTGCAGTATTACCTCCACCTACTATGGCTACTTCTTTATCTTTAAAAAATGCTCCATCACATGTTGCACAGTAAGATACTCCTCTACCTGTAAATTCTTGTTCTCCTACACAACCTAATTTACGTCTTTCAACTCCATTTGCAAGAATAACAGCCTTTGCTTTATGTTCTCCCGAAGAGGTCTTTACAACCTTTACTTTTCCCTCTAAATTTATCTCTTCAACTTCATCAAACTGAATATCAACACCTTGAGCAACTGCTTGATTATATATATTATTAGAAAATTCTACTCCAGAAATCTTTTGAACTGCTGGATAATTTTCCACCTCAGATGTACTTGCAACTTGCCCTCCATAAATATTTTTTTCAAATACTGTAACGCTTAATCCTGCTCTCATAGCATAAATTGCTGAAGTTAAACCTGCTGGTCCAGCACCAATTACAATGATATCTACCATAACGTTTTACCTCTCTTTATATTATTATTTCTTATATATTATTCTCATTATTATTATACTTTACTATTATTATCCATATATACTATAAATAAAACATTATTTTTTGTTAATTGACAAAAGTAATTTACTTCTCTTAACTAAGTTAAATAAACTTCAATTTGTCTATTTTTTCTATTTAGTTTTGAGTATATGAATGTACCTTTCCAAATTGGTTGATTATTATCTCCTAAAAAACATATTCTTCAAATTATCTTCTTGAACAAAACCCATTTTTTCCGATAGCTCTTAAGAATTTTAATAACCCGTTATTTAAATATTGAGGATTATTTTTTATTAGTTTACTTTATTTTACATATATATAAAAAAACTGCAAATAAAATTTAACTTTTATTTACAGTTCTCACTTATTTATATAATTTAAAACCTTATTGGTTATCATTTACAGTGTCTTCTAATATATTGCTTTCTGATATATATGACAGAATTGAAAGTCCATACATAACCAAAACTAATGCTACTGTTATAAATACTATTCCCATATTTAATACCTCCTTTTGTTTACAGTATACTACTATTATGTGAAATATTTATGAATTTAATTTGAACATATATGTAGTTTTACACTAATAATTTCTTCAAATTAAACATTATTAATTATATAATTTTATTAAACCAATTATTATTAATAGTTTAAATATTAACACTATTTACTTATATTTATATGATATACCATATAATTACATTTTTCAAATTAAAGTTTTGTAAACTTTTTTTGTAATATAGTGTAGTATAAGATTGTAATATTACAGATATGTAACAGTTATCTTTTGATTACTTTTATTAAAAACAGCTTCATCACTACGAAATTCTAACCTTTTAAGCTTTTAAAAAAGTTAAAAAAATATTTTTCTAATACCCAATTTGATTATATTTTTTTCCACTTTAAAAAATATTTTTTCCAAATTTTTATATTAATACTTGACTTTGTCTGTTTTATAATCTAGAATAATTAATAATATTAAGAATATTGAAAGGCATTGATTAGGAAGAGTAAATCTGAATCGGTTACCAGAGAAGGAAACTACTAGCTGAAATGTTTCCCTAACTAGAAAGGTTGAAAACTACCTAGGAGCTTCTATCTGAAGTTATCTTAATGATTTTAGTAGGAATAGACGTTTTTATTACTTGCGTTAAAGTATCAAGTGGATTTTTTAAAATCAATTTGGGTGGAACCGCGGGAAACAGATTCTCGTCCCTTTTTAGGGATGAGGGTCTTTTTTTATTATCCAAATTCAGTTTTTAAAGTATTCTGTATCTAACTTAATTAGCTAATTAAAAATTTAAAATATATGGAGGGTTATAAAAAATGTATTATTCAAGTACGAGAGGCACCGAAGAAAAAGTAACTGCATCACAAGCAATAATAAAAGGAATCTCAAATGATGGTGGTCTTTATGTCCCAAGTAAATTTCCAAATGTAAAAAATGAACTTATAAATTTAGTAAATTTAACGTATTCTCAGATAGCATTTTTTGTACTTAGTAAATTTTTATGTGATTTTACTGAAGATGAAATTAAAAATTGTATAGAAAATGCATATGACGAAAAGTTTGATTGCACTAGTATAGCTCCATTAAATAAAGTAAATGATACTTATTTCTTAGAACTATACCACGGTCCAACTTTAGCGTTTAAAGATATGGCACTTACTATAATGCCTCATCTTCTTAAAACATCTATCAAGAAAGATAATTTAGAGAAAGATGTTGTGATTCTTACTGCCACATCTGGAGATACAGGAAAGGCTGCTCTTGAAGGATTTAAAGATATAGATAAAATAAAGATAATTGTATTCTTCCCAGAAGATGGTGTAAGTCCAGTACAAAAACTTCAAATGAAAACTCAAACTGGAAAAAATACATATGTAATTGGTATAAAAGGAAATTTTGATGATGCACAATCAGGTGTAAAGAAAATTTTTTCTGATAAGGAATTTAATCAAAAATTATTGGATAATAATTATATATTATCTTCCGCAAATTCAATTAATATAGGAAGACTTCTTCCACAAGTTGCATACTATTTTTATTCATATATGAAATTAGTTGATAATGGTGAGATACAGTTAAATGATAAAATAAATTTTGTTGTCCCAACTGGTAATTTTGGTAATATTCTAGCTGGATATTATGCTAAACAAATGGGTCTTCCAATAAACAAATTGATATGTGCATCAAATGATAACAATGTTCTTTATGATTTCTTTAAAACTGGTGTATATGATAAAAATAGAGCATTAAAATTGACTACTTCTCCTTCTATGGATATATTAATTTCTAGTAATTTAGAACGCTTACTGTTTGAAATATCAAATAAAAATACTGATATTGTAAATAAATTGCTATTAGACCTTAATGATAAGGGAGTCTACAAGATAAATGAGGATATGGAAAAAAATTTAGTTTCATTCTATGGAGAATATTCAAATGAAGAAGAAGTTAAAAACACGATAAATAATGTGTTTAAAAATTATAATTATTTGATAGATACTCATACTGCTGTTGCATACAATTGTTACGAAAAGTATAAAAAAGAAACTTCTGATAACACAAAAACTGTTATTGTAAGTACTGCAAGTCCATTCAAGTTTTCTGAAAATGTTCTAAAATCTATAGACTGTGATTTTAAAAACCTTGATGACTTTGCTATAATTGACAGATTATCAAGTATTTCTAAAATAGATATACCAAAACCTATTAAAAATCTTAAAGATGCTGAAATACTACATAAAGATATTTGTGAAAAAGATGAATTAAAACTAGCTATAAAAAAATTCTTAAAGGTATAGGTGATTGTTATGTTAGAGATTATAGTTCCTGCAACAAGTGCTAATATAGGTCCAGGATTTGATTGTCTTGGAATTGCATTAAATATATACAATAAATTTTATGTTGAAGAAATTGAAAGTGGTCTTGAAATAGAAGGTTGTGAAGATGCTTACAAAAATGAAAATAATTTAGTTTATACATCTATGAAGTACTTTTTTGATAGAGTTAAGCCAGAAAAAATACCTACTGGTATCAAAATAAAAATCCAAAGCGATGTACCTATATGTAGAGGTCTTGGCAGTAGTGCATCTTGTATAGTAGCTGGTGTTATAGCTGCAAATGCTCTATCAAATTCTAATTTAAATAAGACTCAATTACTAAGTATAGCTTCAGAAATAGAAGGTCACCCAGATAATGTTGCTCCTGCTATTTTAGGAAATATGATTGTATCTGTTACTGATAATGAGAATATACACTATGATATTATAAAAATTCCTAATGAACTTAAATTTTGTGCAATGATACCTAATTTTAAGCTATCAACTGAAAAAGCTAGAGGTATTTTACCAAAGAAAATACCATATTCTGATGGTATATTCAATGTCAGTAGAGTTGCTTTACTAGTATCTGCTCTACTAAACAAAAACTTTGACCTTCTTAAAGTAGCTTGTCAAGATAAATTGCATCAAGATTATAGAGGAACTCTAATTGAAAATTACAATGATATTGTTAAAAAATCTGAACAATTAAATAGTATTGGAGTATTTTTAAGTGGAGCTGGACCTACTATAATGTCTTTAATAAAGGAAAATGATGATGGTTTTGTAGATAATATGAAGTATTATCTATCAAAATTAAAATCTGATTGGGAAATAAAAGAGTTATGTTGTGATTCTAATGGAGCTGTTTTAAATATCATATAATTATCGTCCCATGTACAAAATATAACTACTCTTTTATTATAATTTGTAGTATAATAATTAGGACTAGGTAATAATATTAAGTATTATAATCTAGTTCTTTAAACATGTTTACATTGAGGAGGGATTATCATAAAAGAGTTAATAATTAGAGATTTAGTTGCAAAAGTTCCTATAATTCAAGGTGGAATGGGCGTTGGTATATCTAGATCATCACTAGCTGGTGCAGTTGCTAAGCTTGGTGGTGTTGGCGTAATTTCTGGAGTTCAAATTGGATATGACGAAGAAGATTTTGAAACTAACACTATAAATGCAAATTTAAGAGCTATAAAAAAACATATTTCTAGAGCTAAAGAAATCTCAAATGGTGGTATTATTGGTATTAATTTTATGGTAGCTATGAAAGAATATGAAACATACGTAAAAGAAGCTGTTAAAGCTGGTGTAGACCTTATAATATCTGGAGCTGGATTACCTAACAAACTACCATCATTAGTAAAAGGAAGTAATGTAAAAATAGCACCCATAGTTTCAACTTCAAAAGCTGCTAGTGTAATTTTAAAAATGTGGGATAGAAAAGAGAAAACTACTGCTGACTTAATAGTTGTCGAAGGTCCAAAAGCTGGTGGTCACCTTGGATACTCTAATGAGGAACTTGATAACATAGATTCTATAGACTATGATAAGGAATTTGTTGAAATTTTAAAAGTTGCAAATACCTATGGAGAAAAATTTGGTAGAAACATCCCAGTCGTTGCTGCTGGTGGTATAACTTCTAGTAGTGATGTTAAAAAATATATAGACATGGGTGCAGGTGGTGTACAAGTTGGTACAAGATTTGTTGCTACTTATGAATGTGATGCACATGAGAACTTTAAAATGGCATACATAAATGCTAGTGAAGAAGATGTTCACATAGTTAAAAGCCCTGTAGGTCTTCCTGGACGTGCTATAAGAAACAAATTTATAGAAGAAGTTAAGATAAATCGTCCAGAAATAAAGAAATGCTATAATTGTTTGATTCCTTGTAATCCAAAAGAAACACCTTACTGTATTTCTCAAGCTCTAATCAATGCAGTTAAAGGAGATGTTGAAAATTCACTTTTATTTTGTGGAAATGATGCCTATAAAATTGATAAATTAAGTACTGTTGAAGATGTTATCAATGAATTAATTTCTGAATTATAATTTAAAGAATGGTAAATTAAAATTTTATCAAGCTAAGGAGTTTAAATACGTTATTTATTAATCTTTATTAACATATTTACTTCCTTAGCTTTTTTGTGTCAACCTCTTTTTATAGATGTTTTATTTAATTAAATGTAATATTAATATATTAATCTTCTATCTAATCTTCTTTTACAAGTACATTGGTTATTTCAGCTATATATAAAGTATGGTAATCCTTTTGTGGATACCATCTTCCATCTATGCCCTCAGCAATAAAACATTTAGGTTCAAGTTTCTGACTATACATTTTTTTGCATATAATAGCCATCTTAGCTTCTTTAAAATAAGGTGTATTATTTAAGTGTTCTATATTAAATCCAATCTGTGATACCTTATCCTCTTCTCTACCAGATACTTTCCCACAATATGAAAGCTCTTTGCGAAAATCTTCATCAAAAAAAGTCAAAGAAAATTTATCTGTATTATCTATAAATTCCTTAGTATAACGCTGTGGTCTTATTACTACAAAAACAACATCTTTTCCCCACATAACTCCAAGCCCTCCCCAGCTGGCAGTCATTGTATTTACTTTTCCTTCATTTTCTGCAGTTATAAGTGTCCAATCTTTACCTATCAATCCAAATGGATTATTCTTAATCTCTTCTGCCAAAATTTCTTTAAAATCACTCATATCTCTGATAACCTCTCATTCTCTTATATTTATGCCCTTTTATTTTCGTTATAAATTATAAATGAAATTCAGTTTTGAAAATAAAATGCACTTTTTTAAATATATTATTACAAATAAGTAAATACATAGATACATCCTTATTTTTTTAATATATTTACTAATTTCACTCATAATATATATATTCTTTATTTAAATTAAATATAACTTGTATATTTTATATGTAAATTATGGCAAAAATATTATTTAATCAAATCAAAACTTGATTTATATACTTGGAAAAGGTATTATATTAAAGAGTGCTTAAAATACGAATTGCGTAAATAGGCATATATAAAATAATGAATAAGGAGAGTGATGGGCAATGGATACTAGTCCGTTGCGGAGAGAATTTTTTACATTTTCATCACTTAATAATATCTAAAATTAAAACTAATACATATATTCAGTTATATAAATTAGTTAATTAATAGATACTATTAAATGATGAGATTTATATAAAACTGAATAAAGGATGTGTTGCCATGATAAGATATTACAAAACTATAGATTCAAAATTAGAGAAACTTAGTTTTTTTGAAGATGGCTGTTGGATAAATCTTGTTGAACCTAATCATAGTGAAATCAACGAAATTTCTAATTTATTAAATATAGATGTAGAAAGCATAGAATCTGCACTAGATGAAGAAGAACGCTCAAGAATAGATGTTGAAGACAATCATACTCTTATACTTATAGATATACCAGTAGACGAAAGTGACTCTAATTCTTCTCATTATACTACAATACCCTTAGGTATTATACTAACTAAAGAAGCTATTGTAACAGTTTGCGATGCACAAACTAAGATTTTAAACGACTTTATAGTTGGTCATATTAAAGATTTTTTTACATTTAAAAAGACTCGCTTTTTGCTTCAAATTCTTCACAAAAATGCAGCTTATTACTTGCATTACTTAAGAAAAATAAATAAAATGACAATCATAATAGAGCGAGAAATTTACAAATCAATGAAAAACAAAGAATTGGTTCAATTATTGGAATTAGAAAAGTCTTTGGTATACTTCTCTACATCACTAAAAGCTAATGAACTTGTTTTAAACAAAATGGTTAGAACTGCTGGCATTAAGAAATATCCAGATGATGAAGACCTATTAGAAGATGTTATAGTCGAAAATAGACAAGCTCTTGATATGGCTAAAATATATGGAGATATATTGAGTAGAATTATGGATGCTTTCAGCGCAATTATAAGTAATAATCAGAATAATGTTATGCAAATTTTAACAGTGGTCACACTAATTTTCTCAATACCTACAATAATATCAGGATTCTTTGGTATGAATGTTATCAACATGCCATTTTCTAATAACCCAAATGGATTTTGGATAATACTTCTTATTACCTCTATAATATGTATAGTGATTACATTTTTCATGTCAAGAAACAAGTTATTATAAAAGATTAATAAAAGAAGCCATTAGAATTAATTGATTTTCATTTATTCTAATGGCTTTTATATATTTAAATTTATATAATCTTACAATGCTTTTTTAGTTATCATATTCTTCATCTATAATCATTTCAGTTTCAAGTCCTTCTAACATTGAATCTAAACTTTCTTTTATATTTAGTATATAAATTGGTACATACTCTTCTTCATCTATTTCCTCTTCTTGTAATTTAAATGGAGGAATTAATACTTCATCGAAGTCTATATTTAAATTAGGAAAACCTTCTACTATCTCTCCACAATTATCGTATTCTTCATTTGCCAAAGAAGTATACATATCTAGACTTTTTTTATAATAAAGACCCGCAAGCATATACTCACACTTCTTACTTCCATATTTAATACCTTCTTTATAATATTTCTCAGCTTCTACGTCATCATTTAACTTTAAATAAATTTGCCCTAAATTATATATCGATTCAACACAACCTTGTGACCTAGCTTTTTCATACCAAAATTTAGAATTTACATAATCTTTATAGAAGATATCATAAATTAATCCTACCATATGTTGGGCATACACATTATTCTCATTAGCAGGTGTATCAAACATCATTTTAGACTCTTCCAACTTACCTTCTCTAAAATAAATTCTACCTAGATGTATACGAGCATTCATATGACTTTTGCTACTTGCCATTTCAAAATACTTTCTAGCATTTTTTGTATTTCCTAGATTTTCATATATACACCCCAATCTATAGCTAGACCTAGTATCTCCATTTTCAGATGCTTTCTTATACCAACTTATAGCTTCTTCGATATTATTTAAATCTTCATAAATATTTCCTAATTTTATTTGACAAGATACGTTATTTGGAATTCTTGAATAATACGAAATCGCTTTTTCTATATCTTGATTTTTATAATATAAATCCCCAAGATTTTCAAGAGAACTTTTACATCCAACAGCTATGGCATCTTCATAATACCTAATAGCATTTTCATAGTCTTTTTCTTCAAAATATATACCAGCTAGATTATTTTTTGCCTCTGTTATATCATCTTCAGCTGCCATTTTATAATAAGTTTTTGCTTTTTCTATCTCATTTTCCCTATTATATAAATTAGCAAGTCTATATTTAGAAAGTGTATGATTTTTTTGTATTGCTTTCTCATAATAATAGATTGCATCTCCCAATTCTTCTTTTCTATCATATACATATGCAAGTCTATACTCAGACTTTACATCATCTCTATCGGCACTCTTTTTATAATACTTTTCTGCTTCTTCTAGATTATCATTTATTTCCATAATCATACCCAAGTTAAAGCAACCTTTCATATGACCTGACTTATACAATTGTTTATATAAACTTACTGTTGATTTATTATCTTTCTTTTTTCCATTTAATATTGCTAAATTATATTTTGCATCATCGTCTAAAAGCACAGAACCTTTTTTATAATATTCGTATGCTTCATCATCCTTCTCCAAAAAAGTGTATAATACTCCTAAATTAAAACAAGCTTTACCTAAATTATTGTCTGCTGCTGCTTTTAACCATTTTTCACATCTTATAAAATCTTTCATTTTAAAATGACATACACCTAAATTGTTTTGTGCTTGTAAATAACCTAAATTTGCTATCTTTTCATACCAATATATAGCATACTCATAACCATCTAATTTATAATACATATTGCCTAAATCAAAAGCAGCGTCCTCACTTCCACTTTTATATGCCATTGAATACCACTTTTCTGCTTCTTTAAATTGTTTTTTACTTTCATATATATTTCCCAAAGTATATTGAGATTTCACATAATTATCTAATGCAGCACTCTTGTACAATTCTATTGCACTTTCTGTCTTACCCATCTTTTCAAGAAGAGCACCTTTAGTATGTACGACTTTCGGGTCATTAGATATATTTTTTATTTTTTTTATAGAAAATTTTGTATTTTTCATTATTCGCTACCTACCCATTTTATAAAATATATTCTCTCAAACATTATTATACATTATAATCTATAATTAATGCTATAATATTGAATTTTTACCTTTTGTCACTATATTGTAACATTAAATTTTAAATTTTATAATCATTAGATTTTATTATGCAATTGGTATATAATGTATATATAGGGGGGACATTTTATGAATTTCAGCAATATTTTTATTCAAGTTGCAGTTTTATTTATAATTATTTTAGTTGGATATTTTGTCAGAAAATTCAACTTATTAGATGAGCACTGTACATCTAAACTTTCAACTTTGACAATGACAGTTTTTTTACCATCAATGATAATTAGTTCAATGCAAATTAACTTCGATAATAAGATGATACAAAAAATACTATTGTTATTATTTACATCTTTGATTATGTATATAGTTTCAATTGTAATTGCATTTTTATTAAAATACATTTTAAAATGTAATGATAAAAAAGATTTGGGAATATATCAGTATATAGTTGTCTTTTCAAATGTTGCCTTTATGGGTTATCCTGTAATTGAGGCAGTTCTGGGTCATGAAGCTATATTCTATACTGCAATATTCAATTTACCTTTTAATTTATTTTCTTTTACTTTAGGAATTTACCTTTTATCTAAAGGTAGCACAAATAAAGGTTTTTCAATAAAATCACTTATAAGCCCTGCTACAATAGCTATTGTTATTGGAATTTTTTTATTTGTGACAGGACTTAGATTACCCCAATTTATAAATGAACCACTTAAGATGTTGGGAAATATAACTACACCAATATCCATGATTATCATTGGAAGCTTACTTGCTAATTCTTCAGCTCTCTATTGCTTTGTAAACAAAAAGTTATATATAGTTACTTTTATAAGATTATTGATACTTCCCGTAATTGTATATTTTATTCTAAAAGGATGGATAGATGATAAGATGATTTTAGCTATACCAGTAGTAATTTCTTCCATGCCTGCTGCTGCAAATACTGCTATAATGGCTAATCAATATGACTCTAATATAACACTGGCTTCACAATGTGTGTTTTTTACAACACTATTTTCAGTTATATCTATACCTTTTATAAGTATTTTATTATTAGCTTGATTTATTTTTTTATGTATTATATAATAACATATTCAATAAATTACAAATATAAACATTTTATTGTAGTATATTGATGGAATTTTTTCCTAGATATTTGTCAATAATATCTATATGTATTATAGAATAGGAGGCTTAAATATGGATATAGATTTACTCTTTAAAATAGTATTTGCTATAGTTGCTATAGGTGTTTCTGTAAAAATTATCAAAACTGTTGCTAGTTTAGCTTTTAAAATAGCTTTGATATTGCTAATAATTTTATTTGTATATAGAATGTTTTTTTAAACATTTAAAAATAAGTTTTTTAATACAATAGAGAAGTAAAATAGAATATCTTTAATGAAAACTATTTATTAAAGATATTCTATTCTACTTCTCTATTAGCTTCTTTAGATTAAATTTTTATTATATCTTCCTATAGTATAAACATCTTCAAATTTTCCATCTCTGATTACAACATATTTTTTAATGTCCTCTATTTCAAAGTCTAACTTTTTGTATAAGTTCAATCCTTTTTCATTGTCCACAATTACTTCTAATCCTACTCTATCTAACATAATCTTTATTTTTACTTAAAACTTTACAAGCTTTATTTTATACTGTTTAAATCTATGTATGCTTCTATTTGAGGCACATATATCATGTTATCTTTTATATGTGTACTTCCAAATTCTTTTAACTCTGTACCTTCTTTATCCTTAGTTATTTTGTATCTAATTGACTCATCTTCTTCAGTTACTTCCGCATGAAAAAACATCCCTTCATATTGTTTAAACCTAAAATTGAAATTGTCTTTAGTAAGTTTTATTATCATATTTTTATCTACTCCTTATATAATTAATATTTTCTATTATTAGCTATATATATATTCATATTAATATATTATAACTTATCATTTATTTAGTATAAAGTTATAAATGGATATATTTATACTTATTTTGCAATCTATCTTCAATTGATATATAATATGTTTATATAAACTAGTGTATACGAGGTGAAACATGAGCAAAAAAACAAAATGTTTTTCTTTAATTCTTTTTCCTCTTGCTTTGCTTTTAAATTTTATAGCCAGCAAAGTTCCAAATATTATTGAAAAATATTACTCTCAATTTATAGATAAAATAATTGTACAAATATTGAGTAAAGTCTCAGGAATTTTTCCATTTTCTCTCTATGAAATTACAATTTACATAATAGTTATATCTATCTTCTTATTTTTATGTTCTACTTTATCTACAATTCTTAATGAGAACAAAAAATTAAATACATTTCTAAAGAATTCTATTTTAAATATATTATCTATTGTATCAATAGTCTACTTTCTTTTTGTAGTGCTTTGGGGAATAAACTATAATAGGATTCCACTTGAAAATACACTTATAAATAAATATAACTTAGAAAACAATACTTCTATCCAATCAAAACAACATAGTGTTAAAGAACTTACTAAATTATATAAATTCCTTGTAACTAAAGCAAATGAAACTAGAAAACTCACATTACAAGATAAAAATGGCATTGTAAAATCTAATACAGATTACAAGGGTGTCATAAATAGAGCCCAACTAGGATATGATAATGTCTTTGATATATTACCTAGTGTTAGTGGCAGTTATTCTAAACCTAAGTATATTATTTCATCAAATCTCATGTGCTATACAGGAATAACTGGCATATACTTTCCTTTTACAGGTGAGGCAAATGTAAATGTAGCAATACCTGATTTGTATATTCCTTGTACAGTTGAGCATGAAATGGCACATCAAAGGGGATTTGCTAGTGAAGATGAGGCTAATTTTATAGCGTATCTTACTTCTATAAAACATCCTGATATTGATTTTAACTATTCTGGTTATATTTTAGCTCTAAATCATACTGCTTCTGCTTTAAGTAAGGTTGATTATAATGCCTATGTTGCTATTTCTACTGGTATTTCAGATTCTGTCCGTAGAGATTTAAAAAATGAAAGTGAATTTTGGCAAAAATATGAAGGTAAAATTGATGAAATTTCTAATGAGTTTAACAACTCTTACTTAAAAGCTAATGGTGTTGCTGAAGGTACTCAGAGTTATAGTAAAATGGTTGATTTATTGCTAACTTATTATGAATTATATCCATATAACTAAGTGATACAATTCAAGACTCTATTTATATACAGTTGGTATTAAATCAGCTATTTTTTATTTAAATAAATTATTTAGCCCCAATCAATCTCATATAATTTGAAAGTACATCTATTTTTTCTGCAAAATCAAATTCATATTCCTAAACTTATTTAATTTTCAAATAAGTGTGTTGAATAATAATTCATTCTATTGTATTATGTAAGTGTAGAATAAAACTAAATCGGCAAAACTAGAGAAATTTAGTGACGCAAAGCTATAGGGACTAAGGCTTATAAGATTCTTATAAGTTATGTTAGCCAGTTGCCAAAAGGATATTTTCTTTTTGTTTTTTATGTAAGTTTTTTAGGGGGATAAATGATATATGTTTGGAGATAAAATGGATAGATGTACACATATACTAACTGCTTATATTGGTAGTTCGTATGATTATTGCAGTTTTATAGATACACAATTGGATGATTTTATACTAGAGTATGGAGAAAGTATAGTAGAAAAATGCTTACATCAAGTAATGGTCTTGGTAAGTAAATATAATTAGATAGATTTTATTTTCTAGAAAACCATTTTTAGTTTTATCTACTTTTATCAAATTATTCTTTTATCAAAATTAAATAATACTAATCTTTCTTATACTATCTGTATAACATTTTCACCTTTAACTATTCTATTGCAAACATTTCTATTATCTTTTTTAATAAATATCTTAACTAAGATTTTTAAAACGCAAAACTATCACATTATTTCACTATCTATGTAAAAAACTAAAAATGTATATATAAAATTACATAACTAAAAATCCTAAATTTATAGAAAGTATATATTCAAAATAAAAAAGCATGTATCAAAACATGACACATGCCTATAATCTTCTGCATATAAGCCATTTTGTCACAATAAAAATGTCTTTGTAACACTGGCATTTTCAAACAAAGCAGTTTATATTTAGCTAGATTAACATTAGTTAAATTCATACTTAATTTTACTATCATTAAATATTACTTATAGTAATTTTCTAATACGCTAGTAGCCACTGCTTTCCCTTGAAAGCTTTTCAACCAATTCTCGTATGCTGAATTTTTCCATACACTACCATCGCTAAATGTTACTTGTTTTACACAGGATATGATGTACTTTACATCATGCTCTCCAGTTGATTGTTTCCATTTATCAAACAATAGAGAAGCATCATTTTGATTCTTACCTGGAACTATTGCATTTTTCTTTGCATATTCTTTCTCCATTTGCTGCCATTCTTTCAACCATTTTTCTACCCACGCCTTACCTTGTTGTTTTTCAAACATATTTATTATGTCCTTTGGTGGTTGTTGTTGCATTTTTCTATAAGTATGTGAGTATGATTTTGGAGACACAGGAGATATACCTGCAACAATGCCATAGTCTACACCATCTGGGCTAAATCCAACACTTCCTACTTCACCGTTTGTTGCTACATTTCGAGCATCCCAGTATAGCTCAAGTGGTTTTCCATTTTTATCATATGCTAAACATGTAATTTCATAATCCATAATCGCCTTTTTACTGATATTTGTTAAGTTTATAACATTGCTAGGCCAATGATACGGAGTATCATCATACTGTATCTTGCTATTATTTATAAATAATGGAATATTTTCATTATAAACAAGACCTTTACTATTTGAAACATCTGAGATTTTATTTGTGACAGTACTTTCTGTGCTTGCTAAGTATACACTTGTTCTTTCTGAATTGGTTGTATTAAGAGAAAATGTTGTTGTCGTTCCAGTAATCAATAAGGCAACAACTAAAATAGGTAAACTAGACATTTTTTTATATCTCACAGTTCTTCACCCCTTCTTCTATTTAATTTCTAATAAAACAATTTCCCAAAAACATTAATATTTATGTTAACATAATCTACCAATAATTCTAGTAACTATATCTTATCATAGTTTCAATCAAATTTCAATACTATTGATGGAAACTTTCATTATATTAAATATTTTTTTAATTTTTATAACTCAAAACTAAAATTTAAATCATACATGTATCATTAAATCAGAATGTAGATTTATTAAATTTAGTGAACTTTATAAAATTAAAAATGACCAGATGATTAAATACTATAGATAAAACCTAGTCTAAAAGTATTTAAAAATCTAGTCAATTAATAATATCTCGATTGTATACTATAACTTTTCAATCTCTTCTAGCAACTCATCAACTAATTTGTCACCATCAATCATTCTTACTATTTCACCTTTTTTAAATAAAAGACCTTCACCTTTACCACCAGCAATACCTATGTCTGCTTCTCTAGCCTCACCAGGTCCGTTTACAGCACAGCCCATAATTGCAACAGTGATATCTTTTTCCATACTACCAATCTTTTCTTCAACCTCATTTACAACACTAATTAAATCTATATTACATCTACCGCATGTAGGGCATGATATAACCTTAATTTTATCATTCAAAAGTCCCAAACTTCTTAAAATCTGTTTGCCAACAAAAACCTCTTCAACAGGGTCACCTGTTAAAGATATTCTAACAGTATCTCCAATTCCTTTAAGAAGAAGTGCCCCTACTCCTATAGAAGACTTTATTGTCCCTTTATAGATACTTCCAGATTCCGTAATCCCAACATGAAGAGGATAATCAACTTTTTTTGATATTAATTCATATGCATCAACAGTTTTATAAATATCAGATGATTTTAGAGATATAACTATATTATGAAAATCTAAATCTTCAAGAATCTTAATATGTCCCATTGCACTTTCAACTAATGCTTCAGCAGTTGCAGAGCCATACTTTTTTAAGAGTTCTTTTTCTAAAGAACCACCATTAACTCCAATTCTAATTTTTAAATTTCTTTCCTTACATTTCTCAACTACCATCTTAACTTTTTCTATACTTCCGATATTACCAGGATTTATCCTAATACCATCCACACCTTGTTCTATAGCTTCAAGAGCTAACTTATAGTCAAAATGTATATCGGCAATAATTGGTATATTTATACTAGACTTTATCTTTCTTATATTTTTAGCAGCTTTAATATCAGGAACAGCAATTCTAACTATATCACAACCAGCTTCCTCTAGTCTCTTTATTTGAGCTATTGTGGCATCTGTATCTCTTGTATCAGTGTTTGTCATAGATTGTATACTTATAGGATTTTCTCCTCCTATTTTTACATTGCCCACACTTACTTCTCTAGTCTTTCTTCTCTCGTAACTCATATTCCACCTCTATATATTATTTTATATTAAATCTATTAAAATATTAAAACATTATAATCTACATGTATATTATAAATTAAAAAGCTATATAGTTAAATAAGAATAAATTTCATACATTAAAATTAATTTATTCTCATTTAAAACTACATAGCCCCTTTTCTTAAACTCTCTAAAAAACTAAATTACTGAAATAATCTTAATATATCTTTATATGTGATAAAAAGCATAAATAGCATTAAGGCTCCAAAACCAACAACATTTATCATGCCTTCTTTATTTGGGTCGAGTTTTTTACCACCTCTAATAGCTTCTAATAATAACATAAGTATTCTCCATCCATCAAGTGCTGGTATTGGCAATAGATTTACTATACCTAGGTTTAAACTTATGACAACAGCTAAATATACTACATTTATGATGCCCGTACGAGCTGCATCTGATACCATACCAATAACACCTACTGGACCTGCTACGGCATTTCCAATTCCTCCTGGGACATGCCCTGTAATCATTTGACCTAAGAATGTCAGCATCTGTTTTGTCATATCTACAGTAGTTTTACAAGCATTTACTATTGAACCAAAAAAATCTTTTTCTCTTTGTGGTTGAATTCCTATTTCATACTTTCCATTGTTATTTTTAGGTGTTACATTTACAACTTTATCACTTCCGTCTCTAGTTATACTAAGTTTTAATTCTCCACCAGAAGAAGTGTTTATTATATTTGCAACTTCATCCCAAGTCTTAACAGAATTACCATTAATTTTATTTATCTTATCTCCTACTTGAAGTCCTACCGCCTGTGCAGGAGTATCTGGCATTATCTTTCCTAATTTAGTTGTTGGAGAACCTATATACAAAAATACTGGTACCAAAAGTATTGCTGCTAATATTATATTAAATATTGGTCCTGCTACAATAGTACTAAATCTTTGTAATATAGATTTATTTCCAAAAGAATTTGGACTTATTTGTTCTTCATCTTCACCTTCCATACTGACATATCCACCAATCGGTAGAGCCCTTATAGAATACTCAGTATCTTTTTTTACACTATATATCTTAGGTCCCATACCTATAGAAAACTCATTTACTTTGATACCACTTCTTTTTGCAAATATAAAATGTCCTAACTCATGTATTAATACAATTATACTAAATAGTATTAATGCAGCTATTATAGTCATAAATTCACCTTCCTATTTTTTTATCAGATTTGCAACATAAGCTCTACTCCATCTATCTGTTTCTAAAATTTCCTCTAATGTTGGTTTACTTATGCTACTATGAACTTCTAAAGTTTTCTCTATGTAATATGGTATGTCATAGAAACCAATTTTATCCTCTAAAAATTCACTTACTAAAACTTCATTTGCTGAATTTAAAACAGAAGAATAAGTTCCTCCCATTTTTAAACATTCATAAGCCAATTTTAAACATGGAAAAGTTTCCAAATCTGGTTCTTCAAAAGTTAAAGTACTAAATTTTGAAAAATTCATTCTTTCAAAGCTACTTTCCATTCTATCTGGATATGTAAGAGCATACTGTATTGGCAGTCTCATATCTGGACATCCTAATTGTGCTATTATTGAGCTATCTGTATACTGTATCATTGAATGGATTATACTTTGTGGATGAACTACTACATCTATATTTTCTTGTCCTACTCCAAACAGCCACTTAGCTTCTATAACCTCAAGACCTTTATTCATAAGTGTTGAAGAATCTATACTTATCTTTCTTCCCATACTCCAATTTGGATGCTTTAAAGCTTCATTTTTAGTCATATTTATAAGCTCATTTTTTTTCTTTCCTCGAAAAGGACCACCGGATGCTGTAAGTATTATCTTTTCTATGTTTTTTTTATTTTCTCCATTTAGACATTGAAATATAGCACTATGTTCACTATCGACAGGGAGAATATTTACATTATATTTTTCTGCCTCTCTCATTACAAGTTCTCCAGCAGTTACTAACGTTTCTTTATTCGCTAATGCTATGTCTATTCCCTTCCTTATAGCACAAAGAGTTGGAACTAACCCTATCATTCCCACAACAGCGGTTAAAAGTACATCAACTTCATCAAGTGATGATATTATTTTTAATCCTTCCATACCTGTTAAAACTTCTATTTCTATATTTTTTGACAAAATTTCTTTTAATTTTAATGCTTTGTCTTCCTCAAAAACTGTTACATATTTAGGTTTAAACTCTACTATTTGTTCTAGTAATAACTCAATATTACTATTAGCTGATATTGCTACTATCTCAAACTTATCTCTATTTTCTCTAACTACATCCAAAGTTTGTTTACCTATAGAGCCTGTAGAACCTAAAATTGATATCTTTTTCATATAATAATCCTTTCTAATAATAAATATACCCCATCAGAACATTATAACACTACTAAAACAATTATTTTTACTATTCATAGAAATTTCATATAGCATCCTATAAACAAAACCAATCTATGGTTTCTGTATTTTATAAAGTATTATAAAATGTTTTAGTATCCCTAGATGTCTCTTTTTATTTCAACAACATCCTCTATTTTACAATCTAGTGCTAGACATATCTTTTCCATTGTATCCATAGAAACAGATTTATCATTTCCTAATCTACCTAAAACAGAAATACTTATACCTGATATATTTACAAATTCCATTTTCTTTATTTTTCTATCAATTAATAATTTCCATAATGGAGCGTATGAAATCATATTATCACCTCGCAAAATATATTCTATCACATTTTATCTATTTTGGAAAATTTTCATCTATTTAGATAAATAATTCAATGCACGAATTAGTAGAAAAAATCATTATATTATTTTTCAATTACATATTTATTAAAAAATTCTTTTTCTTCTATGGGTTTAGAGAAATAAAATCCCTGTCCCACATCACATTTAATTGTCTTTAAAAAATCTAAGTCCTCTTTAGTTTCAATACCTTCACATACAACAGACATATCTATACTATGTGACATTTCGATAATACATTGAATAATACTATATACTTTCTCTCGATTAAAGGTTTTTTTAAGTAAACTTTTATCTAACTTCAAACCATTAATCGATAAAGAACACAAAAGACTTAATGAAGAGTATCCTGAACCAAAATCATCCATAGAAATTAAAAATCCCAACTTTCTAAGTTTATCTAAAATTGAAATAACCGACTCAGATATTTCATTAAAAGCACTTTCAGTTAGCTCTATTTCTATATACTTAAAAGGGATTTCATATTCTCTAACAACATCTAAAAATCTTTGGTAAAAATCATTTTGGTAAATAGTAACTCTTGAAAAATTAACTGCAATAGGATAAGTATATTGATTCTTTTTCATAAATGTTTTTTTTATAAACGAACATGCTTTCTTTAACATATAAAAATCTAAATCAATAATAAATCCACTTTTTTCAAACAATGGAATGAATTGATCTGGTGACAAAAAACCAAACTCTGGAGAAATCCATCGTACAAGTGCTTCTGCACTCACAACATTTAAAGAAGATATTTGAAATTTTGGTTGCAAATACATATGGAATTCTTCATTTTCTAGTGCTTTGTACATATGATTATAAATATTATTTTCCATTTGTAACTGCTTTAGCAGATTTTCATTATACCACACTGTAGAGGAAATCCCTCTCTTTTTACTTACCTTATGTGCAATATTTGCCTTATCCATTATAGAATTAATAGATTTATAATCCAATTTATCAACTTCAACTAGATATGCACCTATACAATAAGATATAGTTTGAGTTACATTCATATTTAATTCAGATATTATGGCCTCAGTCAGAATCTTACTAATCTCATCTAAGAGAGAATCTCTATATTTTGCAAGTATTACAAAATTATCTGAACCAACTCTTGCACAAGTTTCTTTAGTATTAAAAGTTTTGGAGAGTGTATTTGCAACTATTATTAAAACTTTATCTCCATATTCATATCCATGTGTATCATTAATATATTTAAAATTGTCAATATCAATATTTAATAGCACATACTCTCCATTATATGCATGATGTAAAATTTCAATAGCTCGATTTTCAAATGCAACTTGGTTTTTTATTTTTGTCAAATTATCAGTATAAAATATCCTATCAAATTTTCTTTTATTGTAACATTCCCAAATTAAGAGAATTATTGTTGAAATTATAAGATAGATAAATAATATAGTGGCGAAAGAATGCAATTTTATGTCAGAATGTTTTTCAGATATAAAAACAACTTGATTAGATAACGAAGAATACACTTCACTCAATTCGTATAATTTACAACCAGAACCACCATTTCTAACTTTTATAATTTCTTTTTTCATAGATTTCCACATAGCATCCATTTGAATTAATTTTTCTTGAAATTCCTTATTGTCACACCTTTGCAATCCATTTTTTCCATTACCTGTTCTCAACTCTATTAAAATGCTATCTAGTTTCCTTATCAAGTTATCATTTCTTTTATTGTTTAATTCTTGCTTAACAACTTTTTGAGTTTCACTGCGAATAATACCAGTATAATTTATGATTTTAATATGTTCTATACTATGGTATAGAGAAAATATAAAAATAATAATAACAACTATCCAAACAACAGCATAAATTAAAAAATCATATTTTTTCTTCATTATTGTTACCTCGATTATAATATGTCTATATAATTTACAAATATCCAATCATTTATATGCCTAAGATTGACAAATCGTTAATAGTACAAATTTTATTTTTAGATAGAAAACATATAATATGTATTTTTTCCTTCTTCTTTTGCTCTGTATAAAGCACTATCTGCATGATGATATAACTCATAAAAATAATAAATCATGACCTAAGTCAAAAATTATTTTTAAATATTAGTCTATTCTAAATTTAATCACCAACTCAATAACATCAAAGATGGAATATCTAATCTATTTTAATAAATAATTAAAGTACTATTTACCTAGAAATTAACTCTTTGAATTTATTTTATCATATTATAGAAATATCTTCCTTTTTTTTTGAGATATTACTTAAATTATACCTAATATTTATACAATAGTAACAATAATCTACTTATCTCTTATTAATTATTTATAAAAATAAAATTTATAAATGATTATCAAGCAATGAAAATAGCTATGTAACTAATAACTGCAGAATCTCTCTGCTTTTAAAAGTTACATAGCTATTTTCATTACTAGCAATTATAGACTGCTCTTTTAAATCCAAACCAATCTTTATCTAATAAAAAATTTAATCGTACTATATACAAAAGGTGCAACTAATATAACACTATCGAATCTATCTAATATACCCCCATGACCAGGTATTATTTTTCCATAATCCTTTATCCCTACATATCTCTTTATAGAAGATGCAAATAAATCTCCTAACTGAGCTATTACACTTCCTATACTTCCTATTATCGCCAATTGAAGCAAATCAATGCCAAATAAATATCCAAATAAAATACAACAAAGTGTACTTCCTATTATTCCTCCAATAGCTCCTTCTATAGTCTTTTTAGGACTGACTTTAGGAATTAACTTATGTTTTCCAAGTAAATAACCACTAAAATATGCAAATATATCTGTCATAAAAGATATAACAAATATAAGCCATACATAGATACTACCTTTTTCAAATCCATTTATAGTTATAACTATAAAATCTAAAAATACTCCTATATAAAAAATTCCTAAAAATGTAATCGAAACATCTATAACATTTTTTTTGCCCATCAACATATAAATTATACTTGCTAAAAATAAAATAAAAATCACTGCATAAGTATATTCCAATGGTAAATTAAAAATATTTTTTACAGCTAAATAAACAGAAAATAAATATCCCATAATGAATATTGGATGTACATCTTTTATTTTAAATGCCTTATAAAACTCATGTAATGCAATATAAACTATTGCTGTCTCAGCTATATATAGAGGAATCCCTCCATATACAACAAATAGAAATAATGGAACCAGAGCTAGTGAAGCAATAATTCTTGTAAGCATAAAATAATCTCCTTACTTAAGTCCTCCAAATCTTCTATCCCTTTTTTGATATACGTATATAGCCTTCTGTAGTTCTTCTTTTTTAAAATCAGGCCAATGTATATCAGTAAAGTAAAACTCAGAATAAGCAACTTCCCAAAGTAAAAAGTTACTCAATCTTTGTTCACCACTTGTTCTTATTACTAAGTCTGGATCTGGTATAGACTTTGTGCTTAAATAGTTTTTTATAATATCTTCATCAATATTGTTTATATCTATTTTACCACTTTCACAATTTTTTAATATATCTATAAGAGCATTTTTTATATCTGCTCTACTTCCGTAGTTTAATGCTAAATTTAAGTTAACTCCTGTATTGTTTTTTGTCATTTCCCTAGCTGAGTTTAATTCTCTTATACAAGTTTTTGGTAAAGCACTTATATCTCCTATAGCAGTTACTTTTACATTGTTTTGGTGAAGTTCAGCTATTTCATTTCTTAAGTATGTAGATAATAAGTTCATAAGTGTGTCAACTTCAAGTTTCGGTCTTTTCCAGTTTTCTGTTGAAAACGCATATAATGTTAAGTGCTTAACACCTAATTTTGAGCATTCTTTTACTATATCTCTTATAGTTTCTACTCCAGCCTTATGTCCTGCAGTTCTTGGAAGGAATCTAGATTTTGCCCATCTTCCATTTCCATCCATTATAATAGCAATATGAGTAGGTATGTTATTTAAGTCTATGTCATATATAATGTTGTTATTCATATTTTGCCTCCAATATTGTTCTGACTCCTTAAATTAAGGAGTCAGAAAAGTATGTGATTATCAGTTCTACACTATCACCTATCTCAGATATTTTTATAACTCTAGGAACTACAAGTTTATCTTTATCCTTTTTACCTTCAATAGATTTTACGGTATAATTTATATCTTGTTCATCAAAATATTGTTTTACCTCATCCACATGAAGACCTAAAAGGCTATAATATTTTTTCAATATTATACCTCCATTATATCCTTTTCTTTTTTAGATAATAATGTATCTATCTCTTTTATAAATTTATCAGTCATTTTTTGAACTTCATCTTGTGCTTTCTTTAATTCATCTTCAGTTAATTCTCCGCCTTTTTCCATCTTTTTAATTTTCTCATTGGCGTCTCTTCTTTCATTTCTTATTCTAACTTTAAACTCCTCTGCAGCTTTACTAGCTTTTTTAGCTAATTCTTTTCTTCTTTCTTCTGTTAAAGCAGGTACAGAAAGTCTTATAACTTCACCATCATTTGATGGATTTAATCCTAAGTCTGAGTTAGCTATAGCTTTTTCTATTTCGTGCATAGCAGATTTATCCCAAGGAGATATCATTAATATTCTTGGCTCTGGTACAGATATAGCACCAATTTGATTTATTGGAGTTGGAGTTCCATAATAATCAACCCTTATTTTGTCTAGCATTTGTGCATTAGCTCTTCCTGCTCTTATAGTTCCAAATTCAAACTTTAAGGCATCAATTGTCCCATTCATTTTCTCTTCTAACTGCTTATGTATTTCTAGTTTCATAATTTTACTCCTCCTTCATTCTTCATTATTTTACAGTAGTTCCTATATTTTCGCCTTTTACTGCTCTTATTATATTCTCTGTTGTAAGCTCAAATACCTTTATTGGAATTTTATTATCCATACATAAAGATGTAGCTGTAGAGTCCATTACTTTTAATTCTTTCTGTATAACTTCCATGTAGCTTAATTCTGTAAATTTCTTAGCATCTGCATGTACTTTTGGATCCTTGTCATATACTGCGTCAACATTTTTAGCTAACAAGATAACTTCTGCTTCCATTTCAGCAGCACGTAAAGCTGCAGTTGTATCTGTTGTAAAGTAAGGGTTTCCTGTTCCTGCACCAAATATAACAACTCTTTCCTTTTCTAAGTGTCTAACTGCTCTTCTTCTTATATATGGTTCTGCAATTTGTCTCATGTCTATAGCAGTTTGAACTCTTGTGGCAACATCTATATTTTCTAGCGCATCCTGTAGCGCCATTGCATTCATAACTGTAGCTAACATTCCTATATAGTCAGCAGTAGTTCTATCCATTCCTTCACTAGTTCTACCTCTCCAGAAGTTTCCTCCACCTACTACTACAGCTACTTCAACACCTATTTCTTGTATTTTTTTTATAGCAATAGCAATATCATTAACTACATCATTATTTATACCAAAACCTCTTTCTCCTGCTAATGCTTCTCCACTTAATTTTAACAATACCCTTTTGTACATTGGTTTATCCATCAGAAACCTCCTATTTCAGTCCTTTATATCCATTTTTTCTATTTTTTAAAAAAGAGAACACCTGCGTGTTCTCTCTTTGGTTATTACTTAAGTTGCTTAGCAACTTCTTCTGCAAAGTTTTCTTCTCTCTTTTGTATACCTTCACCAACTTCGAATCTCACAACTTTAACAACTTTTATATCAGAACCTACTGCTTTAGCAACATCAGCAACTAATTGTTTAACAGTTATATCTGGATTTTTAACGAAAGTTTGCTCTAATAAACAAACCTCTTTTAATTCTTTTTCTAATCTTCCTTTAACCATTTTTTCAACTATATTAGCTGGCTTTCCTTCATTTAAAGCTTGTTGAGTTAATACTTCTGTTTCATGTGCTATGTATTCAGCATCTACTTCATCTCTTGAAACATACTTAGGATTCATAGCAGCAACTTGCATAGCTACATCTTTACCTAATTCTAAAACTTTAGCATCTCTAGCTTCTGTTTCCATTTCAACAAGAACACCTATTTTTCCACCACCGTGAATGTATCCAGCAACTTGTCCATTAGTTACAACTTTAGCAAATCTTCTAAAGTCTAATTTTTCACCTATTTTTGCAACTCTATTATTTAAAACTTCTTGTAAAGTTATTCCCTCTTTATGAGTTTCACCTAATAAAGAAGCTATATCTTCTTTATCAGTAGCTAATGCCATACAAGCAGCATCTTTAACGAACACTTTGAAGTCTTCGTTTTTAGCAACGAAATCTGTTTCTGAGTTAACTTCTACCATAGAAGCAACTGTATTATCATCGTTAATTTCTATTGCAACTAGACCTTCAGCAGCAACTCTACCAGCTTTTTTAGCAGCTTTTGATAATCCTTTTTCTCTTAATAAATCTACTGCTTTTTCCATATTTCCTTCAGCTTCTTGTAAAGCTTTCTTGCAGTCCATCATTCCTGCGCCTGTACTTTCTCTTAACTCTTTTACCATTTGAGCAGTTATATTAGCCATTTTTTAAGTTTCCTCCTACTTATTCTATTCCATATTATAAATGGTAAGGGCGACCCTTACCATTTAATTGTCAAATTATTATTCTTGGTCTTCAGCTACTTCTTCTTCAGCACCTTGTCTACCTTCAATTACAGCTGTTGCCATAGCACCAGTTATTAATTTTACGGCTCTTATAGCATCATCATTTCCTGGTATAGCAAAGTCTAATTGCTCTGGGTCACAGTTAGTATCAACTATACCAACTACTGGTATACCTAATCTGTGAGCTTCTTGAATAGCTATGTTTTCTTTTCTTGGGTCAACTACGAACATTGCACCTGGTAATTCAGGCATGTCTTTTATTCCACCTAAGTATTTTTCTAGTTTTTCTTTTTCAGCTCTTAATTTTATAACTTCTTTTTTAGGAAGAACATTAAATACACCTTCTTCTTCCATTTTTTCTAATTCTCTTAATTTATTTATTCTAGTTTTTATAGTTTTGTGGTTTGTTAACATTCCACCTAACCATCTTTCATTAACAAAGTACATTCCACATCTTTCAGCTTCATCTTTTATCGCATCTTGAGCTTGTTTTTTAGTTCCTACGAATAAGATTGGCTTTCCTGTTTCAGCTACTTCTTTAGTAAACTTGTAAGCTTCTTCAACCTTTTTAACTGTTTTTTGTAAGTCGATTATATATATTCCATTTCTCTCTGTGAATATATACTTAGCCATTTTAGGATTCCATCTTCTTGTTTGATGACCAAAATGAACACCTGCTTCTAATAATTGTTTCATTGATATTACTGACATATCTTACCTCCTGGTTTTATACCTCCAGCTTGATCTTCTCCCTAAAAAACCATGTAATAGGCACCTTTTAAGGATCCCAATGCTGTGTGTGATTTATTTTATTTTTTCACCTCTAGTAGTATATCATAGAGGTGAAAAAATAACAATATTTTTTCCATATTTTCTATTTTTATATTTTTTTGTATATTTTATACCATTTTTTTGAATTTAATTTGCAAATTTCATTTTTAATTTTGTTTTTAATGGTAGATTATCTACATTATTATTACTTACTATATCTACACTTCCAAGTAAGTCACCTGAATTAGTATAGTATTTTATAGTACCCATAGTATCGCCTTTTTTAACAGGATACTCTATATTTTTAATTTTAACTTCCGATTTTATACTTTCATCATCTTTTAATATTGTATAAAGTTCATCCTTTGCTTTTAAGGTAACCTCCAACTCTTTCATTCCTTTTATATATTTCTTACCAATAAAGCTATCTTTATCAATTACTTTTTTCATATTGAAATTTTCTTTCCCATATTTCAGTAGTGCTAAAGAAGCAGATGTTCTTTTATTTTTATGATTAGTACCCAATACAACTCCTATTACTCTACGTTTTTTCTCATTTTTCTCATTTTTATTTACAACCATAGAAAATGATAAGCAATATCCAGCATTACCAGTATATCCAGTTTTTATACCATCTACTTCTGGTATAATTCTTAATAATGCATTTGTATTGCTTTTTTCAAAGCTTCTATCTGAATTCGTATATGTCTCCATATCAGTTATAGCTGTTACTTGTTTTTCATAATGGTCAAACATGTATTTTCCAAGAATAGCTATATCTTTTGCAGTAGATATATTTTCTTTTGCTGGTTTTTTTGGATTACTTAAATCGTATATTGGAAGACCATTTGGATTTAGAAAATGCGTATTAGTCATTCCTATTTCTTTTGCTTTTTTATTCATTCTATCCACAAATGCTTCCTTCGATTTACAAATATGTTTTGCTATAGCAATTGCCGCATCATTTCCTGATACAATCATAAGACCTCTCATAAGTTCTATAAGTGGCACTTCTTCACCATCTTTAAGTTTATAACTCGACCCTTTTACTGATGCAATAGATTTGTCTATTTTTATTTTATCAGTTTCTTTTACTTCTTTATTTTCAATAGCTTCTATTGCAAGTAAAAAAGTCATCATCTTACTTAAGCTAGCTAATGGTACTTTCATATCAGGTTCTTTACTATATAAAACTCTACCTGTTTCTTGGTCTATAAGTATAGATGTTTTTGAATATTTGTCTACAGATTTTTCATCTGCATATGAATAATTTGGTATTATAAAAACTAGAATCATGGCTAATGCTATAATTTTTTTTAGTGCATTTTTCAAATTTTTCACCTTCTTGGATTATTAAGTATATTTATATTTAAATTTTCCCTATTTAGTCCAATTTATATCTAGTAATTAATACCTATCCATATTTACACAGATATTATTTTAGCATTCTCTTAATAATCACAGATGCCCAAATCGCTCCTATTGTAACTCCAAAAAATACTTCTACTCCTACTAAAACTTTACCAATCAAACCTGTAGCAACCATATCTCCATATCCTACTGTACTAAATGTAGCCATACTAAAATACCATAAGTCTATATACATTTTTAAAATTTCACTCAATGAGTAATCAGATATGTTATTTATATTTAAAGCTACAAGTGTACTATTTGAACTTTCTATATCTACAAATAGGTATAGTAAAGCAAAAATGCTTATTATAGCTATAATAATAAATAATATCTTCCATGGTTTTTCTCCATAGCCTGTAGTATAGCGTGCTATTTGATCAAAAAATTTTTCAACTAAATAATCACTGAATGTAGGATATTCAGAGCGTTTCATTATTTTACTGCTATAAATCCTTTCCTTATAATAATAATGTCCTATCCTCTCGTATTCTCCAATTTTTGTTGCTTGGTTTCTAGCTATCCTGTAATTTATTTTTCCATGTTTATACTCACCTTTTTCGTAGTCTACATTTTTCAGCACAAATTTTGTACACATACTAAAAATTATTCCATCCATTCGTGGAAAATTTTCTACTTTATTTACCACTAAATCAGGTCCTTTAAATTTTACTTTTTCGAATATAATATCATTTATATGCTCTTTATTAAATTTCGTTTTATTAAAATAACAATTTCCTAAAAATACACAACCATTAAAAAATACCTGCTCTTTAAATTCTGTATAATCAAAAATAGCATTCTTTTTAAAAATATACTTTTTAAAATTTGCTTTCTGTTTAAACATAGCTTCAGAAAAATTTAACACATCATAATCATAAGTTAAGATTTCTTCCGCATTGAATTCATTTTCAAACACAAATCCGTTAAATTCACATATCTCTTCTTTATAAAGAGTATCCATCATCAGCTGTATCTCTTCATCAGATTTATTTTCTTTATGAAAGATACAATATCCAGAAGAATCTGCCTCTCTATGACATTTTTTTCTCTCATCTATTTTAGATATCCATTTACAATTCATAAATATCCTCCAGTACAAAACAATTATTACTATTTTGTATTAGTTTGGATATTATTTTATTTTATATACTTAAATAATTACAAAATATATGTTAAATTATTCGTTTTAAACTTTTAATCTGTTTCTTATAAAAAATAATAAATTTTATATATACTTTCATTTCTTTACATATTAAATATGATTCTAAAACTACTTATCATTTTTAAGTAATTTTGTAACTATATTTAACGCTACTAAATCATCCATAAACCCTATTGGAAATACAAAATCTGGAATCACATCTGTCGATATAACAAAGTAAAGTAGCATACTTCCAATCAATAAATATTTCTTTATTGTAAGTCCCTCTGTACAAAAGTCAGCATACATTTCTCTTAATCTATCTGTAAATTGACCTTGTTTTTCAATAGAATCTATTTTTTTATTAAAATTATCAAAAAGTAATTTTTTACCTTCATCTGTTTGGACATATAATTTACACTTACTTAACTCTTTTTCAATATTTCCATTAAAATTCTTATCATTGATTAAGTTTGCAAATCCAAGAACATCATCAAAATTACTAAAATCACTATCCGTATTAAATATTTGATTATTATTGTTTCTAAATTCATATCCTGAAGCTTTTAATAATTCTTCTAGATTAATATTCAAATGTATTGCCATCTTTTCTAAATGATTTATATTTGGTTTTTGTTTATTATTAGCTATACGAGATATAGTAGATTTATCAATTCCACTTTTTTTACTCAATTCCCCCATTGATAATTCTTTTTCTTCTAATAAAATCTTCAACAAATCACCGAAATTCCCAACCTTGTTTTGTTGCTCCATTATTTTCACCTACTTTATTATGATTGGTTTTATATTATTATATAATATGATTTTTTTGTTATTTAGGTGTTGTATGATGTTGAAATTTTATCAACAATCTATTGGATTATCTGTAACAATTTATCCATTTTTACAATACTATAACTAATATAAGTACAAAATTTAAGAGAAAGGATGTTAATCTACTGTGATTGAATCAATTTTATTAGTTACTTCTCTTTGTATAGATGCCTTTGTAACAAGCTTTGGATATGGCGTAAATAAAGTTAAAGTTCCTTTATATTCAAATATAATTATTAGTGTAGTTTGTTCAGCTATTTTGGCAATATCACTTTTTGCAGGTACAATAGTTAGAGACTTCTTACCTCAAAATATAACAATGTTAATATGTTTCTTTATCTTATTTTTATTAGGAAGTACTAGACTAATTGAAAGCTTTTTTAAATCTTATTTTAAGAAAAAATCTATACACTCAAAAGATTATAACTTTAATATGTTAGACCTCAAATTAAATTTTAATGTAAGTATTGAACCTGATACCTTGGATACAAGTAAATCTAAAGTACTTAAATCTGCTGAAGCATTTACACTTGCAATTGCTTTAAGTTTAGATGGATTAGCTATCGGTTTTGGTAGTGGTCTTGTAGGTGTAAATTATATACAAGTTATTCTATTTTCTTTAATATCAAATGTAATTGCAGTATTATTTGGTTGTTTACTAGGAAATATGTTTGTTAAAAATGTAAATTTAAATTTATCTTGGTTAAGTGGTTTAATCTTGTTAGTAATTGGATTTATGAAAATATGTTAATTATGTTAATAAAGAAGCAATCTAAAGATAAAATTTTCTCTTTAGATTGCTTCCTTTTGTGCTTTTTATATTTGTTTTCTATTCTGTCTAATTTCTTTCTGAATCTTTTTAAGAGCTTTCTTCGAACCTCTCTGAATATCTTTTTCTAATTTTCTATCTTCAAAACTAGTAAACAATGTATCCAAATCATATCCTTCTGGATATAATTCTGATGCTTTTATGCTAAGTTGTAATCTTTTTATGTTTACTGAAATAAAATTATCTTTAAATAATACTTCTACATTATTAAACTTGTCTATTGGCTTATATACAACTCCAAAATCATCTTCATCTAATAATTTTACTTTATCCCCTACATTATAATCTGTATAGTTTAAAATGACTTCAGAACTATCTTTATCTTCAACACTAGATTGTAACTTACTTCTTTTAACTAAATCTAAATTGTAGCTTCTATCAATTATATATTCTTTAGCCCTCTCTAAAACTCTATTTTTTATTCCCATTTTTTTAGAAATAAAAAGGGCATTACTATCTTCAGATTTTCCTATAGTTAACTTATACATGGGTTCTAAAGTTTCTTTATCAAACATCATACCAGCATTTTCAAACTCTGGATGCAATGTAGCAAACTTTTTTATCTCTCCATAATGAGTTGATGCTATTGTTATACATCCCATTTTATAAAATTCTTCTAACAATGATATTGCTAATCCAGCTCCTTCATTAGGTTCAGTTCCACTTCCTATTTCATCAAACAGAACAAGAGTGGAATTATTTGATAAATTCATAATCTCTGCAATATTTTTTATGTGTGATGAAAAAGTACTCAAGGCATTTTCAATACTTTGATTATCCCCTATATCTACAAAAACTTTTTCAAATACACTAAATTCACTGCCTTCTTTTGCAGAAATATCAAATCCACATTGAACCATTAAAGTTAATAGTCCAACAGTCTTAAGGGTTACAGTTTTTCCTCCTGCATTAGGACCTGTTATTATAAGACTTCTATAGTTTTTGCCTATTTCAAAATCTAAAGGTACTACATCTCCTGTTAGAAGTGGATGTTTACCTTTAATTATTTTTATATAGCCATTATTATTTATTTTCGGAGTAATTCCTTTTATTTTTTGACTATACTTGGCTTTTGCAAATACCATATCGTATTCAGAAAGTATTTCTATATTTAATTTTATCTGACTTATCTTCTCAAATATAAGTTCTGTTAAATAAGATAATATTTTGTATTCTTCAATAGTTTCATCAGCTTTTAACATAGTTAACTCTGTACTTAAATTTGAAATACTAATAGGTTCAATAAATACAGTATTTCCTTTTGATGATGTATCTAATATAGTACCATCAACTTCATTTTTATAAGAAGATTTAATTGGTATTACATATCTATCATTTCTTTTACTTATTATAAACTCTTGTATATACTTTTTATTTACAGTTGATGTTATAAATTTATTTAATCTATCTTTTATCTTTCCTTCTGTAATTTCTATATTTCGTCTTACTTTTTTTAATTCTTTACTCGCATTAGAATCAACTTTATTAGATTTTATACAGTAATTTATCTCATCTTCTATATTTTTACATTCTGTTATGTTTAAAGCATAAGAACTTAATGTAGGTGAATAAAATTCTTTTTCTAACATAAAAGCTTTCATCTTCCTACAACCTCTTAAAAAATCTTCAATATTTACAAGTTCAATAGGTTCTATTATCATTCCTTTTTCAATTTTATCTATTGTAGAACCTGCATTAAACAACCCTTCAAGTGGTATGTGATTACTATTTTCAATTATCTTTCTAGCTTCTTTATTTTCTGCTAACTTTCTTCTTACTACTCCAATATTGCCACTAGGAGTTAATTTATCTATTAAATTTTTTCCTAGCGAACTTACACAATGTATTTTTATTAATTCTTTAACTTCATTTAGTTGTAATCTTTCAAATGTATTACTATTCATTATTTTTTCTCCTTTATTTATAAGTCATTGTCTTTTAAATCACCATATCATTTACTTTGATAATAGTTATTTTGCGAACAACTTAATAAATAAGGAGTTATTATATATCAAACTCCTTATTTATTAAGAAGTTTAACTCCGGACTCATTAATGTTAGTATTTTTTTCATAAAACACTTCTCCTTTTCTATTCTTATTTAAACACTTATACCAGTGCTTCTAATATTATTCCATAAATTATATATTTGTGTCAATAAAAATAATATCATTAATGTTTTTGTACAGTGAAAATTTTTATAGCGAAAATAAGTTTATACTTTCATTTATATTTTGGAATCACTTATATTGTCATCAATTCATGTATATGCAGTTTCCAATAGAGTCTAACTTTGTAATCATTATATATCAAATAGTTTAGCTCTATAAATTATCATCTCTACAAAATAAAAAAATAGCTAATAATAATAAAACACTTTTAAATGTTCCAAAAAATTAGCTATTTATAATATAATTTTAATCTTTTTTAACTTTAAAAATTATCCTTTATAAGTAATCAATGGCTTCATGGTTGCCACTACTTGAATAAGTTCATATTCTATCAAACTTTCAATAATTTGCTCTATATTTTTATACGCCTCTGGAGCTTCTTGAAATAATAAATTTACATCATTACATAGAATCTGACTTTTAAATTTAGTTTGCTTTATAGTATCTTTATTATACTTATTTTTAAGACGAGATTTACAAATTGAACGAGACCATTTTCTGCCTGCTCCATGTGATAGAGAATATAAAGATATCTCTGTATTTTCAGTAGGCATAACTATATATGATAGACTGCCTCTTGAACCTGGTATAATCACAGCTCCTCTTTCGCTTGAAACAGCACCTTTTCTATGTATAAATTTGTCTTCTCTTTTTTCTATAAAATTATGATTTATAGATAATATTTTTTCAATATCTCCAGATATACCTATTGATTGCATAATTTTTTTACTGATAGCTTCACGATTACGCTCTGCCCAGATTAAAGCATTATCATGACTTTTAATATAATCTACTGCTTTATCACTTTCAACTTCAAGCCCATTTTTATCATAAAATTTTTTTAGAATAGTTTCTCCATAATTTCTTGACCCACAGTGAACTAACATCATAACATCATCAGATGAAAATTTTAACTGTTCAAATTTTTCTTTATTATAAACTTCACTTATACATTGGATTTCTACAAAATGATTTCCACTTCCTATAGTTCCTAGGTTTAAGATTGGGCATTCTTCTTTATATATATTTGTTATTTCTACATCAGACAAGTCTTTAATCTTGCCAAGAGACTTAATCCATCTATCTTTTTTAAATTTCTTTTTTAAAACTCCAGTTTTAAATAAAGTCATTCCACAGCCTATATCATTTCCAATTATATGTGGATAAATAATATTTCTAGTTTCAACTGCTAAACCCACAGGTATTTTACCTGCATGTAAGTCAGGTAATCCTACTACTCTTAAAATTCCATTTAACTTTGAAATATCTTCAAGTTGTTTCCTTGCTATATCTTCAATCCAACATTTATTACTTGCTATAATTGTTATTTTACTCATGTTTTGCTCCTTTTTAGTATGCTCCTGCCTTTAAAAAGTAGCAAAAAGCTGTAACCTTTAGCCACAGCTTTTTTATTCTAAACTGTAAAAGCAGGTGGCTATTTGTTAAAATACTCCTAGACATTTAGTACCTCATTATTTTTTGTTAACATAATAACCACTTCCTTTCATAATTTAAGACTACACTAAAATTTCTATGTATATCATTTATAGACATTGATTTTAAAATACTTAATATACAATTTTTATATTATGGAACTAATAATAATCATCGAAATCATGACTATAGCTAGACCGGCAACAACAAGTTTTTTATGTAATTTTTTTCTCATTTTACTTTTATATTCTTTTTTAACCTGTATAACTTTGTCTTGTTTCTGTTCTTCCTCTTTCTCATCTTCAACTTCTATATATGCTTTTTCATACATTACTTTACTTAAATCAATAATAATATCATTGGCTCTAGTATACTTATTATTTCTTCCAAGAAGCCTTTTTATAACATTTATAAGTTCTGTATTTCCATTAATTGCTTTTATACTATTCCAATCTAATCCCTTATCAATAGATTGTAACATTTTTTCTTCTGAATTTGATTCTCCAAAAGGTAATTTTTTAAATATAGATTCAAATAGAATAAGACCTGTCGCAAAAAAATCACTCTCTTTATCGGTATAATTTATACATAGTTGATGTGGACATAAATATTTTCTGTTCCCATAGCTTCTTGTATTAACCCCATTATTTGCTTTTGTAATTCCAAAATCACAAATTTTGATATTATATTCTGTATCTACTATTATACTACTTGATTTTAAACTACCATGATATGAATGATTCCTATGTATCATTTCTAAAGCTTTTAAAACTTGTATCATTATATTTACGATTGCTTCTAAATGAAGATAATTACCTAAAATTAATTCATCTAATCCGATACCATTAAAGTCTTCACTTACAACATAATACAATGTTGCTTCTTCTGTACAATGAATTCCAACATCTATTATTTTTAGTATATAAGGAGAGTTTATCTCATCTAAAGTAGTACTTTCATCAATTAAATTTGAAACAAAATCCTCACAGATATAATCATTGTGCTTTATGACTTTTATTAGCACATTTTTTTTGTAAAAAACATCTCTAGCCTTATAGATTTTGTTAATTTCTAAAACGTCATCAGAATTTACTACCTCATATCTATTGCCTATAAAATTCAACCATGTCACCTCCTCATACATTTTATATAACTAAATCTATTTACAATTATACCAATATATAGGAATATTTTCTATATATTAATGATTGTAATGTTAAAACAAGAACTATTAATGATAATTTTATACAAAAAAATGATGGTATCTGAAAATGAACTTTTTAGTTCATTAAGCACTCTTTTTTGTATTAAATCAAATATATTTTCATCATTTTAACAATGAAAAAGAGGCTTATCTCTATTTTGATACAGCCTCGTTTTTATATTATAAATATCACTTAAAAAAATTATTTATTTTTTCAGTTCTTTATAAGAACTATTTGATATATGTTCTTTTTTTATGGCCTTTCCACTTGAATCTTTAAATATTCGATATGTAGAATACTTATTTTGCCCAGTTTGTTTTACTTCTATGGATATATTCGGTTTGTCACCAGAATTACCATAGATTACTGATGATACACTTCCTCCACCTGCATAATTTTTAATATATACAGGATGATTATATGGATTTTTAAACTTTAAGTTTAATCCCCCGTCGCTCACAGTAGCATCTCTTCCTCTAGGTACATAAGTAGATGCGGATGAATGGTTTGTAACTTGAGTTATCTCCATCCCTGAAAGAAGAGCAGCATTATAAATTGTTGAAGATGTTTGGCAAACACCTCCTCCTGCTGCTTGTTCTAGCTTACCATAAACTATAACTGGTGCATCTTTATAACCATTTGCTTTATTACTAGGTCCTGTAAGTTTATTATATGAAAATTCTTCACCTGGCATTAATAATACATCACTAGTTTTTCTTGCCGATAAACCTACATTATATGACCTACCTTCTACGGCCTGAGAATAAGTAGTTGAATATTGACCTATAACAGAATTCACAGCTTTTACTTGTTCAGTTGTTATATCTGGTTTTTGAAGATTTACTTTAAGTTCTAAAGATTTATGCTCTTTATTTTTTATCATATCATATATAGATTCTTTATTTGCTGCTAAATCAAACTCTCTTCCCACGACAGAGTCTGTGTAATTCAATCCTCCACTTCCAACACTAATAGATGCATTTTTCATTTTGACATTAATACTGTCTGCTATAGAAGATACTTTAGAACTAAGCTTTGCCTCATCATAACTGGATTCTATTTTTAGAGCTAGTTTATTTATTCTTATATCAATATATTTTTTTAAGTTTTGAAAGTAAGACCCTTTTTTTGTAGTCTCATATGCATTTTTCACAACTTCTTCTGTATTATATCTTAAATCAATATCTTTTGGAGATATCGTATATTTTTTCCCATCATAGCTAAGATTTAAATCTTCTGGAGTATACTTATCTGTTATAGCCTTTAATGCTTCTTGTTTAGTCATATCAGATACATTTACTCCTTCTATATACACATTTTTAGCGATTTTCCCATTATACAGAAATCTGTTGTTAAAAAAATAAGTAAATCCTCCTATAGCTACAACTAAAATTGCTAATACTATTATAATATTTCTCTTTTTTTCTTTTCCTAATCTTGAAACCCTTGTTGCACTTCTGCCCATAACTTCACCTCATTTTAACACTCTTAATTTTGCATGATAGAGTTTCCACTTCAAAACTACTTTAGATTATATTTGAATAGCTTTTTTTAAACAAGGAATTTAATCAAATGTAACTTTATTGTAAATTTATGTTTTATAATTAGTTTTATTTTTGATATTTTTTATTATATTTTCATTATTTCTTAATAAAAAAATTGTTGATTTTATAATAATTAATTTTATTTATGTTGAAATTTAAATGTAACCTATCACAGGATAATGGTCAGACAAGTAAATTTTTTCTACTGTATATCCTTTTATTTCAGTATTTTTATTGACAAAAATGTAATCTATTCTAGAGTTTGATTTTTCAAATGTGGGTAAATAAGACTTGTTTAGTGAAATGGCCATATCATTAAACATACTTAAAAAGACATTTTTCTCATTGAAATCACCACACAAAACAACTGTCCCCACTAATCTGTTTCTATAGTCCATTATTTCGTCCAATTGTTTTGCTCTCTCCTGTCTATCAAGACCCAAGTGAGTATTTATTATATTTATAATTCTTCCATATGCATTTATAGTTATACAAAGTGCTCCCCGTTGCTCTTTTTTACTAGTTAAGAAAAAATGGTTACTGTTTAGCATCTTAAATTTTGTAAATGTACAAATACCATATATCATATTTACTTTTTTTACATTTGTAGCAAAGACACCATCCATATTTAAAACAGCTTTTAAAGCTAGAAATTGAGGATATAATACTTCTTGTAAACAAATTACATCACAATCCAACTGTTTTAAATATAGTCCCATTTTAGTTAGAGTTAATCTATTATTTGAATCCATACCTTTATGAATATTGTAGGTTACTATTTTCATAATAATATCACCTCTTATGCAATATAATACTTATTAAAGTTTAAACTTATTTACTTTTCACTTAAACCATTACTTATCTTATAAAATCAAATACTTATAAACTTTATCACAAAAAAACCTAACTTAAGTATTTATATTCTACATAAGTTAGGTTTTATAAATTATTATAATATTTATTATTTCATCCATTTCTAATGATGATTCTCCTTTTTTATCTTTTTCAATTTGCCTTCACTAACAACAAATAAAAATCCCATCTTCTTGTATATTTCATCCAATTCAATTAAAGTTACTTCACCATTTTTTAAATTTGTTAATGTTATATCTTGTATTCTTCTTGATGGAATTATCATAAGTTATCAACACTCCTTTAAATTCTTTTTAATCTTTATATTTAAATATATTTATGCATTATGATATATATTCATAAATTATTAAAATAAATTCAAAAAACACCCGTTCTGCAAACATTCGTTCTGTATATTTATTATACACCATACAGATGTTCGATTCAATACAAAAATTAAATATATCTCGATTTTGGTAAATTTTACAATATTATACACTAAATATGTCAAAATATCTTCTTGAAATAAATTATCTTGTCAAACAAAAAAAGCCATTTCAATAAAAGCTTATGCTTAAATTAAAATGACTTTTCTTACTTAAATTATTAATTTTATACCATATTTTTATTAAGCTAACATATGTAGTATTTGAGTTACCATAAGAGCACAATAAGTACCTATAATATTTCCTAAAAGCCCCATAAGTACACCTACTGGTATTAATACAGGATTATGAACCCCAGCAATCATAGGAGCTGTTGTTACCCCACCTATATTAGCTATACTTCCTACCTCACAGGTAAATAAATCAAGTTTAAATAGTTTTGCAAGCCCTATAAATGAAATCGCATGTACAAAAACTACTACTAATCCAAACATTATGTAAACAGGTGCTTCTGATAATCCAAAGAAATTTGCTTTACTACCTGTAGCTGCAAGAAGTACATACATAAACACATTTCCTACCAGTGTACTTCCCTTAAGCTTTGATACTTTTGTCATACCTAATAATATTGACACTGTAGATGCAACAAGTACTACCCACATAGTTTCATTAAGTATACCTGAAGTTGGAAGTATTTTAGATACAATTTGTGCGAAAGCTGCAACTCCAAACCCAACAGAAAGTAAAATCATAAGTTCTACAAATGTAGGTGATGTATTGTCACTATTTTCTTTTTCAAGTTTTGATGTAACCTCATCTATAAAACTTGTATCACACTTTGTCCATTTGTTAAATCTAGCTCCAAACTTTACAGACATTAGACAAATAGACATCCATACTGTATATCCTATAGAACCCATAAGTATCGCATAACTAAGACCTTCTTCTGCAACTCCTAGAGCATTAGCTGCTGCAATCATATTTGATGAGCCACCTATCCATGAACCAGATGCTGCTCCAAGAATTTTCCATGAATCTGCACCCATTGAGCCTTTAAAAATTATGAATGCTATAACAAATCCAAGCATAAATGTAAATGTAGCACAGAAAAATGATAGTAACATTTTAGGCCCCATCTTTAATATTTTTCTTAAATCACATTGAATTAATAAGAACACCAACATTAATGGAAGGAAATTTACTGTTATTATATTTTGATACGTTCCAACATCTTCATTTTGTGCAAATAAACCGAATGATGCAAGTATAGCTGAGCCTAAATATATTAAAAGCATTGGATTAATAACATCAAATACCTTCCATTTTAATTTATCAACCATAAAGAAAATTACACCTACGAATACAATCAAGAAACTACAATATACAAATCCATTCTCAATCACATTATACACACCCTTTCTTTTCCTAATTAATTTGATTTTTTATGATTCCTAAGTAAAGACTTTTTTCAGACAATAAACAATTAAAATAAATATTTTTACCTAAATCATACTAATTAAATACATATATGACTAAATATTTACATATATTAATAAAGGTCTACAAATTAATTACTTTAGATATGAATAATCTGAATTTAAAATCTTTTTCAACAATTATTTTATTACTAAAATTTTTATTTGTAAAGATAATTAAACTAAATATTTTATTATTTATCTATTTTGTTTTGTATTTATTCCTATTAATTATTAAATCAAACTATTTTCACTTTAAATCTACATGATGTAAATTAAATTTATTTTATATACTTTTTTTTAAATACGTTTAGATTTTTTTCTTTCAATTTTAGTTTTCAGAACATTCGTATTTATGTTATAATTTGTATGAATATATTTATTTAGGAGGAAATAATATGAATTTAAATTTAACTAATACTATAAATTTAATGAAAAAATATTTGGACATTCCAAGCCCAGCTGGGTATACTGAAAATGCAGTTTTAGAAAGTAAAAAAGATTTTGAGGATTTAGGTCTTGATACTATTCTTACAAAAAAAGGTGCGCTTATAGCTACTCTTCCTGGTGAAGATGATTTAAATCAAATAACAATATCTGCACATATGGATACACTTGGAGCTATGGTAAAAGAAATATCATCTGATGGTACTCTTAAGTATCATAAAGTTGGTGGTGGATGTTGGAATGCTATAGAAGGAGAAAACTGCACTGTTATAACTAGAAAAGGTAAAAAAATTAGAGGAAGTGTTGTATTTAAATATGCTTCTACTCATATATATGGTCAAACAAAAGCTGCAACTGAAAGAAATGAAGAAACAATGATTATTAGACTTGATGAAAAAGTATTTACAAAGCAAGATGTATTAGATTTAGGAATAAGTGTTGGGGATTTTGTGTGTCTAGACCATCGCTTTGAAGCTACAGAATCTGGTTTTATAAAATCTAGATATATAGATAATAAATCAGCTGTGGCAATGGTTCTTGAAATATGTAGATATTTTAAGGAAAATAATTTAACACCTAAACATACTACTAACTTTTATATAAGTAATTATGAAGAAATTGGGCATGGTGTGTCTAAATGTTTACCTGAAAAAACAAAAGAATTTGTAGCAATAGATATAGCACCTACTGGACCAAGTCAAACATCTAGTGAACATGGTGTAACTATAGTTGCAAAAGATAATTTATCATTATATGATTTTAATTTAAGAAACAAACTTGTCGATGTTGCACAAGACAATAATTTAGACTACGCTGTTGATGTATTTACTTTCTACGGTTCAGATGCTTCAGAAGCTATTCGTTGGGGAGAAGATGTTCAAATAGCATGTGTTGGTCCTGGAACAAACAATAGTCACCACTATGAAAGAACACATATAGAAGCTATTGAGAATACACTAAAACTACTTATAAATTATATGCTTAAAGAATAATTAATTATATATTTTATCAAAGTCAATTCTTAACAAATAACCAACTTTAATTTTTATTTTTATACAAAAATTGGTTTTTATATAGACTTAATTTCAATTTACTACTATTATATAAGTAGCTTCAATTTTCTTTAGTTAATTTTTATTATAATTTATATAAATTGTGTAAAAATTTTCTTTAGTTAATTGTTGTTAAATTAAATTTTTACAAGCTAAACCTACCAGAAAAGAGTTATCTAATCTGTAAGGAAATAGTTTAATATAGCACATTATACTTGTGTAATTAATGACTTTTCTTTTGTAGAAACTTTTCTTTACAAAGAAAAGTTTTTTGATTTTGGATTTGTTTGAGACATATTTTCTGCGTTAGGAGGATATTTATGAAAAAGGTTGCAGTTATAAGTGCTATTTTGGAAGAACCAAAAGAATGTCAGATTAAATTCAATGATGTTGTATCAGGTTTTAAAGGTATTATTAAAGGAAGAATGGGAATTCCTTGCGAAAAAGAAGGCGTATCAATCGTATGCATAGCAGTTGTTGGCGAAATGGACACTATTAATAGTTTGACTGGTAAATTGGGAAATATACCTCACGTATCTGTAAAAACTAGTATATCAAAAAAAGAAATTTAAGGTGGTGAGTACAAATGAGTCTAAATTCTACTCCACAATCAATAAGAGTACATATAGGTCTCTTTGGCAAAAGAAATGCAGGTAAATCTAGCATAATAAACGCTATAACAAATCAAAGTGCTGCAATAGTCTCAGATATTGCTGGAACTACTACAGACCCAGTATTTAGACCAATGGAAATCCTTCCTATAGGACCTTGTGTTCTTATAGATACTGCCGGTCTTGATGACATTGGTGAGCTTGGTGAACTTAGAATAAGTAAATCACTTGATGTTTTAGAAAAGACAGATATAGCTTTACTAGTAGTGGATTGCCAAATTGGTATATCAAAAGAAGATTTATCACTAATTGAAAAGTTTAATGATAAGAATATACCTCATATTTTAATTCTTAACAAGATTGATACAATTGAGAATCAATCAGAAATTTTGAACCTAGCTAAAAATAAAGTTAAATGTCCAGTTGTTTCTGTCTCATCAACAGATAAAATTGGGATTGAAGATTTAAAAAATGAAATAATAAGAGTTTTACCTAAAGATAGCACTGAATTTAGATTGGTATCAGATTTAATTGAGCCAAATGATTTAGTTGTTTTAGTTGTTCCAATAGATAAAGCAGCTCCAAAAGGTAGACTTATACTTCCTCAACAGCAAGTTATAAGAGATGTTTTGGATAATGGGGCAATTTCTATAGTTACAAAAGAAGATAGTTTAAAAGAAACTCTATCTAATTTGGGTAAAAAACCTAAGCTTGTTATTACTGACTCTCAAGTATTTCCACAAGTAGATAAAGATACTCCAAAAGATATTCCTCTTACATCTTTTTCTATATTATTTGCTAGACAAAAGGGAGACCTTAAAGAATTGATTAATGGCGCTTACGCTTTAGAAAATTTAAAAGATGGTGATAAAGTCTTGATGGCCGAAGGATGTACTCATCACAGACAGACTGATGATATTGGAACAGTAAAAATACCTAATATGATTAGAAAGAAAACTGGTAAAAATATTAGTTTTGAATTTAGTTCTGGAATATCATTCACTGAAGATATAAATAAATATGCCCTTGTAGTTCACTGTGGAGCTTGTATGATGAATAGAGTTGGAATGTTATCTAGAATTGAAAAGGCAAAATCTTTCAATGTACCTATTGTAAACTATGGTATCTTAATAGCATATGTAAAAGGTATTTTGGAAAGATCGCTTGAACTTTTCAATTACTAAAAATTTAACTATATTTAATAATTACATATTTGGAATATGACTAAGAATAAGATTAAATACTTTATAGATAAACTTTACAGCATTAATTCATTAAGTTTTGATGAACTACTATATTTAATAGAAAATATCGACAATGAAGAATATAACTTTGAACAAAATTTAAGAAACTATCTTTATAAACAAGCTAGCGACATGAGAAATAAACATTATGGAAATAGAGTCTACTTGAGAGGACTTATAGAACTTACAAACTATTGTAAAAACAATTGCTACTATTGTGGAATACAATCTTCCAATAAAAATATCATAAGATACAGGCTTTCACTTGATGAAATACTTGAATGTTGTGATATAGGTTATAAAATAGGATACAGAACATTTGTTTTGCAAGGTGGTGAAGATACATATTTTACTGATGATAAAATATGTGAAATTATTTCAAGCATAAAAAATAAATATGAGGATTGTGCCATAACCCTATCACTAGGAGAAAAGAGTTATGACTCGTATAAAAAATACTTTTCATGTGGTGCTGATAGATATCTTTTAAGACATGAAACTGCTACAGACAGTCATTATAAAAAATTACATCCGCCAAACATTAAGCTTAGTACTAGAAAAGAATGCCTAAAACACCTTAAGGAAATTGGTTATCAAGTAGGTGCTGGATTTATGGTCGATTCACCATTTCAGAGCAATGATGACCTTGTTCGTGACTTATTATACCTAAAAGAATTAAATCCTCATATGGTTGGAATAGGACCTTTTATTCCACACCATGATACAATATTTAAGGATTATAAACATGGAGATTTAGAAAAGACATTACTTATGCTTTCAATTACAAGACTTCTACTTCCAAAAGTTTTATTACCTGCTACAACAGCTCTTGCATCTATAAACCCTAGTGGTAGAAATGCAGGTCTTTTAGCTGGCTGTAATGTAATTATGCCAAACCTTTCTCCTCAAGAATTTAGAAAACAATATTCTCTTTACGATAACAAAGCCTTTACTGGTCAAGAAGCTTGTGAATATCACCAAAGTTTAGAAGAAAACATCAAGTCATTAGGACTTAAGGTCGACTATTCTCGCGGTGATAATATTGAATGGAGGCGTTTGTAAATGTTCATAAACCATGAACTTATTAATTCTTTATTAAAGGATGCAAAAAATTCAACTTATGATGATATTGAAAATGTACTTGATAAGGCTGATAAAAGGGAAAAACTTAGTTATAAAGATATAGCTATACTTCTCGAAGTAGAAGATAAAAAACAATTAGATAGATTATTTAGTATAGCTGGGCAAATAAAAAATGAAATATATGGTAATAGAGTGGTTTTATTTGCCCCTCTTTATGTATCAAACTACTGTGTGAATGAATGTGTTTACTGTGGTTTCAGTAAATGCAACAAATTTAAAAGAAAAAAACTTACTATGGACGAAATAAAAGAAGAGGTTAAAATATTAGAAAAAATGGGTCATAAAAGACTTGCTCTAGAAGCTGGTGAAGACCCTAAGAATTGTGATATAAATTATATCCTAGATTGCTTAGATGCAATTTATTCAACGTATAACGAAAATGGAAATATAAGAAGGGTAAACGTTAACATAGCGGCTACAAGTGTAGATGAGTATAAGTTACTAAAAGAAAAAGGAATAGGAACTTATATATTATTCCAAGAAACTTATCATAAGCCAACATTTATAAAAATGCATGGTCAATCTATAAAAAATGACTACTATTACCATTTAACAGCTTTTGACAGAGCTATGGAAGCTGGTGTTGATGATGTTGGTGCAGGAGTTTTATTTGGTTTATCTGACCCTAAATTTGAAGTTCTAGGGCTTATGATGCACAACGAGCACTTAGAGGAAAAATTTGGTGTAGGTTTCCATACTATATCTTTCCCTAGATTAAAAAAAGCTGAGGGCATGAGCTTAGAAGATTTTCCTCACTTAGTTTCTGATGATATGTTCAAAAAAATAGTAGCTATAACTAGATTAGCTGTTCCTTTTACTGGAATCATAATGTCCACTAGAGAAACTGCCGAAATGAGAAATGAATTGTTAAAATACGGTGTATCACAAATTAGTGCAGGTTCTCTAACAGGTGTTGGAGGATATAAAGCATACGAAGATGGTGACAACACAGAACAATTTGAAGTTGGAGACCATAGAAGCCCTGTAGAAGTGCTTAAAGAATTAATTACTGATGGATATATACCTAGCTATTGTACAGCTTGTTATCGCAAGGGTAGAACTGGCGATAGATTTATGAGCTTAGCTAAAAGTCGACAAATCCATAATGTCTGTACACCAAATGCTCTTACTACATTAAATGAATTTCTGATTGACTATGGAGATGAAGAACTTAAAACTATGGGCAAAAAACTTATCTCAGAGGAAATAGCTAAGATAGAAAGAGAAGATATAAGAAACATAGTATCTAACAATATGACTGCCTTAGAACGTGGAGAGAGAGATTTATACCTATAAAATTTTATTACTTATATATTATTTATTGTATATTCCATGGGTTAGTAGTAATATTATCTAAAGGGAAAGTTTAAGGGAGGGAGATTAACATTGAAAGATAACAACAATACCAATAAAACTATTCAATTTGGAGAAAAGAAAGCTATCCTGGAAAACAATATTCAAAAAAATAAAAACACCAAACTTGATAATACACATAAAGTCATTCCTTACCCTAAAAATAGAAAAAAGGATGGTAAAAAGAAAAGTAACAAGAAAAAGAATACAAACATCAAAAAATATAAAGTAAATAAAAATAGTTATGGGAATTCTTTTTTTAACAACAAATACAAGTATAAAAGAAAACCATATGTTATTGCTTTATACACAGTAATTTTTATTCTTTTGGCAATATTAATTATAACTAAATTAACAGATAATACGAACAAAGGTAACTATTCTCGTAATACTGTTTCTGATACTCACAAGAATGACACCCGAAACATGACCTTTAATGAACCAAATAATCTTCTTACTTGTGGGTAACTTAAAAGAGTTATCTCATTTCAGAAATTACTTTCTAAAACTGAGATAACTCTTATTTTTATTTAATATTTATTTTACCAACCTTGAGTTACTTCATATACTTCATCACCAATTCTACCATTTAAATAATCATCTATTGCAGAATCTATGATGCTCATTGCTTTATCTACTTGTTCTTTAGTTATTACCAAAGGAGGTTGTACTCTTAAAGTAGATTGCCCTAAGAATATCATTATTAAACCAGTTTGTATACATCTATAACATATCTTAGTTGTAGCATCTGGATTTTTTTCGTTAGAACCTTTACCTTTAACTATGTCAACTCCTATAGATAATCCCAGACCTCTTATTTCTCCAATTATATCGTATTTCTCTTTTAACTTTTCAAATCCCGCTTTAATATAATTTCCCATTTCTATACTCTTTTGAAGTAAGTTTTCTTTTTCAATTATCTCTATAGATTTTAAGGCAGCTACACATACTGTTGTATTTCCAGCTAAAGTAAATAGATGTGCTGGTGCATCAAGACTTTGCATTATCTCAGTTCTTCCAACAACTGCTCCTAAAGGTAATCCACCTCCAACAGATTTTCCAAGAACTATAAGGTCTGCCTCAACACCAAAATTTTCTATACCAAACCACTTACCTGTTCTTCCCATACCTTGTTGTATTTCATCACTTATAAGCAATATTCCATTATCTTTACATATTCTACTTAATCCCTGTACCCACTCTACTGGAGGCACTATTATTCCTGCATCTCCTGCTATTGGTTCTATAAATACTGCAGCTACTTCTTCTGCTGGTAGATAGTGTTCAAAAGCATATTCTATCTCATCTAAACATTCTTTAGCTGTTCTATTTTTATCAGGGTAATGGAAGTGATAAACCTCTGATAACAATGGACCCATTTTTCTTCTCATATTTGTACTTAATGCAGATATAGATATAGCACCATAAGTACTTCCATGATAAGATTCACACATAGATATTATCTTTGTTCTTCCAGTATACCCTCTTGCTAGTTTTATAGCAGCATCTATACAAGCAGAACCGGTTGCACTGTATAGTACTTTTTTATCATTATCTCCAGGGGCTATCTCCACAAGCTTCTCAGCTAACTTTACAGGAGGATCACTATGGAAATATGCAAGTGTATATTGTGTGATATCATCCATTTGTTCTTTAACTGCCTGTGAGATTTCCTTATTACCATGACCTACATTCGCAGAACCTGCACTTGCTAAAAAATCTACATATTCATTACCTTCATAATCATATAACATAGCACCATCACCTGATTTAAATGCTACTGGGTAGTAAGGTATTTTTTGAGTTTTAGCAACATACTTTTTTTCTTCTATACTTATCATTTGACTAGTTATTTCGCTCATTGGCAAATCATCCCTTCTTTAAATAAATTTATGTTTTAAAATTATTGCGATTTATAAAGATATTCTCATATAAAATTCTTTATATAATTAATGTTATTATCTTCGGCACAAATTGTCAATATATGTTTTTATAATTTTCAAAATATTTGTTATTCAGAAACAATATATTTTACTTTCATCAAATAAACATTATTTTTCAAAAAAATAAGGACTCTATTCTGTTTTTATAGAGTCCATTGAAAATTATCTTATAAATACCATTATTCTATTTTTTATTAAATTTTATAATTATCTTTTATTCTCATTAATAATCGTTTTAAAATACTCTAATTGCTCTTGTTGTTTTTTATGTTTTATATATGGAAAAGCTTTTATAACTCTTTTTTGTAAAATAACATTGGACTTTATACGGTCTAATTTACTGTTTATTGTATTTATTTTTTCTCTAGCTTCTAATTCATTATTATTTATTGTTTTAAATAAAGCTTGTATCTCTTCTCTATCAAATTTATCCAACTTTACATTTATATCATTAAGGTCTGAAATTATATCGTCTAGTAAGTTTAACTTTATATCTAACTTTTTAAGTGTCATAATAGTAACAATTAAATCAAGTATAGTCCAAAGTGTTGTAATTATAGCCATTGAAATTAATATTCTATATGGAATCATACCTACAAAATACTTTACAAATGGATGTATGAACTTTATTATTAAAACAGACATTATACCAAAGTATATTGCATTTTTTAAACATACTCTACCCTTTATATTGAATTTTCTGTCAGAATAATCCCACCATTTTGCATGAAATAAGGTTTCTAAAATAAATCCTGTAAAATACTCTAGTATTGTGGTTAAAATCATGCCTAATAGAAATACTATAATTATATTATTAAATCTTCCCAATAGTGATATCACAATCACTGCTCCAAAACCATAAACAGGGCATATTGGACCATTTAAAAACCCTCTATTGATTATTCTTTTACTTGCTATGGAACATCCTATACTTTCTACTGCCCATCCTAAAAAAGAATATATAAAAAAGTATAAGATATACTTTATTATTTCCATAATTTATCTCTACTCCTTCACTAAGTTATCTTATTTTATGCATAATGTAAAAATAATTATAGAAATAGTTTTTTCGTTTTTTATATTTGTTATTCTTTTATTTCTGCTTAATTTTTCTAATATCATTAGGAAATAATTTATTCATATTTATGTAAATAGTAATTCCAATTATGTCACCTAATAAGTTTAAAATAATATCGTCTATATTACTACTTCCAAGAGCAAGAATATATTGTATTGATTCAAATCCTACACTAACAAGTATAATTGCTATAACTATAGTTTTTTATTTAAATTTTTAAATACTATAGGGAAAAAATTCCCATGGGAATAAATATTCCTTAACTTTTAAGTAAAAATACAAAAAAGTCTACACTTAAATGTGCAGACTTTAACAAAGCTTCATACAAATACAATTTATTGAATAATGAACAATCTTAGTGTAGAAAAAACAATAACTAAAGTTAAAAGAAGCCTAGCATATAAAAATTTTTTTTCTTTCAACATAACTCCTGCGATTCCAAATATAAAAAATAAAAATGCAATAAATTTGCCAATAAGATTATTATTAGGATAATAGCTAAAAAGCATAAAACAAAGTACAAATGTAAGTACCCCTATTGCATTAAACACAATTTTATTAGATGCTATTTTTCCTTTGTTAAAAAAGAAAGAGAATATTGATACTAAATCTAAAAATAAAAATACATAAAACATTCCTTTTAAAACGTCCATTTTTATACCCCCTAAAAATTCTAATTATAATATCCAATTTATTTCACATGATTATCAATATACTCAATATTTTATAACATCAATACAATAATATTATAAATTTATATTACTAACGTATTACCTCATATTCATACATATTATAATCACATTCATACATATTTAAAGACTCATATATTGATTTTGCATTTATATTTTCTTTTTCCACATATAATCTCATTCCAACAATGTTTTCATCTTTATCGCATATATTCTTTATATAATTAAATAAATAATTAAAGATACCTTTTCTTCTATATTCCTTCTCTACATATACACTCTGAATCCAAAGGAAATTTCCATTTCTCCAATCGCTCCACTCATATGTATACATAATCTGTGCAACAACTTTATCAAATACTGTATATACATAATATTTTCCTTTTCTCTCATCCAACAATAATGCTTTTACACCTTTAGTCAAGATATCCATATCAAGCTCTTTTCCTTCAGTTTCTCTAGCTAAATTATAATTAAATTTTGCTATTATATCCAAATCATCCATACGAGCTTCTCTTATCTCTATTAATTCTTCATTTTCATATAGCTCTATGTAATCCTTTTGTTGTTCCATATTTATTCCCCCATATCTATTTTATCTATTGATGTTTTTTATACAATATATTTATAGAGTTTTTTCTATCTTCATAAATGCATAGTCAAGTGTAGCTTCTAAATTTCCATTATTCTTTCCACCCCCTTGAGCTAATACCTTACTTCCTCCACCTTTACCATCTATAAGACTTATTGCATCCTTTAATAAAACTCCCATATTAATATCTTTTAAATTTTTAGAACATGCAAAAACTAAATTTATTTTATCTTCAAATTTAACAGCTAATAATGCAATATTATCTTCATCTTCTGTAATTTTATTTGCTATCTTATTTACATATTTCAAATCTTCATCATCATAAATTTTTTTAATAACTGCGATATTACCAATCTTATTTGCATTTTCAAGCATTTCTTTAACCTGATATGTAGCTACTACTTCTTCAAGTCTCCTTTTTTTACTTAGAGCCTCTTCCACTTTACTATTTAGATTTACGATACCATTTATAGCATCTTCTTCACTACAACTCAAATATCTGCATATTTTAGTTAAATATACATCCCTTTTTAATACTTCATCCACTGCCCTTTTACCTGCCAAAAATTCTATCCTTGTACTCGATTTATGTTTTTCCCATTTCTTTATTTTTATCATTCTCAATTCACCAGTTGATTTTGGGTGTACTCCACAACATGCATTCGTGTCTAAATCCCCTATTTTTACTACTCTTATTTCTTCATCAGTATTTGGCAAATCACGTCTTAACCAAATCTTTTTCAATTCTTTTTTCGTTGGAAGTAATGTCTCTACTTGTATATTCTGACGAATAATTTCATTAGAAAGCAACTCTATCTCTCTAATTTTATCCTCATCTAAATTTCCTTCTATATCTACTGTACTATACTCACTTCCTAGATGAAAACCTGTTGTATTTGCATTGAAAGTCTTAAAAAAACATCCTGATAATACATGTTGTCCAAAGTGTTGATGCATACCATCTTCTCTTCTATCCCAATCAATACTACATTTTACTCTATGTATCTTTATTGGTTTTTTATCTAATACATGGTATACTTTTTTTCCCTCTTCATATACACTTATTACATCATAGTTGTCTATTTTTCCTAAGTCTGCAAACTGACCTCCTCCACCAGGGAAAAACGCTGTCTTATCTAATAAAACATGAAACTTATTTTCTACTTCTCTTATTTCAACTATTTCTGCTGTAAAATCTTTTATATACTGGTCTGTATAGTATAACTTTTCCATTATAACTCTTTCTCCATTTCCTTAGTTCTAAACTACTTTAATTTTTTAATATATAAATCTTAATCTAACTTTAATTTAAGTGAACTAAAATAGAACTCATCCTATTCTTCACTAACAATCTTATACTATATTTTAACATATAGATATTAATGTTAACAAATTTATAATCGTATATTATTTCGATATTTTACAAATGTACATACTTATACGTTTTCTTACAACATAAAAAATGTATTGAAACAGATTAAACTTGCAAACTAAATTTAATCTGTTTTACTAATCTCGTCTATTATTAATAGTTTTGAAATATACATTACTTTTCTAATATTAAATTTTCTAAATATCAATAAAATAATACTTATTAATAATTTTTAGTATGTGTTTATTCCCTTAATATTCATTAGTATAAGGTATATTAACATTGCTTTTTTAAAAATTTTAGTATAAAATCATATTAAATAAATTTTCTGAAATAATAGAATATTAAAACACATAAAAAACAGTAACTAATATTTTATAAAACTTTATAAGAAAATTATAAAAACATAAAGTATTTATATAAATTTATAGAGTTTATACGCTATCTTTTTATAATATATAATATTCTTATAAATGTATCGTTATCTTAAGGGGAGTGATTTAAAATGGCAATAAAGCCAAGAAAAATATCTATTGTAGGTTCAGGACATGTTGGTTCTCATTGTGGATTCAGTTTGATAACTCAAGGAGTTTGTGATGAACTCTTTATGATTGATATAGATGAATCTAAGGCAAAAGCTCAAGCTTTAGATTTAGCTGATGCAGTTTCATATCTGCCACATAAAATACATATAGAAAAAGGAACTTTTGCCGATTGTAAAGATTCTGACATAGTAGTAATAAGTGTTGCAGACTCTTCAGAAGGACCTTTACGTAGACAAAACACAACTAGATTAGACTTACTAAGACCAACCATTGGAATGATAAAATCTATAATAAAACCTATAGTTGATTCTGGTTTTGATGGTATATTTGTAGTCATATCTAATCCTGTTGATGTAGTTACAAATTATATTTGGGAAAAATCTGGCTTTCCTAAAAATAAAGTTATTGGAACTGGTACAGCTCTAGATTCAACAAGACTTAGAAGACTTTTATCTGAAGAAACTAAAATAGCTCAACAATCAATTCAAGCTTATTCTATGGGTGAACATGGAGATTCTCAAATGATTCCTTGGTCTCATGTTTCAATTGGTGGTAAGCCAATCTTGGATATGATAAAGGATAATCCAAATACTTATAGCAATTTAGACTTACAATCAATAGTTGAAAAAAATAAAAAAACAGGAATAAGTATAATAAATGGTAAAGATTGTACAGAATTTGGGATAGGCACTGCTTTAGTAGAAATTGTAAAAGCTATACTACACAATGAGAAAAAAGTTCTGCCAGTTTCTACATTATTGGAAGGTCAATATAATGAAAAAAATGTATTTGCAGGTGTTCCTTGTGTTATAGGAAAAGATGGTATTGAAGAGATTATTGAAATCAATATGACTGAAGATGAGCAAAATGAATTTAGTAAATCTTGCTCTGTTTTAAGAGAGCATATTGCACTTTCAAAAACACTTTAGATTCAAGATTATTTTTTGCACTAAAAGCAGGTAAATTGCTCATAACAAAAAACTTTTAACCAAGTTAAGTTTAAATCATTTATACCTGCTTTTAACTTTAATACCAAAATATCAACCTATTTTTTACCATCAAATTTTATAACTTTACTTTTTTTATTTATATTTTTAGATAAGAATCCTTTTTTTAATCCCATCAATAATTCTAAGTCTTCTGTATAAAGATTTATTCCAAATTCCTCTAAACTTGATACTATACTATTTACACTCATTATTTTATTTTCTATCAATAATTCAACTGCTCTTTTTAAATACGTTGGGCTTGAACTTTTCATTTTATCTAGTGGTTCTTCTCTTAACCATCCCTTTTTATCCATCTCATTCAAAAGATAATTGTATTTTTTGTAATTTATTTTGCCTAGATTATACGCTCTAAAAATCATAGCAGATATAGGCACAATCCACTTTTTCTTTAGTTCTACATAGTAGTCCAAATCGTCTGGATGAATCAAATCTTCTAAAAAACTTTCTTTTGGCAATAAAAATGCACAAGCATACTCATCTTCTGAAAATTGCTTACTTGCTATTCTTAATTCACTTGCTATTATATAACCAAACTCATATGCCAAATTATAATTTCTAATTGATGCTGATTTTTTATCATTACCAAGAGATATTAGATATTTAGCTTCTTTATTAATTCTCTGTTTTTGAGTAAAAATTGTTGCCCCTTTTCTGTCTATATTCATACCTGATATTATAATTCCTTTAGACTCTAACAGATTTACCATATTTACTATTGGACTATTATTTAAATCCCAAAATTCTCTAGTCCTACATGCAAGAGATTCTATATCATTTATATTAATATCTGACATTATTTTTTTATTTGGCAAATTTTCTTTTGGAAACTTAATATAACTTTCCATAAACGAATATATTTTATGGATTATAATTATTTTTTCCCTGTAAGAAATTTCTTCTATTCTAGGTAGCTTAGATTGAGGATTAAAGTGGATATCCTCTACAACTACATTTATATTTTCATTTCTATAAAAATACTCTTTTGGGAAATTTAATATATTAGATAATTTTAATGTATTTTCCATATTTGGAACATACTTATTTTCTTCAAAAGCTTTTAAATCCTTTTTATTTATTTTAGTTTCCTTAGATAATTGTTCTATCGTCTTTGCTCTAAATATTCTAGCTGATTTTAATCTCTTTCCATTAAATTCTTTTAAATTCATTTATTTTCTCTCTTTCAAAATTAAATTCTTAATCTATTGATATAAATTATAAGATTACAATTAATAATTTATCATATTATTGACAAAAAAACAAAAGGTGAAAATATTTTCTTATATTTTCACCCTTTGCTAAGTTTACAATAAATAGTTCTAATTACTTAAAAAGTTTTAGATATTCTCCATATCCTAACGATTCCATATCTTCTTTAGGTATAAATCTAAGAGAAGCAGAATTTATACAATATCTTAATCCTCCAAGTTCTTTTGGTCCATCATCAAATACATGACCTAAATGAGAATTTCCTTTAGCACTTCTTACCTCAATTCTATACATACCTTGTGAGAAATCACTTCTCTCAATGATAGATTTATCTATAACGGGCTTTGAAAAACTTGGCCACCCACATCCAGCATCAAATTTATCTTTTGAAGAAAATAAAACTTCTCCACTTACAATATCAACATAAATTCCTTCTTTGTCATTATCATAGTATTCATTTTCAAAAGGTACCTCTGTCATATCATTTTGAGTGACTTCAAATTGTATAGGAGTTAAAATCTTTTTTAATTCTTCCCTGTTTATATTGTTTCCATCCCAGTGACTTTTTACAAAATTATATCTACCTGACCCTTTATAATACATATTATAGTTTAATGGTCTTTTTTTATAATAATCCTGATGATTTTCTTCTGCTTCATAGAATTTAGTTGCTGGAATTATATCAGTGACTATTTTACTATCAAATATTTTACTATTTTCCAAATGTTCTTTTGACTTTAAAGCTATATTCTTTTGTTCTTCATCATGATAGAATATGGCAGTCTTATATTGAGTTCCCCTGTCACCAAATTGTCCACCATCATCTGTAGGATTAATCTGTTTCCAAAATATATTCAGGAGCTCATCATAACTTATTATATCATCATCATAAGTTATTTGAATAGCTTCAACATGACCAGTTGTTCCCGAACATACATCTTGATATGTAGGATTTTCAATATGACCGCCTGTATATCCAGAAATTACCTTAATAACTCCATCATACTTATCAAAAGGTTTTACCATACACCAAAAACATCCACCTGCAAAAGTAGCAAGTTTTATCATTTTCATCACTCCTTAAATAAAGTATACTTTATTTATTCCCTAAGAAGTAATTTAATAATCTGTATTTTATTATTTTTACCTAATCAATTAAATAATGTGTACAAATATAATAGCAAATTGAATCTAATTTCTATAAAAACTCTTTTTATTTATCCATCCAAAAGCATCTTTTATATCACAATGTTCTCCTAAAGATGTCAAATATTCTAACGCGTCACAATCATCCATAGCTACATCTTTTTCCATCTTAGGATTTAGTCTATAGTAATTATCTCCAAGAAGTTTTTGAGAAAACAACTGACTCATTTGAGAATTCCCTTCTAATGTAATAGATATAATGGGTAACTCGGGTTCTTTATTAATTATCCAGTCAATAGCTCCCCATTCAGTAGTATCTGCCTTTATACTATTATATACATATCCAGTTCCTATCGAAAAAAGTCTTGTATTTTTAAGCTTAAGTCCACTGTCAATGGCATGAATTATACACGCTAAACTTGGGTCAGTTGCTATTATTCCTCCATCAACATGGCAATTATATGTTGGAAAAAACACTGGAGCAGCACTACTTGCCATCGCTACATCTACAACTTTACTAGTCTTTGTAAGAGAATTTGGCATATTGTTATAAAATACTGGTTTCCATGAACTTTCTTCATTTCCTATATAAAAACTTGGTATCATTACTAATTTATTTAAATCTTTTAATTCTAGTTCTTCTGGAAATATACTCAGTAAAATTTCTTTTAAGTTTTTGTTTTCATACTTTGGTCTAAGTATTTCTGTATAACTTTTATTAAAAATATGCTTTGAATTTTCGATTGAATAAAATTCTTTTATCTCTTTAGGGCTTACACCATATGCAAGCCCTAATGCAATTAGACTTCCTGTAGATGTACCTCCAAACATATTTATATTATTTAATAGGTTTGGATACTCTTTTACTATCCTCTCAAGTATGGATATACTCAATGCTCCTTTTAATCCACCACCATCAAATGCCAATATATTAAAATTAGAATTTTTCATATATATATACCCCCACATAAACCACCTTATACATTTTAAATTTTAGTCAAAATAATTTCACTATAGTATATATATTTTATGCAAATTACATATTACAATGTTCCTATTTTAATATTTAAGTTCTATGCAAATTTGTAATACTTAAAATAAAACTTATAAGGTATTATATATCTAAGTATTATAAATTTAATGCAAAGCTTCTTGAAAAGAATATCTAAAAGCAGGTTTATTTTTCAATTACTTAAAAATATTTTAACTATAAATATATTTATTTTTAGATATAGTTATCTTCTTTACCCTAAAATCTTCTTCATATCTTCTTCAGGAGTAGATATAGGTGTCAATGCAAATTTATCTACCAATATATCTAATACATTTTTAGATAAAAATGCTGGTAAAGAAGGACCTATATAGATATTTTTGATACCTAAATGAAGCAATGTAAGAAGTATACAAACAGCTTTCTGTTCATACCATGATAGTACCATGCTAAGAGGTAAATCATTTACTCCACATTCAAAAGCATTTGCCAATGAAACTGCCACTTTGATTGCACTATAAGCATCATTACATTGTCCCATATCCATTAAACGAGGTAAACCACCTATCTCTCCAAGGTCTAAATCATTAAATCTATATTTTCCACATGCAAGTGTTAATATAACAGTATCTTTAGGAGCTTGCTTTACAAATTCAGTGTAATAATTTCTTCCAGGTTTTGCACCATCGCAACCTCCAACCAATAAAAAGTGTCTTATAGCTCCACTCTTTACAGCATCTACTACTTTGTCTTGTACAGATGAAACTGTACCTCTTGCAAAACCAGTAGTTAATGTATCTCCTCCATTAATACCAGTCATATGAACATCTTCTTTATATCCTCCAAGTTCAAAAGCTTTTTCTATTACGCTAGAAAAATCTTTATCTTCATCAATATGAACCATACCTGGATAAGCAACTACTTCTGTAGTAAATACTCTATCTCTATAACTATCTTTAACAGGCATTAAACAATTTGTTGTAAATAGTATTGGAGCAGGAATATTGTCAAACTCTTTCTGTTGATTTTGCCATGCTGTACCAAAGTTACCTTTTAGATGTTTATATTCTTTTAATTTTGGATATGCATGTGCTGGTAATAACTCACCATGAGTATATATATTTATACCTTTATCTTTTGTTTGTTCTAATAATTTGTGTAAATCATAAAGGTCATGTCCTGTAACTACGATAAATGGACCTTTTTCGATTTTCATAGGTACCTGAGTTGGTTCTGGTGTTCCATAAGTTTCAGTATTTGCTCTATCAAGTAATTCCATACATTTTAAGTTTATTTCTCCAGTTTTCATAACCAAACCTAAAAGCTCGTCAATAGATAAGTCCCCTCCAACTGCTATTAATCCTTCATAGAAAAATTCATTTACGTATTTGTCTGTATAACCAAGTACCATTGCATGATATGCATAGGCAGCCATACCTCTTAATCCAAATAAGATTAATGATTTTAGGGAACGTATATCTTCATTATCATTCCACAAATTCTTCATATCATAGTTATCATTTCTATTACAAGTTGTTGAACAATCCGAACATCTAGGTACAAGTTTATTTTTTTCTATCTCAGTTTTTTCAATTTGTCTTTTTATAGCTTCATCATCAAAACTTACATTTGTTATAGTAGTAAATAATCCCTCTATCATAACTTTATCTGTTTCACTTGTTGGTCTATTCTTATTTCCAATAGTTGCTCTTGAAAGACCAATCAACACCCCTGTAAGTTCATCTTGTAAGTTAGCTGTCCCCCCTTTTTTACCACAAACTCCGTTTATAGTACAACCTTTACCTCCTGCTGTTTGTTCACATTGAAAACAAAACATTTTTTCCATTTTTTATTCCTCCCTTTTTATTTATTAAAATTTATTAGACTTTTCTGTAATTCGCTTAACTAAATTTCTCCATCCACAATTTTTCCATCTACAGATATAGTAACTATTTGCCATGGTATCATTTTTCCACTATTTTGTAGAGCTGTCTTAACAGCATTTACTATACCACCACAGCAAGGAACTTCCATACGTGTTACTACTATATTTTTAATATCATTTTCTTTTAAAATCTCTGTAAGTTTTTCAGCATAGTCAACTTCATCAAGTTTAGGGCATCCAATTAATGTTACCTTATTTTTCATAAATTTATTATGAAAGTTTCCATATGCATATGCTGTACAGTCTGCTGCTATTAAAAGACTTGCATTCTTTAAATATGACGCATTAGCCGGTACTAATTTTATTTGTACTGGCCATTGATTAAGTTGAGAACCTTTTATCTCTACTACATCATTGTTTACAGCTGTACTATTTGAAACGTCTCTATTTATTGACTTAGATTGAGAGCCTGGACATCCACATGCTAAATTTTTCTTTTGTGCTTTCTTTGCTTCCATATTTGCTTTTACTGCAGCTTCGTCATATTCTGCTGCTTCTCTATACTCAAATGAAATTGCATTTGTTGGACAAGTTGGTAGACAATCACCTAAACCATCACAATAATCATCTCTTAAAAGTTTTGCTTTTCCATTTACCATTCCTATAGCTTCTTCATGACAAGCTTCAACACATAGTCCACAACCATTACATTTTTTCTCATCAATTTTAATTATTTTTCTCATCATTTATATCACCTCATAAAATTTTTTTAATTTAAAATATTGATTTCTTATACATTTATTTTTAAGACTTACATCTTTTTATTTCAAATTTCTTATAGCAAGGTTTTTATATCTCCTTGCTTTTATAAACTTAGTATAGTACAATAAAAATAAATTATCGGTTGCATATGCAACAGGGAAGTGATTATTTGAAAAAAATTTTAGAAAAACATATAGACCTACTAAAAAAAATTCCTCTATTTGAAGGAATTAAAAGTGATGAACTTGAAGCAATGTTAGAATGTTTAGGTGTTGTAGATAAGATTTACCCAAAAGATGGTATAATATTCTCTGTTGGAAGCGAAGTTACTTCAATAGGAATTATGCTTAAAGGAAGTGCACATATAATAAAAGAAGATATCGAAGGTAATAGGAATATTGTAGCTGAACTCTTGCCTGGAGATTTATTTGGAGAGGTATTTGCATGTACTAGACTACATAAAAGCAATGTTACAGTGACCACAACATCTTCTTGTGAAGTTTTATTTATAAAGTTTAAAAATGTAACTAGTATTTGTTCATCTACATGTATATTTCACAATAGACTTGTTGAAAACATGCTACAATTAATAGCTGAAAAAAATATTTTGCTTCACAATAAAATAGAATTACTTTCTCGTAAAACAACTCGTGAGAAATTACTTATGTATTTTTCAAAACAGATAGAACAAACAGATAGCCACAAATTTACAATTCCTTTTTCAAGAAATGAAATGGCTGATTTTTTGTGTGTTGACAGAAGTTCTATGTCAAGAGAACTTGGAAAGATGAGGGATGAAGGTCTGTTATCTTTTAATAAAAATAAGTTTGAAATCTTTTGTTTTCAAAACAAGTTAGATATTTAGGCTCATATAACATTCATATTCAAATAATATTGTCTTTATTAATTACTTTCTAGAAACCTTTATAGCATAGTTAAAGGAGTATTAACAATTAATACTCCTTTAACTATGCTATAAAGTAAAATTTTATCTATTTATTAATATCAATGGCTATTTTTATTCCAAGTTTGTAAGCCTTTTTTAATACCTTAAAATTTTTTTTAGTTGAATTCCTTTCAAATGCTCTGGTTACAACTATAGTTTTGTAGTGATTTAATCCCATGCCCTTTAAATGTTTTGCAGTATATCTAAAATATTTTTCTAAATTTAACCTAAAACACACTTTATTCTAACAGTATATTTTATATACTTCATCAGAAAATACTTTGTACTTGTTTTATTTACATTTTATATTGTAATTAAATCTCTATTTAATTTTTCTGCTATTTCTCTATAAGCCTCATCCTATGATATTGGCTTAAATTTGCCTTTACCCCTTTTCCCAATTCTCTTTAGAGGTGTTTTTATTTCTATACCAGTTTCCTTACATGGTATTTTAGCTTTAAGCTACATATAACTATCCATATCAATATTTTTCTTTCCTAATAATAAATATAAATTACTATACTTATTATACATTCTTTTTATTCAAATATCATGCTTTATATTTTATGTATTGTAATTCCCAAGAATATTTTTAATAATAAAATTTTATATTTACTAATAATTTGTTTATATAATCATTTTTCACTCATAGCTTATAGGATAATTCAAGAAAAACCTAATAGTAAATTGTTATTTACATATATCTTATAATAGATAAATACTATTCATATCTACCTTAATTTTATTCTTAAATTTAGAGTGTAAATTGAATGTATTTAGATTATAATATATACAATGAGGTAAGGTGAATAATATGAAAATAGATATGATATATAAATTAATAAGAAGAAATACAGAACCATCAAGATGGTCAAGAGGTGTAAAATACTACACCAATCAATTGGTTGATTATATAGACATAGATATTGATGACCTACAAAATAATTTGTTGACATTTCGTGGTGGAGTCAATTCTGAAGATAATTATAGCTTTTATTTTAGTTCAATAACTATAGATATAAGATACTTTAAGATAATTGAAAATGATTGTAGCTGTGCTGATTGTCAATCAAAGGGTGTAAATCAAAGAATTTTCATATGTAAACATATAGTTGCTATTGTGATAAAAAGCTTAAAACAAATAAAAAATAAAAAAGATGTTCCTCCTATTTTAATAGACATATTAGGTGATAATAAGGATAAAATTTCTAATACTAATTCTAAAACCAACTTAGATTTAAGTAAGCAACTGCTTTCTTTTTTAGATAATACTAAAAGAGAAAGAGTTAATTTAGATGTATTAATAAATGTTGATTCAAATAAAGCAATTGCCGAATTTAAAATTGGAATTGATAAAATGTACATTTTAAAAAACATCACTGAATTTGCATACTCAAAACTTAACGGATATGAATTAGATTTTGGAAAAAAATTTACTTACAACCCCAACATTCATTATTTTGCCGATGAAGATGAAAAATTAGTAGATATTATAGAAGAGTATGGTACAAATCTTTCATACAACTTTTCTTCATCATATTCAAAGAAATTTATGGAGATAAATGCAAGTTCTTTAAAACAGTTTTTAAATGCTATTAAATACAAAGACTTTACACTTATTTTTTCTAAAAAAGAATACCATCCAAAAATATTAAATGATACTTTGCCAGTAAAATTTAATTTAAAAAATATAGAAGATAAAATAGTCTTATCTTCTCAAGATTCACTACCAGTTCCACTTACTAGAAAAAATGATGTACTTTTATATGATGATAATATCTACTTACTATCACATAAAAAAGCTCATGATTATTCAAAAATTTATCAAGTACTATCAAAATCTAAAGAATTGAAATTTGATAAAGAAGATTCTAAAGATGTTTTAGGATTATTAGTTCCTAGGTTAAAATCAATAGCTCAAGAAGTTTATTTGGACGACAACATAAAAAATAATATAACAAAAGATTTTAAAGCTGAGTTCTATTTTGATATGATTGATGACAATATATATTGTGATGTAAAGTATATATATGACAATGAAGGGAAAAAATTCATACTTCCCAATACACAAAAAGAAACTAAAATTGAAAATAAAATAACTTCTTCGCAATTTGTAAAAGAAAATAACAGTTATGTATTTAAAGGAAGTGATTATGACCTATTTACATTTTTAGATTCACAATTAGAATCTTTAAAAGAATTTGGAGATATATATTATTCTGAAAAGTTTAAATTGAAAAAGATATATAATTCTTCATCAATTCAAGCTTCAATTAATCAAACTAATCAAAATTATCTAGAATTTAATTTTAATATATCTGATATAAATCCAAAAGAGTACAAAGCTATTTTAAAAGCTCTTCAAGAAAAACGTACTTTTTATAAGCTTAAAGATGGAAACTTTATAGATTTATCAGAAAAAGAAACAAAAGATTTTTTTGAATTAGTTGAAAATCTAGATATAATTGGTAAGTCAAAAAATAACAAGATTCATAATAATAAAGCTCTATATATAAATGATATGATAAAAGGTAAAAAATTAAAGTTTATAGATGGCAAAAAAGAATTAGATAGTATTTGTGAAAAATTTAGAAGTTTTGATAGTATAAATTTAGATATTCCAAACAATTTAAAAGCAGACCTTCGTGACTACCAAATAAATGGTTTTAATTGGTTTAAAGTTTTAGATTATTATAAATTTGGTGGTATATTAGCTGATGAAATGGGTCTTGGTAAAACAATACAGACTATTGCATTTTTATTATCATTATCCAATAAAAAAAGCCTTATTGTTACACCCACATCGCTTATTTATAATTGGAAAAATGAATTGGAAAAATTTGCTCCAGATATAAAAGTTTTATTGATACATGGAAGTAAAAGAGATAGAGAAAAATATCTTATGGAGTTAGAAAATTTTGATGTAATACTTACAACATATGGAACTCTTAGAAATGATTTGGAGAAATATAGTGAAATAAAGTTTGATTATTGTATCATAGATGAAGCTCAGAATATTAAAAATCCAGTAGCTTTAGTAACGGAGTCTGTAAAAAATATAAATGCAGAAAATAAATTTGCACTTACTGGTACACCTATAGAAAATAATCTGCTAGAATTATGGTCTATATTCGATTTTATAATGCCTGGTTATTTATATACTAAAGCAAAGTTTCAAGAGTTATTCATAAATAAAGAAGATAATGTTGAAAATTTGAAAAAACTAATAAAACCTTTTATTCTTAGAAGAAGCAAAAAACAAGTGATGAAAGAACTTCCAGATAAAATTGAGAAAAACTTTTTTGTAGAGTTAAATAAAGAACAGAAAAAAATATATAGTGTATATGCAAAAGATATACAAGAGAAAATAAAAGATAAAAATCTAAAGAAAGATAAAATAGTTATCTTTTCTTACTTAACAAAGCTAAGACAACTTTGTTTAGACCCAAGTATAGTAGTAAAAGATTACAGTAAAAAAAGTTCAAAAATTGAAACGTGTCTAGAAATACTTAGGGATGGTATAAATGAAAACCACAAGATATTACTGTTTTCACAATTTACCTCTGTACTTAAAAACATAAGTAAACAACTTGATAAATACAAAATTGAATATCATTATATTGATGGTAAAACTAATGCTAAAGAAAGGCTTGAACTTGTAGATACATTTAATAAAAGTATGGATAAAAAAGTTTTTTTAATATCTCTAAAAGCAGGTGGAACTGGTTTAAACCTTACATCTGCTGATATGGTAATTCACTTTGATCCGTGGTGGAACCCATCAGTAGAAAATCAAGCTAGTGATAGGGCTCATAGATTTGGTCAGAAAAATTCAGTACAAGTTATAAAATTAATTGCTAAAGGAACTATAGAAGAAAAAATAATAAAATTACAAGAAAGTAAAAAAGAACTTATAAATCAGTTTATAAATGGAGAACTTTCTAATGAAAGTGTATTGAAAAGTTTGTCTGATGATGAGATAATAGATTTATTTAATTAAAGTATTTAATCTTATAGCTTATCTATATAAATTTATTCTAAAATTTATATAGATAAGCTACATTTTATGTAAATCCTAAAACTTTAAATAATAGTATTACTAAATTATTCTTTTAAAAATTTCTTTGCTACATCTGAAAAATCTAATCCATTTGATAAAATAGCTGGATGACCACCTTTATCAAACAAGTGCATTTTACCATTTTTAATTTTTTTAAGAAGTGATGAAAAAGTATTTTCAAAAAAATCAGGAGATACTAAAGATACAAACTCATCTTCTCTACTTCCTGTTAAAAGTACATCTGGTTGCATAGTTTCTAGAGGTTTATGAAAGAATTTACCTATAGTTTTATAGTGTTCAAAAATAGCTTCTGTATCATTATCCACAACTTTCTCCCAGTTTTCTCCGTGATTATAAATATAAAAAGCTTTTGCATTAGCATCTTGTTTTGATTCTTCACGCTCTGTCTTCACATTTTTTACAAATGGTTCTAGAGGAACTTCCCCTTCAAAGCTATCTGCTATTACTTTATTAACTAAGTCAGGTCTTTCAAGGGCAACATTTAATGCTACAAGAGCTCCTCCACTACTTCCAATTATATTTACTTTTTTATAATTCATTTTTTCTAAAAAGCATATAACTTGCATAGCCTCATCAAACCATAAATCTGCAGAGAATTTATCCACTATTTGAGATTGACCATGACCTACAAAATCTATTAATATTACTTTATATTCGTCTTTATAAAAATCAACTACTTCATTAAACATCTTAGAAGAAGCAGTATTACCATGTAAAAAAAGTAATGGTGTACCATCTCCTATTTCATTATAGTAGCATTTTTTGTCATTATAGGTAAAATATGACATATGTTCCCTCCTCCAATATTTTTATATATTTATAACTTATATTCATAGTTAATATTGTTATAAACCTTTAAGGTCATTATAGCTTAAAGCTTTTTCAAAATCAATAACTCTTTTTGTCACTTTATGACTTACTTTTTTAAGTTTTGTAACATAATAATTTTAAAAAATACAAAATTAATTTATTTTGTTAAATTTAATTCACAATCTTAACTTCAACTACCTCATATCTCTCTTTACCTTAACCATTTTTTTCTTTATAGGTATTTCCTTATATTTTTTTAATATTAAATCTCCTTTATAATTTAATATATCTACATATGAACACAAATCTTGAACTTCTATTACGCCTATATCATCATTAGTAATTTCTTTTAGGTTACTAAATGCTCCAACTATATCCAAAACTCTTATTTTCTTCTTTTTCCCAGCATTTAAATATAATCTTACAACTTCATCTTCTAAATTTAGTTTAGCATCTTCGTATTTTTGACAACTTTTACTGACTTTCTTTCTTTTTAAAGCTTCTCTTAAAAGTTTTTTTGAATATTCTTCAAACAACCTTTTACCTGATATAATTCTACTTTTCTCTATTGTAGGTATTTCATATATTTTATATCCTATATATTCTTCTATACCCTCTATATATTTTTCATCCCATGCATCTACTATAGTAATAGCCTTTCCACTACTTCCTTTTCTTCCAGTTCTCCCAATTCTATGTATGTAATTTTCCTTATCATAAGGTACATCATAGTTTACAACTAAAGAAATATCATCAATATGTATTCCTCTAGATGCTACATCACTGCTAACTAACACATTAAATTTTAAATCTTTAAAGTCTTTAATTACAAATATTCTTTTTTCTTGTGATAAATCAGCATGTAACTGCCTTACTAAAAAACCATCTTTACTCATTCTATTATATAATCTAGATACTTTTTCTCTAGTATTACAAAAAATTATTACACTCTTTGGATTTTCACTGTATATTAACTCTTTTAAAATTATATACTTATCTCTTTCATTTACTTTTATTATTCTATCATCTATTTGCTTTGCTTTCTCATTATTTTCATTTATATTTATAATGTTATAATTTGGTATATATTTTTCACATATATACTTTATCTCTTCGCTCATTGTAGCTGAAAAGAGTCCTATTGTTTTCTCTTTAGGCAAACTCGATAATATTTCTTCCATTTGTTCAACAAAACCTCTATTAAACATTTTATCAGCTTCGTCTATCACTAAATACCTTATATTGTCCAAATTAATAGTGCCTTTATTTATATGGTCAATTATTCTACCTGGAGTAGCTACAACAATATGAACCCTTTGCTTTAATTGTGCTATTTGTTCTTTTATAGGTTGTTTACCAAAGATAGCGCTACATCTCACCTTCTTTAATCTCCCTATTCCTGATATCTCATCTTTTACCTGTAGAGCTAATTCTCTTGTTGGAACTACTATAAGTGCCTGAATATTATTGTACTCCACATCTATGCTCTCACATACAGGGATTGCAAAGCTTGCTGTTTTCCCACTCCCTGTTTTTGACTTCACTGCTATGTTTTGACCATTTAACAAATTTGGAATAACCTCTATTTGTACTCTAGAAGGTATATTATATTCTAAATTCTTCAATGACTTAAGTATCTTATCATTTAAATTAAAACTTTCAAATGTATACTTCATTTCTTACCACCTTGTTATATTTATTTTATCTCTTATATTTTTCTACATTATATTATTATAATACAAGATTTCAATATTTTTATGTTATTTATTATACTAAACATAAAAATAGATATTATATAAATATACAGTTTCGTGCAAAAATGATTAAATTTTTGAATTTAAATACCCCCTTAAATATACTGATAAATCAACATTTTAAGGGAGCATTTCTTTTATCTAACTAAACTAATATATCTTTTAAAATTATACTAATATACTGTGTTTTAGTTTGTATCTAAAATAAAAAGGTATTAATCAACACCTAAATCACCATAATCTCACATATCTATATCTTTATTCAATATACCTTCTGTAATCAATCGTGCTATATAATCATAACCTGCTTCATTTGCTTTGTTACAATCATTTACATTATCACAGAAAAAACTTTCAATCTGTATTGCAACCGGATTTGTATTTCTCAATATATATAAATTTTCTCTTTTTTTAGCTCCTCTATTTTCAAATAATTCTCCAAGTCTATTAGATACTCTTTTAGCATATTCTAACCCTTCATTACCATAATAAAGAACTTCTGTACCAAATTTTGTTCCATCACCTTTATTTAAATGTAGCTCTACTAATAAATCGTATTTGCCACTATTTACTTTTGGAACTCTATAGAAAAATTCTTCTCTTTCTGACATAAAGTGTCTTTCTGGACAAATTATTACATCTACTGTATTACCTTGACTTATAAGCATCTCAGCTAACATAGGAGCTAATTTTTTGTTATAATTGTATTCATCAACTATACCACTTACACCTGTACTTTTACCACCTTTTAGTATACTATGACCTACTGTTATGCATATTTTCATTTACTTTTTTCACCTTCTTTTAAGCCAATTTTTATATAATAGTAATATAATTTTAAAGTTATTACTAATAATAATATATTAATTTGAGAAGGCAAAAGTTCTCCGTGATTATCATTTTTTTAACATATTTGTCTTATTTTATCATAAATCTACATTTTTTAAATATTATACTGTTCTTATTATTTATAATTATTTAATTAATCATTTATATATACAATACATATATCAATATCTAGTTTCATTTAATCAAATGCTAGTTTAATAATCTTAAGTTTTAGATTTAAATAACTAATAATATAATAAAAGTGATGTATTTATAAATAATTCACCTGGATTTAATTTATTTATTGATGTATGTTCAGTTTTTATATTTATGTTTTTCATATCTCCATAGACAATTCCAACTGGTGAACAAATGAAACAGGAAAATCCAAAAGTTTTCATTAACTTTTTTACTTTATTATCACTAAAACTTGTTTGCTTTTTATAATCGCTTATATTTTCGTTATTATTTTGTATGTCATTGCTATAATCTTTATATTTCTGAATATTATTAAGCTTATTTACTATTTTAAACTTACTCCGATTTTTACAACTATAGTCTATTTCAACCTCTACACTCCCAAAAACTATCAAGTCGCATAGTTTCAAATCATTTCCTTTGTCTATAGGATTTTTCATAGGTTTAACATCAAGTATTTTACTATTTATATTTACTTTTAATATATCCTTTAAATTTTTAGGCATCTTTAAAGTATTACTTATATTCAATTGCTTAAATACGCTTTTATTTACATTAGTATAAACTCTATTGCTTTCTATTGATATCCTTGTTGGGAATTTATCTAGATTACACTTGTAGTAATAGTATATATTAGCATTATTCTTTATAACTCCATATGCTGAATTTGGCAAAACTACACTTTTAAAAGATATTATTTTATTACAACTTGCATCTATTCTCCCTATGTAAAAACCTTGTTGTGGGTCTAAACCACGTTTTATAATACCATTAACTTTTACAGTATTACTTATAAACTCTATATATTTAGAAATATAATCTTTAAAAAATATATTTCCAGTTTTGTACCTACTCGTATTTTTAACAATAACAGTATAGGTCAAAATATCAAATACAGATGCACACTTTTTATCAACATATTTTTCTACTTTTAAAATGCTTCCATTTACATCATTTGAAAATACATCATTAAAAGTAGTTCTTGTTATTCTCATTGCATCCACCTTTCTATAACTTAAAAATTACTCTATTTTAAAATTATTATCATAACTTATAATTGCAGTCACACTAATAAATAAATTATTATCATCTAAAATAGATGATGTCATGTCCTGTATAAGATACTTTAAATTAATTTTATCTTTATTTTCTATTTTTCTAGGCATTTGTATAAATGTACTAAAGGGTATTTTTAATTTAAGTATATTTTTTTTATTAGAATTTCGATTTTTCTTATTACCTACATAATTTAGTATTACATCAGTATTTATATCTCCAACTAAAATCAACTTCTTTCCTGTCATTTGTTCATCTTCTAAGGATACACTTTTCATAGTATCAATCAGACTCATATTATGAACCTTTACACTACAAACAGATGCTTCCAATGAATTTATTACATATTTCTTAGAAATCAACTTAAAATTTTTATATGTGTTAAATTGAGATGAATAAAAAGTATTCTCTAGTCTTTCACATCTTTCAAAATTATATATTACCTTATTATTTTCATACATAATTACATCAATCTCCCTATACCTATATATTAATACTATTCATAAAAACTATCCTAAATTACCCATTTTTGATTATTCAGCATCTAGTTGTTATCTATTTTTAAGGTATAGTAAATTTTTTATATGTATTGATTTCTATTTAATAATAAAAATGTATCTTAGAATTTTTCATTATGTATAACTCTCTATATATTCTATTGACTTTTTAAATATAGTTTATTATAATTCAATAGACTGCCGGTCAGTCATTTTAAAAAAGAAGTGTTCTATAAATGCAAAATCTATCTCACTTTCAATGCCAAAACTAGGATATTATCCATCTTTATTGACATTATACCTTGCATGACTGATACTCCAGTTCCAAGATAGGATACAATTTGAATTCCTGCACAATTTAGCATATCTAAATCTCTGAAAATAGTTCGCTTAAATACATCAAATCTATCTACCAGTTATTGAACTGTGATTTTATCAATATTGGTAAGAATACAAAGTAATCCAAGTAATCGTTGGACTCTCATAAATACCTCCTTAAAAAATTTAAAGCTTATTTATACTAAAAAACTATAAATAATAGTGACCATATTAATTATCCAGATTAATATAGTCACTATTTTAATACAAACTAAATAAATTATCATATTATTTTTTACTTAAAATCTAAACCCTCTTTATTTCCATTAAACCTACTATTCTGGTTTATATACTATTTTATTATTGTCATCATATATTACCAGAGAATTTGCTTTTATAACTTCGTCCTTATACTTAACATCCTTTTGAGAGAAATTGGCTACTACCTTTAAATCTTCTCCATATTCAGTCATTTGAACTAATCTATCCTTAGAAATAAATTTAAAGTCTGTCATCTCCCTTTTAATAGCCTTTTTATTAAATTCTGACCATATTTTATTATGAGAAATTATTTCATCTTTGTGTTTTTCCCATTCAGTTCTATCTATATAATACATAGGTGGTGTATTATACAATACTTCTCTCATCATTCTACTTCCAACTTCATCCTTAATTTTAAAAGTTCCCCATAACCACTGATGAGAAGATACAACAGAATCATTATAAACTAATCTAAATAAGGGTAGAGAATAAGCTGGGTCTATAAATATTTTTTTATATTTTTCTTTTACAGGTATCTGCTTTGAAAATACTTCTGGTACTCCTCCTGTTGGAGAATAGTATTTACCAACATAATATTCGCTTTCTTTATTCTTACTCATATCTTTATCTACCCAAGCAAATGCTGGTGTCTCAAGCCCATGTGCAAATGCTATGGTACTACTTGAAAAATCATTTCCACCTTCTGAACCTATAACCATATTTGCATTATCTCTTATATATGACATTCTCTCAAGTCTAGCCTTTAAATCCTGTGCTTGAGTTGTTATATGATTTGAAGAATAGTCATCATAGATTTCACCTGTAGCATCACAATCTATAAACCAAGAATTAAACTCATATCCTTCATCCAATATACTTTGTACTCTCTCTTTCACACTTGGTAAAGACAATGTAGGATTTAATTTTCTTCCTTCTCCTTGGAATCCAGTTTCTTTTTCACCTTTTTTATTTTCTATAGTAGCATTTTCATATAGAGATTTATCCTCAAATGACGCCGTACTCCATTTTTCTTCCCCTGGCTTGTGTATAGAATGATATGAATCATATGGTCCTACGAGATAACCCAAATCATTAGCTCTCTTAACCATCTCTAAAGATATATAACCTTCCTCCATATCATCAAATCCTATCCACGCATTTTTAATTCCAGATTTATTAATATCATTAATTACATCAATTGTATTATACTTTGCCCATGTAGCAACATCATTTACATTATCACCCAATTTTGATTTTAATAACTTCTTATTAAACTCTATAAGTTCTACTCTACTTAATTTAGATATACCTTTTTGTAATACTTTTTTTATATCTTTATCCTTGCTGTCAAAAACTTTATCATTATAAAAAGTATTCATCTGCATAACTTCATTAAATGCTTGTACTATTTGATTCCTTTGATATTTATCTATATAATCTTGAGTTTCTATCTGATTAATCACTTCTATAAATTCACTATCATCAGATTTCCTACTTAAAAGTTCTTTCATCCAATCAATCAAATTATCTGGTAAGTTTTCTTTTAGTTTATTCCATTTAATATCATTTATTGTGATTATAGATTTATCTCCAAAATAAATCTGTGGTGCTCCATAAAGTTTTTCAATATTTTTGTTTTCTTTAGATTTTTCTTCTAATGTTTTAAACTCTCCTTTATCAACTATATAAGTTTTATAAGTTTTTGCTATATCTGTAATATTCTTATTAGTCAGATATATTTTAAACCCATACTCTTTATTTTTATTGATACTTGGATATTCGTGTTTAAATGTAAAATTAATCTTATCTTTAGAACTAAATTCAATTTCATTGTTGAATTCATTTTCAATAATATAGAGCACAGAATATTTTGCTTTATTCACTGCAAAGAATTGCATTGAAAAAGATTCTATAACATTATAAGTGGACTCATTTAAATGTTCTTTCCAATACTTATCATTACTTGGTATAAACTTACCTTCATAAAGTGGTAGTACATAACTTTCACCTTCGACCTTAGGCCAATTAAAACTAGATTCTTTTTCTAAATTAGATTTAATGTTTACATCTAAATAATTGTCCTCTTTTTTTATATTTATGTCTATGTTTTCATCAGGATATGTCCATGATACTTCTGTTTTTGTCTTTTTGAAATTTGATACCTTCCTTTCTTTTAATGGTTCAGATATCTTTTCTTTTGAACCATCAGATTCAACTGATACCTCAAAGGTTTCAGGTTTCACTTCAAAACTAAAATCCAAATTTTTAACATTGTACATGGATGATTTGATATTATCTACCTCACCACTACTACATCCAGTAATAATAGTTACAACAACCATGCAACTTATAAATATCGAGACTATTTTTTTCATAAAAGCCACCTCCTCGATAAATATATCATCCTTATGTTACGTCAAAGTTACATTTCACTTTGAATTTCACTATCTATTAATTGAAGATTGTATTGTTGAATTAGTTCTATTAGACGAGCTGCATATATACTATTTCCATTTTCATCCTTTGCAGTACTATAACCTGCCTTTTCTAATGCTTTAGCTTGATATATATACGTGTTTGCATCAAACACGCCATTAGTTTTATATCTTTTATTTGTGGCTAAAAATTTTGCATGGTCTTTTATAGATTCGTTTTTATCATCATATATTCTAAATTTATCATCTATAATTGTATCTAAGTGTTCTTTTGTTTCTAAAGTCACTGACTTACCTTTCCAATAAGCATCAGCCTTTATACCAAATAGATTATTATATTGTTTTGCCAAAGTTGACTTACCCCAGCTAGACTCTATTATAGCTTGTGCAATAGTTATAGATGGAAGTATTTTATAATCTTTATAATTTTGTATAGCTTCTGTTTTAATTTCGTCGATAAACTTCATATATTGTGTATCAGACTTCAATCTTTCTGGTTTTATACCATAATCATTAAGGTTGTCTATATAATTATCAACCAATCTTTTTTGTCTATTATTAAATTCTAACTCATTCAAAACATCACTTAACTTATTTACTTTATTATTTTTAGAAAAATTCTTAACAAATAAATCCGATACTTCTTCTATCTGTGAATCCTTAACATTTTTTAAGTTATTTTTATTTAACACAGCAACAATGGACGCTACATACTTCCAGTTAACTTGTACATTGTTTTTGCTTGCTAAATCAGAATATTTTATATACTTACTGACATTTATATCATCCTTACTTATCTCTCTAGATGAATATTCCTTCACTAATACACCTATTAAAATTGATATTATCAGTATTATAACAATGAATTTTTTATTCTTCATAAATATTGTCCTCCCTTATATTATCTGCTGACTACAATATATCTTACTTTTGTGACATATTCTTTACGAAATTCTGAAGATTTTATGAAGATTTATGAAATATATTTAATTAAAAGAACGATTATTGTTATAATATATAGTTTTCTATTAAACAAAAAAATAGTTAAAATAAATTCATAATTAGATAAACTTATTTTAACTATTTACATAATAAAAATATTATTAAGTCTATTTATCAATTTTTATATATTTTTCTAATATATATTTTTTACCATATACAATAATTTTTATTGGTTTACCTTTTAAATTTTCTATTTTAATTAAATTACTACATACATCTACATTAATAATATTATCTCTATAGTTTATATTGAAAGAATAATTTTTCCATTCTTTGGGCAACTTAGGGTCAAAAGATAGTGTTTCATCCCACGTTCTCATACCTGCAAATCCATGTACAATGGAAAGCCATGAACCAGACATAGAAGTTATATGAAGTCCATCATTTGTATCATTATTGTAATTATCTAAGTCAAGCCTAGCTGTTCTTGAGTATAATTCATAAGCCTTTTCTAAGTTATCTATTTCAGAGGCAATAATAGAATAAATACTTGAAGATAAAGAAGATTCATGAACAGTATATTTTTCATAGAAGTCAAAATTTCTCTTTTTCTCTTCTTTAGTGAATCTATTTCCAAAATAGTAAATTCCCTGTAATACATCTGCTTGCTTTATAAAACACGACCTAAGAATCTTATCCCAAGACCAATTTTGATTAAGAGGAAGATTTTCTCTTGGTAAATCTTTTACTTCTATAAATTCTTTATCTAAAAAATTATCGTTTTGAATTATTATTTGTAATTCCTCATCATATGGCAAATACATCTTTTTTGATATTATTTTCCAAAACTCAATTTCTTCCCTAGTCACACTATTTCTGTCAATACACTCATTATACTCTTTTTCTAATCGTAAGATATTTTCTACAGCATAATCTAAACACCATTTAGCTATATAGTTAGTATACCAATTATTATTGATATTGTTTTCAAATTCGTTAGGTCCTGTAACTCCATGTATCATATACAAATCTTTTTTCGTAGACAAATGAACTCTACTTGCCCAAAATCTAGCTATTTCTATTATTACATCTATTCCCTTTTCTTTTATATATTCAAAGTCACCTGTATAATTTGTATAGTTATATATTGCATATACTATACTTCCATTTCGGTGGATTTCCTCAAATGTTATCTCCCATTCATTATGACATTCTACTCCATCAAACGTAACCATTGGATATAAAGCACCTTTAAGCCCTAGTTTTTTTGCATTATCCTTTGCCTGTGCTAACTGATTGTACCTATATTCTAAAAGATTTCTAGTTACCTTCTTATCTGCTATACCAAGATATACTGGAACACAAAACGCTTCTGTATCCCAATAAGTAGCTCCTCCATACTTTTCGCCAGTAAATCCTTTTGGACCTATATTTAATCGTGAATCTTCTCCATAATATGTTGAAAATAATTGAAATAAATTATATCGTATACCTTGTTGGCTACTTTTGTCTCCATTTATTTTTACATCTGCACTTTCCCATCTTTTATTCCACAACTTTGTGTGTTCATTCAATATATCATCATAGCTTTTAGATACTTCTCTATTTAAAATATCGTCACATTTTCTTAATAGCTCACTTTCTTTATAATCTCTAGTTGAAGTTATAGATACATATTTTTCTATACTTGCAACTTCATTTTTTAAAACATCCATTGTTATTGAATTTTCACAGTAATTATAATCGCTCTTATGAGATATAGCTTCTACTTCACCATTTGTCTTAATATACATCATTGCACCCACAGTGAACACTGGTGTATTAAATGCATTTTCCTTTGTTCGCGAAATAATACTTCCTTTATATTCTAAAGAATTTGAAGAAATTCCATTCCAAAATTCTTCCTCATAATTTGAATCTTCATTTTTTATATTTGAATCTAAATATGGTATAAATTTTATTTTAGCATTAGAATTTAATGCTTTTATACTGTATTTAATTACTGCTAGTTCCTTAACAGATATACTTAAAAATCTAGTAATCTTAGCTTCAAATTTTTTATCATTTATATTTACGATAAACCTACGATTTAAAGTACCATTTTTCATATCTAATTCTCTATAAAAATCTTCTACTTTACATTTTACTAAATCTAATTCTACATCATCTATAAAAATTCTTACACCTATATAGTTGACTGAATTAGGAATTTTACCAAAGTATTCTGGGTATCCATTTTTCCACCATCCAACACGAGTTTTATCTGGAAACCATACTCCAGCTATATAAGACCCCTTATGTGTGTCTCCACTATAATTTTCCTCATAGTTTCCCCTCATACCCATATAACCATTACCTGTACTCATTATGGATTCTGCTAATCTATTTTCTTTGATTTCAATCTTATCTTGTATAATCTTCCATTCATCTATATTATTAAATAAACATTTCATATAATTCTCCTAACTATATACTCATTATACTTTTCTTGTATATATTCAAACTTTAATTGATTTGTTGAATCTACAACTAAATTTGCTTTATTTAAATTTTTATAATTTCCAACACCAATAGAAAACATATTAGCTGAGTTTATAGCGTCTATACCTGCACTTGCATCTTCTATCCCTATACAATTTTGTGGATTTACATCAAGCCCTTTAGCTGACATAAGAAATATATCTGGATGTGGTTTGTTATTCTTACATTTTGCTGCATCAGCTATAAAATCAAATTTATTACTTATACCCAAATGATTTAATACATTTGTTGCATTCTTGCTTGCAGAAGATAAACCTATCTTTATATTATTAAATTTTATATCAATTAACAAGTCTTCTATACCTGGCAAAATATCATTTGAAGTTATGTCATTTATTAACGATACATAATAATTATTTTTTTCTTCAGCCATTTCCAGCTTTTCTTCTTCTGAAAATAAATATTTTTTGTTTCCAAATTCTAATATCCTATCCAGTGATTCCATTCTACCTATACCTTTTAAAGATTCATTAAATTTTGTATCTATATCTATACCAACCTTGTGTGCCAGTTTTTTCCAAGCCATATAGTGATAATATGCAGTATCTGTAATTACACCATCTAAATCAAATATAAATGCTTCAATCATTCTTATTTCCTTTCTCTGAAAGAATTTTTTAGACTAATAATCAATCTATTTTCTATCTTGTATTTAAGATATTATTTATAAAGTTATCTAGTCTAATTCAGTCTTTAACTTAAAATTTACTTACATTTCACTTTCTTGCACACTATAATTTTTTATAGTTCATAAAGATTTATTTAAAACAGTATAGCAATTTATCATGAAATCTAAAGTAAATACATTTTTGTATTATTTTAAAATGATAAACTTGTATTTTTCTAATATTATTTCTTCTTTTAAATCTACTATTTTTTCTTCATATAAATCTTTTGCTTTTCTATTTGCTAAATAATCTGGCAATGTTAAAATTACATCTTTAGATGAATTATTTATTATTATAGAAATTGATTCTTTCTTTAATATAATTGTTCCATTTTCTTTATCTGCTAGTAACCATTCATTCGATATAGACCTAAGTTCTCCATTTTCTTTACGAAGCTTAACAATCTTCTTCATAAAATTAAATATATCCTTATTCCACTTTTCTTCATTCCATTCCATACACTTTCTTTGTCCTTCAGATATTAAACTTAGTTCTCCTTCCATTCCAATTTCATCACCATAATATATACAAGGACTCCCTGATTGTACAAACATAAATAGGTATGCAAGTTTAAATTTATCAACATTTCCATCAGCATAGTTCAATATTCTTGTAGTATCATGACTTCCAAGCAAATTAAAAATAACTTCATTAACTTGTATTGGATAACTTACCATTACATCATTTATCATGTATTTAAATTCTTCAGCATTTATCTCATTTGTGCAAAAGAATTTTTTCATAGCTTCATACATTACATAATTCATAACTGAATCAAATTGGTCACCCATCAACCACGGTAAACTACCATGCCATATTTCTCCTAATATGTATGTATCTGGTTTTATTTTCTTAATCTCTTCTCTAAACTTCCTCCAAAAAACATGGTCCACTTCATTTGAGACATCCAATCTCCACGCATCTATGTCAAATTCCTTTATCCAGTATTTACCTACACGCAATAAATATTCTATTACTTCTGAATTTTCTGTGTTAAGTTTAGGCATATATTTTTCACATCCAAAGGTTTCGTAAGGTATATTTTTTTCATCTATTTCTTCTATTGGAATATCAATTTTACTCATATCTTTTATATAAAACCACTCTTTATATCGGGAATTTTCCTTATTTTTAACTACATCTTGCCACTGTTTAGAATAATATCCTATATGATTAAAAACAGCATCCAACATTATTTTTATATTTCTCTTATGCGCTTCTTCTATTAGTTTTTTTAAAGTCTCTTTATCTCCTAATGCGGGGTCTATCTCCATATAATCTATCGTATCATATCTATGATTTGTTTTTCCAACTGTAATGGGGCAAAAGTAAATTCCATTTATTCCTAAATCACTCAAATAATCTAAATGTTCTATCACACCTTTTAAATCTCCACCAGTAAAATTATCTCTTGTTGGAATAGCTCCCCATTCATCCACTCCTACTGGATTTATAGATGGGTTACCATTTGCAAATCTATCTGGAAATATCTGATACCAAATAGTCTCCTTGACCCAACTTGGTACTTTAGGTATATCTATATAGTTTAAATATGGGTATCCAAAAAAATTACTTATTTCACACAGTTCTTTTTCATCATTTTCATTTCCTAACTCTATTATTCTTTTTTCTGTAAATAAAATCTTTTCTCCTTGACCTTCTATTATAAAACCATATCTTGAACGTTTATTCAAAGGTTTGCACTTAGCTATCCAATAATCAAATAATTCTGTTTCTGCCTCTTTATCCATTGTTATATTTGTTCCACCAGACCAACCAATTCCAGATGCATTTAGATTCCCTCCTCCTGCACCACCTTTATCCCACACATATTGGTCTCCTATCCTCAAACTTACTCTTTTCACTTCATTTTTTTTAGTCCTAAGTCTTATATGTAATGTTTCTTTATCATAACCATATGCATAATTGCTCATTGGTATATGTAATATGGCTTCTTTTGTTAAATTTCTTTGATTTTTTTCTATGATTTGATTGCTTAAAGTTATACTCTCTTTATTTTTATTAGACAATTTAATTTTTCCCTCCTTTATAATAATTTAAAGATAGGTTAATATATTTTACTATTATATCACAATAAAAATATATAATAGTAAAATATATTAACAATAACTATTCAATTTAAAATAAACAATCTTATTTAAATTTAATTCCCTTTAGTTATTTTTGTAAAATAAAAACCTCTAGTATTTTTCTAGAGGATACAATACTATAACTATTAACTTTTTGGTTATCCATTAATTTACTTCAAAACACACTCTAAGCTATATTGTTAGATTTAACTTTTTCTATGTTGATAAAATAAGTTTCTCTTTCTTTAAATAAAGATACATATTTAAAATCAAGATACTTAAGCATATCATAGGCCACATCAAAATCTTTACATATATCTTCTACTCTATGAGAATCAGAACCTACAGTAACTATAAATCCTCCAAGTTCTTTATATCTTTTTAATATATCTTCATTTGGATGTATAGCATTTAGTCCATATCTATAACCAGAAGTATTTAGCTCTATACCACTTCCATTATTGATTATTGACTTCAAAACCTCATCAATAACATCTTTAAAATCATTGTATATAACTCTATTATCTGAATATATTCCATACCTAGATATATAATCCAAATGCCCATATATATTGTAATCTCCAAATTCACGATTAGTTTCAAGTATGCTATTAAAATATTTATAATATGCATCTTCTTTGCTAAGCCCTTTAAAATACACCTTTGATGGAACAGGTACATTATCAATTGTATGAGTTGAACACAATATAAAATCAAAAGGATTAGAATTTATTATTTCTTCTATTTCATTTTTTAGATGTTTTCTATAACCAACTTCAACACCTAGTAATAACTCTATGTCCTTTTTATATTTTTCTTTAAACTTATTAAATACTGGAACATAGTCGTTATAATTTATCTATCTTAATTATACAACAAGTTTATTGTATACATTTGTTAAAAGAAAATTATAATGGTTAAATTTTATTTACATACTTTTATTTTTAAAAAAAAGAGAAGCACCTATTTTTGATTTTAGAAAATCATTAAAGATACTTCTCCTTAACCTAGCTTTTACATACTTCAATTACTTTAATGACTCGATTTCTCCCATCATCCTAACTAAATCTTGTCCATATTGTCCTCCAGCCCAATTATTAGAAAGACTTTCAACTGTCTTAGCTTTCCCAAATAAAGACTTTTCATGTCTAGGGTCTACTGGATTTGAAAGTGGATAACCATCTTGTCCTGCATATAAACATAAATGCTGAATTTGAGCTAGTATTCCTTCTTCCCAAGTGTCAAATCTTGAATGTGCATTCTTGTCAGTATCAGAACCACCTTCTGTAGTCTTAAGACCACAAGGATTTTTAAATGATGCGTCTAATACTCCACCAAAATTACAAAAACCAGTTTCTTTTGCAGATTGAGCTACTGCTAAGACAGGATTTACACCTTCCTGAACAGCAGTATCATATAATATTGGTATTAACTCTATAAATAAATCATTAGCTTTTTTAGATTTAGCCCATTTTAAGCAAGCGTCTAAACTAGCTGTTGGTTTACCTAATATGCTTGTCTCATCTCTAGTCTGTGTTTCACCTTTTGTAGATGAATCTCCATTATTCTGTGCAGCAGAAACACACTTATTATACACACTATCACTTATTGAACCTAATCGAGTAATCTTATCTGCTCCTGCTAATATAGACCTATCACTACTTTCTGACACCAATACAATTGGATTTTCCTTAGCAATTGTAGAACCTGTAAGTGCATTTACTAAATCATATCCATCACTTAAATAAAATTCTGACGCATCTGGATAAAATTCTTTTATAACCTTCTTATTTGTATCATATCTATCTGAACCACCAAGTCTTTTAGCATTAGTTTTATTAACCAAACTAGTGCTCATAGAGATACTTCCACCTACTGCATATGTTTTTACATTGCTTGTTGAAAAAGGCACACTCTTCCCATCTGTAAGTACTATAGGAGCTACATCTCTTACTGACACAGGTGCAGCACTTATTGTATCTGCTTCTCCTTTATATGCATTAGTTAATATCACTTCATCAACTTTTTTAATACCACTTACCTCTTTAGCAACACTATAACTAGTCTTTATTCTATCATCTCCACCCAACCTAGTTACTTGTGCTCCTGTGTTTTTCAGTTCAGTTTCTACTGACTTACTTATTGATAATTCTTTACCTATTATGTATATTTTTTTAACATTTTTTAATCTTTGTTTTGTTTCATTTGGTATTTTATTTTTTTGTGCAAGCAAAATTGGAGCATCAACAGCACCTGCAAGACCACTTGCTGAAAGACCATCCGCTATAGAATTATCCATATTTACCATGATTGCTGTATCATAATTCTTTTTATCTGCTATTAATCCAGCTGTCTCATATATATTGTTACCTTTAATTGTATCTGATGTTAATGCATTTACATTAGGTACATTTATTAGAAATATAGCTAATGTTAAGCCTAATGCTAAAACTCTTTTAATTGTTCTCATATTCTTCCCCCTTGATATATCAAGTTTAATCCAAAAATGACTATAGCATAGTAGTACATCTACGCTATAGTCATTTATTATAATTTAATAATTATATATTTATTATATCATAAATTACAAAAAGTTTCCATAATATTGAATAGATTAAAGGAAAAATTTACATTTTAGTTACAATTTAATAGATTTTCATTCTATTGTACATATATTTAGTAACAATTTGTAATAAAAATAGATATATATATTCCATATTTATTTTAATATTTTACAAAATGAAATTTTATTGTATACAATAAATAAATTACAGATTTACATAATCTATTTGTTTTAAGTAAATCTTTTATCAATATTATTAAAAACATATCTTACATCAAGTTTATTATGTGTGAACTACCATCCACTTAACTACTTAAGGTAATGTTTGAAGTAGTAGTTTCTTGGTCAAAATAACTGTTATTATTATCTTTTTTTGATTAAGTATTTGCTATTTATTTATATATCAATCTACTTTTTTACTTTTAATTTAATTCTAACATATTTTTTATGTGTTTTATGATATATAATGTGATATATTCTAATTAATGATATTTTCAAGTAAAAAAATATTACTCTATTATAAGGTGATAGTATCCTTGAAAATAAAACACTTAACTTTATTTAAGGAGATTACGATGAGTAACAAGCAAGGTTCTAATATAAAAGATGTAAAAATTAAAAATAAGTTAATAATATTGAAATTACTTTCTACAAATACACCTATGTCCAGAGTTGATTTAGCTAAATCTACAGGTCTTACTAAAATGACCTTATCAAATCTGGTTACTGAACTTATTAATGAAAACATGATTAGGGAAATAGAATCATCAACTTTAAATGCACATTCATCAGGTCGTAAACCTATTTTATTAGATATTTCTAATATATCACCCTGTATTTGTGGAATTCTAATAAGAAGAAATATATGTAAGGTAATTATTTCAGACTTGAAAGGTAATATTGTAAAACAACTTTCTGAAACTTACCCTAAATATCTATCAAATGATGTCTTAAAAGATATAATAAAGAGAATGTTTACTAAGATAATGAAAATCAATAAGAGAGAGATAATTGGAATCGGTATTTCTTCAATAGGTCCAGTAGATGATATAAATGGTACTATACTAAATCCTCCAGACTTTGGAGATGTATCAAATCTAAATATAGTAGATTTTATAAAAGAAATGTCTGATTTGCCAATATTTTTGATAAATGATGCTAATTCAGGTGCATTAGCAGAAAAAATGTATGGTTTAGGTAAAAATATATCAAATTATATATACCTACACATAATGAATGGTATTGGTGCTGGTCTAGTGCTAGAAAATAAGCTTCATACTGGTAACCTAGGACAAAGCGGAGAAATAGGACATACATCAATTAATTTTAGTGGACCATTATGTAGTTGTGGTAACAATGGATGTTTAGATTATTACACAAGTGCTAGTAATCTAATTAAAAGAATTGAATCATTGAGCCATATTTATTCAAACTCTCCATTAATTAACTGTAAAGACTTTTCTTTAGTCAAGTTGATAGATGAGGCAAATAATAAAGATAGTCTTGCTATGTTTTTGCTTGATGAATTTTGTACATATGTATCATATGCACTGGTTAATACACTTACATTGATTGATTGTAGCTCTATAATAATAGGCTATGACTTTAATGTACCTGGTACATTTATAGAAAATACATTATTAAAAAAATTGACTGCTTCAGCAAGTTTTTCTAAATATAAAAAAATAAGTGTAAGACATTCAAATTTTGGAGCAAATGCACCATTAATCGGCTCTATAGCCATTGTCAGTTATAATTTTTTTAATGGTAGTATAAATTTTTATTAAATATGTAAAATATTTAAACACTTTTATTGAATATTTTTCCATTTAATATTATTATATTTTATAAGAACATTTAAAATTTGGAGGTATAAAAATGATTTCAGCTAAAATGGAAAAATTACTTAATGAGCAGATTAACCATGAATTATATTCTGCGTATCTTTACCTTTCTATGTCTTCTTATCTTGAAGCAGAAGGGCTTAAAGGATTTTCTAATTGGTTTTATGTTCAGTATAAGGAAGAGACAGACCATGCTATGTTTTTTTACAAATACTTACATAATGTAGGAGGAAAGGTTCAACTTGATGCTATCCCAATGCCAGACTCAGACTTTACTTCTGCAATGGATATTCTTGAGCGTACGTTAGCTCATGAAAAAAAGGTTACAGCTTTAATAAACAATTTAGCAGCTGTAGCAAACTCTGAGTCAGACTTTAGAACTTCTCAATTCTTACTTTGGTTTATATCTGAACAAGCAGAAGAAGAAACAAATTGTGAAGACAATATAAAGCGTGTTAAACTTGCTGGAGAGGGTGGTCTATTCTTTGTTGACCAAGAATTTGCTAATCGTACATATACAGCTCCAACAAATCCACCTGTTACAATATAATGTTTAAAAGTTTTTAATACAATAAAGAAGGTGTTTTAATGAAAATCAAAATTGATTCTTCTCATTAAAACACTTTTTATTATTCGTTTTATATGCAGTATTTTATTGTTTATACAGTACTATTTCACAATCAAACTTAAAACTATACTTTAAAATATTTTTAAATTAAATTTTGGGTGACCGAAAATCACACTATCTAACTTACAAAATGCGATTTTCAGTCGGTGCTTTAATTATGGTTTAATACCAAAACCTATAAACTATTTATATTTAACTGTTAAGGCGTCTACTGCACATACGCCTTTTCCTTTAGGATATACAAACACTGGATTTAAATCTATTTCCTTGACTTTATCCTTATTTTCATAAGCATATTTTCCTAACTTAACCATCATATCTGCAAGAGCATCAATATCGCAAGGTTCACTTCCTCTATAGCCATTTAAAAGCTTAAATGATTTTAATTTTTTAAGCATCATGATAGCTTCATCGTGATTTATAGGCAATGGATATAAAGTAGTATCTTTAAATACTTCTACAAATACTCCTCCTAAACCAACTAATAACATCGGACCAAATTGGTCATCATTAGTTATACCAATAATAATTTCTATACCACTTTCTACCATTTCTTGAACTAGTATACCTTCAATATTAGCATCTGGTTTTGCTTTTTTTACATTAGTTAAAATCTCATTATATGCATCTACTGCCTCATCTCTATTCTTAATTCCTATTTTAACCCCTCCAACATCAGATTTGTGTAATATTTCAGAAGAATTTATTTTTAAAACAACAGGATATTTAATATATTTTAAGATTTCATCTAATTCGTCAATACTTTTTGCATTGCCTTGCCTTGGTACTGGTACTCCATATTTCTTCATCTCAATCTTACTATCTAATTCTGATAATGCTACTACATTATTTAACTCTCTTTTCTTGACATATTTAAATTCCAAAGTTCTCTTTGAATAATCATAATCTATAAACTTAGCCATTTTATTAAAACAAGTAAATGTAGTTCCAACTGATGACATTATAGGCACTTGATTGTTTTCTAATCTAGTTCTATAATCTAAATATCTATTTCCTTCAAGTGTAGGAACTGCAAACACAGGCTTTTTCAATCCTTGTTCTCTAGCTTCACTTACAGCTTGACAAAGTGTTTCATGCATTTCATTTTCTTCATCCCTTATATTAGCACCTACCATAGTAAATCCAACACTATCATCCTTTTCAAAGGTATGTAATAGACCTACTATCATATCCTTTTCGTGGAACAATGCTGTTGTAGCATCTAGTGGATTTTTAGGTGTTGCAAATCCCGGAAGATATTTTTTCATTTCTTCTTTAGTTTCAGAAGATATTTCTGCAAGTTCTACACCATTTTCTTCTGCTAAATCTGCACAAATAGTATTTTCTCCTCCTGAGAAGTTTATTGCTGCAAAATTAGAATTTGTAGGTAAGTTACCATCTAGAACACTAAAAGCTTGTGCTAAGCACATAAATTGTTCTAAGTTTTCCACAGAAATTACTCCATATTTTTCAAAAATACTTTTAAAAGCCTTACTTGAACCAGCTAAGTTTCCTGTATGAGAAGCAGCAGAAATAGCTCCTTTTTCTGACCTTCCTGACTTCAAGATTATTACTGGTTTTCTTTTTTGAGCAGCTCTTTTTAGAGCATCTATAAACTTTTGTGGATTTTTTAAACCTTCAAGGTAGATAGCTATTACTGATGCATAATCATCATCTGTGAGGAAATCTACTGCATCTTCTAATGTAACTATATTTCCATTTCCTGTTGAAAAGCCATAAGATATATTAAAATAATCACTTGAAACAATCTCTGCAGTTATAAAACCACTTTGCCCTACAATTCCTATACCAGGCTTTTTAGTATCTAAATCCCATTTACAACCTCCTGCCCATAGATTAACTTTATCTATACAATTTATCAATCCCATACAGTTTGGACCCAATATTTTCATATCATATGTATTTGATATTTCTATAAGTTGATTTTCTAAATCTATTCCTTCTTCTGTACCTTCCTCTGCAAATCCACTAGCATATACTACAGCTGCCTTTGTCCCTAATTCTCCAGAGTCTTTTAATACAGACAAAACTACATTTCTAGGTGTACATACTACTACACAATCTACTACTTCTGGAACATCTTGTATCGTTTTATAACATTTTCTTCCAAACAATTCTTCTCTTTTTGGATTAACATAATATACTCTATCTGTATCTTTACTTTTTACTATACTAAGTGCTGCACTTCTGCCAAAACCAAGTTTATCAGTCACTCCTACTATAGCGATACTTTTTGGTCTAATAAGTTTTTCCAAACTCATAAATTCACTCTCCTATATGTTTATAGTTATGATTTTAAGTGAATTTTATCTCAAGATGAAGTTTCTCTTGGCACTAAAGGTTGTTAAATCTTGAGATAAATCACTTAAGATAAGGGTAATTTATCAAATAGCGTTATTATATCCTTCCATGAATGCTGCTTCATTTTGAACATTAAATTTTCCTTTTCCTTTTTCCTCAAAGAAATCACACATAGTTTTTAAAGCTAATTCTTTTTCAAATAATCCAGTCTTAGCAATTAACGCTCCAAGGACTACTATATTTGCTGCTTTTGGATTATTTACTCTTTGAGCTAATTCTTGACAATTTATTTTAACTACACTTATATCTTCTCTCAATGCTACATTCTCATCTATTGTAGATGTATTAATAACTACTGTTCCACCTTCTTTAACTAAATTTATATAATCTAAAGATGGCTTATTCATTGCCACTAAGACATCTATTTCTTCCATGTCAGGTCCACCTATACTTTCATCAGAAAACTTTACTACACTATATGCTTTTCCACCCCTCATAGTTGGACCATATGCAGGCATCCAAGTTACTTGTTTTCCTAATTCAAGTGCTGACTCAGCTACAATTAAACCAAGAGTTAAAACTCCTTGACCACCAAATCCTGCAAATACTAACTCTTTTTCCATAACTATTCACCATCCCTTTGCTTAAATTCGCCAAGAGTATAATATGGCACAATTTCTTCTTCAATCCATTTGATAGATTTCTCTAGTGATACACCCCAGTTAGTTGGACAAGGTGCTAATATTTCAACTAATGAATATCCCTCTCCATTTAATTGAGCTTCTATTGCATTTTTTATATATTTTTTTAGATTAATTATTTCCTTTGGACTATGAACTGAACCTCTTGCTACATAAGCTACATCAAAGAAACTTGCCACCATTTCAGGAACTTTTAGTGGACTACCAGTAGTCTTTATATCTCTTCCATTTACACTTGTTGTTGTAACTTGACCTGGCATAGTAGTCCATGACATTTGTCCACCAGTCATTGCAAAGTTGTTGTTATTTATTACAAATACAGTCACATTATGATTTCTGTATGCAGTATTTAAAGTTTCAGAAAGACCTATAACATAAGCATCTCCATCACCTTGATAAGTCATTACTAATGTTTCTGGACGTGCTACTTTGATTCCTATAGCTGTAGAAGAAGCTCTACCATGTGCAGTTTGCATTTTGTCTCCATTCCAGCTAAAATTCATATTACAAACACAGCCAACTCCTAAAGTCAATACATGATTTTTTTCATATCCATGTTCTTCTATTACCTCTGCTATTATACGATTTACTATTCCATGACCACAACCTGGGCAAAATTTGTTTGGTATTGAAACAACGCTAGGTGTTAATTTTTCTGCAACCATATTAGAACACCTCCTTGATTTCACCAGATTTTATTTTGCTATAAGTGTCCATTACTTGCAATGTTTTTGGTATATGATTTCCACTAAATAGACCATACACAGGTACATTTTCTTTACATACTTTCTTTGAAGCTAAAGCAACGTCTTCTACTAACTGACCTGTATCTGTTGATTCTACTGATATAAATCCTTTTACATCCTTGTTTACCTTTTCAAATGCTTTATATGGGAAAGGCCATACTGTTATTGGTCTTACTATTCCAACTTTTTCACCTTGTTCTCTAAGTCTTATAACAGCATTCATAGTTGTTCTTGATGGTATACCGAATGCTACAAACACATATTCTGCATCTTCGACTTGATAATCTTCCCATCGTTGTTCATTTTCAGTTATTCTCATACGCTTTTCCATACAAAAGGCTGACTTTTGGTTATCTGCAACTTTTGCATGGTCTCTATTACTTCCATCGTAAGTCCAACCTAAATCTTCTTCTCTTTTCTTAAACTCTGGAAACTCTACTGGTTCCATCATTTGACCTAAAGCTGCTTCTGTTAAAATTTCAACAGGCACTCTATATTTCTCTGCTACATCAAATGAATTATACATTAAATCTACAGTCTCTTGAATACTGTTTGGTGCATAAACTATCAAGTGATAATCTCCATTTCCTCCCCCTCTAGTATCTCTTAGATAGTCCGTCTGTGCTGAATCCAACGAACCAAGACCAGAACCCCATCTCTGCACATTTACTATTACACAAGGGTAGTGATTTGCACATAAATACGAGATTCCTTCTTGTTTTAAAGATATTCCTGGTCCTGAAGAACTCGTCATAGACCTCATTCCACTTGCATATGCTCCATATACCATATATATAGCAGCCATCTCATTTTCGGATTGTATAAAAGTTCTTCCAAGTTCAGACATTCTATGTGATAAAAATTCCATTACCTCTGTTTGTGGTGTAATTGGATATCCTGCATAAAATTCACAACCACCTCTTAGAGCTGCTTCTGCAATGGCGTGGTTCCCCTTCCACATCTTCTTCATATTATCCCAACTCCTTCTAAGCTTCTTGACATGCTTCTTCTTTAATTATTTCAAAAACATTATCTGGACACACTTGGTAGCAAATTCCACAAAGTATGCATTTACTTTCATCAACCTCTACATGAGCATATCCTTCTTTATTTATATTGTTTGATATTTTTAATGCTCCCTTTTTACAAGATATAACGCAATATCCACAACTTTTACATCTATCTGCGTTTATTTTTAAGCTCATATCTACCCCCCATTTCGTAATATTCCTATCTATTATCCAATACTTGTTTCTTCTTTAATATTTAATATTTCCTTTAAAACTGCTACAAATTTCTTATTTTCCTCCATAGTTCCAATACTTACACGTGCATGTGTAGCACTTGGTCTTATTATAAAACCTCTTTTTTTCAACTCTTCAAATAGCTTAGGTATATCTGTTTTCATATCTACATAAAGGAAGTTTGATTGTGAATCCACAACATCAAATCCCATTTTTGTAAACTCTTCTTTAAAGTAAGCCATTCCAACTCTATTCAAGTCATACGTTTCTTTTATAAATTCTTCATCATCAAGTGCTGCTGTTGCTCCACTTATAGCAATACGGTTTGCAGAGAAAGGCTCTTTTACTGTAAATAAAGTTCTTATTATTTCGTCTTTAGCAATACCATACCCTACTCTAAGCCCTGCAAGACCATATATTTTAGAGAAAGTTCTTGTTACTATAACATTGTAATTTTCTCTTACATACTTAAGTCCATCTACATAATTAGGCACTGTTAAAAATTCTATATATGCTTCATCCAATATAGTTATAATATTTTCAGGGACTTTCTTTAAAAATTCTTCTAACTCTTTATCATCTACAATTGTTCCTGTTGGATTATTAGGATTGCACACACATATTAATTTTGTCTTATCTGTAATCTTATCTAGTATACCTTGTAAATCATACTTATAATCTTCTGTTAAAGGTACATCTACTGGTATCCCTTCATTTTTTATAGTTGCAGTTCTATATGATGGGAATGTTGGGTTACAGTATATAACTTCATCCCCTCTATTTATAAAAGCTTCACCTATTAGTGTAATAACGTTGTCCGCACCATTAGCAACAATAAAATTTTCTGGTCTTAAATCTAATTTTTCAGCTAATTTTCTTCTAAGTTCATTAGCTTCTGGTTCTGGATAAAGTTGACCTTGTTTTAACATATAAGTCATAGCTTCCATTGCTTTTGGTGATGGACCTAGAGGATTTTCATTTGAAGCTAATTTTATTATTTCTTTTACACCATATTTTTCCTTAACTTTTTCTATTGGTTCACCTGGAACATATTGATGTAATTCTTTTACTGTATTTCTCAATAATTTTTCTATCATTTTTAAAAGCCCCCTCTGTATATGTATTTTCATTTATATAAACGCTATTGCGTCTACTTACTTTAATAACTTAAATTAATCATCTACTAAACTTTCTTTTAACTAAGCATTTCTTTGATTTAATTCTTCTCTTATTTGATTTAATTTCTTGTCACTCACTGGATATAGTATTGCTATAACAACAGCTATTATTAAAGGTATTGCCATAGAATAAGAAATCATATTTATAAAACCTGTTTTAACTGCCTCTGTAACTACTATATCAGCTTGATATCCCATTGAATTCATCAAGACTGTTCTTATAGTAGTTGCAAGTAATACTCCTACTTGTATTGCAACTGGATACAGTGACATACTTAAACCAGGTAAATCTTTTCCTGATTTCCAATGCCCATAATCACAAGAACCAGCAAAGAAGTTAAGATTTATTATTGATACTACATTTGAAAAACCTCCTCCAATTGCCAGCAACATAGTTACACCTAAAGTAGTTTTTCCCCAAGGAGTCCATACAACCAATAAGTGGCATAATGCACAGATAGAAAAAGAAATTATTGAGGCTAGTTTTTGCTCTCTACAGATTTTTATAAATACTGGTGCGAAAAACATGAATGCTACACTTACCAAAGGCATTATTGATAAAAATACTGCTAATCCACGTTCGTCTTCTATTACATATTTAAAATAATATGGAGCCAAAGGTCCTAAACCTATAGATCTTATACATATAAGAAACTCTAAACAAAATGCCATCATAAGTGGTACATTAGTAAATAGTGCTTTTGCCATTTCACTTGCTTTAATTTTTGGCTTTTCTTCTTTTTGAAGAACTTCTTCTTCTGCACCAGATTTTATTATCTCTGTTGAAGAAAACCAAAATACTAAAAGACACCCTACTGCAAAGAATAAATATGTACCTAAATAACCCATTCCTTCTCCACCTAATACATCTGCAAATAAAACTAATAATAACGGATATGAAAAACCTACTAAGAATTTACCAACTTCTTTGAATATATTAGTAGTAGTTGAACCTATAACTCTGTCTCTAGGTGTCTTAGCAACCACAGGGTAAATAGCATAAATTATAGTGAAAACTACTTGCTGAGCACAAGATGCTATTAATAATAAAGCTGTCATTAAAGGTAAAAGTAATGCTGGACTTATTTTCATTAATGGAACTATGAAAAATATCCCATATGTTAATGCTAACGTTGCTGGTGCATATCTAAGCCATGGATAATATTTTCCTTTTTTGAATGGTTGTTTGTCAAATACTGTACCCGTTATAGGAGCTACAGCAATTTTTATAAAAGATTGTACAATTTGCATACCACCTGCCATAATTACACCAAGTTTTGCTACATCAGTTAAAAAGATATTTGTCACGGTTGATACAAAATAACCTATAAAATTGTACGCTAGGTTTATAGAACTTGAATATGTGTATATTGCTCTTTTCTTAGGGTCTCTCATATCATCTCTAAAATTTGATATAAGGTTTCCTTTCTTGACTACTCACATCTACCCCTCCCTTATAAAATCTGATTACTTTTTATTATTCACGTATAATAATTTATATTCCAAATCCTAAATATATCTTCCTTGATTTAGCGTAAAATTTTTATATGTGTATAATTTTATTTTAATTATATTCTCAAAATTATTAATTGTCAAACACTTTTTAGATTTTATTTTTTACTATTAAAATTAACTGAAAATCTATTTAAACTTAATTTAGATTTGTTTTTTATCATTTTACTGCTTCAAAAAGTCATCAAAATACATATTTTAAATTATTTTATCATATTTCTAGTAATTTTAAATTTTTATAATTTTATTCAAGAATAATTTATTTAAGATATTTTCATACTATATCTAGATATTGAAAATATTTTTTCTTCTTTAAATCCCTTTTATTTTTATACATGTACTATTGATTTAAAAATAAAAGCGTGTTACAATTACAAAAAAGAATCTATCAGATGAACATCAATACATTTATAAATTTCAGAATTTTCAATTTTTTCTTTTATATAATTTCCATCTAACATCATAAATTATTATAGCTATACTAACCTAAAGCCAATAAAATAAATATCGTGCTACTTTTACATAAAATATATTTTAAATATATTTTATATATTTTATTAAAATATTTTATAAAGGAGAAGAGACTATGTTACTTTTAATTGTTACGTGCGCAATATACATATGGATTGGTTTTTATTTTTCAAAAAAAGTTAAAACAGCATCCGATTTCCTAATTGCAGGTAGAAATCTTCCTTTACCCATACTAGCTGCAACTATTGCTGCTACATCTTTTGGAGGGGGGTGCTTAGTTGGTGGAGTTCAATGGGGAGCTGAAAGAGGACTGTGGGTTGGCATGTATTCTACTATAGGTGCAGCTTTAGCTTGCTTTATAAATGCATTTTTTGCAGGAAAATTAAGAAACTTATCTTGTGATATAACACCTGCTGATTATATTGAAACTAGGTATGGTCATAGTGTATTTTTAAGAGCTTATCAGAGTCTTGTAACACCAATATCAATACTAGCCATTATGGGCAGTCAATTAATTTCTTTTGGTTCTGTATCTACTGCATTTGGTATCCCTTATGATATAGCAGTAATTATAGGAGTTATAGTCATCATTATATATACTTATACATCAGGAATGTGGGGAGTTGCAGTATCAGCATTTATTCAACTTGCTATTTGTATAGTGTTTTTGCCAATAGTGGCTTATATAAGCTTAAAATTAGTTGGCGACAACCCTTTACTTATGTTACAATCAATGGTAAAAGAACCATTCTTTCCAGGAGATAAGTCAATTAGTGATTTTATGTATACAGTTTTACCATTAGTTTTAGGCTCGATATTTTCTTATGAAAGTTTTTTAAGATATCAATGTGCTGATAATGCTAAAAATGCAGTTAAAAGTAGTGTAATTGCAGGATTTATACTATTATTTCTTGCCTTCCCTATAGGAATAATTGGAGCTATTGGTGGTAGTTTATTTCCAAACATATCATCTGTCCAGGTTTTACCTCAAATGATATCAACTACCTTACCACCATTAATCTCTGTATTATTCTTAGCTGCTATACTAGCTGCCATAATGTCTACTGCCGATTCATTAATGACCTCAATGAGTGCTATCATATCAAGAGATATTTATAACAAATTGTTACACCCTAATATAGAATTTAATGATTTGAAAAATACTCTAAAGTATTCTCAAGTTGCATCAGCTTTTACAGCTATAATAGGTGCAATTATAGCGCTTAAATTTGATAGTTTATTAGAATTGTTATTTTGGCCAGCTCCACTATGTACAGGTGTAATATTTGCACCATTTGTAATTGGTCTTTGCTGGAAAGGTGCTACAAAAAAGGGGGCTATATATGCTGTTACAGTAAGTGTTATATTGGCATTCTTAAATATGATTGGAATTCTTACTGTATCTGACAGAATTTTAGTTCCTATAATAGGTGGTTCTATTACAATATTTATAGTTAGCAAATTTTCAAAAAAGATTGAAAAGAGAGGTATATACAGTAAATATGTCAAAATCAGAAAAAGGCAAAGAAACAAAAGCTAGTATTATAAGGGCTGCTAGAGAATTATTTTTTGAACAAGGTTATCATAAGACAACAACTAGGCAAATTGCAGAAAGAGCCAATACAAATTTAGGTCTAATAAGCTATTACTTCTCAAGTAAAAGCGAAATAGGAGCTATAATATATGAAGATATAAGAAATGAAATGCAGTCTTTAATCTATAACTATCATGAAGAAGGTACTATGATGATGTTCTTTCTTGCTATGAATGCTGACCTTTGCTTCCTTCTAAAAAATGAAGCATATAGAAATTTTTATTTGGATATAGCTTATGAAGAAGCTATCTTAAGCTATCAACGAAGTGTAACTGAAATGGTCATGAAAAGATATGTTAATGATAAAGAATCTATAGAACATGATGAGTTAATACTTTCTTGTATTGGTATACTTGCTATGAAACCTGAAATAATTAGGGTTTATATTTCACACAAGTACGATATATCTTCTCAAGCTGTAATAAAGTATTTTACAAAACAATTTCTCATTAACCTTGGTCATAGCACTGATTTATGCGAAGATATTTTAGAAGAGCTGAGCAAATACTATATAGATATAGTTGATAACTTCACTCCAATAATAACTCGCATAAGAACTTAATAAAATTTTATCGGATTCTTAGAGACTGAAATTTTAAAATCGTAATTGGATTTTAGGATTTCAGTCTTTACTATATTTAAAGACTCTTCATATTCCTTGAATATCTGATTATTCTGATAAAGGAAATATAGCTCTAACAAATTTAGGTAATTCCTCACTTACAAAAGTGAAATATTTATGTCCATAAACCATACCTATATAAAAACTCGTTTCTACTCTTGGTATTACGAGAGCTATATTTTTATTTTTAGCATAATGTTCTATATTAGTATATCTAATCCATGAGCTTTGGTCATCTTCTAAACCATGAAATAACTGTATATTTAGATTTAAATTTACATTCTATAAATGCCACAAAAAACACCTCTTCTATAATAATTTTATATCTAAAAAGCACCAAGAGTTTAGTTTTCTCAGTGCTTTAAATATTTCTTAACTTATATATTTTTAACTAAAAATAACATATGTTTTTGTCTACATATAATCAGAAGTATCTGTTGGTAATCCCTTCTTATCCAATTTACCCTCAATAATATCTTTAATTATAGAATAAATTACAGCAAACATAGGAACTCCTATAACCATGCCAATAAAACCTAATAGCTTTCCTGCAACCAATAATGAGAATAAAATCCAAAATGCAGATATACCAATTGAATCTCCTAGTATTTTAGGTCCTATAATATTTCCATCTATTTGTTGTATTATTAATATAATCAACAATAACCATAAAGCTTTTATAGGAGAAACAAACAATACTATTATTGTAGATGGTATTGCTCCAAATAAAGGTCCAAAGAAAGGGATAATATTTGTAATACCAATTATAACTGATATTAATAATGCATATGGCATTTTAACTAATGTAAGTATCACAAATGTTAAAATACCTATAATGAATGAATCTAATATCTTGCCACCTAGGAATCTTCCAAATGTATAGTTACTTCTATGAGTTAACTCTAAAATTCTAGAAGCTTGTGTTTCTGTAAATAACGCATAAGTTATTTTTTTACTTAATCCATAAAATTTTTCCTTATCAATTAGTAAGTATACTGAAACAATTAGTCCTAATACAATGTTCCATATACTAGAAGCTACATTCTTTAATATGTTTCCTAATATTGGTATTAAATCTGTTACAAATTTTATGATGTATGCAACAAACTCATTCCATTTGTCTACTGCCAAACTAAAATATTGTTCATCAAGATTTAAATCAATCATTAATTTATCAATAAGCTTAGTTGCATTATTTACATACATCGGTATATCATTTGCTAGTCCAATAATACTCTCAATTACTTGAGGTAATACGAAATACATAAATAAGTAAAGTATCAATGCAGCTGTTGCATATGTTAATAAAAGACCCAATCCTCTTTTTGATTTTTGTTTTAAGCTTTTTAATTTCTCACTTTTTATAAAAACTCTATCTTCATAAAATTTTAAAATAAAATTAAGAAGATATGCAATAGCAAATCCTATTATAAAAGGCTGTAAAGTCGTAAATATAGCATCTAAATTATTAGAAAATACATCAATTTGTGATGATACTAGATAAAATATGATACTACAAGCAGCTATTATAAATGTGTAAATTGCTATTGTTGTGTACTTTGTATTCCAATTAATTTTCATTTTTTCCTCCTTATTTCTATAAACAGTGCCTTTTGAAATATTCTTTCCATAGATATTTAAGAATACGCAGAAACTCATTCTTTATTCTTGTACTTGATGTTGATTTATAAGCATTTAGCAAGAATACTGAATGATTATTACTATCTAATTTCATTGTAATTATTTCCTCTTAATTTTTACTACTTAATTAATAATAGGATACATTTCTATGAAAATCAAGTAAAAAAATAACTTATCGGTTAGGCTTACATCCTCCACCTCCTACAGTAATAAAGAGGAATTTCGCCTTATAGGTTAAAAATAAAATACATTCAGAATAAAAACGCTCAATTTTATTTATATTTATTTTTCTACAATACACCCTACATTATCTTTTTAAGAATCTTAATTAATTTATTATCATATGGAGCATATCTAATAGGAACATCCAAATTTAATTTTTTTAACACGCTCTTATAATGAGTAAATGTATCAAATCCAGCTTTTCCATGATATGAACCCATACCACTTTCGCCAACACCACCAAAAGGTAAGTAATTCGTAGCTATATGAATAATTGTATCATTTATACAACATCCACCTGCTGGAATCATTTCTAAAAGTTTATTTTCTAAATGCTTATTTTTTGTAAAAATATAAAGAGCTAATGGGTTTGGTCTTTGTATAATTTCTTTTACTACTTCATCTAAATCTTTATAGCTTAGAATGGGAAATATAGGTCCAAATATCTCTTCCTTCATTATATCATCATCCCAATTAGTATTGTCTACTATAGTTGGCTCTATCTTTAATATTTCCTTATTAAAATTTCCACCATAGACTACTTTGTCATTATCAATAAGAGATAATATACGATTGAAATGTTTTTCATTTATGATTTTAGGAAATTGTTCATTATTACATGGATTATCTCCAAAATACTTATTAATATAATACTTTATTTTTTCTATTAACTCTTCTTTTCTATCTTCATGCACTAAGATATAATCTGGGGCTACACATGTTTGTCCTGCATTTATTAGTTTTCCCCAAGTAAGTCTTTTGGCAGTAAGGTCTATATCTGCATCTTTTAAGATAATACAAGGGCTTTTTCCTCCAAGTTCTAAAGTTATAGGAGTCAAATGCTCTGATGCTGATTTCATGACTATTCTACCAACATTAGTACTTCCTGTAAAAAATATATAATCAAATCTTTCTAATAATAACTTTTCACTTTCTTCTTGACTTCCTTGAACAACTGCAATATATTCTTTTGAAAAAGCATTTTCAATTATATCTTTAACTATACTAGATGTTGATACAGAATATTCAGAAGGCTTCAATATAACACAATTCCCTGCTGCCAATGACCAAACTAATGGTATAAGTGCTAATTGGAATGGATAATTCCAAGGTGACATTATGAGCGTAACACCATAAGGTTGCGGAATAATTTTAGATATAGATGGAAAGTTAACCATACCTGAACTAACTCTTTTTATTTTGCTCCATTTTCTTATATTTTTTATAGCAAAATCTAATTCACTGTAAAACATACCTACCTCGGTCATAAAACCTTCAAAATCCGATTTATTTAAATCTTTCTTAAGTGCCAAAAGTATTTTTTCTTCATTTTGCAATACAACTGACTTAAGTTTCTTTAACTGTTCTAGACGAAACGATATATCTCTTGTTTTACCTGTATTATAATATTTTCTTTGCACCATCACTAGCTCATTTATCTCCATAATTAAAAATCCTTTCTTTTAAAATTATACTATTACATTTTTAGATAAAGATTTAAATTTATATTAACATTATTTTTATGTCATAATAAATTCACCTCAATATAACATAAATCTTCCAATAAAAAAAGCCCCCTTATTAAATATAAGTAAGCTTATAAAATAATTTCTTTTAAAATCAATACTTTTTCAAATTATAAATCTTATTGAAACACTTAAATTATCCACCTTTAATAACAATATTATTTTATAGATAACTTCTAATCAATTTCTATGGAGTTTAATTTTAGATGATAAATGACTATAAATATATACCACTTAAAGTTTTTTTACATAATCAAGTATTGGTTCTAAATTTTCTTTATTACACCAATCAAAAGCTTCTCCAGACAATAAAGGTGCTTCTACTGGTTTAAGACCTTGACGTTCTTTTTTAGCTATAGATTTTTTAAAAAAGCTACAAAGAGTACGGTCTAACAAAGACATTTTTGTTTCATCCCATGCCCCACGACAATAAAAACAAGGAATATTATCTAATTCTCCCTTAAAGTTTACTTCTCTTAAGGTCTTTATTACTTCATCATTATATGGAGTAGCCCCTACACCAAATACTACTAGATTCTTTTTCTGTAATTCTTTATAATTTTTTTTAAAGAAAGAAATTCCTGCTATATTACAAGCATAAAGTCCTCCTCCTAAGATAATTGTATCATATTTCATAACTTTTTCTATATTGATATTCTTAATTTCAAAAATGTCGCAATCCAACAGTTCTGAAAGCCATTTAGCATATTTTTTTGTTGAACCATATTTACTCTTATAAATCACTACTGTATTTTTCATATAATTTACCTCCTTATTTTATGTCATACAAAGTTGATTTGACACTCACCTATTTTTCAAGTTCATTATTTTTTATATACTTTTTTATATTTTCAATTCCTGTATTTAGTTTTATCATTCCAAAAAATAATTGTTCCACTTCTTGTTCTGTAAAATCTTTAAATAGAATATCCAATATTTCTTTCTGCATATCTCTCACTTTTTCAGAATACTCATTTACTTTATCTTTTACTAAAAGACTAGCAGCTCTTGAATCCTTTTCATTTTGGTCAATTTGTACAAAACCTTTATTTTCTAAAGCAATAGCTAACTTTTTTACATTTTGTCTTGAACATCCCATAAGATCTCCAAGTTTAGTTAATGTAAGAGTTTCATCTACAGAAGTAGTAATTGCCAAAAGTAACCATTGTTTCATTGTTAGCTCTGGGTCTAATTTATCACAGGTAGTTTGAAGTTTATTTTGCATTACAAATATATTTGTAAATATAGCTTGTTTTCTACTTTCATCATCTATCATAAATTTTTTCATTAAAGTTTCCATATCCATTATTATCCCCCCTCTTTATAGTAAATTTTAATTTTTAAAAAATATAAATAGTAACTAGTTACCTTTTATTATAGTAACTAGTTACCTTTATGTCAATGAATTTATTTTTTATTATAAATTACAAAACGGCATAGCTTAATAACTATACCGTTTCATGCAATCATATTTTACAATCATGTTATAATTCATTATAAAATCAGACATTAAATGTATTTTAAGTTACAACAATTTTTTAGAACTTACTCTAAAACATACTTTTTATACTTATTATATTCTATATTTCCACATTCTACATCTAAAAAAGTTCCCTCTTCTCTGTATTCCATACTTATAACACTTGTATTCTCATTAAAATAAGAAACTATATGACCTTTGTCATATGGAATTAAGAAGCTACATCTTATATAATCTTTAAATATACTATCACAAATACACTTTATCATTCTATCTATATTTATATCTTTTTTAACTGAAACAAATATACCTTCTTTGTCGATATTATCTACAATCTTATCTAATACGTCTTTATCAATTAAATCAATTTTATTATAAACATGTATCAGAGGTATATCATCTGCACCTATTTGTTTTAAAGTATCTTCTGTTACTTTAATATGACTTTTATAGCCTGGATTTGAAATATCAATAACATGTAATAATATATCTGCCTCACATGCTTCTTCTAATGTTGACCTAAATGCTTTTACTAAATCATGAGGTAGATTACTTACAAATCCAACAGTATCAGATAATAAAAATTCTTTGTTATTTGAAATAACTATATTTCTAACAGAAGTTTCCAGTGTAGCAAATAACATGTTTTTCTCAAATACTTTCTTTTCTTCAGAGTTTTTAAATGTATCTACTAATTTATTCATTATTGAAGATTTACCAGCATTTGTATATCCAACTAGAGCTACATTTGGAAGATTTGATTTTCTTCTCAGACTTCTTTGAGTTTCTCTTTGGAATTTTAAATCATTTAATTCCCTATTTAAAGATGTTATCTTTTCTTCTATTCTTCTACGGTCAAGTTCTAACTTTTTCTCACCATAACCTCTATTTTTAGTACCAACACCACCACTTTGACGCCCTAAATTTTCATTTGAACCTATAAGTCTTGGCAACATATATTTTAAACTTGCCACTTCTACTTGAAGTTTAGCTTCTCTAGTTTTTGCTCTCTTTGCAAATATATCAAGTATCAATGCTGTTCTATCTATAATTTCACAATTAAGCTTTTCTTCAAGATTTTTTAGTTGTGATGTAGAAAGTTCATTGTAAAATATAACAATCTCTGCATTTTCCTTCTTTATTAAGTTTAATAATTCATCAACTTTACCTGTGCCAATGTAATACACTCTATTAACCTGCTTTGCATTTTGAGTTATACTTCCAGCAACCTCAATATCACATGCTGAACATAAGTTTTCAAGCTCAATCATCAGTTCATTAAAATCCTCAGATTTATTATTTATGTTTAATCCTACTATTATCCCTTTTTTCGCCATATCCATACTCTCCTTATCTGCTACTTTTTATTTAATATATAACACGAGATTATGGCTCTATAATTAAATTCATCAAGAATTCTATTTTCTAACTTATCCTTAAATGACAATAATTATTATCAACATCATTATTATGAATTGATAACTCTATATTAGGAAAAATAAGTTTGATAGTTTCAACCATTCTGTCGAAAAATCCGTCATTATCTTTGTATCCGTTTCTTTTGCGTAGAATAATAGAGAAACGAACATTTTCTATTTCACTTAATATATCTTTATAATAGTTTAAGTGCTTTTCTAACAACATTTTTTCACAAGTGTAAGACCCTGTATCTATACCAGATGAAACCATACAATATAAGCCAAAATGTGAATATAAATCTTTACCTACAAAATTTTGTGCTCTTATTGCCCTAGCAGTAGTAGCCATGTGGATAGGTATGGTATTATTTTCTTCTTTTCTTTTTAATTTATCAGCAATAATTATTGCCAACATATTTGAGGGGTCTGCAAGTGTTTCTGTCCCTCGTAAAGCACTTACTACGTTATATTGATCTACGGAGCCAAAAACGCTACAGCTACCTAATGGAGCAGAGGGAGAAAGCATAATCGTCTTGATATCCATATTGAATGCTTTTCTCAATAATTTTGATTCCAAAGTATGAATTTCTTCTGGATCTATACTGCTAGGGATAGTAAATCTATTTAGTTGGTATGACTTTAGAATATCAGTTGCAGTTAAAGTATTTGCTTGTCTATCAAACACTTCTAATAGAAGTGAGTTCAAATCTGATTTTGATAGAGCTGATAACTTATCAACTATATTCTTATCCCCAATTTTATTTGTAATTCTACTTAAAATATCACTCATAGTTATCCTCCATACTGTTACTTTCAAAATAATTATAGAATGGTTACAACAACTAATCTAGGTCATTTGACCAAAAATGAAAAAACACTGAATATTTACTATTCAATATTTTTTTACTTTGGGTTTATTTGATTAAATCTTGAAAATACTGTAATGCAACCCTTTCAGCTTCAACCTTTCGGACAATAGGACTTTGTGATAATTCCTCTCTTAACTCAAGATACAGGTTGATAGTAGCCTGCAATGCATTAACACAGCTTTCATATTCATGGGTAGCAACCGTCTTTTCTAATGCTTCAATATATTGGGGTGCGTCCAATTCAATTTTTCTAACTCCACGAGGTAATTTACCTAAGAGAAGCTGTATTAATGGGGCAAGTACTGATTGTCTTAAAAAAGATAAAAAATCAATTGTTTCAAATAGTTCTCTACGTCCAATCTTAGTGCAAGCGTAATGAACCCAAATCCAAAATCTATCTTCAATCCACTGTAAGTCTGGAGTTGGGAAGTATGCTTCTTTTTTAGAATAAATTTCTGTTATGCAGTTGTTTTCTTCATAGAGAATAGCTGAATCTTCAACCCTATCTAGTAAACCATCTAAGGTTGTAAACTTAAAATCAACATGAAGAACAGGGGAATCATAGAGGGAAATTATCAATCGAGGTTCTCCAACGTGTTCGCCAGTAAAAGCAGAAACTAATGTTCCAAACTGTTCCACAATAAGTAATCTCTCTTCGATAACTTCTTCATAGGATTTATCATCTGCTACAATCAGAAAATCCAAATCAGAATATTCATCTAACGATTTTGTGATATAAGAACCGCTAATTGCAAGTCCTATTATCCTACTATCTCTTTTTGAAAATTCTAATACGTTTTGTATCATTTCCTGTTGTGTTTTAGTCATAATATAACACCTCTCACTTTCTTTTATTAGCTATCAATCCAACATAATTATGCATACGAGTATTATATAATGAAGAAATAAAAAAAAATAGGTCAATTGACCCGAAATAAAAAAGTATTGAATAATTATTATCCAATACTTTTTTGAAATTATACTTATGTTGTAGGAAGATTCTTTAATACCTCTCGCTGATTAATTACACTAAATCTTTTGTTTTCATAAGCAATTAGATGTTCTTGTACACATTCATTTATAGCACGATTAATGCTTCTAATTGGAGCGTTTACTTCGCTAGCAAGCTGTTTTTTGGTAAGCAGATTTAATTCACTTCTATAATAGTGTAAGGATATACACCTCAGAAGTCGTTCTTTAACACTTAAAGATGATAATTCTTCAATTAATTCAGCATTTACAACTAATTTACTAGATATTTCTCGAATCAGAAATTTTGTAGCTTCAAAATCTCCCCTTAACCAGTTTAAAAAATCATCTCTATGAAGTTTATATACATTACAATCTGTGAAAGCGACAATTTCAACGGGTTTTTTCCCATCATTAAATTGTTCCATTTCTCCAAAAAAACTACCACTTCTATAAAGATGAATAGTTGAGATGTTTCCTTTCACATTTAAGATGAATGCTTCTGCAATACCGTCAATCATAAGAATTACATATTCATTTTCTTGCTCAGCAAAAAGAATAGTCTCTTTCTTTTTATACGTTTTTTTAACAAGCTTCTTTTTAATATCTTCATTCATAAAATCAATTAAATGCATATTCATCCCTCCTTACCAAATCTTTGATTAAATTATATCATCTTTCAATTAGTTAGGTAAGATAGTAAAAATATATTTACATAGAAACTATTCCATTATTATTTTCCAGTTGTCATTTTTCTGCAAAGTAAGCTCAAACTGGGAAAGCTGTGTAACTTTGGTTTCCTTATCAAGGTATTTCACTGTTACAATAGCGGTCACTTGATTGTTAACTTGTGTATAAACAGGATTCACAAGTTCCACAAATACATAATCTTTATTAATTACATCAAGTGCTTGATTACTTACATAGTAAGATAGCTCTTTTTCTGTTGCAGTAGGATAGAGCTTGAAGAATGTGTCTAGGAAACTATTAATTTCCTCTGTTGTATTTGCGTCCAACGTTTAGTCACTATCAGAAAGTACAGGCTCATAGCTTACCTTTTGTGGCTTGCTGTCAATGGTAGGGTTCTTAATAATTACCATATTGCCTACTTCATCTACATAGACAGTAACAGTATAGGTGGAAGCGATATTCTTTTTGTTCTCGCCCTCTGAAATCTGTTGTCCTACTGAAAAGAGTACATCATAGGCATTTTCATTGTTCTGTGTCACACTCCATACTTGAAAGCTGTTGACAATAGAACTAGTAGGAATATCCGAGCGAACCATTTCAGTATTCAACTGTTGTAGGTTTTCAGTCAGATAATTCTTCAAACGTTCAATTCGTTTGTCCTGTGAATCTTGCGACTGTTGCCATGAAAAATATTCCTTGCTAAAGGATTCTACAAAACTCTCAATGCTATTCGTATAAACAACCTGTTTCTCAATGATTTCTTTTTCATGAACGGTGTGCATATCAATGGCTGTAAAGTTCTTATAAATTCCAAAGCTCATACTTCCTATCAATAATAAATTCCTTTCTATTTGATAATGCGTCCAGCTCCAATTAAATGAGCTTGCCAATAACTGTCGGTAAGGTTGGTATATCCAATCGGATTCCCTGCATGGTACATTTGGTTATTACCAACATAGATTCCAACGTGCGTCACATAACTACCAGCGTCATAGGTCGAGTGGAAAAAGACTAAATCTCCAGCTTTGGATTCGGATAAGGGGATATGCTGTGTTGCGTCATATTGAGCTTGTGCAACTCTAGGAAGTTGAATCCCAGCTACGGCATAACTCCATTGTGTCAATCCGCTACAATCAAATGAAGTAGAGGGAGAAGAACCACCAAAGACATAAGGGTAACCCTCATATTTCAGTGCTTCATTCATAATTGCTTGCACAGTTTCATCATCAAACTGGACTGGTGTAAGGTATTGTGAAACAAGTAATACATAGAACTGATTTCCGTAGTTGTATCTCCAACCACCATTTATAGGGATTGCGATAGGATTTTGGTAATCAACCTTTACACCACCAGCTTTATCCTTTGAAAAAGATTCTGCCAGTTCATAGCTGTATTTCTTTCCATTGCTAGCTACATAATTGATGAAGCCACCGCCATAGTTGTAAGACTGAATGACAGTATTAATATCACAGCCGTTGCTTCATCAATCTGAATACGACTAGCGATAGTATCATAAAGCAAGGTGTACTCAATATAGGAATCCTTTAATTCCTTATCCACAAGTTCACAATACAAACCAGTTTCTAGCTTATTTTCAAGCTGTAAAAGTTGGTCTTGATACTTTCCCATAGTGATTTCAACATTGATGTGAATAAGCCCATCTTTGAGATAGTAGTACATCTTAGGAAAATGACTGATTCGCTCTTTTGTCTGTGTTCTAACTGTTTGATGTTATCAATCTTATAGTAGTAATAAAGAAAAGCCACAATAAGGCATACAAAAAGGGCAGTGATTACACTACCTAAGAAGTACAGAGTTTGTAGTTGATTGATAAAATCATCAAGTGTGACCGTTTCCCAATTCACAGCCATAAGCGACCTTAAATGAAAAGGTATCATGACACAAGAGAATAAGGTAACCATTGAAACAGTAAAGAAGTTAGACAGCAAATGCTTGTCACTTTGCTTTATCTTTTTTCCACGATACTGGGTAATGTAAAATAATTTGTGCTTCAAGGTTAATAAAAATCTTCTTTATGGCAATGATTTAAATATAATCAAATGTCGTAAAGGAGATTTTTTATGAATACTTTAAGAAAACAATTAGTCAAAGAAATTATATCAGATGGAGAATTTATAAAATCTGGAGATATAAGTAGCTATCTAAGAGATATGTTCAAAGATATACTACAAGAGATGTTAGAACAAGAAATGGCATTAGAGCTAGGTTATTAAAAGGGCGACAGCCATAACAAGAATACAACTAATAGAAGAAATGGATATAGCAAAAAAACTGTAAAATCACAATTTGGAGATTTACAACTAGACGTTCCAAGAGACAGAGATAATGACTTTAACCCAGTAGTCGTTCCTAAAAATATTAGAGATATTTCAGGAATCGAAGAAAAAATAATATCACTTTATGCAAGAGGTATGTCAACAAGAGATATACATGACCAGATATTAGATTTATACGGTATAGAAATTTCAGCTGATCAAGTAAGTAATATAACAAATGTTATAATTCAAAGAGCTAAAGAGTGGCAAAATAGACCTCTTGAACAAGTTTATCCTTTTGTATTTATGGATGCAATTCATTACAAAGTAAGAGATGATGGAAAAATAAAAAATAAAGCTGCATATGTAGTTCTAGGAGTAAATAAGGATGGTTTCAAAGATATTTTAGGAATATGGATAGGTGAAAACGAAACTTCAAAGTTTTGGTATAGTGTTTTAACCGATTTAAAAAATAGAGGTGTTAAAGATGTACTAATTTTTAGTGTTGATGGATTAAATGGCTTCAAAGAGGCGATAGCCGCAAGTTATCCTAATTCTATAATACAAAAATGTATAATCCATCAGATAAGAAATACTTTTAAATATGTTTCATACAAAGATTCAAAAGCATTAATAAGTGATTTTAAATCTGTATATAAAGCAGTTAATGAACAAGAAGCCTCATCGGCTTTAGATAAAATAGATGAAAAATGGGGTAAACAGTATCCTTCGGCAATTAAAATTTGGAGAAATAACTGGGATGTTATAGCACCATTTTTTAGTTTTCCTGAAGAAATAAGGACTATAATGTACACTACAAATATAATTGAAGGACTTAATAGACAGTTTAGAAAAGTCACAAAAACAAAGTCCACTTTTCCATCAGATGATTCACTATTAAAAATATTGTTCTTAGCAAGTGAAAATGTGATGAAAAAATGGACTATGAGATATAGAAACTGGGATAGTATATATAATCAGTTATCTATATTCTTTGATAATAGAATATAATTTTAAAAAATCATATTCTAAAAATTTGCCATAATATATATGGTTTACAAAAATATTTAAAAATATCCCAGTATATATTTTTTACAATTTATTAGAATAAAATTCATATATTGGGAAATATTAATAGTAAATAAATAATTGTTGCTATAAAGTAGAAATTATCTTTAAAAGCACAAATTAATTTACAGTCTCCGATACTGAAATAGTTTTCTCATAGGCTAACTATTTCTTATCATGATTCTGTTTCTGGTCGGCTTGCTGGTTTTGTGCTGGTCTTTTCAAGATGATATCTTCGGCTTTGATATACCACTCTACATCTGCACCTTGAAATGTGGCAGTAGCCACCGTGTCAGCAATAGGGTTTCGGTTATATTACCCTCATCATCAACAATCTTGACCTCTCTACGTAGAGCGGAAAACTTCAAATCTCCAAATGTTTTTTCTTTTTCAATTACGACTCCTTCAGCTAATCTCAGGTTTAATTACCTGTCCTTTCTTATGCCTTGACGATATCGTCAGCATACATGATGTAGTTTGTGAATCCACGAGTTCCGATTTTGTAGCCCTCTGCTGTAATACGTGGGTTTACTAATTTTACTTTTTGCTCGATTTCAAAATGCTTTTCGCCAGCTTCGGCTGGAAGAATAACGATAATATCGTCCACTCTTTGAATATCAGAATAAAGGTTATAGCTTCGTGAGAGAATGGTAGGTTTTCCATTGATTCTTCGCTGTTCAACTTTACCCTCGCCAGCATATTCTAATTGTCCAAATGTTTTTTCCATGTTGGGTATTACGTGTTTTAACTCCATATATTTTACCTCGTTCTTTCTTGAATGTGTTTTAGATTAAATTGTAATGTTTTATTGTTAAGGTTGTTCTTGTTGGGGAACGTATCGAGTGCATAAGCTATTCCTTTCCATAGAAAAACGCAAGGTACGTCAATGTCTTGTCGTGATCCTTGCGTCTAGCTTTCTATTATTCAGCTTTTGCTTTTTTACGTCGGAAGTATAGAGCGCTTAATGCACTTACAGATAACACAAGACCTAATGCAAAGATAGGATAACATCAACCTTAACAGTAGCTTGCTTTGAACTTTCTAAGTGAAACTCAACAAGGGTTTGATGTTGCGGTTTTGTATAAACAATAGAAGTACCAACCTCACTTTGAGGTACTTTACGATAAGTGATAGAACCATCATTTGAACTTGCACTAGGTGTAATTGTGATGGTATTTCCATTTTGTTGTAAAGTAGCGTTTGTGTTGTTAGATTCTAAAGCCATACCACTTAGAACACCGTTAGAATCTGTCAACGTAATACTATCGCCAACTGTTACTTGTACTTCTTGATTGTTCCATGATGGCAGCGTATCATGACTGTTTACCATACATAAATTGGATTGTGCGTGATTGCATAACCTAAGTGTGGGCTTACTCCTGTATAACTATATTCAGTCGGTTCGTTTAGAACCAATTCACTAGCTGAAACAGAGGTAGGGTTTGTTAAAAACGTACCGCAGACAGTTACTAAAACCATGATATAGGTTGTTAATTTTCTTAATATACTTTTCGATTTTGTTTTCATAGTATTTCCTTTCATAGTAATTTTGCATGAAAAAAGACGCTCAATTAAGAACGCCTGCAAATAGAAAAGGAACACCTTACAAATCTAAGTATACAAAACAAGCTACTTATATCATAAGAAGGATTAAAATTCTAAATATATATTAAAAATACATCAGTTCAATTAACTCATATGTAATTATCATTTTATATTTAACCCAATTCTTAAATTTAAGTAGTTTTTTACATGATTAATAAAATCAATATAAATATATACTTTAATATAATTATCAACTATTAAAATTAAATTTTATCCATAATAAAATTTAAAGAATAAGATTAAATATACATTTTGATAATCACCTCCAATATTTTCATTATTATACATTATAATAAAATACACACTTTGTAAAGACATAAAATAATAGATAAGTGGGTGTCTCAAAATGAATTTCTTAGTTCATAAAAAACTCTTTTTCGCATGAAATTAAATATATTTTCATCATTTCAACAATAAAAAAGAGGCTTGCTCCTCTATCTTGAGACAGCCCCTTATCTATTTAATTTATCTTATTAATGATACTCCTATACCAAGAAAGTTTTCTGTTACATTGCTTCATCTTCTTCAAATTGAGAATTGTAAAGATTAGCATAGAATCCACCTTCTTTTAGAAGTTCCTCATGATTTCCTTGTTCAACTATATCTCCATCATTCATTACAAGAATCATATCAGCATCACGTATAGTTGATAATCTGTGGGCTATAACAAAACTTGTTCTACCTTCCATAAGATTATCCATAGCCTTTTGAATCAGTACTTCTGTTCTAGTATCTACAGAACTTGTAGCTTCATCCAATATTAAGATTTTAGGGTCAGCTAAAATAGCACGAGCTATAGTTAATAATTGTTTTTGACCTTGAGAAACGTTACTTGCTTCTTCATTTAATTTCATATTATATCCATCTGGTAATGTCTTGATAAATCTATGAACATGTGCAGATTTAGCAGCCTCTATAACTTCTTCATCTGTAGCATTAAGCTTACCGTATCTTATGTTTTCCATAATAGAACCACTAAATAACCATGTATCTTGGAGAACCATACCAAACATTTCTCTAAGTTCACTACGATTGAAATCTTTAATATTATGACCATCAATCAATATTGAACCACTATTAACATCATAAAATCTCATCAAAAGTTTAACTATTGTAGTCTTCCCTGCTCCTGTAGGCCCAACAATGGCAACTTTTTGACCTGGTTTAACATTTACTGAAAAATCATTTATTATAGTCTTGTTTGGGTTATATCCAAAGTTGACATTTTCAAAATCAATTTTGCCTTCTAAACCATCTATTGAAACTGCATTTTCAGCAATTTGCTCTTCTTCTTCCTCTTCTAAAAACTCAAATACTCTTTCAGAGGCTGCTGCTGTTGATTGTAGTAAATTAGCAACCTGTGCAAGTTGAGTCATAGGTTGTGTAAAGTTTCTTACATATTGTATAAATGACTGTATATCCCCAACCTCAATTGTTTTCTTAATTGCTAGCCAACCTCCTAAGATTGATACCATTACATAACCTAAGTTTCCAATAAACATCATAAGTGGTTGCATTATACCTGATAAAAATTGAGATTTCCATGCTGAATTATACAAACTATCATTTAATTTATCAAACTCTTCAATTACCTCATCTTCACGATTAAATGCTTTTACTATTGTTTGACCACTATAAGTTTCTTCAACTTGACCATTTACATTTCCTAAATATTCTTGTTGAGACCTAAAGTATTTTTGTGATTTCTTTACTATTCTTGAAATTACAAACATTGATATTGGCAATATTAAAATTGCTACCAGTGTCATAATCCCACTTATAGATAACATCATTATCAAAACACCTATCATAGTTGTCACTGATGTTATAAGTTGTGTCATACTTTGATTCAAACTTTGACTTAAGGTATCTATATCATTCGTAATTCTTGATAATATTTCACCATGTGTCTTAGTATCAAAATATTTCATTGGTAATCTATCCAATTTTACCGAAATCTCTTTTCTTAAATTATAGGATACTTTTTGGGAAATTCCACTCATTATGAATCCTTGCACAAAAGAGAATAATGCACTTATCAAATAAAGGAAAAGTAAAAATGCTAAGATTTTTCCAATTGAATTAAAATCTACACCTACATTTCCTCCAGAAACTTTGCTTACTAATCCTTCAAATATCTTTGTAGTTGCCTTACCTAAGATTTTTGGACCTACTATAGAAAATGATGCACTCCCAATAGCAAATACAATTACCAAAATTATTGATATTTTAAACTTAGATAAATATGCAATTAGTTTTCGCATAGTTCCTTTAAAATCATTTGCTTTTTGCCCTGCTCCCATAGATTTTCCCATAGGGCCTTTTCCCATTCTACTCATTAGCTAGCTCCTCCTTTGAAAGTTGTGATAAAGCTATTTGCTCATAAACTTCGCAATTTTTTAGAAGCTCTTTATGTGTTCCTATTCCAACTATTTCGCCTTCATTTAAAACAATTATTTGTTCTGCATTTAAGATAGTGCTAATTCTTTGTGCAACTATTAGTACTGTACTTTCAGCAGTTTTTGATTTTAAAGCCTTACGAAGAGCTGCATCAGTTTTTAAATCAAGTGCTGAAAAACTATCATCAAATATATAAACTTCTGGATTTTTTGCTATTGCTCTTGCGATAGAAAGTCTTTGTTTTTGACCTCCAGATACATTTGTTCCACCTTGAGAAATTTCAGTTTTAAAAGCTTCTGGTTTAGAATTGATAAATTCTGTAGCTTGAGCTATTTCAGCTGCTGTTCTCATTTCTTCATCTGTTGCGTCTTTTCTACCATATTTTAAGTTGGATTCTATAGTACCTGAAAACAATACTCCCTTTTGAGGTACATATCCAATTTTTTCTCTTAAATCATGTTGAGAAACATTTTTTATATTAACTCCACCAAGTAATATTTCTCCCTCAGTAACATCAAAGAAACGAGGAATTAAATTTATAAGAGTTGACTTACCACTACCAGTACTTCCTATAAAAGCAGTTGTTTCCCCTGGTTTTGCTGTAAAAGATATATTTGTTAATATAGGTTCTTCTGCATCTGGATACATGAATGAAACATTTTTAAATTCAACAAGACCTTTTTTATCTTCTCTAAACTCTTGTGCCTCTGATTTTTCTGGGTCTTTAATGCTTATATTTGATACTAGTACTTCATCTATACGTGTAGCTGAAACAGACGCTCTTGGAAGCATGATAGATACCATTGATATCATTAAGAATGACATTATTATTTGCATTGTATATTGTATAAATGCCATCATATCTCCAACTTGCATTGCTCCAGAATCAACACTATATGCACCTCTCCAAACTATAAGAACTGTTATAAGGTTCATTACAAGCATCATAGCAGGCATCATACATGTCATAACTCTATTTACGAAAAGATTTGTTTTAGTTAAATTTTTATTTGCTTCATCAAATCTTTCTTCTTCGTGTTTTTCAGTACTAAAAGCTCTGATAACTGGAATACCAGTAATTATTTCACGACTTACTAAGTTTAACTTATCAACAAGCTTTTGAACTAGTTTGAACTTAGGCATAACTACTGAGAACAACACTACAATTAATGATAAAATAGCAACTACTGCTACTGCTATAATCCATGCCATTGAAGTATTTGTGTTTAAAACCTTTATTACTCCACCTATAGCCATTATGGGTGCATAGAATACTATTCTAAGCAACATAACCATCAACATTTGTATCTGTTGAATATCATTTGTACTACGAGTAATTAATGAAGCTGTAGAAAACTCATTCATTTCAGTATTTGAAAATGACATAACTTTTCTAAAGACTCCACTTCTTAAATTTCTACCTACACTTGCTGCTACTCTTGCTGCTAAAAATCCTACTGTTATTGTGGCTACCATACTAATCATAGCTATACCAAGCATTTTAGCCCCAGTAAATAATATATAACTATTTTGAGTTTTCTCTGTATCAATACCTATTTTCTCATACTCTGACTTTACATATGATACTGAGCTTTGTGTTATCATACTCTCTGGCATACCTTCAAAGCCTTTGTTCATCTCTTTAGTCAATGTATCTAACTGCTCTTTTGGCATTGCTGATAACAATTTAAATATATCAATATCCCCACCTTGAGTAGCTTGTGGTGGAAGTTTGCTCATTAGTTGAGCTTTCATAGCTTTTACTTCTTTACTATCACCTTCAAGCCCTGATACTATTAAAATAGCTTTACCAAAAATAATATTTAAATCATCTATAGTGTCTTTATCTTTAATATTTAACTCATAAAGAGATTCATCTTTTAGACCTGGATACTTATCTTTATACTTAGCATAATCTTCCTTATTCAATAAAGTATAATTATCTAGTACTTTATCCTTACTACTTTTATCCATAAATAAAGTAATTTTATCTAGTTCTCCCTCTCTAATGACAGATGGAACAGAATTTTCTACTCCACCTTGTTGTATACCTACATTTACTATATTGGATGTGTACTCTGGTAAAGAAAGATCACATACCGCTTGAATTACCAATAGGCAGACTATTATTGCTATTGATAATGCCGATTTCTTTAAATATTTAATTAATTTAAACATACATTTCTTCCCTTCTGTAATATTAATTAGTCTAATAACATTAAATTGAAAAATATTATTTCAAACTTTAAAAGTATTTTTCATCTTCATGCTTATGACATCCTGCTTTTAAATTATCTCGCACTTGCATTAGGAGTCTTCTAAGTACTATTTTTTCTTCTTCACTAAATCCTAAAAAGAATTCTCTTTCTAATTCCTTGTTAAATTCCTCAACCTTATTACATATTTCTAAGCCTTTATCTGTCAAAAAAATTCTAGATACTCTTTGGTCCTTTTCATCTTGCTTTCTTTCTACAAGTCCAGACTTTTCCATCCTCTTTATCATAACTGTAGTTGTAGATGCTTTTACTTTCCTTTTATCTGCTAATTCCTTTTGACTTTGCCCATTTTTCATCTTTAAAGAAAAAAGTATTTGTGGCTGACCATGATATAAGCCTAATTTATCAAAATAAAAATGAGTTCTTATAAAATATATACGCATTAATTGCAAGAAAACATCATTCAATTTTTCTTCAGAATTGCTATTCATACTTGCCCTCCTTATTTTTATATTACTTAGTCGGCTAATCATTATTTTACTATACCATATACATTTTTTCAATATATTTATAAAAATTCATATAAATTTCATTTAATAAACATTTTTGCATTATATAATTATAATTTTAATAAATAATAGTAAGGTTTTTAATTAGTCAACTACTTATATTTTTATTGCAAAGCTTAAAACAAACCTTTTCATATGTTTTCAAATAAAAAAGTTGTTCCAAAATAAATTTTGAAACAACATCTTATCTAACAGTACCTTGCTTATATAAGACTATAATACTCTATTTATCTCCATATCCATTTACAATAACATCTAATTTTCCAGTTTCTGGTGATATAATTAGACCATGTACAATAATACTATCTGGAATTAAAGGGTGTCCTTTTATTAAATCAACACTATCTTTTACAGACTCTTCTGCAGAATCAAATCCATGTAACCATTGTTTTGTATCAATTCCAGCACTACGAAGTGTAAGTATTACATCTTTAGATATTCCCCTATCTAAAATTTTGCCAAGTAATTTATCTGTATCAACATTACACATACCACATCCATGATGTCCTACAACTATAACCTCATCTACATCAAATTCGTAAATTGCAACTAGAACACTTCTCATAATACTTCCAAAAGGATGCATTATGGTAGCTCCTGCGTTTTTTATTAGTTTAACATCTCCATTTTTCAAATTCATAGCTTTAGGCAAAAGTTCAGTTAATCTTGTATCCATACAAGATAAGACTACTGTTTTTTTGTTTGGATGTTTTGATGTCACATATTGTTCATATTCTTTGTTCTCTATAAATGATTTATTATACTCTAGTATCTCTTCAAGTTTTCTCATATGTAATCTCACTTTCTTTAAAAATTTTTTTATTATTATATCACTATTGAACTGCAATATATACATATATAATTTAATTTATATTTATTAAATATTTTTATAAAATTATTAATCTACTATAAATCTTACATATAACTTATGTTTATAAGTATTTGTATATTTATTTTTTTATAATCTAAACTAGTATTATCTATTTTCATTATTTATCTAATTATATTTTTTCAAAATTTTATTATAAAAATTTTACCCTATAATTACTTTTTTATTTCACTTCTATATGATTAGATTTAAAAATATCTACCTTACTAATATAATAACTAAACTTGAAATACTTATTAAAAAATTTTCTAGCTACATTGGTTATTCAACATATGAAATCTAAAATTTTTCAAATTTTCAAAATATATTCTACATATCTAATATGTAATTGTAATAAAAAATGCTATAATTAACATATTATTAATTCGTTTTATTATTGTAGTATGGCTATGAAATTATGAAAAATATTTGTCTAATTAAAAATATGATTTATCCATATTTGTTTATTGTAGATACAGACTATACAAAAATAAATAGCACTTATTCCAGTATAAAAACATATATAGTCTATATTTAGACTAAAAAAGTATAAATAGTCTATATAAAACAACTTAAACTATGAATATAATCTAAAGTGGAGGGATAATAATTGGCAAATATAGGAAAAATAATAGGAGATAGAATAAAAGTCTATAGAACAAAATTGGGATATAGTCAAGAATTTCTAGCAGAAAAAGCAGGTTTACATCCAACATATATTGGTCAGATTGAAAGAGCTGAGACAAATACATCTATCAATATTATAATGAAAATCGCTACTGCTTTAGATATACCACTTGAAGTGTTATTTGCAAATATTATTACAACAGAAGGCGTTGATAACTCTGTACCTTTAGAATGTTATGAAATGATTAATAAATTAACTGAAAAAGAACAAATTGCAATGTTAGAGTTAATAAAGTGCATCATTAAATACAAAGAAATATAAGCGAGGGAAATAGTGACAATAATGAATTATATAGGTAAAAGACTTAAAGAAGAACGTAAAAAAGCAAATTTAACTTCAAAGGAGTTTGCAAATATGGTTGGAGTATCGCCTTGGTATATAACTCAAATCGAAAGTGGTAAAAAGAATCCAAGTCTTAAAACATTCATAAAATTTGTAAGTGTATTAAATATATCTGCAGATGTTCTTATAAAAGATATTACTTCCAACGGAAAGATATATTTAGAAAATGATATAAATGAAGAATTAAAAGACTTAAATTCAAGAGAGCTAAATCTGATATCACAGATTATAGATATCATAAAAAAGAATAAAATATAATTCTTTATATTTTATATAAAAAAAAGGTTATTTGAAATAAATAACCTTTTTTTGTCTTTTTGTGTTAACATTGTCTTATAGTGCTAATTAGTACTATTAGACCATGTTCTATGGCCTTATTTTAATATAAAACGATTGGAGATAGGCTATGATTGTGATTGAAGGTAGCGATAAATTTAAGATTGCAAAAAAATATATTGATGTAGAGTATATTCTTTTTAGAAAGATAACTTGTAAATATGAAAAGTTAAGATTTAAAGACAAGATTGGATTAGAAAAAATCAAAATATTTAAATATAAGAATAATCATATACTTAATAAATTAAATCTTGCTTTAAGAAATGAGTTTTGCTATTATAAAAAACAAATAATTAGAGAAACTGTAGATACACTAAGATTGTCAGAAATTTTTTCAAGTGACAATATAGAAGATATTAAATTTATAAAAGATGATAAAGAAAAATTGGAACTCAGTATAGAAAAATTTGTAAAATTTAAACATCGAAAAAATAGAACTTATGTCTATTGTTATTGCCCTGATATGTACAGAGATATAGAACTTGATAAAAATTCTATCAATAAGATATATAATAGAAAGATAAAAATTGAAAGAGAAGTTAATATTTTTGAAGATGAAGATGTTGTAATAAATAAAAAGGTATTTAAATTTCCAAAATCCTGGACAAAGAATATGCAAAAATATTGGTTAAAAGAAAATAAATACCCTATACATTCTAGTGTAATTGATGATGATAGATATAAATGTTGTAATGTTCAATATGTAAAAAATAGAGTAATTATCTTGTATTACATATATAATTTTTAGTATAAGTAATCATAAAAAATATAATCATTATAGATATTTAACTGATTATAAATAGCAAAAAATATTAGTGTATCATTTGTAATTTAAAATTTTTCAGGTTTTTAATGGCATATTTCAAATATGCCATGATTAATTTATAAAAATCTTAAAATATCTACTTTTAATTGACTATCTTTAAAACAATCTATATTGATTGATATTTTAACTAAAAAATAAGAAATAATCATTAACAATGTTATATTTTACATAATATCAAACCAGTTAATACTTAATGTTACTACTTTATATAGTATCTAATCAAGTAATACTATTGTGTAATAAGTTAAGTACTGAACTTAACTCTTTAACTGATACTTGACCTGGTGCAGAAATCTTTTTAACTGCTCCAAAAGTCAAAGAAGAACCAAATATTTCTCCACACAATCGACTTATAACTCCTATTCCTGACATAGACATAGTTATTATTGGTCTATCTGCATATATTTGAACCATCTCATTTGTAGCTGTGAGTAATACTAACACATCTTTTTTACTTTGAGGCATAACAGCTATCTTAGGTAAATCTGCTCCTAATTCTTGCATCCTACATAAACGAGATATAATTTCTTCTTTTGGGGGCGTTTTATTGAAATCATGATTAGAGATGACTACCTTCACTTCTTTTTTATGAGCAAAATCAACTATTTCATCTACAACTTTATCTCCTGTAAATAATTCTATATCTATTAAATCTATTAATCCTGTATTAGAAGCTTCTTTATTTAAGGTAATATAATAATCTTTTGATATTAATTTTTCTCCACCTTCTACTTTGCTTCTAAATGTAAATAATAAAGGTATATCTGGTATATATCTTCTTAATTCATAAAGCACCTCTTTAACCTTTAGAACATCTTCTACATCTTCAAAAAAGTCAACACGCCATTCTACAATATCCAAGCAAACTTCTTTTAGACCTTCAACTTCTTCTAGAATTTCGGCTTTACTTTTTCCCATAATTGGCACACAAATTTTAGGTATACCCTCTCCTATAATAATATTTTTTATTTGTACTATTTTTTTCATGCTTCCCTCCACATATATAAACCTCTATATTCTCTTTACTTCATAATATCATTATACTGTAAAAATATTGTATATTGTAATAATACTATCTCCAAAATAATATTTATTCTTAAAACAATAAACGTTATATTATATATATTCAAAAAGTTTAATAAAGTAAATAAAGTAAGCGATTGCACTCTACAATTAAGGAGAACAATCGCTTACATATCAATTAAATCATAATTGTCATTACAATTACACTAGAAAAATGATTTTTAAATAATAAATTCTCATCTACAATAAATTATAAAATAATTATCATATTTTAGTTTAATAATTTTTCAAATTCATGAATTGGTAATGGTCTTGAGAAAATATATCCTTGAATCATATCACAATCTGTTTTTTTCAAGAACTCTAACTGTTCATTTGTTTCAATACCTTCTGCAACTGTTTTTATGTTAATCTGTTTAGCCATATTAATAATAGATTTAATAATTTCTTCACTTCTCTCTGTATTATTGGTATTATCCAAGAAAAGTTTGTCTAATTTAATTACATCAAAAGATAAATTTTTTAATGCATTTAATGAAGAATATCCACTACCAAAATCATCTATTGAACAAATAAAACCATTACTTTGTAATTCCACAATAGCTTCTTGTACTTTCTTCATGTCTTCCAATAAAATATTTTCAGTAACTTCTAATTCTAGTAAATAATCAGGTATTCGATATTTGTTTTTAATGTTCAAATATCTTTCTAAAAAATCTGCTTGATAAAAATGTAAACGTGAAATATTAATTGATACAGAAACAACAGGTAATTGTTTTTTTATACGACCTGCAAGATGTTCACAAACACTTTCAAACACATACTCATCTAACTTTAATATAAATCCATTCTTTTCAAAGATAGGAATAAAATCGCCTGGCATTACCATGTTACCACTCTTATCTATCCACCTAACAAGAGCTTCAGCTCCTAATATATGGCTACCTTGAACGTTGTATTTAGGTTGTAGATACAATGTAAATTCTTTATTTTCTAAAGCTTTTTCCATTTTTGATTCAATAGCTGCTTCTTCCATTATACGTTCTCTCATTGTATAATTATAGAAACAATAATAATCCTTACGATTCATATTAACCTCTGTTAAGGCAAGATGACTACCATCAATTAATCTATCGATATTTTTTATTTCTATCATATCTTCTAAGCAACAAATTCCAAACTTCATAACTCTCTCTTTTTCAATTCCATCACTTTTAAGAGCAAGATAGAATTTTTGATATATCTTTGCACATAAATCAACTAAGTCCTGTTTTTCTTTATAGTCACACATCAATAAGAATTTGTCAGCAGTCATATGGCAAGTGATTCCTTGGTATGGAATAGAATCACTTAATATACCTGCTAAACTTTTTAAAATTTTATCTCCATACTTATATCCATTTAAATCATTAATAATCTTAAATCCTGCAATATCTATATAGATGACTGCCCAATTTTTACTATTATCTTTAATTTTTTTATTACCTTCTTCTTTGAATTTCTGATAGTTATATAAATTAGTTAAGGTATCATAATATGCTAAATACATAATTTCGTTTTTATGCTTTCTATTATCATGTCTATAAATAAATACTATACACCCTATAGCTCCTATAATAATTAAAGATAGTATGATAGTAAATATAATGATATGATTAGCTTGTGTCATAATGACATCATTTTGAATAATGGAGACAATATACCAACCATCTATATCACCCACTGGTACATAACAAAATACGTTTGCATCATCATGATAATTAAATAAAGCATATCCTTTTTGGTGATTCAACAATGCATCCTCAAATGATTTAACAGTTTTTTTATCATTTCCCTCTAGGTCTATAATATCAAAGAGATTCTGCATTGTTCTATTTGCATTTTTATGATTAGCTCTTATTAAAACATTTCCTGTATCATCAACAATATAAGAGAATCCTAAGTCATTATAAAATGATAAAGAAAACTGCTCAGCAATATAATCAGCACGCGTCTCTTTAATAATCAACTCATCTCCTGATTTAACGTAAACTGCCACCATCTTTACTCCTGTATTACGATTAAAATAAGGTTTTATAATACCTTTATCAGATTGAAATGCTTTGAGTTTCTCAACTTCTTCATCCGGCAATTGTTCTTTATCACTATTGTTAATGAAAGTTTTTTCTTTCAAATTCACATATACATAATTTATACCCTCTAATTCTAACTTCTGAAGAATTGATATTTTCACTTCCTCATCTTCAAAAGACACGCCTTTCAATATACTTGTAAGGTTTTCAACATCTTTTTCTACGTAAAGTTTAAAAGATTTCTGTTCTGCTGTAGTAGATTCTAGAATATCATAAACAGATTTTTCCCATAATGAACCACGCACAAAATTAACATAAGTCAGCATAGTCATTCCAACTATTCCTATAGCAAGAATACTACATATAATTATTATTGGCTTATTTTTCATGATAATCTCTCCCGACTATTTAGAGTCCTTTATAATATTTAATGCAGATTCAATGTCCTCACCTTTCATCAGTTTTTGTACTCCTTCACGAGTTAATGACCAAATTGGATATTGAATACGCGAATCTGTACCTAAAATAGCATCTTTATCATTAATATATAGACTGAGTGGTTTAATTGTTTTATCATCAGCAATTCTTAACTCTTTTAATGGGCTAAAAGAAGATTGACTATTTACAAATTTCCACATGATATTATCCTGTGTAATATATTCAATAAACTTTTTTGCTTCTTCTACATGTTTTCCCTTAGCATTAACACATAACCTTGTATCTATATTCGTGACAAGCATAGACCCCTCTTTTAAGATTGGATATGAATGAACTTCAAAGTTTAAATTTGGTGCATCATTTTGAACTCGTACCGAAGCCCAGGCCCCTGTCAACATAAAAGGATTTTCTCCTTTTTCAAATTGAATTAAGTCATCTTTCGTTTTTTCTGTTTTCAATGTTTTTGTTGCATCAATAAACTTGTTTTTAATTATTTTCTCTACAAATTCGTATCCAGTTTTCATATAATCGGATAAAACTTCAGGGTTCTTATTAATATGTTTAATAAGTTCATGACTATTATCTGCTTGATAGAGTGGGTATAAAGACTTTCCTATAGCTATTGTTTTCAAAGAAATGTCATTGTTAGCTATAATTGGTGTTATTCCTTTGTCAACAAAATATTGACATACTTCCATAAATTCTTTTTCATTTTGAGGTACTTTTTGATGATGTTTATTTAAGATATCCATATTACAATAAAGTCCAAAAGCAGATATTGTAGAAGGAACATAATAAATCTTTCCATTGTCTTCTTTCATTTGCTCTAAAGATTTTTTACTAAAATTATTAATAGTAGACAACTTAGATAAATCTTCAAAGTATCCTTTATCTTTTAACTTTTGCAAATGCTCTTCATCTATCATAAAAATATCATCATGATTATTTGAATTTAATCTTTTTTCTAAAACATTATAATACTCTACTCCTTTAACACTCTCATAATTAATCTTAACATTTGGATGTTTTGCCATATAATCCTGCAAAATCTCCTCAATCGCTACAACATTAATCGCTTCATTTTTAAATCCAAAAACTCTTAAATCAATAATGTCATCATCATTATTGTCAATCACTATATTAGTTGCTTTATTATTTTGACAGCCAACACACATTATTAACAGAGAAAGAATAATTACACTCTTAACTATAGTATTTAATTTCATTTCACCACATCCTCATAATTATAACAATCCCAAAATATTCTGTTTTTATTTTATCATTTGCTTATTTAGAAATCAACTTTTTTAACTCCTAAAGTGAACAAGACAAGTAATTTGAAAGTGATAAAATGAAATCAAATTCTACTTATATATTTCCTATCTTTTTTGAAGACTAGGTACTATATCTCAACCACATAACAGATGCTTGAGATAATAAAGGAAATATTACAATTGGAAATGATGTATGGATAGGCTAGATAACATTGCAAAATAAAAATAGAGTAACTTTATGAAGTCACTCTATTTTTATTTTGCAATATTTTATTTATATGTTTATATACTGATAAGATTAAAATTTACAATCTTCTATATTCTTCTCTTTTTAGTTTTAGACTACTTAAATAATAATCAATTTCGTCAATTAGACGTTGTTTATCGTTGGGTAATGTCCCCTTTAAATTTACATAATTTGAGGCATGATTGCTTCTAAATACAACTTTTTCATTAGCATCTATATTTTTTATCATCTCTTTAATCTCTTGCAACACGGCTTTATCTTCCAATACGGTAAACTTTCCTTCTTTAAGTAAATCGTAAAGTTCAGTATTAGGTTCTACCATTAAACTAAGTACACCTACATAATCTGGCGAAATTGCTCCTAGCATTTTTCCTGTATCAATTGCATGCTGATGTGTTTTTTTAGTTCCTCCAAGACCTGCTATTACAGTGGCTGATAATTTAATACCACTTTTTTTAACTTTTCTACCAACTTTTATTAATTGTTCACTATTAAATCCTTTTTTAATATCTTCTAATACTTCATTACTTCCACTTTCAAGCCCTAGATAAATCATCTTAACACCAAGTTTTCTTAACTCTTTAAGCTCATCATCAGATTTTTTCTCTATAGATTTAGGAGAACCATACATAGTAATTCTTTCACACTCTGGAAAAATTTCTTTTATATATAAAATGATGTCTCTTAATTTCTCCATCGGTATTATAAGTGCATCTCCATCTGCTAAGAATATTCTTTCTACATGTTTATAATGTCTTCTAAATATATCAATTTCATTTTTTATTACTTCTAGTGGTTTTATTTTAAATTTTTTAGATTTGTACATACTACAAAATGTACATTTGTTGTGAGAACATCCAAGTGTTACTTGTATTATAAGACTATAAGCCTCACTTGGTGGTCTATAAAGTGGCATATCATATTCCATATTAAAATCCCCCTTGTAATCAAATCTTCATTCTATTATATTATTAACACTTACTTAAAATAATACCTCATAAAATTATATTCTTTAAATCTTAGTTTAAGATATATTCTTTAAAAATTTAATAATACTATTGACAGTAATGTTAAGTTGTTTTTCTTGACTTATAATAGCATCATTATCTCCCTTTTGTTTTCCATAATCTCCAAATTGCGCATGATTTCCTCCTTCAATCTCAACATAAGTTGTATCATTAGGAAGTTTTTGTTTTGATTCCACAAGACTTTTAAAATTTACTACACCATCTTTACTCCCCCAGATAGATATAACTTTTTTTCCTAACTGTTTCAGCTCATCCCCCATTGGATAAGAAGCTAAAAATACAACTCCATCAATTAATTTATTATCACGTGCAAAATTTGATGCTGCAACTCCTCCTAATGAATGCCCTCCTATTACCCAATGTTCTATATTGTTGTAAGAATCCATAACTTTCTGCGCTTTATTAGTTCCAAGTATAGCTAAATTAAGTGGCATCTTTACGATTACAACCTCATATCCACTTTCTGCTATTTTTCTGGCAAGTGGTGCATAAGATTCTATTTCTACCTTAGCACCCGGATAGAAAATTAAACCTTTAGAAACTTTTCTTCCTTTTGGTGTAAATGAAATATTTTCATTTGCAGTTACTTCAATCTTACTATCACTGACTAGAGCTTCTTTTGCTAGCTTTTGAGGTTCATATGTTTTGTTTATCCATATGAAAAAAACAAGCAAAATCAATACAAATAGTATACCTATTCCCTTAAATATCTTATTCTTTATGTTAAATTCTCTATTATTATTTTTATCATCTTTGTTTTCAACCTCATCATAAAGTAAAGGTCTCTCAAGTTCCATAGTTATACTAAATGTATCATATTTCTTATCACGCTTTACCTTTACATCTTTACTCATAAATCTAACCCCCATAATATTTGAATACTATTATAGTTTATCCTAAGTAAATTGTTTTTTCAACCAATGAAAAAAATCAATATTTTAACTATTTTCATATAAAATTCATAAATCTATGTTTTTTGTTTTTTATATATTATTTTCTTTTAATATTTTATAAAATAAATAGCCATATACTTTATTTTAAATATATGGCTATTCTATAGTTTAATATCTAGGCAGCTTCTTCTATTGAAACTCTAGCTATATTACTTATTCTATACATTTCTTTGACACCATTTAAAGTTTGTAGTAAGTTTAGACATATTATCTTATCACCTAGACTTTTAGTATTTACAATACTCTCTAAAATTACTATTCTTCCCTCATCATACTTATCTGCACTGTAATTTGAAATATAATTAGTATCTCTCAATATTTTTTCAACATCTTCATCTTTTATTTTATTTTTCTTAACATTTATATATAGATTATACATATTACTTATTAGTAGTTTCTGATTTTCTAAGAAATCTTCTTGATGTTTATCTTTATATATGGCATTTATCAGCATAAGTCTATCTTCAATAAGTGATGGTACCAATAATAAATTCTTTATATAGTAAACATCAGCTATATTTTCTATAGAATTATTGACTTCATCAATTATATTTTTAACTATTCCTTTATACATGTCTATAACATGTTGATAACCTGTTTTAGCATCATATGGTAATATAAACTTATTTACTATTAATGCAATAATTGCTCCCAATGCTACGTATGAAATTCTGTTTATTGTTAAAACATTTGGGTCTCCCATAACTACTGCTGAACCAAGAGCTGAAACAGTTACGCATACTATTAACTTCCTATAGTCAACTACATAAGAGTTTATATATCCTGCTAAAAGAACTATTAACGACCTTAATGTACTATCTTTTATTATTGAAAATAATACAATAAATATTATAGCTCCTATAAATGTACCTTCTATTCTTTTTCTAGACCTTTGTATACAATTTTCTGCATAAGGTTGTGTCAATGAAAACACAGTTAACATTATCCACCTTCCATCTCTTAAATGGAAATAATCCATAATAAAACCAGCTATAGCTGTAGCTAAAGCAATCTTTACTGCATAAGTAAATCTTATAGAATTTAAATTAAAGTTTTTCTTATATATTGATAGTCTTTTAAATTCACGAGGTACCTTTGATTTTCTTTCAGCTCTCTTTTCATCTCTTGATTTTACTTTTTTATAATCTACTAAAAACTCATATAAATTTTCCAACACACTATAAATTTCTTTTAAATTTATATTTTTAGTATCTTGAGCAATAACATAGTCTCTAAATCCCAATATTTCTTTATCAGTTATTGTATCTTTATTTTCTAAACACATCTTAATATAATTTACTTCTTTGGTTGCTACAGCTAGAACATCTGATTTACTATTTATGTTACTTTCTTCTAATATATTTTTTATATCTTCATCCTCAAATTCCTTACTATCCTTTTTATATCTTTCCAGGATTAAATTTATTCTTTCTAATGAAAATAAAATATTTATTATATCTATGCCTTTAATACTGATATAAAAGTCATCTTTTCTATTATCAAAAATAACCATTTTTAAATTTTTCGATATAGAATTTATTCTATAATTACAGCTATCTATTTTTCGCATATTAGATTTACTTATAGAATTATCATCATTGATAATGTTTTTTAAAAGACTAATTTTTTCTAATAATTCATCACATATAGATATTAGCTCTTTATCTCCAACCTTTCTCATTCTATTTCTATTCATAACAAACTGAGCAATCATTATTACAACTGCTCCAATAGCTAAAGCTGATAATCTCATAGGAAGTTCACTTATTCCTACAGGTATGCTTACCATAAATATATACATTAGACCAAAAGGTACATATACTGCTCTTTTTAATTCATAACTAAATACATATCCTATTATAAATAATGCTATAAAATTTAATAAAACTCCTAAATACATATTTTGTACTGCAAAAAATGATAGTACTCCCAAAATTATATTTATTGCTAAATACTTTAGTAAATTTTTAATTGGAGAAATAGTTAAATCTCTTTCTAATAGTGTTAACATAGCCGTTACTATACCTACACCTATAAGTGTGTTTTTACTTCCAAATAGGTATATAAATATAGAAATAAATGCTATTATAAAAATAAACAATTTTGTTTTTGATATTACTAGTTTTTTTGTCATCATATCCCCCCTAAAAATTTCAACAAGACCAATTTTATCATATTTATTGTCTTATTCAAAATGACCTTTTTTACGGTAGGACTTTAACTTTTATTTATACTTTCCATTATATAGTTCTTATTTTAACATATTTTATTATATATATTAGTTATATAACTTCGTATGCTCCCATATGTTTTTTCTTTCAAATATTTTTTCAAAAAATAAAAATAACTCTCTCAACAATACTAAAACTGTATTTATTAAGAGAGTTATATAATTTATACAATAAATTTAGTTAAGTTTTTCTTTGCCTAATATATAAGTTCCAAGTCCCATAAATAAAGCTCCTCCAACAATATTTCCAAGTGTCACAGCTACTAAATTATAAATAGCTCCTCCAATAGTAACTGTAGTTATTGCTGGTGAAAATAATGAAACACTATAAATTGTCATATTTGCTACACTATGCTCAAAACCTGATGTTATAAAAGCAAATAAACATAAGAATATCATAATTATTTTTGCAGTATCACTATTAGTTCTAAACGAACACAATACTGATACACATACTAGAATATTACATAAAATCCCTCTAAAGAAAAGAGCTGTAAATGGCATGGATGCTTTACTAGCTGCTGTATTGGCAAAAAATTCAGCTATAGGTCCTTTGTCTACTAGACCAGTTCCTACAAATATAAGCCCTAAAATCAAAGCTCCGATTAAATTTCCTACCCAACTGTATATCCATATCTTAGAAGTATCTTTTATACTTACACCTTTATTTAACATACCAGCAGACATAACCATATTATTTCCAGTAAATAATTCTGTTCCTGTCATTATAACTAAACTAAGTGCTATTGCAAATGATAATCCCATTACTATCTTAGTCATAGGTGAACCTGCATCAGTCAAAAGTCCTCCAATAGTAAATATCAAAAGTATACCTATACCTACATAAAGTCCTGCAAACGCAGAAGATACTAAATATTTTACTTTACTCGTGTTTAATAAATTTATTTTATTTATAGCTGCATTAGTTAATTTATCCAAAGTCTCTTTATGCATAATTCCCTCTTCCTTCTATTAAATTTTTAATTTATTTAAATATACGTTTTACTCAATTTATAGATATTTAACTCCACTCCAATATATGTTTTCATGCATTTTAGTTGTTTCTGGAAGTTCAACACCCTCAAGTGCCCATTTTTTAAATTCCATAAATCCTGTTCTATCAATTATATATCCTATATGTTCTTTTCCTCCTGGTGCATCTTTATCTATATACTTTTCTACATATTTGTAAGTATTAAGTATTATCTTTATTATACTATTCTCATCTACCCATAAAAGAAAATCTTCTGCTAGTCTAGGATTTTTCTTTCCTGTTCTACCCATTATAGCTAATCTATAGTATTTTTTCTCATCTCTAGTCCATGCATTTGTTGGGCAATTTAGCACACACTCTCCACAGCCTATACACTTATCTCCATCTCTTACAACTTTATTATTTTCTGTTTTTAATGCCCCAACAGATATTTTAGAACACTTTTTTACACATGCCCCACAATTTACACATCTATCTTTTTCATATATTGGTAAAGCCATGCCAATAATTCCAAAGTCATTCATTCTAGCTTTTATACAATCATTTGGACATCCAGTTAAAGCTACTTTAAAATGCAAATCATTTGGAAATATAGCTTTTTCTATTCTTTTAGCAAATTCAGTTGTATTATATTGAGCTTTTGGACAGACTTTATTTCCTATACACGCTGCTATATTTCTTGTACCTGCTGCTGGATAACCTGCATTTTTCTCACTTTGATTTATATTCATTTTTTCAATAACAGGTTGTATAATTTTATTTATTTCTTCTATATTTTCCATGTCTATTCCTAATATTTCAAAGCCCTGTCTTGTGGTTATGTGTATCTGGCCATTACCATATTCACTTGCAATTTTGGAAACTATAGTTAAACTCTCAGGGTCAATAAGCCCACCAGGCACTCTAACTCTTAAAGAAGTCTCATATTTTGTTTTTGTAATCCTGTAAGCATTTTTCATTACTTTTTTGGTATTTAAATCTCTTATCACAAACTTCGCCCCCTAATCAATAAGATTTTTAGCATATGAATAATCAAATACTGGTCCATCTAAACATATATAAGTATCATCCATCTTACAGTGTCCACATTTACCTATTCCGCAACACATCTTTCTTTCATAAGAAACCCAAATATTCTTTTCATCTAAATCTCTTTTTAAAAATTCTCCTACTGTAAATTTCATCATCATTGGAGGTCCAACTACAACTATAGAAGTATTATTTATATCTTTTATGTCCAATTCTGGTATGTATTTTGTTACTAATCCTACATTTCCACTATATCCTTCATCTGCTCCGTCTACAGTAACTAAAATATCAAGTTTTTCACTCCATCTCTTTAAATCATCTGCAAATAAAACATCTTTTGGTGATTTAAATCCGACTATTAGCTTAAACTTTTCGCATTTTTCTTCATTATTGTAAAAATATTCAACTATTCCTCTTACAGGAGCCAATGCACTTCCTCCTGCTACTACTACAATTTCTCTTCCTTCGTAAAGAGATACATCAAATCCATTTCCATAAGGACCTCTTATAAAAAAAGAATCTCCTTCTTTATAATTAAACAACTCACTAGTTACTTTTCCTACATTTCTTATTGTAAAGTCAACATAATCTTCTCCATATCCTGATACTGATATTGGGCTTTCACCATATTTAGGTATAGATATCTCATAGAACTTTCCAGGTAATACCCCTTTTGTATCGCAGTTCACTCTAAAAGTCCATTCTTTATCAGTATGTTTAACTATATCTAGTATTTTTGCACTTACTGGTATATATGAGTTCATTTATATTTCCTCCTTACTAGTTACTAAATCATTTATTTTTTCTATACACTTTGAAAATGATATGTATTGTGGACAGGCATCATCACATCTCCCACAACCAACACACATATGATATCCGAATCTTTTTTTAAAATCATGTATTTTATGCATAGTTTTAAATCTCATTCTTTCACCTTGTTTTTTTCTAAAAGAATTCCCACCTGCTATATCTGTATATCCATCTACTTGACAAGAAGCCCAAACTCTTCTTCTCTCACCTACATTTTCATTTTCCTTATAGAAAATATCCTGCATTGTAAAACATGAACATGTTGGACATACAAAATTACATCTACCACATCCGATACATCTTGTATCATATTCATCCCATATTGAATTTCCTATCATCTCATTTGAATCAATATTTTCTGGTACATCTACAGATATTAAATTATCAGTTACATAATTAACATTAAATTCAGTTACTTCCCCATTAAATACTTCAAATTCACTATCTTTTATATCTAAATATAAAGTCTCTCCTTCTATATTTAGTCCAATTGAATAATTATCAGTTTTATTAGAAGCCATACTTACACAAAAACAGTTTCTAAAACTTTCCCTACATCCTACAAGTGCAAATTTTACTTTATCCCTAATATTTTTATAAAAATAATCTTTTTCTTCGCCATTATTTAAATATATTTCATCAAGTCTTTTTATCCCATTTATGTCACAAGCTCTTAAGAAAATTAAAATTTTTTTATTGTCTAAATCGCTTTCCTTAAACTCTTTTTCAGTAAAATAAAATAATACTTGATTTATTGGGAGTACAACTTCTTTTGGTGAAAAATTTGCTTTCTTGGCAAACTCCATTTCTTCGAAAGAGTTTACCTCCTTGTATCTTATAATATCAGTATCTGAAAAAGTACCTTTAAATGGTATTAAAACTGGTGCGAATATCTTGTAGTCTTTTTTTAGATAATTCAGACCTTCATTGAATTTAGATGAATCTAACTTTAATTTCATTTTTATCACCTTTCTTATATTTTAGTTTTACTTACTTGTTATCTTGTTTAAATCTTAACACTTTATTTTCTATACTTCTGTGATAATTATCACAGTTTTAAAAATAATAAAAAAATATTAATAAAGTTTAATAAATTCTATTAATATTTTTTATTATTTATATTATTCTATTGTAAATCTAATCACTTAAATACAATTATTAAATACAATAAACCCATCATTTACTTAATTTTTTGAATAAATAATAAAGAACCTTATTTGCTTTTTTATATGATTTAATAAAGTTAAGACAAAGATTAGTAAATTAAATAATAAAAAAGAATCTATAAATAGATTCTTTTAATAATATTTTTATTTAATTAAAATTCTAATAATACCCTTACTTAAGCATAATTAATTATTTTTAAAGTATCTTGATAACTCAATTTCTTTAACATAAAAACCTTTATTGTCAATCTTAATAAGTTCTTCTTTTTGCAATACTTTTATCATTCTGGAAACAGTCTCTCTTTTACAACCAAGCATATCAGCTAAATATGTAACTGTAATATTTACATTTAGTAAAGTCCATTCTCCACAACAAATCCCAAATTCTTTACTTAATCTATATAATTTTGCTGCAAGTTTTTTATCTACTTTTATAGATATAGAATTTTTTAACTGCCTATATAAACGTCTTATTCTTCTTTCCATATAAGAAATAATATCTTTTGTAAGTTGAAAATCACTTTGCATAATTTCTAAGAATTCTTCAATACTGTAATAAGCTATAATTGAGTTTTCAAATGCCTCACATCCAACAGTAGAATTTTTAGAAGAGTCAAAGGTAATATCATTTATGATTTCACCAGTATTTAAAATGAAAATTACCTTTCTCTCACCATTTTCACTTATCTTAAAAATAGATACCTTTCCTTCTAAAAGTATATAAACACTGTCTAAGCTATCTTTTTCATAAAATAAAATTTCTTTCTTTTGTAATCTTTTTAGTTTAGCTTTTTCCTTAAGTTGATTCTTCGTTTTAGTACATAAATTATTAAAAATCATTAATTTATCAATATTATAATCTTTTAATTTAGACATATAATATCTCTCCATTCCTAAATTTTTAAGAAAGCTCTATAAAACATTACAAATTTCTTATTTTATTCATTTTTAAACAATTTTATAGCATTTGTAGTCTTAATTTTTCTTTCAATAGCTTTATTAGAAAGTTCTTTTACTACCTGTGTATATACTAAATCAATAATGAAAAATTGTGCTAATTTAGAAGATACTGAACCAGTCTCTAGTACAGTTTCTCCTGATACATAAGATAAGTGTACATCTGAAATATCCTTTAACTCAGAATTTTTATTTTCAGTAATCGATATAATTTTAGCATTATTAGCTCTTGCAAGTTTTACAGTTTTTATAATTTCCGCAGTTTCACCAGAATGTGAAATTGCCACTATTAAATCTCCCTCTTCCATTATGGAAGACATCATTATCATCGTATGACTACTATCAAAACTTACACAATTAAGTCCTATTCTCATAAATTTATAGTTTGAATCCTGTGCTATTATACCAGAATATCCAATACCTATAAAGTAAACTTTCTTTGCATTTATTATAAGCCTTGCACAATCATGAACATCAGCACTATTAATTATCTCTACAGTATTCTCTAAAGTGGTTATATTTGAGCTTAAAAGTTTCTTTGCTGTATCCAAAGCTGGCTCATCATTTTGTATGTTTTTGTTTATAATGTTCTTTTTATTGATGGTTGATATCTCTTGCGCTAAAGTAACTTTAAAATCCTGCAATCCATTAAAATTCATTTTTTTTACAAATCTAGTTATAGTTGCTTCACCAATATTGCTCTCTTTAGCTATTTGTGATATTGGCTTATAAAATACATCTTCTATATTTTCTTTTATATAAGCTATCAATAATTTATCTGATTTTGTGACTTTAAAAGTTGGTGATTCCAATTGTTCTAAAATACTCATTAAAAACCCTTCTATTCTTTATATTTTGTTCAAAAAATTATATAATGCTCCAAGCATTCCTGCATCATTTTGTCTCTTTGCAAATTCTACATTAGTATTTTTGTAAATTCTGTCTATAAGAACCTCCTTTAATGCTTTGTCTATTTTTGGTTTGAGGAACTTTTCTTGTGCCATAATTCCACCACCTAAAATTACTACTTCTGGATTTATTACATAACATATATTTGCAATTCCAACTGCTAATGATTTTATCATATTATCGAGTTCTTTTAAACAATCTTCATCATTATTCTTTGCCAAATCAAAAATTATTTTTCCATTTAAATCATTTTCATTTAAATTCTTTATTTTTGCTACTTTTTTAATTAAACTACTAGTAGACGCTAATTCTTGAAAAGAACTTCCATTTATATTCATATACCCTACTTCGCCAGCACTATTACTAAACCCATTTATCAGTTTATTATTTATTATAACACATCCACCAATTCCAGTACCTATTGTTAAACATATAGAAGATGTTGCACTTTTACCTGCTCCAAGCCACATTTCACCAAGTCCAGCACAATTAACATCATTTTCAACTTCACATTTTATATTAAACTCTTTTTCCACCTCTTTTTTTAACTCCATACCCTTATAGTTTGGAATTAACTCTTCTAATGCAAATATTATCTTACCTTCAACTGGGTCAACCATACCTGCAGTTGATATACATATACCACTTATTTCATTTTCTTTTATATATTTTTTTACTATCTGTTTTATTTTAGATAATATTCCTTCTCCACCTTTTTCTTTTGCTTCAGTATCTAGACTTGATTTATCAATTATTAATCCATCTTCTCTAATAAATCCATATTTTATTGAAGTACCTCCAACATCTATACAAACGTAATTTTTCATAATATATCTCCATACAAATTATTTTTATAAATTGATAACACCACTTAAATTCTTATATTACACAAATTTTTTATTTATCTTTTCCAATTCACATATATATTTTCTAGCTTCTGATAAATCTATTGTATCATTTAATAGTTTTTTTTCCTTAGTTGTATGATATTTATAAATATTTTTACATAAGTCTTTTCCTAATATATTAAGACCTTCTTGAGTATAATGAACATCATCAATAGTTAACCCTTTATCATGAAATTGCATAGCAATTTTGCTTCCTACACACAATACATCACATTCATTACAAGCAGACTCCTGTGCTGCTGCAATTCGTCTTGTTCTAATAAAATATTCATCTTCTCCAAGCCAATAACCAGTTAGACTTACAAACATTTTGTCAATCATACACTCTTCTTTAAGTCTATACGCAATTTTTTTTAGACTTTCTTTATAGTACAAGGCATCACTGCCATATTTTGCATCACTTTCACCTTGAATCCAAATGACATATTTATTTTCTATATTATAATGTTTACTTAAGGTACTACATCCTGCATTAAATTTTTCTATAGCATCATTTAGAAACCAGTTATTATCATGATTCCAATTTTTTATTCTTGAACCATCTTTTGCATTGTGAATAAAACAAACTTTATTACCAGTAAGCTTATTCCATTCATTTGAAAATGCAGGTGCTATAGTACCATCACCTTCTGAAGTCTCTAGCTCACATCTCATATTTATAATTTCATCAGTACTCAAATATTCAAAACAATTTTCATTTGGAATGATGCTCTCTTTTGGATTTCCCAATCCTCTAGCATTACTTTGTCCTATTAATAAGAATACATCTATATTTTCCATAAGTTAACTCCTTTACAAAATTTTAAGCTTTTAACTATTTTCAATTTATCTTATAAAAAACTAGGGCTGAAAATAGTAATCTAACTAAAATTTACGAAATCTCACTAATCGCTGAAAGTTAAATCACTATTTTCAGCCCTAGTGGTTATATAAATTCTCATTATCTAACCAAAACCTTAAAAATAGCTTTTTTAATATTTTCTTTTTCTAAAACTTTTATCGCTGTCATATGAGCATCTTCTGGATAACAAACTAAAAAATCACCTTTTCTAAGTTCAACATATCCATTGTTTTTACCATCAAGAGGTAAAAAATCTCCCTCTTCTTCATATATTTTTTGTTCTAAATTTTCTATAAAATTTATGTCTATTCGTTCACACCCGTCAAGCATCAAATGAACATCTATATACTTCTTATGAGCTTCCCAGAATCTTTCTTCTTTTTCACAAGTTTTATACTCTACAATATTTACAAAAATATCATCACTATCTATTGTATAAGTACCTTTTTCATAATCTATCAATGAATTCTCTTTAGCATATTTAAAACATCTAAGTAAATCTTCATGTAATGTTGAATATGTCTTACTATGATTTATATTTCCAAATATCATAAACACTATCTCCCTATATAATTATAAAGTCTATTTTTATATTTTTATATATAAAGTCTATTATACAGTCTTATAGAGTAACTAAATTATTTATATAATCACTCTATAAGACAATTTATCATTTAAATCTTATATTATTTTTCATAATAAACAGTAGTCTCAGCTTTTGGTAAAGATTCTTTTGCTTTAACCTTAGCTTCTATTGCACTAAATATTGTACCTACCACTACAGAAGTAGTTATTGTTATTAAAGAATACGCCCAAGAAGTTACTTCTGGCATACGGTATTTTAGGTAAACAACTAAAATTGCTGAGACTATGAATCCAACATATGCTCCCAACTTAGTTGCTTTTTTACAAAATGCACCAAGCACAAATATTCCTGCTAAAACACCTAAAACTAGACCCATAAAACTATTGAACCATTCATATGCCGATTTTATTTCTCCATTTGCTAGGACTATTGCAACAACTATAGAAAGTATACCTACACCTAATGATATATATTGTGCTATCTTAGTTTGTTTTTCCATACTTATATCTTTTGTTATGATAGTTTGTATATCTAAAGTCCAACTTGTAGCAACTGAGTTAAGCCCTGTCGACAAAGTTGATTGAGAAGCTGCATATATCGCTGCAAGTAATATTCCTGTTATACCTACTGGTAATTCGTAAGCTATATATGATGCAAATACTTGGTCTTGTTGAACTGTTTGAGCTAAATCTGGGTTTTGAGTATAGTATATAAATAAACAAGTTCCTATTAGGTAAAATACTGTTGCAAGCCCCATTGATAAAACACCATTTCCATATGTCATTTTGTTAAGTTGCTTTATGTCAGTTGTCGTAGTAAACCTTTGAACTATATCTTGGCTTGATACATATGATGAAAAAGTATTAAGGCCAGCCCCAATAAATATTATAAAGGCACTTGTAGATAGTATATTTTTATCAAACATAACTTCATTAGTAGCTAAGAACTTGTGTCCAGTTGTAAGAGTATCCATTACCGTTCCAAAACCACCATTTATACTTGCTATTAAATAGAATAATGTACCTGTAACACCTACTATTAGTACCATACCTTGTATAAAGTCGGTCCACAAAACAGCTTTTAATCCACCTGTATATGAATAAATTATTGCTATTACACCCATAACTACTATCAATACATTTACAGGTATTCCTGTAAGGCCAGCTAGAACCACTGATGGAAGATACATTATGATAGACATACGTCCTATTTGATATATTATAAACATTAAAGCTCCAAGTACTCTAAGACCTTTGCTTTCATATCTCATTTCTAAATACTCATAAGCTGTATCTATTTCTAACCTACTATACAGAGGTAAGAAAAATTTTATTGTTAAAGGTATAGCTATAAACATACCTAACTGTGCAAACCATAAAATCCAAGTTCCACCATAAGAATTACCTGCTAATGATAAAAACGATATTGGACTTAATAATGTGGCAAATATTGATACTGATGTAACCCACCATGGAATAGTTCCATCACCTTTAAAGAACTCTTTTCCCTTCATCTCTTTTTTTGAAAATAACAATCCTGCAAATAAAACTGCCAATAAGTAAACTACCAGTATTGCAAAATCTATCCAAGTAAATCCTACCATTTGATTAATCCTCCCATACTAAAAGCACTTTATTAAAAATACTTTCTGTATATTTCTTTTGCTCTTGATTTCATTTCATCAGTTGCTTCTTTCATAGGTTGTCTACAGTATCCAGCTTCGACACCTTGTTCTTCAAGTAGTAATTTAATTGTTTGATATAAACCATTTCCTAATATATCTGTTATTAAATCATTAGTCACATGTTGTACTTCAAGTGCTTCTGATATTTTTTCATTTTTAGTTAATTCAAATATTTGTCTAGCTCTGATACCGTTTACATTAAATGTAGAACCAATTGCTCCGTCTACACCTAAAACTGTAGCTGGTAGCATCATTTCATCAAATCCTGCAAATATTAATTTATTTGGGAATGTTTTTCTCATTCTTTCTAATAAATAGAAATCTGCTGCTGTAAACTTAACACCTATTATTTTTTCATTTTCAAATAATTCACCAAACTGGTCTAAACTCATGTCAACACCAGTTAAAAATGGTATAGAGTATATTATTAATCTATTATCTACAGAATTTATTATTGTGTTGTAATAGTGTTTTATTTCTTCAAAATCAAATTTATAGTAAAAAGGTGTAACAGCACTTATAGCATCATATCCTAAATCAGTTGTAAATTTAGCAAGTTCTACTGCTTCTTTTAAATTAACTGAACCAACTTGAGCTATTAATTTTATTTCTTCTTTCACTTCATCCTTAGCTATTTCAAAGATTCTTTTCTTCTCATCAGTTGAAAGCATGAAGTTTTCTCCTGTACTACCTCCTACATAAAGACCATCTACTTTACAAATATCTATATTATGTCTAATTATTTGTCTTAACCCTTTTTCATTTATATTTCCTTCCTTATCAAATGAAACTAATAATGCTGAATAAATTCCCTTCATATCTGTTGTTCTCATATCTTTACCTCCAATTTTAATTTTCAAGTATAGTTAAATATAATAAATTTTTAATTTATAAATTAAATTTTAATTACTTTCAATTGCTTTAACAAATTTTTCTGTTATTAATTGTGGTCTTGTTATTGCTGAACCTACAACTGATGAATGAACTCCCAGTTCAAAAACCTTTTTTAAATCTTGAGGAGTGTTTACCTTTCCTTCTGCTATTACAGGTATTTCTAAATCTTTAACTAATCTTTCCATTAATACAAAGTCTGGACCTTCTAATGTTTTCGTATATGGAGTATACCCAGATAGTGTAGTTGAAACGCAATCTACACCGTATTCTTGTGCTTTAATAGCTTCATCATAATTTGAAATATCTGCCATTACTAGAACACCATTTTCTTTTATATACTTTATAATTTCTTTTAAATCTTCATTATTTGGTCTAACTCTATTAGTAGCATCTAAAGCTATCATTTCACATCCTGTTGTCAAAAGCTCATCAACTTCTTTTTTAGTTGGTGTTATATATATATCTGAATCTTCATAATTTATCTTTATAATACCTATAACAGGAAGTCCGGTAACTTTTTTTATCTCAATAATATCTTCAACTCCTTGAGCTCTAATTCCAACAGCTCCACCTTCCATAGCAGCCTTAGCCATTCTACCCATTATAAAAGGGCTATGAAGAGGTTCATTTTCTAAAGCTTGGCATGATACTATTAATCTTCCCTTTACCTTATCTAGCATTTTTTCAATTACCTCATTTCTGAAATTTATTTTCTTGATTTATGTATTAATAATAACATGAAAACTTTTTCTTTGCAATATTTTTTCATATTTTTTTCTTATTTCTATTTTTTTACCAGTTTATTCCAGATATAAGCTCATTTTTTATATACAAAAGAAATTTTATTTCATTTTTTCGGTATTTATTTTCATTTCATATAGATGCTTTTATAAATACTATATATCGATAATTTCAATAAAAAAACCCATGTACACAATACATAGGTTTTCCAACATTATTCTAAATCCATTATAATTTTTCTGCCACAACATGGACAAAATTCAGACTCTGAATCTATTTCGCTTTCACAATATCCACAAACTATAAAATCATCATATTCATTATCTAACTCAAACTTTTTACCACATTCAGCACAATATTTATCATTTATACCTCCAACATAACCACATTCACAGATTACATTACTCTCTGCAGTTTCTATTTCATTAATTTCCATATTTTTTTCATAGATTATCTTATCAAGTTCTAATAATTCATCACATAACTTATCAAAACTCTCATCATCAATAGAATCTTCTCTAATTTTTTGATATGTTAATATTCCCATTTCCAAGAATATCTTAGCTTTCTTTTCTTGAATATCATCAATCTCTCTATTTAACTTGGATTTCTCTTTATATAATTCAACTTTAAATTTTCCATTACCAAAGCTTTTCTTAACTTTAGAAAATTTATCATCTACTGTATTATTATTATTTTCCATAGAAGTTCCCTCCAATCATATTTAATCAGCTGAGTTCAGCTTATATCCTAATAAAGATATCACAAAACTATATACAAATGAAATTATAATAGTTTGAAATACTTTAAATTGCATTATTAAAGTTGTTCCATAACTGGTTGTATTAAAAAAATTAATATTACTATCAAGTATAAAGGTGCTAAACAAAGCCAACATCCCCATTAAAAATGCATAATACACACTAAACACTATTACAGGCTTGACATTATCTGTACTATACTTAAATCTTAATTTATATCCATTTAATAATAGTATTAACACAGACAAAGCTCCCATTGCATAAAACATTAATTTAGTATCTCCAAATAAAGATGATGAACCTAAACTAAATATTGACACTGTTGAATTTATTATAGTCACTGAAATTCCATTTGCAAAAGCCCACATATAACTGGCTATTTGTGGTAGTATAGTAAATAAATTCGCTCCATTTGAGTAACTACTCATATCTAATTCATTTAAGTAACTACTATCAGATATAGTCAGTACAAATAGTATTGCTAATACTAAAACATATCCTAATATAAATATTTTTATAGAATTTGAAAAAAGAGACATGTACATATTTTCCTTTTCATAACTTTTTTTATAAGTAGTTATGTATGTACATATAAATCCTAATACAAATCCATTTAAAAGAACACTAAAAAATTCATAACTATATTCTAATGCATATCCATATTCTAACATACTATGTGAACTAGTTTTTACATTAGTAAAAATAGATAAAATAGCTAAAACTAATCCATAAAGAATTCCAACTCCAAGAGAATTTGCTAATACAGTTTTTGAATCTATGCATCTTTTTCTCATAAAAACTAAGTTTGATATTATTAATCCTAAAATAGGAATTATAAGTAATATCAATAACCCTATATTAGCATTTATAAACCCAGAGCCCATCATGGTAGACATAGATACACTAATTTGACCTAAGTTAAGAGCTAGGATTATATGTGCTGGATTTATCAAATAACTAATATCATTAAATTGAATAGTTATAATAGCTTTAAATATCAGTGCAATAATAAATAATATAAATATAGTTGTAAATGTTGTTAAAAATATTCCTCTTGTATTTGCATGATATGAAAGCTCTTTTATTTTAGATTTCAAGTCTAGTTTTGTTTCAAGTGGTCTTAATGATGCTATTTCATAAAGCTCATTTCCACAAAATTTACAGTAATTATCCTTTGTATTATTTTCTTTATTGCAACTAGAACAGATTTTTTCTTCTTTATTTTTAAGAGTTAAGTGACTATTTTTTATTTTTCTAGTTGGTTCACCTGTCGTTTTGGAATAATTATTATGTGAATAATTCATATTATTTATTTTTTTTTCACTCATTTTTGCCCTCCAAGTTTTACTATTGTAAATTATCAAGTATAACTATATCATATAAAACTTAATTATACCTTAATTGGATATATTTATCTATTTTATTTGTTTATTGTTTGTGTTGCATTTTACTAAAAAATTATACAATATCGCAAAATAAAAGTAATCAAATTATATATTTATAAGTACAATAAAAATAACTTGCATATATCTAAACTAGATAATATACAAGTTATTTTTTATGGTTGTATTATATATAATTATTAAAACTCAGCATTTTTAGGAGTTCTTGGGAAAGGTATAACGTCTCTTATGTTAGACATACCTGTCATATACATAATTATTCTTTCAAATCCAAGACCAAATCCAGAGTGAGTAGCAGTACCAAATTTTCTAAGTTCTAAGTACCACCAATAATCTTCTTCTCTTAATCCCATTTCATGAATTCTATCTAACAACACATCTTCTCTTTCTTCTCTTTGAGAACCTCCTACGATTTCTCCAACTCCAGGAACTAATAAATCCATTGCTCTAACAGTTTTTCCATCTTCATTCATTCTCATGTAGAAAGCTTTTATATCTTTTGGATAATCTGTAACAAAAACTGGACAATTATATATTTGCTCTGTTATATATCTTTCATGCTCAGTTTGAAGGTCACATCCCCACTCAACAGGATACTCAAATTCATGACCTGATTCAATCAATAACTCCACTGCTTTAGTATATGTTATTCTAATAAATTCAGAATTTACTATCTTGTTTAATCTTTCTAATAATCCTTTATCTATAAAACTATTAAAGAATTCCATTTCTTCAGGAGCATTTTCTAAAACATAGCTTATAACATATTTTATCATATCTTCTGCAAGTTCCATGTTATCTTCAAGGTCTGCAAAAACTATCTCTGGCTCTATCATCCAGAATTCTGAAGCATGTCTTCCCGTATAAGAATTTTCTGCTCTAAATGTAGGTCCAAAAGTATAAACATTTCTAAAAGAAAGTGCCATTATTTCAGCATTTAATTGACCACTAACCGTTAAATTAGCTTCTTTTCCAAAAAAATCTTGAGTATAGTCTATTTTGCCATCTTCTGTTTTTGGAATATCATTTAAATCCATAGTTGTTATTCTAAACATTTCTCCTGCACCTTCACAGTCACTACCTGTGATGATTGGAGAATGTGCATATACAAAGTTTCTTTCTTGGAAAAACTTGTGTATTGCATATGCAGCTATTGATCTTACTCTAAATACAGCTGAAAAAGTATTACTTCTTGGTCTTAAATGTGCTATTGTTCTTAAATATTCAAGTGTATGTCTCTTCTTTTGTAGTGGATATGAACTATCTGATTCTCCTTCCACAACTATACTTTTTGCATGTATTTCTACTGGTTGCTTAGCTCCTTCTGTAGATACCAATTCTCCCTCTACAAGTATAGATGAGCTTATTGGTAATTTTCCTACCTCTTTAAAATTTTCTACTTTCTCATCAAATACTATCTGCATATTTTTAAAGAAACTTCCATCATTTAACTCTATAAATCCAAAGTTCTTAGATACTCTAGATGTCCTTATCCATCCAGCTACTTTTACAGTTTTCCCTATGTACTGCTCTTTATCTCTGTACAATTCTTTTACTGTTATAAATTCCTTTTGCATTTTAAATCCTCCTAGTATAATTGTATTATTTTCTTCTAAGTATAATTTCAATAAAAAAAGCCCTTCATCCCTATATAAAGGGACGAAAGACTATTACTTTCGCGGTACCACCCTAGTTGTCATAATGACCTCTTAGTTAAGCAATGCTTAAAGCCTATAACGGTGCCTTCCGTCTAATTCTACTTACTAAATAAGCTTTCGATTAGAAACTCCAAGATGTTCTTCAACATAAACCTCGTATTGAGCTTTCACCATCCTCAACTCGCTAAAACTACATTTTATATCTACTCTTCTCTTCACAGTATTTATCTTCTATTATTTCCGCTAATTAACAAAATTATACCAATTTATAAATTTTTAGTCAATAAGTTTATATAATTGATATTGATTGCCATTTATAATATGAGTATTTATAAAAAAGTAGAGTAGTATCATGTTTATCAAATTAGATTCAATTATTTAAAACAACACTACTCTACATAATCACAATAAATACTCATCTTCGTTACTGAATTTTTAAAATTTTATAACTTACTTCCATTATCAACCCAATCTTTTGCTTCTTCAACACCCTTAAGTGAAGGTACTGAAACTTTACTATGAGGTTTTAATTTTTCAACATCAGCCCATGCTGCTGTTGACTCATTTCCAACTAAAAGTGGACTTCTAAGTCTTTTATTATCTCTACCTTTTAATGCTCTTGCTTTTTTATTTTCCAAAACTATCACCTCTATTATTTATTTTGTAATAGTTTTAACAATTTTTCAAATTAAATTCATAAGTCAAAGTTATAATGATTTTTTAATAAATAATATATGTTTTTAAAACTTAATTTATATCTATTTGTATACAAAATGTTTATCTCATATACAAATAATATAGAACTGTATTTTTAATTTTCGTATTGATTTCTAATGCCATTTTTTGACTATATAGATTTTATAATGAAATCAAACTATTTATAAAGTATAATTTTATATTATTTTTTATTTATAGAGTATTTGCTATCTGTTGAATTGTATTTTTTAAATTTAAAATTCCATATCCCTGTGATACATTTGGATATGTATATATATCAAGTTTTGTAGCTCCCAATATCAAATACGTTTTTAAAACTTGCGTAAAGAGTGCTAATCTCGGTATATTATCTTGTTTTTCTAAGTATTCCATTAATAAAGCTAAAACGCCAGTTACTATAGAACTACTCACTCCTGTACCTGTACATGTATTATATGTTCCATTTTTATATGTAGATATTATATCTACACCTGGAGCTACTATATCTGGCTTAATTCCTCTCCCTCTAATTGGTCCTTTTGAAGAACCAATCCACATACTATCAGTCTTATTATTAAATGCACCAACTGTAATTACATCATCACTAGCAGCATACATAGTTATCGTAGCTATTGAATCAGGGTCTAAAAATCTTGTATCTTGAGCTATCAAGTTTTTATTTGGCAAGTATATGTCATATCCTCCTCCGATTACAAGTTCTGAAGTTAATCTTAAAGTCCATACACCAGGCTTTATATCTCTTAATCTCATCTCCAGATTTTCTTTTCCAGAAGTAATATAAGGATAAATAAATCGCATTGCATAAGTAGTATTTTCTAAATTAAATTTTCCTCTATATATATAAAAATCTGGAGAATATCTTATATCATGACTGACTTCACCTGAAGGAGATATTATTTGTGCTCCTATTTTATCTGGGCCATTCGTATTTAAAGTTATATCAAGTGCATAGTCATCTCCATCTTGTATTATTACATCTTGAACCTCACCTACACGGCTAAAACTTCCAGAATAATGAATATCTGTATTCCCTTGATTTCCTGCACCACTCACTACTACTACACCAGCACTGCTCAATATATTAAATGTATCTAATATTGAGGTAGTTGCTACAGCACCTGACTTAACTCCAATGGTCAAATTTATTATCAGAGGCTTATTTTCTGTTCGTGCTATATTAGTAACATATGTTATAGCTGCTAAAAAATCTGAAACACTGTAATTTATCCTTCCAGCATAATAAGTACCAATATATGATTTTAATTTCACCACTATTAAATCTGATTCTGTAGCAATACCTCTATACTGTGAGTTTACTCTTCCATTTCCAACCAGTATACCGGAAGCTAAAGTTCCAGTTCCTATATTATCTTGACTTAAACTTCTATCATTTCTATTTATGGCTGTATTTAACTCACTTCTTGTAAATTCACTTCCAAAAATAAAACCTTCCGGAGGCGAATTTGTATTTGCTTCTTGGTCCCATAAATATAAAACTTTACTGGTTCCATCGGCATTTATAAAGTCAGGATGCAAATAATCTATACCAGAATCTATAACTGCCAATAAAATTCCTCTTCCTGTTATATCATTATATGGATTTTCATAGATATACTCAGTTTCAGCTGCTGTTGTAATAGTTTCTCCATTATCTACATTATTAGTTATATCAATTAGACTGCTCATTGGAGCAGATTCTTCCCACCAAGCAACTTGCAATATATTATTTAAAATAGTTTCATCAAAATCTATAGGTACATATATTACTGCAAGCTGACTATTTAAGACCATATACCTATTTATTCCATTTTCTTGAAGTGCAGTTTCTATATCACCTTGATAAATTATACAATAAGATTTTTCCATAAAACCCTCCTACCTTAAAACATCAAACATGCCTCTAACATCCAAAGCTCCATATCCAACGCTTGTGTTTGGATATACTGTATTTGAATCTTTTTTAGCTCCAGCTTGCAGAAATGTTTTTAGTTTTTGAACATATGCTTGATTTGGATATCTACCGTCAACAAAAGTATATTGAAAATACATTGCTGCTGCACCTGATACATGTGCACTTGCTGCTGCTGTCCCTGTTATGGTTGCATACCTATTTCCAGGGTAAGCTGCTATTATACTAACTCCTGGTGCTACTAAATCTGGCTTCAATCTATCTTCAATAGTTGGACCTCTTGATGAACTTTGCCATAAACTATTATTAATAGTATTATAGGCTCCTACAGTTATTAAATCATCCTGAACAGCAGGATAATTTATAGTATAAAAAGGATCAACCTGTCTAAATCTAGTTCCACTTTTTAAAAACACTCTGTTTGGCAGGTATAAATTGTATATTCCATTTATAATATAAACTCCAATTAACCTAACTTTCCATACTCCTCTTTTAGCATTTCTCAAAGTAATATTCGTAAACTGCTGACCTGAAAAAGTAGTTGGATATACATACGTTATAAAATACTCAGTTCCTTCTAAATCAAATAAACCTGTAATCCTATTATAACTTGATACACCAACACTTTTACTTTCCTCACCTGAAGGTGATATTATTATTACATCTGCCTTATCTGGCTTATTTAACCAAAGTTCTAATGATACTTCTTCTTCATCTTCATTTAACTCCAACTCAATATCAACAAAACCTGTGGGTGGTATCCTACCAGATGTATGTGTTTGAGTATTTCCCTCATTTCCTGCTCCTGCTATTAGACATAGCCCTCTAGTAAAAAATGCTTTTTCACTATTACTTCTATTAGTTAAACCAACCAAACTACTACTACCCAAAGATACATTTACAACTATTGGTCTTCCAAGTTCAAAAGCTTTTTTATATGCGTACTGAGATGCAGCAAACAACATTGCATTATTATAAAAACCATCTATCTTAGCAAGTTTTATTATTATAAGTTCAGCCTCTTCTGCTATACCTGCATATTCACTATTTACATTTCCAAGCCCTGCACATATACCACTTAACATAGTTCCTTGACCAACTTCATCTTGAGATAGACTAGGGTCATTATTTGCAATAGCTCTATTTATATCTTCTCGTGTATATTCTGTTCCAATATAAAAACCTTCTGGTGGATTTCCATCTTTTGTTTGGTCCCACAAATATAGTATTTTTGAAGTTCCATCTGGATAAATAAAATCTCTGTGTAAATAGTCTATTCCTGTATCTGCAATTGCTATAATGGTACCTCTACCCGTTATAGTAATATTTGGATTATTTTTAAAGAAATTTACACCTATTTCTTCTGTTGCAACTACACCTCCAAAAGTACCTTGATTAATCTCTCCAAGCAAAGACATTTTTATAGTTGATTCTGACCTTATAATTGATGGAAGTTCTAGTATCCTTTGTATACTATTGTAATCATCAGCATTTATAGGCAATATACCTAGAGAATCACTCAATTTAAAAAAATCAAAACCCATACCTAGAGCATTTAACTCACTTTCAAATTCAGGAGTATGAATTATATTTATTCCTGCCAAAGTCCCTGTTTGTCTCTTCATATACTCATGATAAAAACTCTCTTGTCTAATTTCATCTTTTGTGTTCGTATTGTAACCATCTATAGCTTTATAATTATTTTCTTCACCTTTAAATAACTTTTTAGTACTTCTATATTCAAGGTCTTCTGCTTCTAAGTCCTGATTTATACTAGATAGAGTGTATAAATCTATATCTGATAAATCTAAAAATCCAAAGCCTGATGAATTATTTGGATAAGATTGATTGCTCAATCTCCTTGCCCCTCTTAAAAGTAATGCTCTTAATTTCTGAGAATACAAAAACAAATCATTTCCATTTACAATTCCCCATTCCATAAACAAAGAACAAACTCCTGTGACATGAGGAGTAGCCATACTTGTTCCAGTTAATGCTCCACTTGTACCTCCTGGTAAAAAAGATATTATATTTTCACCTGGAGCTAATAAATCTGGTTTAAATACACCTAATTGTGTATCTCCTTCTCCAGAAAATATAGATACTATGTCTGTTCTTGAATTGAAACTACCCACTGTTATAACTCTACTTGCTGTCCCAGGAACTGTTACAGTAAGTTCTTGAGTAGGAATTAGAAACCTTGTATTTCTATTTAATCCTTCAGAAGTTGGTAAGTATATGTTTACATTACCAGTTACTATGTCTATTGGTTCAAATACAATTCTCCATAAACCAGGGGTTATCTGTGTATTTGAACTCAATTGTAAAGTAACTCTTCTTGTAAGAGAATATGGAGCTATAGGATAAAAATAACCTGTTATTCTGGTTTCCCCCAAAGTATTTCTTATTTCACCTGAAGTTAGAGAAATTGATTGTGTTTGATTATTTGATGGATTTACTAAATGTACACTAAAATCATCAACAAAATCTGGCCATATGTTTACATTTAATATACGTTCTCCTTCTCCAACTACAAACTCAACTTCCTCTGTAGTATTATTTTGAAGTCTAATCCTTTTATGACCACCTTTATCTGCGTTATTTCCAGCTGCTATAACTATATTGTTTTTCCAAAACAAACACATATCATCTATATATTGTTCAAATAAGGATGTTCCTCTATGTGAACCTTCATTACTTCCATAACTTATATTTAATGTAACAGGCATTCTTAATTCTAATGCTCTGTCTAAAATGAATTTAATTGCCCTCATAAACTCTGTACTTCTCGAAAAAACATCTGTCTGTATATTCCCTACTCTTACCACTATTATCCTAGCATCACTTGCAATGGTTGCACAAATGCCTCCAACGTGTGTACCATGTAAACTAGTTGTTGAAATCGGTATATACATATTTCCAGCTATAGCATTATTTATATCTTCATTAGTATACAATGTACCTTCTCTAAAACCTTCTGGTGGATTTCCTTGAATAGACTGGTCCCAATAATATAATATTTTAGACCTTCCATCACTATCTCTAAATACAGGTAGAGTATAATCTATACCCGAATCGATTATACCAATTATAGTTCCTTTTCCAGTTAAGCCAGTTCTATTTTTAAAACCTGTTATTCCTGTACTTGAAAAACTTTGTACATCCTGCGTTTGTAATATAAAAGGTTTTTCTATAAATTCAATTTCTGGATAAGTTAAAAGTGCATTTATATCTTCTTCATTACTTGATGTTATTATTGCATATGATGGATTAAGTATCTCTACTGATACACCTAATTCTTGTTCTAATCTCAATATATCTCCATTATATTTTACAATTAATTCATAATTTATTATAATCACCTCGATTTTTAAAATTATTATTAATGTATATGTTTTCTATAGTTCTAAAATGTATCAGAGTATATAATTTTTAAAGTTCAATCATGCAATTTATAATAGAGATATTTATAATAATACAGTATATTTGTATATCATTACTCTTAAAATTATATACCTAAATAAAATCACCTCTAAAATCTTTAAATTTTACATTTATTTGTCATAATTAAATGAAATGTATATTTTTAAAAACAATGAAAGATGGCTTTTTACTCAAAATTTATATTACAAAAAACTTACTTTAATAAAAAATATCACTTTTTTCAATTTAAGTTATAAGTAAACATAATGTACTTAATTTTTATCATAAATATAAAGCTTTCATGTATTTATAATTTTATATTAATCATACTATATTAATACTGCTTTTTATTGTATAATAAGCTATAAATATTAACTTGAACTTAAATTTAAGTATATCTAAATTTAACAAATATAAGAAAGGTTGTGTCATTTTGCAAGATAAAAAAATTTATTTAAATATTGTATTTACTGTAGTTGTTTCATATATCTTGATTAAGCTTATCGATAACTACAAATATTTCTTTGGGGTGATAAGTCTATTAATGTCACTACTAACACCATTTATAATAGCATTTATACTAGCATATATATTCAATCCACTAGTAAAACTTTTGGAAAGTAAACTAAACTTTAAGAGAATACATTCGTTACTCCTTACTTATGGTGTACTCATAATCATACTAGTATCTTTTATATTATTTACAGTACCATCCATAGTAAACAGTTTGGCTGATTTAGTAACTCAAGTTCCTACATATATAGATAAAACAGAGCAGTTTTTATTTGATTTAGGTAAAAGTTTACAATCAGTAGACCCTAATACATTAAAAGAATACGGTGACAAAATTATGAGCGTAATGCCTAAGTTTAGTAACTTACTTATTGGCTCACTTGGTGGGATATTCAGTACTACTTTTTCTGTAGGAAAATTTATAGTACAATTTCTTTTAGGCTTTATAATTTGTTTCTATATATTATTAGAAAAAGAAAAGTTCTTACTATTTACAAAGAAAGTAATTTACATTTCTTTAGGTAAAAAATATGGAGATTTTATAATAGAATTGTGCCAGAGTTTGAACTTAAATATTGGTAAGTACTTTACAGGTAAAATTCTAGATTCTTTTATCGTTGGATTACTTTCTGGAATTGGTCTTTACTTTTTGAAATCTGAATATGCACTATTATTTGGTACACTTATGGGTATCATGAATATGGTTCCATATTTTGGTCCAGTAATAGGTATGGCACCAGTTGTAATAATCAATTTATTCTATAATCCAACAACTGCTTTAACTTCTTTGATTTATTTAATAATAATTCAACAAGTTGAAGTTACATTTATAGAACCAAAAATTGTAGGTGGACAACTAGGTCTTAGCCCATTTTTTACAATACTAGCAGTTACTGTTGGTGGAGGATTCTTTGGTATACCTGGTATGATTCTATCCGCTCCTGTAATGGGTGTCATAAAGATATATTTCTGTGAATTTGTAAATCGTAGACATGATAAAATACAAATGGAATAAAAACATAATTTAATTACGATTTTGTAATCAAAGGTTACAGCTGTGTAACTGTAATATTATTCTCTTTAATGGTAATATTTAATTATAGGAAACATACAATATTATTAAGTAATGAATCTTATATAATTAAAATACGAAAGAGGGTTTTAGTATGAAAAAAGCACTTATATCTTTATTAGTTTTATCTTGTTTGTTATTAACTGCACCAGTAAATGAATCTTCTTATGCCGATTCTCAAAAGAATGTTCCTGTAAACCAAAATACTAAATTGACTCAAGAACAAGCTAAAGAACTTTTAGTAAAATACAACAATAAAGTTGATTACATATATCAAGGAAATGCTAGCAACTTTGAAGCATTAAAAGCTAAAAATCTTAATGGTTATGTATTTTTACCAGATGCAGATGGTGACATTGGTTACTTTATAAATGAAAATACTTCTGAGATATATTACTTCCACCCAAGTGGATATCTTGAATTAGTTAATCAACAACAAAATAATAAATAACTAATAAAAAATGGATGCAAATTTGGTATAAATTTGTCATCCATTTTGTTTTTATTTTAAAGTTGTTTCTTTTTCCACACTTTAACTATTTTTTAATCCTGTGCCTGCTCTTTTATAAGTTTCTTTATATCTACAGCAGGTTCATCTTCCATTTTTATAACTTTACCTTCCCATGTTCTAAGCATAACATAATCTGTTCCTTTTGATACAAGATACTGTGGAAGCAAAGGAGTCTTTCCTCCTCCTTTTGGAGCATTCACTATATATGTTGGTATCGCCATTCCTGATGTATATCCTCTTAAATACTCCATGATTTCAAGACCATCATCCACTGATGTATTGAAATGTTTTGTTCCCTTTACATGTTTACTTTGGAATATATAATAAGGTTTTACTCTTATTTTTAATAATTCTTGATTCAAGCATCTCATTACAAACTTATCATTATTTATACCATTTAATAATACTGCTTGATTTCCTAATGGAATTCCTGCATTTGCTAGTTTTTCACACGCTTCCTTAGATTCTTTAGTTATTTCCATTGGATGATTAAAATGCGTATTTATATATATAGGATGATATTTTTTTAGCATATTACAAAATTCATCTGTGATTCTTTGTGGCATTGTAACAAGAGTTCTAGTTCCTAATCTAACATAATCAATATGTGGTATTTCTTTAAGTTGACTAAGAATCCATTCTAAATAATCATCTTTTAATGTAAGAGCATCTCCTCCTGTCACTAGCACATCTCTTATTTCTTCATTTTCTCTAATATAGTCTATAGATTCTTGGATAATAGCTTTTGACTTATGAGAATCTTGTTGCCCAATATTTCTTCTTCTTTGACAGTGTCTACAGTACATAGCACACTCATTTGTTACATTTATTATTAATCTATCTGGGTATCTTCTAGTTATACATCCAGCTGGATTAGTGTACTCTTCTCCCATGGGGTCTAAGTCATCTTGTTCATCTTCCAGTTCTATATGTGTTGGTATGGACAGTAATTTTATTGGGTCACATATATCTTCTGGGTCTATCAAACTCAAATAATATGGAGATATTGCCCATCTAAATTGAGTACCGACCTCTTTTATATATTCTTTTTCTTTTTTAGTTAGAGTTATAATCTTTGATAAAGTATCTACATCTGTTATTCTATTTGATAATTGCCATTTATAGTTATTCCAATCTTCTTCTGTTCCATTTAGTATACCTAATATTTTCTGTTTTCGTTTATTTATCTCTTCTTCTTTTTCAAGACCTCTGTTAATCGTTTTTCTAGCCTGAATATAATCATCAATTTTTGATTTTAGTTCAGCAGCTCTCTCTAAGGATATTCTAGTTTGTTCATTCATAATTTTTTGCTATCAACATTAATTACTTATATCATTTGATAGCATCCTCCTTTCTGAAATATTTATATCATTCTGATAGGCAGATTTAATTTTGCCATATAGATTTTGTAACAAATGAAATTAAATCAATTTTTGCATTTTTTCTATTATTTTATGCATTTGTGAAAACTTTTACGCTTTCGTCAATAAATTACAATATATTATGCATTTTTTTTAACAAATGATTAATTTTTTCTATTTTTAAGAATTATTTTATCATAAAACGATTATGTTTTCAAGATTATTCAAGTTAAAACTTTAATAGAAATTAAAGTATTTTATTAAATAATAAAAGCGGAGGTTTATTATAATAAATTTCTCCGCTTTTTTATTTATTTAATTAAATCATAGTGAAATAGCTCTGACTCTTAAGAAGTGACTTTATTATATTCAGCCCTTTTTCCAATTCCTCTACATCTTTTGGAGCTGTTACACAAATACGAACTGCTTTTGGTACAGTAGAATTTCCTACTGAAAAACGTTCGGCACAGTATACTTGAACTCCTAGTTTTTTTGCACATATTTCAAATGACTTTCCATCTAATTCATCAGGAAGAAGTAACCAACGAAAACTACAATTTTTATCACCAATTAAATTATAGTCTGATAAAATTTTATCAGCAACTTTATTTCTTTCTACAATAGCATCTTTTTTCTCTTCTATAATTTTATCTATAATAGGAGAATACAGTAAACGGTGTACTATTTCTGCAGTAAATGGAGAAACCATTAGATTCATATTATATAGTGCCTTTTCTAAGTTTTCTATATAGTGTTTTGGAGCAACTACAAATGCTATTCTAAGACCAGCACATAAAAACTTAGATGTACTAAAAATATATACAGTATTGTTGCTAGCTAAAGAAAATATAGGGGTTTGTATATTAGGTCTAAGAATACTATTTATTGCATCTTCAATAATTATTATATTATACTTCTTTGCTATCTCTGCTATTTTTTTGCGAGACAAATTAGACATAGAATGTGTTGTTGGGTTATGATAGTCTGGTATAAGATATATACCTTTTATATTTTCATTTTTACAATAACTTTCAAGAGATTCAATTGACATTTCATTATTTTCCTGTGGAATTGGAATCAATTGAATGCCTATCATTTTAGCTATTGATTTAATTCCAGAAAAACTCAAAGAATCTGTAGCAATCCTATCACCAGCTTTAAATAGTCCCAGTAAAGTTGCACATATAGCATTCTGTCCTCCTGTAGATAGTATTATATTTTCTTCACTAGTATATACATTATTTCTTTCTATCCATTTTGCAATTGATTTTTTTTGCATATATGTACCAGAAGGAGACATGTATTGCAAAAATCTATCCATTTCTGGCTGTTTTAATACATTTTTAATAAAATCAATAATATATGTATTTTGTTCGTATGGAGGGTGTACTGTACCTAGTTCAATTATATCTTTTGATTCTGTTTGATATAACAATGTATTACTTACATTTACATCAGAAGAAATGAAAGTTCCTTTTCCCACTTTTGCACATATTAACCCTTTTTCTTCACAAAGCTTAAATGCACGTGTTATTGTACTTAAATTTAAATCCAGAAAATCTGCTAATTCTCGTTGTGGTGGTAACTTATCTCCAGGATTTAAATTTCCCATTTTAATATCTTCTTCCAATAACATTGCCAAAGTTTTATATATCGGTGGTTTTCGATTATTTAATTTTGGTTTCCATGTCATAGGATAGTTTTCAAATGAATTTATTGGCATATAATTACTCCTTTTAATATAATTGTCCTCCATACAATTTTATTATTGTATGCTTATATTTTAAATGCTATACTTGTATTTGTAAATAGCTATTTCAAAATAAACAGAATAAGAGAGGTATAAATATGAAGACTATAGGCTTAATTGGTGGTATGAGTTGGGAAAGTACCATTACATATTACCAGGTTATTAATACAGTAATAAAAGAAAGATTAGGTGGACTACATTCTTCTAAATGTATACTTTACAGTGTAGATTTTCAAGAAATTGAAGAATGCCAGTCTAGTGGAAATTGGGAAAAAAGTGCTAAAATTCTATCTGATGCTGCAATTAAATTACAAGGTGCAGGGGCAGATTTTATTGTTATATGTACTAATACTATGCATAAGGTAGCAGATAAAATACAAGAAAATATACATATTCCATTACTAAACATAGCAAATGTAACTGCTGAAGTATTGAAAGAAAAAGGAGTAAAAAAAGTAGCTTTATTGAGTACTAAATATACAATGGAACAAGATTTTTATAAAAAGATAATTATTAATAATGGGATTGAGGTTTTAATTCCAAATGAAGAGGACCGTATAATAGTAAACAATACAATATTTCAAAATGACACTTCTATCCCACTGTTTGATACAACCCTAATATATGCAATAGAAGCTGCATTAAAGTCAATTTAAAACGATATTAATAATAAAAAATACTTTTTAAACTGAAAATTTGAAACCCCTATATAAATAAGGATAGTATGATTCTCCTCATACTATCCTCTTTTTTAGGTTTAATTTTCCAATAAATCACAAAATTGATACTCTTAATTTGTGCACAAATCTATCTTACATTTATAACATCACTATTTTGAGAGTTTTTTCCATCCGAATTTGCAACAACATAAATATCTAGATTTAAATCTCCTTCAGGAATACTTATAGTATGCTCATTACCTTGTATATCACTTTGATATAAAGTAAATTCTCCTTCTCCATTAGTATTATTTTTCACATATATACTGTAAGTACAATCCTTATGAGATACACTACTCCAGTTAACTCTAATAACATTATTATCTCTATCAACATTAGCCGATATATTTTCAACTTTCATATCTTGAATATTATTATCATTATTTGAGCTTCCATTTCCATTATTAATATTTATTATATTACTTGGTTTAGTTGTGTCTGAATCCTTTTTACCTACAACATAAATATCAAAATCTACATTTTGATTATCCTTCATATCTACTTCTATAGTAGCATATACCTTTTGTGATTTTCCCAAATCACTTTCATTTATAGTTATAGATTTAAATTTCTTAAATGATTCTCCTGACAATTTGTCTTTAAGATATATATCATAATCAAAGACACCTTTCATATAATCCCACTCAAGTTTAATAATGACTTTATTATTTACTATTTTATGCGAACCAACTAAATTTTGTATATAGTCATTAGTTATAGTTTCTTTGACTACTGTTACTGTTATTATTTTAGATTTATCTCCACAAGTTATCCTTACTCTATCTTTACCTTCTCTAAGTCCTACTACATTTCCATCACTACCTAGACTTATTGCTCTTTCTACAGGTAATTTTGAATCTACTAACTCATAATATATTTTTGGTGGTTCTAAACCAGGTGGAGAAGTTATTATATCTGGTTTTAGTTTTTCATTTTGGTCAACCTCTATTTTTATATCATTCATATTTATTTCAGCAACTCTAGCTTGAATTCTAAAGGTTCTCTCAACTTCTTTATTTCCACACTTAGCATATATTGTGGCCTTCCCAACTCCAACTGCACTTACTTTATTTCCTTTGATTTTTAAAACATTTTCATTACTGCTCTTATAAATTGGTTTATATGATTTTTTAAACTTATCATAATCAACTTCTACTGTGCTTTCTATAGTAGCACTATCACCAACATGTCTTAAATCTCCATTAATCTCCATATCTAGTGACTCTACCTTTGGGTCTACTACTTTTATGGTAGCCTTTTTTAATACTCTTGAATTTTTCATAATACCCACAGAAGAATACCCAACCTTTAATGCTGTCATCTTATTTCCATCTATTTTCAAAGTTCCTGAATTATCCAACACATTAAACCAAATATTTGGCTCTTTAGCATATGAAGGAACCTTAATATATTCACCAGTAGACAAAGTAACTGTTTCATTTAATTTTACTACATATTTATCTATATCTTTAACATATTCCCCATCTACAATTTCGATTTCTACTCCCTTTACCATTGGTCTAAGTATTCCAAATTTAAAAAGGTAGTACTGCGCAACAAGCAATATAGGAATAGATATAATTATGGCAATTTTTCTGTATTTCTTATTTTCTACAAATCTCATCTATCCACTTCCTTTTAGCCTAATATATAATCATTTGTTTTGTAAGCAATCTACCTAAGTTAAATATTGGGATAAACTGGAAAATTATTATATTTCAGAATATCCCTATATTAATTATAAACCATAAATTTAAAATTTAAAACTAAAATTACTGTTAATTTCTTACTATTACAATAGTCTAATTTTAGTGAAACAACATTTGTCTTGTCAGCTGAAAAGTTATATAATTAATTCAAAAGAAATTTATACTTATATTATATGAGGAGGATTTTGAATTGGAAATCAATTACAAAAAAAGAAATTTCAAGTCATTTGTTAAAAGAAAAAACATTGAAATTTCTGTTCAAAGGTATCTTATTGATGCACTAAGTTATATGGCACTTGGTCTTTTTTCTTCCCTTTTAATTGGAACAATTTTTAATACATTAGGAGATAACTTCAATATTTCTCTTTTTACTGAAGTTATAAGTCCTATTGCTAAACAAGTTACAGGTCCAGCCATAGCAGTGGCTATTGCATATGGACTTCAAGCACCTCCTCTTGTACTATTTTCTTGTGCACTTGTTGGAGCTTGTGGTAACGAATTAGGAGGACCTGTTGGAGCATTTATTGCTACACTTTTTGCAGTAGAAGTTGGAAAATTGGTTTCAAAAGAAACAAAAGTAGATATATTGGTTACACCTGCTGTAACAATACTAATTGGAGTGCTTGTAGCTGAGTTTATTGGTCCAGCTGTTTCAGCATTTATGACTTCATTTGGAAATATAATAATGCAAGCTACAACTATGCAACCTATAATAATGGGAGCTCTAGTCTCTGCACTTGTTGGAATAGCTCTTACATTACCTATTAGTAGTGCAGCTATTTGTATGGTGCTAAGTTTGGGTGGTCTTGCTGGTGGAGCAGCAACTGTAGGTTGTTGCTGTCAAATGATAGGTTTTGCTGTTATGAGCTTTAGAGAAAATGGAGTTGGTGGTCTTGTGGCACAAGGTCTTGGTACCTCTATGTTACAAGTCCCTAATATAATAAAAAATTGGAAAATTTGGATACCACCGACGGTAGCTTCAATATTACTTGGACCATTATCTACAACAATATTCAAAATGGAAAATATCCCTATTGGTTCTGGTATGGGTACTTGTGGATTGGTTGGACAATTTGGAACAGTGACTGCTATGCAAAGTGCTGGAAAAGGAGGTATATCTATGTGGGTTGGTATATTTTTACTTAACTTTATACTTCCTGCTATTGTAACTTTGTTGATTTCAAAATTTATGAGAAAAAAAGGTTTAATAAAGCCAGAAGATTTAAAACTAGATGTATAAATTAAAAACTACTCCTTTTACTTATATAAAAGTAAGGAGTAGTTTTTTTTTATGAAAATTCCAACATTTTTTTTAATAACCAATCCATAGAACCTTTGACTTCATTCCAAATCACTATGTTTTCATCATAGTAATATACAGCTTCTGCCTTTTCTTCTTCTGTAACAAATTCTCTACCAAAAGCATTTCGCCAGTCTAATAAATACAATCCAACATACTTATTTTTACTTCTAGCAATCTTAATAGAATCATTTGCCAAAAACATACTTTTATTTTTAAAGTAATAAAGAGCTTTACTGTACATCCATGTAGCAGATTTTTCTTCTTTATAAAGTTCAAATAATTTATTTATTGAAGTCCTATCATTTAATCTAATTAATATATTTAATAATTTATATCTTATTCCTTGCTCATCACTAGGATTAATTTCTATTAAATATTCCAATACTTTTTTGGATTCCTTTAAATTATTAATACTTTCTAATTTCCTAGCAAGAGATTCAAGTGCTATCATATAGGCTCTAGTAGATAAACCTTTCCAAAATCCAAGTTCTTTATCTTCTTTAGTAATCATACTTTTTCCTATATTTACAGCTTCCTCCATATACCTAATTGATTCAATATCACTATTAGCATCTTGTGATAACTTAATATATCTTTTATACAATATTTTCTTCTTTTCTAAATCTAAATCTATAGACTTTGACTTAGAATTCGTCTCTTTTACCCAAAATTCTACATTAGAAATAGCTATAGTATCTTGATTTAAAAAGTCAATACTACAAGCATCCTTTATCAAAGACGATTTATTATTTATAGTGTTTAAAGAAACACCTATTTGTTTTGAAAATTCTTTTTTTGTTATATGTAGCGGATGCTTCTTATTATACAAAAGATTTTGCTCTAAAACTATATTTAGTATAGCTGAAGACCATATATCAGCTCTAGAAGAATAAATTATCTCTTTATTATTATCTAAAAGGTTTTGCAAAATCTTAAAACTTATATCTTTGTATTCTTGATTTAAATTGGAGTTGCAAAATCTATTTATCTTGTCCCTAATTTCTTCTATCTTGCCTGTCATGACTCTTCCTCCATATTTTACATATATAAAACTAGTGCTACAAACTCAAGTTCTTCTTCTCCTATATTCTCTATAGAATGTTTTTCACCATCAGCTGTATACACTACATCACCCTCATTTACTTCTACAAATTCCCCATTGTCAAATACTTTACCTCTTCCCTTTAGTATATAATATACTTCAAAATCTGTTGTATGGTCATGCACACCAATTGAACTTCCTACTGGTAAAGCTATTCTTTTAAATAATCTTCCTTTTCCCTTAAGCTCTTCATTTTTTACTATGTTTTCAAGCTTAACCTTTCCAATACCACCATTTAAATTTTCTTTTACTTCTACTTGTAATTCAGATTTTTTTCTTATCATAGCTCATCTCACCTGCCAAACAATCAATTGAACTGCTAAATTGGCATATCCTTTCCATAATATGTTTGTATTTTAATATAATAATAACATATATTATCATAAAAAAATATTACTGAATATACAAAAATGATACTATTTTTACATATATTTCGACTTAATTAAATTATCTCATAAGTTGACGTCCCTATGAAAAAAACATATACTCATATAGTATGGTAAAATTTTGTTAAATTATTTATCTGGAGGTTCTCGACATATGTCAGTTTTAAAAACTCAAGAAAAACTTAAACAACCTAAAGATTTATATTTCTGCTGTTCAATATTCACTTTTGTGGGACTTGCATACTATGGTATGAAATTGGTATTATTATTATTTTTAGCTGAACAAGTCTCCAAAGGTGGTTTAGGGTTAACACCAGCAGAATCCGCATCAATGCTTGCATCTTTTTTAGCATGGACTTATTTCTCTCCAGTTATTGGTGGATGGGTCAGTGACAGATTTCTAGGTCCTAAAAACTGTATCATACTTGGAATGATAATGGTTTCAATTGGTTATTTTTTAGGATACATAGCAAATAGTAAGATGGATATAAACATTATGATATTCTTATCTGGATTAGGAATAGGTTTTTATAAAGGAAACTTACATACTCTGGTTGGAAATTTATATACCAATGATGACCCAAGAAAAGATGGAGCTTTCTCTATTACATATATGGCTACTAATCTAGGTACTTTATTTGGACCTTTAATATGTGGTTTAGTTGCTAATGAATGGTTAGCTGTAAAAAGTGGAGCATCTATAAGCATGTATGGGTATAGATATGTATTCTTATTTTCATCAATTACAGTTCTAATAGGTTTATTCTTCTTTGTATTTGGTAATAAAAAGTTTTATAAACCTTTAAATAATGAATCCAGTAATGGGAGAGAATCTATAAAAAAATCACTGGAATATAAGAAAATGCTCGCTTCAAAGCCATTAACTTTGATTGAGAAAAAAAGAATAATAGTAATATTGGTATTAGCTTTCTTTACAGTATTTTTTTGGATAGCATATAACCAAGCCTCTATGTCTATTGCACTCTATACAAAGGAACACATAAATCTTACTGTTGGCAATTTTCAAATCCCTACTTCATGGATAGATTCATACAATGGTCTCCTTTGTGTCATTCTTGGACCTATATCTGCTCTAGTATGGGTAAAATTATCTCAAACTAAAAAAGGTGATTTAAGTGTACCTAAAAAGATGAGCTTAGGTTTTATACTATTGGCTATAGCATTTTTATTTATGATAGTAGCAGTTATACAGACAGGAACAGACCCTAATTCAATTCATAAGGCAAGTGTATTTTGGGTAGTTGGATTTTTAACATTCCAAAGTATAGGAGAAATTTGCTTTTCTCCAGTTGGATATGGCATGGTGAATAAACTTTCTCCTGAAAAGTATATTTCATTCCTAATGGGTGTTTGGTTTTTAGGTAAATTTGCAGCAAATAAATTGTCTGGTTATACTCAAGCTATTATAGACCAACTTGGTATGTTACAAGTATTCATAGTGATACCATCATTTTTATTGATATTTGGATTTATACTACTTACAATGAATAAAAAATTAGTAGAATTATCAAATTAAAATTTTTTCTAAACTTAATAAAAAATATAATAAAAGGGGCTATCTCAAAATAGAGATAAGCTTCTTTTTCATTGTTGAAATGATAAAAATATATTTTATTTCATACAAAAGAGTGTGCCTCATAAACTAAAAAGTTCATTTTGAGACACACTCTTTTTATTATATCCAGTTACAAACTATATAGCTCTAGTATAAACTTTTAACCATTCTCTTTCTTCATCAGTTAAGAAAGGAGATATTTTATCATAAACTAGTTTATGATACCAGTTTAAATAATCTTTTTCATCTTGATTCATTAATTCTGGAACTATACCATCTAAGTCAATAGGAGCTAATGTAACAACTTCAAATTCCATAAATTGACCATAGAAATTCTTTTCAGCTTTTCTAACTACGATTTCATTCTCTGTTCTTATACCATGAGAACCTTCTATATATATACCTGGTTCATTAGTAGTTACCATTCCTTCTTCAAGAACTGCACTATCAAATCTTTCAGGTACTACTCTCCATCTAAATCCATTTGGAGCTTCGTGAACATTTAACACAAATCCTATACCGTGTCCAGTTCCACATTGATAATCAATTCCCATATTCCACATACAACTTCTAGATAATATGTCTAAGTTATATCCTCTACAACCATGCAAAAACTTAACTTTAGAAAGATTTATCATTCCTCTTGCTACAGAAGTAAAGTGTAGTTTTAATTCATCACTTATAGGTCCTAAAACTGTAGTTCTAGTTATATCAGTAGTTCCATCATAATATTGTCCACCTGAATCCACCAAAAATAATCCTTCTGCTTCTAATTTATAATTTGACTCTGGAGTTGCACTATAGTGCATCATTGCAGCATGTTCTTTATACGCAGCAATTGTGTTGAAACTTGGCTCAAAGAAACCTTCTTGCTCTCTTCTTAAGTCCTCTAATTTTTGAGTAGCACTTATCTCAGTGATTTCCATTTTACCTACATTTTTCTTTAACCAGTACATAAATTTAGTGAAAGCTACACCATCTTTTACATGTGAATTTCTTATGTTTTCTAATTCTATCTCATTTTTTTGAGCTTTAAAGAACATTACTGGGTTGAATCCATCAACCTTCTCAACTTCACAAGGTATATTATTGTAAATTGTATAGCTAAGCTTAGTTCCATCCACTAAAACTTTTTCAGCTTTGTCTATATTTTTTACAAACTCATACACATCATTATATGGCTTTATTTGAACATTTTCTTTAGCTAGTTCATTTAATATTTCTTCATTTAATTTGCTTTCATCAACAAACAGATATACTTCTTTTAAAGTTATTACTGCATAAGAAAGTACAACCGGATTATATTTAACATCTCCACCTCTTATGTTAAATAGCCATGCTATATCATCAAGAGTAGTTATTACATGAGTAGAAGTACCTTTTTCACTCATTTTTTCTCTTAATCTAGCTAACTTTGAGCTAAAACTTTCTCCACAGTATTTAACATCCAATAAAAACGCTTTACTATCCGATAAAGCAGGTCTATCTGTCCATATACTATCTATTAAATCATATTGATATTCTATCTTTATACCTTTTTTAGATAATTTTTCAGCTAATGTAGCTCCTTCTCTAGCAGATATAACTCTACCATCAAAGCCTAAAGTTCCACCTTCAGGAATATTTGTATACAAATATTCATCTGTAGTTGGGCAACCTTCTTGCCCCATTTTGAATAATTTTATTGTACTTCCTTCTAGTTGAGACTCTGCCTGTATAAAATATCTTCCATCTGTCCACAATCCAGCTTCATCTTTAGTAACAATAACTGTACCAGCTGAACCATTAAATCCTGATATAAATTCTCTTGATTTGAAGTAATCTCCTACATATTCACTTTGATGATTATCAGAAGATGGAATCATGTAGGCATCTATATTTTTTTCTTCCATAAGTCTTCTTAATTCACTTAATCTATCTTTTATATTCACAACAAGACCTCCTTAAAATAATAAAATAACTAAATATATAAGTATGTAAAACTTATTACATAAATATTTTTCATATAATTTATATAAATCTTATATACTCTAATTTTAATAATTATAATTTTAATTATAATATCTATCTACATAAAGCTTTTTTCATAATTAAATAGGAAATTACATTTTATTTTATATTTAAATGTAATTTCCTTATATTTATACTAATTCAACATGAATTATTCTTCTTTTGTTAGTAAATCCATAGCCATTAATTTTGTTAATATATTTCTTATTCCCAATAATATTAAGCCAAATATTATTAAGATAACTGCTATTCCTCCAAATATCTGTAGAAAACCAAGTGTGGCTGTAAAACCAGCAATCTTTCCTGATAATAAGCTTGCAAAAAAACTTGTTAGATACCATGCTCCCATAGATAATGTAGCATACTTAGCTGGAGCTAATTTATTAAACATCGCAAGTCCTATAGGAGATAAGAATAATTCACCTACTGTTGTAAATATATAAGTCAGCACTATAAACAATATACTAGCCTTTACCATTCCATCTGGACCATTAGATAATGTAGCAAATACCATAACTATAAAACCAACACCCATTATTATCATTCCTAATCCCATTTTAACTGGAATAGAGAAATCACCTCTTTTTGTATTAGATAATTTAACCCATAGGGCAGCTAATACTGGGCATAAAGCAACACATAATATAGCATTTAGTGATGTAAGCCATGCTACTGGCATTTCAAATCCAAATAGAGTTCTATTTACATTATCCCTTACATAAATCATAAACGAACTTTGTGTTTGATAGTATGCTGTCCAGAATAAGACCACAAATAAAAATAAAACAACCATTGCTATTATCCTATTTTTCTCCAACTTAGTAAGTGGTCCATACTCAATTTTTTCACCTTTATTGCCTTTAGTCACAGGATATTTTCCAACTTCATTTAATAATTTTGGTGCAAAAAGTGTAAATATAACCATACCTAACATCATACCTATACCACAGATTAAAAATGCCATCTTATATCCATAAGATACTATATCTCCACTTGCTCCCCTTACTGCAAATATATTGTCAGAAAGTAATCCACATATTATTGGAGCTATAAATGCACCTACATTTACTGCCATATAGAATAAACTGTATGCTGCATCTTTTCTTGACACATCAGTTTTAGGGTATATATCCCCAACTATATTTGAACAACTTGATTTAAAAAAACCATTTCCTAAAATGATTATTGATAGGCCTACCCAAACCATTGAAATAGATGTAGATGAAGCAAATAATACGAAGTCACCTATTGCTATTAAAAGTGCACCTATAGAAATACATTTTTGTTGACCTAAAACTTTATCTGCTAGCCAACCACCAACTAATGGTGTAAGATATATAAGACCTGTAAATAATCCATACATAGATGTCGCTTCTTGAGTAGAAAGACCTAAACCACCTTGAGCTACACTTGCTGTAAAAAATAATACCAATAAAGCTGTTAAACCATAATAACTAAATCTTTCCCATAAAATTGTCATGCAAATAAGCCAAAAACTCTTCGGATGACCACCTTTTTTAGATACGCTTTCTGTATTTGACATAAAAAAACGCCCCCCTTATTGTTTTTATAATTAAATTTAGTACTAAAATTGCTTTAATCATTTTAGTACATACTTATAATATCATCTTTCTTATGTTTACTCAATAGGTTATCAACAGTATTTTCATTTCTTTATTATATTTTTTAAAATTATGAAAAATATTATTTTTTTAGTATCTTCAGTCAAAAATGTTAATATACATATATTTAAACCATATCTTAAACCTTTAATTCTTTTTGCTTATTTTTTTAATTTTTATTTAAATAATTCAAATTTAAAATATTTTTTATTAACGTTTTTTTGCATGTTATTTCTTTATCAATTCATATATATAAATGGATTTTACTACAAAATAATAAAAGCTATTTTAGACTCTCTATTTTGAGAGCAAAAATAGCTTTTATCCATATAGCAAATTTTTCTTTTTTTTTAATAAATTGATTTCATCTATTCTTTAGCTTTCATTTGATATTTATCCGTAATTTTAACATTATACTTTTCTTTTAGATTTTGTATAAGTAGGTTTTGTTTTTCTGATGTTAGACTACTTACTAAATCGGATTTTATCTCTTCAAATGATTGATATTTTTCATCGGTTTTCTTAATTATATGATATCCATAATCACTTTCTACAAGTTTGTTAGATGTTTCTCCTTTTTTCAATGCAAATGCTGCTTTTTCAAAAGATTCCACCATCTGACCTTTACCAAAGAAACCTAAATCTCCACCTGATTCTGCACTACTATCTTCAGAATATTTTTTGGCTAGAGTAGCAAAATCTTCCCCAGCTTGGGCTTTTTTAAGTATTTCCTCAGCTTCTTTCTTAAGTTCAGCTTTTTTACTATCACTAACTTGTTTACCTTTATCATTAACAGTTTTTATTAAGATATGTGAGGCTCTAACTTGTAAATAATTGCTCTTGTTTTTATTATAATAACTCTCTGCTTCTTTATCAGTAACTTTTGCTTTTTCATTTAAATATTTTGATGCTACTAGTTCTTTTTTCATATCATCTTTTATATATTTTTCAGTCAAATCAAACTGTTTTAAAAACTCTTCTTTAGTCATCCCCATTGCAGATTCTATACTAGTCATTAAATTATTATACTGAGCATCCAATTCGTCATCAGTTATACTTATTTTCTCTTTTGCTGCTTCAGAGGATAATATATCAGATGTAATCATAGTCTCAATCATATTTGATTCATATGAACGTATTTCATCATCAGTCATAGTAGTTTTTGCATTTAAATAAAATAATGGCTCCATTCTCTTTCTTAACATTTCACCTGTTATTTTTTTATCCCCAATAGTAGCCACTACTTCATTGCTATTATAGCGTTTTGAAGTAGCAGGCAATTTTCTTCCAGCTTCTTTGCCAAAAATATAACCTCCACCTAAACATATAGCTCCTACTGCAACAATTGCTATAACTGCTTTAAGTGTTTTGTTATTTAGTTTTACCTCTCTTTTTTTAATTTTGTTATCAGTATTCTTTTCATCTGACACATCATCTTTTTTAGAACTTACATTATCTGATTTTTTAATTTCATCTAATGGATTTTCTTTTGGATTTTTTTCTTCAGACATTAATATCCTCCTTAATTTTGATTGTACAATACTTCACTTTTATTATTTTACATTAAAATAATATTAAATGTGTGAATCAGAAATGAAACTCTCATGAATTTAAAATGAAGTTAAATATTTCTCAAACTATATCTTATAAAATTTCTTCCTACTTTTGTATCTCCATACTTTAACATCTGTATAACTTCATTTTTTTCTTTTTGTAAATAAATAGAACATTCTTCTAAAGACTTAAATATCTCTAATACTTCACCTTTTTTATTTACTAGTTCAATCTTTTTCTTTCCACCTCTTTTGATTATAGACTTATATTTTTTAAAATATTCATCATATTCTACGTCAATACATTCAAATTTATAATTCATTTTTAATGCTTCAATTTTATCATTGGTCAAAATTTCATTTCTCTTTTTATCAGAAAGTCTTGTACTAAATATTTTATCATTGAGAATATTAAATATCTCAGATGGAGATTTATTATTTTCTAAATAGCTCCATTCATTTTTACAGTACTCTTCCACATTTAACACTTTACTTAAATAGTTTATTGCATCTCCAAAGTAATCCATATATCCATATTTTAAATTTTCTCTTATATATCCTAATGGTATTTTAAGGGTTTTACTACACTGTATATGAGTATCGAAAATCTGCTCTTCTTTAGTATACAAGTTTATTGCTTTTATACTTTTACCCCTTTTTATTTTTATTTCTTTTATATAATCTAAATCTTCTTCTGTTAAGTATTCACTCGTTTCTTTTATCTGTTTTTCTTCAAATTTTTTTAAATCTGCTTCTTTATTTTCAATCGACACTTCTTTTTTATGTATACTCATCTTTTCTTCAGTAATAAATATTTCTTTTTCATATAATTCTATAGTTTCTTCATTAATTAATAAATCTTTATCTATTATTTTTTCTACTATATCTTCATCATCTATGTATTTATCAATCATTACTGTTTCCATTTTATTCAATGTTTTATTATCAGCATTAATATTTATTTCTTTTATATATGAATTCTCGCTTTTATTACAACATGCTATATCTTTATTAACTAGCATTTTGTCATCTTCATTATATAGGAATGTTTCTTGTTCTAAAACTTTATCTTCTTTATTTACAATTCCTTTTTTATCAATTAATATCTTTTCTTCTTCAATAAACTCTTCTTTATATAATCCTTCTCCATTTTTTAATATTATTTCACCTTCTTCTTTTGCTTCATCAACTTTTTGTCTTTTTTTCATAATACCAAATAACTTTTTTAACACTCAATGTTCCTCCTAATACTTTCTATACTCTTTATATTGCCATATAAAATATTACTTTGTCAAAATTCTTATTTAGTATATAGCTACTTAATATTATTTTCTTGATAGTTTTTTGCTAAATCAGTTTTCCACATAATGTAATCTATGGCTATACCAAGTGCAAGCATTATTCTTCTTATTGATAAATTTTCTATGTCAAAATCTTCATCAATAACTTTTCCACAATCAACTTTTGGCATAATAGCCTCCATAATCTTGTTTAAAACCATGTCTTTTGCTTCATCACATTCCTTCGAAAAATGTTCTTCATTATCACATAATGATTGTGCTAAAATAACTAATAATTTTCCTACAATTAAAAAACCATGTTTTAAACTAAAGTTTTCATTATTATTAATTTCATCATAAATCTTATTTATAAAATTATCTACTATATTAGTAACAATTTTGTTGTCTTCTTCATTTATCTTTTTTATTTGTTCTAAAATAGTTTCTTCTTGTATATTTGTATTACACATATTTATTCACCATTCCTTTATTTAAAATTTTATTTATAGCATAAAAGTAAATATCTTATAACTTATTAATTGTTGTTTGCGACTGTTTGATGTTATATAATAATAATCAAGTACATGTAAAAATTATATAAAATATATAAGCCAAAATTCATAGTGTAGATTCAATTATATTATTCAAATACATAATGTAAATTATTTATCATGTAAATTGTCTATTAATAACTCTATCAGAATTTATAAAAATAATATTTAAAAGGAGAAAACATATGAAATATTCGACAATGGGTATGAAAGCGGTAAATACAAAAGAAAATGACAATAAATTTTCTAGTGGCATATTTTTAGAGCTGTACACGTTAAATTTAATGATAAAAAAAGACGGTTGTGTTTATGGAAAGGAAGTTACAGATTATATAGGTAGTTTTAATTTATCTTGGAAACCTAGCAATGGAACTATGTATCCAATAATAGAAAAAATGCTTACAAAAGGTCTTATTGAAGTTGCAACTAAAAAAGAACGTAAAAAACTCTATAAGATAACTGAAAAAGGAAGAATCTACTACAATGAAAGGTCTACAGACTTTAAACAGATGCTAATAGAATCAGCAAATTTTTATAATACTATTGCAAATGAATTAGAATAATCCTCAATAAGACCACTCTTCAAGTTGTTAGAGTGGTCTAAATTTCATAGCAGTAATAATTCTCATTCACTTAAGCAATTAATCAATCTAACAGCTTTTTTCAATTTAGATTTTGCACAAGCTCTTTTTTTATTTATTGTACCTCTGCAAAACCCAAACATCTCTGCTATTTCTGAATCAGTATTATCCTCCATATACCACATTACTAGTATCCGTCTTTCAAATATTGTAAGATTTTTAAATATATTAGAGCATGTAATTCCATTAATCCAATTATTATTTAAAAATTCATCATCATATATATTTATAACCATATCTTTTTCAATTATTGCAATCGACAACTGTAGATTATAAAAAAGCTCGACATAATCGAGCACTTCGTCTATTTCTTTTTGTGCATTTTTATCACAAATAGTTTCTTCTATAGGTAATTGTTGGTCAGAATCATATATCTTACATATTTTTTTCTGATAATACAGACCTCTTGCTATTGGGTCTTTAGATAATTTTTCTAAATGTCTAAAAACATAATAATGAAAATTTCTCTTGATATAATTGTGAAAAGACGGCTTTGTATCTTTATATTTATGGCACATCGATAAAAAAATAGCACATATCTCCTGTTGTATGTCTTCTTTATCATTATTTGAAAATATACCAACTATTTTTGCAACAGTCTTATCTGCAACCCTTTGACCATGACCATTAACAAAATATGAATTTAATTTCAATCGTTCATTTTCTTCTTCTACAAATAATTTAATAAAACTTCTTATTGAGTAATCTTCTATAGAATATTGTCCATACACTATTAAAGAAATATACTTATTTAACATTGTTCTAAACGAATTAATTAGTTCTTGTGCTGCATCTTTTGAACCAGCTTGTAATTCATATACCAAATCATGTATTTTTTGATATTCACTCATTCCATACTTTTGCAAATTATTTTTATAAGTTATTTTTTTCTTCATATTATATACCTTCTTAGCATTATATTATTACTTCTTATCTATTAAGATTATAAAACTATACATTTATATAAGAAAATATTTACTTAAATAAACATTTTCTTTCATTAAGTAGACCAGGAACTGATTTATCTGCTAGTTTATCTATGTATTCAAAGCATTTTGGATGTATATGCCACTTAAATTCTCTCTTTCTTTTATATTCATCTATAGAAAAGTGTTCTGGCATTATTGGCTTATTACATATTTGACATATCATTATCTCTCCTTTTTCTGGTGGCTTTGGGACGCTATTTTCTCTTGTGACATAATTATCTATATCTTTATAAATAGTAAAATTCATATTAATCCTCCCATGAATTTAATAAAATTATATATAAATTTCCGTAATATCTTTATGTATATTCTCTTTTGATTTTAATATCATATTTTTTATATCATAGTTCAATTTTAATTCTATTTTTTTAGTTTCACAGTCTCTTATTAAATCTGTTAATACATAACTTTTTATAACGACTGTCTTCGTAATTGAATTGTAGAGCTTTATATTAAATAACAAGTTTTTATTATGTAAATCAAATTTCAAGAAATAATATCTTAACTCATCTTTATTTATATTGTATATCAATACGTTATTGATAAATAATTTTAACTCATCAATAATTTTAAAAATAATATTTACAATTTTAGTTACTGTTTTAATTTCACTTTTATTTTTGTATAATAAATGCATAGTTTTCACCTCCTAATTTTTCAATATCACTCTACCCACTATTTCAATAATAAATCTAAGCATAAGAGTATATAGGTCACTTGTCACAATCGACAATTAAGAAACAAAAAAAAGTCTTTTATAAAGACAAAATTTAAAAATATTTTATTATAAACCTCACACTAATGCTATCAAAAGTACCACCTCCAAATTTGTACTACTAATTATATCATATGCAAAATATTAAATACAGTCATTCAAACTTAAAAATACTACTAGTCTTCGCCACAATAAGTATAGTTTATATCTATACTTTTTATATTTATTTCACTATAAGTTTCTCCTATTCTACATTTAAACATCAAATTTTTTGCAGGAGGTTTAAATGGAAAAGTATCTACTATTTTATGGTAATATTCTCCTTTATCTTCATAATATACATCAAATATGAAGTCTTCGGAATACTTTCCACTATCACTGCTATTATTAAAGTGCGGAGTTATACCTGTAATCATTACATCTCTCTTCTCATCAATATTACATTTAAAACTAAATGTAGAAGCTTTGTAATTATTATAGTAATTTATATATGCTCCTAAAGATTTTATACCGTAAATAAAAGTTCTTAGATTTGTTTCACATTCTTCATAATTATAACTTCTTAAAACTATCTTTATTTGATTAACCTTTTTATTAGGAAAGTTTATTCTGAATGCTCTAACTGAATTTAAAAATTCATTTGTTGAATTATTTCGTGTTATTGCTGAATGATATTCAATTCCCTCTATTTCTTCCCAATAACTAGAATCACCAAATCTTATGTATACATTTTTTACACTACATAAAAATGGATGTATATATATTTCATTCATTTCTGATGTGGTCATAATATCTTCTGGAAGATTAATCTCATACTCTGTATCCAAAAAATCTACAGAATTACTTGTAACTACTCTTTTTGTCCAATATAAATTATTATCTTTAGAAAAAGGAGCATATACATCATTGTCTTGTTCTGATATAACACCAAAACTAGTAGTTTTTGTCTTAACTACAAGACTTTTTGGAATAAACATGAAATTTGATACGTCATCAAAAACAGCTAATTTTGAAATCTTTTTTGAGGGTCTTATAGTTATATCTGATGTTATGTTATTTATTATAGCTCCAAATGTACTCTCATCAGACTTACAATCTTGGGGTAGTATTATTTTTTTTCTTAATTTATTAGATTTTTGTATATCAATATACTTATTTAACAACTGATTATACTTTTGTATTAAGTTTGAGTTTACAGCTTCCAACTGAGCATTTTCAAGTTTTATTAAATTTATATTATTATTTAACATACGTTCTATCTCATTAGTTTTATTAAATAAATCTAGTATATCATTTAGCATATTGTTTTGATTATCATTATGCATTGAACTTGTATTTATTGCTTTATATCCAAAATCATTTCTATTTGCTACTGGCAAATTATTAATAACAACTCTATCCATCTAATCCCCCCTTACATCATACAATATGTCTATTTCTTCTTGTATATTGCCAATTATATCTATAAAGCTTCCATAACTATAACTTGAATCTATAAGCACTTCTTCTTTCATTACATCTAATCTATCTATCTTGTCACTTAATTTTCTTATATTATAATACACTTGATGATACATTGAACTTATCTTACAACTTTCTTGTGGACCTCTATACCTATTATTAAACTTGACAGCATTTGGAATTTCATCTAATACCCTATTTGAAGTTTCACCTGCTTTACCATCTACATGAAAAATCTTAGTTTCTACTTTAGATTTATTACCTGAATAATCAGTTGTATAAATCCTAAACATATAATATCCTTTTTGTAAAGGTTGTGTCATAATTGTTTCTCTTTGAGTTTTATTGTATATAATAGATGGATTATTTAAAATAATTGGATTAATATCACTTTCTACAGGATGTAAACACCAATTGTAATCTTTGATACCTGTAGTAACGATTGTTGTAGCTACATTTGATTCAGTTACTACCTTTGTACTTAAATCTATTCCTTCTACATAATATTGGTATATACTTCCTGTATCCATAGAAGTATACTCCAAAATGACTTTCCTATCTTCAGTAGTATACTGATTTGTTATACTTGGCTTAATTGGAATAGACGTGTCCCCAGGCTTGTCTTCAATAGACATATTTTCAGTCAATTGTTTCATTCTAAAAATAGTATTTGCCAATATTTTCTTCTCACATTCCTCAATATCTTCAATATCATTTATATTGTGTCCTATTTGAATCATAGCAGTATTGTTCCATGTCGTAAGATAATATGAGGATGCATTTTCTTGTGAAACAGACCAATTTGAGTTCCCTTCTGTTTTTTGTGGTATTATATTAAACCATATATCTCCATATGCAAAGTTTGATGTAGTATGAGTGTATGATATTTTTATCTTTTCTTCATTATTTCCTATATTCCAAGGATATAATGTAACTGAATCTGATTTATTTATAACTACTTCATTCCCCCATACAGCACTTGTAAATCCATGACCTTCATCAAAAAATATATTATCTTCCTTCCATTTTCCAACTTTTATATTAAAAAATTCTCTTAATCTATTTAAACTTTCATCTTCTCTAAATATAGAGGAAATTAAATCATGACTTACAATAACACTTCTATTTGTGTTCATAAATTCAAATATAGCATCTAATGCCATTTTGTTTAATTTATTTTCATTTGTGTAATCTTCACCACTAGAGAATCCTATAACTATCACATCATAAACATACATACCATTACTGTCTCTCAACAAACTATCTGGATTTTCACAAAATTCTCTATTTGATACAGGAGTTACATTTATTTTACCAAGACCATATCCTCTTGTATCCTCTTTGCAAGGCTCTTCCATCCATTTTTTTAAAGAAGCTGACTTCTTAATACTCCATGTAATACCCCTATAACATTTAAAACTAATTTCTTCTCCTATATTTGGATGTATATTTAATACCTTTATGTCACTTTCTAATTTTTCTAGTTCACATACAGAAATAGGCTGAAATACTTCATCAACAGAATTGCCAAAATCATCTCCTATTTTTTTTCTAAATACTCTGTACAAATATGGTGAACTTGATGTATTCTCCCATCTTAAACTAACTTTATTTTCTTTATCAGATGATTTCGTATATAATGTTATAGACATTATTCAGCCACCACCTTTATATTATTGATTACAGGAGTGACAGATATATCTGAAGTAGACAATTTAGCCATTACTCTACATCTTATTAAACTATTACCATCCATAGATTTTAACTTTTCAATTGTTGATGGTAACATATGTTTATATTTTACAAATATTCTAAAATATTCAGCTGTATTAATTTTTATGTCTGGTCTTTGATATTGAGGAATCTTTTTTTCTTTTGATTCAATATTCACAGGGTCATTTGGACTAATCATATAATTGGGGTCAAATTTTACAACTATACTGTCTATATTATCTGTAGATTTTATTGCATAATATTTAAGAGAATGAGCACTTATATCTTTCACTAAAGAATTATATGTTACTCTTTCCATCTTTGAACCAGCAAATATAGAATCACTATTAGACATTAAATTAAAATTATGCTTGATGGTTTTTACTGGTTCTGATAAATCTAATTTACCAAGTAAAAACATTATTTGAACTTTGTTTTCTCCTTTTTTTAACTTAAATGCATATGTATTATCCTTTTTAAATACTTGTCTTCCATTCACAAGTACAATTACATCAAACACTTCCTTGTCCTTTTCAAAGCTAAAATATTTATTTTCTATTACAGTCTCTTCAAGACAATTAACATATTGACTCATTACTATATAATTCCATACACTTTTGCACATTATCTCCATAGTATTTGCATCCATTGGTGCTATTCCAGTAACTCTATGTTTTGCATAATCGTTTATAGATACCTTTAAGGAACTTGGATATTCTTGATTATATTTATCACTTACATCTAACCTTTCAATCATCCATTGAGAATGTCCAGTTCTCATTTCAATAGAATTTAAGTTTACATACTCTGGAAGTTGTTGTACATAAAACAAAAAATTTTTTAACTCTATATCAAAATCACGCTTTCCAAATAAATCAGATGTATAGTAATTAAGTAGCTTTTCTTCTTTATATAAGAGATTTAAGTCTAAAGCTATACCTGGCTTTATACTCTTCCATTCTACACTATTATTCTTATCTTCTATACCTACGAAATACGATATGTTTGTCATCGGTGGTATTTTATTTTTTGGATTTAATGTTATATTTGATATAGGTTCATCAATATTGATTTTATTGCTTGTATACACACTAGTTTTAGAATATTTGTCATTATAAAGTGAAATATTATTTAATACAAATAATGAACCTAAGTTATCTATTTCTTCTTGGTCAATTTCGTATTTTTCAATTATAAATTTAATTGATAAAACATCTTCCTTGTTAAATCTCCATATATTATTTTTTTCTCCATTGCATTTAAACTTCTCTTTAAAGTTCTTGTTGTCAGAAGAAAGTAATAATGTTATAACGGTATCCTGTAGTGAATAACCACTAAGTTCAATTCTAGATATTGTTTTGATATTATCCAATTCTAAGTCTATAGTAATTATTTGAACTTCATTTTTAATTGGCGTTATATTCAATGATATACTTTCATTAAGAGCCTCGTTTAATATCAAATTTGTATTTGTACTTATCTCTTGCCCATTTGATAATATTTTCAAATTTGACTTACTCAAATCTATTTTGTCATCCGGAATTGAATGAAGTTCATTTCTAAGGGTAGATGTATTGTAATCTATTTCACAAGTTGACTTAGGTATATTATTTTTTACTAAGTTTATAGTGTTTGTATCTTCAAGTGTATTAAAAGTTATAACATAAGGATAATAAGACTTTTTTTTGCTTGAAAACTCATTTGCTATTTCTGAATAAGCAATAATCTTATTTGCTTCATTATATATGTTTATCATTTCTAAATCATACTTACTTACAGTTTCTATAGAAGAGTCTACTTGATGGTTATGTACTTCATAAATAGATTTCAAATCATATTCTATATTTTCAAACATAGTATTAAATTGTTCTTTATCCGAATTTTGATATGGTAATAATGTAATTGGCTTAAAATAAGGTAATCCAATTATTTTTTTTTCAAAAAACTCACTTATAAACTTATTCACTTCATAAAAAGTTACTAAATCTCCATTATTCAAAAGTCTTTTTATTATCTCTTCTTCTTTAATTTTTAATTGATACTCTTGAATGTTCATCATATAATTTCCTCCGAACCTACATCTATACTGTAACTATATACTATAGGTGACTCATCAATTATTTCCTCTGGTCTATATAACTCTATTTTCAATCTAAATTCATTAACATCATTAAGCATATCAACATATGTAAGATTTTTATTTCTATTTATAGTTGATATATTACTGTTTATGGCTATTGTACAAGAACCATATTCAGTCCTATGTCTTGGTCTTATTCTAGTCCATACTGAACCATCATCAAAACTTATATAGTATTTAATATAATCATCAATTTTTTTGTTTTGGTCCAAATATTCCACAAATCTTTTAGGTATGTAATCTTTAGAATTTAAAGTAATTGACCTTATACTTTCAGTTGATAAAAATTTTTGTGATAGATATACTCCATATTTATCATAAACTTTATATTTAAGTTCAATATTTTTTATACCTATAACATATCTCTTTGCATTTACTCCTTCGTATTGAAATTTATAATTATCTTCACTTATCTTTTTATAAAATAATTGAGATTTTATATACTCTTTTGTTAAAAAATTATCAGTTGATTTTGTAGATGGATAAATTATATTTTTATCATCATGATTGTACTTAAGTCCTATCATCTCTATACTTTTTTGAGGCTTATCAAATTGTACATAATCTTTCTCATTATCATAAAAAAAATATGGAATCCTAGTTGGATTTATATTTAAAAAATACTCTCTACATACTTTAGTAAAATTGCTGTCTTCTTGTTCTAATTCAACTATAATTTCTTTAACTATACTTGATTTAAAGGTTATTGTATTTTCTTCATCTAGGTATTGATTTAGATGTAATATTTGAACATTTTCATACTTATCTCTTACAATTATCCTTTTTATTATAGGATTATGTAGATTAACATTTGGTCTTGATATGCCATAAATTTTAAACCAATTTATATTGACAGGTATATCCAAAGAAATCTTAAAATGTAATTTTAAAATACTATCATCATTTATCCAACTTATACCTTCTTTATACTTAAACCCAACCATTGCAGTTTTTATTTTTACATCGTCTTCTAAGTTATACATTTCAAACTCAAACCAAGTGTCATCATTTCCATCTAACATATCTGATAAATATATGTGAGAATCATCTTCTCCAATGTATTTTATTTTATTATAAGATGGATATATTTCATGTGTATTTCCAGGGAAACCATTTGATGTATCTAAAACTTGTACATTTATATTGTCATTTACACATTTACTTGATATTGTTGCTAGTGTTAATGCTCCACTTAACACATTACAAGAAGCATTATTTAAGTTATTTCTATTACTAATTTTTATAAAATCATCTGAATAAATTATATTACTGACAGTTTTCAACGAGTCCACTTTTTTATCTAGTTCATTTATCTCTATTTCTATATGGTTTAGTTTGTTCATTAATATACCAGTCTCTTCTTTAACATCTTTAAAATATATTTGTAAGTTATTTTCTATTTCCTCATAGCTACATATTAAGATATGCATATCATATTTAGCTTTTTTTAACATATCACTATAGTCTGAAAATGATGGTATATATACTGCCCTATTGAATTTAAATGATGGTTTTCCAAGTTTATTGTAAAAATCGATAATCATATTTTTAAATTCGTAAAGATATTCTGTTTTCGTCTTTATTTTCCCAGAACCAAAATTTTTATTTAAATCCTCTATTAGAATTTTAATTCTTTCTTCAAACAATATACTTGGCTTTTTATATTTATAATTATTCATATTATCACCTTTAAAATGTATCTATCATATATTTTATTTCTTTTAAAGCAGGTGTTAGCCATACGTCTTTAACTGTGTTTCTTCTAAATAGTGCTTTTAGTTTTATTTTTGATACTAAATGCTTATATGATATATCTATAATATATTTACTTTCTATCTCTTTATTAAAATAAATTGAATTCTCAAATATATAAAATTGAAGTTTGTCATCTAAATTATTAAAATTCTTATAACTATTACCATTTTCTGATATATCTGTTACGTTTAAAGTTTCTATTTCACAGTTAATATTACTAGTTGATATATCTACAACCTTTACATCACAATAATCAACAGTAGATTCTGTGAATGGTCTATATTTAAGTTCAAAGCTTGATGTATTTTTTCCATTAAAAGATTCTATAGTTGTTTCTAACTTTGATGAAAAATCTACAGAATCACTACCAGCAACAGGCTTATAACTTATACTATATACTGCATTATAATCATAGTTAAATATTTGAATACAGTAAAAAAATCCAGTTTTTGGATTCTTATGTATATAAAACTCTTCACTATTTAAAGGTATCTCTTCTCCATCTTTCATTACTTTATAAATAGTTTCTGCCTCAAATCTAAAGTAAGCTCTAGTACTCCCTGTGATAAATAGAAGTTCGGATTCTATAATATCCTTATTCATTGGAAATATAGGAATCCAATCTTTAGTATCTGGATTATCAGATGCAGTAATATAATACTCTATATCAGTAACAGTTTTACCAAATGAATTTTTAGGATGTAGTTCGTCAGTTACTATATGTATACTTTTTATATTTGAATTTAGATTTACGGGTTTACTTATATAAATACCTGTTCTATCAAAATGATTATTATAACATCCTATATCATACAAACCATAGTTGTATTCATACTTTAATACCTTATGATTCAACTTGTCATTTCCAACTATTATAGACAGTAACTCATCATAAGAATAGGATAATATTCTATCATTCATTTGTTGCCATAGAGAATTAGCCAATTCTCTATCATAATACACTGGTTTAAATACAGCTTTAGTCACTTTTTCTTTTCTGTCATTTTTATTATTAAACCAAAGTAAACTTTTACTTATTTCAGTTGGATTATATACATATGTTTCTCTTATATAATGTTTCTGTGTAAATAATATGTATATTCTCTTACATATTATATCTGGAAACCTAAATGTAACTTTATCTCTAGTAAAAACACTTTTTAATGTTTTATCCTTATTATCTGGTGTTACTAATTCTATCAACGCCTCATCTTCATCATCTGTCATTTTATATCTTATAGCTACTATGTCAATAGGATATTTTGTAAATGGAACAAGATTTATCTCGTTTATTTTATTGATAGATTCAAAGTTAAGTTCAAGGTCACAAACTGCACCAGAATCTATTCCATAAAAATAATTATCTCTTACATATATAACCTGTGGTTTATTACTTTCAAACGAAACACTTAATGGAGCATCTGACAGTATTGTATCACTCCAAAATGATGTTGGATTTCCATCTATAGCATTTTCAAGAGAGGTTTTATTATTGTCAGATTGTATAAATCCTTCACCAAGCTGAAATCTATAATTTAAACATGCTGTAGATACTTTATTGTCATATCTCAACATGTTATCCCGTTTTAAAAATGGTAATGTCAGTCTGTTTTCCTTTTCATCAAAATTAACATAACACTTTTCTAGTATCCATTGACCATATCTATCTTTTTGAAGATTTCTGCTTTTATCAAAATTATTTGAATTTCTAAACCTATCTATTATAAATTTAGACATATGTTTAAATGAAGTAGAGTATCTACAACTCTCTAATTTATCTTTTATTTGATTTATCTTTGTTTTTATACTATTTATGTATGACATACTCATACTATCATGTTTTGATATCAATTCAGTCATTGAGTTAACTACACTAAAACTGGTCAGTAAATCTATGTATAGTTCATTCATAGTCTTGTTAATTGATTGAGAGTTAATATTTGTCTCATGTTCATCTAAACTTGTTATTAATGTATTATTCCTAATTTTCATCTTAAATTCATTTTCTAAAATAGCTCTTTCCTCATCAGTTGAACAGTTTGATACTATTTCACTTACAACTTTTTCTATAATCTCATCTTTTACTTTACTTATATTCAATGTCGTATCTAACATATTATATTCCAACCTTTAATTTATACTTTTCATAACATTTATTAAGTATATTAATTAACTCATTGATAGCCATTTGTACATCTTCTTTAGTTTTCATTATTTCAAATTCTATTCTAGTACCATTCCACTCTGATTTGTTCCATTTAATTGGTCTAATTCCTTCCTTTATCAGTTTAATCCACAAAGATAACTTATAAACTTCATACATATTTTCATCCATTAATTCTAATTCTCTAGTTAATTTTTTTCCTATAATAACACCACTTTCCATAGTATATCCTTCCAAACTTTCTTTTGAAATAGTGTACTTCTCTTCTTCAAAATCTTGCATAAAGTTTCCTCCTCTGCTTATTTTGTGGTTTTATGTTCCTTCAGTATTTTTATCTTCTCTTATTTGACCATTTATAACTATTAAATCTTTATTAGTTATTATCACTTTATTTTCCTCAAATGATATTCCCTTTTTTAATAAAAACTCTTCCAATAAATCTTGAATTTGAGCTAGTATTAAATCTTCTTTAACTCTTTGTATAACCTCATCTATAATTTGTTCTTTAGAACCTAATACTTTTTTACCATCATATTCAAAATATCTCTGAATTACATTTATTAGATATGCATCAACCTTGTCTAGACCTTTCACATAAATGTTGTCTTTTTTCTGTTGTATTCTCATATTTCACCAACTCACCATATTGTCTGTATACATTACTATTTTTTCTTGCTTATAACCTGCATTAAGACTTTTTCAACTTCTTTATCACTATTTTCATAATCATCATATATAAGATAAATATCCTCTTTTTTCTCCCCTGATACAGTTTCATAAATATTTATAGTATCTAAATCTCCTTCTTCACTATAATTAAGTAAAACATCTTCAGTAGCATTACTTACTTTTATCAACTTATCATTATTTTTAGGATCTCTTAATATTGTTGTTACATCATTTAAATCTGGATATTCAGTATTTGGAAGTCTTCCTAAATCAGGATTAATTAACCCCATTTGAGCCTCTGTAAAATCATCATTATAGAGAAGGGCTATTGCATTAATTTTAGGTGATTCTCCTGCCAGATTTGACCATATCTTAGCTCTTATTTTTACGGTTTTAGGTATATCTTCCTCTTTTTGTATCGTATACGGTACAGTATTATTTGCTCTTATCTGAAATGCTTCTTCTTTATCAGTTATTAGATAATATATTACTTCTGACCCTTTTGGTATATCTTGGTCTACAAGCAGAAAAAAATTATTCAAAGATGAACTTTTATGTTCATGCGTATAAATATCAACTGAATTGTATTCTCCAAAACTGTCACCCTCGCTTAAATATATACAAGTTTTATCAAAATCAAACTTTATATTTGTGCTATTTAGGACATCAGAATAGTCCTTATTTTTAAATTCATTTATAAATAAGGAATTTGCATATCTATTATTATCAAAATTAAATAAAATTCTATCAAAAAACAAATTATCTGAATAATAAGATATATCCTTTTCAGATGAACTTTTAATTATCTCTTCATCAGTATATAGTTTATCTATTATATTTTTTCTTGAAATCTTAGTAAATTTTTCACTCATAACTCACCTATAATAAAGAGTGTTGCCCTGTCAAGTATTGTTTCTTAAAAACAGGTATTACACTGTACTCACATTTATTTAAAGTTTTATGCACGTATTTTATCCTATCAACCTGATACTGTATCTCAATAAAATCTGTAGGAGATAGCTCTACATGAATATATAAAATTTTAAACTTAGAATTAAATGTATAACTATTTCTACTTAACTCTACACTATTTACACTAACTCTTATAGATTTACTTACTATCTCACTTATCTCCTTAGATACATCCCACTTTTGATTTGAATTGTACTCTAGCACCTTACTTTCATTTAATAGAACTTCAACCTTTGGATTTGGTATTTCAGCTAATAAATAACTTTGCCACTTTTCTCCTATTTTTTCATTTACATATAATTTGTAACTTATACATTTTAAACTCTTTATTCTTGAAAAAGTTATTGTATTTTCTGTATATATTTTTGTAGGACTATTGATATTATCATACATATGTACACCTATAATACAGCCACTACTGGGTCTGATATATTTCCTTTCTCATCATATAAATATATAGTGTAGTTGTACTTATTTGAGTACAAGCAGTAGTCTTTTATTGATAAAAGTGGATATCTAGAATTTAATACAACTATCTCAACTGTCTCATTATCTTCTATATTATTTATGTATTCATTATAGTATTTGCCACCTTGCCTTATGTATGTTTTAAATATTGTAGCATTTTCATCTGCTATATCGACTGCTTTTTTCTGCTCATCTGTACTTAAATTTGTTACATCTTTTCTATAAATAATCATTTTATCAATTAATATTTCAAATTTACCTTGAAACACTATCGGTTTACAATAGTCTGTTGATATAGTTTTGTATATATTTTTCATTCTAAAAACTCTAGGTTTTCTATAAAATAATTCTCTTTTATCCTTATGCCATATATTTGGTACTTTTACATACCTTATTCCATCAGTTATTAGAGTGGAATCATCTGAATGTATTTCTTGGCTAGCTATAGTATTTATTACTTTACTATATAAATCATCTTTATTGATATTTATATCTTTTGAGACTTTTTCTCTCTTTATCTCTTTCCACTTGGTTATTTTAATGTCATCTTCTTTTACTTCTAATACTTGAATTATTTCGTCTGGGCTTTCAGATAATTCACAAACTCCTACATTTGATAGTTCTGTTATATATCCATCTGGAAATTTACTTATTACTCTATACTCATATTTATTTTTTTGTCTTTCTTTTTTCTGATAAAATAATGTGTAAGTTTTGCCTTCTATTGTAGACACCACTGGGTCAAATACTCCATGTGCATGTATATCTATATGTGTAACTATATCTATAGAAAAATCTAATGTGACTTTATTGTATTCCACATTACATTTTTTTATTAGAAATCCATTATTATTTCTAATCTTTATTATATCGTCAATCTCATATTGTTCTGTTATAGTCCTATATGTTTCATATTCATTATAATCAGTTCTTTTCTTAAATAAAATTCTTGCTATAGTTTGATATGAACTTAATTGTATTTCTATTTTTTCTTGAGGTACTGATGATAAATCATTTTTTAAATTTACAATTAATTTTTTAAAAGGAATTACTATTTCAAATGGTAGCGTAAATTCAGTATATCCATTATATCCTTTTGGAAAATCATTTCTACTAAGTAAAAAATCTTTAATGTTAGTCGATTCTATATCAGCATTTTCTTCTAGTATTTCTATAATTGGGTCTTGATTATTTATGTACTCTTCTATTTCTGTTTCTGATGAAATATTTTTAAATCTATAAATATAGTGCAGTAAGTTTCCTTCTATAGATTTGCATATATTTATCTTGGGATGTTCCAAATAAGCTCACCTCTTTTCTATTTTATTCTTGTAAAATTACTTTCACTCTTAATATACCTTGCTTATACTCGAATTTGTTCAACATTTTTTATTATATTATCAATTTTTTATACAAATAAATCTTGCAATTTAAGTTTGCCATAAATAATATATACGATTACTATAAAAGGGATTGTTTCAATTTTAATTAAAACAATCCCTTTACCCTAGTATACTTACTATTTTTTTTGTGCTATTGGAGTCCATTCTGCTAGATATTTATCATCAATAGTTGTCTTACCATCACTTTTAGTACAAACATAAAGACCTATAGGGTATTTAGCATTCTCCTTATCTTTATCTTCTGTTGTTGTATCCAATATATGTTTTATCCATATATCACCTACTTTAGGTTTTTTAAATGGTTTATAATCTCCAGGGGGACAAAAAGATAGTATAAGTCTAGGACCTGGCAGACCAGTTCCATCTCCAAAACGAATAGCGTTATTGAAAAACCACACACATCCACCATTTCCATCTTGAGGTCTATATGATAATATTCGTCTACCATTCCTCTTATTACCATCATGACCTGTATACTCAATAGCTTCATCATATAAACAAAAATGATCAATCTCTCCATCACTATCAGGATATTTAGTATCCTTAACGTCTCCACGTAATGATATTTTTCTATCTCCTTCATCAGTTATAACTATCTTAGAATTTTGAATCATGGTTAAATCTCCATACATAGAATCCCCTCGTCTTTTGACATAATCTTTTTTAATATTTTTAATTTCATTTTCTATATCCATTATGTCTCTTTTTATATCATCAATATCATCTCTTAGTTCATCTAACTGTTCTTGAACATTAGCTCTCACTTCTTTAAGTTGGGCAAGTTCTCTAGTTGTAACTGAACTTTCACTAATACACTTATTTGTATCACTAACTAAAACTCTTGAACCATTTCTCCTATAATCAGTATGTCTTTCCATATTATCATTTGAGCAAAAAACATTTCCATTATCATCTGTCATAAGAATTTTTCTAGCATTATCACTTCCTTGAGCTATTACGACATAATAATCAAAAGTATCCCAAATTTCTTCTACCTCATTATCAATCTTGTCCAATCTAGACTCATAATCATAATGTCTATGCCTAATATGAGAGTATCTATTATCATAAATTGACTTTGGTTTTATAAAATGATTTGTTTCAGGAAGTCCAGATATTGTAACTGGATTTTGATACTGATGAACTATACAAGAACTAGACATATATGGTTGTATATGTACTTCCGTTTTTTCATCTATAGCTAAGTATAATTCAAACTTATGAGTAACTATTTCCACACCATCAACTGTAGTAGAATCTGACTTCACATGATACAGTCTCAATACATCTATATCTCTTTGATAACTATCTCCTTCATGTTTATATGGTGGAAATTGTTCTGCTTTATAGTCATTTTTGCTAGGGTCTGGAGGAGTCTTATAACCACTTAAATCAAGAGGTCTTTCATGCGCATGATTTTCACTTGGTGGTGTTATACTTGAATACGTTGAAATACTTTCTTCTATATTTAACTTTTCTATAGGGTCTTTTTCTTTATCTTCTGTATTGTTGTTTAAATGACTATTTACAACATTATTTTCTTGTGTTCTTAATCTATCTTCTTTTATTAAAGTTTCTTCATAGGATAAATCCTCATTTAGAAATGGTAATTTTTCATCATGTGATGATACATAAAAAAACTTACTCGTACAAGTCCATCCATCTTTATTTTTGTTTGTAGGATCTTCAAACAAACCAATATGAATATCCATAGTAGTTGGACTATTCTCTTTAAGAAAAGTTATAGAACCTCTAAATAGTGAGTTATAAATCCCTTCTGTCATCATATCAGTATGGTCAAATTTCCCTATATTAGGCTTTGTGTAATCTATGTAATCAGATGTAGATTTAACAAATTCATCAATATAATCTTCATTCTTCATTTTAGCCACTATACTATTTGCAAATATACCTTGATATGGAAGCTTACCATCTGTAGAAAAATCAGGTGCATTTCCAACTCTTCTTGGAGTAAATGTGGCTATTTTAATATATCTTTTATTAGAAACCATTACAGCATGTTTAAAATGGTTGTATCCTAGTCTGTCTTTAAAATCAACAGCATGATATCCATCTAGGCAATCTGCATTTAATCCACTATTAGGACCTTGATTTAATTCACTCCAAACTTTTTTATCATTTAAAGTTAGTTCACTTGTTATAATATTTAATCTTGGTTTATCTATCCACCAATCAAATTTAATATCACTTGCTCTAAAATTCATTTTTGCATATGAATATCCATCATTTAAATCAGCATCTCCAAACGTAACGGATAATTTAACACCTTTAAAATCATGTAATTTCAATTCATTTGTAAGTAGTGTTGCTGAAGGTAAAACACCCAATAAAATCACCTCATTTAATCTAGTAATACATTTTTAAAGTTATATTTACTAACCTTTTAATTTAATTATTTTTTAACGAGTTTCATTTAAATATATTTTTTATGAATATTAAAATATGTTATATATTGTAGTTCACATTTTCTATCCATATACTTGGTCTAACATGCTTTTGATTATCTATGTTTTTACTGACTTCTATGCTAGTCTGAGGTAACTCCTCATCTCCTATTACATCTACAAATTCAATAATAGGATAACTACCATAGGCAGCCCATTTCTGAACAGCATTTTTAATATCTTCTTCAGAAAATCTTCCCCCATTTTTATAAAGTAGCTTATTATCTATTCTTACTATAATTACAGAATTTTCTTGATATGGTTTACCATCAAGTGTACCAATATCTAAATAATAATCACTTTCAGGCTCTAAATCTCTGCGAAGTCTATCTTCCATTTCTTTGATAATACCTCCACCTCTTAATCTAGTATCTATTAGATTTGTAGACTTTAATGAGGTATGATGTCTTACAAAAATTCTACCTATATGTAAATCAAATGGTTCTAAGGCTTCTTGATTATCAAACTTATGGTATACACAAAAATAGTTGTCTTTTAGAATATCACCTGTACCCCTATCTATTATTCTCATTGGTTTTAAAAAGAAATGAATTGTTCGATTGAATAAATCATATGAATTTCTCATTTCATTTAGCTCATTTGAAGTATCTGTATAAAAACTATACATATTTGGATTTAAATTTAAATCTATAATTTTACTGTCTTTATCTTGATTTTTATAATAACCTCTATAATGAAGATTTTTTTCTTCATAAGTATAATCTACTAGTATTTTATCATTATCACTTACTGAATCATTAATTTCTATAAATCCATACTTGAAATTAAATCCTTTGATTTCAAGTTCTTTTTTACTTTTATCACTTAATATTTTATAAACTCTTAAGTTAGTTGGTCTCCAGCTACTATCAACTTTTATATACATTGGAGTATTTTTTACTTTAATAGTATTGTTTCCAACAAAACTTCCTTTTTCTTCAGATATATCAATGTATGGTTTTCCATATTTTCCAAATATCTGTAAATCGTATTCTGGTATAGAATATATAAGTTCTATTGTTTTATCAATTCTTTCATATTTTTTACTGAAATAAGCATATTTAACAGTTGGAAACCATCCTTTTAAAGGCTCTTTTTCTAGAGGCGTTCCTACAATAATTTGATTTATGTTTCTACATACTACTGAATATCCCTTATAAACTTTTCCATTAGCTGACTTATATATCGAATCTTTATCTAAGGTTCTAGTATTTTTATTATTTCCAATTATACTTGAATCTTGCTCAGGAAATCCAGTATCTTCATATGTTCTCCCATATATAAATCCATTTCCATCTGATGCTGTATATATCAAAGTTTTATCCTTTGAATACATAGTATCTAAATTTTGAATATTGTATTTAACTCTAAAAGTTGAGTTTGCATTTATTTTGTCTCTATCTTCATCAGATGAATACTTCATAAATATATCTCTTGCTGTCATATATCCATTTGTATCCTTTTCAGATATAATCATATCTTCATTCTTAAAACTATCGAGTTCTGAATATAATGCATACTTTTTATTTATTATTTCCTTTGTAATAGGTTCTATTTCTAAATTGTCAGCCATTATAATATATTCAATTTTTATTTTGGCTCTTTTATCCTCTAATATTTCATATTCAAACACTTCTATAGAAGACTTATTGGTTATACCTTGAAGCCTATTTACTTTATACGACTCTAAATCACAACATTGAACTGGACTTATTTTTTCAAGTATACCTGCTTTAATTTCTAAAGGATTTACACTATCTTTTCCATAGGCTTCTTCTGTCAATCCATCATACATAACATATATGGGATTTTCTATAGTTGGAATAAATGATGTATATATATATGCATCATATATATTTTCATATTTAGTTTTTTCTACAAAGACCTTATACTTAAATTTATTTTCATCTATTGGATAATTATTTCCTGAAATAAGGCTTATATTTTCTGAATTATACACACCATTTACGTCTAATCCAACATTATCATAAATTTTGTACTTTAACTTATACTTGTAATACAAGGGAACATTGTCCTTAAATTTATTTGTTATATAAAACAAATCGTCATCTACCAAATATTCTCCATCAATTCTATGCAAAAGACCACTTTCATCTGGATACATTATTATTTCTCTTGCCTGCTCTGGATACAAATTTGATATCTCATCTTTTTTATTTACAACACCGCTGTATTTAGCTGACCCATTATATAATACCTTTAATTTTCTAACCAAACCTTCATATCGTGTATATGCGTTATAAGTTTTGGGATTATAATCAATCAATTCATTATCAGTTTCCACAAAATTTACAGCTTCGAATATAGAATTTGTCAAATTTAAAACACCATATTTATCACCATCATTGTATATCTTATCTATAGGCACTCTTTTTGCTAATAGTCCTTTAAATTCCTCATGTTGAACTTTATGTTCTGGCTTGAAATCAGTGACAGTAGATTCATCCCACATAACAAAATCTCTGTATAAAATCCCCCAATATCCTTCTAATTCCGTACCTTTTTCACCATCAAATTCAATAGTCTCTGGAAAATAATCTTCGTTTTTAGTAGCTAAATTTCTTTTGTGAATCCAATCCTCAACAAAATGCAATGTTACATTATTTGTATTTGTTTCTATTACAGAAACAGTATCATCTAGTGATGCCGTTGTATTATAATAATAGGCTAAATTTACTGCTCCATTTGGAACACTTCTTCCAAGTTTGATAGATTTATTACCTTTATTATCAAATTCCTTATGTACTTTTGTATTGGAAAATAAATCTCCAGATATATATTCTTCTTTTTCCAAAACAGGTTCATATTTTGGTGCTTGTGGATAATCTATAATAGGTAATTTAAAATCAGGCGTACTTACATCAGGTCTTTGATTTACTATAATATCATCTTTGGGATTATATTCAGTTGTGATTGTTCTTGCATGCCAAACTATATAAACTATTTCTCTTGTAGGTGAATCGATATTATATTCCCTATTTACAAAGTTTTTAAATATAATTTTTCCATATTCATCCCCTAAAAACTTCTTGTTCTTTATAAATGATATATTTGCATTATCAATTACTTTTATACTTGCCCCATTATTTACTGTATCATTCTTAACCTTAGTCACTATCTCAACCTTACAATCATATAAAGGGTATGGTATTTCACTAAAATTATTTATAGCATCATTAGTTTCAACACATTTATCAATGTTAAATTCTTTATCTGTTGAACTATAGACTACTGTGGTTGGTAACTCTATAGATTGGTCAACATTGCTTGATATATTTACATTTACTCTATCATCTTGTTCATTATCAAAATATATTTCTATAAATCTTTCTTTTGCATTTATAGGTACTATCTTTTGCTCAATTAAAATATCTACCGTTTGAATGTATGTAATTCCATTTTCTAATTTCACAATAAAGTCAAAAGAGTCTTCTCCTATGTATAAATCACTTGCATAATAATTAAAATAAATTATATTGTTTGAAATACTAAAAGTAACATCCCCAGCTAATTTTAAAAAAGTCTCTTCTTCAATAGAACCTTTTTTATATGCATCTCCTAAAGAATTTATTTGCCCCTCTTTTATTAAAATAGCTCCTTGAAGATTAGACCCATTTGTAATCTTATAATTTAATGTTTTCAGTTTATTAATATCCATAAAACATTCCCCTTTTGTAACTTATCTATATTTTTCTATTCACTATATTGATTTCATCTTTAGCATTTTCATTGGCAATTGCTTTTATAACGTCTACACAATCGCCTGTCCAACTCGTATAAATACATGCAATTATTCCATTAATATCAGTTCTATCATTTACTTTTTCTATTGTACCAAGAGCAGATTCTACGTTTACAGAAGCACCTTCAATTGGATTATTATACTTATCTGTTACTGATATTAAGATGCTTATATCATCTTTTCCATTGGCAAATATAAAGTTGGTTTCTGAGTATATTTTTAAAAAGTAAGGTTCTAAGGTATAATCTGATATGTATATATATCCATTGTATAGGGTGTTGTAGATTGGATTTAATGATATATGCTTTAATTCTTTTAGTGAAGATGTTTTATGAGTTTCAAAATAGACCTTCACCTTAGTTGGGTATTTTTCTTCAAATTTATGTAGCTTTATTTCAACTTCATCTTTTTCATAGTCATATAAAGCTATAAAAGAGTTCTTAATTTTGTATCTAACATTTATTATACTTCCCTTAGGTACTTCTTTTTCAAAAACTATAACATTATTTTTAATAGTATAGTCCTTCATTAATACATCATTTACTGTAATAGATATTGTTGTCTCATCTATATCTATGTTTTGTAAGTATAAAGTTTTAAATCCAAGAGATTCAAATTTTTCTTCATTTTCAAGTGAATATTCTCCTGTTTTACTTATAAAAAATACTTGAGTATATGGTTCTTCTATTCCAATTTCATAGATAATAATAGGTGAATATTGTTGTGGTATAGGAGACATTCTTATAGTTTTAGTATAGGGAACCTTAAATATTATTCCATCTTGATCTAATTCTGATATAAAATCATTTTGAGATAAATATAATGATTGTGCATTTAATGGTTTTTTAGTTATTTTATCTCCACCATCATATAAAATATTATATTCTTCAGAATATACATCTACTTTGGTAAATTTTATACTTTTTATATTTTCTATTTTAAAATCATTTGCTTTTGCAACTACCTCTGCATATTCCTCAATATTTTTTATAATTGTATGTGATTGAGTGTCATATGGTAGATTATATGATGTTATATTTTCATATTTAGAGGAGTATTCTGTAGGATTATAAGTGGCTTTAACTCGTATATCCCCTATTGCAGGTACAAACATTTCTAAATTCATTCCTGTATACTCATATCTCCCAACTTTTAGGTTTAAACTGTATAGCTTTGCTCTCTCTTTTAAAACAATTTTAAACCTCACAAATCTCTTAGCCTCAATCTTAGTATTATTTTCTACTTGAATCCATTTGTCTGAATTTAGTTTTCCCTCTAAATTAGTAAGTACATTATCATCCTGTATATAAAATTCTACACTTCCATCAAATTTCATTGATGGCATTACATATTTTAAATTCTCTGTTTTTTCTACTGTATCTCCTAAATCCATTATATTAGTTATAGATACTGAAATAGAATTATTTGATAATGGCATCAATACTTCTTCTCTATAATAAAAATTAAAACTCAGGAAAGAATCAATAAAATTTCTCCAATCAGATTCACATTCATAAATTAGTTCTCGATGTTGTAGTTTAGGCATTTTGGATGGTTTAAGTACAAATCTTAATTTAAATACTTTGCATAGTATTAAATTTTGAGGAAGGGGTTCTCCATAAATCAATTTAACAGGTTGCATCCATTCTCCATAAATATCGTTATGACCTACATAATATACATCTACAGTACTAAATAGACTGGATTTTTGTATCCATGATATTTCCTGAATGGATGTAGGTTTTTTGTCAAATAAAAAAGGTGTTGTTTCATAAATATATTCATCAAGAAAATCATAATAATAATCGTTATAATATTTTATTGGTTTTGCCCACAGCATATTATCTTTATAGAAAAATTTTGAACTATCAAGTAATAAGTCTTTTTTATTAACTTTTCTAATATCATATTTTTCAATTTTTCCTGTTGGTTCTGATACACTCAAAGTAATCTTTATTAATATCCTAGACTTATTAAAGCTATCCTGTAATATTTTCTCTTGACCATTCATATTGCATTTATTATATAAATAATACTCATCTTGATTATAATAGTAATATCCATTATGTATGCTTGGACACCAACGTGCTAAAGCATTTTGCAATGTTCTTAAAGATACAATTATAATATCATCAATATGCCCATACCTTATAGTAAGCACCTTTGGGTAATCTAAAATCACCACATCACTTATACTTGCTTCTACTACAAGCTCAAACCTCTTATACTCATTCGAATTTAAACTAAATTCTGTAAGACCATATACATAAGTATGTTTTCTATTATCATCAATTATGAATTCCCCTCTATCAACTTGCCCCAAAAACTCTTTGTATTCAGTCGAATCTGCAATTATAGAATCTGAATAAAATTTTATTTTATCTCCATTGATTAGAGTATAATCCTCTTCGTCTACTTGATTTTCAAATTCATATAAAACACATGCTTCTTCCGGGCTAAATTTTTCTATGATACAATAATATTTTCTATCATAAACATCAGTAGAAGCTTCAAAAGCTGGAGCTGTATCTACCATATCCTTTTTCCCATTTTCTGATACCTGAAAATCTCCATTTATAGCTCCAACAAGTGAATCATATTCTAGTGGGGGAAATATCTCAATATATTCTTTTTGCCTTGTAACCTCTATAGCTTTTATGCATACCTTATGGTCAAAATAACCATACTCAGTAAATTCAACCTTATCATCAGTTTCATTATCTTCTAAAAAATCCCTATATCCATGTGTATATGAATATATTTTTACTGGCCCTTTTATATCATAAATTTCTATATCAAATTTATATCTCTTTGAATAATCTTTATTTTTTAACTCTGGTATCAAACTATATAAGTAAATATCTGCCACTTGAGTATACTCATCAAATAGATAGTCTAAAGCTAGTTCAGATGTATAGGTTGGTCCAAATGGCTCTCCTTCAATTTTTTCCCTAATTGGAGATACTTCTCTTGCACTTACTCTAATACTTACTTTAGAATCATAAGTTATATAATTAGTTTTTGCTTCCATCTTATATCTATAATAAAATTTTATAGTGTTGTATTTCACTTTGTTACTTGCTCTTATTCCGTATATTTTATTTAATAGTTTAAATGTCTTTTTATATGTAGTATCTTCTGATTTATATAACTTACAATCATTATAATCTCCTATTCCAGACTGAAATGCTTTCATTCTACTTGCTATGTTAGTATTTAGATATGGAACTATTTCTACTCTTTCTGGCAATTTAAAATTAGTATAACTCAGCATTTCATTTTCTTGCATAATTATATTTTTACCTTCTTCCATTTTTTCACCTCCAATCTACTTTTTATAATATCCATATTTTGAAAATCCTTTTATACTGGCATCAAGAAAGGTTGGTAAAAATGAAAAACTATTATTATAATCTTCGTCTTCCTTTACCCAGGTATCTTCATCATACCTAAAATCATTCCAGAAAGTTGAAGTATCCTCTTTTATTTTTGTTACATAATCAATTAATAGATTGGTTGGGGTTGCATCTGAATTATATAATTCTATATTTAATTTTTTATTGTTTATATCTACTAGTTGATACATTTCAAGACTCTTTATAAAGGAAATAACTACTGATTTATTTTTTTTATCAGGATTTCCCTTTAAAAGAATTTCTCCTCTAGAAGTGATATATACATCATCTAAATCTATTAGATTGTTGTCTATTGATATAGTATTTATCAAAACCATCTTTTCAGATATAATAAAATCTTCACTCATATCCTTCCATTCTTTTACTTCTCTAATCCCAAGCTCTCTTGCAATTCCATTAGCAAGACCTCTTTTTGTCGAACTAGCTGGATTTTTAAAAACATCAAGAATTCTAAGCTTATAATCATGATTCTTTTCTCCTTTAAGTCTAGAACATCCTACCAAAGAACCAAATTCATCAAAAAAATTCCATACATGATGTAAACTCAACTCAAATAAAAATTCTTTATTAATACACTTTATTTTTATTTTCCCAAAAGGTAAATCTCCTTCTTTATCATATGGCTCTCTAACATAAATTACTTTTTTCTTTTCATCAATAAAATAATAATCTGGCTGTCTTATGTTATTTTCTAAATTTTTTTCATTTTTCTTTATTCCAAAAAAAGTATACAGGTCCCAACTTCTTTCAAGTATAAGTTGATTTGTATACACCATAGAAATATTATTTATGTTAAAGTTGCTTGGTAATAAAACTTTATATACCAAATCAATAAATTCCTCATCTGCTGACTCAATATACATTTGCTTTGAAGCATAAAGTAGCATTTCTTCTATTTCATCCAACTCCATGCCAAATATATTTAAAAACTCAATCCCAATAGATTTGTTGGATTTTTTCTTCATTTCAAACCAAAAAGGAAGCATTGACCTTATTTTTTCTGTATATCTTGCAAAATCACTTTCTTTCATTTAGATAATCACTCCTCTAAACCTAAGCCCTACTAAATCTCCATTTAAATTATTTAATGTTTTATTTGCATCAAACATAATATCATTCATTACAAATAGAAATGTGTCAAATACTGTTATAGACTTAGTGTATATATCTGGATAAAAGGCAGATACACAAATTTCTTGAATCCTAGCAACTATTTCATGCTGCCTATCTGAATTCCAATGATTATACTTATCCATTACTATATCAAGTACGTTTACTTCTTCTTGTGAATAGCAATTATTATCTTTATAAAAACTTTTCAAATCAGCAATAATATTATTTAATGTATAAACACTCTCTGTATATAATTCATCTGTATCTACTATCTTTCCATAATCTACCTTTTTACATAATTTTAAAGCATGAACCTTAAATATATTCATATGATTAATCAGTATTTCTTTAAAAACAGCCTCTTTTCCCTTATTTTCAAGTGTAAAATGTATTTTTATAATATTTTTATTTAGTTCTATTTTTTTAAATATGGGATGTGAATACAGCATTAATTTATTATTTGTAGCTCTATACTGTTCTTTATTCTTTATCTTATATTTTTTTCTACCTAAGTAAGCTCCAACTACAGTGATAATTGCAGTTGTAATTGCTACAACACTCTTTATTAATTCCAAATATACGTTTTCAGTCATTATGTCACCTATATAATTACTACAGAATCCTCATCTGGAGAAACAATAAATTTCTCATCCCATCTGCAATCATGATTAATTAATAAACAATTTTTATTGTTTATCTTAATACTGTTACAAGAATACGTTAGTATAGAATCACTAACTTGCATGATTCTTTGAGTCAATTCATTTATAAATAGTGATTCTCCTATGTTTATTGAATTTATATAGCTTATCATTTCTTCTCTTACAGATACTCTTATAGATTGTTTCTCTATTTCATCTATATAGGGAGAAAATACCAAACCTATATTTAACTTTACATATTTAAAATTAGGTAACTTTACTATGACCTTTTCTCCAAATGATGTTATATCCAATAAGGCTTCTCTTACATTCAAAAGTAAATCTTCATCATTTATATTTTCAGTTATTGGTATGATAGTCATACTACCTGGTCCATGAGAGTATCTTTTTAATATTACATCCTTTATACCTTCTATGCTTAAAACAGCTAATCTTATGGAAGTTTCATTTGCCTTAGCCAAGGTTAATGTCTGATGAGTAATTCTTTTTCTATAATCCTCATCCGATTCTTCAAACAATCTTTTACATCCAACTAATATACCTATAGCATTTAAAAATCTACCTGTAGCAGTAGTTACAAAAGCTTGAAGATGGCTCATTGTAAGTACATCATAAAATTCTGATATATTTTTATTTATTATATCAGAAAAAAGTTTAGCTATAGAGCCAGGACTTGTGTCAAATCCAATTTTATTTAGTTCCACTTCCGTTTCCTTGACCAGAGATTCAAAATTTTTATTGTGTATTAATATCATACTTAATTTTCACCCCACTAACTACATCAATTTCCATGTTAATAACAATTGGATTGTTACTTCTTCTTTCTTTTATAAAAATTAATAATTCTAGCTTATCGCTGTATATTTTAGGTATAAAAAACAAACTATTTTTTTCAACTAACTCATCATAAAATAAGGCATTTTCAATAGATTCTATAATTAAATCTAAGGTGTTTTTATTATTTAATGTCCCTAAAAACTTTTCTATATCTGAACCTATATAGTCCACATTAAACCAATCTTTTGTTACAGATTTTATTCTACAAATACATTTTTGTCTAAGTAAATCATCTGAATTTAAGTATAACAAATTATTGGAATTATTATCATATATAAGTTCTCCACTATCTGTTATACAAAAATCAAACATTTTTATCTACTCCATTTATCTTTATCTTTTTTGTATCAATAACTATCTCACTTCCAGATAAAATAATCTTATCCTCAGCACATATATTTATATTATTTGATATTACCGACCAGTTTTCCGATTTAGCAGAAAAATCTCCAAAAATTTCTATAGTTTTATTTTCAGCATTTATCCTTAGCCCAACATTAGTTGCTGTAAATATATCTATACTGCTATCATCTCTCAATTTTACAATAGAAGATTTTTTAGGATGATATACACCAACTTCTTTACCTCCAAAAAATCCTTTTTTTTCTATTTTTTCTACAACACTATCAATAGGATTTTTATCCATAAAATCTTTATATTTTAATTTATCTTTATTGTTGTAATCTAGCCAGGTCTCGCTCATTTTCTTAGTTATTTTTCTTGAGTCTCTCTTTATATTTGATAAAAGGCATCCTTTTCTAATGTGATTTCGTCTTTTTTTTGATAGACATTTATATGATTCATCCACCATTCCTGTTATCTTAGGTTGAAACACAGAATCATTATTAAATTGTATATAGACTTTATCACCTTTTTCTAATGGTGATAGTTGAACTCCTTCCCCTATATTTTGAATAGGTACATTGGAAAAGGTTGCACTATTCCCTTTTAAGTTCTCTACATATATATCTGCTGTATTTTTACATATATTAAAATCTATTACTTTACCTATAGAAGTTGTAAATATTGTTTTTGAATATGGATCTACTATGTTATCTATTAATTTATCTTTAAGCTTCATATGATTCCCTCCTATTTTAGATTAAGCTTCATATATGAATTTTTATATAATGGATATATGATTATAGAGTTTTTATAATTAAACATTTCATATTGTGCAGTAAGCATATTGTTTAGTGTCTCATAATTATCTAATCTTGTTAGTTTAGAAATATTAGTTGTATTATCTGAATTTACTAACCTTTCATTATTTAATATGTTTGATATAGAAAACAATATTTTATTACATGATTTTAGTACATTACTCATACCACTATATTTTAATGAATTTGCAGTCAATAAACCTGGTGTAACTGATGTTGTAAATTCAGTTTTCATATTTAAAGAATGTGTTACTCTCTTTGCTAAACATACACCTGATACTTCTCCAAGTAAATCATTAATTGCTATTAAATCATATACATTTACTTGTGGTTTTCCTGTAATAATCAAATCTCCATCATAAGCTTCTTTCCACGAGTTTTGAATTTCTGATATACAGTTTCTTATGGACATATGTCTGTTGTTTGCATATAATTCTCTGTATTTTAAATTTTCATCCTCTAAATTAGAAAATATATTAAAATTTTGTATCCTTGAATTATCTAATACTTTGAGCTTCTGATTTGACCATTTTATATTACAATCACTTATTATAAAAGGTGTGGATTCTAGATTTCCTAATACATTATAAACGCCTCTTGCATTTGTTAACAAATTGTTATTATCTATAATTATATTATTATTTATAATTGAGTCATAAAAATCTACTATATGCATTTGTGAAAAAGCTTTAGAATACTCATATACATCACTTTTTATCTTATTTGTATTAAATTTATACATCCAAACAGGCAAGCCAAAAAACAATCTATGTTCAAACAAGAATGGTCTTGGATATACCACAAACTCAGGCATAGATTTTTCACTCATTTTACATATATCCCATATCTTTTTACCTATTGGTAAAAACTCATAAATTGATTCACTTATATAATCAATACTCTGAATATCACCGAGATATATTCCTTTATAATTACTTAGATATATATTTTTAGATATGTCACTTTGAATTGCTCCATAAGTTTCTATAGAATTAAAATCATACATACCAAAATGCTCTACACCATACCTACTCTTAAAATTTTTTTCATTGTATTCAATATTTTGATATTTTGTTTTAAAGTTTCTCTTACTAATTAAATCTAATATTATATTACTTGCATCTTTCTTTAAATCTATATTGTCACCTAGAAAATTCATTTTTTCATCGAGATATTTATCTGTAAGCTCTAATCCATCTGACTTTGCCTCTATTAAAATAGTGTCTTTTAAAATATTTATTTCAACTATAGTTCCATTAAACACAATTGGATATTTTGAAGGATTTGAACCATACCCCATGCGAATATGTACTCTAGTTCCTTCTTTTAAAACTTCTTGACTATCTAATTTATTTCTGTTTTCTACTATTTTTAAATTAATTTCATATTTTGACTCTTCTTTATATCCTTTTAAAAATTCTGCTGTTACAAACTGATTTTTATTGAATATATTTAGAGTATCATTTTTTGTACAAACACTATTATCATCTAAATTTTTTTCATTATTACTATTAGAAATAACTATTTTTGCACTTGATATAGGAGAATCAACATCTTGTGATACTTTTATCTCCATAACAGATTTATATATGTAGTAATTTGTCCAACTTTTTTGACCATCAAAACAATCTGTAGCCTCATCACATAACATAAATATAAAATTTGGAAATGCTTTAATGAGGGTTCCTTTTTGTGAATATAAAAATTCATCAATTAACATATTTTCTACAACTGTATTTGGATTATTTTCAGGAAGCTCTTTAAAAGATTGTTTTGGTTTTACTCGTTTAATATTAAATGTTCCAATATCATTACCATGTATTTGATTAAAATTTTCATTTTTAAATATTAAGTACTCATTACAAAGTAGCTCTTCTTTAAATTCATTGCCTAATGTACTTATACTTTGTGGTTCGTATCCATATTTATATTCTGGTTCTACAACTATGTCAGGTTTAATGGTTTCTAGCTGTGTATTAATTTTATTACATTCAAATTTAACAGGGTATATAATATAAAAATCTGGCTCAACAAAACCATTATATTTTTCATTTCCCCCTATTTCATACATAACAATATCTGTTCTAGGATATTTTATGAGAGACGTTTGTTTAACTCCATTTTTAAATCTAAAATCTCTTATCTTTTGCATAGCATTGTCTATTTCGTCGTACTTTGGTAAACTGAGATTTGGATACATTTCTAAATACATAAGTTTATTGTTAGCACAAACATCTTGCATAGTTTTATTATCTATACCTTTAGATGTATAATCTATAAAGTCTTCTTCTGTACCTAGCCTCCCCTCAGGAATTTCATTATATTCATATGTTTCCTTAATTTCATTGAATGGTCTAAACCCTATTGGTTTCATCTTTTGGATTTTATCTATATCATAACTTCTACATTTAATGGTTATATTATACAGTCCAGGAAATCCAAAAACAGTATCTATTTGAACATCTTTTATAGTCATGTACTCTGTTCCAGTCAGATTTACAAGTTCATTTTCTACTTTTATAATATCTGTATTTTTACTATTTAATTTATTGAATTTTTTTATTATACTCTCATCACTAGTTTTAAATTCAAAGATAAAGTCAATTTTATTAAATCCCATGTATTGTTTTGTTGGTGTTTCACCATTATTCAGTTTTATATTAGAAAATATGTTATTTAAATTAAAATTGATATATGTAAGATATACATTTTCTTCATTACTCAATATTTCATCAAAGTAAATTTCATCCATTATAGTAGTTTTGCTCTTTATTTTACTAAAATCGATATTTTTTAAGTGTAATTTTTTAAATTTAAATTTACCAGTGAAGTTTACCGACTTTATCTTTTTAAGATTTGATAAGTTAGAATTTTCAAGATTTTTTTGAGTGTAAAATCTGTACAAATCCCAATCTATATGATTATCCAATGAAACATCATTTCTATTAAAATAAGGCTTAACATTAAATTCTTCCATAATTATTTTAACCCTTAGACTCTCTGAAAAACCTTCTACAGTTTCAACGGACATGCTTTTTAAAGCTACATTGTTTATATTATTTGCATCATTTACAACTTTACACTCAATTGGAACAAATGGAGTGTATTTAAACTGACAAATTAAATTTCTTAATCCATCTACATAATATTTGAAGTCAAATGGTGATTCAACTTGATACCCATTAACTTGATTTATACCATTTATCATTAAGTCTACAAATATTTCTTTTCTTATATTCTGTTTTTTAGATTGCCCTATATTTGACAATCTATCCTCATCTAAACTCTCACTATCATTAATAGAAGTTATACTTATATACTCTGGAGGTATTTCAAAACAACAATCTCCTATTCTAAAAATATTGTCAATATTATCTTTATATTTAAGCCTATGTTCATATTGAATATATTCGTAATAGCTTAAAGGTTTATACTTACCATCTAAGTTTCTAAGTGTTGATTCTCTATATAGTATATTGACTATTTCTTGACTATCCCTATCAGTTATTTCCTGAGCAACAGCCCCATAATATGATTGATTTGAACTCTTATTAGACTCATTATTCATAAATTCACCCTCTTTAGTTCATAAGTACTTTTATAAATTTACAAAATTATCTTAGATATTACATTTTCAATTTCCTCATTTGTTATATCTTTTCTATCATCTTGTATTGTAGTTCTTATATTTAAATTTTTTATATTTTTAAATAAATTTTTTATAATTTTTTCACCATAATCTATATCAATATCTAAAGGAGATTGAGCAGAAATTTTCATGTTTAATGCTTCATTGTTATTTATCAAAATATCATCTTCTATTGTGTTATCTTTACTTTCTAAGTTATCATATTCTTCATTTACTTTAGATTTAATATTATTAAAAGTTGCCTTAGCTTTTATTCTTCTCCCTAATAAAAAATTTTTATATTCTTCATAAAATTTTTCTTCAATATTATGTACATTATTCATCTATAATATCTCCAATCATTTTTAGCATCTTCATTTTAAATTTTTCAAGTCTATTTTCATAAAAATTCAAATCTATATTAGAATCTTTTCCACCTAAAATATAATTTATGTCAATATTTTTATATCCTGCTCTATTTAAAATACTTCTTATTTCTAAATGAATTTTTGATATGTTATTATTATAGTCTTTCAAATTTTCATTAATACGAAAATTGCTTATTTTAGAATTTCTTATATTATTACTATTTATAATATCATCTTTATTTTTCGTAGAATTTCTATTTTTATCATTTATATCCCTTGAATTGATAACATTATCTTTATCATTTTTATTCCCTATTTTTATAAAATCCCAGCTTATACGCTCAGTTTCCATATTCAACTTCTGTATATTTTTATTCTCCAATACTTTTAGTTTTTCTGGTCTATCCCATCTTGTATTTGTAAGGTTATTGGAATCTAAATGATAATCTTTAGATTTTATATTATTGTTACTATTAATATATTCTTTATTAGATTTATTATTTAGATAATCTTTGTCATATTCAAGATTTACATCTACACCTCTCAGTTTAAGAATATATTCAGACTTAGCTGTCATTTCCATAAGCTTCTCATAATCCCAATCTCGTATTTCTTTAAGAGAAATCTCTGGAAATGCTGCTTTTACAAATAATTTACTCTGTTCTAAAAAAGTATTAAGTTTGCTTCTACTTTCCTCAAAATAATCTATTATTGAACTTTCATCTAAAATGTGAGATTCATGAATTATTCTTTTAGAAATTTCATCTGTTAATCCTGCTATTGGACTTTTTGAAAAAACGAATTCTTTAGGATATATTAATGCAGATTGACATATAAAATCATTAAATTCTTCATATGTATCAAAAACAAGGTTAGCTTTTATATATGTATTAAGATTAATTAATTTAAATATATATTCATGTGTACCAAATTTAATATGAATTAATTTTTTATAACCAGTTTTTTCTTTTATATTCATAATATCTTCTATTAAAAGCATACTATATTACCTCTATTATAAAATCTTTTGTAAAGCCTGATTTTTCCATAATTACTTCAGAATATGAAGTTGGTAAACCTGCATTAGTAGTATCTTTCCAATCATACTCTTCTGGCCATAATGTCACAGTTTTGCATATAATTTCTTCACGTTGTAAAGTGTCAATATTTTGAAGAGATAATAATTGCTTATATTCAAATCTGTTAATAGTTCTAAATATAAATCTCTTTTTTAAAATATCAATCATATATATATCATAACCAGACCATTTCTTTTTCCATGCTTGTACTTGAATTGTTCCTGGACCATTTTCAAATAAAGGAATATCTTCTAATCCTAAATTTTTCAGTTCTTCACTTTTACTCTCATCACTAAAAACATCTGCGTATAAATCAATTTCATCTATATTTTTTCCATATTGAGATTCTAAGTCCAACTTAGCTTGTTTTGCCAATAATTCTATTTCTTTTTCATCATAATTCATTTAATCCCCTCCAGACCTTATTTAGCTGTTAATTTCAATTACATCTTTTGCTATGAATTCATATATATCATACACAGGATTTCCTGTTGTATCTATTTCTTGGCTTACTGATATAGGCGTTACTCCAATAATTTTTCGATATTTTTCTTTTTTTTCTCCATATATAAGACTTATAGAAAAATTACTTTTCCTAAGTGTATTTATATTATTAGGATTAAAAGAAAGTTGGTAGTCTGAATTTTCTAAGTCTGATTTCTGACTATCTTCTGCATAATTACAATCATATATTAAACTATCTATTAAGTTATAATCGCATTCTAGTTCATCACAAATAAAAGAATTTATAGCTTTTAAATTACAACCTGATTTATACTGATTTTCTTCTTGTTTATCTTTAATGCAGATTTCTTTTTCATTATTCTTCAAAATGATAATATTATAATTAGAATATAATTTTTTAAATATTAAATTCCAAGTTTTTTCACATAACCTTCCTGTCGGTATAATCTTATTTTCTTTTTGAAAAGCTTTAACCATATCAAATGTACACACACAATAATAACCGTATTTTAATTCACTAAAGCTTCGTTCTTCATACATATACCCCATATATACCAAAGCTGTTTGTACAGAATGTACTCTAATGTCATATTTACTTCCAAAATCAACATAAAATAGAGACTTATCATAAAGAAATGAAACATCATTATCATCTATATTACATTGATTTTTATATAAGATATTGTTATCTTCTCTACATATATATTTATCATTTAGACCTCTTAAATCATATCCATATATCCAATCTGGTATAGATATTTTTTCTTCTTTATTTAAAATAGACTTATCACAAGTATTTATATCTTGTTCTAAGGAATTAGATGTATTTTTTAAAGCATTGCTTACAGGAACTTTTATATAACCTGATACTATCCTATTTCCCACAGCTATATCATCAAATGTATTAGATGTATATCCATAAATAGGTTTACTTTGTTCTTTTACATAAAATTTTATTGCAGCTATTTGTTTATTATGTTTTCCATTTATATAAATCAATACATCAGAGCTACCATAAAATTCTTCTTTATATGTACTATAATCTCTCTTTTTAGTTTCTTTTTTATTTGCACTATTAAAGTTTAAATTTGTCATAACTAACGCCTTTCAAATTACTTTTTTTAGAGTGTTCATATCCTTCAATAGTAAAATCATAAGAAAATATTGAATTTGAGAATATATTTGAATTACTTACAGTATTTTGTACTGTTTTATTACTTGGTAAACCTGCAAAATCATTCAAATCTGTTGCTACAAAGTAAATTTTATTTTTTATAAAAACATCATTAATAGAAATAATTTGGCTATCATTAGTAATATCTATGCCATATATCATCATCTGTGTGACGTATTTATATTCATTTAAGGATACTATCATTACATCAAATAAGGGCAATTCATCTGAGCTAATCTTCTTTTTATTAGATAAAACTGAAACCTTACTTGTCAATTCACTTATTAGATTCTGATTTATTAAAACAAATTCCATTTTTCCAGAAATCATCTTAGGTCCTCGAGTATATCCAGATACCTGTGTACTTCCTATTGATGCTACTGGCTTTTTATTTCTTTGAATTGAGTATGATATACTTGTCAAACTACCTAAAAGAATTGGTTTAGATTCTGGAAATAAAACAAATGCAAGAGAATCTGTACTTGAAAATGCCTTGTAAAAAGTATTGTCTAAATCCATTTTACTCTACCTCTCTTTTTATTTATATTTGGAAAAACCCCATGTAGTTTTTGAATAAGCAAAATATACTTGCAAGCATTTAACTACATGAGACCTTTTAATTTTCCTCTTTTATCTATTTACATATTTGACTTTATCACTTATTTTAACTTTTCTTCTTTTGAATATACACCTTGTATAAGTGGTGATATTTTTCTAGCTCTATAATTTAACTTTTTCTCTAAAACGATTGTATCAATAGACACCTCACTAGATTCGTCTATTATATCAACATCATATATTTTTTGAAATGCACATTGACCTTGTTCATTTCCAAAAGTCATTGTTATATCAAATGGTGGCAAAGAATCTAAATAAACTATTCTACTATCTCTTATTGGACTAAATCCATTAGGTATTTTAAAGTCTTCATCACTTACTTTAGAATTATTTTCATTATACTTAGACTTACTATCCATATTCCTACTTAAATTTATAGCATCTTGTGCCGTCACATTCCACTTCAACATTTCTACTGCATTTATAAAGTTTTCCTCTTCAGTTATAGCTAAATTCCCTGACGTTGTAAATATTGTAGACTCTGATGATTTTAAAATGCTTTTCATAGATTTAATTAGAGAATCTTGGTCGAACATAGCAAATACTAATGACCCTTTAATCTCTCTTTTCCCCCTTGAAAAGCTTCGTGCATCGGGACTTCCTAATGTGTATACTGGTTTTTTTTCACGTTCTATACCCCATGATATTTTTTGTAATTCCCCAATAACTTGATTTGCAAAGCTTACAACTAAATCAGCTCCAGAAAATGATGTTAGTGTGTTTATATTCGTACTTGCCATAACAGTATCTCCTAACTATTAAATCTAAATGGATGTTCTCCTCCATTTTTATTTTTTTAACCCTACTATAGTGGTTATTTTTCTAAGTTCTTGTGGTGCTACTATGCCAACTTCTAACTTAGCCTGTCCTAATATTAAATCTTGTTGTGTTGCTATTAGATTAAAACTGTAATCTAATATAGCCCCTTGTAATAGTAGTGTATCTAATCTCTTTGCAATTGTTGCACTTAATGCATTTCTTTGTTCTATTGTATTTGCTTCCCCTATAAATGGGTCTGCCACTTCTCTTATATTATCAGTTACTGCTCTCATAACCTTTAATGTAGATAATTTTGAATATACACTATCTTTCTTTGCAGATGTTGGAGCATCTACTACAAAAACTTTATTTAAACAAGTTCTACCATTTAACTTTTTAGAATTGAATGAAACAAATTTGTTTCCTGTTATATCATTTAATTGTGCATTTGAAAAAGAGTACTTTAATGATTTTACACCACTTAATACCTTATTTGTTGGAGATGAGTGTGTCAAAATACTTGTATTTAGAGCAGCATAAAGTACTGCTGGATTTCCTTCTCTAAGTGAGCTCACCTTATGTTCAACTATAGGTGTAGGCCCTGCAACTACTGATATAAATTTTCCAAGGTCTATACAGTTTCCTTGTCCATCAGTAATTATAGAGCCTTTATCATCCTTCATTAAAAACTCATTATTATATTGTGTTAAATATTTAGAGTGTGATTGAACACCTGACAAAGATGTGTCTTTTAATGGATTCATTGATATTACGCCATATGTAGATTTATTTCTATAAGATAACACTGCACAAAATAAAGCAAGTTCATATGCAAAGTCTTGATGTCTGTCAAATAATTTATCATCAGCATAAATACCTAAAGGTACTATCCAATCTACATTATAATTTTCAAGCAACTGATAAGCACCTTGTTTTACTATGTATCCATTTCTATCTCTTTCTCCTGACAATGCCTTAAACATATCTTCCTTACTCATACCTAAACCATTAGAACCACCTATAAAATACGTAGCTGATTTTATCAGGTCTTTTGTAAGTACTTCTGGTGTATCCGTTTCTGCAAAATATGTTGTTTGTAAATTATTTATTGCATCTACTAACTCTCCAAAAGTTAAGCAGTCGAGAGTTGATAATATCAAAGGTTCTTCTCCAATACTCATTTTAGACTCTGGCTTAATGATTTTCACATATTTTCCTATATAATTGCCAAAAGTGTCTCTCAAATCTTCTACTTTCACTTGACCTAAATTATATATATCGCCAGCAAACCTAGACTTTAATCTTATTTTTCTTTCTATATTCTCTTTAACTGGCATATAATAGCTTACTGATACTACTTGTCCCATTTGAAAACATTCTTTTTTAAGAGTTATAGTCTTTGATTTCTTATCTACTGAAAAAGAATTCAAATCCAATACCTTACTTCCACCAACATACAATATAAGTGTTCCATCTACTGGAGTATTACTTAAAAGTAGTTTTTGACTTGATGTAGCAGTCATAAAAGCATTTCCGTCTGTTTGAGTTTCTATTTCTTCTCCAACAACTTCTATTCTATAACCTACAGCTACCTTTTCTCCCTCCTCTAAAGATGGTATTGTTATGACATTATCATTCATTTCCATATCATCATTTATAGGTTTACCATCATAAGTAGCCACTATAGCAGCTCCATTTGGGATATTAGATAAAAAAATCTTTTTATCTTTATTCAAAGTTAAGTATTCTGGTTTCTGTTCAACCCAGTATCTATAGCTATAAGCTACTGAAATAGGTACCCCTGCATCACAAGCATTTTTTTCTATTGATATACTCTTAATAGATTCATTATATGCAAATCCAGATAATAGTTCTGTTCCTTTTACATACACTCTAATAGAACTTGCAACAATCCCTTTTCCACTTAGTTTTATATCAGTTTTCTCACATCCATGAACAATGGATAAATCCTCATCTATTTTCTTATTTTTTTCAATAACTTGTGATGGTGCACTTATACTTGATGTTGCACATGTACCAGATACCCTCATCACCCTTATATCTTGACATCCAGCATCTCTAGCTTGCTTATATGCGTGAACTAACGTTGAACCATTTGGGATTCCATTTAAATTAATATCTGAACCAAAGAGCAATTCTATAGAAGAATCATCTATAGCTACTGGCTCCATTACTGGTCCATCAACTGCTGTACCAAGTAACAGCATACTATCAGTATTGTATTCATCTGAGCCAAATCTAAGTGCAGAACCACCATCCTTAAATTCAACTAACATTCCTGGAAGATTAGGATACATATTTCCTAAGTTTGCCATAAAGGTTTTCCCCCTTTAAATCTTGTAGATGTTATAGATTTTATACCAAGTAAAATTTACGTTATTCCTGGTTAAATTCTATCCTTTACAGAAAATTTCATTTCTATATTTTTTAATTTATTCACATTCAAAGTCTTTACTTTCTCTAATCGTATAAAATATTCAGATATTTTGACTGAAACATTTTTATCAAAACCTATACTATCTTTAGTTGCTATCTCTTTTAAAAAGAAAATCTCACCAAGACCTTTTTTCTTGAGAAATCCTGTATAAGACACTATTATATCCTCAAAATCCTCCATAAGTCTTCTACATTCTCTTTGTGTTTTAGCTAGAAATCTAAATTCTAGTATACAATCAAAACTTTGTCTATATACTTTAATTACCTTACCTGTTTTTTCTTGATTTTCATCTAATTCATCAATTACATCAGTTAATATTGGTTTATGACTTTTTCCTTTAGATATTTCTCTTAATTTTACACTATAATTTATCTGTGGCAGTACAATTTTATCTGTTTCATCTTTTTTTATTGTATCAAAAGAAATTACTCCCCAATCATCCTCTAATTCTATTTTCAAAATATATTCTAACATTCTTTCTATTTTTTCAAAGTTGTCAATGTGTTCTTCATTTATAAGTCTATTTTTATTATTTTCCATAAATTCTGTATCCATTTTTTCACCTACCTATACTCAATCCACTATAGGTTCTAACATACTCTAACATATATATAGTCTTTAAACTCAAATCTAAAAATAATTCTCCGGACTTATGTTTAGACAATTCATTTATTATATATTCACTTATAATTTCTTTATCTCTTAATTCATCTAACAATTGTATTAAGTTTTCTTTCAAATATCCAGATGATAACAAAGCATCTATATTTTCACCTATATGAGAATATAGCATTTTTTTTATATAGCACATAGTCAACTGAATCATTCTTACATTACATAAATACTTATATTCAGTATGTTTACTCATTGTGATTCCATTTGATACGACTACTCTTCTGATTAGCTGACTAAATCTAAACGATACATATCCAAGCTCAGTCATTTTTTTTATTGTTGAAATATCAAACGTATTAAATAGTGAAAATGATTCTGGAATTTCCTTATTTGTGGTAGTTTCTATGATATCTAAACTTGCTATAAGAGGAGCATATACAATACTTGAATTTACAATATTAGTACCATATGTGGTATATACATCCCCAACCACTACACTTACCAATTGTTCATAATTTTTATTAAATTTTGATACTTCATTCACTTTTTTGAAACATTCCAGTACACTAATATACTCTTTCTCATCTATCCAAATCTCATTAGTTAAATTAAGTCCAATGACACCATGAGTTATAATACCTGTTTTCATTTGAATCCTACAGAAATTCAGTAATTGTTCATAAAAAGTTAAGTATCTTTCTCCATTCTTAATGGTTAGATATTCCCTAGTTAGGTCATAATATTTATCTATTTTTTCTCTGTCATCTGTAAATGTATCATCATAATACACTCCTAAAGGCATAATAATATCTATATCAAGTCCTTCCAAAACAGTGTATGTACTGTCTAAGTTATTGTACATTATGTTTTTATCAAGGTCTAATCCACTATATCCTCCACTAAGTTTATGCATACCTTGATTTACTTCACTTATAGATTCCTTTGTTTTCATATAAGAATCGCAATAAACACTACAAATTATCATACCTTTTAGTTTTTGAGAATCTTTATTTATAGCTTCTGATAAATCATACAAGGTAGGATAATTTTCATATGGATATTTTAGTATATAATCTCCCAAACTTTTTGGATAGATTACCTGTAAGCCATCTTGATTTACTATTATTTCTATATCATTATATATTTCATTTGCATGCTTTGATTTAATATGTATGCAATTTTTTACTACTTCACCATTAGCACATTTTACATCTAAATAAATTTCTGCATGTGCTCCTGTAACTTTACATAGATAAACTTTACAGTCTAATTTAGATTCTTTTATAATTTTATACGCTTCAACTAAAGAACCTTTTTTGCCAAAATTTGAATTCATGTGAGAAATTGAGTTTATTTTTATTGGAGTGTTTACTGGTCCAAATTCTGAAGTTCCTAATAGATAAATATTTTTACCATAAAATTCTTGTTCATTAAATAGCTTTTTTGATGTGTCCATGGTTATTTCTTTCCTTTAATCATCTTTATTTGTTATGATTCTTTAAGATTAGTTAAATACACTATGTATCTTGACATTATTTAATATACTGTTACTTATATTTATTTTGTACATTTTAGTTTAAATTTTATTTATTATCCATAATAATTATTTTCTCATTTAAAATTTCATTCATTTTGATGTTGATAACTTCTTATATAAATGCCAATCCATAAGACGTTAAATCAGAATCTTTATCTAATAAAAATTTTAACTTAGTATTTTGATTTAAGCTGACATACTCTTCAAGATTTATCTCAATGTAATTATTATTATTTAAGTGTAATATAATATAATTATTTTTAATATTAGCAGAGACAATCATTCTGCCTTTATTATATTTATTTTCAATTATAGTAGATGTTATCGAATTATTAAAAATAAATAACTTATCTTCAATAGGAAATGAACTTATTTTTATAGATGTGTAAATGTTGTTTTCATCAGTTAAAGTAACCTCTAGTACATTTGTCTTATTTAATATAAAATCATTCTTATCAAACACGTACTCTACACTTAAAGAACCATTTACAACATCTATTAATTCAGTAGAAATTAAAGTATGTAAATTATTTATATTCGTTATTTTAACTATGACTTTAGGTATTTTTATTGAAATATCTAAATTTATATTTGTTATATTAAAACAATTACCAAATTTTCCAAATTGATTTATTTCAAATGATGGAGAAGCATATAGATGTTTAATAATAAGTACTGGTCTGAAACCAAAAGTAGGACCTTTATTGTTGAAAGTATTATTCGTTGAATAGTTTGTAACACTAGAATAGCCTCTAGTTATTATTTTATAATTATCAGATGCTGATATAGAACTTGTGATACTACAAATATCCCAATTCCAGATAGTTTTATCTCCTGGTGTTATTAGACCATTTAAATCTGAACTTACAATATATTTATCATATTCAGATAGTCCATTATTATTAACACCTCCAGTTAACGAACGTACGATTAATACATCATTTTTGTAAGGCTGATTATCTAATTCATTACCATATATAAATCCTTTTTGATTTATTTCATCAAAAGATAAATTAGGAAAAACTTTATCAGATATCAAAAACGATTCTATATCTGTATGATTTACGCAAATAAAATTCATATCTGTCCCACTATAAAAATCTGTGAAACCATTATTGTAAGTGTAATTACATGGAATGTATTCTCCAACTTTTATTTTATTAATAATTCTATTTTTTTCTAAAGGTAAATCAATAATATATCCATCTTTATTTATGTCTATACAGTCAATAGTTGCAAGACCCTCTTTAACTGGAGATATTATAACATCATGTATAGAATTGTCTAAATTAACTACATCAATGAGAAGTATTTGACCACTTGTTTGTCCATATGTATTACAAATGTGTTCAACTCCATCTATTATTAATTTAGTATTATCTTTAGGTCTATTTGTATTTCTATCTGATATAAGTCTAAATTTATTTCCATAAAATTTAAATTTGTAGCTACTGTCAACACTTTTAAGCCAAATACTGGAGCCTCCATAAAAAGCATTATGAACTTCTTTTCCCCAAAAAGAACCCTTTATTATAGCTCGTATATTTGATTCATCATATCTTTTCCAGCCTACTTCTGGTTCTGGTAATCTTTCGCCTATAATAGCCATTATATATCACCACCTATAACTAACATTGGTCTAAATCCCACATTAGAAGCCGTATAGGCATTATTTATTATGCCAAACCTTTTAGGACTACTATCATTTACGTATTTATCATTATATCCTCTAACAGCAACTGAGGTTCCATCTGGTCTTGTTCCAGTTACATCTACAACTGATAAAATCGCAATGTTATTGGTTAAAGATGCAACATATTTATAATTCCATATGTTATTGTCACCAGACTCTACCTTTCCATTCAAATTACTTTTCCATATATATGTATCCCAATCATTAACGGTTGGCCAACCACCTTGGTTCTTATTCGTTGAACTTGAAAATGAGTTTTTATCTTTTGATATTAAAGCTTTCTTTGAAAAAGATACAGTTATATCATCATTGTAGGCTACTCCACCATCTGGCAAACATATCTTTCCATCTTTTTTTATATAAAAATATTCTATTTCTGCTATAGCAACATGACTTGTTGTAGAATAAGAATCTGTTATTTTGATTCTATAATGTTTATATTCAGTTTCATTATTAAAATTGAAATAAAAAACCTGTCCTGGGCTAGGAGATGCATTGATTGACCCATTGTGTAAAATATTCCATATTGTTTCATCATTACTACCTTCAATTGTCCATTTTGCAGGAGCTTGTATCATATAATTATTTCTTATTGTTATTTTATAAAAATTTATAATTTGATGTTTCTTTTTGAATGTAACCTGTACTGTTTGAGGATATCCAGGATTACTATGCCACATACTATTAATATAATCATCAAATGCATAAAAAGGATAACATTCTGCAAACACACTACTTGCTTTTAAAATATATTCTTCTGTTTCGTCACTTTCACATGTGCTTAAAGGAAATACCTTTTCCTTCCATAAAAAATCTAAATTACCATTAGTCTGATTCCAAGATATATTGTTTTGTATGTTTCTATCTGCTATTAACTTATTATCATCTACTTTAATAAAAAAGAATTTTCCATCTGGAGTTGCACTTGATACATCCCTAGGGATTTCCTCACAGTTACAAATTCCTAACTCTGAAAAACTTCCTACTTCCCCAGCAATAGAAGCAGTATATCTACAAGATATTATATCTCCTATCTCCATATCTTCTATTGATGTTCGTTGTGTCAATTTATATTCTATTGGTGACAATATATGTCCACTTTCATCTATATCTATACAGTCAAAGAATAAATAAACAACAACACTATTTTTATTTATTGATATTTTAATATTATGTAGTTTATTATCTAGGTCTAATTTTTCATATACTATTTTAGAAAAATTCATAGCGTTACCAGTTCTTGTGCTAAATTGTTCAACTTTACCATCAAGATTAATATCAATTAAATCAGACCTATCGCTACATACGTCACACATTATTCTTACTTTTGAACCAATAAAACTAAAATTAATATCTGTTTCATCATAAGGAACATTTTTAACATATGTACCCATTCCACCATAACATGAACTTATAGGAACTCTTTTATACAATTCAGAGTAGAATATATTTATAAAATCATCATTGTACCTCTTCCAGCCTTCCTCTGGTTGAGGAAGGGAATCTCCAATACTAGCCATACTATTCACCTTCTCTTTCTACTGTATCAAGCTTGGCATCTATATAATAATTAGATGTATAGTTAGCTGAAAGATTTAATTCTTTATCATATTTTAGTTGAATTTTTAAATTAGATATATTTAGATTTTTATTTATTAAATCGAGTTTTGAATTGACAGTTTCGTTTATTATTTTTACTACCTCTTCTTTATCTATCGAGCCAGAATTTCCTTCATCATATGGAGGTAGTGGCTTTAATTCAATATTATCAAAATTAATGGTTTCAATGTCTTCACAAATTAGTTTATATGCATTTAAAATAGTATCTTTGTCCATTAATAGTAACAAATTAATATTATTAGAATTTATGTTAAAAATAGAATTTATGTCAAAAACGTTGTAATTAATATTATCTATAGTATAAATTCCAATAATTGAACCTGTAGATTTCAATTTAACTTTCATATTTTTATATGATTTATCAAATGATATATTATCAGTTAAAATTATTTTATAATATTGAATAAGACCTTTATTGTGTTTAAAGACTTTTATAGTCTTAGGATTTGAAACATATCCATTTTCATCTTCTATAATGATTTCTAGTATATTCAGTCCATTTAGCAAGCCAACATTGCTTATATTTAAATTTAAATTACCTTCATTTACACTTAATAAATCTGTATATAATATCTCTGTATTATTTTTATTTGTTATTTTCACTTTTATTTTTGATACTTCTATTGTTTTATCTAATAATATATTTGTTATACTTATAATCCCATTCCATTCTCCAAAAGTATAATCAATATTAAACTCTGGATATAAATATATATTATTCATAATTAAAACTGGTCTAAATCCAATTGTGTCACTTTTAGTAGATGTATTTACCACATTATATGAATTTGAGCTTATACCTCCTCTAACTGTTACTTTCATATTGTCTGAAGCAGAAAAGGTGTCAGTTATAGATGACAAATTATGATGCCATATATCTTTATCTCCAGAAGTAATTAAATTATTCAAACTACTATTTAAAATGAATTTATCATACTCTGAATGTAAGTAACTGTCATTATATGGACTATCTGTGATTGATTTTATAATACATGAGTAACCTTTATATGGATGATTATCCAATTTTTTTCCATAAATAAAACCTTTGTCATTTATTTCATCAAAGCTCAAGTTTGGTATTACTATGTCAGAAATTAAGATATGTTGATTGAAATTATTTTTAACACAAATAAAAGTTAATGTTTTTCCATCGCCAAAATTTGAAAATCCATTATCATAAATATAATCACAAGATATATATTCTCCAATTTGAATATCATTAATTATTTTATTTTCTTCTAATTTGTAATGTAGTAATTGTCCATTTGTATCAATATCAATTGAATCTAAGCTTAAGTAGTTATCTCCATAAGGAGCACTTGGAGGTGGTGGAGTTCCAGGTTCTATATATAATTTAACTGTATGAATACTATCAGTTAAATCAAATTTTTCAAAAAATAACATTTGATAAATGTAATTAGGATGCACAAGACTTGGTGTACATTGACTAGCTATAAACTTCTCTCCATCTATTTCTACAGTACATTTATTAGTATGAGAAGCATCAGACCCAGGAACTATTAATCTTATCTTTGGACCAGTAAATCTAAATTCTAATATACCATTTTCACCATGTCTATAATTTGTAATACATCCTGTATTGTTATAAGCAGTTGTAGTATCATTATACATAGTCCACTTATTTATATATTTTATTCTGCTATCTGTATTGTCATACCTTTTCCATCCTTGCTCTGGTTGTGGTAAAGTACTTCCTATATTAGCCATTTTTTCCACCTACCTCTGTAATTAACGTAGGTCTAAATCCTGTATTTTTAGCAACAGATGAAGATAAACATATATTAAATCTTTTTGCTGACAAATCATCAATATCTTCAATTTTACCACGAACTGGTATTAATATATTTCCATTTGCGGGTTCTATATTTTCATTGTTAATATCTTTTAATCCTGTAATAACTTTCTCTTTACATAAAGAAGCTATATCGTGATAGTTCCATATGTCATTATCACCTGCTATTATCTTTTCTTTTAAATCACTATTTCTTATGTATTTGTCCCAATCATTTTCTATTGGCCAACCACCTTTATTTTTATTAATTAAACTTAAAGATGTATTTTTATATTCGTATTCTTTGAACATTTCTAATTCACCTATAGCCACATATAACCCTACAGGTTTAAAACTAAATCTATAACTTAAATATTCAACTTTTGAATTAAAGTAATGATAAGAGGTAGCTTTGTTATCTGAAGGTAAATTTAATGCTTCATATATTTTTACAAAAGTTTCATTATCGTTACTCCCATATACAGTACAAGTAGATGGAGGTTGAATAGAACGAGGGCAATCTCTGTTAGTTAACCTAAAGCCAGAAGCTTGTATTTTACCTTTTTTTGATGATACTTTAATATATGGATTATCTTCAGAATTACTATGCCAACAGTCATCAGAATCTATGTTTGTTTTGTTGAAAGCTAAATACGCAAGAAATCCTGTACTGTATGTTGAACTTTGTTCTAAAATATAGTCATCATCTTCATTTGATTTTAAAGCTGTCTTTGGAAAAGACACAGTTATATCATCATTATACGCTATACCTCCATTTGGAATAGTATAATAATAGTCATTAATATAATCATATTCTTTTACACAATTACTAATAGTTGCGTTATTTTTAGTTGGTGATAAATCATAAAGCTTGTCTCCAATTGCATAATTAGATTTAAATAGGCAAATTAGGTTTTCTTCATTACCAGTTAGATTTTCTTCTATAGTTACTGGGTCTATTGCTTTATCCCATATTGCAAACTCTGATATTTTTGCATTTAATCGATAACCTTCGTCTACAGAAACCCCTCTTCCTGGTTCACTACCTAATACAAGATGATCTGTACTTCCATATATAATAGCTCCGTTTAGGTTTTTATCCAATTTTAAAATTGCTCCATCATATATTTTAACTGATTCTCCATTATATGATATGTAAAAAGTTTTCCATCCATTATTAGATAAATCAATATTAAATCCAGTAATAAAATATAAAGTTGAATAATCTGAAGAATTTGTAGCAATCTCTAGTCTAAGGTATCTATCTTTTGGTACATAACAAAATGCATAACCTCCACCTTCTGTACAGCTAAAAAATCTATCTTCTGTTCCTACTGTCCAGTCTTCTTTATATACTTTTATCTTTATTGCTATTTCATTAATTGTTTTAATTTTTGATATAGGTATACTTACATACGATAAACTTCCATTAAATCCATTAAATACTAAAGCATTTGGAGAAAACATTTTACAAGTTAATTTACTTTTATTTAATTCATTCCATGAAATAGATGATTGAATATTTCTATCAGCGATAAACTTATTACCATCAACCTTTATAAAATAAAACTTTCCATCTGGTGTATCTGATGAAGTATCTACATCTATTCCTTCACAATTACAAATTCCAAGTTCTGAAAAATATCCTACCTTTCCAGGAATAGGAGCTGTATATCTGCAAGGAATTATATCTCCTATTTCCATAGATTCTAATGTAGATTTTTTCGTTAGTTTGGTTTCAATTTGTTCCACCATGTATCCATCTACATCTATATCTATACAATCAAAATCAAACCTAACACTATCATTGCTTTCAATCCTTACTATATGAGTTTTCTTTTCTAAATTTATTTTTTCAAAAGCAAGATATTGCCTTATAGTTTCTCCATGAATAGAATAAATTTCATATTTAATATCATCTATAGTACATTTTATATTAGAGGAATGACTGGGATATCTAGAATGAAAAATTCTTATTTTTGAGCCATAAAAAGCAAATTTGATATAACTTGAATTTACTTCTTCTACAGTAGCATTTTCTGGTATGAACATTCCTGTGTTATTATAAAGACCTGTATTTGTGTCTTTTTTCCATAATCCTATATATTTAAAACTATTGTTAATATTATCAATTCTTTTCCATCCTTCTTCTGGTTGTAGCAATGATTCGCCAACTGTAGCCATTTATCCACCTTCTTTTTTATTTGACATTGTCACTATCAACATATAATTTACAATCTATTAATTGTTTTATATACCTATCATCAATAAGAGTGTCAGTTAATCGATTACATTTTAAATCAGAATTCTTATGATACTCATCTACATCAAATTCAATATCATACACTTTATCTTCTACTGAAATAATTCTATCATTTATATATTTTATATATTTTTGTTCTTCTATTATTTTATTGTTTAAAATATCAAAATTACGCTTTATAACATCAAATAATTCTTTACTAAGCCCTCCACCACCAGTTACTGGAAATTTATCTATATTATTTGGTGGAGGCAAAACTTCATTAAAGTTAATGTTAGTTGTATCAATACAATCCTTTAGATAAATTTTATAAGCTTCAATTACAGCATCTGAATCCATTAAAAACATTAATCTTATGTTATTTGAATTTATTTGTGTAAAACTATTAATATCACAGTATGTAAATTCATTATCATTTGTTGAATATAAAACATTAACACTACCATTACTTAAAAATAAAGGTTTAAAGTGAGTATATGTTTTATCAAATAAAATCTTCTTTACCTCAAAATATTTACTTGTAAGTATTAGACTTTCTTTATCTTTATAAATTTTAAATCTTTTTATAATACGCTTAATATTGTTAAATGTCATTAATAACTCAAATTCATTAAAACCATCATTATAATCGTTTAACAATAAATTGAAAGAAATGTTATTGAAATTATCTACTATAGTTTCTTTTAATGTTCCATTTACAAAAATTTCAAGCTTATTCATTACATTCGATTTATCATTTATTGATAATATTAATTGATTTTCAGATGCTTGGTTTGCCTTCAATATAGGTTCGTAACAATATAGAATATTTGTTGGTGTAAAATTTTCATTGTATATATTCACTTTAGAAATTCTAAACATGCTTAATTCATTAGTAAAACGATAATTACCTCCATCACATCTTTTTGACATATATATGTTGTTGCTTGCATGTTCTTGTGGTATCTCAGATAAAGTATCTATTTTTTTAAGTATACCATTATGATAAATCTTTATATATTTGTAGTCTTTAATTTCAAAAGCGAAATGATGGTAAACACTTTTATCGAAGTTTGAATAATCTATAGAAGAATATGAAGAGGAACTAAGGTAGAATGTTAATTTTTTAGATTCTGTATAAATTAAATATCCTTTGTTAAAAGAAGAAACTCTAGTATCAAATAATATATCTTGTGTACTATTATCATTAAACTTCAAATAAAACTCTATTGAAAAATTTCTAAAATGAGGATTAAAATTTTGTATTTGTAAATATCCAGATTTCATATTATAGAATTTATCAAATTTACCACCATCAGACATTGTCACTCCATTGTTATTTATAACTTTTGGATTATAACTACTATCAACTACTTCTGTTCCATTTAAAAAGAATACTGTATTTTCATCAATCCCTTGTCTGTGATGATATACTTTTTCTTCTACACTTTTAGTATCATTGTATTCAATAACAAATTTTATTTCATTTTCTCCAATTAGATATTTTTCATCATATATAATATCAAATATTAAATTTTCAAAAATATCAATATACTCTTTTTCTAATTCATTGTTTATATAAATTTTAACTTTATTTATAGTAGTTGTATTTGATAATACATTAAAACTTATATGATGTTCGGTTTGCTCCACTACCTCAATATTAGGAGAATAATCATACGGTTCTGTTGGTAATTTAAAATCTTCTGTCCATCTTGCTACATTAGAAATTCTAAATTCATTTATTCTATGGTTTGAATACCTAGTGAAATCAGTTTCCCATCCTCCACCTAAGATTAAATCTCTACCTGTACCATTTATATCTGTTTCATAATCAATAAAAGAACATGCGAATTTTCCATCAATATAAATGCTTAAATTATAATTTTTGTACATAAAACATACATGTTGCCAAGTATTAACCTTTATAGCTTGAGTTGAAGTATTTAATCGTTTTCTTACTGTTGAGTTATTGGTTAACATAATACTAATTAAACCATTATTTTCTATTCTAATAACAAATCCATTATTAACTCCACCTTGATAGTATCCTTTACCTAGAATATCAAAGGTCGTAGGAGTACTCAGTGAATTCATATATAATCTAAAATCTATAGTCCATTCATCATTTAATTTATATGAACCATCTGGAACTCTCAATCGTTGATTTACATTTGTGAAGTTAAAACATTTTCCAAAACAACCATCATCTATAATTTGAGCACCTCCAGAAGTTATCTCTATATTATTAAAACTGCTGTCAGTGAAATCTTCTGCTTTTAAGTACACTAAAGTGTATTTATCAATTCCTTGCATATTATCACCTCACTTTACCTTACATTGTCATTATTTATATCAATCTTACAACCAATTAGATTTTGTATATAGTCATCATTTATCAAAGCATCAGTAAAACTATTTTTATTCAAATTGGTATTTTTATGATACTCATCTACAATAAGTTTTGTTTTTATAAGCTCATCTTCTAATCGATTTACTTCATTCAATACATTAACCACGAACTCTTTTAATTCTAAATTATTATTATTTAATATAACTACATTTTGTTCTAATACTTTTACTCTTTCAACTAGTGGAGTTATATCAGCTCCACCACCAGAACCTCCACTACCGATTTCTCCATTTTCTATCATCTTATTAATAATATCTATATCATTTCTGTTACTTCTTATATTATCTATATTAATACTTATATTGTTCTCTATATTATCTAATTTTTTATTCAATCCAGTAATAGCTTTTATTGGATGTTGATTTTCTATATCCGTATTCTTTAATTGATTATGGTCATTTAAATATTCTGTTTTTCCATATCTTTTTATTCTTACACCCATCTCACCTACCACCTTACATGAATATAATATTAAAACTATATTTGTCATCAATTGTTATACAACTAGAATCCTTTATTATCTTAATTAGAAACTTAGTTGTAGTTCCAGACAATAAACTAATCTCTAGCTCTTTAGACAATTCAGAGCTTCCACTTGAATCCCCATATGGCATCAAATAAGCCATACTATCGCCCTTATCATAACTAGAAACTCCAACTATTTTTAAAATTCCAGTTTTAGTAAAATTACCTTCATTTACTACCTGTAACTCATAAACTCTCTCTTTACCTTGTACTAGCCCTAAATCAAAATCACCATTATCCATATTAGCTTCATTGACAATAAACCTAATTTCTGGTTCAAATGAATACACATCTCCACCGTATAACTTGTCTATAGTTATAGTGTCAGATAATCTACCTCCACTTTCAACTTCTATCCTTACATTATTTATTGGAAAAAGTTTTGATGATAAATCAATAACAACAGAATCTTCAGTATATTTCATATCTACATTTGTAACTATTTCTTTATTATTTTCATCATATATTTTAATACTTTGTGTTTTGTCAATTCCTATAATAGTTATAAAATTACTCTTATACATTTCGCAATTAAATATTTCTAATGCATTTTTATTGTCATTTAGATAATATCCTATAGAATTAGAATCAAGTAATTTTGTACTTCCAAAATCTTCCCAATTTAATCCATCTTTTGATGCTCTAAGATTTAATACAAAGTTATCAGAATACATTACTTTTAAATATGAATAATATATTGGTTCGATTTCTGCTGATAATTCACATTCTATGTAATTTTCAGTAATAGACTTAACTATACATCCACCATTATTAGATTCTTTTGGTTCATATCTTATATGTGTTTGAAATACGTATCCAGAATCTTTTGGAGATGGTATCAATAATTCTGTTTTATCAGTATTTTCAAGTATTTTAATAGAATCACCTGTAAAGGTGATTCTATTGTTGTCACTTGGAAATATATCCCATAGAGGATTCATTGTACCATTAAATTCCTCACTAAATATATGTCCTGTAGATATTTTATTCAATTTTTTTTTACTCTGCATGAACTTCAACCCTTATACTAGTTACTTTACATATCTGAAAATTTTCATACCCGTATTTTTTCACTAGTGATTTAGTAGTTGCTATTGCTGATTGTAAAGTTGGCATGTCACATACCACCCTCCAAAATTCATTTGCTTCATTTGGTGGTCCAGATAATTCATTTTGATTTACTTTTTCTTTATATTGAATTTGATAATTTACCATAAGATTTCTTCCCTTCCTTTATTTTGATAGTTATTTAGTAATTTTTATTTGTTATTTCTTAATTACCCTTCGCTTCCCTTTTTCTTTATTATCATGATGCTTAAACATGTAATCCTTAAATGTATCAAGTGCATATGCAACTTGTACTGAATTTTGAATTCCTAATTTAACTTGTGTATCTTCTATCGACTCACCTGCAATGGTTAGCATATCTATCAAATACTCTACAGTTTTGTTTGTTTTACCAAGCTTTCCAAGATACTTTATATTAACGGATTTATTGAACATATCTTTTATTTTAAAAACTGCTATATCTATAAAAGATTCCTCATTATCATAAAAAAACAAAATTTCTACTTCCTTAACTTCTTTTGGAATTTTTAAATCTATATTATGAGATGGTTTTTCATCTCCTAAAAATGTATAAATATCTTCCCCTATATGTATCTCTAGCACACCACTATTTTCCATATAGGCTTTAAATTTTAGCTGTAAATCAAATTCTTGATTAACTTTAAATTTTAACTTGGAATTTACACCTTTTTCTTTACTTGATAAAACAAAGTCATCTGTCAATTCTAAGTTATCAATATATAATATATTTTTTTCTAAATTTCCTAATGTTTTATTAGAATAATCAATCTCACAATCTTCTCTTATATATACAACTTCATACTCTGAATTGCACAATATACTCATTTCTGAATACCATAGGAAAAGTTTTAAGGTTCTTTCAAGATGTGGTATTTTGCATCTATCCCAATAGTATTTTTCACCTATATATTTCATTGTTGAATCTAATAAATCTTTTATGGCTTTTTCAGGTTCTATCCCAGCATATCTGTAAATATTATGCCTCCATTGATTGTATAGTGTATCAAGAACATACTTCATAACAGAAACATCAATATTTATAACATCTATTGCTATATTTGCAAAATAATCAACTGGATTTTCTATAGGCAATTCAATTATTTGATTTCCTGCCTGTGTGTATTTTTTTACATACTTGTCCTTATCTATTATTATGAGGTTATCACCAAATATCGTATCTTTATATATGTTATAATCAAAACCATTTTTGGGAAGAATCAATTCGTCTTCACTTCCGTCTATTACTACGAATTCAGGAAAATATTCTGTCGCAACTCCAAAATAACCATCATCATTTTTATATGTAGGTAACTTTGAAAGTTTTAATTCAATTGGCGATTCATTAGATGATACACCCTTGATTTTTTTTATTATTCCAAATTGAATTTGATACATATTATAAAGATTACTATTGTATTTATATAGCTCATCTATATGACCTAAAACATTTAACAAATTCCCCTCTTTATAAAAATTTATCAGATTATAATCATAATCTATTTTAAAGTCATTTTTTTGTATTGTTCCTTTTTCAAATTCTTTATTTATTAAGAGTCTATATTTGCCACTTTCTAATAGTTTATATACATAGTTTTCAGATACATATAATGACGGCTTTAAAAGATAATCTGGATATATAGTTAGGTCAATAGTAGATAAATTACCCTCATTATATTCTCCAGATAACTTATGTTCAGTTATAGAGGTTTCCTTATTATTAGACTTTGACATTAATAAGTTATATTCATCATTTTTAAAATCAAACTTTGGGTTGTAGTATTTTGAAAATAAGTCTATACTAGAAATATAAATTTTTCGGTTGTCAGACATTCCTATACTTACATCTAAATTATATAAGTTAAATGTAGGTTTCCCCTTTACAAAATCATAACTATCAAGTATCTCATATATTTGAATATTTGAACCTTCATGTGTAAAATTTTTAATATTATCTATAATATGAAGACTACCATCTATATTTTTTTCAATACTATCTAGTAAATAATATGGCTCCATATAATCTTCACCTTTATATAAATTATATTTAGATTCTAAAAATGTTTGTATTTTACCTGAATATCCCTTTGATAAATATTTTTTATCTTCTATAAGTATTTTATTATTAAAACTATTTCGTAGTTTTATGTTATCATTTATTAAAACCTCTGGTACGTTTGTTATATCAATAAAATAAGGCAAATTAATATATGCATTAGCTGAAGAATTTGATGTAGACGTTTTATTTTCTTCCACAGAAATCTTTCTCAAATCTCCATCCTTTATAAGATTTTGTAAATCTATGGATAAGTTCTTAATATAGCCTTCAACTAATTTAGGCTTTTCTACAAATATTTTATTATTTATTGAACTCTCAACGTTTATAAAATCATTTACATTTACTTTTTTATCTAAATCTCTTACATTTTTTTCAAAATCAAATATATATGTATCATTTTCCGTGTCACTTATGTTTATAGCTATAGTATCTCCAAAAACTTGTTTACTTGGTGTATCTATCATATCTCCATAGTCATAATTTTTTAGATATTTATCAACATTGCTTACTTCAGCTGTATTATCTTGGAAAAATAAGGTATTTTGATTAGTCTGAAGCGTATTATAATCTTTATTTATTTGTATTTTATCTCTAGTGTTTTTATATTCTACAAATATCATATGCTCTATAATTGATTTATCTAAATATTGATCTTCTCTACTTAGATACTTTAATGTATTATTAGAATTTCTAAACCTCTTACAATCTTTATAGCTACTTATATATTCACTAATATTTCTATCATATAGCTTTTCATATATTTTATTTATATAGATACTAACAACTGATGGTTGTCGTAAAGACTTCTTACTTTTTATAAAAGTTTTCTGTTTTTTACTAATACACATTGACTTTCCGTCATTCTTTAACATCAACAAAGTATTATCTATACTACTTTTTGTATGTTCACATTCTACCTTATAAAATAAACCTATAGCATTTTCATCACCAGAAAGATTATATTTAAAATTAGCACTGACGAAAACGCCAGTGCTAAACTTAAAAGTTGCAATCATCTATTCTTCAATTATAGCTAATATCTTAGCTGAATATATCTTAGAAGCCTTAACTTCTTCTGAAGTTTCTTCTCCTGATAAAACAGTGATTTTAGCTTCAATTTTTAAATTAAAACTGAAGTCACCAGTGCTAGAACTAGGTCTCACTATTGTGGCTTTATAAGAAAGAGACTGACTATCAAGCTCTAATTTTATATTTGCTGATGTTAAATCTTCACCTTCATTATCAAGTGCCGAAAAAGTCAATAACATATTTTCAACTTTAGCAGGCAATGTAAAGTTATCACTAAGTTCTGTTAATGATTTATTTGGTGCAATATATGAAGCAAAGTCAAAAGTTTTTACAAAATCATCTACTTTTTCTTGATTAGTAGGTTCTTGTTTAAGTATTCTAATATTAGTTATAGTTTTTGTAGATGTAAGTTCGCCTTTAGTAAGTGTTGCTGTAACAGATACAATACTATCACCATCTTTATATGCAGGTCTAGTAACTACTCCCTTATCACTCAAACAAGTAGAATTGCTTGTAGTCCATGTTATCGCTATTTCATTTCCTATTGTAGTTGGAAGTATTAAGTCAGTTGTAACCTTATTTATATCAGTATTTTTATTTCTAATAAGTTCCCAAGTTATTGCATTGGCTGCAGATTCAACTTCACCTTCTTGGGTCCATGCTGGTACTGTAACTTTAAAGTCTTTACTTCTACTTACACTTCCCTTTGACACAATGACGTTTATAGTAACTTTTGCATCTTGTTCACCAAATACGGGTCTTGTTACTTTTCCTGATTGACCTATTATATTTGGGCTAGAAGACGACCATACTATAGTTGAACCACAACTACCTTTTTGTATAAATGTCAGATTTTCTGTAACTATATTTGGTATAGATATGTTTCCTATATCCTCTAGAACACTTTGTAAATCAGTTCGCTTCGATGCTTTTACAAGCACCTTAAATTTTTTAGTTTTAGAGACTTCTCCAGATTTTACATTAGCAGATAAATAGATTTCCTTATCTCCTTCATAGAAATCTGGTCTATTAATTATACCTAACATTAATATTCATCCTTTCTATTTCTCATCATATTTTATATAACAGGTTCTTCTTGTGAATCTGATTCGTCCAATTCATCTGTAGAATTTACATTTACTTCAGTTTGAACTTTTCTACTTTTATATCTAACAGTTATAACGGCTCCACCTATTTTTATCCCTGCTAATTCTCCCTTTTGAGAAACAGTAACTATACTTTCATTTGATGAAGTCCAAACTACTTTATCATCTACTACTATTTCTTCTCCTTCAAGTAAAGAAAGAGATTTTTTTTCTCCAACTGCTAAAGTTGGATTTTCAGGAGTTATTTTTAATTCTATTGTAGGTTCTTCAACATCTGCTCCTTTAGAAAAACTCACTATATTCGTATCAGAAGAATCCCATGTTATCTCTAATCCATTATTCGTTTTATCAGCAAAATAAACTGATTCTTCATTATTTGTACAAGAATAAATATCTTTATACATATCTTGTATTTCTCTTAATGCAGCTTCACACTTAGAATCATCATTACTTTCATTGTATTTAAGTTCTTTTAATATTCCCACACCGTATCTTTCATTTGGAGAATTTGCAAAAGGAGTATAAGGAGTAGTTAGTGGAAGGTATATGTATGTTTCTTCTGGTTTATCTTCGTACTTCTCAAAAGTTTTATTTACTATTAATTCATCAAATGGGAAAAGTGATTCAGCATCTATCACTATCATACCTGATAAAGCTCCGCGAACACCTTCTGCACTATGCACAATTTTTATTCTATCTGCAAAGTATTCGTTTGTATAAACTGATTTACCATACATATGTTTTTTCATGAATTGCTCTGTTGATGAGAACATAAAATAGTGACTTTGGAAATAGTCAGCAGAGTCTGTTTTATACATTGCAAAATCTGTTGTTCCATTTGCTGTATGTACACCATAAGTTTGATGGTATTTTATATCTATGAGATTTCCATACTTATCTCTATTTGAACCACCTTCTTGGGTAGTTCTTTCTTCTACTTCATCAAAACCTAGATAAAAATAAATTGGTCTTTCAACCATTCCATCTTGTGAACCATAGATATAGTAGCTTAAGTCATTTAAAAGACCTTTTCCATCATTTTGTGCTACATATCTTCTAATATAGTTGTATAGGTCTTGTTCATTATAAGTTACCTGAACTTCTACTGTCATATCTTTTACTATTGGTTTATCTATAGTTATTGGCAATTCAGATGGAAAAGTAACTCTTTCCCTTGATATAGATGTTCTTGCATTAGTTGTAATACAATATGTTCCATATCCGTTATAATATTTTACGTTTGGATTCATTAATCCAAACTCAGATACAAATTCATTGTTTACAGAAGCACCTATTGTAATTTGTAAACTAGGTTCATATATAGTCGTTTTACCACCTGCAATATTTGCTTCAAAATCTCTTGGTACATCTCTCCTATTATAGGTATATTTTATTACAGTATCTACTGGTCTAGTACTAAGTAGTGAATTATTTAACCAAGGGAATGTACCTATATTTACCCATGCTGACTTAGACCCTGCATTTGATATAACACTCTTTCCTGATGTTTTGCCACCATCAGTTCCAAGTATATTAACTCCATTAAAAGGCTCACTATATTTGATATTAAACTTTGGTATAGAAGGTACAGATGAAGAAGTTGTAAATATACCAAAATTTCCAGCTATGTCCTTTTTAGCAAAATCAAAACTGTCAATAGAACCTATATATGCTTGACCAACCAAATATCTATTGTCCTCATAATCTACATTTGGATTACCTGTCACATTTATAAGTACTCTATTTGGATGTATATTAGCAAGTACTCTTATTTTAGTTTTATTATTTAAAGAAGATGTAATAGGTATTCTTAAAAGAGCATCTGAACCAGTTATACCAAGTTCTGATTTAAATTTTTCATCAAAATCTGTAAACCAAGATAGTTTACACCATTCAGATGAAGCAGAATTAAATTCAGATATATCACCAGTTACCATATCTATAACATTTTCTGCTGGTCCAGAATAATCCTTATTTGGATTATCAAAAATTCTCATATAGCAGTTGTGATAGTTTCTAGCTTGTGCATCTTTTACACCAGTTTTTAGATTTACAACTTTTGGTACAGTTTTTCCATCTCGTTGTTGAGTGGGGTCATCCAATTCTGTATCACATAAATATTTTGGAAAGTACACTTCCAGATACATAACTGTATTTTCTTCTATATCATTATCCAGAAGCCCATATTTTGAAATTTCATCAGAACCAACTTTCGTTGTTTGCTGAGTAATTCTATCAGATGGTCTCGTAACAGCTCTTACAACAACAGAATCAGTTATTTTAGAAATTTGGTCCTTAGTTATTATTTCATATTCGCCTGCATTTATCTCATCAAAAGAAGAAACTTCTCTATCTTTTATAAGTTTAAAGTTTGGATTTGGATACACTATATTCCAACAATCCTCTTTTGAAGGCAAAGATTTTCTCATTAAATTTCCAGATATATCTTTTACTTCTTTAGTATAATTCCCTAAAGCTAAAACATTTGCTAAATCTTTTACAAAACTATCTGCATCTGTTTTAAACTCATGGAAGACAAAATCTTTTATTTCATTACTTAACATATTTAATTTTCCTTTCTATCTTTAAATTGGTTCTGGGTCTTTTAACATTCTTATACCAAACCATAATTTCTTAGAAGTACCACTATCATTATGAAATTTTAAAACTACTCTTGAATCTGGAGGTGCTGCATATACATATGTAGATGAACCTAAGAAAAGACCTTCTTTTACTTCCCCCAAGTACCAATCCTTAAACCACAATTGTCCATTAAAATATAAATTATAGTGGTCATTTTCTCCATATCCACTACATGTAACAGATATAGCAAGAATCTCAACTTCAGATGGAGGTAAAACTATCTCTTCTTCAAATACTCCTCTAAGTGCTGGAACTTCTAGCAATCTCATATAATTATATGGCTGTGTTTTTGATGCAAACCCTCTTATACTTCCTATCTCTTTTATTTCATTGACTATATTAACTTCATTGAGGTTATCTATATTAGAAACAGACTCAAGCTTTTCTACATTTTTCACTTGCTCTAAGTTTTCAATATTTTTAAGAATCTCTATGTTTTCTATTTCAGATAAACTATCTATCTTATCTATACTCTCTATATTATTTATTTCTTCTATATTTCCAACTTTTTTTATTCTATCTAAGTTACCACCAGCACTATAAGCGACATTAAAGTTACCCATAATTTCACCTCTATTATTTATTAAACTTCTTCTTTAGATGTTGGTTCTACTTCTATATTCTTGTCCTCAACACCAGTTAATACAGGAGGTATATTATCTATTACAGATACTAGTCTGACTGCCACAGTTTCATTTGATGATTTATCAGATACTTTATAAGTAACTTGATACTCTTTTACGACAGATGTATCAACTAAATCCCCACCTTCAACAGTTATCAAATCTGTTAAATCTCCATCAACTTCATCTACAGCTGTTACACCCTCTAGAGCATCAAAGTTATCATTTAAGTTTAATGTTAAATCATCTATACCTGAAAATACTGGTTTAACAGTATCAACAACAGTGACTTTTCTTACAGCACTTGCTTCATTATTTGCAACATCTGAAACTTTGTATGTTAATATTTGTTCTCCTAAAACAGAAGTATTAACCACTCCTTCTATTACTATCTTAGAAGTTAAATCTCCATCTATATTATCATTGGCAGTAACTCCAGCTTTTGAATCAAATGTTGATCCATATTCTACAGTACAATCTTCAACACCAGATAATATAGGTGCTATGTTGTCAACAACTGTTATTACCCTATTTACTGTACTTTTATTTTTAGATTTATCTTCTACAGCATAGACAATGTTATTGTCTCCAGGTATGGTATTATCAACTACACCCTCTATAACTATAGAGTCAGTTAAATCTCCATCTATATCATCTATTGCTGTAACTCCATCCCTTAAGTCTAGTTCTTCCAATAAATTTATAGTCTTATTATCAGCACCACTTATTATAGGTGCACCTGTATCTACAACTGTTATTATTCTATTTGCTGTCGTTACATTTCCAGATTTATCTGGGGCTGAGTATTTCAAAGTATATTGCCCAATTACATTCACATTGACTTCACCTTCTACTGTGACAAGTTCTGTCACATCACCGTCTATATTATCTATAGATCTAACTCCTTGCATTGGGTCAAAAGAACTCCCTCTTGGTATCTTCAAATCATTAAAAATCATAATACTATCTCCCTTGTTTTTTATTTTTGTTATAAATATTTTTGAAAAGTTTTTTAGAACGTAAATATGTTAGCTACTTAAGAAAATCTATTACTTATCATCTAAATACCACTTATTTTCTGTAGAATTGTCATTCAATATTCCAAGTGCTGTGAGTAATGCTAAAAAGCAATTTACTATATCAGAATAATTTTTCGGTAATATATTAACATCTCCAAAAGATTGTATTGTAAGTACCAACATTGCTGATAGAGAAACCCAAAATCCTCTGTTTCTCAATCTCTTTTTTAAATAATTCTTCATGTGTTTTCTCCTTTGACTAACGTTTTATTTTTTTACGTTGTTTTTTAGGAATATTTGGAGTTAATGTACAATAAGTTATATAACCTAGACTTTCACTAGACTCTTTTCTTGCTTGATATAAACAATCTTCTTTTTTAATACAATAACAACATTTTATTCTTACTGCTTTTGAATAAAGCTCTTCTTTATCTTTCTTTTTAATATTTTTTTGCTTAACAGCCATATATTCACCCTCCTTATTAATACTTTTCATTTTCTGAATATACCAACTATCTTTCTCTATTGTAAATTATTTAGTAAAAAATTCTCTTATTTTTGATTTATTCCATAGTGAATTACAAATATCTTTTTTATAAATTACAGATAACATACAAGAATTTATTAGTTCATCAATTCTAATTTCTATGTAATTTAGATTATCTTCCTTTATTTCATTAATTAAATTAAAATCATCCTTTAAAGCACTTAAATTCATAAAATTATTTATAAATGTATTTATATCATGCTTGGCTAAAAATATATTGTGCAAAGAAGCATCTATATTTCCATGAACACTTTTATCATTAAATAAATCATTTTTCATAGTTTTATTTATGAGATTAAACTTTTTACTTAAAATAATATGAGTTTCTGAATTTATTGGCTTTTCATTTTTGTTATTCTCAATCATATATAATTCTTTAACTATTTTTTCTATATCATCACAGTATTCTAATAAAATAAATACAATTTGAATATCATAATATAAAGAAAAATAATTTATATTATGATTACTTTTTTCATATTCATATTGATTTACTTTATCAATAAACGAATAATCTACCTCATCAAATAAATAGTCATTCTTTTTAGTTGTATACATCCCCATTACGAAAACTTTCCTTATATTCAATAATTCATTTTTTATATTTAAAATTTCTAAGTAACTTTCAAACTTAGAGTCACCATATAAATTATTAAAATTTTCAATTTTTAGTATGTTTTGTTCCTCTTCTGTCATGGAAATACAATACTGTTTCATAATTTTGTCTTGGTATGCACCATTTTCTATCAAACTCAAATAGGATTCTGATAATGATATAATTTTATTTAATTTTGATACTACGCTTGAGGGATGGTACTTTTCAAATGATTTCAAAATATTGGTTTTATAATCCCTAACTGTTATAGGTTCATTTGTGTACTTTATTGATTTATATTCAAAATTATCAAATTTCCCTACTTCTAGATTAGGTCTATAGCTTAATACATCTTCTTCCTTTATACTTTTATTCATACTCTTTAAGCCTTTCTTGTTTAAAATATCTTAGATTAGTATACTTAAGCTTGTTAGCATTATTTAAATGCTAACAAGCTTATTTGGGATTATTAGATTTGTTGGTATTGCGTGGATTTTTGATGGGACATATTTTTCATTCACTAGCTAATATACCTTATATAATATATACTTTGTTAAATTAAAAAGCATATTTGTTACTTTATATAAAATTTTTTTTTAATTTATTTTCAATATCTGCTAAAGTATTTCCATATGTAAAGTCAGTTATGCTCATATCCTTTGCTACATTATGATTCAAATTTTCATCATAAGCTAACTTATAATACTTAAGTTTATTTTGAAAGTTATTTTTTGTATTTACTATTAACTCTCTATGATTTTCATCTACTTTTACAACTACACCCAAATACTTATATCCTTTTTCCATAGCATGTTTAAAACAGCTCTCTAAATTGATTTTTTTTGACATCTTTTCCCCCTATTATATTTAACTTTTTATATTTATTTATATACATGTATACAATGATTAATTTTCGTATCATAAAAATTAATATTGTATAAAAAATATTCTACCTATCACACTATTTAATTTATTAAAATTTACATTATTAAATATAATTTTAAAATTACAATAGTAAAATACTTAGTTTTTGCCAAACGTCAAAGAATATTTATCATCTATATATATACCTATACAGTTCTCCATTTTGTAACAAAAAACAAAATTTATATTACGCTTTTTGTAGAATATATGTATTTAACATAAAATATTATCTTTATAATTATATACTCTTTTAAATATTTCAAATTAATTTTCATAATATAAGAAATTATACAATATCTTATACAAATACAGAGAATAAAAAATGGATTTAATTCATCATATAATTTCTTGAAATCTAATATGAATAAAACTAAATCCATTGCAATCAATTTTAAATTATGCATTTGATTTTTTTACTATAAAAGGAATAGTTATAATTGTACCTATTAAAGCATCTACCATATCAATCATAGTATCTTCTAGTCCACCAGCTTGTGTAGTAGTGCCAATAAAAGTATCCATTAAAAATTCACCTATTTCCCACAAACTAGCTACTCCCATACTAAACATAAATACAAATATAACTAAGAATATTTTGCTCATTTTACTTACATCTTTTTGTATATAAAAATATCTAATCATGGAAAATGCTACAATACTAGATATTATTCCTGACCATAGATGTAAAAAATCATCATAATAATTTATATCATAAAAATTAAAACAAGTCCCTAACAATGATGAAAACATTATAAATAAGGCAAGAACTAGATATAGTTCTTTACTTAAAAGTCTTTCATTATGCTTATTTAAAAATCTAAGTATAAAAGTACCAATTAAGCTGATTGCTACTAATCCTACACTTCCAAATTCTCTATTCATAACAAAAAATATAGCACAGAAAACATATACTATATATAATAATATAGTTATTGGTTTTAAAAGTTTATTCATACACACTTTACCTTTCTAAAACAATTCTATAATAACTTAGGATTAACATCATTATCACCATGTCCATAAAGCTTTAATGGCTTAAGAGCTGGTCCTTCAAGTATATTTCCCTTATAATCGAATCTTGAACCATGACATGGACAATCCCATGTTTTTTCTTCACTATTAAAATTAAGTTCACATCCTAAATGAGTACATGTAGTATCTACAATATAAAATTCTCCCATATCGTCTTTATACACACCATATCTTTTCCCATCGATATTGACAATCTTTCCTTCTCCATTGTTCTTAGGCATATCTCCACTACCTATTTTTAATTTTCCACTTACATAATTTATTGCTACATTTGCATTTTCCTTTATAAAATCTTTTGAAAAGTAACTACCTAATCTTGATGGATTAAAAGTATCTTTATAATCAGAATTATTATTTACTATCAAATCTTTTATTATTATTCCTGCAGCAGTTCCATTAGTAATTCCCCATTTAGAGAACCCTGTAGCTACATAAATATTGTCTTCTCTTTTATTGATATAACCTATATAAGGAACATTATCAAAACTCATATTATCTTGAGCTGACCATTTGCACTTAAAATCTTTTACCTTAAAAACCTTTTTTCCATAATGCTTTAAGTCATTAAATATTTCTTTCTCAGTTCCTCCTTGACCAACTTTATGGTCTCCTCCTCCAAAAATTAGTAAGTTCTCATTTCCATCATTATATTGTCTAAAAGTTATGGATGGGTCATCTATACTTATAAACATACCATCTGGTAATTTATTTTCTAAAACTGCTGCCATTAAGTAAGCACGTTCTGCATATTCTTTTGCAAAATAAAAATTCAACCCATCATACCATGGACTATGAGATGAAATTATAACATTTTCAGCTTCTATTATATTATTTTCTCTTGTCTTAACTCTACATATTTTTCCTTTTTCTAAATCTACTACTGGTGTCTCTTCATATATTTTTACACCTAAATGTACTGCTATTTCTGCTAATCCATCAATATACTTCTTTGGATTAAATTGACCTTGATTAGTGAAACTAATAGCTCCCTTTATGTCTAATGGAATATCTGATATAGTTTCATGATACTCACAATCTACTCCTATTTTCTTGCATGTACGATATTCATCCTTTATATCCTTTATAGTATCTTCCTTTTCTGTAAATACAAAAGATGGTTCTCTTTTAAAATCACATTTGATATTATTCTCTTTTATTATTTGCTCAATTAAGTTTAGAGCTTCATTATTTGCATTATAATATGATTTTGCTTTATCTAATCCATATTTTTTCTCTATCTTAGAATAAAATATATCATGCTGACAAGTTACCTTACCAGTATTTCTTCCTGAAGTTCCATATCCTATTTTATCAGCTTCAACAAGTGCTACTTTTTTACCCTCTTTTGCTAATAAATATGCAGTTGTCAATCCAGTTATTCCTCCACCTACTATAAGACACTCTACTTTTATATTTTCGCCTAACTTTTTATATTCCTTTGGATTTGAATTTAAAAACCAATATGATTCGTTCATTTAAAATACTCCTTTACATATTAAATAATAATAGTTTTCCCATCATATGGTTTATTTATTATAAATAATGTAAAAATAAATACATTACTTAATCATAAACAATATACTTAATCATAATAGATATAATAAATTTATTAATCATATATACTAACTGAATTTTAAAATATTATTTTAATAAAATATTATAATTACTAAGTACCTTAAATTATTATGCTAGATAAAACACTAACAGCAAAAACAGAGACTGTAAATATCCCAAAATACATATATAAAATCTTTAAATTACAACAGACATATGATTAAAACGTATTATATATAGATTAATATCTCCTTTTCAAAAATTAGAAAATGGGGTACATTGAAAAAGAAATTAGTGACTATAAATACCGGTACTAAAACTTATATACTCACAAACCGAGAAAAATTAGGATTGAAGTATCAAAAAAATCATTTAAATAAACTTGGTACAAAAATTGAATCAAAAATACAAAAAAGTGAACTTTACATATAAAGTTCACTTTTTATATAAATTTTTATCTTATAAATAGTGATAGGTAAGATTTTGAAGTCATCTCCATCTTTTCCCCCACTTCACACCGTACATGAGAGTTTCCTGCTCATACGGCGTTCCATCGAAATACCAATAATTTGAATAATTAATATTAAGATATTATCAAGAATAAATTATTATTTCATTTATCATGCAACATTTATCTTATTTAGATTACAAAGTACTCTGTATTTGTTTACTTTATTAATTTGAGTTTTATTTAGCGAAAGTTCTTTTACTATTTTATTTATTAACTCTTCATCAACTGTATGTATTAATTTATGTACTCTACCTTCCATTATTACAAGATTTTGATAGCTATCATCACCACCCAAATGTTTTGGTATTTTATGATGACAATGGAAGTGAAAAGTTTTAAGAACCCATTTTGTTATTGCACACTGACCATTTTGTGCTGAAAATAGTGATATTCTATTATCATTATATTCTACACTCTCATTCTTCGAGAAATATCTCATCATATCTGCTATCCTACTTGTTATTGTAAGTTTTAAATAATCATGAACTAATTCTCTTCCTCTTTCTGTGTAATCACAGGTTTCTTGTTTAAACTGCATTGGAGGTCTTGTTTTTACGTATGAGATTGGTATTAGTGCGTATTGGCAATAATATTTAATCGCTTTACTTTCTCCATAATATTTCTCAATTACATTATTCTTTGTTCCTGTTTTTGTTGCAAAAGGTTTAAGCCTGTTTTTCATATACTTCAGAACATTATATTCTATAGTATGAAAACTCTTACAAACATGAGAAGCACTATCATAATAATTATGATAACCAAAAATCATTTGATTTAGCTTTGCTAACTCAACCTTTGGTTTATCAGAGTGTTGTATAACTTTAATTTGTCTTTTAATTTTATCTGTCAGATTATTAACTGCTTTATTTGACATACAGCTTTTAATTGTATACTTATCTTTTTTGTTACCATTATAGTCTTTTATTCCTTTTCTGTGAATTTTCATTTTAAGTCCTAAAAATTCAGAATAATGCTTTCTTAAATTTACAATTTTTGATTTATCTTGGTTAATTTCAAGAGTTAATCTATCTTTCAACCAATCTGTAATTGCTATTTTAATTCTACAGGCAGTTTTATAATCTCTACAAAATATTTTAAAATCATCTGCATATCTTACGATGTGCATTTCTTTTAGATTTGTTCCTTTTAGTGCTCTGCAATGTGCTAATTGACAGCTATACTTATGTTTAGTTGGCATACCATAGAACTGTGAGTGTATCCACCAGTCAAGTTCATTTAGAACTATATTTGATAGTAGTGGAGATAATATCCCCCCTTGTGGAGTTCCTTTTTGTTGTATACCTTCACCTATAACTTCACACTTTAGCATTTTTGATATAATACTTATTACCCTTTTATCTCTAATGCCCAAGCTATACATTTGTTTTAATAATTTACTATGATTAACATTATCAAAAAATCCTTTTAAATCAATATCGACTACATAATGTAAATCTGCTCTCTGCATCAAATGATAGCATCTTGATATTGCATGTTTTGCGCTTCTATTCGGTCTAAATCCAAAACTATAGTTATAAAATTTTGCTTCACATATCGGTTCTAATACTTGCTTGATACATTGTTGAATAATACGGTCTTCAATCGTTGGTATTCCTAATGGTCGCATTTTCCCATCGTGCTTTGGTATAAATATTCTTCTAATGGCTTGAGGATTGTAATTTACAAGTCTTTTTCTGACATATAATATTATTTCTTCCTCACTCCATTTCTTAATATCTTTAATTGTATGTGGGTTGCTACCTTTTGTTGTACTACCTTTATTTGACTTTATTGTTCTATATGCTAAAAGGATATTTTCTTCACTTATGATTAATTCATATAGTTTATAAAAATTTTCATTTCTTTCTGCTCTTGCATATAAATTATCAAACATTTTTTGAGTTCCATAATATTCATTATATCTAAGAATATCCTTTTTCTTTTCTTCTTGATTTCTATCTATCAAAGTCACGTCCCATCAAAATAAATTTGACAGTACATTCTCTTAGTCTTACTCGAACCTTTGAAATTATCTTTTATGATAATAATATTATATTTTAATTATTAATATTTCCGACTAAAGCCCATCCCTCCACAGATTATTATCTCTGTTTCCTTGGTACTATGGCTTCACTATCACTTGGATTAAGATAAGTTATAGTTAAATACCTTTCCTTATCAACACTTCATCAGAATTGAATTTCCTCCATGTTCCAAGCTTTCCACGTTCCTATAGCTTTAGCTATACATATATCTTTAGGTGCTTCCTTTAAGCCCGTCAGCTTGATAGTGCCTATAACACTATAAGGTCTTTCATAAAGTCAAATCTTACTAAACCTCACTGACACCTCACAAGAGGGTGTAGCATTTCTACTACTTAGAACTAAGGACCCGTACATTCGGAAGTTCGTCAGTACTTATAATACATTCTCACCATGGATATTTTGTAGCCTCACGGTCTATAGATTGCATTGCATACCTCTATGCTACTTTCCTCAGCTTCATTCATTAAATACATGAAATTCTCTGTTAGGGCAATTTTCAACCTGCCTTACCCAGCTTCATACAATCAAATATTCAACTTCTCATGCATGTGGGGACTATTAGAGAGAGCATTTCAGGGCGTTACTCCATCATTCTACTCTTCAAGCTATAAGTTCTAATTGAATAAATTCAATTGTCGCATCCTTAATATTTCTATCTTTCTGCGAAACGTGTCGCACTAACTCAGTAATTAATGTACCTATACCTGATGTACAAACTATTATGGTTTTGAAAACCTTATCTTTGCTATTATAAGATGCTCTTTCAACAGCTCCTCCTATATGTAGAGCTATGTTTGCAACTTCATCCTCATTGATTTCTATCTTTAAACATCGATAAATTAATTTTATCACAATTTTATGTTCTTTATTTAAAATATTTTTTAGTGTTTGGTTAGTAGTTGTAAAATGTAAAAGTATATCTTTATGCAAAATTAACCTAAATTTTACATAATTTCTTTACTTTGTGGAAGCTTTATAGTTTATAATCAATATACAGTAGTATATTTTATGTAAAAAAGACCATATTTAGAATAATGTCAAATACATTGGAGGTTTTATATTATGGACATTCAAAAGCAAAAGAATTTTATAATTAAATTTACATATGTAGTTTTAATAGCAAGTATTATATATATTGTATTAAAATTCTTATTACCATTGTTAATGCCTTTTGTAATCAGTTTTATCATTGCATCCATCTTAAGACCTATTATAAGACTTATTACACATAATACAAATTTAAATCGTACATTTATTTCTGTAGTAATACTTTTAGCCTTTTATGGACTGTGTATATTTTTATTAGTTAGTTTTGGTGTGAAGATATTTGCAAGTGTAAGTGACATGTTTTTTAGGCTTCCTGATATATATAAGTCAAGTATACAACCAACACTAAACACTTTATTTTCAAAGATAGATGCTAGTACACCTAATGTTAACCTAGCACTAATACTTGGTTGGGACAATATAAGCCAATCTATGATGTCCTTAGTAGCTTCTGTTTCAACAAATGCACTCAATGCTATTGCTAGTATTGCAAGCAAAACACCTGCGTTTATGTTAAAACTTATTATTACTTTAATTGCTTCTTTTTTCTTTACTTTTGACTATCAAAAAATAGTAAACTTTCTCTTAAAACAGTTTCCAGAAAAAAGTCAATTTATGATAATAAATATAAAAAATAGCAGTATTAATGCTCTTTTAAAACTACTAAAAGCCTACGCAATACTACTATCAGTAACATTTATAGAGCTCCTTATTGGACTTAACCTCCTAAAAGTCGAAAATGCATTTATTATAGCTGTCATCATAGCACTTGTTGATATTTTGCCAGTCTTAGGGACAGGAAGTATTTTGACACCTTGGATGATTATCTCACTTATTAATGGAAATATTCACTTAGCGATAGGACTTTTAATACTATATATAATTATAACCGTTGTTAGGCAAATATTAGAACCAAAAGTAGTAGGACACCAAATTGGTCTATATCCTTTAATAACATTAATGTGTATGTTTGTTGGAGCTCAACTGTTTGGAATAGCCGGATTATTTGGATTCCCTATCGCAGCTACAATCATAAAAAATTTACATGATAATGGTATTATTACTGCATTTAAATAGTTTAACATTTTTATTTAAATTTAAAATAGGCTGTCTCAAAATTGGATATGTCCCTGTCAAGTAGACAGACTTAAAAAAGGCTATCTTTACGCACAATGAGTTCGATATTCAATCGGACTCATTCCGTTTTTTAATTGTATTCTTTCATTATTATAAAAATAAATATAATCATTTATTAGACTAATCATTTTCTTTGGATCTGTAGTATCAATTAAATATATTAATTCAGATTTAAAATGACTGAAAAAACTTTCTATAGGAGCATTATCCCAGCAGTTGCCCTTTCGGGACATTGATTGTATAATACCATTATCCTTAAGCCTTTTAGAGTAAGATCTACTTGTATATTGTGAACCTTGATCTGTATGTAAAATACAATCTTTAGCTAAATTCATATTTATTAGTTGATTTACTGTATTATTAACTAATTTAGTATCCATTTTTGTACTTATCTCATATGCCACTATTTCACCATTAAATAAATCTTTGGCTACATTCATATATAAGAATTTTTTACCGATAGGTATGTATGTTATATCCATACAAATTTTTTCTAATGGTTGATTAGCTCTAAATTCACGATTTAATATATTATCATATATCTCATATGATTTAAACTTACGTCTATATACTTTCTTTCTAATAATAGATTTAATACCTAGTTCTTTCATCAACCTATATACTCTCTTATGATTAATAGGGCTATCAAGTATTTTATTTAAATAAGTACAAATTCTTTTTCTACCGTAAGTTCCTCTATATTTTTTATGTATTTCAATTATATAATCCTTAATAATTCTATCTTTGATACCCCTATCGGAAGATTTTTTAGAATAACTTAGCCATTTATAGTAACCGCTTCTTGACACACCTATCAACTTACACATACTAGAAATACTATACTTCCTAGACATAAGTTTAATTGTTTTAAATTTATCGCTTACTTTGACTTGTCCAATAGGGTACTTAACTTTTTTAAGAATTCATTCTCCATGCGTAAGTACTTCAATTCTTCTTCAACAGATTTAAATTTTCTATTATCATTTTCTAGACTAATATTTTTAAATCTGCCCCTAGTTTCATCATTAAACGCAGTTTTACCTTTATTTTTATAATCTTTTACCCAGTTTTGAACTTGTGTTTTGCTTCTTATATTCAGCATCTCAGCAATTTTGTATGATGAGTATCCTTCTTTTATATATAAGTTTACAGCTTTTAGTTTAAGTTCTTTGCTATATTTTTTGTGTTTTTTAGACATAGAAAAACCCCCTTAGAGTATACGCTTTTTAGACCTATTATAATAGCCTTTTATTTAAATGTCTACTATAAGGGGATTATACTAAAATAGAGATAAGCCTCTTTTTCATTGTGAAATGATGAAAATACATTTGATTTTATACAAAAAGAGTGCCTCATAAACTAAAAAGTCCATTCTGAGACGCTCCCTTTTTTCTACTCTGCACAAATAATGTCAATCATTTCTTTATATTCATTTTCATTATTTAAAACATCTATACTTCTAAATTTTTCTTTCATTTTTCCTTCAATTTTTAATGAATAATCTATTGTATATGGAATAAATTTCTCTATTTCTTTTATATATTCTATAGAAAAAAATTCAGCATTATAAACTATAGAAAACAAAATTAACATTAAGCAGTCATTCTTTATCATAGTTATTACAGATTCACTTTTATTGTTAATTTTAAAACCATCTATTAACTCAATAGTAAAATTTATTAGTTTGTTTGCAACTTTATCTAAAGTACCTTCTTTTGCCATCTCTGTCATAACAGTTTTATGATTATATTTTAAATCTTCTTTTATATCCTGTAAATCATCTGATATTTGTAATAAAAATCCATAGCCTATACAAAACTCTATTTCTTCCTTTGTCATCAATCCGCTTATTAAATATCCATCTACTAAAACAGACGAGCCACCTTTTTCAATAGAAATGGATAATAAATCTTTCTTACACAAATGATTTTCCTTATTTTGTTGTTCTAAACTCTTTACTTGACTTTTAAATATTAATAATAGTGATTCATATACTTCCATAAACTTTTCTCTAGGATAGATACTTTCAATATAATCTATCATTTGAGATACTTTACTTTCATGATAATTATTAGATTTAATTTGTTCTCCCAAGAGCCTTTTTTCTAACCAGTTATTAAATAAAATCTTATCAGTTTTATTTATGCTTGTATTGTCTAAATAATTATCAGTATATGGATATAACATGCTATATGCAAAGTTAGCTTTTGAATAATAGACCTCTTTACCAAATAATAATTGTAATACATTTAAAATCCATACATTCCTCATAGCTTGCATAATATCACCTATAGGTAAATCATCATCAATTTTTCTAACATCTCTAATAAACTGTTTTGTTATATCTAAAAATTTTTTTCTATCCTCTATATCCATTTTTTCTAACTTAAAAATATTTTCTTTTTCTAATGTCTTTTGTAAGAAAATCTCGCCTTTTTTTACCCACATTTTTCTCAATACAGAGTCATTTGGATACCTTTCTAAATGAACTGATATTGTATTTATCAATTTATCTAATTCTTTTTCACTCTTTTTTTGTGAATCCCTACTATATGTTTCTATGTTCTCCAATAATTCACCACTTGAATTATTCCATGTATTTTCACACTTTTTACAATAGTATTCAAATATATCACTTAAATCCATTTAACAGCCCTACTTTCATGCCTAAATTATACACTATATTATATCAGTACATATAATTGATATAATAATAACTTTAAAATTATTTATTTTTTAGTTTAGCTAGTGCTTCTGCAAATGGATTATTAAATGTTTCTTGATTTTTCTTTTGATTTTTTAAATATTGATTAACATCTTTTTTTGATGCCTTCTTTTTTTCTTCTTGCTTCCTCTTGTTAAAAGAAGACAGCTTTTCTCTGTACCCACAACTACAAGTGAAGATTCTTCCCTCACCTTCTCCACGAAGTTCTAATTTTTTATGACAGTTAGGACACCTTGAATTAGTTACTTGTGATATAGTTTTTCTAGTATTACACTCTCTATCTTCACAAATCAACATTTTACCTTTTTTACCATTCACTTCTAACATAAATTTACCACACTCTGGACATCTATTCTTAGTTAAGTTATCATGTTTAAATTTATTATCACTATTTTTTACTTCTAGTACGATATCTTTTGAATAATCTTTCATGTCATTTATAAATGTATTTTTACTAAGTTTTCCTTTTGAAATATCCAATAATTTCTTTTCCCATGAAGCTGTAAGTTCTGGTGTCTTCAAATCTACTGGAACTAAATCTAATAATTGTTTCCCTTTTGATGTTATATATATATCTTTATTTTTCTTTTCCATTAAAAATGAATTGAATAATTTTTCTATTATATCTGCCCTTGTAGCAACTGTCCCAAGACCATTTTTCTCCATAGCTGTCAATAACGTACCCTCATTTAAGTATGGTGGTGGATTTGTTTTCCCTGAAGTTATCTTTAATCCCTTAACTTTAAGTACATCTTTTTCTAAAATATTTGGTATATTTTCATACTCATCTCCATCTTCAATATCTTTGTAAATTTCCTTCCAACCTAAATTTATTACTTTATTTCCCTTAGCCTTAAATATTTCTCCTTCTACAGTTGCATTTATAGTTGTCTGTTCATATTCAAAAGGAGGAGATAGTACTGCTAAAAATCTTTTTACTACAAGATTATATATTTTTCGTTCTTTGTCACTAAAATCACTCATAAATACCTTCTGCTCTGTTGGTATTATTGCATGATGGTCTGTTACCTTTGAATTGTCTACAAATGATTTATTGGCTGTAATATTGTTTTTTAATAATTTACTACAAATCTTTGAGTAATCACTAATATTTACAGCTTTTATTCTATCTTTTAATGTTCCAACAATATCTGATGTTAAATATCTAGAATCAGTTCTAGGATAAGTAAGTACTTTATGATGCTCATACAGTTTTTGCATTATAGATAGAGTTTCTTTTGCTGAAAATCCAAACATTTTATTTGCATCTCTTTGTAATTCTGTTAAATCATAAAGTGCAGGTGAATATTTTTTCTTATATGACTTGTTTACGTCAGATATTTTTATGTCTACACCTTTTACTTTTTTTAATGTAGATTCTATCTTTTCTTTACTAAAAGTTGAAGAGTTATTGCTTTTATCATTCCAAATAAATTTTATATCTGAATTTCCCTTTGTAGCAATTAACTCCAATCCATAATACTCTTTAGGTTTGAAATTTCTTATTTCCTCTTCTCTCTTAAGTAACATTGCAAGAGTAGGAGTTTGAACCCTTCCACAAGAAAGTTGTGCATTGTACTTTGTCGTCAAAGCCCTAGTTGCATTTATTCCAATAATCCAATCAGCCTCTGCTCGTGCTACTGCTGAATAATATAAATTTTCATATTCTTTTCCATTTTTTAATTTTGCAAATCCTTCTTTTATTGCCTTGTCTGTACTCGAAGAAATCCAAAGACGCTTTAGAGTTTTTTTTACTTGTGACTTTTCTATTATCCATCTTGCCACAAGTTCTCCTTCACGACCTGCATCTGTTGCTATAACTATTTCATCTATATCATTTCTATTCATTTGAGCTTTAACTGTATTAAACTGTTTTCCACTCTTTTTTATCACAACAGTCTTCAGGTGCTTAGGAAGTATTGGCAAGTCTTCTAAACTCCATGATTTGTACCTTTCTCCATAACTTTCAGGGTCAGCAAGTGTAACCAAATGACCTAGAGCCCAAGTTACCACATACCTTGGACCCTCTATATATCCATTTTTTTCATTTTTTGACCCTAAAACTTTTGCTATATCTCTTCCAACAGAAGGTTTTTCTGCCAGTACTAATACTTTTCCCATCTAAAAATACTTCCTTTCCTTATACTTAATCTAATATTACGCTTAAAATCTAAATAAATAGAACTTTTCTTAATATCGTAACTATAATATTACCATAATTTAATCATATCTAATTAATTATTTAAGATTTTCTTATTTTTTATTTAAAACTTATTTTTTATCTAATTTGTATGCCTATTACAGAATTTATTTTCACGTACATTACTTAACTTTATAAATTTATAATTCGTAAATATGATTACATTTTTATATTTTTTCTTTGTTTTTTATTTTTTAGTTGACAAAATATAAAAACTTATATTAATATTATTAATACAATAAGCTATGACAAATCAATATCCGGTTAAGATTTTATAGAAGAGTTGCTATATAGCACACCGAAGGAGTAACACTCTCAGGTACTTTTTAAAGTAGGACTGTAAAATTTACGGAACTCTGGAGAGACCCATTATGGGCGCCGAAGGGGCAAGGTTTTTATGCTCAATCTCTCAGGCAAAAGGACAGGGATTATTTACCAAAAATAGTATTTACTAATACTTTTATTTTGGTTGCTAATTAGTGTATATCCAGAGCTGAATCTTTTTTAGATTTAGCTTTTTTTATTACACTAGAAATTATTAATAAATTATACTTATTTCCTGTCAATTACTTCATTAAAAATTCTATTGATTATGTAAAGCAAAAATGAGGGGGTGTTTTTATGAATCTAATTGATATTTTAAACAAAGTTGATGCTTTTATTTGGGGACCACCCCTACTAGTACTACTAGTTGGTACTGGTATACTACTTACCGCTAAACTTGGAGTTGTACAAATAGCTAAACTTCCAAGGGCTCTTAAGTTAATATTCTCTGCGGAAAACAAAGGTAGTGGTGATGTTTCAAGTTTTGCAGCCTTATGTACTGCTCTAGCTGCTACAGTTGGTACTGGTAATATTGTTGGTGTTGCTACAGCTATCAAAGCTGGTGGACCTGGTGCACTTTTTTGGATGTGGATAGCAGCATTCTTTGGAATGGCTACTAAGTATTCAGAAGGTGTTCTTGCAATAAAATACAGAACTAAAGATAAAAATGGTCAAGTGTCTGGTGGACCAATGTACTACATAGTAAATGGTATGGGGGAAAAATGGAGACCTCTTGCAATATTTTTCGCTATAAGTGGTATACTAGTTGCACTTTTAGGAATAGGAACTTTTACCCAAGTAAATTCAATAACAGATGCGATAAATAATAGCTTTGGAATAGACCCTAGAATTACAGGTGTTATATTAGCAGTATTTGTAGCTTTGGTTGTATTTGGAGGTCTTAAAAGTATATCTAATGTAGCTACTAAAATAGTACCTTTTATGGCAGTTATATATGTCGTAATCTGTGGAATCATTTTAATATCTTTTTGGAATAAAATTCCTGAAACTTTTATGTTAATAATCAAAAGTGCATTTACACCTACTGCTGCTACTGGTGGTTTTCTGGGGGCAACTATGTCACTGGCAATTAGGAATGGTATAGCTCGTGGTGTATTTTCAAATGAATCTGGTCTAGGTAGTGCTCCAATAGCTGCAGCTGCTGCTAAAACTGAATGGCCAGCAGAACAAGGTCTTATATCTATGACGGGTACTTTTATAGATACTATTATAATCTGTACTCTTACTGGATTCTCTCTTGTTATTTCAGGAGTATGGTGTTCAGACCTAAATGGAGCTGTTATGACACAAGCAGCTTTTAACGGAGCAATTCCTACATTTGGACCAATATTACTTACAGTTAGTTTGACATTATTTGCATTTACTACCATTTTAGGATGGAGTTATTATGGAGAAAGATGTTTTGAATTCCTGTTTGGTGTAAAAGGTATGAATGGATATAGAACTGTATTTGTAGCTATGGTGCTATTAGGTGCATTCTTAAAATTAGAAGTTGTTTGGATAATTGCTGATATTGTAAATGGACTTATGGCAATACCTAACCTGATAGCTTTACTTGCATTATCACCTATAATAGTATCTGAAACTAAAAAATACTTTGAACATATAAACTCTCCAGAAAATCAAATAAATAAAAATGTATAAATAAAAAGTATAGAATTCCAAGTCAATTTTATATGACTTTGGAATTCTATATTCTTTTGAAAATATATAATAAATATATCTACAGAAATATAGTAATTGAAATAAATAGTACATATATTTTAATTACTATTTTCAATGAAAATTATTTAGATTAAAATTTTATTTCTTCTGGGTATTTCCATGATTTAAATTCATCGACATCTACTACTTCAAGCTCTTTGAACTGGTTTAAAACTAAAGACCTATAGTATATTTCTGCTACCTCTTCTACATATCTTGATTTTAATAATGCTTCCTCTAAATCATTACCTACAGTTGTAAGTCCATGTTTCTCTAGTAAACATGCATCTGTATCTAGCAATAGTTTTGAAACACTCTTAGCTAGTTTTAAAGTTCCCGGTCTTTCATACGGAGCAATATCTACATAACCACCATAATTAACTGATTCATATACAATTGGTATAATTGGTTTCTTTGCTACTGAAAATGCTGTTGCATATAAAGAATGAGTATGTGATATAGCATTTACATTTTCCCTTACTTTGTATATTTCAATATGCATCAACACCTCACTACTTGGTTTAATACCTTTTTCAACTTCTATTACATTTCCATCCAAATCTAATACACAAATATGCTCAACTTTTAATTCTTCTCTTCCTACACCTGAGGGTGTTATAAGTATATATCCAGTCTCTTTATCTCTAATACTAAAATTGCCAGCTTTTTCTTTACATAAACCATAACGCTCTGCTTTAATTGCTATTTCCACAACTTTGACCTTTAAAGACTCTAGCATAATTCACCTCCAGATAATCATTTTTGACCATAGTATGCATTTTTTCCATGCTTTCTTGAAAAATGCTTATTCATAAGCACTTTATCCATAATATTATCAGGACTCATTAACTCTGTATAATAAGCCATCTTTGCAACTTCTTCTAAAACTACTGCATTATGCACAGCTTCATTTGCATCTTTTCCCCATGTAAAAGGTCCATGGTCATTCACAATTATTCCTGGGCAATGAATTGGATTTCTTCCCATAAATTCTTCAACAATTACATTTCCAGTTTCCTTTTCGTATTCACTGCAAATTTCTTCTCTAGTCATTTTTCTGGTACATGGTATACTTCCATAAAAATAATCTGCATGAGTAGTCCCACAAGATGGTATAGGCTTTCCTATTTGAGCCCAGATTGTCGCCCAACTTGAATGTGTATGTACTATTCCCCCTAACTCTTCAAACTCTTTATATAAGACTAGATGAGTTGGAGTATCCGAAGAAGGTCTTAATTTACCATCAACTACATTTCCTTCTAAATCAACTACAACCATATCCTCTACAGTCATACTACTATACTCTACCCCACTTGGTTTTATCACTACTAATCCTTTTTCTCTATCTATCCCACTTACATTTCCCCAAGTATAAGTAATTAGTCTTTTCTTAGGTAATTCTAAATTTGCTTTTAATACCTCTTTTTTTAAATTTTCTAACACTTTTCTTCCTCCTATATTTTATTTGAGAAAATTATTTTTATTTTTCCTAATATTGTAATTATAAAATTTAATTGTTTTTTAGTTTGTCTGTTAAATTTTTATATTTCTACTAGGATTTTATTAAAATCAATCTCTCTCTTGCTCATTTTACTTAAAAAGTCACCAACTTCATTAAGACCTATTTTATGTGAAATCATGGGTTTAAAAACAATATCACCTTTTCCCATAAAATCCAATGTTGCAGTCCATGCTCTTCCAGGATAAGGGCTTGTATATGAATTCCAAGAACCTTTCAAAGTAAGTTCGCCACGTAATATACACTCAGTAGCTTCTACACTAAGTGGTAATTCTGTGTGTGATATACCTACAAACACTATATTACCTCTCTTTTTTGCTACAAGTAGAGATTGTTCTTGTGTAAATCTACTACCAGCAGTCTCTATTACAATATCAGCACCACCATTTGTTATTTTTTTTATTTCTTCAATTACATTTACTTCTTTTGAATTCAATGTATAGTTTGCTCCTAGATATTTAGAAAGTTCTAACTTTTCATTAAAAATATCAACAGCTATAATCTTAGATGCACCAAATACCTTTGCCCATTGTATAGTAAACTGACCTATTGGACCACACCCTAACACAACTACACTATCTCCTACTTTAATGTCAGACTTTGAAATCCCATGATAAGCTATAGTTGCTGGTTCAATTCCAGCAGCAGTTTCATAGTCCAATGTATCTGGTAGTTTTAAAATATGTTCTTCTGGAACTTTTACATACTCTGCCAATGCTCCATTTACTCTTGTTCCAATTATATTGTAATCATCACACAAGCCAAAATTACCTTCATTACAATAATCACATTCTCCACAAGGTACTAATGGTGCAACAGCTACTCTATCTCCTACATTAATATGTTTTACTTTTTCTCCAATTTTAACAACTTCACCAGAAAATTCATGACCTAAAATTAATGGATATGCTGTATTTCCACTTAGACCACTTACCATAGACCTAGGTAAATCTGAACCACATATTCCAACATACTTTACATTTACAAGCACTTCTGTATTTGTTATTTCTGGTATATCTACCATTTCATATCTGACATCACCTACATTATACAATACTGATGCTCTCATTTTATTCTCCATATAAATATCTCCTTTCATGCTATATACTTCTATATAGCAATATCTATGCCATACAAAAGATAAATAGTGTATTCAGATAAATACCTTATATACAAAGTCTTTTGCCAATAGGGATTACATTTTATAAAATCAAATTACATTACTGTATAAATATAAAAGAGTATGTTTTCAGGCTATACAGAAAAACTCAACTATAAAAATACACAAATTATAATTACAAATATTATCTAAATAAAAAGAAGTCTATATTTCATTTAAATATTTCTCAGGTATTATCTGATACTTATATAAAATCAATTATAAACTCCTTTAGTTATTCTTATTTATTTTTACAAACTTAAACTGCTACAGGCTCTTCTTCTACATTTTTAAGTGCTTGTTTTTCTAGATAATCAAGAATACTTGCTTTATTCTTTCTAAATAATGCCCACAGAACAAAGTAAATTACAACTGCAAGACCTATATAAATTGGATTTGCACTTAGAAATGCAAAGAAAACTAATCCCATCAAAGGTTTTCCTAGTATATTAAAACTTGTTATTAACATTGCTCCTGCTGGTATAGCTACACCTATATTTGTAGCCATATCTGTAAATAATGGTGCTGTAGATGTACAAATATATAATCCTAATCCAAACCAAATTATACCTGAAACTAGTACCTTTGGTATATTACCATTATGTATAGCAACTAAACCTTGCACCATATATGGAATTGCTAATAAATCTACAACTGGTAATACTTTATTACCAGGAAGTACCATAGCTATTACAAGCATTATTGGAATTAATATAAGACCCGATATTAGAGTTGCAGGTTCACCATATCCAACAGCATCATTTACTGCTATGTACCACTCACGATTTCCAGCTTTTTGCATAATCTTTCTAGCAGATTCTGTTATAGGTGCAAATGCTTGAGCAAACATACTTGCTACTTTAGGGAAAATTGCCATAACAGCACTTGTAGATATACCTACTTTCATTATTTCTCCCCAAGCTTCCATAGTAGTTATCCTTGTCATATTACCTAATATACCTATAAACATCCCTAAAAAAAGCCCTAAAGTAATTGGTTCACCTAAGAATCCTAATTTCTTCTCTAATTCTTTAGGATTTAATTTTATTTTATTTAGCCCCAATTTATTGTATATAGGGTCTGCAAATACTGCAAACACAGAAGCCTCAACATTATGCATGGCTATTATCGTACAATTAGGGTACCTATAATAGCTAGACCATCTCTTTGCAACTAACTCTGATATTAACAAACTATATAAGTTTAATAAAACCATACATGCTATACCTAAAGGAAAATTTCCTGTTACTCCTATGACCATTGCTCCCCATACCATATAAGAATAGTTATTCCATAAATCTGATGGTTGGAATACATCTGTCCATTTTATTAAAAATAAAATTGTTTGTAATAATATCCCCAGACCTAAATATATCATACCTGCACTTGTTGAAAATGCAACCAATGATGTGGCTTGCCAGCCAACATCAAAAACTGGTAGATTTACTCCTGTACTATCAACCATCCTATTGATAACTGGTGTTATTATTGGTGTAAATGAATTTAGAATCAGTGTAAAACCTTGTAAAGCAACGCCTGCATACACAGCAGAAAGAAACGATTTCTTAGTAGTTACTTTAAATATCTTTGCTATTATGAATATTATAATTGGAACTATAATTGCAGAACCAAATGTATCGATTATGGATTTCATAAATTCTAACATCTTTTATCCTCCTATTTATAAATATTTATAAGATTAATTTAATACTTCTTAAATAACTATTTTTATTATTTTTTAATTTATAACAACATATAAAAATGTTTTCTTCATAAATATTTAGTTAATGTTGGCTTATTATAGTATCTAAATCAATGATTTAAATACTATAATTCACACCTACAAAACTTACTTGTCTATCCCTTCAATAACAGTTAAAACTTCTTCAAAGAATGCCTCTTCTCCTATACCAGTTAAGCAAGCAAATGCATTTATAGTTGGGATTCCATAATCACCCGTTTGAAGTGGACTAGTAAATGTTATAAAGTCAAATCTTCCTGATTGTGCTAAATTCAGTGCTTCTGTTGGTCTAGCTTCTGTTGTAGTAATAGAAATTCCCTTATTTCCTAATACTTCTTTTAATTTACCTGCTACCATTGATGATGTAACTGTTCCTGAACCACAAACTGATAATACATTAAATTGTTTCATAATAATTTCCTCCTAATTTTATACTCTAAATTTTTATTTTATATAGATTAAACCTATCTATAAAATAATACTTACTTTGATTGTTTAAATTTTAATTTTTTATTTCTAATATTGCCTACATTAAATTTCTATAAAATCCAATAATTTAGCTACATCTTCCTTTGTCGATGCATTTTTTATATTTTTTAATAGCTTTATATTTTGAAAAACTGACATTAAATCTTTTAACAGTTTTACTTGTGAATCTGGATTCTTTACTGCTAATAAAAATACAAGTTCTACATCAAGTCTATCTTTTGGGTCTATCATTGAATTAAACTTTACGGGTTTTTTCAATATGCCCACAGCTACATTAGATTCATTTACATGTTTTGAATCTGTATGTGGAATAGCAACACACATTTCGCCAATATCTAGACCTGTTGGTAATGTCTTTTCTCTTTCCAAGACAGCATTTATGTATGTGTCTTTTACATATTCTTTTTGATACATTATATTTCCTAATTCTTCAATAACACTTTCATAATCATTAGATTCTAAACCTAATGATATTAAATCTACATTCATTACTCTGACTCCTCTCAATTTTTTTGCTATGGCTATAGATGTTTAAATTTATCAAATATAATTTTCTTAAAATCATCTTTATTAAAACACTTATTGGCATTGTTCATAAATTCTTCATCTTTTAATATCTCAACAACATTTTTAACAACCTCTTTATCATTAGCCTGAAAAACTGGCATAAATATGAAATTTACATTGCCTACACCCCAGTCAATAGGATTCTTTAGTTTGACAAAAACAAATCTTGTACTATTTACAGTAGAAGAATCTCCATGAGGCACACCTATAGCTCCTTTAGAATATGTTGGAAGCATCTCTTCTCTATGTAAAACAGAGTCTAAGTAATCTTTTTCTACATATTCTTTATTTATAAGAATTGAACATACATATTCTAATAAATCCTTTTTAAAGTATATATCTGGTTCAAAAATCACTAAATCCTCATCAAGCATTCTTTCATACGATTTAATTAGTTTGTCATCTTGTTGTTTTGATTTTGATAGATAGATATCCAAATTTTTAAAAAGTTCTTTATTATATGGTATAAAATTTATACCTGGTATCTTAGGATTTATTGTCCCAACAATAGCTAATATATTGTTTGTCTCCTTTAAATTTTCAATTTTATAAAATAGATTTTCATCCAATGCACTCATTTGATAGCATTTAGTATTATCATACTTTTCTTCTAATGTTTTACTTATGTACTTAGCAGTTCCTTCTCCAGTAAGACATAAGGTTACAATTGCATTTGATTTGTCTATGTGTTTTTCCAATTCATAGTTATATCCCATCCTATCTTTTAACAAAGAAAAAAAGATTTCATCCAGTTCTTCATCTCCCATAGAAACTTTTCTAGCTGCTTCTAGTGCCATTAAGAGGTCTACTCTATCAATAGTTTTAGTATTTATATTAGTCCTCTTATTTACTATTTGACCTATGTTTGTAAGTGAACCAATGTCGACCAAAAATAATATGCCTTTTCCTTGGTCTATTATTTTTGACAATTCTACTGCTTTATTGTATATATTTATTGGTTTTTCATCTAAAGGCATATCTATAGCTACAGGAAATTTTACGCCTAAAAGTTCTTTAACTACATTTACAGTCTCTGTAGCTATACGTCCATGAGAAATTATTATTAACCCTACTTTATCTTTTTTTACTTCATTTTTTAGAGCTGACTTTATATATAGCGTTATAAATCCAATTTCATCATCTGGAACCTTAATACCAATTGATTCCTCAATTTTTATTGCAAAACTTTTACCAATCTCATATTCTTTTAAAAAATCAATCTTTATTTTTTCTAAATTTACATTTATTATCTTTTGATTTAGCTTAATTCTTTTTATAGCTTCTTCTAAGTGTATCGCTAGATATTTAAACATATTTTTATTTACTTCTAAATTAATATTTTTTTCAATTATATCATTCATAAGTTCTTTTACCAGTTTGACTAAGCTATCACTTACAAAACTATTTAAATCACTCATTGAAAAAATCTCTTCATCACTATCTGGATTGAACTTTAAATCAGCAAATCTATTTAAAATAAAAGTCCATAAAATATTCTCTATGTCTATATCTTCAATATCTAGAGACTTTAAGTCATAATATTTCTTTTCAATTGTTTTATATATATCTTCTGGTAATATATACTCATTACTCAAAAGATTTCCTTTTACTGATGATTCTTCTAAATTAAATGGTATAAATATAGCATTTTTCAAATATTTTCTTATCTCTGTGTATTCAACCTCTTGAAAGGCTGTATCTTTAAAAGAATCTTTAAGTTTTAAAACTTCATTTATATCTACTACCACTATCGATTCATTATCTTCATCTTTAGAATTTATAAACTTCATAAAAGCTCTTGCACAAAGAACCTGAATCATATTTTGTAATTGTCCTATATTTCCACTAAATTTTTTTAATGCAAGTATTTCAATCACATTTTTATCTACAAATATTTTTGCGTTTATTCTATTACACTCTTGTTGAAAGATATTGTATATAAGGTCTATTTTCTCTTTTAGTAATCTATCATGCAATGGTGGCAAAGTTATTAGCATTGGTATTCTTCTTCTGAATGTTAATAATAAATTAGTTTCTACATTTTCAGTAGTTGCTCCAATCAACATAATACTTACTTTTCTTTCAGCATTGGTTTCACCTAATCTTCTAAATTTTCCTCTATCTAAGATAGAAAATAGTATTTCTTGACCTTTTGGAGGCAATCTATGTATTTCATCTAAAAATAAAACTCCTTCGTCAGCTTCTTCTACAAGACCTGGTGTATCATATTCAGCTCCTGTAAATGCACCTTTTTTATATCCAAATAACAAAGACAATAATAATTGTGGATTGTCACTATAATCAGCACAATTAAATACAACAAAATTGGAACTTTCTTTTATTATCTTTTTTTGCTTTGCAAACTCATACATATGTCTAGAAAATAAACTCTTACCAACTCCACTTGCTCCAACAATCAATGTTGGTAACCCTTTGGGTGGATACAATATAGCAGATTTAGCCTGCTCTACAGCATTTCTAAGACTCCCTTTATTTCCTATTAAAGTTTCAAATGGGTCACTCGATTCTTCTTTAGTTACCTCGACTACATCCATTTCTAAACTTTCTTTAGGTAAAAGTTCCTCTACAACTCTTCTGGATATATTAAAACCTTCTGTCATCAATTCCCTTGTAATTTCTGATATAGAAATATTCTTATTCTTTTGTAATATTGCTGAAATTGCTGATTTTAAATAAGGATATCTTCTTTGTCTTGAATTACTTATATTAAGCTCTTTTCTCAAATTAGTTATATTCTCTCTAGTTGTACTTAAAAACTTTGCTATTTGAACATCTGTTAATGGATCTTTTTTATTTTCTGTATTTATGATGTTTACAAGTTTATCTCTCAACTCCATGCTTAATAACTCCTTTCTTGATAAATATATAAGCAACTATCATGCCATACTTACTTTAATATTTTTTGCTAGTCAAACCCTGTAAGTAACTAGATGTCATAAATATTTATACATTTTGATAAGTATTTACATTTTGTATATTTAGTAATTTACTAAATGTATTAGTTATTCATAATCTTAAATAATTTAATTCTTTGTTTAAATTGTAATGCAAAATACTTTATAAATTTATGATTGAAAAACTTACTCAATCATATATAATAGTACGTATCTACTCAACAATAAAAATTATAATAAACTGTGTTTTTAACTCTTTCTGTTTTAAAATTTTATTTTTATATAATAGTATACATACTTATACATATAATATTTTAGCTATATAAATAGTTTTAATATGATTTTATATGGCATATTATACTATTTTAACTTAAAAATTAATTTATAAATATTAAATTTATATACAGAGGAGAAAACAATATGAATACATTTAAAACTGAAGTTTTATTAAAATATTCTGCAAAAGACATATTTAATATATTTACAAAATCTGCAAGACTAAATTTTCCTAATTTTAATGAAAAAAAAGCAGTAGGCACATTTGTACAACAAAAAAATAATAAAAGATTTAAGATTGAAATAACTAATTTCGAAAAAAATAGAGTATATGAAATAAAAACAAGCAATAAAAGAGAAAGTATTATTACTAGATATGAACTAGTACATATTGATTTAGAAAATACAAAACTTATTTTTACTGAAAGTGAAAGCGAGAGAAATGTATTTGGAAAAATCAATTCAGTTCTTGTAAGAGTATTGTTTGGAAAAAGGCAACCAGAAGAATTTAATAAATTTATAAAAAATCTAGAAATGGAGTTAGAAAATAATAATATTAATTTATAGATATAAGTTAGATTATATTGTATTTAAAAAGTATCTAAAAATATTTATAAAATTAAAATATTATTTAAGACTTAATGATTGTATTAAATTATATAATTTATTGGATAAATCTGTTATTATTATATTAAATTGGTGACTTTCATCATTTCGAGATAAGAAAGAAAGAAAAAAACAAATTAATAACGTGAGGTGAAAACTTATGCCAATTAATTCTTTTGAAAATTATCCTATGAACTGGAAACCAAAGAGACCTTCAAAAGGACAGATATTATATAAGGCTCTTGCAGAACAACTAGAGCAAGATATCAACAGCGGATTTTTATTGCCTGGTACTAAATTACCGCCCCAACGTGAATTGGCAGATTTCCTAGATGTTAATGTAAGTACTATCTCTAGAGCCTTTAAAATTTGTGAAAAAAAAGGATTAATAAGTGGAGTTACAGGAAGTGGAACTTTTGTGTCTTATGATACACGTTCAAATCTATTCTTAATGTCCAGTAATAATAAAATTACGTTTATTGAAATGGGCACAATGAATCCAGATTTCACACTAGAAGAAATGAATACTTTATTTAAACATATAATTAAAGAAATAGATTTTAAAACGATATTCCAATATGGACAAAGAGATGGCGCTAAATGGCAAAAAGAAGCTATTGCCAAACTAATTTATAAGGCTGGGCTTGAAACCACAGCAGATAGCTTACTCCCTGCAAGTGGTGGACAAAATGCAATTGTTGCCATTTTGGCAGGTTTGTTTCAACATGGAGATAGAATAGGTGTAGACCCACTAACTTATCCTGGAATAAAGACAGCAGCTAAAATGCTTGGAATACAACTAATTCCAATTAAACAAGAAAATAATGAAATTAGTGAAGAGGGCTTATTGTATGCTTGCAAAAATGAAAATATTAAAGGTCTATACATAATACCAGATTATCAAAACCCAACTACACATATAATGTCACAAAATGGTCGAAAAATGATTGCAGACATTGCATCTAAATACAACTTAATTGTGATTGAGGATGCTATTCATAGTTTACTTAATGAAACACATTTAAATCCAGTAGCTTCCTACCTACCCAATCAAACAATTTATATTACGAGTTTATCAAAAATTATCGCACCTAGTTTAAGGCTAGCATATATCTCTACACCTAAACAGTATCGAGAAGCATTATCAAGTGCATTATACAATATTAATTTATCTCAATCTTATTTTCTAACAGAAATTGCTTATCGTATGATTACATCAGGTGAAGCTGATAAATTAATTAATGCACGTCGTAAGTCTGCAAGAAGAAGAAACAAGATTATTAATCAATATTTATCTGGGTATACTCTTTTAGGAAATGAAGAATGTATATTTAGATGGTTGGTTCTGCCTGAGGGAGTAATGTCAGAAAAGTTTGAAATACAAGCACTTAAAGAAGGTGTACAGGTTTATGCTTCTGAGCGTTTTGCTGTTGGAAAAGAAAAACCTATTTCTGCAATAAGAATAGCTGTATGTGCTACAGAAAGTACAGAAGAGCTTAAAGCTGGTCTGACTTTATTAAAAAGACTATTGGAAGAGGAAAAATAATTGTATTGCACACAATATTTTAATTGTGTGTATTTTTTTTTGTTGTTAAAATAAAACTACACCAGATAATAATTAGTTTATAGAGATTAATATGTATTATTACATCATAATAACAAATATATAAAATTTAATAATAGTTTAAGATTATCTCTTTTTTATATAGTAATTTATATATTAATCCAAATTTATTTTTAAGTATGATTGCAATTATACAATTAATCTATTTTTCTGTTTTACTAATACTTTAATACATTTAATACAAAAGGAGTGATTTATTGTGGAAAGAACTCAACAATTAAGAGAAAGCTTTATTGCTTCAATTCCTATATTTTTAGGTTACATACCTATAGGTATAGTAGGAGGAATACTATTACAAAAATCTGGTCTTTCACCTTTTCAAATAGCACTAATGGTAACTTTAGTATTTGGAGGAAGCTCTCAATTCATCGCAGCTTCAATGATTTCTACTGGTGCAAGTGTAACGTCTATTGTTTTGACTACATTTATAGTTAACTTAAGACATTTTCTAATGAGCTCTAATTTGAACATGTACATAAAAAATAAAAGTCCAAAATTTATATTGCCATTTTGCCATACTATAACAGATGAAACTTTTGCAGTTAATTATGAAAAATTTACTGCTGGAAATTGGTCTGATAGAAATGCTATTTATCTCAATTTCTTCTGCTTAATTTCATCAGTTTTAGCTAATTTTATTGGCGCATTTTTAGGAGAAAGTATATCTATAGACAGCTCCATTTCTGGATTCATATTAACTTCTATGTTTATAGCTTTAATAGTTTCTCAAATAAAAAATAAGATTTATATTGTAGTATTTATATCATCAATCATTATTTCTGTTATTTTATATTCATTATTCAAAAGTAATTTAGTAGTAATAGTTGCATCAATTTTAGCATCTTTAATTGGTTTCTTTATAGAAGAATCTTACTGTAAAAAGGAGGAATCTTATGAATAATAATTATATATTTTTTATTATAATTGGAATGTATATTGTTACATATCTACCAAGAGTACTTCCTATGTTAATTTTCTCAAAAAAAGAGATGCCTGATTTTTTGAAAAAAATTATGAAATTTATTCCTGTAGCAATACTTACTTCCTTAACTGCTAAAGATGTATTTTTTAATGGAGATAGCCTATATTTATCTATATCTAATCCTAAAATTATATCTTTTATGATTGTACTTCTTGTCGCATATAAGTTTAAATCTATTGGTATTTCTATTGTTACAGGTGTGATATCTATATATTTATTTGGAATTATCATGTAATATTTGGATAATGTTTTATTTTATAAATTATTTTATAAACTATGTGTACAATTTTAATTTAAGTTGTTATATTGTTGATTTTAAATAAAAAAACAGAGTGGCTTAAAGTTACTCTGTTTTTACACTTCATCCTCTACTGTCAATGTTCTAATATCTTATAATAAAAGCTTCTGACAGTCAAAAGCATATGTATACTTAAATACTATCTCAGTCCATATTTTTTACTTCTTCTTCATATTTTTGAAACTCTAAATTTGCTTTAAATAAATCTCCATCTATTTCTATATAGAATTTTCCACCTTGTAAATCTACTAAGTCTCTTGCAATAGCAAGTCCTAATCCACTACCTTCAGTATTCCTTGATTCATCAGCTCTTTTAAATCTTTCCATAATCTCACTTGGGTCAAAATTTAATTCATAAGAAGATATATTTTTCATAGTTACCTTTATATTTTCACCATAGTCATATATATCAATATAAACTCTAGTTTCTTCTAAAGAATATTTTGCTATATTAGATAAAAGATTTTCAAATACTCTATACATTCTTCTTCCATCTGCCCATATATATACCTTATCATTTGGAACATTTAATTTGATATATAAATTATTTTTAGATAATTTTTCTTCAAGCTCACCTATACTTTGTCTTAAGAGTTGTACTAAATCAATCTTGCTAATTTGTAATTCTATATTACCACTACTTACTCTACTAGCTTCAAATAAATCTTCTATCAATAATTTTAGTCTTTTTGACTTTGACTCAAGCACATTTATATAATCATTTATATATTCTGGTTGTATCGATTCTTCTTTTTTAATTAAATCTACATAATTTATTATAGAAGTAAGCGGAGTTTTCAAATCATGAGATACATTTGTTATAAGGTCAGACTTCATTCTTTCACTTTTTACTTGCTCTTCTATTGCTTTATCAAGACCTTCTCCAATATTATTTATATTTTCAGCTAAAGACGCAAAATTATCATTCCCAGTAATTTTTATCTTATAATCTAATTCTCCCTGTTTTATCCTTTCTGTACCTTCTATTACATAACTAAGATATGAAAGTCTTTTAGTTATATATACTGCAAATCCTAAAAAAATACATATAGAAAACAACAATCCAATGCTTATACTTTGAACACTAATTACCATGATTAAAACTAAAGATGTTATCACTATCAAAATAACTTTTCTTGCTAAAGATACTTTCTTTATAGCGTTAATAACCTCACTTACAGTTTTTATTAACCATAAAATCACTCTTATTATAATACTTGACTTAAATATACATATTTTATTTTCTAAATAACTTAATTGAACATTTATAAAAAATATATTATTTGATACTACCAGTAAAGATAAAGAAACTAACATAATTACATAAATATGATAAGATACATTAAGAGCATACACAGTTAAAATCGCAATTGAAATAGATACCAATATTGTATTAAATTCCATAGGTATTTTATTGTATATTAATAAAAATATGTTATTTTTTTTTAAGGCTTCACATTTTATTCTACTATACAAAACTATAGATAATAAACATATAATTGCTAAACTTAAACTAGCTACAAAAAATAATCTTACTTTTTCTGTAGCTTGTTTAAATATTTGAAAGTTAGTGTATACTATTCCATCTCCTATAGTAGGCTCTTTTGGAAAAGATACATATGCCTCAAAAGATTCATCAAATCCATTTAGTTCCATACTAACATTATTCAGTTCAAATTTTTCTCCATTTATTTTCTTGGTATATGAGCTCTTTTCTACATTACTTATTATCTCTATATCACAATAACTCTTAGTTTTTTGTTTAAAATCCTCTAAAGTATTATATGTTGTATTTGTATAAAATTCTCCTGAATATGTATTGATAACGTATATTTTTATATTTTTTAGAGAATCTAAATATTTAGTAGCAATATTTTTATTGTTCATGATTCTATTATAATCATAAGTACTACTACTTAAATCTATATTTTTACTTTTTGTTTGGCGAAACTCATAATTTAATTTACTTTTTTCTTCACTAGTTAACTGGCTATCCACAGATAACTTAATATTGTATAATAAATCTGACATTGTTCCTTCATCAAATATATTACTATAATAAAAATCATCAGATATATTAAAAATTCCACTATTCGTAGAAGTCTTTTGTATATTGTATTTAGGCTCAGCAAGTCCTATTGTTGCCAACAATATAGTTAATGGAAATGAGATAGATACTATGATTAATGAAACTAACTTTAATGCTCTATATTTTTCCAAGTTACTCACCTCATCTACATTGTCAGTATTTTATATAAGATAAAATTCAAAAAAAGCATAATTCCCATAGAATAACTTAAACTGCTTGAGAAAAAATTAAAACATATTAAAATTCCTAACATTTGTGTAAATGTAAAAATGACTAAAATCAAAATACAATTAAATATTAAACTCTTTTCTTTTATAATTTTTCCACTAAAATTTTTCAATCTTATAACCAACTCCCCACACCACCTTTAAAAATCTTGGTTCTTTTGGATTTATCTCAATCTTTTCTCTTATTCGCCTAATGTGTACTGCTACTGTATTTTCTGAATTAAAACTTTCCTCATTCCATACTTTTTCGTATATCTCATCTATTGAGAAAACTCGTCCTTTATTTTCTAAAAGAAGTTTAATAATTTTATACTCAATTGGAGTCATTTTTATGTTCTCGCCATCAATTTTTACTTCTTTTGTTAGTGTATTTAACTCCAAAGTTCCACTTTTTAAAATTTCTTTACATGTGTCTTCATAATTGCCTAAAGTTACATATCGCCTTAAATTTGATTTAACCCTAGCTATAAGCTCCAATAGATTAAAAGGCTTTGTTATATAATCGTCAGCTCCAATATTTAGTCCCATTATTTTATCTGTATCTTCACTTTTTGCTGAAATTAAAATTATTGGAATGTTTCTTTCTTCTCTTATTTTTACTGTTGCTTTGATTCCATCCAATTTAGGCATCATTATATCCATTAATATTAAATGAATGTCATTCTCTGTTATTATTTCCAAAGCTTTTATTCCATCATATGCTTTATATATTTTAAAGCCTTCTGATTTAAGATATATTTCTATTGAATCAACAATTTCTTTATCATCATCTACTACTAATATATTGTACATATTTTCACTTCCTCTATTGTATAATAATACTTATCTCTATTATACAATATCTTTCACTTACTTTCTCAACAATGACTAAATTGTTATATTACATTGGCTTACATTTTTGTAACTTTCCTTTATAAGTATATAATAAAATATAAATCTTAAGAAAATATTATCCTAATTCTTAAATATTTCTTAAGATTTATACTTTATTGAAGTTTATTTGAATTAATTAATTTGAATTATGGTGTTTTCAGATTACTTTTATTTAAGTATTTTGATTAGATTCAGCTGAATTAATGTATATTAATTCTTATTGAGTGGTTTTTATTTTCTGGGTGGAAGAATGGTGGAAGAATCACATTTCACTAATTTTCTTCCACCATTCTTCCACCCGAATATACTTAGAAGCATTTATTTCACTACAATAATAGCTACTATTTAAATTCTATTTTTATACATCTTATCTACTATATACCATACATATTCTATTAAAATTTATATAAATATAGGACAAACCTATTTCATTTTTTTAACATGTTCAGAATAATGAACAAAATGAAGGTAGAAAAAGTTATAATTTCATACCTTCATTTTGTTTATTATATATCTATTTGTCATTTTTTTCTTTCAAACTCTTAAAATGTTCTTCGAGTTCAATTAATTTATCTTCATCTACTTCATCATCTTTACTATGTAATGCTGATATTAAACTTGAAATTGAATTCTTATGTATGTTCTTCAAAAATTCCTTTGTTTCAAACCTTAGATATTTTTTCTCTTTTACTAGTATATTATAATGTGTAAGTTTACCTATTTTCTCTGTGCCTAAAAACTCCCTTCGCTCTAATCTTTTTAAAACTGTAAATGTAGTTGATTCGTTCCATCCATTTTGTTCTTCCATTGCATTAACTAAATCTCTAGAAGTTAATACTTTTTTAGTTTCCCAAATATATCTCATAACTTTTAATTCTGCTTCAGGTAATTTACTAATTTTCATGTTATACACCCCCTTACCGATTCATATATAAATAAATTCTATCCTAATAAAGTTTTCCAAACAAGAGAATCACACTAAATATTTACATCCAATTTTTTCCACTTTTAGATTATTCTTCTAAATTTCTATAATATTCTTCCAATGAGTCTAGTTTTTCTTTACTTATAGATTTATGTGTAGTAGTAAGAGAACGCATTATTTTTCTGCTTTTACTAGATTTCAGTACCTTTTTCTTAAAAGCATAATATTCTTTGTTATCTATTATTATTTTATAATGAGATTGAAATTTTATAATATCTCTAGCCAAATAACCTTTGTCAACTAACCTTTTTAGTAGTATTTTTATCGTACTTTTATGCCATCCATAAATCTGTTTCATTTCTTTTATAATTTCTTTTTTAGGCATTAGAGAATCCTTTTTCCATAAATACTCCATTACTATTAATTCTGCTCTTAATAATTTTTCTACTAATATTTCTTCTTTCAATTTATGTCACTCCCTCAAATTTGTCTAAACTTCTAAATTAATATTAGTAGCTTCTGATTCCAATTCATACAGTTAATTTTTACCGTTTATTCTACATATTTAGTCTAAGTTTTTTGAAGTAAAATAACGTTCATATCTATAAATTTATTCAATTTTCAAACAATCTTGTTGAATAATAGCTAATTCTATTGTATTGTTTTAGTTGTAGAATAAAACTAAATCGGCAAAACTAGAGAAATTTAGTGACGCAAAGCTATAGGGACTAAGACTTATAGAGCATCTTATGAGTTATGTCAGCCAGTTGCCAAAAAGATATTGTTCTTTTTGCTTTTATGAAAGTTTTTTAGGGGGATAATAATATATATGTTTAGAGATAAAATGGATAAATGTACTCATATGTTGACTGCTTATATCGGTAGTTCATATGATTATTGTAATTTTATAGATACACAGTTAGATGATTTTATACTAGAGTATGGAGAAAACGTAGTAGAGTCTTGTTTGCACCAAGTTATGGTATTGGTAAGTAAGTATAATTAGATAGATTTTGTTTTCTAGAGAACCCTTTTTTGTTTTATCTACATTTGAAGATTATTATGTTAAAAAATTAATTAAAATATATTTATAATATTCATAGTTTTATTTTTTCTTAAAATGCGATATAATAAATATGTAAATTCGTATCAAAAACAAAAAAGAAACTACAATCTATTGCTCTAGAGCGAAGTTTTAAATTCAAAATAATTTAAGTAATGATTTATTCATTGAAATCGTCTTGATTGCAGTCAGGACGATTTCTTAGTTTATGTAAAGATTCTTTTAATCTACTTATAGAATCAAATAATCTTGTTATAGACTTTACTATTGTTGTAATAGATTTTATTACAATAGTAATATAGTACGCTATAACAAGTATAAACATAAGTGTTTTCATATACTCACCCCCTTTCATACGAAGGTGATTTCTGAAAACTTTCGCCCTTAGATTGTAGCCTCTTGCAAGATATATTCTCGCATTTTAATTATAACATAATTTTACAATTATCAAATATCTATTCTTCATCTTTTTTAATCTCAACAATATCCTCTATGTTGCAATCTAATGCTAAACATATTTTTTCTATTGTAGCCATAGAGACAACTTTATCCTCTTTTAATTTGCTGATACTTGAACTTCCTAGTCCTGTCATTTCTTTAAATTCCATTTTCTTTATTTTTTTATCAATTAATAATTTCCATAAACGATTATATGAAATCATGTTATCAACTCCTTATAATCTATTTTATCATAATTGACCTGTTAAGGGTAATATTTCTCTTTTATAGTTAATTTCACTTGACTTTCTTCTTAAATAATAGTATCATCAAATTAACCTTAAAAGGTTAATATTAACCATTTAAGGAAATAAGTTTAAAGGAGTGTATGGAAATGATAAAATTTGAAGTTGGCAAAACTTATGCAACAAGAAGTGTATGTGACCATGACTGCGTGTTCACTATAGAGGTTATTAAAAGAACTGACAAAACTATAACTTATAAAGAAGATGATACTGTTAGACGTGCTAAAATTCGTTTTAATGATTATAATAATTGTGAATACATAAGGATTGGAAATTATAGTATGTCACCTAATTTCAGCGCTAAAGACTTATTTAAAAAAGATAAAGAAAATGAATCTACTACAGAAAAATATTTTGTAATAAGTCGCTACTATGATGATGGTAAAGCTATTGCTTTTATAGAAATGAATAGCACTAAATATAAGACTGAATATATTAGAAACTTCGACCAATACGTTGATGAATTTTCTACATTAGAAGAAGCAGAAGAATGTCTGCAAGAATGTCTTAGTGCTTAAGGGGTGATATAAATGTGTTTTAAAACTTACATACTAAAAAGACTTGTAAATAACAAGCAACTAGAAATAACTCGAAGTTTTGACTTAGATAATCTTATTTGTACTGCAACAGAGATATTAGAAGATAATAAGGTTGATTTGATAATTATTGATGAAGCAAATAATATTGTCTGGAGAAATGAAAAAAACACTCCCTCTCATGAGAATGCTTAGTTGCAGATATAGAAGTGTACTGCGAATACACTTCTATTTTTTATTATATCATATAATTTACTCTATGAAAAATACCTATTTAAATCAATTTTAAGGTGTGTTGAGTAATGTGCTTGATAATTTTAATGAATTTTAAAAAAATAAGTACTCTTATAAAAAGAGTACTTTTGGTGTATATTCAAAAATTTATCTAATACAATTATAACATGATAATTTTCGTTCGTTTTATTGTTACAACTTATATTATAGTTTTACTTATTCATATTAATAATAATGTATATAGATAAAATTATTTATATATATATATATGTTATATTTAGTAATTTTATCCAATTATAACTTATTTTATGATATAATTACTATAAAATTTCAAATTATTTTCGTATTATTAAATGAACTTTATACAAAATCACTTAAGTTATGGAGAGTTTTATTATGTTAGATTTTTTTATAACAACTGTTTCTTCTATTATAGACATTTGGGCATGCAAAAAAGTATTTGATTATACAAGTAAAATAAAAACAAATTCAATGAAATTAAATATTTCCTTTTTAATCTCTATTTTTGTTATTATTTTTATTTTTCATTTGAATATTGCCCCTAATATTAGAGTTTTAATATGTATTATTTCGGCCTACAGTATTTATAAATTCAACTATAGAGTCAACTTTGCTAAATCCTTAATAGTTGTATTTTCATATTGGATGTTATTAATAGGAATTGATGCATTAGCTATGTCGTTAACATTATTTCTAAATAATTTGGATAGTATGAACCTTTTATTAGAAGAAAATTTTTACAGATATGAATCCTTATTTATATCAAAAGTATTCCTATTTTTTATGTTATTTATTTATAAAACTGCTTTTAACAGTGTAAAAATTGGAAAAAAAGAAATTTATTTATCTATTCCAATAGTAAGCAATTTGTTATCCTTTATTATATTCTATAAATGTATTTTTTCATTTATAAATATTTCTGCTTCTACAAAATTTGATATTATGATTATGGCATTATTGTTAACAGCATCAAATATAGCATTAATTGTTGGTATAATAAAAATGCTAAGAGATAATAAAAAATATCTTGAATTATTAAAATTACAAGAAAAAACAAATCTTGAACATAATTATTATCAAAATGTAAAAAACAACTATATAAAAACAAAAGAATTATATCATGATATGAAAAATCATCTTATATGTATAAAAGAAATGAGTAAAAATAATTATGATACTTCAAACTACATAAAAAATATTGAAAAAAAGCTTGATGAATATAATAATATGTTTGATACAGGAAACATAGCACTTAATATTATACTAAAAGAAAAAAAAGAACTTTGTATAAAAAAAGAAATAAGATTTATAACTGGTATAGACTTTACTCAATGTAATTTTATAAATGAGGAAGACGTCTGTTCTATATTCGCAAATGCTATAGATAATGCAATTGAAGCTTGTGATAAAATAAAAGAAGGAAACAAAAGTATTTCATTACAAGGAAGATTAATAAATAATTTTTTTGTAATAAAAATTAGTAATACTAAATCAAATCCTATTATAGAAAAAAATAAGAATTTTATTACTAGCAAAAAAAATAAAGAATTTCATGGTCTAGGAATAAAAAGCATAAAAAATACTTTAGAAAAATACTCTGGGGCATCCACTATAGAGTTTACAGATACTATGTTTGCTTTAAATATATTAATACCACTTAATAATCCTTATTCGAATAATAATGATATTATTAAAATGTCAGAAAGTAAATCTTATGATTAAGTTTTTTTCTGACAAAGTATCCTATTTCTTTAGTTCAAAACAAATAATACATGAAAATGATTTAGAAATATGTTCCTATGGATTACAAATCCTATTTTCTCTATGTATAAACACTATAATATCATTACTAATAGGTTTATTATTAAATAAAGTTATTTATACTATAATATTTTTAATATCTTTTTGTTCAATAAGACAGTTTTCTGGAGGATTTCATGCAAGAAGTAACAGGTTATGTATTATTGCTTTTATTAGCATTTTTTCTTTATCTATGTTTTGGGGAATTGAATTAAACAAACTTAATACTTTACCTCTATGCGTTATGTTAATATCTACTTTAAGTTTTTTATGTATATATTTACTTGCTCCAGTTTGCCACATTAATAACCCATTGGATAAAAATAGATATAAAAAAAATAAATTTTTTTCTAGAGTTATATCTACAATTCTATTAATAATAATTTTTATAGGTTGTATCTATTCTCCTATTTATGACTGTATTATATATATTTCCTCAGCTTTATTTTGGGTAAGTTTACTATTAATTACACAAATCTTTATAAATATAAAAAATAAGGAGTTATAATATGAATAAAATTTTATATAAGTTTATGAAATTCTTTGGGGGTGTAGCTATAGCTATAGCCTTTATATCTGCAAATACAACATCAGTATGGTATATTAATCAACCCCAAATGCCTAAAAGTTTAAAAGAGAAATTATAAAAAAAGAAGGTAGCAACTATCTCTAGTTGCTACCTTCCAATCTATCTATCAATAAAATCTAATGCTTTATAAAGTGTATCAAACCTATCATTACCTTTTATCATTGTGTATTTTTCTTTAGTTATAGAATCTATCTTATTACATGCTCCTCCACCTACAATATAAAGATTTTGTGTCTGACCTGGTACATAATCTTTTATATCACATATCAGTATTTCACCATCATTGTAACCCCAACCAACTACAGTTGCAGGGATTTTGTCAACTTCTCCATCATAAACTATTGTATGCTTATACATTTGCTTCACCTCATTATCTATTTTTTTATTTAAAATGCCTTCTGCTATTAACTTTGCAATTATATCTTTATGTCTAATATAATAATCTGTATCTGCTTTACTGTCTACAAAACAAGTTTCAATTAATATTGCTGGGGCTTTTGTATGACTAAGCCAGTAAAGTCCTCTTACATCTGATTTTGCACCTCTATTTTTAAACATTGTTGCTAGTTTTTTGTTGACTCTTTCAGCATATACCTTACCATTATTAATTTTGTATATTGTCTCTGTACCCATAGGATTTAGAGTTGTTTTATTTGCGTTGAAATGGATTTGTACTGCTAAGTCTACATTTTGCCTATTGGCAATTTCACATTGTTCTACTAAATAGTTATTAGATTTATCTACTTTTCCAGTATATACAGTTGCTCCACCTTGTTTCAACCATTTAACTATTAAGTCAGTTAGTATTCTGTTTTCTTCTCCTTCATCTATATAGCCAACTGCTCCTGTTCCTTTTCCTGTTAAAGTATGCCCTGGTACTATTGCTATTTTCATTATTTATCACCATCCTTTAACTGTTTGTAAGTTTGATTTATACCTATTGATATACCCCAGCAAATTACACCTTGTAAGACTGCACTAGGATTTAGTCCTAACATCCACACTGAAAAACCTATTCCAAGTGCTAACAACACTACTGGAATATATTTATTATCTAGTTGTTTATATTTTTTACAACCTTTACCTATAATAGAGAGAGCAGCTACTAAAATTAGCAACTGCTCTGGTATAAAACTTATTAAATTATCCATCTTTTATTTTCCTCCTTAAAATATTCCTCTCTGTATTGCAAATATAAAGAATCCTATAAGTGTTGTAATCATTGTTCCAATCAACCATTTCAACATGCTTGTAAGTGAGTTCAAATTCTCACACAATGCTTTTAACTCTGCCTTAGATTCTATATTTGCTACTTTTAATTCATCTATTTCATCATTATGTTTATTTATTGTTACCTCATGTCGTTTCAAATTGTCTTTGAAAAGTTCTTCATTCATGAAAACCTCCTTGTTTGTATTAAAATAGGACTTAGAAATTATCTAAGCCCTTTAAATGTGTAAATTATTTTACTCTTAAATTATCTACAAATTTTGTAGTTTTTTTTAAATATGCTATATTACAATTATCTATCCCTTGTTTTGTAGGGTGTTCGATATAACAGCCTTTCAAATCTCCTATTTCCATATTTTCTTCCATTTTGTCTGTTTTGTAATTAATAAATATACTTATTAACATAATTAAAACTAGTATTGATATAAATTTCTTCATACTTTTATCTCCTTTATAATATAATTTTTTTTATTATAGATAAAAATAAAAAAATTATAACTAAAAAAGGAAATTATTTTTAATTTATATAAAAAAAGAACTTTCTATAATGTTGGTTCTGCTACTCCACTTTCTTTAATTATGTTGTTTTCAGGAGTAAAATAACATTCATATATAAATTTATTAATTTTTCAATCAGGTATGTTGAATAATAATTAATTCTATTGTATTATTGTAATTGTAGAATAAAACTAAATCGGCAAAGCTAGAGAAATTTAGTGACGCAAAGCTATAGGGACTAAGACTTATAGAATATCTTATGAGTTATGTCAGCCAGTTGCCAAAAAGATATTTTCTTTTTGTTTTTTATGAAAGTTTTTTAGGGGGATAAATATATTATGTTTAGAGATAAAATGGATAAATGTACACATATGCTAACTGCTTATATTGGCAGTTCATATGATTATTGTGATTTTATAGATACACAGTTAGATGATTTTATAATAGAGTACGGAGAAAATGTTGTAGAATCTTGCTTGCATCAAGTGATGGTATTAGTAAGTAAGTATAATTAGGTAGATTTTATTTTCTAGGAAACCCTTTTTAGTTTTATCTACATTTATATTAATATATAGTAATACAAAATATTTAAATTTATTTTAACACTAAAGATAAACAAAAATGTTAACTAAAAATTATAATTAAATAGACATTTGTATTAAGCTATGATATAATAGTATTTGTGGTAATACACAAGTAAATCAAGTATATCTTGATATAGGTTAATAGGAGTATTTTTAATGAATAATGGAATAGTAAAATGGTTTAACAATGAAAAAGGATTTGGGTTTATATCAATGGAAAGTGGAGATGATGTATTTGCTCATTTCTCAGCTATACAAACTTCAGGATTTAAATCATTAGAAGAAGGTCAAAAAGTAAGCTTTGATATAGTTAAAGGCGCTAGAGGTCCTCAAGCAGAAAATATAACTATATTATAATATATAGATTTTTCGGAAAGACTCTTTTAAGAGTCTTTTTTTTATTGATGTATTTTGGAAAGAGGTAAAAAAACAATCTCAATAAGAGTATACTTAGTCTAAATACTTTTTATAAAATAAACCTCACAAAAATATCTTTATAAAGTATATACTTAGACTTACAAATACCCTTTTTAGTTAAACTATATAATAATATTATAATTTTAATTGTAGCATATCAAAATTTTCAACTATCTCACAAACACATATACTTTCTTTTTTATTCAATTCTGATAGAATATTTTTTTATAAGTTGTCAAAATTAAAACATATTTATATATTAGAGTTTTATTTTTTAATGAAATATGATAAACATAAAATTATTTTAAAAAATAAAAAGGCTACAATCGCTTAGTTTATAGCTAGTTTTTAAATTTAAAATACTTTAAAGTATTGATTTATAAATCACTAATATTTTGATTAGTTTTATATACAAACATTTATTTAATTTTAAATTAATAAAAAAATTTTATTCCATTAATCCACTCTATAATTTTCAGTATTTAAGAAATAATTTTTAGTATTTTGTTTGATAATATAACTAAGACAACTTTTAGGGAGATGATTAAATGACATTCAAAAATAAAAAATTTACTATAAATAAATATGGAATTTTATCTATCATTCTAGTTTTATGCTTGATTTTAACCGGTTTTAACAGTTATGTAAATTATAGTAATAGAAGATTTAAAGATTACGTTGTCTTCTATGTTCAGCATCAAGATGATGAAGTGTTGTGGGCTGGTAGTGCTATTGTAAACGCTATAAAAGAAAGAGGAAAAAGTCATGTATTTGTGGTTTTAGTATCCACTGGGTGTGGTATATATGTTTTTAATAAATATAAAAAATATGAAAATCTCACAGACATACAAAAATCAAAATACAGAAACAGAGAATTTTTAGCTTCTCTTGATAAACTTGGTGTAAAAAAAGAGAATGTAATATTATTGCCAGAAAAAAATATAAATGGTAATACTGACTTCAATTATATGGAAAAAATCGCTCTTCTTTTTGAAGAAAAGCTTAAGAATGTAACTCATATAGCACATACTTATAAGTTGGATGACCATTTGCAACATTTAAAAAATGGTTCAGTTATCCAAAATTTATATAATACTGGTAAAATAAAAGATGCTAAATATTTTGTAAAGCCCAAATTTGCTGATAAAATAACCTTTAATAATAAGATAGTTTATAAAGCCAATTCTATTGAAGATTATGAAAAAGTAAAAAACGCCTGTCAACAATACAAACTTGTTGATGAGTTAGAATGTAGAGAAGGTATTGGCTATAAATCCGACCATAAATCGTTTGATGAATTATTAAGCAATAAAGATGTTCCTGCTATACTTCATACACCTAATTTATAATAAATATTTATTGTTTTAGCTTAAGTTATAATAAGGAAATTATTTGAGATTTTGTGATATAGCACTGTCTTGTGCTATACTACTTTTTCTCATCCAATTATTACACATATCTAAATTCATCCTCTCTTAAAATATATATAAATATTGTCATTAAATCTATAAATCTTCTACGGCTCTGGTCTTGGTTTATCAATTGCTCAAAATATAATCGAATTAGAAAATGCAGACATGGAAATAATTATAGACGCTGATTTATTTAAGGTAATACTTACTTTCAGAAAAGTTAATTAATATAAAAACATACTTTTAAGTTATTTAGACAAGAAAAAAACCTCCTTAGAGGTCTCTTTCTGAATGTTGGGGTTTATATTTACATATTTTTTGATTATACCTTTTTTGGTGTTATATTAATACATTTTAAATTATATTTCTCTATAATTCACCATGTATTTCATCTCTCTGTATTTATAATATCATATAGTGTTTCCATAATCAGTTACATATCTGTTACCTAAGATTACAATTTTGTAATATTTGTAATCTTAGGTATAAATTTACATTCATTCTTCAATATAAATATATGTTTTTTACTTACCCTAAAGACCTTTTAAATCATATTTTTCTAAGAAACGTTTTAACTTAGAATAAATTTGTTCTGCTCCACCAATTTTATTTGATTCAATATTCAAAGCTAATAATGGTTCATGTAGTGATATTCTAAGTAAAAACCATCCATCCCCATTTGATTCATCGCAATTAACTCTTATACCTTCAAAATTATTTGGTGCTACAAACCATCCATCAATACTTCTGACATAAGAATCTAAATCTTTTAATATATTTTCTGCATATGGTCTAAAGTCTTCTTTAGTAATTCCTATTCTAACTTCTTTCTCTTCTCGAGCTTCTTCAAGGTTTTCTATCAATTCTTCTATAGTCTTTCCTTCCAAGGATAGTTTTGCTACTTTTATTAAAATTTTAGCTATTAAATATGCCCCATCATCTAGGAAGTAATTTTCTTTTAAAGCAGCATGCCCAGATGTCTCTATAGCTAAATGGCACTCTTCACCTTCACTATTTAATCTTATGGCTTCATTTATTACATTTTTATATCCTCTTTTAAATCTATGATGCCTTCCTCCTAATTCATTTATGAATTTAGCAAGACCTTCTGAAGTAATAGAATCAGTTACTATAGCTGTTTTTGGATGTTCTTCCAGTATTATTGATGATATAACAGCTATAAGAGCATTTTTATTTATTGGTTTGCCATTTTTACCTACAATAGCAGCTCTATCTACATCTGTATCAAATATTATTCCTAAATCGCTCTTATTATCCAACACAGCTTTACATATGCTTTCCATTGCTTCTTTATTTTCAGGATTAGGTATATGATTTGGGAACATACCGTCTGGGTTCAAAAACTGACTACCTGTTGTATCTGCTCCCAGTATGTGTAAAACTTTTTCAGCAAAGAATCCACCAGCTCCATTTCCTGCATCAACCAATATCTTAAGCCCAGAAAAAGGCTTTTCATAATTTTTACTTGAATTTACACCTCTTCTAATTTTATCTATCAATAAATTAGAATAATCTTCTATTAAATTTTTTGCTATAACTTCACCTTTTTTATCTGATTCTTCATAGTCTACACTATCATTTTTAACAGCTATATCCAACATCTCTTTTATATCTGTTTTTTCTAGACCACCATTTTCTGTAAAAAATTTTAAACCATTATAGTAATAAGGTAAATGACTAGCTGTAATCATAATCGACCCATCAGAATTATATCCATCCATAATAGTTGTCATAAACATAGCTGGAGTCGTAGCAATCTCACAATCAATTACATTACAATTATCATTAGTTAAAGTTTCAATAACAGTACCTCTAAATTGACTTCCTGTTATTCTAGAATCAGTTCCTACAGCAACAGTTACTTTATCTTTCTTAGTCTTTTCTTTTAGCCAAATATGAAACGCTTTAGCTATTTTTCTTACTTCTTCTACAGTTAGGTTGACTTCTTTAGAATCATTTTCATACGCTATTCCTCTAATATCAGTACCATTTTGCAGTTTATATAGGTCTCCCATAAAAAATTCTCCTTACTCAACTAAAATTTTTATTAAATATTATAAAACTTCTTGTTTCTATTTAAGCTTTTCACCATTAAACAGAAACATATTATAATTTTATTGCATAGTTACTTTATACTTTCTTTTAGCTCTTTTATTTTATCTTTATATGAAATTGGAGGCTTGTCATTAAATAAAGCTGAAGTACCAACAACATATATATCTACTTTTTTACCATTCATAAGTTTAATAGTATCCTTATTTATGTTTCCATCAACCTCTATAAATGGAGGATTATCATAACCTTCTAGTATCTCTGTAAGTTTATCCAACTTATCTAATACAGAAAGGTTAAACTTTTGACCTGCAAACCCTGGATTTACTGTCATTACTAAGATACCCTCAACCAAACCTATATATTCTTCTATTTTATCAACACTTGTTTGAGGACTTATTGCCAAAACTGGCCCTATACCATAATTTCTTAACTTTTGTATATCAGCTTTTACATCTGTACTCGATTCTACATGAAAAGAAATATATTTTGGCTTTATATAAGACATCATATCAATATATTTATCTGGAGTTTCTGTGGCTAAATGAATGTCTAAGGGTATTGTTGTATTTTCACTTATTGACTTTAATAGTTCTGGTCCCATAGCCAAGTTTTTAACAAATATCCCATCCATAACATCACAATGAAGTAATTTTACACCTGCTTCTTCAAGAGCTTCTAATTCCTTTTTTAACTTCATTTGGTCTGCACACATTATTGAAGCACAAATAATAGACATAACACTCCCCCTTATTATAAATTTTAGATATTTATAAATTTTCTTTTTCTATATCATCAATCATTTGTAATCTTCTTGCATGTCTTTCTCCATTATAACTTGAATTTAACCATTCTTCAACAATTCTCATTGCCAAACCTTTCCCAATAACTCTTTCACCTAAACAAAGTACATTTGTATTATTATGTTCTCTAGTAGCTTGAGCTGAAAAACAGTCAGAAACAACAGCTGCTCTAATTCCTTTAAACTTATTTGCTGCTATAGACATACCTATTCCTGTTCCACAACAAAGTATGCCTAAATCCGATTTTTTACTTTGAACATTTTGGCTTACCTTTTTTGCATATATTGGGAAATCCACACTTTCTTTTGAATTTGTACCCACATCTTCAACTTCTATACCTTTATTTATTAAATTTTCCTTTATATATTCCTTTAATTCATAACCACCATGGTCACATCCAATAGATATTTTCATTGAATAACACCTCTTTTTATAATTTTTTTGATTGTATTTATATTATTTCATAGTTACCATAAAAATAAAGTATTGTAAAAATAAAGCTGTCCCATTGTAGAAATTTCTTTCTATTTTTAAGACAGCTTTAATTGACTTATGTCAAATCAATTTGTTATTTAGACATATTTATATCTATAATAACTCTTTTATATTTTTTACTATATCTTCTGTAGTTAATCCATAGTGTTTTAATAAATCAGCTGGTGTACCTGATTGACCAAATACGTCTTTAACACCAATTCTTCTAACTACTACATCTTTAGTTTCTGCTAAAGCTTCACATACAGCTGAACCTAAACCACCTATTATACTGTGTTCTTCTGCTGTAACTACTTTTCCAGTTTTCTTAGCAGTTTCTTTTATTAATGCTTCATCTAATGGTTTTATTGTAGACATATTAACAACTTCTACATTTACACCTTCCTTAGCAAGTTCTTCTGCTGCTTCTAAGGCTTTTGCTACCATTATTCCTGTAGCTATTACTGTTATATCAGAACCTTCTCTTAAAACAGTTCCTTTTCCTATTTCAAATTTATAGTTTTCACTGTTTACATCAGGAGTTGCAGCTCTACCTAATCTTATATAAACAGGTCCATTATAATCAATAGATGCAAGTATAGATTGTCTTGCTTCTAAAGCATCTGCTGGATTTAATACAACCATATTTGGTATACCTCTCATTAGAGATATATCTTCTATAGCTTGATGGCTACCACCATCTTCACCTACTGTTACACCTGCATGAGTAGCTGCTATTTTAACATTTAAATTTGGATATGCTACAGAGTTTCTTATTTGCTCATATCCTCTTCCTGCTGCAAAGATTGCAAAAGTACTTGCAAAAGGTATTTTCCCACAAGTAGCAAGACCTGCTGCTGTACCAATCATGTCACCTTCTGCTATCCCCATATCAAAAAATCTATCTGGGGCAACTTCTTTAAATGCTATACTTTTTGTAGCTTTTCCTAAATCTGCATCTAATACTACTATATCTTTATTTTCTGCAAGTTCTTTTAACACTTGTCCGTAAGCTTCTCTAGTTGCTATTCCCATTCCTATAGACCTCCTTCTAAATCTTTCAATGCTTGCTCTGCTTGTTCTGCATTTGGAGCTGTTCCATGCCATGCAGCATTATTTTCCATAAATGAAACACCTTTACCTTTTACTGTTTTAGCTATTATTACAGTTGGTTTTCCTGTAACTTTTTTAGCCTCATCAATTGCATTTCCTATTTCTTCAAAAGAATGTCCATTTATTACCATTACATTCCATCCAAAAGATTTGAATTTGTCGTCTACTGGATTTACATTCATTACTTCTTCATTAGAACCATCTATTTGTAATCCATTTAAGTCAACAAATGCAATTAAATTATCTAATTTGTAATGTGATGCTGTCATTGCAGCTTCCCATATTTGACCTTCTTGGATTTCTCCATCACCTAATATAGTATACACTGTATAGTCTTTGTTATCTAATTTTCCTGCAAGTGCCATACCATTTGCTGCAGATAGCCCTTGACCAAGAGAACCAGTAGACATATCGATTCCTGCTACTTTTTTCATGTCTGGATGACCTTGTAACTTAGAACCAAATTTTCTTAGTGTTATTAATTCTTCTTCTGGGAAAAATCCTTTTTCTGCTAATGTAGCATATAGAGCTGGTGCTGCATGACCTTTTGATAGAACAAATCTATCTCTATCAGCCATTTTTGGATTTTCTACACATACGTTCATCTTCTCAAAATATAATACTGTCAACATATCAGCTATTGATAATGAACCACCTGGATGTCCGCTTTTAGCTTCTGCAACCATTTTTATTATGTTTTTTCTAATGTTATTAGAATGATCTCTAAGAGTGCTCATACTTTCTTCCTCCTGTTATTTTTTAAGATCTTACATTTTTTTATCCTACAGTAGATTTTACAATTTTTTTTAAGATAATACAAATGTTTTTTAAGATTTTACTGCTACTTTTATTTCTTCGCCGTTCATTAAAGCTGTAATACCTTCTTTGAATTCGTCTAAACTAACAGTTCTAGTAACTAAAACTTCTGTATTTACTTTTCCACTTGCCATTAAATCTAATGCTGTAATCCAAGAACTCGGCTTTTGAGACCTACTTCCTATATATTGTAACTCTCTTTGGATTACTGCTTCTTGGTCCATTTCATTTAATTTTCTAGCAAATATTCCAACTTGTACGAAAGTCCCTTTTTTTCTAATTAGTCTTAAAGCTTCATTAACTGCTGGAATAAATCCAGAACAATCAAATCCTTTATTTACTCCATTTCCATCAGTCATTTCATTCACTACATCTGCCAAACTTTCTTCCATTACATTTACTGTTCTATCTACTCCAAGATTTTTAGCTATTTCTAATCTCTCTTTATCTTTTGTAACACCAGACATTATAACTGTAGCACCTTGAGATTTAACAACTTGAGCTAATAATAAACCAATTGGTCCTGGTCCTATTATTAAAACTGTATTAGAACTTTCTATAGTAGTCTTTTCAAGAGCTGCGTGAACACAACAAGCTAGTGGCTCTGTAAGGGCTGCTGATAATAAAGATACATTTTCAGGAAGTACATGTATGCTCTCTTCTCTTGATAGTACATACTCAGCAAAACTTCCATTTATTTGAGTACCAATCCCTTTTCTAGTTGGGCATAAGTTATAATCTTTAGTTTCACAGTATATACATTTCTCACAAGTTTCAAAAGTAGTTTCTGATGTAACTCTATCTCCTACTTTTATATTTTTAACATCTTCTCCTACTTCTACAACAATTCCAGAAAATTCATGACCTAATGTTACTGGAACTTTTATATTTGCATATTCACCTTTAAATGAATGTATATCTGAACCACATATACCACTATATTCTACTTTTATTTTAACCTTGTCTCCTGTAGCTTTTGGCTCTTCTACCTCTAAGACTTCTACATTATCATAGCCCGGTTTAGTTTTAACTACTGCCTTCATTATTCTTCAACCCCTTGTGGTAAAATTAATATTTTATTAAATTCTTCTTTTCTATCTCTTATCATTTCAAATGCTTTATAAGTATCTTCAAGCGAGAATCTATGAGACACCATTTCTTTTAATTTTATCTTACCTTCATTAACTAGATTGATTCCCTTAGTCCATTCTTGTCCTGGGAATGGTGCAGAATAAGAATTCCAGAAACCTTTTAATTCTAGTTCTTTTCTAAATATATTTTCAAATGCTTCTTCTGATAAAGTTATATCTGAATATGCTATTCCTAAAAATCCTATCTTACTTTTCTTTTTAGTTATAAGTAAACATTGTTCTTGAGTTATTTTTGAGCCTGCACATTCAAGAGCTATATCAACACCTTTTCCATCAGTAAGTTCTTTTATTTTTTCTACTGGGTTAACATCTTTAGCATTGATTATTATATCAGCCCCTAATTCCTTTGATTCTCTTAATTTATTATCAGATATATCAACTGCTATAATTGTTCCTGCTCCTGCTATTTTAAGTCCTTGTATTACTAACTGTCCCATTGTTCCACTACCCATTACGGCTACAGTGTCTCCAACTTGAACACCTATATTAAGTACTCCATGCATAGCAACTGCTAGTGGCTCTATCATAGCAGCATCTTCAAAATCCATATCTCCTATTGGAAGTACATTTGTAGCTTTTATATTTGCATACTCTGCAAAAGCTCCAAAACTCTTAGCTCCTAACATTCCATGCTCATCACATAATGAAAATAATCCTCTTTTACAATATTCACACTCATTACAAGGTATAAAAGGAATTGCAACTACTCTATCTCCAACCTTTACATTTTTTACATCCTTACCGACTTCAGCAATTACTCCAGAAAATTCATGTCCTGGTATAGCTGGAACTGGATATTTCCAATGTTTTAATACTCTTGGAGGATCTGACCCACATATTCCTGCTGCCATAACTTTTATTTTTACTTCATCACTTTCACATGGTTTTATTTCTATATCTTCAAATCTCATATCATTTGTGCCATGTAATACTGCTGCTTTCACGATAAATCTCCTCCTCTTGTATTTTGTATTTTTTAAAAATTTATAAAAAATATTACTCTTTTCTAGTAGCTGCTAAATGTTAAATTTTCGCATACTTTACTAAAAAAGAGTAATCTCTATTAACTACATGTTAGAATATTCCAAGTGAAGAAACTAATTGAGATAATTTCAATATTCCCCATTTTAACAAGTTACCACCTGTGTCTATACTCGTAACCATTGTTGTTCCTTTTGGCATCATATTTGCTTGTTGTAATAATTGTGTATGAACATCTGCAAAGTTTGTAGCCATATAAAGTGATATAGCTATTACTATCGTTCCTGTTATAACTGATTGAACTATATTACCTTTTCTAAAGCACACTATAAATGCCATATAGAATGGTATTGTCGCTAGGTCTCCAAATGGTAAAACTTTGTTTCCTGGTAGTATAACTGCTAAGAATAAAGTTATAGGAACAAGTATAAGAGCTGTTGATATAACTGCTGGATGTCCAGTTGCTACAGCTGCATCTAGACCTATATACAGTTCTCTGTCTCCATATTTTTCTTGTAAGAAATCTCTTATTGATTCTGAAACTGGAATTAAACCTTCCATTAATATTCTAACCATTCTAGGCATAAGTAACATTACTGCACCCATTGATATACCTACATTGAATATTCCTGCTACATCATATCCAGCAAGTGCTCCAAGTATTATACCTAGTATAATACCCATCATCATTGGTTCTCCAAATATACCAAATCTTTTTTGTATAGAGTCTGGGTCTGCTTGTATTTTATTTATTCCTGGTATCTTTTCAACAAATTTACCTACTAAATATCCAAGTGGCGCAAATGAAGCTGTTGAACCGGTTGGTAATGCTATACCTTCCAAATCATAAAACTCCTGAACATTTTTTGCTGTCTTTTCTGCAATAAATAGTACTAATAATTCCATTAATATAGCACAGAATATAGCCCAAACATAACTTCCTGTTACTATATATCCAACTGCACCTGCTACTATAAAGTGCCAATAATTCCATATATCAACGTTTAATATCTTTGTTTTATTGAAGTATAATAATAGTAAGTTTACTAATAAACAAACCGGTATTAATATTGGTGCAACTGGTGAAGCCCATGTTGCTGATGCTGTTGTTGGCCAACCAACATCTATTACTGTTAAGTTAAGTCCAAATCTTTCAACCATTCCTTGAGCTGCTGGTCCTAGTGTTGATGTTAATAGGTTTACAACTAAGTTTATACCCACAAACCCTATACCAATTGTAAGACCTGACTTTAAAGCTTTTGTAAACTTAATTCTAAATATCATTCCTAGTACTACAATTGTTATTGGTAGTATTACTGTCGGTCCCATATCTAAAATGTATTGTACTACTGCTAATAATTTATCCATTTATAAATCCTCCTTTTTCTGTTTTATAAAATATTATTTCAATGTATCTATGATAGGATTATTTTAAAGCATCTAATATTTTTTTATCTAAAGCTGATATATTTACTCCAGTTATATATGCTGTTGCTTTTATTGCTGGTATATCATAAGTTGTTGGTAATATAGTTGTTGATACTATTAAATCTGCTCCTTCTTGCTTTGTGGCACATTCAGCTATTTTACATTGTATAACTTCTGCTTGTATGTTATTTTCCTTGACTAATCTCTCTACCTTGTCACAAACCACTGTTGATGTTGCTATTCCCGCTCCACATGCTACTAATATTTTTTTCATTTTTATTTCCTCCCAATAATTTTATTTTCTATTTTTTATTTTTAGTACTTTTTTATTTTTATAAAGACTTTATTGTCTTTAAAACTTCATCTTTATCAGTAGAACTCATTAACTTATCAACTAATTCTTTATTTTGCATAATTTCCATCAATTCTGTTAATACAGATAATTGACTATGTGGTTGATTAAGCCCTAATACGAAAGCTAAATTTGCAGATACTTTTTCATCTTGGTCTTCCATAGAACTAAATACTACTGGTTCATTAAAAGTACAGACTGCTATAAATTGTTCTTTAATATATTCTGCATCTGTATGTGGTATAGCTACTCCATAATCGCCTAGATTTAAACCTGTTGGAAATACATTTTCTCTTCCTAATATCTTTTCTCCAAATTCTTCTTTTACAAAGCCTAACTTAAAAACTTTATCATGTATTTCTTTAAAGAAATCTTCTTTTGTTTTACAGTCCATTTTAAGGTTTATAACTTTATCACTTACAAAATTTATAAACTCCATATTTACACCTCCTAATTGCCTTTGTCTTACACCTTGTTTTTTCTTGCCTTTATATAAAGCATGTTGTATGCCAAAAAGTGGCTTTTTTTGTGATACAAAAGAAAATGTTTTCCCAAAAATAATGCTCTCTTCTAGGATTTTAGCTTACTTCCATTGATAAATTTTTTTTGATTTTTATTTTAATTTTTACTTGTTAATCACTTAACTAACCATACTTTTTTATATTTTTTGTGGTTTTTTTTGTTAGAGAAATTATTTTTTTGTTTTTTATAAATGGTTTTTTATGTTTAACAGTTATTTTATAAAGTTAGTCAATCTAAACACAATTTACTTTTACGTACTTTCTCTATTGATTTTATTTTTATATGAAAAAAATTTCATATAATTATTCAATAAAATTTATTTTTAACACAAAATAAATTTATGTAAAACAAATTCAACTTATATAAAAACATCTATTAGTTTTATATATACATAAATAAAGACCAACACCATAAAATCAATAAACTTGATTATACAGTATTAGCCTTATATTAAACCATTAGTACCTCAAAGGTAGAGTATTTTTAAATTCATAATAAAATAAACTTCTGTGTCTAACTTTTCTGTATTAGTTAACTTAAAATTTCTTTTATTTCATTTTTATCTTCAGTATTCAATAAAATTTCTAGAGTTCGCTGGTCATTAATCTTTGAAAATAAACTTCGTATTTCTTTCTTATTATTTTCTTTAAGTGCTAATAATACCACCAAATCCACCATAAATTTATTATCCCATACTATAGGTTTATTCAATCTTGCGATTGCTATCGCAGGCTTTATAACGTTTTCCGGAAGTCCATGTGGTACAGCTACCTTAGAAGCCATCACGACACTTCCCATTGCTTCTCTTTTATATACACTCAATATATATTTCGAATCCACATATCCTCCTTCCTCAAGTTTTGAAACAAGAGTATCAATTATATATTCCTTTGAAATTCCTTCAAAATTATATAAAATCAAATCTTCATGTATTAAATTATCTAACTGATTGTCACCATTTAAAACTTGCTGTTTATTGTTCAAATGCTCTAATACCTTATTAATACCATTTTTTCCAAGTACCTCATTATAAGAAATAAAAGGTACATTTTTATAATCTATATCAATAGTTCCACAGACAGCAATAATATTATATTCAGCCTCAATTTCATTTAACTCTTCTTCTAAATTATTATTTAAAAAAGCAATTGGCTTTACTTCAATTGAAGTATCATATTCCTTAATTTGTTTTTCTATATGCTCTTTTAAATTTAAAGCTGTACCTACACCACTCAAACACAAAGTAATGATTACATTTTTCTTTCCGTACTCATTTTTTCTATAACTAAATTTATTTGTATTTATCATAGCATAATTCTTATTTTTCTTTAAATCTGCTATTATACCATCTAAACTTTTTCCTTCAATAGTAGCAAGTTTTCCTGCTTCCATTGCCAATAGCGTATCTACTCTATTTACAGTTTTGCATCTAATACCAAGTCTTTTTTCAACTTCATCACCAAGAATTACTAAAGAACCCATATCAACTAGAACTAAGATACCTTTTCTAGCTTCTATCTTTTGAAGTTCCTCTAATACATATTCTATACCTTCTGATGGTGTATCTGTAAGTGCTATTTCTATACCTAGTGTACATTCTATACCTAGAATATGATTTACAACTTTAGACATTTCAATGCCAACTTTACCATGTGTAACTATTACTACTTTAACTTTATCTTTTATACTTTCCTCATTATAACAAAATTTATTTATATAATAGGCCAAATATCCAAGTTCATCCTCTGGAAAGGTTACTTGTGTTAAATCTTCCACTATACCCATTATATATCTTGATAGCTCATATTCCATTGGCATTGATGCTTTTATTTTATCTAAACTCGGATTTATTATAGTTTTTTCATCTTTTATCCTACCTATAGCATGTTCAATGTGAATTGCTAGAGCCAAATACAAGCCTTGATTTACATACTTAAACTGCTCCTTAATAAATACAATTACCTTATCCATTATCTCTAGTGTAGACTCTTTTAATTGTCCTCCCCAATCTATTCGACTTCTTCTATCAGATAAGTTTTTATTGTTTTTAATAGCATTAAACTTCTTATCTAACTTTTCTATAAATGCATTTTTTAATTCTTCTTCTGAAAAACACTTACTTTCCAGAACCTTAAGCTCTTTTTCTGCATAATTATATATCTCACTTATCTCATTATCAGATAAAATTCTATTTTTTCCACTCACCAATTCACTAATATCTATATATATATCTTCAACTGAAAACTCAGAATACTTTTCATTTTCACAATTACAATCATAATATCCACTTTTGATATAATCTCTTAAACTATCTAAATCTATAATTACCTTATCACTAGAAAATATCGATTTACTAAAAGCCCTAGCACAAGTTACTTGTATATCACTCTTTAATTGACCTATATTTCCAGTACACTTATAATTCATAAGTGCACACATAACTTCTTTAGTTATTATAAAATTCTTGTTTACTCGTTTTGCTTCTCTTTCAAAAAACTTTATTATTATTTCATATCTTTCAGACTTTGGTCTTTCACTCATATTAGGTAAATTTATTACCATTGGTATACGTCTTCTAAACGTTTGAAGTAAATTAGAATCTGGATTTTCTGTTGTAGCACTTATTATGAGAACATTTGCCTTTCTATTAGAACTGCTTTCTCCTAGCCTTCTAAATTCGCCTCTATCTATTAATGAAAATAAGATTTCTTGCCCAGCAGCAGGTAATCTATGAATTTCATCTAAAAATAAAATCCCATTATTAGCCTGTTCTACAAGACCCTCTCTATTTGCATCAGCTCCTGTATATGCACCTTTTACTACTCCAAATAGTTGAGCTATTAATAGATTAGGGTTTTCTGCATAATCTGCACAGTTAAATACTATAAATGGACTATTTTCTTCCTTGATATTGTTTTTTACAGCATATTTATACATACATGTAGCTAATTCACTTTTACCTACACCTGTCTCTCCATATATTATAGTATGAAGGCCATTAGGAGGATACATTATTGCCGATTTAGCTAGATTTACCTTTTCTTTTAAACTTCCTTTTATACCTATTAATTCTTCAAATCCATCTTCTTCTACAACTTTACTTACCTTCACATACTTTCCTGATGATGCTGTTCCTTTATCTTTAAGCCCACTCTTTGATTGACTTAAATTTTCTTCTTTTAGTAATTTTGACACTGCACTTCTTGATATATTATATCCATTTTCTATTAATATTTCAGTTATTTTTCTTTCAGACATTTGAGGATTTTCAGTTACAATTTTTGATATATCTTTTATTAATATTTTTTTTCTTCTTTCTCTCGAATCTAAAATATTATTTTTTTTCCTAACTGTTATCACTTCAGACCTAGCTATATTTAACATTTCAGCAAGTTCTTGGTCAGTATATGGATTTTTTTTATCTTCTCTTTGTATCTCTCTTAATATTTTATCCATTTTTCGCCTCCTCACTTAAAAAATTAATCTATTTCAATAATATGTTTCAATATATTATACACCAAAATAAGACTAGGCAAAATAGCCTAGCCTTATTACTTAGAATTTCCATAATAACCTCTTTAATATACTTATAATCACAGTTTATAATTATAATTTTAAAGAAGCACCTTCCCAATCCTTCATAAAGCTATCTATTCCTTTGTCTGTCAAAGGGTGCTTAATCATTTGGTTTATAACTTTAAGAGGAACTGTTGCTATATCTGCTCCCATTCTAGCAGCTTGTAAAACATGTATTGGATTTCTAACACTAGCAACTATTATTTGAGCCTCAATACTATTTACACTAAATATATCAACGATTTCTTCAATTAAATCAAGACCATTTTGTGATATATCATCTAATCTTCCAACAAAAGGACTTACATAGGTAGCCCCAGCTCTAGCAGCTAAAAGAGCTTGTCCAGCAGAGAATATAAGCGTAACATTAGTCTTTATACCTTTACTTGACAGCACTTTCACTGCCTTTAGACCTTCTGCTGTCATAGGTATCTTTATAACTATATTTTTATGTATCTTAGATAGTTTTTCTGCTTCCTCTATCATCCCTTTATGCTCTAAACTTATTACTTCTGCACTTATTGGTCCATCTACTATTTCACTTATTTCTTTAACTACCTCTATAAAATCTCTACCTTCTTTAGCTATTAGAGATGGATTGGTAGTCACTCCACAAATTACACCTAAATCATTTGCTTCTTTTATTTCTTCAATATTGGCTGTGTCTATAAAAAATCTCATAAAAAAATCCTCCATAATTACATAATTAAAATATGTGCTAAGCACAAGTATATAATATCATAAACTACCTAAATTTTACAGTTCCATTATCTATAGACTCAACTACTGCCAAAGACTCTAGTCTTACATCATTAGCCTTTAAAAGTGCTCCTCCAGCTTGAAAACCTTTTTCAATGACAATTCCTACTCCAACTAAGTTTGCATCTGCTTGCTCAATTAAATCTTTAAGTCCAAGAGCAGCTCTTCCATTTGCCAAGAAATCGTCCACTATCAATATATTTTCACCTTTGTTTATATACTTTTTAGAAACTTTAACCGAATACTCTCTTGCCTTAGTAAATGAATATACATTAGTTTCATATACATCTTTATCCAAATTTTTAGATTCCGATTTTTTTGCAAATACTACAGGTGCATTATCAAAATACTGTGAAACGATTGATGCTATAGCTATTCCTGAAGCTTCTATTGTAAATATCTTATCCACCTTTTCTCCTTTAAATCTCTCTTTAAACTCTCTTCCTATTTCATTTAAAAAAGCCACATCAATTTGATGATTTAAAAAGCTATCAACTCTTAGTATATCATTTCCTGAAACACTACCTTCTCTCAATATCTTTTCTTGTAAAGCCTTCATTGAACTCCCACCTAACCTTTTCTAAAATTATATTAATAAAAAAATTATATTTACTCTAATTTTGCTATCTATTCTTGTAAGTATTTTATATTAAAATACTAAAAAAGCTCCTGTCTATATCATAGACAGGAGCTTAAAATTCAAAGTAATTAACTTAATATATAATTTAAAATAAGTATAAACTATATCTTCTTCACTCCTGTAGTCAAGCTATTAATGGTAGCTTGGTAGAAACATTTGAACCATATTATCAAAAATATACAGGTAAATATATTAATTTATTCTTTTTAATTATATATTATAATTCTCTATTATTCAACAAATAATTCAAACTGTGTAGAGTAATATATTATAGATACTTCATCAGAATTAAATTTTTTCAAGTAAATTTATAAATTTTCCATAAATATATAACTTTTTTCTATATTATTTAAAAGTTCTTCATCATTGTTTATATTAGCTATTTTAGCAACAGCTTTTTTTACTCCATTAGACTTTATCAACTCTTGTAATTCTACACTTTGGGCATCCTCGCTATTGTTATAATGAAGTGCTGCACCTATTCCAAGAATCAAATTGTCAACTGATAAGCCATATGATTTTGCTGTCATTAAAGGTTTAATCAATCTATCTTTATCACTTAATTTTCTTAATGGCTCTCTTCCAACTCTTACTACATCATCATTAAGATACGGATTTTTAAACCTATTTAAAATCTTATCAATATATTTATAATGTGCTTCTGAATCAAAATTGTATTTTTTGATTAACCCTTCTCCACTTTCTATCATTGCATTTTTAACTATATCACAGATGTATTCATCTTTTATACTTTCTTCTATAGTCTTATATCCTTTTAAATATCCTATATAAGCTGTTATAGCATGACCTGTATTCAGTGTAAACAATTTACGTTCTATATAAGCCATAAGATTATCAGCTAAATTCATTCCAACTATAGTTGGTATTTCTCCTTTAAATCCTTGCTTTTCAACATTCCATTCATAAAAATTTTCAACTGTTACATCAAGAGGATTTTCATTTTTACCAGGAGGAACTATTCTATCAACTGAACAATTTGGAAAACCAACATACATCTCTAAATACTCTACTTCTTCTTTATTCAAATACTTAAGTACCTCTTCTTTTAAAGAAGAACTTGCATATATTGCATTTTCACAAGCTATTATATTTAGATTACTTGTTAATCCCTTTTCTTTTCTAGTCTTTATACCTTTTGCAATTGTAGAAGCTATTTTAGTCAAAACTAAAGGTCCAACTGCTGTAGTTATTATTTCAGCCTCTACAATCTCATCTATTATTTCTTCTTTTATAGATGAAACTGCACTTATATTATCAATTACTTCATCTATACATTCTACATCTCTTATGCGTATAGTATATTTTTTATCTTTGTTTATTAAGTTTAATATCTCTTCGTTTACATCAGCAAATACTACATGATAACCTGATTTAACTAATAAACCTCCAATAAATCCTCTTCCAATATTTCCTGCTCCAAACTGAATTGCCTTTTTCATTTTAAGTTCCTCCTAAGATTAGTTGGCAAAAGCTTCCATAAAAGCTTGTTTGTCATTTGAATTTTTTAGTCTTTCTGTTAAATCATCATCTAAAACTACTGCTATATTGGATAGTATTTCTAAATGTTCATCTCCAACACCAGCTATTCCTATTAATAAATATGCTTTTTCTCCATCAAAATCTATACCATTAGGGAATTGTAATATAACTATTCCTGAAGATAATATTTCTTTTTTTGCTTCGTTTACACCATGTGGAATAGCAACTCCCATTCCCATATATGTAGTCATTACTTTTTCTCTTTCTAACATTGCTGGTATATATTCTTCTTTTACATATCCATTTTCAACTAATTTTCTTCCTGCTAAAGTTATAGCTTCTTCCTTTGAAACACTATCTAATCCTAAAAATATATTATTCTCATTCAATACTTTACTCATAATATCAACCTTCCTTTTTAATATTAATTTTATTTATCTATAAATGCTTTTAATCTGTTTGTATAAAAATTAAAAACTATATCTTTTATTTCTAATCTTATCTCTTCTATAGAAAATTTATTTATTTTATTAGTAAAAATTATGTTATCTATTAGCGAACCACTTATTTCACTCATTATTTGTCTTTGATAACTTGGTGAATTTTTAGGAAGTAACATAAAAACTACATTGTCGATTTCTTCATTTGAATCTAGCATGATTCCATTCTCTAGTTTTATTATCGCTAACTTCATAATATCTATTCTTTCATTCATACAATGTAACAACAGAATTTTTGATTCTTCTATATATGGAATTGAAATTTTTAATCTTTCTTTTAAAGATTCTTCTATAGATATTATATCTTCACTAGATTTTACAAATATTTTTGATGAGTCTACAATAAGCTCACTTAAATCTTTACTTTCAAATTTTTCAAATCGAATTTCCTCTAAAAATTGAAGAATATCTTTTCCTATATTCATACTTTCTGTTATCTGTTCGTATACTTTATCCTTATTTTTAGTATCATTTTTTACATTTAAATTAATTAATTTATTTTGAGCTATAGACTTTATTTTTTCCTTGATTATCTGTTCGTCATCTAAACTCATAAATGGACCTACACATATATAATCTAAATTTGTATTTAATTCTACTGTAGACACAATTAAATCAACATCTTTTTCCCTCAAATACTCTTCATCTATATTTATAGCTGAAATGGTTTCAAGTATATTTAAATTGGGAAATTTGTTTTCAATCTTAGTTGATAAGAATCTTGAAGTACCTATTCCAGTTGGACATGCTACAACAATATTTATATTAGTATACATCATCAGATTTTTTTCTATGGCTGATGCAAAGTGCATTGCAATATATCCTATTTCAGATTCAGGAATTGAATTTATATTTAGTTTCTCTTTTATAATTCTAGAAATTTTTTCAACACCATTGTAGGCATATGAATACTTGCTTTTTATTTCTTCTAAAAGAGGATTTCTTATTTCTAACCCCATGTTCAATCTATTTATAGAAGGTCCTAAGTGATTTGCTAGGTCTTTAAACAGTCTCTCGTCATTTTTTAGGCTTATTTTAAATTCATCTTCAGCTAAATCTATCATCTTATTTGTAATATCCATTACTTCTATATCATCTAAGTTTAAAGCTTTATGATTTGAAGATAACCTCTGCTTTGCACCTCTTATGTGCATAGTTATATATCCAACTTCATCTAATGGTATATCCATACTAAAATCTATTTCCATACCTTTTACGATTTCTTGAGCTAATTTAAACTCTTCTGTCATAGATAATTCTTTTAGAAACTCTTTGTCCATAGTTATATTTTCACCATTTTTTATCCTCTGTAAGGCCAATGAAATATGAACTACAAGCCCTATATATGCACTATCAGCTAAATTTACATCTAAGTCTGAAAGCTTCTTTGTTAATGTACTTTCAACTTTTCTTATTATGCACCTATCCATCAAATTTAAAAGTCTATTTTCACTTAAAATTTCTATCGCTTTATCTGTCTGTATATTTTCACTTATATTTCTGACCATATCTAGTATTTCTTTTTCATTGAATGAATCATATATAAGATTTACATATGCCTCTCTAAAGCTTTTTTCTTGACCTTTTAGATACACACCAAGCCCTGGTTTTCTAACAAGCTCAATATCAAATCTTTTCAACCATTTACTTGCTGAGGCAAAATCATTATTCAGCACCCCTTCAGATACCTTTAATATTTTTGTAAAATAATAAGATTTTACTGGCTCATTAGAAACTAGTAGCTTTGATAATATAATTAAATTTCTCTCTTCCTTGCTATATTCTTTTTCTATCTTCTCTTCTTCTAACAACTCAATTATAAAGTTTTGATTTTCTACATTTTCTTCTAAAATCAATCCCACACCTGGTTTTTTTACAAAGTTAAAATCATTTTCATCAAACCATTTTTCAATTCCAGACATATCTCTAAGTACAGTTCTTGAACTTAGCTCCAACTCCCCTGCAATCTCAGAAATAGTTATTGGGATATTTTTCTTTGAATTTTCTACTATCATTAGTATTATCTTTTTTTGTCTAGATGTAATCTTCTTTTTTTTCAAATTATCCACTCCTAATTAGTGGTACTTTTTATTTTTATTTAGATTCTAATCTTTTAAATAATGCATCTAAATTTGGGTCATTTAAAAAGTTGTTTATTGAAACTATCTCAACACTTGAATTATTCTTAGAAACTCTTTCAACTAGTGTACTATGAGTTACTACTATTTGTGTATCATCTGGAAGATTGTCAACAGATGAATTTGTAATTTCTATATTTAAATCTAAGTTTTTTATTCTATTTTTAAATCTAGAAGCTCCCATTGCACTAGAACCCATTCCTGCATCACATGCAAATACAATCTTCTTAATTTCATTTACTTCAAGCTGTTTTTCCTCAACAATTTTCTCAGAATTCTTACTTACAGATTTCATATCACTCATTTTTGCTTTAGCTTCTTCTAAAGAAGTACTATCTTCTTCGCTTTGATTTTCTGAAGCTCTCTTAACAAATGGTGCTGCTACTAAGAATGATACAACTGTTGCCACTGCAACTCCTGCTAACACTGGAAGTAATCCTCCCTTTGGAGCTAGTGCCATAAGTGCAAATATACTTCCTGGTGATGGTGCTGCTACAAGACCAGCTCCTAATATTGAGAAAGTTAATATTCCTGCTGCTCCACCTGCTATTGTAGCTAATATTAAAACTGGATTCATTAAAATATATGGGAAGTAGATTTCATGGATACCACCAAAGAAATGTATTATTACAGCTCCTGGTGCTGATTGTTTTACACTTCCTCTACTAAACATCCAATAAGCTAATAGAACTCCTAAACCTGGTCCAGGGTTACTTTCTAATAAGAACATTATAGATTTACCTGCTTCTTTTGCCTCAGCTATACCTATAGGCCCTAATATACCATGATTTATTGCATTGTTTAAGAATAATACTTTTCCAGGCTCTATAAATACTGAAACTAAAGGTAATAAACTTCTGCTAACTATAAATTGAACTCCAGACTCTATGAGAGCTGTACCTGCTACTATTGCTGGTCCAATTGCATAAAATCCTAATATTGCAAGAAGCATACCTATTATACCTATTGAAAAGTTATTTACTAACATTTCAAATCCTGTTGGTATTTTCCCATCTACAAATTTATCAAACTTCTTAATTACCCATCCTGCAAATGGTCCCATTATCATTGCTCCGATAAACATCGGTATATCTGCTCCAACAATTACTCCCATAGCTGCTGCTGCACCTATTACGCCACCTCTTTGTCCTGCTATTGCTTTACCACCAGTATAAGCTATCAATAGTGGTAAAAGGTATTTTATCATTGGGTCACCTATAGTACTCAATTTTTCATTAGGCATCCATCCTGTTGGTATAAATAATGCTGTTATAAGACCCCACGCTATAAAAGCTCCTATATTTGGCATTACCATACCACTCAAAAATTTCCCGATTCGCTGTATAGATGTCTTTATTATTGATTGATTAGAACTACTCATAATTTTACCTCCATTTGAATTATATTCTATATTGATATGATTCCCTTTTGTTATACTTTTATTATAGAGTTTATACTTTATAGTAACAACTTTAAGAAACCGTTTCTATGTCACTTGAGATAATGACATTTATCATTTTAGTTTTTGTTTAATTTTATTTATGTAGTATTTTAGAGTATTTAGTTATGCAAATAATACTATTTTTATAAAATATTTAAATTTATAATATCTTTTTTTAATAGAATAGGATGTATTATTATTTTAGAACTAATCAAAATTAGAATACTTTATTACTTTAAAACTACTTAAATTTAATGGAAAAGGCAATAATAATTCAATTAAATAAATTTATTAAAGGTACTTTTGGATATACTAATATAGACTTAATTTATCTGTACTTTTTGGATTTATACACTCTATGGTAATATTATCAATATAAAATATACAAGTATAATATATGAATAACTAAAGATTAATTTCAAATTAGCTACTATCAAATACTAAACATTATTTAATATACAACTTTACCCTATAAGGCAATATATATTAAACAAATTCAATTAAAATAGTTTAAATTTTTCAAAAATCTCAATATTTGACAAAATACTTTAATAAAATTAAAGAATAAGTTATAATTAATACTATCAATTATAAAAAGTATAAAAATATAAGGAGTGATTAAAAAATGGCGTTTTATTTTGATACACCATCACATACTTTCAGTGAATACCTTCTTGTACCAGGTTTCTCTTCTACTGATTGTATACCTGCTAATGTAAGTTTAAAAACACCTGTTACTAAATTTAAAAAGGGTGAGGAAGCAGATATTTATATGAATATACCTTTGACTTCTGCTATTATGCAATCCGTTTCTGATGACAAGATGGCTATTGCACTTGCTAAAGAGGGTGGTATTTCATTTATATACGGTTCTCAAACTATTGAAGATGAAGCTGCTATGGTAGCACGTGTTAAATCCCATAAGGCTGGTTTTGTTGTAAGTGATTCAAATATTAAACCTGATAACACATTAAGAGACATACTTGAATTAAAAGAAAAAACTGGGCATTCTACAGTTGCTGTTACTGAAGATGGAACTTCAACTGGCAAATTATTAGGTATTGTCGCAAGTCGTGATTATCGTATAAGTCGTATGGATTTAGATACTAAGGTCAGTGAATTTATGACTCCTATGTCATCTATAGTTTATGCTAACAAGGATGTTACTTTAAAAGAAGCAAACAACATTATATGGGACCACAAACTTAATTCTCTTCCTGTACTTGATGATAATGGTAATCTTATGTATATGGTATTCCGTAAAGATTACTCTTCTCATAAAGAAAATCCACTTGAACTTTTAGATTCTTCTAAAAGATACGTAGTTGGAGCTGGTATTAATACTAGAGATTTTGCTGAACGTGTTCCTGCTTTAGTTGAAGCTGGTGCTGATGTTTTATGTATAGATTCTTCAGAAGGTTTTTCTGAATGGCAAAAAATAACTCTTGATTTCATTCGTGAAAAATATGGTGATACAGTTAAGGTTGGAGCTGGAAATGTAGTTGACCGTGAAGGATTCCTTTACCTAGCTGAAGCTGGTGCTGACTTTGTTAAAGTTGGTATCGGTGGTGGTTCTATATGCATAACTCGTGAACAAAAAGGTATAGGACGTGGACAAGCTACTTCTATAATTGAAGTTGCTCAAGCTAGAGATGAATACTTTGAAAAAACAGGTATTTACATTCCAATTTGTTCTGATGGTGGTATCGTCTATGACCATCATATAACTTTAGCTTTAGCTATGGGTGCAGATTTTATAATGCTTGGTAGATACTTCTCTCGTTTTGATGAGAGTCCAACTAACAAAGTTAATATAAATGGTAGTTACATGAAAGAGTATTGGGGAGAAGGTTCTGCTCGTGCTAGAAACTGGCAAAGATATGACCTTGGTGGAGATAAGAAACTTTCTTTTGAAGAAGGTGTTGACTCTTATGTACCTTATGCTGGTTCTTTAAAAGACAATGTAACTCTTTCTTTAAGTAAGGTTCGTTCTACTATGTGTAACTGTGGAGCACTTAGCATCCCTGAACTTCAAAAAAATGCTAAGCTTACACTTGTATCTTCTACTAGTATAGTTGAAGGTGGAGCTCATGATGTTATGTTAAAAGATAATAGAAATTTATAATATAAATAAAAGAGGCTGTCTCAAAATAGATAAGCCTCTTTTTCATTGTTGAAATGATAAAAATATATTTATTTCATACAAAAAGAGTGCCTCATAAACTAAAAAGTTTATTTTGAGACACCCCTTTTCTAATATACTCTTTTATTTAACTGTAAACTCAAGAAGCTTACTTTTAAGTTCATTTTCTATTTTTGATAACTCAACTTCTGCCTCTTGTCTCTTTATTCTACCATCATGCTGTATCTTAACTACCTCATCAATAGTAGATATTAAAGATTGATTAGTTTTCTTAATTGTATCTATATCTACAATTCCTCTTTCTGATTCTTTTGCTGTTTCTATTGTTCCCATCTTCAAAGTTTCTGCATTCTTTAATAAAAGCTCATTTGTCATATCGCTAACTTCACACTGTGCTTTCATAGCTTGATTTAAGTGAGAAATTCCAAGGGCAAGTACTATTTGATTTTTCCATAATGGAATAGTATTTACTATAGTTGATTGAATCTTTTCTGCCATTAGATTATTACTATTTTGAACCAATCTTATCTGCGGGGCCATCTGAAGCGATACCATTCTAGTTAATTCTAAGTCATGAATCTTCTTTTCAAATCTATCACAAAGTGAAACCATATCATTTACAGATTGAGCATCTTCTGTTGAACCAGATAAACGAGCTTTTTCTCTTAGTTTTGGCATCTCATATTCTTTCATATCTTTTAGTTTTTGTTTTCCTGCTATAATATACATAGTAAGTTCTTTTGAATAAGCTAAATTCAATTCATACATCTTATCAAGCATCGCTATATCTTTCAATATTTTAACCTGATGCTTTTGAAGTTCTTTGCTTACTTTATCTACATTTACTTCTGCACTATCATACTTAGTTTTTAGATTTGCAATTTTATTATTTGCCTTTTTGAAGATTCCTAAAAAACCACCTTGTTCTTTTTCATCTGCTGAAAATGCTTTTAAATCAGTAACCAGATTTGTAAGCATATCTCCAACTTCTCCTAAATCTCTTGTTTTGACACTCTTTAAAGCTGTTTCAGAAAAGCCTGCTACCTTTTTTTGAGCACCAGCTCCATATTGTAAAATCATATTTGTATTCGTAATATCTATTTTTTCTGCAAATTCCTTCACCATTTTACGTTCAGATTCAGATAGCTTTTCTTCTTCTGGGTCTTTTTCATCCTTTTTCATCAATATGTCAGAATTATTTATATCACTAATGCTTGATTCTTCTCCAAATGGGTCAAGCGTCAAAGTTGGCATAACTGGTATATCATCTAGATTATTCATTATATCTTTCTCTCCTCTTCCTTCATAAAGTACTGATTACCTTATATAATACATATTTTTATACCTTATAGCTAATTAATTGTTTAAAATTTACCACTCGTTAATCCTTCTTGAACTAACATGTTCTCTAAAACAGTAATATCTGTAGATATGTCAATTGCTTCATCTTCAAAAAGATAATCCAATTGATTTTCAAAAGCTACTACAATCGTACTCATTGTATTTTCAATACTTTCCATAGTTGTTGTTATATTTTCTCTATCTATTCCTTGCCCTTCCAATGTATGATATGAATTTAAGAGCTTTAAAGTGGTTGGAAGATAATAGTCCATAAATTTTTGTATTTGAGTAAGTTTTGATGGGTCATGTTTTACAACATCAAATATTTTACTTGTAACATCTTCTACTTGTACAATTTTATTACACATTGATTCTGATTTAATATTTTTATTAGCCTCTTTTATTTGTTTTAAATAATTAATTCCTTTAGTTATAATTGTATCGACTTCATTAGCCTCGTCAGTTTTTTCTTCTTCTTTAACTTCATATGCTACATCTTCATATCTTGGTGGAACGAAAGCTTCATTTGTCAACACAATTTGATTATTTCTTTTATCAATATAAGTATTTATAAAGTAATTTTTGTCTATCATCTTTTGTACATCTTTTATTATAAAATTTAATGATTTAGATGTACTTTCTGCAATAAGTTCTACTGGAATAATATTTCTGTTATTTATAATTGTACAATATTTTTTATAACGAGAAATTTGGTCCCCTAATCTCTTACCTTTAAAAACACAAACTCCACCTATGATTAAAAATACTGCACATACTTGAATAGGAAGTATTATAGCCCACCCAATTATAATGGAAATAGTTGAAAGTACTAAAGCTGACAACGTAAATAAGCCTACCAAACCCCATCCAATTATTTTTAAAAATTTACTTAAAAATGAATTTATTAACACAGATTTTTTGGAAAAATTTTCTGATTTGTACATAGTTTATATCCTTTCATTCTTACTAATATTATTAATATATTGCAGTTTGATTATACAATTACTTACTTATTACTGTCAAGGAATTTGAATTTCTACAAATTATTTCAAATAAAGTAATAGACTTAAATATAGGGATATTTTAAATCAAAAATATACTTATATTTAACTCCATATAAAAATAAGAGAACTTAACTTTAATTAAATTTAAGTTCCCTCATTTTTATTTTTATATAAATATAATTAACATTGTTTATCTTAGCTATACATATAAATGAAAATTATAACTAATAAAGATTTGCAAATATTTCTCTTATCTCTTCTCTATTAAGCTCTACATAATTATTAGCAAGTAATCATTTTTCCTTAAATCTTTTTTCAAATTTCACTGCTAGATTTTCCCGTACACTTGGATGAGTTATATTTAAATATTATTATACCAATACTTTTAACAATATTTTTATTAATAATCATACTTCTAGTCAGGTCTACTTGGACAACCTAGCAAAAAACCCACACATCCTGAGACAAAATCTCTCATCTGTGAAATAGTACCTAAAGAAGCTGATGTTGTAGTCGTAAAATTCCTTACAACAAAAAGTACTATTAATGCTACTACACAAATTACAGTGGCTATAATAATTTGTAATTCACTAGTTTCTCCTTCTTCAATATCTTCATTGATATTAATAGGTATTTTCTTTTCATAATTCTTAGTTTCTGAAGTAAATCCAATTGTATTTTTGACATTCATTATATTATTTTGACTTGATTCTTGACCTTTCTTAGGTAAATTATTATCTATAAAAAGATTTGAAGATACATCAGTATTTAGATACTTTCTTGAAGGTCTCTTTATAAAATTAGCACTTAAAAAGTATCCAAATATAGCTGCTGAAGTGGTTCTTACTACTACATCAATAGTTGTAGTATCTTGTGAATTTACTTCATTAACAAATAAATTGTATATGGATTGAAACATTAGTATTACCATTACAATTATAAGACACCTATCAATTAATTTGATTTTATACCATGCTTTTTTTATACTTTTTATAAATTTATGTTTTTTATACATGGATATTATCACCTCACACAATAAAATTAAGCCCTCTTTACTATAATATGTAAAGAGAGCTTAATGGTGAGATTATGCTATGTTTATGTAAAAAAATACATAAAAATTAAACTATTTATCTAAAATCATCAAATTTTTAGGGAATTTAGTAAGTCTTTCTGGACCATTTTTGGTAATCAAAACAGTATCTTCTATTCTGACTCCACCCCATCCAGGGAAATAAACACCTGGTTCCATTGTTATTATGCATCCCTCTTCTATGATTTTATCACCATAATTACCAATGAAAGGTTCTTCATGAACATCTCTACCAACTCCATGCCCTATACCTTGATAGTAATAGTTTTCATATTTCTTGACAACTTTTCTTATTTCAATGTCTGGAATTGTAGCATGTACACCAGCTTTCATGTTTTCAACCCCTACATTTTGCGCTTCCTTAACCAAATTATATACCTCTAATTGCTTTTCGGAAGCTTCTCCAACTATAAAAGTTCTAGTTGTATCAGATATATAACCATTATACATAGCACCATAATCTATAAGTACAAAGTCGCCTTTTTCTATAATCTTATCACTAGGTTTACCATGAAGTAACGAAGTCTTTGCACCTGATATCAATATAGTCTCAAATCCTATATTTTGTGCTCCATTCATCTTCATAAAGTACTCCAACTTTGTAGCTAATTCAATTTCGCTAACTCCAGCTTTTATATGTGGAATCAATTCTTCTAATGCCTTATCCGCTATTTCACAAGCTTTTCTTGTATTGTTGATTTCTTCTTCGTCTTTTACATATCTCAAAGCCTCTACAATATTTTCTGTAGCTATTAATTTTCCATTATCTTTCTCAATCAGATTTTTAAGTTCTTCATATTTATCAAATACTATATTAGTTCTTTCAAATCCAAGTTTTTTTATACCTACTTTATCACATACACTTTTAACTGCTTTTGCCACACTTCTATCAAAATTATGCCAATTTATAATTTCAAAACCTTTACAAATACTTTCTGCAAGCTCCATATATCTACTATCAGTAACCAAAAAGTTTCCATCTTTACAAATCACTGCATATGCTTCTTCATCAGGAAAACCACTTATATAGTTTACATTAGTTTTCTTTGTTAGATACAGTGCATCAAGACCTTTAGATTCCAACAATTCTACTACCTTTTTTACTCTGTTCATGATTTTGCCTCCAAATAATCAATTTTATATTAGTTGTATTATATCACTAATTAATATTCTTTTTATCTAATAGATATTTTATTTCTAAAATTTTTTATATTTTATTAATTTTACTTTAACATTTCTTTATTTTTCATTTAGTGTGTATCTACACTTACAAACTATATTTCTTCTTATAAAAGCTATTAAAACTACTAAAAAAGATTATCTTCCTCGTGCTAAATTTTTCACTCTATATAAGTTTTACTCATGTAAATTTAAAGGTTTAAGTACTTTAGCATAACTATTTACTTAATAGAAAGAACATATAACCATAATCAATAAGATTATGGCTATATGTTCTTATTTGCATATACAATCTATACTTATTTTGCAGTATATCCAGCTTTAACTAAAGTTTCAACTGCTAAATCCCCTTTAGCTTCATTTACTAAAACTATTGGACCCGTGCAACCCATACCACTTTCAGCATAGATTCCATTTTTCCATAACTCAGATACTGCATCCTCTAAATCCATTATATCAACACCAGCTATTTGACGAGTAACAACCTCTTTATCTGGCATTTTAACTTCTACTTTTTCAGCTTTAACTTCTTTTTTAGTAAGAGAGGCTATAATATCATCAAATTTTGCTTTTTTAACCTTTGCAAATTCACTTCTTGCAACATTACTTATATCTCCCTTTACAACATCATAAGCATATTTTAACGCATTTGCTACTACTGGAGAACCTGATGCTCTTGATACTATAAGAACTCTTCTATCATAGTCCTCTCCAACCCCAGGACCATATCCAAAGCCTTGAGCTTCATAATCTCCACCTGTAGTATATGAAGAAAATACTTTCATAAATATATTTCCAGATAATGTATCAGTAACCATAACATCAGGGGCACCTACAAGTAAATCATTACCTCTCATTACGCACCCACCATCTGCTCTAATTGAATCAGCAAATTCCATGTCATATCCATTATCTTTTAATTCTTTTAAACATTTCTCAACTTGTCTTGCTCCATCAACATTCAGTATTCCAACTTTTGGGCATTTATTACCCATTGATTTAGCTGTGGCAATACCATAAATGGCATTTCTCACCATTGCTTCTATTCTATTAGTAGCACTTGTTCCTGTTGTAGTTGCAAGTATCATTTCTTTTCCTTTTGCTGGAGTTATTACTCTACCTACTGTAGATACACCTATTGGAAAATTATAATGCATAGTAACACAAGCATCAATATATCCTAAATCTAATAATTCTTCCATTTTTGTATGCATTTCTTTTTCATCATTAACTTCAACTACTTCAAGGTCAGTTTCCACTTTTGGTCCAATAAGTACAATATCAAACAAATTAGACTTTGCTAATTGTGCACCATTAACCATATTTTCTACACCATGTTCACTTCCAAGTGTAGTAACACCAATTTTTACTTTTTTACCAAATTCGCCGCTTTCTATTGCATTAGCTACTTCTAAGAATACATCTGCAATTACTTTTTTTGACATATCCTCACCCCTATTCTTCTAACATATCTAATGCTAGTTTTTTCATAGATTCAGCTATTATCTTTTTAATTTCATCCTTAGATATTCCTGAAGTCTCTTCAGTAATACCTGTATTTCTTTCAGCTATGAAAGATACTCCATCAAATAAGTTAGTCATTCTTCCTAAGAATAAGCTACCTTTTCCAACTATCATAGCTCTATTTCTATCTCCTGTAGTTAAATCATCTATTAAAAATCCTATATAAGGAGCTCCTGATGGTATATGCCCTTGAGTTGGCGCCCATCCTGGTAGCCCTTTATTAGAAACAAAATCTTTTAATTCTTTCTTTTCTAAGTCTCCACGTTTAACAGCAAGTGCACCTATCATTTTGTAGTTTGCTTCTGGAACATCTCCTGCTCCTGCTGGCTTAGTTATATCTGGGTTTTGCATTTCAACTGAATATACATCAACATCTGTTATTTTTAAATTAGCTCTATCAAGACCTGAAGTTATAAGTGCTGTCATAACTGCTTGAGGTGAAGAACCAGTTCCAACAGTATGCTTACCTGTTAAATCAGTTCTTATAACTGGACTTACACCATCATTTTCAGATACAAGTACTGCAAATCCTCCAACAACATCTTCAAGTACAGGAAGACCTTTTTTAACATGGTCTTTAGCATTCATTCCAAGTTTAGCACTTGCTCCACCTGCTACTACCATTACATTTTTATGTATACCAGCTTTTACTAAAGCTGCTGCTTGAATTAATGCATGTGTTGGTGCTGCACAAAATCCTCTTGTGTCAGAACCAGTTGCATTTTGAAGCCCTACTATCTCAGCTATTGATTTAGCAAAGTTTCCTCCACCTCTTTGGTTTATGTCTCCACAAGCTTCTTCTGAACACTCAATAACATAATCTATTTCAGCAGGGTCTATTTTGCTATGTCTTAGCATTTGAATAGCAGATAAAACTCCAGATGCTTTTACTACTAGATTTTCAAACATTGTATGGGCATTTAAGTTAACATCTACATCATGTGCTCTTTTTACATAACCAACGAATTTTCCATCATGGTATAATCCTTCAGCTATGTGTGTTGCTACTAATTCTTTACCTTCTTCTATATCATCACCCTTTAATTTGCCTAAAAATGGTGCAATTTCAGGATAGTTATTTTCGATTTTTGGTTTTACTTCATCAATAAATTCTTGCGATAATTTTACTAAATCAAATGCATCACTTATTTGCATTAAAGCTATGAACTCATCTTGAGGCATTATTTCTCCAAACTTACCATTTCTAGTTCCCTCAATCTTTTGTTCACACCATGGCATTTGTAAATCTCTTAATTCTTCTGGTCTTCTATTTCCTATATAAACTTGATTTGGCATGTAGTTAACTACATCTTCATAACTTCTTATATGATTACTTACTTCTTTTAAAAATTCTGAATCTGGATTTGTTGCTCTTTCAACTGTACAAGTACTTCCATTTTGCACTATCATATCTGGAGTATGAATAAGTACATAGCCTGCCCCTTTTAAAACTGGATAAGTCATTTTGTGCACCTCCATAAATTTTATGAACACTTATTTTTTAATCTTATTAAAAACTCTAATTATTTTATTGTATATTTGATTCTATTATTGTTTATGTATTTTTGCATTTTTTAAGATTTCATGAATGAATAACTCTAATTTATCCATTCATGAAATCTATATTATTTTTTTGTGTATAGTTATTTTTTATTTTTAGTGTGTGTTTATATTTTATCTATATAATATATGTGTGTGTTATTTTTATTTTTCAAATACTGTTTGACCATCTACTTCTGTAGTTAAAGCATTTAATGCTTTTTCTACAAGACCTCTTCTTAGGGCTTTTTCTTCTGTAGGGTCAAGTGCTGGATTTCCAAGTGGATGAGGTATTGCTATAGTTGGAACTATTCTGTTAGCTCCTACTGTTAATGAAATAGGTACTACTGTACACATATGAACTACTGGAAGTCCAGTTTTTTCTATTTCTTTTACCATCGTTGCACCGCAACGAGTACAAGTACCTCATGTAGAAGTTAATATTACTGCATCTACACCATCAGCCACTAATGCTGCTCCAATTTCAGAAGCATATTTTTTAGAGTTTGCAACAGATGTACCATTACCTACAGTTGTATAGAAAGTTTCATGTAATTTTCCAATTACACCTTCTTTTTCTAAATCTCTAAGAACATCAACAGGTAATACTCTATCTGCATCTAAATTTGCATACACTGGGTCATATCCACCATGTGCAGTTTCATAAGTCTCTTCTGTTAAATCCATAACTCCTGCTATAGAATAAGTTCCGTATTTAGAAGCTGAAGAAGACTCTATTCTATCTGGATTTCCTTTTGGAACTATACCACCAGAAGTAACTAAAGCTATTTTGCATTTTGATAAATCTTTTACAGCGTTACTTGGGTCAACTCTATCAAAGTTTGGCATTGGGTATTCAGTTTCAAATGGTTCACCTTTTATTTTCTTAACTAACATGTCAACAGCTCTCTTAGAACCTCTGTCTTCATGGAAGTAGTTAACTCTTATTCCTCTAGCTATGTATCCTTCATCTTTAGGAGTTCCAATTTCTTCTCCATTAGCAAGTTTTACTGCAAGTTTAGCTATCTTAGGAAGTGCTTTTCTCATACCTGCTGCAGAATCAGAAGTTTCTACTACATAAACATCCTTTTTGAACATATCTGCTCCTGGATTTTCAACATACATACCTGTTAAAGCTGGTATATTTAAAGCATCTTTCACAACTTTAGTTATTGTTCCAGCAGCAACCCCATATCTACCAGCATTAAACGCAGGACCAGCTATGAAAAGTTGTGGTTCAAAACCTTTTACCATTGATAAAACTTCTTCACTTGCACTATCAATATTTTCATTGAAATAGCTATCTCCACAAACTACTGTTCCAACTATTTCAATATCTTCACCTAATAATTTATCAAGTTGTAAACTTATTGGAGGTAAAGTTTCTGCCACGTGTGGCTTAGTATCAGCTTTTTCTTCTCCGCCTATACCAGCAAAGAACTGATTAATATAATGTACTGCTTTTAGTTTTCCCATTTCTTAGTTTCACCCCTTTTGCTTTTAGGCATTAAAATTTACAAAATTCTTCTCTTATACCAGACATTTCTTCTTCTATTTCTTCAACTTCTAAAACCATTTCCATCATACTTATTTGGTCTTCATATACACTTTCATCAAATAATGATTTTATTGGTTCCTCAACAACGTGGTAAACACTTAATCCTAAAGCAACTCCAGCAAGTGGTCCAGCGAAAGTTGGATCTCCAGCAGTTACTGTTTCGGCTGCAAGACCTGCAGCTTCGGCTTCAGCAGCACCTAGTAAAATCACAACATTTTCAGCTCCGAATTTATCAGCAGCATCTTTAACTCTGTTTTGATTTTCTAAGTCCATAGCCCCAGCAGCAGTTCAGACAAAGCATTCTGTAGATGAGAAAACAACCTCTGCTCCTTCTACTGTTTTTACACATTCTTCTATCGCAGGTCCTGGTATACCATCACGGTCACCTATTATAAGAACCTTTTTATTACTAAGTAAACTCATAATAATCCTCCTTATTATATTTCTAATATATTTTTATATATCTATAACATTTATTATAATTTATCTATAATATGTTTTATTAATATTACTCAATCGTTTAATAAAATACTTCTTAATATCCTTTAGCAGTTAAGTGACCAAATCCTGTTTCATTAGTTGCACCTGTTATAGCTTGTATTTCAACTTCAATAGTTCCATCAGCTTTTAAACTTCCATCAGAACCACCAGCTATTACATCTACTACTTCTAGGTGACCAATTACTTTATCTAGCTTAGGAAGTACTACAACTTGGTTAGCATTTCCACCTGTTACAACAGCATCAGCTCTTACATCTGCATCTGCAAGTGATTGAGAACCTCCATCACGTCCAGCATATTCATCTGTAACTATAACTGTTTTAACACCTTGCATTTCTATCTTCTTACAGTTCATTATAAGGTCAGTATCAGGATTTCCAAAACCTTCTTGTGAAACTATAACTGCATCTAATCCTAAATATTTACATAATTTAGAAGTCCAGTTTGAAGATCTTTCTTTATCTGCTAAGTAAACATTTTCATTAGTTATAATTACGCCTACAAAGTTTATATCTTTACCATGTCTTGCATACAAATCTTCAACAACCCCATTGTTTATATGAACATAACTTGGGTTTTTGTCACATGCAGAAACACAGTTACCACTTACAATTGCTCCGTCCATTAATTCTGTTGGATATAATAAAGTTGGTACTATTTGTTTTGCATCTACTCCATATACATAAGTATCATGTAATAAACCTTGAGTCTGAAGCATATAAACATATCCTACTTTTGGAAGTTCTGGATATTCTTTTATTGATTCAAGAAGAGGTTTAGTTTCATATACTGAAACTTCATCTGGAGTAAGATTTCTTGCTACTTCTCCTAAATACATTGCTGCTTTGAATCCTATCATTCTAACAGCTTTTTCATGAGCGTATTGTTTTAAACCGTCAATAGGTTCAGCTATTACTACCACATTATTTAATTTAGAAAATGGAGTGTACTTAGCTCCTTCTCCAGTCATGTCTATTATACCTTCTTGGAAACCTACTATTTTTCCAGTAGTTACAACAGCTACACCTTTTAACGCGTGAGTTTTTCCTTCTCCTACAGTGTCAACCTTAGACATGATACCTGGGAATATTCCCCCATTACCTTCAACTTTTACTCTTGGTTCAATAACATCTTTTACAGGTGTTATTCTTATGCTTTCACCTGGACGAGCTAATTCTATATCTATAGATTTAATATGCTCATCTCCACCAATTTCTTGTAGCATCTCTTGCTTATTGATGAATAATACTCCATCTTTTACTTGTGTTACATCACCAAATTGAACATCTTTTATAAAGATTTTCCCTAATTCAAGACGCATACTTGCACCTCCTGTTATTTAATTTGTGTATATGCATTTGAGTTTTTCTCAAAATTATATCATTTTACAATTTATCTTATTTATCTTAAAGACATCTTTTATATTTATTGTGTTTTTATGTCTCAAATCTTTGTTTTATTAGTAAAAAATATTTATTGTAAAAAAATTATTTTACCTAAAATTATTTTTTTAACAAAGTTAATCATAAAAACTTTTTTCTTTTATCTTCAGACTAAATGTAGATTTCTTCTTTTATTTTCACATTGTTAATACCTTATCAACACATTAAAGGTATTTTTTAATCATGTTTTCTATATTAGGAACTGTAGCGTCATCCTTAGTAACTTCATCTACTTTTTCCCCATCTTTGTATATAGCCATAGTTGGAAGACCTAGTACTTTTTGTTTTATAGCTAATCTTCTAGCTTTTGTTGTATCCATCTTACAGAATTTTATTTTATCTCCATAAGTTTCAGCTAATTTATGAACATCTGGCATTAAAGCTTTACAAGGCTCACAACCTTCACTCCAAAAATCAACAAATACAAAACCTTCTGCATTTAAAACTTCTTCTTCAAATGTAGCCTTATCTAAATCTAACATTTTCTTATTCCCCCTTGAAATTTTTATTTTAAATATTATTCATTAAATTTAATTTACAGACTTTAGTTCCCAAATTTTTCATCAATATATTTCTCAGCCACTATAGATGCAATTGCTCCATCATTAGTTGCAGTTACAACCTGTCTTAGAGTTTTAGATCTACAATCTCCTGCTGCAAATACACCTGGTATGTTAGTTCTCATATCTTCATCAGTTATTATGTAACCTTTTTCATCCATATCAACTTTGCCTTTGAATAAATCGGTTTGAGCATCCAATCCAACGAAAACAAATACTCCCATTGTTCCATCTTCTTCATCTGCAAAGTACTCATGAGTTTCTCCAGTTACTTTATTTTTAAATACGACTGATTCTAATATTCCATCACCTTTAATTTCTTCTATTACTGTATCTAGTAAAAATTCTATCTTTGGATTAGCTTTTGCTTTTTCTTCAACACTCTTAGCGCATCTAAATCCTTGTCTTCTATGTACAATTGTTACTTTTCTAGCAAATTTAGTTAAATACATTGCTTCTTCTAATGCACTGTCTCCTCCACCTACAACAAATACTTCAAAATCTTCAAAGAAATCTGCATCACAAGTTGCACAATATGAAACACCTTTACCAGTAAGTTCTTTTTCTCCAGGACAACCAATCTTTCTTGGAGTTGCTCCTGTTCCTATTATTACTGCTTTTGCTCTATATTCTGCTTTTTCCCCTTTTAAAACTTTTATATCTCCATCTAGTTCAGTATCTACAATGTTGTCTCTTAGCATTTCTGCTCCAAACTCTTTACATTGTTCAACCATTCTAGCTATTAGACTTGGACCTGTTGCATTTGGAACTGACCCTGGATAATTTGCAATTTCATGTGTTATTACAATTTGCCCGCCAGTCTTATCTTTTTCTAGGATTAGAGTTTTCAACTTTGCTCTTGCTCCATAAAGACCTGCTGCAAGCCCTGCTGGTCCTGAACCAATTATTACTAAGTCATACACATTTTCCATTTTGACTTATCCTCCCCAATTAAATTTCTCATTTTATTTAATATTAAATTAGATTTAATATTTATGCTGTTTTAACAACTTTTTATAAACATCTTTATTCATACTGCATTCTTTGTATTGTATTATAAAATATATCATAATCAATTACTCTAAAATCATCTTGAACACTTTCTGTCCATTTTGGAGTCTTTTTATTATTCTGAAATTTACTTGCAGTAATGATTGCTTCTTCAATTAAGGTTAAAGAGTTTATATCCAAACGATTTCCTTTCTTTAGTATAACAGTTCTGTAAGGTGTTTCATTTGGTTTTACACTCCCATAAAGTGGATGAGATAAAAGTTCATAACCTTCATGTATCAAATCCCTACTTGCTTCTAAGATTCCAATATACGTTGTATCTTTAAACAAAATATCTCTGTCTTGAACTTCTTCTTTTACTTTTGGATTATTCGTAATTATTATCATTTTTTTACTCTCTTTCAAACTTTTATTTATTACTTGATAAATAAAAAACAGGAAAAACAAATCTCCCAATTTGTCTTCCCTGTTAAAATCATTTTCAGAGCCCCGTCCAAGTACAGTCATCTTTACCTGAGAATTTCATCTAATCTTTTGGGTAAATTAAGATTAAATTTGTCCCTTCGGTCGCTTTTTTATAAAGCAGTCTCCCATACTCTTCATCCGGATTATTAAGTTTTCAGAAAATTGAAAATCAAGCAATTTATCCTTTATTTTCTTTAAATAGCTTTTTTCTATCTCTGTTGACTTAAGTATATAAACATTCTATAAAATTTGCAATAGTTTTTTTATATGTATTTTGTATACATTTTTACTTTTTTTTCCAAATGTTGATATTGCATATTTCCTGTATTTTCTTTTTTTTTTAAGTGCAAACCTTTTTTGGTTTATTTTATCAAATTGATTAAAAATAAGACTATTTTTACAACAAATATTTGTTTTCTACATACTTTTTTAATTTTTAATCTTATGATGTGAAATTCTCATAATTTTTTATAATTTGTTGTCATTTATTTCATCAAACCAAGATTTAACATCACCTATAATAGACTTAATACAGTCATTATCAAATGGAGAATACAAATTTCCCATACTCACAATGTCTAAAAATGATTTTGTTCCTCCAACTTCACAGATATTTATATAATCTTGCCATCCTGCATCCCTATCTTGAATCATTTTTTTCCAAAATTGTAATGCACAAATTTGAGCTAATACATAATCTATGTAATAAAATGGATTTTTAAATATATGACCTTGCTTAAACCACCAACAACCTCTTTCTAAAAAATAATTATCATCATACTTTCTATGAGGTAAGTATTTTTTCTCTAAAAATCTCCAAATTTCCTTTCTTTTTGATTTATCTACATTAGGATTTTTATAAATATAGTGTTGAAATTCATCAACAATTACTCCATAAGGTATAAATTTAATTGCAGATGATAAGTGAGTAAATTTGTATTTATCTGTATCTTCTTTAAAAAATAAATCCATCCACGGCCATGTTATAAATTCCATACTCATTGAATGGATTTCACAACTGTCAAGCGTTGGAAAATTAATTTCTGGCATATCAATCCATCTAGACATATACAACTGAAATGCATGTCCTGCTTCATGTGTTAATACATCTATATCATCAGCAGTTTGATTAAAATTAGAAAAAACGAATGGCGACTTGTAATCTGGTATATAGGTACAATACCCTCCAGCTCCTTTTCCTTTCTTTGTTTCTAAATCCATAAGTTCATTTTCTAACATAAAATTAAAAAATCCATCTGTTTCTTTCGACAGTTCAGAATACATCCTTTTACCATTTTGAATTATGTATCTTGAATCTCCCTTTAAACTTGCATTTCCTGTTAAAAATTCCACGCCTTCATCTATGTAACTTAAATACTCTAAACCAATCCTTTTAGCTTGTTTTTCATAAAGTTCATTGGCCATTGGAACAACATATTTTAATACTTGTTTTCTAACACTTTCTATCATATCTTCTCTGTAGTCACTTCTCATCATTCTGATATATCCAAGCTCTACAAAATCTTCAAAACCTAATTTTTTAGATATCTTATCTCTAAGTTTTACTAGTTTATCAAATATATCATCAAATTCAGATTCATTTTCTTCAAAGAAATTATAATATGCTTTATTTGCTAGTTCTCTCGTTTTTCTGCACTTAGAATACATAAATTTCCCCATACCAGATAAATTTCTTTCTTCTCCATCAAACATTATCTCGGCTGATGCTAAAAGTCTAGTATACTCTGAACACAATTTATTTTCTTCCTGCAATTCACTTATTATTTCTTTAGAAAAACTTTTTAAAGAATATTCTACTATTGTAAAAAATTGTTCTCCAAACTCTTTTATCAAATCATATTTAAACTTTGAATTTACAATAGCATTATAAAAATGTGAATTTAATTCTTCATACAAAGGCATATATTCATCCCAATAGTTTTTTTCTTCTTGATAGAATTTATTAAGTGTATCTGTACTATAGCTTATCGATGCTATATTTGACAACGTTTCTATTTTATTCCTCAATAAATTAATCTTATGTATATTTTTTTGTTGCTCTTTATAATTACGAGAATTATTTATATCTTCTATACAACTCAAAAACTCTTTTTTCATACTATTGTAATTGGGTCTTTCATACTTAAACTCTGAAAATTTCATTTAAACACTCCTTTACAACTTTATTTTATTGTATTTATAAGTATAGCTTTACATGTAATGTAATACTCTTTTATAAAATTATTATATATATTAAATATTCTTTATACTGTAAAGGTTCTTGACAAGGGCATAATAAAACAACTGAAAACATAGGTGCCAACCTACATCAAAACGCCGCCATTGGAAACAATGGACGGCGTTTTTGCGTGCAAGGTGAAACACAGCCCAACGTTGGTCAATTCCGTGCACTTCTGGACATTTTGTCCAGAGGTGGCGGGTTTGGGGAGCAACCCCAACAGGCATTTTCGCGGCCCCCTGCGGGCGCGAAAATCGCAGGTGTGGCCACACCTGCCTTGCTTGCTGGTAGTGCGCAAACTTTTAAAACTACGCGATGAGCATTGTAGCTTACTTGACATCTTTTGATCTATGGTGTATGCTGTTAAGTATATTAACAGAGGAGAAGTGTTATGGATAACTTATCGATTGACCACCTGTGTGAACTGTTTCTTCAGGTTATAAACCAATATTCTGTCCTGGAAAAGCGGATGCATACTTATGAAATTGAACCTCAAATTTATTTAGCTGAAATTCATACCATTGCCGCTATCGGAACGCATGAAAATATTAATGTAACTGATTTGGCAAAACTGCAAGGGACATCAAAAAGTGCTGTATCACAAGCAATTAGCAAACTTGTTAAAAAGGGGTTCATTGAAAAACGTGTTTCACCAAACACGGAAAATGAAGTTATCTTATTTCTTACTGAAAAGGGGAAACAGGTATTTGATATGCATGAGAAACAGCATACTTTATTGAGGGCAGAATTAATTAACATATTAGAAAAATATCCATCTGAAACACTTAATATTCTTTCTTCATTGGCTGTCGATGTTCAAAAGATGTGGAAAGAAATTTTAATGTAGTAGCAATCTGTTTATTTTACATTTTGTGTTAAGCTGCTTAACACGTGGAGGTGTCAAGACAATGGGATATACCATTATAAACCCGATTCCTCAGTTCAATTTTCAGGCCAACAGGGTTTTAACCTATGGGGAATTAGCATGCAATCGTGAGATTATTAAAGCTCGTATTCCAGAGATACAGACTTTTGAAGACTGGTACATGGTTTGGTCTGATATGGCGCGATGTGCTGAGAAAAATAATCACTACCTTCATGCCGCTTATTATTATCGTATGGCTGAGTTTTTCTTGAAAGCAAATGATGAAAGAAAAGAGAGCGCCTATGATAGATGTATAAATTGCTTTTACCGTGGCTTTGATTTGGAATTGCATTTACACTATGAAAAAGTACAGATTCCCTTTGAAGGGAAACATCTTTATTGCTTAAAACTTTCCCATCCACATCCTAAAGGAACAGTTATTGTCTGTGGTGGGTATGACTCTTTTATCGAGGAATTTGTATTACAAGTGCATGAACTTGTATCTCAGGGTTATGAAATTCTCCTTTTTGATGGGCCAGGACAAGGGAAATGCCTTAAAGAAAAATTATACTTTCGCTTTGATTTTGAAAAAGCTACATCAACTATTTTGACTTATTTCCATATTGAAAAATGTGCGATGGTCGGTATTTCATGGGGCGGTTATTTTGCGTTGCGAAGTGCTGCGTATGAAAAAAGAATATCAGCAGTGGTTGCATACGATGTGATGGACAATGGATTTGAAGTAATGACAAATATATTTCCGCTTCCCATCTGCAAAATTATTCAATTTGCTTATTATAACAAATGGGAACGACTGCTAAATGGTCTAACTGGTATAATTGCAAGAAATAATGTTCTGGCGGATTGGGCACTATCCCAGGGAATGTATATTACAGGATCGAAATCCCCTTTTGAGTTTTATCAGAACCTATCTTATCACAACCTATCAGAAATTACAGGTTTAATCACGCAAGATGTATTGCTTCTGGCAGGAGAGAAAGATCACTACATTCCCCTCAAACAATTTTATAGACTTGAAAAATCTATAAATCATGCAAAGAGTCTGTCTTGCAGATTGTTTACAATAGCAGAGGGGGGTGAACAACATTGTCAGATTGGTAATCATATGCTGGCAGTCAATACCATTATAAATTGGTTGGGGAAATACTTTCTACATTAATTGTTCTTACATCATAAATAGCTTACAGCCGCGCTGTACTACATAAAATCTATCGTTTGGACATCTAGTGGTATCTCTGGACATTATGTCCCGAGGTGGTAAGGCCATTCATTAGAAAGAAGGGTTACGCAATGAATGCGGAGCACCGAGTTTTGATTATTGATAGCGATTTGAAAAACTGCAAAGCCATCAAGTACGCTTTGACTGAATACGGCATCAGTGCTTATTACACCCTGTCTGTGATAGATGGCATCGAGCGCCTTAACCGTCATAACTACGAGCTTGTGATCCTGGATATTTCCCTATCGGAAACAGACGGTTTTCAACTGCTCCGCTTTATGAGGCAAATGCGGAATATGCCGATCCTGGTGCTGTCCTCCCTGGGTGACATTGAGAACAAGGGCATTCCGATTGGGGGCGGATGATTTTCTGGAAAAACCCCTGGAGCTCCAGGAGTGCCTGTTTCGAGCCCAGGCCCTGCTCCGTACAATGCCACCGCCCCGCCCCTACCCGGCCAGCGGTGCTATACCATCGTCACGTTTGAAAACCTGTTGATCGATCCCCTTACCCGCCGCGTGGTCTACAATGGGCGGGAATTGGACTTGCCCCGCCGGGAGTTTGATCTGCTGTATATGCTGTCCTCTCAGGCTGAGCGGGTGCTCACCCATGAACAACTGCGCTACTATGTATGGGGCGATGATTTTGAGGGTGACGAAACCAACGCCATCCCTGTAAGCCGCCTGCGGCAAAAGCTGGGCGATGGAGACTGCATAGAAAATGTCCGAGGCGTGGGCTATCGCTTCAAAGCCTCCAGGCGCAAAAAGGAATAGCAAGCGCCTATTAGCGTATTTTTCAAAATATTTATCATTAGAGGTTTCTCTTTTGGCTTCAAAGTGCGGTTGATTGATAGAGAGATATTTTTTCCCTTAATACAGAGCGGGCGACTTCTGGACAAAATGTCCAGAGGTCGCCCGTTCCCCTTTGCGGCGGCATCCTTGTTGAAAGGGGCCGGCAGAGGTATAATATAGTTGTAGGTTGCCTCCTGTTCCAACAGAAAAGGAGCTAATTATGGATAACAGAATAGACGCGATTTACGGTAGACAATCTATTGACAAAAAGGACAGTATCAGCATTGAAAGCCAGTTTGAGTTTTGCCGGTACGAATTAAAAGGCGGTGAGGGAAATGAATATAAAGACAAGGGCTATTCCGGCAAGAACATTGACCGCCCCGACTTCCAGCGGCTTTTGGGTGACATCAAGGCCGGGCTGATTAAACGGGTAGTCGTTTACAAGCTGGACAGGATCAGCCGCTCCATTGTGGACTTCGCAAAGCTCATGGAAATATTCAAGCAGTACAACGTGGAGTTTGTCTCCTGCACGGAAAAGTTTGATACCTCAACCCCAATGGGCCGGGCGATGCTCAATATCTGTATTGTGTTCGCGCAACTGGAACGCGAAAGCATCCAAATGCGTGTAACGGACGCCTTTTATTCCCGGTGCGCCAAAAGCTACTATATGCGGGGCCGGGCGGCTTACGGTTTTGATTTGGAGCCCATCGTCATGGACGGGATTAAAACTAAAAAGCTGGTGGAAAACGCGGAGATGGATTACGTCGAGATGATGTTTGAAATGTACGGGGAGCCGGAAACCTCATACGGGGATATAACCCGGTACTTCACCACGCAGAATATTCTGGTGTATGGGAAAACGCTCAAACGCGGTTTTTTGGGCCAGCTTTTGAGAAACCCGGTTTACGTCCAGGCCGATATGGATATTTACGAATATTTCAAGGCCCAGGGTGTAAAAATTGAAAGCCCACCGGAACTGTTCACGGGTGATTATGGGTGCTATCTGTATCAGGGTCGGGAGGGTGAGGAGCCGATCCTCGTCATAACCCCCCATAAGGGCCGCATACCGTCGGGGCTCTGGCTGTCCGTCCAGCGCAAGCTATCACAAAACACCACATTCCAGAACGGGCGCAAATGCCATAATACATGGCTGGCTGGGAAAATCAAGTGTGGCTGTTGCGGATATGCCCTTGCAAGTCTCAACGCTCCGAATGGAGTTACCTATCTTCGGTGTAAACAACGCTCGGAAAATAAGGGCTGTCAAGGCGCGGGCACTCTGACAAAGCAAGTGCTTGAACAAGCCGTGTATGCGGAAATGGTTAAGAAAATGCGGGCGTTCCAAACGCTGAAAGGCACCAAAACCGAAAGCTACAATCCGAAACTGACCGTCGCCCGCGCCGCGCTTGCCAAAACCGAGGCCGAGATTGAAAAACTGCTTGACACGCTTTCCGGCGCAAACCCCACCTTGCTACAATACGCGAATAGCCGTATTGAGGAATTGGACGGGCAACGGCAAGCCCAGGCAAAACTGGTGGCCGACCTCACCACTAATTCCGTTTCGTCCTCTCAGGTTGAAAGCATATCCGGCTATCTGCGGGACTGGGAGTCTGTTGACTTTGACGACAAGCGCCGGGTGCTTGACACTCTTGTTTTACAAGTGCGGGCCATAAGTGAGCAAGTCGTGATACATTGGAAACTTTGATTTTTTCTCACTTCGCATTATACCATTGTCAAGAACCTTTAACCATGTTGAATAATAACATATGATTAATGGAATTACAATATTTTATAACACAAAACTAACTACTATAACAAATTACCATAAATCTATTTATTTAAAACTTTTAGCTCTATTAAGATAAATTTGTATTATATTAATAGTGCAAACGATGCCATTGCTTGTAATTAAGAATTCTGGAATTATTAATTACAAAATTTTTACGCTACCATGTCACATAAGCAATATTTTTACCAAAAAATTAATATTATTAAGCTTTCTAAATTACTTATCTCTTGATATAATAGTATACAAAACAAATCATATTTCCCACTGAAACTTTGTTCAACACTAGCTGTGTCAACGTTTTCACAGGAAATTTGAGTATATAATTTATTGGAGGTTGATATGTACAAATTAATCGCACTAGACATTGATGGAACAATATTAGACACACAAAAAAGGATTACTCCTGAAGTCTTTGAATCCATTCAAGAAGCAAAAAAGGCTGGAGCCAAAGTAGTTATAACAACAGGCAGACCTCTTCCTGGTGTAAAAGAACTTCTAAATCAACTAAATTTAACAGATGAAGGTGATTATGTTATATGCTTTAATGGAGCAATTATTCAAGAAGTTAAAAGTGAAAAAATTATACATGATGTAGAAATGACTTTAGATGATTTTGATTTTATATATAATAACATTTGTAAAAAATATAATACTAAAATACACATAAATACAATGACAAATTTAATTACACCAAATGAAACTCCTGGCAAATATACACTTCATGAAGCGAAATTAAATGATATAGAAGTCAAATATATACAAAAAGATAAAATTGATGAATCTATTAAAATCTGTAAAATCATGATAGTTGATGAACCAGAAAGATTGGAAGAAATCATACAACAGCTACCTAAAAATTTATTCAATAAATATACTATAGTAAGGTCTGCTCCTTTTTATCTAGAATTTTTAGGTAAAACTACTAATAAAGGAACTGCACTTAAAACATTATGCGCTAATCTAAATATACCTATAGAAAATGCTATTGCTGTTGGTGATGAAGAAAATGACCAACATATGATAAAGTATGCAGGTCTTGGTGTAGCTATGGGAAATGCACGTAATAGTATAAAAGAAATTGCTGATTATGTTACTGATACCAACAACGAAAATGGAGTTGCAAAAGTTATAAATAAATATATACTTAATAAAGCTATTTAAACAATTGTGAAATAAATGCATATATTTATGTCTAAGTATTATTATATATTAAAATTTGTAAAATAGATTGTATTGTATAAATACTTAAAAAGATTACTTAAAGATGTTGTGCAATTTAAGTAATCTTTTTTAATTATTTATCATATTGAGTTTATCTCACTATATATTTTTCAAATTTTTCATACTTATATCAAGAGCTTTAACAGAATGTGTAAGTGCTCCTACAGAAACAACATCCACACCAATTTTTCCTATAGATTCTATAGTCTCTAAATTTACATTTCCAGAAAATTCTATAATTGCTCTTCCATTTATAATATCTACTGCTTGTTTTGCCATTTCTAAGCTCATATTATCCAACATTATTATATCTGCTTTGGCTTCTATAGCTTCTTTTACCATATCTAAAGTTTCCACTTCTACTTCTATTTTTCTGACAAAAGAAGTGTTCTTTCTAGCTAATTCAACTGCATTCTTAACGCCACCAGCAACCCCAATATGGTTGTCTTTAAGCAATATTCCATCAGATAAATTAAATCTATGATTGCATCCTCCACCTACTTTAACAGAATACTTATCTAATATTCTAAGATTAGGTATCGTTTTTCTACTATCTAATAACTTTGTATTTGTGCCTTCAAGCTTTTTGACATACTTACTTGTAATAGTAGCTATACCGCTCATTCTCTGTAAATAATTTAATGCTACACGCTCTCCTACAAGTAAGTTTCTAGTATTGCCAGTTAATACAGCTATCTTTTCACGATTCTTTACCATATCACCATCATTTTTATATAATTCTACATCTACACCTCCAAGTATATCAAAAACTCTCTTAAATACGCCTAGACCAGCTATTATGCCCTCTTCTTTACAAATTAAATCTACAGTAGATTTAGAATTTTTATCTACAATAGAATTAGTTGTTATATCTTCACTTGGAACATCTTCTATTAAAGCATCTTGTATCATTCTATCAATAATCAAATAATTCATCGCCAAAATCCTCACTTGTTCTTTCAATTTCTTTTATAACTAATATTTTATTCTCTTTTTTTATCTGTTCTATATCTATATTCATATCTGATGTATCTATAAATTTAACTTTTATATTATCTATAACTGAGTTTATATTTTTAGCTGCTCTCTTTGAAAATACAAGCCCTTCAAGTAATGAATTACTTGCCAATCTATTTGCTCCATGAACACCTGTACAACTAATTTCACCAACTGCATATAAATTTTCCATAGATGTTTTTGAATCCAAATCTACATGTATCCCACCCATAAAATAATGTTGTGCAGGAGATACCTTTATATATTCTTTGGTTATATCTGTTCCTCTAGCTAAACATTCATTGTAAATGAAGGAAAACCTATTAATTAAATACTCATTATCTAGATGTGTTGCATCTAAATACACATAAGGTAAATTATCTTTTTCCATTTGTTCAAAAATTGCTTTTGAAACTACATCTCTAGGAAGAAGTTCATCTACAAACCTTTCTTTATTTTTATTTAAAAGCCTAGCTCCCTCCCCTCTTAATGATTCAGATATAAGCATTCTCCTACCTTCACTATTCTCTTCATAAAATGCTGTAGGATGTATTTGAATATATTCTAAATTTTCTATTTTTATATTATTTCTTAAAGCTATTGCAATTCCATCACCTGTAAGGTGTCTTTGGTTAGTAGAATTTTTAAAAAGCCCACCAATTCCACCTGTGGCTAAAACTACTATTTTTGAAAAAACATGAATCTCTTTTTTAGACTTAAAAATTCTAGCTCCGATACATTTATTGCCATCTTTTAATATATCCAAAAGATAGGCATTTTCTATAAGAGTTATATTTTCTCTAGTTTTAACTTCTTTTAATAAAGTCTTAAAAACAACTTCTCCAGTATTGTCCTTGCTATGAACTATTCGATTTACACTATGAGCTCCTTCTCTTGTGTAATCTATCTCTCCGTTTTCTTTATCTAAATGCATACCATACTCTACTATCTGCCCTACATTTTCTATAGATTCATCTGCAAGAACTTGGACTGCTTCAACTCTATTTTTATACTGTCCAGCCTTCATTGTATCTTCTACAAAAGACTCTATATCATCAATATTTCTAGCAGTTGAAATTCCACCTTGTGCAAGATATGTATTGTTATTTTCAATTGTTGATTTCGATACTACTAACACATTTAAATTTTTATCTAAATTTAATGCACAATATAATCCTGAAACGCCACTTCCAACTATTAAAACATCTTGTTTTAAATTCATAAATCTATCCCTCTATCCTTCTGCTAATTGGTGCATGTTAAGCAGTGAATTTAAAGCCTTTTCCATAATTTTGTCTTCTACAATAACTTCATTTTCCATATTTTTAAGCGTACTGTATAGATTTTCTAATGTTGTCTTTTTCATATCTGTACATAGTATTTTTCCACCAGGAATATAAAAGTTTTTATTAGGATTCTTTTTCTTTAATTCGTGCAATATACCTTCTTCAGTTGCTATTATAAAATCTTTATTTTCACTATTAGTAGCATACTTTATTATTCCTGATGTACTACCTACATAATCTCCTAAATCTCTTATTTCTTTTTTACATTCTGGATGTACCAATACTTCTGCATCCTTATACTTATCTTTTAATTCAATTATTTCTTCAGTCTTTATATTGTTATGGTATTTACAATATCCATCCCAAAATATAAAGTCTTTATCTGGAAATTTCTCTGCAATATATCCTCCTAAATTTTTATCTGGAAGGAATATGATTTCTCTATTATCTATGTTTTCTAATATTTTAATTGCACTAGACGATGTAACTGAAACATCACAATGCGCCTTAACTTTAGCTGTAGAGTTTATATAACATACAACCAAAGCATTTGGATACTGTTGTTTTAGTTTTATCACACCTTCTTCATCTACCATATCTGCCATAGCACACCCAGCATTACTTACTGGCATCAATACAGTTTTTTCAGGTGATAATATCTTAGCACTTTCTCCCATAAATCTCACTCCACAAAATACAACCACTTCTTCTTTACAGTCTCTAGCAATTTCACTTAAATAATATGAGTCGCCAACTGCATCTGCTAATTCTTGTATTTCTGGTGGTTGATAAAAATGGGCAAGTATTATTGCATTTTTTTCTTTCTTTAACTCTTTGATTTGATATGTTAAATCTTTATCCATAATTGCACCGCTTTCTATATGTACTAGTGTATATACACCTGTAAACTCATTATATCACTTGACTATTTTTTCTTCAAGAATTTTAGAACTCTTAATATTGTTAATATATAGATATTTACAGTATAAATTAATCTCTATTTTTTCCTTACCTATTTAAAATATTTTTTATATTTTTTTAAAATATTACCATAATTTTATTTGTATTCTTTATTATTATAATATTGAAAATTTTGCCAAATACATGTATACTAAGTACATGGTTATGTATATGTATTTATTTATGAAATTATATTAGTTTTAGTATTTTATAGAACTTGTAGGTTTTCTAGAATTAAATTTTATGTAAACCTACACATTTAGATGATATATATACAGAGTCCAAAATTTTTTATAAATGGGGTGATATTATGACAACATTCTTAATCGGCTTGGCTATATTACTAATAGGAGGTGTTTTATACGGTGCTTATTGCGAAAAAGTATTTGGCCCAGACGACAGAAAAACACCTGCACTTGCTCAAAGCGACGGAGTAGATTATGTTCCAATGAAAAAGTGGAAAAATAGTCTAATCGAGTTGCTTAATATAGCTGGTACAGGTCCAATTCTAGGACCTATCCAAGGTATATTGTTTGGTCCAATAGCATTTATACTAATACCTATTGGCTGTGTATTTGGAGGAGCTTTACATGACTATATGAGTGGAATGATTAGTATAAGAGAAAAAGGATCACAGATGCCTTCCCTTATCAGTAGATTTCTAGGTAACAAAGTATTTCAAGTCTATAATATATTCCTTTGTCTTTTAATGCTTTTAGTTGGTGCAGTTTTTATTTACACACCTGGAGATTTAGTTGTTACTCAAATCTTAAATATGAAATCAACTATAAATAATCCAGTTGTCTGGATAGTTTACGGAATTATCTTTCTATATTACTTATGTGCAACACTATTTCCAATTGATAAAATCATAGGAAAAATATATCCAATATTTGGAGCTATCTTACTTTTATCTGCTATTGGTGTTGGAATAGGGATATTTACACAAGGTTATGATCTAGCTAATCTAAGTCTTGCAAATTGGAAAGGTATTCATCCTGATGGAATTCCTCTTATCCCTACATTCTTCGTTACAGTTGCTTGTGGTATAGTTTCTGGATTCCACTCAACTCAAGCTACTCTTATAGCAAGATCAGTTTCAAGTGAAAAAGAAGGAAAAGCTACTTTTTATAACATGATGATTTTAGAAGGTCTAATTGCAATGATTTGGGCTGCAGCTGCTATGGGTATTTACAATAAAGGAATACCTAAGGAATTAATAGGTTCTCCTGATGTAATAGGTTTAGTTGCAAGAGATTTACTTGGCTCTATTGGTGGTATCATAGCCATAATAGGTGTTATTGTTTTACCAATAACTTCTGGAGATACAGCTTTAAGATCTTTAAGATTAATGCTTGCAGATTACTTTCATTATGACCAAAAGGAAAAGAAACATCGTGTTATATTATCAATCTGTATATTTATTCCTGTAATAGCCATCCTCGTATTTGCAAAGCTTAGTGCTTCTGGATTTAATATATTGTGGAGATACTTCTCATGGAGTAATCAAACTATCGCTATATTTGCATTTGCAATGATTACAGTTTACCTTATAATAAAAGAAAAGAATTATATTATAAGCTTAATTCCAGGTATGTTTTACTCTTTTGTTATATTCAGTTATATATTTAATGCTCAAATTGGATTTAACTTAAACATAAATATATCATATGCTTTAGCTGCTATATTTACTGTATTATATGCTGTTTTAACTGTACGCTCTGGTAAAAAGTTAAAAAGCAAAGCAGATACCAAATTAGCTGACTAAAAATAAATAAAATCACATTTAAATTAAATTAAAAAAAGTAACGAAAAAGAGGTTTTCTCAAGTTTGGATATGTCCCTGTCAAGTAGACAGACTTAAAAAAGGCTATCTTTACGCACAATGAGTTCGATATTCAATCGGACTCATTCCGTTTTTTAATTGTATTCTTTCATTATTATAAAAATAAATATAATCATTTATTAGACTAATCATTTTCTTTGGATCTGTAGTATCAATTAAATATATTAATTCAGATTTAAAATGACTGAAAAAACTTTCTATAGGAGCATTATCCCAGCAGTTGCCCTTTCGGGACATTGATTGTATAATACCATTATCCTTAAGCCTTTTAGAGTAAGATCTACTTGTATATTGTGAACCTTGATCTGTATGTAAAATACAATCTTTAGCTAAATTCATATTTATTAGTTGATTTACTGTATTATTAACTAATTTAGTATCCATTTTTGTACTTATCTCATATGCCACTATTTCACCATTAAATAAATCTTTGGCTACATTCATATATAAGAATTTTTTACCGATAGGTATGTATGTTATATCCATACAAATTTTTTCTAATGGTTGATTAGCTCTAAATTCACGATTTAATATATTATCATATATCTCATATGATTTAAACTTACGTCTATATACTTTCTTTCTAATAATAGATTTAATACCTAGTTCTTTCATCAACCTATATACTCTCTTATGATTAATAGGGCTATCAAGTATTTTATTTAAATAAGTACAAATTCTTTTTCTACCGTAAGTTCCTCTATATTTTTTATGTATTTCAATTATATAATCCTTAATAATTCTATCTTTGATACCCCTATCGGAAGATTTTTTAGAATAACTTAGCCATTTATAGTAACCGCTTCTTGACACACCTATCAACTTACACATACTAGAAATACTATACTTCCTAGACATAAGTTTAATTGTTTTAAATTTATCGCTTACTTTGACTTGTCCAATAGGGTACTTAACTTTTTTAAGAATTCATTCTCCATGCGTAAGTACTTCAATTCTTCTTCAACAGATTTAAATTTTCTATTATCATTTTCTAGACTAATATTTTTAAATCTGCCCCTAGTTTCATCATTAAACGCAGTTTTACCTTTATTTTTATAATCTTTTACCCAGTTTTGAACTTGTGTTTTGCTTCTTATATTCAGCATCTCAGCAATTTTGTATGATGAGTATCCTTCTTTTATATATAAGTTTACAGCTTTTAGTTTAAGTTCTTTGCTATATTTTTTGTGTTTTTTAGACATAGAAAAACCCCCTTAGAGTATACGCTTTTTAGACCTATTATAATAGCCTTTTATTTAAATGTCTACTATAAGGGGATTATACTAAGTTAGAGATTGACCTCTTTTTCATTTAATACAGCAATAAATATTTAAGTGTTTCCTCTTTATTGGAATATTTATCCTATGTTTATAATATAAATAAATAAAAGTTTTAAAACAATCTATTTATTTATATACTTAAAATAAATTTTTTTGGAGGAATACTTATGAATAATAAATTATATGAACTTGAAAAAAATCTACCAGAAACATCTTGCTCTTTTTGCACACATCTTTCATTTAAGGGGCCTAGCCTAGACTATAGATATGATATTAGATGTGTTATTTCAGATACAAAACCTGACTTTAGAGGATGTTGTGAATATTTTGAACCAGAATATACAGAGTTAAATACAGGAGATTTAGACAATCTATACATAAACTTTCTTGAGACATGCCTCAAGGTAAATTATAATGATTACATCAATTCTATGTACTGGAAGTTATTTAAGGAAAGAACTTTACTAGAAAACAATTCTAAGTGTTCTATATGTGGATCAACTGAAAATGTTGATGTATATCATGTTAATAAAAATTTAGGAAGGGAAACTTCCAAAGATGTAGTTGTTAAATGTAATAAATGTAATTGTAAATAAGTGTATAAAATTTAAATAACTTCACATAATAAGTTTAAATAAAACTTAGGAGGTTATTTATGAAAAATAATAATTTAAATTGTGCTGCCACTAATTGCGCTTATAATACTAGCGGATACTGCTATGCTGGTAGCATAAAAGTAGACGGAAAGCAAGCAACTACTACAGAAAATACTTATTGTGCTTCTTTTGAAGACAAATATACGTCTGGAATAACTAGTCGTTCTAATGAAACTAACCAAGTTGATACAGATAACATTTATTGTGAAGCTGTAAAATGTAAATACAATAAAAATGAACTTTGTAAAGCTGAAAAAGTTCATATAAATGAAAAAAATGCAAGTTGTGAAACTTTTGAAATGAAATAAATTTCTTTTTATTTAACTTTATAGTATTTACAAAAAGCAAAATGGAACCTATCAAATAGACGTCTTTATTAATGATGTCTAATTATAGGTTCTTTTTTAAAGTAAATCATAATCCATATATACAAATAAATTATTATTTTATATATTACCTAGAGGTAAATTTAACACCTAGAATATCCATAAGGAGCATGAATATTGGAACTCCAATTAATAATCCCCATATACCTAAATAGTGTTCTCCTACAAGTAAAATAATAAAAACGAGTAGAAAAATATTAAAAATTACTTATTAATTTTTCATAAAACAATATTAAAATTTAGAGAAGATAAATTTTAAATAATCATACTTATACTAAAATCTACTCAACATCATATGTTTAATTTATTATTATCTATATGAGATAGTAATTCGTATATTTCTGGATATTCAAAAAACAAACCCTCTTTTAGTAATTGTCTTATTTCATCTGTACTTACCCACTTTACTTCACTTACTTCTTCCTCCTGTAAAATAGCTTTTGATATATCATATTCTTTTTTAACCAAATATACATCCCAAAGGGTATCATCATGAATCATACTTCTAAAAACCTTCATTTCGTCTTTACTTATATCTATCCCTATTTCTTCCTTTGCTTCACGAATTGCTCCTTCTAAACTTTCTTCCCCAGAAACAATACATCCAGTTGTCATCCCCCACATATTTGGCAATGTCTTTTTACTTTTAGACCTTTTCTGAATTAAAATTTGAGAGTCACTATTTAAAATCCATACTTCAACTGCTAAATGATAATAACCTTCTTCAATAGAATTACCTCTTTTTATAACATTTCCTGTTTTAACTCCATTGGCATTATATAAATCCCATAATTCCATTTCAAAATCTCCTTACATTTACTATAAATTAGATAAACTACAAATATATTTTAGTATAATTAGTTCTGCTCATTTTTTATTGCAATACCTGATTTACATTTATGTTCCTCACTTTTCTTTTCCTTCCACTCTCTTATGTCATCTATAATAAATCTATGTTTCAGCGACTTTGTATCAAATTTAAATATTCTAAACACTATTTGTAATACATATCCTAACCCTAAAGCACTTACAAGCGTACCAATACCTACAGAACCTCCTAATAGCCAACCAACAATCAATGCTAGTATTTCAAGAATTGTTCTGACAAGACGTACAGATTTATTGGTTCTTTTCTGAAGAGCAATCATAAGCCCATCTCTCGGTCCACTTCCAAGACAAACACCTAAATATAAAAAGCTTGCTATAGCTGCCAAAATAATTCCTATAACAACCATAAATACACCTACATAAGTGTTACTTGCGTGAGGTATCGCTCCAGAAAATATTACTAAATCAATAAAAATTCCTATAAATGTCATGTTAAATAGTGTACCCCATCCTATATTTTCACCAAAAACTGCATCCAATATAACGATTATAACTCCTACCATTATAGAAGCCTGACCTATAGTTATACCTAGTTTTATAGATAAACCTTGATGAAGTACATCCCAAGGCATAAGACCTACATGTGCATTAATCATAAGCACAGAAGAAATTGCAAATATAAAGAAACCCGAAAATAATCTTATCATACTTTTTAAATTTATTTTTCCCATCAAAAATCACTCCTCATAATAATAATAACAATAAATACCAATAAAATATATATATAAATACTAAATTTTACAGAATTCTTCATTAGCTTAAGATAAAATTTTAATTATAAAAAAGTGGCAATCCATATTTTATACATTTTCACCTATACTCTAAGCTTTCGTGTATAAAAACGGATATACCACTTTTTTAGTATATAAACATTTTTAGTTTTTCTTATTAATTTTCACTGTAAACTCTAGCTTCTTCTTCTCCATTTAGTACTCTTAAAGTTCCAAAAGCAAGCGATTCCAATTCATTTTCTCCTGCCATAATTTCTACAGGTGCTATAAATTCAACTTTCTTTTTAACCATTGAGGTAAACATTTCAGAATATGCAATTCCACCTGTTATAATTATAGCATCTACTTTTCCATCTACTACAGTTGCTAGTTCTCCAATACCTTTTGCCAGTTGATAAGCCATTGCTTCATAAATAATTTTTGCTTCTTTATTTCCTTCTGCTATCATTTTTTCAACTTCTCTAGCATCTACAGTATTTAGATATGAAACTATACCACCTTTACCTCTTATCTTTTTAGTCATTTCTCTTTCTGAATATTTACCTGAATAACAAGCAGCCACTAATTTTGTAGCAGGTACTCTTCCTGACCTTTCTGGAGAAAATGGCCCTTCATCATCAGATAGCATATCAACCATTCTTCCTTTTTCATGAAGATAAATACTTACTCCTCCACCAATATGAGCTACTATTAAGTTTAAGCTCTTATAATCTTTTCCATTATCTTTAGCATATTTTAAAGCCATTGCTCGAGTATTTAATGCATGCCCTGCACTTGCTCTATCCATCCCACAAAGCCCAGATATTCTTGCTACATCTATAAGCTCATCTACTGCAACAGAATCATAAATATATGAGTTTATTCCAAGAGGTTCTGATATTGCATGTGCCACAACAGCACCTAAATTTGAAGCATGTTCAAGCACCGGTCTATGTCTAAGTACATCAATCATTTCTTCATTTACTAAATACGCTCCTGATTTTACTGGTGGTAAAACTCCACCTCTTCCTACTATTGCACTAAGAGACTTTAAATCTATACTATTTTCTTTAAGAATATTCAAAACTGCTTCCTTACGCATTTCAAATTGGTCTTGTATAGTATTATATCTTGCAATTTCTTCAGCTGGATGGTCTATTGTCTTCACAAGAATTTGTTCTTCTCCATCATATACTGCTATTTTTGTAGAAGTAGAGCCTGGATTTATGGCTAATATTCTGTAAGTCATAATTTTCTTCCTTTCACCTTAATTTCTATAGTCTACTTATATCTATTATAGACTATTTGCCAACCATTTCCATGCCTTCATGGAAAGCTTTTATATTTAATTCAACAAATTTTGGTTTAACATTTTCACTTATAATTTTTTCCCAATCAATAGACTCTAGTTGCATAGATTTAACTAGACATCCTAATAAAATAACATTCATTATTTTTGAATTTCCTAGTTCTTCAGCTTTATCAGCTGCATTTATAACCTTTGCATTTAATCTATTTAACTCTTCATCTATATCACTTTCTTGATATTCAACTCCTCCGATTAAAACAGTCATAGAATCTATTCTATGATTATTTACTAAAGCTTTTCCTTCTGGTTTTAAATAATTGAACCATCTTAAAGCTTCCATTTTTTCAAAAGATACTAATATGTCTGCTCCACCAATTTCTATAACTGGAGAATGAACACAATCTCCATATCTAACTTGTGAAGAAACTGAACCTCCTCTTTGACTCATTCCATGTATTTCACTCATTTTTACATCGTATCCAGCTTCCATCAATCCCATAGTTAATAATTTACTAGCAAGTATAGTTCCTTGACCTCCTACACCTACCAAAAGTATACTCTTAGTCATATTATTTTTCCTCCTTAACTATTGCTTGTTTTGGACAAACTTGTGAACATACTCCACATCCTACACACTGATTTCTATCTATATTTGATAATTTATTCTCTTTATCAAATGATAGAGCTGGACATCCAGTTTTCAAACATAATTTACATCCTATACATTTATCATGGTCAACCTTACACTTAGTTTTAAATGGATTATTAAACTCTTCTATATCTTCTTTAGAGAATTTTTTAAGTACACATGGCCATCTTGTTATTATTACTGATGGTTCATCTTCTATCGCTAAAGCCCAATCTAGTGCTTCATTTACTTCTTTTAAATTGTTAGGGTCTATAACTCTTACATGTTCTATTCCACAAGCTTTAACTAATCCTTCTATATCAACTTCTTTAGTTTTAGCACCTTGTAAAGTATATCCTGAACCTGGGTTTTCTTGGTGACCTGTCATTCCAGTTATTCTATTGTCTAATATAACTGATATAGAATTACCTCTATTGTAAACTACATCTAAAAGTCCATTTATTCCTGTATGGAAGAATGTTGAATCTCCAAGTACACCTACTAATCTTTTTTCATTACCATCCTTCATATTAAGAACTTTTTGAGCTCCATGTGCAGTTCCAAAAGCCGAACCCATACAAACAACATAATCTATTCCATTATATGGAGGAGCAAATCCAAGAGTATAACATCCTATATCTCCACCAACTATTAAATTTTTTCTCTTTCCAAGCTCATAGAAGAATCCTCTATGTGGACATCCTGCACAGAAACTTGGTGGTCTTGGTGTTACTAATTCAGATTTGTATTCTATAGTATCATTTGTTTTTCCAAATATAGCTTTTCTTAAAACATCTGGTGTCATTTCTCCATATGGAGGTATTACATCTTTTCCAATACAATCTATTCCATACGCTTTTATTTGTTCTTCTATAAATGGGTCATTTTCTTCTATAACATATATTTTATCAACTTTATCTGCAAATTCTTTTATTTTTTCATAAGGTAGTGGATTTGTAAATCCTAACTTCATATATGATGCATTTTTTCCAAAGACTTCTTTAGCAAAATTACAACACATACCTGAAGCTATAACACCTATTTTTGTATCATTTATCTCATAGTAGTTTAAATCAGTTTCATTTGAGAATTTTTTAAGAGTTTCCATTCTCTCTTCAACAACGCCTCTTCTTATTTGAGCATTTGCTGGAACAGTTACCATCTTCTTAGCATTTTTAACATACTCTTTAATTTCAACTTCTTCTCTATCATAGCATTCTACTAATCCTTTTGAATGACAGAGTCTTGTTGTAACTCTATATAAAACTGGTGTATCATATTTTTCACTAACTTCAAAAGCTTCTTTTATCATATCTTTAGCTTCTTGGCTAGTTGATGGTTCAAATAAAGGTATCTTTGCAAATTTTGCATACATCCTATTGTCTTGCTCGTTTTGAGATGAATGCATTCCCGGTTCATCTGCTGTAATAAGTACCATACCACCATTTACGCCTGTATATGCATAAGTAAATATTGGATCAGCTGCAACATTCACACCAACATGTTTCATAGAAGCCATTGTTCTTGCTCCTGCAATTGAACCCCCTATAGCAGCCTCAAGTGCTACCTTTTCGTTTGGAGCCCACTCTGCAACTATCGCATCTTTATATGTTGCTATATTTTCTAGTATTTCTGTACTTGGAGTCCCTGGATATGCAGATGCATATTTAACACCAGCCTCATAAGCTCCACGTGCAATTGCTTCATTACCTGTCATCAATTGTTTCATATAAAATTCCCTCCATCTACAATTATTAAATTCATAGTCCACCCAATTTGTTCAATGAAATTAATTATTTATTTTTACTTCTAAACTATCAAGCGCTTCTTTTATAATACTTGGGGCTTTCTTACATTTTTCTTCTGAAACTGCACAAACTGCAAATCTTATGCCCATTTTTAATGGAACTGCAAATAGATTATGTTTAGTCAATTCTTCACATACTTCTCTTGGATTATCACATGGTATACTTACAAAGAATCCTGCTATATATGGAAGAATTTCTAAGCCCACTCTTTCAGCTTCTTTTACAAATACATCTGCTCTTCTAGTAAGCATCTTTTTGTATAATTCTTTTTCATCTTCATATTCTTTGAATTTTTTAGGGTCATTTACAATGTTAGATAATACTGCCATAGCACTTCTATTACAATTTGACCAGTTTGCTCTACATGAATGAACACATGAATAATGGAATTCTTCAGCTACATCTTCACTTGAAGATATACAAATTATAGCCCCCATCCTCATACCATAAGCTGTAAATCCTTTTGACATACTGAACCCAACCAATACAAGAACGTTTTCAGGAAGATTAGAAAACTTTTTAAAAAACTTTCTACAGACATCATCATCACCTGCAAAGTCAATATATGCTGAATCTATGAAAAATATTATCTTTTTATCTTTATCTTTTGCAACTTCTTTTGATAAGTCTAATATTTTATCCCATTCATCATCTGCAACACTATATCCAGTTGGATTGTGAGCTGGTGTGTTTATAATTGTAAAAACTCTATCTTGTTTTTGAGCTATATTTACAAAATTTTCTTTGAATGACTCAAAATTAAACTTTCTATTTTCATCAAACAGCTGGTAATTAACTACTTTTCTATTAGCTTCTTCAGCTATACTTACATATGGACTCCAGAACCAATCAGATGTTAAGACCTCATCTCCTTCATTAGTATAGTTCCATACAGCTAATTTTATTGCACCACTTCCTCCTGGTGAAGCTAATACTCTTATATGTCCTTCTGGTAAGTAATCTCTGAAAAATACTTTTTTAACTGCTTCTAAGTACTCTGGTTGACCTTCAAGAGCCGCATATGCACCTATCTCACAGTTATCTAATGCTTTATATTCTTCATATACAGTTTTCATTGTTATTAATTTTCCTGAATCATCCATTAGAGCACCTATTGTTGCATTTATTACATTATCCATACCTAAAGTCTTCTCTACTGCTTGAGCTCTACCAGATATGCTAAATATAACATCATTTTCTTTTGGCCATATTGCATGCTTGCCAACCATACTTTGACTCATACCATCACCCCTAAAATTGTATTTACTCTTTCATTATATATCAAGCAATTACCATGCCAATAAAGTTTACTTTATGTAAAACTGATTTTGTTTAGAATTCTGATTTTTTTCATTATTAAATTAAGTATTTTTGTTGTTTTTCTTATAAATATATATGCTTGTCTAAAAAAACAAAAATTTGCAAAAAAATAACGTTAATTTTTCTTAACACTTGTTTAAAAAAATTAACATTACTTTCAAAATAATCTATATGTAGTTATATCTAAATATTTTTGTTGTATTTTTTCCATAAAGATGTCCTACTTATTCCAAGAACTTGTGCAACTTCATTTTTAGAAAGTCCCTGAGCAAAAAGCATGCTTATTATTTTTTCTTCAACATACTTATTTACTTCTTTTATATCTATACTTACCTTACCATCATTTATCTTACTTATATCTATAGACTCATCTTGGACTTCTACACTTGCTGTCGTTTCAGAATTAAATTTGTCTATCTCAGAACTAGGAAGTACTTTTTTAGTTTTAAAAATTCTATCTTGTCTTAATTTAATTTTACCTGTCACAACATATTTTTGAGCTATTGTCTTTAGCTCTCTTACATTTCCAGGCCAACTATAATTATATAGTTTATCCATTTCATCTTTAGTCAAAACAAAATTTTCATCTATGCTGTTTATTCCATTAAGACCATCATCCTTTAATACTTCATTTACAAAATTTTTAAACAAAGGTATTATATCTTCTCTTCTATCTCTTAGGGGAGGAATATTTATTTCCAAACTACTCAACCTATAAAATAAATCTGCTCTAAATGTACCCATAACTATTTTTTCAGTCAAAGATTCATTCGTTGCTGCAATAATTCTTATATCTAAAGGTATTATATAATCAGAACCAATTCTCATTATTTGGCGTTCTTCTATTACTCTTAATAGTTTTGTCTGAATATTAAAAGATAGACTATTTATTTCATCTAAAAAAAGTGTCCCTCCATGAGCAAGTTCAAACAACCCTCTTTTTCCACCTTTTCTAGCACCAGTAAATGCACCTTCTTCATATCCAAAAAGTTCACTTTCAAGCAAGTTCTCTGCTATAGTAGCACAGTTTATGGCAACAAAAGGTCTGTCTTTTCTTTTACTTATATTGTGTATACTATGGGCTATAATTTCTTTACCAGACCCACTTTCTCCATAGAGTAAAGTTGTATAGTCGCTTTTTCCAATTTTCTTAGCTTCTTCAATAAACTCTTTAGTTAATTTATCTTTAAATAAAAAATCATCAAAAGTATATCTAGCATAGAGACCTTTTTGATTTAAATCAAATCTTATTTTTCTTTCTAAGTTTTGTAGCTTAGTTATATCTTGTATTATTCCTAAAACCCCGTAAGTACTATTATCAACTTTTATCAATGTCGTTCTAGTATTAACAATTAAGTTATTTATATTTCTTATCTTTCTATCTTCTACATCCTCTTTTTCATGTAAACAATCTAACATCCACTCCATTTTTGGGAACACATCTAATATGTATTTATTGAGTGCACATTTTCTCTCTACTTTAAGCATATTTTTTGCACTTTCATTGTACAAAATTATACTACCATTACTATCTATCGCAATTACTCCATCTTTTATACCATCGAGTATATTTCGCAACACTTCATTATTAAATTTTTCTTCACCTAATGTATCCAATAATTTCTTACAATACTCAACAGCTTCTCTTATAGATTCATCACTAGCAGTTGCAAATACACTATCAATGCCATATTGTCTTGCAAAAGAACAAGCTAGACCTCCACCTACGATTACAACTTCATCTTTTTGGTCTATATATTTTACAACTTTACTTCTTATCTCATACTTAGATTCAAACCATTCTTCAGTTATTTCAGTACTTATAACATTTCTCCAGCCAACATAATCAAAAGAAACTTCGTTATCCCCAAGAATTAATACTACTTTTTTAGAATACTGTTTTGCTAATTCTATTGCCCTTAAGAGGTCAGTTGATTTCATATTCATTGGTATAACAGGTACATTTACTGTATCTATTACTAGACTATAACCTCCACCTCTACCAATTATAGCTTGAGCACCTTTTTCAACAAGTATACGTCCTTGATTTTCCATTAAGTCTAGATTAAGTATGTCAATTATTATAGTTCCATTTTCTACATCTTCTCTATATAATTCTTCTATTCTCTCTTTTAATTCAATATCAGAGGCTATAATTCCTATTTTTTTTCGCAACAAAATCACCTCAATTTTAAATTATAGTATCTCTATCATAGATTGCTCTACATTCTGGACATTACCATTTTCTTATACCTAGGTTATTTACTACTGGATTTTTATAACCACACTCTGAACATAACTGACTAGATGCAAGATTCTTATCTTACACTATAACTTCTCTACCATACTATTTGGTTTTATATTCTAACATTCTTCTAAACTCAGACCAACTTACTTCACTTATAGCTTTCTCTAGCTTATGATTTTTCACCATATATTATTTATCTCTAAATCTACAATAACTATAACTTGGTTTTCGCTTATTAGTTTAATTGATAACTTGTAACTCGCCTCCGACTTACATTATCTCACAAATTTAGTAATTTTCCATACTATTTTTGAAAAAAGTCCATGTCTCAATTTAGAGATTTCTCTTAAATTAAGACATACTTTATACTAAACTATACAATTTTCTATCTGAACTATATAATCCTGACAATTCTCACAAATTATCACACTTACAATATAACTATTATCAACCTTATTTGCCCTTGATAATTTATTAAAAGATAATCCTTTATAATCAATAGATATATTACTTATTACGTATTCTCCATCTTTACTGAAAATATAAAAATGATATTCTAAAAATGGAAAGAATTTTTTCTTTTCTTTTACTCCTTCTAAACACAGTGGACATGCTTCTTGATAATATTCTATATCAAAATCAACTTCTTCTGCTTCATTAAGTATATCAATTATTTTTGAAATACTTACTCCTTGAACTGGATTTTCTTCATCATTTATTAAAGCGCTACAATTATCCTCTTTTAATAAATATTCCTTATCATTATATATAAATTTGTATAAACTCATATTATATCCTCCTTATAATTATTAATCCCCAAGTTATTCTACCACTTAAACAAACTTAATAAAAGTAATTGTTTATAATCTTTCCAATTAATTAAGTCATATATACAAATATTGCTATACATCTAACTTAATTCTTTTAAAATCCAAGTTTACGTTTTAAGCATCCAGTTTCCCAAAACCTATTGTCAAAACTTAATTTAACTATTAATATAAGGATATAAATATAGAACTGTATAGATGTGACACACTTAACTATTTAATATGATACAATTTAGTATCTAAATTTATATATTGTATATAGGGGGAGATATATATGTATAAAGATAAGAGTGATGAATGTATGCACCTAATGACTGCATACATTGATAGTCTAAGTGGATATTATTCATTTATTGACACACAGCTAGAGGATTTTATGGTTAGATATGGAGAAAATATTGTTGATTCAAATTTACACAGCATAATGAAGTTACTCTGTAAGTGGGGATTATCCTAGCATTTTAAGAAACTTTTTTGTATATTGTATTCCATATTATTTATTCATTAATAAAAAAGATTGACATAAACTTAAAGGCTATATATAGAATTCTCTAAAAATCTATATATGGCCTTTTTAAATTTTCTCAAAATGTATACTTAAATAAATTAATTTTTTCTAAAATTTACCTATCTCATATGCTATAATTTAAGTATCTACAAGAATAAAAATATCTAATATGTATTATCTAGTTTAACTCATCATAATATCACCTCTACATTTACAATTAAGATATTTTCATCATAGTAATACTCAAATTTAATATTATGAAAAGGAGAGTTTTTATATGAATTATAATGACCTGCTAAAATCAGCCAGAGAAAACTTTAATGGAACATGCAAAGTATGTAAAATTTGTAATGGATTAGCTTGTGCTGGAAATGTTCCTGGTATGGGTGGTAAAGGAAGTGGCTCATCTTTTATTGAGAATAGAAAGAGTCTAGAAAAAATAAAGATAAATATGAGAGTAATACATAATGTTTCAAATCCAGATACATCTATAGAATTGTTTGGTAAAAAAATGAGTTCTCCTATATTCGCTGCACCCATATCAGGTACTATATTAAATATGGGCGGTAAAGTTTCTGAAAAAGAATACATAGAACCTGTTGTTAGAGGTTGCTCCAATTCTGGAATTTATGCCATGGTTGGTGATACTAATGTAGATACTTTTTTATTGGATAATTTAGATGTATTAAAAGATAATGGTGGAGATGGGATTGTATTTATAAAGCCTTGGAAAAATTCAAAGATAATAGAAAAGATTAAATTGTCTGAAAAAGCAGGTGCTTTTGCAGTTGGTGTAGACCTTGATGCTTGTGGATTAATCAACAAACAGCATCAAGAAAATCCTTTTTCTCCTAAGACAATTGATGAAATTGGAGAATTGGTTGAGTCTACTAGATTACCTTTTATTATAAAAGGAATTATGACTGTAGATGATGCTTTGATGGCTGTAGAATCTGGTGCCAGTGCTATTATAGTTTCAAATCATGGTGGAAGAGTGCTTGATTATACTCCTGGTACTTGTGATGTACTTCCAGATATAGCTAAGGCTGTAAAGGGAAAGATAACAATACTTGTTGACGGTGGTGTTAGAACTGGTGTTGATGTAGTTAAGATGCTTGGTTTAGGTGCTGATGCTGTTTTGATAGGGAGACCTTTTGTTACTGCTTCTTTTGGTGGTGGTATTGATGGTGTGGAGTTTTTTATAGATAAGATTAGAAATGAGTTGTATGAGACTATGATTTTGACTGGTTGTCAAGAGGTTAAGGATATTGATAGTAGGGTTATATGGAAATGATTGTAAAACAATTTTATAAGATTTATATTTAAATATTATATCATTTCATATGAATCTGAAAATATTTATGTTTATTCTTTAGATAAAAATTTATTTTTGAAGTGATGATTAAGTATTTATTAATAAGGCTATAGCATAAAAAGCATAGCCTTATTTCCGTATTTTTCCATTTTTACAAAAATTATTACTCCTTCAAAAAATTTCTTAATTTTTTGAAATATTTATTTTTATCTTTATGAATTTAGAATTAAATTTCTTTCTTCAAAATAAGTACTTAAAGTATCTAAAATTTGAGTCCAATTTCTAATCTTTTGAGTCCATTTTTCAGTTATACAAAGAATCATTTGAGGAGTACATTAAAATATGTTGCTATTTCATTCCAATTACTTCGCTAGCTTCTTAATGTTGTTATATATTTATTATCCTATTTTCCTACAAAATCTAATTTAACGTTTTTGTTTCTATATCCATTTCTAGAGTTTTTAGTATTTTTATTCTTATCATCATATCTATCATAACCTAAGTGATTATCAAACTACACTTCTAACATTTAGTGAATTATAATTGCAAATAAATCTTTTAACATATATTGAACATCTGTACTTGTTTTGACAATATATTTTTTAATAATTCTTTTTAATATTTAGTTTTTAATAAATATAAAAAGTGTACACCTGCCTTTATATAGTGATATTTAATATTTTAATTATCACTATTTTTTTAGAAGAATACACATTCTATTTAAAAAAAAGAAATAATAAACTTATAAGTTTATTATTTCTTTTTTTCTATTTATGGAATTCTATTTCCTGCAGCTTCCCAAGTTTGTTTTCCTACGATTCCATCTCTTGTTAAACCAAGTTTACCTTGTAATGTTTTAACTGCATTATATGTATTATTTCCAAATTGGCTATCAGGCTCAATATTAACACCTGCTAGATTCCTACATAAAATTTGAACCAAATGCACTGGATTACCTGATGTAACATACCCATAACCTACAGTAACACTTGTACTTACAGTATAATTTTTATTTCCACCTACAACTTTAAAATATCCCCCACTTTTAGAATACGAAACATCAAACCAAGTTCTAGCATCTATATACTCATCTAAATCATAAGTGCTTATATTATCATCAGGTACAAAAATTATGTTATCTGGAGAAGGTTTTATATTAAATTCTTCACAACTCTTTTCATATCCTTTCTTAACTTCCTCTGGTGCATTTTGATAAGTAAATTCATACCCTGATACTGTAAATGATTTTTCATCAGATTTTTTATTTGATACATTTACATAGTTAGAATTTTTATTATCCACATTTGCAAATACAGTATTACTAAATGCTAATGTTAGACAAGATGTAATTACTAAAATTTTTGTTATTCTTTTCAATGTTTTACTCCTCCTTGATACTTTTTGTAAAAATATTATATATAAATATTTATTTTTAAACTTAATAGTCTTGATACATACGTGTACGACCTGATAAGCCATCTTCTTTAAGATCTGCTTTTGTATTATTGAGAATTCCTATTGTTCTCAAAGTATTAGAATTATCAAAGCTAATTTTTTCAAAATTAAAATAAGTTACTAAAGATATACAAGTCAAGGTAAATGCTATTATAATACCACTTTTACCCTTCTTTTTAACAATACTCTCAAGTCTCTTTTCTAAGTTTGTCTTATTAAACTCTGTTGTCAAAATACTACCATTATAATTCTTACTTAACTTAATTGACTTTATAAGTGCTAATGCATATTCTTTTTTCTCTTTCAAAGAACAGTTATTTAAAACACTTTCATCACAACATAATTCACAATCTAGATTTACTCTATTGCTCATTATATAGACAAATGGATTAAACCAATATATTATTTTTACAAACAAAATTAGAAATTTTATTAGAATATCCTTGTTTTTAAAATGCATTAATTCATGTCTTAAAACCCAACTTAATTCATCCTTACTATAAGAATAATCTGGTAAAAATATGTATGACTTAAATAATCCCATACCTGCTGGACTTGTCAATTCATCAGAACCTCTTAATTTAATTCTATTCCTTATATTTAGTTCTTTCACCAAACTTCTATAGATACAATTTATATCATCATCTTCAATATCATAAGATACGTCAACAACAAAGTTCTTAAATTTTGTATATTTTATGAATGTATAAACTGCAATTAGTATAGTTATAAATATCCATAAATAAGTTAGATATAGCATAAAGTTATTATTCATAGGAATAATTTTTATAATATTATTTCCTACTAAATTACTTTTAGATTTTTTTCCCTCATATAATATTGTATAATTAAACATAAAAAATAACATTCTAAAAATTATTATCAACCAAATATAATAATTAAACTTCTTACTAAAATTCTTAAAGAAAAATTTTGTTAAAAATAATAACAGACAAATACCAATACTACATATAATAGTTGTTTGTATAAGATTTTCAAATATATATAACATATAATTATCTTTCTCCTAGATTATTAAAATAGATTTTTGAAAAATCTAGCTTATTTTTATCTATATTGTTCTATTCATTTTAATACCAAAATTAAACTTTTTAAAGGATCTTTATATATAGTACTTTAAAAATACTTTTTCTTAGAGTCTAAATGTTCCTTTTATTTTATCAACATCATATAATATGTATATTTATATAAATTTTAAATATATAAGAGTATTTTTACTAATATTAATCATAGTTATTAAGTATAAATATTTATTTTTAAACTTAATAGTCTTGATACATACGTGTACGACCTGACAAACCATCTCCTTTAAGATCTGCTTTTGTATTATTGAAAATCCCTATTGTTCTCAAAGTATTGGAATTATCAAAACTAATTTTTTCAAAATTAAAATAAGTTGCTAAAGACACACAAATCAAAGTAAATGCTATTATAATACCACTTTTACCCTTCTTTTTAACAATACTCTCAAGTCTCTTTTCTAAGTTTGTCTTATTAAATTCTGTAGTTAAAACCCCACTATGATAATTCTTACTTAACTTAATTGACTTTATAAGTGCTAATGCATATTCTTTTTTATCTCTTAGAGAACAATCAGCTAAAACACTTTCATCACAACATAATTCACAATCTAGATTTACTTTACTGCTCATTATATAAACAAGTGGATTAAAGCAATATATTATTTTCACAGACAACACTAAAAACTTTATTAGAATATCTTTGTTTTTAAAATGCATCAATTCATGTTTTAAAATCCAAGTTAACTCATCCTTACTATAAGGATAATCTGGTAAAAATATGTATGACTTAAATAATCCCATACCTGCTGGGCTTATCAATTCATCAGAACCTCTTAGCTCAATTTTCTTTTTTATGTTTAATTCTTCTAATAAATTTTTATAGAGATAGTTTACATCATTATCCTCAATATCATAAGATACATCAACAACAAGATTTTTAAACCTTGTATACTTTATAAATGTATAAACTGCAATAACTATTGCTACAAATACCCATAAATAAGCTACATATAGCATAAGATTATTATCTTTAGGAATATCAATTTGTGTAATACTATTTCCTACTGTATTTCTGTTATTCTTCTTTACTTCATAAGTTACAGTATAATTAAATAGAAAAAGTAACATTCTAAAGACTATTACCAACCAAATATAATAATTGAATCTCTTACTAAACTTTTTAAACACATATCTTTTCAAAAATAATAATAGACAAATACCAATACTACATATAATAGTTGTCTGTATAAGATTTTCAAAGATATATATCATACAATTATTCATCCTTCAAATTTTCAAAATAACTTTCTAAAAAGTTCAGCGTGTCTTTACCTATGTTTTCATCATCATGTAATGCTACAATTAAGCTTTTCAAAGAGTCATCATGTATATTAGTTAGGAAATCCTTTGTCTCAAAACTTAAATATTCTTTGTGTTTTATAACTATTGTGTAATGTGTATATCTGTCTATTTTTTGAGCATCTAAAAATCCTCTTTTTACTAGTCTCGATAAAAGTGTCAGTGTAGTAGTTTGTTTCCAGCCATATTTTTTTCCCATAGCTTCAATAACCTCTTTTGATGTCACTGTAGCATCTACTCTCCAAATGAATTTCATTACTTTTAGTTCTGCTTGTGGTATTTTCTTTATCATCATTTGCACCTCCCTCAAAACTTTTACTATCTTAATTCTACAACATGTGAATTTCATAGTCAAACACTTTATGAAAAAAATGTGAATTTTTGTATTTTTTGTTAATTTTCTAATTTATTAAAATACTAAAAGTTAGATTTTAAAATATATTTGCTTAAATATTCTACTTTTTATATATTTAGTTATAATAGTGTAGAATGTTATTTTCGCACAAGGGATATTATAATACTTTTTTTTAAAATAAACTAGGGCAATATATAATAAATTTTAATAATCTCCTTATTTTCACTTTACCTTAATTAAAATATCTATTTTATATTGATTATTTACAAACATATCTAAATTAACTATAATTGACATGGCATAGCTCCTAAATAGTTAAATCATTATCCTCTAAAAAAAGAACATAATAAAAATCCCTTAAAATACATTTATTATTTTAAAGGCTTTTATTATATTCTAGATTTTTATTTTCTTTAATAGGATATAATGTCTATAAATCATTTTAAACTTATAGCTTTCTTTCCCTTACAACATCAAATCTCACCATATTCATAATTAGTCATATCAATACTTAATTGTTTCTTGCTTTTAAATGTTTTTAATATTACACAATTCCTTTGAAATTTCTTCAAATGAACCAAGCTTTTTCTTAAACTTTCCATCATTTATTCTTTCAACAATTATTTTATCTTGAGATAATTTGTAAACAATACTTTTTATCTTATCAATAGAATCCTCATCATCATTATATCCTTTGATAATCGTTATACCTAAAATAAATTTTCCCATCCTCAATATAAATATCTTTATAACTAAAATAACCCATTACAAACATCATCCCCAAATTAATTTATTGATACTTCTCTATTGTCAATATCTAAAATTGAAATTTTACATCTCCCACCTAGTTTTTCTTGAACTATTTTAGCTAATTCATTTAAAGCATTTTCAAATTCTTTAAATCTACTTTCATCTACTAATTCAATACATAAAAAGGCATTGTTAGTATTTTCAGTAAGCATAGTTCTCACTGCTTCACGCCAATTCCAACATCTACAAATTGCTCCAGCATCATCTTTATAAACTATCTCTCCTTCATATGGAGATGAATTTTCATCTGTCCCTAGTGGAATAAATTCCTCATTGCCAATTGCTCTAGTTAGCCTAATATCTCCTATAAATTTATCTATATCTTCTCCTCCACAAGGTAATGCATATTTTAATGAGATAAAATTGTAGATATCCACTAAGGGGTTAATAGTTCCTATATGATTTCCATTATGGACTCTTTTTAATAATGCCTCAATAGACGACCTTGCTCCTTTTTTCGTTTTAAATTTTTTAAATGCTTCTCTCCATACTTTAATCACTTGGTTGTTGCTAAATTCTGAATTCTCCAAGTGTTTTAATGCTTCTTCTTCTCCCTGCAAAATTATTTTCTTATAGTCTTCATCTTTTATAAAGTTATCTATATCATGACAGATAACAACCCCAATCTTTGCACTAGGAAATAGATTCCAAAACGCATCCTCAACAACAAATTTTTTCATTAGAAAACCTCCTCAAATTTAAAATATGTAAAAATAAAAAAGCCTATAGAAATATTATTAAATATCTCCCAGGCTTTTATCCTTCCGTGTACACAATAATTGTGCGTTTTCTCTTGGACCTGACCATTATAAAATGCGGAACCCTAGAAAACTAAACTATATGTTTTTTAATTGATAAAATACAAATAAATTTTATCATAATATAGTATTTAAAACAAGACTCTATTATCCAATTTATATATTAAAACAATTTGCCACCAGATTGTAATTACGGTGTCAAATGGGTGACAAATCACCTATTTTGTTACATCTCTAGCTATTCAATCTATTGAAAACACTGTATTCTTTACATTTTTAATCAATTTCAGATTTAAATGGAGTGTCATCAGCTTTTGCTATTCTATACTCCTTATCAGTTATATAACCAAGCTCATGCATCTTATACAATACAATCACCTGTCTCTTCTTAGCCTCTCCATGGTCAATATACCTTGCAGGGTTATTTGTCATACCAGCCAACATAGCGCATTCAGCTAGATTTAATTCACTAACTTTTTTACCAAAGTAGACTTCAGCTCCCTTTGCAGCTCCATATGCATTTTTGCCTAGATACATATTATTTAAATAAGCTTCAAGAATTTCATCCTTAGTCATAATCTTATTCATCTGCTTAGCATTATACATATCTCTTATTTTTCGTTTCATATTTTTATCATCACTAGTAAGCAGGTTCTTTGAAACTTGCATATCTATAGTACTTCCACCTTGCGTTGTATCTGTAAACACATTATTTAGTACTGACCTAACTAGAGAAATAGCATCTACTCCTTTATGCTTATAAAATCTCTCATCCTCTATAGAAACTATTGCGTGCTTTAAATCATTTGGCATTTGCTTTATACTTACAACCTCACTACTTATATATTTAGACCTAATTAATTTTTTAGTAATTTCAGGTGAACCTTTTATAGCTGAAACTGTAAATATTGCACCTATCACTGAAAATACAATCAGTGCAACTAGCATAATAGATAACAATGCTCTAACTATTTTAATCCTTTTTTGTTTTTTTCTTTTTTTACTTTTTAATTTTGTCTCTCTTTCTTTATACTCGCCTCTTCTTCTTTCTCTTTGCTTATAATCTGTATTTAAAGGTCTTACATTATCTCTTGTAAAACTATCTCTATCTCTTTTTATAAGATTCTGTGAATCTACTTTTTCACTTATTCTTTTGCTAGAACTTGTCTTATAATGTTTAGATTTTTTATTACTATCTTTACTGTTGCTGACTTTTTTACGTCTTATTTTATTATTATCATCATCGTTGTAATAACCCATTTTAGTCTCCCTTCCTCATATAAGGTACATTATACATTGTTCTACAAAATAAATCAAAGAACAAAATTGTAAGCTTAAGGGTCAAATTTTATAAAACATATTTTCACTAATTTTCTCTATATTTATGATTAATATTCATCTTTTATTTTCAAAAATAGTTTTGCAGTTGCTAAAGTATCACTGTCAGCTCTATGAGCATTTATATTCTCTATATTGTAATAAGCACAAGCTGTTTCAAGCTTCTTATTTTTTCCTTTATAACTTTTACACTTTTTTAATAACTCTAGCGTACATATATAATTGTTTATTGGTTCTAAATCTAATGTTCTAAGATAGTAATTTAAAAACTTTAAATCAAATTTCGCATTGTGTGCAATTATAGTTCTATTACCTATGTATTTTCTAAATCTAGGTAAAACTAATTCTAAAGGTTCTTCATTTTCTACCATTTCATTGCTTATATGTGTCAATTCTGTTATAAATGAAGAAATTATTCCTTTAGGTTTTATCAACCTTGAATAGTTTTTTACAATTTGTTCATTTTTTATTTCTGTTATTCCTATTTCTATTATTTCACAACCTTTATATGGATCTAATCCTGTAGTTTCTAAATCCACAACTACATATTCTTTCATATCTCTTCTCCTTATTATCAAATGGATATATTTATATTCTATATTTATGTAATAGACTAATCAATACTTAATTTTATATGATATAGAAAGATTTTACAAATTACAACATAGATATATTCTATATTCCGCCATAAATAAAGATTTTTTATTATAATGACTAAATTTTTGCTTTATTGTTATTTAATCTATTTTGATAAACCTTGCTTATTTTATTATTATTTAAATCTTTAAAATCCAAACTTTTACACTGTTCATCATCTTCCCATATTCCTGCCTGTTTATTTCCATCATTTTTGTATAATACACCCTTCCCATTTTTCTTATTATCTAAAAAATAGCCCTTATAAATATCATTATTGGGATACGTTAATTTCCCCAAACCATTTTTTAATCCATATTTAAATTCACCTGTATATATTGAACCATCTCTATAAGTATATTTTCCTATTCCATGCATCTTATCATCTTTCCACAAGCCTTCATACTTTTCCTTACTTGAAAAAATATATATCCCAAATCCATTTTTCTTCCCATCAACAAATTCACCTTTATATAAATCGCCATTATCATATTTAAATACTTTTTCTTCTTTTAATTTCTTATTGCTACTCTTATTTTTATTATTATTGTTGTTATTTATATGTATTTCTTCTCTTCTAGCTTCAATCAAATCTCTATCATATCTAAATCCTTTTTTTGATTTAATTTTTTGATTAACCTTCTTCTTATTAATAAATACTCTAACTAGCTGAGTAAATATAAATATAGATGATAAGCATATAAATACACATAGTATTGTTCTAAAATAACTAGTTATATTTTGCATAAAAAATCACCCTTTAAAAAATTTATTTAAGATACCTAATACAATATATATTTTTATTGAATGCTATTTATACTTTTATAATACTATATTGCATAAAATTAACCTTGAAATTATTTGTATTAATATAAGTCAAATATAAAGGTAAATTATAATACAACAAATCAATTACTTTAACAATAACTAGTTTTTATGTTTTACAAGTATAAAATATATTAATTATAAAACATATAATACATTTTTAAACTTAAAATAATATACAATAAAAAATGTAGAAAGCATCTATACTTTCTACATTTTTTATTATATATTATTTTTATATTAATTTAGTTTTATTTCGATTTAATCTTATAAAAAATTATTATAATTATCAAGTTTTATTCTCTTATTTATAATTTCCTATACCTTGTTAATAACATTTAAATTATTAAATTCACTTATATATATTTTTTCATTATATAAGTCCTCATCAAACATTTTTATTATATTTTCTACCTCATACTTATACTCATCTTCATGCACTCTATAAAGCATTAAGTCTTCTAGTATGTCTTTCATGTCGAAATACACATCTTCTAATAAATAAAAATAACCTTCCGCTATATCTTTCAATTTATCTATAGTATCCAATTTTTTACTTATATCCTTCACAACCTCTAAATTTTGTATATTTACATCTATGATTGTTGATAAGTACATTCTCACAGTTTTTATTATCTCAATCGAAAAATCTACAATATTATAATTTCCTTCTTTTTTATATAGTGACTCCTTAAATTTATCAAAACAATTATCTAAATTACAATTTATAGAATTGAATGGTGGTCTTATTATATCACGTATTATCAAAAGATTTTGTATATCTATATTATTTGTGATTGCTTCATCCAAAATAAATAAATTATATGCATCATTTAATGGGTCATGAGCATCTCCACTAAACTCTAAGTTAATAAATTCAAGTAAATTTTTCAATGATATATAGTTCATACATCTCATACCACAGTTTATATATTTTTCTTTTATATCTACAAATAAATCTCTAATATTATTTACAAATCTTGGATGATTATTTTTTTTAGAACTTCTCATATCTGTGTTATTGAAACATGTCAAATCTAAATTACCAAAAGTATATATCCCTTTAATGTCAGAAAATATGCCAAGCCATTTTTTAAACTTTCTCATGACCTCTTCATAACTTGGTGCATTCTTCAATTCTTCAGAAGATATATGTGTTAATTCCTGTATATGAGGATACAATTCATCATTACTTACTGGTCTTATTAAAGATTTAAATTTAGCAATATTTTTTGTTTTTTCATTATACATAACTGCTCCAATTGCAATTATATCAGAATTTAATACTGCTCTCTTTGATTTAGAATTTGGCATATTCATTTCAAAATCTATATATACTCTTTTCAATATAAACACCCTTTCCAATTGTTTATAGTGATTCTTTTTAATTACTTTTATTCAAAATTTTCTAAGAAAGAATGTTTCTCCCCATCTTTTTGCCAGCCAAGTACTGAATCAAGATTTACATTTTCTGCTGCCTTAAATATAGACTTTTCTACATTTTTAAAATTTGGTTCTAGACTCTTTATTAAGTCTTTTATTTCATATCTCTTATTGCCTGTTTTTTTAGCAGCAACCATACATGCACAATTTAATGGCCATATACCACTATGTTGAATAAATCTTATAATATGTTCTTCTCTTATATAATAAAGTGGTCTTATGATTTTTATACCTTCAAAATTAGTGGAATTAAGTTTAGGAAGCATTGTTTTAAAATTGCCAGCACACAATAAGTTAAGCATTGTTGTCTCTATTACATCATCATAATGATGACCTAATGCAAGTTTATTACATCCTAACTCTTCTGCTTTTGAATATAATGCTCCTCTCCTCATTCTTGCACACATATAACATGGATAATCTTTTGCTATTTCATCTGCTATTTCAAATATTCTTGAATCAAATAAATGTATTGGTATATTTAGATATTTACAATTATCTATAAGTAATTGTCTTATATTTGCATGGTATCCAGGGTCCATAGCAACAAATTCAACATCAAAATTAACTTGTCCATGTTTCTTTAACTCTTGAAACATTTTAGCCATAAGAATACTGTCTTTTCCACCAGAAATTGCTACAGCTATCTTATCCCCTTCTTCAACTAATTTATAATCTCTTATTGCCTTCATAAACTTGGACCATAAATTTTTTCTATACTTTTTTATTATACTTTTTTCTATATCTCTTACTGGAAGCCTTTCCTCAAAAGGAACTATAATTTCACAGCCTTTTCCTGATAGCTCACTCATTTAATCACCTCGTATATTTATGTTAATAATATTTTTAAAAAAAGTCTACCTTCATTCACAAAATACTATAATTTTTACTTTAATTTTAATAAATAATTTATAATTTGCAATAACACATAAACTTATAATAACATAAATAACCTCTTTCTTTTATTATCTTTTTTATTTTTCTCATTTAATATTTTATTATGAGTAACGATTTTTAAATGATTGAATATTATACACTAGATAGAGTTACCTATCTATTTACAACAAGGAGGTTTTCATCTTGGAAAATAAAACTAGAGATATCAAAAAAAATTGTGGTTCATCTTTGGCTAGACCATATGTTAACAATCAAATTTTCACAGAAATGTACTGCCTTTCTGATGCATTAAAATTTGGAACTATATTCCCAGAACTAAACTTATTAGAATCTGAAATGTACAACAAAGAATTATATGCTAAGCCAAAAAAATATAGAGGAGGTAGAAGATAATGAAAGATTCATCTAGAGCTGAACTTATGAGAAAAATTCAGGAGACATCTTTTGCATGTGTTGATATGAACTTATATTTAGACAATCATCCTAACGATAAAAATGCTATCAACACTTACAATTCATTATGTAATCAATTTGCGCAAGCTAGATATGCTTACGAAAATAAATACGGTCCTTTAACTAACTTTGGGTATGCTCCAAGTAGATGCCCTTGGCAATGGGCTGACCAACCTTGGCCTTGGGACAGAGAATTTAATTATTAGACATCGAGTATTGGAGGATTGAGAATTTATGTGGATATATCAGAAAACTATACAACACCCAGTTAATATAAAAACTTGCGACCCTAGAATGGCTAAATTTCTTATAACTCAATTTGGTGGACCAAATGGAGAACTTGCTGCATCATTGAGATATTTAAGCCAAAGATATACAATGCCTACTGGTAATATGCGTGCACTTTTAACAGATATTGGTACAGAGGAACTAGCTCACGTTGAGGTTATCTGTGCTATGGTTTATCAGTTGACTTCTGATGCAAGCCCTGAAGAACTAAAAGCTGCAGGTCTTGGTTCAAATTATGCTCAAAATGGATATGGACTTTATCCAACAGATTCAAATGGTGTTCCATTTGATGTAAGACCTATTGCAGTTATGTCAAACCCTGTAACTGATTTACATGAGGATATGGCAGCTGAACAAAAGGCACTTGCAACTTATTATCAACTTATAAATCTAACAGATGATGTTGATGTTATAAATGTACTAAAATTCTTAGGTCAAAGGGAAATAATTCACTATCAGAGATTTGGAGAAGCTTTAATGGACGCTTATGAGTTAGAAGAATCTCAAAAAATATTCTAAAATTTTTATTTATATAAACTACTACTATTTGATAATTTATAATTTACTGTTTGTGTTAAAATTTATAAAAAAATATAAATACAACTTATTTTCTATAAACGGAGAAAATAAATAAAAAAAGCAGGTACCAACCAAATAGTAGCATAAATTTAATATATGTTACTATCAATATTGTACCTGCTTTCATATTATAAGCAATAAAGAAAAATCTATTTATTAAGTTTCATAATAAAAAATAATTATAAAACTCTTCTTGCGTTTACATATCTACTTGAATAGTAGCTACTATTTATATTAGATATTGTTACCTTTTTTGATGAACCTGAAGATGCATGTATCATATCTCCATTTCCCATATATATTCCAACATGACTTACAGAACCATTGTTTGAACCTTGTGTATCAAAAAATATTAAATCTCCACTTCTAAGGTCTCCTCTATTTACATATGTTCCATACTTGCTTTGGTCTCTCGATACTCTTGGTATACTAACTCCTGCAGATTTTTTCATAACGTATTGTGTGAATCCAGAACAGTCAAAACTATTTGGACCTTCTGCTCCCCATACATATGGTTTTCCAAGTAGTGTTTTTGCAAAACTTATTACACTGTCAGCTCCCTGACTTGGAGAATTAGTTGAATCAGCTGGAGTTGAAGTATCAACAGAACCTTTTTCAGCAAGATATTGACTTGACACGTATCCTGTTTGATTGTCATGACTTACTTTTGTCCATCCTCCATTTTCAGAAATGCTTCCAACTTCAGTACCATAGCTTAATGTAGATACTTTAGAATGACCTGTACCTGGTCCTGTTCTAAGGTTCAATGACTTTGCTGTTACAACCTTTGTATCTTTTACAAGGTCATTTGAACTGTTTACATCATTTTCATTTGTAGAGTCATTTACACTAGTTCCTAAATATTTACTTGAAACATAACCCACTCTACCATTAGAACTTATTTTTGACCATCCATTTGACTCAGATATGTATCCAACTTCAGTCCCGTATCCTAGTGTAGATATTTTAGAACTACTTGTACTTGGCCCTGTTCTAAAATTTAATCCCTTTGCTGTTACAACTTTTGTTGACTTAACTGAAGCATCGTTACTTTCATTACTATTTCCAAGGTTATTTATTGCTACATAATTCCCATGCACATAACCTGTGTTTCCATTATATTTAACTTTTACCCAAGAACCATCTTTTCCTACGTACTCAACTTTATCACCTTTGTAAAGTTTCCCCATTGATTCATGGTTTGTACCTGGTCCTTTTCTAAAATTTACCGCATTCCCTGTTATTGTTCTGCTTTCCATGCTTACACTTTCTACTTCGGACTCATTAGCATATGCTAAGTTACCCATGGTAGGCATTATTATCGCAGTTGCCATTATACTGGCTGCTATCCTCTTTTGATTAAAATTCATAACTTTCCACTCATCTCCTCTTTTCTACTATCTTTATTTCATTTCTAAATATAAAAAAAATAATTGACACTATATTAAAATATCAATTATTTCTTTTATATTAATATTATTACAAATTTGTAACTATTTGTCTATAGCAATATTTATTTACCATAAATTACCATGAATGAATTTTAATCATTAATAGCCTGTAATTTAGCAATATAGCCATCTTTTACCTTTTTAAAAGATGGCTATATTTTTTAACTTTTTTGTAACTTTTTAAAATCCAGTTGAGCCAAACCCACCTTTTCCTCTTTCAGAGTCACTTAATTCTTTTACTTCTTCTATGTTAATATCATAGATAGGTTTTACTATCATTTGAGCAATTTTCATATGCTTTTCAACCTTAAAATCATTTTTCCCATGATTTATTAATATAATCTTAAGCTCTCCTCTATATCCTTCATCAATAGTTCCTGGTGTATTTAACACAGTAATAGAATGTTTTAAGGCAAGCCCACTTCTAGGTCTTACCTGTGCTTCTGTCATAGCAGGAAGCTCTATACATATTCCAGTTTTAATAAGTTTAGTCTCTCCAGAAGGTATTACAACCTCTTCTATAGAATACAAATCCATACCAGCATCACCTTTATGAGCGAAATTAGGTATTATAGCATCATCACTTAGTTTTTTTACTTTCAAATTGTACATTTTATATCTCCTTTCAACTTTCTATAAATATTATAACTTAAATTTAGACCTCTTGAAGTTTTTTATTTTTTTGTGGTAATATAATTATTAGTGTTTTAAAGGAGGATTTTTTATGAAACTTGTACTTGCTGAGAAACCATCTGTGGCAAAAACTATAGCATCATTTTTAGGTGCAAAGACCAGACAAGATGGCTACTTTGAAGGAAATGATTATATAATTACTTATGCGGTTGGACACTTAGTATCATTATATGATATGAAGGATTATGATAAAGATAAATATTCTGGATCTTGGAAAATGAATAATTTTCCATTTGTTCCTGAAGATAAGTTTAAATTTAAAATTGATAGTTCTAAAACCAAACAATTCAACACTGTAAAAAAGCTTTTGAATAGAAAAGATGTGGAATATGTAATAAATGCTACTGATAATGACCGAGAAGGAGAACTTATAGCATTTTTAATATTTTTACTTGCAAAAAATAAAAAACCAGTAAAAAGAATCTTGGTAAATGAATGGACACCAGAAGATATTACAAGAGGTATAAAAAACTTAAAAGACGAAGATGAGATGAGAAATCTTCAAGCTGCTGGATATACAAGGCTCATTACTGACTGGTTGATTGGAATAAATTTCACTTCTGTTGCTACATTAAAATATGGAAATGGAAAATTATTAAATATAGGTAGAGTAATTCTTCCAACAGTTAAATTAGTCTATGATAGAGATATGGAAATACTAAATTTCGTTCCTAAAACTTATTATGAAATAGAAGGTCATTTTAAAGCTGAAACTGGTGAATATAAAGGTAAATATGTTAAGGGCAAAGAAAGTAAATTTGATACACTTGAAGATGCAAATAAAATTATAGCTTCAATTACGTCTGAAACTGGTAAAATACTAGATAAAAAAGTTACTATGTCAAAAGAATATGCACCAAAACTTTTTAGTTTGACATCACTTCAAGGATATATAACTTCTAAGTATTCGAGTTTTACATCTGACAAGGTTTTAAACGTCTGTCAATCTCTTTATGAGGGGAATGGTAAGGGTGGATATATAACTTACCCTAGAACTGATTCTATTTTCTTGGAAGAAAGTTTGGCTTCAAAAGCTTCTCAAACTCTAGACAAACTAAAGGTTGGTCTTGAATACGAAAATAAAATTAAGTTTTCTAAAACTAAAAGGGTCTTTGATTCTTCTAAGGTAGACTCTCATAGTGCTATAACCCCAACTTATATAATTCCCAAAAGCTTATCTAAGGATGAACAATTAGTTTATGATACTATAAAAGATAGGTTTATAGCAAACTTTATGCCTCCTGCTGAATATGAGAACACAGAAATTAAGACTGAAGTAGATAATTGTACTTTTTTAACAAAAGGTAAGGTACTTAAATCAAAAGGATATCTTGAAGTATATAATAAGGAAGAAAAAAACGATTTACTTCCACTTGTGAATAAAGATGATATTGTAGATGTATTAGAAATAAAACCACTAACTAAGCAAACTACTCCACCTAAGCCATATACTGAGGACACCCTTTTAAAAGCTATGAAAAATTGTGGCAAAAATGTGCCTGAAAAAGATACAACAGTGCTGTCTGGATATTCAATTGGAACATCAGCCACACGTGCTGATGTATTAAATAAGATAAATCAAGTAGGATATGTAAAGAAAAAAGGAAAATCTTATTCTATAACAGACCTTGGAAAAAATTTAGTTGAAATTTTTCCTGTTAAAGACTTATTTGATGTAGATTATACTGGAAAACTTGAAAAAAGCTTGAGCGATATTCAAAAAGGAAAATACACTAGAAAAGAATATCTTACTAATATAATTAGTTTTATATATCAAAATGTAAATATTATAAAACAAGACGCTTCAAAAAATATAAACACAGAAGCATATACTTTTGATTCAAAAACTAAAAAATTTACCAAAACAAAAGAAAAAAAACAGAAAAAAGATGTGACTAATGCTGAAAAAGAAGTTGGTATATCAAAAGATTCTGACATCAAAAAAGAAGGTAGAAATAATGATGAAAATCAATCCCTTGGTAAATGTCCTATTTGTCAAGGTGATGTACTTGAATTTGATAAAGGATTTGCTTGTAAAAATCACAAAGAATGTAAATTTGTTATTTGGAAAAATGATAAGTACTTAAGTCTTTATAAAAAGAAAGTTAACAAAACAATGGTCAAAAATATTTTAAAAAAAGGTGAAACAAGAGTAAAATCTTTAACTGCTAAAAACGGTAATAAATTTGATGCTACATTAAAATATAATAAAAACCCAGATACTGGCTATTTTAATTGGAAAATAGAGTTTGATAACTAAATACTCATAAGAAAAGAAATGGCAGTAGTATAATATAGAATATTATGCTACTGCCATTTCTTTTCTTGCAAAGTTTTAACTTTGTAAATAGTGATAGCTAACCTAATTTCTTTACTATTTCTGATAACTTTAGTGTATGTTCATCCAATAAAGTTAGCTCTTCATCAGAAAGATTCGATAATTTTTTTACTAGAGATTCTTTGAAAATGGCTTTTACCGCATCAAATAATTCAAATGCCTTATCTGTTAATTCAACTCTAAGAATTCTTCTATCTTTTGGATCAGGAAATTTATTGACTAAACCATGTTCCACTAATCTATCAATAATCGGTGTCATGTTTGATTTTAAAATTCCTAAATTAGAAGCTATTTGAGAGATTGATGATGAATTCGATGTCATAAGATAAAGAATTACCTTAGCATGCGATGGAGCCATTGGACATTCTTCAAAATACGCTTTCATTATATCCGAGTTATTTTGAAATTTTTTTAACAAATCACTTTCTTTAAATATATTATTCTCAAGTACAAATAAAAAGTCTAAAAAAGAGTCCGCTATTTTAAGTATCTTGTTGTTATCCATATTCGTAACATCCCTTCAATAGATAATATAATAAAATATTCGTTATTTAATATAGTATAAATTATAAACTATTAATAAATTTAAAACAAGAAAAAGTTATTGACTCATAATAATTATAAATTTATAATCAAATTAGAGAATTATAAATTGCCAATAAAAGGGAAGTTTTTTAATTAGTCTAAAACTAAACTTAAATTATAAGACACTTTAAATTCTACAATAAGCTAGTGTGTAATATATAATAGGAGGAAATATGAAAAGATATTTAATAGTTTTCTTAATGTGTAGTTCACTGTTTTTAGTTGGATGTGGAAAAACAGAAGAATCTGAACCTGAGAAACCAATAGCAGTCTCTGTTCAAAAAGCAGTAGGTGGAGAAATTGAAAACACAAATTCTTTCTCAGGAACTACAAAGGTTAAAGATGAAACAGCTGTTACTGCACAGACTGTTGGCACAGTTCAAGAAGTTTATGTAAAACTTGGGCAAAATGTAAGAAAAGGAGATGAATTATTGAGCATAAGCAGTCCAGAGCTAGAAAATAGTGTAAAACAGAGTAAGGCAGCACTAGATTTAGCAAAAGCAAGTTATTCAAGTGCCACTGGTGGCTCATTAGAAGCTCAGGTAAATCAAGCAAAAACAGCTCTTGATAATGCAAAGATTCAATATGACGAATCTCAAAGAAATTATGACAATAATAGGGTTCTTTATGATCAGGAAGTAATTAGTTTAGACCAATTTAAAAAGATAGTATTTGCTTTGAAACAATCAAGGCAACAACTAGATTCTGCTCAAAGAGCATATGATACAGTAATTTCAAAAAGTATACCTCAATCTAAATCACTTGCTAAAAAACAACTTGATCAGGCTCAAGTATCATATAATTTAGCAATGAGTAACTTAGATAAATTAACATTAACATCTCCAGTAGATGGTACAATAACGGCTAAAAACTTTGATTCAAAAGAAATGATAACACAATCACAGCCAGCTTTTATTATTTCTAATCCTAATATATTAGAAGTTGATTTAAATGTGGCAGAATCAGATATAGGTAAATTTAAGAAGGATGGAAATGTAGATGTTATAATTGAGGGCCAAAGAGTTCTAGGAAAAATAGATTATGTACCCTCAGTAGTTGACCCTCAGACGTCTTTATATCCTGTTAAAGTACTTGTTACTAATACAAACAACAAGTTTAAAGCAGGAATGTCTGCTCAAGTAAACTTAATTGTCGAAAAAGAAAATGGTGCTGTTACAGTGCCTAAAAAGGCTATATTTGAAGAAAATGGAAAGAAATATGTATACATAACAAACAAAGATAATATAGCAAAGAAAAAATTAGTTCAAACTGGAATTGTAACAGAGGATAAAACAGAAATTAAAAGTGGTGTGAGTGATAAAGATACAGTGATTATTGGAGGGATAAGTCTTATTTCTGATGGAACTAAGATATTTCCTGTAGAAAAGGAGAATTAGACTATGAATTTAACACATACTTCCGTTAAACGTCCTCTCACAATCATAATGGTCTTTTTAGTATTAATAGTTTTTGGTGGTATTGGATATAAGAAAATGTCAATAAACCTAATGCCTGATATAGAAATACCGGTTGTAATGGTTATGACTACTTGGACAGGTGCTGGTCCTCAAGACGTCGATGAACAAATTAGTCAAAAAGTTGACGAAAGTTTATCAGCTGTTTCAAATGTAAAATCTACTATATCAAGTTCACAAGAAAGTGTTTCTATGGTAGTGGCTCAATTTGAATTTGGAACTAATTTAGATGAGATAATGAATGATGTTAGGTCTAAAGTTGATGCATTGCAGACTAGCCTTCCAGATGATTCAGCTAAACCAACAGTTCTAAAATTAGATATGAATGCACAAGCTATAGGTCAGCTTGTTATATCTGGAGGAAATGAAAATAGTTCACAGGCATTAAGAAAATATGCTGAGGATGTAATTCAACCTAAAATAGAATCTATAGATGGTGTTACATCAGCAGACCTTAAAGGTGGAGAAAAAGCACAAATTAATGTAATAGCTGACCCAGCGGTTCTTTCAAATTATGGAGTCAGTTTATCAACTATAAAGGGCATTTTATCATCTAGTAATAAAACATTCCCTTATGGTTCAATTACTCAAGGTGAGGATAAAATAGTTCTAAGAGCAATTGATAAACTAGAATCTTTAGAGGACATAAAACAGATTCAAATTCCTGTAAAGGGAGGAAATACAGTTAGATTAGATAATCTTTGTAGTGTAGATTATGGATACGCAGACAAAGACAGTATTTATAGATACAATGGAAAAGACAGTTTAGTAATTGATATTTCTAAACAACAGGATGCCAATACTGTAAAAGTTATGCAAAGTGCATATAAATATGTGGATGAATTGAATAAAGAAAATCCTCAATTTAAAATTAAAATTGCTAACGATACAAGTTCATACATAAGCGAATCAATAAACAGTGTAATGAGCAACTTACTTATAAGTGCTGTTATTGCATTTATTGTAATATTTGCTTTCCTAAAAAGTGTAAGAGCTTCACTAGTTGTTGCAGTTGCAATACCAATTTCTATAATAGGTGCTATAGCAATTCTCTACTTTACTGGTGAAAGTTTAAACCTTATTACTGCAAGTTCATTGGTAATTTCAGTTGGTATGGTTGTTGATAATGCTACAGTTGTAATTGAAAATATATTTAAATATAGGAAAAGTGGTAGGTTAAGTCTTGACGATTGTGCTATTGAGGGAACAAGAACTGTAACCAATGCAATACTTGCATCGACATTGACTACTATAGCAATATTCTTGCCTATTATGTTTACAGAAGGTATAGCCAAAATAACCTTTGGAGCATTGGGTAAAACACTAATAGCTTCCCTAGCCTTCTCTTTTATAGGTGCAATTACACTTGTTCCTAGTGTATTTGCAAAATTAAGTAGAGGAAAAAATAGCCAAAAGATGCAAGAAAAAGATAGCCCTATATTTGATAAGGTAAGTGAAGCATATAAAAAATTATTAAGTGTATGTTTGAGACATCAACGTTTAGTTGTAATATCAAGTTTACTTATTTTTGTAGCTTCCCTATTTGGAATGGGATTCATAGGTATGGACTTTATGCCTGCTGCAGACAAGGGAGAATTATCTATTTCTATAGAACTTCCAAAAGGTCTTAGCCTAGAATACAATGATTATTATGTATCTATGACCGAGAAAAAAGTTTCAGATATTCCAGAAGTTAAAACTTTAATAACAACTTTAACATCAGATTCAAACAATAATATAGCAAATATAGCAATTGAATTAGAATCTCAAAAAAATAGAAAAAGGACTACTGATGAAATAGAAAAAGAGATAATTGATAGGGTTGCTACTGTGCCAGATTGTAAAATAAACGTAAGTCAAAACAGTAGTGTTATGGGTGGAGCTGGAGGAGCAGACTTCACATTAGAAATGAAAGGTCCTGATTTAGATGTATTGAAGATATTAGGAAAAGAAGCTGAAAAAGAATTTAGTTCTATAAAAGGATTTAGAAACGTTGAAACGTCTCTTGCAGATACAACACAAGAGGCTCAATTTACAATAGACAAACACAAAGCTCAGGAATATGGTGTAAATACTACTGAAATTGCAGGATTATTACGTACAGCAATAAATGGTGATTCAGTTACTACTGCCACAATTGATGATTACAAGGTCGATGTAAATCTAAAATTTAAAGCAGATAGTATTGATAATCTAGAAGATATTAAACAATTAAAAGTAAATTCGGCAACTGGAAAAGAAGTTCCTCTTGGGGCTTTTTCAGACATAAAAATGGCAGATGGTTTACAATCTATATCTAGAACTGATGGAGACTTTTCTGTAAATATAACTGCTACACTTGACAATTTAGATGCTGGTACTGCTACAAAACTAGCATTAGAGAAAACGAACAAAATGGTAATTCCTAAAGATTACTCTATAGGTGTTGGTGGTGAAACAGAGATGATGAATGAATCTATGGCGAGTCTTGGATTTTCAATGGTCATAGCTATAGCATTAGTTTATATGGTAATGGTAGCTCAGTTTGAATCATTTAGTAAACCATTTATAATTATGTTCTGTGTTCCATTTGCATTTGTTGGAGTTGTACTTTCTCTTCTAGTTAGTGGTCAAAGTTTAAGTACTGTCGGTATGCTAGGTATAATCTTACTTATAGGTATCGTTGTTAATAATGGTATAGTTCTTATTGACTACATAGAGCAACTTAGAAAAGCAAATCGTAATAATGATTTAATTGGTTTGGTTTCAATTGGTTGTGCAGCAAGATTAAGACCAGTTCTAATGACTACAGCAACAACAATTTTAGGTATGTTACCAACAGCACTATCTCTTGGTGAAGGTGGGGAGACAATGCAACCACTAGCTATAGTTATAATGGGTGGTCTAACTGTATCTACACTTATAACTTTGGTACTTATACCTACTATATACTTAATATTTGATAAATGGGAAAATAAGTTTTCAGGCAAAATGCCTAAAATATTTGGTAAGATAACAGATAAAATAGGAAGTATAAAGCGCAAGATAATAAAGAAACCAAAATTGAAAGCTAAAGTTTAAATAGAATGGAGGGTGATTGTATTGAATAAAAGAGTTAGCAAAATGGTTGCAATTGGCTGTGGTGTTGGTATAATAACAGCCAATCTAATACCAATTTATGCAGATGATAATACTTCTTCTATAAATAAAGTTGATAATTCCATTGTAAGTGAATCAAATAAAAGAACATCTGAAAAGGAAATTTTGACTGCTAGAGAAGCTGTAAGTGCTGCACTTAAAAATAGTGAAAAATTAAAAATGAAATCAGAAGAAATAAAAATGTTAAAAGAAAAGTTAAAAGTACAAGATGAAATTGATAGGTATGATGAAGGTAACAACTCATTTCCATATGACCAAATGGGACTTCTTAAAAATCAAAGTGAGCAAGCTAAAGAATTTATGGAAGACCAAATAGCCAACGACATTACTAATAAATTTAATGATTTAGTCTCAAGAGAAAATGAACTAGATAAGATAAAAAACAATATTGAGATAAAAACTAAAGAAATTAAAGATATGAAATTAAAAAAGGATTTAGGGTTAGTAACCTCTTTAGAAACTGAGTCAGCTGAACTTGAACTTCAGACATTACAAAATACTCAAAAAGCCAAACTTCAAGAACTAAAAAATAACCAAGACTATTTTAAATTGTTAACTAATATAGATTTAAACAATTATCAATTAGATAAAGAATATAGATTTGAATCTTTTAGAGTAGGTGGCTCAGTTGATTCATATATGGAAGGTAAGGTTAATAAATATTTAAAATATGACCAATTGATTTTAGAACGTACAGAAGAAAGTTTTTATGATGATGATGAGAATAAAGTAGATTTACCAGATAGACCTAGTCTTACAAGACCAGTTGCTCCCAAAAAACCAGAACAAGGTAGTCTAACTGATGATGAATATAATGTTCTTATGGATAAGTATAAAAAAGATTATGAACAATATAAAAACAAAGTTGACGCATATAATCTTGAAAGAAAAACTTATGCTGCTGGTCTTACTACTTATGCAAATTATCTTCAGCAAAAATACAATACTGAAAATGGTCTAGTAACATTAGAAGACAGTAAGAAAGCTCTTAAAAAAGGATTAATTGATAGCTATGCTCAATTACTTGCTTTAGAAGATACAATTCAGACTACTAAAAAGCAACTTGAACTATCAGAAAAACAATTAAAAAATACTAAATTAAGATATGATTTAGGATTAATTACTCTAACTGATTATAAAAAACAAGTTGTAAGTAATGATGATGCTAAAAATAGCTATGACACACTTATTGTGAATTATAACTCATTAAAAAATGGTATAGAGAAGCCTTGGATACTTAATACTGGAAACAATTCTAGTAAATAGAAAGATTACTTTAACATACATTTGATTAAAAAATAGCTATGCACACTCGTAACTTTAATCATGGAAGATTCAGAAGGCAAATAATAGAAATAGATTAGCAAAGATATATTTACTTATAAAACCGTATACTTTGATAGAGGCTATCTCAAAATAGAGATAAGCCTCTTTTTCATTATTTAAATAATAAAAATATATTTGATTTCACACAAAAAAGAGTGCCTCATGAACTAAAAAGTTCATTTTGAGACACCCTCAAAAGCTTAACTCTAAATTTAATTATCTTTTATCAAATGTCTCATCTATTTTGCATCTCACCATATTAACAAATTCAGAAATATTATATCCTCTAAGTTTGCATCCACATTTAGGACAATAGTCCAATTTCCTAGATACCAAAGCCCTACAGCTAGGTTCTGGACATCTTATTTTTAGACTTTCCTCTGCTACTTTAAATCCACATCGTGGGCATACACTACCTGGACGTGATGATACTTCCTTTCCACATTTAGGACACTTTGTCAACTTTATCCCCTCCAGTAAACTCAATTTAATTATAGTTAAAATTTCTCTCTACAGTAATATATGCAATATAATTAAATACGTTTCACTTACAACTATATAAGTTAAATTTTTATAATAAATATCCCCTATATTCAACTTACAAATACTTAATTTGATACATTAAACAATAGGGGATATTATTTTAATTTAGTTATATATTTTACAGTCTATTATTATCTAGGATTTTTTATAGATGCTTGAGCTGCTGCAAGTCTAGCAATTGGCACCCTAAATGGTGAACAAGATACATAGTTAAGCCCCACACTATAACAGAACTCTACTGAAGATGGTTCTCCACCATGCTCTCCACATATTCCTAGTTTTAATTCTGGTTTAACTTCTCTACCTAATTTAGCTCCCATCTTAACCAATTTACCAACACCATTTTGGTCTAGTACTTGGAATGGGTCCTTTTCTAGTATTTCTTCATCTACATATTGACTTAAGAATTTACCAGCATCATCTCTTGAATATCCAAATGCCATTTGAGTTAAGTCATTAGTACCAAAACTGAAGAAGTCCGCTTCTTGTGCTATTTCATCAGCAGTTAAACAAGCTCTAGGTATTTCTATCATAGTACCTATAGTATAAGGAACTTCTACCCCTTCTTCTTTTATTATAGCATCAACAGTATCTACTATCATTTTTCTTATTATCTTTAACTCATTTACTTCTCCAACTAATGGAACCATTATTTCTGGAGAAACTTTAACACCTGCTCTTATTGCTTCTATAGCTCCTTGTATTATGGCTTTAGATTGCATTACACATATTTCAGGATAAGTTATTGCAAGTCTACAACCTCTGTGTCCAAGCATTGGATTAAATTCATCTAAATCAACTATTCTCTTCTTAATATCACTTACTTTTATTCCCATAGATTCTGCAAGTTCTTCTATAGTCTCATCATCATGAGGTAAGAATTCATGTAGTGGTGGGTCTAGTAATCTTATATTAACTGGTTTTCCATCCATAACTTTGAATAACTCTACAAAATCTTCTCTTTGCATTGGTAATATTTTTTCAAGTGCTTTTTCTCTTTGCTCTACTGTATTAGATAATATCATTTCTCTAACTGCTGGTAATCTATCTTCATCAAAGAACATATGCTCAGTTCTACATAGACCTATACCTTCAGCACCAAACTCTATAGCTGCACGAGCATCTCTAGGATTATCTGCATTAGTTCTAACCATCATACATTTGTGCTTATCTACCCAGTTCATCAATTTTTCAAAGTTTCCAGTTAAAGATACTTCTGTTTTCTTAACATCTCCTAGGTACACATTTCCTGTAGAACCATCTATAGAAATGTATTCTCCTTCTTTTATAACTACATCATCAAGTGCTCTTATTTCTTTATTAAACTCATCAACTTTTATCTCTCCACATCCAGCAACACAACATTTGCCCATACCTCTAGCAACAACTGCTGCATGTGATGTCATTCCACCTCTAGCTGTAAGAATTCCTTCAGCTTTAATCATACCTTCTATATCTTCTGGAGATGTCTCTAGTCTAACTAAAACTACTTTTTCTCCTTTTTCATTTGCTTTTACTACATCATCAGCATTGAAATAAACTTTACCACTTGCCGCACCTGGTGATGCTGGTAAACCTTTTGCTATAACTTTAGCTTCTTTTAATGCGTTATCTTCAAATTTTGGATGTAATAATTGGTCTAATTGATTAGGCTCAATTCTCATTATAGCTTCTTTTTCATCAATTATTCCAGCTTCAACTAAATCAACTGCTACATTTATTGCTGCTTTTGCTGTTCTCTTACCATTTCTAGTTTGTAGTATATATAATCTTTCATTTTCTATAGTAAACTCTATATCTTGCATATCTTTATAGTGACCTTCAAGTATATGAGTAATTTTTACGAATTCATCAAATACAGCTGGCATTACATCAGCAAGAGTTGATATATTTTGAGGAGTTCTTATACCTGCAACAACGTCTTCGCCTTGTGCATTCATCAAGAATTCACCAAATAATTTATTTTCTCCTGTGGCTGGATTTCTAGTAAATGCAACACCTGTACCACTAGTTTCTCCCATATTACCAAATACCATTGATTGAATATTTACTGCTGTTCCTAAGTTATGAGCTATATCATTCAACTTGCGGTATACGATTGCACGAGGATTATTCCATGATTTAAATACAGCCTCTATTGCAAGCATTAATTGCTCTTTTGGGTCTTGTGGGAAATCATTTTTTATTTCTTTTTTGTAAATTGCTTTAAATTCTTTTACTATTTCTTTTAAATCCTCAGTTGTAAGTTCTGTATCAACTGTGTATCCTTTTTCTTCTTTTACTCTGTCTAATACATTTTCAAATTTATATTTTGGAACTTCCATAGCAACATCAGAAAACATTTGTATGAATCTTCTGTAACTATCATATGCAAATCTTTCATTTTGTGTAGCCTCTGCTAGACCAACAACACTATTATCATTAAGACCTAGATTAAGAATTGTATCCATCATTCCTGGCATAGAGAATACTGCACCAGAACGAACTGATACTAATAATGGATTCTTATTGCATCCTAATGTTTTATCTAATTCTTTTTCTAAAGTGGCTAAATGCTCTTCTATTTCTTTTATTATATCTTCTCTTATACTTTCATTGTTAACATAATAATCATTACATGCTTCTGTTGTTATAGTGAATCCAGGAGGAACAGGTAAACCTATCTTAGTCATTTCTGCTAAATTGGCACCTTTACCTCCTAGTAAAGATTTCATGTCTTTGCTTCCTTCACCAAAACTATAAACATACTTAGTTTCCATTGTTAAATCCCCCATTAATCTTTTTATTTTAATTTATATCATTTTTATTAATAGACATTATTAAATTTCTATTTCTTTGTATATCTTTAGACCATTTTCTTTCATTATGTCTAAAATTATACCTGCTGTTTCCTCTATTGCCTTATTTGAAACATTTATTACTGGGCATCCAATTCTTTTCATTATCTCTTCTGAATAATCTAACTCCTGAAGTATTCTTTCTAAATTAGCATAGTTTGCCTTACTGGATAGACCTAAGGCTTTTAACCTTTGAGTTCTTATCTCATTTAGCTTTTCAGGTGAATTAGTAAGACCTATTATCTTTTTAGTATCTATCTCAAATACTTCTTTAGGAATTGGTATTTCTGGAACTAATGGAACATTAGCTACTTTTATATTTTTATTAGCTAAATACATGCTCAAAGGAGTTTTAGATGTTCTTGAGATTCCCACTAAAATTATGTCTGCTTGAAGAACACCTCTAGGGTCTTTCCCATCATCATATTTTACTGCAAACTCTATAGCTTCAACTCTCTTAAAGTAAGATTCATCTAATTTTCTAATTATACCAGCTTCTCTTTTAGGTTTTCTTCCTGTTCTCTTGCTTATTTCTCTTAGTATATCTGTCATAAGGTCTATACAACTAAGACCTTCTCTTTCACAATACCTTTCAACAATACTGCATAACTCTTCATCAACTAATGTATATACAATCAAAGCGTTTTCAGCTTTTGCATTCTCCAAAGTTTCAAGTAGTACTCCTTTGTTAATCATGTATGGAAATCTTTTTATTTCATAAGTTTCATTTACATAAAATTGAGACATACATGCTTTTGCAACTTGTTGCGCAGTCTCCCCTACTGAATCTGATACTGCATATATAATTAGGTTTTTCACCAGCATACCTCCTTAATTGTCAACTATTTCTAAAAATAGCCTAGTTATGTTGGTCTTTGATATTCTCCCAACAACTCTCATATGATTTTTGTCTTCTCCCTTATATTCAACAATTGGAATCGAATCTACTTCATGTTCTATTATTTTTCTTGAAGCTAATAAAACACTTGCTCCTTTAGTCAAAGTGACTACATTTGGAGTTCTTGTCATTATCATACCTATTGGCATCTTATTTATATCAGAACCTCCTATAGTTGCTTTTAACAAGTCTTTTCTGGAAACAACTCCACATAACTCTTCATTCTCATCTATAATAACTATACTCCCTACATCAGATAAAAACATAGTGACTATTACATCATATATACTTTCGTCCTTCTTAGCTAGTACAGGCATGCTCATTATATCTTCTACTGTTTTTTCTTTTATACTTTTACCAATTAAGTTAATTTCACTAACTCCTGAATAAAAATATCCAACTTTTGGTCTTGCGTCTAATATTCCTGTCATTGTCAATATAGCTAAATCAGATCTAAGTGTAGCACGAGTCACATTCAAGCTGGAGGCAATACTTTCACTCGTTATTGGTTCATTTTCCTTAACTATATCTATAATTTTTAGTTGTCTTTCATTAAGCTGAATAATAATCACCTTCTTTCATTGTGCTATACTTTTTATCTTTTCGCATCTTATATAGTATATTATATAACTATATATACCATTCTGTAAACAGATTTTTTATTGAATACGATATATTTTTTACTAAGTTCTCTCGCTTAAAGATATTTATTATATATTAATGGGGGATATTTCTTTAATTAATAGAACTATATTAGTATTACAGTTAATATTATAATACATAATTGGTCATTTTAATTCATTTTATATTAAAATTTTTAATAATATTATTTTAATATGAATACAAAATTGCATAACCAATTTAAATTAATTTTTATAACTACAAATAACCTATAATATACTTCTAGAGAAAATCTCCTAACAAGAACATATAAAAATTTAAAAGGGCTGATTTAGAAACAACCATCAACCCTTTTAACTAATATCTATTTTATATTACTATTAAATCTTACCCAAATATTTTTTCTTGTAATTGTCTTAAATGATATAAAGTAGTATCTTTTTCTATCTCTACCATGTCATAAGTTATAACTTCACCTTTTTTAATATCTTTGACAACTTTAGTCTTTTTGCTTATCAAGCCAATAGGTACAGCGTTCATAGCTTTTGCTACATCGTATTTTTCTATAGTACCATAGCATGTATATTCTCCATACCCATCCATATATTCACCTTTTTTCAAATCTTTCTTAGCTATAGTCATAACTTCTGCAACTAACCCAGCTTTAGGCACTATTGTAGCCTTATTTTCTAAAACTGCCATAGCTGCTGATAAAGGAGTCTCTAAACTACATAAATGATATGGTCTATATAATATGTAATTAGGTCCATCACCCATACTTAAATATTTTAGTTCATCATTAACTGCTTTTAATTTATGAGCAACTACTACGAAAACTCCAGGTGCTATACCATTTACAAAATCAACTACACCATAATTATCTAATACTCCACCTTCGCTTTTTAATGCATATTTCTTAGGTACTTCATCGACTGTAGCCTCAATACCATGACCACCTCTTACATCAGGTACAAATCCAGTTGCATTACACATTAAAGCCATTTCTACCATTGTTTTAGTCCCTTCTTTAAAAGAAGCTATCATATGAGGTGAAGCTCCTTTTCTTTCTGCTTCGTCCCTAACTGTATCAGGATTACAATCTAAATCTAATTTATTATTTTTGCCTTTACCTATTACTCTAACTTCAAACCCCATTGCATCTGCAAAATCAAATAATTCCATTACTGCACCTGGCTCATCTCCTGCAGAACCTGTAAATATTACTCCAGCATCGTCTGCTAATTTTTTAAGTATTGGTCCAACAACACAATCAGTTTCAGCGTTTAACATAACTATATGTTTTTTATTTAAAATAGAATTTAATGCTATCTCTGCACCAATTGCAATACCACCAGTTGCATCTATAACCACATCTATTGACTTAGTTTTACAAGCCACAAGAAAATCATTACATGTCAATACTTTTCCTTCTTGTAATTTCATTTCTGCATCATTTTCATTTGTTACATTATCTATAATTTCTTCATCTATTCCTGCATCAGTAAATGCTTTATGAGCTAACTCTAAATTTATATCTACAACAATAGAAGCCTCGATACCTTTCATATTTGCCATTTGGCTTACCATTCCATTTCCCATATGCCCAGCTCCGATAAGAGCTACTTTTATTTTTTTACCTTCTTCCTCCAATTTTGCAAGTTTTCTGTTTAAATCTAACATACTAATTCCTCCTGTTATAATAATTTTATTTTCAAATTAAGAAATAGTTATTAAATCTCCAATAGTTATGTTTGGATTTCCTATTTCCACATGTATTTCTCCTGGTAAGTTTACTTCACATTTTCCATCAAATTTGATTGTACAGTGCCCAATTTCTCTAAGGGTCTTCTGAGCAATATCACCAACTGAAACTATACAATAATCTCTATTTCCTATAGTAAGTGTATCCCCTATTTCAACATCACTTTTTAATTTTGATACTGAATGAATTACAGATATATCCTTTAAGTCTTCATCGTTAATTGTTTCGTCATATATAATAAGACAATTACTTTCATCTATTAACTCTTTAACTAAACTACCTATTCCACTTATCTTAACTTCATATTTCATGACATTCCTCCTGATAATTTATATTTATATTAAGTTAATTAAAAGAAACATTTATTTTTTCTTTTATAAATTCTATAGCTTGTACAATACTCTCTTCATCTTTAAATTTTTGCTCTGCACTATATATATCTAATCCTTCTATTTCTTCAATTTTTTTAAACTTAGCCATTACTGTACGCCCCTTTAAAATTTCTCCAAACTTTATAAATCCATCTAAATCTGAAGATATAATAGCTATACTTCCTTTAGAAAAATATCTTTTCTTTTTACCTGTAGAGACTATGTCACCCTTTTTTTTAGCTCTATTTAAGGTTTTAAAATACAATTTATTCTGCTTCATTATAAATATAGTATTTAGAATATAAGCAACAAATAAAATCAAAAGTATTTTCATATTTATACACCTTCCACAAATCATATTATTTTTAATTTTGCACAATAACTATAAATTCTGTACGATAGTTACATAAGGCTTTTAAGTAATACCTTTTTAAATTCTAAAAAACTTCTACATTTACTTATCTTATTTGTCAATTTTACATCTTGTCCTATCTTTAAAACTTCTTCATAAATTTTCACCAATAAGTCTGAATCCATTTTATTCTCACATGGGAACATTGTCATAAGAATTATTTTTATACTTCTATTTGCATATTCTATTGGTTCTTCTAAAATTCCGACTGCCATTAAAAATTTATCTGATTTTTCATTTACAGAATGGGGGAATAATAGACCCTTATCAAAGACTGTAGGAGATTTTTCTTCTCTATTGATTATATTTTTTCTAAACTTATCATCAATACATCCTAAAGCCATAAGATTATCCATCATTTTTTCTAATGAGCCAATTATAGTCTTTTCATTCAATATCATAAATTTATCTTCATCCAGTAAATTATTTATTAGTAAATTTGTAGAATTGGTAGTATCAATATTTCCTTCTCTCAAACACAACACTGTCTTTAATTGTTCTCTTAGTTTATTTTCATCAAAGATTGTATTTATTTTTAATACTATTGTGTTTATATTTGATGTGTCTAAATCAATAGTTGTAAAAACTATATCATATTCATCTAAATTAATATTTCTCAAATTAAAACTTGAAAGCGTATCAATTTTAGGATTATTTCCTATCAATTTTTCTACTCTTATTTTTAATAGTTTTGCTGTTCCTAGACCTGTACTACATATAATTGCGATTTTCTTTATTGAATAGAGCCTACTACTATTTCTTTCTAAATATCCACTGAAATGAATTGCTATATAACCAATCTCATCTTCTGAAACTTCTAAGTTATACTTATTTCCTATTACTCTTCCTGCTATTTGTGCTAATTTAAATGGAAGTATATAGTTTTGCTTAATCTCTTCTAGCAAAACATTCTTTAACTTTATATTAAATAATAGCCTGTTTAGAGTAAAACTAAGATGATATCCTAATCCTACTCTTAATTCATCTTCATTTATAGAAATTCCCATATCAACATATATTTGATTAAATATATTTTCCATCAACTCATCAATATTTTTGCTAATTCTGCTACTATTTAAAGCACATTCTGATGCTGGTGCATTTCCACTCACTAGTGGTATAGTTAAATAAATAATTTCTTCATCATTTAAAATACATTCAAACATTTCTGATATTATATGTTTTATTTCCCTAGCAATAAAGTATTCATCATATGATTTAAGTAAATCAAACTTTACATCATATTCTTTTACTTTCTTTGTTTCTTTTACTCTATAGACTAAAACTATTATGTAGTTAATAACCTCTCTTAACATTTCATCTGTAACATAAAAATTATTTTTTTTAAATAAAGTGAATAATTTTTCTTCTAAATTTATAATTTCTTCTTTTTTTATTCCTTTAAAATACTTTGAATTATTGAAATCCTTCCTTGAATTTTTATACAACTGATTTAATATAAAAAGCCTAATATCAAGTTCATTTCCATTCAATTTCATACCTGTATTCTGTTTTTTTATTAAGTTTAAATTATATGAAGCCAAAACTTTTTCTACATACTGGAAATCATTTACTAAAGTAGTTCTTCCTACGCACATCTCATCAGCCAAACTATCAAGTGTAATAAATCCATCTAGTTCTATCAAATAATTTAGTATAAACTCTACCCTATCTTCTTTTGAATTTAATGAAAATACATTTTTTCTATTCATATCAATAATATTATTGAGTATCTGCTCATCTTTTATTTCCAGTTTATAACCTTGACCCTTTATATATTTGACTACTGCTATATCACTACCTAAATCTTTATTCAATTGTTTTATATACGTCCTTACACTTCTAGTTGTGACATTCAATTCATTTGCTATTGAATTAATACTTACAAACTCTTTTTTACTACACATAATCAATATCTTAAATATCTTACGGTCAATAGAAGGAATTTTCTCAGTTACACTCATTTTGTATCTCCTCCTTGATTTCATTCTAGTACAAATTTGAAACTAAATTAATACATAAAATTTCACTTTAATAAAGGAAAATTTAGTATTAATCTAAATCGATAATTACAGCTAATTAATAGTATAAAAGCTAGTCTTTCATTAGCAAAAATCTTGACTAGCTTAAATTTATATTTACAATTTTATTAATTAATTTCAAACCTTATCTTGATATTAAATATTATCTCAATGCAAATACTGCAACTCCATATGCAATGATAACAGATATTGGTCCAGTTATTAAACGAGAGTAAAATAAAGCTGGAACACCATATTCCACAGTTTCTGGTTCTGCCTCTCCTAAACTTAGTCCTACTGGGACAAAATCACATCCAGCTTGTCCATTTATTGCAAATAAAGCTGGAAGTGCTAAATATGCTGGTATTGCACTAAGACCAATTTGTGTACCTACAAGAGTTCCTACCACTTGAGCTATAACTGCACCAGGTCCTAATATTGGTGATAAGAATGGAAGTGTGCAAATTATTGAGATAATTAATAATCCACCGATATTACCAGCAAGTGGAGATATGACTTTTGCAATCCAATCTCCCAATCCAGATGCTAAAATAATTCCCATAAGCATACTTACAAATGCCATAAATGGTATTACATTATTCATTACCATTTGAATAGTATCTCGACCTGCATCATAAAACTTTGATACTACTTGTCCTGCCCCTTGACCAATGGAAAGTATTATATTCTTTTTAGCGTATTCTCCCTGAGCTTTTGACTTAACCTCATCATAATTATCAGGCTTTCTAATAGAACTCTTATTTTCACTTTTATTTTCTTGAGATTTTTTTTGCATGTTTTCTCCATCTACAACACTTATGCAATTAGGAGTGACATCTGATACATAATATTCCTCTGTTATAAATTTTGCTAAAGGACCTGTTTTTCCAACTGGATTTACATTAATTGTAGGTTTTTTTTTCTTTGGATAAACTCCACATCTAGCAGTTCCACCACAATCAATAATAACTACTGCCACTTCTTCATCAGAAACTCCAGTTTTAAATCCATCTACAATTTCATAACCCAGTAGTTCTTTTATTTTTAATGTTACTTCATGGATACCACCAGCAGTCATTGATAGTATCTTATTTCTATTGCCTTCTTTTTTTATATACAAGGGACCTCCCCAACCTGAAGTTCCCTTTTCTATTTTTAATATTTTATTTTCTTCCATTTTATCTACCTCCTAAGCCTTATTTGTTACTTTATTTTTTCTTGTTAAAAAAGCATACATTTTTTCTGTTATTATACCTCTTATAAAAATTACAATTAGACCAACTATAAAATACCACAATGCCAGTGTAGTAGTTTCTTTACCCAAAGTAGTCAAACCTGCTGATATTCCCAACCATACAAAAAGTTCTCCTGCATTTGCATGTGGAAAAAGCCCTGTAATTGGATGTACAAATGAAACTGCTGCATCATAAAATCCTGCTTTATGTTCTTCTTTTAAAAATCTACCAAATGTATAACACATAGGATTTCCTAAGAAAAATACCGATACTAGTGGAAGTAGAATATATCTTGTAAAAGAATTTTTTCCTAGTTTAGAAGCCCAATTATTAACTCTTTCTTCACCAATTATCTTAATCAAAGAATTAATAGCTACCATTAATACAATTAGCGTTGGAAGAGTACCTGAAACAAGACCTACAAATTGTTCTCCCCCTTTCTGAAACAAACCAATAAACCACTCTGCACCTTTACTTAGACCTGTAATAACGTTTTCCATAAAATTATAACCTCCCTATAATATTTTTAAATTTTTAATTTTACTACTCACCATAAATTTTACAAATTACTTCTTTTTTCTGTACTATACGATATTATTATAAATGTTTTTTTATTAATATCATTTTAATATAATATTTTTGATAAATAAATACACCTTTTTTCAACTTTATAAAGGAAAAAATTGTACTAATTAGAATTTTCAGAAATATACAAATTTTATTTCGACTATAATTTAAATTCTTCTTAGAAATTTAAGAACTTATTTTTATTTCTTTTATTATTAAAATTATCTAAATCTGATAAAAATAAAAAAACAGATGCCCTTTTATAAGCATCTATTTTTTAATCAAATTATTTTTTAGTTTTCTTATAGATTATTTTATAGATATATAAGTATCAATTTATTTTTTTGAGCTTAGAAACCAAGTACCCATATATATTCATAAGTTTTATCTAAATTATCTAAGATACCACTTCTCATAACTATGAACTTCAATCCCTACTAAATGCTTCTGAAGATTCAAATCCACTACCAATAGCTATATCTATCACCTTTTTATCACTATACTAAAATATTATAGCTAATTCAATACGACAAATAAAAACTTTCAGATGATTTATATAGTCTAATTATTTAAAATGATTAAATACATTTTTTATTCAACAAAATCGAAAAAAATCAGACAGTACCTTTAATTGATTTTATGATTCGAACTGTTATCATTCATGATATTTTGTGCTACAAATTAAAGATAGTCTATACGCTACTCTTCTTTCATTTTTTTCAATAACTCTGGATTTTCAAATAAATTAAATCCTGTTAAAGCTAATATTTTTATACCATCAATTACTCTATCTTTTGCATATGAATTTATAGAAGCCTCTAAAAATTCTTTTGTATGTATTTCTTCTCCATTTTCAGAAAACTTCATCAAAGGATGTATACACGGTATTATTTGACTTAAATTTCCCATATCTGTTGAACCTAACATTACTTGCTCATCTTCATATATACTAAATTCTTCCATTACCTTTGTAAATATACCTGCCAAAACTTTATTTTCATTTAATCCTTGACAAGTTGGCTCAAAGTGATAAAACTCAAGCTCACATCCAGTGGCTATTGCAGCACCTCTAGCACAATTTTTCACTTTTTCTACTACTTCATCAAAGTAATCTTGTTCTTTTGCTCTTATCTCTAGTCTTACTTTTCCCATATCAGGTATTACGTTTGCAGCAGTACCTGCTTCTAGAATAATACCGTGTATTCTCGTTCCATCTACTAGCTGTTGTCTCAGTGCATTTATATTGTTATATAGTAGTACTACTGCATCTAGGGCATTTATTCCGTTATATGGCTTAGCTCCTGCATGAGATGCTTTTCCAGTAAATATGAAATCTAGACCTCCTATTGCTATAATTTCTGGTGTTACACAAGTTTTGGAATTTGGATGTATCATCATTGCTACATCATAGCCATCAAATACCCCATGTTCTATCAAGTAAGGCTTTCCATCTCCAGTTTCTTCAGCAGGTGTTCCGATTATACTTACTTCCCCTTTGTAAGTATCCAGTATACTTGAAAGAGCTATTCCAGCTCCAACTCCCATAGATGCTATTAAATGATGCCCACATGCATGACCATTACCTGGAAGAGCATCGTATTCTGCAATAAATGCTATTCTTGGACCATCGCCATTTTTCTTGGTTGCTTTAAAAGCTGTATCCATACCTGCCAATTTTTCCTCAACCTCAAAACCCTCTTCTCTTAAAAAATCTGCTATTTTTTTAGCAGATTTATATTCTTGTAAAGCAATTTCTGGTTCATCATATAAAGATTGACATAGCTCTAAAATTTTTTCTTTCTTTAAATCCGCTACTTGTATTATTTTTTCTTTCATATTAACCCTACCTCCCACTAAATTTATTTAGTAATTCTTATATCCTATATATAACTTTAATTTAACTCATGCTTATTCTCTTTTAGGCATCTATTTTCCCCAAATTCAGCATTTCTTACATCCAAATCTATAGGATTAAAAGTTCTATCGTTCCTTTTTATTCCATCTTTTTCTGTCTTAGATAATCATATCTAAACATAAATTTATAAACTTTTTAACAATGTGTGTTTGAGCAATAATCAAACAAGATAAATTGGAATACATATAATGAAAAGCCTGAAATTGTTACTATATAAATAGTACAATATATATTTGTTAACATATAATTAAATAATATCTAGTTAGATTTTAAATTTTCGTATTTATTATGAGGTATAAAATTGAGCACAACTACCATCTAGTTTTGAAATCCTTTTAAAATTTAAATTAAATAGGTTTATGTAAATATGCAAATAGATAATAATTGCTACTCAATTTTATACCTTCAGGGGTAACTTTATGCTAAAGCCTAGAAAACTTGATAACATTTTTATTTTTACACTTTATTATCTAAACATTATTATAAAACTTAATCTATTTATATTTTTCATGTTATCTATACAATCATATTCATCAAAATAAGTATTATATTTACATATACTTAATCTCCAAATTGAATATTTAAGCTTCTAATTTACTTGCTCTTCTCTTCTTAACCTTTAATATATATAAACAAGATAGTATCCCAATAACTAGAATTGCTATCTGGAATATAAATGTGTATGTGTAACCTTTATTACCATAAGTATCTATCCAATGTCCTATTAATGCAAATTGGAATACATCTGGTGAAAATCCTAAAGCTGCAGCTATACCTATAGTAGTTGCTGAATATTTAACTGGAACTTTTACTTCATCTTGGACTGCATAGTAAATACCTTTTCCCATGTAACCTAATATACCTACTACAAATGTTAGAGCTATGAATATAGTCATTGGAGTTGATGCAGGTAATACTAGGAATAAAACTATTACTGCTATACCAAATACATATATTGGTAAAAGTACTTTTGTAGGAGATTTTAATTTGTCTGCACAATATCCTCCAAATGGTGCTCCAAATAATTTTAGACCATGCTGTCTTATTATTGCTAATGCACCAGATAGTGCCACAGAACCTCCGAGTACTGATGTTATATATGGTGTAAAATAAGACATTGTAACTGTAAATGAATATACACAGAATATGCTTATACCTACTAGCCAAGTATTTAGTGATTTTAGTACTGTCATAAAATCACCAGCAGACATTTTTTCACTTGCTTCCTCTTTTTCTTCATTAGTATCTACATCTTTAATTACAAACCATAATACTGGACACATCGCTATTGATAATATTCCTAAAGATATCATTACCCATCTCATACCCAATGTTGGAGTTGCAAAGCATGTATAAATATATAAGAATATTGCTCCCATTACTACTCCAGAAACTCCAACCATAGCTTCATTAAATCCATAAACTTTACCTTGATTATCTTTTCCTATAACTCTAAGTATCTTTACCATAGAAGGATAGTTCATAACTAATGATGTGATTGCACAACCTACCCAAGTCACAACTGCAAATGGATAGTTCATATTAAATGCAAATAAAAATGATACTACTCCATTAAGAAACACAGAACCTAAAATTATCTTTCTATAATCAAATCTATCTGCTAGCCAACCTCCTATAGGAGCTCCAAATATATTTCCTAATCCATAAATTGTAAGTAAAAAACCAAGTTGAGTGTTTGTACATTCTAATGCTTTTAGGATTGGGTCATATAATGTATATTGGATAAATGGTATAATATAAACTAATTCCCAAGATATTGCTATAATAACAAGTTGAAATATTAACTTTCCAAACTTTATACCGTTTCCTTTTTCTCCCATATTCAAACCCTCACTTTTTATATTTATTCACAAGCATAATTGAGTTCTTTTTTTATAACTTCTGCAAGTATCTCAACACCTTTAACAATTTGTTCCTCTGACATTGTTGTATAGTTAAGTCTCATAGTATTTTTTGGACCATTATTTGCAAAGAAGGATTCTCCAGAGACATAAGCAACTCCAGCATCAATAGCTTTATCTAATAAATCATCTACATTTATGCTTTCAGGAAGTTCTACCCATATAAACATTCCTCCATCTGGCTCTGTATATTTAGCTTCCTCTGGGAAGTGTTTCTTCATAGCATCTAGCATCAATAAGCATCTCTTTTTATACTCTGCTCTTATTTTTTCTATATGTTCATTTAAGTTATATTTCTTCAAAAATTCTAGTACTTGTACTTGAGAAAATTGATTTGACTGTAAATCTACACCTTGTTTTAAAAGTTCTGCCTTATCTATGAGGTCTACATTACCGCACATCCAAGCAACTCTGAATCCTGGACACAATACCTTTGAAAATGACCCTAGATACAATACTTTATCTTTAGTATCAAGAGATTTAAGTGTAGGCAGAGGCTCTGGTGTAAATCTTATTTCTCCATAAGGATTATCTTCTATTACTATGACATCATATTTATTTACAACTTCCATAAAATTTTTTCTTCTTTGTAAAGACCATGTTTTTCCTGTAGGATTTTGAAATGTTGGTATTACATAGATTACTTTTATATCAGAATTTTCAGATAATATTTTTTCTAAATCATCTGTTACCATTCCTTCTTCGTCTGTATCTACCCCTAAAAAATCACATTCATAAGGTCTAAATGCATTTATTGCACCTAAGTAACTTGGATTCTCTGTAACTACTACATCCCCCTTTTCCAATAAAATCATAGCACTAAGAGCTATACCTTGTTGTGACCCAGTAGTTATTATGATATTTTCTGCTTTTGTATCAATATTTTCCTCTTCCTTCATTCTTTTTACTAGTAGCTCTAATAACTCATCTTCACCTTTAGTAGGTCCATACGCTAGGGCAAATTTTCCTCTTTCATTAAGTACTTTTTGAGTTATTTCACTTATCTCTTCTATTGGAAATAAATTTGGGTCAGGAAGCCCTGCAGCAAAAGATATAACCGTTCCACCACTTGCTACCTTCTGAGCTATTTTCTTTTGAGAATCTCTTATCGCTGAAGCTTTTACCATATCCATTCTTTTTGCATATTTCATAATACTTTATCCTCCTTAATAATAATTTCTTATTGTGATGCTAGGCACGCTAATGCTATTGAATTTATTTTAATTTCAGCTGTATCAGAACGTGAACCTAAAATTATTGGATTTGTTGCTCCTAAAACTATACCTGCCCACTTAGCTTTATTAAATCTAAGCCATGACTTTCCTAGTATATTTCCTGCTTCTATATTTGGAAATACTAGTAAGTCAACATCACCAGCAATATTACTTTTAATACCTTTATGTTCTGCTGCATGTGCATCAAATGCTACATCAAATGCTATTGGACCTTCCACTATACAATTTGGTATTTCTCCCGTTTTTTCCATTTCCACAAGTAGGTTTGCATCCACTGTAGATTGTATCTTAGGGTCTACCATTTCATTTGCAGTAAGTATTGCAGTTTTAGGATTTTCCATGCCTATACTTTTCATAGTAAGAAGTGCATTTATCATTATATCCTTTTTTTGATTTAAATTTGGTGATACATTTATTCCACTATCAGTACAATAAAGAAGTTTGTGATATTGAGGTAATTCATATACTGCAAGTAAACTCAATAATCTTCCCGTTCTAAGACCATTTTCTTTATTTAATATAGCTCTCATATAGACACTTGTATTTACTAATCCCTTCATAAGAACTTTAGCTTCCTTATTCTTAACCATTTCCACAGCTTTTTTAACTGATTCATAAGGATTTTGACACCCTATTATTTCATGACCTTTTAATCCGATTTCTCTCGATATATTTTCTATTTTATCTTTATCTCCTACAAGAATTGGCTTTATAATATTTAAATCTGTCGCTGATTTAACAGCCTTTAATACTTCTTTGTCTTCGGCAACAGCAACACTTACAATAACAGGTTCAAGCTTTTTAGCTTCTTCCAATAAATTGTTAAAATCTTTTAACATACTCTTTCTCCTAAATATTAATAAGTTTTTGCTATCTCTTCTCCATTAAGTACTCTAAGAGCTCCAAGAGCAAGTGCTTCCATTTCCATCTCTCCTGGTACTATCTCTATTGGAGCTAGATATGAAACTTTTTCTATGACTCCTTTAACTACCATTTCTGAATGAGATATCCCTCCTGTTAAAATAACTCTATCTACATTACCTGAAAGTGAAGCTCCATACATGGAAATTTCTTTTGCTACTTGATAAATAAATGCATCCATTATAAGTTTTGCCTTTTCATCACCATCCTTGATTCTGTTTTCAATTTCTATCATGTCTTTTGTACCTAAGTAGTCGTACATTCCTCCAATCGAGCTTACTTTTTCGACCATTTCATTATGAGTATATTTTCCAGAGTAACACAATTCTATAAGAGGATATGCAAGCAATCCACCACTTCTTTCTGGAGAAAATGGACCATCAGACCTTCCACCACTTCCATCAATCATTTTGCCTTGTTTATGTGCTACAATCGATATTCCTGAACCTAAATGAGCTACAATAAAGTTATAATCCTCGTATTTTCCACCTAGTTTTTGTGCAATTTTTCTTGAAACAGCCTTATGATTTAATGCATGTAACCAGCTAGCTTTTTCTATATCTGATATTCCTGTAACTCTTGATACATCATCAAATTCATCTACAGAAACTGGGTCTACTACAAATGATTGTACTCCTATTTCGTCAGCTATAGTTTTAGCTAATAATGCCCCTAAATTTGATGCATGTTCTCCATTTATTTCATTTCTCATATCCTCAATCATTTCTTCACTCACAGCATAAGTTCCACCTTTTATAGCTTTCATAAGTCCACCACGACCAACTACTGCATCAAAAGAATTTATACTATGATTCTCACTACTTAAAATATCCACTATTAATTGTTTTCTATAGCCATATTCATCAAATACTTTAGCAAAGCTTTTTAAATCTTCTCTTGTATGAGTTATATTTTTTTTCAAAACTTCATTTTTATCTTGAAAAACAGAAATCTTTGTAGATGTACCACCAGGATTTATTACTAGAATTTTCAATTTAACCCCCCCTAGTTTTACTATATAGAACATCGTTCTTATATTTTAATCCAAAACCATTGTTCTGTTATACAGAACGACGTTCTATATTTTATTAATTAAATACTAACACATAAAAATAAGTATTTCAATAAATATTTAAAATATTCATTTATAGTCGTATCCAGCTTCAAATGCTTCTACATTTTTGGCATTAAACTTGCCTTTCCCTTGATTTTCAAAGTACTCACACATGCCACTTTCAAATTCTTCTTTTGTAAATAAATCTAAATTCTTTACCATAGCACCTAGCATACAAATATTAGCAGCTTTTTCATTGCCTAAATTTTGTGCTATTTCAGTAACAGGTACTCTTATAACATTAATATCTTCTCTGTATTTTTTATCCTTACTTACTAGTGAGTCATTGACAAACATATAACCATTTGTTTTAATTAAACTTTCATACTTATCTACTGATACACTATTCATTCCCAATAATATATCTGGATTTTTTACACAAGGATTTGCAATTTTTTCATCACTTACAACAACATTACAGTTTGCACTTCCACCTCTCATCTCGTTTCCATAAGATGGAAACCACGTAATTTTTTTTTCTGCCTTATATGCAACATACATTATAATCTTTCCTGCTGTAAGAACTCCCTGTCCTCCAAAACCAGCACATATAATTTCTTTCAACATATCATTTCCTCCCTAACCAATAAATTCTCCAAGTGGATACTTTGGAACAAGTTCATTTTCAATTCTCTTCATAGCATCTACTGGCTTTAGTCCCCAGTTTGTTGGACATGGTACAAGCACTTCTATTAAGCAAAACCCTTTTTTTTCTTTTTGTTTTTCTAGTGCTTTTTTGATGTACCTTTTTGTTGTATTTATTTCTTTAGGGTTAGTTATTGTTCCTCTTGCTAGATATGCTATATCTAAATTTCCCATAACTTTTACAACATCAAATGTTGAACCGTGTTCTGCGTAATTTCTACCTGATGGAGTAGAAGCTGTGTATTGACCCTCTACAGTAGTTGGAGCCATTTGACCTCCTGTCATTGCAAACATGTTATTGTTCATAACAAGAAAGATTACATTATCATTTCTAGTAGCAGCTGACATAGTTTCTCCAAGCCCTATTGCATAAGCTCCACCATCTCCAGCTATTGTAAATATATACTTATCTGGTCTAACTCTTTTCATAGCTGCCATTGCTGCACCCATTTTACCATGAGGAGGGACGACAACATCTACATTCATACTAAATTGAAACATATGATTACATCCTATATCCGAACATATAATTGTATCTTTACATATATCCATTTCTGTTAATACTTCTCCAATAATTCTATCTACTATAGAATGACCACAGCCTCCACAGAACATATTTTCACACATCATTATTGCTGGTGCTTTTTTAGCCATAATTAAAATACCTCCTCTTGCTTAGCTTTTCCATCTATAATCTGTTGAGCAAAATCTATTAATTGATTTACTTCTGCCATATATTGAGCTGTTGCTACTGAATATACTGGAAATCTATTATCACATGCTATAATTACATCTTCCTTCATTTGTGCCATCATATTCATTTCAACTGTTACAAGTCCCTTCAATGAATTACTTAATTTCTTAAATGCTTTTCTTGGATAAGGCCACAATGTTTTTGGTCTTATTAATCCTAATTTTATTCCTTTTACTCTAGCATCTCTAACTGCACCTTCTGCTATTCTCGATGAAATGCCGTATGCCACAAATACTACTTCGGCATCTTCTATTTCTATCTCTTCCCATCTTTGTTCATTTTCTTGAACTTTTCTCATTTTTTCTATATAGCCTTTTTGCCATGTATCTTGGTCTTCAAAATATGTTATATCAGTTATGACTTTATTTTTTTCTCCTACAGGTGTTCCTTTAGCAGCCCATGGAGCCTTATCCATATCGTATTCTTTCATAGGTGGTGCTATACAAGGCTCTACCATTTGACCTATTGTAGCATCAGAAAGTATAAGTACCGGATGCATATATTTTTCAGCTAATTCAAAAGACTCATATGCCATATCCATATTTTCTTGAACACTATTAGGTGCCAATACTATTAAATGATAATCTCCATTTCCCCCACCTTTTACTGCCTGCCAATAGTTATCTTGACCAGCTCCTATAAATCCATCACCTATACCATATCTTTGTACACATGCTACAACTGCTGGTAAACCAGCTGATACCCAATATGCAATGCCTTCTTGTTTTAATGAAAATCCTGGACCAGATGAAGAAGTCATAGCTCTTGCTCCAAGTGCACTTGCTCCCATAACCATATTTACACTAGCTATTTCTGATTCACCTTGGATAAATACTCCTCCAACTTCTTTTTGTCTCCATGCCATCATTTCTAATATTTCTGATTGTGGTGTTATTGGATAGCCTGCATAAAATCTACATCCACCACGTATAGCACCTTCTGCTAAAGCTTCATTTCCTTTAATCAATAAACTTTGCATACTTTTCCTCCCTCTAATAAAAATAATTTATAATATCTCAAATACTAAATCAGGACACATTGTATAACAAGCGCCACATTGAATACACTTTTCTTCATCGACTTTAATAGTTACAAAGCCTTTTTTATTTGTGTAATCAGAAAGACTTATTGCATCTTTTTTGCAAGCTTCAATACAAAGATAACATCCCTTACATCTTTCAACACTCAACTTGACTTTTTCCATTTCTCAAATCTCCCCTTTAATGTAATATTTTTTACTTAATTTTAAATATATAATATTTATATTTTGTATAAACACTATATATGCCTCAATTTTGTTCTATTGTTTAGAACTTTGTTCTATTTTATACCACTTAATTAGAAGATAACACATTCGCTTATATATTTCAATAATATTTTAAATTTTAAAAATATTTAATTTTAGATTAAATAAAAAGGGGCTATATTTAAATTGTTATTTGTAAGTAACAATTTGAATATAGCCTATTTTTATTATGCAGATTAAAAAATCATCTAAAAAGTTCAGATATACTTTTTGCAGTTTCTATAACTCTTTTAATTTTATACTCAAAGTCCCCTTCTCTCATTCTTATAGTCGGACCTGATAGACTTATTGCTGCAATAGCTTTATTGTTTTTATCTAAGATAGGTGCTCCAATACAAGTTAGTCCATGTTCTAGTTCTTCATCATCTATGGCATATCCTTGTTCTTTTATTTTTGCTAAAAAAAGCATCATATCATCCCAATTATCAATTGTATGTTCTGTATACTTGTGTATTGGTGTCTTTCTATATTTTTCAAAGTCTATAGAATCATTAAATGCCATAAGACACTTTCCAACTGCTGAACAATAACATTCACTACTTGAGCCAACTGATGGATTTACTGAGAGTAGTTGATTTGAACCATATTCTTTATGTATTATGATACTTCTTGGAGAATCTTGAGCTCTTTCTTCTAATATAGACACATTAACTACTTCGTTAAATTCTTGATTTAATTTTTTCGTATATGGTTTTACTATTTCAGTCAATGACATTTTTTCTCCCACAACCATACCTATTGCATATAAATTTATTCCTAGCCAATACTTACCATTCTCTGTGTTTTGTATAACAAAGCCTTTGTTTTCAAGAGTGACCAAAGTTCTATGAACAGTACTTTTATATACTCCCATAGCCTTACTTATTTCAGTTATTCCCATTTCTCTCTTTTCATGATATAATAACAAAATTATGTCTAGGGCTCTATCTAATGCATTTATTATTTCTCCCATATACAAAAACTCCTCCTGAAAATATTAAGTGCTACTTCAACACTCTATTAAATATTATATATTAAAATTACAAAATTATCTATTTATCTTAATTTTATTTTATAAAACAAAATATTATTAAATGAACTAGCTAATTTTAAAGAATATTCTTCAAAGTTTTTAAATGAAGAAGTTTAAATTCATGTGGTGTTCACCAAGTTGGTAGTATAGGTTTATGTTGTAAAAGGAAGAATATTGACGGTGTATCTACAGATGTATTTGAATTGTTTGTTGGAAGTAGTTTTGAAATAGGTAAGACTAGATTAGGAAAAATATAATTTATTATATTTACTTATAAAAAATGAGATAGTTATAAGCTATCTCATTTTTTATAAATGGTTTGAATTTTATTTATAAACAATTTTAGATAAATCACAAATCTCTAGCATAGTATCATATATTTGTTTAAGTAGACCAAGTCTATTATTCTTAACATCTTCATCATTATCCATAACCATAACTGAATCAAATAAGTTATCAACTACTGGTCTTAAAGATGCAAATTCATCCAAAGCAACACCATATTTTTTATCTTTTAATAATTCCTCGACTTTTACCTTTACTTGTTTAAACTCATTGTAAAGTTTAATTTCCGCATCTTCTTTTAATAAAGATTTATCAACCTTATCGCTTTCTGCTTTTTGGGCTAAAGTAGAAACTCTATTAAAGGCAGTAAGCATCTCTACTAATTCATCTTTTTCTAGCCAATTATTAAGTTCTAAAGCTCTCATGTGCATATCAGAAATATCATTTATATCAGAACTTAAAACAGCATCGACAACATCATATCTTATTCCTAAATCTTTAAATAGATTTTTTACTCTCTCATTGAAGAAATTCATTATTTGTTCAACAACTTCTTCTTTATTAAAATTTAATTCAGAGTAATTATCTAAAGCATGTTCAATAAGTACTTTTATATCCACAGCAACTTTTCTATCCATAAGTATACTAAGTATACCTAAAGCTTGTCTTCTTAAAGCATATGGATCTTGAGAACCTGTTGGTTGTATACCTATAGCAAAGAAACCTGCTATTGAATCCAATTTATCAGCTATTGATAAGGCAACCCCCGCATTAGTCTTAGGAAGCATATCTCCTGCAAATCTTGGAAGATAATGCTCAAAAATAGCTTCACTTACAACCTCATTTTCTCCTCCAACTTTTGCATATTCTTTTCCCATAAAACCTTGTAATTCATCAAATTCTCCTACCATTCCAGTAACCAAGTCTGCCTTACATAGTTTAGCAGCTCTTATAGTATCTGCCTTTTCATCTACTAAACCTAAACTATCAAGTATATCAGCACTTAACTTTTCAAGTCTTAAAGTTTTGTCATAAATAGTTCCTAGTTTTACTTGGAATACAACAGTTTTTAATTTTTCTATGTAACTTTCTAAGTTTCTCTTAGTATCTTCTCTATAGAAAAATAAAGCATCTGCAAGTCTTGCTTCTAAAACCTTTTCGTTTCCAGCTTTAACATTGTCTATTTTGTAAGAATCGCCATTTCTAACAGCTATAAAATTAGGTAATAGTTTTCCGTCTTTAAGCACTGGGAAATATCTTTGATGCTGTTTCATAGGAGTTATAACAACTTCTTTTGGTAGTTTTATATAATCTGTATCAAATTCTCCATAAAAAGCAGTTGGATATTCAACCAAGTAAGTTACCTCTTCAAGTAAATCTTCATCAAATTCAACTTCTCCACCCAAAGAATTTGCTACTTCTATACATTGCTTTCTTATGATTTCTTTTCTCTTATTTTGGTCTAAAACTATATAATTTTTTTCTAATTTTTCAAAATAATCTTCTATAGAATTGACTTCTATTGTACTTTCTCCTAAAAATCTATGACCTTTTGTTATATTAGAAGATATTATTCCTTCTAAATCAAACTCTAATACTTTATCATTTAACAATGTAACTATCCATCTTATAGGTCTTGCAAATTTAAGATTTTTTCCTCCCCAACGCATGGCTTTTGGGAACACTACAGATTTTATAGTCTCTGGTAATATATCTTTTAATACTTCTGAAGTCTCTTTTCCATCTTGCTTTATAGTAGCAAAGATATATTCATCTTTTCCAACTTGTTTAAAGTATATATCAGATTCACTTAATCCTTTGCTTTTTATAAATCCTAAAGCTGGCTTTGTTAAATTATTTTCTGCATCAACAGCAATTTTCTTAGAAGGACCTTTTATTTCTTCTTCTAAATCACTTTGTCTATCACTCAATCCTTCAACCACCAAAGTCAATCTTCTTGGTGTCCCATACGCATTTATTCTGTCAAAAGATATTCTATTTTCATCAAATAATTTACTAAGATTGTTTTTTAATTGTTCCAGTGTACTGCCTACAAATCTTGATGGCATTTCTTCGACACCGATTTCAAATAAAAGATAATTTTTCATTATTTGTCACCTTCCTTTAAAAGAGGGAATCCCATTTCTTCTCTTTGTTTTACAAAAGTTTCTGCAACAGTCTTTGCCATATTTCTAACTCTACCTATAAATGAAGCTCTTTGACTAACTCCTATTGCTCCTCTTGCATCCAATGTATTAAATGCATGAGAGCATTTTAACACATAATCGTATGAAGGTATTACAAGTCCATTTTCCATAAGTCTTAATGCTTCTTTTTCATATATATCAAACAGATTAAACAACATATCTGCATCACATAATTCAAACGCATACATTGAGTTTTCATACTCAGCTTTATTAAATACTTCACCATAAGTTATTTTATCATTCCATTTTAAATCATAAACACTATCAACTTCTTGAATGTACATAGCTAATCTTTCTAATCCATATGTAATTTCTCCTGTCTCAAGCTCACATTCAATATTACCTACTTGTTGGAAATACGTAAATTGAGTTATTTCCATACCATCTAGCCAAACTTCCCATCCAAGTCCCCATGCACCAACTGTAGCAGCTTCCCAGTTGTCTTCAACAAATCTTATATCATGCTCACTTGGGTCAATTCCAATTTCTTTTAGACTTTCCAAATATAACTCTTGTATATTATCTGGAGATGGTTTTAATATAACTTGGAACTGATGATGTTGATATAGTCTGTTTGGGTTTTCACCATATCTTCCATCAGCTGGTCTTCTTGAAGGCTCTACATAGCATACTTGCCAAGGCTCAGGTCCTAATGATCTTAAAAAAGTATTAGGATTCATAGTTCCTGCACCTTTTTCAATATCATAAGGTTGCATCATGATACAACCTTGCTTTGACCAGTATTTTTGCAACGCCAGTATCATCTCTTGAAAATTCATAAAAATCCCTCCTATAACAATAAAGCCTCTCGTCTACACGAAAGGCTATTTTAATAGTTCTTCTACAACTTTTAGAATATCAAATTCTATAAAATTTGTCAATGTTAGCGATAATTCTTATAATTATCTTCTCTTCATTTTTTAAAAGTCTCTTTATATCTATTTATTTTCGTCTTCGTCTTCTTTATTCTTTTCAAATTCTTCTTTCATAAGGTCAGCAGTTACATCTTTGTCATCTTCTTTTTTGTCAACCACTACATCCTTCACATCTTTAGCTGCATTAGTTATCATATTCTTCAAAACATGAAGTTTTTCTTCATTCAATTCACCTAAATCTACAAGTTCTCCATCTTCTTCATTTTGAACTTTTATACGATATTTACTTATAACAGCAGCTGACAATCCAACTAAAGTAGCTAATGGCACAAAAGCTAATCCAACAACTCCAACTGTTAAAGGAATATTCATCATAGTTTTTCCATCTTTTTCAATTATTATTCTTACTACACTACTTTTTCTGAGAAGCTCTTTTAGTTGAGATTTTATATTTTCTCCATCTTTACCAAACACTTCTTCCATAGTTTCTTTAGCAGATTTTGCTTTACAATTACAAGTATTTTTTTTATTTTCTAGATATATTACTGCCTCAATTACATCTCCATCGCATATTACTAATGCTTCTTTTGCTTCTGCATAAGTTGCTCCTGGAACTCTTTCAAAGACTGAATCAACCATTTCAATAGTTATATTACTACTCATCATTATCCACTCCCTTATTATTTTTTACACTTTGTAATACGTGTAATGATTTAAAATTAATATTATCGACATAAACTTTTAAATACTTGTCTAGAATATTCTCAAGCTCATGTGTTATATATTTTGATACTTTAGCTTTACTGCATGTTAAAATATCATTCCTTAATACATATTCCATAAGACTTATAGTTGTTAAGTCTAATTTTATATTATTATCAAAAAGTTTACTACACTTACTACATAGTATACCACCTTCGTAGATATTAAACACAGAGTTTTGCAAAATTTTACATTCACAATTAATGCATTTATTTACTATAGGTTTAAATCCTATATAGTCTAAAAATTTTAACTCGAATGCTGCTGTTATAAACCTATTATCTGTATTCTCTTGTGTGTACAAATACAGAGTCTGCGCAAGTAATATAAATAGCCTATTATTAGTCTGATTTTCAAGTATAGAATTTTCAACTAATTTTGTAATATATGTAGCATAAGAAAATGCCTCTATATCATAGGATATATTATAAAAACTTTTTATTATTTCACTTTGAGTAACCTTGTACATATTACCTTGTTTTTTTAAGGTAAAATTGCTATAAGAAAATAACTGTGATGATGAAAGCAAAGAGCTCTTATTTTTTTTGGCTCCTTTTGCTATTGCAGATACTTTTCCAAGCTTTCTTGTAAATAGTGTAAGTATTATGTCACTTTCCTTATACCTTATAGCTTTAAGTACTATCCCCTGGGTGTTCAGGATTATCATCGTCTTCTTTTTTCTCCCTTACTTCTTCAATTTCTTCATATATGTTTTTGCAATCACAGAAATATAAATATGCATCTATACTACCTGTTTTTTTAAAAACTTCCCAACTGATATTGTTCATTTTTAAAAAACCCCCTTCTTACATTTATACTTATATTTTTAGTAAGAAGAGGATAAATCATACATAAAGTTATTAAACAATTTTTGACAATAATGCTGTTGTTATTATAAAGTAAACTGCTATACCAGTTATATCAAGAGCTGTAGATATAATTGGTGATGAAACTGTAGATGGGTCTGCATTCATTTTTTTTAATAAGACAGGCATAAACGCACCTATTGTTGCACCTAAAACCATATTTATAAATAATGATATTGAAACAATTAATACAATGTCTAACTCTCTCATAACAAAGTAAATTATAATACCTGTTATTATACTACATAAAAGACCTGTAATAATTCCTACAATACCTTCTCTAACCACATTGCTAAAATTCAAATCTTTATTAGATAATGTTATTACTGTAACAGATGATGATTGAGTTCCAATATTTCCACCCATACCAATTACTACAGGTATAAAAAATACCAATGGAGCATATACAGGATTCATTACATAGTCTAAGTTAGAAAGTATTAATGAAGCCAACAATCCTCCTACTAATGTAATAATTAACCAAGGTAATCTTCCTCTAAGTGCTGATATTATTTGCTCTTTCAAGGTAGGATTTTCTTTTTCAGCAACTTCTCTTTCATGTTCTGAACTTCCTGCAAACTTATACATATCTTCAGTTGCTTCTTCTTCCATTACATCGATTATATCATCTACTGTTATTATCCCTTTTAATTTCTCTTGTCTATCTACTACTGGAATTGCTATTAAATTGTATTTAGATACTAATCTCACTGCTTCTTCTCTATCCTCATCTACATAAACAGAGATTATATTTTCACTCATCAAATCTTCTACTATATTTGCATCTCTAGCTATTATTAATTCTCTTAATGACAATACTCCAACTAGCTTTTCTTCATCATCAACCACATATATATAATAAATAGTTTCAGCTTCTTCAGCTTCTTCTCTCATATGATCTATCGCTTCAAGAGCTGTCATATCTTTATTTATAGAAATATATCCAGTAGTCATTGTTCCACCAGCAGAATCTTCATCATAGAATAATAGCTCTTTTACATAATCAGCATTCTCTTGATTCAAAAGATTTATTATATGTTCTCTTTCTTCTTCTTCAAGTTCACTTAACTTGTCTGCCATGTCTCCAAGAGACATAAGTTCAAGTATATTTTTTGAGTGTTCTACATCCAGCTTAGATAAAATACTAATAAAAAACTCTACACTACCTTCTTCTAATATAGAAGATGCCATGTCTAAAGGAAGTACTTCAAACAATTGAATTTTCATATCTTCCTCTAAATTTTCCATTATATCGAATATATCAATTATATGATATTCCTCTATTAATTCTCTTAACTCCAATACTTTATTATTATCAATTAATGACTTTACTTCATATAATAAATATTGGGAAGCATCCAGTTTCCTATCCATATAACCCACCTTTATTTATCATTATATCCAAAATTATTTATATAATTTTGTAAATTTCTCCAATTTTCTTTGACTTTAACCCATAATTGAAGATTTATTTGTGAACCTAAAAGTAATTCTATATCTTGTCTTGCTGATTTGCCTATTCCTTTTAGTTTCCTACCATTTTTTCCTATTATTATTCCCTTATGTGAATCTCTTTCACAGTATATTACGGCAGATACATCTACTATTTCTTTATCATTTCTTGCTTTCATTTTTTCAATTTCAACAGCTACGCCATGAGGTATTTCATCATTAAGATAATGAAGAACTTTTTCTCTTATAAGTTCTGCTATTAATACCCTCTCTGGCTGGTCTGTAATCATATAATCTGGAAAATACTTTGGACCTTCTTCTAAATAATTTTGTATAACTTTTATTAGAGTATCCGTATTCTTTCCTTTTAATGCTGATATTGGTACTATTTCTTTAAAAATACCTTCATTATCATACATTTTGATTATATCAAATAGCTCATCTTTTTGGTCTAGTTGGTCTATTTTGTTTACAACTAGAATTATTGGTGTTTTAACACTTCTTAAATCCTCTATTATCTTTCTATCTCCAGGACCTATTTTTTTAGAATCATCAACTACAAATAATATTAAATCCACATTTTTAAAGGCTTCCGTTGCTGCCTTTACCATAAATTCACCTAATTTATTTTTTGGTTTATGAATACCTGGTGTATCTAAAAATACTATCTGCATCTCTTCATCTGTATATACTGCTTGTATTGTATTTCTTGTAGTTTGAGGCTTATCACTCATTATAGCTATTTTTTCTCCAACTACATTATTCATTAAAGTAGATTTTCCTACATTTGGTCTACCTACTATACTGACAAAACCTGATTTAAACATTAACTGTCTCCTAACTTTTTTATCTTCTTGTTTTAATTACTTTAAATTTATTTATATTTTTTAAATCTATTTTAAATCATTTCCAGAGAAATAGTTTGGCAACAAATCCTTTATATCATGCTCAAACACCTCTCCTTTAGTATATCCTGTTATTATTTTTATATCAGAACCAAACTCTATAATTACCTGCCTGCATATTCCACAAGGATATGTTTGCTCATTATTTTCTGAGTTATCACTTGCTATAGCTATTTTATATATATCCTTATCACCTTCTGATATTGCTTTAAAAATAGCTGTTCTTTCTGCACAATTTGTTCCACCTAATGATGCACATTCTATATTACATCCAGTATAAACTTTACCACTCTTAGTTAAAAGAGCTGCACCCACTCTAAAGCTCGAGTAAGGAGAATAAGAATGTTGTCTGGCATCTTCTGCCAACCTTAACAATTCTATGTTATCCACAACAGTTCCTCCTGTATACAATAATTAAAAGTTATTTTTATTTAATACTCTACATTATATCATAAAAATTTAATTAGCACAGATTTGTTTTATTTTAAATATTTTATGTACATTTATTTTAATTATAGAACATTCCAAGCTGAAATACTAATATAGCTATCAATACACCTAATAAAGCTCCAGCTATAGTCTCCCAAAATGTATGTATTTTTCCTTCAATCCTACTTTGGGCAACTAATACAGCCATTATATATGCAAGAGTAGATGCAACGACTCTTTCAGTCATAAGTGTAATTGCAGTTGCTATGGCAAATGATAAAGCAGCATGACCACTTGGCATTCCCCCTTTTAGAGGAGTACCTGTAGAAGTCAATGCTTTTACAACTACAACAGCTATAAGAACCAATAATATACATATCAAGGTTATATGTAATTCTGATTCTCTTATTTTATAAATTAATATCCCAGATATATCTGTCAATTTATCATAAAACAAAATATATCCAACTACTACTGAGTTTAGTGCTGCTACTAAAACACCACCAGCTGCAACATCTTTTGCTATCTTAGCAAGCACATGATATTCATCAGTTACTAAATCAACAGCTTTTTCTATAGCTGTATTAAACATCTCAGCAACTACAACTAAACATATGGCCATAAGTAACATTATCATTTCTAATTTTGAAAAGTTAAAAAACAAACTTATTATAAGAACAGCAACCGAACCTAAATAATGTATTTTCATGTTTCTTTCAAATTTAAATGTATACAATATCCCTTCTATAGCTGCATTAAACGCTTTAATTATACCTTGACGAGTTTTTTCTGGTTTCATAAAAACTACTCCCTTGTTATGTTTAACTTATTTAATATGTGCTCTTCTTTTTCTCTCATTTCCTTTGCATTTTCATCTGTATCGTGGTCATAACCTAAAAGATGAAACATACTATGACATATTAAAAAACATACTTCTCTTTCAAAACTATGATTATACTCTATACTCTGTTCTAATGCTCTTTCAAGAGATACTACTATATCACCTAGAGATTCTTCCTCTAACTCAACATCCTCAAAATCATCACTTAAAAGAGGAAATGATAAAACATCAGTCACTCTATCAACTCCTCTATATTCTCTATTTAATTCATGAATCTCTTTATTATCTACAAAAGAAAGACTCACTTCATAATTATCATCATATCCTTCATAATCTAAACATTCTAAGATTATATCCTTTATCTTTTCAATTAACTCCTCATTTACTTCTAATTTATCTTGTCTATCATCTAATATCAAATCCATTAACTACACCTACTTTTTATTCATTAATAATGCTATATATCTATATTACTACACTTTTACTTTCTTTTGAAAGTCTTTTCCTGTATTTTCACTTTTTTACGTTCTTCTTTTTTAAATTCTTCTCTTTTATTGTGTTTCTCATAAGCTCTTATTATTCTCTGCACCAATTCATGTCTTACAACATCTCTATCTGTTAACATTATAGACCCAATCCCTGGAACTCCTTTAAGAATCTCTGTAGCTTGTATTAGACCACTCTTCTTATTTTGTGGTAAATCGGTTTGCGTTACATCACCTGTAACTACAGCTTTAGAACCAAATCCTAGTCTAGTTAAAAACATTTTCATTTGTTCAGAAGTAGTGTTTTGAGCTTCATCTAATATTATAAATGAGTTATCAAGTGTTCTACCTCTCATGAATGCAAGTGGTGCGACCTCAATAGTACCTCTTTCTAAGTATTTATTAAATTTATCAGCACCCAACATTTCAAATAGTGCATCGTATAATGGTCTTAAATATGGATCAACTTTGTCCTTTAAGTCTCCTGGTAAAAAACCTAGACTCTCTCCTGCTTCCACAGCTGGTCTTGTAAGTATAATTCTACTAACTTCATCTCTTTTAAAGGCCTTTACTGCCATAGCAACAGCAAGATAAGTCTTTCCTGTTCCAGCAGGTCCAACGCCAAAAGTTATATCATTATTTTCTATAAGTTTTATATATTCTTTTTGACCTAAAGTTTTAGGTTGAACAGCTTTACCTCTTTGAGTTATGACAATTGTTCCCTCAAGTTCTTTTATTTTTTGTTCACTACCTTCAAGTAAAAGAGATAATGAATAAGAAATACTCTGTTTGTCTAAATGCTTACCATTTGATACAGTTTGATGTAATTCATTCATAAGCTTTAATGCAGAATCTACATTCTTTTCTTCTCCAATTAAAATTATATTTCCTTCTCTAAGTATTACATCTATATTTAAAGTCTTCTCTATTAATTTTACATTCTCATCAAAGTTGCCAAATAACTCTCTTTCAAAGTTACCATCTGCTATTGTAAATTTCTTTTGTATTATCAATTGAATTAGTCCTCCTAAAATTTTAAGTTTAATTTTATTAGTTGTTATTGCTATTATTATTTTGATTATTATTACTATTTTGATTACTATTATTTTCACTAGGATTGTTTTGGTCTTTATTATCCTTATTATCCTCATCAAATTCATTTCTTATATCATTTAATGGTCTCTTTTCTGGATTGGAAGGAACTTCCTCTTCACCTTCATTTGGTTTACTTTCTTCCTTTATAAACCTTTCTGCTTCTGATTTACTAAGAGGATAAATTTTAGCAATATTTTCACTAGTTTGAACTGTTATTAAATATTCTAACATATTTTTATTGACCTTAAAATTATGTTTTACATCTATTATTCTAGCCGAAGCTGGGATTATATATTCTAACTCTTTTAAAGCTTTTTCAGATAATTCTTTTTTTAACTCTTCTTTATTCCTTTTTACTTCAACTTTTTTTGTTTCATAAAAAGTACTCGTCTTTATCTTTATCGGAAAAGTATAGTCTCCTATTGATAATTTTTTTTCTTTATTTTCAACAACATAATCTTTATACTTTATGTTTTTTCTCATTGTAAATTCTTTATCATAAAAACTTAGTGTATATATATTTTTCTTTTCTCCAGTCTTTTTATTTACAGTATCTACATAACTTGCCTTTTTTTTGGATTCATAAAAAGTACTTGCCCATACTTCTGGTATTGATTTTGTATTAGCTCCATTTAATAAAACATCTCCCTTTTGTACTATATCTCCAGACTTAATTACTGATTTACCACTTCTAGGGATTACCTTTTCTATTATACCATTTTTTAAAGCAATTACATTACAATAATTTGATTGGTCTGTAGATTTTAAGGATTCTGCCTTTTTTGTGACAGTAACAAATATATTTGTTCCTTTTACATTAATAGATAAATATGCCACATCATTAAATTTAGACATCATATGGTCTCTAACTTCTTTTCTATCAATACTCTTCTTGTAAACACCTGGTCTTACTCCAACCTTGTAAAGCTCACTTTTAAGAGCTTCTTTTTTTATACCTTCAGGAGATTGTATATATACATCTGTCACAAACTGTGATGTTGACATCAATAAAAATAAAGAGACAACAGCACAAATCCACATACCTTTGTGCTTATAAACTCTTTTGATAATAAAAGGAACACCTGTTTTTTGTTTTACTTTTATATCAAATTTACTTCCTCTATAAACATTCTTAAATTCTTTTATATCTTGTCTATCTATATGAAACTCCATTTTAGTATTTTTTATTCTAGTTACATTGTAAACACTTATACCATTTCTTATAAGATGATTTAAAAATTGTTCGAGTCCTACTCCTTCTACAACTATAACGTAGTATCCCCTTATAAAACTTATCAAGTGTATCTCCTCCTAATCAACATACTCAACATTGTATATAATTCCTTTTATACCTATCTCACTATCAGTAATATACTTAAGTGAAAGTTTATCTCCAGATATTTTAATTGTTTTAACCTTAGTCTTTATTCTTATTAAATCAACTTCATATTCTAATATTGATAGATAATTTTCTATACTAATAAACGTATTACTTGTAACAGTAATAACTGGTTGATTTACTTGTAAATCAGTGGATATTTCTAACATAAGCATTACCCCCTTAATTAATTTTATGCTTGAAATAGGTATTTATGCACTTTATTGATGTTGTAACAGATTAGTTTTAAAATTTTTATATAATAAATACCTAATATTTAATATATTATTTAAAAAATAAAAAGGTAATCATATTGATAAAAAATCAACATAATTACCTTTTTATTTTTTTATATAAAATCTAAACGTATACAATTTTTTTATTAGTCTTGTTCTATTAAACCATATCCACCAGCTTTACGCTTATACACTATGTTTATTTCAAAATTATCTTGATTTCTAAACATATAGAAATTATGTCCTACTAGTTCCATTTGAAGTATAGCCTCTTCAGAACTCATAGGTTTTACATTAAATTTCTTTCTTCTCTCTATAACTATATTTTCATCTTCATTATCATAATCATCAAATTCATTGCTATTATCTATAAAGTCAACATTTTCAAATCTTATGCTCTTATTATTTTGACCTTTGTCTTTAACTTTAGTTTTATATTTGACAACTTGTCTACTTAATTTGTCACAAACAATGTCAATTGCCGCATATAAATCGTCTTCTACATCTTCTGCTCTTATTATTTGCCCATTAATAGGAATTATTGTAACCTCCACTTTTTGTCTATCCTTTTTCGCACTTACTGTTACTTTCACTTCTGATTCAGGATCAAGGTATTTTTCTAACCTACTTAATTTTCCATCTACGTATCCTTTTATTCCGTCAGTTAATTTCATTTGTCTCCCAGATACTATTATTTGCATAAAAACCTCTCCCTTCAAGCCTTTCCAATTCTAATACTTTAATATGTTAATCTTTAAATACAATTTTTATAAATTTATTATATTTAAATTAATATTATTGTATATGAAAATGATTATTTTTAATAGTCTATTTATTTTTTCTTTAGTATGATATTATTAAAAGTACAGGGTAATTTACAAAATCTTTACATACTATTTATTAATAAACCATATAAAATAGTTCAAAAATCCTGCATAAACAAGCCACATCAAATAAATCAAATTTATGTATCCAGATCTCTTATCTATTTTAGAAAACTTCGAAATCATTACTATAGAAACTAAAATCATTATTATTATATCTATTAAAGCTGTAAATCTAAGTCCAAAACCAAAAAATAATATACTCCAAACAAAGTTTAATACAAGTTGTAATACATAATAAAAAATCGCATCTCTTACTTTAGGTAAATTGTAACCCTTTCTTAATATTAGGTATGAAGATATACCCATCAATATGTACAATACAGTCCAAACTATAGGAAAGATAAAAGCTGGTGGTGCAAAGCTTGGCTTTGTGAGTTGCAAATAGTAGGTTGAAATATCTGTACCACTAATAATCATTGCTAAAGTGCTACTTAAGTAACCTATTATTAATGGTATCAATATGTTTATCAAAAAATTTCTAATTTCTTTTACTGATATAATCAAATTTTTCCCCTTCTTTCAAAATTTTCTTTGATTATAGATATGCTCAGATATGACTTGTTATTCCCAAAAACTATAAAAAGCCTAGAGATTTCTCTCTAGGCTATATCAATCTATTGTAAGTTTTGTTTTACCAACTTATTTATAAGTTTTCCATCAGCTCTTCCTTTAACCTTTGGTTGGATAACTGACATTATTTTTCCCATATCCTTCATAGAAGTTGCTCCTACTTCAGATATAGTAGATTTTACAATTTCTTCTAACTCTTCTTCGCTTAATTGTTGAGGTAGGTACTCTTTTAAAACTTCAATTTCAACTTCTGTTTCTTTTATTAAGTCTTCTCTTCCAGCTTTTTCAAATTCAACTAATGCATCTCTACGTTGCTTTAATTGCTTTGCTATTACATCGATAATTCCATCTTCATCAAGCTCGACTCTGTTATCAACCTCATACTGCTTTATAGAAGCTCTTATTAAAGTTACTACAGATTTTCTCACTGTATCTTTGTTTTTCATCGAAGATTTCAAATCCTCTTGTAACTTTTGCTTAAGGGACATCCCCTTCACCTCTTTATTCTTATTTACTACTATTTCTTAGCGTTTTTTCTTCTTGCTGCTTCAGCTTTTTTCTTACGCTTAACGCTTGGCTTATCATAGTGCTCTCTTTTTCTCACTTCTGACATGATGCCAGACATTGCACATTGACGCTTGAATCTTCTTAAAGCGCTGTCTAATGTTTCATTCTCTCTAACTCTTACTTCTGACATTTCTTTTTCCCTCCCTCCAATAGCGCAATTATGCTGGGACTGTAACTATGTTCTTTTTGCATAATATGCATTACAACCTAACACTTTGTTTATTATAAACTAAATTTTTACTTTTATCAAGTATTTTTATCAAGAAGAAACTCAATTTTTCAATAATTTAGTTTAGTTTTGTCCCGCTTCGTAATTAGGAAGCTTTTTACCAGCTAAAATATGATAGTGCAAATGTTTAACTTCTTGCCCTCCATCACTTCCACAATTATTTATGATTCTGAATCCAGTTTGGTCAAAACCTTTCTCTTTAGCTATTTTATTAATAACAACATGAATATGTGACACAATGTCCATCTCTTTATCAGTAATATCAATTAAACTATCATAATGTTTTTTAGGTACAACTAATATATGGTATGGAGCAACTGGGTTCAAGTCATTAAACGCTAAGACTCTATCATCTTCATAAACTTTAGTTGAAGGTATTTCTCCGTTCGCTATTTTACAAAAAATACAATCCATTTTTTCCACCTCCTATCTTATAAATATTATAATTTCTACATGTTATAGCAAAATTCCTTCTACATATTCGTCTTTTACATCATTTATTTTCACTTTTAATATCTGACCTTGTATATTTTTGTCACTTTCAACAACAACTCTTATATAGTTTGAAGTTAGTCCTTCATATTTATTGCCTTCTAGATTTTGTTCAAATAAAACATCCAACTCACGACCAATAAATTTATTTGCAAATTTATTAAAATTTACTTTACTTAAATTTAAAAGTTGTTCACTTCTAAAATGTTTCATTTGAGGGTCGACTTGATTTTCCATAGTTGCAGCTGGAGTTCCTTTTCTTGGTGAATATTTAAAAATATGCATTTGTGAAAGCTCTATTTCTTTTAAAAACTCATACGTTTTTTTAAATTCTTCATTTGTCTCTCCGGGAAACCCTACTATTACATCTGTAGTTATTGCAACATCTGGCATTTTACTTCTCAATCTATCTACAATAGTTTTGTACTCTGAAGTTGTGTATCGTCTATTCATTCTTTTTAGAGTTTCATCACATCCACTTTGAAGTGATAAATGGTAATGAGGGCAAACTTTATCCATTTTTAAAACTTCATTTACAAATTCATCTGTAAATAAAATTGGTTCAACAGAGCTAAGTCTAATTCTCTCTATTTCATCTATTTCGTTTATTCGTTTTATTACATCAAGAAGTTTAATATCCTTATCCTTTAAATCTTTTCCATAAGAAGCAACATGTATTCCTGTTAATACGACCTCTTTATAGCCATTATTAGCCAATTTTTTCACTTCATCGACTATACTATCAATATCTCTACTTCTAACGCGTCCTCTGGCATAAGGAATGATACAGTAGGTACAAAATCTATCACATCCATCTTGTATTTTCATAAATGCTCTAGTCTTTCCATTAGTTTGGCTAATTTCTATTTCTTCAAATGCTTTAACCTTCATTATATCATCAACTGTACTAACTTTTTTATTTGCATCTATCTTTCTAATTTCTTCAACAATCTTTCTTCTATCATTTGTACCCATTACTAAATTTACTTCTTCTATATCCAAAATTTCTTCTGGTGATACTTGAGAATAGCATCCTACAACGGCTATTATTGCATTTGGATTTTTCTTTTTAACTCGTCTTATGTATTGACGAGATTTTCTATCACTCATATGAGTAACTGTACATGTATTTATAACGTAAACGTCAGCATATTCTTCACTATTAACTTGTTCATAGCCATCTTTTTCAAATAGTTCTAGCATAGCTTCCGTTTCATATTGATTGACTTTACACCCAAGTGTATAAAAAGCTACTTTTTTCAATTTATTTTTCTCCTCCTAAATCACTTAGCTCATACAAAGCTATTGTTGATGCTACAACAGAAGCTGTCTCAGTTCTTAATATCCTAGGCCCTAATGATACAACACTACAATTATTTTTTTGTACTTGTTCTATTTCTTCTTCAGAAAATCCACCTTCTGGACCTATAAAAATTCCAATGCTATCTATACTAGAATCACATTTTCTAAGTGTATGTTTTATTGAAACGGTTCTTTCATTTTCATAAGGGCAAATATTTGTATTATTTTTTTTCATATCTTCTAAAGCTTCTTTAAAACTTAAAACACCTCTTAGTTTTGGTATCTTACCTCTTTTACTTTGCTTTGCTGCTTCATAAATTATTCTTTCCCAACGTTCAAATTTTTTATCTTCTTTCTTATCATCAACTTTAGCGACACTTCTCTTAGTTTGAACTAATATTATTTCTTCTACACCCACTTCAGTTAATTTTTGAAGTATCATCTCCATTTTTGGAGCTTTTGGAAGTCCCTGATATAGTCTTATTTTAAGTTTTGATTCTCTATTTATATCAACTTTTTCTAAAATATTTAAATTAACTATACTCTTATCTATATTCATTATCTCACAAATATACTCATTATTATTCTTGTCACATATCTCAAGTTTTTCACCTGGCTTGCATCTTAAAACCTTTGAAATGTGTTTTACATCTTCACCTTCTATAGTGCAAGTTCTATCTTGTAGATTTATATTATTTTTTTCAACAAAAAATCTATCCATTATACGTCACCATATCCCCTATCTTTTAAGCTTAGAAACTATTGCTGACCATTCACCTAATTTTTGAACTTCAACTATTTCAAATCCATTTTCAATTAAGCTATCTTTAACTTCCTCTACTTTATCCAAAATTATACCTGAAGATATGAATATAGCATCTTCTTTCATAAAGTTTTGCACATCATTTGCAAGTATCTTTATTATATCAGCTATTATATTTGCAACTATTATATCAGCTTTATCTTTTATTACATCGGTTAAATTACCATGCATTACAGATACATTTTTTTCAACTTTATTTTCAAGAACATTTTCTTTTGCAACTTTTACTGCCACTTCATCTAAATCTACAGCTACAACTTCTTTTGCTCCTAATTTAGCTGCTGCTATTGCAAGAATTCCACTACCACAACCAATATCAAATACTTTAGAATCTTTATTCACATACTTTTCTAATTCTCTAATGCACATACTAGTAGTCTCATGTGTCCCTGTACCAAATGCCATTCCAGGGTCAAGCTCTATGATTAAATCTCCCTCTTGCATAGTATAATCTTCCCATGTAGGTTTTACTACTACCCTTTGTCCCACTTTTGTTGGTTTGTAGTATGCCTTCCATGCATTTGCCCAATCAGCTTCATTTACTTGGTCTAGTGATACACTTCCTTCACCTATATCTATACCAAAATCTTTTAACCCTAAAACTTTTTGCTTTATTATTTCGACAAATTCCATCACATTTTTTTCTTCTGAAACATAAGTTTTTATAAGTACGTCGTCTTCCTCATTCTTTTTAAATACTTCTTCTTCAACATAATCCCAATCTAGTTCATTTTTCTTTTGAAATAAAAAGTCTTTTGGGTCTTCTATTACAGCCCCACCAGCTCCTTGTTCATATAGTATATTTGTTATAGGCTCAACTGCTTCTGTTGTTGTTTTTATAGTTACTTCTATCCAATTATTCATAAGTTTACCTCTCTTCTTTATAGTAATATTCCTATTTTTCCATAACTTTTATTATATCATAAATATAATATTTTATTGTTTTATATTATTGGTTTTAAACTTCCTGATTATTATGAAGAATTAGAATTCTATTCATAATTTAAAATCCACTTAGTTAATCTTAAACATCAAATTTATTATCTATTAGACACATTGGAAACACTCTATATCACAGCTTATTTTTCTTTTTAAAAGATAGTTTTTGCAGTGAGCCTACAGTAGTGTCTTTTGTATTTTCAAGGTCTAAAGGCATATTATATTAAACATATGCTCACTTTAAAATTAAGCCTACAGTATTATTATAATCAAACTTTCTACTAGATTTTAGTACCATGTATCCTTCTACTTTGCTTATTAAGCCATAATAATATAATCTATTAAATATAAATTTTGATACTTGAATAGAATCCTGCTGTAAATCTCTATCTTCCTTATAAAAATCTTCTTCCAGAATAATTTTATAACTAACATCAACATCTCTAAAAATTTTAACTGCTTCCTTCTTACTATCAACAATATTTTTGTAAGGCTCAAAATTGAAAATTAAATCCAATCCATCAAAAACTTCTTTATTTATGCCATAAATATTTTTAATTTCTTTATCACAACTTATAAAATTCTCTTCAAAATATTTTTTAACTACACTATTATCATAGTAATCATCTAAAATAGTTTTTCTAATTCCCATTGTAAAAATAGAGTTAGTTTTTAATATGTCCTTTAAGATGTTTTTAGTTGTGTTTTTAAGTTTGTTATCATAAATCTTATCTTCACTAGGTAGAATATAAAAATTTCCATATTCATATTTATTATTTCTATTGCATCTACCCATTCTTTGTATCAAGCTATCCATAGTTGCTAAATCACTTATTATTGTATTGAAATCCAAATCCAAAGATATTTCTACTGATTGAGTTGATATCCAAATATCACCCTCACCATTTAATATTTTACTATATTTATCTCTTTTATCTTTGAATTTAAATCTACTATGTAAAACATCTATATCTACACCACTATACTTATCTGATAAATTTTCTTTTAAAAACTCATACGTTCTATTCACTGAATCAATAGTATTCTTTATTATAAGAATTTTTTGTTTATTTTCTAAAGCACCTTCAACTATTGACTTGATTTCTTTTTCCTTTATAAAAGAAACCTTTACATTTTTACCTTCATAAACCTCTTCTTCCTTGTTACTTTCAATAAAAACTATTTCTCCTTTATCAGTAACATTTTCATTACATTCTTCTTGAAAAATAATTCCCTTATTTATCATTTGCTCTTTATATGAATTTGGAAGTGTGGCTGTCATTAAGTGAAAATCAACATCTAAGTATTTGCATGCAAATTGCATAAAATATATCAAAATCAAAAACATCTTAGGTTCTAATAAATGTACTTCATCAACAGTTATAGATGCATTTTTTACAGCTGCAAATATTTTTTCATATCCTGGAAATTTAAACATACTAAGCAATAACTGGTCAACTGTTGCAATTACACAAGGTTTACAAAAATTTATACTCAAATCTATATCCCTTAATGTCAATACAAAATCATGTTCTCCATTATCTTCATTCTCTGAATATAAATTTATATCTCCATGAAGTAATCCAATGTAATCATTACTATTTCTTGCATCTAAATCATTTTTATTTTGAAAAATATTTTTTCTATAAAAACTTTCTGCTGATATTTTATTTGGTACTAAAAAGAATTTTCTTTTAAAAGTCTTTCTATAATCTGCAGCTGTTTTTCCTGAACCTGTAAATGCAACAGTCAGAACATTTCTTCCAGAAAGTTCTCGTAGTCTTTTTTGTATAGGGTTAAATTCTATATTATTTTTGTCTAAATTATCATGACTCTTATATATCTCAGTTAGAATCATTTCATCAACTTCTTCATTAGTAAAATCGTTATAAAATTTTATACCTTTCTGTCTACTTGATGCACTATGGTCTATTAAGTTCAGCATCCCTTTATATAAAATATACTTAAACTTTCTATAATTTAAAATTGAATCTTCTATTTGACCATTGTTATAATCACTGTCTATAACCATACTTTCACTTAATTTATCTATGTAATCATAATCCAATACATCTTCACTAAATTTAAAATCTACATCTAAAATGTCCTTTATATAAATCTCTATATCTTTCAGATTAAACTCTTCTTTTTCTAAAATGCCTTTTTCAATATAATCATAAATTTCTTCTTGAACTTTACTAGTACTTAACCTCATATAATCTTCATAGTTTCCATGATGTAACATTATACTTTTATATATATATAACTTATCTTCTTCTGACAAGTTCATTTTTTCTAATATATCTCTTAAAAATGCTCCAGATAATATATTGTGTCTTGCTATCTTTTTTAAAGATTTTTTGTCAGACTCTAATTTTTTCCTCTCTTTTTCTGAACAACTAGACGATATTTTATTATTAATCTCCATTTTTTGTTGCATAATTGAATTAATTTTTCCTAAATCGTGCAAAGCACAACATATTTTCAGTATCTCTATATCTTTATTTGAATATAAATTTAGCTCTAATATAGATTCTAATACTTCAAATAAATCCTTAATATGTTCAACTAATGTTTGTTCTTGTTGATTAGTTCTTAAATTGTATGACTTAGCTAATATTTCTTTTTGCATGATAAACACCTATCTTTCAAAATAATTTAAAGCCATGTAAAAACTTCTTTTGTATCAATACACACATTTACCTTAATATTTTTAGGATATATACCATCATTATCAACATATATATAATGGCAAAACTCATAAACTCTATCATCTCTATTTGCTTCTAAATCTTTATATTTATGAGGTAATGCAATCAATAAACCTTGATTTATTATAGTCTCGACATTATCTTTATCTCTTAAGTCAACTCTTACATATGTATTCTTTAATTTTATATTTTCTTTTATAGCATCACGAGTATTCATAGGTATAACCTCTTTTAACTCAACTTCTTTCACAAAACACCCTTTTTCACTTGGTATTACAAAATCTTCTTTTCTTCCTAAATTTGCATATTTACATGGGCTTTCAAGCTTTTTTCTAATAAATTCAAGTTCTTTATCATCCTTGCAAGAAATAAATATAGTCAGTTCTACTTGTTTAAGAACTTCATAGTTTAATATGCTATTTTGAGCTTTATGCTCTTTATAGTAATCATAGTAGTTTCCTTGAAGCAAAAACTTTTCTTTATCTTTGCCTTTTCTCATATTTGTATATTCATTCCAAAAATCAATGTTCTCTCCTCTTGAAAATTCTAGTTCTCTATGGTGATATGTTCCAATTATTCCTATATCTATATCGAAGTTTAATCTTCTATCACATAAATATGTTATCATTCCCATTATTGTCGTTTTAGATGGTAAATTTAAAGTACTTATATATTCATTTTGAAATACTTTTGGGTCTCTATAATGAGCAGTTGGTTGCTTAAGTTTACATTGTAATACTTTCATAGTTTAAAAACCTCCTACTCTTTTAAATACCACATGTTATCTTCTCCAATTTCCAATCTATCTGCTAGATTTTTAATCTCTTTTACAGGATATTTACTTAAATTAAACTTATTTAATTCCTTTTTATTTGAAATTTTTAACCTATCATTGATAGCAAGTATTGTATTACTTTCTTCAAGGCTATAACTCTCTATAGTTTCTATAACTCCATCTAAATTTATCTCCCCACTATCAGCATTATAATCTACATCATCCCAAAAAAATGGTACAACTTTATCAAAAGCTCCACCCATTACTGCAAGTGGTTTTAATAGTACTGATGAATGTTTTATATTTCTTGTAAACACAGTAATTACATCCAGTATATCTTTTACTGCTTTTTCTCTTAAGTCTTTGCTCATAAATTTTCTTTCTTCTGGCAAAAGTAACTTTCCATCTTCTACTTCTACTACTCCTATTCTATCAAGCTCCAATGTTATTGTATAAACGTAGTAATCAGATAAAGTCTCTTCTATTGCCAATGCTTGTGTTGTTGGAAAATTTTCATCTCTAGGTACTTCATTTTCTTCCTTCTCATCATAATATTTTCTACCAAATTCACTACTTAAAAAGCCTCTATTTGTTATTAACTGTGTTGAACCTCTATATGGATTTAATGACCTAAAAGGTATTATTCTAAGTGGAGAAGCTTTACTTATAGAACCTTTATCTTTAAGTGGTATTAAATAACCAAATACATCAGTCTCTAATCCATTTTCATCTACACATCCTACATTTTTCTTAATAGATGGATATACATTTCCTTTTTTCCCAAAAATAATATTACTTAAATTCCAACCATATTCTTGATGGAGCATTCTTCTTAAGTCATATGTTATTGTAGCTATACTAGTTTTTGCATGTACTTTATCTCTATATTGTTCTTTTTTTATTGGTGTATAATTTCCATACCCTTGGTCATACGAAAGTGGAACTGGGCTTTCTGTCAATATAGTTAATGTTACTCCTTTTACTCTCTTTTCATTCATTTTAAATTTTCCCCCTTTTTTATTTCATGATTTCTTGAATAAATAGACCTACATTTGTATTTAATTCTAATTCAGAACTCTGCATTAGACCTTCTACAAACCCTTCTCCTATTAAGATTCCATTAGAAACTAACACATGCATTATAGTTTGAAATAGCTGAGTTCTATCATTAGACTTAAGTAGTTGAATCACTTTCATAGAAAAATTTTTTCTTCTGGATTCATCTGTCATTTTATTAAATAAGTCTTTACCTACCCTTGAATATATTAAATTACCTTCCATATAGTTTTTCATTTTATACTCCTCCTCCCCATTTACAATCCAACACAATTTTATATATAAACCGATATTATATGAGCTAGATACAAAATCCATTTCTCGAGAAGTTCCAGTTGATTGCTTTAAAACACTTATATTATCAAGTAATAATTCTTTTAAATTTGATAAATTTCCATTATCAATCATTTTTTTACCCAAATTTTTAGTATTACCTGGCTCTCTTGAGAAATTATAATTATCTATAATATCTATAAGTTCAATTTTTTTTAATAATTCTTTATACTCTATAATAGAGTCAAACTTTAGAATTATACCTTTATTCGTATCAATATCAAACCTATATAGTCTAATTGAACTTATTTTTTCATGCAAAAGTTTTTTATAAAATGATTTATCTGAATACATTTTTCTTTTAAGCATTATCTTATGATTTAAAAATGCTAATTCTCTTAAATCATTCGTATATGCAAAAACCATTGGTCTTTTTAAATTTATATATAAAATACACATTAAGTTGAAAAATTCACACTCAAAACAAATATTACTTTCAACTTGTCCACTTCTTTTAAAGCCTGATTTTTCTGCACCTCTAAATAAAAAGTTATACTTAGAGTCTTTTCGTTCTCTTAAATCAATATCTAGTTTTGTTGTTTTATTTATATTACAAACATTACATACACTATCTTTTTCTTCATATTGTGTCAAATCAATTTTATTTATTTCTATATTTGATTTGATTACAGTATCGACTATTTTTTTTACATTTGTTTCCATGTTTTCTAAACTCGTGTTTAATCCATATTTACCACTATTTCTAACATATGGAAATCTTCTGTTTTTAAAATCTTTTTTAATACCTTCCTTTTGTTTCTCAGTTGCAGAAGCTTTATCTAATTCCTCAATAAAATTTACATACGTCAAATTATCTATATTATTAAATATTTTTTCTAAAGTTTCCTTTTTTCCATTTTTAAATACCTTAAAAAGTTGATTTTCTAATATATAATCAGATATATACTTAGGGTCTATATATTCTGCAGATTCTAAAGATAAATAATTTCTATTTAACTCACAAGTAAATTTTAGCTTATAATCATTTTTTTCTAGTTCGTTTTTTAAATCCATTAGTAATTCATAAAAGTAAACAATGCCAATATCTCTTACAATATCACCTGATCTATAAAATTTAGCTTTTATTGCTCTCACCTCGCTACTTTAATATATCAACCATTCCTGCATTTTCCGTCCTTCTATATCCAATCCCCATTTTATACAGTGCATTTAAATCTTTTACATCTCCTTTTAAAAAAAATGTTCCTGAATAAGCGTTTATATAGTAATATTCTCTTTCTTTAAATCCACGAATCTTTTCTTTTAAAACTCTTTTTTTAAAGTTAAGAGGTATAAATTCTAGTGGCTTTATAAGCCCTCTACCTCTTATACTCTCCAGAGTTAGATTAGCTATATAGTTTAAACATTCTATATAGTTTGAATCTTCTACATCTAAATATTTACCTTCTTTATTTTTAATTATTATAGGAGACATAGTTTTAAATATAGCACCATTTTCTTTTATCTCGTGTTCTTTATGTATTTTTATATTTTTTATTTTAAATCTATAGCCCTTATATTCTAGCTCCTTAACTTTTAAAATTCCATTGTATAAGTTACTGAACATAGAATAATTATAAAAACTTATATTAAATATTATATCTCCATCAACAAGTAACTCATTTTTGCTCCTTATAAGATTTGGTATGTAAATGGCTGTATTTATATCCTTTATTTGCTTATTGTTTTTTCCTTCTTCCCCATAGTTAAATATGCTTTTAGCAAAATCTTTGTTTTCTGCATTTAGAATATTTTTTATAAAGGAAACTGACAACATTGAATTTTCATTTGGAAATTTGCCATTACATGATTCCATAAAAATTGAAATTCTACTCATGCCTTCACCTCCTACCTTCTAGTATAATTCATTATTCTCTGTTTGTAATATAAAAAATTCATAAATATATGTATCTATGAATTTTTTATATTTATAAGATAGTTAATATTTTAAAATAGATATGTATAAATTTATGTCCATTGTAATTTTTATTACTACTGAAATAGAAATAACATATAACATGTAATGAGATAATTTATTACAAAATAAATTTACTACTATTTTCATAAAATTTTTTAACCCTTTCTTAATTATTTCTTTTATTTTGTTTAAATTCATATTTATTCCCCCTCTATATTTTTATATTTATTAAATCATATTTACATTATATGATATTACTTATATAGAGTCAAGATTTTATTTCTTATATTTAATTTGATAGGCTAAATATATTCTACATAATTAATTTGATTAGAAATTTAATCATGTAGAATCAATATAATTTTAATTATATGATTTTATTTTTATACTCCTCATTGTTAATCTAAACTATTAATATAATACTATTTCCATATAAATTAAATTGATATTTAAATCCCATTTTGTTGAGCTAAAAGCTATATACTATTATACATAAAACTTTTCTAAATTAAAATACATTTTTTAAATTAAAAAAATTCTTATTCCAAATTTTTGATATACACATTATACAAATACATTTAGTCATTTTAAACATTTAATATAATAAAAAAATTTGATACTATATAATTAAAACTTAAATATTAAGGAGAATACTATGTCAGAAGTAATTTTAAAAAATATATCAAAACTTTACTCAAATGGATTTAACGCAGTAAAAAACATAAACATAGACATTAAAGATAAAGAATTTATCGTCTTAGTAGGACCATCTGGTTGTGGCAAATCGACTACACTTAGAATGATTGCTGGTCTTGAAGAAATCTCTGAAGGAGAACTATACATTGGAGATAAACTTGTCAATAATATAGAACCAAAAGATAGAGATATAGCTATGGTTTTTCAAAACTATGCTTTATATCCCCACTTATCTGTTTATGAAAACATGGCATTTGCACTTAAACTTAGAAAATTACCCAAAGATGAAATAGACAAAAAAGTTAAAGAGGCTGCTAAAATATTAGATTTATTACCTCTTTTAGATAAAAAACCTAAAACACTATCTGGAGGACAGAGACAAAGGGTTGCTTTAGGACGTGCAATAGTTAGAAATCCTAAGGTATTTTTAATGGATGAACCTCTATCCAATTTAGATGCAAAACTTAGAACTGCCATGAGAACAGAGATAACTAAGCTACACCAACAGCTTGGAACTACATTTATCTATGTAACACATGACCAAGTTGAAGCTATGACTATGGCTGATAGAATCGTAGTAATGAAAGATGGAGTAGTTCAACAAATTGCAACACCACAAGATGTATACGACTATCCAGCTAATATATTTGTTGCAGGGTTTATTGGAGCACCACAGATGAACTTCATTGATGCAATATTAATAGAAGAAAACAACGAAATTTATGCACAAAATGAAAATATTAAGCTTAAATTGAATAAAGAAAAACACTATGATTTAATAAAAGACAATTATATTAATAATGAAGTTATTATAGGTATTAGACCAGAAGATATTCATGTAGAAGATACTTTTATTAAATCCAATCCAGATACTTGTTTTAAATCAAAGATTGAAATAAAAGAACTTATGGGAGCAGAGACTTATGCTCACTTAAAACTAGGTGAAAATACGATAACAATTAGATTTGATAGTAAAAACAGAATTAATGTTGGTGATGACTTAACACTTTCAGTTGATAATAGTAGAATACACATATTTGACAAAGAAACTACTTTAGCTATAAGATAAGAATATAATCTTATTTTTAAGGAGACTTTATGGAAGAGTTAAAAGGTTTTTTAGAAAGACAACTTAATAAAAAAATAAATATCTATCCATATGAAAATCAAAGTTTAAATGCTAATAGCCATTTAGTTACTTTCAATAATGCTATTTATGTTATTGATTTTCTAGATAAAAATAATCTTGATAATCTAAAAGGTAACTTTTATTTAATTTATCAATCTCACATAGACTTTGAATATATAAAAAATATTTTTTATAACTTATATGATGACATAAATATAATACAACTCAATGGTTTCATTGTGGTAAATTCTAAATATGACTTAGATATCAATGTAACTACACAAAATATAATTGAAACTGAAACTTATCAAAGTACTTATATTTTTTATCTTGGTGAATTAGATAATAAATTTGATTTTGATTTTAGATTACAGTTATGTTCTGATTTACTACCTCATATTGTAAAAGACAACGCTGAAAATAAGTTTTTAAATTTATTTGACCTTATTAGATATAAAACTTTAGATTTAATTAATGAGGATAATATACTCAATAAATTAATAGATTTTAATAAGATTAAATCTATTGACGAAGAACTTCTATATACAGGAATAAAATTTATAAATAATGACTTAAACATTTCTAAGACATCTAATAGTATGTTTTTACATAGAAACACACTAGTATATAGATTGGAAAAAATTAACGAGATACTTGGATTTGATTTAAAGAAATTTGAAAGTGCAATGATTTTTTATCTGAGTGTCAAATCTTATTTTCTCTATAAAAAAATTTAACTACTAAATTAAGCAGAGATTTGAAAGACTAGTTCAAATTTCTGCTTAATTTTAATTCAAAATATTGTATACTTATGAAATACTCTATACTTCAAAGCTTAGAGTTCATAAATATCCAATCAGTTATGTTTTACAAACAGTATTTTTAAACTTATCAACTATTATACTTATTAAGTTCATAAGTCCACTATTTTACTTTTCTTAATTCTTTCTTTAATATAAAATTCAATAAAAAACTTATCGTACCTAAGACCACCATCACATATCCTAATATCTGAAATTGTTCTGATGTTATACTTGCCTCAAATACCATTCCAAGTAAAACAGTTGCTAAAATAGAGCCTAAATAACGACTAGTTTGAAAAAGGCCAGAAGCTGTCCCTATACTGTCAGTAGGACTTTCTTCAAACATAGAGGATTGTAATGCTACATTACCAACTCCATAACTAATACCTGCTAATGATAAAATAATACCTTTTCCTATTACTGATATATGAACAAAAATTACTGAAAGAAGTACTGCACTAATAAACATAAAAATTGATGACATAACAAGAGGAAATCTAGTTCCAGATTTATCTATCCATTTTCCAGTTAATGGAGATATAAATATACCTATACCAGACATAAATAACATAAATAATCCAGTCGACTTTGCACTATAATGTAATGCATCTTGAAAATAGCTAGGAAGACCAAAAAACAAAATATAATTAAAGAAATTTAATATAATAAACTGTAAGTAAACCTTTGACAATTTAGGGTTACTTACAAAAAGCTTAATATCTATAAATGGCAATTTTGTTTTCAACTCATGCCAAATAAAAAGACATATCAATATTATACCTAATATAAGTTGTTCCAAATTAAAAGACTCCTTCATAGATAGCATAAATATCAATATAAAAATCATTGCAATTGAAAATAGAAGTATACCAATAATATCTAATCTTGATAAAACACTTTTTAAAGTCTCTTTTATAGATGTCTTCTCTTTTGCCTCTTTGGGGAATAAAAAATACCCTAGGCATATAGAAACCATAACAATAGGTATATTTACGAGAAATATAGCATGCCATCCTCCTAAATCCAACAATAATCCTCCAAGTGTTGGACCTAACCCTGATGTAGTTGAAGCAAAAATGGTTAGAACTGCTAATGCAGAAGACTGTCTTTCCTTTATATTATTTTGTATAAGAGCAACCCCAGATGGATATAGAGTACTTGTTCCAATTGCTTGAATTACTCTTATAAAAATCAATATAAAGAACGATTGAACAAACGGTACTATAGATGCTGATAAAATTACAAGTATTAAACCACTCAAAAATAAAACTTTTCTACCTATTAAATCTCCTATCTTACCTGAAACTGGTTGTGCAATAGCACTAGCTAAATAAAATGCTGAAACAATCCAAGATACCGTTGTAAAACTAATATGAAAATCATTTTGTATACTATGTAAAGCAAGTGAAATCATAGAAGAATTAAGAGGATTCAGCATAGTTCCTGAACCTATGGCTACCAAAAAAAGCGTTCTTCTAGCATTTGTTTTACCCATAATCGCGCCTCCAATAAGCAGTTTATTTACCTTATAAAAAAGCTGCTCCTATAATTCCTGCGTCTGAACCTAAAGTTGCACACGTAATTGTAGCTATATCTTCTTCTTTGTATAATACAAATTTTCTTACCAAGTCTTCTATTCCATCAAGTATTATATCACTAGATTTAGAAATACCTCCACCTATAGATATAATTTCCGGGTCTAAAGAATTTATTGTATTTGCAAAAGTTTTTGCTAAATACTCTTTAAACCTATTTATTACTTTAATTGCAACTAAGTCATCTTCTCTATATGCATCAAACACCATCTTTGCATTTATATTTTCTAAATCACCTTCTGCTAAATCTAAGATACTACTCTTTTCTCCTTCTTGTATCAGCTTTTGAGAATACTTTATAATTGCAGTTGCTGAACAAAAAGTTTCTACACAACCATTATTTCCACAATTACAATTAAAATAGTTTTCTCCTATAATTTGATGACCTATTTCCGAACCCAGTCCATGTGCTCCAGAAAAAACTTTTTGATTAATTATTATTCCTCCACCTACACCAGTTCCTAAAGTATATAGGACACCAACATTAGCACCTTTCATACTTCCAAACTTTGCTTCTCCAAGTGCTGCTACTGTCGCATCATTTTCTCCATGAATTTCAACATCTGGAAATATTCTTTTTAGTTCCTTATTAAAGTCTTTTCTATCCCATTTTAAATTTACACAAGTTACTAACCCATCTTTGTTTATAAATCCAGGCACACCAAATCCAATGGATTTTATGTCACTCATAGTAAGCTTGTTATCTTCCAACAACTTATCAATCATTACTTTTATGTCATAAAGTATTCCTTCAAAACCTTTTTCAATTACTGTTTTACATTCTGACCTAAAAAGTATCTTCCCATAATTATCAACTACACCGGCTTGTATACCTGTTCCTCCTATGTCTACACCTATATAATACATCCTTTTTCACCTTTCTCTTTTGAATTATTTAATTTTTACCTATATTTTATTATATATATAGTATATTAAAATGTGATACTATGCAAATTTTTCATAAAAGTTTATAAACAAAGCAAAAACATCTTCTCACAGTATATTCTTACTATGAGAAGATGCCTATTTTATTAATTATTTTAATTTGGCAAGTGTTCAAAACAAGCTATATTTAAAGCAAACATTTTAAACCTTTGTTTCTACTTATTTTTTATATACAATATTATTTATAACTAAACATCAAACAAATCTTAAACATGTTTTTTAATTGGCATAAATTAACTTTCTATAAAAATAATCTCATATTTTAGTAATTTATACTAAAACCTTTATATAGAATATATGCATATTTATTTGCATATACCTAAACCAGATATATATTTCTTTACATACATATCTAACACAGCAATTAATACCACATACATATCTTTTTACACATGTATATACTAAAAGTAGTTTATAACTAGGTTACACTAACTAAATTCTAATTAGATATATCCTTTATAAAAATTTTAATTCATGCAAAAGATTTAAAAATTAGATGCTTTGTCCATATAATATGACTATTTTACTGCTAAAAATTTAGGTCTAGGTAATTACAATAATTATCCCAGCTTATGAGTCTTTCCAGTACTTAATCTAGCACTAAAAGCATCTAATTTTATCTTACATATTACAATAAAGTTTTCTTCATCATTTGGCAGTGCCACATCCGTTCCCACTGGAATCACCCCTTTCTTTTGTTTGGTTATATTATAACACATTATATATTTTAGGACAAGTATTTTTCAGAAAATTATCTATATTCAGTTTTATTTTTCTATACAAAAATAGCCAATATAAAAATCATAATATGTTCATTGAAAATCTCATAAATAACTAAGACTTCAAAAATATGATTATATATTGGCTATTTTAACTACTTTTTCTTAAACATATCTTCTATTTTTTGTCCGAATGTTTTCTTCTTTTCGTGGACGTTCGACCCGCACTCCTTCGCAAATGCTCTCAATAGTTCTTTTTGCTTATCATTTAATTTTTTAGGAATTTCAACTACAACTTTAACATATTGGTCTCCTCTTGAATTACCTCTAATTCTAGGAATGCCTTTTTCTTTAAGTCTAAATACAGTTCCAGTCTGTGTTCCTTCTGGTACACTATATTTAACTTTTCCATCCAAAGTAGGTACTTCTATTTCATCACCTAAAGTTGCTTGAACAAATGTAATTGGCATTTCAAAATAAATATCATTTCCATCTCTAGTAAACAGTGGATGTGACTTAACATTAACTACAATATATAAGTCTCCTCTTGGAGCACCTTTTTCTCCTACTTCACCTTGACCAGAAAGTTTTATCATTTGACCATCATCTATACCAGCAGGTATATCTACTTCTATAGTCTTAACTTTTCTTGTATTTCCAGTTCCATGACATTTACTACATGGAGATTCAATTACTTCTCCAGTCCCATTACAAGTACTACATGGTCTTGAACTTGCTATATTACCAAATGGAGTTCTTTGAACAGTTCTAACTTGACCAGTTCCACTACAAGTTGAACAAGTTTTCTTTGATGTCCCTGGTTTTGCTCCAGTTCCATTACACTCTTCACACTCTTCACTTCGATTTAATTTTATAGACATCTTTTTACCAAATGCAGCTTCTTCAAAAGATATAGTAACGCTTTGTCTTATATCTGCACCACGTTGAGGACCTCTTCTTCTCTGTCTTCCACCTCCAAAGCTTCCTCCAAACATGTCACCAAATATATCTCCGAACATATCTTCAAAACCACCAAAGCCTTGACCGCCAAATCCTCCTTGACCACCAAAACCGCCTTGACCATTTAGCCCATCATGTCCAAACTGGTCGTAAGTTTTTCTCTTTGTATCATCAGATAACACTTCATAAGCTTCATTTATCTCTTTAAACTTTTCTTCTGCTTCTTTATCTCCAGGATTTCTATCTGGATGGTACTTCATTGCTAATTTTCTGTAAGCTTTTTTTATCTCTTGAGCTTCTGCACCTTTACTGATACCTAAGACTTCATAATAATCCCTTTTTGTACTCAAAAATTGACACCACCTTCGTTTTACAAAACGATAGCTTGTAGAATAATAAACTACAAGCTATCATTAATTCTTATATTCTACTTTAAGTTATATAATCTATGATATATTATATTCTTTATGATGTGTATTGTCCATATATCTTTAACATCTATATGATTTTCATAAATCATATATGCTCCAATTATCATTTAGTATTACATATTATATATCTTATTTATCTTCATCTACTTCTTTAAAGTCAGCATCTACCACATTGTCATCTTTAGGTCCATTGTCTTGAGCTTGTTCTGCACCTTGTGCTGCTTGTTGCTCTTGAGCTGCTTGTTGGTACATCTCTTGAGATACTTTTTGGAACTTAGTCATTACTTCATCTGTAGCTTTCTTAAGTTCTTCTGCTGTAGCATCTTGATTATCTTTTACAGCTTTTAAATCTGCTATAGCTTTTTCTATATCCTCTTTGTCACCTGAACTTATTTTATCTCCAAGTTCATTTAAAGTTTTTTCAGTTTGATATATAGTAGATTCAGCTTGATTGAATGCTTCTATTTTTTCTTTCTTTTGTTTGTCAGCTTCTGCATTCATTTCTGCTTCTTTTATCTTTTGCTCTATTTCTGCTTCTGATAAATTAGTGTTTGATGTTATAGTTATTTTTTGTTCTTTTCCTGTACCTAAATCTTTAGCTGAAACATTAACTATACCATTTGCATCTATATCAAAAGTAACTTCTATTTGAGGTATTCCTCTTTGTGCTGGTGGTATATCTGTTAATTGGAATCTTCCTAAAGTTGTATTGTCATAAGCCATACTTCTTTCACCTTGAAGAACATGTATATCAACAGCTGTTTGATTATCGGCAGCAGTTGAGAATACTTGAGATTTCTTAGTTGGTATTGTAGTATTTCTCTCTATTATCTTAGTCATTACATTACCCATAGTTTCTATACCAAGAGATAGTGGAGTAACATCTAGTAATAATAAATCTTTAACATCTCCTGCTAAAACTCCTGCTTGTATAGAAGCACCTGCTGCAACACACTCATCTGGATTTATACCTTTGTGAGGTTCTTTTCCTATAAATTTCTTAACAGCTTCTTGTACTGCTGGTATTCTTGTAGAACCACCTACTAATAATACATCATCTATATCACCTGTAGAAAGTCCTGCATCTTGTAAAGCTGTCTTAGTTGGCTCCATAGTTTTTTCAACTAAACCTCTAGTTAATTCCTCAAATTTAGCTCTTGATAAATCTATATTTAAGTGTTTTGGTCCTTCTGCTGTAGCAGTTATGAAAGGTAAGTTTATATTTGAACTCATTGTTGATGATAGTTCTTTCTTAGCTTTTTCTGCTGCTTCTTTTAATCTTTGAAGAGCCATTTTATCATTTCTTAAATCTACACCTTCAGCTTTTTTGAATTCCTCTGCTAAGTAATCTATTACTATTTGGTCAAAATCATCTCCACCTAATCTATTATTACCAGCTGTAGCTAAAACTTCGAAAGTTCCATCTCCTATTTCAAGTATAGATACGTCAAAAGTTCCTCCACCTAAGTCAAATACTAATATTTTCTTTTCTTGGTCTAATTTATCCATACCATAAGCAAGTGCTGCTGCTGTTGGCTCATTTATTATTCTCTTAACATCAAGCCCTGCTATTCTACCAGCATCTTTAGTAGCTTGTCTTTGAGCATCTGTAAAGTAAGCTGGAACTGTTATAACTGCTTCTGTTACTGTTTGTCCTAAGTAACTTTCTGCATCTGATTTTAATTTTTGTAAAATTATTGCTGATATTTCTTGTGGAGTATATGATTTCCCATCTATATTTACTTTATAATCAGTTCCCATATGAGTTTTTATAGAAGTTATTGTTTTATCTGCATTTGTAACTGCTTGTCTTTTTGCAGGTTCTCCAACTATTCTTTCACCATCTTTTGTAAATGCTACTACTGATGGAGTAGTTCTCATACCTTCACTATTTGCTATTATTTGTGCTTCTCCACCTTCTAATACTGCAACACATGAATTTGTTGTTCCTAAATCTATTCCTATTATTTTTCCCATGACTAAAATCCTCCTTGAGTAATTATATAATTAAGTTTTACTTATTTGAATATTTTATATTAGGTTAAATATTTTAACCTTTAATTTATACTTAGCAAGAAACTTTAACCATTGAAGGTCTTATAACTTTAGTTCCTAGCTTATATCCTTTTTGAAGCACCATTACTACTTGATTTGCTTCAACTCCATCTACGCTTTCTTGCATAACTGCTAAATGTAAATTTGGATCAAATTCCTTAGATTCTGCTTCTATTTCTTCTACTCCAAATTTTACTAAAGTGTCTATTAACTGTTTATGTACAAGGCTTATACCCTTATACATAGTATCCTCCTTATCTTCACATGCATCTAAGGCTCTTTCCATACTATCTATAACTGGTATTAACTCAGTTATTATCTTTTCATTTGCAAATACACCTATTGTCTCTTTCTCTTGTTGAGTTCTTCTTCTGTAGTTTGCATATTCGGCTTGAAGTCTTTGATATTTATCATTTAATTCATCTAGTTCATCCTGCAATTTCTTTTCTGCTAACTTAGAATTTATATCTGTTACATTTTCATCATCAACTTCTTTTTCATCTGTTTGTTCACTTGAATCTTCACATTCTTCATTAATAACTTCTTCTTCTAACTCTACTTGAGTTTCAGATTCTTGGTTAATGGAAGTATCATTTTCTTCTCTTACTTCTTGTTGTTCATTTTTTTTATCCAAGACTTTACACCTCGCAATTTAAAATTTCTTTACTTTCTATTAATTAATAAACTCATATAATTTATTATAGAGTAAATTCTAGCATAATCCATTCTTGTAGGGCCTATGAAGCTTATTCGCCCAACCAAGTCTCTATCTACATTATAAGTTGCTGTAACTATACTACAATCCTGTGCCAATTCACAATCATTATCACTACCAATTATTATATTTAGATTGTCTTTTTGTATTCCCTTTGATTTAATTATGTCAGCTATCGTTTCCTTTTTTTCTAACATATTTAAAAATGACTTTGCTTTTAATACATCATTAAATTCTGGATAGCTAAATATATTAGTAGCTCCATTCAATGATAGAGAAAAATCTTCTTCTTTCATATTTGAGTTCAAAGCATTTAAAAGCTCATCTATAAGCCCAGAATACTCACTTATTTCATATTTAATAAAAGCAATTAGATTATCATCCAAATCTGTTATACTTTTACCTAAGAGCTTCCTTGTAAGATTATCAGAAATCAAATTTAACTTAGATTGTTCTAAATATACATTAGTTGTAAGGTTAGCTTTTTTTAAGTCTCCTTTATCTGTTACAACTATAAGTAAAATATTATTGTCATTCATAGCAACCAACTGTATGTGCTTTATAACACTTTGATTTATTAAACTCTTGGTAACTGCTACAGTTGTATAGTTTGTTAGTTGAGATAATAGCTTAGAAGTTTCATGAATCAATTCTTTTATATGATTTATGTTGTGATTCATACACTGTTCAATAAGAATCTTATCATTATCATCCAGTTCGCTTTTACTCATAAGAGAGTTTACATATAACTTATAGCCTTTTTCAGATGGAACTCTACCCGCAGAAGTATGAGGCTGAATTAAGTACCCTAATTCTTCAAGGTCAGCCATTTCATTTCTTATAGTAGCAGCACTAACACCTAAATCATGTCTTTTAGATATTGTTCTAGAACCTATAGCTTCAGCTGTTTCTATATAATCTTTAACTATAGCTTTGAGGATATTTAATTTTCTTTCATTTAATTCCATATTATTATACCTCCTAGCTGTTAGCACTCACCAAGTTCGAGTGCTAAAAAGATTATATATATTATATACCATTATAAATTTATTTTGTCAACACTTTAAAAATTATTCCATAAATTCTATAAATATACTATTAGATATTTCTCTTCCTTTTTGAGTTAACTGTATACCCTCAAAGCTTTTATTTATAAGCCTTCTAGTCGATAGCATTTCTATTTGCTTGCTGTATTTTTCTCTAAAATCTATTCCAAATTTTTTTTTAAAATCTTCAAATTTTATACCTTTATTCATTCGAAGCCCCATAAATATCTTTTCTTCTATCATATCTTTTATAGAAAGATTTTCACTTTCTTGTATTGGTTTTTCTCTTTTTACCAAACTTAAATGATATTCTTCTAAAGATTCTAGATTATTGTATCTATTATTATCAATATAGCCAGAAGCTCCTGCTCCAAGCCCTATATAATGTTCACATTCCCAGTATAAAATATTATGCTCACAATTATAGCCTTCTTTTGAGTAATTTGATATTTCATATTGATTATACCCTTTTGACTTTAGATAATTTATTGTATACTCATACATTTCTATATCTATATTTTCATCTATAAGTTCAAATTTATTACTCTCATGCATATTGTATAGTTCAGTGCCTTCTTCTAGTATAAGAGAATAAGCTGATATATGTGTTGGATTTAAGTCTACAACTTTTTGAAGAGTTTCCTTCCAATCACATAGAGTTTGATTTGGAAGGCTGTACATTAAATCTATATTAATATTTTTAAAGCCTACACTTAATGCATCTTTATAGTTTTTCTCAAATTCTTCATAAGTATGTATTCTTCCAATAAAGTTCAAATGCTTTTCTTGAACAGCTTGCAATCCTATACTAAGCCTATTGATACCAACATCTTTCATAGCTTTTAATTTTTCTATGGTCAATGTCCCAGGATTACATTCTATAGTTATTTCTGCATTTTCATCTATATTAAACACTTCTTTTATACTTGTAAACACTTCTCTTATTTCATTAGATGTTAAAATGCTAGGTGTTCCTCCACCTATAAATATACTGGTTATTGTATCTGTTTTGTTTAAACTACAATCTTCTTTCTCCTTATAGTTATTATCTTTATATAATTTGTTGCTGTATAATTCCATTTCTATTTTTAAATCTTCTATATATCTTTTTTTTGAATCTATGTCCATTTTATAAGAATTAAAATCACAATACTTACATTTTTTCACACAAAATGGAATATGTACATAAAGTCCTAACATTTTATATTCCTCATTTCTTAAATTATCTTAAAATAGCAATTACTAAATTATAAATCAAACAAAATAGTACATCAAGTAAGAAATCATACACTTTTATTATGTAATACTACAACAAATTTGGATAAAAGTATGCCTTGACTTTCATCCAAATTTGTTTAACTTAAAATAATTAGTTATTTTTTTTCATATAATAATAAACTGGTAAACCTAATAGTGTTATAAATATTCCACCTAAAGATATTACTGTTGAAGTCATTATTTGATTTATTATCACAAACAGTCCACCTAATATAGCTATAATTGGTATTATTGGATATAAAGGAACTTTATATGGTCTGTATAACTCTGGCTTTTCTCTTCTAAGCCTCATAACACCTATAAAAGTCAATACATAAAATACCCATATTGAAAATATAGTTAAGTCTGTCAAAAGATTAAATTGACCAGATAATGCATATACACAGGCTAACACAGTTATAAGTAGTATTGAATTTACAGGAGAACCTCCAGAGTTTACTTTTAAAAGAGTTTTAGATGCTGGTAAAGTTCCCATTTCAGCTAATGTATAAGGTATCCTTGAACCTGTCAATAAGTATCCATTCAATGTCCCAAATACTGATATTAATATACCCACAGTTATCACTTTTCCACCTATATTTCCAAATAATCTTGTTGCAACTAATGTGGCTGGCGAAGTAACTGTTGCTAATTCACTTGCTGGCACTACCCAAAGATAAGCTATATTTATTATAATATAAACTGCCATAACTAATGATAAACCGCCAACTATTGCTCTTGGCAAATCTTTCTCTGGAGACTTCATTTCTCCTGATATAGCTCCAACATTTATCCAACCATCATATGCAAACAAAGTAGCTATTAATGCTTGTCCAAGTGCATTTGATGCATTTACACCATCTCCTACAAATGGATTTAATACTTCACTACTTTGCCCTTTAATAAATCCAAATATTATTATTAAAATTAAAGGTATCATCTTTCCAATAGTGGCCACTGTCTGAACTTTTCCTCCTAAAGATGAGCCTATTATATTTAGTACTGCTAGAAATAATATAACTCCAATTGCTATAGGAAGTACATTAGACATATTACTTGGGCTCATGCCTAAAAGCTCAGATGCTTGTTGAGCAAATATTACTCCTAGTGCTGCTGATGTACCTGGGAAAAATAATACAGTTTGCATCCATCCAGTTAAAAAACCTAATTTTTGTCCATATATCTCTTCGATATAAATCATCATACCACCAGTTTTTGGTATAGCAGCTGAAATTTCTGTAGCTGTAAGCCCAGCAGTTATTGTTATAAAACCACCTAAAAGCCATGCTATAATACCTAGACCTGGAGCTCCATTAGTTGTAGTGTATATCGCCTGTGGCTTAAAAAAAACTCCCGAACCTATAACCATACCTACAACAGTAGAAAGAGCTGCTGAAAGACCAATAGTCTTTTGTAGTTGAGTACGCATACTGTCCCTCCTCACTGTTTTATAGTGTATAAAATATTAATTTTATAAATTTATGGTTATAGTATTCCCAAAGTTTTTTTTTATATTAATCTGCTAATTCTAGATTAAGTTTCTACATATTTAAAAACTGTATAATCTTAGTTTCTAAAATAGACTCTAAAAATTATTTACTTTATCTAAATAAGTATTGTATTTTTGATTTTTAAATTGATTAAATCAAATTTTTATATTTGAATCTAAAATGTGTATATATTTAATACTTTTTCTTTCAGTATTTCTTTTTCATTTAACTCTGGATTATTTATAACAATTTCAAGCATCTTATTTAAGATATGTCCCATGTCTTTACCTGGTTTTACCCCTATAGACATTAAATCTTTTCCGTTAATAGCTAAGTCTTTAATATTAAAGCATTCCTTTTGATTTATTATGTGTTTGAATTCTTTTTCACACTCAATAAGGTTCAATATCTTTTTTTTCGCATATTTTGGGTTTTTAGCAAGTGTATCAGCCCAATTAACTTTTATTAAATCTTCAAATAGTTCAACATTTTCTAGTTTATTTAATAACTTTTTAATTATTTTCCTTTTTGGTTCTATCCTATAATCATGATATTGTATTAATAGTAAAACTTTATTAATAGTACAATTATCATACTTAAGTCTCTTCAAAATCTTCTTTGCAATCTTTACAGATTCTCTACTATGAGTATAAAAGTGGTCAATACCATTTTTGTCAGTTGTTTTAGTTACTTTTTTACCCAAATCATGAAATAACATTGTAAGTTTTAAATACAGTTCATCTTCAATTACTTCTGTGGCTATTAAAGTGTGTTTTTGCACATCATAAATGTGATATGGATTATGTTGAGTAACATCTTCTAATTCACATATTTCAGGAATTATAAATTTCAACAAACCTGTTGAATTTAACAAATTTAATTTAGATGAATCAGATACTAGCATTTTATTAAATTCAGTCTGTATTCTTTCCATAGAAACATTTTTTATCAATGCTGATTTTTTATGAATACTTTGCTCAGTACCTTCAGCTATTTTAAAATTGAGTTGTGCCGAAAATCTAACTGCTCTAAGCATTCTAAGTGCATCTTCTTCAAATCTATCTACTGGGTTTCCAACACAACGTATATACTTATTTTGTATATCTTCATAGCCATCAAATGGGTCGACTAATCCTGTCTTTGGATTGTATGCAATTGCATTGATAGTAAAATCTCTTCTTGATAAGTCATTAACTATGTTATTTGTAAATTCTATTGAATCTGGATGTCTACCATCACTATAATTTCCATCAATTCTATAAGTTGTTACTTCAAATGGTTCATGTTCAATCATAACTGTTACAGTCCCATGTTGTATACCAGTTGGAATTGTTTTTTCAAATAATTCTACTACTACCTCTGGTCTAGCACTAGTTGTTATATCCCAATCATTTGGAATTCTTTCCAATAAACAATCTCTGACACATCCTCCAACTACATAAGCTTCATAACCATTCTTTTCTAATTCTTTAATTATATAGTCTACTTTTTTAGGAATTTCTATATTAATCATAAATATCACCTTTTTATTCTTTTTTAATATATTCTTACTTATATTTTCTATGAGTTTACTTAAAATATACTACAAAAAAGCTAGATTAATTTAGAAATAAATCTAAAATCACTCTAGCTTTTAAATATCTTTATCTAAATTTATTCATCCAATTTAAGTACAGACATAAATGCTTTTTGAGGAACTTCAACAGAACCAATTTGTCTCATACGTTTCTTACCTTCTTTTTGCTTTTCAAGAAGTTTCTTCTTACGAGATATATCTCCACCATAACATTTAGCAAGGACATCTTTTCTTAGAGCACTTATTGTTTCCCTTGCAATAACCTTATTACCAACAGCAGCTTGTATAGGTATAGCAAACTGATGTCTTGGAATCTCTCCTTTTAATTTCTCACACATTGCCTTTCCTCTAGGAAAAGCACGAGTTTCGTGAACAATAAAACTAAGTGCATCAACTTGCTCTTTATTAATTAATATATCAAGTTTTACAAGTGTAGATGCTACATAACCTTTAACCTCATAATCAAGAGAACCATAACCTCTAGTTCTTGATTTCAAGGCATCAAAGAAATCGTAAACAACTTCATTGAGAGGAAGGTCATAGTGAAGCATTACTCTTCTCTCATCTATATATTCCATATTTAACATGTTTCCACGTCTTTCCTGACAAAGTTCCATAACAACACCTACATAGTCTTTAGGAACTATTATATCTCCTTTTACTATCGGCTCTTCTATCATCTTTATCTCAGATGGTTCTGGTAAGTTTGCAGGATTTTGTATCATTACAACCTCTCCATCCATTTTTGTAACTCTATATATAACAGATGGCGCTGTAGTAATTATATCAAGATTAAATTCTCTCTCAAGTCTTTCTTGCATTATCTCCATATGTAAAAGACCTAAGAAACCACATCTAAAACCAAATCCTAATGCTGCTGAAGTCTCAGCTTCATATTCAAGTGCAGCATCGTTTACTTGAAGCTTTTCAAGAGCATCTCTAACATTTTCATACTTTTCTCCTTCTCCTGGATATATACCACAATATACCATTGGAGTAGCTTTTTTGTACCCTGGTAAAGGTTCTTCTGTAGGATTATTTGAGTCTGTTATCGTATCACCAACACGACAACTTCTTATATCTTTTATGCTAGCCGCAATATAACCAACATCACCTGCTGATAATTCACTAAGTTCAGTTTGACCTGGAGCCATGACACCAACTTCAGTTACTTCAAACTTTTTATTGGTATTCATCATTTTTATTGTCATACCCTTTTTAACAGTTCCTTCAAATACTCTAACATAAGCTACAACACCTTTATAAGCATCATAGTAAGAATCGAATATTAATGCCTTTAATGGAGCTTCATTATCTCCTTTAGGTGGAGGAACATTTTTTACAATGTCTTCTAAGACATCTTCTATATTTAAACCAGTCTTAGCAGAAATAAGAGGTGCTTCACTTGAGTCAAGCCCTATTAAATCTTCTATTTCATTTTTTACTTCTTCTGGTCTTGCACTTGGTAAATCTATTTTATTTATTATTGGTAATATTTCTAAATCTTGGTCTATAGCAAGATAAACATTAGCTAAAGTTTGTGCCTCAACACCTTGAGCTGCATCAACTACCAATAATGCTCCCTCACATGCAGCTAAACTTCTTGATACCTCATAGTTAAAGTCTACATGTCCAGGTGTGTCTATGAGATTTAAGTAATATTCATTTCCATCCTTCGCTTTATACATTAATCTTATGTTTTGAAGCTTTATAGTGATTCCTCTTTCCCTTTCAAGGTCCATATTGTCAAGTAATTGACTTTTCATGTCTCTTTCACTAACAAGCCCAGTTTGTTGTATTAATCTATCAGCTAAGGTAGACTTTCCATGGTCTATGTGTGCAATTATACTAAAATTTCTAGTTCTACTTTGTTTATTGTCCACCTTAAAATTCCCTCCTCTTGATTATTCTTATAGTTATTATTTTACATTATATAAAAACTCTTTATATACCAAATTTAAAATTTTTGAATATAAACTAATTGGCACTAAACAAAATTATCCACATTATATGTGGATTATCAAGTCTAACACTAAATATTATATAATATCGTAAACTTAAAGTAAATCCTATAAAATACAGTTAATGAATTTTTATTTTATACATCAAAAATACATAACTAAAATAAGGCTTATTTTAATCAATAAACCTTATTCACTTATTATTACTTATTAAATTTTCTGATGATTTCATGTATATCAAAGTTCGATATATCAAAATCAAATTTTGTTATATCAAATTTAATACTTGGAAAATCATATTGTTTCATTCCTAACATACTTTTTGCATTACTGTCTACTATAAATACACAAACTGATGTACCTATAATCATAGTAATTAAAAACATAATTTTCATAATATACTTGTATTTTCTTAGCTTACTTTTACTTTCTATATTTTTTTCTAATCGGCTCATTTAACATGCTCCTAATTATACCTTAAAGCTCTAATTTTTTTGTTTAAAATATTCATCTAAAATCTCAGCTAGATACTTTGTAGTAGCTTTAGACTCTTCTACACTTGTTGCGTTATTTCCTATTTCTATCAACATATGATTCTTAACTGCAAATTGATTGAATCTAGCATAGTCTTTTTCTACTATTGGAGATACCAAGCCAGGATATTTCTTCTCAGCAAAAGCAGTTATATCTTCTGCTAAAGCTCTAAGTTGTGCTCTATTTGTGTTTTTGCCTCCTACAACAAAGAAGAACTTTGATACTCTCTCTCCATTTATCATAGTTGTATATTTTAAATGGTCTTTTTCCTTAGTGGCTGGATTAGTTAAATCCCTAGCATCTCTATGTAAATCTATTGCTATGTCCACTGAATTATATTTAGGTAATATACTTTGTATTGTTTTTAAGCTACTTGCATAAGAGTTATTATAAGATGGATAGTCGTGGTACTTAGTTGTATGAACTACACCCCATCCCTTGCTATCTAAAGCACTAGTTAATGCACTTCCTACTTCCATTACTGAATTTTTCTTATCTCTTGAATGGTAGTTTCCAGCAGGTGAATTTGAATAAGTTTCACATCCATGAGTATGATATATCAAGATTCTTGGATTTTCTTTAGTTACCCTTAAATCATCCTTATAATCTGAACTAGATGTCGTGCTAGTTTCAGTTGTATCTGAATTTTTTGACTCAATATCTGGAACATTTTCTTTACCAACATAAAGTTTTATATATTCTTTTTCACTCTCTTTTTTATTATCAACTTTACTTGCATCTTTAGATTTATTATTTTCTTCTTTACTTTCTTCCTTATTTTCTTTGCTTGTTTCTTTATTTTTATTATTCTTTTTATCTTTTGTATCATTTCCTTCGACTTTAGCTTCTGGATAAGATGAATTTACTAAAAACTTTAAAAAATCATCCTGATTCAAAGCCAATGATTTTCCTGGTAAAATGCATGCTAATATAAAAGTCAAGGTTACTACTTTAATGCATTTTTTAAACATAATTGTTCCTCCTTATTTTATACCAATCTACCTGGATGTAAAGACCTATTTAGACCTTCGCTTATTATTATAGATAGATTTTCGATTGTATCATCTATATCCTTTGGTGTTACTATTAAATTCTTGTCATATGGGTCTAGTGAATCCTTTATTAGATGATATTTTTCTTCTTCTTTAAGTTTTTTCAACATTTCATAAAAACTTTCTGTTTCTTCTGATTGAGCTATTAAATTGTCTATTGCCATATCTAAAACATCTATTGTAAGAGTTGCTGCATCAACCACTGTTGGTACTCCTATTCCAATAACATCTACTCCTAAAGTTTCTTTAGTTAGAGATTTTCTTGTATTGCCAACACCTCCACCAGGTGATATTCCTGCTGTTGATATTTGTATAGTAGAGTTTACTCTTTCCATTTTTCTTGAAGCCAATGCGTCTATTGCTACTACTCTATCTGGTTTTACTTTTTCAACTAATGACTTTACTATTTCACTAGTCTCTATTCCAGTAACTCCCATAACTCCTGGGCTTAAAGCTGACACCTCAGAAAAATCATCATCATAATCTTTATTATAATTTTTAAAAATATGTCTAGTTACAAGTGTTTTTGATACACTTTTTGGTCCTAATGCATCAGAAGTAATATTTCTATTTCCAAGACCAATTACCAATGTTTTTTTGTTTTTGTCTTGTCCAAATATATCTACTAATTCATCTTTCAAATAACTTATCATTTCTTCTCTTGATTCATCATCATCAAACTTCATAAGATTACTTTCCAGAGTTATATACTTTCCTATATCCTTGTTCATTATCTCTGCGCCTTGTCTATCTATTACTTCAACTTTTGTTACAATACAGTTTTCTAATTCTTTAGTTTCTATTTTTACGCCAGGAATACTACTTCCTTCTTGAGACTTTTCACACATTTCACTAGCTTCTAAAGCTAAATCTGTTCTTACATTAATCATATAAACCTCCAGTATAAATTAAATGCTAATTATAATTGTTAACAAAATTTAGTATTTTATAACAAAAAACTATAAATTTATTTAAAACAAGTAAAATTAAGGCTTTCAATGTAAGAAAATTGAGTTTGGTCAGTAATTTGTCAGTAAACTTTCATATCTATCATTTATTTACAAACATAAAAAAATAGCAACTATTTACATAGGCGCTACCTTTAATCCATTTATCATTTTTCTATTAAGTTTTCACTCATTAATATACTATCTTTAAAATAATTCTTTTCCTATCATATCTCATTCATTTACTACATTTTAAAAAATAGGTAGTAATTATCTTATAATCACCTCACTTCTTTATTCCTGTTGAAAAAATGGTTCAGCAATTTCCAACCATTCATTTGGAAGATAAAGTGATAAATATCCATGATTGTATCCCTTAGCCTCATAAATCTCACAAGAAGATACATAAGACTTAAACATTTTTGCAGATCTTTTAACACATTTCATTTCTTTTTCTCCATACCAATACATTACTTGTGCTGTGGTTTTTTTAACATTCGCTTTAAGTGTATAGTTCATCATGTAAGTGCGATACATATTATAGAATGTTTCTTTTCTCACATTTGGCATATCCTTCATATAGTATGCTTTTATTTCATCTGGGTACTGCATATTTTCAGGTAATAATTTTGGCATCATAGCAATTTGAAAGCGACAAGCCTTCTCACTAAATAGAAGCCCTCCAAAAAATCGGATACCAGCAATACAAAACCTTGCCATAGTAGGTCTTGGGTAGCAGATACTACCATCTATAATTGCTTTTTTAGCAATATCATGCTTCCGAGATAAAAGTTCCATGACAATTTGACCACCAAGCGATACTCCACACAAAGCAAAAAGACGCCCACTGCAATTTTCATCTATATATGATATCAACTTATCTGCTGTATCCTCTGTAGAAATGTAAGTTGTTTCATATTCTTCTCCATGACCATCCAATGTAGGAAGTATCACATGATAGTTGTTAGACAAAACTTCTGCTTGTCGCAAATAGTTCCACCACGCATTCCCTCCTCCATGAATCAACATAATATGTGGTCTGTTTTTATTTCCAAACTCATGAAATTTCATATGTAACCTCCTTTTATAAAAATGGGATTCATGTTATTTTGTTTTATCATTATCAATTGTAGGTGGAGAAGATATAATTGAAAGTTTTCTAAGTTTTAGATTTGATTTAGGCTTTTGTTCTATATATGGCTTCAATAAATCAGCTATATTTTTAAGAAGACTTTTATATTCACTGTCACTCATATATAGCAATGCTGAAGAGAAAAATACATTGTCTTTTTTATGGTCTTGCTCTTTTCTACTAAAATATTCATTCATTTCCTGCATCAGACCTACATAAAATGCTGTAGAAAGTGCAACGAAGGTCTCTCCTTCCATAGATGTTGTATATTCCTTTAGTGCATAAACCTTTTCAATAGTACCACGCACACGATTTTCTTCAATTACTTCAATCATATTGTTCTCTTCTAAAATTTTTACATGGTGATAAACTGTTGCACGAGGAATATCATTTAAATACTTTACAATATCAGATGTGCGAACACTGCCATGAAGTCGAATATACTGTAAAATACGAAGCCTTGCAGGATTTAAAATTAGTTTTGCTATGTCCATCTTATCAGCCCTTTCTTTGGTCTATAAAAATATTATAGTCTATTTTTTTAGACTAATCAAGTTTATGATATAAATACCTCTAGATATTATAGTTCTACTTAAATGATATACTATAAAATAAAAAAATCATCTTAATTATTGGAAAAATTATCTTAATTAAGCATATAAATTTATATTTTTCTAAATTTTTTTATTAAATTTAGAAAAATAAGTAATTTCTTGTATTATCTTATAATTATTGGAAATACTATCAAAATGTATGTTAATAATTTGTATTATTTCAAAATATTTGTTGTAAAAATAAAGTATTAATTTATATGAGTTAAAATATTTAAAAAATAAAATACGTTAACATAAAAACAAGATATTGCAAATTATTTATACACAATCTATAGTCTAAAAAATCAAAATTAAAAACATTATTAAAATATATAAATAATAATCCTTGATTTTTAGATTTATTTCTGTTAAAATCTAATATGTTGACGATGAATATGATAAAAAAATACAGGGAGGTGAACACGGTGGCAAATATAAAATCAGCTAAGAAAAGAATAAGTGTTATCGAAAAGAAAACTGCTTTAAATAGAGTTAGAAAATCTCAAATAAAAACTGCAATAAGAAGATTCGAAGATGCTGTTGCAGCTGGAAACAGAGAGGATGCTGTTGCTAAGTTCCAATATGCTCAAAAAAGAATATACCAAGTAGCTTCTAAAGGAACTATACATAAGAATGCTGCAGCTAGAAAAGTAGCTAAATTAGCTCAAAAACTAAACGGTATGAACGCTTAATTACCAGTTTATATTTCTTATATATAATGACCCCTATGTAGGGGTTTTTTATTTTGAAAATTTATACAATAAAAAATAAATAGTTAGATATATTATAGTGTATTATATACTTAAACTCAATTTAGTCTATTTTATTTTAAACTACAATAATCCTACTATTTATTTTTTATATACTGTTAATTTATATAACTCTTCTTTTACAATACTTACTAACCAACATTTCTACCGCTAAAGTATCCCTTATAAGACCTGTCTTTATTTTATAATCACTTTCTAATATATAATTTAATATTTCTACAATTATATCATCAGAAAAATTTTTAGTTTGCTTTAATGCTTTTCCTACAACAAATTGATGCATTTTTAATTTATCAGCTATAAGTTTTGTTGAATATCCATCAAGTTGTAACTGTCTTACTTGCATAATTATTTTAAATTGTCTTGCTATCATAGAAAATATACCTAAAACAGACTCACCTTCCTGTATCATATCGTTTAATATTTTCATTGCATTAGAAGCATCTTGTTCTCCAATATAATCGATTAATTTGAATATATCGTTCTCAACTTTTTTTTGAGATAATTTATCAATTACATCATTGGTTACGTTATTTCCTTTACCAACAAATGAACTTATTTTATTTATTTCGTTTTCTAAATCAGATAAAGTCTTTTCACTACTCTTATCTCTATATCCTTCTTGTTCAATAAAATACATTATTTGAGAATTTTCTATTATAACGTCATTTAAAGCAAAAGATTTTTTTATCCATTTAAATAAATCCATATCAGAAAGTTTGTCACAATCAAAAACGATTCCATTATTCCCTATTTTCTTAACTAGAGATTTTCTTTTGTCAACATCCCCATATACAACAAAAACTATAGTGGTAGTGTCTGGAGTATTGTCTAAATGCTCTATTAAGTATTTCTCATCACTATCTGTAAAATTCTTTTTCTTTCCCCTTAATAGTTCAAAGTCTTTTATTATTACTATTTTTCTATCATCCATAAATGGAAGTGTTTCTATAGAGCTTATAAGCTGATTTAAGACTATTTCCTTTCCATCTATTATATCTAAATTAAAATCAAGCATTCCCTCGTTTAGACTATCTTTAAATGCTTTTATTGCATTCTCGATTAAATAATACTCTCTTCCATAAAAAAGATACATTTTTTCAAAATTTTTCTCTTTTACATTCCTTATAATATCCTTGTAATTCATTTTCTTGCTCCTTTATCTCTTTTCCTTCTATGTAAAATATGTAAAAAAACACTCCTATGTAATAAATCACTACAATATAAAATTTAGGATTTTCTATATTAATGTATGCAAAGCTTAAATTACTGAGTTTCTCTAGTAAAAAAAATATGCTTTCTATCAGTGTACTATTAAAAAGGGATATAATTTTAGCTATTACTACACTTATTTTAAATACTATTAAACTTGCAATACTTAAATACATCATTACTCCTACAAATGGTACTATAATTAAATTTCCTATAATTGAAAGCAGTGGTATACCTTTAAATGTATAATAAATTATAGGCAAAGTTAATATATTTGATGATATTGTCAATGATACCATACTTAATTTTATAATACTATTTATTTTATTATAGAATATTAATATAGAAAATGTAGCTAAAAAAGATAATTGAAAACTTACATTATATATAACATAGGGGTTATTCATAATTAAAACTATCCCTATTAGAGACAATGCCGATATTCCATCTTTTTTTCTATCAATGAATATTGATAAATAAAAAACCATAACAAATGTTATAGACCTAACTATGGATGGAGACGCACCTACCATTATACAATATAAAGTTGTAAAAATCGACAGTATTAATAATTTATACAATTTATTTATACCTCTTAATAGAAAGGATATAATTACACATAGTATACCTGTATGAAGACCTGATATAGATATTACATGGCTAGTTCCCGTTCTAGTAAAAATTTCTTTTTGTTCGTCAGTCAAATTTTCAACTTCTGCTAATAATATAGAATTTATAAAGTCTGAGTTTTTCTTATATAAATACCTATAAGTCTTACTAATATAAGACTTTATTTTTCCTATTAAAGAATAAATTTTATTTTTACCAATAATTTTATAGTTATTTATATATATTATACCTTTATAGCCAGTGCTTTTTATATATCTTCCATAATCAAAATCATCATACTTCATTTTGTCTAAGCTTTTAAATTTGCCTGTAATGCTAACTTCTTGACCAATTTTCAAATTTTTATTTCTCGTATAATCATTTATCAGAAAAACTCCTACCTTATATTGATTGTATTTTTTCTTTTTAACTTGCCCTTTAACTATTCCCTGTATAGTTATTATCTTATCATTAAGCTCTGCATCACTTTTCACATTATTCGTTATGATAAATGATATAACTATCACAAATATTAATATAATTAATAAAGGTCTTCTTATTTGAATTATAATCACTCCTATATAAAACATATTATTTAGATTATTTTCAAATAGTAAATTTTTAAACAAGATAAATTATTATATAAACAAAAAAATACGTCAAAAAGTTATAAAAATCTTTTGACGTATTCTACTTATATATATTCATTTATATAATTATTTTTTTTAAAGAAAATACAATTAAGTATTTCTATCGTTTCTTCTGAAACATCTTTTATATCGTTTAAGAAAAGAGCTTCTTTTACATCTATATAGGAAAATGCTAACTGTGTTAAGGTATTTATATCTAATTTAATATCAAAACCTTCTTGAACCTTTTCTGTATCTTTTTTATATAATTTCTGTACAGATACCTTCTTATTCTGTACAGAAATTTTAAATAGACCATTATTTTCATCTATAAACTTGTCTTCTACTAATAAATTAACTGAACCATTAATATCCTTATCAATATCTATATCTTCAATAAATTTCTTTACATTTATAACTCTTCCCATCATAAAAGGTTTTATTTTTATCTCACTATCCTTAGGGTTGTCTAATATAAATCTTATCTTATCTATTATAGGAGTAGATATAGTAGCTATCTTACATTGAGTATTATGATTATATATAAATTTGAGCATTGATTTAAGAGCATCTATATTTTTATAAAATAACTCTCTAACAAATATTTTATCTCCATGAAGAAAATAAACTATATATCCATCCTTCTCATTTCCTTCATGAATGTATAAAAATCCATCTTCACTTTGAATCTCTTTAAATAAGTTTTCATAATAATGTTCATCTTTTAACACATTACCATTAACCTCATTTAAAAAAGTTCTATCTATTCGTATCAAATCATCAATTTGTGATAAATCAGACTTTATCATTCTTCCACTTGACTTAAAATTTTTTAAGTCATCTGTATTAATAGTATATTCAATCTGGTCATAACAATGCTCATATCCAAATCTTCTATAAAGTCTATAGTCAATAGGCATCAATATAGACACTAATTGCCCTCTTTTATACAATTCGTTTAAAGTAAATTTAATTACTTTACTCATATACCCAGTTCCTCTTCCTTCTGGAAGTGTAGAAACTCCCACGACATAAGATGTATTATATACCTTATTATTTAGTAATAACTTATACTGATTTAGCTGAAGAGAGGAAATAATTTTTCCTTCATCTAAAGCCACTACAGTATTTTCAGATTTATATTTATCACTAAAATAGTACTTCATAAAACTCTCGCTGTCGTTAAAACAATAGCTCCAAATCTCTTTTATACTTTCTATTTCTTCTTCTTTAGCATATCTAATCTCCATATAGTCTACTAAGCCTCCCTAACACTGTACTTTTCAACAAATCTACAAGGATGATAAGAAAGTTTAGCTTTTCTCAATCCTTCAATACCTAAATCTTCTTCTCTATTCACAAATTCAACATCCTTAAATTCACTTACTAAAAATTGCTGATTTATAAATGGGTACAGACCTCTTATATCAGTATTAGCTTTTTCTATATGAATCAATGCCATATTTTTATTTAAAAGTTCTCCTATACTAAAAGCTTCTAATTTTCCATCTACATAGACACCAAACACTTTTACCTTGTCTTTTAATACATCATAATGGTTAAATATCTTTTTGATACCTATTAATTCATCATCCATACTTTCATCAAATTCATTATTTTCTTCTTTATTACTTTCCCATTCTTTCATTAATACTAAACACTCATCAAAGTTTTCTTTATCTAATAACTTGGCTTCATATCTACCTGCATACTCTTTTAAGAAATAATTTATATGATTTCTTTTCTTTTGATTCTTCTTGCCAGCTAGAGTTCTTAAACTTTCTGCATCATAGATATAGTCAAATAAATCTCTTTCTTCTATATACTCAAATCTATCTGGATATTTTTCTTTTAAAAATTCTATTACTTCAGTAGTAATACCTCTTAGGTATATTTTTTTATTATTTTTAGAAAAATATTCAAGTACAAAATCTACTACTTCTGGAAGTTTGTCTTTTTTAGCAAGTGGTAATATTGAGAAACTATCTCCTTCATACTCACCAACTAAAACAGCAAAATCTTCACCTATATAATATCCCGTCTTATAAACATGTTGCCACATATATAAAGTACTAAAACAGTACTCACAAGCTTCATAATCTACTAAATCAAAATATGGGTCTAACTCTTTTTTTGAATTTAGTTCAATATCTTTGAAAAACATAAAATCCTCCTACCTTTTTTATTGCTTAATTTTTAAAAAATTTTATTTTGTATCTATAAAAACTCCAATTTTGTTATGGTATTAATTTCATTTATATTGTTTAAAATATAAAATATAATAAGTCATATATATCTTATATTACCCATCATAAATTTATATAAACATGTAATGAATGGAGTGATTTTTTATTGAGAAATAAAATTTTTTTATCAATACTTATTATAATATCACTTTTAAGCGGTTGTGACAAAAAATCTCTACTATCTGTACATATGATTGATGTAGGTCAAGGTGATAGTATTTTAGTACAAACACCCACAAACAAGAATATATTAATTGATGGAGGTGATGAAGATAGTGAAAACATAATTATTAGTTATCTTAGACAAAAAAGAATAAAGACTATTGACATTATAATAGCTACACATCCAGATTCAGACCATATAGGAAGCCTTGACAATGTTATAAAAAAGTTTAATGTAAATTCCGTGTATATGCCCGAACAATCAACAGATAGTGAATCTTATCAAAACCTAATAAATTCTTGTACTGATAAAGACCTATCTATTCAGTATCTCTACAAAGATGATGTTTTAAACATAGATAGCAATATAAATATATATGTATTAAGTCCATCATATATACAAGAAGAATCTAATTTAAATTCTATAGTTTTCAAATTAACTTTTAATGATAACTCTTTTTTATTTATGGGCGATGCTGAAGAACAGAATGAAAAAGAAATCTTACGCTCTTTTGAATTAAACAATATTAATTTTATAAAAATAGGTCATCATGGAAGTAATTCTTCATCATCTTTAGAATTTATAAAAAAAATTAGTCCAGATATAGCTGCAATATCATGTGGATATAAAAATCAATATGGTCATCCACACAGAGAAGTTATTAATAATCTAAAACAAAACCATGTATCAATTTATAGAACAGACAAAATAGGAGATATTGTTTTTTATAGTGATGGAGAAATTATATTCACAAAACATAAATATGAGATAGATACATAATATAAAAAACAAAACTACAACTACATAAAATAAGGTAATGTAAAATAATTAGGCTAAAAGTATGAATATAAAATTGTTTTATATTAATGCTTCTAGCCTTCAAGTTGGTATATAAAATTTATAAATTAAAATATTTAAAACTTATTGTCCTAATAGTTCATTAACTATTACAGATGCGATTACTAGCCCTCCTACAGAGGGAACAAATGATACACTACCAGGCGTTACTTTTCTGCCATTCATTACTTTCTTTTTAAGTTCTATTGGTTGTTCAGTAGAATATACTACTTTTAATTTTTTAATACCTCTATCTCTAAGTTCTTTCCTCATAACTTTAGCTAAAGGACAAGTGCTTGTTTTGTGTATATCCGTAACAACTATTTTAGTTGGGTCTAACTTATTTCCCATACCCATAGAACTTATTACTTTTAATCCTTTTTTTTCACAAGTTTCAATTAGATGTATTTTAGAACTTACCATGTCTATTGCATCCACAACATAATCATATCTTTCAGTAAGTATTTCATCACTAGTGTCTTTATTATAAAGACTTCTTATTTTTTTTATATTGATATTAGGATTTATATCTAATATTCTTTCTTCCATAACATCAACTTTATACCTTCCTACAGTTGAATGTAAGGCTGGTATTTGTCTATTTATATTGGTTATATCTACATCATCAAAATCTACAATAGTAATATTACCTACTCCAGCTCTTGCTAAAGCTTCAACAGTAAAACTACCAACTCCTCCAACTCCAAATACTATTATATTTGAATTATTAAGTTTTTCTATCCCATCATCTCCAACTAAAAAACTAGTTCTTGTTGTAAAGTTATTTTCCATCTTTCCACTCTCCTAGACTTTTATCTAAATATATAATAGTATTAGAAAATTTACATTATATAATACAAAAATATCATATATTATTAAAAGTAAATTATCTTAAAATAAATTTAAAAAGGTATCTTTTAATATTAAAAGATACCCTTTACATACTGGCGGGAATGCGTGGGAATCGAACCCACCTAAGAGGCTCTTAACCCCTCATACTAGTTTTGAAGACTAGAGGGCACACCGGCACCCATCCACTCCCATAATGAAATCCTTCTCAACGAAATCTATAATATCATATATTTTGACTCTTTGCAACAATTTTTATAGATTCATCTGATAGTAAATTATAATTTAAATAGCTTTTATCTATACATGGTTAAAATTTACATCTTTTATTGTATATCTAAACTAAAAAACTGGAAATTATATTTTAAGAATCTATAAAGAGTTTCTTCTCTATATAATTAAAATATAATTTCCAGTGTAAATATAAATTATTTAACTATTTTAATATACGTATATCTATAGTTTTTCTTCCCCAGTTATAAACTGTTTTTGAATCATTCATATATATATCAATTTTATTTCCTTTTATTGCTCCACCACAGTCTTCTGCAGTAAACACCATATCAAATTGAGGTATATAAACTTTAGTTCCATATGGTATAACCTTAGGGTCTACAGCTATTGTTCCCCACTTAGGTTTTGTTCCTGTTGCAGTTATACTATGACCAGTATATGCAGTTGCTACCACTCTCATATTTTTACCATTGTTGCTACTACTGCTACTAGATGATGATGAAGCCATTCTTCTTGAGCTTTCTCCCCTTGATGAGGCTACTTGCATTTCTACCTTTGTCCCTTTGCTTACAACCTTATTTACTGGCTCAGCTTTAACAACCTTTTTCACAAAGTCCTTTTCTACTTTCTTTCCATTGTGATAAGTTTCTTTATATATTAATTCACTTTTACCAGACTTTCCTTCTTCTTTAACTTTAGAATCTCCCTTTAATAAAGAATCATCTTCAACAACTGTAACTTCAAATGGAATGTCTTTAGTTTCTACAACTGTTTTTTCCTTTACATCAATTACTTCTATTTTATCTCCATTAGATAACTTTGAATTTTCATCTAAAGTAACTATATCATTTGCATCATAGCTAATGTTTTGAGATTCTAAAAGGTCTCCTACATTAGAACTGAACGTTGATATAGTTCTTTCTTCTCCCCTTACTACTAATGTTACTTGTTTATTAAGTGCAGAGTATCCCGATAATATTCCAACTGATAAAACAACCGCCATTACCGAGACTTTAGCATTACTCAATTTTTTAAAATTCATATAAAATTTCCTCCCTAAGATTTTTTACACTATATATTTTGCTTCATAAAATTCTGCTTTGTAAGTTTCTTTTTTATTTGTGTTTTTTTGTGTAACTAAATTGTAACTATTTTTTCAAGAGTTGTCAACTTGACAAAAAAATAGAAATATGCATATATAGTATTTTCAACCATTTAAGCATATTTCTATTAGTTACAACAATGTCATTGTTTATTGTTGTTTTGTTATCATTTTGTTACCTTTTACTTTTATATGTTTTCTATTTGCCAATCAATAGGTTCTTTTCCTAACTTTTCCAAAATTTTATTTATCTTAGAGAAGTGTTTACATCCAAAAAAGCCTTTATTTGCTGACAATGGGCTTGGATGAGGTGCTTCCAAAATATAATGCTTACTTGTATCAATCAACTCTACTTTTTTACGTGCATTACTTCCCCATAATACAAAAATAACTGGGTCTTCACGCTCACTTAAAATAGAGATTACTCTATCAGTAAAAATTTCCCATCCTTTATCCTTATGAGAATTAGCTTCATGCGCTCTAACAGTAAGAGCAGTATTTAAAAGTAACACTCCTTGGTCTGCCCAAGGCATTAAATACCCATTGTTGGGTATAAAGCACCCTAAATCATCTTTTAGTTCTTTATACATATTTAACAGAGATGGTGGAGTTTTCACTTGTGGTTGAACTGAAAAAGCTAAACCATGAGCTTGATTATCTCCATGATAGGGGTCTTGTCCTAGTATTAAAACTTTAGTATCTTTATATGAAGTGTGTTTTAAAGCTTCATATATATTGTGCATATTTGGAAAAATTTGACGTGTTCTATATTCTTCTATAAGAAATTTTCTTAAATTTAAGTAGTAATCTTTTTCAAATTCTTCTTTCAATAATTCATCCCAATCGTTTCCTAAGTTAACCATAATTATCACCAATTCCTTTCAATTATTTTTATTATTTTATTTAGAAATTATATCTTCTTGATTATCATTCTTTTCATTTGTATTTATTTTTATGCTCACTCTATTAGGTATACAAACTATACTTTGACTTGGCTTATTTATAAACCCAGTGTGTACACAGACCTTGTCAGGACATGAAGCATCTACTATCTCAACCCCTTTATCATGAATCTTTACTATGTTATACCCCCCTCTATTCTCTATTTTAAATTCTTCTTTGGCATTTATTGAAACAGTTTTATACAATTTATTATCTACATAAATCTCAATATTTCCAGCATTTTTAGAATTTATAACATTTATTATCCCATAACATGCTGTAATAACAACCAAAATGCCTAAAATAAGAAGAATGTCTTTTTTCTTCATTTTTTGTCCTCCTATGAAATTATGTTATAATAAAATAATAACACAATTTCATAGGAGGAATATACCATGAATAAGAAAAAAATCACATTTATTTTTGTGATATTGATTTTAGCATTAATTTTATTTTCATTTTTTAGGAATTCAAGCCAGAATACTAAATATAGTAAAACTAGCTACTACCTTGGTACAGTAAATGAAGTTACTGTATTTAATGTAAAAGAATCCAAAAGTGATAAAATCTTAAATGAATGTGATTCAATTTTAAGATATATTGACAACAAAATGAGTACTCATATACCAGGAAGTGATGCTTCTAAAATAAATGATAATGCTGGTAAGAAATTTGTCAAAGTTTCAGATGATACATTTTTCGTTGTAAAAGAATCCATACAATATTCCAAATTATCAAATGGATATTTTGATATAACAGTTGGTCCAATATCAAATTTATGGGCAATTGGTACAGATAAAGCTAAAGTGCCAAGTGATTTTGAGATACAAAATCTTCTGCCTCTTATTGATTATAAAAACATTCTCTTGGATAAAAAAAATAAATCTATAAAATTAACCAAAGAAAACATGAAAATTGATTTAGGTGCCATAGCTAAAGGATATGCTGCTGATAAAATTGTAGCTTATCTAAAATCAGAAGGTGTACAAAAAGGTTTAGTAAACTTAGGAGGGAATATATTTACTTTAGAAAATGGTAAAAATGATAAACCTTTTAAAATAGGTATTCAAGACCCAACTAGTAAAAATGGTGAGTCTATAGGAAACATAGAAACAACAAATAAATCTGTTGTTACCTCTGGAATCTATGAAAGATTTATCGAAAAAGATGGAAAAATATATCATCATATGCTAAATCCATTTACTGGGTATCCTTTTGAAAACAACTTAAGTAGTGTTACGATAATCTCCGATAAATCTATTAATTGTGATGCTTTATCTACTTCTACATTTGGACTTGGACTTGAGAAAGGTATGGATTTAATTAATAGCATTGATAATGTAGATGCTATATTTATAACTAAGGATAAAAAAATATACTTAACTAAGGGTATAAAAGATAATTTTAAACTTACAAATGAAGCTTTTTCTATTGAAAAATTAAATAAATAATGAGTTTAAATAATAACTATACCTATATACGTACAAAATACACACGAATTTAAATAGTTATCACATAACTAACGCAAATTTAAATTTTATATAAAATATGGTATATACTAAGTAGTCTAAAACAAATTGTACTTATGTATATACCATATTAATAGTTCAAATTTATATAAAACACTAATTCAACTAATTTTTATAAAGACTTTAAAAATAAATCCATTCTATTTAAAGCTTCAATTACATTTTCTTTTTGAGTTCCTAAATTTATTCTGACATAGTTCTCACCATCTTTTACAAAATGACTTCCATCTTCTAATAATACCCCTGTATCAATAGCCAACTTATCTGTAAATTCACTTGCACTTATACCTAATCCACTTATATCCATCCAAGCTAAATAAGATGATTCCATCTTCATCAATTTAATCTTATTATATTTATTTACCCACGTTTCTAAAAGTTCATAATTTGATTTTATATATTCATTTACACCACTTAACCACTCACGACATTCATTATAAGCAGTTATCAATCCTATTATTCCAAACACATTTGGAGAAGTTATAGAATTTTGCTTTAGTTTATTTCTAAATCTATCTCTTATACCCTTATTTATAACTATTGAATAAGAAGTCTTTAATCCCCCAAGATTAAATCCTTTATTTGGTGATGTCAATAGAATAACATTTTCTAAAAGCTCTTTTTCAATCTTAAGTATTGAATTAAATTTTCCATAATGAATATGCTCTGCATGTACTTCATCTGCAACCAAAATAACATTATTTTCTTTACATATAGTTGCTACTCTTGTCATTTCTTCAATCGTCCATATCCTTCCAGATGGATTATGTGGTGTACAAAACATCATTAACTTAGGTTGATTTTCTTTAATTTGAATTTCTAATTTATCAAAATTTATATAATATCTATCATTTATAACATCTAGTGTATTACAAACTACATTTACACCCTGTTTTTTTGCTGATGATTCAAAAGGGTCATAAACTGGTGTATTTAATATTATACTATCACCTTTTTTACAAAAAGCTTGTACTACGTAGTGAAGTGTTGATACAGTTCCATAAGTTAATGTAATCCATTCTTTTTCTACATTTACCTCATGCATATTTTTTTGCCACTCAATAACTGAATCATAAAACTCATCATAACAGTATGTATATCCAAACACACCTCTTTTTACAACTTCAATAAATTTATTTTCTATTTCTGTTGGTATTTTAAAGTCCATATCAGCAATCCACATTGGTACAAAATCTTCTCTAATATTACCAAATTTATCTCTTATAATGTTTAAATCCCACTTTCTACACTTTTCACTTACTCTATCTGGTCTGTCATCAAAATTATACATTTAAATTTACCTCTTCTTTTCTTATTTTTATGAAATATTTATCTAGTTTATTTTTAACTTACAACTATTAAATCCTTAGTAGATGTAGTCAACCTCATGCATCCACCTTGTGTTATAAGTACATCATCTTCTATTCTTACACCTCCGAGACTTGGAACATATATACCCGGCTCTATAGTTACAATCATACCTTCTTTTAATATTTCATTTGATTCAGGAGCTAATGCAGGATATTCATGAACCATGATGCCTACACCATGACCTAGATTATGACCAAAATTATCAGCATATCCATATGAGCCAATTATATCTCTTGCAACTTTATCTATCTCTCCAGTAGTCATTCCTGGTCTTAAAACCTTTATACACTCTTCATTTGCTTCTCTTACTATATTATATATTTCTTCTAACTCTTTATTTATAGTACCCATACAAATGGTTCTAGTAATATCTGAACAATAATTATTATACTTAGCACCAAAATCAAAAGTAACAAAATCTCCATACTCTATAACTTTTTCACTTGCTTTTCCATGAGGCAATGCTCCTCTAATCCCAGATGCAACTATTGTGTCAAAAGATTCTTTTTGACCACCTAAATCTTTTATAACCCTAACAATTTCATTTTCAACTTGCTTTTCAGTCATACCAACTTTTATAAAATCAATTATATGATAAAATGTAGCATCGACTATTTCACAAGCCTTTTTTATATATTTTATTTCGTCTTCATCTTTTTCTTTCCTTAAAGTAGATAAGTCAACTGATTTTAAGGTTGCAATTAACTTATTACTCATACTTTTATATGAATCAAAGGATACTTCATTTCCTTCAAATCCTATTTTTCTTATATTCTGCTCTCTACAAATATCATTAATTATATCGAAATGAGTTCTATTTTTGTCCATTAATACTACATCAAATAAACTCGATTTTCTTTTAATTTCTTCAAAATATCTAAAATCTACTATTATATATTGTGCTTCCTTTGTTATAAAAACATAACCTGAAGAACTAAATAGATTTCCGACATAAAACTTATTTGTAGGACTATTGATAAGAAATCCTTCAATATCATATTCTCTAAGATACTCTCTTACTTTTTCTAGCTTATCCATACCTTATCTCCACCGCCTTTAATTAATCATATAGGTAAGGCTGGTAATATTGATTAAAACCATATTACCAGCCAAGGTTATTTATAGATAGTAAAAATTAAATACTAGTCGATATAATCTACAACAAGTTTACCATCTTTTATTAATTTATTTCTATAGAATATATTTCCTACTGCTATGAATATAGCACCAACTGCTATACCTATTACATATCCAAATAAGTTATCTACTAGAGGCCATGCCCATATAGCTGACTCTGGGAACCATTGAATTGCTCCTAGAACTATACCTGTAATAGCTCCTATTACACTTCCTATTATATTTAAAGGTATAACAAAACCTGGTCTCTCAAGTGCAAATGGTATTGCTCCTTCAGATATACCCATAAATGATAAGAACATAGAAGTTTTTCCTGCTTGATAGAATTGTCTATCGTATACTCTTCTTCCTACTAGTCTTTTATCTAATAATGTTGTTAATCCTAATCCAATTGGAGGAACAACTATGGCTATTGTTCTTGCTGTTATTGGCAGTACATTCTCTGTAGTTAAACCAAGTGCAACAAATCCTGCTGCTTTATTTATTGGTCCTCCTAAGTCAAATGCTGTAGCTGCTGCTAAAGCTGTTGCATATACATATTCTCCTGCTGCTCCTGCTGCTGTTAAGAAGTTTTTCATACTTTCATTAATTAATCCACCAAATGGAGTTATTATAAATATCATCAATACCATACAAGCTAATGATGCTATTAATGGTATTAAAAATGTTGTTTTAAAAGCTAACCAGTTATGAGAAACTTTTATAGATTTATTTAACCATTTTACAAAATATCCTATTATGAATGCTATTAATATTGCGCCTAAAAATCCTGATGCAACTGGAACAACTTCAGTCCATTGTCCATCCACAAATTGTGGTACACCTACAGGTTTATTGGCTATATACCCTCCTATAAATCCTGCAATTAAGGCTGTTTTTCCACCTATAGAGTTTGCACAAAATGCTGCAAATAGTGGTATTGCAAATCCAAATAAAGTAAATCCGAAATTTGACATTAATTGTGCCATATTTAAAAGACTAAGCTTGAATCCTGTAAATTCACCTGAGTTCATAGCATCAACTATACCTACAGATGGGTCAAGCCCTAATATAGCATATGGTATTAATTGAGATAAAGCTCCTATAAGTCCACCCATTACTAAAACTGGTATCATATATGATATACCCGTCATTATATGTTTACTTATTTCTTTCCATTTTCCATTTCCCTTTGATTGAGTTGGACTAGATGGAGTAGAAGCACCTGAACTATTTATAACCTTTTTCTTAATTGCCATTCTATTTCCTCCACAATAAATTTATTATATTCCTAAATCTTCTTCTATTTCTTTTATAACACCCTCTGCATTTTTTATAGCTTCTTGTAATTCAACTTCATAAACTTCACAACCATCGAATCTTTCCATACCTTCTGGTGTTATTGCCACTGCATGTATTACCATAGTTGCTCCTAATATATCATCTCTTGTCAACTCATTTTGTACACCATCTGCACCTTGAGTTTCAACTTTTGCTTCATAACCTAATGCCTTTGCTGCTTGCTCTATTGCTTCTGCTGCCATGAAAGTGTGAGCTAATCCCATTGGACAAGCACATAATGCGACTAATTTTTTATTCATTTTAAATTCCTCCTATTTTTTAATTAATTATTTGTTTTATTTTAACCTTAGTGTTTATTTATAAACCTAAAGCTTCATTTATTAAGTTAGATATTTCCTCAGCATTATCACTCTTTAAAAGAGAATCTTTAAAGTCTTTATTTATTAATTTTCTTGAAAGAGATGATAATAATTTAAGATGAATATTTTCTTTACTTTTTCCTGGCATAAGCAAGCTTATCGCCAATTTAACCTTATCTTCACCTTCATTCCAAATAACATCTTCATTAAACTTCAACACTACTACTGCTGGATTTTCAATTGCATCATTTTTAGTATGAGGTATTGCTATAGATTCTCCTAAATTTGTAGTAAATTGTTCTTCTCTAGCCATTAAACCTTCATATACAAAACTTTCATCTTCTGTTAAGTTTAATTCTTTAGCTTTTTTTGCTATAAATTTTAAAACCTCAATCTTTGATTTAGCATCAACATTTAAAAATACATATTCTTTGTTAAATATGTTTGTTCCCATTATTAATTTCCTCCTTAATTACCTATCAGTGTCATTAATTTATTAAAATCACATATTTTAATAATTCCTCTTACTCCACCTTCGTCTTTTATAAAATTATAAAGGTATTTAAATATCGAGAAATTATGTTTTTCTTTAGTATTAAAAAATACCATAAATACTAGTTGAACCTCCTGCTTATCCCAAATTATGGGATTTTCAAGTATTCCAACTCCTATTATAGATTTTTTATCTCCCTTCACTATTGTGTGAGGTATTGCCACTAGATTTCCTATTTCAGTTGATGAAATATTTTCTCTATCTATTATGCTTTTTATAGAACTTTCTTCTATAAAGCCTCTTTCTTTTAGTTTATTTGAAAGTGAAAGTATAACCTCTTCTTTAGTGCTAGCCTTTATGCTAAAAAAAGCTTTTTCATCAAACATGTTACTTATTATCTTTCTTCTTTCTTCCTTTTCATAAAAGGCTTTGTTTACGTTTTCAATTAAGCTATCATCAAATATGTTTTCTATATATAAGACAGGTTTTTCATATCCTTTTAATTCAACAGTAGACACTATTAAATCGACATCTTGACTTATAGCCATATCGAGGTATCTAACTGGATAAACACCTACTACATTTAAATCACTTATATTCTGCTTTAACTTTTCAGATATAAGTTGTCCTGTTCCTATACCATAATGACAAACTATACAAATTTTTTTACTAGTATTTTTTTTCATTCTTTCATTTGAAGCAGCAAAATGAATAGCTATATATCCAAGTTCATCCTCATCAAGTTTTAAATTAAATTCAGTTTCTAGTTTATTTGATAAAAACACAGCTAGATTAAAAGCTATTGGAAACTTCTCTTTTATTTGATGAAGTAAGGGATTATTTGATTTTATATTAGCTTTAGCTCTATTTAAAAATCTCTTTATATGGTCAGATATTGATACCATAAACTCCTCGTCTTTTGTATAATCACTACCTGAAATAAGTAATATATCCTGAAGTGCACTACTTATAACACTACTTATTCGCTCCTCTACTTCACTTGTGCTTTTTCTTCCTTGTGTACCTTTATATGCTATTACACCAGAATAATTTGAAATATAAATTACTTCATCTTCAACAAGTTTAAATCCAATCGTTTCAGAGATTTCTTTCATTAAGCTTTCTATAAAGTAATAATTATGAAACCTATAACTTGTATCCATTAAGTTTATGTGTTTGCTATGACCTCTCTTACTCCTAAATACAGAAACTATTATCTTTGAAATCAAAAGATTAAAATCTTTGTCTGAAATTATTGTATCGTTCTCTCTTAAATGTTTTTCTAAAATACTTTCTATACAGTATATATCGTTTTCACTGATATCATCTAAAAACACCTTGACTCTACTTTTTTCATCCAATTTTATTGCATAGTCAGTAATCAATTGTCTTATATTAATTTCTTCACCATGTATATAGCTTCCATAGTAAGGTTTAGATTTTATAACTAAGTCATACTTTTCAAGTTTTCTTTTAAGCTTACTAGACAATTTATTTATAGCGGCTATACTTAGATTTAATTCTTCTGCCATTGCTTCTATACTCATATAATTTCTATTAATAAGCATACATATTATATTTGACATTCTTGATTCTTCAGAGTCATCTAAAAAACCATCAATATATTTATTTGCTTCTTTAACAGCTCTTGCTATACTGCTTTTAGAGCCACTTAACTTATATCCTATACCTCTAGAAGAAGCTATTACCAAATCATACTTGCTTAAAATACTATTTAAATCTGCTATATATCTTTTAATAGTTTTAGTGGACACATCCAATTTGATAGCTAGTTCACTTGATGTCATATATCCGTCTTTATTGCTTAAACTTTTTACTATTAATGCATGTTTCTTAGTTATCATTGTATCACCTTCTCTTTGATTTCAATTATATATCAAGTAAAATTTTAATTGTATATATAATATGTCTGTATAAGGGACATTTTGTATTTATATTTTGTTACATAATGCAATTATTGCATCTGCATATATGGCTATTGCATTTATAAATCTATCTAAGCTAGCAAATTCATTAGCACTATGGACATTTCCAAAACTTCCATCAGGAAATTCACAACCAAATATTACTGAATTATTCATTTCAGAAGCATAACTTCCTGCACTAGTTACTCTAACATCATTTTTTAAATCACCAGAATACTTTATATATATATCGTGCAAACTTTTTACAAGTTTTGAATTTCTATCTATATAATTTGCTTGCTTTAAATTTTCCCCAATAATCCTAAATTTATTAATGTTATTTCTCTTCATATACAAATCAAATTTTTTTATTATATCTTCAATTGTTAATACTTCTGGATATCTAACACTTAAAACTATTTCTAGCTTTCCATCTACTATATTTATTATTGTTGGAACCATTGATAAAATTCCACATTTTCCTTCAATATTTAAATTAAATAATTTTCCATCTATATTATCTTCGTTTATTAATTTATACAAGTCTTTTGCCCACTCTTCATCAATAATCTCTGACATAAGTTTAATTGTACCTAATATAGGATTATTTGATTTTTCAGGTTTAGATGAATGTCCACCTTTTCCATGCACAATATAACTGCCATTATCAGAACTTATTGATTTATTGTTAACATCACAACAGATATTATCTTTACCCAATTTTTCTATATTATTTATATACACTTTATCTGGTATTGTATTAAACTCTATTCCACCACTTACGTATAAAGATTTATCATCTATATTTGAAACTAATTTTATTATTGCTCCACCTTTTTCTCCATTTAACACAGGAAATTTAGCATCTGGAGTAAATCCACATACACCATATGGTTCTTTGCTATAATAATGCTTTATACATTTAAATCCACTCTCTTCATTTCCTCCAACTATTAATCTAACCTTTCTTTTTAAATCAATCTCTAAATCCCTTATCATTTTTAGTGCTAAAAAATTCACTATCATAGGTCCTTTATTATCAGATACTCCTCTAGCAACTAATTTATCGCCTATAATATTTAATTTAAATGGCTCACTGTCCCATCCTTCTCCTGGATTTACGACATCACAATGTCCAAATATATCTACATACTCTTTACCATGTCCATATTCAATTTGAACAGCATGATTATCTATATTTTTTACTTTAAAATTGTTTTTTCTGCCTAAATTTTCAAACCAATTCAATGCATCATATACACCTTTTCCAAAAGGCATATCTTTAGATGCAGTTTTTTTATCATAAAATGAAGGTATGCTTATCCACTCTTCCAACAATTTCAAAAATTCTTCTTCATATTTTTTGCTTTCTTCCTTAAATAATGTCATAATTATCACTCCAATTTAGAACTTTATATTATAATCATAGTTTATCTTATTTGATAACTCCTTATACTTTATGTCATTTCAAGGGACAAAACTTTTTTACTCTTGATTTTATAATCTATTTATATATAATTATTTGTAGGATAAATTTAATATTATAGGAGGAACAAGATTATGGAACCACTATTTTTAAAACCTATTTTTATGGATAGAATATGGGGCGGTACTGCACTTAAAGATAAATTTAATTATGAAATAGATTCACCAACAACTGGTGAATGTTGGGCTATAAGTTCTCATAAAAATGGAGATTGCTTAATAGAAAATGGAGAATATAAAGGTAAAAAACTGTCTGAATTATGGGATAAAAATAGAGAATTATTTGGAAATACACCTGGAGATAAATTTCCTTTGCTTACAAAAATATTGGATGCAAATGATAATTTATCAGTTCAAGTTCATCCAGATGATGAATATGCTAAGAAAAATGAAAATGGAGAGTTAGGTAAGACGGAGTGTTGGTATGTAATAGATTGTTCTGATGATGCAGAAATTATAATAGGTCATAATGCAAAATCTCGTAAAGAATTTGTAGATATGATAAATAATAATGAATGGGACAAACTACTTAGAAAAGTTAACATAAAAAAGGGAGATTTTTTTTATGTTCCAAGTGGAACTATACATGCTATATGTAAAGGAACATTAATTTTAGAAACTCAGCAAAATTCAGATACTACTTATAGAGTTTATGATTATGATAGAACTGACAATTCAGGCAATAAACGTGAACTTCATGTTCAAAAGTCAATAGATGTTACGAATGTTCCTCATATAAATTTTGATACTGATTATAAAACCGTATCAACACCACAATTTAAATGCACAACATTTGTATCAAATGAATTTTTTAGCGTTTATAAACTAGATGTTTTTGGAAAATGTAAATTTACACATAATACACCTTTTTCATTATATAGTGTACTAGATGGAAATGGAAAACTAGTACACAATTCTGTTGAATATGATTTAAAAAAGGGAATGCACTTCATATTACCAAATAACTTTGGAGATTTTAGCTTTGAAGGTAGTTTAGAGATTATATGTTCTCATATATAGATATAAAATCAAACTAAAAATAGGCTATCATAATAATCACTTTATGATAGCCCATTTTTTATAAAAGATTTGACTATAAACATATAGTATTTTAATTTCATTTTATTTTGTAATAACCTCTAATAATATATATCGGAAAATTCTATTTTTATTTTTTCTTGAATATTATATATTCTCTTATCTTCTGTATAATGTTCACTATTAAAACTTTTTATTGGAAGTGAAATCAAGAATTCCGTACCTTTATTCACTTCACTTACTACTTCTATATCTCCACCATGAAGATTTACTAAATTCTTAACTATAGCAAGTCCTATTCCACTTCCTTCAGTATTTCTAGATAGAGTCTTATCAACTTGTGAAAATTCTTCAAAAATCAATTCTAACTTATCTTTAGGTATTCCAACTCCAGTATCTTTTACACTTATGATTATCCTATCTATTTTATGATAGATATTTACGTATATCCATCCGCCATTATCAGTAAACTTAATGCAGTTTGACAATAGATTCAACATAATCCTCTCAATTTCAACTTTGTCTATATAAACATTAATTTCTTCAAGTTCTGTATCAAATAGAATTTTTATATCTTTTCTACTTGTATACTCTTCTATATTCATAAATAAGTCTTCTATTACAGATACAATATTGTATTTTGCAAGCTTTAGTGTATAAAACCCAGACTCCATCTTTGTTAAATCTATAATATTATTTATTAATCTTTGAAGCCTATAAGAACTTTGTCTTACTAAATCTACATGAGACTTAATATTATTGTTGTAGTCTTTTATCTTTTCACTTCTATAGAAAGAATCTACTAGTTGATTTGAACTTGATATAACATTTAGTGGAGTTTTTAACTCGTGAGACATATTTGCAAAAAACTCAGTTTTGATTTTATCTGTTTTAAATCTTTCAAGCAGTTCTTTTTCTGCTTGTTCAGAATATTTCTTGTGTACTAAATCTTTTATAATAAGCATTATGTATCTACTGTTATATATAGCAAAAGGTAATGCACTTAATTCTACTTCTACTATATCATCATAACTATTTATCAACTCATACTCTAGTAAAAGTATACTTCTATTTTCATTTAGAACTTTAGCCATATTATCAGTAAATTTCATTTTTTCTTCAGTATTTGCATTCATTAATACCTTAATATTAGAGTCTTTTATATCATCTATATTTGTAAAAGCTAGCATATCTAAAAACGATTTATTTGCATAGTTTATACTTAAATCTTCTTTTAGTAAGCATATGCCATCAGGTAA